>CAVUKE010000001.1:0-166273 GCA_963742045.1 uncultured Pseudomonadota bacterium
TCCTTTGCCGCACCTCCTCAGACAAGGGATGACCGGCGTTGAGCATCTGGGTCGAGACAATCCCCCACGCCTCGACTACCTTGCGGCGCGTTTCCTGAAGCCTCGCTGCACTCCGCTCGGGCCCGCCGCCGCTGGCGACGCCGGGCTGCCTCGGAACGGGCATTGAATGCTCTTGCCCCCGCCTCAATTCCCCGCGCTCCGCCGCACGATAGATTCCGTCCCGCACTGGCGGCCGCACCTGACCACGTACGGCCCTCTCAGTGGCATTTGCCGCGACTCCCTGTGCCCGCAGCTGTGCCGCAAAGTCACGCCTCCAACCGCGCAGGGTCGCCTTCCGTATATTCAGGCGTTTGCAGTCCTCGCCGACCGCCTTGACGACCAGGTGCACGTGCGGGTGCTGCTGGTCGGTGTGCAGAACCGTCAGGTAGCGATGCTTGAGGGCGAATTCCTCACGTGCGAAGTTTCGGCTGGCCGCCAGGAGCTTTGCTGGCGACGTGCCGGCCGGCATAGACAGGACGATGTTGTGCAGCAGTTTGGAGGGCTTGCGTCCGGCGGTACCCCGATAGGGGGACCTCGCTCGTGCGGCCAGGACATCGAGCTCCCAGTCCTCCACCACACTACGCTCGGCGTCCCCTCCTTTGAGCTTTATGCCCTCGTCAGTCTCCAGCTCCAGCTCGCCGTGCCGGTCGATGTACTTCAGGTGTGCCAATGCACCGGCGCTGCTTCTTGCACCTCCCGAAACCTTAACCATCACCTCGGGTGTTCGCCGCAGCGTCCGGACTACTAAGGCGACCTCTTCCGGAGAAAGGCGCCCATTCGGCCCGCGCCGCGCAAGGCTAACGACGTCGAGCAGCGGCTCATCATGACCTGGGAGTGCTTTCCCCATGTCCGCTCTCCCAGCTTCGGATGTTGGTGCTCAAGATGTGCTTGATATGGTCGCGGACCGCCTCGCACAGATTGAGCATGACGCGCGTGTGATTCGGTGTGAGGCCTGCTGAAGGGGCTGTGAGGGCAATGGTCCGGATGTTCCGACCCATGGCGGCCAGCTGCAAAGCGATCGCCCGCAGCGCCTCGATTTCGCGATCTGGCAGTGGCGACAGCGATCGGAGATGTGCCCGGGTCAGCGTAGAAACATAGGAAGCGGCACGCATTCCACGGGCGGCTGCGCGTTCCCGCAGAAGCAGCCGGTCACCCGGTAGAAGACGGATCGTAATCCGGGCATCCCTTATCTCTGCGGCGGGCCGCGCGGTGAGCGCGAATTCCGGCGTTGTGCCGATGACGGCGCCCTCGACGAGCTGCTTGAGCAGCGCCGAATCCGAAAGCCCGCGCGACGCGGCGAGCATTGCGAATCGTTGCTTAAGTTCCTCTGAAATCCATGTCGAGAGGTGCGTGCTGCGTGTTGTCACGCATGACATTTGAATCAAAGAGCAGAGGAAAGACCATCCTCTGACTAGCTTTGATTGACCCCAACACGATAAGTTTTTTTGGCGTTCTCGCGGTATTTGCGCGTATTTCGTTGAAGCCGGAGCGTCGCGCCAGGCTTCGGGCCGTAGCGGATGCGTGACCGTAAACCCCAGACAGCCGGGCATCTGTAACCGGACTTGGCTTTTGAGAGTGCCGCGGCGGCCAGCTCGCAATAATCCTCTACCCCTTTGCCATAGGTTTCCTTGACTGAATGAGGCCTCTCGAATCTAAAAGAAGACGAACGGATCACGCGAGCGACAACTGCTAACGCTTGGTTCAAACAGCAGCCGAAAGGCTATCCTGCAATACTTATCAATTTGCGCCGATATTGGAGAAAGTTTCTGACTCGACTGCGATATTTCTCTGAATTCTCGGCTTGCCGCTCTAGAAGTCGAGCTCTTCAAACGGATTACGATGGATCGCTCGTGCGACAAAAATTCCCAGGATCGGCTGATCTGGAAATGCTTTCCGAATCCGGGTTTTTGCGACCTTGTAGTGTTTTCCGGACGTGAGAACGTCATCGAAGAGCACCACGACTTCCCTGAGAGGACGAGCAAGCTGGGCGCGGTCCAACTCGGTAATTGCGAGCAGCTCCTCGTACCTGAGTCTCCCTCCACCACTGCGATGATCCGCCTCCGTGCTCTGTGTGACCCTAAGAAGCTGACGGATGTCTGCGGCACCGAATGGAAGGAAAGCAGCATGCAACGTTTTCGCCAGGCGATCGCAGTAATCCGGATCGCCAATCATCTTGGAACCGGGGACCGGGACAAACGTGTACTTGACGTTGATGTCCTGCGGACTGAATTGACGGCGCAGGCCAGCTGCTATCTCGCTTACCGCCGTGTCCTTGTAGTACTGAAGTTTGCCGGCCTTAGGACTAGCCGCAATTTCGCTGGGAGTGCGCTTATAGTTCGAAATTAGCTGATTGGTCGGGCCACCGCTCCAACCTTTGCCGACGTGGAATTCGCCAAAGAATAGGCAGCGGTCGTCCTCACCAAGAAAGAAATACGAGGACCGGTTTGTCTCGTCGATCCCTGTGAGACGATCAGCCAGCAAGGTGGGCGCGAATCTCTTCGAAGTCCGACACGCGGATTGCTCCCCGTTCTGCAAACTTGGCGGGCCACGTGAGCTCGCTGTTGCGGAAGCAATTGTCCAGGATGAAAAGCTTCCGCCCCTGCTGAATGGCGTGTCGAGCCTGGATCAATGTTCCAGATGTGTTTCCGGCTTCCACGATCACAGTGCCCTCGGTCAGCGCCGACATCGTGACGTTACGCTCAGGGAACCAAAAACGATTACCGCCAGGACCCTGACGCGAATACCGCACTATTGGAACTTGGCTGATCGCTAAGAACTCGTCGGCGATATGGTGCTGAAGCTCGTCGTTCTCGGCTGGATACGAGGCTGTGATGGGCGTTCCCAATACAGCAACAGTGAGACCGCCAGCGTCGATCGCCGTCCGGTGGGCTACGGTGTCAATTCCCTGAGCCAAGCCGGAAACCACGGTAAAGCCGGCGTCTACAAAGCTACGCGCTAATTTTGCGGCCCTACGAACACCATCGTCGGTCGGACGGCGTGTGCCGACTATAGCGATGCATCTGGAACTGGTGATGTCCCAATTGCCTTGGAAGTACAAGAGCTCCACAGGATGTTGTGCATCCCGCAGTTTCTCCGGGTACTCACCCGCGCCATGCACGCGTATGCCGAAATGCTTGACGCCTGCTGCGCGAATTGTCCCCAAGGCAAGCCGGGCGTATTGCTCAGCCTCCGCAGGCGACACGAAATCGGAGGGCACTGAGCCCTGATTTTCCCGAAACAGGTCGGCCAGGGTCTTAAAGGTCGTGCCGTCTCTCGCCCACAGAGCCTCGTAAGCACCCAGCTCACGGGCCGGCATGACAGCACGCGCTTCAACGTCGACGGCGGCGGCTTGGGTAATCAGATCCATGGCCAAACGCCCATTGCCAATACTGTATGAATATACAGCTTCCGATCAGAATTGCCAATGAAGGGGATTCATCGCTCGATCCACTGTCACGGTTAGGGCTACGCTCTCACGGCACGTGACCAAAAAGCATACAAGAACCGGACCGGGGTTTTGCTGTTCGGCCTCTGTCCCTCGCCCTGCAACTCGCGCTGTATCACGAGGTCGCCTGCGACATTCGTGCGCAAGTAGACGGTCACTTTCGCGGTCCCAGTGCTTAGTCCCATGTGATCTGGCGGAACGACTTCGTCGAACACTAGGGCACCGTTATCGTCTCGAATTGTCACTCGTCGATGAAGCAGTTCTTCTCCCTGCCGCCTGGCCACGATTGCCAGCGAATCTGGCGCATCACTGACGATCTCGAATGTCGTGGCGCGGAGAACCTTATTCCTATCTTCGGAAAACAGCGCGTTTCCAAGCTCAAAGCTCGCCTTGTAAGTCCCGATCACTTTCGCCAGCGTTGATTGCGACTCAAGTGCTGGCCAATCCGCAGGCATCTTGGCGCTGCGCTCTTCGACATAGACGCCGTCCTTCAATCCGACTTCGTCAACACCCTGTTGCTCGCGTTGCTTTCGAATCTCATCGCCGTGCGAGGCAATGTAGTCTCGTAGTTTCACGAGTCCATTCCGCGCCTCCGTCCACTGCTGACTAAATTTGGTTTTAGAGGTAAATCCGTTCGGAGTATCTGAATCCCACTTAAGGACGGCATTGATCTGCGTCACCCACTTACCTGTATCGGCGCCAGCATACGCATTGATAGGTGTCCCAATAGTCTCCTGAAGAGACGCAAACAGCGCCGGATCTCCAGAAGGATCGGCGTTGGGCTCGGTCAGGAGGAGGAAGCGGAATCGCAATTGGCCGGCGTACAGCCAAAAAACAGCTTTATCCTTCTCCCCAGCCGCCCAAAGTCGACCCGCATATCCGTAATAGTTGAACGGAGGCTCATTCGGTAGGCGACGCTCGATCTCCGCGGGTGGCAAATCCGCCATGCTTCCCATGAGCCCGGGAGTGGTTGAAGGACCCGCAGGTTCCGTCGCGGACGTGATGCTGCTTTGCAGAACCACTAGGGAAATAACTGATGCGCAGGCGGCGACAAGCCTCATATAAGTCTTTGTCTCCCAACTCCGGCACATGATGCCAGAATGCCGCACCGACACTCTGGGCGCCGACCCGTCGGTTCAACGCTAAAACAGCCTACCAACGAATCGCCGAGGTGTCATAAAGGTGCCAAGCGGCATTGGGACTGCGCAAGTCGCGGAATCCTGAAGGAAATAATTTGTGTCGGTCCAATCCATCATCGGGGCCACGGAAACTCTTCGATCCAACTTTTGATTTCCTCTCGGGTTTTCTTACATGCCGTTCAGTGCATCGAAATTGGCCCGACCAATACCGGCGACAATGCCCGACGACGGGCTAACACGGCACAGGGTGGTCGGCCGATCCGGACATACATCACCAGTAATAGTCATGTGGCTTCTTACAGTCGGGCCAAATGAGCACGTCGACATCGCAGTCGCGCAAGATGCGATGCTCGAGACGATGAGTCTTTATCCGCGCTGGTTGAATAACCGTTGCGTGGGTCCACCATCCGGGCTCGTTCATGACGTGACGGTCCATCCGTTGCCAGATATTCGGTGCCCCGGCATGCCGGACCCAAGCTCCATGGCTGAGCAGAATTCGCTTACGGCGGGCCTTCTCCAGTCCCTCGTGGTGGCGGCGTAGTGCACGTTTCATAAAAACGCTCCCGGTTTCTAAGGTCACTACGTCATATCGAACTCCTCCGCTTGCCAATGCGGCATTGCCAACGTTCACTTCAAACACGATCGAATGAGGTCAAGAATTCGTTCAGCCTTCGAGGCGCAGGGTGTTGATCCGGCCGTGCATAGCTTCGCCGAACACGAGCGCCGGCGGAATCACGACTCGGGCGCGTCGTCATCCAGACCTTTGCGAGTGTCACGCTCTAACTTACTACGCTCTGACGACTCGCGCGTCCGAGTTGGATTGGAAGTCGGAGACTTCGCGCCGACTTGTCGGCGCGGTTTCAGCCACTGCGCCCTCCCGCGTGCCTTGACGGCCTCCAGGTCATCGACCGCGCTAGCCACCGGCGGCTGCACACGGTTCTCGAGGTTTCGCTCGGCTTGAAAGTCTCGGGTGATCTGGCCGCGCATTCGCTCGCGCAGTTCTCCGTCGACCGGAGTTTGGTCGAGCAACGATAACAGTCGTTCCTCGGAAACTATTCCGCGACGAGCCAGCTCATGCGTGAATATCAGGTCCTTTTCGCGGGCGGCGGCATATTTTGCGATGGCGAGGTCGTGGGGATCCAGACACAGTCCTTTCACACCCTCGGTTTCGCCCGGAGGTAAGTTCACCAACCGTCCCTTCCAGCCTTTCGGAAGGGTCGCGGTGCTCACATCAACCGGATCCGCGTAGTAGCCAAAATTCTCGTGAAATGGTGAATCGACGCCAATCACGTTCAGCCACTCGGTTCGATTTGTATTTTTCGAGGCGATCAGATCCACCTCAAACGAAGTGAGGATCTCGTCAGGAACATCGGGGCACTTACCGTGGAGAGACTGGCTACCAATGATGATGAACTGTTTTTCGCCAGTGATGCGGCCCGCAGCGCGCAGCACATGGTCAACCTGCTGCTTCTTCATTCAGTTTTCTCACTTCCTCTTTCGGAAGTAATCCGACGAACGGCGCCGATTGCCGAAGTCTGACCGCATTCTCGTCGCGCCCGAGCATTACGGCGAAAAGCTCTCCATCGTCGTCTCCCTCTGCAATGTCTCGCCACTCTTTGTAAGCCGCTCCCCAAACGCCCTGGCGTTTCCACCGATGGAGGTTGGCGAGGATCTGAGCGCGTATCTCGCGCGGCGCGAACCGTCGCACGATTGCAAGCGAGATGGACCGTCTAAGCTCGTCCAACTTCTGATGTGAGAAGCCCCCCCGGCGCGGGGGGCGAAGGCCGCGCTCGGTGAGGTCCAACGCATCGCCTTCGCCCACACCCCACGCCTCGAGCGTCGTTCTTGGCAGAATGACTCCCAGGGAATTTCCGATGCGGCGCAAGGGGACTTTCATAAACAACCATATTATTACGCGTTATAACCAGCCTGGACAATCCTCGAAACGGCTGGAGCCTGTGCGGGAGCATATATCTGCCGTCCTTAGGAGGAGACCTAAAGGAGACGAGCCTCTTGCGGCGCGGGTAAGTAACTGAGCTATAAAGCTAAACGTACTTCGTCGGTCCAATCCATCATCGGCGCCACCGAGACACGACGACCGATGGTCTTCATTGGGCTTCGCTCTAAGTTCAGCGCTCGCCGCGGCCCGCGCGCTCATCCGCTTCGGCGTCGTCACGAGCTGATCGACCTGCAGGCCCGCTCGGGCAGCCGCATTCACCAGAGCGTCGAGGCTAAACTGATCAATCTTGCCCTTCAGCAACGCGTTCAGGCGTGGCTGAGTAAGACCGGAGGCATGCTGCTGCGCGAGCCTGGGTCATCCCGCGTCGTTCAACATACTCCTCGATCCTAATCATGACTTCGGAACGCGGGGCAAGGTTTCGCGCCTCGGGCTCTCGGAAGCCCAGATCCCTATTTCGCGCACGCCGATGCCAACGGTTGTCATCGGCTTCCAATCAAGCGGATCGAGCCTATGCTGCACACCAGTTGCGCGGCCCTCAAGACCGCGCTCAACGTGGAAATCACGGGTTATCGACTCCTTGGCGCTGCCAACGGTGCAGGTTCGCCAGAATCTGTGCACGTATCTCGCGCGGCGTGCACCGGCGAACCACGGCAAGAGACAGCGCACGTGTGAGCTGATTCAATTCCCGATGTGAACCCCCCCCGCGCGCGAGCGGACGCAGGCCCTCCTGCCAAAAACAGCGTTACCAAGATGTGCACTTCAAACTCGATCAGCCGAGATCAAGAATTCGCCCAGTCCTCGAGACGCAAGGTGTCAATCCTGCTGAATTCTCGCGTGTTGTGGGTCACCAGAGTGACGTCCAATGCTGTCGCGTGAGCACCAATCAAAGTATCCAGCGGACCGATCGGGGTGCCACGCTTTTCAAGCCATGCGCGCACTTGCCCATAGCTTGCCGCCGCCTCGGCGTCAAAGCTCGCGATCTCGAGTGCCAGCAGGAACTCGGCAAGCGCCGAGTGGGCCTCATCACGGCGGCTGCTCTTCGCGGCACCAAAGGCAAGCTCCCCCAAGGTTATTGAGGAGATCCCCACCTGTCCAACTGACTTGCCGCGCAACTGCTTCAAGACGCTTGCCGGTTTCCCTTTGATGATGGCGATGCAGGTGTCGGTGTCGAGCATCCACTTCATTACAAAAGTTTCCGACGATCGATGTCCGCAGGCTGCCCGCGAGTCTCCATGAAGTCCGCCGGAAACTTGGCGAGACTCTCTATCAACGTCTCCCACGACTTCGCCTTCGGCAACAACACGACGGCACTCCCGATGCGTTTTATGAGCACCTCTTTGCCGGGAAAGCGAAACTCCTTCGGTAAACGTACCGCCTGACTCTCGCCGTTCTTGAACAGTTTCGCGGTCTTCATTACGGTGCCCTGGATAATATATACTCATAGTATATATCTCCATTGCGGCTGCCGCAAAATGCGAGGAGACGCAAAGGAGACGAGCGTTTTCAGCCGGGCTTAAGTATCTGACTCAAATAGCGAAATATGATCCGTGGATGATAACCGGTGATCGGTTCTACTTACACGCGTCCGCAGCGAACGCCCGTTCACCAGCCCACGGAAACTTAGTCGCCCGAGTGTCGGTCCGATCGGAGCCTCCGTGGATCGCAACGCATATCGGTGGGCAGATAACATTTCGGCGATCGTGGGGCCGATTGGGACATCCGATCTGGTCTGGCACTTTCGCAGTCACGAGTGCGTCGGCAGCTGCCAGGCACGGTGGTAGCATGCGTTCCCACGATAGAAAGCGCTTGCATTGCCCAACAACCAGAACTGCGGGGATTCGCAATGGTCAGACGTCTCATCATCATCGCGCTCGCCGCTCCCTTAGCAGCGCTCGCCCCCTTTGCGTACGCTGCGGAGAACAACGCCAAAGTACTCGCCGCCGCGCAGGCCGCCCGCTTCGCGCAACTCCAACTGCTTGAGCAAGTCGTGAATGTCGACTCGGGGACGGGCGATGTCGAGGGCGGCCGCAAGGTGGCGGGCATGCTGATTCCGCGCCTGAAGGCGCTAGGAATGACGGTTGAGTCCGTTCCTGCGGAAGAGCCCGGACTTGCGGAAAACACCGTGGCGACCCTAATTGGCCGTGGCAAGACCCGCATTCTCATGATCGGGCATATCGATACGGTGTTCGATCCCGGCACCGCGCAGCGCCGGCCGTTTCATACCGACGACAAGCGGGCCTACGGACCGGGCGTGGCCGATGAGAAGGGCGGTGTGGTTGAGGGCCTCTACGCGCTGCAGATTCTGCACGATCTGGGCTTCGGGAATTTCGCGAAGGTCGTCTTTCTGATGGAGACGTCGGAAGAGCGCGGCTCGCCTGGAACGAGGGCCCTCATCGGTAAACTCCTCAAGGATGCCGACGTGGAACTGAACCTCGAGCCAGGCGATCTCCCGGACACCCTGACCGTCTGGCGCAAGGGCTCTGACACGTTCCGCATTGACGTCAAGGGCCGGGCCGCGCACGCGGGAGTCGCTCCTCAGGATGGCCGCAACGCCGCACTCGAGCTGATCCATCAGATCTCGGGACTGGAGATATTCCCGAAGTCCGGAGACGGCCTCACCGTGAATCTCACCGTCATGCAGGCTGGCACGCGCGCCAACATCATCCCCGAGCACGCGTCGGCGCAGGTTAACGTGCGTGTGCGCGACAAGGCCGACTTCGATCGAGTCGAGCAGGTATTGCGCAAGAACGCCGAAACCACTGTGATCCCCGACACCAAGGTAACCATCAGCGGTGGAGAGGGTTTCCCGCCGTTACCTAACAATCCTGCTACTGACAAGCTCGCTGCACAGGCGCAGCGGATCTATGCCGGCATTGGCCGCACCTTGGCAACGGGTGGCAACGGCGGCGCGTCTGAGTCAGCGCTCGCAGCCGACGCGGGTGTTGCTGCATTGGACGGACTTGGGCCTGTCGGAGGGGGGTTTCACTCCGATCAGGAGTTTCTCGAGTTGGAAACTGTAACTCCCCGACTCTATCTTCTGACAATGCTGCTGATCGACTTAGGAATGAGTCATCCACCCTAGTACCGGCGCGACTAAGCCGGGCTAAGCATCGGGAACCAGATAACGGCGGGGCTGCGTCGATAGCTGCAATTTTCTTACCCTGACATGATCGGTTTTGGGCCGGGAGCTGCCCGTCGGTAGGAGTTGGCCCGGTTTTGCGGTTCACGACCGCCCGTGACCCCAACCGGTCAACGCCGATGTCCGCTAAGACGGACCACGAGTGTCGTCAATCGGTCTGCTCAATGTCCCGAGGCCTCCTCGTCTTGTCGGTTGCTGACTCGCGGCGAGCCTGCTTACCGATCCTCGGGTTTTGAATCCGGCGTCTCAATGCCAGGTTTGGTGCTGCCGCTCGGCCGCGGAACCGAGATCGGGGTGACTTTGACTTTGGCGACGCCGTTGTCTTGCGTGATCCCAATCTTCTGTGCAGTGGACGGCGAGAGATCCACGATCCGGCCCTTCACGTACGGTCCGCGGTCTTGGATAGTAACTACCGCGCTTTGTCCGGTATCAATGTTAGTGACCTTCGCCCGGGTACCCAAGGGAAGCGTCTTACTCGCGGCGTTGTCGCCGAGCGGATCCATTTTGGTGCCGTCCGCCATTTCTCTGCCTGCAAACTTCTTCGCATAAAACGATGCGTCGCCGAAGCGCGTGCGGCCCGACAGGTCAGGCTGCGGCCGTGTAGCTGCTGTGGCTATCCGTGGCGGCGTCTCATCCTGCGACGCGTCGCTTGCCTCGGCGCCATAACGAGGCTTACACCCGACGGCGACGGCAACGCTGCTGAGAAGCAGAATCATTCCAAGAGGATTTAGCTTGAAAAGCTGTAGCATTATCTGAGGCCGACGCGGTCGTGGCTTAAACAAAGGATATTGGACACTCGACAGCCTGGTCTGTACGCGGGCACGCATTAGTGCTGCGGGTGTTGTCCGATAACGGACCGAGTACGCCCCGTACCTGGCAACGCATCCATTTGAAATGCGAAGACATCGCGGGGTTCCGGGGCACGTCGGGTTCACTTCAAGACCCTGAAATTGGTTGGAGGCGTCACGGCCGACCATAGACGATGTGACAGCCATCTCCCTTGGCTAAGAGCGCTTCGCAGGGCTGCGTAACCGCTTCCCGGCGGGAATGTGCGGTGGTTCTCAAACCTCCGCAGCGGCCCTCGTTCCGCGACGCAGTTCGCACCGCTGTGTACTCCGCGCGCTACAGTTATGCGCTACATCCTTCCAGGGCGGCGCAACCCGAGCCCGCGGCATCTGGAGTGACAATATATGTGGAGATTGGATCGTAGGGCCTCTGCGACTCTCACTTTGATGGCCCTCGCCAGCGTTGCCGGTATCGCCTCGGCCGATGCGCGCGGCGAAGACTCGCGGGAGAGGTATGAGCAGCGGTCCTCCGAGGGCACGCGGCAGGCCGCGCGACGGGAGGCCGAGGCGCGACAGAGCCACCGTGTTTATCCTGCGCACGCACAGGGTGTCCATACCGCTGCACGCCCGGAGGCTCCCGTGGTGAGCGAGCACCGGGAGATGCTCGGGCGCAGCTTTAAGGAGCAAGGCCCGACGGGTGGTAGCATCACGGGCGGAACCCATCTCGCCAACGGCGGCCGCGTGCACGAGGTCTCCGGCGCCCTCGCGGGCGGTCAGTTCCGCGTCGTTCGTTACGGCAACACCCTCAGGGTGGTCGAGCACACGATTCGGCCGGGTCTCATGAGCCGCACCTTCGTCAATGGCGGACACATCCTGTATACGCACGTCTACCAACGCCACGTCTGGTACCAATTCGGCAGAGCGTTCAGCTACGAGACGTTCGTGCCGGCGGTGCGATACCCCGGGGCCTACTACGCCTGGGCACTCGCCGCATGGCCGCATCCGGTCAGCTATACCTGGGGTTGGCAGGTGCAACCGTGGTACCCGATGTACGGTTCCCTCTTTACGCCGTATCCGGTGTACACGAGCCCGGATCTGTGGATGACCGACTACATCATCGCCCAGAGCATGCAAACGGCCTATCAGGCGCAAACCGTCGCGCCGGCATCGCAGCCGGCACCACAGGGTGCTGCGGCGGCGCCAGCTTCGGATTCGAGCGTTGCGCTGCCCGCCGCAGAACCCAGCGACGCGGCGCCCGCTCCGCAACCGGTCGTTGTACCGCCGGCTCCTCAATCGATCGGTCCGCCGTCCGCGCCGGTAGCCCTGCCGCCGGCCATCACGCCGCAAGTCAAGGCGCAGCTCACCGCACAGATCAAAGTTCAGCTGCAGGAGCAACAGGCCGCGGCAGCGATGCCGGTGACTCTGACGACTCAGAGCACTCCGCCGGCGCTCAGGCCCAATCACGTGTTCTTTCAGGTCGTGCAGCCCATCGACGTGCCCTCAGGGACGGCCAACAGCCACTGCTCGTTGAGCGCCAATGATTACATCAAACGTACGGGCGAAATGAGCACTGAGGATTGGATGATCCCGGTGGTGGTCGAACTGAGCCGACCACCCGATTGCCCCGAGGGCTTACGGACACGTATCGGACTCAACGATCTCAATGCCATGGAGAACGAGCAGGAGGCCCAGGTCCTGGAAGCAATGCAAGCGGCCTCCAAGAGCATGGGGCCGAATGGACCGCCGAGCGGCCCCGGGGTGCGCCCGACCTTGATTGCCGACGGCAGGGCGGCTCCGGATCCGAGCGCGCTGGAGGCAATCCGACCGGCGCAGTGAGCGCGCGCTCGCCCGCTCCGGCGCAGGCGAGGCCCCGATATCGACCATGATCGGCGACATCATAGACCACTATCGCGTTTTGGAACTCGTCGGTCGCGGCGCGATGGGCGTCGTTTACAAGGCACTCGACTTGAATCTCGAACGGCCGGTTGCGATCAAGGTGATGAGCGCCGAGGCGCGCAATGACCCTGACTTCGTCGAGCGCTTCCGTCAGGAAGCGCGCATGCAAGGCGCGCTCAATCACCCGAACGTCGCCCTACTCTTCGACTACTTCGTCCACGAGGGCGCACCCGTCGCAGTGATGGAATTCATCGACGGCGAGAGCTTGGAGCAGCTGATCCGGCGGCGCGGGGCGATCCCGGCCCACGAGAGCATACCGATCTTCAAACAGGCGTTGCGCGGAGTCGCGGCTGCGCATCGCGCCGGCATCATCCATCGCGATCTGAAGCCGAGCAACCTGATGATCACCAGGGACGACATCGTCAAGGTGATGGATTTCGGCATTGCCAAGCGGCAGGGTGCGACGAGCGCAACCAAGGCCAGCACCAGCATCGGCAGTCCGCTCTACATGGCGCCCGAGCAGATTCTCGGTCGCGCCGTTGATTGCCGCACCGACGTGTACGCCCTTGGAATCACCCTCTACGAGCTCTTGAGCGGACAGCGGCCGTTCAACCCCCGCGGCAAGCCCGAGTACCTGGTCTTGAACGCGCATGTGAACGAGCTGCCCGAGCCACCGACGGTCTACCGTTACGGTATTCCGCAGCCGATCGTGGACGCCGTGATGCGCTCGCTCGCCAAGGACCCCGACGCGCGCTTCCAGAGCGCGGATGACTTTATGCGCGCGCTGCCGGATGTGTCCGCACCCACTGCGGCCACACCGCGGGTGAATACGAGCAGCACAGTGACACTCGAGTACTCGCCGTCAATGAGCGGGGATTCACTCGTCACTCGCGCGCCCAGCGGCACGATGATGTTCGAGTACGCCTCCTTGACTCGACGCGAACCAGAGGGCTCGATGGCGTTCGACTTCTCTGCAGCGACGCTGCGGCAGGAGTTGTACCCGCGCAGCTCCGCGCCGTCACCGGCCGTCGCTGCCTCCCCTGCGGTTGCAGCAAATGGCGCACCGGCCGCAACGGCGGTCACCGCGAGGCTGAGCCACAACTCCACTCCATCCTCTTCGACAGCGGCTTCTGTGGCGCAGGGGTTGCGTGCGGCGCAGCCGGGGCGCGTGCAACGCCTGCGGGCCGCTCGCCCGCTGATCGCAGCCGTGCTCGTGGCGACGCTCGTGCTTGGCACGCTGGTCCACCACAGGGGGCGGCTGCGCGATGCCTCCCCTGCCACCAGCAGCCCTGGTGTCACGCAGGCGCAAACGTCAACTGAGGCACGGACGCCGACATCCACGGAACCTGCCGCGCCGCCGCCCGCGGCGTCGTCAGCAGAGCCAAGCGCCGCGCCCGCCACGCCCCCGAGCGGCCCAACGCTCGCCACGACGACTTTGCCCGGGCGGCAGGATCTATCGGGCACCTGGCGGGGCGAATATGTCGATGCCTCGGGCAAGCAACTGCTACGCGTCGTGAGTTTGAGCATCAGCCGCGTGCAAGACGACGGCGGCATCGAAGGCACGTTGCAGTACGCAGCGGCATCGGGAGATGGCGAGTGCAAGCTCCACCCGCGCGGCAGCACCTATTCGGCCGGCCGCCAGCGGCTGCAGCTCAGTCCCGAGGGCTGCAGTCCGCGCTATCCGAGGGAGCTGGGTGTGCCGCTTGATTTTGACGGCGTGAATCCGCTCGCGAACACACTCAAGGACGGTCGCATCGAAGCGCCCACCGGGGAAGTGATCACGGTGAAACTGCAGCGAGTCAGCGGGGCGTAGAGGCGAGCGACCCGCTCGGGCGCCACTCCACGAGGCGCGCAGAGAGTTGCGAGAGCATGCGGCGAGCATCGCTACCGCGGGTGCCCGATCGGGCGGCGATCTTAGCCGGGTTTGCGCACGTTGTACGCGGAGAATATCGCGAGTTCGACCCGGTGCTCGATGCCCCCGAACCCGGCCTCATGCAACGCGCGCAGGATCGTATCCGGTGGCACACAGGCTGCAATGGTGTCCCAGTGATAACGCATCAACAACGGTCCATCACCGCGGCGGCCGACCACTCGGGCGATGCGTGGCACAAGCCCGCACAGCCACGCTTTCAGGACTGCACGCTGCACCGTGCCCGTTGGCAGGGTCATCTCAAGCACACACAAACGGCCGCCCGGGCGCACCACCCGGTAGAATTCGGCAAACGCCGTGGACAGATCGCTCAGGTGGCGCAGCGCATAGCCCATGCAGAGGAAATCGGCGCAGGCGTCCGCGACGGGAATCTTTTCCGCGCTGCCACTCAGTAGACGCACGCCCACAGGGACCTTCGCGTGCTCGAGCATTCCGGGGCTCGGGTCGATCCCCGTGACGAGCGCGCCATCACCGACGATCTGCGCCGCGGCTCTGGCAAGCAGCCCGGTGCCCGTGCCGACGTCGACCACGGTCATGCCGCGTTTGAGTCCCGCGCTTCGCAGGGCTCGTCGTCGGTACCAAGAACCGGTGCCGAGGCCGACCAGCGCCTCAAGGCGATCGTAGTCGTGGGCGGTGCGATCAAAAACCCCGCGCACCCAACCGCTGCGGTCGCCGGCGTTTTCGTAGTACCTAAGCAGCGGAGGATGAGGCGCCTGCACGGCTGAGTTCGTTTCCACGCACGGTTGGCGTTTGCTGATGTGCCTTCTGATACTCGCACGGGACGCTGCCGCTTTCCAGCTGCCCGTGGCTGGCCGCCCGGCTCCTGCGGGGGACGGCTGACGGCTAGCAAGAACCTGAGCTTAAGAACCTGAGCCAGGGTGAGGCAGTCAGCACGCGACGAACCTCGTGCAGATCCGGCGCGAAGGCCCCGCGGCCGCGCCGAGCGCGCCCTAAGGTCGCCCACTGCGGTTCGTCTGCTCCTACTGCGCTGCCCCTTTGGCTACTGCGGCCGCTTTCGCCAGCGGCGGACTGGCGTCTTGACCGCTGTCGCTCTTCAGGCACACGAGCAGCACCTCATCTACCTCGTCCGTCGCGATCATCCCCGGAGTGAGATGCAGCGCCTTCTGGAAGCGCAAGCCGAGCGGCATCAACGTCCGGTTGTACCACCACATAGCCCGCTCCCGATGATGCATGAGCCACCACATTCCGAAGTTGACGAGCAGCGAGGATCGCGGCTGCATCCCAAACACGGCACTACTGGTAATGCTCAGCTGGTGCTGCGCGAGCTTTGCCAGCAAAGGCTGCGGCTCGTAACGTCGCTTGTGCCCCACGAAGTCATCGAATGAAGTCCAACGAGAGGGGTGCAGTGGTGTCGAGATCAGAAGCGTGCCACCGGGCTTCGCAACGCGCACCAGCTCCGACAACGCGCCATCATCATCGTCGACGTGCTCGATGATATCCAAGGCGCATACCAAGTCGAATGCATCGCTCGCAAAAGGCAGGGATGTCACCTCACCCAGCACGACGCACGCGTTGCGTCCGCGAAGCTTCGCGAGCGCCGGCGCGCTGATATCCACAAATTGAGTGTCTTCGAGCGGTAAGCGCGGCCTCAGGCCGGGCGCAACCTCGAGTCGTCGAGCCGCCGTGGGCAGCAGCGAGTGAACGAGCGGCCATGTGTTGAATTGCTGCGGCTCGACCAGGCGAGCGCCAGACCAAAGCAGGTCGTAAAAGCGGCGATTCGTGTCGCGCAGGTCCTGCGCACTTTGCGCCCGTTGAACCCCTGGCTGCATCGTCCGTTCACTGTAACACTCACCGCTCGATGACGTCTTGGCTCACTACCCTCGCCTGATTCCAGGGTGGGGTTGCGTGACTGGTCCCTCGTCCATAACGCCTAAGTGGCTGATTCGAACAACGTATTTCCGAGATCCGGCCCATCCCGGAAGTGCCTCGCAGAGCGATCGATCCTTCTGTGCGCGTGCACGTCATGGGGGCGGCGAAGTCAGACAGCGGAAGCGCCGCGTGAAGTCTCAGTCGGCGTCGGTCGTTTCCAACCGCTGTCGGCGAGGAATCTGCTTCGGGTCCTTCCGTTCAAGCAGTGACTCGATCACCACCCCCTTGTCGGGGGCCTGGGCGTCGTGCGCTTTGGCGATGCGGTAGTCCACCAATTGCCGAGGTCTTCGGGTTCGGCAGGCGTGCCAACACCGCTACGGAGCCAGCGCGTTCTTGTAAACATCTCGGTGCGTGGCCATGGCCTGAGCCAGCACGTGCGCCGAGCGGATGCGATCGCATCTCGCCATATTTCCGAGGATTCGTGTAGCCGTCAAATCATTGCAACGGCCCGAGGCGGATTGGTCAGCAGCTCCCAGGAGACCCTGCGAGCGGCATTGTCTGGCATGATTCCATCAGTTAGAAATCCCAGGGACCCCGCATGAATACACCCAGTCCGATTAAGCGCGAGGTCGGTACATTCGCTTTGATGCTGACGGGGCTGGGCTCAATCATCGGCTCCGGCTGGCTGTTTGGCGCCTGGCGTGCCGCCGGACTTGCCGGTTCGGGCGCGATTTGGGCGTGGATCCTGGGTGCGGCCATCATTATCACGATAGCGCTTACCTACGCGGAGCTCGGAGCAATGTTTCCGGAATCCGGCGGTATGGTTCGCTACAGCCACTATTCGCACGGCTCACTGGTGGGATTCATCGGAGCATGGGCCAACTGGATCTCCATCGTCTCTGTCATTCCCGTGGAAGCGGAAGCGTCCGTGCAGTACATGGCCTCGTGGCCCTACCAATGGGCGCACGACCTGTACATACACCTGCCCGCCGGTCACGGTGAATTGACTCCTCCGGGCCTTCTCATCGCAGCCGGCCTCGTAATCATCTATTTCCTGCTCAACTTCTGGAGCGTGAAACTCTTCGCGCACTCCAATACCGCGATTACGATTTTCAAACTATTCGTGCCAGCGGCGACCGGACTGATGTTGATCGCGAGCGGCTTTCACCCGGGGAACTTCAGCGTCGGCATCCACGGAGCGTCGCACACCTTGGACTTCGCCGCGGTACTCACGGCGGTCGCGACAGCGGGAATCGTTTTCAGCTACAACGGCTTTCAAAGTCCGGTGAATCTTGCCGGCGAGGCCCGCAACCCGGCGCGCAGCATCCCGTTTGCGGTCCTCGGCTCAATTCTCATCGCAACCGTCATTTACGTCATTTTGCAGCTCGCCTATCTTGGCGCTGTGCCGCCGGACCTGCTGGCGAAGGCCGGATGGCAGGGGATTGAATTCAGTTCGCCATTCGCCCAGCTGGCACTCATCCTGAATCTGCATTGGCTCGCCATGCTCTTGTATGCCGACGCCTTCGTGAGCCCGAGCGGCACGGGCATTACCTACACCGCCAGCACCGCGCGGATGATCTATGGCATGCAGCGCAATGGCACGCTGCCCAGAGTGCTCGGCAAGCTCAATCCCGTGTACGGAATTCCCCGACCGGCGATGTGGCTTAACCTCGCCGTCTCGTTTCTGTTTCTGTTTTTCTTTCGGGGCTGGGGCACACTGGCGGCTGTAATCTCGGTCGCGACGATCATCTCCTACATGACCGGTCCGGTGAGCGCGATGGCTCTACGTCGCTCGGCGGCGCGAATGCATCGGCCCTTGCGTCTCGTCGCGCTGCCGCTCCTGGCACTGCTTGCATTCGTCTTCGCCACCGAGCTTCTGTACTGGGCCAAGTGGCCGCTCACCGGCGAAGTCATCCTTTTGATGGTCGTAGCGCTACCGATATACCTCTTTTACCAGGCAAGAAGTGGCTGGCCGGACTTTCGACGACAACTGCGCGCGGCCTGGTGGCTGGTCCTCTACCTGCCCATCGTCGCACTCATTTCCTGGGCAGGAAGTGCGCGATTCGGCGGGCACGACTATCTGACCTGGGGGTGGGATCTGCTGGTCGTTGCGCTGGTGGGTCTGATTTTCTTCGCTTGGGGAGTAAAGTCAGGCTGGAATACGCCTGCGCTCCAGCAGGCACAGATCGATCACGGCGGCACGGCTGACGTCTGATCGGACCGCGCACAGCGATCGAATGTGCTCTGAGTTGTACATTATCCAACGATCAGCTCGACCTCGCCTTCGATCTCCACCGGAATGTTGAATGGCAGTTCAGCCATCCCGACAGCGCTTCGGCTGTGGCGCCCACTTCAGGGCCAAACACTTCGAGAATGAGATCCGAGAAGCCGTTGATGACGCTCGGTTGCTGGCTAAAGCCGGGTGCAGAATTCACCATCCCGAATACGCGCGCCCAGGCGGCTACGCGGTCAAGATCACCCAGTGCCCGCTTCAGACTTCCGAGAATTGAGAGCGCAGCGAGCCTCGCACTCGTGTAACCCTGCTCGAGCGAAACCTCCCGCCCAAGCTTACCCAGCGGCTCGGCGAAAGACCCATCGGGGCTCTGCGGGCCGTGCCCCGAGATCAATGCCCGACTACCGTGCACGCGGACGAACTGAAAGGGAAGGACTACTCCTGGGGGCGGCCGCGGCGGAGGCGGCAGCGTAAATCCAAGCAGACGCAATCTGTCTTCGATTCTTGACATGAGCTACCTCAAGCGTTTCCGGTGCCCGCGGCAGTCACAGCGCACCAGCCGCTCGCGCTACAGGCCTTCGATGCACACGAGGCGCGCGGAGCTGCATTCGTCGCGAATTGCCTTGAGGCCCTGGTAGACCTCGCCGAAGTAGAAACCCTCCCACTCCGCCACGGACGGAAACTCGAGCAGCGCCACCCGCCGCGGGATCCAATCGCCTTCGTACACCCGGTGAGCCCCTCCCCTCACGACGTAGCGGCCACCGGCAGCTTCGAGTGCCGGCGTGACCTGGCGCATGAAATCTTGATATCGCGCAAGATCCCGGATCTCAACGTCGAAGAGGACAAAAGCACTCATCGGCCCCTCGCGTCGCTCGGAAGTTTAGAGTGCCCAGAGGGAAGTGCGAACGCAGCAAGAGCAGTAAACGGACGCTCGCGCCGCGAGGATCAGCGGCGCGCGAGTAAGTGACTCGTCATTGGCGGTACGCAAATGGCCAATGCGCGCACGCAGCAGCAAGCCTAGCGGCAGCGCGCCTCGCTCAGCTGCTGCGAGTATTCGGCCATGGAAATAATCTGGCGCGCATGCCGGTCCCAAAGAATGCACCGCAGCGCCTGATTGACCTGCGCAAGTTTGACGCGCGTGACATCGGAGAACAGATGCCGATACTTCTCGTGGCACGCGATCAGACGATAGTTCGGAATTCGGGCTGACAGGTGATGGATGTGGTGATAGCCGATATTCGCCGTAAACCAGTTCAGCCAGGTCGGCAGTATGAGGAAACTCGTGCCCTCGATCGCACCGATGTCATGGTCCCAGCCCGCTTCCTCGCTGGCATACGCGTGCCTGAAGTTATGCTGAACAGTGAACAAGACGATACCTGCGCCACCAGCCAGCGACAGGCTGATCAGGTAAACCACAAAGAAAAAGGCAGTCCCGAGGGTAAGACACATCAGTGCCCACACACTGAGCAGAACTACGTTATTCCAGCACATGTGCCGGTATTCCCGTGCGGACTTCCAGTAGCGCGGCTTGAAGCCGGCGGCATGTTTCTTCAGTGACCCGCCGGGATGCGCCATCTTCTGCCGCACGATGTGCCAGACAAAGGCGCAGCTGCCCATAATCCACGTAAAGCGCGGGTTGAAGATCAGATAGATGAATCCGGCGACGGGGGCGCCTGCGAGACTGCACTTATATCGGTAGAAGCGCTGCCGCGCTGCCGACAGCGCGGCATACTCCTCAACCGAGAGCGTGGTGTATGGACCGCGGTACCTTTCCCAATTGCCGTTGTGGGCGTGATGGAAATTGTGATTCTGCGACCACACGTACTGCGGCATCCCCGCGACGACGCCCAGGAGGAAGCCAAAGGCGCGATTCAGCCGCTGCGAGCGAAACAGGCTGCCGTGGCCGCACTCGTGCATGAGCGCAAACACGCGCAGCGTAAACAGACTGATCAGCAAGACGACGGCGACGGTGAGCCAGCGAGAAACTCCGACACTTATCACGGCCGCCCACCAAAGCAGCGCAAGCGCGCCAAACGTGGTGAGGACTTGTGCCAGACCCTTCAGGTCGCTGGATTGGGAATGTTCACGGACGATGATCCGCTTTTGCTCTTTAATCCGGCGGATCGATGACACTAAATGAAACCTCCTGGCCTCATCAGCCAGTTGATGCCAATCGGCGGCGCCGGAGTGTAACAGCCCCGATCCCGCTGCGGAGTCATATCGCCACGTCCTCAAGCGGAACGCGCTGCTCAGTATCCACTCGGGGAGTCCGCTCCGTCTGTGCGATAGCGCACAGTGCCCGACGAGGCGGCGTTTTAGATCGAGTTCAATCCGGCTGCCGCGTTAGCACCTCGGCTGGCTATCCGGGTAGCGCGCGCCGCGCTCCTCAGGCCCGTGGCGAGAACGCGGGCAGCTTCCGCGGTCCTTCAGCGCACAACCTCTCCGGTGGGGGCCAGGCCCGGGAGGTTTGTGCCTGCATTCGATCCCGCCAGCCTGTGCAACTCCTCGAGCAGCGCCTCGGGAGAGATCGGCCTGCCCAGAAATTGCCGCAGCAATTTTCCCGTTTCTTGTTCCTCGCCGCTCTTGAGGAGGTGTGCTGAGATCCATCCATACCAGCGGGCATCCCCCGCAGCGAAAGGACCGAGCTGCGCGGTAATACGCTGGCGGATATCCGCGGTGATCACTGCGCCGAGTCCATAATTCACCATGTAGCCGGGCCTATGGACCAGCTGCACCCGCACAGCCCACCAGGGCAGTTCGGGATGTGGTTTGACGTGCAGATAGTGAGTCGTGAGCTGCGTCCATACCAGATCTGGGTCCGCATCCGGATCGCGCAGCATGCGCAGATCGAAGAGTGCCCAAGCGACGTCCAGCAGTACGGTCGAGTAGAGGGCGCGCAGCGAGGAGGCTTCCGCGGCACTCCTGCCCAGATACTTCCGCTGCCACCGCGGTTCATACACACACCAGGCAGGTACGTCCGCAAAGGCTTCGTAGAAAATCGGCTCGCCCAGGTCCATGAAGGCCGGCCGCGTGTGCAGGGCCAACATGTGCGCAGCGTGAGCGTTTTCGTGTATCAGCTCCTGGAGCGGACCGAGACCGCCGCGCGCGTAATTCGCCGAAACACGCACGATGGTGGGTTGCCAGGTGCGGCTCAGCACCCGTCCGCGGCGCACATAATCGGTGTAGGCCAGCGGCGCCTTGCCCGCGCGGGGACTCAAATCATAGATCACACCTGCCTTTGCAAGATCCAATCCAAGATCCCGGTAGTAACGCTGGCTTAGCGGCTGCAAAGCCGCGAGCGGTATGCCGTCACCGAGCTCACGCTCAGCCGCACCACCCTGAAAGCGGTAGTCCCAGGGTTCAACGGCCGCATCCCCCGTGACCTGCCGCCAGGTGTCAAGGATGCGTTCCAGCCAATGTTCGGTTTCCGTGGTGGACACGCCAATCGTGCGCGCGGCGGCATCGATGGGAGATCCGTTCATTCTGCCCGCTCTGGCGGCCAAACGGATCATGCGGCGATAGGGGCTCTGCGCCCGATCCTCGCCGTTGAGCGCGCGCCATAGCGGCACGAACGCCAGGAACAGAGCCTTGCGCCGCTCGGGCTCCTCCAGGCGCGTCAGCAGATCAAACGCCGCCACGCGCGTGACCGTACCGCCTTCGAACGGAAGGCTATTGGCAAGTTCAGCGAAGCAGGCATAGAGAGCTTGTTGCAACGGCTGCAACGGCAGATCCCGCCGCTGGGCATCCTTGCATCGGCCGCTCGGCGCAAGCGAGCGCGGAGTGGAGGAAGATTCGGCGATCGCGGCCTCCATTAATTTGAGGGCGCGCGCATCGTCGGCCGACGCGCCGCGGCTGGAGACCTTCCCCAGGCCGCCGATCAACTCGGCACGCTTGCGCGTGTACAGCTGCTGCCAGACGGCGCGGCTCTTGCCGGCATAACCGCCATCCGGGTAGCTGAGCGGGTCAGAATCAATCAGTGAAACGGCGCCGTAGGCATCGTTGAAGTCTGCATAGGCTTCTTCAAGTCCCGTGAGTGATTCGCCGCCGCCACTGTCGTGCCGGCGTTGGGCGAACCCGGTGCCACCCGCCAACAGCAATAGCAGGATCCAACAGAGTGTTAGCCCACCGCGACCTCTTTGCATGATGACTCAGGATCAGCGCGCGCGACGCGATCGATACTACCCGAGGTGCTCGCCGGCCGTTGTCCGGGGCGTACGGGTAGGCTCTTGCCGCTTGCCAGCTGCAAGTCACTGACCACCCTTCCCGCGGCGCGCGAGGTGACAAATGTCGCAGAGGGGCCTTAAGCTCAAACACAGGCCGAGGACTCACCGGCAACCTGCGAGGCGATCAAGCGTTGAATCCCTGGCGCGCGCAGCGCCGCCAGTGGGCCAAATGATGCGTTTCGCTTACAGACCGTAGGGCGCCCCCACGCTAGGGTCTTAGTTATGGCTCAGAATGTCAGTCCACTCGCCGGGCACCCCGCACCAGCATCGATGCTGGTCGATGTCGCGAAGCTTGAGCGCGCGTACTTCCAGTTACGGCCCTCGGCGCGGGACGAACCCTCTCAACGGGTGGCCTTCGGCACTTCCGGTCACCGCGGCAGCTCCTTCGAGCGCAGCTTCAACGAATGGCACATCCTGGCCATTACGCAGGCGATCTGCGAGTACCGCACCAGGTGCGGCATCACGGGCCCGCTATTCATCGGCGCAGACACCCACGCACTGTCACAGCCCGCTTTGGATACAGCGCTCGAGGTGCTTGCGGCCAACACGGTGGAAGTCATGACCTCGATGGGCGCCGAATACACCCCGACCCCGGCCATCTCGCACGCCATCCTCAGCTACAACCACGGGCGCACTTCGGGCCTTGCCGATGGCATCGTCGTCACCCCTTCACACAATCCGCCCGACAGCGGCGGCTTCAAGTACAACCCGCCCAACGGGGGCCCGGCAGACACCGATGTGACGGGCTGGATACAGACGCGCGCCAACGCTCTTCTGGAAACCAACCTCGAAGGCGTGCGACGCGCCGCGAACGGTCGCAGCGCACCTACGACTCGCATGCACGACTTCCTCAACCAGTATGTCGGTGAACTGGGCGCGGTCATTGACTTTGCCGCCATTCGAGAAGCCGGTGTGCGGATAGGCGTTGATCCGCTCGGCGGGGCAGGCGTGCATTACTGGGCACCGATCGCGGAGCGCTACGGTATCAATCTCACCGTGATCAGCGAGCGCGTCGATCCTCAATTTGCGTTCATGAGCGTCGATTGGGACGGGAAGATTCGCATGGATCCCTCCTCGCCCTATGCAATGCGGCGGCTGACGCGGCTCAAGGACCGCTACGACATTGCCGGCGCGTGCGACACGGACCATGACCGCCACGGCATCGTCACACGCACACTGGGGCTGATGCCGGCCAATGATTACCTCAGTGTGATGATCGATTACCTGTTCCGGAATCGCACACAGTGGAACGCCGAAGCGGCGATTGGCAAGACGGTAGTAAGCACCGCTTTGATCGACCGAGTGGCCGCGCGCCTGGGGCGCAAGCTTTTTGAAACGCCCGTCGGGTTCAAATGGTTTTCGGCCGGACTGCTGAATGGTTCCCTCGGATTCGCCGGCGAAGAAAGCGCAGGGGCCGCCCTCTTGCGCCTGGATGGCAGCGTTTGGACGACGGATAAGGATGGCATCGTGCCGGTGTTACTGGCAGCGGAGATCACTGCGCGCTGCGGCAAGGATCCGGGTGCCCTATATCGCGACCTCACGGCCGATCTGGGCCAACCCTTCGCCGAGCGTATTGAAGCACCGGCCACTTCCCGGCAAAAAGAAGCGCTCGCACGGCTGACGCGGGATCAGCTGCACATGACGCAATTGGCCGGTGAGCAGATCACCCAGGTTCTCGATCGGGCACCGGCCAATGATGCCTCCCTTGGCGGAATCAAAGTAGTGAGTCGTCACGGGTGGTTTGCCGCGCGACCTTCCGGCACGGAGCAGCTGTACAAGATCTACGCGGAGAGCTTCCTGAGTGCGGAGCATTTGCGCCGCGTTCTGGCGGATGCCACCATGATCGTCGACTCCGCGATCCAGTAGTCCCCTTCCGCTTAGGACCGCCGCGCCTCTGGAGTGCGTTCGTGATCGTGCATCTTGTTGATGGCACTTACGAGTTGTTCCGCCACTTTTATGGCCTGCGCCGCTTCAACAAGGGCGCGGATCAACCCTTTGGCGCGGTCATCGGTGTGCTCAACACGATACTGCAGATGATCGAGGAAGGGGCAACGCACGTCGGCGTCGCGACCGATCACGTGATTGAATCCTTCCGTAACGATCTTTGGAGCGGGTACAAGACCGGCGACGGCATCGAAGCGGCTCTGTGGGCGCAGTTTCACCCGCTCGAGGAAGCGTTGCAGGCCATGGGTGTCGTCGTGTGGCCGATGGTTGAACTGGAGGCAGACGATGCGCTCGCTTCAGCCGCCCGCATCGCAGCCGCTGATCCGGAGGTGCAAGCGGTGTGGATCTGGTCACCGGACAAGGACCTTGCGCAGTGCGTTCGGGACGAGCGGGTCGTGCAGGTCGACCGGCGCAGCAAGCAGATTCGCACCGCGAGTGCGGTACGGGAGAAGTATGGCGTAGAACCGCTCCTGATCCCGGACCTGCTCGCGCTTATGGGCGACAGCGCCGACGGTTATCCGGGACTCGCCGGAATCGGGCGCGTGACCGCCGCACGACTCATCGGTACCTATGGCGCGATCGAGAACTTTCCGGCTGACGTCCTCGGCGAGCGCCGCGAGCTCGCCCTCCTGTTCAAATCCCTGGCGACGCTCAGAACGGACGCAGACCTGTTCACTCAGGCGGGGCAGCTGCGCTGGCAAGGGCCTGAGCAGGCATTCGCAGCTGCCGCGGCGCGCCTCGGCAATACGCCCGTGCTCGCGCGCGCCGAGCGAGTCGCAGCGCGCGCGTCTGCCTAGAGTCCCCTTCCTCAGGCTAAGTTGCGTTCCTCCGCGTTCTGAGCGGTGCGGCGAACGAGCCGAAGAAATCGCCGCTCACTACGCGCGCTTGATGAGGCGGATCAGAAACAACAGGACCACCGCCCCTATGGTCGCGACGATGATGCTGCCAAGCAGACCACCACCGGCAGAGACGCCCAGGCTGCTGAACAGAAAGCCGCCGAGAAAGGCGCCCACCACACCAACGATCAAATCACCGACCAGACCGAAGCCGCCGCCTTTTACCAACGTGCCGGCCAGCCAGCCTGCTACTAACCCAATAATCAGGAACCACAAAAAATTCATATCGGACTCTCCTGTCGAAGACAACGTACTCGCGGCGGGCATCGGCTCCCACGAGGCTAACAATAGCGGCTCGGGCGCCAACAATCTCCCCGTTGATTGCTGCAGCGCACTCGCCCGTCATAACCTCCACCTAGGGCGCAAGCTCTAGCGCAGTGGGCTTCGGTCGCGGCTCATGCGAGACGAGACCGGCGTGTTCTCATCGTGGTAGCAAATGGCGCAAATCCGGTGATAACCGTCGGCCACAATGAGGGGCACGCCGCGCGACATGTCGCCCTGCACGAGCAGAATGGGCGAGAGTCGCTTGCCCTTGTGGAGCCGCCGCAAGTCCGCCTCTACCTTCGTCGCATCGCGCGGCAGCAGGGGCAGGTTACTCGCGCGCAACAGGTCTTTGGCTGCGTAGTGACCCTCTTTGGCGCTTCGCAAACGGCTCACGAGCTTCGCAGCGCGCGCCTTCGGATAGATCAGGCTCAAAAAACTCAGCGCGGCCGCATAATCAGCGTCGACCGGCCTGTTCTTCCACAGCGACGTTTGCTTTTTCATGGCCTTTCCGGCGCGGCGCCCGCTTCCGCGGAAATTGCCATCATTTTCAGCATTAGAGCGATTCGCGGGTCAGGCAAGAACTTCAGGTGTCCCGATCCACCCACTTCGGCCGCTTCCTGAGCAACAACCGCCCGAATGCCGACCCCGCCTGCGGGCCGGCATGCGTGCGTTGCTCACGGCTCAGTGGCATACGCGCAGCGACGGACGCAAATGGCCTAGCGGTGGCCGATGAGGCCCTACTCCCGACACTGATTGTAGATGTTCTCTTCAAGGCTCGATCCCGGTACTGATCATGTTTGGACTCTCGAGAGGTCGCGGGCGGCAAGCTATCGTTAGATAGCCGACGAACGTGCGATATCGGGGCGCGGGTCGACACCACGTAGGAGCCGGGCTACACCGGCTTCTTCTGCGGTGCAGCCACAACGTTCAAAAATGTTCAGCGTGCGAAGGGGGGATCTTTATCAGACAACTTGCGGCGGTCTTCCCCGATGCCCCCGGCACCGCAGGGCTGCGCGGGAGAGGGGCACAACCAGCCGACGCGACTCGCGTCGACTGGTGTGCACTTAGGCCCTAGGACTGTCCGCCCTTCTGGCCGGACTTGCGGGCGCGATCCGGATCATTGGCAAAATTCCCCGGATTGTCGTTTTTGCCCTTGGACGAGCCCTTTTGTGAATCTTGCGATTCCTGATCATCGGCCGATCCCTGGTGACCAGGGCGATTGCGACTCTTGTCATCCTTCTGATGGTCGGTGCCGGGATTGTGGCTGGGCATGGACGTGTCTCCTGCGGTTGAGTGGGATGGCACCTTAATCCCGCGCGCTGCGGATTAATGTCGAATGAGCCCGCCCCGCACTGTAGGAAGCCGACCACGCGGAGCTTGCTCGCGTGTCACGAGCGGCTGAGAGGGAGGCACAGCGGAGTCGTGGCCTGTTCGGTCTACCGGCAAGATTACGCTAACGCCTATCGCAGGCCGTGAGGCGCAGCTGGTCCCTGACGCGAAAGCGTTTGCGCAGAAGATACTGCCGACAGTTGAATCACCTCTGAGCGCGATCAATCAAATCGCGGCCAGCCCCGGCCTTCCGCCCTTCTACCCGGTCAGTTCGTCGAGCGATCCGCGCTCTTGCGGAGCGCGGCTGTGGGTAGGGGCGCCCGATGCCGTCGCGCCCGGCGGGGATCCGGGAACGCCCGCCGAGGGTTCCGCCAGCAGCTGCCCGAGTCTGTTGTGATCGACCGGCTTGGTGAGGTGGCAATCAAAGCCGGCCGCCTGGGAGCGCACGCGGTCTGATTCCTGTCCCCACCCGGTGAGGGCGACCAGCAACATCTGCTGTCCCCAGGCATGGCTGCGAATCTGTCGCGCAACCTCATAACCATCCAAGCGCGGCATCCCGATATCAAGCAGCGCCACTTCCGGCAAATGCTGTTCGGCGGCCCGCAGCGCCAGCTCGCCGTCCTGGGCGCGGTACACTTCGTGACCATTCAACGTCAGAAGCGCGGCCAGGCTCTCCAGCGCGTCCGCATTATCGTCCGCAACCAGTATGCGTCGCCCGACCGAGGCTGAGGTCTTTTCCGTGGCCTCGGGCAACTCCCCCGCGCGTGCTTCGCTGCGCTCAATCGACAGGGGCAGCCGGATGACGAACTCGCTGCCGCGGCCCGGGCCATCGCTGTGAGCGGTCACGGTGCCTCCGTGCATATTCACCAAACGCCGCACGAGCGCCAAGCCGATGCCGAGGCCACTTTGCGAATGCTCGGTCTGGTGGCCGAGCTGTGTAAACAGATCGAAGATTCTCGGCAGCACCCCCGGGGCAATGCCAATACCCGTGTCACTCACGCTGATCTCGACGTCGCACTTGCGCCGCCGTGCGCGCAACGTAATGCGGCCGCCGCAATCGGTGTACTTCGCCGCGTTACCCAACACATTGCCGATCGCCTGCGTCAAGCGCAGCGCATCCCCATAAACGACCAGCGCTCGGTCCGACAATTCCACCGTAAGAACGTGGTTGCGCGCCAGCATAGCCGGCTCCACCGTCTCCACGGCCCGGTCGATCAGCTCGCCGAGGGTTGTGCGCTCACGCGCCAGGGTGATCTTGCCCCGCGTAATGCGCGAGACATCCAGGAGATCATCCACCAGCCGTGTGAGCTGCGACAGCTGCCGCTCGATAATATCGCGTGACAAGCACAGTTGCGGGTCCTGCAGCGTTTTCATGCGCATCAGATGCACGGCGTTGCGAATCGGTGCCAGCGGATTGCGCAGCTCGTGCGCCAGCATGGCGAGGAACTCATCCTTGTGGCGGTCGGCTTGCTTCAGCGCCTGTTCCGCCCTTGCGCGCTCGCTCACCTCGCTCTGCAGCGCCGCATTGGTTCGCTCCAGGTCCAGGTTCGCGCGCTGCAAGGTCGCATTGAGCGCCTCCAATTCCCGCGTCTTCTCCGCCAACAGCGCGGTATTCGCCTCGGCCAAACGTTCGTTCGCTTCGGCCAAGTGTCGATTCAGGTCGCTAAGCTCGCGACGCTTGCAATATAGCTCCACCAATACGGCGACCTTGCTGCGCAGGATCTCGGGCACGACCGGGATCGAGACGTAATCCACCGCCCCGACCTTGTAGCCGCGCAGCCGATCAAGCTCCGACATGTGGACGCCCGTGACAAATATGATGGGCGTTCTTTCAAAACGCGGATGTTCATGTATCAGCCGCGCCGCTTCAAAGCCGTCCATGTCCGGCATGTTCACGTCCAGCAGCACCACGGCGAACTCATCGCGCATCAGCTTCTCGAGCGCTTCAACCCCGGAGCGGGCCGATACCAGGTTCTGGTTGAGGTCTCGCAGCACCGATTGATATGTCAGCAGCCGCGCCGGCTGATCATCAACCAGCAGGATGTTTACTTTCTCGTTGTCGCCCATGTTCGACGACAGCGTGCCGTGAGGTGCCGGCCTTAGCGGTGTAGCCACATGCGCACCAGCGACAACAGCTGATCCGTATTAACCGGCTTCGCGACGTAGTCCGACGCGCCCGCCTCCAGGCACTTCTCGCGATCCCCCTTCATCGCCTTGGCGGTCAGGGCAATGATAGGCAGCATACGAAATTCCTGGCGCGTGCGAATGCGGCGCATCGTTTCGTACCCATCCATCTCCGGCATCATGACGTCCATGAGCACCAGCGACAGATCCTCGGTACTTTCCACGAGCTTGATCGCCTCGTGTCCGTTGGTGGCCGTGATCACCTCCATGTTGTGCCGTTCCAGCAGGCTATTGAGCGCGAAGATGTTGCGGATGTCGTCATCAACAACCAGCACCTTACGGCCGGTGAGCGACTCGTCACTCTCGTGAAGCGTCGCGATCATCTGCCGTTTCGACTCGGGCAGATCGGCGATCACGCGATGCAGGAACAGCGCGGTCTCATCCAGCAGCCGTTCCGGCGATCTCACGCCCTTGAGGACGATGCTCTTGGCGTTCTTGCGCAGTTCGGCCTCTTCGTCATCCGATAGATCTCGCCCGGTAAAGACGATGATCGGCACGTCGCGCAGCTTCGCGTCGGTCTGGATCTGCTCGAGGAGCTCGAACCCGGACATATCCGGCAGCCGCAGATCCAGTACCACACAGTCGCAGGGCTGCGCGCGCATGGCCTGCAGAGCCGCGCTGCCGGTGTCGGCGGTGAGAATCTCGATATCGTCGTGGCCGAGCAGCTCCGCAACGCTCAGCTGCTCGGCCGGGTCGTCCTCCACCACCAGCAGTCGTCGGATGCGCGAGCTGCTGAAGCTCTTCAGCCGGTCGAACGCCGCTTCCAGCTCATCGGTCGTTACGGTCTTGGTCAGGAAGGAAAATGCCCCTCTTTCCAAGCCGTACTGACGCTCGTCCTCGATCGTCAGGACCTGCACCGGGATGTGCCGCGTCTCGCTGCTGCGTTTCAGCTGATTGAGTACCGTCCACCCGAGCATATCCGGCAGGAATACATCGAGGGAGACCGCCGATAAGCGATGCTTACGCGCCAAGGCGAGCGCATCGGCGCCGGTTCTCGCCAGCAACACTTTGAAGCCCCGCTCGCGCGCAAGATTCAGCAGTATGCGCGCGTAGTGCGGGTCGTCCTCGACCACCAGAATTACCGGATCATCCGCGCCGATATCTTCCCGATCATCCGCGATCTCCTCCTGACGCACGACCGCCGGCAGCACCGCCGCCTGGAAGGCCGGCGGCGGTGAGGTTGGCGTGGCGGGTGCGGGGACGGCGCCACGGTTATAGGCGGGTCCCACATAGAGAAGTGGCAGGTAGAGGGTGAAGGTGCTGCCGCTGCCGGCGAGGCTGCTCAGACGGATCTCACCGCCGAGCAGATGGGCGAGCTCACGGCTGATGGCAAGTCCGAGCCCGGTGCCACCGTACTTACGCGCGGTGCCGGCGTCGGCCTGCTGGAACGCCTCAAAGATGATCTTCTGCTTCTCAGGCGGAATGCCGATGCCCGTGTCGCTGACCGAAAACTCCACGACCGCCGGCACCTGGCTGAGCACGGGGTGCTCCGGTGACCAGCCGCCGGTTGCCACGCCGATGTGCAGACGCACGCCGCCGCGCTCGGTGAACTTGAAGGCGTTCGAGAGCAGGTTCTTCAGCACCTGCAGCAGGCGCTTCGAATCGGTGGTGATCGCGCGCGTCAGACGCGTATCAAAATCCGCGGTGAACGAGAGTTTGCGCGCCTCGGCCTCGTGACGGAAGTTGCGCTCGATGGTCTCGCGCAGATGTGTGAACAGCAGCTCTTCACATTCGACCGTCACCGTGCCGGACTCAATCTTCGACAGGTCCAGAATGTCGCTGATCAGATTGAGCAGATCCGTACCCGCACCGTGAATGGTGTTGGCGAACTCCACCTGGCGGGTACTGAGATTGCCGTCCGCATTCTCGGACAGCTGCTGCCCGAGAATGAGTATGCTGTTGAGTGGCGTGCGCAGCTCATGTGACATGTTCGCCAGGAACTCGGACTTGTAGCGCGACGTCAGCGCCAGCTCCGCGGCTTTCTCTTCCAGCGCGCGGCGCGCGAGCTCTATTTCCTGGTTCTTGCGTTCCACCTCGGCATTCTGCTCGGCGAGCAGCTTCGCCTTGTTGGCGAGCTCCTCGTTCGTCTGCTGCAGTTCGGTTTGCTGTGCCTGCAGCTCGCCGGCCAGCTGCTGGGATTGTTTGAGCAGCCCCTCGGTGCGCATGGTCGCTTCGATGGTGTTCAGCACCACGCCGATGATGCTGCCCGTCAGCTGCTCGAGGAAGCCCAGATGCGAGGCCGTGAAACCGCCCAGCGAGGCCAACTCCACCACCGCCTTCACGTGGCCCTCGTACAGCACCGGTAACACGATAACGTTGCGCGGCCGCGAGTTCAGCAGACCGCCGCGCACCTGGATGGAGTCTTCCGGGATGTCGGTGATCAACAGACGCTGGCGGTCGGCGGCCGCCTGCCCCACCAGACCCTCCCCGATTGCGTAGCGCCGCGGCTCGCGGTTGTCGTAGCCCTCGTCCGCGTAGCTCGCGAGCTCGCGCAGGCGTGCGTCGTTGGCGGTTCCCTCGATCACGTAAACGATGCCCTGCTGCGCGTTCACCAGTGGTGCCAGCTCCGACAGCAGCAACTTGCCCACCGTGACCAGATCGCGCTGCCCTTGCATCATGCGGCTGAACTTGGCGAGATTGGTTTTGAGCCAGTCCTGTTCGTTATTGCGTTCGGTAGTGGCGCGCAGGTTGCCGATCATCGCATTGATGTTGTCTTTGAGTTCCGACACCTCACCGCGCGCCTCCACCTGGATCGAGCGCGTGAGATCGCCCTTGGTGACAGCGGTCGCCACCTCGGCGATGGCGCGCACCTGATTGGTGAGGTTTGCGGCCAGCAGATTCACGTTGGCGATCAGGTCCTTCCACGTACCGGCCGCGCCGGGCACGTGTGCCTGTCCACCCAGACGTCCCTCGACGCCGACTTCGCGCGCCACACTCGTCACCTGATCGGCGAAAATGGCGAGCGTGTCGGTCATGCTGTTGATGGTGTCGGCCAGCGCATTGACCTCGCCCTTGGACTCCACCGTCAGACGTTGCCGCAGGTCACCGTTGGCAACCGCGGTCACGACTTTCACGATACCGCGCACCTGGTTGGTGAGGTTGTTGGCCATGACGTTGACGTTGTCGGTGAGATCCTTCCAGGTTCCGCCCACCCCGGGCACGACCGCCTGCCCGCCGAGCTTGCCTTCCGTGCCCACTTCGCGCGCCAGACGCGTCACCTCCGCGGCAAAGCCGTTCAGCTGGTCCACCATCGTGTTAATGGTCTCCTTCAGCTGCAGAATCTCGCCCTTGACGTCCACGGTAATCTTGCGCGACAGGTCCCCGCGGGCTATGGCGGTGGACACTTCGGCGATATTGCGCACCTGACCGGTGAGGTTGCGCGCCATCGAATTCACGTTATCGGTGAGGTCCTTCCACGTCCCGGCGACGCCGGGCACGATGGCCTGACCGCCGAGCTTGCCCTCGGTGCCGACCTCACGCGCAACCCGGGTCACCTCAGCGGCGAAGCTGTTGAGCTGGTCCACCATCGTGTTGACCGTTTCCTTCAGCTGCAGGATCTCACCGCGCACGTCAACGGTGATCTTGCGCGACAGATCCCCGCGCGCGATGGCGGTGGCCACCTCGGCGATGTTGCGCACCTGCCCGGTGAGATTGCTGGCCATGGAGTTGACTTTGTCGGTCAAGTCCTTCCACACGCCGCTGACGTCCTTCACGTCCGCCTGACCGCCGAGTTTGCCTTCCGAGCCGACCTCACGCGCAACTCGGGTCACTTCCGCGGCGAAGGCGTTCAGCTGATCCACCATCGTGTTGATCGTCTGCTTCAGCTGCAGGATCTCACCGCGCACGTCCACGGTAATCTTGCGCGACAGGTCCCCGCGCGCGATCGCGGTGGCCACCTCGGCGATGTTGCGCACCTGCCCGGTAAGGTTGCTGGCCATTGAGTTGACGTTGTCGGTGAGGTCCTTCCACACACCGCTCACGCCCTTCACCTCGGCCTGACCGCCGAGGTTGCCTTCCGTGCCCACCTCGCGCGCGACGCGGGTCACTTCCGCGGCGAAAGCGTTCAGCTGATCCACCATGGTGTTGATGGACTCTTTGAGCTGCAGGATCTCGCCCTTCACGTCCGCGGTGATCTTGCGCGACAGATCGCCGTTTGCGATCGCGGTGGCGACTTCGGCGATGTTACGCACCTGCCCGGTGAGGTTACCGGCCATGGAATTGACGCTGTCGGTGAGATCCTTCCACGTCCCCGCGACCCCGGGTACCACCGCCTGGCCGCCGAGCTTGCCTTCAGTGCCCACTTCGCGCGCGACACGCGTGACCTCAGAGGCAAAGGAGCGCAGCTGATCTACCATCGTATTGATGGTCTCCTTGAGCTGCAGAATTTCGCCGCGCACGTCGACGGTGATCTTGCGCGAGAGATCGCCGCTGGCGATGGCGGTGGAGACTTCCGCGATGTTGCGCACCTGGCCGGTGAGGTTGCCGGCCATCGAATTGACGTTATCGGTCAGGTCCTTCCAGGTACCGGCAACACCCGGGACCACCGCCTGGCCGCCGAGCTTGCCTTCGGTTCCGACTTCGCGGGCGACGCGCGTGACCTCCGCCGCAAAGCTATTGAGCTGGTCGACCATCGTATTGATGGTGTTCTTCAGCTCAAGAATCTCACCCTTCACATCCACGGTGATCTTGCGCGACAGATCCCCGCGCGCGACGGCGGTGGTAACTTCGGCGATGTTGCGCACCTGCCCGGTCAGGTTGGTCGCCATGGCGTTGACCGAATCGGTGAGATCCTTCCAGGTGCCGGCGACTCCCGAGACGATCGCCTGGCCACCGAGCTTGCCTTCCGTGCCCACTTCACGGGCGACCCGGGTGACTTCGGAGGCAAAGGAACGCAGCTGATCGACCATCGTATTGATGGCCTCCTTCAGCTGCAGGATCTCGCCGCGCACGTCGACAGTGATTTTGCGCGACAGATCGCCGTTCGCCACGGCAATCGTCACCTCAGAGATGTTACGCACCTGCCCGGTCAGGTTGCTCGCCATGGAATTGACGCTGTCGGTCAGGTCCTTCCACGTGCCCGCGACCCCGTGCACCGCCGCTTGGCCTCCGAGCTTGCCTTCCGTGCCCACTTCGCGGGCGACGCGCGTCACTTCCGAGGTAAAGGCGCTCATCTGGGCGATCATGGTGTTGACGATCGTGGCGGAGCGCAGAAATTCGCCCTTGAGCGGACGTCCGTCCACTTCCAGGCTCATGGCCTGCTGCAGGTCGCCCTTGGCAACCGCTGAGATGGTGCGCGTCACCTCCGTGGTGGGCCAGAGCAAGTCATCAACGAGGGTGTTGACCGAGTGCTCCATCGCGCCCCAGGCACCCGAGCGACGTTCGCTTGACATGCGATGGCGCGTCTTGCCGTCTTTGCCGACGACTTGTCCGACGCGTTCCAACTCACGCGCCAGACGCTGGTTCGCGCTGACGATGTCGTTGAACGTGTCGGCGATCTTGCCGGCAAGACCGGTCTGATCGCTCGCGAGGCGCACCGAGAAGTCCCCATCGCGCACGCTCTGCAGCGCGTGCAGCAGCTTGCTCAGATTCAACGCCGGGTCGACGGGGTGATGTTTGCCGTTAGACTTGCGAGCGAGGCGCGCGACTGGCGACTGCATTTGTGAAACTCCAGGTCTTCTGCGCGGACGAGTTGCTGCGCCTGACTTCGATCGCGCCCCGCCGCCCGAGTTCGGCCTGTAGCTGATCAAGGCGTAGCGCACGCCAGACGGATCGTGTTGCCTAGCATAAGATCGTGCCTGCCGGTTCGGCTGTAAGACGCGGCCTACTTTTTTACCCTGCAGCGGCGCTCGAGTTCGCGGGCAACGTTAAGGTAACGAGCAGGCGCACGGTGCCTTCGGCACCCCTGTCCACCGCGAGCTCGCCGCCGGCGGCATTGACGCGATGCAGAATCACGCGCAGGCGCAGATCATCCTCCGCGGCGGTCGCGAGCGCGCGCGCGTGCGTGATCTGCAGCGCCAACACACCGGCTCGCACCACCGCCCTTATGTGGACCGGCGCCTCGGACGTCCCCTCCCCAAGCGCAATCGCGTCTTGAGCGGCACGGTAGAGAGCCACCCGTGCGAGCGGTTCCAGCGGGGGCTCGTCCCGGGGTAACTGCGTTCGGTATACGCCCCCGGTATGAGCCGCCAGGTCCTCGGTGTACCAGCGCAGCGCGGCGAACAGGCCGACATGCACGAGCAGCCCCGGCTGCAGTCGTTCGACGAGACGTCGCTTGGCGCTGATGATGGTGTCCAGATTCTGCTGCAGCTGCGCGATGCGGGCGCTCAGTTCCGGATGCCCGGCTCCCAGAGTGCGTTGGATGTGGGTGAGATCCATCTTCGCTACCACCAATAGCCCCCCCAGCTCATCGTGCAGCTCGCGCGCCACGGCGGCCCGTTCTGCGTCCAGCTGACGCTGGAAATATGTCGCGAGCCGGGGGGTGCGCCGGGGCACTTTCACGCACTTTTCGCCCGCAGCGGGGCCGGAGCAATCGAAGTGATCCCGATCGCTCACGGACGGGGGGTCGTTGAGCCTACAGGCCGCCCCGCAGACTGCAGGTAACATTCGCCTTGGACTGGGCTTAAGCGACTCAGTCGCGTGGCGCCGATATGGCAAGCTACGCCTGAGCCATTCCGTTGGAGGACATCCGGCGTGTCAACTGAGCTAGCGCGGCGCCGCATACTCATCGCCGACAACAACGCTGACCTGGCACAGGTGCTGGGCGAGATCATTCGCATGGATGCGTCCCTGGAATTTGTTGGCTATGAGTTAACCGGAGCCGCGGCGCTGCGGAGAACGCAGACCGAGGCGGTGGACGTTCTTGTGCTCGATCTGGGGCTCGGCGATTGTCATGGCTTCGAGGTACTGGATCGACTGCAAAGTGCTGCCTCCGAGACCAAAGTCATCGTGCACACCGGTCACGCCTCACCGGAACTGGCGGCGCACGCCAGGCGCAAAGGCGCGGTTGCCTATGTGGTAAAGGACGGGGACGCCGAAGCGCTGCTGGCCGCCATTCGTGCGGCTTGAGGCCTCACTGGGTGCCACCGGGCCGCTCACGCTTCGGCGGCGGGCGCGGAGCTCTCGGAGCGATAGCGATTTTGCGGGCCCCGCGGAACGCCGGCCCAGGCACTCTTCTCATTCTGTTTCAGCTCATGTGCGCGCCAGCGCTGCCGCCAGGCCGAGAGCGCCTGGCGCTTCTTAAATTCCCCGTAAGTCAGAACTTCCGGTTCCAGCCCGTCGTCGTCATCCATAAGCAGCCCCTGGTGGCAGATCCAGCAAAGCCATTGGAGCGTTTTCCCCGCTTAAATAGTTGACGCTCTTGCTGCGAGCGTCGCGCGGCGTGGCACCACACCTCGGGTAGGATTTCTCTGACACGCGATGGCGGCGGGTGTGCCACCAATGCCAAACCGCATCAGTCCTGCAGCGACGGGAGCGACTGTCGCACGGAGCGCAGCTCCGCCCACGGATCCGCCGGCAGACCGGCCAGGCGGCGCCGGATGTTCTCGAAGCCAAATTGATCTCCGGCCCGCACCCGCGGCAGCTCCTCCCATGTCAGGGGAGTCGCCACCGGAGCGCGCGGACGGTTGCGCAGCGAATACGAGCAAACGGCCGTCGAGCCGCGCGCATTACGCAGATAGTCGATGAAAATCTTGCCGGTACGCCCGGCCTTGGCCGCCACAGCGAGGTATTGCTGCGGCTGCTCCCGCGCCATGCGCTCAGCCACCGCGCGCGCGAAGGCGTGACCGGCCGCCCAGCTCGCAGGTGGGTGAACGGGCACGAGCACGTGCAGACCCTTGCCGCCGGTCGTACGCAAGAAGGAGCGGACCTTTAGCGTGTCCAGCAGTTGTCGCAGCTCCAGCGCCGCACCGATCACTCGCTTCCACGGCACCGCGGAACCGGGGTCCAGGTCAAATACCAGTTGATCCACGCGCTCAAGATTGCGCACCGTGCATCCCCACACGTGGTATTCCAGGGCGTTGATCTGCACCAGCTCGAGCAGACCCTGCAGATCCTCGATGTAGATCCAGCGCTGCTTGCTGCGCGCATCGCTCAGTTCGCGGATGGCCTTCGGAACGTGATTGATGTGCTTCTGAAAGAAACACGGACCGGCGTTGCCTTGCGGGCAGCGCAACAGCATCAAGGGTCGGTTAATGAGGCCCGGGAGAATGAAATCAGCGAGCGCGCGGTAGAACTCCGCCAGCTGCCCCTTGGTGATGCGCGGTTGCCGGAAGAGCACACGCTCGGGGTGGCTAAGACGCACGGTCGCCTCAGGCGGTTTCGTCGGGGGCGCACGGCGTGCCGCCGCGCGCCGTACGGTCGAGTCCGAGGACGGATCCTGCTTGGCGCGGTGGGCCCGCCGCCACTGCGACAGCGACAGATCATCCGCTTCATCCCCGGCGCGCTCGGCTTCGTCGTGCGCCTTTACGAGGAGCCATTGGCGCTTCTTACCGCTCAGGCGCGTTCGGATCAGGGACCACGCACCGCGCAGCCTCTGGCCGTGCAGCGTAAAGCGCAGATGCCCGCTGGCGAGAGCCTGCGCGGGAGATTCTTGCGAACTCCAGGTTCCGCGGTCCCAGATGTCCACCTGGCCCGCGCCGTACTCGCCGTGCGGGATCTGTCCCTCAAAGCGTGCGTAGGCGAGAGGATGATCTTCAACCTCTACCGCCAGGCGCTTGTTGCGCGGGTCGAGCGAGGGTCCCTTCGGCACCGCCCAGCTGCGCAGCGTATCCCCGACCTGAAGTCTGAAGTCGAAATGCCGCGAGCGCGCGTGGTGCAATTGGACGACAAAACTCGCAACGCCCCGGGAGCTGGACCGGGGCCGGCCGCTCGGTTCGGGCGTGGCCGCGAAGTCGCGCTTGCTGCGATATTGCGCGAGTCGAGTTCGAGCGTTCATGACGCTCCGTTCAAGCGGCCGCTCCCCCGCGGCGCATGTTGAGATTTAAACATTGTTGCGGGCATCACACTCATCTGGATTGTAAGCGGCCCGCGCGGCGCGGCGGCGCGTTGAGGCCCCGATTGAACGTAGGAAAAGGCGCGCACCGAGCCGCACAGGGCCTCTTGGCGCGCGCCGCGCGGCCGCACGCCCATCTTGATGCCGCCGGTCGCCGATATCCTACGGGACGACGGGGCGCAAGCCGATCCAGCCAACAGCCTCAGGATCAGGAGGATTGCCTACCTATGGGCCCAAGCGCGAAGTACCCTGAGTCCGCCCCCGGGCGTGCGCGTACCGAGGCAGCCGGCAAGCGCCAGGTCGGCCGCTGCACCCTCGGCGACGGCGTCGTGCAGGAACGGGCCGGTCGCGGTGCCGGGGGTGCAAATTCGTCCCGGGACGGCGCTTTCTCCCCGGCCATGTATGACTACTGTCTGATGCCAAAGTACTGGGATATCCTCTGACCGCCTCCCCTACCGGGGACGAGAACGTCGATGCGGAGGGGTTGGGCATGCGCAAAACGTATTCGATTGCCGGGTGGCCGGCGCGACGCGCTGCATTTGCCCGGCCGGGCCGCAATTCCTCGCCTGCGAGCGTCAGCACCAGCGGCCATGAAGCGGCGCCCACCTGCTTTGCCGCCCTCGATGTCACCGCCGACCTTTGACGTGATCGTCATCGGTGCCGGTGCCGCCGGACTCATGGCGGCCGCCGAGCTCGTCCAAGCGGGCCGTTCGGTCCTGCTTCTGGAAGCGCGCGACCGCGTCGGGGGCCGCATCTGGACGCGCGATGAGCCAGGTGCGCGCAAGCCGCTGGAACTGGGTGCCGAATTCGTCCACGGACATGCCCCCCTCACGCGCGCCCTCGTGGCCGCCGCCGGCATGAGCGTCGTTGATTCGGCGAATTCTCACTGGACGCTGCGCGAGGGCGCCCTCAAGCCCTCGGATGCCTGGTTCGAGCACGTCGTGCGCGCGCTGAGTGGGGCGGAAGTTCTCGGCGCGCGGGACATGTCGTTCGATGCGCTGCTTGATGGGCCGCTGAGCGCCGTACTGTCGGCGCAGGAGCGAGCGTTCGCGCGCACCATGGCGGAGGGTTTCGATGCTGCCGACACCTCACGTGCGAGCGCGCGCGCGATCGCCAGCGAATGGACGGGCGGTACGCTCGGTGACACGCCTCAGGGGCGTCCGCGCGGCGGTTATGCGTGCCTGCTCGAAGCGCTCACGGGAAAACTGTGTTCGGACCGCCTGCGGCTGCAGCTGCAGGCGCCGGTGCAGACGGTCCGTTGGTCCCGCGAAGCGGTCGCCGTCACGGGGTGCACGCTGGATGCGCCCTTTGAGGCGCGGGCGCGACGCGCCATCGTCGCACTGCCGCTGGGCGTGCTCCAGGACGGCACGGTGCGCTTTACTCCCGCGCTCGAGTCAAAGCGCGAGGCGCTCCAGGGGCTCGCTTCCGGCGCGGTCGTGAAGGTACTGCTGCGCTTTGCGACGCCCTTCTGGGAGAGGCTTGAGGGTGGCCGCTATCGCGAAGCCTCGTTCTTTCACCTACCCGAGGCGCAATTGCCGACTTACTGGACGAGCGCTCCCGCTCACGCCCCGCTGCTCGTGGCCTGGGCGGGGGGTCCGCGCGCGCAGCGCTTCTCGGGGGCGGCCAGCGAGAGCGCCGTGGTGCGCGCGGCGCTGGCTGGAGTGCACCAGCTCTTCGGTAAGCAGCTCGATGTGGATGCACAGTTTCAGGGCTACTACTACCACGACTGGCAAGCCGACCCATTTGCCCGCGGCGCCTACAGCTACGTATTGGTCGGTGGGAGCGAGGCGCGCGCAGCGCTCGGGCAATCCCTCGAGGACACGCTGTTCTTTGCCGGCGAATCGACCGATACCGAAGACGAAGCCGGAACGGTCACCGGTGCGCTGCAAAGCGGACTGCGCGCCGCGCGGGAAGCCCTCGCAGGCCCGGCGGCATGAGCGCGCGTGCGGGGCAATCGGTGACACCTTCGTGCACCGGCCCGGTGCCGCGCGCGGGCTCCTAGATCAGCAAGAGCTGCCGGCGCAGCAGTTCGCTCTCGAAGTTGAGCAACGGCTGCTGCTGCTGCAGACATGCGTAAATGTGCAGCCGTTCCGCCCGTCGCGCCTGCGATGGCGGCACCCAGGCGCGCACCACCATCACCGGCAGTCGACCCTCGTCCCGAAACAGCTCCCGCACCCACTCGTACAGCGGCCGCAGTCGCGGTGACGTCACCCACCAGGGCGTGCGGTCCGGCAGCCACAGTCGGGCGGCGCTCAGGTGCTGCGCGAGCCGTCGCCGCGGTGCGGCGGATTGGCCAACGTAACGGATGGCGCGCAGGTCCCTGGGATCCGAGAGCGTGTAGATGGCGATGCCGTGTGCCGCGAGGCCGGAATCATCGCAGCAGTGCGCGGCGAGCCGGCCGCGCAGGTGACGCGTCAATGCCTGGCGGCTCCCGGCCGCGCCGCGCGTCCGCTCAGCCTCCGCGGCCGCAGGATCGGGTGATGTCGATGCTGTTGGAGTTCGGATCAAACCAGATCTGCGCCTCCCCCGCCTCGAGCTGTGCCGCAACGTGGGCGATCTTCTGTTCGAGCGAGTACTCCCGCTCACCGTAATCGGTGCCCTCGCGCAGCACGAAGGCTTCGATGACACCGCGTAGGGCCTGCGGCGACAGCTGAGCCGGCGCAATGGCAATGGGCGCTTGTTGCGGTTCGCGGCCACCGCTTATCACCGTGAAGGGCAGGCCGTCGTTCACGATCGGCGCGTCCGGAAGGTGATCGAGTAGCGCAGCTCCGCGGTGGGTGACACGGCGTGCTGCCAGCCCCAGCGGGCGATGCCGCGCATGGCGTAGGCGGATCTGGGCTCAAGGTTGATCGCGCGTGTCACGCGGCGTGCGGCGGGCGCAGGCCATGGACGAAAGCGCAGCCGCGCACGTCCGTGCAACGATATTCCCGCGATGGCCTCGAACGAGGGTACGTCGCGATGCCACCCGAGCGGGGTGCCGGGGTGGTATTCGGCGATCATCGCGTGTTCGATGGCAGCCGGGGAAAGAGCGGCCCAGTGCGCCACCTGCGTGCGCAGGGGCAAGAGAAATTCGGGGATCGGCGGCGCCGCCAGCAGTTCATTGCGCGAAAAATCGTAGCGTCCGCCAAAGCTGACGATGCGTCGTCGCGCGTGCCATTGCTTGTAATGCGCTTGCTCAAAGGGCAGCGCGCGAATGCGCTCGAGCAGCTCCTGCTCCTGCGCCGCGCTGAGAAAGTCCGGCGCGTAGGCAAAGCCTTCCGGCAATGACAAAGATGCGCTGAAGAGCTCCTGCTGACTCACCCCTGAAGTATGCCGCCACGGCCGCCGCTTGGAAGTGGGGCGCGCCCATCTTTTTTCTTATCCAGTAGTGCCGCCCGTGCACCACTGTGCGCTGCGATAACTGCGGCGCGCGGCCCTCAGGTGGCCTTCTGCAGCTCGCGATTGCCGCCACTCAGAGGAGGCATGCACCGCCAGCGTGCGGAGGAAACGCCGGCATCCGCTCGGACGCGGATACGTCATTCGGGCAATCGCTATCGGCGCGCGCCGGCGGATCAAGCCGCGGCGGAGGTCTTGCGCACGATCCTCGGCCACACAGAGGTGCCGTGCATGTAAGCGGGCTTCTCGAGACCGAAATGCTCGAGAATCGTCGGGGCGATATCCGTGATCGGAACCGGCTCGGCCACAACCTCGTGGTGACCGTTACCGATCCAGAACGATCCCAGCCGATCGTGCCGGCCGCTGCGCACCGTGTGGATCATGCAGAACAGCTCCCTGAACGGCCTCGATGCTGCGTGCGGACGGCGCGTAACCTGCCAGTCCGGGAGCTGCTCCTGGGTGATATCACAACCGCAGAACAGGGTTTGCTCCCCTTCCCGGCCCACGTACATGAGCGGCCGATCCTCGAGGAACAGGCAGCGCAGCGCCGCTTCGCCCTGACGCGCAGCCTCGGCCGAGGCGAACTCCAGGTAGAACTGTTCCGCCATGACCGGCTTGACTTTGACCGCTTCCGGGCGGATCCCGGCGAAGCTCAGGAGCGAGTCGAATTCGCGCGGGCGGTACGTGCGTTTCGTAGTGTCCCACGGGCGCTGGCTGAGCGCGGTGCACAGGACGATGACCGCATCGGCATAATCGTGCAGCGTGCGCTGAATCAGCCGATCCATCGACTCATAGCCGTACTGAATCGCGGTTGCCAGACTCGCGTGCTCACCCGGCGGCGGTGCGTGCTCGAAGGACTCCGGCTGCATGCTGCGCCAATAGTAGTGCTGGTAGTGCGCCGTGCTATTGCAGAAAAAAGTGGCGAAGCGCACCTGGTGGCGCCGGTTCAAACGGCGGAATACATCGTATTGCAGGTCATCCATGAGACTCGCCCGCCGCCAGCTGATGCCACCATCGCGCCGCTCTGCCAGGAGCTGGTGCGCCGCCGCCCGCGCCGTGCGCGCGGTCAGCCCGTTGCGCACCATAAACCAGCCGAGCCGCGCCATGTCGCTGAGCGTCAGGGCATCACTCTTGGATGACTCCTGCACCTGTTTGGAAATGATCTCGAAGTAAGGCTGCAGGGCCGGCGGAGAGGCGGTGCCGAGCTTGTGCCACGGGTCGGGCAGGAGGTAACCGCGCAGAGTGCGGTAGTTCATGTTCATGCTGCCAAAGACGCCGACGGGAATGCCGGCATCCGAGAGCAGCTCCGCCATGCATTTCTCGCGCAGCGTGCACCCATCCCCCAGGTTGAAGATGTGGTGCTGCGAGAACGTCATGCCCGAATGGATCGACGGCCACTGAATCCACGGCTCAAGGTTAGGCGGCTCCTCGCCGGCATCGGTCGTGTATACGGCCGAGCGCTGGTAGAGCGCGCTGAAACCGGGCAGCAGGCCGCGTGCCATGAACGCGCAAATGCGCTCCGCGCATAGCTCATTGAACTCCAGCATGATCATCCGCTGCGCCGGACGCATCACGAGATTCTCGGACTTAAGGGCGCCGGCTCTCTCTTTTGCAGAAGGAAGGAAACGCGCAAGGCCGAGGTTACGTCCTTTGGGCTGTACACGCGCTGCAGGTCCTTCTCATGCCACTTCTTTGCGCAGCGTCGTGCGTAGCCTGGCGCGATGAACCCGATGGGGATCGCCCACTTAGCGGAGTCGTAAGTGCCTTGAGACTTCACCACATTGAAATGACGCTGGATGCTGCGCAACGTGGCTCTGGTGAAGGGGAACTCCCACGAGGCGTCCGTCTGAAAGGGACGGTAGGCGAGCCGCAGCAGCTTCATCGGCAACCAGGTCTCGATAGGATCATCCAGTGTGATGACCTGTCCGCCGGGTGCCATGCGCCTGCTCAGCCTTTCTACGAAAGCATCGAAATGCCGGAAATGATGGAACACGGCGCGTGCATACACCAGATCGAAGTCCTGCTCCGCGAACTCATCACTCAGAACGTCGGCAACGACCGCCCTAGCATTTCCCAGCCCGGCACGCTCGAGCTGCCGTTGGAATCGATCCACCAGAGGCTGACTGAGATCGATCGCGATGTATTCGCGGGCCTCACGGGCGAACATCATCGAGAGCGGATTGCCGTAACCCACCCCTAAGTCAAGTACTTTGAGCGTCGCAATGTCCCGGTTGAGCCACTGCAAGTGAACCTTGCTCAAGCTGTCGTCGATGTCTGACTCCTGAAACACCGAGAGCGCCCGTCCGCGCCAGCGACGCCACAGGTTCGTGGCGAGGCCGTTGACCTCGGACTCGGCCGCTCCGTCGGCGTGCTCGTAGTATTCGCGCTGCGCCTCGTTGATGCGCAGCATCGCTTGAACTTCGGGTTGCCCGTCTCGCACTTCGGACTGCATGATGCCTAACCTTCGGCGCCGGTCGACCTCAAGACCCGACTCGCGGTTCATCGACACGAACTGGAGCGTGGGGGTGGCCTTTGCGCAAAGCATACAGCAGCGCAGGACCGTTCCGCACGGAGCGAGCGCTGAAGCTTTAACTGAGCCCCTTAAGCGCATCTGCGTATAGACATATCGTCAAAGTCCGAGCTCCCGCCTGCCGAGGCAAGGGTGAGCTTGGGCATCTTGGGTCGGATGTGAGGCTCCCGCTTGCGCCGGGTGCCACGGGCGCAATCCCTCAAGGATCCTTAAGGGCCGTGTTACGCGTGAAAATTTCGCGGAAGGCGGCGGCCACTGCCGGCAGCGGCTTCGTAATCGGCGGCACGTCCTGGTAGTTCTGCCAACCGCCGCCCAGGCTGCGGTTCAGCGCCACAAACTCCTCGCACGCGATCACCTGAGCCTGGGCGTATTGATCCTCGATGAGGTATTCCTGGCGCTCGGCATCGACGACGTTCAGAAAATCCGTAAGCCCGCGGTTGTAGCGCTCGGTTGCGAGGGTGACCGCGCGCTGACTGGCCAACAGTGCCTGGGCGAGACTGGTGAGACTGTGTTGCTCGGCATCATAGGCACTGCTAAGGGTGTCGACCTCCTGCACGGCTGCCTGGATTGTCTTCCTGTAGTTCACCAGCTGCGCACGCGTCTCGAAGTTTGCGACCTGCAGCTGTGCATCGAGTGCCCCAAAGTCCAGCAGCGGCCACACCGCGGCGGGCCCGAGCGCCCAGATGTGCTGACTCATACTCGGTGGCGTACTCCCCCACCCCTGGTGCTGCAAGCCGATCGCGCCCGTCAGCGCGACAGCCGGAAAGAGACTGCCCGCGGCCACGCCGATGCGCGCGGTGGACGCGGCCAATTCGCGCTCGGCGACCTGTATATCGGGGCGGCGCCGCAGCAGCTGCACCGGAATGCCCGTTTCGAGGCTCGGGGGGACGATCGGCAGCGCGCTTTTGGGTGTGAGTTCCTCCACCAGGTCTTCCGGATACTGACCGAGCAGCGTCGCGATGGCGTATTGCGCCGCGTTCACCTGCGCATCCAGCGGCGCGACCTGCGCCTCGAGCGTGTTCAGCTCGCGCGTGGCGAGGGTCACGTCCAGCTCGTTGGTGATGCCCCGCTCGTATCGCTCTGTGACGATGTGCATGGACTGCTGCAGCACGTCGATGGCCGAGTGCAGGACCGCCGAGCGCATCTGCAGGCCGCGCAGATCGACATAGGCGCGCGCCACATCGGCGATCACGGCGATGAGCACCATGTTGCGTGCCGCCGCCGCAGCCTGCGCGTCCGCCCGCGCCGCCTCGATCTCGCGCCGGTACTTTCCGAAGAAGTCGAGCTGCCAGGCCGCGTCGAACCCGGCCAGGAGATTCACCTGCGTCAGTCCGGCGCCGTTCTCGGCCGACACGAGCTGCTGCGATGCGCGACCGCGGCCCAGATCACTGCCGGTGCCGCGGCCGCCGCCGGCACTCGCCCCGGCCTCCGGAAGCACGCTGCTCCAGCTGCCGAACACCACCGTTCGGGCCGCCTGCAGCCGATCGAGGGCGATCTCCAGGTCAGGATTTGCCTTGAGTGCCCGCTCGATCAGCGAATCAAGCTCCTGATCGTTCAGTGCGCGCCACCAGGTCGCAAGCTCGACCGGCGCTGACGCCGCAACCGGGGTCTGCGCAGGCGCCGTGCTGCGCGCCGCGTACTCACCCGGCGTCGGCAGTTTCGGGGTGCGGTAGTTGGGACCGACGGCGCAGCTGCCGAGCATGAGCGCGGCGCTCGTCAATGCCAGGAAACGCAACGCTGACATGCGCCCTCCTAGTGGCCGCTGGCGGCCAGTTCCGCGGGCGCACCGGCCTGCGATGTAGCGCTTACCCTGACGAGATCGCCGGTATTGATCTGACTACTCAGATTGAGCACCAGGCGATCGGCCGGTGCAACCCCGGACCCGAGCTCTACAAAGTTGCCGTCGTCGCGCGCGATGGTTACGTTCTGGAACGTGATCCGATTGCTGGAGTCGACGCGCGCGACCTGCGGCCCAGTGCTGCGAAACAGCAGCGCCGCTGCCGGGACCTGCACCAGACCCTTGGGCGGTAAGGCGAAGGCGACCTTCACGTACAACCCGGGCAGCAGAGTGCCGTCCTTATTCTCCAGGTCAACCTCGACGCGCAGCGTACGCGCGCGGGGATTGATGGCGCGCGAGGTCCGCGCGACCGTTCCGGTGTAACTGCGCTGCGCACCGTCGCTGCTCTGGACCGTCACGGGAGCTGCGCCCTGAACGAGATCCGCAGCGGCGCTCTGGGGCACATCGACGAACACACGCATCGGATTGTTCTGCGTAATCACATACAGCGGCGTCGTACCGGTGTTACTGCCGGCGGTGATCAGGTTGCCAATGTCGATCTCGCGCGCCGTGATGACCCCGTCAAAGGGCGCGGTTACACGCTTGAACTGCGACAGGGCGCTGTACTGATCGACCTGGGCCTTGTTCAAAGCCACCTGGGCCTGCGCGGCCTTGAACTGTGCTGTAGCAGTGTCGTACTCGGCGCGCTTCTGCTCGCGCTCCTGCTCTGACACGACCCCCTTGGGTGAGTCACGCCAGCGCTCGTACTGGCCTTGCGCGAACTGCGCTTCGGCCTTGCGTACCAGTACATCCGCGCTCGCACGCTCGAGCTGTGCACGCGCCGCGGCCAGCTCGGCGTCGAGCTCCGGTGTATCGATCAGCGCCATCACCTGGCCCTTTTTCACGTGATCGCCGATGTCGACCGACCACTGCGCCACGTAACCATTAACGCGCGCGTAGATGGTGCTCGTGTACCACGCCGCCGTCTCGCCCGGCAGCGTAAAGCGCTGCAGGCCCGCCACCGGCTGGGCCGAGATCACATCAACCAGTGGCGCGGCGGAGGAGGCCTCACTGGCCGTATGACGCAAGCCCCGGTCGTGGAAGTAGCGATCCACACGCACCGCGAGAAACCCCACCAGCAGCACGACCCCGAAAATCAGCCCGGCGCGCTTGAGGCGCGCGCTCATGCGCGGGTCGTAACCGGTCGCTACGGCGTGCGATTCGGTGCTCGCGACGTCATCGCCGTAAGTGGTGCGGCGCGACCGTTCTTCCGTATCGTCCTCGAGGCGCTTATCCATAGGTGATCGCATTCTCATCGGCGCTGGGGGCAACCGGCGACGCGCGTCGCAACAGGCGGTACATCGTGGGCACGAAAATCAGGGTCGCGAAGGTGGCGAACAACAGTCCGCCGATGACGGCGCGCGCGAGCGGTGCATTCTGCTCGCCGCCCTCCCCCACGCCGAGCGCCATCGGCACCATGCCGAGGATCATAGCGCCTGCGGTCATCAGCACCGGCCGCAGCCGCGTGTAGCCCGCGGTCGCCGCGGCCACGGCCGAGCTGTCGCCGAGTGCCATGCGCTGGTTGGCGAAGCTCACTACCAGAATGCTGTTCGCGGTCGTAAGTCCAATGCACATCAGTGTCCCCATGAGCGCCGGGACCGACAGGTGCGTCTGCGTCAAAAAGAGCAGCCACATGACCCCGCTCAGTGCAAACGGTATCGCCATCAGCACGATGAGCGGATCGATCCAGCTTTGAAAATTGATGACGAGGAACAGGTACACCAGCACGATCGCGAGTGCGATGCCGCTGAAGAGCCCCGAGTAGCTCTCGCGCATGGTCTCGACCTGGCCGCTTAAGGTCACGGAGATCGCCTTCGCCGCGGCCGGCCGGTTGGCGGCAATGACTCGGTCGATGTCGCGCGAAGCCCCATACAGATCACGACCCTGCACGTTCGCCTGCACGTCGAACACGGGCCGAATGTTCAGCTGGGAAGTGACCATGGGCACGTTGCGGCGGCCGAACTCTGAAAGATTCATGAGCAGCTGCCCCTGATCGGCCGCGCCCGTAGACACGGATACCGGCATCGTCTTCAGATCCTGCGCGCTCTCAATCGTATAGGTCGGCTGTTGCACTACGAGCGGATAGCTCACGCCATTTCGCGGGTCCACCCAGAAGTTCGGCGACACCTGGGCGCTGGAGTTGGTGGTCACCAGGACATTATTGGCGGTCTCGCGCTGCGACATGCCGACTTGGGTCGCCAGCGCACGATCCACATCCACCGTCAGCGCCGGTGCATCGGGCACCTGCGCGACATGTGCATCGACGACTCCGGGAACCCCCGTCAGTTGGCGCGCCAGACGCTGGGCGAGTTCGTAGGTCTGCACGCTGTCGGGACCGGACACCCGTACGTCGATCGGCGCAGGCTGCCCGAAGTTGAGCACCTGGTCGACGATGTCGGCAGGCTGGAAGAAGAACTGCAGCTGGGGGAACTGCTGCGGCAGCTTCTGGCGCAGCCGCGCCACGAGTTCCGCGGTCGGAGTGTGCTTTTTCGTCAATGAGATCAGGATCTCACCGTCCATCGGTCCCACGGTCGCAGAATCACTCAGTGCGATGTTGATACCGCTGTAGGGCAGTCCGATGTTGTCGAGGATGACGGCGACCTGGTCCGCGCCGACCATGCGGCGGATGGCCGCCTCCACCTGCGCGAAATACGCCTGCGTCGACTCGATGCGCGTGCCGGGAGGTGCGCGCACGTGCAGGCGCATCTGGCCGGCATCGACCTCCGGAAAGAAATCGCGTCCGAGCTGCGGGAAAAGCGTGATCGAGACCACCATCAGCGCCAGAAAGACGAGCACCGTGGGTCTGGCGTGATCGACCGCCCAGCAAAGCACACTCCGGTAGAGCTCGCGAAACCGGTGAAAGCCGCGCTCGAAGGCGAGGTGCACGCGATGCAGCGGATGCGGGCGCGCCTGCGGCGCGCCCTGGTGCGCGCTCTGGGCTGGGTGGGATGACCGCATCAGGTACTTGAAGAGCACCGGCACCAGGGTGAAGGAGAGCACCAGACTCGCCAGCAGCGCCACGATCACCGACACCGACAGGGGGGAGAAGAGGTACTTCGCGGTCCCCTGCAGCAGAAACACCGGCACGAAGACGATGCAGATGCAGAGCGTCGCGAGAAAGGTCGGTGTGCCCACTTCGCCCGCCCCCTCGATGATCGCGCGCTCGAGCGGTGCGCCCATACCGACGTGACGCTCGATGTTCTCGATGACCACCGTGCCGTTGTCGACCAGGATGCCCACTGCGAGCGCGAAGCCCCCGAGCGTCATGGTATTTAAGGTTTCCCCGCCCGCCCCCATCACGAGCACCGCGGTGATCACCGACAGCGGGATCGAGGCGAGGATGATGAGTGTCAGGCGCCAGTTGCCGAGGAACATGAGGATCATGAGCGCCGTGAGACCCGCCGCCATGAGTCCGCCCATGAGCACGCTATCGAGCGCGGCGTTTACGAACACGGATTGATCGAATATCGGCTTGATCGACACTCCCGCGGGCAGCATGTGCCTGACTTCCGGCAGCGCCGCGCGGATGCCGTTGATCACGGCCAGGGTGGATACCCCACCGGTGCTGCGGATCGTCATCAGCGCCCCGGGCACACCATCAACCGCCACGGAGTTGGTCTGCACCTGAAAGCCGTCGTGCACGTGCGCGACATCGCGCATGAACACCATGCGCCCGTTGATCTCCTTGATCGGGAAGGCGTTGAGCGACTCGAGCAGGTCGGGACTGTTGTTCATCGCGAGCAGGTAATCGCGATTGCCGATCTTCACGTCCCCCGCCGGCAGGATGACGTTCTGGCGCTGCAGGGCGTCGCTCACGTCCGCCGGTGACAGGCCGCGCGCCTGCAGGGCCTGCGCCTGCAGGTCCGCCATGATGACGCGCGGTTTGCCACCATAGGGGTACGGTACTTCCGCGCCGTGCACGATCGCGAGCGCGGGACGGATGACGTTCTGCCCCAGGTCATTGAGCTTGGTGTCCGGCAGCGAATTACTCGAGAGGCTCAGCTGAATGATCGGCACGTCCGTGGCGCCGTAGCGGATGACCAGGGGCGGGGTGATGTTCGGGGGCATGTACTTGAGCACCACGAGTGCGCTGCTCGCCAGCTGCGCCACCGCGCGCGTTACATCCGCACCCTCATGCAGATAGATCTTCTCGACCCCCACCCCCTCGTAGCTCGTCGCCTCAATGCGCGAGATGTCATCGACCAGGGACGCCAGCTGGCGCTCGTGCAGCGTGAGGATGCGGTTCTGCATGTCCTCGGCGCTCATGCCGGCGTACGTCCACACGACGCTCACCACCGGGATGTCCATGCGCGGGAAGATATCGACCGGCATGCGCAGCGCCTCACCGATGCCGAGCAGCCCGACGAGAATCAGCGCCGCGACCACGGTGTAGGGGCGTTTGAGAACGTAGTCGACGAGTGACACGAAATGCGTCTCCTACGCGTGCGTCGCCCGGCCGAGTGCGAGCGGCTGGCGGATTCGGAAGCGGCTGCCTTTGCCAAGAGTGCTCATTACCTCGACCTGAGCTCCATGGGCGGCACAGATCGACTTCACGATGGAAAGCCCGAGTCCCGCACCCCCTTTCTCACGGGATCTAGACTCGTCGACCCGATAGAAGCGGTTGAAAACACGCGCAACCGCAGCGGCCGGGATCCCAATCCCACTATCGGTGACATCCAGTACGGCGTAATCGTCTTCGCGTGCGACGCGAAGCCCGATGCGGCCGCCCTCAGGAGTGTATTTGATTGCGTTGTCTAGAAGATTGACTACCACCTGCTTAATGCGCGCACGATCGGCCTCTACAGTTACCTCTCCGGAGAACTCGCACGTGACCGTCAGGTTTTTGTCTTCCGCCAGCAGACTCATTTGTTCAGCTGTGCTGGCGGCGAGTGCAGCAAGGTCGAAGCGTGCCCATTCGGCGGGCGGCTCGCCCACGTCGAGGCGCGAGAGCGCAAGCAATCCCTCGACTATCTCGCGCAACCTCTCGACCTCTTCAAGCACGCTCCCGAGTGACTCGCGAGTTTCGCTGCGAAGATCGGTGTCTTGCGCCAAGCCTTCCAGCTCTCCACGCATGACCGTGAGAGGGGTGCGAAGCTCATGGGAAGCATCAGCAACAAACTGCTTCGAACCGTTCACCGCGTCCTCAAGCCGCGCGATCATACGATTGAGTGCCACCGAAAGGCGCTCGATCTCGTCACCGCTAGTCACCACCGGAAGCCGCTCACGAAGGTTGTGCTGTGTGATGACTTCTGCCTTTCCTGCAATGCGGTCAACCGGCCGAAGCGCTCGCCGTACCAACACGAATCCCCCACCGACAGTCACGGCAACGGCGATCGGCAGTCCGATTGCAAGCATCAGGAGCACGTGTCCAAGGGTGGCCTCGGTCGATGCACCCGAGGTTCCGACCTCCACCCGATAGAGCGTTCCGTCAGGGGTTCGAACGCTCTGACCGGCGATCAGCAGCGAGCCGGCAGGTAACGCCACCTTGCGAGCCTCGGTCACCACATTGGCCGGTAGCGCAGGGACCAGGGAAGGATCGAAGCGGGTATCCTTCGGCGCGCCCGACACGTACACCACGGAGCCGTCAGCGCGGGTGATCCGGATAAATCTGTCGTTGGCTTCGGGCGAATATAGAGCTTCTACTTGCGACCCGAGCGCCGCTTCATCACCGCCGCCGGCGTGGATCACGAGTGTGTCGGCAATCTGACGTGCCCGGCGCGCCTGGATGCCCAGAAGATTGGCCTCCAGGTAATGGCGCAGGAATAGGAGGGTCAGTAGGCCAAGGAGAATAAATACGATGGTGAGAACACTGGCATACCACGTCACCAGGCGAAAGCTCAGGGAACGAGTATTCATGGATCCGCGCTCGTGCCGAGCGCGTAGCCCACACCGCGCACCGTGCGAATTAGTTTGACCTCAAACCGCTCATCGATTTTGCCGCGAAGGTGTCGTACATATACATCAACGATGTTAGTGAGCCCATCGAAGCTGTGATCCCATACATGTTCTATGATCATGGCGCGCGAACATACTCGTCCGGGATTTGACGCCAGGTAGTCGAGCAACGCGTACTCCTTGGGGGTCAGCTCGATGCGCCTGCCGCCGCGACGCACCTGCTGGGTGAGACGGTTGACCTCTAAGTCCTCGACGCAGAGCACGCTCGAACGTGCGATCGGGCCGCGTCGTAGAAGCGCCTTTACCCGCATAATGAGCTCGGCGAATGCAAACGGCTTGGTGAGGTAGTCGTCCGCGCCGGCCTCAAAGTGTTTGACCTTTTCCTCGGTCGCATCACGTGCCGTGAGTATGAGGATCGGGACTTGTTGGTGCTTCCGCCGAATTCGACGCAGCAGCTCCGCGCCGTCGAGACGGGGCAACATCAGATCGAGAATGATGAGGTCATAGTCGCAGGCTTGGGCGAGTTCCCACCCGGCCAAGCCATCATCAGCAATGTCAACCGCAAAGCTTTCGGCGCGCAGGGCCCGGGCAATGAGCTCCGATACCTTCTTCTCATCCTCAACGAGTAGCATTCGCATGATTCGCCTGCACTTCGTGAGGCATAGATAAACACATGAAGATTAATGATCTGAAAAGACAGGATTAAAATCCCTTCAGAAATGAGCGGCGCTGGCGTCCGGCAGCCGTGGGTGTACGACTTCCGTACCGCATCGGAGGTGATTCGTTCCAGCCATTTCCGCGGTAGTGAAACTGAGTTTTTGCACCGCTATTCGACACGCGATTAACACCCGCCGATCACTCCATGCACCTGGCCGACCTCAGGTCTCATTGCCCTCTTAAATGTCGCCGGCTTCGCGAGATTCTCGAGCGATCGGCAAGCCGTCGCGCGAATGGCCAAGGCATCGACCGAGACGCCCCAGTGCACTCACGACTCAAAGACACGTCGAGCGACCTTAACTCCGTCCTTCGGGAGCATCGATGCAATCCATTGCCCTAACGCTGGCCTAAGAGCACGCCGCTAATATTAGGTGTTGCTAAATTAGCATGTGGCGATTATAGTACCGTTCTGAGATTAGAGGACTTGAGAGGAAGCGCGCTTGAGCAGCAATGCAACCAGTACGCGGTTAGTGTTGACGAAGCTCGCCAGAGCCGGTCGCGAGATGCGACCTCATGCGGCCAAGGCTGTGGAGCTTCTCAAGGCCCTTGCCAACGAGCAGCGCCTGATGATCCTGTGCAACCTCGTTTCGGGGCCGTTGTCTGTCGGGCAATTGAATGGGCGCGTGCCTCTCAGCCAATCTGCGCTATCCCAACACCTCAGTATTTTGCGCGACACTGGTGTCGTCGCCACGACGCGGGAATCGCAAAGCATCGTCTATTCGTTGCCACCGGGTATCGCGACTCGCATCATCGGCCTACTCCACGATGAGTTCTGTCCCCGTGATACCGGCGCGCTAAGAAGAGCAAGTCATGAACTACTACATCGCAAAAACAGTACCCGGGCCGTTTGAAGCGGTCGTTTCGGACGTGACCGCACGACTTAAGGAGCACGGCTTCGGCATACTGACCGATATTGACGTGCAGGCGACGCTCAAAGCGAAATTGGGTGCGGACACCCCCAAGTACCGGATTCTCGGCGCTTGCAATCCACGTTTTGCCCATGAGGCACTGAAAATCGAACAGCGACTCGGTGTGCTGCTGCCCTGCAATGTAATCGTACGCGAGACGGACGACGAGCGAGTCGAAGTGGCTAGCGTCGATCCTGTTAGTTCCATGGAGCGAACCGATAATCCCGCGCTCAGCAAAATGGCCGAGGAAGTGCGTCGCCTGCTGGCCGAATCCATCGCACAGCTCGGGTGAGCCATGCATCCCTATCCACACACTTACGACGCCGCCGCGACCGCAGAGCCCTCGAGTTTGGTGAGCGTAACATCCGGTCAGCTCCCGCACCTGGAGACAGCCGCGCCGCCTGAGTTTGACGGGCCTGGGGGTGTCTGGTCCCCGGAAACCCTGCTGTGCGCATCCCTTGCAGATTGCTTCATCCTCACGTTTCGCGCGGTAAGTCGCGCCGCTCGGCTCGATTGGCTGCGCCTTGAATGTCGGGTCGAGGGCGTTCTTGAGCGCGTCGAGCGAGTGGCGCAGTTCACGCGCTTTACAACCTTCGCGACCCTCAAAGTGCCAGTGGGAACGAATATCGAGAAGGCACGAAAGCTCCTCGAGCAGGCTGAGCACGGCTGTCTGATCGCGAATTCGCTGCGCGGCGAACGGCACCTCGAAAGTCAGGTCATTGAGACGACGCAATGAGCGCCACAATGGTGACCGTCGCACGCAGCGGGCGAGACATTGGTACGGCAGCCATTAAGCTACCTATTACTTGGATGCTGAATTGCCGGACCAAACCGCTGCTATGGCTCATCGCCATCGCGTTGCAGTGCCTGTCACCGCCCGCATCGGCCGAGGGAATTCAACTCATTACCGCTGAGGGGCAAAAGGCGATGCTGGCCGCTCCCGGAACGGAGCCCGTGGGTGCGGTCGATGCCGACGTCACCATCGTTGAGTACTTTGATTACAACTGCCCCTACTGTAAGAAGATGGCTCCTGTATTTGGGGGGCTTCTGAAGGAAGACCGTCATGTGCGCATTATTTACAAGGACTGGCCAATCCTCGGCGATATGTCAGTCTTCGCTGCCAAAACGGTGCTCGCCGCTCAATGGCAGCACAAGTACCGCGTTGCTCACGATGCGCTGATCAATGGGCCGCCCTTAACGACAACTGCGCAGGTGGATGCTGCCTTGAGTCGCGCCGGTGTGAACCTCGACACGTTAGGCAAGGATCGCGCCAATCACTCCGCAGAGATTGGTGCGCTGATCGAGCGCAATGACGAGGAGGCCCATGCGCTCAATCTCCGAGGCACACCGGGCATTGTTGTCGGTCGGCAGCTTCTGCCCGGTATTGTGGATTTGGGGGGTTTAAAGCAGTTGGTGGCAGAAGCCCGAAGCATGAAATAGACGTCAAGTTTGCGCCGATCCTTGCCGTACTACCCACGTATCTGGTGCTCGGCTACTTGGCGTGCCAGCATTTGTCTCGTTTTGGCCGGTTGGTAACGAGCCTGATTTCCTTGAGTTCGTCAATAAGCCCGAAGCTGCTCGGCGGGAGGTCGATTTTCCCTCGCCGTGGCGTCAAACTGAAAGTCAGTCGGGAATTAATTAAACGCAAAGTGGGGAGAGTGCAGTGTCGGATCAGCAAGAAAAGCGACTCCAGGCCGCCGCCGATCGGGTCGAGCTGGGAGAGCTCCTACACCGCTACGCCTGGGCGATCGACAAGTGGGAGTGGCAACTGCTCGATCAGGTATTCACAGAAGATGCCGAAGTCGACTTTTCGTCGGTGGGAAAATATGTCGCCGGCGATTCTGTGCTGCGCGGCCGCAAAGCCATCGTGTCTTGGCTGCGCGACTCGATAAAGCCGTTTCCGGACGTATTACATTTTCTTTCCAACCAGATGGTGATCCTGGAGGGAGACGAAGCGCGGATTACGACCTACATGCAAGTCCTCCACCTCCCCATGGGTGGCATTTACCATTCAGTCGCCGTTCGCACGGCCGACGGCTGGCGAATTCGCCGCTTCCGGCTCGAAGAACGCACGTTCGAAGAGGCCGCACAGCGGTTGCAACGTTACATGAAGTCGGTTGAGGGTCAGTGACGCATCGCGTCGGCGTGCTCGCGATCGCGAGCTCGCTGACTAACACGTTCCCCCGCTATCCGTCACGCTGATGTGCCGGCGCTGATCGGGCGCAGTTTGTCAATACGTTTGCCGGTCGGCTACCCAAACTCCACTAGCCGCCTCCTTCGTGGCTGCCACCGCCCTGTGAGCCCTCGCGTTCGAGCTCCATGTCGTTCACCACGCGCTTAACCCCCGGCACCCCGGCAGCGATCTCCTTGGCTCGATAGAGTGCCTCCGTACTCCAGATGTAACCCTTGAGCTCGGCCACGCCACCATCGACGCGTACGTCTAGATGGCGGAAATAATAGGTCGGGTCCACGTTCAACGCTTCGTATATCCGCTGCGCAGCAACCTCATCCGCCTGTGCTTGTTCGGGAGACTTCGGCGGAGACGTAAGACAGCCGGCGATGAGCGTGACCGAGGCGAGTATCGTAGCTGGGGCGACGCTCCACTGAACAACAAGTCGCATGGTCAACTCCTAGGCCATTCAGCCGCTCCTCGCACCCGTTAATAGGACATCAGAATGGGCAGATTCATACGCGCCAGCAGGTCGCGAGTGACCCCACCCATCATCTTCTCCCAAAGCCTCGGATGACCAAAGGCGCCGGCGACAACCAGATCGGCACCCGCCTTATGCGCCTCGCCCAGCACCATATCGGCAATGGATCCAGGCGGAATTTTCTCGAGCCAGATTCCCTCCACCGCCGCACCGTGGCGTCTGAGGTGCTCAACCATCTGCGCCGGCGGCAGAGCGCCATATCGCTCGGCAAACTCGGCGGGATTGATCGCAAGCAGCGTGACTTTCTCGGCGCGTTCGATGAGGGGTAGCGCGTCATTGACCGCTCGAGTGGATGGACGGCTCGAATTCCACGCCAGCAAAAGATGGCGCCCGAGACTTCCAAACGATCTCTGTGGGGGAACGAACACCACGGGCCGTCCGGTCACGAATAGGAGTTGTTCGGCAAACGTGTATCCGGTCTCTGTAGCGACGGCGGGCGTGTCTTGACTGACGATGCATAGGTCGGCAAAGCGCGCGTGTTGCGGCACGATAGTCGAAGCCACGCCATCAAGGCAGCGCCATTCGATCTCTAGACCGTGCTCCCGCCCAATGTCCTGAAGCGCCGACCGTAATCGCTCTGCCGCGTCATCAATGGATTTGCGAATTCTGCCGTTCGTGCGAGTGATCGCCTCGGCCGAGCCCTGTCCAAGCTCCGCGATACTCTCCTCGTGGCGCTGGGCCGCGTTCAACTCTCTCACGTAAAGAGCCGTCAGCCGACTCTTATGACGACGCGCCAGATCTGCCGCTAATCGCAGACGCTCCGATGCGTGTTTCGATTGATCCACGTAGACGAGCAAATCCTTTAATGCCACGACGTACCTCTTGAGCTGCGTCCGCCGATCGCCGCATTCCCTTTATAGTCACACACGACCGTTAGTCGAGTTTACTTCGCAGTCGTAGCACCCATCTGTGGCGGGATCCTCGGATCCATTGCCACTAAGGTTACCAACATGCGTGAAGTTCCTCAGCTGGAACACCCACTGACGCGTTCGGAAAACATCCGACATAAATTGAGGCTCATCGTCACACTCCTGCTGCCCGGGTGACGCGCAGATCACTGCGGAGATCATGTCGCAGTTCAGGGAACATCCAGAATTGGAGCCCAACGCCATCACCGTGCAGACGCTGGATCACGTCGTATATCTGAATGGCTTGGTGAGTTCCAGCTTGGAGATTGGTACTGCCGGGTCCATCGCGCGTCAGGTCCCGAGCGTGAAGGGAGTCGTAAACTCGGTAGTAGCGATGACCTGGTGCTGAGAAGTGGTACGGAACCGCAATCCAATGCGCCGAGCGAAGTCACGCGTTCCGCCGCGGCTAGGAAGCTGAAGGTGCCCTCTCCTGCGGCAAAGTCTTTACCTCCTTGTCGGTGAAGCGCGCGTCATAGATCGAACGGCGATCCAGCGTGCGCGCAACTACGGTCGCGGTGACGACTGCCAAAAGTAGCGGGAGAATAAAAGACCTGTCTCGGCCCGTCAGCTCTAGCGTCAGTAGCACCGCTGAAATGGGCCCGTGCGTTGTGGCCGCCAGCACGGCAGCCGCCCCGAGCAAGGCGAATAGACCCGGCGGCGTGCCGGGCCAGAGCCATTCCCAGGCGTGACCTAAGACGCCGCCCAGTATTGCGCCCAGCGCCAGGGACGGCGTGAACAAGCCACCCGGCACACCGCTGCCCACGCACAAGAGGGTCGCCGCGGGCTTGAGAAATAGCAGGGCCAACAGGAGAAGCGGCGCAACCTAGTTTGTAAACGCCAGCTGCGCAATGTCCTTCCCATTACCAAGGATCTGTGGGAACTCGATTGAGACCACGCCGAGGAGTCCCAGCGCCAGTAGCGGCGCGAGCAGTCGTTGCCAACCTTGCGGTTTGTTGCGATCTGCCCAGGCAATCAGCAGGATGTAGCCGACCGAGACCACTCCCGCAACGGGCCCCGCCAGCAAAGACCATACGACCACCGACGGAGTTGTCGGATAAACGGGGATCAGATACGTGGGCGCGTTCGGTAGGAAGAGCCACGAGACGGCTGTGGCAATGGCGGCGGCCAGCAACGCCGGCAGCACCAAGCGCAGCGCCAGCACGCCGCGAAGCACCTCAACGGCGAAGAGCGCACCTCCCAACGGCACGCCGTAAGCGGCCGCCATGCCTGCCCCGGCGCCACACGCCACCAAAAGCTTTCGTTGTTCATTCGAAAGGCGCGCTCTATCCGAAAGGGCATTCGCAATCAGAGCTCCAGCCTGCTTAGGCGCGCCCTCGCGCCCCAGCGAGGCACCCATGCCGACGAGCAGTACGGACAGCACGGCGCTGCCGAGCGTGCGCCTGAGGGGCAATCGTCCGGCGAAGCGCGATATCGCCTCGGTAATATCAATGCCGTTGCCGCTCGACAGACGATGAAGGATCAGCTGACCGGCACCGGTGAGCAGGCCAGCCGCCAACAAGGCGACAACGTGCCGCCAAGGACCCGCGCTCGCCGCGGCGTCCAGTAGATCCGGCCCCGGCCACACCACCTGTTGCACGAGCTCGAGAAGCCGCGTCAACACCGCCGCGCCGATCCCGGCCCCCATGCCCGTCAGCAAGACCGCTAGCCAAAAGCGCGCGGCGCCCTTTTGCGCGAGCGTGGCCGGAATCTTCGCAGCGGTCTCTTGGGAGGTAGTGAGCGTTTTCCATGCCTGCCTGTCAGATGAGCCCTGAGTACAAAGCACCTGGCCAACGAGCGATTCGCCACTCTCAGTCAAGCTACGCCTTACCCGAATGCAGTAAATAATCGCCGGATGAATAATCGCCGGATGAAATGGACACGCAGCATTAACGGTCCTCGTTGAGCCCCGACAGACACCTGCGCAGAAGCGGTCGTGAGAGATGCATTGGGCCGGCGCACCGGGGCCTCTGCACAGACACTCCATCGAGCAGAAGCGGCGGATCGTCGAGGCGACGTACGAGTGCGGTGCCTCGGCTGCGACCGTCGCACGGCGCCACCAGGTAAACGCGAACCGAGTGTTCACGTGGCGGCCGTTGTAGCGGCAAGGATTGGCTACACGTCCGCGATATTCCGGTGCCGATGCTGGCATCCGGCACGGATAAGGCCCGCCAAGCGCGGCCGTGGCTCCACGCGCGGAATAATGCTGGGCGCCCGGGCCGCCAAGGCAACCTGCACAGCTGTGGCGGCTGCCTCGCCGAACACTGTCCATCGCGTACCGATGCGCTCGGCGCTTAATGCCCGCCAGGCGCGATCGCTGCGCTCTCCCCCTCCGGACATGGTGCACAATCGGCGCGCGGTTGGATACGGTCGAGGCACGGCTCATAAGTGATCATGGAACAGTATCGAACAAAGGTCGTCTGAACGGGCCGAAGACCGCAGCCTACAAGGGCGCATGTCACTAGCGGCACGCTAACCGCACGTAGCAGAACGTTCCACCCGATGATCAAGCCCGGAGACTTCGCCGTCTGGAACCGATTGGCTATAGGAGCAGCAGGAGTTGCTTGGGCGGCCATCTATCGATTACTGCATAAGCTTCAAACATACACTGCACGAGTTAACCTACAGCACCCAGGTGTGAGCTTCAAGGTACGCGATGCCAAGCATGCTCGTCGGTCGTTGCCGCGATCAGCGGTCAGACGAATCCGTCGTCAAGTGAGGTTGAGGGTCTTTTGGGATCCTCTTCGATTTCAGGAACCAACGAATCGTTTCTGGATGGTTCGCGGTGTAACACTGCTTTTTGGCGTTCATCGCAACCTAACAGCCCATAGCCTAATGTTAGGAATGCTATCTTCCACGTTGTAGCAGGCGTCGCCGGTTTCATCCAAGCGGAACGACGCCGTCGTCGCGCAATCTAATTGTTGTGAGTACCTTCACGCCCGTACGAAGGAGAAACGCATGAAAGGCTCCAAACCACGCAACGCGTCAACTTTCGCCTTTGTGCTTGTCTCGGTTTCGGGGTGTGCCGCGTTCCAGGACTACAGAAAGTGCGAAGCCGGTGGATGCCCCGACGATGCGAGGATTACCACCGAGCTTAATTCGCAGTTAGATCAGCGGCCGGATCTCCGCGCCGACGTGCATGTTCAGACGTTGGATAACGTCGTGTACCTTAGTGGCCAGGTTACTACCTCCATGCAGCGGGACTCCGCGGAACTGATGGCTTCCGAGGTGCCAGGCGTCCGAGGCATCATTGACAATGTGGTGGCGACGGCAGATTCGGGACGGTGAATACGCATCGGCGATCTGAGTCCTGGGGCGCTTACGCCTCACGTCCCGGCTTAAACGCAGTCACTATTTTTGTGCCGCTCACGTGTGCAAGGCAGCGCGGCCACGGGCCAGAGCGCGCCCTTGCCTTATGGCGGCGCTTCCGGCAGGCCGATGCGCACAAGCAGGCCCCGCGGTTCGCGGTCCAGCAGGTCGATCGTGCCTCCGTGTCCCAGGATCACGGATCGCGCAATTGCAAGACCAAGGCCCATCCCGCGGCTATCCACATCCCTGGCCGTGTTCGACCGATAGAACGGTTCGAAAACCCTACACTTTTCCCAGTTCGAGATCCCCGGTCCTTCATCCTCCACATCGATCACAAACCCTGACTCACGCCCCCTGGTAAGGGTTACACGCGCACTCCGACCGTATTTGACTGCATTCATAATTACATTGGTTAGAGCGCGCAGTAGCGCCTGGGGCTTGCACGGGTAGCGACTGCGCACCGCTCCCACATATTCCACCTCACCGCCAAGATCACTGACCATGTCGCAGGCGGTCTGCAGCAAAAACTCCAGATCAACGACGTCGTGCGCCTCCGCATCATCGACTCCGCGGATGAATGAAAGACTTGAGGCGATCATTCCCTCCATGGATTCAACGTCGTCGAGCATCTTTTGCTTCTCGGATCCTGCGCGATCGGTCTCGACCCGCAATCGCAATCGCGTCAAGGGCGTTCGAAGATCGTGGCTGATGGCAGCCAACATCAATGTGCGATCCGTCAGAAAGCGTTGCAATCGAAGCTGCATGTCGTTGAATGCGCGGATCACGCGCTGCAGCTGCGCTGGCCCCTGCTCCGCCAGTTGCGGTGCGTTGATGTCCACACCCACATGCTCGGCCGCCCGGGCAACCCGCGTCAGGGGTACGTTGACCATTAACGTGAGCCACACCCACAGACCCGCGGTGGCGAAGATTAAGAACGCCCCGAGGCCGATCTGCGCAACCAAACCCAGCGGATGCTCGAGGCCGATTGAGGTAATTACTTCAAGCGCGCCGCCACCGCGCAACGCGACGCGCACCCGCGTCGCATCCGGCGAGCCTTCCGTGGACTGCGCCCACACATCACTCGGCCTCTTGTGTAGCTTGGCCGCGATCTGTTCACGCAACTGGCCGTGTCTCGAATCTACGACCGGTCCATTGCCCGCCGGTTCTGCGGCGTCGTAGCTGAGTCTGAATCCGTCTTCGCTCCACAAGCGCGCAAGTGCCGGCCGCTGAGTCGGTTCAACGGATTCAAGAAGGCGCACGACCATTTCGATGCGAGTTACGGCGGCTTCCGGCCGCAGCATCCCCTGCCATCTCGGCAACAGCACGACGTAGAGTACGGCTGCTACGAGTTGCGAGAGCGCCAATCCTACGAAGAGGATGCCTGCGACCTGGCCCCGCAAATCGGCCGGGAGCAGTCGCCGCAGGCTGAGCGTCATTCGAAAGTGACCTCGGCCGAAAAGATGTACCCGCCCGATCGGACTGTCTGGATAAGCGCGGGGTCCTTTGGATCCCTTTCGATTTTGCGCCTCAGGCGGCTCACCTGGATGTCGATGCTTCGATCCATGCCGGCGGGGCTCTTACCCCGGGTAAAGTCGAGCAACTGTTCGCGCGTAAGCACCTCGTTTGCGTGCTCACAGAATGCCGCCAGCAGCTCGAACTCCCCACCCGTAAGCGGCACGCGTGTGCCGTCCGCTGTATGCAACCGGCGCGCGACCAAATCCAAGCGCCAGTCCATAAAGCTCGCGGCAGAGCGGGGCCGGCTGGGCGGCTCGTTCGCCGCGTATTGCGAGCGCCGCAGCAGCGCGCGTATGCGCGCGACGAGCTCATGGCTGCCAAAGGGCTTGGTAAGGTAGTCGTCCGCTCCCATCTCCAGGCCGACGACCCTGTCGATCTCGCTTCCGCGAGCCGTCAACATGATCACCGGCAAGTTACCTTGAGCGCGCACGCGCCGACACAAACTGAGGCCGTCCTCCTTCGGCAGCATGATGTCCAGAATCAGGAGGTCGACTTTTTCCGCGCTCATTAGGCGGTCCATTTCCTCGCCTTCTTGAGCGACGGAAACTCGAAATCCGCTTTGTTGAAGAAAGTCGGCGACTAACCCTCGAATCTCGGGGTCGTCTTCGACAAACAGCACGTGGGGCGAACTCATGATTTGGGTACCTTGATCGCCTACCCCGCGGCTGCAGCGCATGCTCTCCGGGGAGCGCAATTACTCAAGTCGATGATATCGATGCTGATCCGCGCCTAAGGGAGGGGGATATTACCATGTGAATTCCGCGTGCCCCGTTGACCGAGCCAAATCTCGGTCGAAGCTGAGGTTGAGGCGCGCATTACTACAGTCGCGCGGGCGAGCGTCCGACCCCGATACATCCAGACACAGAATTAAATCCAGCGAAACAGACCGGGGACGTGCGCGATTCAGATCGACACCATGTTGAGACACCGCAGACCCACGATGCTGGCCGACAGCGCATAGTTTCAAATAGTCGAACCAGTGAGGCTCTGTTGCGGTCCAAACTAACGTAGAGTTAGACATGAATACCTCGATTCCGGCGGGCGCGAAGTTAATTCCTCGTCGTTCGCCAGGAGGCTGCCATCATGAGCCACCGAGCATTCGTACCCTTTTGCGTGATCGCATTGATAGCGACGCTCTTGAGCATCGGCGTGGCGAGCGCCGGCCCGGGCGGTGGTGGTGGTGGTGGGCACGGTGGAGGCGGCGGTGGCTCTCATGGGGGTGGCGGAGCCTTCCACGGGGGCGGCGGAGGATTTCACGGTGGTGGTGGTCAGGGTTTCGGCCGCCCATCTGGCGGCCATTACCGCGGCGGATACGGTTGGCGTGGATATCACGGACGAGGCTACAGGTGGGGCTGGGGCGGAATCGGACTGGGTATCTATCTGCCGTACTTGCCGTGGGATTACGAAACGTATTGGTGGAGCGGCGTGCCCTACTACTACGCCAACGATATGTACTACGTTTGGGACGGCGCTGTTGGGGAGTACGAGGCTGCGGATCCGCCCATCGGTCCTAGCGAAGTGCCACCGCAGGGCTCGGCAGCATCACCGCGAGTGAGCCCAGAGTTATTTGCCTATCCGAAGAGTGGGCAGTCGGAGGCGCAACAGAAGCAGGATCGAGACGAGTGCCGTGCCTGGGCAACCAAACAGACGGGCTTCGATCCCTCGCGGACAGCGCCCCCTGCCCAGCAGGACATCGGGGACGCGCAACGGGGATATCTGCGGGCGGAAGCCGCGTGCCTCGAAGGGCGGAACTACAGCGTGAGATGAGTCCGTGGGCTACGCGCAAAGAAAGCCGGCAGCCGAGCGCAAGAGTTGGGTTTGCCGCGAACGAGGGCCTCGGCGCATGGACCTCATTACCCATCAACTTGCTGGCTCCCCCCGCGAACGGTGGCTGGGGTTAGTCGTTGGCCTCGGACTCATTCTGGCCCTGGGCTCGTCCGCGGGCGCCGTACCCGGCAGCTATTCACGACTCATTCGGCGCGCTGCGCCCAGCGTTGTCACGGTGCTTGCCGAACGGGAACCTGAGGACGCCGCTCGGCGCGCGGCTGAACGAGCCGCGTCTGCGCGAGACGCTTTGGCAGAGGGCTCGCAGAAGCCTGTCCCGTCTACCGACCGCGGGCTTGGACTCGGATCGGGGTTCATCGTTGACGAGGACGGCCTGATCGTGACAAACCGCCACGTGATCCAGGGTGCGGCCAGTCTTCGGGTGCGGTTCGTCAGCGGTCGGGAGCTAACCGCGCAGATCGTCGGGGTGGATGCGCCGACAGATATTGCACTTCTTAAGGTCGACGCCCGACACCTGCCGGCGCTGCACTTGGGTTCCTCGACCCATGTCGCCGTGGGCGATCCTGTCGTTGCGATCGGCAATCCCTTCGGCGTAGGTCAATCGGCCACGGCCGGCATCATCTCAGCGCGAGGCCGATTGCTCGTGGGCGAGCCCTATATTGATTTCCTACAGACTGACGCGGCCATTAATCACGGTAATTCTGGGGGGCCTCTACTGGCCGCGGACGGTACAGTCATCGGGGTCACTTCGACGATTCTTTCGCCGACCGGCGGTTCCGTCGGACTCGGATTCGCGATTCCGGCCGAAACCGTCGCGACCGTGGTGCGCCAACTGCGAACTCAGGGCCGCGTAGCTCGAGGCTATCTCGGCATTTCTGCTCAGCCGCTGACTCCTGACTTAGCCAACACTCTGGGCGTGAGTCCGGTCGGGGGCGCGCTAGTGACCGCGGTTGAGTCAACCGGTCCGGCTTCACAGATGGTGCTGATCGGGGACGTGTTGCAGAGAATGGATTCCGCGCCCGTTTCCTTCGACGATCTCGCCAAGCTGACTGCCCAGCTTCGACCCAATACCATGGTGGAACTTCAGATCGTGCGACATCGCGCGCCGCGAACCATTTATCTGACCGTCGGTCGGCTGCCAGACCCGCCGAGCCAGCCCGGACACAACACACAGATTGACACCTGGGTGCCTGCTCTCGGTCTTGGAGTGGCCGAGACATCGTATGAAATTCGCCACGCGGTCAGGGCTGACGACGAAGTCGGGGGTCTCATCGTGACCCAGCTGCGGCCGTCTGCCGCCGGTGCTCTCGCCGGGTTACAGATCGGCGATCTGATCACTCACCTCGGAACCCAGCCACTCAAAGGCGTTGGCCAACTCGCCAGCATCGATCAGCTCTCAGCTTCCGCGCCCCTGCTCGTGCGCGTCGTGCGCGACGGAGTCCCGCGATTCATGGTTATATCAGATACCGTCCCCAAGTGAGAGTTCAGGTCTCGGTCCACGCTCAGCTGCCGCCAGTCCCATTCGGTTTTACGAAGTATAGTGGATCGCTCAGGCTCGAATCTGCGCCCGCCATACGAGCAGCCAGCCTTCCGGCATTGACCGCAGCGCGAGTATGTCGCGACCCGAAATGGCGCGACGCTTCCCGTCCACTGTCCAATCGAGTTGCCACCGATAGTGGATGACGCCAACGGTTCCCGACGAGTGCCCTCTGAGATCCGTCGCGTTGTATTCGTGAACCTGCGCTCCATTGAACATCTCTCGCAGATGATCCAGGATTAGCACGCGGCCGACGACGGTCTCCGAGAAGCCTGGCAACACCACCGCAGCGTCTGGCGCAAACAATCTCTCGAGCGCTGCCCAGTCCTTGCCGAGCCACGCCGCATCGTAGGCCTGCACCCAGACTGCTGCCGCCAGATCGTCGAGGCTGTCCAATTCGCCCTCCGTACCCGCCTTTGAGTGGCGGCATGCCCATCGGCGAAGGAAATCGTCCCGATGAAACTCACTGCGCCATTGCGGAATTCCCATGTGTGTTAACCCCGTGTATCCGAGCGTCAATACCGCGCGCAGCCGCGCCGCATTGCGACGAGCCATTTCGGCACTGAGGTCGCGCTCGTCAAGCCGACCGCGCTCACCACGGCGATACGCCGAGCCGTGTGCTCTCTCGACGTACCCTCAACGAGCGCGACCTCAGCACCGATATGACTAACTACGCTCATATTGCCCGATTCAGAGTGGCACGAACGCCTTCATAAAACTACCAACTCTCTCTCGAATTGTACCGACGTTCCCGCCGCAGTGCGCACGTTCGTACGCGCCTCTCTCCACACTGAAACACCCCGTTATGAACCGACATGGTTCATCACACGCGCACTAATACCGCGAAACACAGAAGTAACTCGTCAGCCAACATAACAACGCTGTGCAGTCTGGCGGCGGTGAAACTGAGTTTATTGAACTAGAAACCGTAATCACTGTCCCTTAAGAGCACCGTGACCCTGGATCCGTTCAATCCGCAATTTGCTCGCGACCGAGGACCAATACTTTGTGGAACACGGCGCGACCGATCCACGATCTTTGAAGATCCCGGATCCCAAAGGAGTACCGTCATGCGACACCTCAAGCGCTTGTATGTGTTGGCGGCCACTGCGCTAGCGATCTCGCTGGCTGCCTGCGCGACGATCCCGAGCGGCCGCACGGGCGTTGAGTGGTCGCCAATGAACGGCACAATGAATCGGACATTGGACGAAGGCTTTCACTTTGTCTCGCCGTTCAGCAAGATCTATCAGGTGGATCTGCGCGAGCAGCAGCGCGACGTCGATCTTGACGTGCTGGCTGACAATGGCCTCGAAATCAAGCTGACCACTTCAATTCTGTATCAACCGGTCGCCGCACAAGCGTACGCGCTCATCAAGGAGACGGGACCTCAGTACTACGAGACTCTGATCGGACCTAATGTTCGTTCGAGCGCTCGCCGGGTAGTCGGCCGCTACAGCCCCGAGGAGATCTATTCAAGCAAGCGCGAGCAAATTGAACGCGAAATTCGCGAGGACGTGACGGGCAAGCTCGATGGCAGCCACCTGCGCGTGAACGCCATCCTGATTCGGGAAGTGCATTTGCCGCCGGTCGTTCAGGAGGCCATCCAGGCAAAGCTGAGGGAAGAGCAGCGAGCGCTTGAGATGCGGTTTGTACTCGATCGGTCGCGGCAGGAAGCCGAACGCAAGCGGATCGAGGCCAAGGGGATTGCCGACTACCAGGCAACAATCAGCCAGGGTCTCTCCGAAAAGATCCTCGCCTGGCAGGGCATCGAGGCTACGGAAAAGCTCGCTGAGTCACCGAACGCCAAGGTGGTCGTGATTGGTTCCGGCAAGGAAGGGCTGCCGCTGATCCTCAATGCGGCGACTCCACAGGTCGCCAAGAACACTCCGTAGCCTGAAAGGAACGGTTCTTATTGAGGTGATACGTCTGCGATTGCCGCGCCGCACTCGATGCCGCTGCCAGTGAAGGCGGCGGCGATCGACATTGGGCGTGAGTGATCTAGATCCCCGTGGGCAGACGTCCCTGTTGGTGCCGGACCTACACATTACCTGATCAAGAAGGATCTCATGCAATGACAACTTTCTATTTCTATTTTTCCTTAGCGAAGCACGGTAGGCATCTCGGCGAGGAGTCTGATGCGCTCAGCCGATGCCTCATCGATCTGCCATCCGAGGGTTGGATATGAGCGCAAATGGTGAGATGACGCGGCGATCGCCGACTAACCTCAAGCGCTCTGCAATTTATCAGAGCCCGTACGAGCGCGTCCCAGATCCATTCACTACCACGGACGGCTATGAGCGCCATCTTGTATTCGATAAGGTTGTCGATCCGGCGTCTGCCGGACCGCGCGAGCAATTCGAGGCTTTCGCCCGCGCTGTGCGCGACGTTCTGTCGCGGCAATGGATAGATACTGAGAACACATACGCGCGCATGAACCCCAAGCGCATCTACTACCTCTCCATGGAGTTCCTCATCGGCCGCGCGCTTGCTAGCAACGTGACCAATCTGCGCCTCGCTAAGATCGCGAAACAAGCGGTCGAGGAGCAGGGACTCGACTGGCCCGAGCTCCTCGAGCAGGAGCCTGACGCCGGATTGGGTAACGGTGGACTCGGGCGCCTGGCGGCCTGTTTCCTCGACTCGATGGCGACGATGCAATTGCCCGCCATGGGTTACGGGCTGAGATACGAGTACGGCATGTTCAGGCAAGTCATTTGCAACGGCTGGCAACAGGAACAGCCTGACAATTGGCTCCAGCGTCAGGATCCCTGGGAGGTTCCACGGCCCTCGGAGAGAGTCGAGGTCAGGCTTAATTGCTCCTATGAAGTGCGCGGCGGCAGATTGCGCGCCATCGTGGGTAGACCGTCGACGCTCATCGGTGTCCCCTTTGACCGACCCATAGTCGGTTACGGGGGTAAAACCATCAACACCCTGCGCCTCTGGGCGGCCGATGCCCCTCATAATTTCGACTTCCAAGAGTTCAACCACGGAGAATTCGTCGGCGCGGTCGCTGAGGCCATCGAAGCCGCATCCCTTACGCGAGTGTTATACCCGGACGACTCGACGAGCACGGGGCAGGGACTGCGTTTCGTACAAGAGTACTTTCTTGTGGCCTGTTCGCTGGCCGACCTCCTGCGGCGTTTTCGCCGCGGCAACGCCAATTGGAGTGCACTTCCCGAGAAAGCCGCCATCCAGCTGAACGATACGCACCCGGCATGCGCCGTCCCGGAGCTGTTGCGGATTCTGCTTGACGAGGCTCATCTGGAATGGGACCAGGCGTGGGACTTAACGCAAAGAACCTTGGCGTACACCAACCACACGCTGTTGCCGGAAGCCCTCGAAAAATGGCCGCTCGCCTGGTTCAATGCGCTATTGCCCCGTCATCTTGAGCTCATCTACGAAATCAATCGACGCCTGCTCGACTCCGTCCGCACGCGCTTCCGGGGCGACGACGGACGGGCCCAGCGCGTGAGCCTGATTGAGGACGACTCCGCCAAGCACGTTCGCATGGCCCACCTCGCCATTGTCGGCTCGCACAGCACCAACGGCGTCGCTGCGCTTCACTCCGAGCTGTTGCGTACCACAACGGTCAGGGACTTGGCCGAGATGTTCCCCGAGCGCTTCAGCAACAAGACCAATGGCGTCACGCCTCGCCGTTGGTTGCTGCTGACGAACCCAGCGCTCTCTGAGTTGATCACGGACGCTCTCGGGGACTCGTGGGTAACCGACCTTGAGCAGTTGAGCAGGCTCCGACTGCTCGCGGATGATGAGGGCTTCCGCGACTTCTTCCGAAGCGCCAAGCGCGAGGCCAAGTGCCGGTGCGCTAACTGGCTCAGATCGAGATTCGGCGTTACGGTCGATCCGGATACGATGTTCGATTGCCAAATCAAGCGTATCCACGAATACAAGCGGCAGCTGCTCAACGCGCTACGCATTGTCGTGCTCTACAACAGGCTACGAGAGAATCCCAGTCTTGAGATGGCGCCCAGAACATTCTTCTTCGCGGGCAAGGCAGCGCCGGCCTACCGACTTGCGAAGCTCATCATCAAGTTCATCCATAGCTTGGCGACTACGGTCGATGCTGATTCCGCGATCCGAGGCCGAATTAAGGTTCTGTTCTTGCCCGAATACGATGTTTCACTTGCACAGCGGCTCATTCCCGCCAGTGATGTCTCGAACCAGATCTCAACCGCGGGCTACGAAGCCAGTGGAACCAGCAACATGAAATTCATGATGAACGGTGCCTTGACGCTTGGCACGCGCGATGGCGCGACCATTGAAATGGCGCAGGAGGTCGGGGAGAAGAATCTATTTCTTTTCGGCCTCACAGCTGCGCAGGTGTCCGGCAGCCGTGGGTGGTACGACCCGCACTGGCACTACGAGCACGAACCAGAGACCCGTGCGGCATTGGAGTTGATTCGTTCCGGCCATTTCAGCGGTAGTGAACCCGGAGTTTTCGCACCGCTATTCGACACACTATTAACACACGGCGATCACTACATGCACTTAGCCGACCTGAGGTCCTACCTGGAAGCCGACGAACGTGTGTGCGATCTGTATGCCAGTCCAGACGAGTGGGCGCTCATGGCCATCTTGAATGTCGCCGCCTCTGGGAAATTCTCGAGCGATCGGACCATCGCTGAGTATGCAACCGAGATTTGGAAGGCAAAGCCGTGCCCTGTCGCGTAATCGCGTGCGCGCGAGTGGGCAGCACGGGTCAAATGGCAGATGAGCAAATGCGCAAGCTGAATAATCGGCACGTCGGTGGCACCGTAGCGGATGACCGGCGGCGGGGTGATGTTGGGGGGCATGTACTTGAGTACCACGAGCGCGCTGCTCGCCAGCTGCGCCCCCGCGCGCGTCACGTCCGCGCCCTCGTGCAGATAGATCTTCTCGACCCCCACCCCCTCGTAGCTCGTCGCCTCGATGCGCGAGATGTCATCCACCAGGGAGGCGAGCTGGCGCTCGTGCAGCGTGAGGATGCGGTTCTGCATGTCCGCGGCGCTCATGCCGGCGTACGTCCACACGACGCTCACCACCGGGATGTCCATCCGCGGGAAGATGTCGACCGGCATGCGCAGCGCCTCGCCGATGCCGAGGAGTCCCACCAGAATCAGCGCCGCCACCACCGTGTAGGGGCGGGCGAGGACGTACTTAACAATCGGCAAAAACGTTCGCGTCACGTTCGCGGGCAGCCATTGAACGCTGCCAGCATTAGTCGCCCCTTAAGCGAAGATTAGGGCACGTTCATCTTGACGCTCCGAGCAGGGCCGACGAGCTACAAATCCCTTATACGACAGTGCTTTACTGGGTCCGGGCCCGTCGTGCCGGGGACGCACAACTTAAGGGCAAGGGAGGCGGTGGCTGAGGGCTTTACTCGCCCCGCACGATGATCTGCACCTGATCCCCACCCTCCCAGAACCCGTGCGGGAGGCCAAAGTCCGAGCGCCGGAGCGTCGCCTGCCCGAGAAAGCGGCAGGGACGGGGCGCGGCCGGCCGGATCTGCGGGCAGTCGATGTCGGTGACGCGCAGCGCGAGCGGGCGTGTCACCCCGTGCAGCGTGAGTTGCCCTTCCACGCTCGCGCTGGTGGGGCTCTCCCAGACGATGCGGGTTGAGCTGTAGCTCATGACCGGATACCTCGCCGTGTCCAGCCACTGCGCGGAGCGCAGCCGATCGTCCCAGTAGGTGCTGCGCGAATCGAGCGAGGCGGTGCGCACCACGACGGCGAGCTGCCCGCCCTGTGCGTCGGAGGCGGGAGCGAAGTCCCCGCTCAGCTCGTGAAAGGCCGCGCTGAACCAGCGCAACCCCAGGTGCTCGATCTGGAAGCTGATCTGGGTGTTGCCCGGGTACAGGTGATGCGCACGCGCCGCCGGCACCCCGATGAGCGGCAGAAATCCCGCCAGCACGATCCACGCACGCATCACCCGCACGGTACCCCGCTCCTGGTCAAAAGTTCGTCCGCCCGCGTGAAGTTAGTGCGGCGGCGGCGCGGAAAGGTTTCCCCGACGCTCCGATACGCCTTCACCGGTGCCGGCGCGCCGCACGCGCGCTTAGTGCGCCGCGGGCGCCTCGCCCTGCAGGTACGTCGAGAGCCACTCGTGCACCTGCTGATAGAAGTAACGGCTGTCAGCGGGCTTCAGGATCCAGTGCCAGGCATCCGGCCAGACCAAAAGCCGGCTCGGCACCTGCATGCGCTGCAGCGTGGTCCAGTTCTCGAGCGTGTTGCCGATCGGGACGCGAAAGTCGCGCTCGCCGATGCTCAGCAGCATCGGCGTCTTCCAGTTCGCCCCGTGGCTGATCGGGCTTTGCGCACGCCAGATGGGACTGCCACCCCAGGGCGGGCCGCCGTTCGTCACCTCGCGCTCGTAGTTGAAGTCGCTCTCGCCCCACTGCGTGGTCAGATCCACTTCCCCGGCGTGGCTGATCAGGCACTTGTAGCGGGTGGTGGTGGCCTCGAGCCAGTTGGTGAGATGCCCGCCATAGCTGGCGCCGGCGGCACACATGCGCGCGGGGTCCAGGAACGCGTAGCGTTTGAGTGCCTCATCGACCGCCTGGTTGATCTCCTCGGCGGGCGTTTGGAGCGGATCCAGCTTGATCGCCTGCGCGAATTTCTCGCCGAAGCCGGTCGAGCCGGTGTAATCGGTCATGAGCACGACGTAACCGGGCGCGGCCAGCAGGTGGTAGTTCCAGCGCAGCCCGATCTGATCAGGATTGTTGGCGGCAGCCCCGCCATGAATGAGCACGAGCAGCGGATACTTACGCGAGGCGTCGAAGGCCGGCGGCCGCACGATCATGCTGTGGATCGTGCGCCCCTTGGCGCTGGTGAAATAGAAGTGCTCCGGCGGCGCCCAGTCAAGCGCTGCGGCCGCCGCCGTATTGATGTGGGTGAGATTCATGTGCCGGCGCCCCTGCGGGTCGATGCGCACGATCTCGGCTGGACTCACCGAACTGCCGTAGCTTGCGATAAGCACCGGCTCGGGGGAGTTACGCGCGCTCACGAGCGCGGTGTAGCCGCCGCTCGCCGGTGCGATGAGCCGCTCGGGCGTGCCACCGGCGGCGGCGACGCGATAGAGGTTCTCGCTGGCGGCCTCCGGCACCAGCAGATACACCGTGCGGCTGTCGGGCGTGACGCCGTAGGCGGCCACTTCGCGGTCCAGGTCGCGCGTGAGCGGGGTCGGCTCGCCGCCGCCGGGCCACGACACGCGCTCGAGCCGCTCCAGGTTATAGATCTCCGCATCCTGCGGTGCGTACTTGAAAAAGAGTGTCCGGCCATCGGGGGCAAAGGCGCTGTCGCGGTAGATGCCACTGGCGGTGGTGACGAGCCGCGGTTCGGCACCGCCGGCGGCCGGCAGGCGGTACAAGTGATAGCCGACGTGAGCAAACGCTGCGTTCCAGCGCTCACTCGTGGCCGTGAACACGATCTCCTGCCCGTCCGGACTCCAGATCGGCGCCAGCGTGATCGCGTTTTCGTTGGGCACGCCGTAAAAGCCGCTGGCGCGGGCAAATTCGCTGGGCGAGAGTACGTCCTGGGCGTGCGCCCCCTCCTGCAGTGACTGCACCATGATCGTCGGGTGGCGCTCGTCAAACCACTGGTTCCAGAAGCGGATCGGCGCATGCTCGTAGATGCGCACGTTGTACTTGCGCGCCTTGCGATCGGCGATCACTTTCTTGTTGGCCTCATCATCCAGCGCGTTCGGCCAGACGAAGGACTCGAACAGCACGGCCTTGCCATCCGGACGCCAGCGCGGATTGGCAGCTCCGGTGGCGACGCTCGTGAGTCTGCGGGCTTCGCCGCCGCCGGCCAGATCCAGGATGTAGATCTGCTCCACCTCGTCACCTTCGCGCTTGCTGGCGAAGGCGATCGCGTGGCTGTCGGGCGACCAGGACACGCCGTTTTCCGGGGCGCGCGTGTAGGTGAGCCGTCGCGCCGGGGCGCTGCCGTCGGCGCGCAGCAGCCACAGATCGCTGACCTCTTTGTCCTGCTCATAGGCAGGCTCGAGCACCGGGATCACCACCCACCTGCCGTCCGGACTGACCGCGGGGGCGCCAACGCGTTTCATCATCCACAACGCCTCGTGCGTGATCGCCTGCTTGGCGGCGCCTGGCGCGGCGGGGGCCAGCAACGGGGTGAGTACGCAGGCGATGAGCAGCCCGAGGCGCTGCCGCAGGTGAGACATCATGGTGTGCCCTTGCGAGTGCGAGGGCGGCAGGATATCAGGTCAGCGTGTTGCTCAGGCCGCCTCAGCTGCGCTCCCAGGCGGCGCGCAACAGGCGCCGTACGCTGCGGTTCACATCCGCCGGCGCGCTCAGAAACAGGGTCGACTTCAGCCGCTCCGACCACCCTTCGCCTCTGGCGGCCGTGAGCCGCACGTCGCTGCCCGGATCAAGTGCCAGTCCGAGGCGCACCTGGAGCCGTGCCGGCCGTGCGGCGGCGAACGCGAAGGAACGCGACCAGGCGGTGTAGCCCTTGCGCTGCCCGCGGATCAGACCCGGAAGCTCGCCCACCGCCGCCTCAATCGCGCCGAGGATCTTCCTGGCAGCCGGCTCAGACCACAGGCGCGCCCGCAGGCGCTGCGGACTTGCGGCGGCGCGCTGGGCGGGGCTTTCGAGCATCGACAGCACGCACAGGGCGTAGTTCTGTCCGAGTCCGTGAGCTTCCTTGAACCAGCGCAAGCGCGCGCGCGGGGCGCTGTGCGGGCACTGGCGCGCAATCGCAAGCCACGCCGCGAGTGTTTTGCCGCTGTTTTTCTCCAGATTGTTACGCAGCGCCGAGCGGTAACTGCGCTGGCGCTGCGTCAGGTCATCCTTTGGCACGCTCGCCCTCCCTCATTTTCGTGCACCCTCGCTCCCCAGCCGCAGCGCCCGTTCACTGCCGTAGCGCTCAAGTACGGACGGATCCTGAGAGGGCTCGGCGAGGGCGACGTAAGTGTCGGGCCGCAGCAGATAAAGCGCATCGTGCGTAAGGCCTGCGGCGGCGTGCTCGGGCGCAAAAGCAAACACGTGCAGCGGCACGCCGTGCTCCTGGCACCAGCGCGTGAGCGTCTCGCGAGCGGTGCCGTACACGTGCACCTGCCAGGAGATCGCCGCGAGCGCCGCGTAATTATCGCTCGCCCCCGCGAGCACCCACGGCAGTCGATCACCGCCGTGCACGCGCCCTACAGCGCCCGAACTCAAGGGACTGTCGCGATAGTTCACCGTGATCTGCGAGACGGTGCGGAAGAGAAACTCACGCACCGGCTCAAACGCGATGGCCCGCGGCAGGAGCAGCGGCGCGACCCGCGTACGCAGGAGGTCAGGGATCGCACCCTCGGCGGTGGCGAAGCTGAAGACGCGGTCGGTGGTCGCGACCAGGCGGCGTGCGAAGGGAATGCGCTCGGCCTCATAGGTCGGCAGCAGGCTCATCGGCGCGCGCCCCTTGAGCACGGCGGCCAGCTTCCAGGCCAGATTCGCCGCATCGCCGATGCCGGTGTTCATGCCCTGACCGCCGGCGGGACTGTGAATGTGGGCCGCATCCCCCAGCAGAAACGCCCGCCCCTTGCCGAAGTGCGCCGTGACACGGTGGTGCACGCGGTAGGTGGAGAACCAGTTCACGCGCCCGACACGCACCTTGAGGTTCTCCATGGCGCGCGCGCTCACGTCCTCAAAATGCAGCTCCTCGGGATGCTCGGCGCGCTCGTCGCGCACCGTGCCGATGAGCCGCGCGCGCCCGGCGCCCGCCAAGGGAAAGACCGCGAGGAAGTCGGCCTCATCCAGATCGATGTGCAGCTCCCCATCGAGCGCAGGACCGCCGCCCTCGATATCGGCGACATAAAACACCTGCCGGTAGGTGCCTCCGGGAAAGCCGGTGCCGAGTCGCTCGCGCACCAGCGAGCGGGCCCCGTCACAGCCGGCCATGTAGGCTGCCTCGAGCGTCTCTTCCTGCCCGTCGGGCCTGAGCAGTTGCGCCCGGATGGCCTCACCCTGGTCCGAGAAGTCCTTGAGCTCGGTGCGCCGCTCGACCATCACGCCGAGCGCCGTCAGGTGCTCCACCAACAGCCGCTCGTGCTCATCCTGGGGAAAGATCTGCAGGAACGGATAGCGCGTCAGACCCGCACCGATCGTCTCGAACGGCATCCGCGCCGCATGTGCCCCGCGCACCCACAGATTGATCGCCGGCACCTTGTGCCCGCGCTCGAGCAGGGTCTGCGTAAGACCGAGCTGCTGGTACAGCTCCAGGGTACGCGCCTGCACCGCCAGAGCGCGCGAGCTCGTCCCGGGCGCCGCCGTGCGATCGATGATGCGTACGGGTACGCCCTGGTGGGTGAGCCAGGCGGCGAGCGTGAGTCCGGTGGGCCCGGCGCCGACGATCAGTACCGGGCAGGCCGACACGCCGCCTCCCGAAGATGTGCGAACGCTGCTCCGTCGCGCGTTGCCGCCCGATGCGCGCACTCAGCGGCGCGCGTCATCCCGCCACGCCTCGACGAGGTGCGTCTGGATGCCCAGGCGGCTGCTGCCCAGGCGTACGCGGTCACCGGCCTTGAGGTACTGCGGCGGTTTCATCCCCATGCCGACCCCGGCCGGGGTGCCGGTCGCGATGAGATCGCCGGGCTCGAGGGTCATGTAAGTGCTGACGCAGGCGATGAGTTCAGCCACCGGAAAGATCATGTGGGCGGTGTTACCGTCTTGATGGCGCACGCCATTCACCTCCAGCCACAGATCAAGCTGCTGCGGGTCACCGATCTCATCGGCGCTCACCAGCCACGGGCCCACCGGTCCGAAGGTGTCACAGCCCTTGCCCTTGTCCCAGGTGCCGCCACGCTCCATCTGGTATTCGCGTTCGGAGGCATCGTCGATCAGGCAGTAGCCGGCGACGCAGCCGAGCGCCTCGTGCGTTTCGAGGTAGCGGGCGGTGCGGCCGATCACCACGCCCAGTTCGACCTCCCAGTCACACTTGCGTGAGCCGCGCGGCAGCACCAGGGCATCATCGGGGCCACTCAGGCAGCTGATCGCCTTCATGAAAATGACCGGCTCGCGCGGCGGCGGGAGGCCGGACTCGAGCGCATGATCGGTGTAGTTGAGTCCGATGGCGACAAATTTTCGGACCCCGCTGAGCGGCACACCGAGGCGCGTGCCAGCCGGCACCGCCGGCAGGCGCGAGAAGTCCCGGCTCGCGAGGCGCGCGAGCTTCGCCGGCTCAAGCTCAGCGGGCGTCCAATCGGGAATGAGCGCCGCAAAATCGCGTATGACCCCGCCGGCATCGAGCACCCCCGGGCGCTCCTGGTCACGCTCACCGTAGCGCACGATCCTCAAGGCGGCCTCTCCTCGGACGGTCCGATGCGCCAGCCGCATCGCCTGCGGCGGGCGCGCCGGCAATATCGCATATGGCGCGCCGCGCGGACACCCGCAGCGAAACCGTGGCCCCGCGGCTCCTCCTACGTCGCAGTGCGGTCCGCACCTACTTTCGCGGCGCGTACTTAGGCAGAACATGCGCCGGAGTGTTCAAGGACGCTCCCCCACTTCAGGTTACTCAAGCTAAGGAGAGACAGGCATGACTACCGCCAGCGGACACACCTCGGCCATTCGCGCCAAAAAGGTACTCGGCACTGCGGTCAAGGATCCTTCGGGAAGAAAAATCGGCGTGATCGAGGATGTGGTTCTGGACAAGCAGTCCAACAACATCATGTTCGCCGTGGTCGGCTTCGGTGGCTTCCTTGGCGTCAAGGAGAAGTTCCATCCGATTCCCTGGGAGGCGCTCGACTACGACGAGACCCAGGATGGGTATCTTGTGGACTACACGCGCGAGCAGCTCGAGGCCGCCCCCGCCGGCTCCATCGAGGAACTCACCCGTGACGACGGCGCGTTCCGCGAGCGCACGTACGAGTACTACAAGGCCCCGCGCAACTGGTAGCACACCTTTGATCGGCTCGGGCCGGATTCACCCCGCGCCCGGGCCGATCAGCTGCACCTGCCGCTGCGGCAGCGGGATCACGACGCCGTATCTGCGGAAGGCATCGATGACCGCAGCGTAGATCTCCCCGGTGGCGCTGGCCTGATCATCGATCAGCACCCAGGGACGCACGGCGATATTGACGGACGAGTCGGCCAGCCGGATCGGCTGCACGACGGCGGCCGGCTCCTTCAGCACGCGCGGATTCGCCGCCAGGAGTTCCTGGATCATCTGCAGCGCGAGCCGCAGATCGGTGTCGTAGGCTACGCCCACCGCCACATCCAGCTGCCGGATACGGCCGTAGTTGTGGAGAATCTCACCGACGATCTTGCGATTCGGCACCACCACGTGCGAGCGATCGACCCGACGCTATTGTGGTGATCGGCCGCCGCACGCGCGGCCCGGCAGCTGCAGTACTTGCCCGTGCGCGGGCTGCGGTATCATGCCAGCGGCCCTGCGCGGCCTGGTTTTCATGGACTGAAGATGCCCTATCAACTGACGGTCAAAGCGGAAGGCACCTTCCTGCATGTCATCGTCACCGGGACCAACGATGCCGACACGGTCGCCCGGTATCTGAATGACGTGCGGCGCGAATGCATTGCGCGCCAATGCTTCCGGGTGCTGATCGAGGAGCACCTCGAGGGACCGCGCCTGAGCACCTTCCCGGTGTACAAGGTGGCCTCGGAAGGCAGCGAACGGGCGCGCGGCCTGCTGCACGCGGTTGCCTACGTCGATGCCAACGCCGAAGGGCACCTGATGGAGTTTGCCGAGACGGTGGCGGTCAACCGCGGCCTGCCGATCGCGGTGTTTGCCACCGTGAGCGAGGCGCGCGAGTGGCTGCTGCGCAGTGCCCAGGCGGCGCCGGCGGAGCCGCGCGCGACTCAGGACCCGGCGGATAAGTAACGCGGATCGTGCGGCGGGCGCGCAAAGATGCGCCGCACCAGCGGTTCAAAGGTGGCGAGGGCTTCGCTCGGGTAATCCGGGTCGAACGAGCACTGGTCCCAGGCCGCACAAAAATGCACGCACGCCTCATACCAGGGGTGAGCGCGCAGCCGCTCGCGCGCGTTGCGGTCCCCGCCGAAGTGATGCACGTAGTAGTAGTTCTGGAACAGGCCGTGCTGCGCGATGATCCAGGTCACCTCCGGGCGCACGTACGGACGCACGATGGCAGCGGCAAGCTCGGCGTGATTGTAGGGGGCGAGCTCATCGCCGATGTCGTGGATGAGGGCGGCGAGCACCAGCTCCTCGTCAGCCTGGTCGCGCAGCGCACGGGTCGCCGCCTGCAGCGAGTGGCCGAGGCGGCTGACCGGATAGCCCTCGAGCGAGTGATCCAGTTTACGCAGCGCCTCGAGGATGCGCTCCGCCAGCCCGGCCGCGTAGGCCTTCTCCGCCACATCCAGAAGTTCGTAGTCCTCCTTGGTGCCGTCCTTCATCTGCCGGAAGCTCACCACGCGACTCATGCGCTGCGCCTCACCGCGGGGCCCTGCGCCGCCCGCCGGCGGCGCAGCACGCGGTACAGGCTGCGCGGACCGTCGATGTCGATATAACAGCCCTGCAGGTGCCGCAGACCTTCGGCCGGATCAAAGCCGGTGCGCCCGTGCAGCAGGCGGCAGTTATCGAACATCACCAGATCGCCGGACTTGAGCAGGAAGCGGATCTCAAAGTCCGCCGCCCGCAGGCGCTGATCGAACTTACGGCGCGCGCGAAAGTAGGCCTCGAGCTGCTCGGGCGCAAAGAGCGGCACGAAGTCAAGCCGCGGACTGAAGTGGATTGCTTTGAGCGCCCCGGTCACATCCAGCTCAATGGGCGGCGCGCTCGCGGTAAGCTCGGTGCTCGCATCCAGGTACTTGAAGCGCACCGGCGTGCTGCTGAGCACGCCGAAGGCTGCGCTATCGTGCGCGCGCAGTGCCTGGGCGACCGCGAAACCATCGACCAGGGTAGAGAGCCCGCCGGTGGTCTCGTTCACCAGGCAGTGCAGCAGCTGAATGCCCGGAACCGGGGCGCGGTACGGGTTGTCGGTATGCGGATCGAGTGAGACCGAGGTGTAAGCCAGGTCGGTGGCATCGGGGGTCGAACGCACGTCAAAGAGCGCCCCGAAATTGGTCTCGCGGATGAACCCGAACATCGAGCCGACCTTGAGCACGCTACCCGGCTCACTCGGCACGCCCTCGAAGATGACGAAACCGAGCCTGAGAAACGCCTCGAGCCACGACAGCCGCTCCGCCTCGCTCGCCTCGGGGCGCCAGCGCGCACGTGGCAACTCCTGGAGCGAGCCGTCCCACAACTGCGGCGCGGGGCAATCGTGGCTGTTGGGCGCGAGCGCCGCCTCCTCGAGAATGTCCTCGGCGCTGAAGCTCGCCTCATGACCGTCGCTGAACTTCACCCGGAACGTGCCCACGGAGGGCTGCGAGAGCGCGACGATCTTCAGCTCCGGATCGAAATCGGAAGGATCCTGCAGGCGCTGCTGGGTCTTCAGATCCATGCTGACCGCATCCTTGCAGCGCTCGCGCAGCCACAGCGGGTGGATCGGGTGCGCACCGCCCCCGGCGCGCTCCAACAGCAGCTGTGTGGGGCCAGCGAGCTTCAGCCACATGCGCGCAGCGGTTTGCATGCGGAAAGTCTAGCGTTGGCTTGCCGGAAGTGTCCACCAACGGGGCGCACGGTCTGCCGCTTGCGGGGGCGAGCGCGTTCGTGCGGCGCGCGCGGGGAAAAACCGCACGCGCCTGAGCCGACAGGTAGGATGGGCGAAGTGAGCGCCAAGGGGATAGCACGATTATGACCGTGAACCGCCGCGATCTTCTGAGCGCCTCGGCGCTGCTCCTGGCAGGCCCGGCCTTCGCCCTGCGTGCCGCGAGCGCCCAGGCGGCACCTGCGGCCCGCCCGGTGGTGCTGTGCTGGAATGAAAATCCCTACGGGCCCTCCCCGGCGGCGCGCCTGGCGGTATCGCGTGCGATCCCGGATGGCTGCCGTTACCCCTCGGAGGCGGAGATGCAGGATCTGACCGCCGCACTGGCGCGCCACGAAGGCACGGATCCTGAGCACATCGTGACCGGCAGCGGCTCGGGTGAGCTCTTGTGCGCGCTCGCCCTCGTGTGCGGGCGCGAGGGCGGGGAGTTCATCGCCGCGGAGCCGACGTACCTGGAATTGCCCGAGTACGCGCTCGGCCTGGGGGCGACGACCCGGTTCGTGCCCGTGGATGCGCGGCTGTGCCACGACTTGCCCGCGATGCGCGCCGCGGTATCCGCCCGCACGCGCGCGATCTACCTGTGCAATCCAAACAATCCGACCGGTACAGCCCTCGGCGCCACCGAGATCCGCGCCTTCATCGAGACTCTGCCACCGCACGTGGTCACGATCGTGGATGAGGCGTACATGGATTTCGCCACCGGCGCGGACGTGCGCTCGGTCGCGGACCTGGTCAACGGGGAGCGGCGCGTGGTGGTGCTGCGCACCTTCTCCAAGCTGCACGGCATGGCGGGGGCGCGCATGGGCTATGCGATCACGGGCCCGGAAATCGCCGTCCCGCTACGGCGGGCGCGCATGACGACCCCGAACCTGTTCGCGGTGCGCGCCGCGCGCGCCAGTCTCGAGGACCGCAGATTCCTGCAAGCGACGCGCACGCGCATCCTTGCCAGTCGCACCCGCATCACCGGGGTACTCAGGCAGCTGAAACTGCGCTACGCCGAGCCGCAGGGCAACTTCATCTTTTTCGACAGCGGCATGCCGCTCGCGACCTTCACGCAGCGCATGCGGGCACGCAACATTCTGGTGGGACGCCTGTTCCCGCCCTTCGACACCTGGTGCCGCATCACCATCGGCACCGAGCCGGAGGTCGAGTCATTCCTGGGCGCGCTGCGCGCGAATCTACCCGGCTGAGGCCGGCAGTGTCTCGAAGATGAGGCTCATGCAGGTCAACGCCGCTTCCGCCTTGTGCAGCTCGCTCACCTCGAGTGCGCGCGTGGCGATGCCGGCGGCACGCAAGCGCGCCTGCGTGGCGGGGTAATCAGCGCTCACGAGCGTCACACCGCCGACGGTGAGCGTGTTGGCGCCGAAGGGCTCCGCGACCTGCACGATGTGACCCACCTCAAAGAGCGCCGCATCCACCCACTCAGGATTCACCAGCAGCGTGTCGGGTGGGATGAAGGTGACTGCGCTCTTTAAGTGCAGGCAGCCTCTCAGGGGGACCCCCTGTACGGTGTAGTCGAAGGGCGCGAGCGCGGCGGCAAGCTGTGCGAGGCCGGCCGCATTGGTGCGCCCCGAGATACCCACGTACAGCCGCCGCCCGATGCGCAGCACGTCCCCGCCCTCGAGCGTGCCCGGATCGCGCACGGGCACAAGAGGGGTGTGCCCGGCGAGCGTCGCGGCCACCGAGTCCACTTCGGCACGGCGCGAGGTGGCTCCCGGGCGCGTGATCACCGTGAGCTCGGGCAGCACGACCGCGGTGTCCTCGACGAACACGCCATCGGCGTGCCCGGGCAGCGGCGGCAGCCAGCGCAGCTCGCATCCGTGCGCGGAAAGCTCACTCACATACCCCTGGTGCTGTCGGCGCGCGCGCTGCGCGTCGATGGGCGCGCGCCCGATGTAGGAGAGCTCACACCGCTCCAGCAGAGGACTCAGTTCACGTACAAAGGCGAGCATGGCGCCGCGCAGTATAGAGCTGCCCGCGCGCACCTGCCGCGTGCTCGACAGCTTTGGCCGCCGCCTCTATCGTAGGGCACGTGCTCCCTGTACCCCACATGGCCGGCACCGAGGTGGCGTTGTCCATCGCTCTTGGCGTCGGACTTGCCGCGGCGGTCGGATTCCGGGTGTTCCTGCCGATGCTGGTCATGAGCATCGCCGCCTACAGCGGACACCTCACCCTCGGCAGCGGCTTTGCCTGGCTCGGCAGCGCGCCCGCGCTGCTGATGCTCGCCGTCGCAGCGCTGCTCGAGATCGTCGCCTACTACATCCCGGGCGTCGACAACCTGCTCGACGCCCTCGCCACCCCGGCGGCGCTCATTGCCGGCACCGTCGTGTCGGCGGCGGTCATGGCGGATCTGCCGCCGCTCGTCAAATGGACCACGGCGGTGATCGCCGGGGGCGGCGCGGCGGGGCTGACGCAGGGCATCACCTCGCTGCTGCGCCTGAAGTCGACCACCCTCACCGGGGGCCTCGGTAACCATGTCATCGCCAGCGGCGAGCTCGGCGGCGCACTCGGCGTGTCGCTGCTGGCGCTCGCAGCGCCGGTGCTTGCCGTCGCACTCGTGGCCGTATTCTGCTGGTTCGCCATCCGCGTGTTGCGACGCCTGTTCCGCAACAGCCAGACCGCCCCCCGAGCCCCCTGCCGGATAAGTCTGCGCCCTGCCCCCGGACCTGCGCGCTGCGCGCCGCGTGGGTTTCAGGCGCCTCACAGCTTGGGCGTCGGTACGTCCCGCGCCGCCACCCGCAGGCACTCAAGAAAGGCACGCGCGGCGGGGGGCAGCTCCCCGGGGGCGCGCAGGATCGCACCGACGGGGCCCTCGATGGACTTCAGTTTCACCGGCAGGATGGCGAGCAGCCCGTGCTCGACGTCATCGAGCGCCACGTGATAGGGCATGACGCCGATGCAGTCGGATTTCCTCAGGAGCACACGGTTGGTGAGGATCGACACCGACTCGATGAGGTTCTTAGGCACCATCGCCCCGGCCTCGACGAAGGCACGCTCGATCTGGCGCCGCAGCGTGGTCTCTGGCAAGGGCATGAGCCACGGCTCTTGCACCAAGTCGCGCAAACCCAGACGGCGCTTGCGCGTGAGCGGGTGGCCGCGCCGCGTGACCAGACACACCGGCTCGGTGTAGAACTCCTCGTACACCAGCTCGCTGCTGCGCCCCTCTTCGGGCAGCCGCCCGAGCACCATGTCCAGATCCCCGGCGAGGAGCGATGGCATGAGGATGTCGTACGTGCCCACCGCCACACTGATCGCCACCCCCGGGCGCTCCTTCTTCAGCCGCGCGATGGCGTCCGGCAGGATGCTCGCCGAGGCGGCGAGCAGCGTCCCGACCGAGACCTTGCCGCTGTAGCCGGCGCGCAGGCCCTCGAGTTCTTCGGCCGCATGGCGCAGCTGCGCCAACACGATTTTGGCGTGCCGCGCAAAGATCTCCCCGTAGGGGGTGGGCTTCAGGCCGCGGTTGCTGCGTTCGAACAAGGGCAGACTGAGGGTCGCTTCGATGTCCTGAAGCGCCTTGGTCACGGTCGGCTGACTCAGATTCAGCCGCCTGGCGGCCTTGAGGACGCTGCGGCAGTCGTAGACCTCGGCGATCAGCTCGACGTGCCGCAGGCGGAACTTGCGCGTGATCCAGCGCTCCAGACGTGCCGAGCTCATGCGCGCCATTCTGGCACGAGAGCGCCGTCGCCCGCAGGGCCGGCTGCGCCTGCCTCAGGCGCTGCGGCGCGTGATGCGCGAATCCGCGCGCGCTTCGTTGAGGCCGAAGAAGTGCATCGCGTTCGAGTGCAGCAGCCGCTCACGCGTCGCAGGCGAGAGGTCCGCGTTTGAGCGGATGAGTTGGCCGACCTGCTGCTCGCCCAGCGGATAAGGGAAGTCCGAGCCGAGCATCACGCGCTCCTCACCCATCGTCTTCACCAGAAACGTGAGGGCATCGCCGCTGAAGACCGCGGCATCGACGGAAAAGCGATCCACGTACGAGGATGGCAGCCGCGGGCAGTCCTCGCGCACGATATCGCGATTGCGCCAGGCGTTATCCACGCGTCCCAGCAGATACGGGAAGCTGCCGCCGCCGTGCGCAAAGCACAGCTTGAGTGAGCGCGGCAGGCGCTCGAACGCGCCGGAGAGGATCAGCCACAGAATCGACAGCTGCGTCTCCGCAGGCATCGCCACCAGCCACGGCAGCTGGTACTTGCGCATGCGCTCGGGTGCCATCATGTCCCAGGGATGCACGAACACCGCCGCGCCTTCGGCGGCGCAGTGCTGCAGAAAGGTGATGATCTGCTCGTCGTGGATGTCGCGCGCGCCGACGTGGTTGCCGATGTGCACGCCCACGTGACCATCGGCCATGGCGCGGCTGACTTCGCGGCAGGCACGCTCGGTATCCTGCAGCGGCACCTGGCACAGCGACTTCAGGCGCCGCGGATCGCGCGCGCAGATCTCGCGCGCCGCATCGTTGAAGATGCGCGCCACCTCCAGCGCCTGTGCCGCCGGGCGCTGATAGCAGAACAGCACCGGGGTGGCGCACATGATCTGCACGTCGACGCCGTCGCGATCCATCGCCTCCAGGCGCATGTCCGCGTCCCAGCAAGCCGCGCTCACCGGACGGAACTCCTGCTCGCCGAGCATGAGCATCGCTTTGCCGGCACCCAGGTGTTTCATCCACGGCCAGTCGGGCGTGCCGAAGCGCGCCGCAAGGTCCGGCCAGGTGCGTGGCAGGAAGTGGGTATGAATATCAACAACGCTCACATGGTTCTCCTAAAGTCGCGACGGCGTGCCCGGGCACACGCTCTCATTCGCGTTTCTGCGGACGGTAGGCCACGACCTTGATCTCGATGAGCAGCTGCGGATGCGGCAGCTGCGCCACGGCAACCGTAGTGCGCGAGGGTCCCTCATAGCCGAAAAACTCGCTATACGCCTCGTTGTAGCCGGCAAAGTCGGCCATGCTGACGAGGTAGCTGCTGACCTCGACCACATCCGCGAGCGCCGCCCCCGCGCTCACGAGAATGTCACGTATGTTCTCGAGCACCGCACGCGTCTGGGCGCGGATGTCGAGCACATCCGTGCCATCCGCCCCGCGCTGCGCCCCGGCGATGGAGTCATCCGGCCGCCGCGAACTTGTGCCCGAGACGAAGATGAAATCCCCGGCGCGCCGAAAGTGCGGAAAGCTGCCGCGTGGCCTGGCCTTGCCCGCGACAACGCCACTCGCCGCGCGGCCGCTCACGCGCGCACCTCAAGCTGCGCGGTGCCTAAAGACTCGACGGCGACGCTGACACGGGTGCCCGGGAGGAGCGCCCGGGCGGCCGTCGCGCCTCCTGCCAGCACCAGCCAGCCGGCCTCGAGGGTGAACTCGGACTGCGCCGCCAGGCGCGCAGCGGCCATGAGCGAGCGCACCGGATCGCCCATGATGTCCGCCGAGCTGCCCGATTCGAGCACCCGGTCATCAAAGGCGAGGGTGATGGGCAGATTCGTCAGATCCGCCGGCAGCGCGCGCCATTCGCCGATGACGAACGCGGCGGAGGATGAGTTGTCGGCGATCACGTCCGGCAACGAGAAGCGAAAGTCCCGGTAGCGGCTGTCGATCACCTCCAGCGCCGGGGCCACCGCGCCGATCGCTGCGCGTGCTTCCTCGGCACTGACGGCACCGCGCAGCGGTGCCTCGAGGAGAAATGCCAGCTCCGGCTCGATGCGCGGATGGATGAAGTGCGACAGCTCGAGGGTCGCGCCGCAGCCGATGCGCATCGCATCCGTCAGGCGCCCGAAGATAAGATCGCCGATCTTCATCTGCGCGCGTTTCGCCTCGCTGGTGAAACCCATCTTGAGGCCGACGAGCTGCTCACCGCGCGTTGCGCGCAGCCGCAGCAGCTGCGCCTGCACGCGGTAGGCTTGCACGAGCGTGAGCTCATCGCCCTGCTGCGCAAGCTGTGGCACCGGGGCACGTGCGAGCGCGGCCTCATCCAGCCGGCGCGCGATGCGCTCGCAGGTTTGCGCGAACGTGTCGTTCAAGCTGCGCCTCAGAGCTTCACGCAGACGTTCATGCTCTCGGAGAAGAAGGCGAGCGAGTGCTCGCCGCCTTCGCTGCCGATGCCGGAGAGCTTCACGCCGCCAAACGGCACGCGCAGGTCGCGCAGGTACCAGTCATTCACCCAGGCGGTGCCGACTTCCATCTGCCGCGCCACGCGGTGCGCGCGCGAGAGGTTCTGCGTCCACACCGCCGCGCACAGTCCGTAGCGGGTGTCGTTCGCGAGCCGCACGGCCTCTTCTTCGGCATCAAAGGGCGCCACATGACAGACCGGCCCGAAGATCTCCTCCTTGACGCAGCGGGCAGTCTCGGCGAGGCCTGCGAGCACGGTCGGCTCAATGAAGGCGCCGCCGTCCCGCGCATCGCCGAATCGAGGTACGCCGCCGCCGCAGAGGATCTCGCCGCGCTCCGCGCGCGCGAGCTCATAGTAGGAGAGCACCTTGTCGCGGTGCGCACGCGAGATGAGCGGTCCTAAGTCGGCTTCCTCGTACGGACCGCCGATCCTCAAGGCACGCGCGCGCTGCACGAGGCCTGCCACGAAGCGCTCAAAGATGGGCCGCTCGACATACACGCGCTCCGAGCACAGGCACACCTGGCCGCAGTTGGAGAACACCGAGCGCATCGTGCCCGCGAGCGCCGCCTCGAAATCCGCATCGGCAAACACCAGCGCCGCATTCTTTCCGCCAAGCTCAAAGGACAGCCCCTTCACCGAAGGGGCCGCACTCTTCATGATCGCCGCCCCGGTCGCGGTCTCGCCGGTAAAGGCGACGGCGTTCACCTGCGGGTGGCTCACCAGCGCCTCGCCGGTGGAGTTGGGTCCGAAGCCATGCACGACGTTGAACACGCCGGCCGGCATGCCGACCTCCTGCATGACCTGCGCCAGCAACACGGCGGTGGAGGGGGTCTCCTCGGAGGGCTTGACGATCACCGCGTTGCCGCAGGCGAGCGCCGGGGCGACTTTCCAGGTCATGAGCAGAAACGGCAGATTCCACGGCACGATCACCGCCACGACGCCGACGGGTTTGTGCACGGCGTAGTTGAGTGCCCCGCGCCCATCCGGCGTGGCCGTCTCGAAGCACTCCGAGCCGCGGCCCAGGGCAAGGTCCGCGTAAGCGCGAAAGTTGGCCGCCCCGCGCGGGATGTCGAGCGTGCGGGCCTGTTTTTGTGGCTTGCCGGTATCGGCAATCTCGGCAGCGAGGAACTCCTCGAAACGCTGCTCGATGCGCTCGGCCACCCTGCGCAGCAGCGCCGCACGCTCGGCGACTGACATGCCTCCCCACGGGCCGCGCAGCGCGGCGCGCGCTGCAAGCGCTGCGCGATCCACGAGCGCCGCATCCGCTTCCGTGACGGTGCAGATCAGCTGCCCGGTCACCGGGTTTACGTTCTCAAAGACGCGACCGTCGCTGATGAATTCGCCGCCGATGAAGCAGGGCAGCTGCCGCGCAGTCATCGGGTAGGAATCGGCCGCCGTTAGTGTGCGCATCGGTCCTTGGGGGGTGACTTAATCCCTCGCGCCGCTTGCGGGCCGGCGCTGCTGTGCGCGGATTCTAGAGAGACATCATGCTTAAAGAATAATCGAATTTTGTCTCCCTGATATTCCTTTATCCTATATCAAAGAATTCCATTAATTTGCAGCAATGCATGGCACGGCACCGCGCCCTGTCCCCATAATTGCGTCCACAGCGATCGGCCCCGTGCCCTGAAGCGCTATCCGTCAACCGGCGGCTCTCTTGCCCGTTGAGCGGGAGTGTGTTGCGCGGCAGACACCCGGCGCTGCCCTGGGAGGCTGCCCGCCTCGCTGCAGCCCGCGACTTAAGGAGTGAGTAACACCATGTCCGCCCGCATCAGATTCCTCGCGCTCGTGGCGCTCGCCTGTTTTGCTCCAGCCGCCTTCGCCCAGGGCTACTACAGCCTGCCGGACTCACGTCCGGTACGTTTCTATGTCATGGGTGGCTTCAACCAGCCGGCCGGCGGCGCCAACGATATTCTGCAGGGCGGCTGGGATGTCGGCGTGGGGGTAGCGTTCCGCCAGCCCGACAGCCCGCTGTCGCTGCGTCTGGAGATCAATTACGCCAATAATAATGCGACCAACGCGCTGATCGGTCAGGGCCAGCAGCAAACGGGCCTGCAGATTACCGGAGGCTATGCGGATCTGGTCTGGGGCACGGCAAACGCGGAGTACCAGTTCCCCATCTCCCCGGGTATCCACGGTTACGTGGTGGGCGGCGTCGGCGCCTACTACACCCAAATCTCACTCACCGAATACGGCTACGGCTACGTGTGCAACCCCTGGTGGGGCTACTGTTATTTCGGCAGCGGTGATGCCGTGGTCGCCCAGCACGACGTGACGAAGTTCGGCTGGAATGCGGGGCTCGGGGTTTCCTTCCGGCTGCGCGGCGGCACGGTGCTGTTCGTGGAGTCGCGCTACAACGCGGTACAGATGCCGCAACAGACCTTCGAGTTCGTACCGATCAATATCGGGGTAAAGTTCTAGGCACCGCCGCCTGGCGCCTGCACGCTCGATCGGCACCCGCTGCCGCTAGCGTTTCGACAGGTGCACTGAGGCGCGTTCGTCCACGGTGTAAAAGCGCGTATAGGCGCGGTCGAAGACGTTTTCCTCGTCCGCCGCGATGCGCTGCGCATTCACCGGGTCGGTAAATGCGGCCATCGCCGCCGCGAACGCGGCCTCATCCGGATACCACAGCTCCGTGACCACGTCGAAGTCCAGCGTCGTCGCCCCCGGGGCTAGGATAGCGCCCTCCTCGATGAGGAAGTTGCGCCGGTAATCGCAGATCTGCGGCGCGATCGAGAGGATCAGTGGCGCGTGGCGGGTCTCGTAGTAACGGATGAAGGCCTCGCGCGAGAGACCGGCCTTGCGCTTGAGGAATGCGATTGTCTTGATCATTGCCCTGAGTTCCTTGCGCGGTCAGCGCACTTTGCGCAGTACCGCCTCGCTGTAACGCTCCAACGCCCGCTTCTTGACCGCAAGCTGCGACATGTCCTCGCCCGCCTGGAGCCAGGACTGAACGTCCCAGGGTGAGGGCAACCAGGGCGCGATGACGACGAGGTCGTGCACCCCGAGTTCCTGCACTGCGTCCACGGCGGCCTGCGTGACCGGTTCGGCGAGCGGCAGGCCCACTTCGAAGCCACTCTGCGGCAGTCCGGCGTCGCGGCGCATGATGCGAATCGCTGCGAGCGCTGTGTCCGTTTGCGCCACGGTCATCGGCAGGGGTAACCAGCCGTCGTTGCGCGCCGCGCGACGCATCGCCGGCGCAGCCGCGCCGCCGCACCAGATGCGTACCGGCTCGCGCGGTACCGGGCGCATGATGCCCTCGAAGCGAAAGAGCGGACCGTCGTGTTTCACCGATTGCCCGGTCAGAAGCTTGCGCAGGATCACGAGCGTCTCGTCCAGGCGCCGGCCACGCAGCTCGAAATCCACCCCCGCCGCCTGGTACTCCTCCATGAGCCAGCCGGCCGATACGCCGCAGATCACGCGGTCCTGGGTGAGCACGGCGGCGGTGGCCACGCTCTTGGTTACGCTGAGCGGGTCGCGCAGCGCCGCCAGATAGATGTTGGAGGCGAAACGCAGCCGCCGCGTGCTGGCGCCGAGGTGCGCAAACAGCACCCACGGATCCGGCCACGGGGTATCGGGTGGCACGAAGATCTTGCCGTCCGGGGAGTACGGATACGGGGTCGTGATGTGCGCCGGCCAGATCAGGTGATCCCCGACCATCAGCCCATAGAAGCCCAGTTCCTCCGCGAAGCGTGCCAGCTCCGGCAACTGCTCCGTTTCCCGTACTGCCACCAGCGATAACCAGAACTTCATGGCTGACCGTACTCCCGGCGAAAAAACGACAAGGCAAGATACGACGGATCCTCGAGATCGGTGCGCCCCGCGGGCGCGCCGGCGGCAAACTCCTGATAAGCGGCCGGATCGACCGGCTCGAGGCGGCAGTAATCCAGGGCGAGGGAGCGGCGCCAGAACTTCCACACGCCCGCGCGACGCTCATACTGATCAAGATAGCGTCCGCCGATCACGATGTCGCGCGGCTGCGGCGGGTGCGTGCGGTGGTAGGCCTGCGTGTACAGCTCCCCTTGCGCGTGCTCGCCGGCGATGACAAACAGGGCATTGCTGATCGAATGCACGGTGGCGGCAAAGTTGGCGAGCACCCCCGGCAGCCACGCCACGTACGCATCCGCGGAGCCCCGGAACATCGCGCCGTGATCATCGATCGCATCATCGTGATAGAGGCTGCGCAGCAAGGCGAAGTCACGGCGGTCGCAGGCGCGGCAGTAGGTCAGCACCAGCTCGTGCAACGCCTGCTTGTCGATGAGCTGCTGCAGCGGATCCCCCATGTGCCCCCCGCGCCCGCTGAGGATGAAAGGCGGCCGCTAGCGTACCCGGTTTGGCCGGGTTACCGTCATCATGCATATGGGGTAACACGGTGCTGCGTCTCACGCATTTGGGCGATGCGCGGGCGGGAGGGTTCCCGCACGGTGCAGCGCCAACCCCCCGAACAGCCCGCGCGGAGGCGAGAATGATCGACGTCTACGGCATGAGCAGCCCGAACGTGGTGAAGATCACCATCATGCTCGAGGAACTCGCCCTGCCCTACCGCACGCACCACATCAACGTCTTCGCGGGCGATCAGTACGACGCCGAATTCCTCAAGATCAGCCCGAACAACAAGGTGCCGGTGATCGTCGATGCGGACGGGCCGGACGCGCGCCCGCTCGCGGTGTTTGAAAGCGGCGCCATCCTCATCTATCTCGCCGAGAAGAGCGGCCGGCTCCTGCCCCGTGAGGGCGCCCGCCGCGCCGCCGCGCTCGAGTGGCTCATGCTGCAGCTCACCGGCGTGGGTCCCATGTTCGGGCAGCTGGTGCACTTCACCCGCTACGCGCCCGCCGGCAATGGCTACAGCCTCAAACGCTACACGAGCGAGGTGCGTCGCCTCTTCGGTGTGCTGGACCGGCGCCTGTCGCACAGCGCCTACCTCGGGGGGGAGGACTATTCGATCGCCGATGTGGCGACCTGGCCCTGGATCCGCACCGCGAGCACGATCTACCCTTGGCTGGTGCAGGCGGCCGCGGCCGGGGATGCCCTGGGCGAGTGGCCCGCACTCGGGCGCTGGTTCCGCACCATCGCGGCGCGAGCCGCGGTCGAGCGCGGCGTCGCGAGCGGCGAGCGCTTTCTTGAGCGTGACAAGACCGCTTTCGGCAGCGCCGATCCGGAAGCGTTCGACCGGTTTTTCAATCGCGGCAAGTACGCGCGCTCAGGGGACGGGCAGTCATGAAATTCTGGCAGATGCTGACCTGGATGGAGCCGGAGCAGATCCTGGACGTCGCCCGCTTTGCCGAGGAAGTCGGCTTCGAGGGGGTGATGCTCGGAGATCACGGCGTGTTCCCGCTCGAGGTGAAGGCCCCGTACCCGTATTCGGCCGACGGCAAGCCGCCGATGGCCGCGGACGCCTGGTATCCGGATTGTTGGGCCACGATCGGCGCGATCAGCGCCGTCACGCGCCGCATCCGCTTCGCCGTCGCCGTCTACGTGCTGCCGCTGCGCAACATCTTCGAGGTCGCACGCGCCACCGGCACGCTCGCGATCCTCAGCAACAATCGCTTCATTCTTGGCGCCGGCATTGGCTGGATGAAGGACGAGTTCGACATATACGGCGTCGACTTTCACACGCGCGGCAAGCGCTTCGATGAGCAGCTCGAGGTGCTGCGCAAGCTCTGGGGCGGCGGAATGGTGCAGCATCACGGTGCGCTCATCGACTTTCCCTCGCTGCAGATCTCGCCCGCTCCGCAGCGCACGGTGCCTATCTTTACCGGCGGTGTTGCGCCGGTGGCCTTGAAGCGCGCCGCCCTCAAGGCCGACGGCTGGATCGGCGCCGGCAATACGCCCGAGGAAGTCCCGGGGCTGCTCGCCGAGTTCCGCCGCCTGCGCAGCGAGGCCGGCCGCGAGCAGGTGCCGTTCGAGACGGTGATCGGTCTTTCCACGCCGCCGGATCTGGCGACCTTCCAGCGCCTGGATGAGGCGGGCATGAGCGGTGGGGTGAGCTACCCGTTCACCTTCACGGCCGGCCAGCGCTCGAGCCTCGATGACAAGAAGCGCGTGATGGAGGATTTCGCGCGCCGCTTCATTCGTCCGCTCGGCGGCTGAGGCGGTGGGCCGCGACCGGAACGGGCCGGCGGTGGCCAAAGGAACGACTCGCCGCCGCTGCACGGCGGCGAGCGTGGCGCGCCGTTTCTTTAGTGGGCGGCGGAGCTGCCCGACAGGCAGGTCTTCATGAATGCACTGCGGTCATCGCCCTTGAGTCCCTTGGCGCTGGCGTCCGCATTGCAGGTCTTCATCTTCTCCTGCTGGCTGTTCGTGTTGGTGCTGCTCGTCGTCGAGGAGTGCGACAGGCAGGTCTTCATGAACGCGCTGCGATCATCGCCCTTGAGTCCCTTGGCACTGGCGTCCGCGTTGCAGCTGGTCATCTTCGCCTGCTGACTGTTCTCATCCGCCTGGGCGAGGGGAGCCTGAGCGGCCAGGATCGCCAGGGCGGCGGCGAGCGTCAGCAACCACGTTGAGCGTTTCATGCATTCTCCTTTTCTACAGGGCGTGAGCCCACGCGGCTATGGTACCCCCAACGCGCCGCGCTACTCCATATCCGGATACGGACCACGGCCGCCGGCAGCAATGAAGCTCTCAACGCGCGCCTGCAACACGGGCAGGGGCACCGATCCGAGCTCGAGCACCGAGTCGTGGAACGCGCGGATGTTGAACCGCTCGCCGAGCGCTTTTTCCGCCTTGGCGCGGCCTTCGAGAATCGCACGCTCGCCCAGATAGTACGACAGCGCCTGGCCTGGCCAGGTGATGTAGCGGTCAATCTCCGTGCCGATCTCGCGCTCCGGCAACGCGGTGTACTGGCGGAAGTAGTCCATCGCCTGCTCGCGCGTCCACCCCTGGGAATGAATGCCGGTATCCACGACGAGGCGCGCCGCGCGCCAGATCTGGTAACCGAGCATGCCGAAGCGATCGTACGGGGTGTCGTACATACCCATCTCGCTGCCGAGCTGCTCGCAGTACAGCGCCCAGCCCTCCCCGTAGGCGGAGATGTACGTGAGCTGGCGGAATGCGGGCTGATCCTTGTGCTCCATGGCGATGGGGATCTGGAACGCGTGCCCCGGAGCTGACTCGTGCAGCGTGAGGGCGGTGAGGTTGTAGAGCGGACGGCTCGGCAAGTCGTAGGTGTTCAGCAGGTACACACCCGCACCGCCGCGCCCGGCCGTGTAGAACGGCGCCAGGTCATCCGGCACCGGCTTGATGGCGAAGCGCGCGCGCGGCAGGTAGCCGAAGTACTGCGCCGCCTTGCCGTCGAAGCGCTTGGCGATCCAGGCGGCGTGCATCAGCAGTTCCTCGGGCGTCTTGACGTAAAAGCGCGCATCGGTGCGCAGATACTGCTGGAAGGCGGCAAAGTCCCCCTGGAAGCCGGTGTCGTGCATGGCGCCCAGCATGGCCTCGTGCAGGCGTCTGACCTCGGTGACGCCGAGTTCGTGGATCGCCTCAGGCTCCATGTCAAGGGTGGTGAACTCGCGGATCTTGGCGCGGTAGTAGTTCTTGCCGTCCGGCAGCGCCTCGGCGGCGAGCGTGGTGCGCATGCCGGGCACGTACTCCTCGCGCACGAACCTGAGCAACTGTGCGTAGGCGGGCTGCACCACATCGCGGATGGTCTTCACGGCCCGCTCGCGCAGCTCCTGCTGCTTCTGCGGCGCGATGCCGTTCATCTCCTTGAACGGGGTGTAGAAGAGGCTCGCCTCCGGGGCTGCCTCGGTGACCGCGGTGATCGAGGCATCGCGGCCTTGCATGGTAACGCGCGGCGGGGTGAAGCCGCGTTTGAGTCCCGCGCGCATCTCGTCCATCTGTTCGTGGAAGTAGCGCGGAATGTCCTGCATCTGGGCGATCCAGTGCTGGTAGTCCTCGAGGCGGCGGAACGGCCGGCGTGCGGTGTAGCCGATATCGGTCCAGAAGGTGGTGTCCGAATTCGCCGGCATCTCGAAGTCGCGAAAGCGCTGGTTGGCAATGAGTACGGCGATCTGGGCGCGGTAGATGTCGTAGTTGACCTGCTCCTTCCCCGACAGGCGCGCACGCCTGATGCCGTCCAGGCGCCGTTGCACGTCTTCCCAGTACTTCAGGCGCATTTGCTGGGTCGCCGGATCCACCCGCGGCAGGTGATCGGCGATCGGCCGGGTGCCGTCCTCATCATCCGGTTGCTGGTCGGTGCGCCACTTCCACTCACTGTTGTAAATCGCCTGCAGACGCGCATCCGCGTCGTGCTGGCGCGCACAGCCCGCGAGGAGCAAGGTGAGCACCGCGAGTGCAAGAGAGGGCTTGGCGAACGGGGGCATGTTGTTCTTTCCGGGCCGCAGGCACAGGCGACAGGATACTCGAACCGTTGCGTCGCGCTCGTTCCGTGCGGTACAACGTCGGGGTTATGTGGAAAGCAATTGTTGCCGTCAGCATCGGCTCGAGCCTCGGGGCGCTGCTGCGCTGGTGGCTCGGGCTCTTCCTCAATGCCCAGTTCCCGACCATTCCCCCGGGCACGCTCGCGGCCAATCTCATCGGCGGCTACATCATCGGGATTGCGGTCGCCCTGTTCGCTACTTACTCGGCCATTGCCCCGGAGTGGCGGCTGTTCGTCATCACCGGCTTCTGCGGCGGACTCACCACGTTCTCAACCTTCTCCGCCGAGAACGTGACGCTGCTGCAACAGGGTCGGATGCTGTGGGCCGCAGGCCATGCCGCCGCACACTTCACCGGCTCGGTCCTCATGACCTTTGCCGGGATCGGCACGGTCGCGTGGCTGCGCAGCTGAAGGGGCCCGAACCACGCACTCAGCTGAAGGAGCTCACGCCAATGCAAGGCTCGTTCCTGCGTTTCTACGTGCACGAGAACCAGCGCTACCAGCGCCGCCTCGTGTGGGAGTGGCTGCTCGAGCAGGCCAATGCGCTCGGCATCCGCGGCGGCTCGGCGTTCCGCGCCATGGCCGGCTTCGGCCGCCACCACGTGCTGCACGAGAGCACGTTCTTCGAGCTCGCCGGCACGCTCACGGTTGAAGTGGAATTCATCGTGACCGACACGGAGGCGCAGCAGCTGCTGAAGCTGCTGCACGAGAACGGAATCCGCCTCTTCTACGCCTGTGTGCCGGCGCTCTTTGGCGTCGTCAACCCGGATGCGTCGGACCCGGCGAGCCAGGGGTGAGGCGGCGCAGCACCGCCGTGGCAGCTACTTGCCGCGGTTCAGGGTGTGCAGCGGAACCGCGGAAGAGACGCCCAGGCGGGCGCGGTTGGCCTCGGGCGCGGCGAGCGGCTGACACTGCCTGAACGACTTGAGGCAACGAACGGCGAGGTCCTGATACTCGCGCGTGCCGTCGGCCTTCCAGGCAAGCTCCGCGCTCGTCAGTTCCCGCACGATGCGCGCCGGCACGCCCATGACGAGCGTGCGCTTAGGCACCACGAAACCGGCGCGCACGAAGCTTGCCGCACCGACGAAGGCCTCCTCCTCGATCACCGCGCCATCCATGACGATGGCACCGATGCCGATCAGCGCGCCACGGCGGATCGTGCAGCCATGCAGTACGGCGGCATGACCGATGTGGGCGTCCTCCTCGAGCAGCGTGTCCTCGGCGGGGAAGCTGTGCAGTACGCAGCAGTCCTGGATGTTGACGCCGGCGTGCAGCACGATGCGGCCGAAATCCCCGCGCAAGGAGGCGCCCGGACCGACGTAACAGCGCGGCCCGATGATGACATCGCCGATCAGCACCGCCTCGGGGTGCACAAACGTGCTCGGATCAACCACCGGCACGAAACCATCGACCGAATACACCGGCATCGCGATTACCTCGCCTTGGTGCGGGCGAGAAAAGCGCTCACGGCCGTGCGGAACTCCTCGGACTTGAGCTGCGCGCCGAAGATGCTCGCCTCCTCGTCCATACGCGCAAGAATCGCAGCCGGGTCTCCGCGCAGCAGGCGGCGCGTCGCTATGAGCGCCTCGGGCGGCTGTCGCGCCACGCTCACGGCAAGCGCGTGCGCCTCCTCGCGCAGCGCGCTCTCTTCGACGAGGCGGTTCACGAGACCGAGCGTGTGTGCGGTGCCGGCATCAAAGCTCCTGCCGAGCAGCAGCAACTCCGCGGCGCGCTGTGGCCCGATGAGCCGCGGCAGCAGGAGCGAACTGGCAGCCTCGGGCACGAGACCCAAGCTCACGAACGGCATCGAGAACTGGGTCGTGCGTGCCGCCACGATCAGATCACAGTGCAGGAGCATCGTCACGCCGATGCCAACGGTCTGGCCGTGCACGGCCGCGAGCAACGGCTTCTGCAGCGTCGCGAGCGTCCGCAGCAGCCCCATCACCGGGTGCGCGCTTGTGAAGTTGGAGTTCAGAAAATCGTGCAGGTCATTGCCGGCGCAGAATCCGGCGCCCGCCCCGCTCAGCAGCACCGCGCGGATGTCCGAATCCGCCTGCGCCCCCAGCAGTGCGCCGCGCAGTGCCTCGTACATGGCAAAGGTGATCGCATTGCGCTTCTCGGGGCGGTTCAGGCGCACCTCGCACACCCCGTCCGCACGACTCACCAGCACCTGCTCGCTCATGCACTCACTTTGCCCAGTACGCCGGCGGCGCGCAACTGCGCGAACGCGCCGCGGGGCGGGAGTCGCAACGCTCAGGGTGCGGGCGGCGCCGCAGGCCCCGGGCCGCGGAAGTTCACGTCGCCGTCGGCGGCGAGCCATACCAAGGCGGCCCACGCGGCAACGTTCTGGTCCAGCTGCGCGCGGTCGACCTTGTCGAGCGTGTCATCGGCGGTGTGATGAATGTCGAAGTAGCGCGTGGCGTCCTGGTCCAAAGCGAACCCCGGCACGCCCGTGGCGATCGTGGGCTCCACGTCCGTTCCCACATCCACTGGCGGGCGTCGGGAGGCGAGGATGCCGAGCGGCCCAAACACTCGCATGAGGGTGTCCGCGAAGGGCGCGTGCGCCACGGCCGGCGGCAACGCCACCGCATAGATCCGATCGGTGCCCAGATCGCTCTCCGCGGCGAGTACGTGCCGGGCAAGCTCAGCCTGGTGATTGTCCGCGTAGGAGTGCCCACCGAAGGCGCCGCCCGGGGGCTGTGGCTGCGCGGGCTCCTCGGAGCCGAACAACACCACGCGCACGGTGCGGCGCGGCTTGTGGGGCAGGTCGCGGATGAGTTTTGCCGCCGCGGCAATGATCGCGGTGCCCGTGCCGTCATCGATCGCGCCGGTGCCCTGATCCCAACTGTCCAGGTGCGCGCCGAGGAGCACAAACTCCTCGGGCTTGGCGCTGCCGCGTACGTCAGCGATCACGTTCTGCGAGTGCGCCTCACTCACGTAGGAGGCACCCGAGAACAGGTGCACGCGCGGGGTCTGCCCGAGCGCGGCGATGCGCTCGAGCTGCTCGGCATCCGGGACGCTGAGGGCGAAGGCGGGCACGGCCACGCGTCCCTCCACGTAACGTGTCGTGCCGGTGTGTGCGAGGCGATGGCTGTCGGTGCCGGCCGAGCGCAGCATGAAGGCGATCGCCCCGGCGCGCGCCGCAGCACTCGGCCCGTCGGTGCGGGCCGCCACGACCGGCCCGTAGCCCTCCCCGTCCTGTGTGCGCACCATGCGTGCGGTCACCACGGCCACTTTTCCGGCAAGGGAGCCGGCGGGGGCGGCCTTCAGGTCCTCGAGCGTGGCAAAAATCGCCACATCGCCCTCGAGTCCGGCGGCCGGGGTCGGCGGGGACTCGCCCAGGGCGGCCACCACGAGCGGCTGTTTGGAGGGGGCCACGAGCCGGGCACTCTCCTCGCCACGCACCCAGGCGGTCACCGGAAAGCTCTCGATGTGCACGTTCTCAAATCCAAGGGCCTTCAAGCGCGCTGCGGCCCAGTTGGCCGCATCGTGTTCGTTCTGGGAGCCCGAGGGGCGCGGACCGAAGCGCGTGGTGAGTTCGCTCACCCAGCTGTAGGCGATGTCGTGCCCGGCAAGAGCGGCGTCACGCAGCTGGGCTGCGACCGTCTCTGGGGGCACGGCGGGAGCTGCCATGAGTGAGGCGGCGGCTGAGCACAGGAACGCGGCGCTGAGGGGCAGTGTAAGGCGAGCGAGGATTGGGTGGCGCACGGGGGCTTCATCCATCGAAAACGACGAAGCGGCGCATTCTACGGGATGCACGTGCACGCGTACCACGCGGCGCGTGCATACACCGCGTCGCTAGGGCAGCTGATCGATCGGCAGGGGCCTGGCGAGATAAAAGCCCTGGGCGTAGTCGACGCCGATGTTCTTCAGCTCCCCGAGCACCGCCTCGCTCTCGACGCACTCGGCGACGGTCGCGATGCCCAGCGCACGGCCCACCTTGCCGATCGCCTCCACCATGCTGCGGTTCACCGCATCGTGGGTGATGTGGCTGATGAACTGCCCGTCGATCTTCAGGAAGTCGACCGGCAGGGACTTCAGGTACACGAACGAAGAGACGCCGGTGCCGAAGTCATCCAGTGAGAATTTGCAGCCGCGGGCTTTGAGCTCGGTCATGAGGAAGCGCGCGTTGGCGAGGCTCGTGACCGCGGCAGTCTCGGTGATCTCGAAGCACAGCGCGGAAGCAATCGCAGGCTCCCCGACGCTTTGCAGCACGAAGTCCACGAACGACTGCTCATTGAGCGAGGTGCCCGAGAGATTGACCGCGAGCAGCGGCAGGGGCTGACCGGCGCGCTGGCGCCGGTGCAGCAGCTCGAGCGCACGCTCCACCACCCAGCGATCGATGGCCGACATGACGTTGTAGCGCTCGGCCGCGGGAATGAACTCGGTGGGCGCCACGAGTTCGCCGCCGTCATCGCGCAGGCGCACGGTAAGTTCGTAGAAGGCGCGGCCATTGGCGCTGCCGAGGGAGACGATCGGCTGGAAATAAAGCTCGAGGCGGTTGTCCTCAGCGGCGCGCGTCACGCGCGCGACCCAGTGCATCTCCTTGTGCCGGTGCGAGACGCCCTCCGCGCCGTACACGTGAATGCGGTTGCGGCCGGCGTCCTTGGCGGCGTAGCAGGCGATATCGGCCGCGGACATGACGCTCGTCACGTTCTCCGTCTCGGCGCGGATCTGCACGATGCCGATGCTCGCGCCCACCGAGAGCGTGCCCGTGCCCCACACGAAGCGGAAGTCGCGGATCGCCTGGCGCACCCCTTCAGCAATGCGCGTGGCCTGCTCGAGCGTGCACACCCTCGAGCAGCACACCGAACTCATCGCCCCCGAGGCGCGCGATGGTGTCGGTGGCGCGCACGCGCGTCTGCAGCAGTCCCGTCACGTCGCGCAGCAGCCGATCGCCGGCCTGGTGACCGCAGGTGTCGTTGACCACCTTGAACTGATCCAGATCGATGTAGAGCAGCGCGTAGGAGCCCTCGCCGCGCTGCGCCGACAAGAGCGCCCCGTGCAGGCGGTTATCGAACTCGCGCCGGTTGATGAGGCCGGTGAGCGCATCGTGGCTCGCCTGCCACGAGAGCGCGCGTCGCAGCCGCCGCTCCTTGGTGACATCGTGGAACACCACCACCGCGCCGATCACGCGGCCCTGGCGGTCGCACATGGGCGCGGCGGACTCCTGGATCGCCACTTCGTGTCCGGTGCGCGTGATGAGCACGGCGTGGTCCGCCGGCGCCATGGCGCCGGCGCGCGCCGAGCGCGCCGTCGAGAGAATTTTCAATCGGCTCGCGCGTGATCTCGTTGACGAGCTTCAGCACCGCGGCGATCGGCTGACCGCGCGCGTCCGCAAGACTCCAGGCGGTGAGACTCTCGGCCACCGGGTTGATGTACTCGATGCGCCCCTCGGCGTCGGTGCTGATCACGGCATCCCCGATCGATTGCGAGCGTCACCTGCGCGCGCTCCTTCTCGGCAAAGATCGCCTGCTCGGCGCGCTTGCGCTCGGTGATGTTGGCGATCGTGCCCTCGTAGCCGATGATGCCGGCCGGCCGCATCGCACATCGGGCGCGCGTTCTCGAGCACCACGATCTGCTGCCCATCGCGCCGACGCATGAGGAACTCCGCATCACGGATCTCCCCTTCCGAGTCGACGCGGCGGGCAAATTCGGTGCGGTCGGCCGGATCCCAGTAAAGGAGCGCCGCGCTCGAGAGCCCGTACATCTCCTCGGCGCTGCGGTAACCGAGCATGGCGACGAATGCGGGGTTCACCGACAAGAGCCGCCCGTCGCGGCCACTCTGGTACACCCCTTCGGCGATGCTCTCGAAGAGCCCGCGGAACTTCGCCTCGCTGCTGCGCAGCGCCTCCTCGCCCAGGCGCCGCTCGATGGCGATGCCGGCCAGCTGCGCGGCGCGCGCCATGATTTCCGCCTCCGCGGCACTCGGCACGCCCACCTGCTCGCGGTACACCCCGAGTGAGCCGAGCACCTGCCCGCCGGCCGCCTTGATGGGGGTCGACCAGGCCGCCCGCAGACCGGCCTCGAGGGCGGCCTCGCGCGCCTCGATCCAGAACGGATCCTTGCCCAGATCCGCCACCAGCACCTGGCGCCCCAGATAGACGCAGGCGGCGCAGGAGCCGTTACCGATGCCGATACTTGCCTGCTCGAGTGCTGCGCGCAGCGGCGCCGTCAGGCGCGGCGCCACCACGGCGGAGAAGGCTTGCCCGTCCGCCCCGAGCACGCTCACCGAGCAGGCCGCGCCCATGATGGCCGCTTCGATGAGCCAGGTGATGCCGGCGAGCACTTCCGGCAGGGGCGCGTGGCGCGTGACCTGCTCGAACACCTGGCGTTCGGCCGCCGCGATGCGCTCGGCGCGCTTGCGCTCGGAGATATCGGCGATGCTGCCGCGCACCAGGCGGCGGTTGCCACTCGGCAGGCGCACCAGGCGCACCTCGCAGATGATCTCCTGGCCGCTCGCATCGCGATGCAACCACTCAAACTGCTGCACTTCGCCCGCGAGGGCGCGCTCGATATAGGCACGTGCGCGCTCCTCGGAGGCGGCGCCGTCGGGCTGCCGGGGGGACTTAATGTGACCGGGCCGAGCTGCAGCAGCTGCTCGCGCCCGAGTCCGAAGAGTTTCTGCGCGTTCTGGTTGGCATCGACAAAGCGTCCGGTATCCACATCCAGCACGACGATCACCTCCGGCGCGTGATCGACCAGGAGCTGATAACGCGCCGCGCTCTCGCGCATGGCCTGCTCGCGCTCGCGCCGCTCGCTGACATCGCGCAGGCACAAAACGAACATCTGCCGATGCGAGAGCGGCGCCTTGCTGACGGCGATCTCGGCCGGGAAGAGCTCCCCGTCCTGGCGCTGCGCCCACAGCTCCCGCGCGGTCAGATCGAGTGCGGTATCGCCCAGGCTCGCCGCGAGGCGCTCGAGTGCCTCGGGAATGCTCTCGCCACTGGCGATCTTCGGCAGAAGCACATCGATGCGCTTGCCGATCACCTCCTCCTCGGAGTAACCGAATACGCGCGCCCCGGTGGGGTTGAAGGTGCGGATGAGGCCGGCCTCATCCAGCAGCAGCACCACGTCCTTGATGTGATCGAGGATCACCTGCAGGTGCTCGCTTGACTGCTCGCGCGCCTCGTGCGCGAGCGCCTGCGCCTCATCGGCCATCAGGCGCATCGACTCCACGATCCCGCGCCGCTCGCGCTCCACCGTCAGGTAGTGATCGTTGATCAGGCGCAGCAGCATCGGCACTTCCGGTACCGCGCTGCCCGTGCGCAGCTGCAACTCGCGCAGCTGCGCCTTCAGCTGCGGGTGCAGCTCCGGATAGGTCTCAGCGTGTGGGCGCGCATCCGCCCGCACGAGCGTAGTCGTGGCCCCGGGCGTGGGCTCGGAAGGATCCGGATGGGTCCGAAACGGGTGCGTCTTTGACATAACCAGGGCCACTAAACCCGATTGAGATCATACGGGGCCGGTGCAGTCGGGCTTGTGAAGCCCTTCGCGAAACGGCCCAGTGCCCCTTGTGGGGTTTAGCGCGCAGCCGCGGTCGCGGGGGGCGAAGCGGAGGCCGTCGTGGCGGGAGCGCCGCCGGCGGCAGGCTTGGTCGGCAGGTCCGGGAAGCCGCTGCCGGCGATCACGGGAATCGAATACGTCTGGGTCGAGATCTGACCGCCCAGGTCGACTGAGACCACCGCTGTGAGCAGGTAGATGCCGTTCTTCTTGGGCAGCACCTGGACGGTGCGCTCGATGGGGGTGTTCTCCACTGGCTTTTCGGCCGGCTCAAGCTCCCCGGAACCGACCAGTTCCAGACCCTCCTCGCCCTCGACCTTGCCGAAGATGCGGTCAAGATTGCTGGCCGTGGGCAGGATCGACAGATCAATATCCACCGGCTGCGCCACATCCGGACGCCTGAGCAGGGCGAACTTCACCTGCACCGGGATCGGGCTGCTGCCCGGCTTGGTCGAGGTCACCGCGCCGACCAGACTGCGCGCCATCGCATCCTTGTGACTGAGCGGCTTCTTGGCGCGCGTCGCGGCCCGGCCAGCCGGGGTCTCATCGTGGCTCGAGCCGCAGCCGCCGAGCAGGGCGGCGATGAGCACGGCGGCCACTGCGTTCCTCGCGATAGTCCACATGGGGGTTTTGCGCTGCTACCTGGAATTTGCCTTAAGTCACATCCGCCTCAATGCCCACAATACCGCCTCTGTGGGGCGCCACGCACGTGCTGCATTTCGCATTTCCGCACTCTCACCCCCGCAGCAGCGGCGGATCCTCGATCTGCGCCATCTGCTCGATGAGGTCGATGACGTAGCCCTCCCAGTAGCGCTCCTCGCCAAACCAGGGAAATGCCCGCGGAAAGGCCGGATCCCCCCAGCGGTGCGCCACCCAGGCGGCATGGTGCAGCATGCGCAGCGAACGCAAGGGCTCGATCAGGCGCACCTGCGTGTAGTCAAAGTCCGCAAACTGCCGGTAGCCCTCGAGCAGCTCGCGCCCACTGGTGCTGCTGCTCATCGGGGGAGCCGGCCAGCATCATCCACAGATCCTGCACGCGTGGGCCCATGGCGCAATCATCCAGGTCGACGAACACCGGGCCCTGCTCGTTCCACAGCAGATTCCCGAGGTGGCAGTCCCCGTGCAGGCGGATCTGGCTGATGCCACCGACGGAGGCGAAGGACTCGCTCACCCGCTCCAGCAGCGCCCCGCTCACCGAGGCATACCGCTCATGCAGCCGCTGCGGCAAGAGCTCGCTTTCGAGCACCTGGGCGCGCGCCTCCCAGCCGAGGCGCTCCACCCCGATGCGCGGGCGCACGGCGAAGGGGCGCCGGGCGCCGACCTGGTGCAGCCGCGCAAGGCTGCGGCCGAGGATCTGGCGGGCTTCCGGGGCATCCAGCTCCGGGGCACGTCCGCGCATGAAGGGGAAGGCGGCGAAGCGAAAATCACTGAAGCGCAGCAGCGTGTGCCCGCCGATGAGAAGCGGGGCCGCCACCGGCAGCTCTGCGGCCGCCAGCTCCTGGGTGAACTCGTGCTCCTCGGAGATCTGCGCATCACTCCAGCGCCGCGGCCGGTAGAACTTCAGCACCAGGGTGCGCGTGTCGCTGCCGAGCTGGTAGACGCGGTTTTCGTAGCTGTTGAGGGCGAACAGACGCCCGTCCGGCTCCAGGCCAAAGGCGGCGGCCGCGTCCAGGACCACCTCGGGCGTGAGTCCAGCGAAAGGTTGCACCGTGCTGTCGCGGCTTTTGTTTATCATCGGGCCACCATGCAGCAAGGCAGCATATTAGTCACCGGCGGCGCGGGCTATATCGGCTCGCACGTGGCGCTGCAGCTGGCCGCGCGCGGTGAGCGCGTGGTGATCCTCGATGATCTGTCGCGCGGGTTTCGCCAGGCGGTGCTCGACACGCCGCTCGTGATCGGCCAGGTCGGCGATCGGGCCACCGTGGCGCAGCTGCTGAAGAGCCACGAAGTGGACACGGTGATGCACTTTGCCGCCTACACCATCGTGCCCGAATCGGTGGCCGAGCCGCTGAAATACTACGGCAACAACACCTGCTCGACCCGCGCGCTGCTCGAGTGCTGCCTCGAGGGGCGGGTGCGGCACTTCGTCTTCTCCTCCACCGCGGCGGTCTACGGCACTCCTGCGGACGGGGTCGCCGCGGAGACGACGTCCACGTCCCCGATCAACCCCTACGGCACCTCCAAGCTTATGAGCGAGTGGATGCTCTCGAGCGTGGCCCAGGCCTCGCCGCTGCGCTATGCGGCGCTGCGCTATTTCAACGTGGCGGGCTCGGATACGGGGGGTCGGATCGGTCAGGCGACCCCCAACGCGACGCTCCTCATTAAGGTCGCTTGCGAGGCGGCCGTGGGCAAGCGCTCGCACGTGTCGATCTTCGGCACCGACTATCCCACCCCCGACGGTACCGGCGTGCGCGACTACATCCACGTCGAGGACCTCGCCCGCGCACACCTGGATGCCCTCACTTACCTGCGCGCCGGGGGCGCTTCCACCACGCTCAACGTCGGCTACGGGCACGGCTACAGCGTGCGCCAGGTGCTCGAGAGCGTGGAGCGCGTCTCCGGGCAGCGACTCACGGTGCGCGAGGAGCCGCGCCGCCCGGGGGACCCGGCGGCCCTGGTTGCACGTGCCGAGCGCATCCGCAAGGAGTTCGGCTGGCAGCCGCGTCTGGACGACCTGGATACGATCGTACGCACCTCCTACGCCTGGGAGCAGCGCCTCAGGCGCGAGCCCTGGTAAGGCTGTCGCCCCGGGCGCCCCTCTTAAGGTGCGCCGAGGCTGTTACCGGTAGGTAGAATGCGCCCCCATGCGGTGGGGGCGTCCCAAGTCATTGAGTGGACTGATGCTGGTCGGCCTGTTCTTCATGGCCGTGCCGCTGCTCGTCGCGATTTTGACCGCCGTCCTGCAGATCCGCGACCTCGCCGACACCGGGCAGATGATCGTCAAACAGGGGGTCACCAACGCGCGTGCCAGCCAGGCGCTTTTCGGGCAGATCGCCTCGCTTGAGCGCACCGCGCGCCTCTATGACGTGCTCAATGACGCGAAGCTCCTGGAGGTCTACCGGACCCAGGATGAGCGGCTGAGCCAGACGCGCGAGCAGCTGCACCGCCAGGCCGCCGCCGATACCCGCAAGACGCTCGAAGAGCTCGGGCAGCTGCAGCAGAGCATCCGCTTGACGGTGATGAACGCGCCCTCCAAGGATGCCGCGGCGCAGTCGCAGCTCGCGGAAGCCTTCACGCAGCTCACGGCGCTCGTGGAGCGCGTCGCCCAGGAGAGCAACGCGCAGGTGGACGCGGAGGTCTCCGCGCTCGAAGAGCGCACACTGCAGGCGCGCAAGCACCTCCTGTGGACCACGGCGCTGCTCTTGCCGCTCGCCGCGATCGCCGTCCTCGTGCTCACCGTCGGTGTCGGGCGCCCGCTGCGTCAGCTCGATCGCGCCATCAGCGAACTCGGTGAGGGCACGTTCACGAACCCGATCGCGGTCTCAGGCCCCCACGATCTGGAGCGCCTCGGCGGGCAGCTCGAGTGGCTGCGCCAGCGCCTGCTCGAGCTCGCCCACGAGCGCAACCGCTTCCTGCGGCACATGTCGCACGAGCTGAAGACCCCGCTCGCCAACATCCGCGAGGGCACGGAGCTGCTGATGGATGGCGCGGTCGGGGAGCTGGATTCGAATCAGCGCGAGGTGGCTGCCATTCTGCGCGAGAACGGTATCAAGCTGCAGCGCATGATCGAGAACCTTCTGTCCTTCAGCGCCTGGCAGACCTCCAGCGTGGGCCTGGAGGCGACGGAGTTTCGCCTGCGTCCGCTGGTGAAGCAGGTGCTGGAGAACCAACAGCTCACCCTGCTGTCGCAGCGTGTGCGACTGGATGTGCACGTCGAGGACGTCACGCTCGTGGCCGATCGCGGCAAGATTCGCCTGATTCTCGAGAACCTGGTGTCCAACGCCGTCAAATATTCTCCCAAGGGCGGCACGATTCACCTCATGGCGCGCACCGCCGGGGCGCAGCTGGTGCTGGATGTGGCCGATGGCGGGCCGGGCATCCCGGTGGAGGATCGCGAACACATCTTCGACGCCTTCTACACCGGGCGCGCCGCGCGCAGCACTGCGGTCAAAGGCACCGGCATCGGGCTTTCGGTGGTGCTCGAGTTCGTGTCCGCGCACGGCGGCACCGTGCAGATCATCGACGGGCAGTACCCCGGGGCGCATTTCCGCATCACCATGCCGATCCGCGCCAGCACGGGAGATCAGCCCGCCCGCAGCGTACCCAAGGCGCAGGCGCATGCCGCTTAGGCGTCTGCACCCGGGCGGCGCGGTCACGGTCCTCGCCGCGCTGCAGCTCTTAGGCTGCGCCGGCATGTCCGGGGAGCGCCCGGCGGCACCGGCGCCGGTGGTGAATCCTGCGGCGACCACCTCGACGCTCCTCGCCGGCTACCTCGAGCTGCTGCAGAAGCTCGTCACGGGTCCTGCCGCCCAGCAGGCGGAGATCGTGGCAAGCGCACGGCACGACTTCGACACCGCGCCCACACCGAGCCATCAGCTGAGGCTCGCACTCATACTCGGCACCCCGGGGCATCCGGCCACTGACCTGCCGCGCGCCCAGGGGCTGCTTGCGCGAGCTCATGGCGAACCCGGAGGTGCTCTTGCCGGGGGAGCGCTCGCTCGCGTTCCTGGAACTTTCGCAAATTGACGACCATTTGACGCTCGAGGCGGAAAACCGCAGGCTGCAAACTGAGGCGGTGCGGGCGGATCGCGAGCACATCGCAAATGCCAATCACCGCCTGCAGGCGGAAGCGGACGAGAATGCCCGCCTGCGCAAGGAGCTCGATGAGGCGCGCGCGAAGCTTGACGCGATCGCCAACATCGAGCGCTCACTCAATGAGCGCAAACCTGGCACGACGACTCATTAGTCGCGGTGCCATTTAAGGAAACCATCTTGAATCAGACCGGTAAACGCAAGGCACGCATCCTGGTGGTCGATGATGATCCGGGACTGCTGCGCCTCCTGACCATCCGCCTGCGCGCGGAGAGCTACGACGTCGAGGCGGTGGAGAGCGCGGCACAGGCGCTGGCCGCCTCGAGCCGCTTCCGTCCGGATCTGGTGATCACGGACCTGCGCATGGACCAGATGGACGGCATCGGGCTGCTCAAGGAGCTGCAGAACCGCTGGCCGGGCCTGAAGGTCATCATCCTGACCGCCCACGGCACCATCCCGGATGCCGTGCAGGCGACCCAGATGGGCGCCTTCGGCTTCCTCACCAAGCCGGTCGACAAGCAGGAACTGCTCGATCAGGTGCAAAAGGCGCTGCGCATCTCCGGCTTTGGCGCCTCGGACGAGGACTGGCGCGCGGAGATCATCACCCGCAGCGCCGCGATGGAAGAGAAGCTCGCGCAGGCCCACATGGTCGCCGGCACCGATGCGCGCGTGCTGATCACCGGCGAGAGCGGCACCGGCAAGGAACTGCTGGCGCGCGCGATCCACAAGGCGCAGCCCGCGGCGCAACAAGCCCTTCGTCGCCATCAACTGCAGTGCGATGGCGGAGAATCTGCTCGAGTCGGAACTCTTCGGCCACGAGAAGGGCTCCTTCACGCGGCGCCACGCGCGCGCACCGGGGACTGCTTCATGGCCGCCGACGGCGGCACGCTGATGCTCGATGAGATCGGCGACATGCCGATGCGGCTGCAGGTGAAGCTGCTGCGCGTGCTGCAGGAGAACGTGATCCGCCCGGTCGGCAGCACGGATGCCATCCCCGTGAACGTGCGGGTGATCTCCGCCACCCACCGCGACCTGCAGCAGCTGATGGCGGGCGGACAGTTCCGCGAGGACCTGTACTACCGACTGAACGTCGTGCACATCGAGATGCCCTCCCTGAATCGGCGCCGCGAGGATATCCCGCTGCTGGTTGCGCATTTCCTCGCGCAGATCGCCAAGGAAAGCGGCGTGCGCAAGATCTACGCCCCCGAGGCGGTGGAACTGCTCGCCACGGCCGACTGGCCGGGCAACATCCGCCAGCTGCAGAACGTCGTACGGCAGAATGTCGCCCTGTCGCAGACGCCGATCATCCCGGTGGAACTCGTGCAGCAGTCCTTGGGCGGCACGCCCGGACGTCTGCCCTCCTTCGATGAGGCGCGCGATGAGTTCACGCGCAGCTACCTCTCGCAGATCCTGCAGATCACCGGCGGCAACGTGAGTCAGGCGGCACGCCTCGCGCGGCGCAACCGCACCGATTTCTACAAGCTGCTGGCGCGCCACCAGCTGACACCGGAAGAGTTCAAGCAGCGCTAGGAACTTACTAGCGCTCGGGGGCTTCCCCGGGCGACACCGCGCCCGCGCTGCCCTCGGCCGCGTGCATGCTGTTCTTGCCGAACTGCGCCGCATCGATGCTGTGCTTGCCCAGCAGATCATAGAGCGTCGGCCGCGTGACCCCGAGCAGCTCTGCCGCGCGCGACAGGTTGCCACGGGCGACCGCGAGGGACTGGCGCACCGCCTGCGCCTCCGCGCGCTGGCGCGCCACGCGTAAGTTCAGGTACTCCGGGTCATCGCCCGGGTCGACCAGACCCAGGTCCGCGGCGGTCACCACCACCCCCTCAGCCATGATCACCGCTCCCTTGATGCGGTTTTCAAGCTCGCGCACGTTCCCCGGCCAGCGGTACGCCTGGATGGCGCGGATGGCATCCGGGGCGAGTCCGCGCGTGGGCTTGGCAAAGCGCTCGGCGGTTTGCTGCAGGAGAAACTGCGCCAGCAGCAGGCTATCGCCCTGGCGCTCCCGCAGCGGCGGCACGCGAATGGTGACCTCACTGATGCGGTAGAACAGATCATCCCGAAAGGTACCGGTACCGATGAGTGTGTCGAGCGGCTTGTTGGTGGCACACACGATTCGAATGTCGAGTATCACCGGCACATGGCCCCCGACGCGATCGACGGTGCGCTCCTGCACAACGCGCAGCAGCTTCGCCTGCAGCGAGCCGGGCATCTCGCCGATCTCATCGAGGAACACGGTGCCGCCGTCGGCCGATTCGAGTTTGCCGGCGGTGCGCTTGGCCGCTCCGGTAAAGGCGCCCTTCTCGTAACCGAACAGCTCGCTCTCGAGCAGCGTGTCGGGGATCGCCGCACAGTTGATGGCGATGAAGGGCTTGTGCGAGCGGCCCGAAAGCCGGTGCAGTGCGCGCGCCAGGAGTTCCTTGCCGGTGCCGCTGTCACCGAGGAGCAGCACGGTCGCGTTGGTCGGGGCCACTTTCTCGATCGCGCGGCATAGGCTGCGCATTGAGTCGCTCACCCCGATGATGCCCTCGAGCGCCATGGCGCCGGTGCGCTCACGCAGGCGCCAGTTCTCCTCTTCCAGCTCGCGGATTCGCAGCGCGCGCCGCACGACGATGGAGAGCACCCCGGCATCGAGGGGTTTGTGGTAAAAGTCCGCCGCTCCCAGGCCGACGGCCGAGACCGCGAGCTCGCGCGCGTCGTGCTCGGTCATCGCGATGATCTTGGTATCCGGGGAGATGTTGAGGATCTGGCGCAAGAGCTCCAGGCTCTGCGCCGCCACCGCCGGCTCGCGCGCGGTCCCAAGATCAAACAGCACCACATCCGGTTCGGTGCGGCGCACGAGGGCAAGTGCCTGCTCGGAGGTGTCTGCGGCGGTCACCTCGAGGTCGGAAAACACCGCCTCGAGCTCGCGCCGCAGTGCGCGGTCGTTTTCCAGGATGAGGAGCTTGCGTCGCTGCTGCATCACCGTGGCCATCAACGTGCCCCTTTGCCCATGAGAACCACCTCGGCGGTCTGCACCAGGATCGCCAGATCAAAGAGCAGACTGTTGTTCTTGATGTAGTACAGGTCGTACTGCAGTTTCTCGAGCGCGTCCTGCTCGGAGGAGCCGTACGGGTAGCACAGCTGTGCCCAACCGGTGATCCCCGGTTTCACGTAGTGGCGCTGTACGTAGTAGGGAATCTTCTCGGCCAGTTCCGCGACGAACTCCGGGCGCTCCGGACGCGGGCCGATGAAACTCATGTGACCGCGCAGCACGTTCAGGATCTGCGGCAACTCATCGATGCGCAGCTTGCGGATGATCGCACCTACGCGCGTCACGCGCGGATCCGAGCGCTGCGCCCATTGCGCGCCGTTCAATTCCGCATCCAGCCGCATGCTGCGGAACTTGATCACGTTAAACTCGCGTCCGCCGAGGCCGACGCGTCGCTGGCTGTAGAGCGCCGGCGCCCGCCAGCCATCCTCGAGCTTGATGGCGAGCACCGTGAGCAGGATCGCCGGCAGTGAGACGGTCAGCACCGCAAGGCTTGCACCCAGATCGAGCATGCGCGAGGAGAACAGCCGCAGCGGATCGCGCCGGAATCCCTGACCGAAGATCATCCAGCTCGGGTTGAGCACATCCAAACGCACGCGTCCGGTCTCGCGCTCCAGAAAAGTGAGCAGCTCCGTAACATCCACCCCGGCGAGGCGGCAGTCCAGGAGCTCCCGGATCGGAAAGCCGCGGCGCCGATCGTCCATCGCCACCACCACTTCGGTGACGCTGAGGCGCTCGCACAGGCCGCGCAGATCGCCCTGCGGGTCCAGCACGGGTTCGATGGGCCCACTCAGGGGCTCCTCCGCGGGCTGCACGAAGCCGAGCAGCTGAAAGCCGCGCCGGTCCGCGGAGCGGCGCAGATTCGCGACCGAGACTGCGGCAACACCCGTCCCGTAAACCAGCACGCGGCGTTTGAAGATCTCCTGACTGACCAGGCGCGCGAACAGCAGGCGCGAGACGAGAATGCCGGCGCCGGACAGGAGGATGGCGAGCGCCTCGACCCCGCGCCAAAGGTGCAGCGTCGGCACGAGGTAGAACACAGCGGCGATCGCGCACGAGGCCACGAGCAACGCCGCCACCACACGCACGAGCATCCCCGACAGCTGCGCGCGCTGGCGGGCGCTGTAGAGCCCGAAGGCCATCAGGCACACCACGACGATCAGACCGAATACGGCCGCCCGGGGCCACAGCGGACCGAACTGCAGCTCCACCAGCCGCAGGCGACCGAACGGGGTCTGGAAGCGGATACCAATGGCCGCATACATCGCAAAGAAGCCGATCGCGGCCTCAACGAACGCAAGGGCAGCAATCGAGGCGGGTACCTGTTGTCCGAGAACGCGGATGCGCATGCAGGCTTTGGTTTACACACTGACGCCCGAAGGGCCACGGGGAACTTTACATGAGAGTGTAAAGCTCTCCCGGGCAAGCACTGTGAAGAGCATCACACTTGCAGAGCGATTAAGGGAAATCGTCGGGGCGAGCGATCGCAGGATCGTGCCGGGGCCGCCGAAATGCCCCAAGAAAGTGCGAAAGGCCCCCGGCTTCGGGGGAGGGCTGCCGCTTACGGGTGCGCTTTGAAGGCCGCGAGCTGCATGATCCAGAGCGCGGGTGGGCTCAGTGGGGCTGTCGCGGTATAGCTGCCGGTGGCACTGACGATCCGATCTTCGGCGATATCCCCGTCCGGCACAGTGATGATGCGATCGGTGAAGCCCGCCCCGGGTCCAGTCGTCGTGGTGTACACGACGTTCGCGCCGATGATCAGATCGTTGGCGTTGGTGGTCGTGACCGCGCCGCTGCTGCTCAGGCTGTTGTTGCCACTGGACGCGGCGACGACGTCGAGCGGGCTCGTGGTGGCCATGCCGCTGTACTCGAGCACCCGCACGTCCGGGTACGTCGCGGCACTCGTGAAGCTCACAGAAACGCTGTTCGCACCGGCCGCGGCACCCACGATGTTGGCCGCGTAGTAGATCGCCTGCGAGGCGGCGCCGCTGATGACGGTCGGACCGGCGGCCAGGTGGTAGGTGTTGCCACTGGAATCGGTGAGGGTGCCGATGGTTGCGGTCGAATCCCCCCAGCTCACCACCACCACGTTCAGGTCGCCCGCGCTCTGGGCGCCCGTGTAGGGGACCGTGACGTGGGCCTGTGCGCTTTGGGGCGTGGCGTAGTTCCGCTGCACGAACGCGATCGCCGGCGGCTGCGTGCCCGAGCCCGTCGTCGCGGTCGCCACGTTCGAATACGGACCGGTATCGCCGGCCGCATCGGCGGCGCGCACACGATAGGAATAGCTCGTCGCCGCGCTCAGTCCCGGATCGTTGTAGGCGGTGCTGGTGCTGGTGGCGACCTGTGTGAAGGTGCTGCAACCGGATCCCTGGCAGCGCTCGATGCGGTACTGGCTGATCGTGCCGCCGCTCTCCGTGGCCGCACTCCAGGTGAGGTTGATCTGGCTCGAACTGGCACTCACCGCGGTCAGATTCGCAGGCGCAGTGAGGGTTGGCGCTGCGGTGCTCGCGCTCGCCACATTCGAGTAGGGTCCGGTGTTGCCGAGGCTATCCTTGGCGCGCACACGGTAGCTGTAGGTGGTCGAACCGCTCAGGGAGGCATCCGCGTACGTCAGGCTGGTCGCGGTGCCGATTTGCACGAAGCTGCTGCAACCGGATCCCTGGCAGCGCTCGATCAGGTACTGACTGATCGTGCCACCGGTCTCGGTCGCCTTGCCCCAGGAAAGATTGATGAGGGTACTGCCCGAGGCCGTTGCCGCCAGGTTGGTCGGCGCGGTCGGCGTGGCCGCCGAGGTCACCGCGGTCGCGGTGTTGGAGTAAGGGCCGTCCTGCCCCACAGCGTCCTGGGCCCGCACACGATAGCTGTAGCTCGTGGAGCCGGTCAGTCCGGAATCCGCATATGACGTGCCCGTCGCGGTGCCGATCTGTGCGAAGCTCGAGCAGCCGCTGCCCTGGCAGCGCTCGATGAGATACTGCGCGATGCTGCCGCCGCTTTCCGTCGCGGCCCCCCAGGTGAGATTGATGGCGGTCGTCGAGCTCACCGTCGCCGCAAGAGCCGACGGCGCGGTGGGCGTCACCGGAGCGCCGCCACCGGCGGCGCCCTTGAAGGCCACCATCTGCATGACCGTCGGGCCGGCAGGTCCAATGCTGGCCGTCGCTGAGTAGCTTGCCACGCTCGTGACGACCCGATCCTCCGCGATGTCCCCGTCCGGGACAGTCAGCATGCGCGATGTGAACCCCGAGCCTGCCCCCAGGGTGTATTCCAGTGTCACGTCCGCGCCGACCAGAAGGTCGGCGGCGTTGGTGGTGGTTACCGCGCCGCTGCTCGCGGTGCCGCCGCTGCTCGTGGCGCCACTCACGACGTCCACCGGGCTGGCGGCTGCGATGCCGCTGTATTCCAGAATTCGAATGTCCGGATAGCCGGCCGAGCCGCTGAAAGTCACGGTCACGGTGTTGGCATTCGCGGCTGCGCTGGCGATGTTGGGCGCATAGTAGATCGCCTGACTCGCCACTCCTGAGAACACCGTGGGGCCGATGGCCGCGGCGTACACGTTGCCACTGGTGTCCTTGACACTGCTGATGGTGGCCGCAGAGTCGTTCCAGCCCACGACGACGACGTTCAGATCGCCTTGCTGTTGCGCGGCGGTGAACTTCACGGCCACCGAGGTCTGCGCGGACTGCGGGGTTGCGTAGTTGCCCTGCACATAGGTGATCTGTGCCGACGCGGAGATGCTGTAGGCACCCACCGCCGGGGTACTCGTGAGCCTGCCACTCTGCACCGCCATCGCGGTGATGGTCGTCGTCGCGGCGATGTTTAACGGCGCGGAATAGACCGCCGATGCGAGCGTCGGCTGGCTGCCATCGAGGGTGTAGTAGATCGCAGCGCCCGCTGCGGCGGTGATCGTCACCATCTGTGCGCCGGCGTAACTGGAGGGGGCGGGCGAGAATGTCGGGGAGGCCAGACGCTGTGGCGTGGAGGCGAGCAGGCCATACACATCGATGCCGGCTGCGCCCCCCATAAACACCTTGCCACCGGAGACGGTGGGCACGGCAAACTTCACCGGAGCCCCTGCAGTATCGCGATTGCTCGCCGCCTGGCTGCTGTTATAGAGCTCGGTGGCCAGATTGGTGGCGTCATAGGCGTGCAGCACGCCAACACCGAGCGTCGAGTTGAGCTCGACCGCCCACATCACAGCAGTGGTTGCCGTGCTGCTGGCCGCGGAGACCACCGGTTGCGCGCCCGGATAGCCGAAGGTGGTCGGCGCCTGCGAGGTAGGGGTGGTGCTCAGCTGTCCGTTGGTGAGCGTGTAAAGCTTGCAGGCATCCGAGACCCCGCACAGGTACACACGGCTCTGCCAGTACGCCGGGGCGGTGTAGCTGTTGCCGGCATAGGGCATCGGGTCATTGAGCGGATTGATGGCCATGCCACCGATCCCACTCTTGATCCACTGAACGATGTAGCTGTTGGGCGTGTTGTAGGAGCCGTTGTACTTGCCCATGTTGTCGCGGTCGACGAGGTAGATTTCCCCGTCCTTGCCCGTGCCCACCAGCAGGTTCGGGTGCGCGGCGCTGCCGACCCCGGGCGGCAAGAGCGTGAGGCCGGCGGCCGCCACGTCATCATCGGCGGACCCGAGCGCGGCCTGATTGAAAGGCGTGAAGTAATCCGCAACGGTGAGTCCGGCCGACGGAGACAGTTTCAGCCACGAATCCGCCCAGTCCGCACCGCCGTTGAAAGTGCCGTTGCCGGTGGACACATAAATGTTGCCGTTCGGGTCTACCGGCGGGGCCTGGCCGCTTGACCAGACTCCTGCGCCAAGCGCGCCGTCGGCGGAGGAGCAGAAGACGGAGACCTGAGCGAGCGTGGTGGCGTTGTAGCCCACGAGCCACCCCACCCAGGGCCAGTTGTCTCCGTTTGATCCGACGCCGACGTAAACGACGCCGTTGACGAGGAACAGTCCGGGCCGCTGCTGACTGGTCGCGGCGTTGATGTTCAGCGGCGTTGTGCCGCTGCCAACGGACGCCAGCACCTGTACCGCCGCAACCTTGTCCACTCCGGTGGTGATGTCGAGCGCATGCAGCCAGTAGTAAGCGGGGGAACCGCTCTGCACGGTCTCCGCCACCACGTAGAGGGTATTGCTGGTCGGATCGATCACCGGCGTTGAAGTGATCGAGACCTCAGGCACCAGGTCTTCGAGCGAGGCATTGGCCGCCCGCGTCGTCAGACCGGTAGCCGGATTGATGAAACTTGTGTGCCAGATCGGTGTTGATGCATCGGCATCGAAGGCGTAGACGCTCGAATGCTCGGTCGCCACGAAGACGACGTTGAAGGTGCCCTTGCCGGGGATCGCGAGGTTCGACTTGTAGAGGGGCTGCGCGTAGACCTCGCCGTCTACCGGGAAGGTATAAACCTTGCCAAACGTGGCGACGCTAACGCTCTGGACGCTGAGAGTTGCCTCGTTGAGATTCTGGCTGGTACGTCCCGCGTCGTAGTGCGAGACCAGGACATCCGTTTGTGCCTGAGCCAGCGAGGCTGACAGCAATAACGCGCTCAGCCCGGCAAGTATTCCCTTCATTCGCTCCCTCTTTACATATCCCAGGGGGCCCATCCAGACCCCGTTCGATACGATACAGCAACAACCGTGCCTCGGGCGAAATTGCCGCCAAATCAGCGGCCCGCGCGCTCGCTGAGCGCCGCGACGACGGCAACTTGTAAAGAGCGCCGACGTCTGCGGTGTAAACGATTGCAACGTGTGGCGAGCGGCACACGAGCGCTCTGCGCGGGCGTGAAAAGAGCTGCTAATGCAAGTGAATTTCGGTTCCGTTGCGCAGAACCGTCAGCTGCTGAGGCAGACCGCGCTCGCGGTAAGTGCGCGCGAATTGCTCGGGCGTCGTCGCCGGCACCCCGTCGACGGACACGATCACATCGCCGGGCTGTAGCCGCAGCTGCCCGACGACGCTGCCCGGGGGTGTTGCCTCAACGAGGATGCCGCCGTCGGGGTTGGGACGCATGCCGTGCGCAATCTTGGCGAGCTGACGCATCTCCAACGGCGGCAGGGCTTGCTCGGCACCCGGGACGGTTGCATCCGGCCCGCTGCTGGCGGCACCTTCCGCCGCGGCCGCCGAAGCGGACTGGGCCGCACTCGCCTGACCCGCGACCGAAGCACCGGCACTCACCGCCGGTGCCGTAACACCTTGGAAGGTGACTTGCGCGCCCGGCACTGGCTCTGGGGCAGCACGCTGGCGCAGGCTCCAGAGAATCGCGACGAGAAGCGCAGCGCCGGCGAGCGCTGCGATCACAAGATAGCGGCCGGAGGCCTGGGACATGACGTCCCTAGCCAAGATTGAACTTACTGATCAGAAAGGCCTCGGCCCAGGTAGCTCCGTCGCCGGCCTCAACCGCGCGCAATCGCATCAGCGCATCGAAGGTCTCCGCACGGAACCACGGTTTGCCGTGCTGACTGGGATAACAGCCCAGCAGGTTGCGCGTTTTCGCCGTAGCCTGAACGCGGGTGAGCGGCACATACGCGTTCGCGACCGCCGGGTCAGCTTCGTACTTGGGGATCTCGTACTCGAGAATCAGATGGCGCCGGAAGGCGTTCCAGGTGAGCTCGCCGATCAGCCGGTGATCCTGGTGCAGATCCGCGCGGCGATGTGTGAAAATCAGATCCGGCGCGGGCAGGCCCTTTAAGGACTCGAAGCTGTCCTTGATCGCCGTATAGGAGCCGGGGAAGTAGCTGTCGCGGTAGCCGTGCACCAACAGATCGCTGCGGCGCGCGCCGCGCAGAAAGCGGCGCGCGCTCACACGCAGCTCGCCCTCACGCTCCGCGGTGGCGCTAAAGACGACCCAGGTGACCTCGGTCTGCGCGCGGCGCGCCAGCAGCTTGAGCAGCGTCCCGCCGCAGCCAATTTCGATATCGTCGCAGTGCGCGCCCAGACACAGAATGCGTGTCGGCCGGTGCTGGGGCCGCGGCAACATCAGCTCGAGCATAGATTTCGTGCGCTCCACACCCTCACCCGTCGGTGAGTTTGTCAATTCGGCCCAGATTTCGCCATCGCTACTTGACCGGCAGGCTGCAGCTTAGGATCTTAGCGGCGTGGCTCGAACCAAGACCGCCGTTATTACCGGTTCCACCTCCGGCATCGGAACCGCCGTCGCGCAAGCACTCTGCCTGCAGGGGATGCGGGTTTATCTGAGCGCTCGAAACAGCACCAAGCTTGCCGCGCTCGCACGCCGCATCCCCGCACGTAGCCTCGCCGGGTGCGCCGTGACGGACTTGCGCTCGCTCGGGGAACTCCGAGCGCTCTTGGAGCGCATTCGACTCGCTCTGCCGCGCATTGACGTACTGATCCATTGCGCCGGCGAGCACCGCTTCACGGCGCCGGGCAGCCCTGACAGCGAGGCATTCGCTGCGCTGTTTGAGCTGAACGTACGCGCACCCTACCTCCTCACCCTCGGCCTGACGCCGCAGCTCGCGCGCGCCAAGGGACTGGTGATCTTCCTGAATTCAAGTGTCGTCAGGGGATCTGGTCAGGGGGTCGCGCTCTACAAAGCCTCCCGCCACGCCCTGCAAGGCCTCACCGACAGCATGCGGCAGGAGCTGAATGGGCGTGGAATTCGCGTCTCGAGTGTATTTCCGGGACGCACGGCCACACCCCGCATGCGCCGTATCTATGCACTGGAACGCAGACCCTACAAGCCAAGCGCACTGCTGTCCGCGCAGGCCGTGGCGCAAGTCGTCCTGGCCCTCGCCACGCTCCCGCGGCGCGCCGAGGTCACGGACGTGCACGTACGGTCCGCAACACCCTACTAAGGGTGCGCGCCGCGCAGCACGGTGCTCAGCCGTTGCGCGGCACTGCGCAGCAGCGAGAGCGGACACAAAGAACGACGTGCCAGATAGCCGACGATCGCGAGCCCCAAGCGTACGCGGTTCAAGGGCGCCCCCATCAGTCCGAGCATCCTGCGGTGGTATTGCCAGTACCGCGCACCCGGGAACTGGCAGGCAGCAATCGCGAGGCGCTGATAGTACTCGCGGATTCTGCGGTGGAAGCGGCGGCGAAATTCCGCCTGCGTCAGATAATCAGGGCCATACTTTGCCAATGAGTAAGTGCGGCTGCTCTGGATGGTACCGAGCGCTTGCACTGCCGCGGTCTGACTGTGCTCGTGCAGGCGAATGAATGCGAGCACCCGATGCACGAAGGCGAAGTCAGATTCGCGCAGGATGTCGTAGCAGGATTCCTCGTCAGCATGCAGGTTGACCGGATTGTAGAACGGCGTGCGCTTACGAATGAGGTCGGCCCGGATCAACATCGTGGTCGGCGAACCGAAAAAATACCGGTCCTCGAGAAAGGAGACGCGGCCGGCCTCCCGGCCGGTCAAGATCGTCACGGGCTCATCCGTGGGCGGAAGCTTTTCGAACAAAACGATGTTAGTGACGGCGGCCGCAGCCGTGCACACCAGGCCTATCGACGGGCGCGCCAGCGCTGCGCTAAGCAGCGTCTCGAGGCACTCCGGATAGAGCCAGTCATCCGCCATCAGCGGCTTGCAGTAGGCGCTCTCCGCCGCGATCAGACTGAAAGCCAGATTGTGGTTCTCGATGATGGGTAGGAAATCGGCGTTGTCGTGTACGTGAATGCGCGGGTCGAGACGCGCGTAGTGCTCGGCGATCCCCTGGGTGTCGTCGGTGCTGCGATTGTTGACGATCGTATAGCGCCAGTTCTTATGCGTCTGCCCGATCACGCTTTCGATGCACTGACGCAGGTAGCGGCCGCCGTTGTAGACGGGCGTCACTACATTTACAAACGGTCCGTCGCGATCACTCACAAGCCCCGCACCTTACCGCGCACCCAGCCTGTGGCGCCATACGTGCCCTGGCGGCTTCCGGTAGCTCCCGCGAGGGCACCCTCCGGTGGGTGACGTTGACATATTGCGACGCCTGTCGGAAAAAACCTACCGCACGAGATATTGAGGCGCCACTGGCCGCGTTATGCGGCACGCTATGATGCTGCCTCGACTTGGAGAGCCCCTTCTTTGCGCATTCTGTTTGTAAACCAGCGGCCCTATCTGCCCCAACAACTGGGCGGAGTCGAGCAGACGACGTTCGAGCTGGTGAAGCACCTGACACGCAGCGGCCATGAGGCTGCGGTTATGTGCGGCATGACCAGACATGGCGCAGCGTGGTTGCGCAATCGGCTCATCGCGAAGCTGAGCGGCCGCGCATTTCCGCAAGAGCACTATCGCGGCACGCTGATTTACCGCGGTTACGACCTCAGCAGCGGTCTGGATGAGGTTCTCGCAACCTTCGCCCCAGACGCACTCGTCATTGCCGGGAACAGCGCCGTCTCCTTTCAGCTCGCAGCGCAGGCCGCGCGCAGCGGCTTGCCTTGCGTTTACTACGCTCACGACATCAAGACACTGCGCGACCTCAGCAATCCCGAATTGCTCGACGGCGTGACACTGATAGCAAACTCTCGGTGTACCGCCGGCGTCATCTCACAATGTCTGCATCGCGACTCCACCGTGCTGACGCCGCTCATTGACCGGGAGGCGTACCGCACCAGCGGCAGTCGCCGCTATGTAACGATGGTGAATCCGCGCCGCGTTAAGGGCGGCCAGATCGCTTTCGAGCTGGCGCAGGCTTGCCCGGATATCCCATTCGTGTTCGTCGAAGCGTGGACCGAAAAGGAGGAGTTCGTCAGCCGCCTGCGTCAGGCAGCGCGCGCGTTGGCGAACGTCAAATGGCTGCGCCCGACGTTGCGGATGCGCGAGGTCTATGGCGCCACGCGGATTCTGCTCGCACCCAGCGAGTGGGAGGAACCGTGGGGACGCGTCGCCAGCGAAGCCCAGGTCTCGGGCATTCCGGTCATCGCCAGCGCGACCGGTGGCCTGCCGGAGGCGGTGGGGCCGGGAGGCATCCTGATTGAACCCGGCGCGCCGCTGGCTCACTGGGTCCGGGCGCTGCGCTCACTGTGGGATGACGCCTCCGTTTATGCGCAACTTTCCGCTCAGGCTCGAGCGTACTCGGAGCGACCCGAAGGCGATCCGCAGCGCCAAGTTGAAGTTCTCGTCGAGATACTACGGTCTCGGGCGGCTCCCGGCGCGCTGCACGATCCGCGCGAGCGCTTGCAGCCCCCGCTCGCCAGCCGGTCCGCCGCCGGGAACTAAACCGCGGAAGCTCTATTGCCACACCTTCCAGGGTGAGTCTCCGCCCGCTTCCATGCGATCGAATGTTATCTTGTCCTTGAACGTATCCATGCACCGCCAAAAGCCGTCCCACGGATAACTGAGCAGTCGCCGCTCGGCGATCAGGCGCGCAAACGGTGCCTCCACGAGCTCCTCCCCGGCCTTGATGTAGCTAAACATCTCGTGGCTGAAGACGAAGAAACCCCCGTTGATGCGTTGCTGCGTGTCCGCCGCGCCGAGGGTTGTAACCGTGCCATCTGCCGCCGACTCTACGTAGTGAAAGCTGAGCGGACTTGGCACGGAAACAAAGCTGGCGACCGCACGCTTGGCGCGAAAGTCCGCCAGTTGCCGGTCGAGGGGCAAGCTGGACAGACCGTCCGAGTAGTTCGCGAAAAACTCCGGCTCGCCCTCAAGATATTTCTGGACCCGCACGAGGCGCTGAGCAATGGTGCTGTGCAGGCCGGTGTCGACAAAGGTGATCTGCCAATCCTCAGCGTCACGGCTATGAAGTTCAATCCTGCGGCCGCCTTCACTCAGTGTGAAGTCGTTGGACATGGCATCGTTGTACTTGAGGAAGTACTCACGAATCATGTCCCCCCGATAACCAAGACACAGGATGAACTCGTGATGCCCAAAGTGCGCGTAATAGCGCATCAGATGCCACAGCAGCGGTCGATAACCGATGCTGACCAGCGGCTTTGGAATCGTATCCGAATGCTCACGCAGCCGCGTTCCCATACCGCCACAGAACAATACGACCTTCATGACTTGCTACGCCTCATTTTCCGTTTGCGCATGCTGCCTCGACCGCGCTGCGGGGTTCTCGCCGCCAAATCGCCCCCCTGCGCCTTGAGGAGACCCGACGCTTCCAGTGCTTGCGCAGCGCCCAGCAGCGCCTCAAACCGCAGACCGGAGCGTCGTGCGATATCCAGCAGCGACTGCGTTCCGTCCGCCTGGTTAAGGACCCAAAGCATTGCGTGCTCGCTTTCCACCGGCCCTTGCCCGCCCATACTACGGTAAAGCCCGCGACTGCCGAGTCGCGGCTCGCCCTTGGGGTTAAGGCTGAGAAAGTGCTGGTTGTCCTCCATAATTTCGACCATGCGTTGGCAGGTGATCAGGCTTTCCTGCAACGCGGCCGGGGTGATGAGAGCCAGATCATCCGCCGAGGTATGGTACTGCGGGTAACCCCCGTTAACCGAACGCGTCAGGCGTCCGGCTGGAAGATTGAAACCCGGGGAACACAGTTGGCGCTCGTCGTAGCCATACGGGCTGAATGGTATGACCGCGCCGTGCGCACCCAGCACGTACTCAGCAATGGCATCTATTTCGCTCGTCGAGCGGCGGCTGCGCTTGTACGTCAAAGCGCCAGGATCTCCGAGCAGCGCCAGCACCAGCGCGTGCCGCACACGCGGCAAGCGGCTTTCGTTGCGCTTAAGCCAGGTGAGCGAGCCGATCGTGCCTGGCGCAAAGACGAAGCGGTAACTCAAGCGACGAGGCTCCCGTGCAAGCCATTGCGCGAGTGCGGTTGCCACGGCCATGCCGCTCGTGTTGTCGTTCGCCAGCGAGGGATGACAGACGTGCGTAAAGAACAGCACTTCATCGCGCGTGCGTCCCGGCAGTGCGCACTCGCCGTAGGTCAAAGAGCCCGGCGCGAGTGAGCTCTTGATCTCGATGCGGTAGCGTCCCGCGCGCAGCGCGTCACGATCACGCGCACGCATGCAAAATCCCCAGTCACGCCGGTAATAGCTGGTGCGATACGGGATCCAGAGAGGCGCCTCGGGCAGCACGTGCAGCCGCGGCGACAGCTCCTTAAGGGTCAACGACAGCTGCACGGGCTCTGAGTAACCCATGAGGTGCAGGTTGTGCGCCTGAAAGTCCACCACGCGTCGGCCATCCGCGTCCATGACGGCCGCATCCTCGACGTTCCACTCCTCCGGTATGGTCCAATCGAACACGCGGGTGCCGCTGCGCACCTCGTGAACCTTGAGCGGTACACGCTCTGCGATCAAAGCGAGCGACTGACGCACCCCGGCGCCGGTGATACTGCGACAGATCGGGTACAGCTGCCGGGCAAACTCATACAGATCGCGGCCGCCAGTGTCGGCCGCGCCACCGGACTCACCTGAGTTCCTCACGGGCTTGCGGCCGCCGAGCCCGCATGCCCGGCGAGCTGCGCCTCGAACGTTGCGCGCGCAAAGTCAGGATACGCCGCATCGCGGGCGGCAATGACCGGCGCCTGCCCGATGGGCCACTGAATGCCGAAGGCCGGGTCATTCCAGCGCACGCCGGCGGCCAGCTCGGGCGCGTGGAAATCCGTCATTTGATAAAGAACCTCGCAGTCATCGGCGAGAGTCTGAAAGCCATGCGCGAGACCGGGCGGAATGAACAGCGCATCCCGATTGTTCTCATCCAGCACGGCCGCGAAATGCTCAAGGTAGCTCGCCTCCCGCGGACGCAGGTCGAGCACGACGTCGTAGATCGCGCCGCGCAGGCAGCGCACCAACTTGGCTTCACGCGAGGGTGGCCACTGAAAATGCAAGCCGCGCAGCGTGCCACGGCGACGGTTCCAGGAAATGCTCGATTGCACGAACGCTCCCTCAAACCCGTGCGCGCGAAACTCCTCGAGGCAGACGCTGCGTGCAAAGAAGCCGCGCTCGTCCTCGTGGCGCTGTATCTTCACCAGCGCTGCGCCCGCAAGCGGAACTTTCTCGAACAGCACGTCAGCGCCAGTAGAATTCCGCGTCGATCTGGCGCGTCTGCTGCAGATACAGCAGCTGCTTCAGGCGTGTAAAGGCGCGAAACTGGTAGGTTTCTGGTTGCATCTGAATGCGTTCGAACAGCTCGCGCAGCTGACGCACCCCGTCGCGCGCCGTGTACGAGCAGCGAAAACCCGGAAGCTCTCGATGGATCCGATCGAAATTCACCCGATAGCTGCGGTTGTCGCCGACCGGGGCGCCCATGGAGAGCGTGCAGCCGGGAAACTCCTCGGCAACGATCTGGGCCAGCTCGCGCACGCGGTAGTTTTCCGAGTTTTGGCCGACGTTGAAGATCTTGCCGTGTATCGCCTCCTTGGGTGCCATCAGGCAGCGATAGATCGCCTCACAGATGTCCATGACGTGTACCACCGGACGCCAGGGGCTGCCGTCACTGGTCATGGCGATATGCCTGCCGGTCCAGGCCAGAGCGCACAGGTCGTTAATCACGATGTCAAAGCGCATGCGCGGGGATGGCCCAAACGCGGTGGCGTTGCGCAGGAACACCGGGGCGAACTTCGTGTCGGCCATCGCGGTGAGATCACGCTCCACGAGCACCTTGCACTGCGCATAGGCGGTTTGTGGGTTCACGGCGCTGCTCTCATCGAGAAAATCCCCGGTACCTGCACCATAAACACTGCAGGATGAGGTATAGACGAACCGCTGGATGCCGGCGTGGCGGGCGTGCTCCGCCAGCGCGACCGAGCCTCGGTGATTGATCTTATGCGTGACGGCCGGATTGTTCTGCCCGAGCGGATCATTGGACAGCTCCGCCAGATGCACCACCGCGTCGCAGCCGATCAGGTCGTCGGCGCCGACCGCGCGCAGATCCTTGTTCAGAGTGAGTGGACTGGCGGCGAAGTGCGCGTTATCGCTGTAAAGCCAGCCGTCGCGGTAGTAGCCCGTATCCAGACCCACGAGCGTCAAATCACGCGCGAGCAGATACGGGGCGAGCACCGCACCGATGTAACCATTTACCCCCGTGACGAAGACGCGCATCGTGTGAAAGTTACGCCGCCCGGGCGCGGATTTCTTCCGCTTCAGGCGTTGGCGGCGGGACTTACCTCGAGGGCCGACGCGCTGCCGATGCCGTCCAGGCGCCAGCGCTGCGGAAAGAACATGACTCCGTAGCGACTGTCGATCCGGCGAGTCGAGTTGTAGACGGGCGCCTCCTCCGCTTCGAGCCTGACCGCATTTTCCAACAGGTCGTAAAGATGAGTGCGCACAGCTGAGTCCAGCGAAAGCGAGATTTGATAGCGGCCCGGCATGAGATTTAGCGCGTCAATCTCCAGATCGACGTAACCGGTACCCGTGGGCACCAACGGTATGTCCAGACCGTGCAGCCAAGTGCTCGTTTCGGTCACCAGAGTACCGAGTTCCGTATAAATCCTGATCGCAAACGCCGGACGCTCGATCGGCTCGTTCGCGCGGTAGTGGAAGCGCATCACGAGGCCCTTGCCGCTACGGGTCACTGACTGCAGTGTCCCCTCCTTGTTGAGAAATTCGACCTTGGTATAACGGATCTCGCCCGAGCCGCGGCGGCCATCCACTGTCGTCAGCTCGCTGGATGCGCTCTCCGCGGTCGCAAACGACGCCATGTAGGCTTCAATGACCGCGTGGGTGGGGCCGTCAAGGTGCATTTTGCCGTTGGCGATCCATATGCCACGCGAGCATAAGTTCTCAACCGCCGCCATGTTGTGGGAGACGAACAGCACCGTGCGTCCGCCGCCGCGCAAGTCCTGCATCGCGCTGATGCACTTTTTCTGGAATGCGGCGTCACCGACGGCCAACACCTCATCGACGATGAGTACATCAGGCTCCAGGTGCGCGGCCACCGAGAAACCCAGGCGCATACGCATACCGCTCGAATAGCGCTTGATGGGAGTGTCGATGAAGCGCTCCACGCCGGAGAACTCCACGATGGCCTCCATCTTGGCATCCACCTCGCGTTTCTTCATGCCGAGAATGGAGCCGTTCAGATAAACGTTCTCGCGGCCGGTGAGTTCCTCGTGGAACCCGGTGCCGACTTCCAGGAGAGAAGCGATGCGGCCGCGCGCCCGTACGCTGCCGAGGGTGGGATAGGTGATCTTGGAGAGAATCTTCAGCAGCGTGCTCTTGCCCGCGCCATTGCGGCCGATAATGCCAACGACCTCCCCCTCCTGCACCGTAAAGGAAACGTCGCGCAGCGCCCAGAGCACATCCTTGGGCGCCCGGCGCCGGAATGGCGACCGCAGCAGGTGCACCAGGTGGTCGCGCAGCTGGGTTTCCTGTTGCAGCGCCCCGAGCTCGTAGCGCTTCGAGAGATTCTTAACGGTGATCGACTCGGCCATGTTGAGAGTATGCCTGCCTTAGACGATATCGGCGAAAACACGCTCGGTGCTTCTGAAGTGCAGGCCACCAAGAAAGAGCAGCAGCAAGGTCACCAGCCAGGATGAGCCCACCAGAGCCCAGTTGACCGGAATCCCGAGCAGACAGCCTCGAAAGCCCTCGATGGCGCCCGCCATGGGGTTCAGCACCAGCCAGCCCTGCAGGCGTTGCGGCAGAAAGCTGACCGGCCAGATGACGGGCGTGACAAACAGGCCCAGCTGCGTCAGGAACGGAATGGTGTACTTCACGTCCCGATAGCGCACATTCAATGCTGCCAACAGCATGCCCGCTCCCATGACGATCAAAGCGACCTCTATGACAAAGATCGGCGTCAGCAGCAGGCTCCAATGCGGCGTCACGCGATAGTAAATCATCATGCCTGCCAGGAACACGGAGCACACCAGCAGATCCAGCAGCCCGCCGAAAGCGGCCGAAGCCGGCAGCAGCACCCGCGGAAAATAGATCTTGGTGATCAGACCGGAATTGACGATCAGGCTGTTTCCGACCTGCCCGAGCGTGACCGCGAAATATGTCCACAACAGCAGCGCCGCAAAGGAAAACAGCGGGTAGGGCACGCCATCGCTCGGAATCCCGGCCAGGCGTCCAAAGAAGAACGCAAAGGCGAGCATGGTAAACAGGGGTTGCAGCACGGCCCAGGCGATGCCCAGCACGGCCTGCTTGTAACGCACCTTGACGTCGCGCCAGGTGAGAAAATAGAGGATTTCGCGGCTGCGCCAGACTTCCGAAAGCCATTCACTCACAGTTGATTACCCGGTCCCTTGATAAGCTATGCCGGACGCACGCCGTGCAGCCGGATCGGGCTGCGTACCAGAGTTGGCGTGCCCTGTATCCCCAAGCTCTTATATTATCGCGAAGATGCGCTGCGCGCGTCCGTACCGCGGGAAATCAGAGGCCCGACACGTTCCAGTCGCAGGCCCGCGCCCGGCTTTAGGCCGAAAATTGCCCACCCACCACGGCATTAGGAGTTCAAATAGCCCGTGACCGATCCTGTGCTCAAGTGCCGTTTTTGCGGGTCCCCGTTGCCTCGCACGTTTGTCGATTTGGGCATGTCGCCGCTGTGTCAGACCCATATCGCAGCGGCTCAGCTTAATCAGATGGAACCCTATTTTCCGCTGCACACCCGCGTCTGCGAACACTGCTGGCTCGTACAGCTGCCGCAGTTCGTGGCGCCCGCGGACATCTTCAGCGAGTACGCGTACTTCTCCTCCTACGCCGACAGCTGGGTTGAGCATGCCCGGCGCTACTGCGAATCCGTCTCTCAGCGATTCGGCATCGACCGCCATAAGCGCGTGATCGAAATCGCCAGCAACGACGGCTATCTGCTTAAGCACTTCGTCAGTAAGGGTGTGCCGGTCCTGGGCGTGGAGCCGGCTGCCAATGTCGCCGCGGTGGCCATCAAGGGCGGCGTTCCTTCCGTCGTGAAATTCTTCGGTCGCGACACGGCGCGCGAGCTCGCCGCCGATTTCGGTCGTGCCGACCTCCTGATCGGCAATAACGTGCTGGCGCACGTCCCGGACCTCAACGATTTCGTCGCCGGGCTCAAGCTCCTGTTGGCCGACGGTGGCGTCATCACGATGGAATTCCCGCACCTGCTGGAACTGATCCAGGGCAACCAGTTCGACACCATCTATCATGAGCACTTCAGCTACTTCTCGTTCCTGACTGTGCGTGAGGTGTTTCGCAGCCACCGCCTGACGCTGTTCGATGTTGAAAGACTCGCCACGCACGGAGGCTCGCTGCGCATCTACGGATGTCATGCGGCGGATCGGTCGCAGGCGGTGAGTCAGCGGGTACACGAGCTGCAGGAGCTGGAAGAGAGCTTCGGCCTCCGTAGGCTCGAAACCTACACCGCCTTCGCCGAGCAAGTGCGCGAAACCAAGCGCGCCCTGCTTGAGTTTCTCATCGCCGCGAAGCGCGCCGGTAAGCGGGTCGTCGGTTACGGTGCCCCCGGCAAGGGCAACACGCTGCTGAACTATTGCGGCATCGGCACCGACTTCATCGACTTCACCGTCGACCGCAACCCCTACAAACAGGGTAAGTTCACACCCGGCAGCCACATTCCGATCTTCAGTCCCGATCACCTCCGAGGCTGTGGCGCTGACTACATACTGATCCTGCCGTGGAACCTGAAAGAGGAAATTGTGGACACGCTGCGGCGCGTTCCGGATCTGCACGCGCGTTTTGTCGTCCCGATCCCCAAAGTCGAGATCCTCGGGTAACCGCATGAGTGTCTACGTGCGAGTGCCTCGGCCACCCCGCGCGGGCGACGCTATCGGGGGTCCTGATCCAGGATCATGGGGTGCGTACGCCCGTTATGCGGCCTCGGTTTCCCGGCTGCGCAGAACGCTCCGCGAGCCTGGGGCGTCGCATGGTGAGCCGGCATGACGACGGCGCTGGTCGTATCACGGCTGTTTCCCTTTACTGAGCAACGGGTACACGCGGTGTATCAGCGTCTCGGGATGCAGGTCGAAGCGCTGGGAAAGGTCGCCGCGCAGGTGCAGTGCCTGTTTCTGGTGCCGCCGCAGCACTATACGGCGGCGGAGCTCACTGAGCATCAGGAGCGCCTGCGCCGTCTGTGGTCCCCTAAGCTCTCGCTGCAACTCGCGCCGGTCGTGTCGCATGATCCGCTCGCCTCTCGCTGGCAGCGAGTGGGAAGAGGAACGTTTGATTTCTACGAGCAGGCGATTGCCCGATCGCTGAACAACTCCGCAGCGGTCGAGGCGGTGCGCACGGCGCTCGCGGCGCGGCCGGACCTGATTCTGGCACACCGGTTATCCTCGATGAGTGTGTTCATGAAACTCGCCGCGCAGGTGCGCGGTCGTCGCTTGTTCTTTGACCTCGACGATATAGAGCACCTGGCCTTTGCCCGGCGCCTGCTGCACGACCCGGATTATCCGCGCGAGCGCCTGATGCTGCTGCAGACACCGCGGTTATGGCTGGCAGAAGTGCAGGCGATGCGACTCGCCACCTCAACCTTCGTGTGTTCAGAGCCCGATCGGCGTTATCTTGCGCGTTTCGTGGGCGCGGCGCGCGTGCAGACGGTGCCCAACAGCGCGAAATTCCCTCCGCCGGAGGACACGGATGTCTCGGAGCCCATCGTATTGTTTGTCGGCAGCATGGCCAACCGTCCCAACGCGCACGCCGCCGATGTACTCGTGCAGCAGATCTGGCCTGAGGTGCGCGCCCGCGTTCCGGCGGCGCGCCTGGTGATTGTCGGCAGCGGCGCGGAACTGACCAAGTCCTATCCGGCACAAGATCCGAGCGTGAGCTTTGCGGGCTTTGTCGAGGACCTCGGGGCCTGGTATCGCAGCGCGCGCGTCGTGTGTTGCCCCATCTATCACGGTTCCGGCACGCGGGTGAAGATCATCGAAGCGGCGGCGCACGCCAAGGCCATCATCTCTACGCGGCTCGGCGCCGAGGGCCTGGAGTTCGAGGAAGGCCGCGAGATTATGCTGCGCGACACACCGCGGGCGATGGCTGATGCCTGCGTGCAGCTGCTGCAGAGCGCAGACAGTGCCCAGCACCTGGGGCGTGCGGCACAGGCGCGCGCGGCGCAGCTGTACGAGCACGGCGCGATCGTGCAGCGTTTGGCGCGCATTTTTTCGACCGCTGGCGCTGCAGCCGCCTGAACCCGCAACGGGTAGCGCCATGGCCACTGCAACTTGCGCGCCGGGCACTGAGAAGAGCGGGGAACGCGTACGTGTCCGATAGCGTGCGCGTGAGCGTGGTGATGGCGCTTTACAACGCCGAGCGGTACGTAAAGTCTGCCATTGCTTCGGCGCTTGCCTCTGATCTGCGCGCGCTCGAGGTGATCGTGGTCGACGACGGTTCACGCGATGCCTCCGCGGCGGTGGTCGCTGCGATCGATGATCCGCGGGTCACATTGGTGCGTTCACCAGCAAGCGGTGGTCCATCGCGGCCGCGCAATACCGGAATCGCGCGGGCGCGGGCCCCGTATATCGCACTCCTGGACGCCGATGATCTGCTCAAGCCGCAGAAGCTCTCGGCGGCAATCGCCGCGCTCGAACAGCATCCGCAAGCCGGATTCGCCTTCGGCGACTTTGAACGCATCGACGTTCAAGGGCAGTTGCTTGCAGCCTCCACGCTCGCCGGCTATCCCGTGTTCCGATCGCTCGCCGCCCTTGAACTGCAGCCTCCGTGGCGCCTCATACCGCAGGCTGAGCTTGCCCGCGGGCTGCTTTACGAAAACTTCATCGGCACCTCAGGCGTCGTGGTGCGCAAAGCGCTGCTGGATGCGATTGGCGGCTTCGATGACGCGCTCGTTTGCTCGGAAGACCGGGATCTGTGGTTTCGGGCGGCCCATCACGGTGCGGCGCTGTACTGCAACGAGGTGGGTCATTCCTACCGCGTGATCCCCAGCAGCCTCAGCCACGGCCCGGTGGTGCGTAACGCGCGTTGCCGCATCACGGTCCTGGAGCGCGAGAAAGCGCGCTGGAGCGACCCGGCTGCGCGTGCTCAGCTCGAACAGCTGATCACGGAAAACCTCGGCAACATCGCCTACGCCTACCGGTGCTCGCGCCGGCGCTTCGCAGCGGCGCTGCTTTTTCTGCGGGCGTTCGCTCGTTCGCGCCAGCTACGCTGGTTGCGCGCAGCCTTCGGTTCGCTGTTGCCCTAACGCGCCCGGTCCCGCCAGCGATAAAGCGACGGCAGCAGGCGCCCCCTGAGGATCTGGACAGAGCTCAGATCACGCCGTACCTGGCTCAGGTGGCGCTTGTAGTCGCTGGTCCGACCCGGGCCGGCAAGAAAGTCGTAGATCCTGATCTGCTCGGCCGCGGCGCTTTCCATGGCGTAGCCCAGGTGAATGAGCCCGAGCGACACCCGCATGCTGAATGAGGGATCAAAGCCCATCTTGAGATTGTATTGCCGCTGCTCGCGGCGGATGTCATAGAGTACCGAGATCACTGCACCGTCGATACTCAGGCGCGAAAACGCGAGTTCCCCGCGTGCGACCAGCAGCCTCGCGAGGCTGGTATGAAATGAGAGTCGCTTACCGGTGAACGCCGGCCGACTCCAGCGCAGAGCGTGCAGGCGGTTCAGATCTGCGAACCCCTGCTCGATCTCATGCTCGCGCAATTGCTCAACACGCACCTCGCCAAGGCTGGCGAGGCGACGGCGCAAGTTCCACACGCTGCGCCGCGTTGATTGTCCGAGCGTGCGCAGGTACGGGCCAAAACCCTCGCTTAAATCTGCCTGATAGCTCACGCAGCGATCCAGGTTGCGCACGTAGCGCTCCTTGCTCGACACTGCTGGCGCAAACGCATCACGCCAGCAGTCGGCGGCCGCGGTCAGGCCGATGACAAGTTCGCTCCAGGAGGGCTGTTCAAGCAACACCTGCGCGCACGCGTGTCGCACCTCATCCAGGTCTTCGCGCGCCGCGATGACATCCAGGTACTCCGAAATCAGCGGTTCCGGGTCGCGCCACGACAATCCGATAACCTGTACCGAGTGCGCCAGCAGCAGGCCACCGCGGGTGACGCGACGGTGATACAAGGGGGCAAGACCCACCAGATCCGCACCACGGTAGAACGCCAGGATATCGGGAGTGCGTCCGAGCGTACCGCCGTAGTAGCGCCACCAGAGCGTCAGCCATTCCCACGACAGGAATAGCCGATCCGCGCTCGAACGCGCCTGCAGCGCAGCCCACGACGCCTGGTTCGCGTGCCACTGCTCGTTCGTCCACCGGCGCACGAGCAGCGCGCTCATCGTCCCCTCCGCGCTGAGCAATGGCGTGTCATCAGGTGTCCTTGTCGCCCTGGGTCACGCGCCAGGTGTACCGCTCGGCGCCGCCATCGCGCGAATGCACCTGATATACCGCTTCGGCACGGCGTCGACTGAAGCCAAGGACTCGCAAAGTGCTGCGCGCAGGGTGCCGGTCATCGGTCAGCATGCGCACGCTGATGATCCCGGGAGTGTCCAAACTGCGAAGCAGCAGCAGCGCCAACATCGCGCGCAAATCGGCCGCCGCGCGCGCGACCACGTCGTAGATGTGGCAGACCCCCTCGAGCGAGGTTTCCTCGAACACCAGAAAACCGCGCACTTCACCGGCGCGGGTGTAAGTTGCGAAAACGAAATGAGTGTTGGGGTGCTGCTGGTAGCGCCACCGCAGCGTCTGTGCGCCGAGATCATGTACCGCACCCTCGCTCGGGGCCACACTGCGCAGGAATTCCTGCACCGCCTCACCGGGCGTATCGGCCAGAATGAGTTCACCATCGCCTGGCGCCCGCAGGCGCGTCAGGGCACGCGCGACCCACCGCAGCGGGCGCGCGATCACGGCGGTCAGCCAGGCGCTGCGGACGATTGCTCGCACATAACGCGTGACATCGACCAGGTAGACGTGCGGCACGAGAGTGCCGGGTGCTATCCAACCGGCCCTGGCGAGCGCATGGCGCGCCGCCTCGGTGGGAATCACAAAGCCGGGGTGTTGCGGGAAATGCTCGTCCAGGTAGGCGGTCATTTGCTGCAGCAGCAAGCGGCCCAGGCCCCGTCCGCGCCAGCGGGAATCGAGTGAGATGTCACCCACGACGGCTGTCTGTACCCGTGTGCCATCCAACCAGTATGGTCGAAACACAACCGAAGCCATACCGATGCGCTCCCCCTGCGGGGCGAGCAACCAGAACACCTGCGGGGGCGGCGCACCCGCCAGGTGCTGATAGCGCCAGTTGATGTATTGCGAGGTTTCGGCACGGTCGCGGTTGGCATTTCGCAAGCGCAGTATTTCCTGCTCGAAGCCCTGCGCAGAGGTTACCGCGACGGTAAACCCCGCGGGGTCGCGCGCGCCCGACTCGCGGGGATCACTCGGGTCCATGTTCACGAGCTGCTGGCTCACCGTTCACACGGCGCCCCTTCGGGGCACAACGACTCGTACAGCCGCGCATGTTCGGCGCACATGCGGTCCAGCGAAAATCGCTGCTCCGCCCGCTGACGGGAGGCGTGCCCCATAGCGCGCTGGCGTTCGCGACTCTCAGACATCGTGATAAGTGCGGCAGCAAGCGCGCTTGCGTCACCCACGGGCACGACGTAGCCGTTGACACCGTGAATTACCGCTTCCGCGTTGCCGCCGACGTCCGTGACGATCAGCGGCAGACCCGCCGCCATCTGTTCGATCAGCGCGTTGGAAAAGCCCTCGTTGCTACCCGGCGTCAGGCAGGCGACATCCATACTCCACAGGCAGGGCAACACGTCAGTGAGCTCGCCGGTAAACACGACAAGCGGTGCCAGCTCGCTGTGCGAGATCTGCGCCTGGTATTGACTCAGCAGTTCACCGCCCCCGACCGCCAGGACCTTGAGCGCGGGAATCTTCGACCGCGCCTGCGACAACCCAGCGAAGAACATGTCGTGGTTTTTTTCCGGGCGGAAGCCAGCCACCATACCCACCACGAAATCCTCGGGGCCGAAACCAAAACGCGTGCGCGCCTCGAGCCGCTGCTGTGCGGAAGGAACACTGAATTGCCTGAGGTCAACCCCATTGTAGATCGTCGTCACCCGCGAGTCCGGCAGCCCGTCGCGCGCCACCACGGCCACTCGCACCGCCTCAGCCACTACAATGAACGCCTGAAAAAGCGACTTGAGGCGACGGTTGAGGAAAATATGCAGCGGTTTGCGCAGGTCCCCGGTGTCGCGCTTGCTGGAGACCAGGCGCCTGGTGCCCGAGAGCCACGCGATCAGTGCCCCGAAGGTGTCAGCTTTCTGGTGAAAGGTCTGCACAATGTCAAATCTCTTGCACCGAATCAGCCGCGACAAACGCCACGCCTGCACGGCCGCGTTGGGCACGTACTCGCGCCCGACCGGCAGATGGATGACTGGAACCTGGCGGGTGCGCAATTCGTCCAGTAGCGGATTGACACCCATGTCGAAAGCAACGACGGTGCAGCGAAAGCGATCCGCCGGCAGGCCGGCGATCAGTTGCACCAGATGTTTTTCGGTACCGCCCGTGCGGTGCAACCAGTCGATCAGAAAGAGAATGTTGATGCCCTTAGCCATTCATACATCGCCGGCTCGCCAACGCGAACAGGCAGTATATCTATCTCCTGAGCGGGCCCCCGCGCCGCGGCACTCACTCTGTAATCTCAATAATTTACAATAACATCAACATCTTACGCAGCATCTGCGTCAGCCTCGCCCGGATCGATGTTTCCGCTTTCCGCCGGGACGGGGGGCGCGGTGGCAGCGCCGCGGTGGCGCTATTCTTGCTCGAAAGGGTGTGGGTCTTTGCCAGGTACACGGGGCGCGTTACGGGCGCTGCGCCGCTAGAAGAAGGGATCAGCAGGGTTTGATGCGCAACGAGGCGCCAAGGAGGTTTCGACCTGACATTGAAGGTCTGCGAGGCATCGCCGTGTTTGTGGTGGTCGCATTTCACTGCGGACTGCCCGGCTTCTCCGGCGGCTTCATCGGGGTCGATGTCTTCTTCGTTCTGTCGGGGTATCTCATCACCGGACTGTTGCTGCAGGAGCTCGAGACAACCTCCACCATCGGGCTGCTGAGCTTCTACGCCCGCCGCATGCGCCGGCTGCTGCCGGCGAGTGCGCTGATGCTGCTGGTGACGCTCGCAGTGGGCGCCTGGGTGCTCGCGCCGCAGGAGCTCGACTTCGCGGCGCGCGCCGCCCGTGCCACTGCCGTGTACCTCGGCAACGTCTTCTTTGCACAGCAGGCACGCGATTATTTCGCCGCTGATGTGCGCACCAATCCCCTGTTGCACATGTGGTCACTCGCAGTAGAGGAGCAGTTCTATCTGTTCTGGCCGCTGCTGATGCTGCTGCTGTGGCGTCGGGCAAGATCACGCACAACACTTGCCGCAGCTTTCGCCGTACTCACGGTCCTGTCACTGATCGCGTGCGTGTGGCTGACGGTGCACAGCCGCTCCGTCGCCTTCTATGCCTTGTACACGCGCGCGTGGGAATTTGGGATCGGAGGTCTTGCGAGTCTGCTCCCGCGCGGAGGCTTTGGCGCGCCCGCCAGTGCCTGGCGCCTGGCCGGCTGGTGCGGCGTCATCGCCATCGCGCTCTCGAGCGCGCTGCTGACGCCCGCGTCCGCCTTTCCAGGATGGATCGCGACGATTCCGGTGTTCGGTACCGCGCTTGCGCTCACGGCGGGCCGTGAGCTGCCCGGGCAGGGTTTCGCCAGACTCCTGGATACCCGCCCCTTTCAGTATGTCGGCGAACTTTCCTATTCGTGGTATCTGTGGCACTGGCCATTCCTGGTGCTGGCACTGGCACTGCTGCCGAATCTCTCGACTGCTGGGAAGTCCGCGGCGGCCCTGCTCGCACTCGCAGCCGCCGCGCTCACCCACGCCTACATCGAGAATCCGATCCGCTTTCAGCCTTGGCTCGTGGCACGCCGCGGTGCCACGCTCGCGCTCGGCGCCCTGCTCGCGCTGGTGTCCATCGGCGCGGCGTTGCTCGCCTTGCAGTTGGCTAGAGGCCTGGCGAGCGATCCGAGGATAGCGGCCATCGAAGGCGCGACGCGTGATATTGCCGGCATGTCGCGCGAAGGTTGCGTCAGCCTGATGGATTCAGCAGCGGTGAGGACCTGTGAGTTCGGCGACCCAGACTCGGCAACGCGCATCGTACTGTTCGGCGACTCCCACGCCATTCAATGGTTCGACGCCCTCGAACGCATCGTCAACGAGCGCCACTGGCAACTCGTCACGCTGCTGAAGTCCGCGTGCCCGGCAGCGGACCTGGGGGCTCCCTGGCGCAGCCCCGAGTGCGACGCGTGGCGCGCGGCGGCCATCCAGAAAATCCGGACTCTGCACGCGACGCTCGTGGTCCTCGCCAGCACCACGCACTACCTGAATGACGACGGCGCCCCGGAGTGGGAGGCCGCCATGCGCCGCAGCCTGACTCAGCTGACAACTGCCGGCGTGCGCGTGCTCGTGATCCGTGACACGCCCACGCCGCCGTTCAACGTGCCGACCTGTCTCGCCCGCTCGGCGCGGCACCCCTGGTATCCGGGCGGCGACTGCAGCTTCCTGCGCGCCCCGGCGCTGCGTCCGCAGTTCTTTGCGGCGGAACAGCGCAGCGCAGCCGGACTTTCCGGGGTCAGCTTCGCGGACCTGACGGACGCGCTGTGTGACGAGCACTCCTGCCCCGCCAGGACCGCAGGGTTGGTGGTCTATCGGGATGACAACCACCTCAGCGGTCACTATGCGGCACGCCTCGCGTCCGATCTGGAGCCTTACCTGCAGGCGGCGGCGGGACTGTCCGTGGCGATTCCCGAGGCGCCGCGAGGTCACTAGATCGCCAAGACGCGTGACGCGACGCTTCGACCAGAACCGGTTGCGCCCCGGCGTCCACCGCGGCAAGAGGCGGCCGGGTACCGGTAGCGACGAACACCAGATCGCCCTCCGCGGGGATGGGCATATCCGGTCACCTTGTCGGGGGATCGCGACGGGATATTTGCTATCAATTTCAGCCACATCTACGACTTAGCATCGCCTTGACAGGCGAGTATGTCGGTGACTCACGACGCGCCGCGAAATTCGTAACTGCGACGCGATCGAAAGCCAGACATAAAGGCTCTGGACACAATGGCTTAGGGATCACGCACGCGCCGTGCCTGATGGGCACGGATCTTGTATGTCCACTGCAACCCTGCGCCTACCGGATGGTCGAACCCGGGAGCAGCGCGTCCTGAGACACTTTGCAAGGAAGAATCACTGATGCACAGAAACGGACCGAACGAGCGGATCCTGTCCCGCCATCAGGCGTCAAAGTTCGTGATTTGGATGGGAATGCTCGCCGGCCTGACCCCGGCACTGAGCGCGCCGGTCGTGCAGCAGGTTAGCGGCACAGCGGATCACAACGGCACGATCACCATCAGCGGCAGCGGTTTCGGCACCAAGAGCAGCGCCGCGCCGGTGGTGTGGGATAACGCCAATGGCACCAGCATGTCCGCCAAGTGGGACGGCGCTGATCCGAACCAGCTGCCCGGGTACAACACGCAGTATTACTTCCCGATGCGCAGCATCGACACACCCCACAGCCACGACAGCCGTTACATCGCGGGCGCGCACGCGGCCAATACCGGGGCAAACACCGGCTACACCGTCGAGTTCTTCAAGTTCATCCCCACGCAGCCGTTTCCGTTCTACATCTATGCGAGCTGGTATCAGCGCGCCGATGACCAGTGGCACTTTGGCGGGGACAACAACTTCAAGACCTTCGCGTACGCAGCCTGCTGCGATCCTTACGAGGGAGTTAGCTACTGGTACACCAATTACGGACCGCCGCACCCGGGCAGCGCTACCGACTCCGCGCAGTGGACCATCGGCGGTCCCGGGGCCCTGAAGCTGCCCGACGCCAACGGCCATAACGCCTGGTGGGGTGCCGCGGTCAATCCGATGGGAGGCAAGTGGTCGAAGGTGGAAGTTGCCATCAAGGTCACCGACCAAGCGGATGGCTCAGTCACGGTCACGGAGAACGGCCACTCGGTCATGAACTACGTGGGGCCCACGGACAATTATTCAGGCACGCGGCGCACGGTCGGCATCGGTGGCTACGCGCGCATGCAGGGCTACACCAGTAACTGGCGTTATTACGACGATGTCTACCTGGATACCACGCTGGCGCGTGTCGTCCTTGCCAACGCGCCCGTGCTGAGCCAGGCCAGCATCATCGAACTTCAGATCCCGAGCGCCTGGAGCGACGGATCGATCACCGCCACGGTCAATCTCGGGCAGTTTACCCAGGGCCAGACCGCGTACCTGTACGTCGTGGATGCCTCAGGCACGCCCAACCCAACCGGCGTTGCCGTGACGGCCGGCGGCACGGTCGCGATTCCGGACCCGCCGCCGGCGGTCTCGGTCAAGTGAGCCCTCAGGCTAAGAGCCAGCGCTGAAACATCTTTGCGAGGCTTTGCGCTTCGAGCGCCCAGGTGTCCGAGAATTCTCTGCGCTTTTGGGCGACGAGGCTCTGCAGACTCGTGCTCTCAATCTTCAGCCGCTCGAGTGAGCGGCGGATATCCGGCGCGGTGTTGTCGGTGAAGATCGCGCTGTTGCCGAATAACTCAACGCTTGCGCAATTGTTGGAGAGCAGCATGGGCTTACCCAGTGCCAAGGCTTCGTATGCCCCGCAGACCAGGCAGTTGTCCATCAACGTCAGGTCGACCACCGCGTCAGCGCTCTGCAGGAGGCTCCAATACTCCTCTTCGGGGAGAAAGCCGCAAAAGTGCACGTTCGGCGGCACCGCGGCCAGCACCGTGGACGGAAGCTTGCGGTGATTGCCGGTCACGTGGAGCTGGAGGTCCATGCCGCGCGCGGCGGTGAACACCTCGGCGACCGGCTCATCCGGCGCGAAGGTCGAAATCAGAACGGCATTAAACGAGCCGGGCAAGGTGCGCTTCTCGGACGGCGGCGGCACGGGGGTCGGATCGGGCAGCGTGAAGGGGCGGCCGTTCAACCGCTCGACGATCTGCGCCAACTGACGGTTGCTGACGATCGTAAGATCTGCCTTGCGGATGACCCAGCGGGCGAGGCCGCGCACCCAGGGCTGCCTATTAACGAACGGCTCGACCGCCTCGTTGTGGGCGTCGACAATTAGGCGATAGCCGAGCAGCGGCCTCAGCGCGACGGCCAGACCACTCAGCACCAGGGAGGGGTTCTGCACCAGCAGAATCGCAGGCCGCCGTCGCAACAGCAAAGCGGCCGTGCGCACGCTCAGTACCAGGTGACGCAACGCGCCGGGTAGGGGGGTCTCGAGGGCGATTAACTCGAGATTGAGTGCGTTACACAGGCCGGTCGTGCGCCGATGTTCGAGCCACGTCAGCGCCAACACGTTCTTCATGCGGCGAACGTGGTCGTCTGCGATACCGTGGCGGAACGGCACTGCGTCCGGCTCGAGGCCTGCCAGAGGTGGAACATCAGCAACGAGAATAGTGCTTTGCTGTGCTTTCGAGCGCCGGAAAGATGCTCTTGCTTCAGGCGTTCCACCTCAGCGGCACTGAACACGCCCGCACGCGCAATAGCCTCGGCCGACAGTGCGTCCTGCAGCAGAGACTTAAGCGGACCACGCAACCAACGGCCCATGGGTGCTTCAAACCCCTGCTTGCGATGGCGAATGACAGGCTGCGGCAGCCACTTGGCGGCCACCTCTTTCAATATGTGCTTCTGTCTCAAACCGCGGATCTTCAGATTCGCCGGAATCGACATCGCCTCTTCCACCAAGCGATGATCGAGATACGGCACGCGCAGCTCGAGCGAGTGCCACATGCTTAAGCGATCTGTCAGCGTCAGGATGTCATCTGGCAGATAGCAGCGCAGGTCCGTCTTCAAGGCGCGATCCACACTTGTGCCGTGCCCAAAGGACGCGTACGTCGCGCTAAGGACCGCGGCCGTCGCCGCAAGATCGACGTGCGCCCGAGTCTCCGGCAGATAGAGTCGCGCACGTTCGCGCTCGGGCAGCGATGCCATGGAATCCTGATAACGCGCGGCGGCCGACAGCGAAGACGCGCGCGAGAATCTCTTCAGATGGTCCACGAGATCGCTCGAGTTCTTCGGTTCCGGCAGAGCGCGGATCAGCGGATCCACGAGGCGCTCACGCAACCACCGGGGCAGGTGGCCGTAGCGATCGCCCACCTGCACCCCGAGATGGCGCCGATAGCCGGCGTACAGCTCATCGCCCCCGAGTCCGGTGAGTGCGACCTTGACGAAGCGTGCCGCCTGCTGGCTCACGTAGTAACTGGGGATGACGGAATCATCGGCAAACGGCTCATCGAACGCCGCGACGATGTCGTCAATGATATTGCCGACGTGCGGCTCAACGTTGATCTCGTGATGATTGAGCCGGTAGCGCTGCGCGATCATGCGCGCGTAGCCGCGTTCGTCGATGAAGGCGGAGCCTGACCCGGCGAGGCCCACGGTGAACGTCTCTACCGGCCGCTCACTGGCCGTGGCCATCATCGCCACCATCAGGCCGCTGTCGATGCCGCCGGAGAGAAAGGCGCCGACGGGAACATCGCTGACCAGGTGCGCCTGCACCGCCCGGCGTAACTCCGATTCCGTAGCGGTGACCCACTCACGCTCGCTGCGCGCAACGGCGGGCGCATCAGGTATCTGCCAGTAAGTTTGCGTTGTGACCTCACCCCTCGGCCCGACGGTGACGGTAGTGCCGGGCATCACCTTGCTGATGTCCCGATAGATCGAGCGTGGCGCCGGGATGAAGGTGTAGGTGAGAAACTGATCAAGTGCCTGCCAGTCAAGCTCCGCCGGGATCAGACCCGTACACAGCAGCGACTTCATCTCGGATCCGAACAGAATTCCGCCGGGCAGCCGCGCCATGAAAAGCGGCTTGATGCCGAGGCGATCGCGCGCCAGCAGCACCGTTTTCCGGTTCGAGTCCCACACGGCAAATGCGAACATGCCCTCCAGCTCGCGCACCAGATCCGCGCCGCGCTCCTCGTACAGGTGCACGATCACTTCGGTGTCGGAATTGGTGCGGAACTGGTGGCCCCGGCCGATTAGGGCGGCGCGCAGCGCCTTGAAGTTGTAGATCTCGCCGTTGAACACGACCGCGATCGAGCGATCCTCGTTGTACACCGGCTGCGCACCGCCGGCGACGTCGATGATGGCGAGGCGGCGCATGGCGAGGCCCACGTTGCCTGAATGCAGCAAGCCTTCCCCATCCGGCCCGCGCCGCGCGATGGCATCGTTCATCGACTGCAGCATCCCCGTGGACCAGCCCGCGAAAGAGACAAAACCGCAGATACCGCACATGGCTACAGCGTATCCTGCGGCGCCCCGCGGCGCGCGCGCGCACTGAGCGCCCGGCGACTTCGCAAGGCCATCGGCTGCAACCGGCGCGGACCGCGCAGCAGTTGTCGGCCGCGCACCGGCGCACCAACCGCCGCAGCCGGCGCCAACGCCGTGGCCAGCCGCACCGTGACCACCGTCAGGCCGCCGACGAAATACCAGTACGGCTCCGAAAGGCCGAATGATGCGAAGCTGAAGAACAAGTCCACCGCCACGACGACGACCAGGGAGCTGGCGACGTTATGCAGAAACTGCATGCGCTCATCGGTGGCGGTGGTCGCACTCGCGACCTGCTGCGCGGTGAGGCAGGCGCGCACAAAACTCCAGATCAGCGCCAACAGTAGCGCGAGTCCCACATAGCCGAGCTCCTCGGCAGCTTCGGTATAAAGGTTGTGAGAAGGCAGATCCTCGCCACGGAAGTTGGCATTCGCCTCGCGCGAAGTTCCCAGACCATGGCCAACCAGTGGCCGGCGCATCGATACCTTGAAATCACCGATCACTCCCTGAACGCGTTCCTCTGCCGTGGCCGCTCCGGGTGCGTCGTGCGAGACGATCGAGATGTAACGCTCGCGCTGTAGCCCGCTCAAGAGCAATGAGACGATGATTCCACCAACGACGGTGGTGCTCAGCAGCACCGTGCGATGCTTGCTACGCCAGCTCACAAACAAACACAGGAATACGAACGCGAGGAAACCTGAGCGCGACGCGCTCAGCACCAGTGCGTAGCACATGGTGCAGGCCAGGGTCACCCACAGGGCGCGCCGCCAGGTGTTATCCGGCTTAACCAGAAAGTGCAGCAGCGGCAGGGTCATGATGATGACGAATCCGAGTCCGTTCGGATTGATGATGTCCGACGGGGCGCCGGCGAGCCGGTCCATGTATTCCCAGTTGCCCAGGGAGGTGTACGAGCCCCAGTAACCGGACTTCAGGTGCAGCACGAGTGGCTCGAGCACCCGCCACAGCTGCGTAAATACGTACACAACCAGCAGTACCCTGAGCTTGCGCGTCGTGTCGACGGTGGCGAGCACGAAGAAGAAGAAGCACAGCGACTTCGCAAACGGCTCAAGATTGCGCAGGACGCTGCCCGGCCACTCAACGAAGGGCAGTGTGACGATGATGTAGCCGGCCAAAATCCACAGACGCAGCGCGACGGGATCCATACCTTGCCGCCCCGGCGCTGCCGGCCGTGACTTTCGCGGCGCCACAGCGATCGCCAGAGCGGTCGCGCCGGCCAGCAGCAGATCAAAATGCGCGCTGGCCAGGAAGGGCACACGGCGGGTGAAATGCAGGAAATAGCTGATGATGAAGGCGCAAAAAAGCACAAATGCCAGGTTGCGGCCGCCCTCCTCGGCGAGCCGCGCTGCACCGGTTGCGACAACCTTACGTTTCTTGGTGATTCGCGGAATTGCCATTGCTCTTACATTATGTCACTTCGGCTCTGAGCCGCCGCGCACCAGTGTGCCCACTGGGGCAGCGCAAGTCATGACGGCCGTTCACGGATCTTCTGGTAGCGATCGAGGTACTTCTCGGCCATCAGCGCACTGCTGAAGCGCGAGGTCGGCTCGAGGACTGACGCTGCGTCCGGGCCTGCGCTTGCCGGCGCAGCGAGCAGCCGCTCAAGACCTGCAGCCAGGGCCCCGGGGTCAGCCGGCGCGACGAGCTGCGCCCGTTGAATGCCCGCCAGAAGCCCGGGTATTGCGCCGACACGAGTCGCGAGGATCGGCACTTCCCACTGCAGCGCTTCCAGTAACACAAGCGGCATGCCCTCGGTGAGTGAGCTCATGACGAATCCTGCCGCGTGCTCCAGCAGCCGATCGGCCCCCTCCAGGTAGCCGCTGATACGCACGGTGTCGGCAAGGTTGAGCCCGTGCACCTGCCGCTGCAGCGCTGCGCGCTCAGGGCCCTCGCCGACGATGAGCAGCTGCGAAGGGTGCTGCCTTGCGGCTTGAGCGAATGCCTCCAGCAGCACATCGATCCCCTTCTCGCGCGACAGTCGTCCGATCGCCACCACAGTGGGCCGCCGCGCCATGAAGGCAATGAGCTCAGGGGGCAGCGCAGCGACCCCGCGCGCGGCGAGATCAGCGCGTCGTTGCGCCAGCGGGGGGATGCCGTTTTCGATCAGGTGCAGTCGTGCGGGCGGGACGTGACGCAGTGCCGGCAATTGCAGCATGGCGGCCGCCACCACCACCACTGCATCCATCCGCCGCAAAGAAATCCGATCCACCTGCTCATAAAGCCACAACGCGTCGATTTTTCCGGCTGCCGTCCAGCCATGCAGCGTCGTCAACATGGGGCCGCGCATTCGCCGCGGCAGGAAACCCAGCAGGATGTCGGCTTTGTAGCCGTGCGAATGCAGCACGTGGGGCGCCACGTCACGCACCGTTTGCAGTAACGCACGAATGACGCCCGGTGTCGGCCGCGAGGCGATGCGTATCGGCACCACTGGTAACCGGAGTAATTTTGCCGTCGTTTCAACCTCCTTCGGTCCAGCTCCCGGCCGGCCAATGCTGCCGATAATCGGATCGTGACCGCGGCGCTGCTGCTCGCATGCAAGGTACAATAGAATGCTCTCTGCCCCGTAAACACCGCCGCTATCGATAAGATGAAGGACCTTCATTGACTTACTCGAGAACCCGAGCCGCATGACTTGGCAGAGATGTCGCGGACTGATCGTGTCGGACCTGTGGCGTCATGCCGGTCGCACTGGCACCAGAGCTTTCCTCATCCATTTTCTGTCCACCCCGGGTTTCCGCTATACGGTACTGCTGCGGCTGTACGCCTGGTGCCGCGAGACGCGCTGGTGTTCGCTGGGGCTGCGTCAAGCCATCGTGCTGCTGTTGCATCGCTATTCCGTGCGCTTTGGCATCGACATCTCGCGCGACGCGCGCATCGGCAGCGGTTTTTACATCGGCCACTTCGGCGGCATCTGCGTGAACCAGGATGTCATCATTGGGAACAACTGCAACATCTCGCAGGGGGTCACCCTGGGGCGGGCCAATCGGGGCGAGCGCACCGGCTGCCCGGTCATCGGCGACAACGTCTACATTGCGCCGGGGGCCAAAATCATCGGCCGGATTCGTGTCGGTGACGGCGCGGCGATCGGCGCCAACGCCGTGGTGATCGATGATATCGCGCCGCATACGACCGTCGGTGGCATCCCGGCGCGGCCGATCTCCGACTCCGGTTCCGAGGGCTACGTGAACCGCACCGATTACCCGCCGGTCAGCCCCGCATAGAGGTGGCGATCGCTCTTTCACCTCGGTGCGCGCGCCGTAATCAGCCCGCGCAGGATGGCGCGCCAGGCCGGCCAGTACCCGGGGCGGAATGAGAGCGCCCGCAGGTAATCCTGCATCGCGGCCGCACGCCTGCGCTCCTGCCACAGCGTGTTGTTGCCGCGCCCGGTGTAGGTGTGCGCCCAAGCGGTGCGGATCTGCGCGGCGCTGACGAGCCCGGGATTGTGTTCGAGGAACCTCTGCATGGTGCGCATGGCCGACTCATAACGCCGGCGATAGTTCTTCGACATCTGACCGGACCAGATGCGGTAGCGCACCGTCGGCTCGGAAACGAAGTCGAACTCATAATGCGCCGAGAGCCGTAACCACAAATCGTAGTCATCCCCCATGCGCACGCTCTCATCGAAGGCGCCGAGCCGCTCGAGGCACTCCCGCCGCACCACGGCCGTCTGAAAGCTCACGAAATTATCGATGAGCAAAGCGGCGCTCACCCGGCCGCGGTACATATGGGTCGGCGGTTTCGGCAGCCCCCGACCCTCGCCGTCCATGCATTCATAGTCCGAGTACACGACGCCGATCTGCGGGGCCGCGAACAGGGGCATCTGCCGAGTGAGCTTCTGAGGCAGCCACTCATCGTCCGCATCAAGAAAAGCCACGTAGCGGCCGCGGGTGAGCGCTACGCCGCGATTGCGCGCCTGGGCCTGGCCGCCATTTGTCTGTCGATGCACGCGCACGCGCGCATCCACCTCCCAGCGCCGCACGACCTGCGCGGTATCGTCGCTCGAGCCGTCGTCGACAATCTGGACTTCCACGTTGGCATAGGTTTGGCAGAGCACGGACTGCACGGCCTGGGGCAGGTAGCGGCCCATGTTGTAGGTCGCGATGACAACGCTGACGAGATCCTGAGGCGGCTGCAGCATCGTCAGACCCGACAAATCGAAAAACGATACTTGCCCGAACTCTCCTGGGCAATACGTTCAACGTACGCGAACTCGATCGCGACGTCCGCACCAAACACCGTGTGAAACTCGTGCCGCAGTGCCGCTTCGCTGGTGGCGGTGAAATCGGCGGCACGCACCAGGTTGATGAGGAGCCGATCAATCGCCGGTTGCACGATCTGCAGCTGTTCGATTCCGGGTATGGCGGTGAGCGTACGTTCCACCAGCGACACGCCGGCGACCAGGGAGCCATCGCGGCGCTTCAGATAATCGGCGACGCGCCCGGTAATGCGTTCCATCAACGGCAACCCCCGGCCGCAGGCACACGTGCGTGCGCTCGGCACCCCGACGTCTTCCATCCGATAGCGAATGAAGGGCATGCCCCGGTTCAGAAGGTCGGTCACGACGATGAAACCCTCTTCGCCGAAAGCGGCCGCACTCCCATCGGGTCGCAGAAATTCGATGTAAAGATGCTCGATGTTCAGATGCATCCCCGAGTGCTGCTCACACTCGCACCCGATCAACCCGACCTCCTCACAGCCATAGCGGTCGGTCACCTTACAGCCGAAGGCCTCCTCGATAACGCCCCGCTCGTTCTGCAGCAGCATCATCGAAGTGGACACGATGCCTTGGGGCCGCAGGTCCGATACCCCCTGCTCAAGTAACGCGCGCGCGAGCATGTAGAGCGAGTGTGAGTGGCCAAACAGTACTTCCGGATGCTCGCGCCGCCAGGCAGCGACGAAGGCGGCGATGGACCCCTCGTTCAGATCGATGGTGTCCAGGTAGACAAAACGGTCGATCAGCCCTCGTCGCAGGCGCTCCTTGAAGGTCTTCGCCACCGGGGGATTTCCCCAAAGAGCGGCCACCTTCATGCCGTGGTAGCAGCCGGCCCACTGATCCGAGCGCATCGCATCCGCGGTACGCACCTCAAGCCAGTTGCGGTCAAAGTAGGTCGTGAGTGCAACTCCGGTCGAGCCGCCGGTCTTGTGCTGTCCGAGCTGCTGCGGCGTGAATTCACGCGAGAGAATCTCCGCAGTGGAACTGCGAATCACGGCCTTCGTCAGCAGTGGCAGCGCCGCAAAGACCTGCGGGTCGAAACTCTCGGCGGCGAGTCCGTTCTCGCGGAAGAGTCGTTGGTAATAAGGGGAGTGCTCGCCGGCATAGCGCACCATCGCTCGCAGACGCTCCTCCTGGCGCGCGCGCAGAACTTGCGGTGCCAGCCACTGCGTGCGCACAAGCTCGCGCAGCACCGAAAGGCGGCGACTGCCGTCCTTGAAGTCCCACAACGGATGAAACAGGTACCGCGAGAGCGCACTCATCAGGGGCATGACGGCTTTATCCTGTGCGCGGCTGCCAGAGTACCTGCTTCTCCCCCCGCACGAAGCGTGCGAACGCCACGGCTGACGCCCAATTCAGCAGTACAAAGTAGTAGCAGTAGTGGGCAATCCCCAAGTCCCGCAGGCGAGGCGGGCCGTACATTGCCAGCAAGACGAGTGCCGCCGCGGCGCACTGGGCCGCCGCGAGCACCTGGTATACCTCGCCGCGCCCGAGCAGCAACCAGTTAAGAACGGCCGCAATGCTCAACGGCAGAAAGCTCATGTACCGGAGCAGCTTGTGTGAGAGGAGCTGCCACCCGAAGAGCGGATGACGTAACGGGTTCAAAAGCGCGCGCTGATCGCGCAGCGCCCAAAACGCGCGCAGTGCCACCCGAATCCGCATGCGTAGCTCGGCTGACTGCTCGCTGAGGCTCTCCTCCTCCTGCACAGCCTTGGGGGCGAACACCACGCGATGGCGCTGCTCCACGACCGCCAGCGGCAGCACCAGATCCGGCAGCTGCTCGGGATGCATCGGCCGGTATAGGGCGCGCCGCACTGCGTCCACCCCGCCGTCCACGCCGACGATTGAACCGATGTCGGTCTCATAGCGGCGTAGGAGATTCTCGTAGCGCATATAGGCGCTGCAACCGTCGCCGATTAGCGAGCCGTGCGGATCGACGTAGAGCATTTGTCCGGTGACGTAGCCGACCTTGGGATCGGCGAACGGCGCGACCAGCTGACGCACGGTATCCGTCCGGTACATCGAATTGGCGTCCGCAAACACGATGATCTCGCCTTTGGCGCGCTCGACTAGAGAATTCAGTGCGGCCGTTTTCCCGCTGCGTGTCTGCTGGCGAAAGAAGCTGAGGCGTGGGTTTTGCCTGGCGAGGTGAGCCAGCACCACATCCGTGTCGTCGGTTGATCCATCGGAAGCCACCATCACATCCAGCAGGGCGTGTGGATAATCCTGGTTGAGTTTGTTTCGGACCGTCGCCTCGATGTGCCCCGCCTCGTTATAGGCCGAGATGACGACCGTTACCCGCGGCGTGATCGGGCCGGCCTGCACCGCGCGTGGACGAATGAGGCGCAGCAGCGCCACACACAGCGGATAGCCCGCATAGGGGTAGAGACCCACAGCGAGGCAGAACCAAAAGAAGAATTCCGTCGTGATCACCATCGTGAACTGTATCAACCCCGCTCACTGCAGCAGGGGCTGCGAGGTCTGCGAGGTCGGATGCATCAAGCTATCGGCGGCCTGCGCCGCCGGCGTCAGTGCGTACGAGGCGATGACACCGATCTGATTTTGCGTATAACCGTTCGGCGCCACGTCCGAATACGTGTAAAAGAAGCGCAGTCGGATCTTCGGACCCAGCTGCCAGCGCAGGCTCGTGATTACGTTCAAGGTGTGCTGCGAAAAGCCGACCGAGTAATTGTCGTGCTCGTACAGCGTGCCCAGTTCCAGGTTGAACGAGGAATTGAGCTGACGGGCGATGAGTCCATTCAGCTGGTCCGTGTCGTGGTTGTATTGCGGCGTCAGCGAGTAACGCGATGTCGCCTCGAGTCCATTGACCGTCACCCTCGTACGGCCCGTATCGTAAGTCCATGTAGCGCTGTATTGGCGATACGTGTAGGGCTGCCCGTTGGCGAGGTTAGTCTGGTTGTTCCCGGGCACGGGCTGGCTGAGGTTGAGGAGGAACAGATTGGCGGCGTCGGTGATCTGCTTGCTGGCGCTCAACGCCAGGCGCTGGGTCGGGGAAATCAGCCGTGACAAGCTCACCGACCAGTTGGTGCCACTCGGATTTTGACTATCAGCCGGCGGCGGTACTGCCAAATCCACGATCGGCAGATAATCCAGGTGTAGCCGCGGCAGGGGCAATGGCGCGGTACTGGTTGGCTTCAGCTGTGCGACCGTGTAGCCACCGGAAATACCTAACACTGTGCGCGCGTCGCCGAAAGTAATGCCCGCGGTCCCGGTCTCGTAGTCGAAGTCCGTGTTGTCCACGGTATCGCTGAAGCGCACGGCAGAGTACGTGCCGCTGACGTAGGCGCTCAGCGAGTTTGAAAAAGCACGCTCGATCTTAAGATCACTGCCCAGCCGATAATTGTTGATATTCACGTAATCCGGGGATTTCGAATTTGTCTCGACATATGAGTAGGTGGCATCGGCGGTGATCGTCGTGCGCAGGGTGGGCTTCAGCGTGAGCTGTGGCCCGGTCGTGATGTAATTGATGTTCTCCAAATTGTCGGGCGTCGCCGGCTGAAACGGGTCGATGATTAACTCCGTAAACGTGTCGCGGGCGATCCAGGAGAGCGTTCCGGGATCAATCTTGAACTCACCGAAGGCGTCGAGGTAGCCAAACGGCTGAGTGTCGTAGGCCCCGTTGAAGTACTTCACCAGTGCGATGTCCGAGTCGAGGTGATAATCCAGGCGTGGGGCGTTAACACGCTCTACATCACCGACGAGCCCGATGAGCGCGAGGGTGTCGCTCGACTTACTGGGAGTGAGGTTGACGTTATCGGTGTAGAGGAGACCCGCGTCGGCCTCAAGATAGTTGCCCGGGTGGGCATTGCTTGACTGATTCAAGAACAGACTCTGCAGCGTGATCGGCCCGACGCCGGTCTGTGCGTGAGCGGTGAGCGACACCAGCAGCAGCAGAATCCCAAGCATCAGGCGACCGCTGCTCGGCGGCCCGGTCCTCGCTTGCGTTTTCATGTGACGCGTCCCTTCAGCGTCGCTCAAGCGCCACTGTCTTTCTCACTCGCCCTGCTGTTGGCGTAGCGGTAGTAGTAGCCCGCGTGCGGCTGCTTCATGCTCTGATTAAGAACCAGCGACACGGACTTGCTCTCGGCAAGGGTCTCGATGGCCTCGAGCACCACGTGCTGAGGCGTATCGTCCGCCCGCACGACCATCAGAATCTGGCCGGCAATCTGTGTGAGCGCCTGCGATTCGGTGGTGAGCAGTAAGGGCGCCGAGTCAAACAACACCAGACGCGAACGATCCTGCCGCGCAAGCTGGGAGGCGACTTCGCTCATTCGCGCACTCGCCAGCAACTCGGTGGCGTTCGGATCCTGGTGGCCCGCAGGCAGGAACGAGAGGCCCGGCACATCGGTGGGCAGAATCGCCGAGGCCCATGAGACCGACGGGTCCTTGATCACGTCCAGGAGGCCGGGCGCATCGTCGGCGCCTAGAATCTGGCTGAGGCGCGGGTTGACAACATCACCGTCGACCAACAGTACCGTCACGTCCTCCTCCAGCCGCATGCTCAGGGCGAGATTGACTGAGGTAAAGGTCTTACCCTCTCCCGGCACGGCGCTCGCAATCATGACCAGATTGCCATCCGGCAGGGCTTCGATCCCGCGCCCGAGCGCGTTGTTGATCAACGGACGCTTGATCTGACGAAATTGCTGTGCAAGTTCGCGCTCCTGGTGCGCCGGAGGCAGCAGACCCGCCTCGCGCAGCACGTCCAAGTCCAATGTGAGAACACGGCCCGGGGCCACCGCGCCGGTCGAAGGGTCGAGCCGCCGCGCGGCCGCGGAGGTCGTCGAGCGCTCGCGCACGGGCGCGTTGGCATCACGCGAAGCCTGCAATCGCTTGATGGCGTTCTCGATGACGCTCATGCCGTCAATCCATGAATCAGCCGTGCCGCTGCGTTCTCAGTGGCCAAAGCGACGATGGCGATGAGGACCAACGCCGCCCCCGCCGCCGAGTACGCCCAGATCGCCCGCCGCCCTTCCGCCTTGTGCCGCTCGAGCCAGGTCATGCTCACCGAGCCTAAGACCGGCAGCTGCGTAAGCTCATTCAGCTGACGCGTGGACGTGAACACCGGCCGCAGCTGATGCATGAAATAGGCGACGCCGATGCCTGCGGCGATGCCCCCGAGGAGCACGGTCAGAATCAGACGCACCCGGTCGGGGCCAATCGGGTGATCACTGCCTGTGGGCGGATCGACCACCACGAAACGCACCACGCCCGTGGCGTCGGCCTGGTCGGAGAGCTTGGCCCGGTTCAGACGGTCCACCAGAGCCTGATATTCGGTTCGGGTCACGTCGTAATCCCGATTCAGTCGCGCGTACTCGGCCTCGACTCCCGGGGCCACGTTGATCATCTTGCGCAGCTGTTCGATGCGCGCCTCGTGCTCGGTGACCTGCTGGCGCGCGGCGGCCACTTCCACATCCGCCTGACTCAGCTGCAACCGCATACCCTGATAGACCGGATTTGCCGCCAGCCCCGAGGTAGCGATGGCGCCCTGATCCCCGCGGCGCACGGCGGCGATTTCCGCGGCCTGGCGCGTACGCAGGTCCACCAGCGCCTGTCGCGCCGCGACGACGTCCGGGTACTTGTCGGTATAGCGCAGGAGCAGCTCATCGAGCCTGCCCTGGGCTTCGCGAATGGCGCTCGCCGTATCCGCTGGCGAGCCGCCGCCCGTGCCTGCCGAGGCACCCATCACAGGCTGCTCACCGACGAGCTGCCGGCGCAGTTCGTCGCGCTTTTGCTCGGCGACCGTGAGCGTGAGGCGGTTCTTGTTAAGCTCGTCCGTGTCAGCCTGCAGGCGCGAAAAATAATCACCACCCGTGGCGCCCGGAACCAAGCCTGCGTTCTGGCGCTTAAAGTCAGCCAGCCGCGCCTCGGCCGCCTGGAGCTTCTTGTCGTAGTCGGCGATCTGCTTGGTGAGAAACTCCTGGGCCTGCTCGGAACCGGTCTCGGTGTCGCCGAGCGAAGAGGACATAAACAGATGCAGCAGCTCATCGACAACGTGGTGAGCAATGCGCGCGTCGTGGTCGGTGAAGGAAATCACGTAAAGATCTGCGGCTTGACGGCTATCTCCATTACCTTCAACCGTCAGCCGCGTGCGCAAGCCGTTGATGATCGCGAGCTGCTGTGGTGGCGTCGCACCGGTGTAGGCGGGAATCGCAAGACGCGCTACCTTCTCCAGCTGCGGAGCACCCAGCAGAGCCTCGCGCACGGACTGCACGCGGGAAGCGACATTGGATTCGACGGCGATGCCCGCGATGTCCTGGCTCAGGCGCGTGCGTGTGTCCACGTACACACGCGCCCAGGCGCTGTAGGTATCCGGGATCAAGAGGATCACCAGCCAGCCGACGAGACAGACCACCCACGCCACCAGCATCGCAGTCCAGCGGAAGCGCCAGAGGCCGCGGATTTGTTCAACAATGAACTCGAGTGCCGCGTTCATGCTCAGAACAGGGACTGCGGCACGACCAGCACGTCGCCGGGTTTGAGGGGAACGTTCTCATGCACGTCGCCGCTGTTGACCAGGTCCGCAAGCTTCACGTGAATCACGGTTTCCTTCCCATTCACCATGCGCACGATACGGGAGCGATTGCCCGAAGCGAACTGCCCGAGACCGCCCACCTCAAGCACCGCGTCCAGCACCGTCATTCCCTCCCGATAGGGCAGCGCCTGGGGATGGGCCACCTGCCCGACCACCTTCACCAGGCTGAAGGCGCTGGCGGCAGTGGTCACAATGATGTTGACCTTGGGCGAGCGCACGTACTCGCTCAGCACCGCTTCCATGTCGCGTGCCAGCTGCGGCGAACTCTTGCCGACCGCGACCATATCCTCCACCAGAGGCGTGGAGATCTTGCCGTCAGGTTTCACCGGCACAGTCACCGACAGCTCGGGATTGCGCCACACGAACACCTGCAGCGTGTCGCCTGGCCCGATGATGTAATCGCTGTTGGGCGCCTTCGCCGCCGTGGCAGCCGCCGCTGCGGCCGCCGCTGGGGTCGGTGTCGGCGCGGCCGGCGGAGGGCTCGATGCGCAACTGATGATTAGTAGAGTTATAGCCGGCCATCCGGCCAGCGTCAGCACGCTTGGACGTCGCATACCCGTTCCTGGGTTTAAAAGTTGAGCCTATCAGAAAGCACAGGAGCCAAGCCCGATCAAATGTTCGAACTGCCGCTCCCCATTTATAACAGTCCGATCAATGGGTTGTATGTTTTTTGGCAGCGCGGTGATGGCGTCCGCGCCGTCTCCCCAATGCGACGTAGCTTAGCGGCCGACCCGCGCGGCGAGTGTGAACGACGTCACACTGGATGTTAGCCCCCCGATTAAGTGCAATCGATGAAACGCCCCGATGTTCCTCGAGGTGCGGTTGGCTGTCGGACCCTCTAGAACTGAAAGTACAGGAACGGGGACGCCCGCGAGCCGGCGATGATCGCGAGCGTGATGCCGAAGACGAAACCCAGCAGGGGCACGCGCACCAGGGGCCGCGCGGGTGCATGGAACTCAAACGCGTTCGGTCCCCACACGGCCCACAGGCTCGCCAGGGCCGTCAGCACCAGGAACACGTCCCAGTCCGCGGGCAGCATTCCTGCGGTTGGGACGAACATGCGCTCGAACAGGCCCCCCGCCATATGAAGGTCTGTCGCCCGAAACAGCACCCAGCCCAGGGTGGCGAGGATGAACATGAGCACACCACGGCCGGGCAGCGCATCCCAGTAGCGGCCCACGAAGTGATACAGCACCAGCAGTGATCCCCAATACAGGCCCCAGAGGATGAAGGTGAAGTTGGCGCCGTGCCACAGGCCGCCAAGAAACATCGAGATCATGATGTTGCGGGCCGTGAGCCACTTTGAACCGCGGCTGCCCCCGAGCGGTATAAAGAGGTAATCGCGGATGCAGGTGGAAAGGGAAATGTGCCAGCGGCGCCAGAACTCCGAAGGGGTGCGCGAGCGATAGGGTGAGTTGAAGTTCTGCGGGATCTTGAGGCCGAACATGAGCCCGAGCCCGACGGCCATGGAGCTGTAGCCGGAGAAGTCAAAGTACAGCTGCATCGCGTACCCGAACATCGCGAGCCAGCAGCCGGGGCTCGAGAGATGCCGGTAGTCGGCGAGCCACGGATTGACGAAGCGCGCGAGGCTGTCCGCCACGAGCACCTTTTCCACCAGCCCGAATACAAAGAACGAACTGCCGGCGTACAAGCCGGCGCGCCGGTCCGCGCCGGCGAGATTCTCAAGATCGGCTTCGATCTGGCGGAAGCGCACGATCGGACCGGCCACGAGCTGCGAGAAGAGCGACACGTAGGCGCTGAACTCGAAGAGGCTCCGCGTCGGCTTAACAACCCCGCGGTAACAGTCAACGATGTAGCTGATCGTGTGGAAGGTATAGAAAGAGATGCCGATCGGCAGCACGATGTGCAGCACCGGCAGCAGCGGCCTCAAATGCGCGGCGGTGGCCACCAAGTTCACGCTCTCGGCAAAGAAGCCGGCGTACTTGAAGAATCCGAGCAACGCCAGATCGCAAGTCACGGGCAGCCACAGGATGAGTTTGCGCGGGCCGAAGCGCAGGAACGCGAGCCCGGCGAAGTAACTGACGAGCGTCGAGAACGCCATCAGCAGGCAAAAGCGCACATCCCAGTAGCCATAGAAGACGTACCCGGTGAGCGTGAGCCAGACGTGCCGCTGCGCGGTGGTGCGCAGGGCCCAGAACACCAGATATGCGGCCGGCAGAAAGCCGAAGATGAAAATGAGGCTGTTAAAGAGCATCAGTCGCTCGCCCGCGCTGACGCCGCGCCGCTCAGCGCCGGCTGAATGGCCGCAGCCACCCTCTCTGCGCCACGGTCGGTGAAGTGCACCAGATCCCCGAAGCAGGCATCACAGCCGCTGACCGCCGCCGCGACATCGATCACGCGTACCTTGCGCGTGCGCGCCAAGGCACGCAGGCGCTCATTGGCCGCCGTATTGAACGCTACGAGAATCTCCCCATCGGCGCGGGGCGTATACACGCGCTCTTCCCACACCGCAAACCGGTTATCCAGGTCCGGCTCATCCCCGCGGAAGCGGATGGCGTGCGTCATGAGGACCACGGTCGTGCCGCTCGCCTGGATTGCCTCCACCAGCCGTGCCAGATCGCGCTGATAATCATCCAGCCGCCCGATCGGTACCGTGGTGAACGGTGTCGCCGTGGCGAGTTGCTCTGCGACGGCGTGCCGATCCAGTCGCACCTGCAGGAAGTCGGGTTTGTGCAAAGTGCCCCGCAGCCGATCGAGAAAGCGCGAGCGCAAGGCGGCGCCAGGATGCGCGCCTGCGACCGCGGCGGCGGGGCGGCTCGCAGGTGACTCATCAGCGAGGTAAAAGAAGGGCGAGGGGTAAATGAGCACAGCCTCGGGTCTGAGGGCGCTGAGCCGGTGCTGCCAGTAGAGCGTCATCGATGGCAGGCTCATGCCGACAACGGCCGTATTGATGATCTCCAAATGCGGATTGGCCGCCCGCAGCAATGCGGGAAACTCCCGCTCCGGGGATTCGTAGAGACCGAAGGTTTCCGAGGCCCCCAGAATCAGGATGCGAGGCACGCCTCGGGCGGCCTCGGGCGCGACGTCAGGCCCGCGAAAGCCGAGATTATTGAGGCGCCATTTCTTGAAGCGCGCGTACGGGGTGCCGGAACGGCCCAGCGGATCGCGCGTGATGAGGTCATCGGAGCTCGGATTGGCGCTGAGCGGTATCTGCTCAAAGAGCCAGTCATCCAGCCGCGCGCCCACTTCGGCGCCGAGCGCGACGACGATCACCAGGGCGGTCAGCCCCAGCATCTGCTTGATCCCTACCCTCATGCTCGTCGTCGTGCGCATCTGTGGTTGCGGACCCGCGCGGGAGCGCGGGCCAGCTGTTCGTAGCGCAAGTTACTCGATGCTGGCGCTGGCGAGGAAGGCTTGCAGGGCGGCACGCGCCTCGGCGCAATCGACACGGCACTCGGCGCGCAGCGCCACCACCGCCGAAAGCGGATTGCCGACGAGTGCATTCAAGCCGTACCACAGCTGCGAGGCGAGCGGTACCACGAAGGCTCTGCCGCCAATCTCATATCGCCACCAGATGAGGGAGCGGTCCCCGATCGGGTCGGCGACCTCGGTCTCACGAAATATCCCGTGCGCGGAAGTCACAGGCTGCTCGCCGCGGTACCGAAGGTACGTGCCCAGCAGAGAGCTCGAGCTGCCTACCAACTCCGCCCCCTGAGCCTGGGCGCGATAGCGCGCCCGAAAGAGCTCAAGGGTGCGCCCCGCGCCATCCTGTACGGCTACCGCGTCGGTCTGATCGGCGCCCGGGAAGCTTGGCACCCAGAACGAATAGGCGCGCGGGGGCACGAACGACCAGGGCGGGCGGGCCGTGGCGAGCGGCGCCATGGCGAGGGGGGGCGGCGGATGTTGCTGGCGAACCAGCAGGCTCAGCGTCGGAAAGGCGCCGAGCAGAACGACGACCGAAATGAAACCGGCCACCTGCGTGCGTGCAGCGGCGCTGACTGAAGGCATCCGGAACGTGGGCTCCGGTTCGCTGACCGCGGTGTTGGTCAACCAGGTCGTGAGCCAGAAGAAGGCAACCAGCGCCAGCGCGAACACGCCCCAGCCGAACCAGTAGTGGCTCACCCTCACCAGATAATGCTGCATGTCGGTGAGGTAGCCGGCCTCGATGATGACGTACACGCGTACCCAGTTTGCGAGCAACGAGAGCACTGCCATCAGCGCCAGTTCAGCCAGCCGCGTGCGCCAGGGATCGCGCCGCAACTCTCCGTGCAGCGCGGCCACGGCGAGGCCTACGATCATGAAGTGCAGCCCGCTGCAGCCCTCCTCGATACGGAAGCTGCCGTTAGGGATATGGATGGTGTCGCCGGAAATCACCGCGTGCGGACCGGTGAGTCCGAGAAAGCCCTGCATGGCGATGACCGTGAGATCCTGCAGGGGGTTGCCCAGCTGCGCCCATGAGGGCACGGCGAAATAGAAGAAGGCGACGGGAAAGGCGAGCAGCCGCCCGACGTTCCAGCCAAACGCCGCGGCGACGGCCAACCAGAAGAGCCCCGGAAAAATGGTGATGTGCAGGTCCTGGATGCTCGCCCGGTAGCAGATCAGCCAGGTGAGGATGGCGCCGCTCAGGGCGAGCATCGCCAGCGGCCAGGGCGCTGCCGGCACGGTGGCGATGGGGCCTCGCGAGCGCCACACGAGCGCAACACTCACCGCGAGCACGAGCCAGCCGTGCGTAAAGGTGATGTTGATGAAGTCCGACCACTGTTCGTAGAGCACTTGCGTGCTCGGCCAAAAGATGAGGGCGACGAGGACCGCCAGGGCGAGAATCAACCACAGTCGCAGGGAGCCGGAGAAGCGCATCCGAACGATCTTACCGGCAACGCCCCCCGATCGCGTGCCGGAGCGATCCGGCTGCGAATGCGGTCACATGGGGGGGCGCGCTCAGCGCAGGCGCGAGGTACTCAGCTGATGGTCTTGGTGACAACGTCTGACAGGGCGCTTTCAACACCTGAAGCGGTGACGGCCTTGATGGCGAAATACCAGGTGCCCTGCCCGAGGTTGTCGATCACGTAAGTCTGCACGCCGGTCGTGTTGAGCTGGACGGTCTGTGACAGATCGCCTGCGTTGATGCCGTAGTAAATGCGGTATCCCGCCAGGTCCGTGAGCGCAGAACCGGTCGTGGTGGTCGTGGGGGCTTCCCAGGAGAGAGTGGCCGTGCCGTTGCCGCTCGGCACGCTCTGCGCGGCACTCGCAGCACTCGATTGATCACTGGAATGGCAGCCGGCGAGAGCCAGGAGCGCCACCAGCACTGCGAAAAAAAGCTTCGTCGTTTTCAAGGCGCAAACCCCCGCTCATGCCCGGCATGCGCCGGACACCACACTTGGAACCCACTTCTGCGGCGGACGGGCAAGCGAAAGCCGGCCCGCGGCAGCAACGGGAGAAATGCAAGGGCTATGCCGTGAGGACTATTTCATTTATTTTTCATTGACTTGCGCGTGCGGGCACTCGTGTACCGCGCTCAGGGGAACCCGTCGCGTCGCGGCATGCCGACGGCGCAAGCTCGGCCATACGTCAAGTGGTCACTAACCTATTGTTTTTAAAGTGTATAATGGCCGTCTCCCGGGGCCGACACCAACGTGACCTAAGCGCCCCCACGTGTCACCTTGTGAGGTGGGCCACAATTTGTTGGGGATATGTCTCATCGGCTCCTCCGAGCGTTGCGCGCTTTGCTATCCTTTTTTCGTGCGCTTCCCTGTCGAGCTTGCAGCTCAGAGGCGAAGTGGCAGAATGAGGACGAAGGGATCAAACAAACGATCACCCGGGTGTGCACGATGCGACTCGGGATGCTAGGGAAGGATCTTGGAGGGTGCGGCGATGAAGAGAATCACTCGGATTGCAGGACTGGCGAGCCTTGCGACGGCTGCGGCCTTGATGTGGAGTGTGCCGGCAGCGGCCCTCACCTGCGGCTCCAGCGAATGCGCGGAAGTTCACAACCGCTGGCCCGGACGGCCCGTGGAGTTGAGCACGGCGCGACCCAGTCAGACGACTCCCACCGCAGCCGTGCCCGAGCCGGGCGTACTGCCCCTGCTCGCCCTGGGACTGAGCGGCGTGGGTTTCCTTGCCTTGAGACGCAAACGCGCACGGGTCTAAGAGTTCTTCCACGTTTCAGACACGGCAAACGGCTCCTGCGGGAGCCGTTTGCTTTTGCTCCACACAGCTTTTTGCGGACCTCCTCGGCCGAAGGAACGGATGGCATGGACAACCTGTCAACTTTTTCTGTCAGCCCGGGTAGGTGGTACACCTATTTGCGCGACGGCCGTTATTCTCCATGATCAGTCAATGTGGCCTGGCGTACTGACGTTGGCCCAACTACTCCTAGATACTTTTTGAATGGTTCGCTACAGATACGCTGACATGGACAGTAAAAATAGCAGCGAGGCGCGCGGTGGGGGGCTGTTGAACGCCTTCACCGTCGATGTGGAGGATTACTTTCATGTGGCCGCCCTGAGTTCGGCGATCACGCGCGACAGCTGGTCGAGGCGTGAACTGCGCGTCGCCGATAACATCGAGCGACTCCTTGGGATCCTCGCTGAACGTGATGTGCACGCGACGTTCTTCGTACTCGGATGGCTGGCCGAACGCGCCCCCGCGCTCGTGCGTCGGATCGCCGACGCCGGGCACGAGATCGCTTGCCACGGCTTCTCGCACCGCTTGGTTTACAAGCAGACCCCGAGTGAGTTTCGCGAAGAGACCATCCGTGCCAAGAACTACCTCGAGGACACGGTCGGGCACGCGGTGCTCGGCTACCGCGCCGCGAGTTTCTCAGTCACGAAGCAATCACTGTGGGCGCTGGATGTGCTCATCGATCTGGGGTTCCGTTACGACTCCTCGATCTTTCCGATCCACCACGACCTGTACGGGCTGCCCGGCGCCACACCCGAGCCGCATCGCGTCAGCGCCCCCTCGGGACGTACGCTGGCGGAGTTTCCGATGTCGGCGGCGAGCTTCTTCGGCGTTCAGGTACCGGTGTCCGGAGGCGGTTATTTCCGCATCCTGCCGTACTGGCTGACGCGTGCGGGATTGCGGCAGATCAACGAGCAGCGCAAGCGTCCGTTTGCCTTCTACCTGCATCCGTGGGAGCTGGACCCGGGTCAGCCGCGCATCCGGGTGGGCGCGTTCTCGCGTTTCCGGCACTACACCAATCTTTCCCGTTGCGAAGCGCGCCTGCAGCGCCTGCTCGGGGACTTCGCCTTCACAACGATGCACGAAGCGCTGCAGCAGCACGGCCTCGTGTCGCTCGAGCGGGCCTCGGCTACGCGGCCGCTTCGGCCGCTCGGGGCTGCGCCGCTCGTGCACGGACGTCTGCCGGCAGGGTAACCCTCACCAGAAGACCCCCGCCCGGGGCGTTCGCGGCAACGATCGATCCCCCGTGCAAGGCAATCGCGCGCGCCGCGATCGCCAGTCCCAGACCCTCACCGCCTGCGCTGCGATGCTCGCGCGCGGCATCCACGCGATAAAACGGTTCGAAGATCAGCCCCAGGTCCTTCTCGGGCACGCCCGGACCGCAATCGCGCACCGTGACTTCCACTGCCTGCGGGAGCCCCTGCGGTGACCCTCGGGCGCTTATCCCGACGACCGCAGCGGGCGGGCTGTAGCGCACGGCATTGCGGATGACGTTCTCGAAGGCGCTGCGCAGCACCTCGGCGTCCCCACTGACGCACAGCCCCTCCTCGACCTCTGCGTTCACCCGGCATCCCCGGGCGTCCGCTTCGATCGCCACGTCGGCGGCGATCGTGCGCAGCAGCTCCGCCACGTCCACCCTCGCCTGCTCAAGTTCGTGCACGGGGCGCTCGAGCCGCACGAGCTTGAGGGTACGGGCGATGAGCTGCTCCAGGCGGTCCGCTTCAAAGGCCGCACGGGCCATGTGGCGCTCGCCGCCGCTGGGGTCGCGACGCGCCAGCGACAAGGCGAGCTGCAGCCGCGCCAGTGGCGAGCGCAGCTCGTGGGATACGTCGCGCAGCAGCTGCTGCTTGCCTTCCAAGAGCTGACGCAGCCGCTCGGCCATGGCGTCAAGATCCGCCGCCAGGAGGCCCAGATCGTCCTGTCGCCCTTTAAGCGCCGGGAGCACGCGGACGTTGAGATCGCCGTTGGCCAGCTGCCGGGTCGCCAGACGCAGCCGATCCACCGGTGCGGCCAGGTAACGCGCCAGGAACAGACATACGGCCGCACTCACGGCGAGTGCGATCAACAGTAGTGCCAGAGGCACGCCGGGAAGCTCGAGCTCCCCAAAGAGGCGCGGGCTGTCGCGCACGGGGCCAACGACCACGTGATAAACACCGCCTTGCGGGGTGATGAGCACGAGCGCACCGCCGATCGGCGCGATCGCATCGACCGGGGCGTCGGCGCCCCCCACATCGCTCGGATTGGACTGCGGAGTGCCACCGGGCCCGTAGAGCGATGCCGGCAGGGGCCGTTGCAGGATCTCCCGCCCGTCCGGGCTTACGACGAACGTGCGGCTGAAGGGCTCCCGGGGCAGCGTCTGAAGCCACCCCCTGAGCGCTTGTGGTCCTCCGGACTCGAATGCGTGCGCGGCTTGTGCATACAGCTGCGCACGCTGGATCCAGGGCCGCTCGGTACGGTGCGCGGTGGCATTCACCGCCACCGTGAGAGTCCCCACGAGAATGAGCGCGAGGGCCACCCAGAAGGCGAGAAAGATCCGCCAGTACAGCGAATGCACCGCGGCCGCCTCAGAGTTGCGGCGCCGGCGTGACGGCGCGGCTGGAACTCAACGTGAGCGCGTAACCGGAGCCTCGCACGCTTTGCACGCTCACGCGTTCGGTGTAGCGCTGCAGTTTGCGGCGCAGATTGCTCACGTGCGTGTCGAGGCTGCGGTCGGTGGGCAGGAGGCGCCGACCCAGCGCCTGCAGCATGAGTTCATCGCGCGTCACGGTCCGCGTGTCCGCGCGCACCAGAAGCTCAAGAATGCGCAATTCCGCGGAGGTCAGCTCCAGGTCATTCTCGCCCACCTCCGCGCGGCGCGCCCGCAGGTCCAGCCGCAGCGGACCCCACTGGATCGCGCTTTCCGGCGCCACCCCATCGGCCGGCGTGCGCCGCAGCACCGCACGGATGCGGGCGACCAGCTCGCGCGGACTGAACGGTTTGGCAAGGTAGTCGTCCGCGCCCATCTCAAGCCCCACGATCCGATCGACCTCCTCTCCGCGCGCGGTCAGCATGATCACCGGCACGCGGCTCAGCGCGCGGATGCGCCGCAGCACTTCAAATCCGGAAAGCTCCGGCAGCATGACGTCGAGAATGACGAGGTCCACGGCGGTGCGCACTAGCTGCTCAAGGCCCGCGGGTCCTGTGGCGGCGGTGACCGCGGTGAAGCCCTCGAGTGTGAGGTATTCGTCGAGCATCGCGCAGAGCCCTTCATCGTCATCGACGATGAGGAGCGTCGGCTTGGATTCGGCAGGTGCCGGGCGCGATTCCATGCCGGAACGATACACGCTCTTGCGCATCCGCCCGGCCCGTGCGCCCGAACTTCGCAGATTTCTTGACACTTCTTTGCCCCGCACTCAGGGCCGCCCGCGCTGCGCATGCGCCACCGTGTGGCGTCTCCTCCCGGGGCGGTATGGCGGTCCCTACCGCCCCAATTTTTCTGGGTCCCACTGACTGCTGCGTTGACGCCTGCGCTCTGCCACCGCGCCGCCGATCGTGTCAGTTCTCAGGCTGGATTCTCAAGGCTAAATGCCTGGCGGTTGTCATCGTAGGCGAAGACTTCCGCGTATCGTCCCCAACTGATGATCGTGCGCAGGGTTTGCTCGGCAGCTTCCTCGGCCATATAGTCCTCGAGTTCATCGAAGAAGCGGCTCTTGGGCGCCGTATGGGTGGCCCGCTCATCGAGCACCCGCCGGATGTGTGCGGCGAGGGGTACGTAGGTGATGAGATGCTGGGCGAAGAGCTTCTTGCGCTCATCCAGATCGCCGCGCACGAACTGCAGCCCCGCATCCGTGAGCTTCATGTCGCCTCCCTCAACTTCCGCAAAACGCAATAGCTGCAGCGCCTCGGCCGCGGGGAACAGATCATCGACCTCGAGGTGCTGTTCCTCGGCGATCGCCGGCAGGTCCGCCTTGCCACTGTAGGGCGGCTCGTTCACTGCCTCGATCAGGCCGGTCAGAATCGTGGAAGACACGTGCGTGAGCGTCGTGCCGATTCCGCTTCCCGGGAAACGCTCAGTCTTTACCCCCGGGCGCAGCTCGCCGCGCGGCCGCGCCGTCATCTCCACGTACACCCGATCGATCAGCGCCCGGAAGCGCGGATCCTGGGTATGCCGCGGTTGCGGCAGATCGATCGGGATCTCGCTCACGACCCTTCCTGGGTTGGTCGAGAAGATCAGGAGGCGATCGCACATCTGCACCGCCTCCTCGATGTTGTGCGTGACCAGGAGTACGGCCTTGATCGGCAGCTGCCCCTCGCCCCAGAGCTCCAGGAAATCCGTGCGCAGGGTTTCGGCGGTCAGCACATCCAGGGCCGAGAACGGCTCATCCATCAGCAGAATGTTCGGATGCACCACCAGCGCACGGGCAAAGCCGACGCGCTGGCGCATGCCCCCGGAGAGCTCGCGCGGGTAGGCTGACTCGAAACCGTCCAGTCCGATCAGATCGATCGCCTTCAGTGCGCGGGCGCGCATGTCCGCTTCCGGCACGCCGAGAGCCTCCAGCCCCAGCTGCACGTTCTCGAGCACGGTGAGCCAGGGGAAGAGCGCAAAACTCTGGAACACCATGGTGATGCCCGCGGCCGGCGTGAGCACCGGCCGGCCAAGGTAGTTCACGACGCCCCCGGAAGGCGGATCAAGGCCCGCAATTGAGCGCAGCAGCGTTGATTTGCCGGAGCCCGAGCGGCCCAGAAGTCCCACGATCTCACCCGGACGCAGTGTGAGGTTAACGTTCTCGAGCACCACGAGTTCATCGCCGTCGGGCTTGCGGAAGGACTTGTTGACGCCCTGCACATCCAGCAGCGGCGCAAGATTCAGTGGTGCGACGGCATTCAAGGCGGTCTCCTTCAGCCCCTAGCTCAGACGGAACTTGCGCTCGGCGCGCGCGTACAGCGGCCGCCAGAAGAGCCTGTTCAGGGTCACCACGAACAGGCTCAGTACAAACGTGCCCAGCACGACGCGGCGGAAGTCAGCCGCATCCGTGGCCGCATGAATGTACGCCCCGAGCCCATGCGCCGTCACGGTCTCGCGGCCCCAGCTGACGACCTCGGCAACGATGCTGGCGTTCCACGAGCCGCCCGCCGCGGTGATGGCGCCCGTGACATAGAAAGGAAAAATCGCCGGCAGGCCGAGACGGCGCCACCACAGCCATCCCTTGAGCCCCAGATTCTCACCCGCGTAGCGCAGCTCCGGGGAGATCGCCGATGCCCCGACGATCACGTTGAAGAGGATGTACCACTGGGTGCCCAGGATCATGAGCGGGCTTAACCAGATGTCCGGCGTGAGCTTCAGCAGCACGATGGCAGAGACCACGAAGCCGAAGAACAGATTCGCGGGGAAGGCGGCCAGGAACTGGGCAATGGGCTGCACGATGCTCGTGACCCGGGGACGCATGCCGACCCACACCCCGATCGGAACCCAGATGAGACTGGCGAGTGCGATCAGTACGGTGACGCGCAGCAGCGTGATGAGCCCAAGCCCGATGACGTGCCCGATCTCGCCCACCGGCACATCTCCATGCACGAAGGATACGGCCTTCCAGAGCGCGAGGAGCCCGATCAGCCCGAGCAGCGCAAACCACGCGCTGTCGCCGTACCGGGCATCCCACTGCGCGAGCGCCCCGGAGCCAGGAGGATTCGCGGCCGGCTGCGGTGGCCGATTGCCGGCACGCAGCAATGCGGCGAACGCACGACCGATGAGACCGAAGAAGCGCGAGCGGCGCATCATGGTCAGACACCAGGAGTGGCTCGGGGTTTGCCCGGTCTCCTGATCGAGCCGGAACCAGTCGGCGCTGGCGATGATGGGCCGAAACAGCACCTGATCAAAAATGAGGATCACGATGAACATGGCCGCGATCGCCCAGCCGATGGCGACGTAGTTGCGCTGCTCGTTGGCGAGCGCGATATAGGAGCCCACGCCCGGGAGTGTCACGGTGGTGCTGCCGACGGTGATGGCCTCGGAAGCGACGACGAAGAACCAGCCGCCCGACATCGACATCATCATGTTCCAGATGAGCGATGGCATCGCAAACGGTACCTCCAGGCGCCAGAAGCGCATCCAGGGCGTCAACTGGAAGTTGCGCGCGGCCTCCACCATCTCGTCCGGAATGCTGCGCAGCGAATGATAGAAGCTGAAGGCCATGTTCCACGCCTGACTGGTGAAGATCAGGAAGATCGCCGCCATCTCCGCACCGGCCACGCGCCCGGGCGTCAGCTGCAGGAAAAAGAGGATGAAGATGGAGAAGCTCAGAATGGGCACCGACTGCAGGAAATCCAGCAGCGGCACCAGCAACACTTCCGCGCGCCGACTCTTGGCCGCGAGCGTCGCGTAGGTGAAGGTAAAAATGAGCGAGAACACCAGCGCGATGAGCATGCGCAAGCCCGTACGCGCCGAGTAGCCGATGAGCGCCGACGGATTCAGCGAGATCGGTGTTGCTTCGAGTCCCGCGAGCGAGCCGGTCAGGCCGTGCGCAGCCTGACCCACGTAAACAAAGAAGGCAAAGACCAGGATGAACGCGAGCACGTCCCAGCGGCCCGGCACGTAGCGGTTCTGCAGTACCGATATGGGCAGCCGATCAAGACGCATCCGGCGCAGTTTGCCCGAATGGCATGATGATTGGCACCGCGCCGCACGCTTTTTTCACACGTACCGCAACGGGCCGCGCCGTGCAAACAAGGGGCGAGTGTCGTAGGATAGTTCGCCATGAATGCAGACATTTTCCGAGCGTTTGGCGCCGTAATTCTCGCCCTGGTTTTTGCGGGCGCCGTGCAGGCACAAGACACCGGCAAGGGTCTTGGAGACACCATCAAGGAAGACGCCAAGAGCGCCGGTCATGCCATCGCCGATGCGTCGAAGAAAGTGGGGCACAGTGTCGCGGATGCCTCCTCCAAGGTGGGACATACCGTCGCCGAGGACTCCAAAAAAGTGGGCCATGAGATTGCCGATACGTCCCGTAAGGTCGGTAACGACGTCAAAGGCGGCGCCCAAAAGACTAAGACCGCGGTCGCCGACGACGGGTCGAAGTCCAAGGACTAGCGGTTCGGCGTGCGGACGGTGTGCGCACCTGCGGGCCTGCATCTGGCGTATGTCTCGCGCGCCGAGTACGCGGCGGCGCGTTGGGACGACGTTCTGGGCGTCGCCACCTTCAACGGTACGCCGGCTCTGGGGGCCGGGGCTGCTGGTATTCCCATCGCGCAGGTCAGTACACCGGTACTCCCCGGCGAGCGGCACCTTTGCGAAGTCTGGAGCTCCGGTCGGCCGGCCGAGTCCGGGCAGCACAACCGCGTGCGCTTCCGCCGCACCGAGGAGATGCTGTTTGGCTGCATCGCGGTACCGGAACGGGACTTCAGCGCGCCGCGTGGCGAGAGCGCATCTCCGACCCTGACGCTGCACGAGGCTACCGCCCAGGCCTACGCTGAGATCTGCGCGACGCTGGATGCGCACAGCTACCCTCACCTGCTGCGTGTCTGGAACTACCTTCCGGACATCAACCGCGACTTCCAGGGCACCGAACGCTACCGCCAGTTCAATACCGCCCGACAGGAAGCCCTGCGCGCCTCGGGCCGCGCCCTGGCCGGCAGCGTGCCGGCGGCCTCGGCGCTGGGGGCTACCAGTGACAGTCCGCTGGTGGTGTATTTCCTGGCCGGACGCATCGCGCCGGTATTCGTTGAGAATCCCCGCCAGGTCAGTGCCTATCACTACCCGAGGCAATACGGCACGCACAGCCCGGTATTCTCGCGCGCGGCGCTGCTGCGCCAGAGCGGAAGCCTCACCCTCTTCATATCAGGCACCGCCAGTATCGTGGGACACCGTTCACTGCATGTGGGCGATACCTCGGCGCAGACGCGCGAGACCCTCACCAATATCGAAGCGCTCCTGAGTGAGGCCAACCGGCTCGCCCGTGACGTGCACTTTGATCTGGACGCGCTCGCGTACAAAGTCTACGTACGCCAACCTTCCGACCTGTCGCTCATCCAGACACAGCTCGCCGCCGCGCTCGGCACCCAGGCGCAGATCGTCTATCTGCAGGCGGATATCTGCCGGCAGGATCTCCTCGTGGAGATCGAAGCGACGGGAATATGCCCGCTTGCGGCCGCTGCCTGAGGCGGCGCGCCCGCTCCTGAGTGCAGCGCTCCTGGCGGCTGCAGCGGCAAGCCCCGCGCACGCTGATCAGAAGCCATTGTGGGAGTTCGGACTCGGCGCCGGCATGTTCGTCTTCAACGACTACCGCGGCTCAGATACGACCCACGCGTACCCGGTCCCGGTACCCTATTTCATCTACCGCGGCGAGATTTTCAAGTCCGATCAAGAGGGTTTGCGCGGGCGCTTCTTCAGCCAGGATCGGATCGAGTTGAATCTGAGCATCAACGGCACCACCCCGGTGCGCAACGATTCGGCGCGGCAGGGTATGCCGGACTTAAGACCTACGCTGGAAATCGGTGGCTCGCTCAACGTGCACCTGTCGCGCAGCAACGATCAGCGCTTCAAACTCGATCTGCGGCTGCCGGCGCGCGCGGCGCTCACGGTCGAAGCCTCCCCGCGCCTGATTGGTGGGTTCTTTGAGCCGCACGTTGCACTGGACGTCGCGCAGGTTCCCGGCGCAGAGGGCTGGAAGCTCGGGATGCTCGCGGGTCCGTTGTTCGCGGATCGTCGCTACAACGGCTACTTCTACAACGTCGCGCCGCAGTACGCGACCGCCGGCCGCCCTGCCTATGAGGCCCCGGGGGGTTATGCGGGCACCCAAACGCTCGCTCTCCCTCACGCGTCGCTACCCGGACTACTGGTGCGGGTTTTTCGTGCGGCACGATATGCTCGGAGGCGCGAGCTTCGCCTCAAGTCCACTGGTGAAGACGAACAGTTACTGGTCGGGGGGATTTGGCGTCACCTGGATCATCCGCCAGTCCTCCCGGAGCGTGGCGAGCGACGATTGACGCCGTCCAAGACACATCTCGTCCTGATCCCCAGCTACAACCCGGGTGACCGGGGAGTCGAGACCGTGCGCGCCGCCCGCGAACAGTGGGCGCCGGTGTGGGTGGTCGTCGATGGCAGTACTGACGGGAGCGTGCAGAGCTTCAGTGCGCTTGCTCAGTCAGATCCCCAGGTACGGGTGCTCCTGAGATCCCGGAACGGCGGCAAGGGCGCCGCCTTATTCGACGGCCTTCTCGAAGCGCAGCGCGCCGGCTTCACTCACGCCCTCACGATGGATTCCGACGGGCAGCATCCAGCGCAGTGCATTCCTCAGTTCATGGCGGCTTCGGCGCGCCTCCCCGCTGGCGATGATCCTCGGTGTTCCGGTGTTCGACGCCACGGCACCGAGGATCAGGGTACGGGGTCGCAAGATCTCCAACTGGGTGCCAATCTCGAGACGCTCTACGCGGGAATCCAGGACTCGCTCTTCGGCTTCAGGGTTTACCCCATCGCGCCGCTCGTCGCGGTGATGCGCCAGACCCGCTGGATGCGACGCTTTGATTTCGACGCCGAAGCCGTGGTGCGCCTGAGCTGGCGCGGGATCCCGCATAGTCAATCTGCCGGCGCCGGTGCGCTACTTCGCGCCCGCCGAGGGCGGCGTATTCACACTTCAACTACTGGCGCGACAACGTGCTGCTGACCTCGATGCACCTGC
>CAVUKE010000002.1:0-171745 GCA_963742045.1 uncultured Pseudomonadota bacterium
GCTTCGGCGGCGTTGAACGGGTCGATGCCCAGAGCGTCCTCGAGGCGCGCCACGATGATCGCAAAACTCAAGGAATCTAGGCCCGACTGTACAAGCTTCAGTTCATCGGACAGTGGCGCGAGGAGCCGCTCTTGTTCGATGGCCACCTGTTGGAACTGCGATGTGATCGTGGACCTCACCGACATCTCTTTGGCTCCGATTGAGGACGCATCAAGCAGGGTATCTTATCGCGCCTCAAACGACTGTGACGCCGGACGAGCCCGGGCGCGAGGCGCGCCGTGATCAGGCAGAAAATTCGAAAGGTATAGAAGATAAAATCATGATAAATAAAACTATTATTTATGGCAATGCTCGTTCGCGAGCTCCCGCGATTGAACATTGTGTGGGGCGCGGGCAGCCGCTAGACGCGCGCCCCGCGTACACCACACGGCGCGTTCAGGCCGCCGGACGCGCACGGGCGGCGTGAAATGTTCCGCTCCGGCCTCCCGGAGCGCTCTTATTCCTTGGCTGACACGTCCGGCAGGTGTCGCCTTGTATAATGACGAGCAGGTCAACTGCAGTCTGGGCAGGAACGAATGTCTGACACGGTCTCCCCTTTCAAGCAGCCGGTGGCTGCGCTCGGCAACGAGGCGCTGACCCGCGAGGTCGCCGCGCTGATTGTGGCCGCCTTGAATCTGGATGTCGCACCCGCCGACATCGACCCGGCGAAGCCCCTGTACGGGGAGGGCCTGGGCCTTGATTCGATCGATATCCTCGAGATCGCACTCGTGGTCTCCAAGCAGTACGGCGTGCAACTGCGCGCCGACAGCGAGGAAAATGAACGCATCTTCGGTTCGCTGCGCCAGCTGGTCGACTACATCCACGCGCACAGGACGAAGTAGTCATCTGGCCAGGTTGCCGCTGTTAGCGCACGCATCGGCCGACGCGGTCGTCGCCTACCGCGCCGGGGTGCCGCTGACCGTCGGGCGGTTTCTGAGCGACGTCGAGCAGGTGCGCGCATCCCTCGGCTCCGCTTCGCACGTGCTCAATGCCTGCGGCGACCGCTACCGCTTCACGGTCGGCTTTGCCGCGGGACTCACGGCGGGTAAGGTGACGCTCCTGCCCTCCACGCACACCCCCGCCGTGATCCGCCAGCTGCAGCTCTTTGCGCCCGATGCCGTGTGTCTTACGGACAGCACCGAGTGTGATATCCAGCTGCCGCAGGTGAGTTATCCGAAAAACCTGCGACCCCTCTCCCCGGGGAGCGCGCCCGCGGTGCCGCACATCGAGGCCACGCAGCTCGCCTGTTACGTCTTTACCTCCGGTTCCACCGGCACCCCGCTCCCGTACCGCAAGAGCTTCGGTCCCCTGCTGCAGTGCGTGCGTGAGGAGGCGCTGCGGCTGGGACTCGGCGCAAGCGCGCCCTGGTCGATCGTGGCCACCGTGCCGCCGCAGCATCAGTACGGCTTCGAGTCGAGTGTGCTCATGGCGCTTGCGAACGGCCATGCGTTCGCGGCGGAGCGGCCGTTTTACCCGGCCGATATTGCCGCCACCCTCGCCGCCGTCCCGCGGCCGCGGGCGCTCATCTCCACGCCGGTGCATCTGCGGGCGCTGACCCGCACGGCGACGGCGCTGCCGCCGACGGATCTGATCGTCTCGGCGACCGCACCGCTCGCGCAGCAGCTCGCGGCGGAGGTGGAGCAGCGCTTCGCCACAAGGCTTCTGGAGATCTACGGATCGACCGAGACCGGCCAGATCGGCGTACGCCAGCCGACCGAGAGCCCGGAATGGCAATTGTGGCCGGGCGTGCGGCTCGAGGAGCGCGAGGGGGAAACCTGGGCGGATGGCGGTCATATCGAGCAGCCGACGCGCATGTGCGATGTGCTCGAGGTGACCGGCGCGAACCGCTTCCTGCTGCACGGCCGGCTCGCGGATCTGGTCAACATCGCCGGCAAGAGAAGCTCGCTCGCCTACCTCAATCACCAGCTGAACTCGATCCGCGGTGTGCAGGACGGTGCGTTCTTTCACTTCCAGGACCCGCGCGGTTCGAACGCGGAAGTCAGCCGCGTCGCCGCCTGCGTGGTCGCTCCGGGACTGGACGCGACGCAGGTGCTGCAGGCGCTGCGCGAGCGCCTGGACCCGGTATTCCTGCCGCGCCCGCTGCTGTTCGTGCCACGTCTGCCGCGCAACGGCACCGGGAAGCTCCCGCAGGAGGCGCTGCAGGCGCTGGCCGTCGCGCACATCAAGACCTCCGTGGCCTGACGGAGGGCCACCGCGCATGAACCCGACCACCCTCACCATCAGCGCCGATCATCCGGCCCTTGCCGGGCATTTCCCCGGCGTGCCGATCCTGCCCGGCGTACTGCTGCTGGATGAGACGCTGCGTGCGCTTGAGGCGGACGAATCACTCAAACTGACGCACTGGCGTATCGGGCGCGCCAAGTTCCTCAAACCCGTGCGCCCCGGGGAGACGCTGCGGGTCGAGCACGAAAAACTGCCCAACGGCTCGGTACGCTTCAGCGTCTCGAGCGCCGGCCACCCGGTCGCCGAGGGTGTGCTGTTACCGGTCACGGAGGCGCCCAGCGATGGCCAGCGAACCCGCTGACAGCCCGCTCGCGCGGGCGCGCGCGGATTCCACCCAGTGGGCGCAAGCTCCCGAGCGCGGCAGCGCGACGCTCGTCGCGCTCGGCGTCTTCCTCGCGCTGCGCATCGGGCGGCCGCTTGCGCGCCTCGGGCTGCACCTGATCGCGGCTTACTTCTTCGTCTTTGCGCCTACCGCGCGGCACTGGGCACGCAATTACCTGCGCCGGGCGCTCGGCCGGGAGCCGACCGCGGTGGATCGCTACCGGCAGATCTACGCCTTTGCGAGCACCGTTCTCGATCGGCTGTATCTGCTGAAGGGGCGTGACGAGCTCTTCGAGGTCTCGAGCGAAGGCGATGCGCTGATGCTCGACGCACTCGCGCACGCACCGGGGACTGTTTCTCCTCGGCTCGCACCTGGGCAGCTTTGCGCTCGTAAGCTCGGTCGGTGGCCGGCGCGCGGGCGTGAAAGTGGCCATGGCGATGTACGATGCGCAGGCGGGCTGCTCATGTCCGTCTTCAACGCCATCCACGCCCCCCACGCGCCCGAGATCATCCCGCTCGGGCATCTGGAGGCGATGCTGCGCATCCGCGACTGCCTGGAGGAGGGCAAGTTCGTGGGCATGCTGGCGGATCGCACCATTGGCGATGTGCCCGCGCAGATCGTGCCTTTCCTCGGCGCCCCGGCCCTCTTTCCGTCCGGTCCGATGCGCGTCGCGGCCGCTTTGCGGCGCCCGGTCATCTTCATGACGGGTCTCTACCGCGGCGGCAATCGCTATCACGCGGTATTCCGCCAGATCGCAGACTTCTCGCAACCCTGCGCGCAGGGACGCGAGGCGGCGGTACGCGAGGGCATCGAACGCTATGCACAGCTCCTGGAAGAGTACTGCCGCTCGGACCCCTACAACTGGTTCAACTTCTACGACTTCTGGCACCGCGCTCGAGCGCCGGATGAGCCCTCGCGCGCAGGGCCCGCGTGAGTGCGCGCGCCGCTGGCCTCGCTGGCGCGCTTCTGCTGTGCCTGGACTCCTTTTCAGCGTTCGCCGCCGCAGCCAACGCGCCCTCCGCCCAGGTCGACCCCGTCTTCGCGCAGGTGCTCACACTGCTTGCGGCGCGCCGCCACGGGCATGCCCCGTTCACGGAAGTCCATGAGATGGCGATGCTCGAGGAGCCGCTGCGTTCCTCCGGGGAGCTTTTTTACGACGCGCCCGATCGGCTCGAGAAGCGCACGCTCACCCCGCGCGCGGAATCCCTGGTGCTCGATCACGGCATCCTCACGGCGCAGCGCGGGCAGCACCGGCACGTGCTCGAGCTGTCCGCCTACCCGCAGGTCGTGCCGTTCGTGGAGAGCATCCGCGCCACGCTCGCCGGCGATGAGGCTGCACTGGAGCGCTACTTCAGCATCGATTTTCAGGGCGAGCCGGCGCACTGGACGTTGCACCTCACGCCGAAAGATCCGGCGCTCGCGCACGCGGTCAAAGACATCACGATCGAGGGCGAACGCGATGTGCTGCACAGCGTCGTCATCCGTCAGAGTGACGGCGACCGCTCGCTCATCACGATCGGACCTGAAATCACCCCATGAGCCGCGCCGCTCTTCGCAGCACGGCGCTCTTCGCGCTCTTCAGCCTCGTGGCCGCCCTCATCGCCGCCCGAGCCCACTACAGCGCGGATCTGTCCGCGTTCCTCCCGCGCTCGCCCAGCGCTACGCAGCAGCTTCTGGTCGAGCAACTGCGCGAGGGACCCGCCGCGCGTCTGATCCTCGTGGCCATCAGCGGCGCGGACGCGGGCACGCGCGCGCGTGTCTCGATGGCACTCGGCCAGGCGCTGCGCGCGGATCCGGCCTTCGCCAGCGTCAGCAACGGGGCAGCGCAGACGCTCGAGCACGATCGCACCTTTCTCTTTCAGCACCGCTATCTGCTGAGTGAGGCCGTAACGCCGGCGCGCTTCAGCGTTCCCGGGCTCCACCAGGCGATCCTCGACTCCCTTCAGGCCCTCGCCTCCCCGGAAGGACCACTGCTCAAGCCCCTCTTCGCGCGCGATCCCACCGGCGAGCTGCTCGCGATCCTGGATACCCTCGGAACCGAGCGCGCCCCGTCCTCGAGCGCCGGCGTGTGGAGTTCGCGCGACGGCGCACAGGCGCTGCTGGTGCTGCAGACACACGCGCCGGGCGCGGATACGGATGCCCAGGAAGCGGCCTGCGATGCGGTGCGGCGGGCGTTTGCGGCGGCACGCGCGGCGCTGCCGCCGCAGCAGGGCGCCCCGCTCGCGTTGCGCCTGACCGGGCCGCCGGTGTTTGCGGTCGCCTCGCGCGCCCTGATCAAGAGTGAGGTCATGCGCCTCTCGGGCCTGAGCGCGCTGCTGATCGCCGCGCTGCTGCTGTTCGCGTACCGCTCGCTCAGCGCACTGCTGCTCGGGCTCGTGCCCGTGGCGGCGGGGGCACTCGCCGGGGTGGCCGCCGTGGCACTCGGCTTTCCGGCGGTGCACGGCATCACGCTCGGCTTCGGCGTGACCCTGATCGGCGAGGCGGTGGATTACTCGATCTACCTGTTCGTGCAGGGCGCAGGGACGGCGCACGGGGACTGGCGTGAGGCGGTCTGGCCCACGATTCGCCTGGGTGCGCTCACCTCCATCGCCGGCTTTGCAGCGCTCCTGCCGTCTGACTTTCAGGGCCTCGCGCAGCTCGGGCTTTACTCCGTGGCAGGTCTTGCCGCCGCCGCCCTCACCACGCGCTACGTGCTGCCCGCGTGGCTGCCCGCGCGGCTGAGGATCCGCGAGCTCACCGCGCCGGGGACCTGGCTGCTTGGGCTGCTGCAGCGACTGCGACGGGCGCGTGCGGCGCTGCTGCTGATCCCGTTGCTCGCCGGGGCGATCCTCGTCCTGCATCGCGGATCGCTCCTGAGTCACGAGCTCGGGGCCTTAAGTCCCGTCCCCGTGGCCGAGCAGGACTTCGCTGAGCAGCTGAGTGCGGACCTGGGCGCGCCCGATGTGCGCTACATGGTGCTCGCGCGCGCGCCACGGCGCGAAGGCGCGCTGGCGGCCGCCGGGAGTCTGGGGCAGCGCCTCGCAGTGCTCGTGGAGGAAGGGGTGATCGCAGGTTTCGACTCCGCCAGCCGTTACCTGCCGAGCGAGGCCGTGCAACGTGCCCGCCAGCAGGCGCTGCCGCCGGCGCCGCAGCTGCGGACTGAACTTGGCGAGGCGCTGGTCGGCTTGCCGGTGGATGCACCCCTGCTGCAACCCTTTCTCGCCGACGCCGAACAGGCGCGCACCGCAGCCCTGCTGCGGCGCACGGATCTTGAGGGCACCTCGTTTGCGGCGGCCGTCGATGCGCTCCTGGTGCCCACCGCGGGCGGCTACTCTGCCCTCTTGCCCATCGCCGCCGCCGGCTCCGTCGATCTGTCGGATGAGGCCGCAACGCGGGTGCGCCAGGCGATCGGGGCGGGCGATGAGCACGGGGTGCTGCTGGATCTGAAGGGCGAGACCAACCGCCTCTATCTCGGCTATCTGCGGCAGGCGATTGAACTGTCTGTCCTCGGGTTCGCTGTGATTGTACTGTTGCTCGCCGTCATGCTGCGCTCGGCCGTGCGGGTCACGCGCGTGCTCGCGCCCCTCGCGCTCGCGGTTCTCGCGGTCACCGCAGGGATTGTCGGCTCGGGTCATTCACTCACGATCCTGCATCTGATCGGCATGCTCCTCATCGTCGCGGTCGGCTCCAACTACGCGCTCTTCTTCGATCGCAGCGCCCAGGAGCCTGAGAAAGGCTCGGTGCCCCTGACGCTCACCTCGCTCCTTCTCGCCAATACGGCCACCGTCCTGGCTTTCGGCGTGCTCGCCTTCTCGCGCATTCCAATGCTCTCGGACCTGGGTTCCACGGTCGCCCCCGGAGCATTCCTGGCGCTGTTGTTCGCCGCCGTGCTCTCCGAGCGCACCGCCCCGGAGCGCCTGCCCTGATGCGCACCCTCCTCGAGTCCGCCCGCGCGGGCCGTACCGCGCCGCTGCAGCTTCTGATGCTGCCGGCGGCCTACACCGGACCTGAGGACTTCGTAGAGGCCGGATTTGGCAGCGCCGTGCGCGAGCGACAGCTCAACGTCGATGTGACCTTCGCCGCGCTGGAATTGCGCCACGTCGGGGATCGCACGGTGGTGGGTGAGGTATGGCAGCAGCTCATCGCGCCGGCGCGCGCGCAAGGTTGTGCCATATGGCTGGGCGGCATCTCCCTCGGAGGCTTCGTGGCGCTTTGCTGCGCCGAGCAGCAACCCGCAGCGCTCGCAGGTCTGTGTCTTTTTGCCCCCTACCTCGGCAGCCACATCGTGACCTCGGAAGTGGCGCGCGTCGGCATCGGCGCATGGGGCGGCGCTGCAGACGAGGAGGACGAGGAGCGCCGCATTTGGCGCTTCATCCGGTCGCGCGCAGCCACAAAATCCCCGCCGATTCATCTCGGACTCGGCCGCGAGGACCGTTTTGGCGAGCGCCACCGACTCCTCGCGGCCACGCTCGACCCGGGCGAGGTCGACACCGTTGCAGGCGGGCATGACTGGCCCACGTGGCGCCGACTCTGGGACAATTTTCTCGATGCCCGCATCGCCACCCGCCCCTGAGAGTCCGCGCCCGAGAGCCTGGCGCGCCAGTGCGTTCCTGCGCGGCTCGCTCGCGCTACATCTCGGGGCCGCCGCCGCCGTCATCGCACGACCGGCTCTGTGGCCCTGGGCTCTCGGCGCGGTGGTCGCGGACCACCTCCTCATCAGCGCGGGGGGACTGTGGCCGCGCAGTCACCTGCTCGGACCGAACTGGACGCGCCTGCCGGGCGCGGCGGCTCACACAGTCGCGATCACGATCGATGACGGACCGGACCCTGAGGTCACGCCCCGCGTGCTCGCGCTGCTGGCCGAGCACCAGGCGCGGGCGACGTTCTTCTGCATCGGCGAGCGGGTGCGCCAGCACCCGCAGCTCGCCCGCGAGATCCTCGCCGCGGGCCACGGCCTGGAGAACCATACCGAACGGCACCCGCTGCGCTTCTCGCTCATGGGCCCGCGCGCCATTGCCGGGGAGGTGCGCGGCGCACAGGACAGCATCCGCGGCGTCACCGGTGAGGTCGCGCAGTTCTTCCGGGCGCCGGCGGGGCTGCGCAATCCCTTTCTCGAGCCGGTGCTCGCGCGGCAGAACCTGCGCCTGGTGAGCTGGACCCGGCGCGGCTTCGACACCGTGAACCGCGACCCGCGGCGCATCCTGGCCACTCTTACGCGCGCGCTGCGGGCGGGTGACATCCTGCTCCTGCACGACGGGCACGCGGCCCGAACGGCCGCAGGCACGCCGGTCATCCTGGAGGTGTTGCCCCGCCTGCTGGAGCAGCTCGCCGTCGCGCGCCTGACACCGGTCACCCTGCGTGCGGCCTTTGCGCTCGCGGAGGGTGCGTGAGGGCATCTGCGCCCCCGGCCGCACGGCTGGCCGCCGCCAGCGCCTACTACAGGCCCGCCGGAGTCTTCGCGCGCAATTTCGCCCGCAGCAAACTTAAGCGGGATCCGGTGTTTCGGGCCATCCTGGCGCAGGGGCTGCTCGGCGGGCGTGTGCGCCTGCTCGACCTGGGGGCAGGCCAGGCTCTGCTGGCGGCGTGGCTGCTCGCCGCCCGCAGTGCATACGCAAGCGAGCGCGCCGGCGCATGGCCGCACGGCTGGCCGGCGCCGCCGGAACTCGCCTCGTATCTGGGCATCGAGATCAACCCGCAGGAGGTGCGGCGCGCGCGGCGCGCGTTCGCCCTCGACACCGCCGCTGAGGTGCAAATCGTCCACGGAGACATCCGTGACGTAGACTACGGGACCCCCGATGCGGTCGTGATCCTGGATGTGCTGCATTACAACGACTACGCATCGCAGGAGCGCATCCTCGCGCGGGTGCGTGGCGCGCTCGTTCCGGGGGGGCTGCTGCTGATGCGCATCGCGGACGCGGACGGGGGCCTCGGCTTCACCTTCAGCAAGGCGGTGGACCACACCGTGGCGCTCGCGCGCCGCGGGCGCTGGGGTCCGCTGCGGTGCCGGGGACGCGCGGAGTGGTTCGCGCTGCTGCGGCGACTGGGCTTCGCCACGCGTTGCGCCCCGATGAGTGCGGGGACGCCCTTCACCAACCTACTGCTGCTCGCCCAGGTTCCATGACCCCGCTCGTACTGAGTGCACTGACCGCCACGAGTTGCATCGGCCGGGGCATTACGCAGACGCTTGCCACGCTGCGCGCGGCGCGCACCGGACTCATCCCCTGCGCCTTTGAAACCGTGACACTCGATACCTACGTGGGCGAAGTCGCCGGCGTCGATGAGACGCACCTGCCTGCGGCGCTCGATGAATTTGAGTGCCGCAATAACCGCCTCGCCTGGCTCGGACTGCAGCAGGATGGCTTCGCCGGGGCGGTCGCCGCCGCCGCCACACGCTACGGGGCGGCGCGCGTCGGTGTGTTTCTCGGCACGAGTACCTCCGGGATCCTCGAATCCGAGCTCGCCTACCGACAGCGCGATGCCTCAGGCGGCGCCCTGCCGGCGAGTTTCCGCTATCGCGGTGCCCACAACACTTTCTCGGTGGCTGCCTTCGCCGTGCGGGCCCTGAGGCTTCAGGGCCCCGCGGTGGTGATCTCCTCGGCCTGCTCCTCGAGCGCCAAAGTGTTCGCCTCCGCGCAGCGCGCGATCGCCGCGGGCCTCATCGACGCCGCCCTCGTCGGCGGGGTGGACTCGTTGTGTCTCACGACACTCTATGGCTTTCATGCGCTGCAGCTGGTGTCGGCCGCGCCCTGCCGTCCCTTTGACCGCGCGCGCGACGGCATCTCCATCGGAGAGGCTGCGGCCTTCGCGCTGCTCGAGCGCGCCCCCGCGAATTTGGATCCGGATGCGGTGCTCCTGCTCGGCACCGGAGAATCCAGCGACGCCTACCACATGTCGGCACCGCACCCGCAGGGACGCGGGGCGCGTGTGGCCATGGAGCAGGCGCTCGCGGCCGCGCGCCTGGCCGCCTCGGACATCGACTACATCAACTACCACGGCACCGGCACGCCCAGCAACGATGAGGCCGAAGCGCGTGCGGTGGCCGCGGTGCTCGGCCCCAGGGTCCCGGGCAGTTCCACCAAGGGCGCAACGGGCCACACGCTCGGTGCCGCCGGGGCACTCGAGGCGCTCATCTGCGCACTCGCGCTGCGCGAGGGATTCATGCCCGCCGGGGTCAACACCTGCGACATCGACCCGGGGCTCGAGGTGAACTACCTGCTCGAGAACCGCAGCGCACCCCTGAGGCATCTCATGAGCAACTCCTTCGGCTTCGGGGGCTCCAACTGCAGCTTGATCCTCGGACGGGCCGGTTGAACGTCACGCCTCTGAGCGCTTACGTAGAGGGCGTCGGCCTTTTGGGGCCGGGGATCGCCCACTGGGTCGCGGGCGCGGAGGTACTGAGCGGCCGACGCCCCTGGGTGAGTGCGCCCACGGTGCTGCCGCCGCCGCAGAGCCTGCCGGCCGCCGAACGGCGCCGCACGGGCTCCGTCGTGAAACTCGCCCTGGCGGTGGGATTTGAGGCTACGCATCGAGCGGGCGCTGATCCTGCGCAGCTGCCGGCCGTCTTCACTTCTTCCGGAGGCGACGGCCCGAACTGTCACGAGATCTGTCAGGTGCTCGCCTCGAGCGAGCGGCAGCTCTCCCCCACGCGCTTTCACAACTCGGTGCACAATGCCGCCGCCGGCTACTGGAGCATCGCGACCGGGGCGACGCCGGCGTCGAACTCACTGTGTGCGCACGATGGCAGTTTTGCCGCCGGGCTTCTGGAGGCGCTCACTCAGGTCGCGATCGAGCGCACGGCGGTGCTGCTGATCGCCTATGACGCCAGCTACCCGGAGCCGCTGCGCGCCGCGCGCCCGATCCCGGATGCGTTCGCCGTGGCGATGGTTCTGGCAGCAGAGAGGGGAGCTGCCCCCCTCGGTCAAATCGAGGCACACTTGAGCGATGCGCCCGCCACCACTCTCGAGGAGCCTCTGGAAGGCCTGCGCCGCGCCATCCCGGCGGCGCGCAGCCTGCCGCTGCTCGCGCTGCTGGCGCGCGGCGGCGCCGGCAGCGCCGTGCTCGAGTACCTGGATCATGCCCGCGTGGCCGTCACGGTGAGCCCATGCCGCTAGACCACGAGTGGATCGAGCAGCACATTCCGCACAAGGGCCGCATGTGCCTGCTCGACACGGTGCTGTCCTGGGATGCGACCCGTATCCGTTGCCGCAGCGCCTCGCATCGCACGCCCGACAATCCGCTGCGTGCGCACGGTCGCCTGGGAGCCGCCTGCGGCATCGAGTACGCAGCGCAGGCGATGGCGGTGCACGGAGCGCTGGTGGCTGCGAGTGCGCCCCTCGCGAGCACGATTACGACGAACGTGCGCGGCAGCATCGGCGCGGCGGCGGTCGGGTATCTTGCGAGCGTGCGCAATGTCACTTTCCACGTCACGCGTCTGGATGATCTGGCGGGGGATCTCGTGGCGGCCGCCGAGCGGGTGACGGGCGACGGGCGCACGGTGCTTTATGAATTCTCGGTGTGGAGCGAGAGCCAGCCGCTGCTTGAGGGGCGCGCCAGCGTCGTCATCGACGCGACTTTCAGCGCGGGCATCCTCGGCGGGGCGACGGCATGAGCTCGGGCAAGCGCGCCCTCGTCACCGGCGGCAGCGGCGGCATCGGCGGCGCACTGTGCCGACGCCTTGCGCGCGACGGACATCACGTATACGTACACGCGCATCGCGGCGCAGAGATTGCCGCGGCCCTGGTCGGCGAGATCCGCGCGGCCGGGGACGCTGCCAGCCTCGTGAGCTTTGACATCACCGACGGCGCCGCCACGCGGGCCGTGCTCGAAGAAGTGCTCGAGGGCGGCCCGATCCAGATTCTCGTGAACAACGCCGGCCTGCACGATGATGCGGTACTGCCGGGCATGAGCGCGCAGCAGTGGCATCGGGTGATCGATGTCTCCGTCAACGGCTTTTTCAACGCGACCCAGCCGCTGCTGCTGCCGATGATACGCACCCGCTGGGGACGCATCGTGAACGTCTCCTCGATCGCCGCCCTCATTGGCAACAAGGGCCAGGTGAACTATGCCGCCGCCAAGGGGGCCCTGAACTCGGCCACCAAGGCGCTCGCGCTTGAAGTCGCCACCCGCGGCATCACGGTCAACGCGGTCGCACCGGGTATCATCGGCACCCCGATGACCGCCGGCCTCTTCGATGCCAAGGCGATCGAGCGACTGGTGCCGATGAACCGCGTGGGGCTGCCGGATGAGGTGGCCGCCGTAGTCTCATTCCTCGCCTCCGAAGATGCCGCCTATGTCACCGCACAGGTGATTTCGGTGAGCGGCGGGATGGCCTAAGACCCCGGGCGTGCTGGGCAGAAGAAGAATTGCATATTGCGACCGCCGAGCGGCCGTTCTCGGGAGAGACCTGACGATGAAACGATCTGAAGTTCGATGCGGTGTGGCATGCGGCCTGCGCGCCACGGCGCTCACGCTGTCCCTGATGCTCGCCCCGCTCGCCTGCGCCGACGTGCCGACGCCCGCAGCCGCAACTGCCCTGGAGTCTTTGGGTCTGCAGCCCTCGGGCCCACCGGTGCGCGAGCACCCCGGCTGGCGCGCCCCGAAGCTCATCCTGGTCTCCCCCTCGCTGCACGAGCAGCTCGGGCAGCTGCGCGAGGCCGCCCCGGGGGTGAAGTTCATCGAGCTGCCGCAGGCAAGTGCGCGCGACATCGCGGCCGCCGATGCGGCGATCGGGCTGTGCTCGGCGGAGGTGCTCAGTAAGGCGATGAAGCTGCTGTGGATCCAGTGGCTCGCCGCCGGTGTCGAGCGCTGCGTGCAGCAGCCTCTCGTGCAGCAGCGCCACGTCATCCTTACCAATACGCAACGCATCGCAGCCCCGAGCATGGCCGAGCACGTCATCGCCCTGATGCTCGCCTTGAGCCGGCACCTGGATTACTTCTTCAAGCAGCAAGAGACCGCCCACTGGGACCAGGACTCCGCGCCGCTCCTCAGCGACATCGAGGGCAAGACGGTGCTCGTGGTCGGGCTCGGAGGCATCGGCACCGAGGTGGCCAAGCGCGCCCACGCACTCGGCATGCGCGTGATCGCCACGCGCGCGAGCGGGCGCACGGGTCCTGACTATGTGAGCTATGTCGGGCTGCCGGATGAGCTGCTCAAGCTCGCCGCGGAAGCGGACTTCGTGGTCAACTGCACGCCGCTCACCCCGCAGACCATGGGGATTTTCAACCAGGCCTTCTTCGCGACCCTCAGGCCGACCACGTACTTCCTCAACGTCGGTCGCGGCAAGAGTGTGGTGACCGCCGATCTCATGGCGGCGCTCAGCGCCGGCAAGCTCGCAGGCGCCGGGCTGGATGTGGTGGACCCGGAGCCGCTGCCCGCCGACAGTGCGCTGTGGCACTTACCCAACGTCATCATCACGCCGCACATCTCGGCCAGCACCTCCGTGACGGAGCAGCAGCGCATGGCGCTGCTGCGCGAGAACCTGCGCCGCTATGCCGCCGGTGAGCCGCTGCTTGCGGTGGTGGACGTCAGTCACGGCTATTGAGGGGCGCGGCGCGCTCCCCGCGCGCGGCTAAGTGCTAGCGGCGCTCTTCCAGCCAGGCCACGATGCGGCGCGGGATCTCCTGGCACGCCACGCCACTCACGTACATGCCGATGTGACCGGTGCGAATCGCGTGTTCGGTGTAATCGGCGCTGCCGACGTAGCGCTTAAGCGCCGCCGAGGCATCCGGCGGCACGATGTGATCGCCCAGCGCGTAGAGGTTGAGAAGCGGCTGGCGCACGTGCGCAAGATCCACGCGCTTCCCGGCGATGCGCAGCGTGCCGTGCACGAATCCGTTCTCCTGGTAGAACCAGCGCACGAACTGGGCGAGCGCGGCGGCCGCCTGCGGCGGACTGTCGAAGATCCAGCGCTCCATGCGCACAAAGTCATCGACCGCACGCTGCTCGGCTCGCCCGGTGAGCAGCCGCACGTACTTCTCCTGCGTCAGGCGAAACGGCATGAGGGCGAGGAAGAGGCTATTGAGCACTTCACCGGGCACGTTGCCGCAGGCGGCGAGGAGTTCGGTATCGACCCCGCGCGCCCAGCGGCCCAGAAGATTCGCCGGCGTGTGGAAATCGACCGGAGTGGTGATCGTGATGAGCCGCGCGACCTGCGCGCCGTGCAGTGCGGCATAGCAAAGACTCAGCACGCCCCCCTGGCACACCCCGAGCAGGTTCAGCGCCGCGCTGGCGCTGCTGTCGAGCACGTGGCGCACGCAGCCCGCGAGGTGCTGCTCGATGTAGTCCTCAAGATCCGTGTGACGGTCGGCCTCATCCGGATCGCCCCAGTCGATCAGGTAGACGCTGAGCCCCGCCTCAAGCAGCCGCCGCACGAGCGAGCGGTCCGGCTGCAGATCAAGTACGTAGGGTCGGTTGACGAGCGCGAAGCAGATGAGGATCGGCCGGTATCCTGCGCGCACGGGCGCAAGCGGCAGGTACTCGTACAGGGTCGTCTTGCCACAGCGAAAGACCGCGCGCTTCTGCGAGCAGCCGACGCTCACGCCCCGCGCCTGCTTCAGTTGCGCGACGGTCTGCGTCAGGCGCAGCGCGAGTTCGGGAAATATTCCACCGCCCGCGGAGGAGGCCCCATTCAAGCACGGCCCCGGCGCTTAACACGACGACCCTGCTTGCGCGCGCCCTTCGGGGTCTTGGCGCGCGCGGCCGGACGCTGCGCTCGGGCCGGCGGCCGGGGCGCTGCGGCCAGCTCCTCGAGCCGCCGGCTGAGGTCCTTCACGTGCGCGTACAGCACATCCACCTCGTTACGCGTGGGCAGGCCAAAGGCCTTTGCCAGACTCTCCGCGTGGCGTCGCTGCTCGACGAGGATCCCCGCGGACACGTTGGCCAGTTCGCTTTGCAGGCGGCTGAAGTCCTCGCCGCGTGCCGTCGCCGCATACGCTTCCTCCGCACACGCCACCCACAGCTCGTAGAGCTTCAGCGTCTGATCCAGCGAGGGAGAAGCTGCGGACACGCCGGCGCGTGCGATGAAGCGCTGCGCGGCACTGCGGGCAATCTCGCCCCAGTGCGCGGCGAGCTGCGTCTGCAGGTGTGCGAATTGCGCCGCAAGCTCCCAGATGCGCTGCGTTTCGGGCTTCTGCACCGCTGCCGGCCCAAGCGGCAGCGGCCCGAACGGCCACTGCGCTCCCATAAATCCGGGTGCAGCGCCGGCCGCCGCAGCGCCCGGCGCGGAGAACCAACTCCCGGCGGACTGCGACATGCGCAACCACTGCTCGAGTTGTGTCGCGAGCGGCCCTGCCATCTGCGACCAGTCGCGCGCCGTCCCGCCGGCACCAGGCGTTGCGAAGCTCTTCAGGAGCTCAAAGAAGCGCTCGGCGGAGGCCTTGTAGAGCTCCTCGGGTTTGAATTCTGTGCCTGAAAATGGGCTTTCCATAAGCTGTATGCACTGCCAAATAAGTGGTGGGGAAGGCTTACGGCATCATCCAAACAGAGTAGACGAGACTCAGTATAAACCGGCATTTCATGCGTAATTCGCCTACAGCACCTGTGTGAAACCGATCATTGTGCGCTGCATACACTGAGGCTAGTATTCACGCCGCCTTGCGCGCTGTGCCAACGCCCCCGGGGGGTGCGGCGCGCGGCTGAAAGAGGCTCAACCATGGCCGAAGAACGCCTGATACGCAAATACGCCAACCGGCGCCTGTATGACGCGCAGGACAGCCGCCATGTGACGCTCGATGATCTGCGCAAGCTCATCACCCAGGGTCAGAAGCTCAAGGTGGTGGACGATAAGAGCGGCGAGGACCTCACGCGCAGCATGCTGCTGCAGATCATTGCGGCGCAGGAGCAGTTCGGCACCCCGGTCTTAAGCACGCAGCTGCTCGAGGCGATCATCCGCTTCTACGGCAATCCGATTCAGCAGATGCTCACCTCCTATCTTGAGCAGAGCATCGGGGGACTCCTGCGACAGCAGAACCTCATGCAGGCAGAGATGGCGAAGGCGCTCGAGACCCCCATGGCGCCGATGGCGGAGATGGCGCGCCAGAACATGGAAATGTGGGCCAAGATGCAGGCCTCCATGCTCTCCGCCTTCAGTCCCGCCGCGACCGCGGCGGGCACCGAGAAGCCCGGCAAAACCGACGCCGGCAAGCGTCGCGGCTGAGGCTCGTTAGCCACGCGCCGGCCGCGCGCACACAAACCGCAAGAACAATCAGGAGTAACTGCAAACGTGGACGTTCGTGACAAGACACTCGTGGTAACCGGCGCCGGTCGCGGCATCGGCCGTGCGCTCGCACTGCACTTCGCGCGCAGCGGCGCGCAGCTGGCGCTGCTTGACACCCACAGCGAAGACCTCGCCGAAACGCAGCGCCGCTGCACCGAAGAGGGCAGCACCTCGCGCAGTTACCTGGCGAATGTCGCGCACGAGGCGGACGTGGTCAGCACCTTCGCGCAGGTGGCAAGCGACTTCGGCCGCTTCGATGGCCTCATCAACAACGCGGGCGTCGTGCGCGATGCGCTGCTGGTGAAGGTCAAGGACGGCAAGCTCACCGACAAGATGTCCCTCGAGCAATGGCAGGCGGTCATTGACGTGAACCTCACCGGTGTCTTCCTGTGCGCCCGCGAGGCCGCCACGCACATGATTCGCCTCGGCCACGGCGGCGTCATCGTCAACATCTCCAGCATTTCACGCGCCGGCAACATCGGGCAGACCAACTACACCGCCGCCAAGGCCGGGGTCGCGGCGATGACGGTGGTGTGGGCCAAGGAGCTCGCGCGCTACCAGATCCGTGTGGGCGCGGTCGCCCCCGGATTCATCCGCACCCCGATGGTGGAGGCGATGAAGCCCGAGGCACTCGCGCGGATGACCGCGCCCATTCCGCTCGGGCGCCTGGGTGAGCCCGAGGAGATCGCGCAGGCGGTTGAGTTCATCTTTGAGAGCGAGCTCTTCACCGGGCGTGTGCTGGAGATCGACGCGGGGCTGCGCATGTAGGCTTTTGCTAATGCACCGCAAAACAACTATCGAATACTAGTCTCAGGACTTTTTACTATTTAGTGTTTAACATCAGCTACTTAATAGATCGATAAGCCCTACGTATAAGTCCTTATAAATTTCTCTTGCACTGCATACAAAATTCCGTACAATGCTCTCCATACCGCAACCGGTACAGGAGACAGCGAACATGACCGACACCACATTCGATCCGAGCAAGATGATCAACGCCGCCCGCGATGCATTCGCGCCGGTCCTTAAGGCCCAGCAGGATGGTTTCAAGACCTTCGAGCGTCTGGCGCGTCTGCAGTACGCCGTCGCCGGCGATGTACTCGAGTCAGGGCTTGCGCGCGTGAATGCGACTTTCGTCGCCAGCTCCACGAGCGAGCTACTGAGCAAGCACACCGAGCTCACCAGCCAGCTGGTGGACAAGCTGCGCGCCCGGGCTGAGGAATTCGCGACGGTGACGTCCGAGATCCAGACCAAGATCAGCCAGTACGGCAATGAGATGGCCGCGAAGGCAGTGCACGCACGGAAAGCAGCCTGATATCTTTGGCGGTAGTGCACACCCGGGGCGCAAGCTCCGGGTGTGTTTACCTTTGAGGGGGACCGCCTTGGACGAGCAAACAAAGAAGAACGGACCGGACGGTGCGGAGTCCGCGCCTGAGCCTGAAGAATTAGAACCCGCCCCGCCGAGCCTGAGCGATACCGAGCGCAAGCTGCGCGCGCAGCTCGCCGCCGTCTCCGGCGGCCTCGCCCCCGATGACTACGCCAGCGCCTGGTGGGACTGGTACCTGAATCTGGCCGCACACCCCCACCGACAGGCGCAGCTGGCCAAGAGCGCCTACGAGAAGACCCTCGACAGCTGGCAGTTCTTTGCCCGCGCCGCGGCCGGTGAGCCGCTTGCGCCCGGTCACGAGAATCTCGGCTTTGCGAACAGCGCCTGGAACGTGTGGCCCTTCAACGCCTACGCGCGCGCCTACGCCAACTGGTCCTCCTGGTGGCAGCAGGCGCTTGAGCCGGCGCCCGGCAAGCCCGACGCGGCGTTGTCGCGCGCGAATTTCGCCGGACGCATGCTCCTGGAAGCCGCCTCGCCCGCGAACTTTCTCACCACCAACCCCGAGCTGCTGGAGCGCACGGCCGCCGAGTCCGGCCGCAACCTGATCCGCGGCTTCGAGAACTGGCTCGAGGATGCCCAGCGTGCGGTGGAGGGCGGACGACCCCCCGGCACGGAGGACTTCGAAGTCGGCAAGCAGGTCGCGATCACCCCCGGCAAGGTGGTGTTCCGCAACCGCCTCATCGAGCTGCTGCAGTACTCGCCGCAGACCCCCACGGTGTATGCGGAGCCGGTGCTGATTACGCCAGCGTGGATCATGAAGTACTACATTCTTGATCTGTCGCCCCGCAATTCACTGGTGCGCTACCTGGTCGAGAAGGGGCACACCGTCTTCATGATCTCCTGGAAGAACCCCGACACCAGCGATCGGGAACTTGGCATGGACGATTACCTGCGGCTCGGGTTCTTCGATGCCCTGGCGGAGGTGCAGCGGCGCATCCCGAATGAAAAGATCCACGCGGTCGGTTACTGCATCGGCGGCACGCTGCTCGCGATCGCCGCCGCCGCGCTCGCCGAACGACACCAGTCCCCGCTCGCCTCGGTGAGTCTGTTCGCCGCACAGACCGACTTCAGCGAGCCCGGCGAGCTGTCCGTTTTCATCACGCCCAGTCAGATCGCCATGCTCGAGGCCATGATGCACAAGGCCGGCGTGCTCGAGAGTGAACGCATGGGGGCGGCGTTCGCGCTGCTGCGTTCGCGCGACCTGCTGTGGACTCCGGCGGTCACTCAGTACGTTCGCGGCGAGCGCCCCAAGCTCAACGACCTCATGGCGTGGAACGCGGACGGCACCCGCATGCCCTGGCGCATGCACAGCGAATACCTGGAGCGGCTGTACCTGAAGAATGAGCTCGCCGCCGGCACCTTCACCGTGGAGGGTGCGGGCATCGATCTTAAGAGTGTGACCGTGCCGCTGTTCGTCGTCGGCACCGAGACCGACCATGTCGCCCCGTGGCGCTCGGTATTCAAGGCGCGCAGCCTGACCCGCAGCCCCGACTACACGTTCCTCCTCACCAGCGGCGGTCACAACGCCGGAATCGTCAGCGGCCCGGTCCATCCGAAGCGCCGCCACCGCCTGCTCACCGCCACCGATGTGAGCGACGTGCCAACACCCGAGGAGTGGCTGAAACGCGCCCCGCCGCACGAGGGCTCCTGGTGGCCGTCCTGGGAGGCGTGGCTGAGCACGCACTCCGGCGCGCAGCAGCGCCCGGCGCGCACGATCACGCTCGAGCCAGATACACCTGCCGAGGATGCTCCCGGAACCTACGTGCACGGCTGAGCGCGCCGCGCGCCGCGGCGCTTGGCGTAGCCAAAACCGCACGTCGCCAGTCCGAGACATTTGCGTGATCCTCCGCCAGCCGCTTTACTCTCCCTGACGCAGAGCGTCGCCGCCGGGCGGCGCGCTGCACCCAAGAGCAAACCCGTCGCAAGGCGGGGACGCAAAGCCTCCGGTCTTTTGCGAGCAAGAGACAGCGGGGTTGCCGGCTGACCCGCCGCGCACGCGGGTCGGCCGTCATCTCGATCCGCACAGCGGATCGGGGCTGCGCCTCCCCTGCCCGCGACTTTGAAGGGAGGCGCCATGAAAGCATTATTCGCGTGCCGGGCCCGCAGAGCGCAGCGTCCGCTGGCGAGCCGTTTCCTCCTCGGCCTTGCGCTGTCCGCTGTCCTTGCGCCTCAGGGCACGCAGGGGCACGAACGCCGGGGGCTCACGATCTCGGGCACGCCCGCCGGCGTGGTGCTCGCCGGACAGAGCTACGCGTTCACACCGAGGGCCACGGACGCGCGGGAGCGCACCCTGGTATTCGCGATCGCCAATAAGCCGGCGTGGGCTGCATTCTCGGCCAGCAGCGGTGAGCTCTCCGGCACACCCACCACGGCCAACGTCGGTACCTACGCGGGCATCGTCATCGCGGTGAGCGATGGCACGCGCACGGCCACCCTGCCCGCGTTCGCACTGCAGGTGAACGCCACGGCGGCCTCGCCGCCGGTCATCTCGGGCACGCCGTCCACGAGCGTGGCCGCGGGCAGCAGTTACGCCTTTCAGCCAAGCGCCAGCGACCCGGGCGGCCTGACGCTCGCCTTCTCGGTGCAGAATAAACCGGCGTGGGCGACGTTCAGCCTCGCCAACGGGCTGCTGAGCGGCACGCCGAGCAGCACCCAGACCGGGACCTACGCCAACGTCATCATCAGCGCGAGCGACGGACAACACTCAAGCGCCCTGCCCGCCTTCAGCATCACGGTCACCGGCGCGCCCGCGGCCAGCGGCAGCGCCGTGTTGAATCTGGCCGCCCCCACGCAAAATACGGACGGCAGCGCGCTCACGGACCTCGCCGGCTTTCGCATTTATTACGGGCCCTCGCCGTCGAACCTCACACCGCTGGTGCAGTTGGCCGACGCGACACTCACCACCACCTACACGGTCAATAGCCTCGCCTCGGGCACTTGGTATTTTGCTGCGACGGCCTACACGACGACCGGGTTGGAGAGTGCGCTGTCGGCGATCACCAGCAAGACCATTCCCTGATGCGCGAGCGCTGTGCTGCAGGCCTCGCCGAGGACCGGCACGCCGTAGACGCCCGTTGAGAATTGGCGTACTAATGCGCCTCAAAGTCAGAGCCTGAGAGACGGGGGACAGGCCATGAGTGCAAAGCGCATCGCCTACGTTACCGGTGGCATGGGCGGCATTGGTACCGCGATCAGCCGCCGTCTGTGTAGGGAAGGGCACACGGTGATCGCCGGCTGTGGCCCCGGCTCATCGCGCAAGGAGCGCTGGCTCGCGGAGATGCGTGCTGGCGGCTGCAACGTACACGCCTCCGAAGGCAATGTCTCGGACTGGGAATCCACCAAGCGCGCCTTCGAGATCGTGCGCGCCGAAGTCGGCGAGATCGATATCCTGGTGAACAACGCCGGCATCACCCGCGATGGCACCTTTCAGAAAATGACCAACGAAGCCTGGCATGCGGTCATCGAGACCAACCTGAATTCCCTCTTTCACGTGACCAAGCAGGTCATCGACGGCATGCTCGAGCGCGGCTGGGGCCGCATCGTGAATATCTCCTCCGTCAACGGCCAGCGCGGCCAGTTCGGACAGACCAACTATTCCACCGCCAAGGCCGGCATCCACGGCTTCACCATGGCGCTCGCCCAGGAAGTGGCCGCGCGCGGCATCACGGTCAATACCGTCTCGCCCGGCTACATCGGCACGGACATGGTGCGCGCGATAAAGCCCGAGCGGCTGGAGAAGATCGTGAGTGGCATCCCGGTCAAGCGCCTGGGCGAACCGGATGAGATCGCCTCCATCGTCGCCTGGCTCGTAAGCGATGAGTCCGCGTTCGCCACGGGCGCTGATTTTTCCCTCAACGGCGGCCTGCACATGGGCTAGCCGCCGACGCTGCGACGGCTGCCAGATATCCATGCTGAAGGTATGCGTAGTGGGCGCCGGCGCGATCGGCGGCTTCCTCGGGACGCGCTTGGCCCTGAGCGGGCAGGCGCACGTGTCCGCCCTCGCCCGCGGTACGACACTCGTGGCGCTGCGCGATCATGGCTGGCGGCTCGAGGAAGGCGGCCGCCTGCTCACCGCGCCCCTCGCGCTCGCTTCGGATGATCCGCAAGAGCTTGGGCCTCAGGATCTTCTCATTCTGGCACTCAAGGCCCCCGCCCTGGCGCCGCTCGCGCGCACTCTCTCTCCGCTTATCTCGGGCGCTACCCTGGTGCTGCCGGCCATGAACGGGGTGCCCTGGTGGTTCAGCGATGGCATCGCGGCCCTGGGCGATCAGCCGCTGCACAGCGTCGATCCGGGCGGTCACATCGCGGCCGCCATTCCCGCTTCGCGGGTGATCGGCTGCGTCGTGCACGCGAGTGCCGCCACGAGTGCTCCGGGGATTGCCGTGCACCGCATGGGGCGGGGGCTGATCATCGGGGAGCCGCACGGCGGGGACTCCGCGCGCGTCGCCTCGCTGGCCGCCACGCTCACACAGGCAGGCTTTGAAGTGACCTGCTCGCCGCGCATCCGCTATGACGTCTGGTACAAGTTGTGGGGCAACATGACGATGAACCCGTTCTCGGCGCTCACCGGGGCGACGATGGACCGGGTGCTCGAGGATGATCTCTTGCGCGCGTTCAGCGCGGCCGCGATGCGCGAAGCGGCGCTTGTGGGACAACACATCGGCTGTGAAGTGACCGAGTCGCCGCAGGATCGGCATGCAGTGACGCGCCGACTCGGCGCCTTCAAGACCTCCATGCTGCAGGACGTCGAGGCCGGCCGCCCGCTGGAACTTGATGCGCTCGTCGGCGCGGTGCGCGAGATTGGTCAGCGCGTCGGCGTGGCCACGCCCATGATCGATGCACTCTTCGGTCTGACGCGGCTGTTCGGTCGTGTGCGCAGTATTTATCCGCCGTAAAAAATTTTCCCTTCTTAAATTTTTTTCTCCGCGCGCGCAAGTCCTGTAGCCGATTTCGCACGTCGCAATGTCGAGACATTTGCGATAGGTAAAACGGCGCGTTCTACTGCCGCCCCAACGCAGAAGTGGCGCGGCCGCTAAGCACTGCTCGGTGGTGCGTCCACTGCAAGGAAGAGCAACCCGTCGCAAGGCGGGAGCGCAGGACGTCCACTTTTCCGTGAAGCGCGGAGAGTGTGCACAGGCGGGGAGTCCAGGCGGGGTCTGGACCACGTCTTGCTTCGCAACGCGACGGCGGTTCGCGTTCGTGGACTGCGTTCCCTCCACGCGATCATGGCGATCGTTTAGGGGAATCACGTGAAGCAAGCCAATTTCTGCAGTTGCGCGCAGCGTCTATCACTTCGTACGTTGGTCATCGCTCTTACTGCCTGCGGCGCGACGCTTGTCGGTCACGCCGCGCAGGCCGCGGCGCTGACGATATCGGGAAGCCCGGCGAGCACGGTCACCGTCGGCAGCACCTACAGTTTCACGCCGACGACGAGCGACACAAATAAGGGGCGCACGCTCTCATTTGCCGTGGCGAACAAACCTGCCTGGGCGAGCTTCAACAGCAGCACCGGCCAGCTCTCCGGCAAGCCCACGGCCGCCAGCGTCGGCAAGTATGACGACGTGGTCATTGCCGTATACGACGGTCTGGCTTCCGCGGTACTGCCGAATTTCGACGTGACGGTGCAGGGTTCGACCAGCACGAGCCCACCGACGAGCCCTCCGGGGAGCCCAGGCACGGGGCTGCGCATCTCCGGCTCCCCGGCGAGTACCGTGAACGCGGGCAGCAGCTACAGCTTCACGCCAACGGCCACTGACTCGAACAGCGGACGCACGCTCTCATTCGCCGTGGCGAACAAGCCTGCCTGGGCGAGCTTCAGCAGCAGCACCGGCCGTCTCTCCGGCACGCCCACCGCCGCCAACGTCGGCAAGTACCCGGACGTCGTCATCGCGGTATACGACGGTCTGACCTCCGCGCTGCTGCCCAATTTCGGCATCACGGTTCAAAGCTCAGGCAGCAGCACGCCCGCAGCGTCGCTTCTGATCTCGGGCACACCGTCCACCAGCGTCACTGCCGGCAGTCCGTACACCTTCCAGCCCTCGGCGACCGATTCCGCCGGGAGCACCGTGTCCTTCTCCGTGGCCAACAAGCCAAGCTGGGCGACGTTCAGCATCGCGAGCGGGCTGCTGTCGGGCACGCCAAGCGCCTCACAGACCGGAACCTACGCCAACATTTCGATCAGCGCGAGTGACGGACATTCTTCCAGCTCCCTGGCGCCCTTCACCATCACCGTGGGCACCGCCCAGGCCAGCACCGGCTCCGTCACGCTGGAGTGGACCGATCCTACGCAAAATACCAATGGCACCGCGCTCACCAATCTTGCGGGAGTCCACCTCTACTACGGAACCACCACATCGGCCATGAACAACGAGATAACCGTCTCGAACACCAGCGAAACGAGCTACACCATCGGCGGGCTGAGTGCGGGGACCTGGTACTTCGGGGCCACCGCCTACACTACCGCCGGCGTGCAGAGCGCTATGTCTCCGGTGAGCAGCAGGACCGTCCCCTAAGCTGCTGAGGCGGGTGGCTCGTGCGCTGAAACGAGCACTGCCGCGCCTTTGGTGCGACGCCTGCCGAAGCTTGTAAGCGCACGGTACTTGCAGTCCGCTCGTGCACGCGGCGCGCCGCTGAAGCCGCCGCGCACGCCGCTCGCGCCGTGTGCGTTGCGTGCCCGCCAGAGGCTTGCCTACGCTTGATCCGGGCAGGTCAACATGCAGGCAACGCGCGTGCGCCTCCTGGATCACATTGCGCAGTCCACCACGCCGCTGATCGTGCGTCAGAACAGCGGCGCCGAATGGCGTCTGCCGGGGGTCAGTGACTTTGCACGGCCGCTCACGCAGTGCCCGCTGCGCTATGTCCTCTCGGATGATCTGGTGCGCACCTGCATTGCCCTCGCCTATTCTGACGGGGATGAGCTATCCGGCTGCCTCGACCTGCTGCGTCTGCCGGCAGAACGGGTGTGGATCGAGTGGGATGAGGCCGCGCGACACGCCGAACTGATGCGCTGCCTGCCGCAGTGTCCGCGCCTTGATGCGCCCCCGGCATCGCGCGCGGGCGTCCTCATCTGCGCTCAACCGCAGTGCCGCTCAGGAACGCTGCGCACCTTCTGGCTCACCGGCAGCGAGCCGCGCGAACCGGTGCTCGCAGCCGTGGAGACGCTTTTCGATCTGAATGGCGCGGCACCCACCGCCGCGCCCGCAGAGCTGCTGACGGGCGGCTGCGTCGGCGTTTCAGACCCGGCCAGCGAGCAGGTGGACGGCCTGCTCAGGTGTGCGCGTTTCCGCCTGGACGGCGCCTGGCAACGCTACTACGACCAGGTGGCGAACGGCCCGCAGCTGCGCAGTCAGGTGATCGAGCACTCCCTCGCGGCGGTTGCCTTCGATGTGCCCATGCTGCTGGCACTGTTCCTGCTCATGTCGCTGCGTGACGATCTGGTACGGCTGCCGGTGAACCCTGAGCGCCTCAACTCCAAGCGCCTGCGCCTCGGCAGGCCGCCGCTGCTTGAGCATCTGCAGCTCTCAGCACCGGTGTTCAGCTCGGCGCTCGCCCGGTGCGCTGAGAGCTCCGGGACGCTGCGCCGCGCGCCCCGCTTCCATCACGTGCGCGGTCATATCGTCCGGCGGCGCGATACGGTGTACTGGCGCGCGCCGCACTGGCGTGGGCACATGCGCCTGGGGAGCGTGCGCAGTCGCACGGTAGAACTGCACCTGCCGGGTTAACTCTTGAGCAGGAACGGCGCCAGGCGATCGCGGTAGCGGCGGCTGAGCGTGAGGCGCGTTCCGCGGCGCAGGACGAGTTCGTAGTCGCCGTGAAACAGCGGGTGCATCTCCGCGATATGCTCGATATTGACGAGCGTCGAGCGATGCACACGCACGAAGCTGGCGGCATCCAGGCGCTGCTCGAGCAGCCCCAGGGGCTGCCGAAAAGAAAAGCAACGGCCCCCCGCGTAGATCCTCACATGCTTGGCGGCCGCCTGCACGAACTCGATGTCGCGCATCGACAGCACCACGACCTTACCGCGCCCGGAGAGCAGGAGGCGCGTACGGTCAGGCACAGGAGGCTGCGGCGCTGGGGTGGCTGCATCCGAAGCCGATCTGATGAGCGACTTGGCACGGCTGATGGCGCGCGCGAAGCGCTCGTCGTCAAAGGGTTTCAGCAGATAATCAATGGCGCCGATGCCGAAGGCGTCCATGGAACGGTCGGTAAAGGCCGTCACGAAGATGACATATGGGCGCACGCCGCCTTCGGCGAGCGTTGCGACCAGCTCAAAGCCATCAAGCTCCGGCATGCGGATATCGAGCAGCATGAGCTGCGGCGCGTGTTCGCGCGCGTGCTCGGCAGCTTCCGGTGCTGAGCTGAAGGTGCCGACCACGTGGATGTCCGGATCATCCTTCAGCAGTCGCAACACCCTCTTCAGCGCCAGGGGCTCATCGTCCACCACCAGTGTCGAGATCGCCGCGCTCATCCGCACTACTGCCTCTGCGGCCGCACCGTCGCGAAGTCGCGCAGGGGCAGGTCGAGGAAGGCGCTCGTCCCGCCCTGCGGGTCCGGTCCCACGGTAAGTGCGGCGTCGTCCCCGTACGCGGCGCGCAGCCGCAGCTGCACATTCGCCAGTCCGTGGCCGTAGCGCTCCGGGGGCAGATCGGTGCTCAGCTGCGGGCTGCTGTTGTTCACCACGATACACAGCCGCTCGGCGATGACGGAGGCGGCGACGCGCACGTGCAGTATAGAGCCTGAGTCATCACGTCCGTGTTCGATGGCGTTCTCCGCCAGCGGCTGCAGCAGCAGCGCCGGCACACACGCTCCCAGGGACTCCGGGCTCGCCTCGATGGCGATCCGCAACCCATCGGAAAAGCGCATCTGCTGCACGGCCAGGTAAGCCTCCAGCCCCGCCAATTCGGTCGCCACGTCCATCCAGGGCCGGTGGCTGCTTTCGAGCGCGTGCCGCAGGAAGTCTCCGAGCCGCGCGAGCATGGCGGAGCCCTGGCGCGGACTCTCATCGATGAGCACGCTGATCGCGTGCAGGGAGTTGAACAGAAAGTGCGGCTGCAGCTGCGCCGACAGCATGGCCATGCGCGCCGCGCCGCAGGCGCTGGCGAGCTCGGCGGCGCGCAACGCCTCGCGGTGCTGCCGCCGCCTCAAGAGCGCCAGAGCGATGGCGCACAGGCCGAGAATATAGGGCGGCAGAAAGAACCGCAGCGACATGGCCCAGTACTGCCAGCTCGGAGACTGCGACCACACCTCAAACGAAGCGCGCATCTGCGGCAGGCGCCCGTCAATGAACCCCGCGGCGAGCAGCAGCGCACCTGGGGCAAAAGTCGCCACGGCGAGTGCCATCAGGGCATTCACCAGCACGACCCGTGCCTGCGCGGCTCGGCCGCCGGGCCACCCGAGTGCGATCGCGGCACGATAGCCGAGCGCGGCCACCAGGAACACCATCAGATGCTGGGTCGCGCGTGCCGCCGTGGAGGCGATATAGATCCCGTCTGTCTGCGTGCCGCTCGCGGGCAGCGCCCACAGCAGCGCCGTACACGTGACGATGAACCAGCACACACCGCCGACGCTCCAAATGATGCCCCAGGAACCGGGCGTTGCGGCCTCAACCGGATCCTCCTCCGGAGGAGCGCGCACTTCGTACGTCGCGCGCGAACGCAGGCGCGTGCTGTGCAGCGGGCTGTGCGGGAACAGCGACTCGGTAAAAGCCATTGCGCAAGTCTAGGGCGATTCGAATCCGGCAGGTCAGCGGGCCGGCGTGAGCGGGACTCGTCACGGCGCAGGCGTCGGACGCAATTCGTTACTAAGTGGCGCGCGCCTCATCCTCGCGGATCGTAAGTCCGCTGCGCCACAGGTGCCACGCCGCCCAGAACCCCGTCGGCGCAAGCAGCAAGAGCGCCCAGCGCAGCGACTCCGGGCCCGCGCCGAAGGAATCTTTGAACCAGTCACTGAGCCAGCCGACCAGTTGCGGCGCGACGACAAGATTGCCTACGTTGGCCAGGAACAGCAGCAGGGCGCAGGCGGTGGCACGCATGTTTGCGGGAATCACGTTCTGCAGCAGGCCGAGTATCGGCCCGATGTAGAAATACACACCCGGTACGAAGAGCCACAGCAACACGGTTGCCGCGCTCTGTGAAGTCACCCAGTAGACCGCGATGGACGGCAGGGTCGTGAGGAGGACCACTCCGGCGAGCAGGCGCGCCACGTAGCGCGGATCGGCGGCCGCGGGGCGCCCGAGCAGCCAGCCGGCGAGCAGCGTGCTGGCCGTGCCCGCCACAAGATGCATCGGCCCGAGCAGCTCACCCGCCTGACCGACGCTCAAGTGGTGAGAGCGCTGCAGGAATGCCGGCGTCCACCACATCAGTCCCCAGCTCCAGAGCGTGGCCACTGAGCCCCCCACGAGCAGATGCACCGCCGAGCGCTGGGTGGCGATGTAGCGCAGCGTCGCTGAGAATGCACTGGGCTGAACGCGCGCGGTCCTGTCGAGTGCCCCGCGCTGCGGTTCGCGAATCGTCAGCCACACGATCCCGGACAGTGCAAGGCCTGGCATGCCGAGCACCAGAAATGCCGCCCGCCAGCCTCCACGCTCGGCCGCCGCGCCCGCCACCGATGAACCGAGCCACGCGCCAAGACACGCTCCGAGCGCGTAGAGGGTCAGCGCCATCGGACGGCGCGCCGGCGGAAACTTGTCGGCGAGTATCGATGTGGAGGGGGGCGTGCCGCCCGCCTCGCCGATGCCGACGCCGAAGCGTGCCAGGAGCAGATGGAGAGAATTTCTGGCAAAACCGCACAACGTGGTCATGGCGGACCAGAGGGCAAGCGCCAGCGCCAGAATGTTGCGGCGATTGGCGCGATCCGCAAACGCGGCGATCGGGATGCCGAGGGTCACGTAGAAGAGGCCGAGCGCGACGCCGGTAAGGAAGCCCACGCGGCCATCGCTCAGGTGCAACTCCTGTCGGATCGGCTCGATGACGGTCGAGATGGAGAAGCGATCTGCGATGTTGAGTGCGTAGACTGCGGTCAGCACCGCCAGCACGTACCAGCGATCCGGCGGCGCCGCGGCAGATGCGAGGGGCGGCCCTGGCTCGCCGGCGGCCGTCATCGTCTTGGTTTACGCATGCGGCTCACGGCCTGTCAACGGCTCCAGCTCCAATCCTCAGCGCTGCGGCGACAACCGCCGCCGTCCGCTCCGCGCCACGCGCGGCCCCGCACCGCACGCCCGCTGGCGGCCCCGGTAGCCTCACCGTGACGCAGGGCGCGCACGCCGTTGACCCACACCTCATCGAGGCCCGTCGCCAACTGGTGCGGGTGCTCGTAGGTTGCGTGATCCTGGATGGTCGCAGGGTCGAAGATCACGACATCCGCAAAACTCCCCGCCCTGAGAGTACCGCGATCGGTGAGTGAGAGCGTCGCAGCCGGAAAGGCGGAGAGCTTGCGGATCGCCTCCTGCAGCGTGATGACGTGCTCCTCGCGCACGTACTTGGCGAGCACGCGCGCAAAGTTTCCATAGGTGCGTGGATGGCGACTGGTCTTGAGAAACACGCCCTCAGGGGCCGGAGCGTCGGCGTCGGAGTCGAAACTGACCCAGGGGAGCGCTACTTCGCGGCGCACGTTGTCCTCGGACATCAGGAAGTACGCCACGCCAACGCGCGAGCCGTCCTCGATGACCAGGTCGATCACGGCATCCTCGGGGCTCTCGTTGCGCATCTGCGCCACCGCCGCGAGTGTCTTGCCGGTGAGCGGCTTCAGTGCCGGATTCTTAAAGGCGAGCAGCAGCGTACCCTGTGCGCCCGCGGCGGCGTACAGATTCTCCCAGGGCGGCGCGGGGTCGCGCATCTCCTGCACAACGCGCGCGCGAATCGCCGGATCTTTCAGCCGGGCAATCCAGGCTTCAAGCCCCCCGTCCTGCACCCAAGGCGGCATGGCGGCGTCGAAACCGGTGGCACCGGCGGTGTAGACATACATGTCCGCGGTGATGCGCGTGCCGGCCGCGCGTGCCGCGTCAATCTTCTGGATCAGCGCATCGAGCTTACCCCAGTTGCGCTCGCCGGCGACCTTCAGGTGGTAGATCTCCGCGGGCGCCCCGGACGCCCTGGCGATGTCGATGGTCTCCTGCACGGCCTCAATCAGACGGTCACCCTCGCTGCGCATGTGCGCACTGTAGATGCCCCCGCAGCGGGCCGCTTCGCTCGCCAACGCGGTCAGCTCGGGGGTCTTGGCAAAGGTGTTCGGTGCGTAGATCAGTGCCGTGGTAACGCCCACGGCACCCTCTTCCATCGCCTGGCGCACGAGTGCACGCATCTGCTCAAGTTGGGCGGGGGTCGGCGCGACGTCCTTTTCCCCGAGGATGTTGGTGCGCACGGTGGCCGCACCCACGTACGAGGCCACGTTCGGCGCGATGCCCTTCTTCTGCAGCTTTTGCAGATATTCTCCGAGGGTGGTCCAGTCGATGGCGTACTTGATGTCGCCTTGTCGCTCAAGAGCACGGCGCTTCATCTCGGGGCTGAGCGGGCCCATGGAGTCCTCGCCGATGACTTCGAGGGTAACCCCCTGGCGCAGGTCACTCAGTGCGCGCCCATCCTCGATCAGTGACTCCTCCGGATGCGCCAGCATGTTGACGAATCCGGGCGCGACCGCCTTGCCGCGGGCATCGATGCTCTCGCGGGCGCGCCCGGGCGCATGCGGTCCCACATAGGCGATTCGATCCTTGCGGATCGCCACCTCGCCAATATAAGGAGTCGAGCCGGAGCCATCGTAGAGGGTACCGCCGCGGATCAGCACATCGTAGGGCGAAGCGTCGGGCGCGGCGAAGGTGCGTGACGCCACACACAGACAGATAAGAAACGCTGCCAGCCCCGCGAAATACCTCATGAAAAATGTCCTCGACCGTCCTACCTCAAGCCGCACCTTAGCTGAAGTGTTGCCATGGCGCGACGCGTGGCTTCTCCTACGCGTAGACTGGAGCCGTGCCTACACTGCGCGCTGCGGCGGCAGGAGAATATAGGCCCCAATGCAGGCATTCATGCAGCAAGGGACTGGTCGTCATGAACCGCACGCGAACAACTGGCCGTGGAATTCTTCGGCTCCGTCTTCATCAGAGGACCCCGGGAGCGCGGGACGAGCCTCTTGGTGCAATGCCGCTCTCCATGGAGAGCGCGGAGCATGACCTGCCTGAAGAAGAAGAGCAGTCCCAGCATTATCCGTGCGAGTACGAGGAATCGGAAGCCGCCGGTGAAGCCCCGTACTGGGCGACCTGGGGTTTCTAGATTCCCGGCCTGTCCTAGGGCTATTTAACGTTCGGGACCCTGATGAGGCGCTGCGGCGCTCACCGAGCCGGTGGGCGCCGCAGTCCCTTGCGCGCGGCCTGCGGCGTTCTCGGATCCTGTCGGTCCTTTGAGCACGCTGACGACTTGCGGATCGTCTCTGAGTTTCACGTACAGCTGTCCGGCGAGCGGGTGCGGCACCTGTAGCGCCCCTCCGGGGAAACCATCCGGGACGCGCACCGCTTGGTTGAAGTTCGCATCATCGGACACCGAGTCGAGCAGGAACAGGTTGACCCCGGTGAGTACGCAGGGCGTGTCCGAAGGTTCGGGGCACTCGAGCGCCTTGAGCAGCGGCAAGCGCACAAGGGTGGCCAGTGCATGCCAGTCACCCGCGACGCCTTCACTGATGATGCGGAATCTCAGGGCACCGAATGCTGAGGATCCGAGCGTCCTGGCGGGGTTGAAGGTCACGATCGCGATCCGCGGATTCTGAAAGGTTACCGCACCGCTGGTAGCATCCAGCACCATCGCGGTGCCCTCCTCGGTCGCTACCTCAATCTTCTCCTGCCGGCTGAACTTCGGGGGCACCTGCGCGCGCAGCGAAAATGTCAGCTGCGCATCCTGCGGCAGTTCATCCGCGCCGGATAAGTGGATGTCGAGGCTGGTGCCGGGCGTGGAATTCTGCGCACTCTTGTCGATGAGGCTCGCACTCGGGCGCGCGGCCTCGACAGAGACTTTCACCTCGAGCGTGCGACCATCTTTAAGCGACACCCGTGCCCGGGTGAGGTCGCCCGGTCTGAACTGGGCGAGTGCGTGCGCCGACTGCGCCACCATCGTGAGCTCGTCATGCCCCTCCGCGCTGCTGAGAGGCCCCGGGGCAAACTCTTGGCCCTTCACCTCAAGGGCGTCAACCTCATCGAGTCGGGTTCCCCGCAAAACACCCTGATTGTCGCCCGCATGCAGCGTGAAGCTTTCCAGCCGGCTGGCCTCCGCGTAGGCGTGCAGTACGAGGCGCTGCGGTTCACTGTTACCGTACTGGCGCACCAGCAGCGTCAGTGCCCCGGGCGGCACGTCCTGCAGCGGAATCTTGATTTCCAGCTGATCGCCCGGCAACGTTTTCCATTCAAGATTGGTTTCCCTGCCCGCAGAATCCTTGACAGCAACGGCCGCAACGCAATGCGCATCGGCCGCACGAATGTGAACGGTGTCCTGGCGACCGACGATCAAGGCGGGTTCATCGCCCGCAACCAGCTCCCAGCTGGGCGTGCCGGACTCGGCGATTTCAAAGCCCGGCCCCTGGTAGGGGTCGAACCCCCAGTATCCTTGCAGCCGACCGTGGCCGCCGGCCCCGCCGAGCGACGCGTTCTGCAAGGCCGTGGTGTCGATGAGAAACCCGCCGCGCTCAGCATCCGCGGTGGCTGGCAGCTCGAGGAACCTGCCGTCCTTGGTCGTGAGTTTGAGGGTCATGCCGTGCGCAAAGCCGGTGGAGAACACCAGCGGCGCGCCCTCCACCGGCAGAACCAGCGGGTTCTTGCGGGCACAGATTACTTCCTTGGGGTCGACTGCATGCAGCGGTGGCAACTGTGGAGTCTCGACCGCCGGCAGCGCCAGTACCAACACCGATTTCGGGTCGTGGAAGGACGGCGGCGCGTTGAGCGTCAGCACCAATTGCCGCTCGCGCGCCGAGGAGAGCGCGGGGATGTACTGGTACTGTGCGGTGTGAAAGGAATCGAAGATACGCGCGATATCAAATATCGACCCAATGAAGGGCCCGTAGTAGCCGCTCTTGAGTTGCGCCGTGTTGCTCGCCTCCATGGCCAGATCACTCGCGGGTCCCGAAGTGAGGGCCTGGGCCAACGAGGCGCTGTGCCCGTCGTTCAGGATCATCGACTCGCGACCCTGCATGAGGCACGACGCCTGCAGCACTGCCATCTTGTCCAGACACTTTTCGTCCACTTTGATGGCAAGACTGCGTGCCAGAAGCGGAGCGGCATCTTTCAGCCGCCCAGGATCGCTCTCTGCAAGAGAGCGAATCGCGGCCAGATAACTCTCCAGACGCGAGTGATCCAAACTCGCCTGATTCAGGTCCTGCGAGGTCCGTACGAACGCCCCGGGGCGACCCCGCACCGCATCGACGAGGGTCTTGAAATCTCCGCCCGTCTCAGGCGCAAGAAATACGAGCAGCTGCTGCGCCTCCTTGGGCACCGTCAGCGTCACGCCCTCCTTTGCGCACTTGCCTGCCCAGGTGTCGCAGCGCGTAAACCAATTCGGCGGTGGCGGATTCGTGGCGCCGCGCAGAAACACGGCGACCATCAGGTAATGCGCGGACTGCTGATCCGGCAGGTCCGCCTTCAGCCACAGACGATCCCCCGCCGCAAGGCTCGGGACGCGCGCGGCCGGCAGCGTGATTCCTGCGCGCGTGACCTCGAGCTCCAGGGTCGGTCCGGCAAGATCAAACGGGGCGGGATCCGCCGCCGCAGCGGCGGCAGCAAGAATTAAGGCACAACCGATATAGCAGCGACGCACATGAACGAGCATGCCGGCTATTCTAGAAGCGACAGAAAAAAGGCGTCGGCCGGTAAAACCCAAGAACAGGTCCGCGCTTGCGCGGCTTGCTCAGTCGTGCTTGGCCGAAGAGCAAACGGGCCTGCGGCACGCCGGAACGTGCCGCAGGCGTGTGAGGGCCCCTACTCTACGCTTTGGGCGAATAGCTGAACTTCTGTCCCGCCACGGTCGCCTGGTACATCGCGCCGCCCTTCACGATCGTGAAGACCGCGAGACCCTTGTAGTACTTGCCGGCCGTGCGCGCGTCCTTCATGCCCCCGCTGGCGCTGGCGCTGGCACCCGTGGTGCCCACATCCGCACCGGCCGCGGCGGTGATCGCGACCGCTTGCACGTCCGCCCCGAACTCAAAATTGCCCTTGGAGAAATCGTCAAAGGCGGCCTTGTTCTCGAAGAAGATGATCTGGCTGTAAGCCTGTCCGCCGGCCTGAAAGCCGACGCTGACCTGCGTGAGCGAGGTATCCCCGACGTAGTGCCCGTGCACGTATACGCGACCGGTGCCGTGCGCGCCACCGACCACGAAACCGCCCTTACCGACGGTCGGAAACACCGCGTAACCGTAGCTGTGGTCGAAGAACGCCGCGCTCTGGCCGGCGTTCCTAAAGAGCGTGATCGCCCCCTGATACGGGTCCGTATCCGCCCAAGCCGCCGCCGTGCCCAGCAGAAGTACGAGGGCCATAAGACTTCCGAGAGTGCGCTTAATCATCTGTGATCTCCTTTAAGGTTCCGGAAAAAAATGGGCTGCGCGAGCCGCCTAGTGCGGGGCTTCGTGCCCCGGGGGCGCATGGGGCGCCGGCCGTTGGGCCTGCTGCTGCTCGGCGCTGTGACGCTGCTGCAGCTGCTGCGTCTGCTGCTGGTGCTGGCGCTCCATCGCCGCCAGCGCCTGGGTGTTATTGCCTTGCTTCGGCAGACTGGCGTGATCGCGCGCCTGCTGCTGCGCCAACTGCTCGCGCTCCTGGTTCTGGCGCGCCTGCAGCTGCGACTGCCGGAGTGCGTAATTCTTCTCTTCGTCCGTCGCTGTTTCCGAGGGACGCGGCGGCGCGGGAAGCGCAGGCAGGTCGCGGGCGTGGATGGGGGCGGCACCGGTGCTGCCCGGTTGTGGTGCCGGGCGCGTCGCCGTCGCCGGCGCCGCCGGCCCTTTGGTCACCCCGGCAGGTAGCGGGCCGCCCGCGCGGCTCGCACTGACCACGTGGCCGGAGAAGTCGCCGGCCTTTGAGGTCGCCGCAATCGGCGGCTTGCCCCGATTCACCGACGCCAACAGCTCGTGCTGTGAGCGGGCGCTGTCCTGATGTTGCGTTTGCACCGAGGTGGGCGGCGTGTGCGGCGCGCGGGCGACCTGTTGCTCCTCGGCGGTCGGGCGCGCAGCAACACCTCCGGGGCCCCCGGTGTAACTCACGTGGTTGACCGTGACGTTGTTCACCACCGTCTTGGTGTAGACGTTGGTGATTTGCACATTGGTGATGTTGTTGACCGTGCGGTTGTAATAGAACTGATTGCCACGCCAATAGCCGCCCTCGTAGCCGCGACCCGGGTAACCAAAGCCGTAGTTCACGCCGCCGTAGAACCCGATCTGCGGCCCCCAAAATCCCGCGTTCCAGAGAAAGACTCCGTCAGACCAGCCCCAATAGCCCGGGGTCCATAAAAGGCCCATCGCCGGCGGCTGCACCCACGTGCCCGGCACCCAGAAGTACCCGTCCGGTCCGTAGCTCCAGTATCCCGGGGTCCAGATGTAGCCGGGCGCCGGAATCGGCGGCTGCTCGTACACGGGCAGTGGCGGCGGAGCGACAGTGATCGAAACCGCCACCTGCGCTTCGGCAGTACGGAACCCGTGCGCACCGATGGCGAACAGCCCAAGTGCGAAGATGGCAACTATCCGACGCTTAATCATCTGACTCCCTCGCGAGACGCGCGAACGGCAGAACTAACATCGCACGGCACAGAAGGGGCATCGATCGGGCACGGCGCTAACAGGCTGTAGGATGAGAGCTACACCCCGCACGGTCTGCGCGCGCCTTGAGAACAGCAGTGCGCTTACGTTCAGCGCGCGTTAAGCTACGATCGGTTCATGGCTCTACCGCGTTTGTGCCAACATCGTGAGCGCACGTTTGAGTTGGGCGGCGTATTCGCCGTTCGCGTTTTGTCACCGCGCGAGCGTCGTTCTGATCGCGATGGGAGACTCCCATGAAATATCGCACCCTGGGGAACAGCAACCTGCAGGTTTCCGAGATCGGCTTCGGTTCGTGGCTCACCTTCTCGGATTCTGCGCGCAAGCAGGCTGCCATCGAGTGCGTGCATCGCGCGCTCGACCGTGGCATCAATTTCCTGGACACCGCTAACGTCTATGGGGGCGGCATCGCAGAGAGCGTTCTGGGCGAAGCGCTGGTCGGGGTCCGGCGGGACAGCTACATCCTGGCGACCAAATTGTTCTTCCCCATGAGCCCGGTCGATCGGGGCTTGTCGCGTGTACAGGTGCACAAGCAGCTGGATGCCTCCCTCAAACGCCTCCGGGTCGAGTACATCGACCTGTATCAGTGTCATCGCTACGACTTTGATACGCCGCTTGCCGAAACCCTGCAGGCGCTGACTGAGGCGGTGACCGCGGGCAAGGTGCGCTATATCGGTTTCTCGGAATGGCCCCTCGAGCGCATCGAGGCGGCGCTGGCACTGCCGGATGTTGCGCGCTTTGTATCGAGCCAACCGCAATACTCGCTGCTGCATCGCGATCCGGAGCACGGATTACTGGACTTATCCGCAAGGTCCGGCATCTCACAGGTCGTGTGGTCGCCGCTCGCACAAGGGGTGCTCACCGGAAAGTATCTGCCGGGTGCGCCGCTGCCCGCGGACAGTCGTGCGGCCGATCGTGCGATGGGTGCGTTTCTGAATCCGAGCTGGTTCGCGTCCGCAACCTTGCGTGCCGTACAGGCCGTGAAGAAAATCGCCGCACGGGCTGAGCTCTCCTTGCCACAGCTGGCGCTGGCGTGGGTCCTGCGCCAACCCAATGTCGCAGCGGCGATTATCGGCGCATCGCGGCCGGAGCAGGTTGACGAGAACGCCATCGCATCCGGGGCGCGCGTGGATCCGGTGCTCTTTAAGGAGGCTGAAGCACTGCTGGCAGGCTAAGGAGGAACTGGGCCATGAGCTCCGCTGATGAAAAAAGCGCCCCGGCGCCCTCCGGCCTGGATCAAATGCGCCAGTTCATGGCGGCCGGTCAGCGCCCGGGCATCGCCGTGTCCCTGGACTTCAACCTCGTCGAGATCGAGCTCGGACGGGCTGTGTTCGCCGGCAAACCCGGCATGCACGCGTACAACCCGCTCGGTCTGGTGCACGGCGGTTATGCGGCGACGTTGCTCGACTCCGCCTGCGGATGCGCGCTGCACTCGCGTCTTACTGGCGCACAGAGCTATGTGACGCTCGAGCTGAAGGTCGCCTTTCACAAAGCCATGACGCGCGAGACGGGCATGGTCCGGGCCGAGGGCCGCGTCGTCTCGCTCGGCCGGCGCGTCGGCTACACGGAAGCCGCGTTGACCGATGCAAATGGAACGCTCTATGCATCGGCCACGTCGACGCTGCTGGTCGTTGAGCGCTGAGCGCGCCGATCAAGCGCAGGGGCTGAGCAGGGACTGTACAAGAGGCGATTTATTCTTTGCTCACGGTTCGGCGGGCGTCAGTAGCGGCCCAGCACCCGATTCACGAGACTCCTCACGCTGCACCTGTCGCCTGCCGATCTATCCGCCCGGCCCATGCGCGGTTCGCGCTCGTGTCAACAGTCGCGAGTTACTTGGCGATCACGCGAGCGCGCGCGAGGTCCTGCAATACCGCGTTCTCCAGGATTTTCTCGTCGAGGCGCGATTTGACGATGTCGCCAATGCTCACGACGCCGATCACGCGGCCCCGCTCAAGAACGGGCACGTGCCGCGCCCGAGTCACCGTCATGGTCTGCACCACCGACTGCACCGTGTCCTGCGCGCTGGCGACCGGACTGTCACGACGCATCACCTCGCTCACCTGCCGTTCGAAGGGAGCAGCAGCGTGCAGGTCAAGCGAGTGCACAATGTCGCGTTCCGAAAGCACTCCGAGCAGGCGCCTGTCCTCATCGAGGACAAGAACCGCGCCGACGTGTTCGCGCTTCATGAGCGCGATCGCGGTGCTCACTTTGGCCGTCGGCAAGACGCTGACGACGTCCGAGCGTTTGGTCGGAAGAATCTGGCTGATACGCATCGCAAATCTCCTTCCCGCAGGGGCCCCTCGCGCGCACGACCTAAGTTACCGAAAATCCGCCGGTTGATCGCGGCAACCTGCAAGCTATTGATTACATTGGCACCCAACGGTGACCCGGATCCCTATCAGCGAGCGTGAATCCGTCTGTTCGCTGGGCTCTGTCACTTTATTTTTCCGGCATCGCAGTGCAGCGGCCCTGGTGCTCGAGGAGCAGACCGCGCGGTCTAAACCAGCGATTGCGCCGCAATCTCAAACGAACGCAGCCGCGCGGCGTGATCAAAGATCTGAGAGGTGATCATCAGCTCATCCGACCCGGTCCGCGCCGCGAAGTTCCGCAAATCCGCGCATACCGTCTTGGGCGTGCCCACGGAGCTGCACGCCAGGACCTGATCGAGAATCGCGCGCTGCTGCGGGCCGATACGCTCGATGTAACCCTCCACAGGTGGCGGCAGTTGCGAGGGGCGCCCGCTTCGAAGATTTACGAATGCCTGCTGCATCGAGCTTGCGCGAAACTGCGCCTCCTCCAGTGTATCGGCGGCAAATACATTAAAGCCGAGCATCACATAGGGTTGGCGCAGCTGTCGCGAAGGCCGAAAGTGGGAGCGATACAGCCGGATCGCTTCCATCATCTGGGCCGGCGCAAAATGCGATGCGAACGCGTAGGGCAAGCCAAGCGCCGCCGCCACTTGAGCGCCAAACAAACTGGAGCCCAGAATCCAAAGAGGCACGTTGAGTCCCACGCCGGGTATGGCGCGCACCGCCTGGCGCGGGGATTCCGCGAAATAATCGGCGAGTTCCAGTACGTCGCGCGGAAATTCCTCCGGGTCCGAGTTGAGGTTGCGCCGCAGCGCTTGCGCGGTGAGTGAGTCAGAACCGGGCGCGCGGCCAAGGCCCAGATCGATGCGGCCCGGGTACAGTGACTCGAGCGTGCCAAATTGCTCGGCGATCACCAAGGGGGAATGGTTCGGCAGCATGACGCCGCCGGCGCCTACGCGGATCGTGGACGTGCCGCCTGCCACGTAGCCGATCAGAACCGCCGTCGCGGCACTCGCGATGCCCGGCATGCCGTGGTGCTCGGCGAGCCAGAAACGCCGGTATCCGCAGCGCTCGGCATGACGCGCCAGATCGAGCGTATTACGGAACGATTGCGCGGCTGTGCCCCCAAGATTGATGGGCGAAAGATCAAGCACAGATAAGGGGATCATAGGTTCAGTGCGGGCAACCGCGTTCGGTCAGAAAACTTTGTTGGGTCTAAAAGCCGACCACCAGCCGCAGAGGCCCCAGGTACGCGTCTCACCGCGCTGCCACCAGGCGCTCCTCATCAAAGGCCGCCGCCTCATATCCTGAAGCGGCCACCAGCGCCGTGAGCCCACTGGCCGCGTATAGCATGGCGATGACGATGAACTGGTAAATAGCCGTATACACCGGGTCGCTTCCGGCCAGCAGCATGCCCGCCGCGAACCCGGGAATCCAGACGATGCCCAGCGAGCGCAGCGAGTTCAGGCTCGGGATCAACGCCGCGTTGGTCGAGTTTTTCGCATACGGCAGCGCCGCCTGCGAGGAGCTTGCGCCCAATGCCAGCGCAGCCTCCACGCGCCCGGCGTTCAGCTTCAGATCGCTGGCGAAGCGCTCCAACACCTGCGAGCAGGTATTCATGGAGCCTGCAATGATCATCGATCCCAGGGGAACAAGGGCCGTCGGCTTGTAGGCAATTACATGGGTCAACACCATGGTGACGATCACCACCGCGGATCCGGTCGCGATGGCGCGCAGACAAATCCAGTAAGCGTGCGGGACGGACTTCATCTTGCGCTGCGCCATCTGTGCGGCCGTGGCGCACATCGCCACGAGAGCCGGAATGCTCCACCAAGGCGCGCCCTTCAGCAGCCACACGAGTACCAGGCCCACGGCCAACATCTGCAGCAGGCCGCGCACCAGGGCGAGGATGGTCTCGCGCCCCAGTTGCAGCTTGCGCAGATGCCCGAGCCAGGCCACTGCCAGCGCCAGAGCGCACACCACCATCGCCTGGGCCAGGCCCAGTGCTGCTTGCGAATGCACCCACTGATCAAACATTGGGACCTCCCGGTGCATCTTTCTGCGGCTCATCTCGCAGCACACCGCTCTCCATCAACAAAGTGCGCTGGGCCAGGCGCGCCGCCTGCGACGCGTCGTGAGTCACGATGAGGCATGCGCCCGCCATGTACGCCATCGCGGACCGCAGAGCCTCCTCCACCACGCGTTTCGCGGCATCGTCCAACGCCGAAGTCGGCTCATCCAGTAACAGCACCTGCGGACGATTCGCGAGCGTGCGCGCCAGGGATATCCGCTGCGCCTCGCCCCCGGAAAGGGCGGCCACGTCGCGCTTCGCGTAGCCGGCCAGGCCGACCGTGTGCAACAGCTCCTCCACCTCATCCGCCTTCAGCACGACATCGCGCAGCGACGGCCCATAGGCGACATTCTGGGCCACTGTTCCCGGAAACAGATTCGCCTGTTGCATCACCATGCCCACACGCCGCCGCAACTCGTGCACATCGAGTGCGGTGGTATCCGCATCGGCCAGCAGCACGCGGCCCGCGCTGGCAGCGTCCAGGCGGTTCAGCAGACGCAAGAGACTCGACTTGCCCGCCCCGCTCGGCCCGGTGACGGCCACGACCTCCCCGGCAGCCAGGGAAAAGCTGGCCTCACGCACGATGAGCTTGCCGGCGGCTTCGCGCCGCAGCCCTTCTGCGCGCAGAAGTACCTTACTGTCTAGCATAGGGTTGTCATTTTGCCGTGTGGAGAAGCATTAAGCGCGAACCACCGCTGGTCGGGGGCCTTTTTCCGAAACCTGGCCGTACCGACACGTCCCTGCGCTCACCGCCTGCGACCCGCTACGTCCCCGGGCCTCCCTCGCACGGGCCGTTGCAGACACTGCGGCTTATTATCTGATCGATACCCGGTGAGTCGTATTCTTACTAGGTCACTCAGGCGCCAAACACGCGTCCCCAGCGTAACGGCAAACCGCTCAGTCCGAAAAGATGGAAGCATCCCATGAACGAAGAAGCGCTAAATCTCAGCATACGACGGTTCCTAAAGACAGTCGGCATCAGCTCGCAGCGGGCGATTGAGCATGCGGTAGCCAGCGCGGCGGCTGGCGGTGCCATATCGGGCACCGAATCATTTCCTGCAAAAATGACGCTGGAGGTGGCGGGCCTTAGTCTGAAGGTCGTGTTCAGTGGCGACATCGATCTTCAATAAGCTCTGCTCGGCACGGGCGCCTCCTGGCGCCCAGACTGCAATGCGGCCCTCCGCCAAGCTCCCTCTTCTGGCAGGTTGTCCACTCCTGCCGGAGCGTCGTAGTGTCAGAAGTGCGTAAGCTAAGGAGCTGCAGAACATGGATCTCGGACTGCAGGGCAAACGCGCCCTGGTGACCGGCTCTACGGCCGGAATCGGATTTGCGACCGCCGAAAGCCTTGCGGGTGAGGGCGCGCATGTCGTTGTTAACGGCCGAACGCAAACCCGGGTCGATCTCGCAATATCCAGGATCAAAAAAGTCGTGAGCGGTGCCTGGGTCGAGGGAATCGCGGCGGATCTCAGCAACGCCGCCGGCTGCGCGCAGGTGATCGGGGCGTACCCGGAGTTCGACATCCTCGTCAATAACATGGGGGTGTTTGAGCCAAAGCCCTTTGCCGAGATCTCGGACGCCGATTGGCTGCGCTTTTTTCAAAGCAACGTCATGAGTGGTATTCGGTTGTCCCGCCATTACGTCGCCGGCATGCGCGACAGAAACTGGGGCCGCATCGTATTTGTGTCGAGCGAATCGGCGCTACAGATTCCGGTTGAGATGATTCATTACGGCGTCACCAAGACCGCGCAGCTGGCCGTGGCGCGCGGTTTGGCCGAAACTCTGAGCGGAACAAAGGTCACCGTGAACAGCGTACTGCCCGGTCCCACAGCGTCCGAGGGCGTTGGCGCTTTTGTGAGGCAAATGGCGGCGTCGCAGGCGAAGAGCCCCGCCGAGGTCGAGCGGGAGTTCTTCCATGACGCGCGTCCGTCCTCCGTACTGCAACGGTTTGCGGACCCCTGGGAAATTGCTTCACTGATCACGTATATCTGCAGTGAGCGAGCTTCGGCAACGACGGGGTCCGCGCTGCGCGCCGACGGTGGCGTGGTACGCTCCATTGCATAAGCGTCCTGGCACGAAGAGCCTCCAGCCTTCACCCGGCTGACCGCCGCTCCCAGACGGCCGCGGCCGTGCGCCGGATGGTTGAATGCTTAATCGTGCACGGTGCGTGCTTTGAGTGCGGCTTGTGTCGCGTGCACGCTCCCCTCACGCGCTTCCGGCAGCGCGAGTGCCGGCAAAGAATCGAACCACGCTCGGAAGGCCTTATCCTCGTTCCATGCCGGCGGCAGCCGCAGCGGTGCCGCCCCAGGGTGACGGGACACAAGTTCGATCAGGCGCGGTCCTTTGCCGCACGGGTACTCGCGCACGCCGAGGATGTCCTGCCGCTGCATTTGCGCCCCGCCCACCAGGGCCCGCACGGTAACCCCATCCGAGCTCAGCACGATCCGCGCGCTCAGCCTGCTGAAGATCATCAGTGCACCGGTGACCGCCACCATCACGCATCCTGCCATGACGATTTGCGTCTCGAGCGGGTCGGGTGAGTCAGCCTGAGCCAGCAGAAACGTGCTGGCGCCTCCCAGGAGGAACATCCATATCGCCAGACGAATGAAGTTCGGTTCGCGCGCGGCCGCGACTGCGTAGGTACGCGGATACTCCATGGGATTGAAGGCTCGGTCGGCGGCTTCGGAGCTGGGCCACCCCGGCGCCTGGGCCGACCACAGCTTCGCCAGCAGCGCGAGCCCGCCTTCGATCAGAAAAAAGGCAAAGAAGGCCGCCATGCGAATGCGCTGCCAGAAGGCATCCCCGAAGCCGCGGAAATAACTGAGGTAAGCGCGCGCGCGCTGCGGCAGCGAGCCCTGCACGTGCTTGCCCTCGAAGGCCCACTCATTGCACGTGTGTCGCCATTGGCTCGAATCCCATGGGGCAACCGGATTGATGTCCACGGTGACGGCGCGGCCGAGGTCACGCGTGGCCTGGATGCGTCCGCAGAGGCAGCTGATCGCACGGGCGAGATCGCGATTGAACGCGCTCGGATACGCCTGCAACAGTTCGGCGAGGCTCTGCTGCATGGGTGGCCAGAGGGCACCGCCCATCTCACTCATCTCAGAGCCCGGGTCACCGTCGGTGTCGCTGCGTGCAATGTAGTAATAGATCCGCGCGTAGGCCTGCGTGCCTTCCCGCGGAGCTGAATATGCCAGGGCCCACTGCACGTACTGTTCAACCGCCTCTTTGCTGCCGCCCCACCGCGGCAGCAGCGCGCGGGTCACTGCATTGTGCAACGGATAGTAGTAAGCCTCCCGCTCGAGCGCCTCCTCGGCCATCTGCAGAATCTGGCGCGTATCGGCCCCTTGCTCGCGCGCGATGGTGATGCGCAGCGCATCCCACTCCGGATCCTGGCTCTTGATGTCAGGATGCGCGTCAAGGACGCGGCGCGTCTCCTCGAGTAACTGGCGAAAGTGCTGCCCATTTTCCGCAGGGACCTGGCTGTCCGCGCCCTCGCCGCGCCACGCCCACGCGTGGCCGCGCAGAATCTCGGCGTCCAGGATGACCGCCGTGGGGGAGTCGGGGTTCTCGAGGAGCCATGCATCGGCGGCTTGCTGCAATTTGACCCAGTGCGGGTCTCTGGGCAGGTACAGGCTGTGATTGGCGCTCTGGTACGCGAGCCCGAGTTTCCAGGTGCCCGATGCGGTTCGCTCACGCGAGTGCCGGAAGGCTGTCGCCAGCGCATCGAATCCGCGCAGGTCGCCCTTCAGCAGCAGCGCCCGGGCGGTTTCTTTAACGGCGGCGTCCTCGGGTGGCTCCGGAGGGCGGGTGCCGCTGAGGACATCGAACTCCCCGCCGGCCAGCAAGTGCTCATCCAGATAGAGCTCGGCGCGGTAGTGGCCGGCGGCAAAATGTGGCGCCTGAACATTGGCCCACCAGTGGCTCGGATTGAGGTCGAAGCTCTTCGTGACAGCTGAACTGGCCACGAGCCGGTTCTCGCTGTCGTACCACTGGTACCGTACGCGGTGGCTGCCGCCGGAGCCGTGCGCCGGATCCCAGCCGACCCGGACGTAGAATCGGATCTCTTCGTCAGCGTAGAAGGTCTGCGAGGCAACTGGTGAGCCGTCGGCGCTCGTCCCACGGCTGAGAACCCCTTCGAGGAGTTGGGCCCCCGCCTGCCCCGGCGTCGGCGCGGCAGTCACGAGCGCACCGCCCGTGATGCCGAAGATCAGGAGGACCAGGGCCACTAAGGGGAGTACCCAGGAGCGCCGCATCAGCGTGTTACCTGTGCCGATAAGAGCTGCACGAACTGTGACCCGCGTGGGTGTGCCCTCCCACACACCTGCGTCACAAAACCGCGCTTTCAGCAAAGAATTCGGCCGTGGACGCCGCACTTCTTCGCCCGAACCACAGCGGGGGTCCGCGTGGAACACCGGCGGCAGCCCAGGACGGGGGGCTTCCGCTATCTGACTGAAACTATTGGCGTCCCCAGGGGACTCGAACCGTCAGCGCACCGTCTATGGCGTGAGCATTGCGGTCAATCGGCCAGGGCCGCGATGTCCGACACCATTCGCCCGAAGACTGTCGGCGCCTCATCCAGGCTGCGGAGCCGGACGTTGCACGGCTGATTCGAGCCTGCCTGCTCACCGGTATGCGTTTGGAAGAAGTCGCGGCGTTGAAAGTGGGTGACGTGGGTCCGGACTACGTCACGGTGCGTGACAGTCAAGAGCGGCCTTCCCCGTCGAATTCCCCTCAACAGCGAAGGCGCGAGGTTTTTTGAGGCGCTTATCGCGGACCAAGACCCGGAAGCGCCTGCACTGACAGGCCGATGGCGCGTCCTGGGCGAAAATGCGCGTGTCGCGCGACCTTCGTTTGGCGTGCAAGGGCGCGAAGATCGAGCCGCCGACTCAATTCCGTCAGCTGCGGACCACGTACGGCTCGTTGCTGCTGAATGCTGATGCGCCCCTGAGTACGATCTCCGAACTTTTAGGGCACAAAGATACGCGGATGACGCGCCGGCACTACGCGCATCTTCTGTCGGAAAAACTCAAGGAAACAGTGGACGAGAAGCTCCCAAGCTTCGCTTAGCTGCCGAGCTCATCCGTGGAGTTCGGCTGCAGTCCTCGGCTTTATTCAAATGGAACGGGAAACTCGCAGCCACTGGACATCACGTTCTTGGCACCTCCAAGCCTTCCAACAATGTCGCCAATGCAGCATTGACCGGATTGCCTCCCACCTTCTCCGGGAGCAGCAATCCGTCGATCGACAGCATCGTCAGACCGTGCACTTGCGCCCAGCACGCAGCCGCCTGCCCTGGCAGAGGACGCTTCCTGAACGCACCTGCCTGCTGGCCGCGTTCGAGAACATCCAGCAGCACGCCGAACGTTCGGAGTACCCGCTCATTCAGATGGACGCTGGAGGGGTCGCCGGCCTCTGAGCTGAACATGAGGCGGTAGAGCGCCGGATTCGCTACCCCAAATTGCACGTAGGCGTTAGCTACCGCGAGCACCTCCTTGCGGCTGGAGCGCGGCCGGGGAGTCGCCGCCGCCGTCATTTCCCGCCCGAGCTGTTCAAAGCCCTGGATCGCGAGCTCAACCAGCAGCGCGCGCTTGTCCGGAAAGTGCTTGTACGGCGCCGCATGGCTAACGCCAGCGCGTCGAGCCACCTCGCGCAACGTGAACTCCCACCCCCTGTCCTCACGCAGCATACGACCCGCTGTTTCGATGACCACACGCCGCAGGTCCCCGTGGTGGTAAGGGCGATCGAGCTCTCTCATGTCCCTGTCATGCCTCCTATGCCGCTGACTCGTGAGCCAAAACGCAAGCTAGACGTTTCCGGGCCGCTGCGCCTATCGCATTGGATCATTTGAATAAATTCTCTCACAAAGTAGACGCGGAAAACATAGTTGACAATGTCTACTTAGAATGCTCAAATGTAGACATCGATAACATGTAGACGCCGCCTTGAACACCCCCATCGCCAACGACACTCCCATGCGCGAAGTCCTCGCGAAGCAGCGCTGCGCCTTCCAGCAGGCGGGTCCGCCCTCGCTGAAGCAGCGTCGTGCCGATCTCAAGAAGCTCCGAAGTGCCGTCGTGGTGAGCCGGAATGAGATCGAGAAGGCGCTGAACGCTGATTTCGGTCATCGCTCCCGGCATGAGACCGCCATCATGGAACTCATAGCGCTCATCCAGGGGATCGACTATCTGCACCGCAATCTGCGCAGCTTCATGCGGCCCACGCGCCGACGCGTCGCTCTGCAGTTCCGGTTCGGAAGTGCCCGCATTGAGTATCAGCCGCTGGGTGTGATCGGCATCATGGCGCCCTGGAACTACCCGTTCGCGCTCGCACTGATGCCGCTGGCGACAGCGATCGCTGCGGGCAATCGGGCGATGATCAAACCGTCCGAGTTCACGCCCGCAACGAGTGATCTGCTCGCGAGGATGCTGGCGCAAGTATTCACGCAGGAGCAGGTCGCGGTCGTGACCGGCGATGCCTCGGTCGGGGCATCGTTCTCGGCGCTGCCCTTTGATCACCTGATATTCACCGGAAGCACATCGGTCGGGCGGGCTGTGATGAAGGCCGCGAGTGAAAATCTGACGCCTGTCACCCTGGAGCTCGGCGGCAAGTCGCCTGTCATCGTCGCCAAGGGCTACGCGCTCGGCGATGCGGCGACCGGTATTGCCCACGGAAAACTGGCCAATGGGGGGCAGACCTGCATCGCGCCCGACTACGCACTGGTGCATGAGGACGAGATCGAGGCTTTCATTACCGCCTATGGCAAGGCAGTTGCGGCGCTCTACCCGAATGGGCCCACGAGCGAGGATTACACCTCCATCATTAATGATCGCCACTACGCGCGTCTGCAGGGTCTGCTCGATGATGCCCGCGCCAAAGGCGCGCGTGTTCTGGAAGTAGGTCGGAGCTCCGAGGATGCGAATCGTCGTGCGCACACGCTCGCGCCAACGATCGTGCTCGAGGCCACCGATGACATGCGAATCATGCAGGAAGAGATCTTCGGACCTGCCCTTCCGGTGCGTCCATACCGCGATATTGCTGAGGCCATCAAGTATGTCAACGCGCGGTCCCGACCGCTGGCGCTCTATTACTACGGTCGCGATGTCGAGGACCAGCGCAAGGTGTTGACCCGCACGACCTCGGGCAACGTTACGATCAACAGCACGCTCATGCACTACGCACAGGACGATCTGCCTTTTGGCGGTGTCGGACCGAGTGGCATGGGCGCTTATCACGGAATCGAAGGCTTCCGCACGCTCAGCCATGCCAAGGGCATATTTCAGCAAGGCCGATGGAACGGCGCGAATCTGCTGCGCGCACCCTTTGGAACGCTGGCTGAAACCATCATCAATTTGTTGCTGCGCTAGTTCGATCACACACCACGAGGAGTTTTTCCATGCCTTATTTGCACTTAGATCTCACACGCGACTATCCGCTGCCCGTGAAGCGCGACCTCGCGAAGCACCTGGGCGATATTTACGCCGAGGTTATGCAGACCACGCCAGATCTTGTGAATGTGACGTTTCGGGAGCTCGGGGAAGGCAATGTCTGGAAGTGTGGTGGCGATGAGCCGCGTCCGGCAGTCGTGGTTTCCTGCGAGATCCGCCGCGGTCGGCCGCCCGAGCAGCGCGAACGTCTTGGCCGAGCGTTGCTTGCAGCGGTATCGCAGGCTCTTGAGCTTGATCCGACGCTAACCGCCGTCGAGATGACGCAGCACGCCGGAGATGAAATCTACCTGGAGGGGTACGTCAATGGCGTACTGCAGGGCGGTCTGGGCAAGGACTGGAGTCCCAGCGAAACCGAGCGGTCGATGATGGAAACGCTCATTGCCGAAAGGTTCCCGGCATCCCGCTGACTGCAAAGCGCATCGGGATGCACCTTCGCCTGCGGGCGAAGCGCGGGCGAGTTCGCGACGAGCCGATGAGCGATCGGGTGAATGTAAGTCGGGTCGTGATTCTCGCCCGCTCGCCATGCGGGGCCTGGGGGCGCGCTCCGCCGTTGCACTGTGAGTCATGCTCGGATCGGCGCTGAGTGGCATTCGCTACGTGCGGCGTGACGGCCCGCGCATCGAGCTGACCTGCAAAAGACCCTATAGACGCGTCAGGCAGATCGAATTCCATACAGAGGACCCGCGTCAGGCTGCCCCGCTGATGGCGGCCCTGAGCGCTAAGCAGGCGGGCACGTTGGATCCCCGGTGGGCCGGTATCAGCGAGTTCTACGGGCGCCTGTCGAGGACGCCGCGTTCGGCGCGCTATCGCCCACGTCGCGGAAAGCGTCTCCAAAGCCTGTCGAGCCGCGAAACTGAGGCTGCAGCACGGTGTAGCCTCGCGAGGCGAGAAACTGCACCATCCAGTCGAATTGCGGGTAGTCGCGGGCGAAGGGGCCACCGTGTGGCAACACGACCAGCGGTCCGGCGCCCGCAGGCTTAGCCGCGGGCACGGTTAGATAGGCGGGAATATCGGTTCCGTCACGCGCCTTGTAAGTTATCTCGCTGAGCTCGTCGAGCTTGACGCCCTCCAGTGCAGGGTACTCCTCTGCGGCGATATCGGCTCGATGCGTCGTGAAATCAACCAAGTAGTAAACGGGCCATGCTACTCGATGCGACGTACGCGAGTGTCTTGTTCCCGTCCTCGGTCCACCCGTACAGAGTTACCGTCCGATTCGGAAAGGCCGGCTGCACCAGTTCCTGACGGTGCTGCGCCGTCGGATCCAGCCAGTCCAAGGCGCCGAGTAGGTTGCCGAGCCGCGTGAAGCCGACGACGAGCTCGTACCGAAGATTCGACTGCAGGAGGTCGCCGGCCAGCACCACCGGTGTGCGGATCCAGGTGTGGGACTCGAGCCAGAGCTGATCGCGGACCAAGTACGACGCGTGAATAGGCCTAAATGCGTGAGCGGATGAGGTCATTGCGCCGCTTGCGGCAGCCTCATTTCGCCGCAGTGCCGCGGTATCACAATTCCTTAACCCAGCGGTCATACAGCGCGCGCCGAGTTGATTGATGTATGGCCGGTCACCGCACTATTTTGGTTTCCCACTGTTAAATCATCGTTGACCACGCGGCTACCTAGGGCGCACTGTGGAAGCGTAGAAGAACGCTCAGAAGGGAAGATCAAGAGCGCTGGCGTCACGGCCTAAGCCAAGGGCAGTACGTAGTAAAGTTGGAATCAGTGCCTCGAGCACTAATGGGGCGAATTTATGAAATCTATGCTTCTTCGTCTGGTCTTAGTAGGCCTTTTCGGAATCGCTGCGACAGAGGCGAACGCAACGACAACGTCCTACACGATCGACTTCACGGCGGCGATGGGCACCCCGCCGGCCTCGGGGTCTTTCGACTGGAATGGGACTACGTTTTCGAATTTCGATGTCAGTTGGAACGGGTTCAACCTTAATCTAACGAACGCGGCCAACAATCCCGCCTCGGTCGGCGGCGGTGCGTGCTCTGGTGCCACGGGACCCGCGTTAGGTTTCGGCATCATGCAACAGACCTGCACGGCCCCGTTTGCCTGGGCCGCCGGTACCACTAATTCTCCCTCAACATTCGAATTTGTTGATAATACCCGGGGAACAACTGCGCTTGATGCCATTGTCGTTTCCACCGGAACTACCCTGCCGTTGGAGTATGGTACTTATTCTATCTCCCCAACCGCATCTGTCCCCGAGCCCGCCACGCTCTCCCTATTCGGCCTCGGCTTGGCAGGCGTCGGCTTGATGAGGCGGCGCAGAAAGAACTAAGCGACACGCTCGATCGATACAAAATCCCGGCCTTGCGCCGGGGATTTTCTTTACCGAGGCGGGCAGCGTCGCACTGCAACGCCAACCCTGGCCTCGCCGACCCAGCAGACTGGTCGTCTCCGAGGCTGCCGTCCGCGCGAACGAACACTCCTGGCCGATCAGCGACCGTCGATTGAGACCAACCCGCCACCACGACCACCCGATATCGGGGGTGCGCCGCGTCGCTCACATCGCCGGAGATCGCGATGAACCCGCCCTCGGCGCGAATGGAAACCAGACGGTCATCTGCTGGTTGCGACCGGCTGTAACCAGGCAGTCCATGACATCCGTCAAAGGAACACTCGTCTGGCCGAACGTCCCATAAGTTAGCGTTGTATCGCTCACAACCACGCGGTATCGGAAAAAATACATCGCGGCCGCAAATGCGCCTGCAGCACATGCCGCGAAGAACAGAGAGAAAACGACCGGAGGAGCATCACCCCGCACCCGTCAAAAACGGTACCCCCAAAAAAAAGCAGCCACTGCCCACCATGAGATAGCCGACGATCGAGGGGTAGCTGTAAATCTCGTCATTCCCAACGGTGTCGCGATGCGATCGCGATGCGACGAACGCAATCGCGGCGAACGCGAGACCGACGACAAGTGGGACAGGAACCGCGTTGTGGTGCATGGACCGGACTCATTGCACACGGACTAGGTGCGACTATGAGCTCGGGACAGCCTAACGGCTGCGACCGGCGTCCGCTTTTCGCTCCATTTCAGCAGGACGTTCATTGGTCCGCGGCAAATGGAGCAGGCCCATGAGGTCTTCAATGTGCCGGTCGAGATCATTTGCCTTCCGTCAGATCGGCGGTGAAGCCGATACCGCGCCGCTTCGTCGATGGTGGATTCATCAGCTCGCGTATGGCAGATAGGATTGCGGCGATCGCCTCGTCGTGGATCGTGAGCTTTTTCTGGATCCGTGCTTCAAGCTGATCGAGCCGCTTGGCGAGCTCCTGATTCGAGGCCAGCATTTCGCGCAGTTGCACAAAGGCGCGGACGATGTAGACACTCATCTCCACCGCGCGCGGGCTATTGAGGACGGACGCGGCCATGATGGCGCCGTGCTCGGTGAAAACGTACGGGCGGTATTTCCGGTGCTGTCCGCGGCCACTTTTTAAGGTCGCAAATTGCGACCTTAAAGCAGCAGCCTCTTGGGCGGTCAACTGGAACTTGAAGTCCGTCGGAAACCGCTCGCGGTTGCGCCGAACCTGCTCATTCAACCGCTTCGTCGAAACGCCGTATAAAGCTGCGAGTTCGGCGTCGAGCAATACCTTATGGCCTCGTAAAATGAGGATGTAGCGAGTGATCTCCTGGACGGCAACGCGAGTCTTGGATTTCGCCACGGAGATTGACTGCTTTTCATGCCCCGGAGTGCCCATTTAAGATCACAGATTATGATCTTAAAGATTCTTGTCAGCGTGGCGGTGCGCCCCGGCGCCGCCCCTGTCTCCGAGCAGGCTCGAGCTGCAAGGGCATCTGGGAGGTGTATCAGAATCCTTTGTGGACCGAGCGATGGCAACACCCGCATCCGGAATGTGGTACCCGACGTCGGATGAACTATTGAAGGCGCACGTCATTACCTCTGTGGTCGAATAGCGGCGGCCGTGGCTCAGCCGAACTAACCTGCCCGACACCTAGTCTGAAGCTGCTATCGATGGCCTACCCACCGAAGCGAGTGAAACGAGTCGGCTATGACTCGAGCGCGGTCCTCCCCAAGAAATTCGATATCGGGCAGATGCTCGCCGCACCGCAGCACTGGCAGAGAAAATTTCAATCGGCACGAATGAAACCTTAACGATCCCTGAATGCAATTCCGACTAGGCGAATGACTACTTGGATCCGGGATTACTGACGCTACAGGAGCACCCCGGATGGAGACTAAGTTGGTATTGACGAACCTAGTGGAGATTGGCAATGCCGCTAACCGAGTTGGAAGCACGACTGAGGCTGATTGCACGTGCGCGCATAGCGAGCGGCGAACTTCCGTGTCCTACACCACAGTTGCGGATGTGGGGCGGGTATGGGAGCGGAAAGGTCTGTGTGGTATGCGACAAGACTATCGAGCCTGTAGACGTTGAATATGAGGTGGAGGAGACGGTCAAGGGCACCTTGAAACTGATGTGGTTTCATCTGGTCTGTCAATCGATATGGCAACTTGAGTGTGCCCGCGCTGCGTATCTGAAGAGTCGCGGCAAAATACCCAACCCGGAAGTCCCCTAAGCAGTGGCTTGATAAACCGGCGAAGCGGGTCGCGGCGCCGGGTGAGCGGTTCGAGCGGGCGAGGAAGAGCCCTGTTCGCTGACCGGAACTTTCGGCCCTGAGGTCTCATCCAATCCCTTACCCGTTAGAGGGTACGGGGACAGGTCATAACCTCCGAGGCGCTGTTGTCGAGAGACCGCCTTCTGGCCATCGCGGCTGTTGTGGCGGCGCACGCACTCGCCCTTTGGGCCTCGTAGCAGGACAGCCATTCAGAGTTGCTAGAGGTCACGACTGCGATAGCGCGGCGCGCGCGCCCGCCGGCGCCCCTCAGCAGCATCCGCGCCTAAGAGTTCGCCCGCGTTGCGGGCTTACGTAGCTTCTCGACGTCCGCTGTTGCCAGTAGAACGCTGCCCGCTTTCCCCACAGGCCAAGTCAGGTACATCGTACGAATCATGCCTTCGATCTCCGAGCGATTCTTGTGAAACGCTTCGAGACGCCCCGCCCTGTCCAGATTGTCCGCGCCAAAGTGATCTTCAAGGGCCTCGCGACTTACCGAGCATTCAACTTCATGGGCAAGCGCTTCGCCCGTAAAGGTGACTGCTTCGCGAGTGGAATCGTAACGGGCAGCGGAAGCACCGAATGTCAGATCGATTCCAGGCAGAATCTCACGTGCGCGACCGAGCGCCTTAAGGAGCGAGTCGCGAGCGTCGGGCTTCAGGCGGCTCATCCCGTCGAGAAGTAATTGACGCCAGGTCGACCCTCGCGCGAAAGCCTCTTCCCACACAGCGACCAGCTGCCGCGACCGTTTTTCCAGGAGCGGCGCGATGAGCGTCTGGGCCTGATTGAGGTCCTTGTCGCGCTTAACATTGCCCGTGCGCCGACGGACGGACAAAATGAGTTTGTGGACGGCGTAACGCTCCGGGGCAGGCACAAGCACCAAGACTCCGCCCTCGTAGAGCACGACAGCCTGCTCCGGCTCATGGATGAGGAAGTCCAGGAAGCGTAGCGGCTGCGCGTCCGTTCGCAGCGCGGGAAGCGCTCGCGGCGTGTCCGTATCGGGTCCCACATTCGGGGTCAGGAAGTCCACCCGGAGTCCTCTACGGTCCACGTAACTCGTGGGGACTTCATTACGTGCGGTGTGCGGAATCTGGCGAAAGCTTTTGTCGACGTCCTTCAGAATCTTCAACATCGGAGCCGTCTGCTCCCCTGTGGCAACCGAGATGTTCGCGAACTGTGCGATATCGACGTCGCTCGTCTGCAACAGTGCGCCGGGCAGTTTCATGCCTAACATGACGGGGTAGCACTGGTAGGCCACCGTGCCTACAAGAACACTTCGCAGGCGGAAGATACCGGCTCTTGCCAGCGCAGCAATTACATCGCCGATGGGCGTAGCGGGAGCTGGCAATCCGTAAGAGCGAACGAGGGTCGACACGAGAGTGCGCCGCTCCCGCTCGTCGTCACGGATCTCCTTATGACGCTCGATGCGCTCGAGGAGTTCTGGCGTCTCTGGGCCTACATAGCGTTGTGAGCGCCCGCTTTCAGTTTGGGCCTGGAAGTACCAGTAGCGGCGGCCTTTGACGGTTTTGGACGTGAAGCTTCCGTTCTCCGAGAAGGCATCGCGAAAAAATGCAGCGGCGCAGCGCTCGAGAAGTTCAGCGTATGTCGTTTGGACGACGAGGGTGGGTGCGGGCATTTGATATACTCATCTAGCGGGATGAGTATAACCAGTTATACTCATTGCTCAATATGAGTATATTATTGTAAATCAATGAGATACGACCACGACTTTCCCCGCACGACTTTCCCCGAGAGTGCGCCTATTTTGTGTAGCGAACAAAGAACTCACTGAGACGGCAGTGTAGGAACCAGCCCGGTAACACTTCACTGGGCACGCTTCGGACGCGGCTCGGTAAACCCCGCCGGGCCGCGTCCTGGGGCCGCAGCAGTCCCACGGAAACACCCGTAGGCGCGGGGCGCCGTGGCCCTCGCGCGCGCGAGAGATGGACGTTCACAGTCGCCTAGAGAGACCTTCCGAGACGTTCGCGAGCATTGCGACAGACTAGGCCCAATGGGCCTACGTGAGTTCCGCGGTACGGCCACATTCCCACAAGATTCCCATGGAAAGCTACTAGCCGTCTTATCAGTCTCAACATATTGATTGTATTGGCGTCCCCAAGGGGATTCGAACCCCTGTTACCGCCGTGAAAGGGCGATGTCCTGGGCCTCTAGACGATGGGGACACGCGCAAAACCGCGCCGGGATGCCCGCCAGCGAGGGCGCGGAAGATTACACGGCGCAAGGCTAGCCGGCAAACCCGTAGGCGCACGGTTTGATAGTGCGGTCCCAGCTCACTTCACGCACCCGGCCCTGCGGGGCGATGTAAGCCCCGACGCGCGGCGCTCGGATTCGTCACGATGGCGGTCGGGCACTGCAATGTAATACCAGTCGACCGAAACGTTGAAGGAGCGCGTCGGCTCGAAGATGACGCCCACGGTTGAGTTCTGCGACGTCACCGCCTTCAGGTTGGGATTGGACGGCGAGATGCCGGTGACCGGATAAGAGCACAAGGCGTTGTACGTGCCCTGCAGTCCCGTGGCCGGGTTCGCGGGACACAGCACCGGATCATTCACGTTGCCCTGTCCGAACGCGATGCCCGAATCCCCCGATTCGGAAATGGACGGCGCGCGGAACCCCTTGCCCCACCGATCGTGCGAGGGATTGCGCCTCACCAGCGTGAGCGACAGCTGCACCTTGAATAATGGCGCAAGCTTCGCCCAACCTGCGGCTGGGCGTGGGCAGCTCTGCGGGGGGCAGTGGCCGTTGGTGTGCGGCCAGATTTAGGCGGATGGGTCGGCGGTGCGGATCTGAAGTGGTGGAGCCAGGCGGGATCGAACCGCCGACCTCTTGCATGCCATGCAAGCGCTCTCCCAGCTGAGCTATGGCCCCACGAAAAGCCGGCGCACGCTACGCAGCCGCCCCGGCATTGTCAAGCAACCCTAGGCTGCCGCCTGTTTGAGTGCGGCGTCGATACGCGCGAGCGAGCGCGTGCGCCCGAGGAGCGCGAGTGTCGCATCGATCGGCGGAGAAACCGCGGTACCTGTTACCGCCACGCGCAGCGGCTGCGCAACCTTGCCGAGGCCGCTGCCGAGCTGCGTTGCAAGATCGTTCAGCGCCGCATGAATCGCAACCGCGTCCCAATCCGGGAGCGCCGCCAGCCGCTCACGAACCTTGCCCAGGAGCCCCGGCGCATCGCCCGCCAAGTGCTTGGCGACGGCCTTGGGATCAAGCTCGATCTGCTCAAGAAAGAAGAAACGGCTGTTGTGCGCCATCTCCTTCAAAGTCTTGGCGCGCTCGCGCTGCGCAATGATCACGCCCTCGAGCAGACTCTGGTCGCTGCTCTCAAGCCCGAGACGCTTGAGCTGTGCGCGCAGGTAGGGCACCAGCGCGGCGGGCGCCGCACGCATCATGTGCTGCTGGTTAAGCCACAGCAGCTTCTCGGGATTGAAGGCCGAGGCCGCCTTGTTCACATCGTGAATATCAAAAGCGGCGATCAACTCCTCGCGGGTAAAGACCTCCTGGTCCCCGTGCGACCACCCCAGCCGCACCAGATAGTTGAGAAGGGCATCCGGCAGATATCCCTCCTCCTCGTACTGCAGCACGCTCACCGCCCCATGGCGCTTGGAGAGTTTGGCGCCGTCGGGGCCCAGGATCATGGGCACATGTGCGTACACCGGCGGGGTGGCGCCAAGTGCCCTGAGCATGTTCATCTGTCGCGGCGTGTTGTTGAGGTGATCATCCCCGCGGATGACGTGCGTCACGCCCATGTCGAGGTCATCAACGACGACGCAAAAATTGTAGGTCGGCGTGCCGTCAGCGCGCGCAATGATGAGGTCATCGAGCTCGGCGTTCTGGAAGGTGACCGGTCCGTGCACCAGATCCTCGACCACGACCGCGCCCTCCAGTGGGTTTTTGAAGCGCACGACGGGTTCAATGCCGGCTCGTGGCTCGGTCCGCGCGCGGCAGATCCCGGGGTAGCGTGGTTTCTCCTTGCGCGCGATCTGCGCTTCGCGCAGCGCATCCAGCTCCTGCCTGGTGCAATAGCAGTGGTAAGCGGCGCCGGACTCAAGCATGCCGGCGATCACCGCGCGGTAACGATCGAAACGCTGCGTCTGGTAGTAAGGGCCCTCGTCCGCGTTCAGCGCCAGCCACTGCATCCCTTCAAGAATGACCCGCACCGCCTCCTCGGTCGAGCGCTCGCGGTCCGTGTCCTCGATGCGCAGGATGAACCTGCCGCGCATGCGATGCGCGTACAGCCAGCTGAACAGTGCCGTGCGCACGCCGCCGAGGTGCAGCAGACCGGTGGGGCTCGGAGCGAAACGCGTAACGACGGTCATGCTTTCGGTGTCAGCGGACGACTTGCGGCGGGCGCGCATGTTACCAAGGGCCGCCGCCGGATGCCTCGCCCGCGCGCAGATGGGCGGGGCTGGATGCCTAATTTGCCTTGTGCGGCAGGCACCTATAGACTTCCGCTCCCTCGCGAAGGGCGGTTAGCTCAGCGGTAGAGCACTGCTTTCACACGGCAGGGGCCACTGGTTCGATCCCAGTACCGCCCACCAACCAGAACAAGAGCTTAGGGCAACTCCTTGAGTTGCTTCGCGTGAGTTTGGGACACTTGTGCCGTACCGGATAACCCAAGCGTTTGGTTAACGAGCTGCTTGTGCTGTTCGAGAGGTGTGGATCCGTCTGATGCCCGACTGGATAAAGAAGGAGCTGCGTTCGAACTTCGCTCGGGCCTCTCGCGCCGGGCGCCTTGCAGCTATCACCGAGCCGCGGGCGGCCCGCGTGACATACCGCGCTCAGAAGCACGCATTGCGCATCGAGCTCACGAACGGAGCGACCATCACCTTACCGGTGAAGCTGATACCGAGTCTCAAGGGAGTCAGACCCAAGGAGCTCCGAGCAGTCGCAGTCCTTGGTCGCGGCGGTGGGCTGCACTGGGAAAGCCTCGATCTCGACCTAAGCGTGCCCGGTCTCGTCTCTTCAGTATTTTCAGGTATCGCGTGGCTAGCCGAACTCGGCCGCCATGGCGGTCGGCGGACCTCGGCTGCCAAGGCGCTCGCTGCACGCAGGAACGGGCGCAAAGGCGGTCGCCCTCGGCTTCGAAAGAATACAGCGCCCAAGTCGAGCTGACCGCCAGTTGCTCGGACTGCTACGCCTGCCCTTTGAATCTCTGTCTCTTCCTACCCAAATCGGGTAGAATAATACCCAATATGGGTAGGATGACCAAACCTCCCCGCGCGGCCAGTCTGGCAGATGCGCTTTTCTCGACCGTGCAACAACGCGTGCTTGGGCTTCTATTCGGCCACCCGGAGCGGAGCTTCTATGCCTCCGAGCTGATCCAGCTCGTAGGGGCGGGTTCCGGCGCCGTGCAGCGGGAAATCGCGCGGTTGGAGCAAAGCGCGTTGGTGACAATGCATCGTTCGGGCGCGCAGAAGCACTACCGGGCGAATCCGAAATCACCGTTGTTTCGGGAGTTGCGGAGCATCGCGCGCAAGACCGTGGGGCTGGCGGAGCCGTTGCGGGCTGCTTTGGAGCCGCTGAACGCGCAGATCACTGCATCGTTTGTCTACGGTTCCGTCGCCAAACGCCGCGATACGGCGGCCAGCGACATCGATCTCCTGGTGTTGTCTGACACTCTCACGTATGGGGACGTCTTCAAGGTCCTTGATCCTTTGAATACGCGCCTGGGGCGTAGTGTCAATCCTTCCGTCTACAGCCGTGCCGAATGGCTGAAGCGCGTGAAGAGTGGCAACGCCTTCGCGACCCGCGTCATCGCGCAACCGAAACTGTGGATCATAGGCGGCGAGCGTGACCTCCCCACTTGAGCGTTTGACCGGCACCGGCAAGCCACTTGCGGCGGAACCTCCGGATGCCAAGGAGTTCGAGGGCCTGAAACGTTCAGGGCTCGCGCGGCTCAAGGATGCGACCAATGCAGCGAATTCGCTCGAGAGCCGCTTCGACCTCGCCTACAACGCTGCGCATGCGCTCTCCCTGGCAGCACTTCGGCGCCAAGGATTTCGGCCACATCAACGCTACATAGTATTTCAAGTGCTTCCGCATACCCTCGGCCTCGGCCCTGAGGTCTGGCGTGTGCTGGACAAGTGCCACCAGATTCGGAATCTGGGTGAATACGAAGGTGACCTCAATATCGATGAGCGCATCGTTGCCGATCTGATAACGGCTTGTCAGGCCGTGGCAGCGAAGCTCGAATCGACCTGACGCCGCCCGTGCCTGCCTTCACTCCATTCTCGGATGAAGATTTCGAGACTCTCGGCAACTGGCTCGTGCGCCGCGCCAAAGGAATCTCCGACATCGTTGAGCTTGAGGGATTTCTGACCGCGATCGTCATCGGGCCCAATACGCTCTCGCCGCTCGCCTGGCTGCCCAAGGTGTGGGGCGGCAAGCAACCCTCTGGGTTCAAGGATCTCGACGAACTCAACCGGTTCGTCGCCCTCATAATGGGCTTCTACAACAGCATCGTCGCGGACTGCGAGGCAACGCCCAGCAAGTTCGCGCCCACGTTCTATGAGAGCAAAGAAAAGGGCAAGAGGGTCTTCATAGTTGACGAATGGTGCGTGGGATTCATCAAAGGCATGCGTATGGATGCCACTGGATGGACGCCCTTGAAGCGCGAAAGGCCGGACCTCTTGAGACCTATCAAGCTTTTCGGAACACGGGGCGGCTGGCACGAGTGCGAAGCCGGCGGTGAGGTCAAAATGCACGCTACATGGTCGCCGCGCATTGCGCCCGCGGTGCGGGATATCCACGCGTTCTGGATACCGTTGCGGCAGAAGGCCCTCGCATCGAATGTTCAGCGCCCGCACTGAGGCGCCGGCCCGCCACGCCAGCGGCGCTGGGACAATTTTGGGACAGTCAGATCGTGACATCACGTGATATCAAGTGACATCACGTGATACCAAGTGCCTGTTGCAATTGGGATCTCCGCTCGCATATCGTTGATTCGTAAGCCCCGTACCCCCGTTTCACACGGCAGGGGCCACTGGTTCGATCCCAGTACCGCCCACCATTTAGAACAATAACTTACAGAGGTTCCTTAATTGTGATTCACTCGCATTTGGGACAGCGAACGTGGCTGGGTAACCCAAGCGTTCGGTTCTAATTCACGCAGGCACTCTGAGGAACTAAGTCGTGGCGATCCCTGAGTGGGCAAAGAAGGAGCTGCGCTCGGCCTTTGTGCGAGCTTCCCGTGCCGGGCGGCGGGCTGCAAAGACCGAGCCGAGAGCTGCCCGAGCAACATATCGCGCACGGGGCGACGCTATACGGATCGAACTCACTAACGGAGCAGTAATGACGCTCCCGGTGAAGCTAATTCCGGATCTGAAGCGAGCCGCACGCAGCGACGTTCGATGGGTGGAAGTGCTCGGTCGCGGCAGTGGACTGCACTGGGAGAGCCTGGACCTAGATCTCAGTGTCCCTGGCCTGGTGTCGTCGGTGTTTGCCGGACCGGAATGGATGGCGGAATTAGGTCGCGTCGGCGGCCGGCGATCATCGGCGGCCAAAGCAGCTGCAGCGCGAAGAAATGGGGGGAAAGGCGGGCGTCCGCGTACTCGATGATTCTGTATTTACATTGTAAATACCAGTTGATAAACTGGACCTATGGACCGCGTCTTTGAACACGGAGGCACCACCTTCCGCTGGGACGAGTCGAAAGCCGCGGAGAATCAACGCAACCACGGCGTCTCCTTCGAAGAGGCCGCAACGGTGTTCGAGGATCCCCTGTTTGTGCTGCAGGACGCTAGTCGGAACGCGGAACAGAGAGACGCCGTCATTGGTTTCAGCTCTGCGGGCCGATTACTCACGGTGGTGCACATCGAGTTCGAAGGAGAATTCGTCCGAATCATCTCAGCGTGGCGTGCGTCGCCGGCTGAGGAGGCATTTTATGATCAATGAGCGAGTGAAGAAGCGACTGAAGAAGGATCGGCCCACCACGACGATTACCATGCGGATTCCGGCTGATGTCGTCGAGTCGTTAAAGGCCGTCGCCCCAATGCGCGGGTTTACCGCCTATCAAACGCTTCTGAAGAGCTATATCAGCGAGGGGCTGCGCCGCGACGAAGCCCAGGTCGATCAACACACCGCGCGCCGACTAGCGGAGGCCCTGAAGCGCCGTGGCGTTGCGGAGAGGGTGCTGCAGGAGGCTATGAAGGAGATTGCAGGGAGCTAAGACGCTCGGAGTCGTGAGCTGGGACAATTTTGGGACACTGCGCTCGTGACATTGCGTGACATCAAATGACATCACGTGATACCAAGTGCCTGTTGCAATTGGGAACTGCACTCGCATATTGTTGATCCGTAAGCCCCTACCACCCGTTTCACACGGCAGGGGCCACTGGTTCGATCCCAGTACCGCCCACCATTGATCGGCGAGATCATTCAAACTCTGGCAGAGGCCTGCCGACTGCGCTACCTCGAGTTCTTCATCGAGTACATCTCGACTGCGATCGAGGAGTACGCAAAGCTCGAGCCCGATCGCTCGAGCGGCTCCTGTTCGGTCACGGCGGCTTCAACTTCTCTTCGACGTACAATGAGAGTTCGACCATCCGCTCGGCGACCTGCGCCGCAGGGAGCCCCGCAAAGTTCCTGAGCACGAGCTCCTTCACGTAGAGGCGCACAAGATAGCGCAGCTGCAGTGCCCGGTTGCGCGTGGCAAAGACAAAATCTCGGTGCCCGTTATTGACCACGATGAGATTGCGTTCGGCATCGAAGCGCGAGCGCCAGAGCTCCCCGGCAGCGCGCTCGAAGGTATAACCGGGGAGCCCGCGAGCGTTGACCACCGCAGGCCCAATCGCCGCCTCTAGACTCGCGGCAACCGTGATCAGGGCTTCAGCCCTCGCATGCACCTCGCGCTGCGCAACAATAACCGACAGACGCACGAGTCCCGGTGAGGCGGGTGCCTGAAACGCTACTTCCTGATCCGAGCTCGAGGAGAGCGAGCCGCCGCCATCGGCAATTTCCCACACGAAGGCGAGATCCTCTTCCACACGCCGGCGCGACCGATCTCGCGGCAGGGCACGGAAACGTCGGCTATCGTTCACCGCGACTGTGCTCGCCGCGGGCGAGATCACCACGCTGTGCAAGGGGCCTGCATACTCGAAGAAGGCGCGTTGCGGAGGTTGAGGCACGAACCGCTCCGCGACCCCGAGTACCTCACTATTCTCCTCGGCATCGCTCGGCCCCTCCTCAGCCCCGCCGCCACGCGAGCCACCGGCGTCCCCTGCCTGGCCTGTACGGGTGTGAATGGCGAACCAGTCGTACTCCTCGCGTGGGAGCGCGAGCATCGCCTCACGGAACGCCCGCTGGATCGCGCGCAGCGACTCACGGTTCGCCTGCTCCTCCTCGGCGCGCTGCTGGGCTTCGATGACCGCATTCAGATGCGACTCGAGCGGGGCCAAAGCATTCATCAGCGCCGCATAGCGGTCGTCGTGGACAATGCCTGAGCGCGTGCCGGGCGTCAGATTGAGAAAAGGCACGTCGATCAGGCCCTGCAGGTATCTCGAGGTCCACGGCGGGCGCTCGAGCCCTGAGAGGGTGCCCAGGTCCTCGATCACGCGCGTGCCACTGCGGGTAAGAGCCACGCGGGAGGTATCGGCCGGCTCGGTGAGATAGAGCTCTGCGTAGGCATCGCCGAAGCCCGAGCGCACTGCGGGCAACTCGTGAAGCAGCCGTCCTTCGAACTGCCGCGGCTCGACCTCGTATTGCTTGCGCGCGAGCTTGTCGATCACCGTGACGCGCACGCCGGAGCGACGGACCCGGTCACGGAGCTCCGAGGCGAGATACCACTGGATCTTCTCCCCGCTTAAGGAACGGATCCCCTCGAGGAGCGGGCTTACCTTGAGCTCGGTGCCCCGCTCGGCGAAGAGCCCCCGCCGCGGGCCCACCGTGTAGCGCGGCTCGCCCTTGCTCATGACCATCTGGTAGGCGCGATCATCCGCGCCGGTGGAGCTCATGGTAAGCGTTTCGCCGACTGTCCAGAAAGAGAGCAGCCCGATCCCGAATTCCCCCTGAAGCCCCGCACCATTTCCTTCGGCCTTCAGGTGCCGCTTGATGGAGTCACAGATATGGGTGGCGACGTACTTGAAGTCGGGCAAGCCTTCCGCATCGCGCGGCACGCCATCCCCGTCATCCTTGACAGCGAGGTAGTGCTCGCCGTGCTCGCGGCCGCGTGTGATGGTGACGGACTTCGCGTGAGCATCGATCGAGTTCTCGACGAATTCGGCGATCGCCTTGAGCGGATTACCCTGAGAGAGCGCGATGATGCGGATGGCGTTCCAGTCGTCGCCGATCTTGAGCCGACCGCCCTCATCGGGTCGAGGTCGAGGCTTTGACTTCGATCGCTGGGTCGACTTCATATCGGCGAGCAGAGAAGGAACTTACGTTTCCGGATACAGGCGCGGAAACAGTACTTCCAAAACCCCTGCTGGGAAGCGCAGCGACACCGGGCCCTTCGGGCTCACGCTGGCCAGTACGCCCGCCTCCACAGCATCGTTGAGCACCCGCCGCGCCGTTCGCTCCGGGAGCCCCGTGATCCGCGGCGCCGCGCCGCGTTCAATCTCGCCGAGCATCAGGGCGGCCTCGAGAAGCGCTGCCGCTTCACCTTTCAGCGTCTCGGAGCGCTCGACGAGCATGCGCAGCCGTTTGGCGAGAGTTTGAATGTCGAAAAGACTCGCCATGAAGTTGACCTGATCGAGCGCCACCTCGAGAAACCACCGAGTGAACTCGATGAGCGCCGCCCGCGAGAGATTCCCTCGCCCGTCGAGATCGCCCTCGCGCGGCGCATCGGCCCGATCCATCATCGTCTTGTACTCGCCGCGACTCTTTAGACCCCGCGCGAGTCCGCGCGAGATCGACCAGAGACCATGCGCGGCGATGCCAGCTGAGTACCCCATAGCATGGCTCATGAGCCGACTGACCCGGCCGTTGCCATCCGGGAAGGGATGGATGTAGTTGAAGCGGTGATGGCTGGCGGGAATCGCGAGGATCCGCGCCCCCTGACGCATCTTGCCCAAGCTGTAGCGCTCGCCAAAGCGCGCCATGAACTCAGGGATCCGAGCGCTCGCCGGTGGAACGTGACGTCCGACGACATTGTCCTCTTCGGGTCGCGAGCGCCATTCGCCGGGCACTATGAGAAAGGAGCAGCGGTCCGCGTGCATCCGCAGCGCCGCCTCGGGGGCATCCCGATAGAACTCGCGGTGCAGCTCCCGAATGAACTCCGCAGCCGCCGGCTCACCGAGCTCCCCCAGTGCGCCCTTGCGATCGATCTCCCTTTGGACACGCACGTGGGCCGCGGCCTCGAGCTGAAGATTGCGTCGTTCCTGGTCGCGCGCGAAGTCACCGGCGAGCGCGCGTACGATGTCTCGCGGGCGTGTGTTGTGCCCTTCGATGAGGTTGCTGTAGTAGGTGTTCATGATGCGGACGAGGTCCGCAAGAGAGGCGGCCGTCGTCGGATGGAGGCTGGCCCCGAGCTTGGAGGACGCTGCAGCGAGCTCTGCGACGACGTCGTTCAGTTCCCCCGGCACCTCGTCAACGAGCGTCGGCTCGATCCGGAAGAACGTCTCCGTTTCGACCGCCGCGACGGGCCGACTGGCCGATCTTGTAGCCATAGAGGGTAGCGGATAAGGGCCTAAAGAAGCCCAGCGTGATTGCAGTTTGGCCGATCATATGGCCGATGGCTACTTGGCCGATGATTTGACTTTGTAAGCCTTTGTATTTATGCGAGTTAATTTTCCTCACTGAAAGAAGTTGGCCGGTCCTATTGGCCGATCCCGGAGTGCACCGGACCTCCCTGAGACTAACTCGCGCTCCTGAGACTGTGCTGGGACAATTTTGGGACAGTCCGCTCGTGACGTTGCGTGATATCAAGTGACATCACGTGATAACAAGTCCTTGTTGCAATTGAGTACCACGCCCGCGTATCGTTGATCCGTAAGCACCCTACTTCCGTTTCACACGGCAGGGGCCACTGGTTCGATCCCAGTACCGCCCACCACTCAAAAACCAAAGCAGATGTCGCCTCGGCCCGTACGCTACGGAGGCCTTTTCAACATTGCCGCAGCGAGATTCCTGAGCGCCGAAGCGCGCCGATTGCTATCGAGGAGTCAATGACTATAATGACTATATTGACCACTTGAAGGTAAGAACTCATGGACACGGACATCTGGACGGTCGCTCAGGCCAAAGCGAAGCTGAGCGAGCTCATCGAAAACGCCCGCACGCACGGGCCACAGACCATCACCCGCAACGGCCGGAGAACCGCAGTCGTCGTCGACGCTGCCGAGTGGGAGCGCAAGACTCAGCGTAGCGGCTCGCTGGCCGATTTCTTCAACGCCTCGCCGCTCGGCGGCTCGGGATTGAAGCTCCGTCGCTCCAAGGATCACCTGCGCTCGATAGACTTGTGAGTTTTCTGCTCGACACGAACGTCGTCTCCGAGTGGACCAGACCGCGGCCCAACGCGGGTGTCGTCGAGTGGCTCGCCGAGGTCGATGAGGACGAGGTGTTCTTGAGCGTTGTAACGTTCGCCGAGCTTCGCCACGGCATCGAGCGCATGGCCGCCGGCGCCCGGCGCCGGCGGCTCGACGAATGGCTGCGGAACGTCCTGCCCTTGCGGTTCGAAGGGCGAATCGCGGGAGTCGATGGAGCGATCGCCGATGAATGGGGACGGCTGGTTGCCCGCTGCGAGGCGCGCGGGCGCCCCATTCACGCTATGGATGCGCTCCTTGCCGCCACCGCGCAGGTCCATGGCCTGACGCTGGTTACCAGGAACACGGCGGACTTTCAGACGTCCGTGAAGTCGCTCCTAAATCCCTGGACATAGTCACGGACGCATTTAGCCGACGCGAGGCGCGGCGAGTCCTGCGGAAGGTTGAGTGGCAATCGAAATTGCCGGTCGGATGATATTGCTGGGACAATTTTGGGACAGTGCGCTCGTGACATTGCGTGATATCAAGTGATATCAAATGACAACAAGTCCTTGTTGCAATTGGGGGTACCGCTCGCATATCGTTGATTCGTAAGCACCCTACTTCCGTTTCACACGGCAGGGGCCACTGGTTCGATCCCAGTACCGCCCACCAAAAATCAAAGACTTACAGAAAACTAACTCCGTCCGTACGGAAAAAATACGGAAAAGTGCGCTGTAGATTGTGGTAGTCGTAACCGTCCGGCCGTGGCCGCATAGCAGTCGGTGCAGATGATGCCGATGATCGCCTAAGTGGGCACATAGTACGTGTCCACGTAAGGGCTAAGTGGACACCTCCGCCGAAGAGAGCGCTGCAACGGACTCGTTGGGCCGCCGCACAGGACCGCGTCGGCAGCACACCATTGAGGAGAAGCGCCGGATCGTGGAGGAGACGCACGAGAGGGGCGCATCGGTTGCAACCGTTGCCCGGCGGCATGATCTGAACGCGAACCAGGTGTTCGCCTGGCGACAGCTGTATCGGCAGGGGTTGCTGGATCCGAACGCAGCGAAGGGCAGCGCAGCGCTGTTGCCGGTGAAGGTGAGTACTCCGACGGTGATGCCCACTGAGCGTGCCCTTGTGCAAGTGCCCAGCAGAAGCAGCCGCGGCAAGCAAGCCTCTGAGCTCATTAAGATCAAGCTTGCGAACGGCCACAGCATAGTGCTTCAGGGCCGCTTCGATACGAAGGCGCTCGCGCGGGTGATCGATCTTCTGGTGCGGCGGTGATTGCACTACCGCCGAACGCGCAAGTGTGGCTCGCGGCGGGCTCGACCGACATGCGCAAGGGATTTGATGGACTCGCGGCTCTCGTGCAGACCCACCTCGCCGAGGATCCCTTCAGCGGGCATCTGTTCGTGTTTCGCGGTCGTGCCGGGGATCGGGTGAAGATTCTGTGGTGGAGTGGCGATGGACTGTGTTTGTTTGCGAAGCGCCTGGAGCGCGGCCACTTCGTGTGGCCGCATGCCACTTCCGGCACGGTGGTGTTGAGTGGTGCGCAGCTGGCGATGTTGCTTGAAGGGATCGATTGGGTGCGTCGGGAGACCGACGCGAGACAGCGGGTGCAAGTCCCGCACGATGAAGGTGTAGCGAACCGCATTGACCCCGAGTCATGCACGGTCGGTCGTGAGGCCGACCGCGAAGCGTTGACAGGGGCGCACGTAGGCCAGCCATTGAGCGGCGAAAGACTTCTCATCCGGAGTGCTGATGCCATCCAGTCGGCAGAAGGCAACACGCAGTTCGCGATATCGCGAGCGGGCTGCGGCTCCGCGTCGTCTGAAGAACCTGGCATGCGTGTACGTCTCGCGGACGGGAACCGAGAGATCTCCGGTCTACCCTGCGCCAGCCGGGCGCGGGGTCGCGGGGTGGAGGCGGATGCGCCGTAGATCCCGATGAACGGACCGGAGAAGTCAGACTCGCTCGTAGTACCACGGACGCCGGCGAACAAGGCGGGACGATCCGCTGCGGAGTCGGCCGAGGGAAGGAGCGGGACCAAGGGGAAGGCGGGACTGCAAAGCACGGCCCGGACTCAGAGCCGAGAAGCTGTGTCCCATGCGCAGGATCGCCTACGAGGAGCTGTCAACAGGAACAGAACGGATAAGCTGACAGCGCTTCTGCACCACATCACGGTCGACACACTGCGAGCGGCGTACTTCTCACTGAAGCGACGCGCGGCTCCCGGAGTGGATGCCATGACGTGGGACGCGTACGCGGAAGGACTGGAGGATCGCCTCCTCGATCTCCACCGGCGCGTCCATGCGGGAGCGTATCGAGCGTTGCCGTCGCGGCGGGTGTATATCCCGAAGGCGGACGGCAAGCAACGGCCGCTCGGCATCGCTGCCATCGAGGATAAAATCGTACAGGCAGCGGTGGTCATGATCCTGACGCCGATCTACGAGGCGGAGTTCCTGGGCTTCAGCTATGGGTTCCGACCGGGGCGCGGCCAGCACGATGCGTTGGACGCGCTCGCGTTCGGGATCAAGGGACGGTACGTCTGGTGGATTCTCGACGCCGATATCCAGCGGTTCTTCGACACGATCAGCCATGACTGGCTGGTCCGTTTCCTAGGGCCTGTTAACACTACTGACGTAGTGCTTCCACGATGAGCGCAAAATAAATGAAGGCGATGAACACCAGGTCGAGTTTGTCGAAGCGACTGAAGATGCGGCGAAAGCCTTTGAGCCGTCGGAATAAGCGCTCGATCTCGTTGCGACGTTTATATAGAGCTTTCTTGAGCCTCCAGGGCTCGACCCGGTTCGGATGCGGTGGCACGACGGGAATGAAGCCCAGGTCGAAAGCAAGTTGTCGGGTTTCATCGCCTTCATACGCGCAGTCCATCAGCAGGTGGCAGGCCATGGGCAGTTCGGGAATAGAGCGCAGTAACGCGCGCCCCTCGGGAGCATCTCCGGCTTGTCCTGGGGAGAGTGAAAACCCTATGGCGCATCGAGCACTCGCGGCAACCATATGAACTTTTGTGCTCCAGCCGCCACGGGATTTGCCGATCGCTTGAGGGCCGTTTTTTTTAGAGCACCGGTACCATCCGGATGAACCTTCACGATCGTACTGTCCAGACTCACCGCTTCGATCTTGATGCGGATCAGCTGTTCGCGCTGCAGCTCCGCAAAAAGCCGATCCAGAACGCCGGCTTTTGCCCAGCGATTCATGCGCGTGTAGATCGTATGCCAGTTACCGAAGCGCTTTGGCAGCGCGCGCCACTTGCAGCCGTTCTCTGCGACAAACAGGATCGCGTTAATCACGTTGAGGTTCTCATGCGAGACGTTGCCACGATGAATCGGCAAGTGCGGCTCGATGCGTGCGTACTGTTCGGGTGTGATTTCCATACCCACAGCATATCACTTAGTGTTAACAGGCCCTAGCGCACCGGATCGGTGATCGACGGATCATCCGCCTGATCCAGAAGTGGTTGAAGGCGGGTGTTCTGGAAGAGGGGGTCGCACTCGATACTCTCGAGGGCACGCCTCAAGGAGCGGTGATCTCGCCGTTTCTCGCCAACGTGTATCTGCACTACGTCTACGATCTTTGGGTCAACGCGTGGCGGAAGCGCCATGCCACGGGCCACATGATCGTGGTGCGCTATGCCGACGATACGGTGGTCGGCTTCCAGCATCGCCATGAGGCACTCGAGTTCCTCGATGATCTGAAGGGACGGTTGGCGAAGTTCGCGTTGACTCTGCATCCTGAGAAGACTCGGCTGATCGAGTTCGGTCGCTTCGCGGCTGAACGTCGTGCACGCCGAGGCGACGGCAAGCCCGAGACGTTCGACTTCCTTGGCTTTACGCATATCTGCAGTACCAAGGTGGACGGCGACGGCTTCCAGCTCAGGCGCAAGACGCAGCGCAAGCGACGCTCTAACTTCATCCATCGGATCGGACAGGAGCTTGATCTACGGCGGCACGAGCCCGTCGACGTTCAGGGTCGATGGTTGAGATCGGTGCTCACGGGCCATTACGCCTACTTTTCAGTACCGACCAACTTAATCACCGTCCGTAACGTTCGCCACCACATAAAGGTTCGCTGGTACCTGAGCCTCGCGCGACGGAGCCAGCGCACACGGCTGTCGTGGCGGCGGATGAACGTGGTCGCAGCGAAGTACCTGCCGACGCCGACTGTCTTGCACCCATGGCCAGAGCAACGCTTCCGCGTCACTCACTCACGGTAGGAGCCGGATGCCTTAATTGGGCATGTCCGGATCTGTGCGGGGGGCGTTCCGAGAGGAACGTCCCTACCGCGATCGGCGTCCGATTCGCACAGCAGCTCCGCAGCTCGCGGTATAAAAAGCCCTTATTTTCTAGCACTTTTCTCTCGCGCCGCACCGCCGAGCTTGGTATAATAGCGCATGCCTGAAGCGGCAGATCTGCCGAACGACATCGAAGCCTTAAAAGGCATTCTCCTCCAACGTGACGTCGCGCTCGCCGAGCGCAGCGCCAAGCTCGAAGCCGCCGAAGCGCTCGTCCTTTTTCAAAAACTTGAGCTGGAGAAGCTGCGCTTTGAGATCGGCTGCTTGAAGCGCCAGAGGTACGGCCGCTCCTCCGAGCAGCTCGATCGCGAGCTCATGCAGATGCAGCTGTCGATCGAGGATCTGGAAGCCAGTCTTGCGCAAAAGCCCCTCGAGACGCGCCCCGTCCCGAAGGAGCCCTCAACCAAGCCTGTTCGACGTCCCTTGCCCGAACATCTCCCGCGCGAGGAGATCGTGCACGATCCGCCTTGCACCTGCCCGGCCTGCGGCGCAGAGCTGCGACACTTAGGGGAGGATATCTCCGAGATGCTCGAGTATGTCCCAGGGCACTACAAGGTCATTCGGCACGTGCGGCCGAAGCTCTCCTGCGCCGCCTGCCAGAAGATCGTGCAGGCCAGTGCTCCCAGCCGCCCGATCGAGCGAGGTCTTGCCGGCCCGGGTTTACTCGCCCACGTCCTGGTGTCCAAGTACGCTGACCATCTGCCGCTTTATCGGCAGAGCCAGATCTACGCCCGCGAAGGCCTCGAGCTTGATCGATCGACCCTTGCGGACTGGGTGGGCGGGGCGAGTGCATTACTCGCCCCGCTCGTGCAGGCCCTCGTGCGCTACGTGCTCTCAACTTACAAGCTTCACGCCGACGATACGCCGGTCCCGGTGCTTTGCCCCGGTCGGGGGACCACCAAGCAGGGACGGCTGTGGACATACGTTCGGGATGATCGGGCCGCCGGTAGCGAGGAGCCCCCAGCCGTCTTCTTCCGTTACTCCCCCGATCGCAAGGGCGAGCGGCCGCGTGCGCATCTGGCGAGCTTTACCGGGGTGCTCCAAGCCGATGCCTTTGCCGGCTTTGATCGCCTCTATGGCGATCGGATCCAGGAAGCCGCGTGTTGGGCCCACGTACGACGCAAGTTCTTCGACATCCACGCCGCGCTCGCCTCGCCGATTGCCGCAGAGGCGCTTGATCGGATCGGCCGACTCTACGGCGTTGAAGCTGAGATCCGCGGCCGCCCGCCCGATGAACGATGTACCGCACGCCAGGCGCGCGCAGGCCCCGAGCTCGAGTCGCTCCATCTCTGGTTGCACACGACAGTGACAACGTTGTCGAAGAAGAGCGAACTGGCCGTGGCGATCCGCTATGCGCTTGCGAACTGGCAAGCGCTCACGCGATATCGCGACGACGGGCGGCTGGAGATCGACAATAACGCCGCAGAGCGCGCGCTGCGCGCCGTGGCACTAGGACGCAAGAACTGGCTGTTCGCAGGATCCGACGACGGGGGTGAGCGTGCTGCCGCCATTTACACTCTCCTCGGCACCGCGAAGCTCAACGACCTCAACCCCGAAGCCTACCTGCGCTATGTGCTCGAGCGCATCGCTGACTATCCAATCAATCGCATCGAGGAGCTGCTGCCGTGGAACCTCGCCAAGCAGCTCCCCTCCCTGCGACTCGCAGCCTGATCAGACCGCAAGACGGCCGTAAGCGGTAATTCCTCGGCGTTGTGGTTTACGCAGCGAGGGTATGCAAGTCTGAGCGCAGGGGGCTGGTGGCGAAGTGCAGCTTCCACAGTCGCGGGGTGAGTTCGGCGACGCGGGCGGCGGGATGGCGGCTGACGCGCTGGAGCACATCGACCAGGTAGTCGTAGGGGTTGATGGCGTGCAGGCGGCAGGTGACGATCAGACTCTGCACGATACCGACGTGCCGGGCGCCGAGCTCGGTCCAGCAGAAGTTCCAGTTCTTACGCCCCATGGGGATCGCGCGCAGCGCGCGCTCCAGGTGATTCGTGTCCATGGGAACATCGGGATCCTCGACGAAGACCTCCAGCCCCAAGCGCCGCTCGCGCACGTAGTCGAGCGCCTGGGTGAAGGGGCTGCTCGGCAGCAGACCCTGGCGCTGAAACTGCTTGTGCACCCACTCGAAGAAGGCCTCCACCCGTGGTTTGCTGTGCGTGAGGCGATGGCGCCGCTTGGCATCGCCGGTGAGCTTGAGGGTGCGAATGTCTTCTTCGATCGCATAGAGCGCTGCGATTTGCTCAAGGGCTTGCTGCACGGGTTGCGGATCGGCCGCCTGGGCCTCGAACAGTGTGCGCCGTGCGTGGGCCCAGCACTGCGCGTGCGTGAGCCCGAGCTTCTTGGCGTAGCTGTGGTAGGCGGCGTAGCCGTCCGAGAGCAACACGGCACCGGGGAGGTGCTTCACCCCAAGCAGTTCGCGCACGTGTTCGCCGGAGCGCGAGGGGCAGTACGGGAAGCACACCTCATCGCGCTCCCCGTACAGCGGCCAGAAGTAGCCGGTCTTCATCTTGCCGTGACCGGAGCGAGCGGCCTTGATGGGGGTCTCGTCCATCGCCTTCACCCGGCTCTCGCGGATCGAGCTGAGTTGCGCCTCATAGATCGGCTCAACCAGTGCGCTCGTGTGCTGCACCGTCTGCGTCAGCCACGGCCGCGTGACCTCGATCCCGCAGTCCTTCAGGCGCTGGTGCTGGCGGTACAGGGGCAAGTGGTAGGCGAACTTGTCCATCAGCAGCCCCGCAATGAAGCTCACATCCGCGCGGCTGCCTTCGATCACCCCCTGTGGAGCGGGTGGGCAACTGATCTTGTGGGTGTCCAGCCGCTTGTGCAGTGGGCGCACGTACTTGAGCACCACGTAGCTGCCCGGGCGCTGGGCGAGACGGTAGCTCACCTTCTCCCCGATCCGCTCGTACTGCTCGCTCGGGAGCTCGCGCACCTGCGGGTCGGGCAACTCGATGGTCTCGACCGGCACACGCCTCTCATCGAAGAATGGGGCACTGTGGCCCTCGGCCTCATCCGCCTCGCGTGCGGGCACGCGCCGGGTGTGCGAGGCCACTGTACGGGTTTTGGGGAGCGTACCCGGCACTGCAGCGGTCAGTCCCTCACCCAGGTTCATCTGCTGCGCATGCTCCAGCACTGCCAGGCGCTCGCTCTTGGGACCGAAGATCTGGCGGCGAAACCACTCGAGCTGGCGCTTGAGGTCGGCGATCTGCGCGCGCTGCATCTCGATCATCGTCCCCTGCGCCTCAAGCAGGGCCTGCGCTTCAGCGCTCGCGCGCGCTATCGTCTTCGAATCCAGAGCGTTAGGTTCGGCGCCTTCTGTCACGCTGACATTTTACCGCATCGCCACCGGTGCGCGCGCATCGTGTGCAGAAATCTTCACGTGTTGGTATCGCTTGCGCACTCGACCCGGCTCGATCCCTTCCAACATCAGCTTCAGTCCCGTCCAGTCCATCTCGCGCGAGCGCACCTGTTGCCAGTCACTGATGAATCGCCCCGCTTCCAGCCGCTTACCCCAGATGCAAAACCCGCTGCGGTCGAAATACAGCACGCGCATCTGTATCGCGCGGCGGCTCACGAACACGTACAGCGACCCATCGGTGGGATCGCAACTGAGCTCCTGCCGCACCAACACCTGCAAGCCATCGAACGATCGACGCATGTCGCAGGGCTGCCCGTACAGGTGCACCCGGATCTGCCCTTCCGGAAAGAACATCAGCCGCGCACCAGGCTCAGCACCACCCCACCGCCCAACTCCAGCCGAATCTCACAGCGCGAACTGCCTGCCTCCAGCGCACCCAGATCCACAAAGCACTGCGCCGCCTTCACCCCACGCGGGGACTCAATCCGCTTAGCCTGCGACCCGGGCGGGCTCTCCAGCTTCGTGCGCCAGCGTCGGAATATCCCGGGGTTGAGTCCCTCCTGCCGACAAAACTGCGACGTCAGCAGCCCGCTGGCCGCATGCCGTGCAAAGATCTCCCGCCACGTCGCCTGGTCCCGATGTACCCGCTTGACCTGTTCCATCTGCCCGCTCCGAATGCAACTCTCAGAGCGCCAGTGTCCACAGCGCATCTGCACAAAACCAGAACGCCACGGAGTTACCGGTTACAGACGGCCAGCTCCGGACGCTTACTGGTAGTCGGTAACGGACACGCTTGGAACCTTCGCTCGTTTCTCGAACTAAGATCTGACGGAGCTAACGCGCAAGCACCCTAGCGCCCGGTACCCGTCCCGTCACTACGACGATCCCGGCAAGCACTTAGCGAGAACTCCGTTTAGACGAGCTTTGGAAAAGTATTCGCGCAGGTCTGAGCGGTTGTAGATTCTGCCCGGGGACGTCAGGGACGCCAGGATCTGCGCTTCCGCTCTTGCGAGCTTTGTTCGAAAAGCCATGTTGGCCGGCCCGACCCTTTGACGACGGGTATATATACCTGTCGACAAAGGGTCGGAGCATGGATCTCACACATGAGGCCTGTCCACGCTGAAAGTCCGCGTAGGTATATATACCTTACGCAGGACTTTCAGCGTGGTCGTGTTCCTGGCGGCTTATCCGCGGTAACTGCATAGACTAAGACTAGGCTCTAATATACCAATAGTGTAAGCTTCGTGTTACATTAAACCCACTCAATGGAACACGAAGTTTACTTCCATGCCTACGCCACACAGACCTTCCACCGTCGTTCGAAGAAGCCTCCGCAAGCTAGGGCATGACCTCCGCGACGCTCGGCGACGCCGCGGCTTGCCTGCGGGCGTGGTGGCCGGCCGCGCCTTCACAAGTCGCCCGTCCCTGCAACGCGTCGAGAAAGGAGACCCAGCCGTAAGCATTGGCATCTATGCCGCCGTACTGCAGGCGCTGGGACTTCTCGAAGGACTCAGTCTCCTCGCCGACCCGGCTCGAGACACCGTAGGCCTCGCATTGGCCGCCGACAGACTGCCTCAACGCGTTCGTCTGCGTAGTACCTCTGAGAGCGGTGATGCCTGACATCGAAGTTGATGTCGACTTCGCGCCTGGTCTAAAGCGCGTAGGAACGTTGCACCGTCACGCGCGGCGCGGCGCAGAAGCGGTCAGCTTCGAATATCACCCGTCCTGGCTCGAAGACCGAGCGCGATTCTCCCTTGAACCCGCACTATCGCTCGGACCAGGCGCATTTGCGCCTGCTGCGGGACTTAAAATCTTTGGATCAATCGGCGATTCGGCCCCTGACACGTGGGGTCGTCGCCTAATGCAGCGCGCTGAACGACGCCGCGCCAAACGCGAAGGACGCGCCGTTCGCACTCTGCAAGAACTCGATTACCTACTGGGCGTCTCAGACGTATCCCGTCTCGGCGCACTACGCTTCCGGAACGCTGGCGAAGAGGCCTTTCAGTCACCCACATCAACGGGCGTTCCCGGCATGGTTGAGCTGGGCCGCCTACTTCAGGCTACTGAGCGGATCCTGCGCGACGAAGAGACGGACGAAGACCTACAGCTCATTTTCGCTCCCGGATCATCACTCGGTGGCGCACGTCCAAAAGCCTCGGTCATCGATCAACATGGACGTCTTTCAATCGCGAAGTTCCCAAAGGAGACGGACGAGTACAGCATTGAGTTATGGGAGTCCGTTGCGCTTACCCTTGCCGGGCGCGCCGGCATTCGCACCCCGGACCACGAACTAATCCGTGTCGCAGGCCGTCCAGTCATGCTCTCGCGGCGCTTCGATCGATCTGATCAGTCACGCATTCCTTTTCTGTCCGCGCTCTCAATGCTGGGTCTCAAGGACGGTGAGCATGGAAGCTACCCAGAGTTGGTCGATGCCCTCACGGCTCATGGAGCTCGAGCTAGTGAGGACGCGCGTGAGCTCTATCAACGCATGGTCTTAAACGTCATGATCTCAAACGTTGACGATCACTTGCGAAATCACGGCTTTCTGTGGATCGGCAAGAATGGCTGGACCCTTTCGCCGGTGTATGACCTTAACCCGACACCAACAGATGTGAAACCTCGAGTACTAACTACGAATATCAACCTGGACGAAGCAACGTGCGACCTTGACCTGGCGCTCTCCACAGCCGAGTTCTTCGGCCTGAGCCTCCCGGAGGCCAAAGGGATCGCCAAGGCTGTCGCTTCGGTTGTCGTTCCGTGGCGCGACGTTGCCGCCGCCCTAGGAGCACCTCAATCTGAGATCGCTCGTATGGAAAGCGCATTCGAGCACAATGACCTTCGACGCGCCGTCGCCCTCTAATGCAGGGTCGCGAAAACATAGAATGAACTGCGTTTCATTGGTCGGTACCGTACACGACGAGCTGGGGCGCGTGAACGCATCAGAATTGTGCGCAATCCTGGAGCGCATTCGGCCAGAGGTCATTTTCTTGGAGGTCCCTCTGGCGGCTTTTGACGACTATTACGTGATGTGTCGCCGAAGCAACCTCGAATCAATCGCTGTAAGAAGATATCGGGAGAGTCAGCGAGCAGGGGTCGCCGTGGGGGCGGCGATCATGCAGCGGATCAGTTCCTGTCACGACAGTCCGCTGCTTGTGGCGAGGAGACCGTTGTCTGACAAGCAAGGCCCATGGCTATTGCTCTCCGATAAACGCTGGCTTTTCGCCGAGCCCTCTTCAATCCATTAGATAGTCACCGGTTTCGATTAACGAACATGTTTCAGCCGTTGCCGTCAGTCGCGAGCGTTGCCGTTGCGCGCAGCGCCGCGGCGCCCGGGATAACTTCGGGCGCGCAACTCGGTTGCCATCCCTGCACGTGCTCGAAACCGTGTTGCTGCCGCCAGACCAGCAATTGAGTTGCAGCACAGTGCTCTCAAGCTGCCGCTTCTTGCGCGGAGCCATGTCGGCGCGCCTGGCGCTTTTGAACGGTATCAAAGGGGCTCTTAGGGCACGGAAGGTGACGTACCGAGAGTTGGCGCAATCGATTGGGGTGAGCGAAGCAGCGAAGCGACGGTCAAACGCGATCTGAGTCGTGGAAACTTCTCTCTACTGCGACTCGATCAAATCTGCTCGAGCCTCGGCTTAACTCTCAGTGACCTCACGCAGCGCCCCGAGGCTGCCGAGGTGATAACAGAGCTCAGCGACTCCCAGGAGCGCGCGCTGGTCAGCGATCCTAAGGTTCTCCTCGTAACGTATCTGCTCGTCAAAGACTGGAAATTTCAAGACGTCGTTTCCACCTTTGAACTGGATGAAAACGAGTACGTAAAGATCCTGCTTAGGCTCGATCAGCTCAAGATCATCGAATACCGGCCTCCTCATCGCATTCGGAAATTGACTGCCAGGAACTTTTCCTGGCGGAAGGACGGTCCGGTGCATCGGTTCTTTCTTAGTCGACTTGTGCCGGAGTATTTTCAGTCGGCATTTGATGGCGCTGGTGACGCCCTAAGATTTTGTCGCGGGAACCCTGTCGCACGAATCCCTTGCCCAATTCAAAGCGTCCCTTGAACGCCTGGCCGCGGAGTTTGAAGTGCTCGCCCGTAATGATGCTCGCCTCCCACTTGCGAAGCGCGATGGCTGCAGTGCCGTACTGGCCGTGCGAGCGTGGGAGTTCTCCGAGTTCACGCGCCTTCGCCGTCGAGCGCGAACATAGCCCGCGAGCCCTTGCGCATTCCGGCGAAGCCGGGCCACCATTCCGATGCAAGCGAGGCCATCATTCCGGCGGATGCCGGGCCGGTGGTGAAGCGGTGGGTGGACTGTCGTCGCTGTGGATGATTTCGTCAATGCCCTTTGGCGCGTGAGGTCGGGGTCGGTTTTGGGGCGACGGTCCTGTGCCGTCGCATCGACTCGCCCTTGAGGACGAGGCGATAGCTGTTGTGCACAAGCCGATCGAGGATCGCGTCGGCGACCGTGCGATCGCCAAGATAAGCGTGCCATTGATCGATCGGCAGCTGGCTGGTGATCAGCGTGGATCGCCGATCGTAGCGATCGTCGAGGATCTCCAGCAGATCGCGCACGGTTTCGTCGGCAAGTGGCGCGAGGCCGAAGTCATCGAGGACGAGCAGGTCGGCTTTGGCGAGTTGACGGAACAGCGCCGAGCGCCTCTGCATCGCCCCGTAGCGGGCGAGTTCTTCAACGAGCCGCGGCAGCCGGAAGCAGCGCACGGCGAAGTCGGCGCGGCACGCCGCATGCGCGAGGGCTGCGGCAAGATAGCTCTTGCCGACGCCGGTGGGTCCGGTCATCAACACGTTGAGACGCTCGCGGATCCACCCCAGATCGATCACCTGCGCAAGTTGCGCCGGATCCAGACCCCGCGGGGCGCGCGTATCGAGATCCTCGACGCATGCGGGCATCGGCAGCTTCGCCCAGCGCAGTCGCTGCGCCAGGCGGTAGCCGGAGCGCTCGGTGATCTCCTGCTGGATCATCAGGGCGAGCCGATCCTCGAACGAGCGATCGATCAGATCGGGCGAGGCGTGCTGTTGTTCAAGGGCACTGGCCATGCCCTTGAGGCGCAGCGTGTGCAGTTGCTGGATCAGCGGTTCGGTGAGCATCGGTCGGATCTCCTTCATCGGTGGGTTACTCGAAGCACTTCGCGCCGCGCAGGTTCTCGTGCGGCAGATCGAGCGCGGGTCGAGTGGTGGGCGCCTCGGGGGTCTGGATCAGCGTGCGCACGGCGCGGTAGCTGTAGGACTGCAGCGCGAGCGCCCGCTCGCAGGCGCGCTCGAGCTGCACGGGGCTGAAGTCGCGGGCGAGACGCAGGATCCCCTGGCTGCTGCGCAGCGTCTCTTCGGGATGCACGCGCCGGCGAGCTTGTTGGCGGATCAACTCGGCGGTCGAGACGCCGATCGCTGCGGCGCGTGCGAGGGTGCTCTGGAGCGTGCGGTCGATGATCGCCACATGGCGCTCGGGTCGGTGCGCGCGGCGGGTACTGCGTTGGCCGCGTGCACTCGCCCGCGCATGCGCCGCGACCAGTCGGCCGGCATGGAACACCTCGATGCCATGCGCGGTGAGGCGCACATCGACGCGTTCTCCGATCAGCGCGTACGGCACCGAGTAATACGCCCGACCGACTTCGATGTGGTAATCCGGATAGACCTTCGCCTTCTTCCACTCGCCGAACTCGTATCCTCGCACCGGCAGCGGGCGCAGCGCCGGGCGTTCGAGTTCCTCAAAGCGCGAGCGGCGGCAGCCCTCGATCTTCTTGAACGCGCGGCTGTTGAGCCGTTCGAGCAGCTCGCGGAGCGCCGCGTTCAGTTCCCCGAGCGAGAAGAACACACGGTTGCGCAGTCGTGCCAGGATCCAGCGTTCCACGACGAGCACACCAGTCTCGACCTTGGCCTTGTCGCGCGGCTTGCGCACTCGGGCCGGCAGGATCGCCACCCCGTAGTGCTCGGCGAAGTCCTGGTACGCGGGGTTGATCTCCGGCTCGTAGCGATGCGCCTTCTTGACGCCGCTCTTGAGGTTGTCCGGAACGATCGCGCGCGGCACGCCACCCAAGTACTGCAACGCTCGCACATGATTGCCGAGCCAGTCCGCCGCGCCCTGGGTCCAGCTCGCCTCGGCATGCGTCAGGTTCGAACAACCCAGCACGGCGACAAAGATCTGTGCCGAACGGGACTCGCCCGTGTGCCGATCAACGATCGGCACCGTCTGGCCGGCGTAATCGACGAACAGCTTGTCACCGGGGACATGATCTTGTCGCAGCACCAGCTCCTGGCGTGCAAGCCATCGCCGGTACTGATCGCAGAACACGCTGTACTGCCAGCCGTCAGCGTGCGCCGCCTTGTACTCCTCCCACAGCAGCAGACGCGTCACGCCGCGACGCGAGAGCTCCCGGTGCAGATGGGCGAAGTCCGGCTGCGGCGTGCGCGACAACGGCACCGCGCGCCGATACAGCTGCGCGTGCAGCACCGACTCGTCGATCTCGCTCGGCAATGGCCACAGCAGCCCTGCCTCGCGCGCGCGGCGGATGCACTCCTGCACCGTCGAGCGCGCACTGCCGATGCTCACGGCGATCTGCCGGTCGCTGAACCCCTCGGCCTTCAGCCGCAGGACCTCGCGTATCTTGCGCACGGGTAACCTCGCTTGCCCCACCGTCGATCTCCTTCCCTTGGGAAAACAGATCACGGTAGCGGTGGCTATCCCGCCTCACACACCCCGGCCCGGCATCCTCCGGAACGCTGGCCCGGCATGAACCGGAATCGCGGCCCGGCTTACCCCGGAACTATGGCCCGGCATCAGCCGGAATACGCATGCCGACCGTTTCGATAGTGCTTCGCGTCTCCCACGGTGCCATACAGGGCGGTCGCGGATAGATACCCGATGCCGGGTACTGTCTGTAGGCGGCGCACGACGTCATGCTGCGAACCGAGGGCCCGGATCGAGTGCTCAAGTTGTCTGATCCGCTGCTCACGCGCACCTAAGTCTTCGTAAAGCTCGCTGAATAGCTGCCGGGCGGCTGCTGTCAGTTCATTCTCGGCATCTTCCAAGATCCCGGGCAGCTCGCGCCGCAGATTGCTCACGTCCTTGGCAATCACAATCCCGTACTCAGACAGTGAGCCACGAATGCGATTGATGAGCGCAACGCGTTCCTTCATCAGTCCTTCACGCACTCGATGCATTGTGAGCATGTCTTGTTGCTCGACACTCTTTACCGCGACAAACCGCATGCTCGGACGAGTGACCGCCTCGCAGATCGCCTCGGCGTCGTTGCGATCGTTCTTGTCGCTCTTGCGATACGGCTTCACAAACTGCGGACTCATCATCTTCACCTGGTGGCCAAACTCGGCAAAACGACGCGCCCAATAGTTCGCTCCTCCGCACGCTTCAATGCCGATCAGACAAGGCTCCAACTGCGCAACGATCTTCATTAGCTGCGCGCGCCGCACTTCCCGACGCCACACCACCTTGCCCATCACATCTACGCCGTGTAACTGAAACACCGTCTTTGCCAAGTCGATACCCAAAGTCGTAACCTTATTCACGGACCCATCTCCTCTCGGTATGAAAGTACTCGACACACTTTCATCCTGGCGCACTATGTGACGCCGTTAAAGTGGGGATGGGTCCATTCCATTAGCCTCGGCCATTACCAGCCGAATGGGTTTTGCGATCGATTTCGGAATACCGAACATTCGCAATTTGACCAAGAGAGGAAAGGTACACTTCGCGAATTAAATGCCTTCAATGCACCCAACGTGAAACGCCCTCCGGTCGCCGTACAAATTTGGCTCCTGTTATTTGTGGCTTGCGCTGCGGTAGTGATTCTTTCATTCGCGCGCATGGATGTGCCGATGGCGCTGGCATTCTGGAAAGTCGGTCGCTTTCTGAGGCCGTTGAACAAGGCCTTCGGAACCGCCATCATTTTGTCTTTAGAGTCAGCAGTGATCTTGGTCCTGATTCTTGCACGCTTAGTGCGTGGACATATCTCGCGGTTCGGGGAGACTTTGGCGATAGCCTGTGTTGCCTCGATATGTGCCTACGGCATCAACAGCAACGTCTTGAAACTACTTTTCGGAGTTCCGAACCCTATTGAGGTAATGCACGGCGCCAGACATACCTTCAATTTGTGGATGGGTTCCGGAGATAGCAGCTTCCCTTCTGGCCACATGGTGCTAGTAGGAGCGTTTGCGGGGGTTTTTATGAGGCTCTATAGAGCCAGCATCTGGCCACTTTCCGCTCTGCTGCTGCTCGCCGCGGCTCTATTGATCGTCGGGGACTGGCATTTTCTCAGTGACGTAGTCGCGGGAACATTTCTCAGCGTATCGGCAGGACTTCTGGCAGGAGAATTGTGGGCAGTTCACTCAGATTCGCAGCCATAATCATCTTGGAATACAGACAATTTTTAAATTACGCACTTTCGGCCAACTGCGCGCGCTATTCAAAAGGCGGTCGATGACCTAAAGCTACCGAACGCCGTGGTCCCTCGCTCGTGGCTCCGGTATTTCAGCTGCGATCCGTGCTTCCCTGCGGATTCCTCCTCCGTAGATTTGCCCCGTCATGTGCCTATTGTCGCTATGAGTGTCAAGGTCCCCGTGGCACCAATGCTGTACATCGAGACGTCGTTCGAGCCGGAATTCGTCACATAGGCGAACTTGCCCGACGGATGTATAGCTATCGAGGTAGGAGACAGCCCCGCCGCTATCATGCCTATCAGTGTTAGGGACCCAGAAGTACTGTTGATGGTGTACATCGAGACATCGTTCGAGCCGGAATTCGTCACGTAGGCGAACTTGCCAGATGGATCCACGGCTGCGGAGACAGGATCTGTTCCTGCGCCGATCGTCCCCGTCGATGTTAAGGCCCCGCTCGTGGCGTCGATGGTGTACATCGAGACATCGTTCGAGCCGGAATTCGTCACGTAGGCGAACTTGCCAGATGGATCCACGGCCACGAAGACAGGGTCCGTTCCCGCGGCGATCGTCCCGATGGACGCCAAGGCTCCAGTCGTGGCGTTGATCGCGTACATGGACACGTTGCCCGCCGATCCGACAGTCCCATTCACCACATAAGCGAACTTGCCAGATGGATCCACGGCTACGGAGACAGTGTCTGTTGCCGCGGCGATCTCGATCGTCCCTATGGACGTTAAGGCCCCGCTCGTGGCGTTGACGGTGTAAATCCCGACGTTGGATGGAAGCGGACCGCCGCCACTGGCCACAAAGCCGCCACTCGCCACATAAGCGAACTTGCCCGATGGATCCACGACCATCGACGAGGGAAAGCACGATCCCGGACAATTTCCGTTTCTCGTTCCTGTGGAGGTTAAGGCCCCGGTCGTGGCGTTGATGGTGTACATCGCGACGCTGCCATCAGCGTCATCCCCATAATCCCAGTAATCCCCCGAATTTGTCACATAGACGAACTTGCCAGACGGAGCTACGGCCACGGACCCGGACCCGGGGGAGGCACCGTAGCCGTAGGTCCACACGGGTGGCCCTACGGACGCTAGGGCCCCGGTCGTGGGGTTGATCGTGTACATGGACACGTAGCCACCAACGCCGCCACCGCAGCCGCCATTCATGACATAGGCGAAATTTCCGGCAGGGTCCAGAGCGATTGATAACGGATTGACGGCTCCTGGCGTTATGGTGAAGGTCAACGAGTTCGAGGTACCACCGCCGGGTCCAGGATTAAAGACTGTGACCGCGGCTGTCCCGGCAGCGGCGATGTCACTCGCCGAAATCTGAGCCGTGAGTCCGTTAACGCTGCCATTGCCAGCGGTCGGCCGGTTGCTGCCGTTCCAGCGCACGACTGAGGCCGCCACAAAACCAGGCGCAGGAGTTGGGTATGGCCCAATTACCGACAATTGATTATCTGCTCCATCAATGAACTGTTCTCCGGCGGGAGCGCAGCTCGGAAAGAGAGCACTGATCGTCGGGAGGGGGTTGGTACCGGTCGGGACGGGGTTGGTACCCGTCGGAACGGGGTTGGTACGGGTCGGAACGGGATTGGGACTAGATCCGCCACCGCCACCGCAGGCGGATAGCGACAGCGACAGCGAGATCAATATGGCGAGGATTCGGAGTTGCTCCGTATTCATTCTGGTGGCCTCGGTAGTCGTTGGTGAAAGACCTCGCGCAGAGTTGTTTTCACATCAGGCTGGGTTGATGAGCAGAGCTTTCCCATGGACGACTCCCGCGCTGACGGACGTGGTGGCCGCGGCCCCACGGCCCGGACCCACGACCGCGGCGTATCGTGCCGCGGGTTGAACCGCGACTAAATCATCCGCGTCTCCTCAGTTGATCCAACGTTTCTCCTCTGGCATGTCTTTGAAATGCCTGAAACTTCCCGTTACTTCCGCCCAAACCTCGCGGCGGTGGCAGAATCGCTGCACCGGCTTACGGCAAAACACCCGGCCGAAGGTGCGTATGTCTCTCGAGACGGCAGCCGTTCGACGTTTTGACGGATTCGAGGTGGACATGGCCGCGCACGAGCTGCGCAGGCTGGGAACACGAATCCGGCTACAGGAACAACCTTTCCAGATTCTCAGCCTGCTGCTCGAGCACGCCGGCGAGGTGGTGACGCGCGAGGAGCTGCGCCGCAAGGTCTGGCCTTCCAGCGTCTACGTCGACTTCGACCACGGCCTAAACAATGCCATCGCGCGGCTGCGCGACGCGCTGGGTGACGACCGGGACGCACCCCGTTATATCGAGACGCTGCCCCGTATCGGCTATCGCTTCGTCTGTCAAGTGGACGAGACGGCAGCCCCGCCGGCGCACAATGACGGGCGCACCGCGAACGATGCTCACGCGGTCCTCGCGGCCCCTTCACCGGTCACTACCGGTGGCGGGTGGCGTCGCAGCCCGCGCCCGCTGATAGGCGCCGCGCTGGTGCTGCTGGGCGCAGTGGTTGTGCTGCTGATCATCTGGGTGAAACATTGGTGGTCGCCGCCGGCGCCGTCCGGATCAGCCCTGGCGGAACCTTCGCTGGCCGTATTGCCATTCGCCAATTTAGGTTCTGACAAGGAAAACGAGTACTTTGCCGATGGCCTCACGGAAGCGCTCGTCACTAAGCTCGCCGCCATACATGGGCTGAAGGTCGTGGCCAGAACCTCCTCTTATCGCTTCAGGGGGCATCAGGAATCCGCGGGTTCGATTGCACAGGCACTGCATGTGAATCACCTGCTCGAGGGGAGCGTGAGCCGCGCGGGCACGCAGCTGCGCATCACCGCACAACTGATCGATGCGCGCAGCGATGCGCACGTGTGGTCGCAGACCTTTGATCGCACAGCGGGAGATATCTTTAAAATACAGGACGAGATCGCCTTCGCGGTGGCGGCCGCACTCAAGGTTTCGCTGCTTGATGCCGACGAGTTTCGCATCCGCAGTCACGGCACCAGCGATCCGGAGGCATATCGGCTGTATCTGATCGCACAGTCGCACCTGCTCGGGCGCACGCGCCCGGCCGACCCGGCCCTGGCCAAGCGCGCCCTGGATGCCGCGCTGGCGCGCGACCCGAAGTTCGTCGCGGCCCACGCGGCGCTGTCCCGCTACTACTTCCAGCGCGCCTGGACCAAGCTCACCGACACCGAAGAGGGCGCGCGCTTCGGGATTGCGGCCGCCGACCGCGCCGTCGAGCTCGACCCCAACTCCAGCGAAGCACTCGAAGCGCGCGCCAACTTCGGCTTCTGGCGCTACCGCTTCGGCGGCGACTACGAGGCGTATGTGGCCGCGCAAAGCGATATGCAACGCGCCATCAACATTGATCCTTCCAACGCCGGCGCGTTCGAGGATTTCGGACGCGCGGTGCTGTGGAACGACCCCGACCTGGCGTCGAGCCTGCTCGAGCAGTCGATACAGCTCGACCTGCTGTGCACCGGTCCGAACATCATGATCGCGGTCGTGCTCGGGAGCCGCGGACACCTCGAAACCGCACGCCAGCGCTGCGAAGCGGTGCTCAAACGCCTGCCTGACGCGGCCGCCTGCCGGATGGCGATTGCCACGCTCGACGTCGACTACGGCAACTTCGAGCCCACTATCGCCCTGATGCGGGCGAGCGAGAAATCGATCGGCGGAGCGACCCGCCTTCAGTTGTGGGCGGTCTACATGTCGCTCGGCGATCGAGCGGCGGCGCAGCACTGGCTCGACTTCGGTCCCAACGCCTTTGAAAGGGTGCTCTCGGATGCGGCGCGCTTCGCGACGGAGACGCACTACGAGCAGGCATTCGAGGTGCTCGAGCAGCATCGCACGGAATACCCCCTGAGCCACCTGCTGGATTTCCCCACCGCTCGCTTCGCCCTGATCGCCGGCCACGCCCCGAAGGCGCGCGAGATCCTGGAGCATCGGCTGCCTGACGTCGTCAGCGGCGTCGAACCGGTTAGCGCCCGCAATGTGCTCCCGGCGCTGGACCTGGCCACGGCGCAGCTGCGCACCGGCGCGGGTGAAGACGGCCGCCGGCTGCTGGCGCGCATTGCCGAGTATCTGGATGGCCCCAGCGCCTTGCAGTTGCCCTTGTTAACCTATGAGCGCGCACGGGTTCACGCGCTCGCCGGTGAAACCGACGCGGCGCTGCGAACGCTCGATCACGCCTATGAGCTCGGCCTGCGCACGACCTGGGCGCTCGACCTGCGCCCGCAGTCATTCCTGTACGTCGATCCCATGGATGCCGACCCCGCGTTCATCGCGCTACGCAAGGACCCGCGATTCGTGCGCTGGCGCGATCGCATAACGGCAGACAACGCTCGTCAGCTCGCGCACCTTCGGGCGACAGATGTGCCGCAAGCGACCGCCACGCATACCGACTGACATGCGCACGTACTCACGCGCGCCCGTGCCCGCGGGTCCGGACACGTGGCGGGACCGGGTGATCCTGACTCCGGAATACGCGCCCGGCCACAAACCGCCTCTGCAATTCTTCAATTCGGAAGACCGTCGTGCTGCGCTTCCGAATCGCAGCTATTTCACGTATCAGGCCCCACCGGACCTCTAGCGAGTGTGACGTTGCCCCGAAGGACACCTGGGTGGTTCGCGCCACTGCACTGAGCTACCGACTCGGTGGCTGGACAGTGACTAGGATTTTACCGCCGGCCAACGCAAAGACGCGTTGGCCGGCATCGGTTGTGAGTGTCCGCTCCGGCCGTTTTCGATGACATCTTTGGGGCAGACTCACCGTCGCTGAAGGGTCCCACGCCGCCATCGCGAAAGCGGGCGCTGGGACAATTTTGGGACAGTCAGATCGTGACATTGCGTGATATCAAGTGACCTCACGTGATACCAAGTGCCTGTTGCAATTGGCATCTCCGGCATATCGTTGATTCGTAGGCCCTATACCCCCGTTTCACACGGCAGGGGCCACTGGTTCGATCCCAGTACCGCCCACCAGCGATCGATTGCTTGCGGTACTGCCACGTTCGCAGCTGCCGAGTCGGGGCTGTCAAAGCGACGCGATCCGTCGGATGAACTCCAGTTTGTCGTGAGACAAACCTCGAGGTGGCCCTCCGTCAGTCGCCCCTCACGAACCCGCCCGCCGAAAACCGAGATAAGCTGCGAGTAGCGGTAGTCGTACTTCGCGTCGAGTTCGCGCCCTCGCTGCCTGAGGAAATGCTCAATGGGCCACATGTCATCCGGCGTCTGCAGGGCCGGCGCGCGCGCCTTGAAGTCCTGCAGGACGTCAGCCAGCTCTGCCAGTAAAGCTACCTCGAACGCCCGCCGCGACAGTTTCTTCTCCGCTTCGGTCCACCTCAGCTCGCGCATGCTCGCTGCTCTGCTCTGTTGTCGCGCGTGGGCGTTAACCCGTCACCGTCTTGACTGCGCCAGGCCCGAGCGACTCATTCCTTGCGGAATGCGACTACGTTCTGGGATTGCGGGTTCACGCTGCTCGTCGCCGCGCGCGTCAGCAAAGCCGGCGACACGTTCCAGCGATGTCCGTCGTCAGTCACAAGACTCACCGTCTTCTTGTTGTAGCGTACGAGCATCCCGACGATCCGACGTCCGTCCTCTGAATGGAAGCTCACGCGCTCGCCGACCTTGAAGTCGAGCATCGAAGTGTGCGCGCGGAGCTGCGAGAACATCCGCAGACGAGCGACGATGCGGTGGTTGAGGTCGATGAGCTCGGATTCGGTAAGCTGGTCGATATCAATCTTCATGGTCACCTTACTCACGAGATCGAGAGCCCGAATCATCCGGATTCAACGCACCGCTAGTGTGCCAGGAACACCTGCACAGCCGCGACCACCTTCGCCTGGTCTGCCTTGGGCAGTGCGCCGAGTCGCCTTACGATGCGCGCATCGCTCAAGGTCATGATCTTCGCAGGCCGCACCACGGAGGGCGCTGGGAGCCCTGCTCCGCGCAGATTGCTCACGGGCACATCCCCGGGCCACCGTGGGTTGGCGGCACTCGTTACCATCGCGAGGTAGCAAACGCCGGTTTCCTGCATATGCTGCGGCGAGGAAAGCACCACGGCGGGTCGGACTTTATCAGAGGGTTGGTCGCTGTAAGGAAAGGGGACCACCACGATGTCCCACGGCTTGAACCTACTTGCCAAGCTTGTCATAGACGGAGTCGTGCGCACTGCCCCACTCGTCTGCAAAAGCGCCGTAGTCGAACTGCGCCCGCTCCTCCTCTCCCGTCGGCATCACGAGAGACCAGAGCTGCTTCCCGCTTCGCGCTCGGAAGTACAGTCGCAGCGCTTCCGTCACCACCTCGGATTTCTTCCGGATTTCCTTTCGGCATACTTCGTCAAGTGCCTTCTCCATCTCGGAAGGCACGGTCACGGAGATCGCTTTGTACTTGGCCGAGGTTTTCATAGGTGCTCAGTAATAGTATCCAATCATATCGGATGTGATTGATGAGTTCAAGTCGAATGCGCCCAGGTGAAGCGGCCGGTACCGTCAATCGTTGAATGTGATTCGCATTTTGACATGTGTATCACATGTGATCTATTCTATGAACATGTCAAAGATGATCCAACTGCGGCATGTTCCAGACGCGTTGCATCGGACCCTTAAGGCGCGCGCAGCGCTGGCCGGTGTGCCATTGTCGGAATACCTGATTCGGGAAGTGCGTAAACTCGCCGAGCGCCCGACGCCCGAGGAGATGCGAGCCCGACTTGCGGCTCGCGAACGGGTGGACGCGCGCGTCGATCCGACAGCCGCCGTCCGGGCGGAACGCGATGCGCGATGATCGTGATCGATGCGTCTGCCGTCCTGGAGCTGCTACTTCAGACCGAGCTCGCGACGGATATCGCTGATCGCGTCCTCGATGCGCGCGAGTCCGTCCACGCGCCGCATTTGCTGGACGTTGAAGTCGCTCAGGTATTGCGTCGGCTAGTCCGTGCCAGAGCGGTGGAGCAGACCCGAGCCCTCGAGGCACTAGTCGATCTGACGGAGCTCGCCATTGAGCGGCATTCCCACGAGCCACTCCTACGGCGCATGTGGGCTATGCGCGAAACGCTGACTGCATACGACGCCGCGTACATAGCGCTCGCTGAAGCGCTAGACGCTCCTCTGCTGACTTGTGACGGGAAGCTGTCACGCGCCCATGGGCATGGCGCGAAAATTCAATTCATCCGCACGTGATGCTGCGGGCGCGCGCAGCTGCGGCGCAAAGTTTCTCCGACCCCGGGTGGCCCTCGAGCGCTCTGGGGCAGTGATCCGGGAACTGCCGATGCTCCTGCACTGTTCCCTTTACTGTCCATTGGCGGCCGTCCGCCGCGACCGCCCGTCCCCTGCTCAGAGACGGCCGCAGCCGGCACCGCGGCAAGTGCGCTCCCACTAGTGCCGTCTCTCTCCGTGCGACCATGACCGGTCATAGAGGCTGGCTCGCAGTTCGCTCATGAGCGGACACTCCGGAACCGCGTGGGTTTTGGAACGGCAAGCGCGCCGGACAGCTCACATTACGCCCGCCAGTTGGCTCGGGCCGCGTGGCAATTGGAGTGCCTCGCGCTCAGACAGCAAAGCAGTCTTCATGGCGTACTTGCGAGCGGGTTACCAAGGAACGCATGCCACTGCGTCAGGGTGCTAGCGTGTGCGTCAGGTCTAAAAAAGGCCAGCGCCTGGTGTGAGGACCCCTCGGGGGTCGTACCGTGATTTTGCCGCCCTGAAGCGTTGCCAGAGTGCTTCGCCAAACTGCTGAAGTATCTGACTCGAATCAAGCAGCGGAGAGAACGGAAGATAGACTGTGCCGCCACTCGCAAATATTCGAGGTAGGCAATCCCTCTGGTTCAGAGCGAGCATTTGCAGATGCTCGGGTGAGCCCTCGCGATCAGCAACTCGGTAGATCCGCATGTGGTAGGAAAGTGAACCGCTGGGCATACGTTGGAGGGAACGCGTGAAGTTCTCTCGGATCATAGGGAAGACGGCGATCTCGTCCGCTCCCAGCGCTACGCTCGGCGTGTCCACCAGGTAGTTCAGCATCGAGAGCGCCTTCTCCTCGGGTAAGAAGAAATGCATGTAGACGTGCGGCACAAACTTCGCGCCGTTGGCTACCGCCTTCAGATGGTCCTCCGTGTTTCGATTCAAGTACTCGTCGTAGCTTTGGGTGACCTCGGCACCAGTGAGTTGACCTTTGATACGTCCGGCCCACGTCGGTGCCCCGCTCGCGAAGCTCGTGACCGTAATGACGGGCGCCCAAGTCGCCCTATCCCGGTCAAGATTTAGATCCCCCGCAATTGCCCCTGCGGGTTCCGCTTGGGCGAGCACTGCCAAGTCGGCCAGGAAACTGCCACGATCCACGTATGCAAAGCGACGAACGATGACCGAGGCGGGAGCGCGCCGGAGCTTGAGACGTGCGCGGACAATGATTCCGCACTGGCCCATTCCGGCTAGGACCATTTGAAATAACTCGGCGTTCCGTACCGCTGAGCACGATGTGAGGTCACCCGAGCCTGTGACCACGTCCAGCTCAACAGCATGGTCCACCTGCGCACCGAGCCGGTAACTGGTCTCGCCGAGACCAGCTGCATTGAGCGTGCCGCCGACACTGATGAAGAGATTATCGGGCAAGACAGGTGGAGTTCGATTTCGTGACAGGGTTGCTTCGCAGACTTCCTTCCACAACGCACCTGGTCCAGCGTCGATCAAATCGTCGTCGGCCCACCGGATTGCGGTCAGAGAACTCGAGCTGATCACAATGCCTGAGGCTACCTGCGACTGCCCGTACGCCGCCCCGCCCGTGCCGCGCATACAGATCTTAATGTTTTTCGCATTCGCAAACCGAACAGCGCGCTGTACATCTGCCGGCGTCTTTGGAAACAGTACGCCAAGAGGCATGTGATGGACGTAATGGCCGTAGTCCGTCGCCATCGCTCTGCATACCAGCTGATCGAAAACGAAGACGCCGTCGAATGGCGGAAGCTGTGACGCGAGGAGCCCGGCTACCGACGCGTGGATCTGCATCTGTTGTTCGGCGCTTGCCTCGCCGGCAAATGCAAGCCTACCCCCTGCGACCCATGCAACCGAAGCGCTCCCTGATGTGAGGAACGCCCTACGTGTCAGATCATTCATTGTTCTGGCTCTCAGCTCCAGACAGTTACAGGGCACCTCCGCGCGGCGGGTCGGGCCCAACGACCGGTGGGTGATTCATGCGGCCGCCGGCGAGCAGCCTGTCTATCATAGCCAGACAGGACAGATTACGTCGGCCAAGAAATCAAAGCCTTAGCGACCTTCGTCCTCCCATCACCCTGTCGCGATGCAAGCAGCGAACCGCCACTCCCATGTGCTATGATGTGTACATTGTATTACACTGGATCCAGTCTGTTTCCTTAGAGATTGAGCAATGTCGACGACCATGACGATTCGCCTCGACAAGGAGGTCAAGGAGCGTCTCGATCGCCTCGCCGAGGCCACCGAGCGCAGCAAGTCATATCTCGCCGCGGAGGCGGTTCGCGCCTACGTGGAGATCAACGAGTGGCAGATTGCCGAAATCCGCGCCGCCCTTGAGGAAGCTGACGCAGGTGACTTTGCAGACCAGAAGGACGTTGCGAAGCTCGCCCGCAAGTGGAAGGTGAATGCGCGTTAGGTGGCTGCGCAAGGCTCTTGCAAACCTGGACGCCGAAGCAGCCTATATCGGCGAGGATAATCCCGCCGCCGCGCGTATTGCGGTCGCGGGCATCTTGACCGCCGTGAGCCACCTACCGCAGCAGCCACGGCTCGGCCGTCCGGGTCGAGTTCCCGGAACTCGTGAGCTCATCGTCCCGAGGACTCGTTATCTCGTTCCGTACCGTATCAGGGGGGAGGTCGTGGAGATCCTGCGCGTGTTCCACGTGTCTCGACGGCTGCCGGAACGCTGGTAGCGCAGCCAATGTGTGATTGGGCGAGGAACGAGTTACGTGCGAATTTCGCGCGAGCGTCCCGTGCGGGCGGAGCCGCCAAAGACGCCGTAGTCAATCTGCTCCCGTTCCTCCTCTCCCGTCGGCATTACGTCGACCGCTGCAGCAGTAGCAGTGGCCGCCTTGGCGGCGCCCTCGTGGGAGACGATGTGCCACTGGATGATCTCTAGGCGACCATCGTCATGCTCGACCAACGCCGTGCAACTCTCCACCCAGTCGCCGTCATTGCAGTAGAGCACCCCGCCGACCGTCTTCATCGCCGCCTTGTGAATGTGGCCGCAAACGACTCCGTAATAGCCTCGCGAGGCGCATTCCCGGGCCAGCGTCTCCTCGAACGAGTCGATGAATTCGAGTGCCTGCTTGACGCGATTCTTCACGTAGGCGGACAGCGACCAGTACGGTGCGCCGAACTTGTCGCGCAGCCAGTTGAAGTGGCGATTGAGCCAGAGCAAGAAGTCATACCCGCGATCGCCCAGGTACGCGAGCCACCGGTGATAACGAATGACGACATCGTAGAGATCGCCGTGCGTAATCCACAGCGTCTTGTTGTCTGCGGTCCTGTGCACGCACTCGTTCACGATGCGGATGTTGCCGAAGCCAAGTGCCGCAAGATCGTCGACGTATTTGCGGAGGAACTCGTCATGATTGCCGATGACGTAGGTGACGCGGCTGCCCTTGCGCGCTTTGTTCAGGAAGCGGCGGAGGATGTTAACGTGCTCCTGCGGGAAGTAGATCGTGCCGCGACTCATCGCCCAGCCGTCGATGATGTCCCCGACCAGGTACAGGTTGTCGCACTCTATGGCGGCCAGAAAATCGTCGAGGTAAGCGGCCTTGCAGCCGCGCGTGCCAAGATGCACATCGCTGACCCAGACGCTTCTATAGTGTGGCTTGTCGGACTTTGGGCTCGCCATCTTCCCTCCGTACGCGCCCACCAGGATCCTGGTGCGACCGCAGCACGGGATATTCTGCACGACTCGGCGGGGCGAGCACTGAGACCCGCTCGCCTTATTTGATCCTGGGCGAGTACGAATGACGGCTCTGGAGGAGTGAATCAGGCGGCTCCCGGCCCACGAGCGGTCGGCCGTGCGGTCGAATTGTCCGCTCCAACCGGTCATTCTGGATCGCAACACCCGCCTGGTACATGCTGGAGGCGTCGACTCGATGCCGAACCTTTCCGCGAGTGCTGGCATCGACCCGGGGACGAATCAGTTAGCCGGGCAGACGATACAGGAGCAGACGCGACGGGCGCTCATCAACTGCCAAAACATTCTGCGCGCCGCTGGCGCAAAACTCGAGAATGTCGTCGAGGTCCACGTGCTACTCGCCAGGCCGAGCGACTTCCCCGGCCTGAACGAAGAATACGTGAAGTTCTTTCCGAGCGACCCACCGACGCGCGCCGTCTCTAAGCTCGGCGTTGAGCTTCCGAACGTTTGGTGTCGATAAAGATGACTGCCGCTGTGCGGGACTGACCAATTCTCACCGCCCGAAAGCTGACGGGCTGCGAGGACGTCTTCGGGTCGAAGACTGCGCCGAGCGCAGATCGGCACCAGGCGTGCAACTGCGGCCGGCCGTTGATCTAGATAGCCTGCGGTAAGGTACCCCTGGTGTCTTGCGGTAGGCTATCTAGCACCACCCCAGTCCTGACTTTTCATGGCGTCGTCAGCCAACGCTTGCACCCTAAACTGAGAGGACACAAAAGTGAGTCCGTACCAACGCATAACTATGATTGCTTTGAATAGCCTCGGCTTGGCTGCACCGGAGATCTCGTCGGCGCAGGCTTCGCCCGTGCCGGCGCGAAAAGCTAGCCAGGAGCGAGACGCCGCGACCGGACTCCATGATTTCGATTTCCTGTTCGGTCATTGGCAAGTCCATCACCGAAAGCTGAAGAAGCGGCTCGCCAATAATCATGAGTGGGTCCAATTCGAGGGAACGCTATTCAGTCAGCCACTGATGGGCCAGTCGAATGGTCGGCCTGCTAGCATTGCGCCCTTGGGCGACAGTACTCGCAAACGCGAGGTAGTCAGTTAGGGGTAAGGCGGATACACCAATGAAACGCACATGGACAATCATCGGCGTCAAGGACGTTCCGGGTAGTTTTAAATGGTACCAGTCACTCCTTGGCCGGCCCGAAGCGGCGCCGACTCATGACTACTGGGGACAGATCTGCGACTCGGATGGAACCGTATTGTTGTGCCTCCACCAGTGGGGTTCGCATGACCATCCGTCCCTAATGAGTCCGGAAATGGCGCAGCCTGGAAACGGGCTTCTCTTGTTCTTCCGTGTTGATGACTTCGACATGGCACTACAGCGAGCTCGCGAACTTGTATCCCGACTCGACGAGGAACCTCATGTGAACCCTGCCACCGGGACAAGAGAGTTTGCGCTCCGAGATCCAGACGGCTACTACGTCATGGTCAGCGCGCTCGCATAGGAGCAGCTGACGCAGTGGGAGCAGCGAAAGTAGAAGGCAAAAGAATCAGAAAAAATTAGAACAAAGAGCATGACCTCGTGGAGGAGAGGAAGTGACCATGACGCATCGTTCGCTCCTTGCTTTGCGTATCCCGGGATCTTATTGGTGACGCTCAGCGCATGCGGCGGCGGAGGCAGTCCCTCCACGCCTCCCCAGTCAGTAACTGTCAAGGTCTGTGAACGATCGGCGCGCGTACAGATCGACCGTGATCGCGTACGGCCGCTGAACGCCGTCGCCGCGATTGGTTTCCTAGCGTTCCGCTACGGGCATGCGCCTGAGGAGCCCTGGTGCGGGCGCACGCTCGCAATGGATCTCGCCTGGACGAACGCGGCCCTGAGGGCCGCTGGTCTTTAGGTTCCAGTACGCCCGCTCCGCGAAGATTCAATGGCGGCAGCTACTCGAGCTCGTGACGTTACAAAGTGGCGCGCGCCTAGTTGGCACCACCGCCATACAAAAATGGATCGTACTTGTCGGCGACTAAGAGAATCCACGCCGTTGAACACGTACTTGGGAGCGGATTCGCGTACCAACCGAATGGGATTCGGTAGCGCGAACTTGCATAGAGATAGGGTTGCGTAGCCAGTGGCTCTCTCGGTTCTACTATTAGATTCGCGTAGTTGCCGGGCTTTCCACGAAGCGAGCCGGCCACATACCGGTCGAACCGCAACTCCTGAATCCCTTCAATCATACTGTCCTCGTCCAATCGGAGCTGCCTGATGAATTCTTGAGCGCGCCCGTAGGCGGCTGATCCGCCGGGCACCGTTGCGTAGTGTCTCAGCATGCTCCTGACCATCACAATTGCACCGGCGGTCCACTCCGCCGACAAAATCCCGCTTCTGAAGCTTCCGTCTGGTGTTTGACCGTTTCCATCTTGGTCTGAATATCCGACGCCCCATAACGTGTGGCCGACGCCGTAGGCTCCCCACCTCTTCACGCGCTCCCACACACGGAAAGCGGTTCCAAAGCCGAACCACCTATCAATCAGATCCGGTCCCAATGCGGCCACGCCCCAGGTATTGACATCAACCGCCTTGGGTTCGGTCACGGCTACCCATTCCTTGGCGGCGCCAGGATCGTCGGCATAACCTGCTTGTACAAACTCACCGTCCCGCCAGGCTGAGTTCTTGAGAAACATCAGCAAACCGTTGGTACGCCTAGCCTCGCGGAGGGTTCCCCCTGAGACCATGGTAGCGATGAGCATCCGTGAGTCTGCCATCCGGCGCCGGCTCGACGAATCCAGGCCACGCTCGTAGGCCAGTTCAGCCGCAAGAGTGGAGTCGAGAATGCGTAAGCCAGCGTAGACAGAAAGATTGTTTTCAACGGACACAAAGTATCGACTCACCGGCTCATCGCTGCTATTCCCAAGGGTTCCGGAAGGCGCGTAGTAGATTGCTCCGGAGGCCGACTGCATCGCGGAGAAGGTTGACAACACGCCCAGGGCGTTCTGGACGCTTTGATCTTTAAAGGGGACATACGTCCCCCGATTAGCCACAACGTAATGAAGGTAGGCAGCATGAAGTGGACCAACAAGAAATGCCCAGGCATTGTCGCCCGTGATCGGCTTCCAATCACTCCAGGAGATCCTTCCAGCCTGATACTGGGGACTGTTGCCGGGCAACATGCCCACGCGAATGTTTGATGCGAGTGATGTGCCCTTCAGTGGATCATCGGCAAGCCAAACCGCGGGGGTCATTCGAAACGCATAGGCAGCGCGCGGCTCGCTAATTGCGACGCCGTTATAAAGATATAAGCCGTGCGTGGTCGTAGCCCGACTCCCGAGAGGCATGTCCCGGGCAACATAAGCTCCGCTAAGAACTCCGTTCTGATCCGAAACCAGCTGATATGGATCAGCCTCCAGAGAATTGCCGAACCTGTTGATCACCGCGCCGAGCATTACGGCAATCTGCCACGTCGCGGCATCGTAGATGTTTGTGCCGTTGTGTACGTTGACGCGTTCGGTCTGTAGCAGTGCGCCAGGGCCAGGTTGTGGCTTTAACGCGTAGTCCACGGGATCGTAAATGTCAACAACCGAACAACTGGACTCTGGCAGACGACAAACGTAATCACTCCAATACTGCTTGCTGTCACCAAAGCTGAATGGAAGGATAAGGCCCTTCAGTGGACCCTGTGGGTTGTTATATAGCGCCCCGCCGTGTGTTGCGCGATAGCTGACCAGATACTCATAAGTCTCCCGCAGGTCAGTAATCGCTGACTCAGCGAGCGCGGACTCTCTCAAAAGGAGCGCAAGACAGGCGCACACGATCAAGGCTGCATCGCGCTTGAACACCTTACTCACGCCGCATGCGCTGCGCGTCCTCACCCTGCGAGATCTCGTGAGCTAAAGGAGTTGGTTCAGCCACCCGGGCGGGCAGCCAATGACCGCGTTTCTGTTCGCGGGCGGCCCGCCAAGCGTTTGCTCACTTAAGCTGTGCGCAAACATACTTGATACTGTCTGATTGCTTGCGCGGCGTGACTGTTTGTTCCCATTTCTGTCCGGCTTGCTCACAGAGCCCAAGCGACTCAAACCCGGGGACGCTCGCGACGGTCGAATAACCGATACAGTTGGGCCCTGAGCATGACGGCTGACTTACGATTAAGGTAAGAATCAATGTAAACATGTCACCTGCTCCCTTGAAGAGACTGAGCTGTCCTGAGGGATCAGCCTGTTGATTTAATCGTTCCGTTCGCACGGTCGTGTCGGATCATCTTTGTAGCACAAAGGCGTGACTGCCGAGGTCAAGCCCCAGGCGCCTCGATTCACCTGATTCCCTGGCGGTGCGAAGGCCGTGACTACCCCAGAACTTCATGCCTCACGGGCACTGTTATTTGTGGCGGCCAGATGTGCTGTGGCTGCACGTGAGCTCCGACGCAGTCATCGCGGCATCGTACTACGCCATCCCAGTGCGCGAGCTCGTGCAGCGCCATGGAGGCACCGTCAAGGCCTACTCGGGTGGGCGTGGACAGGGGAGCGAGTTTGTCGTGCGCCTGCCGGCGACAACCGCGCCACCGCCGGTCAGCCGCAGCGCCCCCGAACAAGCTGAAGCACCGGTGATCTCGCCGCGGCGGGTATTGGTGGTCGATGACAACACCGATGCAGCGGAATCACTGAAGTCGTTGCTGACGATGCTGGGCCATGTGGTGTGCGAAGCCGCGGACGGGGTGCAGGCCGTCGATGCGGCACGCAATTTCGACCCCGATGTCATTTTCATGGACATCGACATGCCGCGGCTCAACGGCGTGGAGGCGGCGCGCCGCATTCGTGCGCTGCCCCTAACCCACCGGCCCGTGATTGTGGCGCTCACCGGATTGGGGCAGGAGGGCGATCGCGAACGCTCCCTCAAGGCCGGCATCGACTATCACATCGTCAAGCCAATCGATCGGCAGTCGTTGGAACGTGTCCTTGCGGAAGCGGGACACGACCTCTTGAGCGGCTGAGAGACTTCGTGCAGAAAGCAGGTCGTCCCGCAGCTGGAGAGTTCAATGCAAACGCGCCGTGCAGCGCGCCGCTCCCGAAATCGGGGCACGCATTTCGCCAGCGATAGCCACACCGCTCGCTAATCTTCGCGTTTCCGAAAGGCAGCCTCGCCGGCGTTCGACACCTCGATCCACTTCGGGTCGGGCGCGGCGCCAGGGGTGTAACTGTCGTGCCAGTTCCACCACTTGTACGGTCGGCTCTGCGGGTAGCCCTCGGGCGATTCCTCCCAGGTCTCCTGACGTCCGAGCGCGGTCATGTCGAGGTAGCTCCAGGTGCTGCCCATGGCCTCGTCGCCACGGGTGTTGATGAAGTAGGTGCGGAATACGCGCTCGCCATCGCGGAGGAACGCGTTGTGACCGTGCCATTGGTCCACGCCGAAGTCGGCATCAAAGCTGTCGGTGATGGTGTACCAGGGAATTTCCCACTCCATGCGCGCCTTCAGCCGCACGATGTCGGCCTGTGGTGCGCGCGAGGCGTATAGGAGAGTCGTGTCGCGCGCGTTCAGGTGAGCGAGGTGGGCCACCTGATCGGCCCCCAGGGAACAGCCAACGCAGGCGTGGTCCGGCCAGCCGTGAACGCCGGGCTCGAAAAAGGCCCGGTAGATGATGAGCTGACGGCGGCCCTCGAACAGCTCGAGCAGGCTTACTTTGCCCGCGGGCCCGTCGAACCTATACGCCTTTTCCACAGCCACCCATGGCATCCGCCGTCGCTCGGCAGCGAGCGCGTCACGGGCGCGGGTGAGGGCCTTCTCCTTGACGAGAAGCTGCTCGCGCGCTGCCTCCCACTCTCGCGGCGACACAATCGCTGGCATTTTCATGGCGTGCAATCCCTCTTTTCTGGGCCTCTCCGGTGAATGAGTTTGCCGCCGAACATCAGACGGCGGGAGTGACAAGTGTGGCGGGATTTCAGGCTCTGGCCGCCTGCTCGTTTGGCCAGGGTCGCCCCGGGCACCCAGAGGCGCGCGCTCTTCGCTTGCGATGCCTTGGGGGTCTCAACCGCCCGCGCTGCTCCCGCCGAGGTTCCGCTTTGACGCGATAACGCTGGGCGACGGCGAATAGGCGTGAAAGTTACCGAACGGCCCTGCCACAGTTGGCGCTGTATCCCTCGGGCAGGGATCCCTCGCTCGGCGGGTGCTGGGCCCGCGAGCACTCAAGGGGTTTCTCGCCATGGCCCGACCTGCGGAGATTCGGCTCTAACGGGTGGCCTTATTGTGCAACCTCGTGAAGCCGGCTATTGCGTGACGCCCGCCGTCACGCCGACCGTAATAAGGATCAGTCCGTCGGGCGGGATCTCGAGAGTCAGAGCGCCCGCCGACAGTGAGCGCTCGACAGGTGCCGGCAGTGCGGCCGCAGCACGCAACTCCGTGAGCTGGATTTGTGTCGGATAACGCGGGGAGCCCATCTGTGCGTACGCGACGTTCGCGTTTCCGTGTTCACGGTCCAGTGACTCGACGCTCACACGCCGTGCGCCGACGTGCCTGAACTTCAGCACCACCCTGCGCGGTGGCGAATCTGCCGCGACGTCTGCGTAGTTCCAGATGGCGAGCACCAGCGCTCCGTCGTTTCGTCGGGTGAACAACGTGCCCTCCGGATCGCTCCGGAAGCGCTGCTCGCCGAGGCGGTGCAGCAGGGCAAACGCATTGAAGGCCGGCTTGGGAATGCTGCCCGCGGCCAGGAGACCGAAGCCTCCGTAGAACGGGGTCTTCACGGCGCCAGCCTCCTCAAATACATCGGAGAAGGTCCAATAGGCCATGTCCTGCGCCAGTCCGTCGCATTGGCGCACCGTTTCCGCCAGCCAAGGCCCCATATAAGGCGCGTCCGTCACATCCGGCTGGTTGCGATAGCTTGCATTGAACTCCGTCCACAGCAGCGGCAACGCAGGAAGCGCGGACGCCTGAATCTCGGCGTGCACCTTTTGCACAGCGCTGCACACCATGCGCTTGCGCGCAATGGGAGCGACGGTACCAAACACATCTTTAGCGGCATCATCCCCATAAACGTGCGTCGAGATGAAGTCGACCGGGATACGGTTTTGTTTGCAGTGCTGGATGAAAGCCGGGACCCATGCGGCCTGCGCCGTCGCCGGCCCCCCGACCTGCAGACGCACGTCCACCGCTTTGAGGCTGGTTACCGTGTGGTCGTACAACGTCCAGTACGTGGACTGGCGGGGTTCGCCCGCCCAGAAATCAAGATTCGGTTCGTTCCATACCTCGAAGTACCAGCGACTCACCTCCTCGATCCCGTAGCGCTCCACCAGATGCCGGGCGAATGCCGTGATCAGCGCATCCCATCGGCCATAGTCCTTGGGAGGGGAGATCACCGGACGGTACCAGAAGGTATGCCGGGTCTGGCTGCTGGCGAGCTGACTCGGCATGAAGCTGAGTTCCACTATAGGACGCACCCCATTGGCCAGCAGCCCGTCGTACACCTGATCGACGTAAGAAAAATTGTAGATGGCCTCCCCGTTGCGCCCTTCGGTGTACACGCCCATCTCGTCATTGAAGATGCCGTGAAAGCGCACATACGCCACCGCCGTAACGCTTCGAACGGCGCGCAGGTCTTCACGATAGCTTTCGCGCAGAGACAACACTGCGCGTCCTGACCCAAACATACGCTCCCAGTAGTGCGGAAAAGATCGCGTGGGCGCGGCCGCATCCACCGTGATGACTTCTGCTGCTCGCGCCGCCGCCGACCCGCTCGCGAGCACCAGGGTCAGTGAGACGATCGACCCACCAATTATCGAGCGCACGAGGTACGGCTTTGGCGAGGCCACCCGATCAGTGAAGCTGTGCAAGCCAGCCGCCCGTGAAGCCGGCGCGTTCGAGTCCGTGTCGGATGAAAGGGTTACTGCGCATGACCCGCCACACGAGTCCGCTGCGATAGTTTTCAATCATGGCCAGTATCGGTCCCTCATCGATGCCGACGTAGTCGGCATCCACCCAACCCGCATCTCCGTGCCCCGGCGGCTGGTCGGCAGAGCTGCGGTAACTCACGTTGAAAGCGTCCAGAAATCCGTAAGACGAATAGATAGACGCGCCAAAGCGATGATACATCTCCAGGGTCGCCGGCAGCACGATCTCCGGGGCGAACGGCAACGAGCTGATGGCGGCGGTGGGTGCGATCGTGCCGTCATCCACAATACGGCCCACGCCAACGCCGCGCGCGGCGTAGCGCAGGAACGGTCGCCGCGCCTTCCCAAGATAGCTCTCCTGCGCCGGCCCGGGGCCGTCGCAGGCGCTCATGCCCCAGATGTTCTTGCCGTAGGCTTGCCAGTGCTGCGGATTGGCTATGGCGTAGCGTCGCTGCGCGTAAGTGGCCCGGCGACTGTTCTCGAAGTAATCCAGACCGCGCTGGCGCATGTACGCATCGCGGATACCACGAAAATCCACCCACACGTGAGTGTACTGATGGCCAAAGAGCGGCGCGAAGCTCAGATAGGTCTGATCATAGAGCGTGCCCCAGTGCTGATCGTAGCTGTGCGTCCAGGCGATCCAGGCCTGCGGGTCGATAGGGTGCGTCGGGGAGCCCAGTGCGAGCAGGTACACCAGCATCGCCTCGTTGTAGCCGCGCCAGTCGCCGCCCGAGAACCCCGTTTCCTCGGTCCACGCCAGCGCCACGGCCGGCGGACGCGGCTGCGCCCAGGTCCAGTCGACGCGCCGGTAGATCTCATCCGCCAGCTTTCTGATCTGGCTGTCCTGCGGGTCCTGGGTGTCGAAATAGCCCTGACAGAACAGCATGCCGGCGAGGAGCAGCGCCGTGTCCACGGTTGAGATCTCGCTCGCACCGGCGCGCTCCCCCGTGCGCATGTCAATGAAGTGATAGAAGAAGCCATGCTGGTTCGGCGCGCGTGCGAAAAAACGCAAGGTCGACAGCACGCGTTTGCCCGCGGCCGCGCGCGAGATGTAGCCGCGCTCGACACCGATCGGATAGGCGGTGAGTCCGAAGCCAACCGCCGCAATGCTCGCAAACGAGGGCGTCGGATAACGATCGGGAATGAGGCCATTCTTCGGGTTCGCCGTCTCCCAGAAGAAGCGAAAGGTGCGCTCCTCCAGGTCGGCCAAGAACGGATCGAACTGTAACTGAGGTGCCTCACGAACCTCGGGTTGTGCCGTGAGCGGTGCGCCGAAGGCGCCGGCCGGAGCGCATAGCCCGGCACAGGTTGCGAGGATTACCGCACATGCGGCGCGCGCCAGCCGGATGGTTCCGCTCGCCTGGGTTGACCAGCAGCGGCCCGTCACCCCTGCCTCAGCCGGTGGCGCGTGTGCCGCCCCTTTTCCTTGCGGCTTAGCCGATGATCCGTTTGCCAAACCCATATACCGAATGTGTGCCGTAAATGGTGTGCCCGTCACAGTGCGATGGCGCTCGCGCGGCGCGGCTGTCAGCGTGGCCTGGGAAAGTCTCCCCCTACCCGCGCGCCCGGGTTGTGCCTTGCCTCACATAATTGGGGCGACGCCTCGTGATGCGCAGCTTCGGGGTATTTGCCGACAGATCGGCTCGATGCAGAAAGAGTGCACAGCACGGCCAGCGGTTCGACCGCGGGTAGCACAAATTTGTTCCAGCTATTAGACGTGCGCAGGAATTGCTGTCCCGCTTGTGGAGCGCGCGCTGCTGCACAGCCGAGGGCAGTACTTCGCCGTGGCGCGGACGGCGCCGGACGCGGTTCGGGACCCCGCCACAAGCGCTGCGCGCTCTGCTCCGATCGTCCGTCGTCGTCCCCGTTCGCAAGCGCAGGATTGTTAGCCTATACTGCGCAGGTGATCTACCTGTGGTCGTCCAGTGACGCTCTCGCCCAGCTCGATTCACGATCCGAGTCAGAATCACCTGCTGGCCGCGCTGTCAGCGCCCGAGCGGGAACGCATCCTGCCGCATTTGCGGCTCGTGCCTCTGCCGCTGGGCAAGGTGCTGTACGAGTCCGGTGATCTGCTGCGCCACGTTTACTTCCCGACCGACTCCATCGTATCCCTCCTCTATGTCCTCGCCGACGGTGCCTCGGCAGAGATCTCCGTGGTCGGCAACGAGGGGCTCATCGGCATCGCGCTCTTCATGGGCGGTGAAACCACCCCCAGCCGCGCGGTCGTGCAGAGCGCCGGATACGCCTACCGGATGGTCGGACAGGAGCTCAAGGACGAGTTCCATCGTAACGGGCCGATGCAACTGCTGCTGCTGCGCTACACCCAGGCGCTGCTCACGCAGATGGCACAGACCGCGGTGTGCAATCGCCACCACTCGGTGGACCAGCAACTGTGCCGCTGGCTGCTGCTGTCGCTCGATCGCCTGCCGGGCAACCGCTTGACCATGACGCAGGAGCTGATCGCGAACATGCTCGGCGTACGCCGCGAAGGCGTTACCGAGGCCGCCGGCAAGTTGCAGAGGCTGGGGGTGATCGAATACAGCCGCGGGCAGATCACGGTGATGGACCGGCCCCGACTGGAACAGCTGTGTTGCGAGTGCTACGCCGTGGTCAGAAAGGAAAGCGACCGCCTGCTGCCACGCCCCGCAGAGCCGCCTGCCGTGCCTGAGGCTGCACCGGCCCCGTCACCGAGCTGAAGCGTGATGCTTAAAGCGCCGGGTGGATCACGGCGAGCCGCCCGGCCTGCCGGCGACGCAGTACACCGCGGCCGAAGTTGATCATCGGCTTCTCGAGCCAGTAGTAGCTGGCCGTGGCGCAACCGAGCGCCGCGAGGACGGCCCACGGTTCAGATTGCAGGAAGCCGAGCCGCGGAGCCCGCGCATCGTCCCACACCAGAAATAGCTGCTGCCACAGATAAAGGCTGTAGGAGATGCGCCCGAGCCATGCGACCGGCGCAAACTCAAGCACCCGGCCGAGCGCCCCGTAAGGTCGCCGTATGGTACCCAGGAGCAACAGAGGTGTCGTGGCGGCGCACAGGAAGGTTGCACCCATGAAAATCGTCCAGTCAAAGACGTCGTAGGTCAGTGATAAGAGTGCCAGTGGCAGCGCGATCAGACTGATGCCCGGCCGCGAGAGAATCTCGATCAGCCGCCGCCCGTAGCGGCTGTGTTCGGCGAGGGCGGCGACGCAGCCCCACATCAACCACGGGCCTTCAATGTCGGGGCGCACCCACATGTCGGGCGAAGCGGTGACGTGGTACCTGACGACGATGGCCAGCCACACCCCAAGCAGCAGCACGATGGCGAGGGCGCCCGCCAGACGCCGCCGCGCACCCAGGAGTACAAATGCCAGTGGCCACAGCAGGTAGAACTGCTCCTCCACCGCGAGTGACCAGAAGTGTTCCGTGTACCAGGTTTGCCAGGGCAGTATGAGGTTCGCGCAAGCAAAGGGCGCGCACAGCCAGCCGCGCAGCGAAACGGTGACCACAGCGCTCAGGCCGAGCACACCGATCACCAGCAGATAGAAGATCGCCGCCGGCTGGATGCGGAACAAGCGGCGAACGTAGAAGGCGCGCAAACCGATGCGCGCGCTGCGCAGCTCCTCATCCATCAGCCGCCGGGTAATGAGATAGCCGCTCAGTGCGAAGAACAGATGCACTCCGCCTCGGCCCACCGGATTCTTGATGTAGGCGTAGTGCTCGGAGACGAAGCCCTCCGCCCCGTGACCCATCAGGCTCAGCGCGAATCGCAGCAGCGGGTCGGCGCCGTGGTCGAGCAATACCAGCAGGATCGCCAGTGCCCGCCAGCCGTCAAGCGTGGGGATGTGGCCGCGCGCCTCCTCAGTCATCGCACTGGCGGCGGCCATCCTTACCTTGTGTCCCCAACAGCACCTCCTCTTGGCTCCGCTGCTTAAAGGATCTGACGGTTCGCCGGCGCGCCGTGCCGGGGACCGTTCGGGAACCCAGGCAGCCGTGGCCTCATGCACCCCCGTCCCGGTAGTCTAGCCTAGCCCCCGGGGTGCGGCAGTCGCGCTCAAAGAGGCCGGGGCTTCTGCTAGGCTGCCTCGCCGCGATAGGCGCCCGCGCATTGCGGGCGCGTGTACGCGGAAAATACGGCTATCACGTCGGGCCGCCATGACCCGCGGGGGAGGATGCTTGAGTTTTAAGGCGCCGCACGCGGATCTCGCGTCACTATGACCAACCACAACCGCGACGCTGCGGCCGCGCTCGCCTACCCCTTCAGCGCGCCCCCGGCAGCGGGGGAGGCTCAGGAGGTCGCGCCGGGCGTCCTGTGGCTGCGCATGGCACTGCCGATGGCGGGCCTGAATCACATCAACGTCTGGGCCTTGGCCGACGCGGAGGGCTGGACGCTCGTCGACACCGGCATGCAGACGGCGGACACAGCGGCGAACTGGCAGAGCGCACTAAACGGTGTGCTGGGCCGGCGACCGGTGAAGCGCGTGATCTGCACGCACATGCACCCGGACCACATCGGCATGTCCGGCTGGCTGACACGCCAGCATGACTGCCGGCTGTGGACGACGCGGCTCGAATACATCACCTGCCGCATGCTGGTCGCCGACACAGGACGTGAGGCGCCCCCCGACGGCGTGCGCTTCTATCGCGCGGCCGGTTGGGACGATGCCGCGCTCGAGCACTACAAGGCGCGCTTTGGTGGTTTTGGCAAGGCAGTCCATGCGTTGCCCGACAGCTACCGGCGCGTGGTCGATGGCGAGGAGCTCACGATCGGTGCCAGGCCGTGGCGCGCGGTGATCGGGCGCGGACACTCCCCCGAGCATCTGTGTCTTTACTCTGCGGATCTGAAGGCGCTGATCTCGGGCGATCAGGTGCTGCCGCGCATCAGCTCCAACGTCTCGGTATTTCCCACCGAGCCGGATGCGGACCCGATGCGCGAATGGCTTGAATCCCTGGCGGCGATCAAAGAGCGCGTGCCGGATGATGTGCTCGTGCTGCCTTCGCACAACGAGCCCTTCCGCGGTCTGCACGCGCGCCTTGAGGCGCTGATCGACGGCCATGAGCGACGGCTGGTGCGCGTGCTCGAGCAACTCGCGCAGCCCAAACGCGCCGTGGATGTTTTCGGCGCACTGTTCCGGCGCCCGGTGGGCCTCGAGATGCTCGGCATGGCGACCGGGGAGAGCATCGCGCATCTGAACTGTCTGCTCGGCCGCGGTAGCGCGCTGCGCGAAGCTGATGCGGCCGGCGTGCTCTGGTACCGCAGTCGCTGAGCGTGGCGCGCGAAAGCGCGCACGCACCCGCGTGCGCTGCGTAAAATCCACAGCATGCAGGACCACACGCTCACGACGGTTGCCGAGGAGTCCGGCTTCCAAAGGACCGGCCGCTCGGATGAGGTGACGCGGCTGTGCGCCGCGTTTGCCGCCGCGTGGCCGCGCGCGGTGCGCAACCTCGAATTCGGCCACTCGGCGCAAGGGCGGCCCATGCGTGCGCTGCTCGTCGGCCGCGGCGAGCCGCACAAGGTGCCCTTGCTCATGCTCCAGGCCGGCATCCACCCGGGGGAAAGCGACGGCAAGGATGCCGGCTTCATTGCATTGCGGGAGCTGCTCAGTGAGTCGGTGGCCCCGGGCATACTCGAGCGCGTCGCCCTCCTCTTCGTGCCCGCTTTCAACGTCGACGGCCACGAACGCTACGGACGCTGGAACCGCCCGAACCAGAACGGGCCCGAGGAGATGGGCTGGCGCACCACGGCGCAGAATCTGAATCTCAACCGCGATTACGCCAAGGCGGACGCGCCGGAGATGCGCGCGCTGCTGCGGCTGATCCGCACCTGGGATCCGCTCGTGTGCGCGGATCTGCACGTCACGGACGGGGCGGACTTTCAACCCGACGTATCGCTGCAGGCCGAACCGATCAATCAGGGCGATCCGGCGCTGTACCCGGCCGGCCGCGCGCTGCGCGATGCGCTGATTGCCCGGCTCACCGCGCAGGGTTCGATGCCGCTGCCCTTCTATCCGGACCTGGCGGTGACCGATGATCCCTCATCGGGCTTTCTCCTGACGGTGTACTCACCGCGCTTCTCCACCGGCTACTTTCCGCAGCGCAACCGCTTCACGGTGCTGGTGGAGACGCACTCGTGGAAGGACTACGCCATGCGCGTGCGCGTTACCCGCAATACCATCATCGCCCTCACCGAGCTGCTCGCCCTGCACGGGGCGCAGTGGCGTGCGGCGGCACGGCGCGCGGACGAGACCGCCACGCACCTGGCAGGCACGGAGGTGGTACTCGATTACAGTTCCGGGTGGCGTGAGGGCGCGGGGGGCCCGCGGCCCGACGCCCGCGCCGCCGAGGGCACGCCACTCATCGATTTTCCCGGCTACGCCTACAGCCGCGAGCACTCGGCGATCTCCGGGGAAGCTGTGACGGTCTACGATCCGCACACGCCACAGATCTGGCGCGTACCGTTTCGCGAGCGCGTGCTGCCGGCACTCACGGTGCGCGCTCCCGCCGGGGGCTATGTCGTGCCGGCCGCCTGGGCAGACGAGATCGGCGCGCGTCTTGAGCTGCACGGCATCGGCTTTGCAACGCTGCGGGGCACACGCAGCGCTGCCGCTGTCGAAGTCTTCCGTGCCGCACAGACGCACTTCGCCCCGGCACCCTTCGAGGGACGCATGCGGGTCACGGTCAGCGGCAGCTGGTCGCCCGAGAGCCGTGATCTTGGCGCCGGCGCACTGTTTGTACCACTGGCGCAGCCGCATGCCCGACTCGTGATGCATCTGCTGGAGCCGCAGGCGCCGGACTCGTTCTGTGCCTGGGGCTTCTTCAACGCCTGTTTCGAACAAAAGGAATACATGGAACCCTACGTCGCCGAACGAATCGCACGTGCGCTGCTGCTGCAGGATCCGGCGCTGGAGCAGGAATTCAGGCAGCGCCTCATGGAGGATCCCGTATTCGCTGCAAGTCCTGCGGCGCGGCGCGAGTTCTTCCTGCGCCGGCACGCCTCCTGGGACTCAGATCTAAATCTCTATCCGATTCTGCGGGTGCAGGAGAGCCTTGAGAGCACAGGTGCCATGCATGGTTAACCTACCTACGCGGCTGCTGCTTGCCGCCGCGCTCAGTCTCGGCAGCCTCGCCCACGCGCAGGAGAGCCCGCCCGTGCAGCCTGAACCGGACGTTCCGGCCACACCCCCGGAGGCCCCGGCGCCGTCGTTCTTTGCGCAGGAAAAAGAGGACATCAAGGCGTACTTCACCGCACCGCTGCGCTGGGATGCCGGCAACTGGCTCTGGTTCGGTGGCAGTGTCGCGGCCATCGCCGTCGCGCGCCATTACGACACGCAGGTGCGCACCCATTTCATCAAGACCGAGGGCCCGAATGTCGGCTCCAGCTCCGATGATCTGCAGGACGCGCTGCCCACGGTGGCTGTCGTGGGCGCCACCTGGCTGTACGCAGGGTTCGTCAACGACAGCGCCGGCCGCCAGGAGGTGTGGAACATGTTGGAGGCGGGGGGCTTGAGCACGGTCACGACCTACGCGATCAAGTTCGCCAGCCGGCGCGAAGATCCCTATCAAACGAGCGATCCCAGCGAGTGGTTCAAGAGCGGTGGCAAGTCATTTCCCTCGGAACACACTGCGGCCGCTTTCGCCGTCGGCACCGTGCTCGCCGAATCCGGCAACGACGAATACCGCTGGCTGCGGCGCCTACTCGGGTACGGACTGGGGGCAGCGACCGCCTACGAGCGACTCAAACATAACCAGCACTGGCTCTCGGATACGGTGGCCGGGGCGGCACTCGGCAACGCGACGGCGCACTTCGTTCTGAACCGCCACGCGGAGAGCGAAGAGCGCAGTCACTTCGCCCTCGTGCCGGTCGCCGGAGGCGTCATGCTCACCTACCACGTTACGCTGCAATAAGGCCCAAGGACTCAGAGCGAAAGGTCGTCTTCCGCCTCCCGGGCCTGCGGCTCGGCGGCGCGTGCGGGCGTGCGGCTCACAACCGGTGCTGCCTGGGCCCGCAGCTGCAACCACGCCACGCGCGCCTCGCGCCGGATCGTCTCAAGGTCCCGCACCGGTTCGGCGCGGGCAGGCTCGGCAGTCGCGGTGGCCGCGCGCGCCAGGCGCTGTGCGACGCGCTCGCGGTAGGTGGCGCGCAGCTGCTCGGCAAACTCGCTGCGCACCCCCTGTTGCTCCATCTTGAGGTGCATGAGGGGAATGGCAGGCAGCGGCTCACGGTCGATGCCTTGGGCGGCGAGGCTTCTGTGATCGACGCGCGCGCTGAGGTTGGCCGCACGCAGCGCCTCGTTGGTGAGCGTCGCCCAGCGCTCGCGGACGTTGATGAACTCCTGCCGATGATCCGGCAGCGCGCGCTTGCGCCGCTCGCGCGCATCCATATCAAGCCCCGCCTTGGCGCCAAGGCCCGCCGGCGTGACCTCGCGGGTGGTGGCGAGCAGATGCGCGTGAAAATTGCGCGGGTCGCCCTCAGCACGCGGGGCGTGCACCGCCAGGTCCACGGCGATACGGTAGCGCTCGGAGATCTCGCGCGCGAAACTGCGTGCCAGGCCGAGGCGCTCGAGCGGCGCGAGCTCAGCCGGCAGGTTGACCTGGAATTCGCGCGCGACGCGGGCATTGTAACGCTTCTCGGCGTGCTCGGCGGTGTTCCACAGCCGCTCACGACTGTGCGCCCACAGCAGCGGCGCGGCGCCCACCGGCTGCGGCAGGAAGATCTCGTTATGCAGCACGTCGCGCCGGCGGCTGTAGTTATGCAGCTCCCCGCTGCGCTCATCGCGCAAGCGCTCACCGGCCCGGTAGGCGGCGGCCGCGGTGGCGCGGCGACCGGCGCCACGGCTGATGGAGCTGATCTGCAGGTAGAAGATCGCCACCGCACTAGTCCGCGTGGGAGAAACTGACGCGCAGCCAGTACGGCGCGGCGGCCGTCTTCAGGTAGCCGCTAAGATCGGGCAGCTGCTCGAGTTCCGCCGCGAGCACGGCGCTTTCCACCACGTGCTGCTCACTCACGTTGGTGGAGCGGCGCGCGCCGCGCGCGGCAAACACAGCTTCCCGGTCACGGCCGCGCGCGGTGTGCCGGCGGATGACCTCGCGCTCGCCGATCAGGCGGGAAGCGAACTGCGAGGTGCCGCCATGTTCGCTGCCCGCACAGCGCAAAATGAGCGTGTTGCCGCAATTCTCCACCAGAGTCTGGGCCTCGCCGCCACCGTAGGTCGCAGAGACCTGGGCGATCGATTGGAAGCCCAGCACACAGCGGCCCCCGAACTTGCGCAGCCGCGCGAGCGCATCCTTCAGCCCCTCGATCGCGCCCAGTGAATCGAGCTCATCGACGATGAACCACAGCCGCTGATCCTCATCCGGTCGGCTCATGGCCTCAAAGATCGCCAGGCGCACCCAGGTGGCGATGATCGAACGCAGAGCCGCAATCTGCGCGGCACCGTAGGGCAGAAACAGTGCACCGTGACCGGTGCGCACCCAGTGGCGGATCGAGAAACTGCGCGCCCGCTGCGCCTGCACGTACTCGAACGCCGCCGCCGCCGAGCCGGCCACGGCGCGGATCGAGCCGAACATGCGCGCGTTCTCCGGCTCGAGGAAGGGTTGCGCCGGCGTGCCCGCCACCAGCGGCCGCAGTTCAGCGCTGGCCGCCACGGTCAGCAGGCGCCACAGCTCACGCGAGTCGGTGCGCCCGCACTCGCAGCAGCGGCGCAGGATCGCGCTCAGAAAGGTGCGCGCGTAGCCGCGCCACTCGTGCGCTGCGCGGTCCTCGCTCGAGGGAATCAGCCCGCTCGCCAACTGCTCCACGTCCCAGGGCGCGAAGATCTCGGCGAAGGGGTCCCATTTCACCGAGCGTGCGTCGAAGGGGTTGAGGATGACGTCCGCGCGCCTGCGCGCATAGAAGCGCGCGGCATAGCCGCCGTCCGCGTCGGTGATCACCGCGCGGTCACCGCGGCGCAGGGCCGCCCCGAGCAGCGCCGCAATCGCCGTGGACTTGCCGCTGCCGGTCGTACCGATGAGCTTGAAGTGGCGCGTCTCCTCGGCGGGTGCGACCCTCACCCCGGCCAGCTCGACGCAGCCCTCGCGCCTGAGGCCACCGCGCCGCGCCGCGCGCCGCGCGCTCCGTCCCCGCAACACGCGCGTCCCGCGCTTATGCACGTCCCGCGCCGCGCCGCGCCGCGCCAGGCGGCCGGCCAGGACTGCGCCCGCGGCCCCCAGGATCCAGGGCGTGGCCGGCTGCACCCACGCGGCAAGCTGCGACAGTTCCACGGCGCGCCTGCAGCTTCAGTAGCCTTTGATGATGAGGTAATCGGCGCTCTCACCGTAGGCCGGCGCGGAGCGATCGATGCGCACACACAATCGCTGCGTCGGGCCGCAGCGGCGCAGCTGCACCCGCCCGCCCTGCTGCCCGAGGCGCAGCACGTTCGCGGCGAGCTCCTCGCGCGTGCTGCGCAGTACCGCGACCTCGGCTCGCGTCGGCAGCAGCCACTGGCACAGCCCGAGCGGGATCGCGACCGCGAGCGTACTGAGGGCCCCCGTCCACACGCTGAGCCGCAGATTCGCAGCCCGCGCGGCGCTGCGCAGGCTCAGCACCGTACGCTCGCCTTCCGCGGCCAGTGCTTGCAGCTCCTCTGCCAGTGTGGCGCGTATCTGATCGCGCACCACGGCATCAAGGCCCGCCACGTGTCCCTGCAGTTGCTCGAGGGCCGCGCCCGCGAGTGCGCGCTGCGACTCGACCGCCTCCATGAGTAACCCGATCCGGACGGTGATGTCTTCCAAGGCCACCTCGCTCAGCAGCGCTCGTGCCCGCACCCGTCAGTCGGGGCCTGCGGCGCGTGTGAGGGGAGTGCTCCCGGGGCAGGTGTGGGCACGGCAGCCGGCGCCACGAGCGCGGTGTGCGCGCCGCTCTGGTGCCGCGCGGCGGCAGCCTGAGGAGTGAACCGCACGCGCAACCACTCCGGATGCGAGGCGAGCTTCAGGTAGCCGGCAAGATCGGGCAGCTGCTCGATCTGTGCCCCCATGACGGCCGCCTCGACACTCAGGTGCTCGCTGCGCGTCACCGCTGGCACCCACTCCCCGGCACGGCGTGAGCGGGAGATCTGGGTGCGCGTCACCTCGCGCTCGCCGATCAGGCGCGAGGCAAACTGCGAGGTGCCCCCATGCTCGCTTCCCGAGCAGCGCAGGATGAGCGTGTTGCCACAGTTCTCGACCAGGGTCTGCGCTTCGCCGCTGCCATAGGTCGAGGAGACCTGCGCGATCGACTGAAACCCGAGCACACAGCGACCCCCGAACTTGCGCAGCCGTGCGAGCGCATCCTTCAGGCCGTCAATCTGCCCGAGCGCGTCAAGCTCATCGACCACGAACCACAGGCGCTGCTCGCCCTCCTCGCGGTTCATCGCCTCAAAGAGCGCAAGCCGCAGCCACGCGGAGATGCTCGAGCGCAACGCCGCAATCTGTCCGGCGCGGTAAGGCAGAAAGAGCACCCCGCGCGGCGCATCGGCGTGCGCGCTAGGGCTGCGGCGCACCCACTCGCGCACTGACAGCGGCGCGCTGTGCTGGCGTGCCACGTACTCCAGTGCGCCGACGGCGGAGCTCGTGACCGAACGGATCGAGTCGAACATGCGCCCGTTGTGTTCCTCGAGAAAGGGCTGGGCCGGCGTGCCGGCCACGAGGGTCTTCAATTCCGCGGTGCCCGCCACGACCAGCAGGCGGTACAGCTCGCGCACGTCGCGGCTGCCGGCCGCGTGGGCCTGCGCGGTCACGGCGCTGAAGAAGGTGCGCGCGTAGCCGCGCCAGCTGCGATCGGCGCCCTCGTGATCCGGGATGAGCGAGCGCGCAAGCTGCTCGACGTCGTAGTCATCGCTGATCTCGGCAAACAGATCCCACTTCGCCGAGCGCGCCTCGAAGGGATTCAGGATGAGGTCACCGCGCGCAGCGTCGTAGAAGCGTCGCAGATACCCGCCATCCGGATCGGCGATGACGGCGCGATCACCGCGCCTGAGCGCGGCGCCCAGGAGCTCCTGAATGGCCGTGCTCTTGCCGGTGCCGGTCGTGCCGATCAGTTTGAAATGCTTGACCTCATCCGCCGCAGGCACCGGCACGCCGGCGAGCGTCACCTGGTGTGCCGCCCGATGCGCACCGCGTCCGTGGGCACGATCAGGGCGCACGGTCCGCGGCGCGCTCGCGTCGGCGGCATCGGCCACGAGCGCGCCGCGCTGGTGGATCACCGCCGGTGGGGCGCGCCGTGCCAGGAGCCGCCCGGCGACGTACCCCAGGCTCGCGCTCAAGGCCACCCCGGCAGAAAGCTCAAGAGCTGCGCCGGCGCTTGCCCCCAGAGTGCGCGCCAGCGGCACCGCCACGGACAGTGCGGCCCCGGCCAGGCCCGTCAGGGGTACCGCGAGCAGCGGGGAGAACAGAAACTGCCGCAGGGGCGCGCGCGCTTGCGCGAGGGCGGCCAGCAGCGGCGCCTGCACCGTCGCGTAGCCTGCGAGGAGTCCCGGCCAGCCCTGCAGCAGCGACATCTCGCGCATCACCCGGCGCGCGCAGCGCCGGCGCGCTGCCGTACGGTGAGGCGTGCCGCGCGCCGCTGGCGGGCCGGATCGAACCACACTTCGCGGATGATGCGCCGATGACGCTCAAGACCGCACTGAATGACCACGTCGATGAGCAAGTACAGCAGGCTCTTGATATCGGTGCGCGCCAGACCGCGGCCGCCGGCGCTTTGCTTCACGAGCAGCATCAGCTGCTCGAAGGCGAGCTCGGCGCTGGTCGCGTGCACGCTGGTGATCGAGCCCGGATGCCCCGAGTTGACGTTGCGCAGATAGTCGAAGGCCTCCTCGGCGCGCAGCTCCGCGAGCAGGATGCGGTCGGGTCGCATGCGCAAGCAGCACTCGAGCAGCTGCTTGGGGGTCACCCGCGCGAGCCCCTGGTCGTCCTTGCTGTAGTAGAGCCGCACGTGATTGGGGTGGCCGTCGAGAACGAGTTCGCGCGCATCTTCGATCGTCACCAGCCGCTCCTCTGCCGGGATCTCACGGATCAGCGCCTTGGTCCAGGTGGTCTTACCCGAGCCCGTGGCGCCTGACACGATGATGTTCTTGCGCGAGCGCACCGCCAGGCGCATGAAGGCCGCGTAGTCACCGGCGGCATACAACCCGAGCAGCTCGCGCTCGCTATCCGCGCTGTGCGTAGCGACCGGCAGCGTGCGACACAGCGCGCCCTGGCGCGTCAGCTCTTCGATCGACCAGACAGTGTCGGCCGGGCGGCGGATGGTGATGGCGATGCAGCCCATGGTGGTCGCCGGCGGCAGCACGATCTGCACCCGCTCGCCGGAGGGCAGCCACGCGGACAGGAGCGGTGCGGACTCATCCACGCGCTGCCGGGTGACGTTGGCGACGAGTTTCGCGAGCCGGCGGCACCAGTCCAGATCGGCGAACGGCAGCTCCTGGCGGCACCACCCGGAGCGCGTCTCGACAAAAATCTCCCGCGGCCGGTTGATGCAAAGCTCGGTGACTTCCGGGTTCGCCAGGAGCGGTCGCAGCGCGCGCAGCGTCAGGTCGAGCGCCGAGAGCTCCGCCGGCGGCGGCCGCAGGTCAGCGACCGGGGGCGAGGCGCAGTTCATACACGGGTCGAAAATCGATGTCGCGCGCCACCAGCACCTGTATGCGCTCGCCGTTGTGAACGAGGATCGTCGGGGCGATCTGCACCGTGCCTTTGAGCACCTCGGTGAGCACGTCCTGGGAGCCCGAGGGCGCGTAGATCACCGTGCCGTTCGAGCGGCTGGCGGCGGACTGCACCCCCGCCTGCACGGCGCCGTCCACCAGCGAGATCAGCATCGCCGCGCCGAAGCGCTGCCAGAAGTGCCTCTGCACCTCCCCGGTGACCCCGGCGCGCCCCAGTTCGTCGGTCCCGGGGGAATCAAGCGGCACCACCACCCCGGCAGGGGTGCGCGCCTGGGTCCACAGCACAAAAAGCCGCGCCTGCCCCTGCTGCACCTGTCCGCGCGTCTCACCGACGAGCTTGGTGCCGCGCTCGAGCAGCACCACCTTGCCATCGGCACCGAAGGTATCTGAGGCGGTGACACAGGTCGTCATGCCCGGCAGCGTCGAGTCAATCGCGGTCTCGAGCGTGCAGTCGATGAACGCTCCGCGCGGCAGCAGCAAGCGCGCGTCCGGCAGCCGCTGCGCCGGGGCAGCAGCGGCCTGCGTCGGCGCCAACAGGCCCGCGAGGGCACCCCCGACGCGCTCAGCCCCGCCATTCTGCGCAGGGCCCGCCGGTGGGGCCGGCGGCGCGACCGGCGCGCTGGCGGCCGCTGCCGCAGGCTCGGGCGATCCTTGCGCCTCGCGGGTGAACACGACACCCGAGAGGCGCCGATCGAAGGCGAGCTGCGCGGGCGTTCTGGCAGAAGGGGCGCCCGAGCTTGCGCCCGTGACGCCTGCGGCAGGGGTCTCGGTGAGCGGCAGATCGGGTGGCAACAAAGGTGCGGGTGCGCCCGCGGTCGCCGGCTCGGTCCGCGCGGGCGAGGCGGGCGGGGTGATCGGGCCCAGCCCCGGCAGCGCCATCTCCGCCTGCGCCCGATTCGCCGCCGTGGCCTGTGCGCCGGCGCGCGTGCGCGCCTGACGCGTGAAGGCGTGGGCGTAGTACCAGGTGAGGCCCGACACCCCAAGGGCGATCATGAGGGCCGCCGCGAGCACGCTGCTCGCACGTGAGTGCAGGCTGCGTACGGCGCCCACCAGCGCCGCGGCACGCTCGCCGCGCACCGTGCCAGCCCGTGGCTGTACGGGCGGCGCTTCTTCGGCGCTCACGGCGGGCTCTCCTTGGTGATACGCCGCACCGCAGGGGCGACGGTGCCTGAGTTCAACGCCTCGCCCCCGCCGGCAAATCGCTGGTTCACGATGCAGCCGCTGAGCCGACCACGGCGCACGATGAAGCGCCGTGCGACCCGCTGCACGACAAGCTCACCGTCCTCCATGCTGAAGTTCACGAGCGCTTCGCTGCCATCCTCGTTGCGCACAAAGATCGCCGGCAGTTCCTGGCGCGCGCCGAAGCGCAGCCGCGTCTGCACGCCATCGTCCCAGGCGGACGCGGGTTTCAGGCTCGCGCTACCACAGTAGCCGTAGTCGAGGTTGTGCGGGCGCTCCGCGGGCGCCTGGGAGAGCCGCCGTTCCACCGCATCCGCAGCGGGTGCGGTGGATGCGGGCGCCGGATAGACGAAGCGTAGCGCGTACACGACCTGCGACTGCGAGTCCTCCGGTCGCCGGCTGCGCGTGAGGTACTCAAAATGATAGGTGCGCCGGGTGGTGAGCACCGTGAGATTGGTGTCCACGCCGGCCGCGCGCGGCTTGAGGAACAGGTGATTGTCCTGAGCCGCGAAAGTCACACTCTCGACATCACCGGCGCCGAGACCCACGAACGCCTCGCCCGGTTCGAACTCCAGGTCAATCTGAAAGCCTACGTACCCCTGCAGACGGTAGACCTCGTCGGCGGCGTACACCGAGGTGCGTATCCGGGTGTCGCCGGCCTCGGCCGCGCAGGGGCTGTGCGGACAGAGCAGGAGCGCGCCGGCGCCGACTGCGCACCGTGCCGCCCAGTCGAGGATGCCGCCGAGCGGCTGCCTCAGGGGGGACCTCATCGGCCTTTCTCGGCGGTCGGGGCCTGCACTTCCGGTTCGGCGGTCAGCTCTACCACTTTGAAGCCGAGCGGATTCCACCGGCGCACCCGTGCATCCTGGGAGGGCGCGGTGAAGGCGTACTGGATGGTGGCGATCCAGTGCGTGACCTGCTCGTCGCTCCCCGCAGCCTCGCGTTGCGCCTTCAGGTAGCGCACCTGGGCAAGATCGCTGACGCCGCTGCCGCGCTGAAAGAAGCTGACTGACTGCACCTGCACGCGCACGGTGCTGCCATCCTTGTGCACGTTCAGCGGTGAGGCGGGATTGTGCGGGTTCCACAAGGCGTACCACGCCTGGTTGCGCTGGGCGGCGTGGAATGCGCCACACTCCTCGTAGTCGCTCTCGGCGGTGGCGAAGTTGAAGCGCTCGCACACCGTGACGTAATGCGTCAGGAAATATCGCGTCACGGTCGCCTCGATGCCGGCCGTGCCGTTGTAGATAGGCACCACATCGACGACACCGGTGCTGCTCTCGACGCGCACCAGGAACGGCTCGACCCGCTTGAGCGGCATCAGGAGCACGAGCGCCAGAGTGCTCATCAGGGCACACACCGCGCTGGCGGCCGCCACGAGCCAGGCGCGGCGCGCACTGCGCGCGGCCTGCCGGTAGCGGTCCGCATCCCAGCTGGCGGCCTCCTCGAAATACGCCGCAAGCGCCTCACTGGCCATGCTGCCCGTCCGCCTGTGCGGGGATGCTCTGTGGCGCCGGGGGATTGATGGGCTCGAGCTTGCCCTCGCAGCGCGTCGCCTGGGTGGCGCAGGCGCCGAGCGCCAGACACAGCAGCGCTGCGGCACCGGCCACGGTGAGCGGCGCGGGCGCGGGCGCGTACCGGCTGCGCTTCATGAGAGGTCCCAGCGTGCGCGCTCGACCGTCCGGCGCACGGTGGTGGCCGGTGGAGCACTGAGTGCCCCGGCAGCGAGGGCCACGACCCCGCGGCCGGCTTCGGCTCCCTGGCGCATCCCCCAGCGAACGAAGCCGCTCGCGATGCCGAAGGTGCTCAGCGCAATGCCGCCCGCGAGCGCGGAAGCGATCGGCATCACCTGGCGCAGCAGCAAAAACACCAGCATCGCGACCAGCACCATGTCCAGAGCATCCACCGTGACGATGGCCGCGCCGCGCGCCGCAGTCTGCTGCGCATAAGACTCGACCACCTGCAGCAGCAGCGCCGCTACCAGTACTGTGAGGATGGTGATGAGGGCGTAGTTCGCCAGCTGCGCCACCCAGGCTTCGAAGAAACGGCGCGTGGTATCAAAGAGCAGAAGTGCGATGAAGAGCGGACCGAGCGCGAGCAATACCGCCAGCGCCACACTGGAGAGGGCCACGAGGAACATCGTGTACACGCACAGCAGCCCGATCAGCACCCACACGACCGCGCCTGCCACGTAGTAGCCGAAGTCCCCGCTGAACACCCCGCCGTTGTTCCACAGGTAACCGGCGACGGAGCCGCCGCGGCTCCAGATGACATCCAGGGTGGTCACCGGATCGGTGGTGCCGACGATGAGTGCAGCAAGCTGCACCGGTGCGCGGTAGAAGGTATCAACGAGAAGACTGTTATAGAGCCACAGATGCACCGCGGCACCCAGCACCACCGCCAGGGTCAGGAGACGCTTCAGACCCGCGGTGAGGGGCTCCTCAATTCGGCCGGTGAGCTGCAGGTAACCCCAGACCATGACGTACACCGTTGCCAGCGTCACGATGGCCGGCTCGAGTGTGGCGGCCACGAGGCTCGTGTTGCTGCCGATGTAGTTCGTAAGCTCACCGTTCAGCCACGCCCAGAACGTCGCGAAAAAGCCCATGGGATGCCTCCCCCGGGGTGCTACGGATGCGGCTGAAAACGGCCCGCGAACGCGCCGTGTCCGGCGATGATGAGCTCGCGTGTGCGTTGCGTGTCGGCCTGCTCATCCGCGTGCACAGCCTCAAAGAGCACCTGCAACTTAGTGCCCTCGTTCTGCAGCATGCCCGCCTCGGCGCTGATGCGTGCCTGCAGATCGAGGGCCGCCTTGGGATCGGCGGCGTGGCCGATGGTGTCGATCAGCTGCTGCAGGGCGGTAAAGCGTCCGCTCGCATTGGCCAGGGCCTCGTGCGTCAGGCCCAGCAGGAGCGCGGCACTCTCGCGCTGCGATTGCAGCTGGGCGACCGCCTGCGGCGGCAATCCGGCGAGCTGCGCGCCCGAGAGCGCCGACTCGGCAAGAAGCGCTGCGCGCACATCGGCGTTGAGGGCTGCAAAGGTGCTGCCCGCCTGCGCAGCGCTCTGCAGCGCGGATGCGTCCGCGGGCAGGTAGTTGCGCGCGATGCCGCTGAGCAGCTGTTCCATGCCGCGATCGCCGGTGAGCGCCTGGAACTGCGCCTGTGCCTGAGTCAACTGGCCGCGGGCGGTCGCCAGCTGCTGTTCGAGCGTCTGTACTTCAGTAACCAGCTGCGTGAGGGATGCGACGTCGATGACGGCAAACTGCGCCCGCACGGCCGGGGCCGTGGCCATCAGCAACGCGCACCCGAGCCATATCCGGAGGCGAGCGGTTCTCATTGGCATGCTCCTTGTGTGTCCGGCGAGCCTCAATCGGCCTCGTCCGAGTTCAAAAAAAGCGGTAACCACCGGGCCGGATCCCGTCCGTGCTCGGCCATGAGTCGATGCATGCGCGCCACGTGGCGGGCGCGCCCGGAAATGACCGCGAGTTCTGCATCACAGCCCTTCAGATCGAGCCGGCACACGAGGCTGTGGTGGCCCTGCTTGACCAGGAACGAACGCGAACCCGGTTCCAGCTGTTCGCGGATCAACTTGAACTCCCGTTCGCTCACGCCGAAGCCGCGCGTGTACTCCTCGGCGCTCGCGTCCGCGTTCGGAAAGAACACCTTGGTGGGGGTCTGCTCGATGAGGGTGCGGCTGATCGGGCTGGCCAGCACGTCGCTGGTGCTCTGGGTCGCCAGACACATCACCCCGTTCAGCTTGCGCCAGGTCTTCGGGCCATCCTTGGCGAAGCCCTCGAAGGCCGCATCCGCCAGCAGCCGCCAGAACTCATCCATCCAGCACACCAGTCGCCGGCCATCGAGCAGCTGGCGCACGAGGTGAAACATGTAGAGCGTCAGTGGCGCACGCGTGACTTCATGCTCGAGGAACTCGGTGACGTCAAAGCCGATCACGGCACGCCCGGCGAGCCGGCCGACGACCGAGTCGGTCGGATTGTCGAAGGCCCACGCGTAGTCGCCCTGGGCGGCCGCGCACCAGCGTCCGAGGCGCGCGTGCATGCCCTCAGGGTCGGTCGGATCCAGGAAGTCGATGAGCCGTGACAGGCGCCGTGCCGAGTGCTCAAGCGCGAGCGTGCCGCGCAGCGCCTGATCCAGATCCGCACTCTCGCGCGCACTGGGCGCGCCGCCGCCCGGCCGTCGCACCAACAGGCGCAGCCAGGTCTTGAGAAATTCCACCTGCTCGGGGCTTTCCGGCAGCTGCAGCGGATTGAAGCCCGTCGCCTGACCGTGCCGCAGCTCAAAATATTCTCCGCCGAGTGCGCGGACGAGGACCTCGAGCCCGCGGTCCTTGTCGAAAATCACCTGCGTGGCGCCCTGCCGCACGAGCAGCGTCACAAGAAAGCCGATGAAGACGGTCTTGCCCGAGCCCGTCGGACCACAGATGAGCGTGTGTCCGGTGTCCTTGCGGCTGCCCCCGTCCGGATCGGCCGGATCGCTGGCGTGGAGCGAGAAGTAGTAAGGGGAACGCGCGCTGGTGCACAGCAGTGCCAGTGCATCGCCCCAGTGATTGCCGCTGGCGCGCCCGGTCGGGTAGTTGTGAAACGGCGCCATCGCGGCGAAGTTGCGCGAGGTGATGGGGGCCTTGCGCGGCCGCAGGGGAAAGTTCCCGGGCAGCTGCGCCCAGAATGCCGCCTCGAGCGCCAGGTCCTCGCGCGCCACCGTCATGCCGGTGTCTGCCAGCACACTGCGCGCCAGGGCAACGTTGTCGTTGAGCGGCTTCAGCCGCCACTTCGTGAGCTGCTCCTCGGTCTCGACCTCGGCGAGCACCTGCAGCGAGAAATGATGATCGCCGATCGCGAACTCGTTGCTGGCCAGACCATCCAGGGCGTCCTTCAACTGCGCCGCCTGCGAGACCGCAAAGTCCCCGGCGTTGGCCATGCGGTTGAACTGTCGCTGCAGCAGCGCCTGACCGGCCGCGCGTGACAGGAAAGTGAACGACTGCGTCAGCACCAGCGAGAACGGGGCCGACAGCAGGCGGTTGTACATCCCCACCACACTCGGCGTCGGGTACTCCTTGATGCCGAGCATGGCGCCGACGCGGCTCCTCACCGCCAGGCGGTACTCGATTGCCTCACTGCCGAAGAGCAACCGCGTGCTGGTCAAGGCATGGTTCAGCGGGCCGGCCGGCAGCGGCATGCGTCGGTGCTCCCCGTTCACGAGCAGCCCCAGATACTCCAGGAGCGCCGAGCACCAGCGCGCACCGTCGCGGTAGGTCTCGAGCACTTCAGGCTCATACCTTGCCAGCGAGGCGCGCACGGTTTGCGCCAGCTTCTCGCAACTCTGCAGCGCCGCCGTCAGCTCCCGCCTTGAGTCCGCCGGGCGCGTGCGTGCCAGCATCCGGGTGAGCAGGCTCACCGCGACCCCGGGCGCCGGCCGGTACAGGAGCGCCACATAAAGCTCATTCACCATCAGGGTCTCGCCGGCGAGGCGCTCGCGGTAGCGCGCTGTCAGGCGAGCGGCAAAGTCGCCGCCGGCGGCTGCGCAGACCTGCGCGCGCACCGGCCGGCGGATGAGGTGCGTCCACAGGGCGACCTCGGGGCTGGCGAGGTTGCGCCACAGCACATTCAGTCGCTCGTGCCAGGCATTGAGCTGGGCGTCATCGGCGCTCTCAAAGCTTGCGCCCCCGAGACGAAAGGCCTGCAGGTAGTCGCCGCTGGCCGTCCGGATCACCCCGGGCGCGACGTGCGCGCGGTAAGGGATCTGTTCGGCGGCATCGCGCTCGCGATGCAATGCTGCCGCCCGCTCACGCGCTAGCATAAGGTGCCTGCCAGCGCGGCCAGTTGCAGCTCAGCGATGCGTGCGTCACGTCGGCCGCAGGCGCTCGGCAGGTCGAGCAGCAGTGGCGTGTAGCTGCTCGCCTGCCACAGCCGCAGCGTCGTCACGAGCGCCGAAAGACGCGTGCGTCCCCAGAGCATGAGCAGGTCGAAGAAGCGCGGATCGCGCGCACACAGCAGTGCGCATACACCGTGCACCGGCGCGCACACCAGCAGCGTCAGGAGGTTTCGGGTGAGGAGAAACGCCTCCATGGTGAAAACGAGGTTCGCGAGCAGCGCCGCGTAGGTGACGCCCCAGCGCATCGGAGGGCGCGTAGCGCCGACGAACAGGATGTCGGCGGTCACGCCGCCGTTGCGCGCGCTCACGGGCTAGACGCCAAACATGCCGCGAACCCAGGTGACGATCTGCGGCGCGCCAAAGGCAATGGCGATGCCGAGGATCGCGCCGATGCACCAACCCCAGGACATGCGGTTGGCCATGGCCATGGCACCGAGCACCATGACGAGAATCACGGCGATCGGCGTGAGCCAGGCAAGAATGTTCGTCTGCAGCGCGCTCGCGCCGGTCATGAAGGGCGAGCTCTGCGCCAGAGCCAGCACCGGCATTACCTGCAGTGCGGCGGCGGCCGCAGCGCGCTGTCGGGTGCCCAAAGCGCGCGCGCTGCATGGGCAGCGCCTGACACGCGAGCGATGACACGCAAGCGGGCCTGCCGCGCGCGGTGCAAGACTGTTCATGCTGTTGACCTCCTGCTGCTGGGGTGCGGGTTCACCAAGGCCGGGGGACGCAGTCTAGGCGCGCGGGCTGCGATTGGAATCGTGATTGCCGGTCTGTTTATGCAGAAAGGGCGGCACCGGTGCGCGCGCACGCGCTGCCTCGGCCGGCGTTTGTGTATCGTCACGGCACGGTTACTAAGGCGAGAAGCCGCTATGTCATTCGCAGACGCGCTGCGCGCTGATCATTCCCTCGAGGCGTGCCTCGATGAACTCGGCGAGGCGCTGCAGGCGCTCGAACACTACTCGCCCACGGTGGTGGCGGTCGCCTTGCGCGTGCATCTGGAGACCCTGCTGCAGGCGCTGCTCGAGAGCCAGGTGTGTTCGCGGGCCGAAGTGCGCGCCTACCTTAAGGAACTCGAGCGCGAGGCCCTCCAGTACGGCGAGGACTGAGGCGCACGGCCGCACCCTCAGCGCCGGTGCGTGGAGTGCGCAGCGGCCGTCGGTTCACCGGCGGCACAGCGTTCAACCCTGGCCGGATTTCGGATGCAAGCCGGCGCACGTGCGCCTAAGCTGGCAACAGTGACATCTCTCCCGGCTCCACGTTTCACACCCACACACCTGCGCAGGCAGGCCGGCGTGACGCGGCCCGGCTGATGCAGATGCCGTGGCCCTGCGTGCGTGGATCCCACGGCGCGACACACTCATCGACTCTCGCTGCGCGCGGAAGCAGGATCCGCACGCCGATCGGGGTGGGCGTAGCGGCATATCTTGCCTGCGCGTTGAGCGGATGCTCGGTGGATTCACCCGCCGCACCCGATGCCGCCAGCGGCGGACGCGGCCCGAGGGACGCCGAGAACGTCCTCAACGTCTACAACTGGGGAGAGTACATGGATCCGCAGGTGATCCAGGACTTCGAGAAGGAATTCGGCATCAAGGTCAACTACGACGTCTACGACTCGAATGAGTTGCTCGAGACCCGATTATTCATCGGACACACCAACTACGATGTCGTGGTGCCTTCCGCGTACTTTCTCGAGAATCAAATCAAGGCGGGCATCTACCAGGAGCTGGATAAAGCAGCCTTGCCGAATCTGAAGAACCTGGATCCGGAGGTGGTCCGGGGAGTTGCCCTGTACGATCCGGGCAATCAATACGCCGTCGATTACATGTGGCTCAGTACGACCGGCGTTGCCTATAACGTGCAGAAGATCAGGGCACGCATGGCGGATGCGCCCCTGAACAGCTGGCGCATGATCTACGATCCGAGCGTGGTCGCGAAATTTGAGGATTGCGGCGTGGCCGTGCTCGATGCGCCCATCAACGTCGTCGGCACCGCCCTCATCTTTCTCGGCAAGGATCCCAACAGCGAGTCGCGCGCGGATCTGAAGGCGGCTGAGCAGCTGTTGCGCTCCATCCGGCAGTACATTCGCTATGCCGACAGCACTCGATTGGCGGCCGACCTCGCCAACGGCGAGATCTGCCTGGCGCTTGATTGGTCCGGTGATATCCCGCTCGAGCGCGAAAGCGCCAAGGGCGCCGGTGTCAGTTTGGATTTCTCCGTTCCCGAGGAAGGATCCGTCAGCAACTTCGATGTGCTCGCGATACCCGCAGACGCCCCGCATCCGCGAAACGCGCACCTGTTCATCAACTACCTGCTGCGTCCCGAGGTCGCGGCCAAAAATACCACGATGGTCAAATATGCGAACGGCGTGGCCGGGTCCAAGGAATTTCTCAGCGATGAGTTACGCACCGATCCGGTCATTTATCCACCGGCGCAGGTGCGCGCGAGACTTGTGCCCTCGCGCGGAAAGTCGCATGAGTTTATGCGCGCGCTGACGCGCACCTGGACGCGATTCAAGACCCGCCAGTGAGTGAGTCAGCGGCTCTCCGCTCGGGCCGCGGGCGCGTGACTCTCCGCTGCAGCGTGCGTACCGCCGTCGTGCCCTTCGTGGGTCGCAGCGGTCTGCGCATGTGAGGAGGAGGCAGACGCGGTGTGCGTTGGGTGAGTCGGGACCGCCTTCACCGCAGACGCCGGTGGGCGATAGCGCGCGGTATCCGGTGCAGGGCTCGCGCCACCGGCGGGTGCTGCTGCGACACCCGGCGGACGATCGCCGCGCGGTGACGGCGCAGGTCTTGCGGCCACGGAGGCGGCCGGCGTCTCCGGAGAAGCTGTCGCGGAGGGCACGTAGATCTTCTCCCGCGGCAGACTCGGCAAGGCACTGTGCTCCAGCGCGTGCGCGCGGCCGGCTAAATTCGGTAGCCCCTCGGCGGCGGCGTCCGTGGCGCCTGAGCCGGGCAGAACGCGCACGGGCGCAGCCGCTGTCGGCGGTTGTAAACGGGCGAGCTCGCTGCGGGGCAACGGGTGCCCGCCGTTGGCCTGAATCGCCGCGAGCTGCTTCTCGAAGGGCGCGGGCGCCGGCGGTGGCGGGGTGCGCACCAGGAGTGGACGGTTCCAGTATGCCGCTGACGGGTGCGCCACCGCATGCACCGGCATGGGCCCGAGCACACTCTGGCGCTGCGGCGCGAGCGCCGGCGCTGTGGCCGTGACGGGCGCACCGGCCAGGGCGGTCGCGCTCAAGTGCTGCGCCTGACTGCCCACGTGCTCACCGGAGGTGAAGACCGCCTGCGGCACGGCCGTCACCGCAGCGGGGGTGTTGTTGAGGTAGTGGACGTTGCTCAGGTTGTAAGGCGGTCCGTGGGTTGCGAACGTCGGCGCGCTGCCGATGTTGACGCCGCGCAGATACTCGTTACTCACCGCGTACGGCGGCACGTATACCTCGCGGGGCGCAAGGGGGAACCAGCCGACCCGCGGTCCGGGCGCCCCGAGGGAAGCGTGCTCGGCGGCGCCGACCCAGCCCACCAGTGCAGGTGAATACATCGGGCGCACGCTGCGGGCGCCGGGCACCCAGCACCAGGTACTGTTCCACCGCACCCAGCGCCCGTAGTGGAAGGGTGCGAACCCCCACCGCGCATCATCGATCCAGCTCCAGCCCCAGGGCGCAATCCAGGCCCAGTGACCGAACCGATACGGCGCCCAGAGCACTCCCACGACGATCGTCGGTACCCAGACGTACCCGTATTCGGGCACTGCCTCCCAGGTGCCGTTGTTATCGAGGTCCTGTGTCCCGGGGACGTCGGCGGCGACATACTCGGCGGAGACGGAGTTCTGCAGCGCATGATCGCGCTCGGCCGACCAGGCATCCAGCTCGTCCGGCGCCGCCAGCGCATCGCGCTCGTAAGTCAGCAGCTGTGTGCCGCTGAACAGACCCTGCTGCTGTGTCCGCAGGATGACGCTCTGACCGCCGCCCTCAGCGAGGGCGCTGCCGACGCTCACCTTGATGATCGTGTGGTCACCGGCTTCGTTCACCTCTACGCGGTAAACGCCCGGTTCGCGCAGGCTCACCGCAAGATTCGGCGTATCAATCTCATACTGATCACCCGCCTGCATGTCACGCACCAACACAATGAGGGTGCCGGCGGGCAGCTGCATCTGCGCGCCGTGATCATCGAGATTGAGGAATGAGAAGCCGGTGCCGCTGCCAAGGCGCACGACGGCGTTGCCGAGATCCAGTTCCGCACGCGAGCCCTGATCGCTCCAGAGCCGGTCGCCGCTCGTGAGCGGGCGATTCAGCTGCGCCGGCGTCCACTCGGTCACGCCGGCCGGCTGCAAAGACACCGCGCCCTCCGCATCACTCAGGCGCGCCACACGCCCGGGCGGATCGGCGTTCTGCGAACTCACCGCGGCGCACCACAGGCCCGCGAGCACGAGCAGCACACGAGTGGCGGGTGCGCTCAACGTAAAAGCTCGCTTCGGCACGGCCGTCCCCTCATCAACACGCGGCGCACGCCCGGCGCCGGATAGGACCGCCTTATGACAATTACGCAGAACTGCAGCCTGCGGCGGGCCCGGTTCGCTCTTCTTATATACGCCATTCGGGCCTGAACGCGCAGTGAACGGCGATGCAAGGAACGCGGCAACTGAGCGCCCGCGTGCGCCTAGAGAGTTCCGGGCAGACGCTCGGCCAGAAAATCGATGAAGGCGCGCACCGCGGGCAACATGCCGCGCCGGCTCGGGAACACGACGTGCACGATCCCCTGCGGACTGTTCCACTGCGGCAGCACGCGCGCGAGCTTGCCCGACTTGAGGTCCTCACGTACCACGCTCTCGGGTAAACGGGCGATCCCGAGTCCCGCCAGAACCGCGCAGCGCAGCACGTTGAAGTCGTGACATACCATGCGTGCCTTCAGTTCCACACGCGCAACCTCACCGCCCGGCCCCACCAGTTCCCAGGAATTGCGATCCAACTCCCCGCCGTAATCCAGAGTGGGATGTTCGGCAAGCTGTGCCGGCAGGAGGAGCGCGGGCGCACTCTTCAGGTACGCCGCTGAGGCGACCAGGAACTCCTCCACTTCCTGGAAGCTGCGCATCACGAGACCATCTTCGCCGCTGGGCTGTGTGCGCACGCGCAACGCCACGTCAAAGCCCTCGTTCAGCACATCGACGCGCCGGTTGCTCACGTGCAGCTGCAGACGGATGGCAGGATAGCGGGCCAGGAATTCCGGCAGCATCTGCGCCAGCGCCGACTGCGCCACCGCGACCGGGCAGCTCGCCTTGAGCGTGCCGCGCGGCTCGGCGCGGGCGAACTCGACCGCCTCCACCGCCGCGTCCGCCTCCGCCAGCATCGCCCGCGCGTGGCGGTAGACCTCCTGCCCCACCTCGGTCACCGCGAAGCGCCGCGTGGAGCGGTTGATGAGGCGCACGCCCAGCTGCGCCTCAAGAGCGACCACGTGCCGCGACAAACGCGATTTCGGGATCGAAAGCGCGCGCGCGGCGCGCGCGAAGCCGGAGTGATCCACGACCTGGGTGAAGTAATAGAACCCCTCCAGAGGCTGCATCCACTATCTCCATATTTGGAACAATATGTTCCAATTTAACCGGATACCCAATCATTGTCCCGACTATTAACCTTACAGCACGCCATCGGGCAGTATGGAGAACGTCCATGAATCTGCTGCACATCGATTCGAGCATCCTCGGGGAACACTCGGCCACCCGCGCACTGACGCGCGAGATCGTGGCCCGCCTGAAAGCAGCACAGCCGCAGCTTCAGGTCACGTACCGCGATCTGGCCGCCGAGCCGCTGCCGCACTACTCCGCGGCATCGGTGGCGGGGAGTGATCCTGAGCAGGCGGCCCGGAATGCCACGGTGCTGGAGGAGTTTCTGGCCGCGGATGTCCTGGTGATCGGAGCGCCGCTGTACAACTTCAGCCTTCCCTCGCAGCTGAAGGCCTGGATCGATCGCATCTCGATCAAGGACAAGACCTTCCGTTACACCGCGAACGGTCCGCAGGGACTTGCGGGGGACAAGAAGGTCATCGTGGCCATCGCCCGCGGCGGAGTGTATGCGCCCGGGGCGGGCTCGGAGTTTGGCGAGTCGTACCTGAGAGTGCTGTTCGGGTTTCTTGGGGTCAGGGAGCTCTCTTTCGTGCGCGCGGAAGGCCTGCACGTCTCCGCCGAGCAGCGCGAGGCCAGTCTGGGCGCCGCCCGGGCCCAGATCCGCGCGCTGCCCGCACCTGCCCAGGCTGCACTTGCCGCGTAAGGTGCGCGACCCAATGTAGGCCATTCTTCAGGCGAGCTCCGCGGAGGAGACTTTCATGACCCCATTGCACAGTGCGACCCGCTCAGTCAGCCGCGTCGTGCGCGGACTGCCCACCTCCGATGGTGCCGGCGTAAAGCTGCGCCGTGTCATTGGACAACCGCAGCTGCCGGACCTGGATCCGTTTCTGATGCTCGATGAGTTCGGCACGGACAAGGCGGAAGACTACATCGCCGGCTTTCCCGATCACCCGCATCGCGGCTTTGAGACGGTCACTTACATGCTCGATGGGCGCATGCGCCACCGGGACAACCATGGCAACGAGGGGGTGCTCGTTCCGGGAAGCGTGCAATGGATGACGGCCGGCCGCGGGCTCGTGCACTCGGAAATGCCCGAACAGCAAGAGGGCCGCATGCGCGGCTTTCAGCTGTGGCTCAATCTGCCGGCGCGCGAGAAGATGACGGCGCCGAAGTACCAGGAATTTGGCCCCGAGCGCATCCCGACCGCCACCCCGGTGAGCGGCGTGCAGGCCAAGGTGATCGCCGGCGTCGTGGCGGGTGTCAGCGGGCCGATCCTGCAGCCGGCGACCGACCCGACGTATCTGGATCTTGCGATCGAGCCCGGGCGTGAGTTCGTGCAGAGCCTGCCAGAAGATTACGCGGCGTTTCTGTATGTCTACGAGGGCGAGATGCAGGTCGGGAGTGAGGCGCGCGCCGTGAGCTCGCAGGAACTGGCAGTTCTCAGCGAGGGTGCCGAGATTCACCTGACGGGCGTGCGCCCCGGCACCGACGGTCAGTACGCCCGCGCGATCCTGGTCGCCGGACGGCCGCTGCGCGAGCCGGTGGCGAAATACGGACCCTTCGTCATGAATACGCGCGCCGAGCTGCAGCAGGCCTTCGAGGACTTCCAGAGCGGCAAGTTCTGAGGCCGCCAGGCGCCAGGGATGGCGCCTGCGACGCTCGACCCCGTTACGGCAGCCGCACGAAACCGTAGCGCGCGAAGATCTCACGGGCGCCTGGCCCGCCGAGAATGGCGAGATATTGCGCCGCCGCCGGCGGCGCACGTGCGGTAAGGGCCGCCGGATACACGATCGGTGCATGCGTGGCCTCGGGAAAAACATCCACCACGCGCACGCGTTTTTCCGCCGCCGCATCGGTGCGATACACGATACCCAGGGGCGTCTCGCCCCGCGCCACGTAGGCGAGCGCGGCGCGCACGTTCTCGGCACGCGCCAGGTGCGGCGCCACCGCGTCCCACACCCCCAGCTGCGTCAGCGCCGCGCGCGCGTACAGCCCGGCGGGCACCGAATCAGGGTCCGCACTGGCCAGGCGCCCGCCGCCCAGGGCGGCCACGAGAGCGAATCCGGGTGCAATTTTCAGCTGCACGGTGCTGTCCGCCGGGGCGATGAGCACGAGGGCATTCCCGAGCACGTCGCGACGCGTGCCGCCGCGTAGCAAACCGCGCTGCTCGAGATAGTCCATCCACTCACGGTCGGCCGAGAAAAACACGTCCGCGCCCGCCCCGGCCTCGATCTGCTTCGCCAGCACCGAACTGGCCGCGTACGAGGCCCGCACCGGGATGTGTGTCGTCGTGGTAAAGAGGCGATCGACTGCCTCGAGCGCATCGCTCAGGGAAGCCGCCGCAAACACCAGCAGCGCCGGTTCCGCCGGCGCCCCGGCGCCCTGCCCCGCCGCCGCCGCCGCGCTCGTCAGACAGAGAATGCCTACAAGAGATCTCAGCCTCGATCGGGGCATTCGTCCGATTGCCATGAGAGGTTCGCTCCGTTAAAGGTTGTGTCAGTTTGTCAAGAACCGATGTCCCAACTCTTTCACCTGCCGGCGCGACTCCCCCCGGGGCGCGTGAACTGCTACCTGCGGCACCGGCCTCACCGAGGATGGCGCGCACAATGCTTGCATGTACACACGCGCGCTCTGACGGCCTCGGGAGCTGACGGCCATGGTCGGGCGCTTGCCGTGCGTTTGCAGCTTACCCCGGCGCCCGCGGCCGGCCGCACGGCTGCGTGCCCTGTGGATCGCGCCCGCGCTGTGCGTCGTGGCGGCCGTGCGGGCCGCCGACGGTGCCCCGGCACCGGCCGCGCCTGATCTGAGCGACCCGGCGCCGGTCAGCGGCGAACACTACGAGTTGGGCGCCGAGGTGCAGCACGTTGCGGTGCATCCGGGCTTCGGCCCGCCCGACTATACCCCCGGGCTCCCCTCGGATGCGACGCTGGAGAAGGAAGGCGCTGTCATCGGCGAAGTCCTCATCGACAATGAGAATATCTTCAACCTCGATGATCCGAAGGACGATAACAAGATCTTCCGGCTGGCCGACCGGCTGCACATCAAGACACGTGCAAAGATCGTGCGCCAACAACTTCTGTTTAAGCCAGGGGATCGCTACTCACCCCGTCTGGTGGCCGAATCCGAGCGGCTCCTGCGCGCCCAAAGCTATTTCTACGACGCCTGGATTCGCCCCGTGCGTTACCACGACGGTGTGGTCGACCTTAAGATCACGACCAAGGATGTGTGGACGCTCAATCCGGGCTTCAACTTCGGGCGCAGCGGCGGCACTAACTCCACCGGGGCGCTGCTCGAGGAAGAGAACCTGCTCGGCACCGGCGCGGCGCTGAAGTATGAGTATCAGAGCAACGTCGATCGCTCCGGCTCCTCGATCGACCTCTCGGACATGAACGCCTTCGGCACCTGGACTGCGGTTGGCTTGCACTGGGGCGACTTCAGTGACGGCCAGACGCGCGGCATCAACGTCACGCGCCCGTTCTATGCCCTCGACAGCCGCTGGGATGCTTCCGGCGCCATCCTCGACGACACCCAGATCGATCCGCTCTACGATCAGGGCCAGCTGATCGATCAGTTCCAGGACCGGCACACGCTCGTACAGGGTTACTACGGCTGGTCGGCGGGACTTAAGAACGGCTGGGTGCAGCGCTGGACCGCGGGCATGACCTACGATGAGCATCTCTTTGCGCCGGTGAACAATTCCAACGGCGCCACCAACTTGCTGCCCGCGGATCGTCGCTTCGTGTACCCGTTCATCGAGTGGGATCTGGTGCAGGACGATTACCTCAAGCTCTGGAACCACGACCAGATCGCGCGCACCGAGGACTTCACGCTCGGCACCACCGCCAGCATGCGACTCGGATTCGCGCAGTCGGGCTGGGGTTCCACAAGCAGCGCGGTGCTGATGAACGCCTCGGCGAACAAGGGCTTTCGCAACGGCGGCTCGACGCTCTTGTTCTCGAGCGACTTCTCGGGGCGCCTGGAGGACCACGCGTTGCAGAACGGCCTGCTCGATGGCTCCGTGCGCTACTTCGTGGAGCAAAGCAAGAACTGGCTCTTCTACACGGCGCTGCAGGGCACCAAGGGCTGGAACCTGGATCTGGACGATCAGATTCTTCTGGGCGGAGACAACGGCTTACGCGGTTATCCGCTGCGCTATCAGGATGGCACCGGGCGTGCACTGTTCACCGTTGAGCAGCGCTACTTCACCGACTGGTACCCCTTTCGCCTCTTCCGCGTGGGCGGGGCGATTTTCTACGACATGGGGCGCACGTGGGGCAGTGCACCGCTCGCTGCCCCGAGCCTCGGGTTGCTGAAGGATTTCGGTTTTGGCGCTCGCTTCGGCAACGCCCGCTCGGGCTTTGGACACGTCATCCACGTGGATCTGGCGTTTCCGCTGGATGCCGGTAAGGGTCCCGGCATCAGCAAGGTGCAGTTCCTCGTGCAGACTGAGGCGACCTTCTAGGCGCTGGGCCGCGGATAAACCTCAGCGCTTGCCGAAGGTGCCATTAGTGGTGCCGCTCTTGGGGGCTGCGCCGCCTGTGCTCTGAGGAGGCAGCACTTCCACCGAGAGCGTGAAGGTGCGCTTCTCGGTGCCGCTGAGTGCCCCGACATTCACCACCTGGCGCGTCACTTCCTCGCCACGATCGTTGCGCACGGCGATGACCACGAAGTACTCCCACGCTTCCTGCAGCGGGGGATGGCGAATGACGCCCTCGACCTTCAGCGCCGGGGTGGCCGCCACCTGGCGCTTCGCCGCTTCCTGGTCGAAGCGCAGGTGGTGCATGCAGCCCGGGCAGATGCTCAGGCTCTCGAGGATGGCCGCCTTGCAGTGCGGACACGTGCGCGTCTTGCCCGGGTTCACCGGGCGAGAAGCGACGTTCATGCGTTGCCGAAGCCCTTGGTATCGGTCTTGGCGGCGCGCGCTTCACCCTCGTAGCCGAACTCGACCTGGCCGCGCATGCGTGAGCCGGCCGCGACGGTTAGCGAACCCGCCTTCACATCGCCGTTGATCACGCCCGACTCGAGCAGCTCGACGCGCTTGGCGTTCTCGATGTTGCCGATCAGCTCGCCCGAGACCACGACGACACTCGCCTTGACGTGCCCTTCCAGGCGCGCGCCGGTATCGAGCGTGACGTTACCCTCGACCTGCACATCCCCCTTGAAGCGGCCGGCGATACGCACGTGTCCCGTGCCGGAAATCTTGCCTTCGATCGTCAGATCGGAGGCGATGTGCGACTCCTTCATCTCGTTGCGCTGCGGTGCGGGCGCGGGGCGACGCGCTGCATCGGGGCTTAAAGAGGCTACGTTCGCCCGCTCGGGCTCCCGCGCGTGCACCGGAGCCGGGGCGGCGGCCGGTGTGGCGGGGGCGGTGGCGGGGCCGGTTCCGGTATTCGAGTCTTTCCAAAGCGCCATGGATAGTCCCTGTGGTAAATGAACGGTGAAAGGTACCTGCGCCCCTGTTCCGGGGGAAGTGTCTCCCCCGGCAGACGGTCGTAAGACCGATCTGTCAAGATAGAGCCCACGTCTGCGGAAAAGCTGCGACCCAGTGTAATCCTGTGGAGCGGCCTGCGAGCATGTCACGGCTCTCAGTCTGAAAGATTTTGCGACGCACGTCCCAGGGAGAACCCGAAAGTCCCGTGAGCCCCAAGACCATTCACCTGATCGCTGCCGCACGCCCGAACTTCATGAAGGTGGCCCCCCTGTATCACGCCCTGAAGGGGGATCCCGGCTGCACGGCTCAGGTGGTGCATACCGGGCAGCATTACGACGCGAACATGTCCGATGCCTTCTTTCGCGACCTGGGACTGCCCGAGCCGGCCTATCACCTGGAGGTCGGCAGCGGCACGCATGCCGAGCAGACCGGTCGCACCATGATCGCGTACGAGCGCGTCTGCGAGGCCGCCCGGCCGGATGCGATCGTGGTGGTGGGCGATGTCAATGCCACGGCGGCTTGCGCGATGGTGGGGGCAAAGCTGTGGATCCCGGTGGTGCACCTGGAAGCGGGCCTGCGCAGCCACGATCGACGCATGCCCGAGGAGATCAACCGGCGGGTGACGGATGCCATCGCGGATCTTCTGTGGACGCCTTCACCGGATGCGGACGCCAATCTGCTCGCCGAAGGGGTCAGCCCGGCGCGCATCGACCGCATCGGCAATATCATGATCGATTCTTTCGAGATGCTGCGGGCGCGCATCGAGCAGGCGCAGATGCGCTCGCAGCTCGAGCTGGGCGAGCGCCCCTACGCCGTCGTGACGCTGCATCGGCCCTCGAACGTCGATGAGCGCGCCAAGCTCGCGGAGCTGGTGAGCGCGCTGCTGGCGGTGGCTCAGGAGCTGGAGGTGGTCTTTGCCATCCATCCGCGCACGCGTAAGCGTCTCAATGACTTCGGCCTGCTCGCCTCCCTCAGCGGCTGCACCCGTATCCATGCCACCGAGCCGTTGAGTTACATCGATTTCATGAACCTCGTGACGCGCTGCGCGATCGCCATTACCGATTCGGGCGGGGTGCAGGAAGAGACGACTTACCTGGGCATCCCGTGCGTCACCCTGCGCGAGAACACCGAGCGGCCGATCACGGTTACGCAGGGCAGCAATCGGCTGCTGCAGCCCGCGGGGCTGCCGGGCGCAGTGCGCGAGGCCCTCAGCGGCGCCTGGCCGCAGGGCGGCCGACCGGATCGCTGGGACGGGCACACGAGCGAGCGCGCGGTCGCAAGCCTGCACCGCTTGCTGCAGATCGGGGGCTGAACGGTGGGTTTCCGGGCAATACCGTGGCCCGGCGGGCGGGGCGCGCGCGCACGCCGCCAAAGCTCGCGTGGCGCCTACACCCTCGGCCTCTGCCTCGCTGTGCTCCTCGGGGGACATTCCCCGCTCAGGGCCGAACCCGGCGCCGCCGAAACGCAGTTCGCAGCCACTCCGTTCGTCGGCTACCGCGTCGGGGGCAACTTCGAGCTCACCGACACCGGCCAAAGCGTGCGGGTCGATGATCACGCCTCCGCAGCGCTCGCCCTGGATCTGCGGGCGGCGGATCTTACGCAGTACGAGCTGTTCTACGGCCGCCAGTCGAGCACGCTCTCCGGCACCGGCTTCGTGCCCACCAGTGTGAAGGTCGAATACCTGCACATCGGCGGGCTGGTAGCGCTTGATGAAACCCAACACTTGAAACCGTACTTTGGCGGCGGACTGGGCGTGACGCGCCTCAGCCCCGATGCGTCCCAGGGGAGTGATGAGACGCGCTTTTCCATATCCCTCGCGCTCGGCCTGCGCGTACCCCTGAATCCGCATTTCTCGCTGCGCTTTGAAGGTCGCGGCTTTCTCACGCCGGTCAGCACCGACTCTGCGTTCTTCTGCAGCTCGAACGCGGGAGGCGCCCTGTGCGAATTGCACGCACAAGGTTCGGTATTCTTTCAGTTCGACTTTCTCGCCGGCGTGACCTACACCTTCTGACACGGCGACCGGCTCGGGTGCCGTCCTGGTGCGCAACCGGCTCACCCATCGACGAGCTGGAGCACCTCGGTGGTCTTCGCGCGCATGAGCGCCTCACTGGCGCGCGCCTCCACATTCAGACGCACGAGCGGCTCGGTGTTGGAGCCGCGCAGGTTGAAGCGCCATTCGGGAAATTCCATCGACAGCCCGTCGGTAAGATCGATGGCCAGGGCCTGCGATTCATAGCGGCCGCGCACGCGCGCAAGGATCATCTTCGCTGGCGTGCTCAGGTGGCGGTTGATCTCCCCGCTCGCCGGAAACAGCTTCATGCGCTCTCCGACCAGCTCCGACAGCGGCTGATTGCGCTCACTCATCACCGCCAGCACCAGCAGCCAGGGGATCATGCCGCTGTCGCAGTACGAGAAGTGGCGGAAGTAATGGTGTGCGCTCATCTCCCCGCCGTACACGGCATCGACTTCGCGCATCTTCTGCTTGATGAAGGCGTGGCCTGACTTGCACAGCACCGGCGTGCCGCCGCAGGCGACGCACGATGTCGAGCGTATTCCAGGTGAGGCGCGGATCGTGCACGATGCGCGCGCCGGGTTCGCGCCTGAGGAACACCTCGGCCAGAAGCCCGACGAGGTAGTAGCCCTCGATGAAGCGGCCGCTCTCATCGAAGAAGAAGCAGCGGTCGTAGTCCCCATCCCACGCCAGGCCCACATCGGCGCCGCTGTGGCGTATCGCTTGCGCGGTCGCCGCGCGATTCTCCTCCAGCATGGGATTCGGAACGCCGTGCGGGAAGGTGCCGTCGGGCTCGTGGTTGAGCTTGATGAACTCAAACGGCAGATGCGGCTCGAGCAGGTCGACGATGAGGCCCGCGCCGCCATTGCCCGCATTGACGATCACCTTGAGCTTGCGCAGCTTCGTGGGCTGCACGTAGCTGAGCAGGTGCTCAAGATAGGCCGCGCGAATATCGAGCCGCTGTTCCGTGCCGGGCCTGCCGGTCGGCGCCGGCAGCGTGTCGCTCTCGATCAGCGCGCGCATCTGCTGCAGACCGGTGTCGGCGCTGATCGGCCGTGCCTGCTCGCGCACGAACTTCATGCCGTTGTAATCGGGCGGGTTGTGGCTCGCGGTGACCATGATCCCGCCGTCAAGTCCTTCCGCGAAGGTGGCAAAGTACGCCCCCTCCGTGCCCCACAGGCCGATGTCGAGCACCTGCGTGCCGAGGTCCATCAGGCCGCGCTTGAGCGCGGCGGCGAGCTGCCGGGCTGGAGAGCCGGATGTCGTAGCCGACGGCGACGCGCTGCGGCTTCACGAACGCCGCATAGGCACGTCCGATGTCATAGGCGAGCGATTCGTTGATCTCATCCGGAATGCGACCGCGGATGTCGTAGGCCTTGAACGAGTCGAGATTCCTCATCGCTCGGGAGGGGCTACTTCGTGGTTCCCTGGCGGCCGTACCGGTCCTCGAAGCGCACGATATCGTCCTCCCCGAGATACGAGCCGGACTGCACCTCGATGATCTCCAGCGCGATCATGCCCGGGTTCTCGATGCGGTGCTTGACCCCGACCGGAATGTAAGTCGACTGGTTCTCCTCGAGCAGGAACTCCTCCTCACCGCGCGTGATGCGCGCCGTCCCGGCGACCACGACCCAGTGCTCGGCGCGGTGGTGATGCATCTGCAGCGACAGGGTCGCCCCGGGCTTCACTTTCAGCCGCTTCACCTGAAAGCGTGGACCGCTCTCGATGCTGTCGTAACTGCCCCAGGGCCGAAAGACCTCCCGGTGCAGGGAGTGCTCATAGCGACCCTGCTCCTTCAGCCGCTGCACCAGCTGCTTCACGTCCTGCACCCGCACTTTGGGCGCGACCAGCACGGCATCCTTGGTCTCCACCACGACGTGATCTCGCAGACCGACGCGCCGCCACCAGGCGGCTGTCGGAATAAAGGTAGCAGCCCTCGGAGTCTTCGCTGATCACATCGCCGTGCGCCACGTTGCCGTGGGCATCCGCATCGCTGGCCTCGTGCAGCGAGGCCCAGGAGCCGACGTCGCTCCAGCCGGCATCGAGCGGCACGACCACCGCGTCGGCGGTCTTTTCCATGACGGCGTAGTCGATCGAGTCGGCGGGACAGGCTTCGAAGAGAGCCGCATCGATGCGCGTGAAGTCCAGGTCCGCCTTGGCGCCGCGGTAGGCGGCCTCGCAGACGCGCGCCATTTCCGGCGCAAAACGTTCCAGTTCCTGCAGGTAGCGGCGCGCGCGGAACAGGAACATGCCGCTGTTCCAGTAGTAGTTGCCGGAATTGATGAACTCGCGCGCCCGCTGCGCGTTGGGCTTTTCCACGAAACGCGCGATGCGAAACACCGCCCCCTCCGCCGCCCCGCGCTCGATGTAGCCGTAACCGGTCTCGGGCGTCGTGGCCACGATGCCGAAGGTCACCATCTGCCCCGCCTCGGCGGGCGCGAGCGCCGTGTGCACCGCCTGGTGAAAGGCCGCCACATCGCGGATCGACATGATCCGCCGGCAGCACGAGGAGCAGCGGGTCGACCGCCGTCGCCTGCGTCGCGAGCCCCTTGAGGGCGGCGTGCGCGGCGAGCGCGATGGCCGGGGCGGTGTTGCGCCCGAAGGGCTCGAGGATCGTGGCGCGCGGCTCGATCTTCAGCTGCCGCAGCTGTTCGGCCACCAGAAAGCGGTGCGCCTCGTTGCAGACGACGATCGGCGCGGCGCCCCTCAGGCCCTCCAGGCGCTGCGCGGTCTGCTGCAACAGGGTGCGCGAACCTGTGAGGGGCAGCAGCTGCTTCGGATACAGCTCCCGCGACAGCGGCCACAGGCGCGTGCCGGCGCCGCCGGACAGAATGACCGGCGTGATCATAGGCAACTCAACCTCACGCGTCAACGGCTTGCCGCGACCGATGGCGTGGTAGGTCAAACCGAAGCGGCTGAGCATCGCCGGGTCGTAGAGGTTGCGGCCGTCGAAGATCAGCGGCGCCTTGAGCAATCTGCTTGAGGCGCTCGAAGTCCGGGCTGCGAAACTCCTGCCACTCCGTGACGATCGCGAGCGCATCCGCGCCCTCTGCGGCCTCGTAGGCGTTCTTGGCCAGACGCAGCCCCGGAGCGGCCGGCAAAGATGCGCTGCGCTTCCTGCGCAGCCACCGGATCATACGCGCGCACGCTGGCCCCGGCCTTCAGCAGCAGCTCGATGAGCGTCACGCGCGGGGGCCTCGCGCATGTCGTCGGTATTGGGCTTGAAGGCGAGTCCCCACAGCGCGAAGGTGCGTCCCTTGAGGTCGCCGGCGAAGTGACGCTGCATCTTCTGGTACAGCACTTCCTTCTGACGCGCGTTGACCGCCTTCCACCGCGCTCAGGATCTGCGGCTCGTGGCCCGACCTCGTGCGCGGAGCGGATGAGTGCCTGCACGTCCTTCGGAAAGCACGAGCCGCCGTAGCCGGTGCCCGGGTAGATGAAACTGTAGCCGATGCGCGGATCCGAGCCGATGCCGATGCGCACCTTCTCGATGTCCGCGCCGACGCGCTCGGCGATGTTGGCCAGCTCGTTCATGAAGCTGATCTTGGTGGCGAGCATGGCGTTCGCGGCGTACTTGGTGAGCTCGGAGGAGCGGATGTCCATCACGATGAGCCGATCGTGATTGCGGATGAAGGGTTCGTACAGGGCGCGCATCAGCTCGGTGGTGCGCGGGTTGTCGGTGCCGATGACGACGCGATCGGGCTTCATGAAGTCCTCGATCGCCGCGCCCTCCTTCAGGAACTCCGGATTGGACACCACGTCGAACTCGACCTTGGCGCCGCGCTGCGCCAAGCGTACGCTGCAGCTCCGCGCGCACCTTATCGGCCGTGCCCACCGGGACGGTGGATTTGGTGATGACGATGCTGTAGCGGTTCAGGTGCGTGCCGATGGTGCGCGCCACCGCCAGCACGTAGCGCAGGTCCGCCGAGCCATCCTCTCCGGGCGGCGTGCCCACGGCGATCAGCTGGAACAGGCCGTGCTCGACCCCCCGCAGCGCATCGGTGGTGAACTCGAGACGCCCGGCTTCGGTGTTGCGCCTGATGAGCGCGTCGAGTCCGGGCTCGTGAATCGGGACCTCGCCGCGCTTCAGGCGCTCGATCTTGGCGGCGTCGACGTCGACGCAGACCACGTGATTGCCGGCATCGGCCAGGCACGCACCGGTCACCAGCCCCACGTAGCCCGAGCCGAAAATGGTCACCCGCATGAGTTAAGTTCTTGAGCTGGAAGGAAGAAACGGCGAAGCCTAAAGGAAGGCGCGCGGCGGCTCAAGCGGCGGACCGCTACCGGCGCGGCGCGCTGCAGCACTTAAGCCGAGCGGGTGTCTGGCCCTGAGGGGCCTTGCCGGCTTCCGACAGCCGCCGCTTGGCGGCGAAATCGGCGACCTTGGCCGCCGGGGCGTGCGGCAGCACGGCCTTGCGCGTCCAGACATAGTCGCGAGATCTCGACGTCCGCCTGATACTCGGCGACCGCTTCGGCCAGCAGCGCCGAGCGCCCGGTGGCAGTCGAAGCTCGCGAGCGCCACCAGCAGCTCATTGAGCACCTGCTGCATCTTCGGCCACGGCAGGCGGTGCTCCATGGCGCGCATGATCATCGGGTGATCGGTGCCGGTGACGTTGGTGCCGATCAGCAGCTCCTCGAACAGCTTCTCCGCCGCGCGCAGCCCCGTGTACTCGATCTCGATGTCGCCGTCCGGATTGTTGGCATCGCGCACCGTGAGTCCCATGAGGTTGACCAGGCGCCGTGCCAGATCGTCGATACGCACCGGGCGTCCCATGTCGAGCACGAATACATCGCCGCCCTTGGCCATGGAACCGGCCTGGATGCACCAGCTGCGCGGCCTCCGGGATGGTCATGAAGTAGCGGATCACGTCCGGGTGGGTCACGGTGACCGGACCGCCGCGGCGGATCTGCTCCTGGAACAGCGGCACCACCGAGCCGGAGGATGCCAGCACGTTGCCGAAGCGCACCATGCAGAAGCGCGTGTGCGTGGTAGCGCTCCTGCAGCGCCTGCAGCACCAGCTCGGCCAGGCGCTTGGTCGCGCCCATGACGTTGGCGGGATTCACCGCCTTGTCGGTCGAGATCAGCACGAAGGTCTCCACCCCGGTCTCGAGCGCAGCCTCGGCCGTGTACCAGGTGCTGATGACGTTGTTGTGGATGCCCTCGATCACGTTGTGCTCGACGATCGGCACGTGCTTGTAGGCGGCGGCGTGATACACCGTCTGCACGCCGAAGGCCGCGAGCACTTCACGCACGCGATGCCGGTGGTGCGCATTGCCGAGCAGCGGCACGATCTCGACCGTCAAGCTGCTCGTGGGCGGCGACTTCCTCCAGCTCGCGCTCGATGTTGTACAGCGCCAGCTCCGACATCTCGAACAGCACCAGACGGCTGGGGCCCAGACGCACGATCTGCCGGCACAGCTCCGAGCCGATCGAGCCGCCCGCGCCGGTCACCAGCACGCACTTGCCCGCGGATACACGAGCCGAACAGCTTCGGCCGCGGCGGCACGGGATCGCGGCCCAGCAGGTCGCCGACGTCGACATCGCGCAGCTCATTGATCTGCGCCTTGCCGGAAATGAGGTCCGAAAGATTGGGCAGGGACTGCACGTGCACGCCGAGGGGCTCGAGCTGCGTCAGGATCTCGCGGCGGCGCCGCCGTGATGGCCGAAGGCATCGCGAGCAGGATGCGATCGATGCGGCGCTGACGCACAAGATCCGGCAGCGCGTCCGGAGCGTACACCCGGATGCCATTGATGCTGCTGCCGTGCAGAGACTTCTTGTCGTCGATGAACGCCACCGGCTCGAAGTCCGGGCCGCCGAGCAGCACCGAACAGACACGCGCCCCGGCATTACCCGCCCCGTAGATGGCCACTCGAGCAGCAGGTTTGCCGCTCGCGCCGGAGCTGTGCAGAAATAGGTAGCGCGCCACGAACCGGCTACCACCGACGTAGGGCAGCGCCAGCGCCCAATAGATGCCGAACGCCGATAGTGGAATCTCATGACTGGCATCGAAACGATCAAACGCCACGAGCACCAGGACCGAGAGGCTCACACCCGCGATGACGGTGACCATCGCCTTCGGACCCATGAAACGGATGACCGCGCGGTACAGACCAAACACGCAGAAGAAGAACAAAGCCGAGACGACCGCAACCAGCGAAATAGGCGAAGGTGCGATCCAGCAAGGGATCGAGGCTGATCGAACTTCAGCGCCAGCGCCGCCCAAAGGGCGGTCGGGATGGCGATCGCGTCCGCCGTCGCCATGATGAGGCGTTTGGTCTCACGGGGGAGGGCGAGAATCGCTGCGACAGCAGAGGCGCCGATCCATGCCTGTCCGGCGGCTACCTGGTTCTCCTTCATCCCACCTCCGTCATTGCCCGTCACTTCCCGATGTGGTTATTTCTGTCGGAGCGTTGACAAGCGCTGGCGCATTGTAATGGATTCGTCCCAAGCAAGCGATGGTTCCCGCAGCTTAACCAATGTCTGAGGCACAATGCCTTGGCTCTAACGTTACTCAGCGCATTCAGTTGACGTTCATCTCCCCCGCTGAGTGCCAGGGAGCTGTATCGCAGAGCACAAACAGCATGCACGGCGCTCCCAACATTTCGTTACGGGTGCCCGCTGGCTGAACCTTCAGGACGTCCCGACCCTACAACCAGCGCGATAGCGACAAGCGGTACAAGTGCTGCCGCCAAGGCCGCGACAGCAGTTTTGGGGTGGCGCGCCGCAAACCGAGCCCACGGGAACAGCCACGCCACGTTCAACACGAGCAGTACGAGAGTCACCCGGCGATGACTGCTCCAGCGCCGTGCCAGCCGCTGGTACGCATGACTTCGGTGTGCTTCGTAGACACGGTCTCGTCGTAGAATGCGCCCGCTAAGCGTCACCGTCGCGTCAACAAAAAATGCACCGCCAAGGATCAACCATATCCAAACGGCCACCGGGTTGGTCCGCGCAGAGGCGAGCGCGAGCACCGCGATGAGGTAACCCAGATAGCCGCTGCCGACGTCACCGAGAAAGATCTTGGCCGGCGGCCAGTTCCACAAAAGAAAGCCGCCACAGGCCGCGGCCAGCACCAGAGCGATGATGGAAAGCTCAGCCGTAGCAGGCCCGCTCGCGGTCAAGCACGTGGCGCCAACTAGGACGAACATGGCCTCGGAAGTCGCGATGCCGTCGATGCCGTCCATGAAGTTGAACAGGTTCAAAACCCAGACAATGCCGAACACCGCCAGCGCATAGCCCGGCCAGCCCAGCTGAACCAGATGATCACCAAGGCGCAGCGGCGGTAGCCCGCCAAGGCAGATGACCGCCCAGATCGCGGCGCTGAAATGCACAAGCAGTCTGACCGAGGAACGCACTGGCCGGTGATCGTCAGCGAACCCGATCAGCGCCACCGCGAGCCCCCCCACCGCAAGAGCGATAAAGAGATTCCGCTCCAGAGAGCCACGCAGCCCCTGCACCAGCAATGCGGTCGTGGCGACGATCACAATTGCGAGGCCGCCCCCCCGAGGCGTTGGCATATCGTGGGAACTGCGCGCGTTGGGCACATCCACCAAGCCCCGCGACAGCGCCACTCTGCGCACGGCGAGGGTGAGTAGGCCAGATCCCAGGAATCCGGCCGCAGCCACCCAGACCGTCTCAGATCCCACGCACCGGTCTCCGCTGTTCACCGCCAGATTGGCGGCGTCATTCAACCGCGTGCCTGTTCGCGCGTCAATTGCACCTCAGGCTGTTCGGCAACCCGCCACGGCTTTGCACGCGAACGCCAATCGCCTACCCTAGCGTGGGTTCGAATCCTCAGGAGAACCCGCTACGCACCTGCACTGTCTCGGCAACGCAGTGCGTGGCCCAAACCTACCGCGGTTGCGAGGTAGGTCCTGCCCCTGGCCCGAGCCATCTCATGCGAGGAGTCAATCGTGAAGGCTGGACTGATGAGCCGCCGTTCCAGTCCTCGAGCGCCGGTCTTGTCGGGCGCTGCACCGGATAGAGCATCCAAGCGAGTGCCCGACTGGCCAGTGGAATCAATGCGGCGAGCTCACCGTAGGATGTCGGTGCTCAGCGCTCTGCTAATGCTCCTGCCATGTGGCTGCGGGGGAGGCAGTGGCGGCACGTCCGCCGCTCCTCAGGACGACACCGACGTCGTGCAGAACGCGGTCGATCATGGAGGCATAGTCAGCTTCAGCGCTCGTACGTATTACCTGAGTCGGACCATCGTCATTAACAACAGCAATACGACGATACAGGGCGCTGGGCCGCAGACGGTCTTTCAATATCGCGCAAGCGCGGTGAGACAACACTGCGCGAACGATCGCGTATTCACTACGCCATGTGGGATCGATGACAATCCACCGCGTCGTATCGCCAACGCAATTTCGGTTGGGGACGGCTCGTTTTCCGCTACGGTGTCTACTGACGTAGCAGATCTTCAGAGCGGTGATTGGCTGCTAATCTCGGACATCGACTCCGTTATCGGCGACCGGGTGACAGTTGATTGGGCCCAAGTGGCCTCAGTTTCGGGCTTGATAGTGAGCGTACGCACGCCATTTCGCACCGCGTTCACAAACGCTCGCGCGTGGGATCCAGGACATAGCGGTCTGGGTTTTCAACGAATTTCGCCTCTCATTGAGAACACTTCGTTTCTCGACTTTACTATTACGGTCCCTGCTGCAGGCCCGGGAACCGCTGCTGCCGGCATTTCGGTATTCAATGCGCTACACACGACGATTCAACATGTCGTTGCCAACGACGACAGCGCTCAGCCCCTGTACTCGTATCTTTCTAAGGATCTAACTATTTCGAACAGCGCGGGGCTGGGCAACAGTGTTCTTAGCGAGTTTGCAGCAACTGTCGACCTGGATCTGCAGGACAATTCCTTCAGCGAGCAACAGGCGGCCGCGTTTGGGCTTGATCTCGGTACAGCCTTTTTTAATGTCTCAACTAATACCGTGAATATCAGCAGCAACATCGGCGCGTACCTGCTGTACGGCGTGCACGACGGAACATTCGCCAATAACCAAATCGCTTTCGTCACCCGATCCGGCGGCGGACAGAGTGCCTATGGCATGCTCATTTGGGGCGCTCAGAACATCACGGTGTCCGGCAACGACCTGGCAGGCGGTGCCGGCCCACAAAGTACCGGAATGTCAGTACGCAGCATTTCGGGAGAGATCGCCATGCCCTCGGTCAACGTACACCTCGTCGACAACGTCTTCGGCGACGGCTGGGTGCTTGATTACGAGGCGGGCACGATACCGACCAATTAGCGAAGCAGCGCGCTCATTTCGTGGCGAGCAGCGCAACGCCGCTGCCGAAGCGGCGCAACGCCAGCAACGAGCACAATGCGTCATCCGCGCGCCCCAGCCGCCAGGCCGTATCACGGGGCGTCTTCAAACCAAATTTCTGCAGTCCCAGCATCGGATAACGTGTCAGAGTCCCGTGTAGTTGGTAGCGGGCTTGTCTGAAAGCATCGAAGAGCGGCGCCACGCGCGTCGGCGTCAGCGGGCGGCAGAACGGATTGGCCTCGCGCTTTCCGAGTAGGCGCGTCCCGATACCGTAAAGGGGTGCGCGCCAAGGCTCTATGGCGGCAAAGCGGCCGCCCGGGCGCAACACGCGCGCAATCTCCGGAAATGCGATGTCGGTGCGCATGTGGTGGACGCAGCCACCGGAAAAAGCCACATCCATCGAAGCATCGGCGAGCGGGATCTCTTCGGCCACCGCGATTAGGCAGCGAAATCGCTCGGCAACTCCGAGAAGCGCCGCCACCTCTCGTGCGACTTCTGCCTCCCCGAGCATGGGTGTAAGCAGCACAGCTTCCGCAGCGCCGGCGAGCAGCAGCGCCTGCACCGCGCGTCCAGAGCCGCCCAGTTGCAGAACGCGTTGACCCCGCACCGAGCCGATGTGCCGATAGCAGTCCCATTCACTCTGCAAATCCAGCCGTGAGTGCGCCCAGACTTTGGGCGGCTGCGGAAAGCTATCCCGCTCGTGGCCCGGAAGCAGCCGCAGCCGCTCCAAATGCTGCAGCGACTCACTGCTCTTCACGGCAAGGAGCGAGCCTGATTCGCGCAGCGTTTCGGCCTCCTTAAAACCGACCGCGTTATAGAAATCCATCTCTGCATAAGCTTCAGCGTACTGCGGGTCCTGCAGATTGAACCTTAGCAGCGCCTGCGGGCTACCCAGGACTTCCGGCGCGAGCAGGACGGGAATTCCGCAGACGATGGGATAAGCCGCCTGCTCATCGGCGCGCAGCAGCATCTGGTCGGTCTCGCCGATCACGGGAGCGCTGCCTGTCTGCTGACGTGCACTCAAAACCGAGCCGCGTGCGATGCGGGCGCGCGCCTCATCGCGCGACACAACCTGCAACCGCTGTCGGGTAACCGGGCAAACAAGATCGGCCGCGAGGCTCAGATTCATAGGGATGCCGTCGCCGAAACCACAAGCTGCGCGGGCGGCGTGCGAGCTGCACTCGCCCGCGGACCGCCCTCTGCTTAGCGGATCTTCTGAGGCACTCCTCCGGCGGACGCACTGACGCGATTTGTGCCCATATTGATCGAGCTGCCCACCGAGGAAATACCGATGTAGTTATCGGTAAGCTCATTTTGATCGAGAGCTGAAACGTTCTCTGCATGGTTCAGGGCGATCGCCCCTTTTGGCAAAGTCGCATCGTTTCGATCACGCTGTCCTGAGATGCGATTTCTCCTAATCTGAAGATTCCGTGCGCTAGCCACATAGATGCCAGCCGAGACCGGATTCGCAATCGTGTTGTCCTCGATCCTCACGGTATCAGGATGCAGGCCCGGTCCATTGTGAGCGCTGTTGTACACTGTAATCGCGTAGCGCCCCAGTTCCCCGGGATACGGTGGCAGTCGCAGCCCCACATCAAGGATCGCATTGTGCGTGATACTGATGTTTCTGGTGCCGCTCCATACTGCAATGGCGCCCTTGACGTATCCGGCATTGAAAGTATTGGAGTCGACTTCCACGTCCGCCACGATGCCCTGACCCGAATTGTCGGAACCGTGCATCGAGATCATTTCGACCGACTGACCGATGGGGCTATTCGCAGCGCAGCCACCGCCCAGATTGGCGTCGCTGTCAAAGACATTGTTCTTGATAACCACCCGGCTGTTCACACCGACGCCGGGACTACCGTCAACTGCGTTGATCGAGATCCAGCTGCCTCCGTTGAAGCTGTGGAAAACATTGTCGGAGACATCCACGCTCTCGACAGCAGCGCTCTGACCGGCATCAGAATGGATGGTGATGGCGTGTCCATAATCCAGATGCCGAGCGCAGCCGCTGTCGTAAGCACTGCCCTCGAAACGTATAGCGTAGATGGCGACGTTCGAGACGTTGCGGATCCAGAGGAAGGACGCAAAATTGCCGCTGGCGCCAATCTGCAGCACGGTCTGCTGCGCCCCTCGCGACCCATCGCCTGCAATCCTGGTGTCCGCAGGCACTTCGAGGCCGCGCGCGAAACCAGTGGGACTGAACATGTAGGTGCCCTGGGCAATGTGAATCGTCTGCCCGGCGCATTCCTTGAGGGTCTTGGTCAGCGCGGCAACGTTGTCGCTGCCGTCCGCCCGCATCCCGTGCGCGGTTGCCTCGCATTGTGCGAGCGCTGGACGCGCGAACGTGGTCAGCATCGCCAGCGCGAGTGTCCCTATTATCGCGTGATTTCGATGAATTACGGTCTGCATAAACTCACCCATTTCAAGACTGCTACGCGGTCACACGGTCGATCACACGCCATAATACCGGACTAAGCGTGTCGCGGCTGACGCAGCGAGGGCGCGGCCGTGGCTGAGGCTCACGGGTTACTCATACGCAACGAGTCTATGTTTTCCTTGTACCATTCGTAGAGCTGCTCGATACCGGAACGCAGCGCGATCTTGGGTCGCCAGCCGAGCGCGTGCATCCTGCGGACGTCAAGCAGTTTGCGCGGCACTCCGTCAGGTTCGGTGGCGTCAAATTGGAGTCGTCCGTTGTAGCCCGTAACTGCCATAACGATCTCACAAAGCTCCCTGATCGTGAGGTCTTCCCCGCAGCCGACATTAATGATGGCTTCCTCGTCATACCGCTCTAGCAACCACACGATTGCGTCGGCCAGATCAGCCACGTGCAAGAACTCGCGCCGCGGCGTGCCGGTTCCCCAGACGACAACTCCCTCGTCGCCGCGCAGCTTGGCTTCGTGGAAGCGCCTAACCAGCGCCGGCAGGACATGCGAGTTGTCCAAATCGAAGTTGTCGCCAGGGCCATAGAGATTCGTTGGCATCAGGCAGATAGAGTTAAACCCGAGCTCGCGTCGATAAGCCTGACACATCTTGATGCCAGCGATTTTCGCTACTGCGTACCATTCGTTGGTCGGCTCCAACGCCCCCGTCAGCAGATACTCCTCTTTGATCGGCTGCGGGCACAGCCGCGGGTAGATGCAGCTTGAACCGAGAAAAACGAGCTTCTGCGCGCCGCTGCGCTGCGCCGCACCGATGACATTTCCCTGGATGAGCAGGTTATCGCGAATGAACAGCGCGGGCCGCGAGCTGTTGGCCTTGATGCCACCCACCCGCGCCGCCGCGAGAATCACTACCTGCGGGCGATGGGCAGCCATGAACTCGCGGACCGCGGTCTGTTCGGTCAGGTCGAGCTCCGCGTGCGAACGCAAAAGCAAATTGTGGTAGCCGTTGTTGCGCAACGCGCTCACGACCGCCGACCCCACCATGCCCTGGTGCCCCGCGACATACACGAGAGAATGTCTCGCTATTGACACGCTACCTTACTCGTGATGCCGGTAGATCTTGAAGCCTTCCTTCGCCACTAGCGCATCGCGACTCGCGAGGACGGCGTCCGATTCCACCATTTCGCGCACGAGTGCCCCAAAAGAGATCTCCGGCTGCCAGCCCAGCTGCGCACGAATCTTGCTCGCATCCCCAAGGAGCGATTCGACTTCGGCGCGACGAAAATAGCGGGGATCCACGCGTACTAGTGTCCTACCCGTGTTGCGATCCACGCCCACCTCGGCAGTGCCAGTACCGTGCCACGCAATGTCCATGCCGAGCAACTTGCCCGCCACAACCACGAACTCTCGGACCGAGTGCTGCTCTCCGGTCGCCACCACGTAGTCCTCGGGGCGGGACTGCTGCAACATTAGCCACTGAGCACGCACGTAGTCGCGCGCATGGCCCCAGTCTCGCTTCGCATCGAGATTACCCAAATACAGCGTCTCCTGTAGGCCGGCGCGAATCCGTGTCAGCGCCCGCGTGATCTTGCGAGAAACAAAGGTTTCCCCGCGCAAGGGCGATTCGTGATTGAAGAGAATGCCGTTGCACGCGAACAAACCGTAAGCTTCTCGGTAATTGACGCAGATCCAGTAGGCGTAGAGCTTGGCAGCCGCGTAGGGAGAGCGCGGATAGAACGGAGTGCTTTCGCGCTGCGGGATTTCCTGCACCTCCCGAACAATTCCGATGTTGACGCCTGATAGAAGCGCGTTTTGCCGCTCCAGACCCAGAATTCTGATAGCCTCAAGCATTCGCAGCGTGCCGAGTGCGTCCGCGTTGGCCGTGTACTCCGGGGTCTCAAATGATACGTCCACGTGACTTTGCGCCGCCAAGTTGTAGATTTCGTCCGGCTTAACCTGTTGAATGATCCGGATGAGGTTGGTCGCATCGGTGAGGTCGCCGTAATGCAGGACGTAGCCGCACGATGGCTTCATGCGGGTCCTGGTAAAGATGATCGATCCGTTCGGTATTGAACAGCGATGCGCGGCGCTTGATCCCGTGAACGACATAGCCCTTGCCAAGCAGGAATTCCGCCAGATATGCCCCGTCCTGCCCGGTGATCCCGGAAATCAGCGCAGTCTTCGACAAGAGACACCCCTAAGATCAACGGTGTCGCCAGTCTAGCACCTGAGGAGCGCGTGAATAATTCAGGGCAGTGATGCAGTGGCCGGCAGCGGCAGCATGCGAATGCTGTTCAGTGTGTAGGCATTGGAGTCGTTCGGATCGCTGCCGCCGGTGCCGGCCATGACGACCAGGTTCTGCGGCGCGGAACCGCTGACATAGCACGTCGCGGCATGACGTGGCTCAAGTCCGCCGTCATCGGGCAATCCCGAGCCGTCATCAGCCTTGAATTGCTTCCAATCACTGCCGTCCTTGGAGTACCAGACGTCAGCGTGGTTCGCGCCGTACCGCACAGTCACTTTTCCGCCCGCGCTATTCCAGTCGGTGGGCGCATAGCCGGCGGCCAACCACACGATCCCCGCAGCATCCGTAGCAACGCAAGGCCACATGCGGGCGGACCACGCCGCCGGTGCCGCGCTTTGGCTCCAGGTGACCCCGTCGGCTGAGGACCAGATGTCGTGGTAGACGTGCGAGTAGTCGCAAGCACCACCGCCTTCAATCCACATCTTGCCAGCCATGGCGAACACCGCTGTCCCGCAGCGTGGCGCAAACCCGGGAATTGCACCTAAGTCTGTCCATACTGAGGCGCTGGGATCAGTGCTGCTGTAAACCTCCCCAGTGTCGGGCTGCAGAAAGAAGAGCGTTGCTCCGAGTATCACGGCACGCGAGTTCTCGCTCGCCCTCAGCAGCAACGGCCCGGGCGACGCGTTTCCATCGGGCAGGTTGTTGCGCGCCCAAGTCACACCGTCGGCGGAGCTCCAGACGGTCGAGCCGATCGCCGTCAGCTTAGAGTTCCAGACCACAACGGCGCTGTATGAATCATAAAAGTCCGTGGGGACCGGAGCGTCCTGAACGCCGCTGTTCACCACGGGCGAAGCGTCCCGGGGATTCGGGCCGCTGGCAGTGGCGAAAGATGGCTGAGGGTTCCAGGAAGCGCCCAGCGAGTCGGTGGAGGACCAGAGATCAAAGAAGCTGCACGTGGTGAAACAGCTGTTGCTGTTGGTCGGGTCTGCAAAGCCGCCGCTAAGCCATAGATGACCGAGGAATTCAGCTCCACGCGCGCTGTCTCGGGCCGGAAACGGGCCATCCGCAGCGCTCGTGTTCCATGCGGGCACGCGAACGGTACCGCCACCGCCGCCAAGATTCATACCGCTGGGGCTCAGATAAACACTGCCGTCGTCGAATTGCGCCAGGACTCCGCCGCCGACCTGCACCAGCAAGGCGATCGGCGAGCCGACACCGGCAGTTGCAGAAACCGTGTTGCCACCGCCGCCGATGTCTCGATTGTTGGGGCTGTAAAAGGCGGCGCCGTCGGCGAACAAACTGACCACTGCAGCGCCTGGCCCGACGGTTACGATTTGCTTAAGGTTAGTGCCGCCGGCGTAGATGCTGCTGCTGCCGCCGCCGCCGCCGAGGTTGCGCCCATCGGGACTAAAGTAACCGGCCCCGCATTTGCGAACGCCGCATCAACGCCACCGTCTACCGCGGTTAAGCTGGCCACTTGCAGCGGGCCCTGATAAGCCGAAGCGCTAGCGCCACCCCCGTTGAGGTTCTTACCGTCGGGACTGAAGACGACCGAACCATCGGAGAGTAGCGCGTCGACACCATCGCTCACCGCGACAATGTCGCGCACCTGTCGTGCCATTGTCGGCTAGGATGGTCGCGCCACCTCCGCCGAGATTGAAGCCATCGGGACTGTAATAGGCTTGGCCATGGGGAAGAGAGCCACCACGGCGGTCGCCGAGCCCGGTATGCGGACGATCTTGGACGCCGCACCCATCTCGATGGGCGTCGTGACACTCTCCTGGTTGGGACCCGGGTCTGCTGTGGACTTCGATGAGCCCCCGCAGGCGCTTATGCTCAGCACCACAGCCCCGAGTAGCCCGGCTGCGACTACCTGGATGGCAGACCGAGAAAATCGCCCGAAAGACCAAGAATGTAACAAGTTGTCTGTCACGGTTGGCTGCATGTCTCTTTTTCAATCACAAACCTGATCCTACGACCTTACTGACCGTACGATCTCGAACCCAGCCGCATTAAACGCGGCCGCCTCCGTCCGGCTTACCTGCCGCCGCCGAATTTCCGCGCCGCATCCGCGTGTAGCACTTCGAGTTCGCGCAGGGCGGTGTGCCAAAGCTCGGCGAGCTGCGAATGGGGAGGAACCCAGGCGAACTGTCGCTGCGCGAGCTGTGGACGTAGCACGAAGGCGCCGGTGAGGCGGGCAACATCATCACCCCGGCCCGCCAGAACCAACATCGATCTTATAAGTGGCACGGGTATCGGCGCAAGCCACGGGCGGTGTCCCGCACAGGCCGCAACTGTTTGATACAACTCGGCTGTGCAAATGGTTTCGCGGTCCGCAACCAGCATCGTGGCACGGACCGGCTTGGCATCGGCGGCGAGCAGGCTGATCAGGGCGACGACATTTCTAACCGCAAGTAGCGAACGTGGTGCGCGCAGCGCGCCGAGTGGTAGCGGCCACCCTTTGAGCGCCAGCCGCAGCAGCCGCATAAAGTTGCCCTTGGCGCCTGTGCCATAAATCAGCGGCGGTGGCAGTATACGAGACCCTTGAGGTCCAGCTGGGAATTCAGCCACACTTCTGCCTCAAGTTTGGAGGCGGTGTAGGCATCGTGCGGCCGCGGAGCAGCATCCTCCGTGAATCCCTCCGGCGGCGACGTGGCGCCGAGCACCCCTGCAGAGCTCAGGAAGATGAACCGTTTCACACCCGCTCTCTGGGCTGCTCCGGCGAATGTTTGCGTCAGACCGACATTGCACTTACGGAATTCCTCTTGCGGGTCAGCGCATTGTTCCTGCAGCACGTGCGCACGCGCGGCGAGGTGGATCACGGTGTCGATTCCCTTGAGGTCCGAAGCCGGATCCCCGACTGCAGCTCTTGGCGTGAAATTCTGCGCACGCGGTGGCCCTGTGCCGTCAACTCCGGACACAAGTGGCGCCCGAGGAACCCGCTCGCTCCTGAGATCGCAATGACAGTCATCGCGGCGCGGCACTCGGGTTGAGAAGTGAGCTGATGAGAGCCTCGTAGCGCTCCAGGCCGCGCGCTTTGGCAAACTGCGCCTCGTAGAAAGCGCGCCCCTCGGTTCCAAGCCCACTCAGCCTTTCGCGGTCGGCGGCCAGCTCCACCAGCAGAACAGCGACACCTTGGGCATCGTCGCACCGGCGACAGATGCCGCCGCCGGAGCGAGTTACATAACGGTCGATGTCGCTGTCGGGCCCGATGTACAGGACGGGGATGCCGCGCGAGGTAGCCCTGGAGCTTGCTCGGCACGACCAGACCGGCAAAGCCGGGTACAACGTGACCACGGCCAGGTGCGCGATTCCGAAGCTTTCCGGCAGGCGCTGCGCTGGCAGCAGATCGCTGAAGCGCACGACATTCTCAAGCTGCAGCTCCGCGACGCGTCGCTTGACCTCAGCGAGGCGGCTGCCGCGCCCGATAAATATCAGACGCAGCGAAGGCGCTGACCGCAGCGCCAGTCGGACACCCTCGAGCAACGTGTCGAATTCATGCGCCAGTCCGAGGTTTCCCGAATACAGCAGCACAAACTTGTCTTCCAGTCCCCACTCGGCGCGCAGCGATTGTCGGCGCCCGTGAGACGGCCGGGCGCCCCCGTGGCCCAGTTGGGGATCTCGACGATGCGCCCGCCGAGGGCGCCCTTGGCTTGTAGACGCTCGCGCATTACTGGTCCGAGAGCCACGATGCGCTGCGCGTGTCGATATGCCCAGCCGAATAAGCGCTCCAGCGCCTGCCCCAGCAGGTTCTCGCCACGCATTACCCCATGGGCGATCAGCACTTCCGGATAAACATCCATAGCGATGATGACAGCCGGCCGTCGCCACAGCCGCGCCACCGCAACAACCAATATGACCGCCAGCGGTGGATTGGTTTGCGCCACGAACACATCCGGAGGCCGTCGCAACAGTAACAGCGGCAGCAGGGCTAGATAGAACCACAGCTGTCGAGCGAGTTCCAACGATGGATACTGCCGCGCATCAGGCTCGGAATGCGACGGATGCGAACCCCACGGGAGCGTGGATCGGTTGGCGCTTCACCTTCAAGCGGGGCGTACTGGTCACTGCCGCAAATCACCTCGACCGCAAAGCCGCGGCGCGCCAGGTGAACCGTCACGTCCACCGGTAACTCAGCCCCGCCCCAACCATCCGGATGGTCGAATTGTTCGATGAACAGCACTCGAGCGCGCCGGCCCGATGCAGTGGTTCGGGGAGCGGTCAAGGCAAGCCTCTCAGCCTGCCCTGGGAGCGGGGGGGGGGGGGGGGATTGCTGGCCGCCCGCGCGCTTGATCGCAGGCGCGCGTGAACTGTTCCGCAAACTCTTGGATACGCAAGGTGGCCGCAGCTGCGGCGGCTTGCTGATCGCTCAGCGTCGGTGGCGGCGCCAGGTCGCACCAGACTCTTTGCAGACACGCCGCGATCGCCTGCGGCTCGTGGGGGTCAAAAAAGTCCGCCGCGGCGCCGACCTGCTCGCGATGCACCGCAAGATCGGAGAGCACCATGCGGACACCGAGCGATTTGGCCTCCTCAACCGTAGTGCTCCAACCCTCAAAGAGCGAAGCGTTCAGCATCGCCACGCTCGCTCTCATGAGCAATGCCACGTCGCGTCTCGGGACGTCGCCGAGGAACAGAAAGGTGTCGCTCACGTCGCCCGCAGCCACTTTGGCGCGCAGGCGCTCAAAGTAGCCGACCTGGCGCGGCTCCTGCGGACTGCCGCTGGTGGCGACAACGACGTCTGCGCCGCGCGCGCGCAACAGTCGCAGCGCCTCGACCACCGCAAAGTGATTCTTGTGTGCCCAGAATTGATTCGGCATGTAAAAGAACCGGGACGGCAGGCGGTATCTGGCACCAACTTGCGGCTGCTCCTCACCAGGATCGAGTGCCGGTTGCACGGCAAAGCGCGCCACAGCCGTTCGACCTTGCGCCTGAGGATAGAAAGCCTCGCAGTCCCGCCGCGCATCCTCACTGCTGAGCAGCACGACGCGGCCGGCAGCCAGCTGCAACCTCAGTCCGAGCGCCTTTTGGTATCGAGCGCGACGTGAGAAAAGCGTCGGCAGGTGCCGGTCCTGAAAGTCAGGAACCCACGCAAGACAGGCGAACGGGAAGCGCCAGCCGTAGAAGTCGGCCGCCTCCATGACGACGTCGCAATGGTGGCGCTCGCAGAGTGCGCGCATGTGCCGATTGCAGCCAAGCGCTACCGCTCCGAGGAGTCCGGTGCGCCGCCCGCGGGCCAGGTACGGATCGCGGATCAGGCCGGCACCGAGCAGCGCCGCGAACCGGGACTGCACTTGCGCTTCGGCTCGTGGACTGCAAAGAACCACCGGCTCATAATCAAGCTCGGGATGAGCGAGCAGAGCCCGGCACACGGTCTCCACATAGTTGACCCCGCCCGTCCAGACCCAGTCCGGTAGTCGCAGCGCAATGCGTTTCATCAGCCGCTCTGCGCAAGCTTGAACCAGTCGGCGTAGCGCTGCACGCCAACATCCAATGGGACGCGGCAGGTATACCCGACCGCTGCGATGCGTGCCGCATTCGCCACTAATGTCATTGGATCCCCGCGGCGGCGAATTCCGGAAAACGCGATGCGTTTTGGGCGATGCAGGGCGGTCGCGAGGAGCGTCACGATGTCACGCACTCGCACGCCATTGCCTGAGCCGCCGTTGAACACCGGACATGCATCGCTCGCCAGCCGCGCGGTGAGCTGCAGCATCGCCACGGCGTCCTCAACATGGACCCAATCGCGCAGCTCATCGCCGCTTCCGCCGAGTTCGACGCACTCGCCTTTCCCCAGCAGCTTCATTCCACAGTCCCAGAGAAGCTGCTTGCGCAAGCCTTCACCGTACACGGAAAACAGCCGCAGGATTGCGATCCGGAGGCCAAAGACCTGTGAGTACTCCTGGCATAGATGTTCCATCATCAACTTGTGATAGCCATAGGGAGAAACGGGCAGGGGCGCGCACGACTCCTCGGCTGGCACGCCTTGGGCGTCGCCGTAGACCGCCGCGCTCGAGGCCACCACGAGTTGTGCGCGGGGTGAGTGGGTTCGCAGCCATTCCAGCAAGCGAGCAGTCGTCACGGTGGTGCGGCTGAAGTCCTCCAGCGGGGCGTGCAGAGAAGCTGCTACCGCGGACCCGCCGGCAAGATGGAACACAACATCCGGCGCGCCGTGAGCGCCGATGAGTTGGCCCAGAGCCTCGGCGGTGATTTGCGAATTGAGCCAAATGGCGAGGCCCTCGCGGCGCCACGTTTGCGCGGGTAAGTGGCCGTGGCCGACACCACCAACGATCAGCCCCTGATCGCACAGCGCCCGCGTCAAGTGACGTCCAATGAATCCGCTTGCTCCAGTAACCCACGCGACTGCCATCGCTTAAGCCCCCGGACGGTCGGCAACAAACGAATACAAACGCCCGGGGCGATTGTCAACCCGCCGCAGCACTTGCAAGGTCAGGGACATGATGGTGGGTGAGCGCAGCAATCGGCTGACCACGGTGCGCAAAGGAGGAAAGCGCGATAATTGTCCGCTGATGCCCGCCGCCAGAGTTTCGCGAGTGTGTGGGGCGTAGTTGATCGGCGAGTCGAGCGGCGCGATGACCCTACGCAATAAGAAGCCCGCGTCCTTGATCGCTGCCCGATATTCCTCGAGCAGATAGGCGCGCTCGCCGTGATACAGTCGATGCAATGGGTGCTCCGCCTGAAAGCGCGCCAGATCCGCAGTGCGGCTGATCACATGATCGCGCAGGCTGATCAGCCGCCCACCCGGCCGCAACACCCGATACAGCTCCTGCAACAGCACGCGCAGGTCGCGCGCATGGTGCAGCGCCTGACGCGCAAGGACCAGCTCGAACGAGCCGCTTGCGAAGGGCAGTTCTTCCGCGAACGCTTGGCACACTTCAATACCATAACCCGTCGCGGTCACCAGGCTTCGAATCGCGCCGGCGCCGACCAGCTCGCTGGGGTCCGGTTCCAGGGCATGCACCCGCCAGCCCTCGCGGGCCAAAGCGTAGCTCGCGATGCCCCGCCCTGCCCCGACGTCGAGTGCCCTGCCTCCTGCCCGAGGCAGCAGCGGACGCACCGTCCGCCACTCTTCGCTTGCCCAATAACGCTGAGCGGCTTCCAGCGCGCTGCCGTCAAAGTAGCAGTCGCGCGCGAGCCCGTCGCTATCGCGATCCGCAAGCAGCGTCGCCACTGCCTGTTCCCAGGTCCCCGAAGTCACCGGTTCATGCGCAGGTGATGGCACTAGCCCTCCTTACGTTCAGCGCTCACCGTGAATCCCACTCCCTCGCCCGGTCCGGCATCCCAGCGCAGTCCGCCTAAGCGGCGATTCCAGCGCTTGATCAGTTGTGGCTTGGACCCGAGCGACTCGAACAGCGTAGAAAGCCCAAAGCGCCGCCGCAGGTAAAGACGGCTGTAGCGGAAATCCAAGTCCGCCAGAATACGCCCGACCTCGGGCCGGAAGTAGTCGACAAAGGTGACGCGCCAGAAACCGACCGCTTCCAAGTGTGCAGTCCACTCGGTCTCATTCAATGCGTGGTAAAACGGTTGCCATCCTCGGTACGCAGCCAATGCTTCACTTCCGAAGGGCCAATTCTGGAAGTAGCGCGCGTTCAACACATTAAGATACACCCTGCCGCCACCCCTCAGCACGCGGTGGATTTCCTGCAGCGCCGCGCGCAGATCTGGCACGTGTTCAATCCCGCTATTATTTATTACCGTGCCGAACTGCGCATCGTCGAACGGCAGCCGCTTGCTTACATCTGCCCGCTTCACGACAAGATAACGCGCGCTGCGCCGCGCAGCTCCAAGCGCGGCTCATCGATATCCACGCAGGCATCTAGTCTGCGACCGGCAAAGGCCAGCGAAGCGACGTAACCATCCCCGCCACAATGATCGAGCACCGGAAACTCCAGTGGAATGCGGCTAAACAGCTCCACCTCCGGGATGCGGCACAGCGCAATTGAGGGGCTGCGGAAGTAGCGCTCGAGCAGCAGCGGCCAGTACTTACTTTCCGCAATCGTCGGCATTGAGCTTCCTTCTAACTTCACACCCCATGTAGAGACTGTCTGGGGGAATTTCCCCCCTGACCATGCTGCCGGCTGCGACGACGCTGCGGGCGCCGATGTGACTGCCCTTGAGTACGATTGAATTGAAGCCGATCCACACGTCATCCTCGATTACGATAGGTCGGGCCGGGACGTTGTCGCCGGATTCGGGATGGCCCGAAGTTGCAATTGCACGGAACTGAGCGTAGCGGGATGCCGCATCCAAGGCATGAGAGTCGCAGTCATGCACATTCACGTTATGCGAGATCAGCACCCGGTTGCCGATATGTATGCTGCTCGCGGACCAGATGCGGGATGCTTCGCCTACATAGCACCACTCGCCAATGCGGATCTCACCGCCATGACGAAAGACCAGCAGCTGCCCGGCAATACGGCAACCCGCCGCGACCGCAATGCGCTCCGGACGGCCTGCGATATTGGAAACGCTGCCGCCACGCAGAAATCGGACGCTCGGCGCTAGGGTGGCGTCATGCCTTGCCGCGAGGGTAGCCACGGCGGACGTAGCGCGATTGGCTGCACGCAGCGTGAGAGATGCGGCAGTAGCGAACCACTTCATGACAAGCTGGCTTCGTAGTCCCGAAGGCGCCGTGCGGCCAGATCACGCCAACTGAATTCACGCACCATGCGCGTAGCGCCTGCGGCGCCCAGGTGTTGTCGAAGCTGCGGCTCGAGCAAACCCGTTAGCACGCGAATCAGATCCTGGATATCATTCAGCCGATATTGCACTCCATTCCCCTCGATACGCTCGATGGCGCGCAGTGTGTCATTGACCACGATCGGCAGGCCGCAAGCCGCCGCATCCAGCATCGAGGTGGACTCCTGCGTCGGCCACACCCCGACATCGGCAGCCCGATAGAATCGCGGCAGCTGTGCATTGGGCATGAAACCTTGGACGATGGCGCTTCTCTGGCAGCGATCAGCCCCGTCTGCGAGCCGTCGCCGATAAATAACGCGCGCACGCGTAGCCCGCGCAGCGCCATTTCCTCAACCGCCTGCGCAAGCAGTAGTGGATTCTTGGCAGCCGTGAACTGGCCGCTGTAGATGAAGAGCACTTCCGACTCGGCAACTCCCAGTTCAGCGCGCAGCGCCTGGCGATCGGCTCGGTCCGCGGGGTGCGCACCGGCCAGAACAAATCCGTATCAACTCCGAGCGGCGACAATTCGACCTTGTCGCGCTCTACGCCGAAGAACTCCACGGCCACGTGCGCGCAGTCACTGGTGGCCGCGTAACATTTGACCGTCTTGTGGCTGATGTAGCGACCCGGCAGGAAGCGGGTAAACAAGTTCTTCATGCGCGCCCGGCTCAGCATGAAAGAGTCACTCTGCGCCAATGGAAACACGGACGCGGTGGTGTGATTGGCTGTGAATAGCGAGTAGCCGAACCGGCTGCGGGCCCGCGCGGCCTGCAGCGCGGGCCAACCGATTGTAAGCAGCGATTGTACGACGTCCGCACGCAACTCAGCGAGCTTCTGCTCGAAGTCGGCGTACTTCATTTGGCCAAGCGACGATTGGTGCCCCATACCGTGCACCGTGAAGCCGTCGTACGTCTCCACGGTCCCGGCTGCACTACATCCAGACCTGCGAAGGTTCCGTAACTGTGGATGCGATCGCTCGCCTGGAAGTAATGCGGCAGATCCATGGTGAGGTAGTGCACGTCGGCGCCCAGGCGCGCGAGATGACGTGGCAGCATATTGCCGATGTATCCCATGCCGCGAGGAAAGGTGTACGCGAGTATGGCAATGCGCAATTTCTTCTGCCCTGAGCTGACCTGCTAATGCGCCGTTACTGGGGTGCGGCCGTAATGGCACGCAGGCTGGCGTCGCCGCCCAACCATCTGAACCACACCGCGAGCACGCCGCTCGCAAGCGCCACGTATAGCGCCATGCGCGCGGCCGGCTGAGAAATGAGAAGTATCATGAGCGCGCCACCGAGCACCAGGCACGCCACAACTGCCCCGTTGCGGTTTGCGCGACGGAAGTCCTCCATCGGAAACCCGCAGGCAATGAAGGTCAATCGAAAATAGATCCAATAGTACAGGCTGCCAATACGCCGAAGACCCAAGCGCTGGTAACGGGTCCGGCAAGCCTGGACACGCAACCCACTACGATGACGGAAATCAGCGTAAAAGATGCTTCAAGCATGAATGCCACATGCTGACGTCGGAAGGAATCGAAGGCACGATCCAGCCAACAGGTCGCCGCCAGCATGAGAGCGGCGCCCGCTAGTGCCTGTAGGTAAGGACCGGTACCGCGCCACTTCTGCGACAATACCGCGTCGGTTAATCCGGGCGCCTCAAGGGCGCACACCACATAGGGCACTACCAATACGATAAACACGCTTTCCACCAGGCTGGCGGCAAAGCGGCCGACCGCAAGTCGGCCGCCGCGACTGGCAATACGGTAAAAGACCGGCGATACCGCGCTATAAATTAACGAGTTCGGGGCAAACACCACACGATAGGCGAGGCCAAAGCGACCGACAGCCGCCGCGCCTGCACCAATTCCTAACACCAACTGAATCAGCCGATCACGTGCGGAGGACGCCAGCGCGTAGCCCACCATGTAGGTGGGGAATCGGCGATACTTGCGCGCAACAATGCGCACGCCGCGCAGCGCCTGCGCCGTCTCGCGCAACGACATTTTGCTACCCAGCGCGGGGCCCGCCAGACAGACGACTTGCAGGCTCAGTGCTCAAACATAACCCCAGACGAGCGCTGCTAGCTGCGTCATAAAAGTAGCAAACCACAACTGGGCTCCTACCGTGACGAGGCACAGAATGAACTGCGCCCACCCCATGAGCAAAAAGCGGCCCTTGCGCACACACCAACTGCTCAGGCAGCGCTGCAGCGCACCTGTTGCGGTCGAACCGCCAGGGCGTAACCGAGTTGCCCTCCAACGGCCAGCCAATGATGGTCCGGTGCTACCGCCAGGCGCGAGACCACAAAGGTTGTGCCGCGATCAGTGCCGAGAGCGCCAGCGCGATAAACATCACCAATGCCGAAAGCAGCGCACGACCGCATCCTTGCGCGGCAAGACGATAGCGGAATCGTATCTAAGGCCGGCGAGCACGCCGACTACCGTGGCAGCCCCAATGAATATGACGTATTCCCCGTAAGTGCCAGGATCGAACAGCCTAGAGTAGGTGGGTAACGAGCCGATGGTTATGAGTTGTCCCGCCGCGGTCAGGGCTCCCAACCCGGTTACCCGGGAAACCACGCTGCTGGCCATGCCCAAAGCTCAACTGACCCAATGGAGCCGGTGCTTCAAAAAGCGAAACAGATCCAACCCGCGACTAAAGGCCCAGTGATTTTGCAGATTGGGATAATCGTTATAGCGCTTTCGGGGCGCCGCCATGATAGCGGCGAATTGCTCGCGCGATATGCCGAGCTTCTCGCCACGAACGCGGTGTCGGGCTCGACCCACGCCGGCGGATAGGATGGCGCCGTTATCTCCTCCAAGGCTGCGCCCCGCGTCATCTGCCCGCTACACACCAATGTCGAGAGGTGCATCCGGCGTTTGTCGTAGCCGAATTTATGCGGCAGGATCCAACCTTGGTAGAACCTGGTGTACACCGATTCATAGTGCTTGCCACCATAGTCTTCCCAGCCATAGCGCTCTACCAGCATGCGCTTGGTAGCTAGCTTGTCATAGTCCAGATAGTCCAGCAGGAACACCGTCCTCGGGCGGTGCAGCACTATATTCCGCACCAGCGTGGCTACCGGAATGAGCGGAAAGCTCCTGAGCCGCTTGCCGGTGAACTCGCGGTAGACACTGCTGATGTAGCGACTGTCGAGGTGGCCCTGTGACCACTCACGCACATGAATGCCTTCAGTGCGTAGATTGATGCCACTTAGCAGATAGCCGACGCCATGACGTCTGCTGGCTTCGTAGAATGCTGCGACGATGGCGTGATCGGAAGGGATCTCCGAATCGGGCGTGGAAGCGCGCAGGAATGCCAGCTGCAGCTCACGAAACTCCTTCCAATTGAGGACAACCGTGGACAGGTCGATCTGGAGCGGCTCCAGAATGCGCTTGATGTTTCCCACCGCTTTGTCCGAGTTCCAACCGTTGTCGACATGAACGGCCAAGGGCCGCAGGCCGAGCTCTTTGACTTTAATGGCAACAAAGCTCGAATCGACTCCGCCGCTGACGCCGATGATGCAATCGTAGTCCTTGCCCTGGCCGCGTCTCTTGATCGCCTCGACCAGAACTCCCAAGCGGCGCGCACGCTCCTCGGGCGGCAAGGTGTAAATCGCCGGGCGCGCGAACCACGCCACGCAATGGTTGCAATTGCCCGCGCCGTCAAAAGCGATATCCGGGTCGCTGGTGTCCATGATGCAGCGGGTGCAGATTTGATAGCGCCTGCTCATGATCGTGCGTCCGTGACCGCTGCGCTCAGCGAAGCGATCTCAGCTGGCCGGGGATAGCTAATCAGGGGCGCCTATGCCGGCCGTGCAAGACAAACATCGTGCCAGCCGCCGCCGCCGCCACCGTACTCGAATGCAGCGGCGGCCGGACGTCCTCGAGGGATCCCGCGCCGCCGCAGGCGATCGCCGGGATCCTCACCGTCGCGCTAACCTCCTTCATGAGCACGAGGTCGTACCCGGAGCGGGCGCCTTCCAAGTCGATGGATTGCACGAACAACTCTCCGGCGCCGAACTGTTGCATTTGAAGCGCGTAGGTCAGCGGATCGACGCTGAGGCTCCGCGTTGCGCTCCGTACGCACACCTCGCGGCGCCCGAGCAGTGTCTTTCTTACATCTACCGCAGCAACGATGCTCTGCGAACCGAAGATCGCGGCAGCCGCGGCAATCAGCTTACCCTCGGGCGCAGCCGTGCCGATCACCACCTTTTCAATCCCGATAGAGAGGATTCGGCGAATCTGCGTGATCGAGTTGATCCCGCCGCCGTACGTGAGCGGCATGAATGCCTCGGAAGCAAACTGCTCGATCATCGAATAATCCGGCTCCCGCTCCTCAAGCGTCGCCCTGATGTCAACGACCACCAGTTCGTCGCGCTTCAGATAGTTGAATAACTTGACCGGCGTTGATTGGATCACCGAGGTACGGCGTGCTGAATCGCCGCGTCTCGAACAGCTCTCCGCCTGCAAACTGCAGGCACGGGATAACACGTGGACGCATTGAATTCATGACGTGGCAAGGTTCTCAGAAGTTGCAACCCGAAGCGGTGACTCTTCTCCGGATGAAACTGGACCCCGGCGATCGGGCCACTTACGATCGCGGCTGCAAAGTCCTCAGCGTAGGTGCACGCCGCCAGGCATTGGCAGGCGATTCACAGGTAACGCGAAACGAGTGCACGAAATAAAAGCGATTTTCGTGTATCAGCTCGGCGGCCAGCGGATGCTCCGGTAGCGTCCAGCGGACAGTGTCCCACCCCCATGTGCGGGATCTTCAGTCCCGCCAGCGGTGCAAATCGCCGGGTAGAGGCCCTGATCAATCCTAGGCCTGGCAGGGTGCCTTCCTCGCTACCGAGCGTGAGCGTCTGCATGCCAACGCAGATGCCGAGCAGCGGCCAACCGCTGGCGGCAACTCCACCACCGACTCGCGCAAGCCCGTCGCGCACAGTGCGCCGATGCAGGCATCGAATGCCCCGATTCCGGGCAACACCAGACGTCGCGCTTCGGACACTGCGGCGGCATCGGACACAACATCGACATCGACCCTTAGCTTGCGCAGCATGTTCACTATCGAGCCGGTATTGCCGATGCCGTAGTTGAGAACGCTCACTTCTGCCACTGCACCCGCCCCTGCGAGATATCGCTCATCAATCCCTCGAACAGCAGTACCATCAGCGGTATGAAGATGAGCCCACCGGACAGGAAGGCCGTGAAAGCCGAGGTCACTTGCAACTGGAACAAGCCGTACATACCGCTGCCTAGCAGAGCCACCGCGAGCGGTGTCTTGCCCGAACTCATGACGAACATATCCACGGCCTTCACCGCAAAGCCGACCAGCACGGACATAGCCATCACGCCAGCGTAGGAGAAGTCCACCCATGCGTCGGCAATAAAAAAAGCGTCGAACGTGGCACCTTCGGCGCCAAAAAAATTAGCCACCATGCATCTGCGCGGAAGTCAGCTCGCCGCTGCCGAAAACACTGTGGATGAGCCCAATATTCATGCCCAGGGTATGGGGCAAATGCTCCGGGTAGACGTAAAAGGTCTGATAAACCACTTCGTCATTTACTTCGAAGAACCGGATCGCCGGCTCCATTCGAAGATCGCCCGACTCCAGTTCCGGGAGCGCGATCACCGCCGCCCCGATCGCCCCGGCCAGCAACAAGGCAAGAAAAAACTTCGCCCCCGCCCCAGGCCGATTCGAGACGCCGGCTCGCCTGATACACGACCAGCAGCTGCAACAGGAACACCAGCCACGGAATCTTCTGAAACGTGCCGAGTTTGCCGACGAACACGGCGACGCCCACGAGGACTCCGACCGCGAGCAGATAACGTTGCTTCCTAGCGGCCGCCTTCACCCAGGCAGCAGGAAACAGAGGAACGGCGCGACCGAGGCGATTAGGGTCTGATAGACTTAGCCACCCTGCCCGCCGAACTCGAGTCGGAGCTTGATCTTCTCCTTCGCCGATTGAAACGCCAGGAAACTCAGGATCTGTCCGGGCTTCCCCATGCCGAAGAACATCGCCAGTATGAACAGAGCGACGAGGACTCCAAGTCCTGCCAGTAGTTGATCAGTCCGCGCCCGGTCCGCGAGCGGCAGGGTGCTCCAGGCGCGGACGACGCGCTGCGACTGACCCGCAAGTGCGGGCATCGACGCGCGCGCCAACTCAATGCCCACTACGAGCCCGATCCACATGAGAATCAAGCAAACGGTGACAACATTGCGTATGGCCAAGACCGTATCGGCGTCGGCGAAGTAAACAAGATTGCCGAACCCATAGAGGACGAAAAATCCGAGCAGCATGAGGGGGGTCAACAGCAGCCGCGGCGGCTCGCGCTGCCAGATATAGAGCGCGATGCCAACGAGGCAGAGCGCGTGCACGTAGTCCAGAGGTAGCACGATCGAAGCTAGATCCTGACCTTCTTGAGACGGCGCTCCCGCGATGCGGCCAGGATCACTCCAAGCAGAAGTCCAAAGAGGCCACCGAGCGCGGCAAACAGCGGCTTGTTGGGGCTGTCGGTGTCCTCGGGATCGCGCGCCACCGCCGGATCAAGGACCTTGAAAGCGTAGGCGTCGCGCGTGCGCGCCAGCATCGCATCCTTCAGTTCAGTCTCCATCGTCTTGTAAATGGCCGCGCGCAGTTCAACGACCGAGGTGCTCGTTGACTCTGAAGTCAGATAGTCGATGCTGCGCGTGTACTCCGCGATCGCACGCTGACGTAAGGCATCATCCGCTTCCGCGATCAGTTCATTGGCCCATTTGGCGGCCGTCTCCCGGTCGCTCCAGATCACCGCGAGCGTCACGATGCCGGTGCGTCGGTCCTCGCTGATCTGCGTGACCTTCTTGGTGAGTTTCTTGACGCCGTCCGAAAGGGTCGGCGGCTCATCGGTTCTCCACTTGCCGCGCTGCGCATCCCATCTGCGTGCGAACAGCACCGGCAGGAGTTGGTGACGCTCGATAAACCCGCGGGCAAACCCCTGCGAGCGCAAATACTCCAGGAATTCCTCTGAGCGCTTGCCGCCGCCGCCAAGGTTGACACCCGCGAGCGCCGCCAGACCACCAAGACCACCGGCGACGTCGCCCAAGCCACCCCCCCCAGAGCCATTGGTGGGCGAGAAGACGACTTCGGAGCGATACAGCGGCTTGAGCGCAAAGGCCAGTGCACCCGCTGCGATGCCACCCACCACCACACAGGTGCCGATGATCAGCACATGCCGCCACAAGAAATTCGCAATCGCGACCAGGCTGATCTGAGGGCGCGGAGTATCCATGCTGCTGCTGTCGTTCATTGCGGTAACTCGCACAGGTCAACTATTGCCTCAACGATACGCTGCGCCGCGTTTCCCGCTCCGAACGGACCATCCTTGGCCTGCGGCGGCTCACCGAATGACCGCCGCATGCGCTGCTGTTCACTCAACATTTCCGTCAGCCGCCCGCCATCGCTGCCCGCGATGCGGTTTGCGCCGCCCTTGAGTGTCTCGAGCCACTCGGTTTCATTGCGCAAGGTCACGCACGGGCAGCCGAGAAAATAGGCCTCCTTCTGCAGGCCGCCCGAATCGGTGAGCACAGAGTTTGCGCTCTGCAGGAGCGCGAGCATGTCAAAGTAGCCCAGAGGATTTGTGACCAAGAGATTGGCTGCCGCACGCCAATCGGCCACCTCGCTGCGCAGCACCGCGGCCGTGCGCGGATGCATCGGCAAGACGATGCGGCCGAGGCGTGTAGCGGCATCATTGATTGCCTGGAGAAGCGTCCGCAGCTCCTCGGGGGCCGTGTTCTCGGCCCGATGAACGGTCGCGACGCTGAACTCCCCCGGCTTGAGACGCAGCTCACCGAGGATGCCCGAATGCGTCTGCGCTCTTTGGGCGTTGAACAACACCGCGTCGTACATGACATCGCCGGTGAACATAGCCCGGAACCGCGGACCTTCCGTCGCCAGGTCATCGATGGCCGTCTGCGTCGGTGCGCACAGCAGCCCTGAGAGGTGGTCGTGACCATCCGGTTCAGCTCCTCGGGCATGCGGCGGTTGAAGCTGCGCAGGCCCGCTTCCACGTGCGCCACGGGTATGTGCATCTTCGCGGCCGCGAGCGCGCCGGCGAGCGTCGAGTTCGTGTCGCCATAGACAATGACGACATCCGGCCGCGCCTCGGTCAGGTACACCTCGATGGCCTCGTGCATATGCGCAGTCTGTCGCCCCTGAGGCGCCGATCCGACGCCCAGATTCACGGCGGGCTGCGGAATGTCGAGCTCCTCAAAGAAGAGTCTGGACATGGTCGTCATAATGCTGGCCGGTGTGGACAATCGCGTCCTGATCCTCGCACGCGCCTGGCTCATGGCACGCGCGACCGGCGCCAGTTTCACGAACTGTGGACGCGCGCCAACGATACTCACGCTGCGGATGCGTGCTGCTGCCGCGCACACTATGAATCTCCGGCAACTGAACAGACGCCGTCGCGCAGCACGTACGTCTCGCCGCTCTCCACACAGTGGGCGGTACCTTCGCCGTGCAGCGGCAAGTCCAGGCGGCGCCCGAAGCGGCTCATCCAGCCAATCTGCCGCGCCGGAACCCCGCCATAAGCGCGAAGGCCGCCACGTCGCGATTGACGACCGCGCCGGCGGCGATGAATGCGTACTCGGCGATAGCGAACCCGCAGATGATGGTGCAGTTGGCTCCCAGCGTCGCGCCTTTCCTGACGAGCGTGTCGCGGTACTCGTGCTTGCGCGACACCGCCGAGCGCGGGTTGTAGACGTTGGTGAACACCACACTCGGCCCGCAGAAGACGTCGTCCTCAAGGGTTACGTTGTCGTAGACGGAGACGTTGTTCTGAATCTTGACGTTGTTCCCGATGCGTACGCGGTTGCCGACGAACACATTCTGTCCGAGCGAGCAATCGTGCCGATCACGGCGCCGCGTGCACACGTGCACCCAGTGCCATACGCGCGTGCCGGCGCCGATCTGCGCCCCGGGATCGACGATCGCGCTGGGGTGCACCTGCACGCTCATGTCAGTACTCCAGAGGCAGGGCCACGCGGCGGCCATCGCGCGCCGACAGGTAGCTCGCGATCAGGAGCTCGAGCGAGCGCAGCCCCTCACGCCCATCGGTATCCGGTTCCGCCTCGCCGCGCAGCACCTGCACGACGTTAGTCGTAGTAGCCGGCATGACCCGTGCCGTACACCGATGTGGTCTGGTAGCTGGTGCTGCGGACGTCTCGTCGTCCGCGATCGGTGTCGGCAAATTCCCAGTGCTGGATATCGTTTACCGCGACGCCGCCGATGCGCACGGTACCCGTCTCGCCGATGACGGTGATCGAGCCCTCGAAATTCTTCGGGTAGGTGAGCATCGTGACATTGATTGAGCCGAGTGCGCCTGAGCGCCAGCGCACTCCTACCGTGGCCGTGTCCTCGACCTGGATATTGCGCGCGAGGGTAGCCACGTATGCCTGCACGCTCTCTACCGGGCCAATCAGCCAGTCGACCAGGTCGACATAGTGACTGGCCTGATTCATCAGTGCGCCGCCATCGAACTCCCAGGTCCCGCGCCACTTGCCGCCGTCGTAGTAGGCCTGCGGTCGCGACCAAAAGACGTTGACCGTGACCATGTAGATGCGGCCGAAGCGGCGCTTCTCGAGCGCGCGCTTCAATAATTGCAGGGTGGCGTTGCGCCGGTTCTGCTTGACCACGAGGAGATGCACATCCGCCGCGTCGCACTCACGCACCATCTGCAGGCCGTCGCTCCAGCGCGTGGCCATCGGCTTTTCGGTCATCACGTGGCAGCCGGCGCGCGCCGCCAGGATCGGCACTGCTGGGGATGCAGCCCGCTCGGCGTGCACAGCTCACCAGATCCGCATTCGCGCTCTTCAGTAGTCTGCGAGGCTCGCGTAGCCGGTCGCGTGGTATTTGTCCTGCGCAAGACGCAAGGTGTTCGGATCGGTATCGCAAACCGCGACCAGCTCCAGATCGTCGTGGTGCGCTTCGATGGCCTTGAAGTGATGGCGGCGATGCGGCCGCAGCCGATTACGGCAATGCGGATCTTGCGGCCGACAACAACCTCATACGTGCTCATCGACGGTACATCCCCCACAAGCCACCCGGCCGAGCGGCCCGCTGCGCGGGCGCCCGCTCGCCGGCTTTCACGCGAAAATGGCTCATTGCACGATCCGCGGCTGCGTGTCGTCTCACTCGGCCACGCGCGCGACCACTTCCGCCGCAGCTGCTCGATCTCGCCACGCAGGGTCTCGTACTCGCGTATCTTGATCTGCAAAAGCGGCCGGTGAGGAGTGCCTTCTGCTCGATGCCGCGCGCGGCAGTAGGTAGCGGTAGGCCACCTTGTTCCGCTGCTCTTAAAGCGGCTCGCCTTGATCCAGCCTTTGCGCACCAGCGCTCCCAGGCAGTAGTTGACCTTGCCGAGACTGATTCCAAATTCACAGGCGACATCGCGCTGGCTAACCTTCGGATTCGCTTCGATCAGGCGCATCAGCTTCAGTGGCATCTCGTCGCTGAGCATCACAGTGGACACCGAGGTGACATCGCTCGACTCATGTTCAACGATTGAACGCAAAGCCTAAGAGCGTCCCAGCGCTGTGTCAACGCGGAGCTCTTCGCCTCAGAACGAATGTATCGCCGCCACCGCAATCGCTACGTTGTAGAGAATTCCGGTAACCGCCTGCCAGAACGGCAGCGGCGGCATACGCTCCGTGTCCAGAGGCACCACAACGGTGTCGCCGGGCTTCATCCTGACCCCGGAGTGCTCAAACCAGCGGTTGCCTGTGTCCGCGACCACGCTCCCATTCGCACGTACCACGTAGATGCGGCTTCGATCCGCGCGCCGGGTCGTCCCCCCAGCGAGTGAGACATAGTCATTGCGCGAGAGACGGGGGTCATACAGGAGCGAGGTCGAGTTTTGTACCTCACCGAGCACGGTCACCTGCTGCTGGAAACGCGGCACGATTAGCTGGTCGCCGTTGCGCAGCACCACATCATCAGCGGAGCCGACCGGCTCACGCATCAGGCGCGGCAGATCGATGACCATGCGGCCGACGGCCCGAGCACCGCGGATCTGACCGAGGAGGGCCTGACCGAGCGTCAGGGTCGACGCCCCACCCCCCTGCACGCCGGATGCGGCGCTCGCGATAGCGAGCGCCGTAAGGTCGGTCTGCATACGCGCGGCGAGCATATCCAACTGCTCCTGCTCGCGCTTGCGCAACCAGTCGCGCGTGAACACGCTGCCCTCGGGAAACGCAAAATTCGTCAAGCCGCCGGCGCGCTCGATAACCGACTTGAGCGTCTCGCCCCGCCGAACGGAATAGGTCCCGGGGAAGCGGACTTCGCCCTTCAGGACCATGGTCTCCTGCTCGCTCCAGAACGGCACCTGCTTCACACTCAGGGTATCGAAAGCCCGCAAAGCTATGTTGGCCGCCGCATCGCCGCGCATGGCTGCCGTAAGGTCCACTTCGATGAGCTGCGTCTGGCGCGATCCCCCGCCCGTCACGCTGTAACGCGTGAGCTCGGCCTGCGCCCCGTAGGCGGCATCCGCCGCGCCGCCGCCGGCGCGAATCAAATCCGCCACCCTCATGCCCGGCTCAAGCGGATACTCACCCGGTACCTTGACCTGGCCGGCCACGTGCACGGTTTCAGTCGGCTGCGCGGAGGTTCCCTGCACGCGCAGCTCATCGAGCAGAGGCTGAATCACGTGATCGCGCCCCGAGGCGAGATCAAACACGGTGATGCGGTCCCGTGGCATCAACAAGGTGTCGGCGCTAGAGCCGGGCGCCCGGAGCGCCGCGGCCAGATCGGCGGACAGCACGCTGATGCGCCGGTCGGGTGGCAGCTCGCGCCGGATCAGCAGGTAATGCAGATCCGCATCCGTACGCAGCGCATCGACCGAAGGAATCACGTCCGTAAGGCGAATGCCGGGGCGATACGCGAATGCGCCGGGCGCGTACAGGTACCCCTGCACCAGGATCCCCGAATCGAGCGTAGGCCGCAGCCGCATTACGCGCAGCAGATCCCCGTTGCGTACGACCTCAGCGCGCGCCCCCGCGGACAGATCAACACGCATGACGATCCGGTGCTGGCTCTCGTCAATGCGGGTCAGCATCGCATTCGAGCGGTCTGCCTCCGGCGTGAGCCCGCCGGCCAGCTGCAACACGTCCGCCACGGTCGACTCGTTCTTCACCTCGTAGATCGCCGGACGCCGCACCTCGCCATCGATGCTGACCGTCGCCCCCACGGCGGGAATCAAGATCACATCGCCCTGCAGCAACTTGACATCGTCGCTGGTATCGCCGCGGATCAGCAGGTCGTACAGGTCAAACTGGCGCACGAGCGCACCGTGTCGCTTCAACTGAATCGTGCGCAGCGAACCGGCGCGCTTGGCCCCTCCGGCGGCATACAGGGCGGAGGTAATGGTGCTCAGACCGCTGACGGTATAGGTGCCAGGATACTTCGCCTCGCCTAGCACGAATACCCGGATTGAGCGCGTATCGCCCATGGAGACACTCGCATGCACGCCCATCATCTGCCGTTGCACGAGTGACTCGATCGCGGTCTTGACGTCCTCGAAACTCTCCCCACCGACGTCGATCGGGCCAATGTCCGGCAAATTCACGCGCCCGTCGCGACCGACCACCAACTGCAGGCGCTTGTTCTGGGTGCCGTAGAGCTGCACGACCAGCTGATCGCCGGGACCGACGAGGTATTGAGAGGGCACCGGAACGTTGGTGGCCGGTGCAAACGTCGACAACTCATGATCAAACAGATCGTAGCCAAAAGGCTTCAGGCCCTCCGCACCTGTCTTCTTCAGCGGCAGCCGGGTCAGCCTGACTTGAATGCCACGGAAAGCCGGCTCGACCTTCAGACGCAGGGTCGCCTGTTCCTCGGTCAGCCCGAGCAGCGCGATCGAGGGAAATCCGGGCAGCATCAACGCCCCGTCCGCGCCGAGCTGGTAAGGGTTCTTCGAGCGCACGAGCGTCATGAGCGACTCGAGGCGCGTGCGCTCGTCATCGGACAGCGAGGCCTCAAAAGCGGTCATGGGCTCGCCGTTGGGGCCCAGCGGTTGGCCGTTGCCGGAGCCCGTGCCGTTGGAGCCCAGAGCGGGGGGGGTACCGGGGGAATTCTGGGCCGCCTGCGCCTTTTGCGCGTCTGCCACCGCTGTCTGGGCGGCGGACTGCGCGCTTTGAGGCGCATAGAGGGATTGCAGGTACGGCGGGACGGGCCGCGGTGGTAGTTGGTAGTCGATCTCGATAATCACCCAGTCCCGCGCCTTGAGCGCCGGGATCAGCGGTTCTTCCTCTTCCTGATCTTCTTCATTTTTCTTGCGTTCCCGACCGCCGCCCTTGGTCTGATCGGTCTGGCCAAAGGGACTGATGGTGCGCGGTCGTCCGAACTGATCGGGCGACTGCGCCCCGCCCGGCGTGCCCAAACCGGAAGACTGGTCTGTCGCGCCCTTGCCCAGCTGCTCCATGATCGCCTGCTGCTGCTCGGGGGACAGACCCTGAAAGATCTGCAGCTCCTCGGCCGTGGGCGCGGTCTGGCCGAGTGCTGACTCGACATGGAACAGAAAACACCCGGCTAGCACCAGCAGGCTGGCCAGCAACCCGCGAAGCTGTCGCATCACTCGCATCGTTAACCTTTGTTCATACGCACCAGGCGACGCGCGCTTGGGCGGCACGCAGCCTCGGATTTGGCGAGTTCCCCCGCGCGAAGGCGAGATTGTACTGGATGCGCGCCGCAGCGCATGCGTGATCGCCGCCGGCTGGCACAGTTGGGGCCGTCCGGCACTCACGCGCGTCTTAGCCGAGGAGCCTTACTGAAGAGCCATATAACAAGCCGAAGCGCCAATCGAGTGAACCAAACCCGGATCGCCTCGCCAGCTTCTGCGCCGGTCAGGTGCCATCCAAAGTACGGCACCCTTACGAGCGGCGCCAACGGTCCACGGTCCCGAGCAACTTGAGGACCGCAGGCGGCGCCCCGTGCCCGCCGGCCGGATCGTCTACCGCTGGCGCGAGCTGTTCGCACAGCTTCTTGCCTAGTTCCACGCCCCACTGGTCAAAAGCGTTGATGCCCCAGACGACGCTTTGCGTGAATACGCTGTGCTCGTACAAGGCAATGAGCCGGCCCAGCGTCGCAGGGTCAGTCTGCTGAAACAGCACGATCGTGCTCGGGCGGTTGCCGGGGTCCACCTTGTGCGGGATGAGGGCCTCGAGCCGTGCCGCTGGTAACTGCTGGCGCTGCAGCTCTGCTCGCACGGTGTCCGCCGACTGTCCGTTCATGAGTGCTTCGGCCTGCGCAAGGCAGCTGGCGATCGCAAGGTTTTGCTGCCTCTGATTACCGCAGGAGGAGCGAGCCGGCAGCAAGAAATCGAAGGCGGCGCGCGGAGTCCCCTGGTGCAAGCAACTGAAAAAACGAGTGCTGAGCATTGTTACCGGTTCGCCCCAGATCACCGCTTCAGTCTCGCACTCGCCGGCTTGCCATCGAGCATGACGGACTTGCCGTTGCTCTCCATCTCCAGCTGCTGCAGATAGGCCGGAAAGCGGCGCAGCGAATCATCGTAGGGCAATACCGCGAGAGTAGGCAGGTCCATGAAGTTGATGTTCCATACGCCGATCAGCCCCATGAGCACGGGCAGGTTTTGCTGCCACGCAACGCTGCGGAAATGCTCATCCACCTCATGCCCGCCGCTCAGGAAGTCGAGAAAGTTGCGCTCCCCGATCGCGATCGCGAGTGACACACCAATTGATGACCAGAGCGAGTAGCGGCCTCCGACCCAGTCCCACATCTGGAAACGGTAGTGCGGATGCACGCCGAACTCATCCATCGCCTGCGTGATTCACCGAGACGGCGGCAAAGTGCTGCGGTACGGCGCCGCTCACCCAGCTGCCCGTGAGCCAGGCGCGTGCGCTGCGCGCGTTCGTCTGCGTCTCAAGCGTGGTGAATGTCTTGGAGGAGACGATGAACAGTGTGGTCGCCGCGTCGGCGCCGCCCAGAACCTGGCGAGATGAAAGCCATCGATATTGGAAACGAACTCGCAGCGTGTGCGCCGCCGGTGAAGGCATGCAATGCGAGCACCGCCATGGCCGGCCCCAGATCCGAGCCGCCGATGCCGATGTTCACCACCAGCCGAAACGGCTGCCCGGTACTGCCCTTGAGCGTGCCCTCACGCACGCCTTCGGCAAAGCCGAGCATGCGCGCCCGCTCGTCCATCACCGCCTTCTCGATATCCGCGCCTCCGAGTGCGGCTCCAGGGGGTTGCCTCAGGGCAACATGGAGCACAGCGCGATTCTCGGTGGTGTTGATCCGGTCACCGCGCCACATCGCCTCGATGCGCGGGCGCAGGCCCGTCGCGTCGGCGAGCTGAAAGAGCTTCGCGAGCGCGATCTCATCGAGGCGCTGGCGGGAGAAATCCATCAAGAACCCCGCCTGCTCGCGTGAGAAGCGCTCGAAGCGCTTCGGGTCGCGCTCGAACAGCTCGTGCACCGGCACGGCCTCCAGACGCGCCGCATGCGCTCGCAGCTCTTCCCATACCGGGGTGCTCGGACCAGGATGAATCGTGAGCGTCATCGAGGCTCTCCTTGCTCGTCCGGCACCGCAACGGGGCAACGGCCGCAGCATCCCTGCAGCGCCGCCCCGTGTACTCAGCGACGGTAGTAGTTCGCGACGATATCGACCACGTATTGTAGTTGTGTTTCGGTGAGTTCCGGGTAAATCGGCAGCGCCAAAGTCTCCGCCGCAGCCCGCTCGGAATGGGGGTAGTCACCGGCCCTGCACTCGAGGTATGCGAAACACTGCTGCAGATGCAGGGGCACCGGGTAGTAGATCTCCGTGCCGACGCCGGCGGCGGCGAGGTGCGCTCGCACCGCGTCACGATCGCGGACCCGGATGACGTACTGGTTATAGGTATGGCGCCCGCGCGGTAGCGCAAGCGGCGTCTGTACGGCATTCCCGAGTTGCGCGCGAGCGAAAGCGGCATCGTAGAAGGCCGCGTTGCCTTGCCGCCCGGCGCTCCAGGCATCCAGGTGCCTGAATTTGATGTTCAGTACCGCCGCCTGTAACTCATCGATGCGGAAATTACCGCCGATGAAGGGGTGGTAGTACTTCGGCTTGCCCCCGTGCACGCGCAGGATTTCCATGCGCTCGGCGAGTGCGGCGTCATTGGTCACACACATGCCCGCATCGCCGAAGGCGCCCAGGTTTTTGGTGGGAAAGAAGGACAGACAACCCACATCGCCAAAGCTGCAGGCACGCCGGCCGCCAGCATCGGCAGAGCCAATCGCCTGTGCGGCGTCTTCGATGACCTTGAGCCTGAAGCGCTGTGCGAGCCCCATGAGCGCTGCCATGTCAGCCACCTGGCCGTACAGGTGCACGGGCATCAGCGCACGCACTCGATTGCCCGTGCGCACATGAATCAGTGTGCCGTCGCGCTCGACACAGTTCTGCGAGATGAAGGTCTCGACCGCGGTGGCCGACAGATTGAAGGTCGCCGGGTCAATGTCGCAAAAGAGTGGCCGGGCGCCGCTGCGGGCGATCGTGCCGGCGGTCGCGAAGAAGGTGAACGGGGTGGTGATGACCGCATCACCCGCGCCGATCTCGAGTGCCATGAGGGCGAGCAGCAAGGCATCCGTGCCCGAGGAAACGCCGATGCCGTACCGGCACTGGCTGTAGGCAGCCACGCTCGCCTCGAGCTCCTTGACCGCCGGTCCGAGGATGAAATGCTGGCTGGCGCACACATTGCCGATCGCCGCCAGGATCTCGACGGCGAGCGGCGCGTATTGCGGCTTGAGGTCCAGCAGCGGCACCTGCATGGCAGGAGCGGGAGCGGACTGGGTGTCGGTGGCCATGGCCGTCCCCTGTCAGCGCGCGTAGCCGTAGTAG
>CAVUKE010000003.1:0-2940000 GCA_963742045.1 uncultured Pseudomonadota bacterium
CAAGCTGGTGGACACGCTTTCCGCGGCCACAATCACCGATCCCCCTGGAAAAGCACCTGTTGCCAGGGTGCGAATTCTCAGGATCCGCGAGGTCGGGTATCCCGCACGGGGCTACTCGAAGTGCTATCGATTGAGCGAGTACGAAGGGTTCCCCGCTGAATATATCGAAGAGGTCACGATGGACCCGGCACGCACGTTCATCCGAAGGTATGAGCCCGGGTATGCGAAAGCGTCGCATGTCGACTAGAGGCAGCGCATCGCACCTACCGAAAAATGCACATGAATAGCGCAACAACGCCAAAAAAAGCTTCTCATTTCTAGCGCGTTAGAGATGGTCTTTCCTCCGCTGTTTGATTCAAATGTGCTGTGTGACGGTACGCAGCACACACCTCTCGACTTGGATTCCTTCGGAGCTTAAGTCGCGCTTCGCGGCGCTCGCCGCGTCGCGCGGAATCTCGGACTCCGCGCTTCTCAAGCAGCTCGTCGAGCTCGCTGTCGTCCGCGCCGCCCCAGAACTCGCCGTCACCGAGCGGCTGGCCGCGGTGGCGCGCGATGCACGAATTACGGTCCGTCTGGTTCCGGCCGACCGGCTGCTCCTGCGCGAGCGCGCTGCGGCCCGCGGAATGCGTGCCGCCTCCTACGTCTCGACGCTGACCCGGGCTCACCTCCGATCTCTCTCGCCGCTGCCAGATCGCGAAATCGAGGCCATGCAGGCGATCGCTTCTCAGCTGTCGGCAATGGCTCGAAACATCCGGACGATAACGCTGACGAGCCCGTCAGCGGGCCTTACGCCTGATCACACGCGCACCATGCTGAAGCTATGTGAGGCGACGCGGGACTACGTAAAGAGGCTATTGAGCATCAACATTCGGAGCTGGGAGACCGGTCATGATGAAACGCTTCCCAGAGCTTGAAGAGCCACTGCTCGATATGCCGCATGCGGCATATCGAGCAGCATGCCGGGTTCGGAACTATGCCGAGTGGTTCTCATGGTCGTCGCTGCTTTCGCTGATTTCTCGGGTGTTCTGGACTCGATGGGTCAGCGCCACTCGGCATAGTCCGCAGGGCCTACAGCGCGCTCAGGAAGGCCAGGAGTTGGTCATCAGGGCGGAAGCGACCCGGTCGGACGTTCGGAGGTGTGGTCCGAGCGAGTGCCGCTTCCTTCAGGGCCAAGTGAGCGTGCAGGTAAATCTGCGTCGTGTTGACCGACTCGTGCCCGAGCCAGAGGGCGATCACGGAAGAGTCCACGCCGGCGGCGAGCAACTCCATGGCGGCGCTGTGCCGCAGGACATGTGGCGAGACGCGCTTGCCTCTGAGCGTCGGACAGCGCACGGCGGCCAACTGCGCGTACTTGCGCACCAGATACTGCACGCTGTCGGCACTCAAGCGCCCGCCGCGAGCGTTCGGGAAAAGCACCTCGGTCGCAGGTCCCGGCTCCTTGAGCCAAGCTCTGAGAACAGCCGCGGTCCCCGTGGTGAGCGGCGTCGAGCGGTCCTTGCGGCCCTTACCGCGGCAGCGAACGTGTGCACCGGGTCCGAAAGCGATAGCAGATCGGTCGAGACTCGTAATCTCAGAGAGCCGCAGCCCCGTCTGAAACGCCAGGGACAACAGGGCGCGATCGCGCCTGCCGAGCCAGGTGCTCCCCTCGGGGGCGGCGAGCACGGCCTCGATCTCCTCGTGCGAAAGAAAGGCCACCATCGGTCGGGTCTGGCGCTTGTACGGGATGGCGAGCACGCGCTGGATGTGCGCCGAGAGCCCCGGCTCCTGGAACGAGGCGTAGTAGAAGAACGATCGGATCGCGGTCAGCCGCGCGTTGCGGGTTCGGGCGCTACAGCGTCGCTGCTGTTCAAGACTGGTGAGGAAGGCCCCAATCAGATCCGCATCGACGTCGGACAGGTTGAGTTCCGAGGGGCGCTTGTGACGTTCGCGCTGTGCAAAGCGCAACAGGAGACGGAACGTGTCGCGGTAGGAGGCAATCGTATGGGCGCTTACCTGACGCTGTGTGAGGAGGCGCTCGGTGAAGAAGCTCTGCAGCAGTGCAGGCAGGGTCGCGGTGCTCATAGCGACCCTCCCCAGCGGCGCTCCAGGCGCAGTGCCGCATGCTTCAGCAGCTCCGGGTGGGCGGAGAGATACCAATATGTATCGGCGATGTTCGAGTGGCCGAGATACGTCGAGAGGGTCAGCATCTCGCGCTCGATCTCGACTCCGGAACTCGACCAGCGCAGCAGGGTCTCGGTTGCAAACCGGTGCCGCAAGTCGTGCAGACGCGGCCCACGGCGCATCTGTGGTGTGCGCAGTCCCACCGTGCGCGAGATCGCGTTGAACGCCAGATGAACCTCGGAAACGGCAAACTTGATGCCGCGGCCGGTCAGCAGGAAGTACGGACCGCAGGAGCGGCGGCTTGCAAGGCACGCATCCCGACGCGCGGCGTACTCCCTCAGGGCCCGCACCGTCGAGGGATGCAGAGGGACAAGACGGGACTTCGAGAACTTGCTGCCGCGGATCGTGATGACGCCGGTCTCGAGGTCGACGTCGTCGCGGTGCGCGCTGAGGGCCTCGTTGACCCGCATCCCGGTGACGGCAAGAAGGCCTATGAGCGTGGAAACGGTATGCGGCTTCAACACCTGCCTGGAGGGCAGGGACCGAGCCGCCGCCATCAAGCCCTCGATCTCCTCCTGGGAGTAGAGATACGGCTGACATCGCTTCGGCCGAAACGGCAGAAGCCGTGTTCCGGGGATCTGCGTTGCGGACTCGAAGCCCTGGAGATAGCGCGCGAACTGCCGAACCGCGGTGAGCCTGCCCGCCCAGGTGGTCGGACGTGCGCTCGCGGGCGTCATCGCCCACTGCAGCGCAAGAGCCGAGGTCAGTACGGTGGCGCCCTCCTGCTCCATGAAGGAGCAGAAGCTCCTCAAATAGCACTCGGCCTCCTGCAGGCGAAAGCCGAGTCCACGGCGCAGCGCGAGGTAGTCGCCGAGCCGATCCCGAAGCGCGCTCACAGCACACCTCCCGGCCAAGGGAATGCGAGCGTCCTGAGCCGCACCAGATCAACCTTCGCATATAGGCGCGTCGTGTCCTCATCTCGATGGCGCAGCAGGTGTCCGATCTCGCGCAGTGAAGCGCCGCCCCGCAGCATCTCGGTCGCGAGCGTGTGCCGAAAGATGTGCGTGCCCTTGCTGGGCGCATCGACTGCGGCCCTGCGCATGGCTCGCCTGACAATGTGCCCGAATGCATCGCTGTTCCCGTATGGGTCATGGGGAAGCGTGAGACGCACGAAGACACTGCGACTCCCGGAGGCCGGCCGACCGTGCGTCAAGTAGGCCGCGAGTGCTTCCCCGACATCCTGGGGCAGTGGCATCGGCTCTGGGCCACGGCCCTTGCCGCGAACGGTAAGCTCGCCGCGCTGCCAATGAAGGTCGTCCAAGGTCAGTCGACGAATCTCCTCCGCGCGCAGTCCCAAGCGGGACAGCAACAGCAGGACGGCGTAATCCCGTCGACCACCCGCCGTGTTGCGCCGACAGACCAGGAGCATGCGATCGACTTGTCCGGCCGACAGGAACTTCGGCAGCGTCGCGAGCCGCCAATGCGCGATCCGCGGCACGCACTTGCTGAGGTCGTTCTCGGTGTGACCGCGGAAGCACAGGTAGCGCAGGAACGCACGCAACCCCGTGCAGAGCTGCTGCATGTGCACCGATGGGCGGTTGACGGAGCGCCGCTGCACGAACGTGAGTACGTCTGCGGCGCTCCACTGCCTCACCACTCGCGCATCGTCCGCCACGCGCGAGACCAGGAAGGCCTGCGCCGCCTCGGTGTAGTGCTCGATCGTTCGCTCTGCCAGTCCGCGTTCTGTGATGAGATACCAGCGAAACTCGTTCAGCAGTTGCTGGTGTGTACTTCCAACATCGAGAGCCAGGGGTCGGCAGACGCCGGACTCCCGAAGGACGGCGAGGAGCTCCCGCAGAGCTGTCCGGACACCGCCTTGACCTGGCGCTGTGGTCTGGTTCACATAGGCATCGATCACTGCCTCGGTGATATCGCGGGCGCCGAGCCTCTGCGCGTCGAGCCATCTGCCAAAGGGACCGAGCGCTACCGGTACGGCAGTAGAACGCCGTGCCCGCTGCACAACGCCAGCCTCGTCGATCAGGTCCAAAGTGGTCATACGTCCTCTCCGGTGAGTTACGAACCCACCGAAGAGAACACCAAACTATGCCGAATGCGCTAATGCGCCCGATCGACAACACACCCACGGAGAACACCCATGCGGCATAGTCCCGAACCCGGCATGCTGCTGGACATCGTTAGCCTTGCGCGACGGGGGCCGAATGGGCGCCTTTCTCCCGAAGAGGTCGAATTAGTCGTCCGGACGCTGCGGCGGACACCGGAGGTCATGGTCAAGGTTTCAGGAGGTGCGACCAGCACTGCCGGTGCATTGGCGCACCTTAAGTACATCGATCGTCACGGCGAGCTGGAGCTGGAGACTGACGAGGGGATAAAGCTGCAAGGAGGGGACGCCGAGCGTAGTGTGGTGGAGGAATGGGAGCTCGACGTCCTGGCCGCACGAGTCGAGGTCCCCCTATCGGGGTACCGCCGGACGCAAGCCCTCCAAACTGCTGCACAACATCGTCCTGTCTATGCCGGCCGGCACGTCGCCAGCAAAGCTCCTGGCGGCCAGCCGAAACTTCGCACGTGAGGAATTCGCCTTCAAGCATCGATACCTGACGGTTCTGCACACCGACCAGCAGCACCCGCACGTGCACCTGGTCGTCAAGGCGGTCGGCGAGGACTGCAAACGCCTGAATATACGGAAGGCGACCCTGCGCGGTTGGAGGCGTGACTTTGCGGCACAGCTGCGGGCACAGGGAGTCGCGGCAAATGCCACTGAGAGGGCCGTACGTGGTCAGGTGCGGCCGCCAGTGCGGGACGGAATCTATCGTGCGGCGGAGCGCGGGGAATTGAGGCGGGGGCAAGAGCATTCAATGCCCGTTCCGAGGCAGCCCGGCGTCGCCAGCGGCGGCGGGCCCGAGCGGAGTGCAGCGAGGCTTCAGGAAACGCGCCGCAAGGTAGTCGAGGCGTGGGGGATTGTCTCGACCCAGATGCTCAACGCCGGTCATCCCTTGTCTGAGGAGGTGCGGCAAAGGATGCCGAAGCCGCAGACCGAGCAAGCAGTTTTGAAAAATATTTCTGAGACGCGGATAGACAAGGAGAGGCAGCTCAAACGCGACGAGCGCACTCGTTAATGCGCATCAGATTGGAACGCCCTGATTCACCATGCATCGCTGTGCACACATATGGACGCCACGAAATACAGATCCGTTTGCGACATTGACCGAGCGTGCAACACTCGAGTTGTGTCAACTCGCGCGTCCGACGCTCTTGCAATGTTCGGCCATTGGTTTCAGGGTTAACGTGCGATCTATAACCCTGCAAAAGGTCACGCTGTGAACAACACTTATTTCGGGTTATTGGCCGAATTTGGAGAGGCCAATATTCTCCTGGCGAAGGTTGCTCCAAAGTATTTTGGTCTGAGCTTCGAGGAAGCGCGGCGCAGAGCTCCAACGCAGTTGTTGCCGTGCCGAGTGTTTCGTCTCGGCGGCCAGAAGTCCCCCTGGCTCGTCAGTGCGACCGACCTCGCCGAGCTGATAGATCGCCGAAGAGATCTGGCTGGGAAGCCGGCAGCTTTACGACCCGCGAGTGGAGCGGAGAAGCATTCGGCGCAGCCGGCGCCGTGAGGACACGTACGTTCTCGGGTTTCAGGTTTGCGTAGCGCTTGAGCTCATTCCAAGAGTCGTGGAGCGTGAACTGCGCGACTTCTTGGATTTGGTAGCCCAACTCGAAAAGACGACTGGTGGCCTCGTGGCGCAGATCGTGAAACCGCAGATCAGCGATTGCAAGAAAGTGGCACGCGCGAGTAAATGCGGCCCCGACGCTCTTGGGATCGTACGGGAAGATGAACTCGCTCGTGCGCGGCTGTGACTTCACGATCGCCCAGGCGCCCGGCGGATATTTGAAGCGCCGATGGTTGCCTTCCCTGGCTGTTGGATGCTTGGCGTCGCGCACCATGCCGGTCTGGTTAGCCTCGTCGTTGTCCTCCCACTGGAGGCGGCAGATTTCGGCCTCCCGACGGGCCGACGTGAGCGCAAATTCCATGACGCTGAGCATTGGAATCTGCGAACGCTTGTCGCGCCGAGCGAAATAGTCGCGCAGACGCGCAAGTTCATCTGCGGTGGGGCGCCGCGCGCGTTTGCGGGCTTTTCCGGTGAGACGAAGTGCCGAGCACGCCTCGCGTGCTTCCTGGACGACGTCGGGCCTTACTGGCAGTCCCTTGACGCTTTTGGCGGCCCGGAGCACGACGCCGAGCCACACGAGGTCGTTTGCGACGGTCGCCGGTCCTGCGCCTCCAGCGCGCCTCGCGCGCACATGCTCGATCAACTCGGCGACCGTCAGCGTGAGCGCGTTCAATTCGCCGAGCGCGTGGCGCTCCAGGAATTTCAGGTGCGCCTGCTTGCCGCGCTGCCATTTGGAGACACTCTCGAAATTGTTGATGTACCAGCGAACGAGCTCGGCAACCGTAGGCGTGCCCTCTTCGACGCGCGCCAGCGCGCCGGGACGTTCCAGAGCTACCTCGCGGTGCTTCGCCCAGCTTGCCGCCGCAGTACGCAGCGCAAAGGTCCGGTATTCCTGGTACACGATCGTCTTGCCGCGCCTGATGCGAACGATCGCGGTATATCGCGTCGATCCATCGGCTTGCTTACGTGGGCGTATCGTCGCCATGCTGAGTTCCTGGAGGAGTCAAGCTATTCTTGACACCTATATGGCACCTCTGCAACTCAAGAACTGCCCCTAATGCCCCAAAATCCCGCAGAAATGCCCAACACCGAAAAGCCTACAGAAATAGGCGTTTCGCACAGGGAAAGCGCAGGAATAATCGATCGGCGGATCTCAGTCGCTCCGATGATGGATTGGACCGATCGGCATTGCCGCTATTTCCTGCGGGGATTTTTCTCCGAGGCGTTGCTGTATACGGAGATGATCACAGCGTCCGCCATCTTGCACGGCAACCAGGCGCGGTTGCTGGCATTCGACCCCGAAGAGCGTCCGCTGGCGCTGCAGTTGGGCGGTTCGGATGCAAGCGAGCTGGCGCAGGCGGCGCGCGTGGGTGAAGAGCGCGGTTACGATGAAATCAATCTCAACTGTGGTTGCCCGAGCGATCGCGTTGCGAGTGGATCTTTCGGCGCCTGCCTGATGCTCGAGCCGACCCTGGTCGCCGACTGTGTTGCGGCCATGACGGCGGCGGTACGCATCCCGGTGACCGTGAAGATGCGTATCGGCGTCGTCACCGCGAAGGGGCGCGAAGTCGCCGCCGCGGGCCGATTCGAAGAGCGTGACTTCGAGCAGCTGCAACAGTTTGTCACCCTGTTACGCGATGCCGGTTGCAAGGTTGCGATTGTCCATGCGCGCAAAGCGGTGCTCGGCGGGCTGTCCCCGAAAGCCAACCGCGAGATTCCACCCCTGCACTACGATGCGGTGCGCAGACTCAAGCTCGCCTTTCCGGCACTTCCCGTGGTGGTCAACGGTGGTCTGCGCCATGCCGCAGCGGTCGCCGAAGCACTCGGTTGGTGCGACGGGGTGATGCTCGGCCGCGAGGCCTACCACAGGCCCTACCTGCTGGCCGAATTGCAGCAGGTGCTGCGTCCGAGCAGTGTCGGCATGCCGAGCCGCGAAGAGTTGCTGGAGCGCATGGAGCGCTACGCACGAGGCGAGCTGGCACGGGGGACGCGTTTGTCAGCGATCACGCGCCACATGCTGGGCCTGTACGCGGGCCAGCCCGGCGCACGCGACTATCGACGCACACTCAGCGAAGGTGCCCGCGAAACAGGCGTGGGAGCTGAGCTCCTGCGGCGCGCCATGCCGGCCGAGAGGGCTGATCGGCGGGCTTTGTAGCGGCGCGAAGGCGCTTGCGTATAATCGACTGCGCCGCATGGGAAAGGATATCGAACTCGCCATTCTGTTCGCCGACGTCGTGGGATCGACTCGGCTGTACGATCTCATGGGGGATGTGCGCGCGCGCGACATGGTTGCCATCTGCATCGACGTCATGCGCAGTGCAACCGAGCAACGGCAGGGGACGGTGATAAAGACCATGGGCGATGAGGTCATGGCGACCTTCCCGAGCGCCGACGCGGCACTCAACGCAGCCGCCCAGATGCAACAGCAGATCTCCAATCACGCTCAGCTCAAGGTCGACGGCCAACCGGTCGCGATCCGCATCGGCTGCCATTTCGGCCCGGTGATGCTGGAGAATCGCGACGTGTTCGGCGCCGCGGTGCACACGGCCAATCGCATGACGAGTCAGGCGAAGGCCGGCCAGATCATCACCACGGCTGCCACGGTGGACAAGCTATCGCCGGAATGGCGCGCGTCCTGCCGCCAGATCGACATTGCGACCATCAAGGGTCAGGGCAACGAGGTGGCGCTGTACGAGGTGCTGTGGCAGACCGAGGATGTGACCAGCATGGTGCCGGGGATTGCGACCGAGGCGCGCCCGGCCCGCTCGATGAGGTTGCGCCTGCGCTGTCAGGACCGGGAACTGGTGGTCGATGAGCGTCACTCGAGCATCACCATCGGTCGCGCGGAAGATAACGATGTGGTGGTCAAGGGCAACCTGATCTCGCGCCTGCATGCGCGCATCGAGATCAACCGCAGCAAGTTCGTGCTGATCGACCAGAGCACCAACGGCACGTTCGTGCAGAGCGCTGACGGGGAGGAATCGTTCGTGCGCCGCGACAGTCTGCAGATCAAGGGCCAGGGCATGATCGGTCTGGGGCGCTTGCCCGAGCAGGGTTCGCCGCAGACGATCCGTTTCAACTGCGAAGAGCTTTAGGGCACCGGCCGCCTCAGCCCAGCCGCTGTTTGGTCTTGGTCAGCTCCGCCAGCAGGGTGGGCGGCAGCCGTGCGCCGAACCTTGCCAGATAATCGCGGATCTCACCCACTTCTTGCCGCCATAGCGCCGGGTCCACCGCGAGCAGGGCGTGCAGCGCGTCCGGCTTAAGATCGAGGCCATGGGTGTCGAGGTCCTGAGCTCGCGGCAGGTAACCGATCGGGGTTTCCGTGGCACCGGCCCGCCCGGCGCACCGATCCAGCATCCAGGCGAGCACCCGCAGATTCTCGCCGTACCCTGGCCAGAGGAACTTGCCATCCGCGTTCCGGCGAAACCAGTTGACGTTGATAGATACGCGGCGGATGCTTAAGCCTCGCGCCCACGTTGAGCCAATGCTGCCAGTAATCGCCGAAGTTGTAGCCGCAGAAGGGCTGCATCGCCATCGGATCGCGCCGCACGACGCCCACCTGGCCCACGGCCGCGGCGGTCGTTTCGGAGGCGACCGAGGCGCCGACCAGAACCCCGTGCTTCCAGTCGCGCGCCTCATACACCAGCGGCGCCACCTCGCGGCGCCGACCGCCGAACACCAGGGCCGAGATCGGCACACCGCGCGGGTCTTCGCAGTGTGAGGAGTAGCTCGGATTGCGGTGCGCGGAGACCGTGAAGCGCGAATTCGGATGCGCCGCCGGACCGCGCGCCGGATCGTAGGGCCGCCCTTGCCAGTCGCGTACCGGCCTGCCGCTCGTCAGCCCCTCCCACCAGGGTTGGTTGTCGGCCGTCAGCGCTACATTGGTGAAGAGCGTGTCGCGGCGGATCATCTCGATAGGCGTTGCGGTTGGTGTCCGGGTTGGTGCCCGGCACCACGCCGAAATAGCCCGCCTCCGGATTGATCGCCCACAGCCGCCCGTCATCGCCCGGGTGCAGCCAGGCGATATCATCGCCCACCGTGTAAACGCTCCAGCCCGGCAGCGAGTCCGGCGGGATCAGCATCGCAAGATTGGTCTTGCCGCAGGCGGAAGGGAAGGCGCGGCCACGTAGTGGGTTTCGCCGCGCGGATTCTGCAAGCCCGACGATCAGCATGTGCTCGGCCAGCCAGCCTTCGCTGCGCGCCTGCCAGCTGGCGATGCGCAGGGCATGGCACTTCTTGCCCAGCAGCGCGTTGCCGCCGTAGCCGGAGCCGAAGCTCTCGATCGCCAGCTCCTCGGGGAAGTGCATGATGAAGCGCCGCTCGGGATCGAGTTCGCCGATCGAATGCAGGCCGCGCACGAAACCGCCCTCACGCGCGATACGCTCGAGCGCCGCGCGGCCGATGCGCGTCATGATCAGCATATTGAGAACGACATAGGCGCTGTCGGTGATCTCCACGCCGCAGCGCGAGAGCGGGGAGTCGATCGGACCCATGCAATAGGGTATGACGTATAGCGTGCGCTCACGCATGCAGCCGCGGAACAGCTCGCGCATCTTCGCGTGCGCCGCCTGCGGGTCCATCCAGTGGTTGTTCGGGCCGGCGTCTTCCTGCGAGCGCGTGCAGATATAGGTCAGATGCTCAACGCGTGCCACGTCATTGGGCGCCGAGCGGTACAGGTGGCAGCCCGGGAACTGTTCCGGATTCAGACTCTTCAGTTCACCGCTCTTCACCAGCTGCGCGGTCAGTTCGTGCGCCTCCGCCTCCGTGCCCTCGCACCAGTGGATGGCGCGCGGCTGCGTCAGTTCACGTACGTCGTTCACCCACTGCGCCACGGAACGGCTCAGCTGTGCGAGCGGGATCAGCGTATGTGCGGCGGTAGCCATCCGCAGGTCCTCTTATTCGGTGGCACTTTGTAGCCGCTAAGTATATCGCGGGCGGCTTGCCTGCCCTGATAAAGTGGTGAGGCCATCGGTATTCTCTTTTATTACGTCATTGCGCACCAGTTTGCAGAAAATTCAGGCAGCTAAGCGCGCCCCGAGGCCCGCAGCCCGTTCACAGACGCCATCGGCGTAGGCTGACATGTTGGATCTTGAGGACATATTTGGCCCCGCCGGCCCGCTCGCGCAGGCGCTGCCGGATTTTCGTGTCCGGCGCGAGCAGCTGCACATGGCGCAGCGCATCGCCGACGCGCTTGCGGCGCGCGAGTCGCTTGTAGTCGAGGCGGGTACCGGCACGGGCAAGACCTTCGCGTACCTGGTGCCGGTACTGCTCTCCGGTCGGCGGGTCCTCATCTCCACCGGCACGCGCACGCTGCAGGATCAGCTGTTCAGCAAGGATCTGCCGCTGGTCGCCGCGGCGCTGGGACGGCCGGCGCGCGTGGCGCTGCTTAAGGGGCGCGCGAATTATCTGTGCCGCTATCGTCTTGAGCACCTTGACGCACACGGCGAGCAGCTCGCGCTGGCCGACTTCGGCGGGACCCGCTCGCGCGCGGCGCAGGCGATGCTCTCGCGCGTGCAGCGCTGGGCGCGCACGACCCGGCGGGGCGACCTCGCCGAGATTCGCGGCCTGGCGGATAGTCATCCGGTGTGGCCACAGGTCACCTCGACGCGCGAGAGTTGTCTGGGCGCGCGCTGCCCGCAGTTCACGCGCTGTCACGTGGTGCAGGCACGCCGCGAAGCACTCGAGGCCGACGTCGTCATCGTCAACCATCACCTGCTGTTGGCGGATCTGGCGCTGAAGGAGGACGGCTTCGGGGATCTGCTCGGCTCCGCCGACGCCATCATCCTTGATGAGGCTCACCAGATCCCCGACCTTGCGACACAGTTCTTTGGCGCTCATGTGAGTAGCCGCCAGCTGGAAGCGCTGCTGAAGGATCTGTCCGCGGAGCTCGGCGCGCACAGCGCCGCAACACTTCCGGGCGAGCGTGCGCGCGCGCCGGCGGCTGCGCTGCTCGAGGCCGAGGAGGCCCTGGGACAGTTGCGCACCGCTGCGGCCGCCTCCGCAGGCCGCTTTGCGTGGTCACCGGGCACTTCGGTGCTCACCTCTGCCATGACCGCGCTCGAGGAGTCGCTGCAGCAATTGCAAGCGATGCTCGCGCGCGCAGACGAACAGTCCCCGCTCGCTCAGCTTGCCGAGCGCGCGGCCGAAGTCGCTGCCAGTCTCGCCCGCATCGGCGCTGTCGATGAGCTCGATGGGGCGCGCACGCTCGAGAGCGGGCCGCGGGGGTTCACCTTGAGCCTCATGCCCTTTGATATCTCGCAGCGCTTTCGCGCACTGCTTGAGGCGCGCGCAGCCGCCTGGATCTTTACTTCCGCGACGCTGTGTCTCGGGGAGGAGTTCGGGCACTTTACCGGGCGTCTGGGGCTTACGGATGCACCGACGCTGCGCATCGACAGCCCCTTCGATCATGAGCGGCAGAGTCTTCTGTACCTGCCGCCGGGTTTGCCGGAGCCCGCCTCCGCCGGTTACATCGGCGCGGTCATCGATACAGCCGAGCCGCTGATCCGGGCCGCCGGCGGTGGGGCCTTTGTGCTCTTCACGAGCCACCGGGCGCTGGCGCAGGGCGCCGCGCTCCTGCGTGCCCGCTGGTCCGCATCCACGCCGTTTCGCCTGCTCGTGCAAGGTGAAGGCCCGCGCGAGCGCCTGCTCGAGGAATTCCGTGCCGACGGCAATGCCGTGCTTCTGGGCACGGCCAGCTTCTGGGAAGGCGTTGACGTGAAAGGCGACGCGCTGCGGCTCGTGATCATCGAGAAGCTGCCCTTCGCCTCACCCGATGATCCGCTGGTGCGCGCGCGCATCGAGCATCTCACCGCGACCGGCAGTAATGCGTTTCGCGACTACCAGCTTCCCGAGGCTGCGCTGGCGCTCAAGCAGGGCGCCGGACGCCTGATCCGCAGCGAGGAGGACTACGGCGTCGTCGTGATCTGCGATCCGCGCATGGTGGGCCGCGGCTACGGCCGGGTATTTCTGGCCGCGTTGCCGCCCATGACCGTCACGCGCGAGGCGCAGGAGGCCACGCGCTTTCTGAGCCGCCACGCGCGCCGCGCGCGCACCGCAGCGGCCTCATGAAGATCCTCGCGCTCGATACGGCAACGGAGAACTGCTCCGCCGCACTCTTTATTAGTGGTGCGCTGCTGTGTCGCGAGGAGCTCATCGGTCGCGGGCACGCGCAGCGCATCCTGCCCATGATCGCAGAGCTGCTCTCTGAGGCGGATGTTGCGCTGCAGGCGCTGACTGCGATCGCCTTCGGCCGCGGGCCGGGCGGCTTCACCGGGGTGCGCCTTGCGGCCTGCGTTGCGCAGGGGCTCGCCTTCGGGGCGGCGCTGCCGGTGGTGGCGGTGTCTGACCTGCAGGCGCTGGCGCAGCGTGCCCTTGATGAGGCGGCGGACGTTGAGCGGGTGCTCGTGTGCAGCGACGCGCGCATGCATGAGGTTTATTGCGGTGCCTTCCGGCGTGGCCCGGGCGGACTCGCGCTGGCAGCGGCGGCCGAATACGTTGCCGCACCGCACGCAGTGCAGCTGCCGGAGGCGTGGCGGCAGGCCTCGGTGACCGCGGCAACGGTGCTCGGGACGGGCAGTGGATTTACGGCTTACCCGGAGCTGCGAACCACCCTGGCCTCCAGGGTGGCGCGGGTCCGGGAGCACCTTTGGCCGCGTGCCGCCGAAATCGCCCAGCTGGCGCTCCTTGAGGTCAAGGCCGGCCGGCTGCTCGCACCGGAGGCTGCGATGCCGGTGTATCTGCGCGATGATGTCGCGCAGCCGCAGCGCCCGCTCAGCTAAGTCATTAATCTGACACCGAGCCCTCATCTGTCATGAATCTGCAACACAGTGTCTCTGTAATACCCGCGCCCTTCAGGCTGTAACGAGCTCATGGCCGCAAAACACGTACTGATCGTCGAAGACGAGCGTCCGATCCGCGAAATGATCGCCTTCGGACTGAAACGGGCCGGATTTGAGGTCCGTGAAGCGGAGGATTGTCGCGCCGCACGCGCCGCCCTGGCCGACTCGCGACCGGACCTGGTGCTGGTGGACTGGATGCTGCCCGACATGAGCGGTCTGGAACTGACCCGCGCCCTGAAGCGGGACCGTGAGACCCGTGAACTGCCGGTCATCATGCTCACCGCACGTGCGGAGGAGGGCGACAAAGTCGCCGGGCTTGAGGGGGGTGCCGATGATTACGTGACGAAGCCCTTCTCACCCCGCGAGCTGCTCGCCCGCATCAACGCGGTGCTGCGCCGAAGCGCGGGCAACGGGGTCGATGAGCTGATCGAGTTTGAGGGACTCACGCTCGATCAGGCGAGCCATCGGGTGATGGTGGGTGAGCGCACCGTCGCGCTCGGGCCCACGGAGTACCGCATGCTCGAATTCTTCATGACGCACCCGGAACGGGTGTACACGCGCGACCAACTGCTCGATCGCATCTGGGGCGGCAACGTCTATGTTGAGGAGCGTACGATCGACGTACACATCCGCCGTCTGCGTAAGGCCCTCGAAGACTTCGGCTTCGATCATTTTGTCCAGACGGTACGCGGCTCCGGCTACCGTTTCTCGGGTCGCACGGTATAGTGAGGTCGTCTTAGGACGAGACGCGGTGTATTGATGCAACCCGCGACACAGGCTTGGTTGTTCGCGGCAGGTCGGCTGCTCGCCACCGTGCTGATCGGCGTCGGCGTGGGGTGGCTGTTCGGCAATCCCTGGGGCGGGCTTGCGTGCGCACTCGCGCTGCACCTGGTGTGGGTGCTGGCGAATCTGTTCCGCCTCGAATGGTGGCTGCGCAATCGCAACTACGCGGATCCTCCGGATGTTGGCGGGGTGTGGGGCGAGATCATCGCCCAGATCGTGCGGCTGCACCGCCGCAAGCGCTTTCACAAGCAGCGCTTCGTGCAGCTGATGCGCCAGTTGCAGCGCTCCACCGCGGCGCTCCCCGACGGCGTCGTCATTCTCAACGCGCAGCGCGAGATCGTCTGGTTCAACCGCATGGCGGCGCGGCTCCTCAGCCTGCGCCGCACGGCGGATCTGGGCATGCGGGTTGAAAATCTGCTGCGTGCCCCGGAGTTCGTGCGCTACCTTGCCGGCCAGGACTTCTCCAACCCGGTGGTGGTGCGCACGACGACGGGCGAGGACGGTTTCCTGTCGCTGCAGGTGGCGCCCTACGGCGACGGGCAGCTGCTGCTGCTGGTGCGTGATGTGTCGCGCCAGATGCGCCTGGAGGCTGTGCGCCGCGACTTCGTCGCCAACGCCTCGCACGAGCTGCGCTCGCCGCTCACGGTCATTTCCGGCTACCTCGAGACGCTCGCGCAGGACCCGGTGGTCGATGCGGAACTCAAGGGTCCCGTCGCCGAGATGCGCCGTCAGGCCGAGCGCATGACCGCCATCATCCGCGATCTGATCGAGCTTTCGCGCCTGGAGGAGACCGACGAGGTCGTCGGCGGCGAGCCGGTCGATGTGGCAGCGCTCGCCTCGCTTCTGCGCAAGGACGTGCTGGCGCGGCCCGTGCACCCGAAGGATGTGCGCGTGAAGGTGGAATCGCAGGCGCAGCTGATCGGGGATGAACCGGAGATTCACTCCGCGTTCTCCAATCTCGTCGACAACGCCGCCAAGTACACCGGCGCCGACGGTGCGCTTGAGATCCGCTGGTCGGTGGACGAGGACGGCGGCCACTTCGCCGTCAGCGATACCGGCATCGGCATTCCGCCCGAGCACATCCCGCGACTCACCGAGCGCTTCTATCGGGTCGATCCAGGTCGTTCGCGCGCCACCGGTGGATCGGGCCTGGGACTGGCGATCGTCAAGCATGTGCTGCAACGCCACGGGGCCACTCTGGACGTGCAGAGCACCCTCGGCGCCGGCAGCACTTTTATCTGCCATTTTCCGCCCGAGCGCATCGCCGCCGTCGCGCGCCCCGTATCGAGTGCAACGGCTTAGGTTTCCTGCGCAAGCACTTCATCCGTAAGAAACAATTAGTCCCTTTGTCATAGAACCGACATGCAGGTGCACCACCCTTGTGGCGCCCGGTGAGGCGGTAAAAGCCCTGCGCTAAGGACGGATCATGGCAAGCGGCAATATGCGCTCAGGCAGGATCAAGGCCCGGACGCTGTTCCTCTCGGACATCCACCTGGGGTTCAAACACGCGCGCGCGCGGGAGCTGAACGAGTTCCTCGCCGGCATCGAGGCCGAGAGCATCGTGCTGGTGGGTGACATCATCGATGCCTGGAGTCTGGCACGGCGTGTCTTCTGGAGCCCCGAGCACACGCAGGTGCTGCGCACTCTGCTGGCACGGCAGCGCGCCGGCACGCGCCTCGTTTATATCCCCGGCAACCACGACGCGAGTCTCGCCATGCTCGCGCAGATGCTGCAGGGCCAGTTCGAGGTGCACCGCGAGTGGGTGCACCGCACCGCGCGCGGCAGGCGTCTCCTCGTGCTGCACGGGGATCAGTTCGATGGGGTGGTGCGCTGTCCGCAGTGGCTCACGCGCTTAGGGGACGCCGTGCACGGCCAGGCGGTCGGCTTCAGTCACCTGGTCAATAACGTGCGGCGCCGCCTCGGTAAGCCCTATTGGCCGCTCACCGAGCGCCTCAAGCTCGCCATTGGCCTCTCGGCGCGCTACATCGCGCAGTTCGAGGCGCACGCCGCCTGGCACGCCCGTACCGAGGGCTATGACGGTATTGTGTGCGGACACATTCATCGGGCAAACCTGCGCGAGATCGACGACACCCTCTACGCCAACACCGGCGACTGGGTCGAGTCCTGCTCGGCGCTCAGCGAAAGTGAGAGCGGGGAGCTGACACTGCTGCGCTGGCCGCGGCAAGCGCGCGGCAGGCTCTACGGCGGGCCGCGTCTGGCGGCGGATGTGGCATGAGGATCGCCCTCGCCACTGATGCCTGGGCGCCGCAAATCAACGGCGTGGTGACGACGCTCAAGGCCACCGCCACAACTCTCGAGGCCCTCGGCCACGAGGTGCGGATCCTGCGGCCGCAGGGGCTGCTGTGTGTGCCCTGCCCGAGTTACCCCGAGATCCGCCTGGCCGTGTGGCCCGGAGCTTACGTGGCCCGCGAACTGAAGGCCTTTCAGCCACATGCGATCCACATTGCCACCGAGGGACCGCTGGGCCTTGCGGTGCGCCGCTATTGCCGTGCGCACGATCTTCCGTTTACGACTTCCTACCACACACGCTACCCGGAGTATCTGCGCGCCCGCTGGCCGATTCCGCTCTCCCTGAGCTACGCGGGGCTGCGGCGCTTCCATGCCGCGGCCACGCGCACCTTCGTCAGCAGCCCGAGCCTGCGCGCTCAGCTCTCCGGGCGCGGTTTCCGCCAGCTGCATCTGTGGCGCCGGGGCGTGGACCTCAGGCGTTTCCATCCGGGTGAGCCGCCGCACGAGGCACTCGCGCACTTGCCCCGCCCGGTCATGACCTGCGTCGGCCGCCTGGCGGTTGAAAAGAATCTCGAGGCCTTCCTCAGGCTTCCCCTGCCGGGTACGAAAGTGCTGATCGGGGACGGTCCGCAGCGCGCCGCCCTCGAAAGGCGCTATCCGGGTGCCGTGTTCCTCGGCTACCGCTTTGGCGCCGAGCTCGGGCAGCTCCTCGGCGCTTCCGATGTACTCGTATTTCCGAGTCTCACGGACACCTTCGGCCTGGCGATGATCGAGGCGCTCGCCTGTGGGGTCCCGGTGGCGGCCTTCCCGGTCTCCGGCCCCCGGGATGTCATCGAGCCGGGGGTGACGGGGGTGCTGCGCGCTGACCTGGGGGAGGCGGTCGCGGGGGCCCTGCGGCTTAGCCGGCAGATGTGCGCCGTGCGTGCCCGGGGGTTCAGCTGGGAGGCCGCAACGGCGCAGTTCCTGGGCGGTCTGGCACCCATCGCGCTTTCGGTGCGTGCCGCAGTGGCCGTCGGCCGCAGTTCCGCTATGATCCCTCGTATCGCCGCGCGCCGGCGCACGACGAGCCAGGCCGGAGACGCCAACTGATGGAAACCGCTGATCTCAGTCACCACATCTCCCGTCGCTTCAACGAGGACCTCGAACGCGTACGCAGCAAGGTGCTCGGTATGGGCGGCTTCGTCGAGCAACAGTTGCGCAAAGCAATCACGGCCCTGGTCGAAGGCGACAGCACACTCGGAGAATCGGTGGCGCTCGATGATCACCAGGTGAATAACATGGAGGTCGCGATTGACGAGGAATGCAGCAAGATCCTCGCCACGCGTGCCCCGGCGGCCGGGGACCTGCGGGTCATTGTCGCCATCATCAAGACGATCACGGATCTGGAGCGCATCGGCGATGAGGGCGAGAAGATCGGCTACATCGCCTCGCGTCTGGCCACCATGGAGCGCCCGGCGGACAAGTACCGCGAGATCAAGCACCTCGGTCGGGTGGTATCGGAGATGGTGCACGATGCACTGGATGCCTTCGCGCGCATGGACGTGGAGTCAGCGCTGCGCGTGGCACGCCAGGACCGCCTGGTCGATGAGGAATACGAGGCGATCCAGCGCCAGAGCATCACCTTCATGATGGAAGACCCGCGCACGATCCGTCGCGCGCTGGATGTCATGTGGGTGGTGCGGGCGCTCGAGCGCATCGGCGATCACGCCAAGAACATCAGCGAGTATGTGATCTACATGGTGCACGGCAAGGACATCCGCCACACCTCCCTCGACGATGTCGAGCGCGAGCTGCGGGCTGAGGCCGCCGGCACCTCACACACACCGGCTTCCGCGTAGCGCATCCTCGACGGTGCCGTTACCCTTGCGCGGATGACCCCCCGCCGGCCCAATTTCATCGGCTTTCTCGTGTGCGTTGCGCTGCTCGCATACGCGCTTTATTCGCAGTTCCACCTGGGTCTGGAGCCGTGCCCGCTGTGCATCTTCCAGCGCATCGGCGTTGCGCTCACGGGCCTGCTGTTTCTCCTGGCGGCGCTGCAGCACCCGCGCGGCGGCGGTCGCACCGTCTACGCGGTGCTCATTGCGCTGGCGGCGCTCGCGACCGCGGCGGTTGCGGCCCGGCACCTGTATGTGCAGAGCCTGCCGCCGGGCACGCTGCCCTCCTGCGGTGCGCCGCTTGCAATGCTGCTCAAATTCACCCCGCTCGTTGAGGTGATCAGCAAGGTGCTCGCCGGCAGCGGGGAGTGTGGTGAGGTCAACTGGCGCTTCCTGGGGCTCTCCATGCCCGCCTGGGTGCTGCTGTGGGCGCTCGCCTTGGGCGCCCTCGGTGTGCGCGCCAACCTCAGGCGAGGAGCTGCTTAAGCACTCCGAGGTACATGCGGTGCAGGGCCTCGATATCCGAGACGCGCACCGATTCGTTCACCTTGTGAATGGAGGCATTCACCACCCCGAGCTCGACCACCTGCGCCCCCAGGGGGGCGATGAAACGCCCATCGGAAGTGCCCCCGCCGGTGGAGAGTCTCGGGGCGACCCCGGTGACTTCGCATACCGCCCGGCTCACCGCCGCCGAGAGCACTCCCGGGGCGGTGTAGAACGGCTCCCCGGAGACATACCACTCCAGGCTGAAGCGCACGCCATGGCGGCGCAGGATGTCCTCCACCGTCGCCTTGAGGCCCGTCGAGCGTCTGCACGGGGGAGTAGCGCAGGTTGAAGCGCGCCTGCAGCTCCCCCGGGATGACGTTGGGGGCGCCCGTGCCGGCATTGAGATTGGAAACCTGGAAACTGGTGGGCTGGAAGTGCTTCCGTGCCCTCATCCCAGCGACGGCGCGTGAGCTCGGCGAGCGCGGGGGCGAAAGCGTGCACGGGATTCTCGGCCAGCTGCGGATAGGCGATGTGACCTTGAACGCCATGCACCGTGAGGCGTCCGCTCAGCGAGCCGCGCCGACCGACCTTGATCGTGTCCCCGACGGCAGCCTCGCTGGAGGGCTCCCCGACGACACACCAGTCGATGCGCTCACCGCGCTGGCGCAGGGTTTCCACCACCCGTTTCGTGCCATCAACCGAGGGCCCCTCCTCATCGCTCGTGATGAGGAAGGCGATCGAGCCCTTGTGCCGCGGATGCGCCTCGACGAAGGCCTCGGTGGCCGTCACCATGGCGGCCAGCCCGCTCTTCATGTCGGCCGCGCCCCGCCCGTAAAGGACCCCATCGCGGATGACGGGCGCGAAAGGATCGCTGCTCCACTCCTCCAGCGGGCCGGTCGGCACCACGTCCGTGTGCCCCGCGAAGCAAAACACCGGACCGGCCTCACCGCGACGCGCCCAGAGATTCTCGACGTTGCCATACCGCAGAGGCTCTACGGCAAAGCCCGCCGCGCTCAGGCGCCGGGACATGACCTCCTGGCAGCCCTCATCCGCGGGGGTTACTGAGCGGCGAGCAAGAAGATCCTGAGTCAGTTCAAGCGCTTGAGACATTAGGTTTCCGAATCGTGGCAGAGGACCCGGGGCAGCCGGCGTGCGCGTTTATACGCACCTCCGCGCGGCGCGGGCAAGCCTCGCGTGTGTCACGGCCATGCAACCTGCAGCGGCAACACTGAAGAGGTGGTCACAGGGACGTGGCCCACACTACGGCCCCTGACGGCCTGTCATGAGAGCGTCACATCATTGTCATCTAATTGCGCGCCAGCGGTACCAGGCTCGCGGAGCGGAGCGGGGCCGGACCGGCATTGCGGGACGAGAAAACCCATGGCGAGGAGATGGAACATGAGTCGAGTCACTGTGAAGCGGGCGCTGGTGATCGCAGCGCTGGCCGCATTCGCGACGATCGCCACGGCGGCCGATATCTCGGGCGCCGGTGCGACGTTCCCTTACCCGATCTATTCGAAATGGGCCGACGCCTACAAGCAACAGACCGGCATCGGACTGAACTACCAGTCGATCGGTTCCGGCGGCGGTATCAAGCAGATCAAGGCGAAGACGGTGACCTTTGGCGCCTCCGACATGCCGCTGAAGCCCGAGGACCTGCAGGAGGCAGGGCTGGTGCAGTTCCCGATGATCATCGGCGGCGTGGTGCCGGTGATTAACGTGAGGGGCCTGACGTCCGGGCAGCTGGTGCTCGACGGGGCCACTGTGGCCGCCATTTATATGGGCGAGATCACCAAATGGGACGACGCTCGCATCAAGAAACTGAACCCCAAGCTCGCGCTGCCCTCGACCAGCGTCGCGCCGGTCTATCGTTCCGATGGTTCGGGGACGAACTTTCTCTTCTCGGACTATCTCTCCAAGGCGAGCCCGAAGTTCCAGAGCTCCGTGGGCGCAGCGACCTCCGTGCAGTGGCCGGTCGGGATCGGGGCTAAGGGTAACGAAGGCGTTGCCAACATGACGCATCAGACCGACGGGGCGATCGGCTACGTGGAGTACGCATACGCCAAGCAGACCGGCATGGCGTACGCGGACCTGGTGAATAAGTCCGGCAAGACCGTAGCCCCCAACGCCGACTCCTTCCAGGCGGCCGCGGCGAATGCCGATTGGATGCACGCTGCCAGTTACTACCTGATCCTCACCGATCAGTCCGGGGACAAGAGCTGGCCCATCACCGGCGCGAGCTTTATCCTGATCTACAGCACGCCGCCGGATCCGGTGGCCACGGCTGCGGCGCTGAAGTTCTTCGACTGGGCTTACAAGAACGGTGGCAAGATGGCGGCGGATCTGGACTATGTGCCGCTGCCGGAGTCCCTGATCAATCAGGTGCGCGCCACTTGGAAGTCCCAGATCAAGGGCGTCGCGCTGGCAAGCGCCGCCGGTGCGACGCAGAAGTAGCTCGAGGCTCCGGTGCGATCGGCCAGCGCCGACGACCGCACCTGGTACTCAGCTCTTCGGGATGCCCGCGAGTGCTTCAGCTCCGGAGCAGCGCGGCGGTTTCGGAAGTTACGGGGATGATCACAGCGTGACAGGTTGCCGTCCGCGATGAACACCGTGGCAGCGATCGATCCGCGACACGCCGCCGGGCAGCGGCTGCGCGAGCGGTTCTTCCGCGCGGCGACGCAGGGGGCGGCGCTCACGGTGCTGTTGATCCTTGGCGGTGTCGCGGTCTCGCTCTTCGTCGGCGCCTGGCCGGCGCTCGCGCGTTTCAAGTTTGGCTTCCTCACCCGCGAGATCTGGAACCCGGTCACCGACCAGTACGGGGCGCTCGCGCCGGTGTACGGCACCCTCGTCACGTCCTTTCTCGCGCTGCTGCTCGCCATCCCGGTGAGCTTCGGCATCGCCATCTTTCTCACCGAGCTTGCGCCAGTGTGGCTCAAGCGCCCGGTGGGCGTGGCCATCGAACTGCTGGCCGCGGTGCCGAGCATCATCTACGGCATCTGGGGGCTGTTCGTGCTCGCCCCCGTCCTGCAGGCGCATGTGCAGCCCTGGCTCATCCGCTGGCTCGGGCCGCTGCCGCTCCTCGGCAAGCTCTTCCAGGGCCCCCCATACGGAATCGGCGTTCTCACGGCAAGTTTCGTGCTCGCGATCATGGTGATCCCCTTCATTTCCGCGGTCATGCGCGATGTGTTCGAGACCGTGCCCGATGTGCTCAAGGAATCCGGTTACGGGCTGGGCGCCACGACCTGGGAAGTGATCTGGCAGGTCGTCGTGCCCTACGCGCGCACCGGGATCATCGGCGGGGTGATGCTCGGGCTCGGGCGCGCACTCGGGGAGACCATGGCGGTCACTTTCGTCATCGGCAATGCGCACCGCATCGGCTCCTCGCTCCTGGCGCCCGGCACCACCATCTCCGCCTCGATCGCCAACGAGTTCACCGAGGCGGTCGGCGATCTGTACACCTCATCGCTGGTCGCGCTCGGGGCGATACTTTTTCTCATCACTTTCACGGTGATCGCGGCCGCGCGCTTCATGCTGCTGCGGCTTGAGCGCCGCGCGCTCTCTTCGGTATGAACCGCCGCGCCGTCCGCAAATCCGTCAACCTGCTCGCGCTCGGGCTCTCCGGACTGGCGACCGCGATCGGGCTGTTCTTTCTCGGCGCGATTCTGTGGACGCTTCTCAAGAACGGCCTGTCGGGCTTTTCCCCGCGGGTATTCACCGCCATGACGCCCCCGCCCGGTGGCAGCGGCGGATTGCTGAACGCGATCTACGGCAGCGTCGTCATGACCGTGATCGGCATCCTGATCGGCGGCCCGATCGGCATGCTCGCGGGCACCTACCTCGCTGAATACGGCCGCACCAGCCGCATCAGCAGTGTCATCCGCTTCGTAAACGATGTGCTGCTCTCGGCGCCATCGATCATTATCGGACTGTTTGTGTACGAGCTTCTCGTGCTGCGCGTGGGACACTTCTCCGCGATCGCCGGCGCCGTGGCGCTCGCCATCATCGCGATGCCGGTCACGGTGCGCACCACCGAGGACATGCTGACTCTTGTGCCCCAGGGGATGAAGGATGCCTCGACCGCCATGGGCGCGTATCCCTGGCGCACCATCACGAGCGTCATCTATCCGGCCGCGCGCAGCGGTGTCGTTACGGGACTGCTGCTGGCCGTCGCGCGCATCAGCGGCGAGACCGCGCCGCTGCTGTTCACGGCACTCAACAACCAGTTCTGGAGCAGCAATATCGCCGCACCGATGGCGAATCTTCCGGTCGTGATCTTTCAGTTCGCCCTGAGTCCCTACCCGAACTGGCAGCAACTGGCCTGGTGCGGGGCGCTCATCATCACCGCGAGCATCCTGATCCTGAGCATCACGGCGCGCATCGTGGTGGCGCGCTTAAATCCCGCAGGCAAGCGCTAGCATGCACGCTCCCGAAGTGCGGCTCGCACCGCCCCCACGGGCGGACACCGAGCATGCGGTGAAATTTGACGTGCAGCACCTGAATTTCTACTACGGTCAGACTCAGGCGCTCAATGACATCAATCTCAGGCTGGTGGACCGGCAGATCACCGCCTTCATCGGCCCGTCCGGTTGCGGCAAGTCGACCTTGCTGCGGGTCTTTAACCGCATGTACGCGCTCTACGCGGGACACCGCGCGAGCGGGGACGTGCGCCTCGACGGGCAGGATATCCTCGCACCCACGGTCGACGTCGCGGAACTGCGCTTCCGCGTCGGCATGGTCTTTCAGAAGCCGACACCCTTTCCCATGTCGATCTTTGACAACGTCGCATTCGGCTTGCGCCTCTCCAGGCGCATCTCCCGCAGCGAACTCACCGATCGCGTCGAGGAGGCCTTGCGGGATGCGGCGATGTGGGAAGAGGTGAAGGACAAGCTGCACGAGGACGGCCGCGGTCTCTCCGGCGGCCAACAGCAGCGCTTGTGTATCGCCCGCACCCTCGCGGTGCATCCGGAGGTGCTGCTCTTTGATGAGCCAACCGCCGCTCTCGATCCGATCTCCACCCTGCGGGTGGAGGAGACGCTGCAGAGTCTGCGCGAGCGCTACTGTATCGCGGTCGTGACCCACAACCTGCAGCAGGCGGCACGCGTTTCCAACGTGACAGCATTCATGTATCTGGGGAATCTCGTGGAGATGGGACCGACCGAACAGATCTTCACCGCCCCCAAGAACCGCCGGACGGATGATTACGTCACCGGGCGCTTCGGCTGAGCCGCTCATGAGCGAGAATCAGGAACCGAAAAGCCCCGAACCACGCCGCCCGCCCGCCGAGGGGAACGGCCCGGCGGGGAATGCCGGTAACGGGGCGGTGCCTCCGGGAGTGCGCCTGCGCGTGGACGAGGGCGGACTCAACCTCAAACCGAGCGGCCGCGTGTCCGCGCCGCCGGCGGAAGCGCGTGGCCCCGGGCACGGCGATGCGCTCAGCACGGCGGACCCGGTGTTCGTGTGTCGCGACGTGAACGTCTTTTACGCCAACAAGCAGGCGCTGAAGAATGTCTCCATCGATGTGGCACCGCGACAGGTGCTGGCGCTGATCGGCCCGTCCGGGTGCGGCAAGTCGACGTTCCTGCGCTGCCTGAACCGCATGAACGACACGATCCCGGGCGCGCGCGTGACGGGCTCGATCCGGCTGCACGGTGAGGACATCGATGCTGCGCAGCAGGACGTCGTGCAGCTGCGCGCCCGCATCGGCATGGTCTTTCAGAAGCCCAACCCGTTCCCCAAGTCCATCTACGACAACGTCGCCTACGGACCACGCATCCACGGCCTCGCACGCAGCCGCGCACAGCTCGATGACATCGTGTGCACGAGTCTGACGCGCGCGGGCCTGTGGGATGAGGTGAAGGACCGTCTGAGCAGCCCTGGCACCGGACTCTCGGGCGGACAGCAGCAGCGGCTGTGCATCGCACGCACCATCGCGGTACAGCCGGAAGTGATCCTCATGGACGAGCCGTGCTCGGCACTCGACCCGGTCGCCACGGCACGCATCGAGGATCTGATCGGGGAACTGCAGGAGTCGTATGCGATCGTCATCGTCACCCACTCGATGCAGCAGGCCGCGCGCGTCTCGCAGCGCACCGGTTACTTTCACTTAGGCGAACTCATCGAGGTGGGCGACACCGACCGGGTGTTCACCAACCCGCGCCACCGTCTCACCGAAGACTACATCACCGGTCGCTTCGGCTAAGCCCCATACGCGCCCTCATGCGGCATCCCCCCCAAAGCAAACGGGCCCGCTCGCGCGGGCCCGTTTACCCGCCTCTTCCTGGGCGGTGTGCTGTCGGTGCCTGGACTTAGAACTTGAAGCGCAGACCTGCGGTGGTGGCGATGGTGTCTCGGTTCAGATCGTAGCCGGCGGCGAGCCCGTCGCGCACCCCCGACCACATCGTGCCGAGGTAGACGTCGAAGCGCTTGGTGAAGCGGTAGTCGACGAGCCCCGAGACTGCGTTCAGCTCGCCTGCGCAAGTGCCGGGTTTACTGGGCTGAGTCTTGGTGTAGCACTCCGGATTCTGCGCCGCGGTGGCATAGTTATCCTGGTGATAGCCGTAGTAGGCGACGGTGAACTCCAACCTGTCCGTCATCGCGTACTTACCCCCCACCCAGTAGACCTCCTGGGTCTTATTGATGGCGTAGGCGTCGTTGTTGACAAAGGCGAGCTGGTAGCCACCGATGGTGATGTAGCCCTGCGGCAAGGGCGTGTCGGGATTGGCGAACTTGATGTGCTCATAGCCGGCGAAGACCTTCGGCGCGCCGAAGTTATAGAGCACCATGAGGCCGTAGGTGGTGTTGTCGGAGATCGTCCCGGAGAGGGAGTTGCTCACCGAATAGCACTGCGAGGCCGTTGGCGGCACCGTCACCGGCGGATTGCATAGCCCCGCCAACTCCCCCACCTGCCCGGTACTCAAGGGCCCGGCGGATACGGCATCCTTTTTCTTCGCATAGTAGGCATCCACAGAGCCCCCGCCCAGGAAGTCCAGCCCCAGCTGCGCCTGCTCGGCGGTGTTGGCGCCGCCGTTGGAGCCGTTGAACTGGTACAAGGCGCCCACGTGCACCGGACCGTACTTGGCGCTGTACTTCACCGAGTCATCCAGACGGCGATCCTCGGTGTCGCCGCCCCCGGCGGTGAAGCCCGAGAAGCCGATCACCGAGAAGGCCTGCGCGGCCCCCATGGGGTCGTATTTGGAGATCCCGTCCGCGAGCGGCGTCACGTGCCGCCCGAAGGTGAGGGAACCGAAGGTCGGGGAGCTGAAGCCCGCGTAGGCCGCCCCGGCAAAGAGTTGCCCGGCGACACTTGTGTCGACGTTCGTGCCCTGCTCGGCGGCCGGGCGGCCGTTGTTGAGCACCATGGACTTGAGGCCGTCACTGATGTTGCCCGACTGTGGGTTAAAGAAGGTCTCGAGGCGAAACACAAAGGAGATGTCCTCGAAGCTCAGCGGCTCAAGCCCCGAGAGTCCAATGCGCGACTGGCTCAGGTTGCTCGGCGTCAACCCCGTCACCGAGGCATTGCTGTTCTTGGCGATGATCGAGGAGGTGCCGGCCGGGAAGTAATCGCTGATCGGCGCACCATGGGTCAGGTATTGCAGGCCCACGTCCACGATGCCGTAGAGCGTGATGCCGTTCCAGGTGAGGCTGCTGTCGTCCTTCGGTGCCGCGCTCTGCGCCTGCGCGACTCCGGCTGCCGCCATTGAAGACAGTAATAGACAGGCACGGATGGGTGTCATCTTCGAGATTCCTCTAGTTTTAAGAGCTGACGCGGTGTCGATCCCCGAACGCCCACTCCGCAAGAGTGATGCGAAAGTGCGACGCCATAGCCGCCGTGAACTGCCACGGATCAGCGCGCCCACTCTGCTTCAGCTATGTGACGGTCCGAATGCATAAACATGACGGTTGTATGACACTTGTCGCGCATATGCCTCGGTGCAGACCGCGCCAGCTTTGGGCGCTGGCGCTGACAAAAATTATTACAAATCAGATTGTTAGAAGTCAACTACCCTTTCTGAATGGTATTTAATCGACGTTTTGGAGCGCTTTAATGCACCTGTGGTCCCCTAGGGCTGAGGGAGAACCTGATGCGAATGCTCCTCGTCGAGGATGAGAAGAAAGTATCCGACCTAGTGGCGCGCGCGCTGCGCGCCGAGCGCTATGCCGTGGACGTCGCCGAAGACGGCCAGCAGGGGTGGGCGCTCGCCGAGGCTTACGACTACGATCTCATCATTCTTGACTTAATGCTTCCGGTCTTAAGTGGCACGGAGCTGCTCAAGCGCATCCGGCGCAAGAATCAGCAGGTGCCGATCCTGATCCTCACCGCACGAGATGCCATGGAGCAGAAAGTGCAGCACTTCGAGGCGGGTGCGGACGACTATCTCACCAAGCCCTTTGCCTTCGCCGAACTGATCATGCGCGTGAAAGCGCTGCTGCGGCGGGGACCGGTCGCCCGCTCGAGCGTCTTGCGCGTGGCGGACCTGGAGGTGGACCGCCTGACGCAGCAGGTGCGCCGCGCGGGACGTCGCATCGAGCTCACGCCCAAGGAGTACGCACTCCTTGAGTATCTGGCGGCCAATCCCGGGCGCGTGTTCTCCCGTACCATGATCATCGAGCACGTGTGGGACCAGAGTTTCGAGGGTTTGACCAATATCGTGGACGTGTACGTGCGCCACCTGCGTGCCAAGGTCGATGATCCCTACCCGCTGAAGCTGATCCGCACGGTGCGCGGGGTCGGCTACGGACTCGGCGACAGCCCGGATTCGTGAACTCGCGCTCCTTAAGCGTACGCCTCGTCGCCTGGTACGCGGGCGTGCTCACGCTGGTCTTCGTGCTGCTGGGAATTCTGACCTTCCTTTCCCTGCGGCATTACCTCGAGGCGAACCTGCTGGACACGCAGGCGCGGCGCGCGCGGCAGATCGCCGATACCCTGGTGGCGCACGTGAGCCGCGCGCAGGAGCCGAGCCTCGGCGCGCAGGTGGAGAACCTGTACTCGCCCGAGGCCAATGACCGCTTCATCCGCATCACCCGCGCCGACGGGACGGTCGTCTATGTCTCGGGGCCGCCCAAGGATGCACGTTACGATCCGGCGCAGGTGCCTCAAGCGACCGGGGCGCGCCCGATGCGCAATCTTCAGCTGCCCGGCGGCTCGCTCCTCATCGCCGCCCAGGACACCCGCGGCCGCGACGGCACCGCCTATCGGGTCGAGGTTGGCACGTCCGGAGCGGCGAGTGAGGCGACGCTGCGGCGCGTGCTGGTGATGCTCGCGGTCGGGTTGCCCCTGGCGGTCGTGGCAGCCGTGGCGGGCGGATTCGTGCTGGTGCGGCGCGCGCTTTTGCCGGTTGAGCGCATAACGCACAAGGCCGAAGCGATCAGCCAGCACAACCTGAGTGAGCGGCTGCCGGTGGTGCGCAGCGGCGATGAGATCGAGCGACTCTCGGTGTCGTTGAATCACATGATCAGCCGTCTGGAGGACGCGCTGCGCAGCTCCAAGCAATTCGTCGCCGATGCCTCGCATGAGCTGCGCACGCCGCTCACCGTGATGCGCGGTGAACTTGAAAGTCTCGCCCAGGACGGCTCGCTTCATCGCGAGACGCGCGAGACCCTCGGCAGCGTGCTCGAAGAGGTGGAGCGGCTGGCGAAGATCGTCGAGAACCTGCTCGCCCTGTCGCGGCTGGATGCCGGGGAGCCACCGGCCGAATGGGTGAGCTTTGATCTGGCGGAGCTGGCCACCAGCACCGCCGAGCAGATGAGCCTGCTCGCCGAGGACAAGCAGGTGAGCGTCAGCTGCAGCTCCGAGGGCGCGGTGAGGGTGCAGGGCGATCGCGCGCGCCTGAAGCAGGTGGTGGTGAACCTGCTCGACAATGCCATCAAGTACACCCCGAGCGGCGGGCGGGTGTCACTGAACGTGCGGCCCGAGAACGGCCACGCGGTGCTCGAGGTCACCGATAACGGCCCGGGCATCCCCGCGGAAGCCCTCGCGCACGTGTTCAAGCGCTTCTACCGCGTCGATGGCTCACGCTCGCGCGAGCAGGGCGGAGCGGGCCTGGGACTCTCGATCGTCAAGTCGATCTGCACCGCGCACGGCGCGCTCGTGGAAGTGCGCAGCACCCCGGGTGAGGGCAGTACGTTTCGCATCCGCCAACCCCTGGCGACAGAGCTGCGGGGCTGATGTGACGCGATCGTCGCTGTGTTGCGGGCACTCTGCCTGCGCTCAGAACGCGAAGCGCAGGCCGAAGGTGCTGGTGAGCGTGGAGGAGTTGAGGAAACCGCTGGCGAGCCCGTCCGCCACCGCCGACCAGAAGGTACCCAGATAGATATCAAAGCGCGGGGTGAAGCGATAGTCGCCGAGCACACTGACGGCATTCTCGCGCCCGCTGCAGCCGCTGTTGACCGTGCTGGCGCAGCCGGCGTTCTTGCCGGTGGCGAAGCTGTCCTGGTGGTAGCCGTAGTACGAGGCCGTCAGTGAAAACCTGGGCGTCACGCGCCACCGGGCGCCGCCCCAGAACACCTGCAGGATCCGCTCGTTGTTGTAGGCGTTGTTGGTGACGTAAGCGAGCACGTAACCGCCGATGTCCAGATACCCGGGCGTGAGCGGCGTGCGCGGATTGGCGAAGCTGATGTGCTCGTAGCCGGCGTACAGCTTCACCCTCGTGAAGTCGTACAGCCCCATGAGCGCGTAGGCGCTGTCGTCGGACACCGTGGCCGCGAGCGAGTGGCTCGCAGAATAAGCCGGGCTCAGGCCCTGCAGCTGGGCCGCGGTCAGGGCGTTGGCGGAGATTGCGTCGTACTTCTTGGAGTAATAGGCATCGATCGAGGCGCCCGCGAAGCTGGCGCCGAGCTGGGCCTGTAGGGCGGTGTTGGCCGAGCCGCTGGAGCCGTTGAGCTGATACAGCGCCCCGAGGTGCAGCCAGCGGTAGTGGGCTGCGTATTTCACCGAATGATCGAGGCGCGTGTCCTGCGTCACCCCGCCGCCCGAGGCCGTGCGCGAGCCGCCAAGCAGCGAGAACGCGTGCCCCGAGTCCACGCCGTCCTCCATCGCGTCGTACCTGACGATGCCATCGGCGAGCACGGTGGCCTGGCGCCCGAAGGTGAGCGTGCCGTAGGTGAGCGAGCTTATCCCGAGCAAGGCGGCCCCCCCGAAGAGCTGCCCGGCGACGCTGCTGTCGAGGTTGGCGGTTTGGTCGGCAAGCGCGCGCCCGTTGTTCAGCGTGAGGGATTTCAATCCGTCACTGAGATTGCCCGAGGTCGGGTTGAAATAGGTTTCCAGGCGAAACACGCCCGACCAGTCCCCCGCGAGCGGCTCATTGCCCGCCAGCCCGATGCGCGACCAGCTCAGGGGACTCGAAGTCAGCGCAGTGATCGAGCCGTTGCTGTTTTTCTGAATGACCGGCTCGGTGCTGTACGCAATGTAATCACTCGCCGGCGCCCCATGCGTCTGGTACTGCAGGCCCAGATCGATGACGCCATAGAGCGTGATGCCGTTCCAGGTGAGGTGGCCGTTATCCGCAGCGCCCGCTGAGTACGCAGCGGTTTGCGCCTGCGCCCGGGCGGCGAGGGTGAGTAACGCGAGCACGGTTGCAACACGGAAGAATCTCATCTTTGCGTTCCCTGTCATCTTGCTGCGCCCACTCAACCGCGCAGTGTTCGTCCTCGCGCTGCGGGCGCACACGAGGGGTGCGGCACTCGTCCGTCCGTGGCCGGGCGTGCGAAGATGCTAGGGAGCGGCGGGTATAGAGTCAGTCACAGAGCCGTCACAGATCGGTATCAGGCGTGCGGCAGCTAACATCTGCGCGCCATATCGTTATAACCACAGGGTCGGCCGCCAGCATCGCCGGCCACCGCAAAGCCGGCGGCGCGTTACCGGCGGGTGCGGTACTGAGGAGAGAAGGTTATGTCGGGCGCAATCATTCGTTTTCGGGTGGACCTGGGTCCGGAGCTTGGCATCGGGCCGGGCAAGATCGCCCTGCTCGAGCACATCGGTACGAGCGGCTCGCTGTCAGAAGCCGCACGCACCCTCGGGATGAGCTATCGGCGCGCCTGGCAGCTGCTCGACAGCCTCAACCGCTGTCTGAAGGAGCCGGTGACGCGCGCGCAGAAGGGCGGTCAACACGGCGGTGGCTCAAGCCTTACCGATTTCGGCCGGCAGCTGATACGCGTCTACCGCGCGTTCGATGCCGAGACGCAGCGCCGTGGCGCGCGCGCCTTCCGCGCGGTCGGCGCCAAGGTACGCGCAAGAGGCCGCCTCGCGGCCGCCGGAGCTGCCGGGCTGCGCATGAGTGAGCGCTAGAGGATCGGTGCTGCGCGGGCTCAGGCGGAGTCGACGCTGCGCAGCAGATCATTGATGGAGGTCTTGGCGCGCGTTTGTGCGTCGACGCGCTTGACGATCACTGCGCAGTAGAGACTGTATTTGCCATCCGCCGCCGGCAAAGTGCCCGAGACCACCACGGACCCTGCGGGCACGCGCCCGCGCAGGATCAGCCCCGTGGTGCGATCGTAGATGCGCGTGCTCTGGCCGATGAATACGCCCATGGAGATGACCGAGCCTGCTTCGACGATCACCCCCTCGACGATCTCGGAGCGCGCGCCGATGAAGCAATCATCCTCGATGATGGTGGGGGCGGCCTGCAGCGGCTCGAGCACACCGCCGATGCCGACGCCGCCGGAGAGGTGCACATTGCTGCCGATCTGGGCGCACGAGCCGACTGTCGCCCAGGTGTCCACCATGGTTCCGGAGCCAATGTAGGCGCCGATGTTGACGTAGCTGGGCATGAGCACCACGTTCGGCGCCACGTAGGCGCCGTGGCGCACGATGGCGTGCGGCACGATGCGTGTGCCGCCCGCGCGCAGCTGTGCCTCGCTCGTGTGCGCGTACTTCAGCGGCACCTTGTCGTAGAAGTTGGTGTAGCCCGCGCGCACGAGCTCGTTGTCGCGGGTGCGAAAGGACAGCAGCACCGCCTTCTTCAGCCACTCGTTGAGGATCCAGCCGCCCGCGTGCGGCTCGGCAACGCGCGCCGCGCCCGAGTCCAGCAGCGCGAGCGACTCGGCGATGGCATCGTCGAGATCATCCGACATGTTGCCCGGAGTCAGCTGCGCGCGCTGCTCAAACGCGGCATCGATCACGCCCCGGAGGGCTGCAGGCTCGCTCATGTGAGTAAGTTTGGCACGGCGGCCGCACGCACGCGCAGGAAATCCCGCATCCGTTCGGCCGCTGCCACGCATTGGCGCGGCGGCGGCACGAGCAGGATGCGCACGCAGGGACAGGCGTGCAGCGCCTCGAGGCGCGGATTCATGCCGGCACGGGACCCGCGGAGGGCTGGCGCAGCGCCGCCTGGCGCTCATCGAGCGCCTGCGCCAGGTGCTGCTTGAGGCGTTCGGCGGCGCCGGCACTGAGGGGCCGGTTGTTAAAATCGGTGAGGTAGAACACGTCCTCGGCGCGCTCGCCCACGGTCATGATCTTGGCGGCGTGCAGCTCGATGCGCTCCTGCCATCAGCACCTTGCCGACATCGCACAGCAGTCCCGGGCGATCGCCGGCGGTCAGCTCGAGCACCGAGCGGCGGTTGCGCTCATCAACGCTGATGCGCGATGTGCGTCGGGCGTGTTGAACATGCGCGCCTGGCGCGGCGCGCGGCGCGAGACCGCAAACGGCGCATCGTCGGGCCGCTGCAGCGAGCGCCACAGCGCCTGCTCGATCTCGGCCTGCGCCGGTCCGCGTCGGTGATCGGCGCGCCGTCGTCCTCGAGCACGTGATACAGAGTCGAGCGAGAAGCCATCGCCGATCGGGGTGATGCGCGCATCGACGATGTTCAGCCCGAGCTGATCGAGCACCGCGGTGGTGCGCGCGAAGCCATGACGGCGCGTGCGGCGCGAAGATCAGCACCGCGGTGGTGCCGCGCTCGCTGCGCGGCTCGACCGACGACCAGCGGCTCATCGGCGCCGGCGTCGCGCTCGGCGAGCAGCGCGCGTGTGCCAGGCGATCTCCTCGGGCGTGTGCTGCAGGAAATACGCGGTCGGGAAGCGCGCCCAGGCGCGCTCGATGGCCTCCGCAGCGATGCCGTGCTCGAGCAGCAGCGCGCCGCGCGGCGTCCTGGGTCTCGCGCACCAGCTCCTCCTGATCGATCGGGCTTTCGAGCCCGCGGCGCAGCGCGCGCTTGACGCGCTCGTAGAACTCGTGGAACAGCGAGGCCTTCCAGGAGTTCCACAGCTTCGGATTGGTGCCGCGCACATCGGCGCAGGTGAGCACGTACAGATAATCCAGGTGCGTCTCATCGCCGACCTTGCGCGCGAACGCGTTGATCACCTGCGGATCGCCGATGTCCTGCTTCTGCGCGGTGATCGACAGCTGCAGGTGATTGCGCACCAGCCACGCCACCAGGCGCGCGTCGTAGCGCGACAGGCCCTGCTCGAGGCAGAACGCCTCGGCATCCACCGCGCCCAGCTCCGAGTGATCCCCGCCGCGGCCCTTGGCGATGTCGTGAAACAGCGCGGCCAGGTAGGCGATTTCGGGCTTCGGGCAGCTGCTGCATGATCGCCGAGACCAGTCGGCAGCTCGTGGTCGAACTCGCGGGATCGCCAGGCGGCGCAGGTTGCTGACCACGAACAGCGTGTGCGCATCCACCGTGTAGGCGTGGAACAGGTCGTACTGCATGCGCCCGACCACGCGGCCGAAGGCCGGGATGTAGCGCCCGAGCACGCCGTAGTTGTTCATGCGCCGCAGCTCGTGCGTCACGCCGACGCGGCGCGCGCAGGATCTCCAGGAACAGCCGGTGGTGGCGCGGGTTCTGGCGAAACTCCTCATCGATCAGCCACAGGTTGCGCGCCACCGCGCGCATGGTCGAGGCGCGCACGCCGCGGATCTGCGGGTTCTGCTGCAGCAGCACGAACAGCTCCAGCAGCGCCGAAGGGGTGCGCGCGAACACATCCTCGCTGACCGCCTCGAGCGAGCCGTTGCGCACCTGGAAGCGCGCATTGAGCGGCTGCGGCGGCTCGCTCTCGGTGAGGATCGCCTCGCGGAACAGCTGCAGCAGCAGCTCGTTGAGCAGCGCTCACGTCCATGACCGTGCGGTAGTAGCGCTGCATGAACTGCTCGACCGCGAGCGTGTAGGAGGCATCCTCGTAGCCGAAGCTCTGGGCGAGCTGGATCTGGTGATCGAACAGCAGCCGATCCTCGTGCCGGCCGGTGAGCGTGTGCAGCCCGAAGCGCACCTTCCAGAGGAACGCCTGCGCCTGCTTCAGCCGGCGCAGCTCCGCCGGCGTCAGAAACCCGTGCGTCGACCAGCCCATCGAGCGATGTCGGCGCCGAAGTGGCGCTTGGCAACCCAGGCGATGGTCTGGATGTCGCGCAGTCCGCCCGGGCCGGTCTTGACGTTGGGCTCGAGGTTGTAGGCGGTGTCGTTGGCCTTCAGGTGCCGCTCGCTGCTGCTCGCGCACCTTGGCTTCGAAGAACTCGCGCACCGGCCAGATGCGCTCCGGGCGCCAGCGCGACGCGCATGGCGCGCCAGCAGCTCGGCGCGAGCCGGCGAGCAGGCGCGACTCCAGCAGCGTCGTCATGACGCCGACGTCGGCGGCGCTCTCCTCGGCGCACTCCGCGACCGTGCGCACGCTGTGCCCGACCTCAAGGCCGATGTCCCACAGGAAGGCGACCAGCTGCTCGACGCTGGCGCGCTCGGCGCCATCGGCCAGCGGCTGCGGGCACCAGCACCAGGATGTCGACGTCCGAGGACGGGTGCAGCTCGCCGCGCCCGTAGCCGCCCACGGCCACCAGCGCCCAGGCGTGTCGCCAGTCGGCCGCGCAGGTGCTTGCGCCAGAGCCGTGCGCAGCACCACGTCGATGAAGCGCGGCGCGCGCGTGCACCAGCTCCTCGACCGGCTCCTCGGCGAGGAAGCGCTGCTTCAGTTCCTCGTGGGCCTGACTGCAGAAGTTCGCGCCAGGCGCCCGCGCTGCGTCGAGCTCGGCCAGCAGCGCCGGCAGGCGCGTGAGCAGCGGCCAGGCGAGCGGCGACCGGGTGAGCGGTGCTTGCGGCTCGAGCTCCGTGTCTTCGGCAGCCATCGGGCAGCGTACGTCAGTGCGATCGCGCGGCCGCGCCGAGCGTGAGACATCGATGACCGCTGTCGGTGACGAGCACCATGTGCTCCCACTGCGCCGAGAGCGAGTGATCCTTGGTGACGACCGTCCAGCCATCGGGCAGCAGCCGCACGTGCCGCTTGCCGGCATTGACCATCGGCTCGATGGTAAAGATCATGCCGCGCTTGCAGCTCAAGCCCGGTGCCCGGCTCGCCGTAGTGCAGCACCTGCGGATCCTCGTGATAGACGCGCCCGATGCCGTGGCCGCAGTACTCGCGCACGACCGAGAAGTCGTCGTTCCTCGGCGAAGCTCTGGATCGCATGCCCGATATCGCCCAGGTGCGCGCCCGGGCGCACGCACCTCGATGCCGCGCCACATCGCATCGAAGCAGGTGTCCGCCAGGCGCTGGGCGTGCGCGGCGGGCTTGCCGACGAAGTACATGCGGCTGGTGTCGCCGTGAAAGCCGTCCTTGATGACGGTGACGTCGATGTTGACGATGTCGCCGGCCTTCAGGCGCTTGATCGTTCGGGATGCCGTGGCAGACCACGTGATTGACCGAGGTGCAGATGGTCTTCGGGAAGCCGCGGTAGTTGACGTTGGCCGGCATCGAGCGCTGCACGTTGACGATGTAGTCGTGGCAGATGCGGTCGAGCTCCTCGGTCGTGACCCCGGGGACCACGTGCTCGCCGATCATGTCGAGCACCTCGGCCGCCAGGCGCCCGGCGATGCGCATTTTTTCCTGCTCTTCCGCGGTCTTGATCGTCACGTGCATAGGGTCCGAATGGTGCCGGCGACCTGAGCCCATGCGGGGCGCTACGCCCGTAAGACATTGTTCCGACGGGAACTTCATGGTATAAAGCGCGGCCTTTTTTGGCAACGCAACCCACACGCGCATCACGAACCTTAGTGACTGGGTGTCCTTCAAGGCCCTTTCGGGGCTCTTCAGGATGGTCACGGGGATGCGCGGAGGCTCAACCCACACAGGAGTTTTTCATGCCCGGCGTGTCCATGCGACAGATGCTGGAGGCGGGTGTCCATTTCGGACATCAGACCCGCTTCTGGAACCCGAAGATGGCCCCTTTCATCTTCGGTGAGCGAAACAAGATCCACATCATCAACCTTGAGAAGACGCAGCCGCTGTATGCGGAGGCGGCGACCTTCATCAAGGGCGTGATCGCCGATGGCGGCACGGTGCTGTTCGTCGGCACCAAGCGCTCGGCGCGCGATGCGATTCAGAAGGAAGCCGAGCGCTGCGCGCATGCCGTATCGTCAACCAGCGCTGGCTGGGCGGCATGCTCACGAACTTCAAGACCATCCGCCAGTCGATCAAGCGCCTGGCGGAGATCACCGAGCTCGCCGCCTCCGGCGCGCTGGACAAGCGCGGCAAGAAGGAAGCCACCCAGCTGCGGCGCGAGATGGATCAAGCTCGAGCGCAGCCTGGGCGGCATCAAGCACATGGAGTCGCTGCCCGATGCGCTGTTCGTGGTCGACGTCGGCCACGAGAACATCGCGATCCACGAGGCCAAGAAGCTCGGTATCCCGGTGGTGGCGATCGTCGACACCAACTGCTCCCCCGATGGCATCGACTATGTGATCCCGGGCAACGATGACGCCATGCGCGCCATCCAGCTGTACGCCAGCGGCATCGCCGATGCGGTGCTCGAGGGCAAGCAGTCCGTGCCGCAGGTCGCCGTGGGCGAGGATGAGTTCGTCGAACTGGATGAGGCCGGCAATCCGCGCAAGAAGAGCCGCGCGCGGCCGGCAGCGTCCGCAGGCGGCCGTGCGCAAGAAGGCCCCGGCGCGCCGGCGCCTGCCGGCGGTCCAGGTGCCGGCCGTGGCCGGAGTCGAGGCGGTACCGGAGGAAGATGAGCTGGAAGCCGATGAGCCCGTCGAGGCCGTAGCCGGTTGCGAGCAGCGTGCCGCCCCCGGCGGCCGTGGCACGCCGCCCGGCTGGCGGTGCCGGGCGGCGCAAGGGACGCGGCGGCGCAGGCACGGGCGCCGAGACGACCGAATAAGAGCTTAGGGACTGAACTTTTCCCATGAACATCACAGCAGATGCAGTCAAGCAGCTGCGCGAGCGCACCGGCGCGGGCATGATGGAGTGCAAGAAGGCGCTGGTGGAGACCAAGGGCGACCTGGATGCCGCCGCCGAGCTCATGCGCAAGCAGGGCCTCGCCAAGGCGGACAAGAAGGCGGCGCGCGTGGCCGCCGAGGGCGTCGATCGTGATCGAGCGCTCCGCCGATGGGCGCGCCGCCGCGATGGTCGAGATCAACTGCGAGACCGATTTCGTCGCGCGCGAGCAGGACTTCCGCGGCTTTGCGCACGCGGTGGCCGCAGAGCGCCCTCGCCGGCAAGCCGGTCGAACGTGGCCGCCCTGCTGAGACGCCGAGCTTGCCGCCGGCGAGAGCGTCGAGGAGCGCCGCCGCGCGCTGGTCGCCAAGATCGGCGAGAACATCAGCGTGCGGCGCTTCGTCGGTGCTCGAGCTCCGCCGAGCATCTGGGCGCCTACGTGCACGGCACGCGCATCGGCGTGCTGGTGGCGCTCGAGGGCGGCGCCGCGGCGCTCGCGCACGATCTGGCGATGCACGTGGCGGCCAGCAACCCGCGCTACCTGAGCACCAGCGGACGTGCCGGCCGAGGTGCGTGGCCAAGGAGCGCGAGATCCTGACCGAGCAGGCCGCAGCGCGAGGGCAAGCCGCCCGAGATCGTCGCCAAGATGGTCGAGGGCCGGCTGCGCAAGGCGCTGGGCGAGATCACCCTGCCGGGCCAGCCCTTCGTCAAGGATCCGGACGCAGACGATCGAGAAGCTGCTGAAGGGCGCCAAGGCGCGAAGTGCTGCGCTTCGAGCGCTTCGAGGTCGGCGCCGGCATCGAGAAGAAGCAGGACGACTTCGTCGCCGAGGTCATGGCGCAGGTCAAGAGCGCCGGGCCCGCGGGCAGGCACTGACAGCACGCCGCGAGCGATCCCAAGGAGAGAACCCCGCCGCGCGCGGGGTTTTTTCCATCGGCGATAAGGAGAAGGGCGATGACGCAAGCGAAGGCGCGGTACTCGAGCATCCTGGTGAAGCTCTCCGGCGAGGCCCTGCATGGGCAGCGGCCGACTACGGCATCGATCCGGCCGTGATCAAGCGCATCGCCGGCGAGATGCAGGCGATCGTGCAGGCGATGGGCGTGCAGGTCGCGGTGGTGATCGGCGGCGGCAACATTTTTCGCGGCGCGGGGCTGGCGCGCGCCGGCATGGATCGGGTCACTGCCGATCACATGGGGATGCTGGCGACCGTGATGAACGCGCTCGCCATGCAGGATGCGCTCGAGAGCTTGGGGCTGCACGCGCGCGTCATGTCCGCGATCCGCATCAACGAGGTGTGCGAGGACTACATCCGCCGCCGCGCCGTGCGCCACCTGGAGAAGGGCCGCGTGGTGATCTTTGCCGCCGGCACCGGCAATCCGTTCTTCACCACCGATACCGCCGCGGCGCTGCGTGCCATCGAGATCGAGGCGGACAGTGCTGCTGAAGGCCACCAAGGTGAACGGCATGTACTCGGACGATCCGGTGCGCAACCCGACGGCGACGCGCTATCACGCGCTTGACCTTCGATAAGGTACTGGACGAGCGGCTCAACGTGATGGATGCGACCGCGATCGTCATGTGCCGCGACAATCGCCTGCCGCTGCGCGTGTTCAATCTCAACAATCCCGGGGATCTGACCGCGCATCGTGCGCGGCGAGGACATCGGCACGGCCGTCACGCTCGAGTGAGCGGCGCAAGCATCGAGGAGGTAACCACCCATGCTCGAAGATCTGAAGAAGGATGCGCGCGAGCGCATGGCAAAGTGCGTAGCAGACCTTCCAGGCGGACCTGAAGAAGCTGCGCACCGGGCGCGCCCACCCGAGCCTGGTCGAGCACCTGAAGGTCGACTACTACGGCTCGGAGGTGCCGCTGCAGCAGGTGGCGAGCATCGCGTCGAGGACGGCGCGCACGCTGGTGGTCTCGCCGTGGGAGAAGAGCATGGTGCAGGCGATCGAGAAGGCGATCTACAAGTCCGACCTCGGGCTGACGCCGATGACCGCCGGCACGGTGATCCGCATGCCGATGCCGCCGCTGACCGAGGAGCGCCGGCGCGACATCACCAAGATGCGTGCGCCAGGATGCCGAGAACGCCCGCGTAGCGGTGCGCAACGTGCGCCGCGACGTGATGGCCGACATCAAGGAAATGCTGAAGGAGAAGCTCGTTTCGCAGGACGACGAGCGGCGCGCGGAAGGAGGAGATGCAGAAGCTCACCGACAAGCACGTCGCCGAGATCGATCAGCTGCTGGCCGCCAAGGAAAAGGAGATCATGCAGGTTTGAGTGGCACCGCGCCACCGCCAAGGCCGCTGCCGCGGCACATCGCCATCATCATGGACGGCAACGGCCGCTGGGCGCGCGCGCGCGGCCTCACGCGCACTGCCGGCCACAAGGCCGGCGTCGAGCCCGTGCGCATGGTGATCGAGGAATGCGCGCGCCGCGGCATCGGGGCGCTCACCCTGTTTGCCTTCTCGCAGCGAGAACTGGGGCGCGTCCGCGCGACGAGGTCGCAGGCCTGATGAGCCTGTTTCGTCGAGTCGCTCGAGCGCGAGATCGAGGAACTGCATCGCCAAGGGCGTGCGCGTGCGCTTCATCGGCGACGCGCCAGGGCCTCGCGGTGCGCCTGCAGGCGCGCATCGCCGCCGCCGAAGCAGACGCACCGCCGCCAATCAGGCGCTGAAGCTGCAGGTGGCGCTTGAGCTACGGCGGCCGCTGGGATATCGTGCAGGCCGCGCAGACGCCTTGCGCGCGAATGCGCCAGCGGCGCGCTGCGGCCCGAGGAGATCGACCGAGGCGCGCTTTGCGGCCGCCATGAGTCTGGCGGGCCTGCCGCGAGCCGGATCTGTTCATCCGCACCGGCGGGGAGCAGCGCATCAGCAACTTTCTGCTCTGGAACCTCGCCTACGCCGAGCTCTACTTCAGCGACTGTCTGTGGCCGGATTTCGCGGTGGCGGAATTCGAGGCGGCGCTGCAGTTCTTCGCCGGCCGCGAGCGGCGCTTCGGCCGGACCGCCGCGCAACGCGGTCTCGTGAGCGAAGCGCTACGCAAACGCATCCTCACGGCCGCCGTGCTGGTCGCGGTGCTGCTGGCTGTCGCTGCTGTTGCTGCCGCCCGCTGCGACGCGTCATCCTGGTGACGCTGGTCGTGCTGCTGGGCGCCTGGGAATGGTCGGCGTTTCTGCGCGCTGCCCGGCTCGGCGCTGCGTTTCGCGTACGTGCTGCTGATCGGCCTGCTCATGGGTGCGGCCTGGTCGATCTCCGTCAGCCCCGGCGGCCGCAACCTCGTGCTGCAGCTGGCGCTTGCTCTGGTGGTGTGTGGCGCTTGCTCTGGGTGGCGCTCGCGCCGCGCCGCGTTGCCGCCTGGTCGGCGGCACTCGCCGGCGTGCTGGCGCTGCGTGCCGGCCTGGCTGGCGCTGGTGCGCCTGCGCGTTGGCCTCGCCGCACGGGGCGCAGTGGATGCTGTTCGCGTTGCTGCTGCGTGTGGCGTCGCCGACACCGGCGCATTCTTCTGCGGGCGGCACTTCGGCCGCGTGCACCTGGCGCCGCAGGTTTCCCCGGCCAAGACCTGGGAAGGGGTGCTCGGCGGGATGCTGCTGAGCGGCCTGGTGTGCGCTCGCCGGGGCGGCCTGGTTTCGCCTGCCCGCACTGCCCTTCCTGCCGCTGTGCCTGGCGGCGGTGGCCTTTTCGGTGGTCGGCGATCTGACCGAGAGCCTGCTCAAGCGCTTCGTGGGTCTGAAGGACAGCGGCACGCTGTTTCCGGGCCACGGCGGCGTCATGGATCGCATCGACAGCGTCACCGCGCCGCACCGGTGCTGGTGCTCGGGCTCACGCTGCTGGGGGTCGGTGCGCATGATCGGCGTGGCCGTGCTGGGTTCCACCGGCTCGGTCGGTGGAGCACGCTCGATGTGCTGGCGCGCCACCCGCGAGCGCTTTCGCCTCGTCGGCGCTTGCGGCCCGCAGCAACGCCGCGAAGCTCGCTCGCGCAGATCCTGCAGCTTCGCACCCGCCGTACGCGGCGCTCGCGGACCCGGCGGCCGCGGCGCAGCTGACGCGAACTGCTGCGGCACCCAGGCGCCCGGCACGCGCATCCTCGCCGGCGCCGGCGCGCTCGAGGAGCTGGCGGCCCTGCCGCGAGGTGCACTACGTCATGGCGGCGATCGTCGGCGCGGCGGGTCTGCGCTCGACGCTCGCGGCGGCGCGTGCCGGCAAGCGCCTGCTGCTGGCGAACAAGGAATCCTCGGTGATGGCCGGACCGCTGCTGATCGCGGCGGTGCGCGCTCGGGCGCGACGCTGCTGCCGATCGACAGCGAGCACAACGCGATCTTCCAGTGCCTGCCGCCCGGCACACGCACCGGCGTCGCGCCGCCCGGCTGCGCGGCTGCTGCTGACCGCCTCCGGCGGACCCTTCCGCGACACTGCCGCGCCGAGGCGCTGGCGAGCGCGACGCCCGGAGGCCCTGTGCGCATCCGCACTGGGACATGGGCCGCAAGATCTCGGTCGATTCGGCGACCCTGATGAACAAGGGGCTGGAGCTGATCGAGGCGTGCCTGCTGTTCGGCATGACGCCCGCGCAGGTCGAGATCCTCGTGCACCCGCAGAGCATCGTGCACTCGCTGGTCGAGTACGTGGACGGCTCGGTGCTGGCGCAGCTGGGCTGCACCGGACATGCGCACGCCGATCGCCCACGCGCTGGCGTGGCCCGAGCGCATCGACGCCGGTGTAGAATTTCTCGATCTGCTCAAGGCCGGGCGGCTGGATTTCCTGGCGCCCGATACCGAGCAAGCTTCCCCTGCCTCGCGCTGGCGCAGGCGGCGGCGCGCGCCGGCGGGCTGCATCCGGTGCATGCTGAATGCCGCCAACGAGGTGGCGGTGCAGGCGTTCCTCGAGCGCCGATTGAACTTTCCGGGATTGCCGGCGGTCATTGAAGCCGTGATGGAGCAGGGGCACAGGGGGAGCGATCGGCGGGCTGGAGGAGGTTCTGGCGGCCGACGCAGAAGGCAGGGCGCGCGCACGTGAGCGGATCGCTCGGCATGACGAGAAGTGCATCGCATGAAGGGCGCTCACGCATGAGTTTGATCTGGTACGCTGTTGCTGGTTCATCGTCGCCGTCTGCCTGCTGGTCACGGTGCACGAGTTCGGCCACTACTGGGTGGCGCGGCGACTGGGCTTCAAGGTGCTGCGCTTCTCGGTGGGCTTCGGCAAGCCGCTGCTGAAGCACGTGGCCGGCGCCGACCGCGTCGAGTACGTGATCGCCGCCATGCCGCTCGGCGGCTACGTGAAGATGCTCGATGAGCGCGAAGGGCCGGTCGCGCCCGCGGAGCTGCCGCGCTCCTTCACCCGCCGGCCGCCCTGGCAGCGCATCGTGGTGCTGCTCGCCGGCCCGGCCTTCAACATCGTCTTCGCCGTGCTGGTGCTGCTGGGGCATGTTCTGGGTCGAGCGGCGTCACCGAGGTGCGGCCGCGCTCGGCGACGTCGACCGCCGACTCGATCGCCGGCGCGCGCCGGCCTCAAGCGCGGCGATGAGATCGTCGCGATCAACGGCATGCGCGGTCGCGGGCCAGCGCGATGTGGTACTCGGTCTGCTCGATGCGGTCAGCGCCAGCGCGCCAGATCGCGCTCGGCGTGCGCGGCAGCGACGGCGAGCGCGCGCAACGCCGACCTCGACCGTGCCCGATCCGGCCGCAGCGCCGCCGCCTGACCGAGCCCTGCGGAGCTGTTCCGCGGACTTGGGCTTCCAGTTCTGGATGCCGCCGATCCGGCGGTGCTCGGCGCGGTCGAGCGCCGACGGGCCGGCGGCGCGCGCCGGACTGCAGGCCGGCGATCGCATCGTCGCCGATCAACGGCGAGCCGGTGCACGACTTCCGCGAGATCGTCGACTGCATCCAGCGCCCACCCGGATCACGCGCATCAGCATCGACTACCGGCGCGGCGGCGCGACGCACACGGTCGCGGTGCCGGTGGCGGGCGAGGACGTAGACGGCAAGCGCGTCGGGCCGCATCCGCGTGCGCAGCCGCCGGCGATCGCCTATCCGACAGCATGCTGCGTGCACACCGACCTGTCGCTGCCGGCGGCGCTCGGCGCGCGCCGACGATCGAGGCCTGGGACATGACCGCTGCTGCAGGGCGCGGCTGTTCTGGCGCATGCTGCATCGGGCAAGGTGTCGATGAAGAATCTGAGCGGCCCGCTGTCGATCGCCGAGTACGCCGGCGACTCCGCCGAGGCCGGCGTGGCGCTCGTTCCTGAGCTTCCTGGTGCTTATGTCACTGTCGCTGGGATTCCTGAACCTGCTGCCGATTCCGATTCTCGACGGCGGCCAGATCGTCTTTCAGCTGGTCGAATGGCTAAAGGGCAGCCCGCTGTCGGAGCGCGCCCAGGCCTTCGGCCAGCAGGTGGGCATCGCCCTGCTCATCGTGCTGATGGGTGTCGCGCTGTTCAACGACATTGCGCGCCAGTTCAGTTGACGTGACCTATAGGGGTCGTCACCGCGACCTGCAAGTGACCGCCGGTGGATGCGAATCCTCCGGTGATCCTAGATACGCTGCAGTGCACTGAGTGTTGACGCAGCGCTGAAGATGGCGCGAAGCGAGAGTGTCCTGGTGATCGCGACGCATGAAAACGCGGTTAGCCGCTGGCAGCTGCGGCGCTCGTCCTGCGCTGTGCACTGCGCGACTCGCGCAGAACCGACGGCGCTGCCATGCGATTTCATGGTCGGGGACATCACGATCGAGGGTCTGCAGCGCATTTCCGAGGGCACGGTCTACAACTACCTGCCGGTCAACATCGGCGATCATCTGACGCCCGCAGCGCGTGCGCGAGGCGATGCGCGCGCTGTACGCCACCGGCTTTTTCCGCGACGTGCAGCTGCGCCGCGACGGCAACACGCTGGTGGTGGTGGTGCTCGAGCGCCCCTCGCATCGAGAGCTTCGAGATCAAGGGCAACAAGGACATCAAGACCGAGGATCTGCAGAAGTCGCTGCGCAACGTGGGTCTGGCGGCCGGCAAGACCTTCGATCGCTCGGCGCTCGATGAGGTCACGCAGTACCTGACCGATCAGTACTACGCCGCGGCAAGTACGGGGTGCAAGATCGACACCAAGGTCGAGGAGGAGCCCGGCAACCGCGTGCAAGTCAAGATCGACATCAAGGAAGGCACGCGCGCCAAGATCCGCCAGATCAACATCGTCGGCAACACCGCGCTTCAAGCGAAAAGGACATCCTCGACACCCTGGAGCTGAAGACGCCCAACTGGCTCTCCTGGTACAAGCAGGACGATCGCTACTCGCGCGAGTCGCTGCAGGGGGACCTGGAGAAGATCCGCAACTACTACATGGACCGCGGCTACGCGAACTTCCAGCATCGACTCGACGCAGGTGGCGATCGCGCCGGAGAAGGGAGACATCTTCATCACGGTCAACATCGACCGAGGGCGCGGTCTACAAGGTGTCGCGAGATCAAGCTCGCCGGCACCTTCGTCGTGCCGGAGGCCGAGCTTGAGCGAGCTGCTGCTGATGCATCCCGGGCGACACGTTCAACCGCAAGCTGATCACCACCACGCCAGGAGCTGATGCAGAACCGCCTGGGCCGCGATGGCTACGCCTTCGCCAAGGTCGAGCCGGTGCCCACGACCGACAACGCCACGCACAAGGTCGTCGCTGACGCTTCTTCGTCGATCCGGGCAACCGCGTCTACGTGCGCCACATCATGCTTCACCGGCTCCAACCGCATCAACGATGAGGTGCTGCGCCGCGAGATGCGCCAGCTCGAGGGCGGCTGGCTGTCGAACATCTCGCTCGAGCGCTCCAAGCAGCGCCTGCAGCGCCTGCCGTACGTGAAGAGCGTCGAATTCGAGACCACCCCGGTGCCCGGCTCGCCGGACCTGGTGGATGTGAACTTCAAGATCGAGGAGGGGCCGGCTGCGCAGCTCTGCGGCGGCATCGGCTACTCGGAGACCTACAAGTTCGTGCTCAACGGCAGCTACGCGACTGGGATTTCCTCGGCACCGGCCAGCGCATTGCCGTGAACCTCAACGGCGGTGCCTTCAGCAAGGTCTACAGCATTCAGCAGACCAATCCCGTACACCAACGTCGACAACCTGCAGCGCACGATCTCGCTCAGCTACCGCGACGTGACGCAGTTCGTGTCCTCATCCTCGCAACTTCTCCTCGCAGACCCTGAGCGTCGGACCCGACCTGGGCGTATCCGATCACCGAGTTCCAGTACCTGCGCTTCGGCGTGCTCGCTTCAACAGCTCGCAGCTGCTGACCAACTCGCTCAGCAGCGCCGATCCAGGCGCAGCAATGGGTGCAGCAAAACGGTCACCCCTACAGCCGCATCGCGCACGACGACGCGACGCAACAACGAGCTACATCTTCTACGGCTCGGACTTCAAGACCGTGGAGACGGTCGGTGGGCTGGGACTGGGATTCGCGCAACCGCACGCTGTTCGCCGACCGCGGCATGCGCCAGTCCGTCTCCGCCGCGATCACCGTCCCGATCGACGACGTGCAGTACTGCGTCGCCAACTACCAGTTCGTCAAGTACGTGCCGCTGTCGCAAGGCTGGACGCTGTCCTTCCTCGAAGGCATCGACTACGGCGCGCCGCTCGGCAACACCACCGCCCTGCCGCCGTATCGCCAGTTCTTCGGCGGCGGCCCGGACAACGTGCGCGGCTTCCGCGAGAGCCGCCTCGGGCCGAAGGACCAGTTCGGCAATCCCTACGGCGGCAATCTGCGCATCACCAGCCAGAACGAGCTGATCTTTCCGATGCCGGCCAAGTGGGCGCAGACCGCGCGCGTGAGCCTGTTCTACGACATGGGCGGCGTGTACCAGACCGGCAGCGACCATCAAGTTCTACGGGCCCGACGGGGTGACCCCGGACAACTACAACCTCTCGAGCTTCACGGACATCAAGCGCTCGGTGGGTGTCGCCGTGCAGTGGCTGGCGCCCCTGGGTCTGTTCCGCTTCAGCTTTGGCAAGTGCCGCTGAACGCCCAGTCCAGCAACGGCATCACCACCTGGGGTGATGAGACCGAAGGCTTCCAGTTCTCGGTCGGCAACGCGTTCTAAGGCGGACGAACAAGCGCAAAGAAAGGCGCCGCGCAGGCGTGTTCTACGCGATACTAGGGGTTTAAGCGGGTCCCCGTCAGGCGGGCCCGCGATCATCACTAAACAGTGACAGGTACGATGGCCGTGAAGCGTTCTGATCAGCAGCAAGGTGGTGGTGTGGGTCGATGGCAGCGGCGGCGGCGCTGGCCGCACTGCCGGCATGGGCCGAGCCGAAGATCGGGATCGTCGACTCCCCGCGACTGATGGAGGAGTCGCCGCAGGGCAAGGCGGTCGCGGACGCCATGCGCGCGGAATTCGCCCCGCGTCAGCGCACTCTGCAGGCGCAGAGCAGGCGCTCAAGGCCAAGGCAGGACAAGCTGCAGAAGGACGGCGCCACGATGACCGAGGATCAGCGCCAGCGCGCCGAGAAGGAGCTGCGCGACGGCGAGCGCGACTTTGAGCGCGCCCGCGGGGAGTTTCAGGACGACGTCAACGCGCGCCGCAACGAGGAGTTGTCGCGCCTGCAGCGCACCCTGGTCGAAGAGGTGCGCACCTACGCGAAGGCGCAGAACTACGATCTGGTGCTGAACGCCGAAGGCGTGGTCTACGCGACGCCGACCTACGACATCACGCCGGGGGTGCTGGCCGCGCTGCAGGCGCACAGCGGTGCCGCCAAGCCCGGCACCGCCGCGCCAGCCACGCCGGCACCGACCCCGGCGAAGCCGCTCAAGTAAGCGCGCAGGCGCGTTACTTCAGCGAGCGCGGCAGGATTTCCGGCCATGGCGGTATCGCTCGGGGAGCTCGCGGTGCGCTTCGGCTGCGAGCTGCGCGGTGACCCGGATATCGCGGTCGAGCGCGTCGCGACGCTCGGCGCCGCCGCGACGCGGCGCGCTCGCGTTTTCTCGCCAATCCGCACTACCGCTCGCAGCTTGCCGCACACGCGCGCCGCGGCCGTGGTGCTGCACGCGATGCGGCGCCAGGATTGTCCGACGGCGATGCTGGTGAGCGAGAACCCCTACGCCACCTACGCGCGCATCGCCGCGCTGCTGCATCCCGCTGCCGCCGCTCGTGCCGGGCGTGCATGCCACGGCGCGTCGTCGATGCCAGTGCGCGCATCGATCCGAGCGCCGCAGGTGGCCGCCTTCGCGGTCATCGGTGCAGGACGTGCACATCGGCGCGCGCGTCTACGTCGGTCCCGCACTGTGTCATCGAGGCTGACGTACGGCTCGCCGCCGACGTGCGACTGGTCGCGCGCGTCACGCTTGGGCGCGGGCGTGCGCATCGGCGCGCGCACGCTGGTGCAGCCCGGCGCGGTGATCGGCGCCGATGGCTTCGGCTTCGCGCCGCGAGCGCGGCGGCTGGCTCAAGGTGCCGCAGGTCGGCAGCGGTGCAGCATCGGCGAGGATGTGGAGATCGGCGCCAACACGACCATCGATCGCGGCGCGATCGAGGACACGGTGATCGAGGAGGGCGTCAAGCTCGACAACCTGATCATGATCGGCGCACAACGTGCGCATCGGCGCGCATACCGCGATCGCCGCCTGCACCGGCGTTTCCGGCAGCACCCTCATCGGCGAGCGCTGCATGATCGGCGGCGCACGTGCGGGTTCGCCGGCCACATCAGCATCTGCCGATGATGTGGTGATCACCGGCAACTCGATGGTCAGCCACTCGATCGAGCGCCCGGCGTATACTCGAGCGGCATTCCGGTTGAGGAAGCGCGTACGTGGCGCCGCCTGGTGGCGCGCTTCAAGCGCCTCGGCGTGCTCGAAGGCCGCGTCCGCAGACTCGAGCAGGCCAGCGGTCTGAAACCAGCCCCGCAGCAGGAACAGGACGATGACTGAGGCCGATCAACTCGACATCCAGGCGATCCTCAAGCGCCTGCCGCACCGCTACCCGTTCCTGCTGGTGGACCGCGTGCTCGAACTGCCACCCGGGCAAGAGCATCCGCGCGCTGAAGAACGTCACCTACAACGAGCCGTTCTTTCCCGGGCACTTCCCGGGCCGGCCGGTGATGCCGGGCGTCATGATCATCGAGGCGCTGGCGCAGGCGGCCGGCATCCTGTGCTTCGTCACCGCGGACGTCATCCCCGATCGACAACACGCGCTTCTACTTCGTCGGCATCGACAAGGCGCGCTTCCGCAGCCCGGTGGTGCCCGGGCGACCAGCTGATGCTCACGGCGCAGCTTGAGCGCCGCTGCAAGGGCATCTGGCGCTTCTCCACCGTGGCCGCTGGTCGGGGACGAGGAAGTCGCGCACGCGCGACATGATGCGTCGGCGCCCGGAGACCGGCCAGATGATCGATCCGCGCGCGATCGTCTCGCCGCAGGCGCAGCTGGCGGCGGATGTGAGCGTCGGCCCCTTCAGCATCATCGGCGCCGAGGTCGCGATCGGCGCGCGCACCGTGATCGGGCCGCACGTGGTCATCGACGGCCCGACGACGCATCGGCGCCGACAACCAGATCTTCCAGTTCGCCTCCATCGGCGAGGCGCCGCAGGACAAGAAGTATCGCGGCGAGCCCACGCGGCTGGAGATCGGCGATCGCAACGTGTTTCGCGAGTACTGCACCATCAATCGCGGCACGACGCACGATCAGGGCGTGACGCGCATCGGCAACGACAATCTGTTCATGGCCTACGCGCACGTGGCGCACGACTGCATGATCGGCAACAAGATCGTGTTCGCCAACTGCGCGATGTTGGCCGGCCACGTCGAAGATCGGCGACTGGGTGATCCTCGGCGGGCTCACCGCCGTGCACCAGTTCAGCAAGATCGGCGCGCACGCCTTTCTCGCCGGCGGCGCCATCGTGCAGCGCGACGTGCCCCCGTACGTCATGGTCGTCGGGCAACCCCGCCGTGCCGCACGCGGTCAATGCCGAGGGCCTCAAGCGTCGCGGCTTCAACGCCGAGCAGATCCGCAACATCCGCGAGGCCTACCGCATCCTCTATCGCTCGCGATCTGCGGCTCGCCGAGGCGCTCGTGCAGCCTCGAGCCGCTGGCGGCCGACGCAGCCCGAGATCGCGCCTGTTCGTCGACTTCATCCACGCCTCCGACGCGCAGCCTGGTGCGATGAACGCCGCGGGCGTGCCCCTCAGCCGCGCAGGCGCGCTGCGGGTCGGGATCGTCGCCGGCGAGCATTCCGGGGACCAGCTCGGGCGCGGCGCTGATCGGCGCGCTGCGCGCACGCGTACCGGAGCTCGAGCTGCTTCGGCGTCGCGGGACCGAAGATGGCGCGGCCGGCTGCGAGGCCTGGGCGCGCGCCGATGAGCTCGGCGGTCATGGGCCTGGCCGAGGTGCTGCAGCACCTGCCGCGGCTGCTTCGGCTGCGCGCCGCGGCTGCGCACGCGCTTGCTGCGGCGAGCGCCCGGATGTCTTCATCGGCATCGACGCACCGGAGTTCAACCTCGGCCTCGCGCGCGCACCTGAAGCGCGCCGGCATCCGCCACCGTGCAGTACGTGAGTCCGCAGGTGTGGGCGTGGCGCCAGGGGCGCGTGCGCACCATCGGCGCGGCGCTGCGATCTGGTGCTGTGCCTGCTGCCCTTCGAGACCGAGTTCTTTACCGCGGCACGGCGTGCGGGCCGAGTTCGTCGGCCATCCGCTGGCCGATCAGATTCCGCTGCGAGCCGACCGCGCGGCCGCGCGCGCGGCAGCTCGGACTCGAGGCGAACGTGCCGCTGATCGCGCTGCTGCCCGGCAGCCGCCTGGGCGAAGTGAGCGGCTCGCCGCGCCCTTCGTCGAGGCGGCCGCGCGCATCGCGCAGCGCGCAGCCCGGCTACGGCTTCATCGCGCCCATGGCCTCGGCGGCCGTGCGTGAGGTCTTTGCGAGGGAAGTCGCGCAAGTGCCGGGAGCGCCTGGCGATTCGCGCTGCTCGACGGTCAGGCGCAGCAGGCGCTCGCCGCCGCCGATGCGGCGCTCGTCACCTCCGGCACCGCCACGCTCGAAGCGCTGCTGTACCGGACGGCCGATGGTGGTGGCCTACCGGTGCAATCCCGTCACCGCCTTCGTGCTGCGCACCCTGGGGCTGGTCAAGGTGCGATACTTTTCGCTGCCGAACCTGCTGGCCGGGCGCGCACTGGTGCCGGAGTTCCTGCAGGAACAGGTGCAGGGCGCCGCGCTCGGCGGACGCTTGCTGGAGCAGCTCGAGGAGCCGGGCCGCGTGCGTGAACTGCAGCAGGAATTCACCGCCATTCACCGTGCGCTGCGCCTGCGGCGGCGCGGCGCGCGCGGCGGACGCCATTCTCGGCTCTCTCGGAACCGCCTTCGCCGCCGGGCCCAGCCATGCGCGCGCCCCCGGGGTGTAATCTGCCCGCGTCGCCGGCGTCGATGAGGCCGGCCGCGGCCCGCTCGCCGGGCCCGGTGGTGGCCGCCGCGGTGATTCTCGACCCGCGCCGGCGCATCCGCGGGCTGCGCGGACTCCAAGGTGCTCTCGCCCGCAGAGCGCGCGCGCCTGGCGCCCATCATTCGCGCACGCGCGCTCGCCTGGGCGATCGGCTGGGCCGACCGCGACGAGATCGATCTGCTGAACATCCTGCAGGCCACGCTGCTGGCGATGCGCCGCGCGCTGCTTGGCGCTGCCGGTAGCCCCGACGCACGTGCGCGTCGACGGCAACGCTGCCCGCGCATCGCCGATCTGCCGCTGCCGCTGCACGCTCGAGGCGATCGTCGCCGGCGATGCGCGCGTGGCGGCGATCAGCGCCGCCTCGATCCTCGCCAAGACCAGCCGCGATGCCATGATGGAGGCGCTGGATAGCTGCTACCCCGGCTACGAGCTGGCCGTGCACAAGGGCTACGGCACGCCCGCGCACCTGAGCGCGCTGCGCCGGCGGCCGCCGACGGTACAGCACCGGCGCTCCTTCAGCCCGGTGCGCTGCCTCTCCGAGGCGGAAGAGGATTTCTTGACAGAGCGGGCTGAGCAGAATTAATACCGCCCCGATGCCACTGGGTTTCGTCCATCTGCGGCTGCACACCGAGTACTCGCTGATCGACAGCGTCGTGCGCGTGCCGGAGCTGTCGCCGCGGTCGGCCGCCGCCGGCATGCCCGCGGTGGCGGTGACCGACCAGAACAATCTGTTCGCGATGGTGAAGTTCTATCGCGCAGCGCTCGCGGCGGGCATGAAGCCGATCATCGGCGTGGATCTGCTGGTGCGCGAGGAGGGCGAGCGACAGCGGCCCCTCGCGCCTGACGCTGCTGTGCCAGACCCTGGACGGCTACCGCAATCTCGCCCGGCTGGTGAGCCGCGCCTACCTGGAAGGCCAGGAGCGCGGCGATTCCGCGCATCGAGCGCGCCTGGCTTACGCCCGGAGAACGTCGCCGGCCTGATCGCGCTGTCCGGGGCGAGCCGAGGGCGATATCGGGCGGGCGCTGCTGCAACGCGCGCGAGCCGGAGGCCGAGCAGGCGCTCGATTGCTGGCTCAGGCTCTTCGCCGAGCGCTTCTACCTCGAGCTGCAGCGCCTCGGCCGCCCGTCGAGGAGGCCTACATCAGTGCAGCCGTGGCGCTGGCCGCGCGGCGCGGCGTGCCGGTGGTCGCCACCAACGACGTGCGCTTCCTCAGAGCCGAGGAGTTTGACTCGCACGAGGCGCGCGTGTGCATCCACGATGGCGCGCTGCTCGCCGACCCGGGGCGCGTGCGCCGCTATACGCGCCAGCAGTACCTGCGCAGCCCGCAGGAGATGGCGGCACTGTTCGCCGATATGCCCGAGGCGCTCGCCAATTCGGTGGAGATCGCGCGCCGCTGCAGTCTGACGCTGAAGCTGGGCGAGGCGCGGCTGCCGCAGTATCCGGTGCCCGCGGAGGTCAGCACCGAACAGTTCCTGCGCGCGGAAGCCGCGCGCGGGCTCACGCAGCGCTTCGGCGGCGTGGCGGAGGCGGCGCCCGCGGGCCACCGCGCGCGCCTCGCAAGTGAGCTGGACGTCATCTGCCCGATGGGCTTCGCCGGCTACTTCCTCATCGTGGCGGACTTCATCCGCTGGGCGCGCGAGCACGGCGTGCCGGTCGGCCCGGGGCGCGGTTCGGGCGCCGGCTCGCTCGTGGCCTACAGCGCTCGGGCATCACCGATCTCGACCCGATCGCGCTACGACCTGCTGTTCGAGCGCTTCCTGAATCCCGAGCGCGTCTCGATGCCCGACTTCGACATCGACTTCTGCATGGACGGTCGCGACCGCGTCATCGATTACGTGGCCGCACAAGTACGGGCGCGAGCGCGTCTCGCAGATCATCACCTACGGCACCATGGCAGCCAAGGCGGTGGTGCGCGATGTCGGGCGCGTGCTCGGCATGACCTACGGATACGTCGATCGCATCGCCAAGCTCATCCCCTTCGAGCTGGGCATCACGCTCGAGGAGGCGCTCGAGAAGGAGCCCGAACTCAAGCGGCTCTACGAGAACGAGGATGAGGTGCGCAATCTCATCGATCTGGCGCGCTCGCTCGAGGGACTCACCCGCAACGCCGGCATGCACGCCGGCGGGGTCGTCATCGCCCCTTCGGTGCTCACCGACTTCGCGCCCCTCTACTGCGATGCCGCCGGCGGCAGCGTCGTCACGCAGTTCGACAAGGACGATGTCGAAGCGGCCGGGCTGGTCAAGTTCGACTTCCTCGGCCTGCGCACGCTCACCATCATCGACCGCGCGGTGGCCACTCATCAACCGCGAGCGCGCCGCGGGCAGTGCGCCGCTGCGAGGTGAGCACGCTGCCGATGGACGATGCGCCGACCTACGCGCTGCTCAAGTCCTGCCGCACCACCGCGGTGTTCCAGCTCGAATCGCGCGGCATGAAGGATCTGATCCGCCGCCTGCAGCCGGACTGCTTCGAGGACATCATCGCGCTGGTGGCGCTGTTTCGCCCCGGCCCGCTGCAGTCGGGCATGGTGGATGATTTCATCAACCGCAAACACGGCCGCGGCGATGGCGCCGATCGACTACCTGCACCCGAGCCTCGAGCCGATCCTCGAAGCCGACCTACGGGGTGATCCTCTACCAGGAACAGGTGATGCAGATCGCGCAGGTGCTGGCCGGCTACACCCTGGGCGGCGCGGATCTGCTGCGCCGGGCCATGGGCAAGAAGAAGGCCGAGGAGATGGCCCAGCAGCGCTCGGTGTTCGTCGAGCGGTGCCGTCGCGCGCGGGGTGCGCGAGCGCGGCGGCGGCGCACATCTTCGATCTGATGGAGAAGTTTGCCGGCTACGGCTTCAACAAGTCGCACTCGGCCGCCTACGCGCTGCTTTCCTACCAGACCGCGTACCTGAAGGCGCACTACCCGGCGCAGTTCATGGCCGCCGTGCTCTCGGCCGACATGGATCACACCGACAAGGTCGTGACGCTGATCAAGGAATGCAGCGACATGGGGCTGACCGTGCTGCCACCGGATGTGAACGCCTCGGTGTACGAGTTCACAGCCTGCGGCGAGCGCAACATCCGCTACGGACTCGGCGCGGTGCGCGGGGTGGGTGCGGGGGCGGTCGAGGCCTTGCTGCTCGAGCGCAGCGCGCGCGGCGCCTTACGGCTCCCTCGAGGACCTGTGCCGCCGCCTTGATCTGCAGAAGGCCAACCGGCGCGTGCTCGAAGCGCTGCTGCGCTCCGGCAGCCTCGATGCGCTCGGGCGCCAATCGCGCCACGCTCATGGATCGACTGGCGAGCGCCATGCAGCTCGGCGGACCAGAACACGCGTGCACACCAGGCCGGGCAGAACGATCTGTTTGGACTGAGCGGGGATGAGCGCCCGTGCGCTGCGCCCGCGCAGCGCACGGGCGTATTGCCCGAGTGGAGCGAGGCGGTGCGGCTGGCGGGTGAGCGCGAGACGCTCGGCCTGTATCTCACCGGGCATCCGCTGGCGCGCTTTGAGGCGGGCCTGCCGCGCTTCGTATCGCACCGCATCGGGGACCTGGTGGGCGATCGGCCGGTCGACCGGTTTTGAGTCACCGCGTTTTGGCGGTGGCAGGTCCGTGACCGTCGCCGGCCTCATCGACGAGGTGAAAAAGCGCGGCCCGCGCGTCATTCTCACCCTCGATGATCGCACCGGGCGCATCGAGGTGATGTTGTTCGAAGAGACCTATCAGAAGCACCGCGACCTGGTCGTGCAAGGATGCGCTGGTGCTCGTGGAAGGCCTGTTGCGCTTCGATGAGTTCAGCGATGCCTGGCGTCTTGCGGCGCGGCGCATCACGGAACTGGACAAGGTGCGCGAACAGGAGGCGCGGCGGCTCGTGCTCAAATGCGCGCACGCGGAGCTGCCCACCCTGTGTGATCGGCTGGAGACGATTCTCGCGCCCTGGCGCCCAGGCCCCTGTCCGATCACGATCGAGTACACCGGCACGCGCGCAAGTGGTGCGCTCACTCTGGGTGCGGACTGGAGCGTGCGTGCGAGCCGCGAACTGCTCGAGCAGCTCGAGGCGCTCATCGGGCGCGCCTCGGTGCAGGTGATCTATGGCGCGCCGGCGGCCGCGCCCGGCGCCTCATTCGCCGACGGCCGCTGAGTTAGGGTAGGCTCGCGCACCATGGCCGTTTCATTTCTCGACTTCGAGCAGCCCATCGCCGAGCTGGAAGCCAAGATCGAAGAGCTCCGGCACGTAACTTCCGACTCGGAGGTCAATCATGCAGGACGAGATCAGCCGCCTGCAGGCGAAGAGCCGGCAGCTGACGCGTGAGCATCTTCGCGAACCTCACGCCCTGGCAGATCACCCAGCTTGCACGCCACCCGCATCGTCCGTACACGCTCGACTACATCAACGCGATCTGTACCGAGTTCAGTGAACTGCACGGGGATCGCATGTACGCCGACGATGGGGCGATCGTGGGCGGCCTGGCGCGCATCGAGCAGCGCGCCGTCATGATCATCGGTCACCAGAAAGGGCGCGACACCAAGGAGCGCGTGCGCCGCAACTACGGCATGCCCAAGCCCGAAGGCTACCGCAAGGCGCTGCGCCTCATGCGCCTGGCCGAACGCTTCGGGCTGCCGCTCGTGACGCTCATCGACACCCAGGGTGCCTACCCGGGCGTCGGCGCCGAGGAGCGTGGCCAGAGCGAGGCGATCGCCCGCAATCTCTTTGAGATGTCGGTGCTGCGCATTCCGATCGTCAGCGTCGTCACCGGCGAGGGGGGCTCGGGCGGGGCGCTCGGCATCGGCGTGTGCGATCGGCTGATCATGCTCCAGTACAGCACCTATTCGGTCATCTCACCGGAAGGGTGTGCGTCGATTCTGTGGAAGAGCCAGGACAAGAAGGAAGTCGCCGCCGAGGCCTTGAACCTCACCGCCGACCGGCTCCTGAAACTCGGGCTGGTGGATGAAGTCATCGAGGAGCCCCTCGGCGGGGCGCACCGCGACGCGGCGGCGGTTGCGGCGAATCTGAAGGCGGTCCTCGTGCGCTATCTTGCGGAGCTCGAAGCGATTCCGCGCGATCAGCTGCGTGAGGCGCGCGCGCAGAAGATCGCCGGCTTCGGCGTGTTTGCCGAAAACGCGGCGTAAGCGCGCCGTGGCACGCGTGCCGCGCGGCCTCCGCCCGAAGTTCACACCCGCCTGGCTCGGCCGCCACCTCACGCACCTGCTGCCGGACCTGCCGCGCAGGCAGCTGTGCGTCGCTTTCAGTGGCGGCGCGGATTCCACCGCGCTGCTGGCCGCGCTCGCGCAGCTCAAGCGCCCCGCGCTCACGGTGCGCGCGGTGCACGTGGATCATCACCTGCAGCCCGGCTCGGCCCGCTGGAGCGCCCACTGTCGGCGCGTCGCGCGCCGCCTCGGGGTCGCCCTGCAGGTGCGCCACATCAAGGTGGCGCGCCGGCGCGGGGACTCGCTCGAAGCGGTGGCACGGCAGGCGCGCTACGCGGCCCTCGCCGCCGCCCTGCGCGACGGGGAGGTGCTCTTGACGGCGCACCACGGGGACGATCAGCTGGAAACGGTGCTGCTGCAGTTGCTGCGCGGGGCCGGCATCGCCGGGATGGCGGCCATGCCCGCGGTGGCGCCGTTTGAGCGCACGGTGCTCGTGCGGCCGCTGCTGGAGAGGGCAGGTGAGGAGCTGCGCGGCTGGCTGCGCAGCCAAGGTATCGCCTGGGTCGAGGATGACAGCAACGCCGACGAGCGCCTCGAGCGCAACTACCTGCGCGCGCAGGTGCTGCCGGCGCTGCGCGCGCGCTGGCCGGGCGCCGCGGCGAGTGTGGCGCGCACCGCCCGCCATGCGGCCGAGGCGCAGCGCCTGCTCGCAGGCCTCGGCGCCGCCGACGCCGGGCGCGCGGCGGTCGGCTTCGCGCTTTCGGCGTCGGTGCTGCGCAGGCTCCCGGCCGAGCGCCGGCGCAATGCCCTGCGTCACTGGATCACGGCCGCCGGATTTCTGGCCCCACCGACCCGGCGTCTGCAGGAGATCAGCGGCGCGCTGCTCGCGGCGCGCCCCGACACACGGCCGTTGGTTGCCTGGCAGGGCGTGCGCTTGCAGCGCGAGCAGGATCTGCTCGTGCTGCGGGCCGACCCGGCGCCCACCCAGAGCGGGCGCGCCGCACCCGTGCAGGCGCCGCCGGCCCGGCGACCGCTGCACTGGCGCTGGCAGGGCCAGCGTACGCTGGCGCTGCCGGGCGGCTTGCTCACGCTCCAAAGCGATCCGCGCGGGCCGCTCGATCTTGGGGCGCTCGCACCGCGGCTCACGCTGCGCGAACGCCGTGGCGGGGAGCGCCTGCGTCCCGTCCGGGGTGGCCCGCGCCGCGCGCTCAAGGGCTTACTGCAGCAAGCGCACATTCCGGTCGAAGAGCGCGCGTGTCTGCCGCTGCTCTTTGCCGGCGAGCGGCTGCTGGCGGTGGCGGACCTGTGGCTGGACGAGTCGGTGCAGGCGGGTCCGGCCAGCCCGCATCGCGGGCGCCTCATCTGGCGCGCCGCGCACTGAGGGAGGCCGATTCGGGCCCCCGCGTGCGCGGGCATTGTGCTAACCTGCTGGCCCGTCGTCGCTCGCGCGAAAGTTCGCGGCAGCGGCCTCACGCGACGGGATCCCTAGAGCTTTAACTATGACGCGCTTCGTATTCGTCACCGGTGGCGTCGTGTCCTCGTTGGGCAAGGGCATCGCCGCAGCCTCGCTCGGCGCGATCCTCGAGGCGCGGGGTCTGAAGATCGCCATGGTGAAGCTCGATCCGTACATCAACGTGGATCCGGGCACCATGAGTCCGTTCCAGCACGGGGAGGTCTTCGTCACCCAGGACGGCACCGAGACGGATCTGGATCTGGGGCATTACGAGCGCTTCGTGCGCACCACCACCGGACGCAACAGCAATTTTACGACCGGACGCATCTACGAGCGCGTCATCGCCAAGGAACGGCGCGGGGATTACCTCGGGGCGACGGTCCAGGTGATTCCGCACATCACCGATGAGATCAAGCGCAGCATCAAGCTCGGCGCCGACGGGGCCGACGTGTGCATGGTGGAAATCGGCGGCACGGTCGGTGACATCGAGTCGCTGCCGTTCCTGGAGGCGATCCGCCAGCTCGGTGTCGAGCTTGGCCGCAACAACGTCGTCTACATGCACCTCACGCTCGTGCCGGTGGTGGGCGGCTCGGGCGAGATCAAGACCAAGCCGACGCAGCATTCGGTGAAGGAGCTGCGTGGCATCGGTATTCAGCCGGACGTGCTGCTGTGCCGCTGCAAGCATCCGCTGCCGGAGGAGCAGCGGCGCAAGATCGCTCTGTTCACCAACGTCGAGGAGCGCGCGGTGATCTCCGCGGTCGACGCGGACGATATCTACAAGATCCCGATCCTGCTGCACGAGCAGGCGCTCGATGACATCATCGTTGACAAGCTGCGCCTGGAGGTGCCGTCCACGGATCTGGCCGAGTGGCGCCAGGTGGTGAGCGGCAAGGCGAACCCGGATGGCCAGGTGGACATCGCCATGGTGGGCAAGTACGTGCAGATCCGCGACTCCTACCTCTCCTTGCACGAGGCGCTGATGCACGCCGGGCTCAAGAGCCGCACGCGCGTCAACATCCACTACATCGAGTCCACCGACGTCGAGCAACACGGCACCCATGCACTCAAGGGCATGGATGCCATACTGGTGCCCGGGGGCTTCGGGGAGCGCGGCATCGAGGGCAAGATCCAGGCGGTGCGCTTCGCGCGCGAGCACGGCGTGCCCTACCTGGGCATCTGCCTCGGCATGCAGGTGGCGATCGTCGAGCACGGCCGCCACGTACAGGGACTGAACGATGCCAACAGCACCGAGTTCAACCGCGCGACGCCGCATCCGGTGATCGCGCTCATCTCCGAGTGGCAGGACCAGACGCACGGCACGCAGATGCGCGATGATGCCTCGGAGAAGGGCGGCACCATGCGCCTGGGCGCACAGGAGGTGCTGCTCGGCGCCGGCACGCGCGCGCGCGAGATCTTCGGGCGCGACGTGATCATGGAGCGCCACCGCCATCGCTACGAGTTCAACAACAACTTCCTGGAGCGCTACCGCACTTCGGGCATGCGCTTCGCCGGGTTCTCGCGCGACGGGCTGGTGGAAGTGATCGAGCTGCCGCAGCACCCCTGGTTCGTGGCCACCCAGTTTCACCCGGAATTCACCTCCACCCCGCGCGACGGACATCCGCTGTTCACCGGCTTCATCCGCGCCGCGCGCGCGCACCGTGCCTCGCAGCTGCCGCAGGCGGCCGGAGCTTAGGGGCGCGCGGCTTACCCGTCCCCCTGAAGTGCACGAGCGATGCAACTTACCGGACACGAAGTCGGGGGCCAGCAGCCCTTCTTTCTGATCGCGGGGCCCTGCGTGATCGAGAGCCCGGCGCTCACCCAGGAGATCGCCGGCACGCTGAAGGAAGTGACGGCGCGACTGAAGATCCCGTATATCTTCAAGGCTTCCTACGACAAGGCCAACCGCTCCTCGCGCGCCTCCTTCCGCGGGCCGGGGATCGAGGCGGGACTTAAGGTGCTCGAGGATGTGCGCCGCGCGATCGGTGTGCCGGTACTCACCGATGTGCACGAGGACACACCGCTCGCCGAGGTGGCCGCGGTGGTCGATGTGCTGCAGACTCCGGCGTTCCTGTGCCGGCAGACGAATTTCATCCTGAACACGGCCGCCCAGGGCAAGCCCGTCAACATCAAGAAGGGCCAGTTTCTCTCGCCGTGGGAGATGAAGAACGTGGTGGATAAGGCGCGCTCCACCGGCAACCCCAACATCCTGGTGTGCGAGCGCGGCTTCTCGTTTGGTTACAACAATCTGGTATCCGACATGCGCTCGCTGTCGATCATGCGCAACACCGGCTGCCCGGTGGTGTTCGATGCGACGCACTCGGTGCAGCTGCCGGGCGGGCAGGGCGATGCTTCCGGCGGGCAGCGCGAATTCATCCCGGTCTTGGCGCGCGCCGCCGTGGCCGCCGGCATCGCCGGACTCTTCATGGAAACGCACCCGCACCCGGAGCAGGCGCTCTCGGACGGGCCGAACGCTTGGCCGCTGGCGCGCATGGAGCCGCTCCTGAGGACCCTGGTCGAGCTCGACCGCGCCGTCAAGCGCACCCCGTACGAAGAAGCACTGCTCTAGCAGGCTGTTGAAAATTGCCACGCATGCGTCACAGTACGACCAACGCGGTTGATCGATGGACGGACAGCATGCGCGGTACGGATGCGGATCAAGGTGGTCTTTTTAGCTACGTCTCGATGGAGCAGCGGATCCCGTCGACGCATCCGCTGCGCCGGGTGCGAGCGCTGCTGGATGAGGCGCTGAGCTCGATCAGCCGGGACTTCGATCGCGTCTACGCCGCTGGCGGTCGCGAGTCGGTTGCCCCCGAGCGCCTGGTGCGTGCTCTGGTGCTGCAGGTGCTGTACTCGATCCGCTCCGAGCGGCTGCTGTGCGAGCAGCTGGACTACAACCTGCTGTTCCGCTGGTTCGTGGGGCTGTCGATGGATGATCGGATCTGGGATCACTCGACCGTTACCAAGAACCGCGACCGTCTGATCGAGGCTGGAGTGGCGAGGAAGCTGCTGCGACGCATCGGCCGGCGCGCGCGGCGCGAGGGGTTGCTGTCCTCGGAGCACTTCAGCGTCGATGGGACCCTCATCGAGGCGTGGTCGGCGGTCAAGAGCATGCGCCGACGCGACGGGAAGGATGATCCGCCGCCCCCCGGAAGGAACCCACACGTGGACTTCCATGGCGAGCGGCGCACCAACCAAACGCATGTGGCTCCGCACGAGCCGCAGGCAAAGCTGTTCAAGAAGAGCGAGGGTCAGGCGGCGAAGCTGTGCTATCTGGGGCACGTCTTGATGGAGCACCGTCAGGGACTGACGGTGGATGTGGAGATCACCGAGGCGAACGGATTTGCCGAACGCGAGACGGCGCTGCGGATGCTCAAGCGCCAGGGGGCGCGCAGCGGCAGAACGGTGGCCGGGGACAAGTTGTATGACACCCGCGGCTTCGTCGCCGGCTGTCGCGAGCTCGGTGTGACCCCGCATATCGCTCAGTCGCTGAAGCGTTCGGGCGGCTCGGCGATCGATGGGCGCACGACGCGCCATCGCGGCTACTTGGCCAGCCAACGCTTGCGCAAGCGGATCGAAGAGATCTTTGGCTGGAGCAAGGACGGGCGGGCGCTGCGCAAGATGCGGGTACGAGGACTGCCGAGCGTTGCGTTCATGGCGACCCTCACGATCGGCTGCAACAGCTTGCTGCGGGTTGCGAAGCTGCTCCCCGATCCAGCACCGGCGTAGGACACGTGTCGATGAAATCAGCCCCAAGCCCTCGAAGACGACTCGATCAGCTGGCGCAGCACAGCCGTAGCGGCCTGCCGCACTCCGGGAGGGTTCAAAAATGAATCGATTACTCATGCCCGCGCCGATCTGTCCCGAATTTTCAACAGCCTGCTAGAGGGACTCAGCGCCGATGAGCCACATCAAGGATATCCGCGGACGCGAGATCATCGACTCGCGCGGCAACCCCACCGTTGAGGCCGACGTCGTGCTCGACTCCGGGGTCCTCGGGCGCGCGGCGGTGCCCTCGGGCGCATCCACCGGCACGCGCGAGGCGGTGGAACTGCGCGACGGGGATGCCAAGCGCTACGGCGGCAAGGGCGTGCTCCAGGCCGTGGAGCACATCAATACGGTCCTGAAGCGGGCGCTCGTCGGGGCGGACCCGCGCGATCAGGCGGGCATCGATGCGCGGATGATCGAACTGGATGGCACCGAGAACAAGGCGCGCCTCGGGGCCAACGCCATCCTCGGGGTCTCCCTCGCCACCGCGCACGCGGCCGCCCGCGATGCCGGCGTACCCCTCTACCGGCACCTGGCGCAGCTGATCGGCGGCGCGCGCGAAGCGGTGATGCCGGTGCCGATGATGAACATCGTCAATGGCGGCGCCCACGCCAACAACAGTCTGGATGTGCAGGAGTTCATGATCCTTCCCGTGGGCGCACCGACGTTTCGCGAGGCGCTGCGTTACGGGGCGGAGATCTTCCACACCCTGAAGAAGCTGCTCGCCGCCCGCGGACTGTCAACCGCGGTCGGGGATGAGGGCGGCTTTGCCCCGGACCTGGAATCGAACGAGGCGGCCCTCGGCATCATCATGGAGGCGATCGAGACGGCCGGTTACCAGCCGGGCAAACAGGTGTATCTCGGGCTGGATGTCGCCAGTTCCGAGTTCTTCAAGGAAGGCATGTACGAGCTCGAATCCGAGCAGCGCCGCTTCACGGCCGCCGACTTCACGCGCTATCTGGGCGAGCTTGCCGCGAAGTACCCGATCATCAGCATCGAGGATGGGATGAGCGAGGCGGACTGGGACGGATGGGGCACGCTCACGCGTGCGCTCGGCGGCAAGCTGCAGCTGGTGGGGGATGATATTTTCGTCACCAACACGCGCATCTTCAAGGAGGCGATCGAGCGACACATCGCCAATGCCATTCTCATCAAGCCGAACCAGATCGGTACCCTCACCGAGACGCTCGCCGCCATCGAAATGGCCGACAAGGCGCACTACGCCGCGGTGGTGTCGCACCGCTCCGGTGAGACCGAAGACAGCACCATCGCCGACATCGCGGTCGCGAGCGCTGCGACCCAGATCAAGACCGGCTCGATGTCGCGTTCGGATCGCATGGCCAAGTACAACCAGCTGCTGCGCATCGAGGCGGAACTCGGCACGGTGCGTTACGCCGGGCGCGAGGCATTCCCGGTCAAGATCTGAGCACGCCGCCGCGGACGGCGCAGCGCCGACGGGGAGGCGCCGAATAAGCGCGCGAACGCCCGGCGCATGCGCTCGGAGTCCCCGAAGCCACAGCGCAGCGCCACCTCCTGAACCGCGGGCGCGCCGCTTTCGAGCAACGCGCGCGCGGTGTCGGCGCGGATGCGCTCGACCGCCTTGGCAGGCGTCAGTCCGGTCTCGGTGCGAAAGGCCCGTGCGAAATTGCGCGGGCTCATGCAGGCACGCGCGGCGAGTGTGTCCACCGACAGCGGCGCCGCCAGGTGCGCGCGGATGTGCTCGAGCAGCGGCGCGAAGCGGCCCTGCGCACGCTCGATCTGCAGCAGCGCGGAGAACTGCGACTGCCCGCCCGGACGGCGGTGGTAAACGACCAGGTGCTGCGCGGTGCGCCGCGCGACCGCCTCGCCCAGGTCCTCGCCAATGAGGGCGAGCGAGAGGTCGATGCCGGCGGTGATGCCCGCAGAGGTCCACAGCTTGCCGGCACGCACGAAGATGCGCTCCGGATCAAGCTGCACTTGCGGGAAGGCCTGGCGGAACTTCTCAGTGACGCTCCAGTGAGTGGTGGCCGCGCGCCCATCGAGCAGCCCCGCCGCGGCGAGCAGAAACGAACCCGAGCACACGCTCGTCACCCGCTGTGCGCGCGCCGCGCAGGCGCGGATGAAGCGCCGCGTGGCCGCGCTGTTCAGGGCCGCATAGGTGCCTTCACCCCCGGCGACGATGAGCGTGTGGATGGCGTCCGCCCGCGGGAACGGGCTCGCCTGTAAGGTCGCCCCGGAGGAGCTCGCCACCGCACCGGCCGAGGCGGCGATGATCTTCAGCTCGTACGCCTCCGGGCGAATGCGCCCGGCAATCTCGAACGCCGCGATGGGTCCGGCGGCATCCAGTAGCTGGAACTGCGGAAAGATCAGAAACGCGATGCGCCGCGGCATGTTCGACTCCTGCAGCTGGCAGAAAACGAGGTAAAAACGTCATTTCGGCCATAGGGTAACTCAGCTCATGATGCGCCGCACGCCCCCGCTGAGCCTGAGGAATGGCCCATGGCCGAGGAATTTCCGATCGTCTTTGCGCTGTATCCGCGCATCACGCAGCTCGACTTCACCGCGCCGCTGGAAGTGCTCGCGCGGCTGCCGGGTGCGCGCGTGACACTCGCCTCGACCGAAGGCGGAACGCTGGGCACCGACGTCGGGGTGGTGTTCGCTGGGCTGCAGGCGCTTGCGCAGGTGCGCGACTGCGCGCTGCTGTGCGTCCCCGGGGGCTTTGGCACCAGCGCTGCGATGCAGGATGCGGCGTACCTTGAGGCGCTGCGGCGGCTCGCAGCGCAGGCGCGCTACGTGACTTCCGTGTGTACCGGGTCGCTGCTGCTCGGGGCCGCCGGGCTCCTGCGCGGTAAGCGCGCGGCCTGTCACTGGGCCTTTCGCGAGTTGTTGCCCCTCTTTGGCGCCATTCCCGACAGTGCCCGCGTGGTCCGCGATGGCAATCTCATCACCGGTGGCGGCGTAACCGCTGGCATCGACATGGCGCTCAGCGTAGTGGCGGAGATTGCCGGCCGCGATTTCGCCGAAGGCGTGCAGCTGGCGGTCGAATACGCTCCCGAGCCGCCCTTTGACAGCGGCCGTCCCGAGAGTGCACGCGGCGCGGTCGTGGCCGCGGTGCGCGCCCGCATCGAGGCCCTCGCCCCGGAGCGGCGCGCCGTCGCCGAGCGCATCGGCGCTGCGTTGCTGCGCGAGGGCGCGGCTGGCGGCTGAAATGCTTCGCGCACGGTGCGGGGTCTGATAACCTCTCCCGCCCATGAAGTGGCTCGCCGCCGCGCTCGCTGTCGCCGTACTCCTGCTGCAATATCGCGTCTGGTTCTCCGAGGACGGAGTCCGCGAGGTCGCGCGCCTGAAACAGGCGGTGGCGACGCAGCAGGCCGAGAACGAGACGCTCGCCGAGCGCAACAAACAGCTGGCCGCCGAGGTGCGCGACCTTAAAACGGGCATGGAGGCGCTCGAGGAGCGCGCGCGCAGTGACCTTGGCATGATCGCGCGCAACGAGACGTTCTATCAGGTGGTGCCGGCGCACCCGAACGAGACCTCATCGGCGCCGACCCGTACCGCCGCGGCCCGCTAGGGGCACAAGCGCCATGCGCTACTGGCTCGTCATGCCGGCCGCGGGCGCCGGGCGGCGCTTCGGCGCCGACACCCCCAAGCAGTACGCCCCGCTCGAAGGCCGCACCGTCATCGAATGGGCGCTCGCGCCCTTTCTCGGGGATGCGCGCTGCACGCGCATCGTGGTGGCCCTCGCGGCCACCGATGAGCACTGGGCGCGCCTGCCGCTGCGCGCTCGGGCGCTCACCGTGCGCGGCGGTGCTGAGCGCAGCGAGTCGGTGCGCAGCGCGCTCGCAGCGCTCGCCGGGGAGGCGCGAGCGGATGACTGGGTACTGGTGCACGATGCCGCGCGACCCTGCCTGGATCAGCAGGACCTCGAGCGGCTGGTGACGCGCGTGGCGAGCCACCCGGTCGGCGGGGTGCTCGCGGTACGCGTCGCCGATACGCTCAAGCGCTCCTTGCCTGCGGCCGAGGACGGCTGCGCGATCGAGGCGACGCAGGAGCGCGCAGGCCTGTGGCGCGCGCTCACGCCGCAGATGTTTCGTTTTGGTGCGCTGTGCGCGGCGCTCGATCAGGCGCATCTCGCGCAGCGCTCCCCGAGCGATGAGGCGCAGGCGCTCGAATGGGCCGGCACGCGGCCGCTGTTGATCGCAGGAGCTGCGAGTAACCTCAAGGTCACGACCGCGGAGGACCTGGTGCTCGCGGCGGCGATCCTGCGGGCACGGCACGTGTGAGGCGCCGGAGGCACTTATGAGAGTCGGCAGCGGGTTTGACGTGCATGCCTTTGGGCCGGGGGACTTCCTCATGCTCGGGGGCGTGCGCGTGCCGCATGCGCGCGGCGTGCTCGCCCATTCCGATGGGGATGTGCTGCTGCATGCGCTGTGTGACGCGTTGCTCGGTGCGGCCGGCCTCGGGGACATCGGCGAGCACTTCAAGGACACCGACCCGCAGTGGCGCGGCGCCGACAGCGCGCTCTTCGTCACGCGGGTGTGCGCGATGCTGCGCGAGCGCGGACTCGCCGTGCGCAACGCCGATCTCACCCTCATCGCCCAGACCCCGAAACTCGCCCCGCACCGCGCGGCGATGCGCTCGCGCATCGCGTCGCTCCTCGGGATCCCGCCCGAGTGCGTCAACCTCAAGGCAACGACGACCGAGGGACTCGGCTTTCTCGGGCGCGCCGAAGGCATCGCCGCGCAGGCCGTGGTGCTGCTGGAGCCCGGCAGTGGCCTCGACTGAGCAGAGCGTACGCGCCGCAGCGCTCACACCCCCGCAGGCGCACGGCTTCCCGCTGGCGCCGGTACAGCTGCGCCTCGAGCCCGAGGACTTCCGGGTCGAGGAGGAGCTCGGATTCGCACCGGCGGGCGCCGGGGCGCATGTGCTGCTGAAGGTGCGCAAGGTGAACGCCAACACGCAGTGGGTCGCGCGCGAGCTGGCGCGCCTGGCAGGCTGCCGCCCCGCGGAGGTTGGCTATGCAGGACTCAAGGACCGTCGCGCCGTGGCGCTGCAATGGTTCTCGCTGCCGCGGCCGCGTACGCCGCTCGACTGGGCCGCACTGCGCACTGCGGACTTCGCCGTGCTCGAAGCCCACGCGCACACGCGCAAGCTCCCCCGCGGCGCGCTCAGCGGCAACCGTTTCGCCATCCGTCTGCACGCGCCCGCGGGCGGCGCGGCGCTCGCCGCGGCTCTCGCGCCGCGCCTGGCGGCGATCGCGCGCCGTGGCGTACCGAATTACTTTGGCCCGCAGCGCTTCGGACGCGACGGCGCCAACCTTGCGCGCAGCGCACAGGAGCTGCGCACGCTGCCCCCGCAGGAGCGTGGCTTTGTGCTCTCGGCGGCGCGCAGCGTGCTCTTTAACGCGCTGCTCGCCGAGCGCGTCGCCGCCGGCAGCTGGGAGCGCCTGCTCCCCGGGGACCTGGCCAATCTGGAAGGCCGCGGCAGCTTATTCGCCGTGCCGGCCGAGGAGGCGACGCTCGCGCAGCGCTGCGAGCAGCTGCAGATTCATCCCACCGGCCCCCTATGGGGGCGGGGGGCGCTCGAAACCCAGGGTGTGGTCGCCGAGCTTGAGGCGCAGGTCGCCGCGCGCTTCGCCGCGCAATGCGCCGCCTGCGAGCAAGCCGGCATGCGCCAGGAGCGGCGCAGCCTGCGGCTGGCCGTGCATGAGCTGCGCGCGGCCGAGGAGCCCGCCGCGCTCGTACTGCACTTTCGCCTCGGTCGCGGCAGCTTTGCCACCGCGGTGCTGCGCGAGCTGATCACATCCTCGGGGGAGAACGACGCGCAGTGAGCGCTCAGTCACCCCCGAGCAGAACGTACACCGCCCCCGTACCCCCATCCACCGGCCGCGCGGAGACGTAGGCGAGCACCGCGCCGCTGCGGCGCAGGACCGCGCTCACGGCGGACTTGAGCACCGGGCCGCGATGTCCCGAGCGCAGCCCCTTGCCATGGATGATACGCACGCAGCGCACGCGGGCCTCCAGCGCTGCGATCAGGAACTGGCGCAGCGCCTGCTTGGCTTCCGCGACAGTCAGTCCATGCAGGTCGATCTCGCGCTCCACCCGGTACTCCCCGCGTCGCAGGCGCCGCACCACCGCCGGCTGAATCTGCGGGCGGTGAAACACCAGCTCATCCCCGGCGGCGAGCGCCGGGTCAGCCGCAGGTGCCTCGAGACTCTCGCGCAGCACCGCGGCGCGGTCGGCGCGCGTGAAGCGCGCGCGCGGGCGTACCTTTGGCGCGGCCGGCGGCGCGGTGCGCGTCCCGAGTGGCTTGACCCCGCGCACCGCCTCCCGAAACAGCTGCGCATCGCTGGGTTCCTCGGGGTCTTCCTCATCGGGTGGGACGCACACGCTGCCCTCCGCCAAACAGGCCCTCCTTCCAGTATAGTCACCGCGCACTTTTTAGCGGCTTACCGGCGTACGTGAAGATCCTGATCAGCAACGATGATGGCTATCGGGCCGAGGGCATTCACCGTCTGCGCGCAGCGCTGGCGACGCTCGCGGAGGTGACGGTGGTCGCCCCGGACCGCAACCGCAGCGGCGCCAGCAACTCCCTCACCCTGGATGTGCCGCTGCGGGTATTCGAATCCGAGCCGGGTGTGTATTTTGTTCCCGGGCACCCCGACCGACTGCGTGCACCTGGCGATCTCGGGCTTCTTCGACTATGAGCACGACATGGTGGTCTCGGGCGTGAACGATGGCGCGAACCTCGGCGACGATGTGCTCTATTCGGGCACCGTGGCGGCGGCCGTAGAGGGGCGCTTTCTCGGGCTGCCCACGATCGCGGTGTCCTTGTGTACCAGTGGTGCGGCCGGCGGGCACTTTCGCACCGGTGCGGAGGTGGCGCGGGTGCTGGTCGCGCAACTGCTCAAGAGTCCGCTGCAGCGCGCGCTCATTCTCAACGTCAACGTCCCGGACGTCCCCTACGAGCGGCTGCGCGGCTTTCGCGCGAGTCGTCTCGGCTACCGCCACCGTTCGGCGCCGGTGATGCGCGCGCTCGATCCGCGCGGTCGGCCGGTGTACTGGGTGGGGCCTGCGGGAGCGGAGCAGGATGCAGGCCCCGGGACGGATTTCGACACCGTCGCCCAGGGCTTCGTGTCGGTGACGCCACTGCAGGTGGATCTCACGCGCCATGCGGCGTTGCCCGAGGTCAGCACGTGGCTGGACGGTATCGATGGCTGACCTGCGCATGTCCGGGATCGGCATGACGAGTGCACGCACGCGCGATCGTCTGGTGCAGCGCCTGCGCGAACAGGGCATCAGCAACCTCGCCGTGCTCGAGCGCGTGCGCAACGTGCCGCGGCATATCTTCGTCGATGAGGCGCTTGGCAGCCGCGCCTACGAGGACACCGCGCTCCCGATCGGTTACGGTCAGACCATCTCGCAACCCTACATCGTGGCGCGCATGACCGAGTCGCTGCTCGAAGCCGGCGCGGCCGACAACGTGCTCGAGGTGGGCACCGGCTGCGGCTATCAGACCGCCGTGCTCGCCCCGCTCGTCGCTCACCTGAACACCATCGAACGCATCGAGCCGCTCTTGACGCGCGCGCGTGAGCGTTTGAAGGAGCTCGGCATCCGTAATGTGCGCTTCCGCCACGGCGATGGCACGCTCGGCTGGAAGTCGCACGCCCCCTACGACGGCATCCTCGTCGCGGCCGCACCGCTCACCGTGCCCGAGGCGCTGCTCAAACAGCTCAAAGTCGGGGGGCGGCTGATCGTGCCCGTGGGTCCGGAGGGCGAGCAGCAGCTGGTGCGCTTCACCCGGCGCGAACAGCGCATCGAGCGCGAGGCGCTCGGCCCGGTCGCGTTCGTGCCGCTGCTGGGCGGCACAAGCTAGATTCCTCTGCCGCCGGTGGCATCATCGCGAGGCGCTTGTGTCTTAATGACATGAAATATATCGTGTAAATCATTGAATTTACGTAATTAACCCAAACGTTATTTTTACGCTCCAACGGAGCGTCGTGCAAAAACCTCGGAAAAACAAGGCTCGCGCGCACGCTCGCTTGCAGCGCCGGCGAAACCGATGCGATGCGAAAACTCGTTACGCGTCAGGGAGCTTGCGCGGACTTCTGGAACACGCTTAACATGGCCGCCTTGTCTCCTAATGACGACAGCGGATGAGGAGGGTGACCGGCAGAAGACACAGGGAGGAGGGAGTCGTAAACAAGAGCAAGAAAATTCGAAATAAGAAAAAGAACAGTGCAATTGTTCGAGTCTGTCAGCTTCGAATGATTGTTTGGTTGGTTGACCCTCCCCCTGTGTCTTCTGCCGATCATCTTCCCGGCAGCTAGGCGCTAACGCAGAAACAGCACCGCGGCAACCCGCCGCTCCTCCTGAACCAATACGTTGAACGTGCGGCACGCCGCACCGAGCTGCATGGCCTCGAGTCCGATGCCGCGCGCGCTGAGGGCATCGCGCAGTGCCCTCGGGGCGAACTGCTGCGTCATGCCCGTGCCCACGATCACCAGCTCCGGGGCAAGCCCGAGCAGCCTCTCCAGGTGCGCGGGGCCGAACTCGGCGAAGCTCCCCGGACCCCACTCCGTCAGCAGCTGATCGGCGGTGACGATGCAGCTGCTGCGCACGCTGTGCTCGCCGATGAGGATCTCCGCCTCCGAGTATCCGCGGATCAGGTGCGCGCCGGTGCCAGCTTCCAGGATGAACTTCACGATGGCGTTACGATACCGTCCGTGCGCGCGCTCGTCATGATCATCACCGACCTGTATCACCCGGCCGAGGAGCCGCTGCCGGCGCGCGCGGCGCTCTTGCCCGGGATCGAGTACGCGGGCCGCCGTGGGAGCCGCACCGCACTCACGCAGGGGTGGCGCGCGTGGCTCGCGCGCGCGCTCGGTCGGGAAGATCTGGTGAATGTGGCACCCGCGCGCATCGCCGCCGCGGTGCTCTGCGGTAACACGAGCACCTGCCCACCCGCTGCTTCGTGCTGGATCGGCACTCCGGTGCATCTGAGCGCGGGCCTCACGCACGTGCACCTGGACCATCGCGGTCTGCTGCGTCTGCCCGAGCGGCAGCTCGCAGCGCTCGCCGCCGCCTTTGCACGTACGTTCGCCGCCTCGGGGTTCTGCCTCGCGCCCCTGCCGTCCGGGGAGTTTCTCTTGTGTACCCCGGGCATCGAGGCGGTGGCGACGAGCGACCCGGAGCGCTGCGCGGGCGCTGAGATCGCCGCGGCGCTGCCGCGCGGGGTGCACTCGGCGGGGCTGCGCCGCACCGCGGCGGAGATCGAGATGTGGCTGCACGAGCAGGTCCCCACCGGTTCTGAGCCGCGCGTGAACGCTCTGTGGCTGTGGGGAGGTGCCGGGGTGGCTGCGGTGCCGGCGGTGCGGGCGGCCCCGCCGCGGCTCGGTTACGGTGCCGACGCGTACCTGCACGGTCTGTGGCATCTTGAGGGCGGCGTGTGCGAGGCGCTGCCAGCGAGTCTTGCGGCGCTGCCCGAGAGCGAGGGCGCCTCCCATACCGTGCTCGCACTGCGGGTCGCTGCGGAGTTACAGGAGTCCATGCAGTCCACCTTTACCGAAGCGCTGCGCCGCCTCGATGAGCGCTTCATAGCCCCGGCGCTGGAGCGGCTCGCTCCGGGGGGCTTTGCCAGCGTGAGCCTGATCGGCAATGACGTGGCGCTCACGGTGCGCCGCGGCCACCGGTGGCGCCTCTTGCGGCGCAGCCGCGGCGGGCTCGGGAGCTTTGCGTGAGCCTCACGGTGGTACGGCGCGCGCTCTCGGAGGCCACAGCGTCCCTGGGCGCGCAGCTGCACCCGGTGCTCGGGCGGGTGTACGCCGCGCGCGGCGTCCGCTCAGCGGCGGACCTGGACCAGTCCCTGGAGCGGCTGTTGCCGGTCGGCACGCTCGAGGGGATCGCGGCGGCCGTGGAGCTTTTGCTCGCGCACCGCGCCGGCCGCGTGCTCGTCATCGGGGACTTTGATGCCGATGGCGCCACGAGCAGCGCACTCATGGTGCGGGCGCTGAGCGGCTGGGGCTTCGCGGGGGTGGACTTCCTGGTTCCGAACCGCTTCGAGTTTGGCTACGGGCTCACGCCCGAGATCGTCGCGCTCGCTGCCACCCGCTCACCCACCCTCATCGTGACCGTCGACAACGGGGTTTCGAGCAACAGTGGCGTTGCGGCCGCGCGCACGCGCGGCATCGACGTGCTGATCACCGATCATCATCTGCCCGGTGCCCGGCTGCCCGAGGCAAACGTCATCGTCAACCCGAATCTGCCCGGCAGCCGTTTCGGCAGCCGCGCCCTCGCCGGCGTCGGCGTGGCGTTCTATGTCATGGCGGCCCTGAAGCGCCGCATGGACGAGCTGGGGCTCACGCCCGCGGGGGCCGCCGGGGTCGCCCCACTGCTGGACCTGGTGGCGCTCGGTACGGTCGCCGACGTCGTGCCGCTCGATGCGAACAACCGCGTGCTGGTCGCCCAGGGCCTCAGGCGCATCCGCGCCGGGCGCTGTGTGCCGGGCATCCGCGCGCTGCTGGAGCTTGCCGCGCGCTCCGCCCCGGAGCTCACCGCGGCGGATCTGGCCTTCGGGGTGGCGCCGCGCCTTAACGCCGCCGGGCGCATCGCGGACATGACGATCGGCATCCGCTGCCTGCTCGCCGAGGATGAGGAGAGTGCCCGCTCCTTCGCGGCGCGCCTGGATGAACTGAACGAGGAGCGCCGTGCGATCGAGGCGAAGATGCAGCAGGAGGCGCTCGCCGCGGTGCGCGTGCTGCGCGAGCCGGCGCCGGGGGCGCGCAGCCGCAGCGGTGTCGTACTCTTTGATGAGAGCTGGCACCAGGGCGTGGTGGGCCTCGTGGCGAGTCGCGTGAAGGATCGGCTGCGCCGGCCGGTGATCGCCTTTGCGCGCGCCGAGGCGGGCACGCTGCGCGGTTCGGCGCGCTCGATTCCCGGGATTCATATCCGCGACGTGCTCGATACGCTCGCCGCGCGCCACCCCGAACTCATCAGCCGCTTCGGCGGGCACGCCATGGCCGCAGGCCTCACCCTCGAGCGCGCCCGGCTCGATCATTTCGCGCCGGCCTTCGATGAAGAGGTCAGGCGCCTGATGGCGGGCCTGAGCGCTGCGGATGCGGTGGAGACCGACGGGGAGCTGTCGGTGAATGAGATCGCGCTGGAGACCGCGCAGGCGCTGCGTGCCGGGGGCCCCTGGGGCCAGGCCTTTCCCGAGCCGAGCTTTGATGGGCTCTTCAGCATCCGCAGCGCCCGCATCATCGCGGAGCGGCACCTGAAGATGTGGGTCGAGGTACCCCGCAGCGGGCGCTCCTTTGATGCCATCGCCTTTAACCACGTGGAGCAGGGCGCCGAGTTCATCCTGCCGGCGGGCCTGGCGCATCTGGTGTACCGCCTCGAGGTGAACGAGTACCAGGGGGAGCGGCGCCTGCAGCTGCTCGTCGATCACGTGCTGCCGGCGGCTACCTAATCCCTGAGCCGCGGTGATAGCATCCTGCGCCGCGCGGGCCCTCCTGCGCGGCGCGCACCGCCACTTAGGGAACGCCATGGAACTCAACCAGCTCAAGCGCCAGCTCAAAGACCTCGCCGAGCGCATCGGCTCGCTACGGGGGTTTCTTTGAATACGACCTCAAGCAGGAGCGCCTCGAGGAAGTAGCGCGCGAGCTGGAGGATCCGAGCGTGTGGTCAAATCCTGCACGCGCGCAGGAGCTCGGACGCGAGCGCGCGCGCCTCGCCGGCGAGGTCGGGGAGATCGACCAGGCCACCAAGGGCATTGCCGACGCCGCCGAGCTGCTGCTGCTGGCCGAGGCGGAGAACGATGAAGGCGCCGCGCGCGACATCGAGCACGATGCGCAGCGGCTTGAAGCCGACGTGCGCCAGCTCGAGCTCAAGCGCATGTTCCGCGGCGAGATGGATGCCCACAACGCTTTTCTTGACATCCAGGCCGGCGCCGGCGGCACCGAGGCGCAGGACTGGGCGCAGATGCTGTTGCGGATGTACCTGCGCTGGGGCGCCTCGCGCGGCTTCACCTGCGAGGTCATCGACTCAAATCCCGGCGAAGTCGCCGGCATGAAGAGCGCCACCGTCGAGGTCAGGGGCGAGTATGCCTACGGCTGGCTGCGCACCGAGACCGGAGTGCATCGTCTGGTGCGCAAGTCCCCCTTTGACTCCGGTAACCGCCGCCATACCTCGTTCGCCTCGGTGTTCGTCTCCCCGGAGGTCGATGACGACATCCAGATCGAGATCAATCCGGCGGACCTGAAGGTGGACGTCTACCGCTCCTGCGGCGCCGGCGGCCAGCACGTCAACAAGACCGAGTCTGCGGTGCGCATCACGCACCTGCCCAGCGGCATCGTCGTGGCCTGCCAGAACGAGCGCAGCCAGCACAAGAACCGCTCCACGGCGATGAAGATGCTGAAGGCGAAGATGTATGAGCTTGAGGTCAACAAGCGCAACGCCGCGGCGAAGGTGCTCGAAGACTCCAAGTCCGACGTAAGCTGGGGCAACCAGATCCGCTCCTATGTGCTCGATCAGTCGCGCATCAAGGATCTGCGCACCGGGGTCGAGGTCGGCAACACCGCGGCGGTGCTCGATGGGGCTCTCGATCAGTTCATGGAGGCCTCGCCTCAAGGCGGGCGTATAACGATGACAGATTCCAAGCAAGGCGGCGCGAGCGGTGGGGCCGATGAGAACAAGCTGATCGCCGAGCGGCGCGCGAAGCTCAGCGGCCTGCGCCAGGCCGGGAACCGCCTATCCGAACGACTTTCGCCGCGATGCGCTCGCCGCGCAGCTGCACGACTCCTTCGGGTCGCGCGCGGATGAGTGGTTCGAGTGCCAACCCGACGCGCGTGCAGGTGGGCGGACGGCTGATGTTCAAGCGCGTCATGGGCAAGGCGAGCTTCGCCAAGATCGCCGACCGCACCGGTCAGATCCAGCTGTTCCTGCAGACCGAGGCGCTCGGGGCGGCGTACGAGGCGTTCAAGAGCTGGGATGTCGGCGACATCATCGGCGCCGAGCGGGGTGCTGTTTCGCACCAAGGCAGGGGAGCTGTCGGTGCGCGTCGGACGCCTTGCGGCTGCTCGTGAAGTCGCTGCGTCCGCTGCCGGACAAGTGGCACGGTCTTGCGGACACCGAAACGCGCTACCGCCAGCGCTACGTCGATCTGATCATGAGCGAGCACAGCCGCAACGTGTTCCGCACACGCACGCGCATCATGCGCTATCTGCGCGACTTTCTCGATGCGCTCGATTTCCTCGAAGTCGAGACCCCGATGATGCAGCCGATCCCGGGCGGGGCTGCGGCGCGCCCGTTCCGCACCCATCACAACGCGCTGGATCTGGACATGTACCTGCGCATCGCCCCGGAGCTGTACCTGAAGCGCCTGATCGTCGGCGGCCTCGAGCGCGTGTACGAGATCAACCGCAATTTCCGCAACGAGGGGCTCTCGACCCAGCACAACCCCGAATTCACGATGCTCGAGCTGTACCTGGCGTACGCCGACTATCGGGAGCTCATGGAGCTGGATCGAGAAGGCGACTCGCGGCCTTGCCGATACGCTTCACGGTACGCAGCAGATCACCTACCAGGGCTCGCGCGTACGATCTGGCCAAGCCCTTTCGCCGCATGACGGTGGAGCAGGCGATCCTCGAGCACAACCCCGGCATCGATCCGCTCTCGCTGCGCGATGTCACGTACCTGCGCAAGCGCTGTGAGCAGCTCGACATCACCTTCGATGCGCAGGACGGGGCGGGGAAGCTGCAGATCGAGACTGTTCGAGAAGACCGCCGAGCAGCACGCTGCTGGATCCGACCTTCGTGTACGCCTATCCGGCGGAAGTCTCCCCGCTCTCGCGCCCCAACGATGCCGATCCGTTCCTGACCGATCGCTTCGAGTTCTTCCTCGCCGGGCGCGAACTCGCCAACGGTTTCTCCGAGCTGAACGATCCGGAGGATCAGGCGGCGCGCTTTCGGGCCCAGGTCGCGCGCAAGGACAAGGGGGACGAGGAGGCGATGTTCTACGATGCGGACTACATGCGCGCGCTCGAGTACGGCATGCCGCCCACGGCAGGCTTGGGCGTGGGCATCGATCGGCTGGTGATGTTCTTCACCGACTCGCCCTCCATCCGCGACGTCATGCTGTTTCCGCAGATGCGCCCGGAGACTGAGTAAGCGCGCACGCTCAAGTGCCGCCATTGCGCGCGTACGGGCCGGCAGAATTTGACCCTGGCGCAGCCGCCACGCGGCGCGCTCACTCGGGCAGCGCGTACGGCAGCTCAAGCTGCGTGGCCTCCGTGAGCTTTGCACGTGAATCCCGTGCCGGCTCGGTCGCGGATCCGGCAGCGGCCGAGGGAAGCGTGCTCACGGCGAGGAACTCACAGCGTCCATCGGCATGATTGGCCGCCTCCACGACTTTGAAGGAGCGCCCGTCGGTAAGCTCCCCGGTATCTCCCGGCTGCAGCACCTGAGGCTCGTGCGTCACGAAGCGCTGCATCCGCCGCTTCACGCGGCCGCGATAGTGAGCGCGCGCGATGACCTCCTGCCCCGTATAGCAGCCCTTGTCGAAGGCGAGGGCGCCGAGGACGTCGAGATTGAGCATCTGCGCCACGAACTCCTCGGAGGTCGCGCCGTACACCTGAGGTTCCCCGGCGGCAATGCCGCTCAGGCGCCACTGCGTGAGACCGGTTGGCGTGAGCGCCCCGAGCAAGGACGCCGCCGTGCCCGGCCGCACCACGAGCAGACGCGTCGCGGACTGCCCGATTCGGACGATGCTCGAGTCCCCCGCGCGCAGCACGCCGTCCGCGTTCGGCGGCCGCAGGTGTGTGAGCGCATCGGCAGCCCCGGCAGCGGCCTCCGCAGCGAGCACTCCCTCGATCGCCCATTGCGTGGACTCATCGCTGAGCTTTACCTTGGCCCGCAGGATGAATTTAGCGAGTCTGCTCATGACCGTGGCCGCAAGTTCGCGCGGCAAGATCGCGAGCAGATCATCCGCAGCGAGCGCCACGACCCGTAACAGCGCGATCGCGCGGCCCTGGGGCGTGTGATAACCGGCAAGCAGCGCACGCTCTGGCGCCGCGCGTGCGAGGTCGTTGGAGAGCTGTCCTTGCAGAAATGCAACCGCATCGGCGCCGCGCGCACGCAGCACACCCATGGAGTCCAGTGACACACGACTACTTTGCACGCGCATGAAGTTGATCGTTGTTTTGCCTTAACTTTGCGTGGCCCGCGTGGGGGAATTCTGGCAGACTAAATGGGTATGTCGACGCCCGATCACAAGAGCCGCGCAGCGCTGCCCGCGGAGCCTGCCGCCGCCGCGCGGCCGGACGCTGCGAGCCTGCCGCGCAGCCCGCAGCCGCGCGAACTTGGTGGCGCCGCGGGACCTGAGCCTACGCGCTTCGGCGACTGGGAAAAGAACGGGCGCTGTATCGATTTTTAGAAGTTTATGCCGAGTCGACCGTTATCGCCGCACCTGTCGGTGTACCAGTTCAAGTACACCCTGACGACTTCCATTCTTAATCGCTTCACCGGCGTTGGCCTCTCGCTCGGACTGCTCGCGCTCGTGTACTGGCTCGTGGCGGTGGCCGGCGGTGCAGCAGCGCAGCAGCGCGCCCAGCGCCTGCTCGGTGGGCCGCTCGCTAAAGTGATCATGACCGCGTTCGTCTTTGCCTTCTGCTATCACCTGCTCGCCGGCATTCGCCATCTGGTATGGGACACCGGTCGCGGCCTGGAGCGCTCACAGTCGCAGAAGAGCGCCTGGCTGATCGTGATCGTGAGCCTGCTGTGCACCCTTGCGCTCGGCTATGGCCTGTGGCACGGACGCGCCGCATGAGCCTCGCCTCGCCGCTGCGCCGGGTGCTCGGCGCCGGGCCGGCACGCTCGGGCGTGCAGCACTGGTGGCTGCAACGCCTGACCTCCCTGGCGCTCGTGCCGCTGTCGATCTGGTTCGTGGTGTCACTGCTGGCGCTGCCCGCGCTGGATCACCTCACGGTGGTGAGCTGGTTGCGGCAGAGCTCGAGCGCGTTGCTGCTCGTGCTGTTCGTGCTGATCGGCGCCTGGCACTCGCAGCTTGGCGTGCGGGTGATCATTGAGGATTACGTGCACGCTGCAGGTGCCAGGACCTTGCTCCTGGTGCTGGTGGGTTTTGCGCATGTGCTGATCGGCGCCGCCGGTGTGTTCGCGATACTGAAGATCGCCCTCGGGGGCGCTGCGTGAGCGCCTACCAGTTCATCGATCACAGCTACGACGTCATCGTCGTCGGCGCCGGCGGCGCCGGCCTGCGCGCCACGCTCGGGCTGGCCGAGAGCGGCTTGTCCACCGCCTGCATCAGCAAGCTCTTCCCGACCCGCAGCCACACGGTGGCCGCGCAGGGAGGCATCAGCGCCGCCCTGGGCAACATGGGTGAGGATGACTGGCGCTGGCACATGTACGACACCGTCAAGGGCTCGGACTGGCTCGGTGACCAGGACGCCATCGAGCTGATGTGCAAGGAGGCACCCGCGGCGGTCATCGAACTGGAGCACTACGGGGTGCCCTTCTCGCGCACCGACAGCGGGCGCATCTATCAGCGGCCCTTCGGCGGCATGACGACGCACTACGGCAAGGGCATCGCCCAGCGCACGTGCGCGGCGGCGGATCGCACCGGACATGCGATGCTGCACACGCTCTATCAGCAGTCGGTGCGCCACGCCGCCACCTTCTTCGTCGAGTACTTCGCGATCGATCTGATCATGCAGGACGGGGAGTGTCGCGGCGTCATTGCCCTGAATCTTGAAGAAGGCACCCTGCACCGCTTTCGCGCGCACATGACGATTCTGGCCACCGGCGGCTACGGGCGCACCTATTTCTCGTGCACCTCGGCGCACTCGTGCACCGGGGATGGCAACGCGATGGTGCTGCGCGCCGGACTGCCGCTGCAGGACATGGAGTTCGTGCAGTTTCATCCGACCGGCATCTACGGCGCCGGCTGTCTGATCACCGAGGGCGCGCGCGGGGAGGGCGGTTACCTGACCAACTCCAAGGGCGAGCGCTTCATGGAGCGCTACGCGCCCAACGCCAAGGACCTCGCCTCGCGCGACGTGGTCAGCCGCGCGATGACGCTCGAGATCCGCGAGGGACGCGGCGTCGGTCCGGAACACGATCACATCGATCTGCACCTGGAGCACCTGGGGGCCGAGGTCATTCACGAGCGTCTGCCGGGTATTGCCGAGACCGCACGCATCTTCGCGGGCGTCGACGTCACCGAGGTACCCATTCCGGTGCAACCCACGGTGCACTACAACATGGGCGGCATCCCGTGCAATTGCCACGGCGAGGTCGTGCGCCCCCTGCACGGTGACCCGGACGGCATCGTCCCCGGGCTCATGGCGATCGGCGAGGCGGCCTGCGTGTCGGTGCACGGCGCCAATCGCCTGGGCAGCAACTCGCTGCTCGATCTGGTCGTCTTCGGGCGCGAAGCGGCACGCCGCTGTGCGGAGATCATCACGCCGGGCAGCCCGCAGAAGCCCTGGGCGAAGGATGCGGGGGATGCGTCCGTGGCGCGGCTGGATCGCCTGCGACAGGCCAGCGGCAGCCGCGGTACCGCGGCGATCCGCGTGGAGATGCAGAAAACGATGCAGCTGGATGCGGCCGTGTTTCGCACCGGCACGACCCTTGCCGAGGGCATCCAGAAGATCGGCGCGACCTTCGAGTCCTTCGCCGACGTGCGCATCGCGGATCGCTCGCTCATCTGGAACTCGGATCTGATCGAAACGCTCGAGCTTGAGAACCTGCTGCTGCAGGCCACCGCGACCATCCATTCGGCGGCCAACCGCACCGAGAGCCGAGGCGCGCATGCGCGCGAGGATTTCCCCCAGCGCGACGATCAGCACTGGCTCAAGCACACCCTGGCCTGGGTGGAGGGTCCCGGGCGCGTGCGCTTTGATTACCGCCCCGTGCACCTGAATACCCTCACGCACGAGGTGGAGTCCTTTCCGCCCAAGGCGCGCACTTACTAAGGACTGCGATGGCCGAATTCCGCCTGCCCGCCCACTCGCGCCCCGTCAAGGGCATCACCCATCCGCCCCCGACGGGGGCGCGCACGGTGCGCACGGTGCGCATCTACCGCTTCAATCCGGATGCGGCCGAGAACCCGCGCATCGACACCTTCACGCTCGACACGCAAAGCTGCGGCCCGATGGTGCTCGATGCGCTGATCCAGCTCAAAGCCGCCGTCGACTCAACGCTCACCTTCCGCCGCTCCTGCCGCGAGGGTATCTGCGGCTCCTGCGCCATGAACATCAACGGGGTCAACCGCCTCGCCTGCACCACCGCGATGCAGGACCTCGGCGGTGACCTGCGCATCTATCCGTTGCCGCACCTGCCGGTGGTGAAGGATCTGGTGCCGGATCTCAGCACTTTCTATGCACAGTACGCGGCCGTGAAACCGTGGCTGCAGACGCATACCCCGCCGCCGCCCGGCCGCGAGCGCCTGCAGAGCAAGGAGGAACAGGAGAAGATCGACCGTCCGGCCGCCTGCATCCTGTGCGCGTGTTGCTCGACGGCCTGCCCGAGCTACTGGTGGAACGGCGAGCGTTTCTTCGGTCCCGCGGCGCTGCTGGCCGCGTACCGCTGGATCATCGACAGCCGCGACGAGGCAACCGGTGCGCGACTGGATGCGCTGGACGATCCCTTCCGCCTCTACCGCTGTCACACCATCATGAACTGCACGGACGTGTGCCCGAAGGATCTGAACCCGGCGCGCGCCATCGCCGAAATCAAGAAGATGATGCTCGAGCGGCAAGGCTAGGATGAGCCTCACGGCTGCCCCCGTAGCGGGCGAGGCGGCGCTGCGCCGCGCGCTATGGCGCTGCCGCCGCGGCATGAAGGAACTGGATCTGCTGCTCGAGCGCTTCGCGCGCGGCCCGCTCTTGCAGGCGAGTGCACCCGAACAGGCGGCCTTCGAGGAGCTGCTGGGCTTGCCGGATCCGCAGCTCTGCGGGTATCTGCTCGGCGGAATTGACCCGCCCGGGGCCTCCCTGGCCCACCTGGTGCGCCGTATCCGTGCTTATGTCGCTTGAGGGGGCCTTCGGCGCTATTCTCGGGGCCCAGAACCCCCCCCCGGATCCATGATGCTGAACTTTTACGTGAGCTTACAGTCTATCCAGCTCGCAGCCCGGCGGCCTTGGCAGCGCACGTAAGGCGCGCATGAGCGCCGATGCCAGTGATCTGAGTCTGGTTCGCCGCGTGCAGCGCGGGGACAAGGGGGCGTTTGATGCGCTGGTTCTCAAGTACCAGCACAAACTCGTCAAGCTGGTCATGCGCTACGTGCGCAACCCAGCCGAGGCTGAGGACATTGCCCAGGAGGCCTTCATCAAGGCGTACCGGGCACTGCCGCAGTTCCGGGGCGACAGCGCGTTCTATACGTGGCTTTACAGGATTGCAATCAACACCGCCAAGAATGCCGTCGTGTCGCGTGATCGCAGCCCGATTGAATATGATCTCGACCGCAACAGCGGCGATGAGTCTTACGAGATGCAAGGCCGCATGAAGGATGCCGAGACGCCCGAGGGGCTCGTGCTGACGGATGAGATCCGCTCAACCGTCAACGCGGCGATTGACGCACTGCCCGAGGATCTGCGCACCGCGATCGTGCTGCGCGAACTTGAGGGACTCTCCTATGAGGAGATTGCCGCAGCCATGGATTGCCCCGTAGGCACCGTGCGCTCGCGTATCTTCCGCGCCCGTGAGGCGATCGACCGGCGCCTGCGCGAGGTCTTTGAAGGTGGTCTGGGCCGAGCAGAGGACTTCGGATGAACGAGGAACTCGACAGTCAGTTGTCTGCGATGTTCGATGATGAGCTGCCGCCGGCGGAGTGTGAGCTGCTGGCGCGGCGCTTATCGCGGGATGAGCTCCTGAAGGCCCGCTGGGGCCGCTACGCGGTGGTGGGCGCCGTCATCCGCGCCGAGCGCGGCGTGCGCCTGAATGCGGCGCTGGCCGGGCGGGTGAACGCCGCCATCAGCACCGAACCCACCCTCGGGGCACAGTCCGTGCCTCAGGCGCGGCCCCCCGCGAGCCTGCGCTGGTGGCAGCCCTTCGCCGGCGGTGCGCTCGCGGCGGGCGTCGCCGCCGCCGCGGTGCTGTGGCTGCGCGCCCAGGTGCCGCTGAGCGCCACGCCGCTGAGCGCGCAAGGCGGCAACGCGGCCCTGGCGACCCCGGCCCTCGCGCTGGCGAATGTGTCGGCCTCGGGAGATAACAGCTACGTCACCCCGCGCGCCCCGCCGGTGCGCCCGATGCTCGTGCCGAGCACGCAGCTGGCGAACTACGTGGTGGCCCACAGCATGTTTTCCTCGCCCGTGGCACGACGCAATCTGCTCTCGGCCTTCATCACCAGCGAACAGGCGGCCGGCGGCGCTGAAGAAGTCGCGCACGATGCTCCGAGCGATGCGCGCTAGCGAGGCAGTGGTGGCGCTCGCGCTCGGCTGCCTTGCCGCCGCCAGCGCGCTGGCGGATGAGCCGGCGCAGTGGCTGGCGCGCATGAATCAGGCCCTCACCACGCGCAACTACGACGGCACCTTCTCGCACTGGCACGGCGGCCAGGTGGAGATGCTGCGCATCATTCACCGCGTGCAGGATGGCACCGTGTCCGAGCGCCTGGCCTCGCTCGATGGCTCGGGGCGCGAATTCATCCGTACCGGGGCGAGCCTTGCCTGCTATCTGCCGGACAAGCGCACCGTCGTGGTCGAGCAGTGGCCGCAGCAGGAGCCGCTGGTCGGTTTCCCCGCCGTCAACGCGCAGACCGCGAACTTCTATGACATCAAGGAAGTCGCGCGCACGCGCCTGAATCGCCGTGACACGCATGTCATTTCCGTGACGCCGAAGGATGAGTACCGCTACGGTTACCGGCTCTGGATCGATGACTCCACGGCGATGCCGCTGAAGACCCAGCTGTGCGATGCGCACGGGCAGGTGATCGAGCAGATCGTGTTCGCGAGCCTGACGGTCTCCTCGCGCATTCCCGATGCCGCCTTCAGGCCGGAATTCTCCACCGAGGGCTTCCAGTGGGTGCGCGACACGCAGGCACCCCTCATCGCCCCGACCACCGATCGGGCTGCCTGGAACGCCATGCGCCTGCCGCCGGGCTTTCGTATGACGGTGCGCTCGGCGCAGACGCTGCCCGGCTCCCCGCAGCCGGTCGATCATCTGGTCTTCACCGACGGGGTCGCCTCGGTCTCGGTGTTCGTCGAGCGCCAGGAGAGCACGCCCCGGCCCCCCGGCGCTGCCCCCGCCCCGGTGCCGGTCGCCGAGGCCGCCACGGTCGGCTCCAGTTCCGCCTTCTCCACCGTCATCGACGGGCACAAGATCACCGCGGTGGGGGAAGTGCCCCCGGCGACGGTGCAGTTCATCGCCACCCAGGTGAAGGCCCAGGGCGCCGCCGATTCGCCGGGCCGCCCCTAGCGGCATGAGTGCCCTGCGCCTGAGTGTCGTGCAGCGGCACGACTGCGAGCTGTGCGAGCAGATGCTCGCCGAGCTTGAGCGCTTCGGACGCCTGCACCCCCTGCCGCCGATCGAGCTTCTGGATGTGGACTCGGACCCGCAGCTGCAACGCCGCCACGGCCTGGACGTGCCGGTGCTGCTGCTGGAAGGTTCGGTCGTATGCCGCCACCGCCTGGATGCGGAGGAGCTCCAACGGCTGCTGCGGGTGCACCCGCAGCACGGTTAAGCCGCTTCGGCGCCTTGCGCTGCGTAAGCGCGCGATTTTTCCCTATAATCCGCCCGCCCGCTTGACCCCTGGCGCGGCATACGCGACAGGACCCCTAAGGTTTCATGCGGCAGCTTCGTAACTTTTCCATCATCGCGCACGTGGATCACGGCAAATCGACCCTCGCCGACCGGCTCATTCAGCTGTGCGGCGGGCTCGCCGACCGTGAGATGCAGGCGCAGGTGCTGGACTCGATGGCGCTCGAGCGCGAGCGCGGCATCACCATCAAGGCACAGAGCGTGACCTTGTACTACAACGCGCACGACGGGCAGCGCTACCAGCTGAACATGATCGACACCCCCGGGCACGTGGACTTCTCCTACGAGGTGTCCCGCTCGCTCGCCGCCTGCGATGGGGCGCTGCTGGTGGTGGATGCTTCCCAGGGGGTGGAGGCGCAGAGCGTCGCCAACTGCTACACGGCGATCGAACAGGGCCTGGAAGTGCTGCCGGTCATCAACAAGATCGACCTGCCCTCGGCCGATCCTGAGCGCGTCATGCACGAGATCGAGGAGATCATCGGCATCCAGGCCACGGATGCCGCCCGGGTCAGTGCCAAGACCGGCGAGGGGGTGCCGGAGCTGTTGGAACTGCTCATCCGGCGCATCCCGGCGCCGCGCGGGGACCCTCAGGCCCCGCTGCAGGCACTCATCATCGACTCCTGGTTCGACAACTACGTGGGCGTGGTCTCGCTGGTGCGCGTCATGAACGGCAGTCTCAAGACCGGCGACAAGATCCGCGTCGTCTCCACCGGCCGTGCCCACGTGGTCGACCGCCTGGGGCGCTTTACACCCAAGCCGATCGTGGAGACCGACCTTGCCACGGGGGATGTGGGCTTTGTGGTGGCGGGCATCAAGGAGATCGACGGGGCGCCGGTGGGGGACACCATCACGCTCGAGAACCGCCCGGCGGCCGCCCCGCTGCCCGGATTCAAACAGATCAAGCCGCGCGTGTTCGCGGGCCTCTTCCCGGTGAACACGGACGATTACGAGAAGTTCCGCGACGCACTCTCGAAGCTGCGCCTCAATGACTCGGCGCTGCACTATGAGCCGGAGGTGTCCGCCGCCCTCGGTTTCGGCTTTCGCTGCGGCTTTCTGGGCCTGTTGCACATGGACATCGTGCAGGAGCGGCTCGAGCGCGAGTACGAGCTCACCCTGGTGACGAGCGCACCGACGGTGGTGTACGAGGTGCTGCGCACCGATGGCAAGATCGAGTATGTCGACAATCCGGCGAAACTGCCGCCGGTCAATGACATCGAAGAGATCCGCGAGCCGATTATCATCGCCAACATCCTGGTGCCGCCCGAGCACGTCGGCGCGGTGCTGAAGCTGTGCAACGACAAGCGTGGCACGCAGAAGAAGATGCTGTACCTGGGTAACCAGGTGTCCCTGCAGTACGAGCTGCCGCTTGCGGAGGTGGTGCTCGACTTCTTTGATCGGCTGAAGTCCTCCAGCCGCGGCTATGCCTCCTTTGATTACGAATTCAGCCACTTTTCCGCTGCCCCCCTGGTGAAACTCGATATCCTCATCAACGGTGACCCGGTGGATGCGCTCTCGATCATCGTGCACCGCGAGAGTGCCTACCAGCACGGGCGCGAACTGGTCGACAAGATGCAGGAGCTCATCCCGCGGCAGATGTTCGAAGTGGCCGTGCAGGCGGCCATCGGTACCGCGGTCATCGCGCGCGCCTCGGTCAAGGCATTGCGCAAGAACGTGCTCGCCAAGTGCTACGGCGGGGACGTGAGCCGCAAGCGCAAGCTGCTCGAGAAGCAAAAGGAAGGCAAGAAGCGCATGAAGCAGTTAGGTCACGTCGAGATCCCGCAGGAAGCTTTCCTTGCGGTGCTGCAGGTCGGCCGCAAACACTAGAGAGACTCATGCTACAGAGCCTGATGCCGCTGATTGTTCTTCTGTCCTGGCTGGCCTTGCCGGTGACCCTCATCTGTATCGTGGATGACTGGTTCCTGCGGCCGCGGCGCGCGCTCGCCGCCGCCCCGGGGGTGCAGGTGGTGCGCGACGGGCCGCTCATGACGCTGCTCTACACCGCCTTGCCCGTGCTCATCATCGCCGCGGTAGTGCGCCTGCTGGTGTCCGAGACACTCGATTTCAGCGCCGTGCTGCTCTCGATCACGGTGATCACGGGGCTGGTGTGGGCGGCGGATGCCTGGCTGCTCAGCCCGCGCCGCGTGGCGGCCGCGCGCGCCGCCGGGCGCGATCCGGGGCTCATCAGTGAACCGGGCACCGTGGATTACGCGCGCAGCTTCTTCCCGGTGGCGCTGGTGGTGCTGCTGCTGCGCTCCTTTATCTTCGAGCCCTTTCGCATCCCCTCAGATTCAATGATGCCGACCCTGCTCGACGGGGACTTCATCATCGTCAACAAATACGCCTACGGGCTGCGCTTGCCGGTGCTCAACAAGAAGGTCGTCGACATCGGTGAGCCCAAGCGCGGCGACGTCGTCGTGTTTCGTTTCCCGCCCAATCCGTCGGTCAACTTCATCAAGCGCCTCGTGGGGCTGCCCGGGGATCACGTCGAGGTGCGCGCCAATCATGTGTATATCAACGGTCAGCCCGTGCCCACGGTCTTGGGCGCGCAGCGCTTCAACGACGGCTGCTACCAGAACTTCGAACTCGCCCACGAGCGCTTAGGTACGCACGAGCATCTGGCGATGTTCTGCCCGGTGGCGATCGATCGTCAGCCGGTGCTGCCCGGCTGCAATCGCCGCGCCGTGCGCGGCTACGTTTGCGGGGACGACGATGCCCCCGGCAGCGGCCGCATCCCCGCTTTCGACGGGGTCGTGCCACCCGGGCACTACCTCATGATGGGGGACAATCGCGATAACAGTGACGACGGTCGCAGTTGGGGTTGGGTTCCTGAGGAGAATCTCGTCGGCAGGGCCACCCGGATCTGGTTCAATTGGGACTGGGGACGCTCGGGGGGGCCGATGTGGAACCGTATCGGTACGGCGATCCCCTGAGGGCCTTCGGGTCTGCGAGGTTTCTGCCCCTGTCCGTAACTGCACGTGGGAGTCATGGCGATGATGCGAAACAGGCAATTAGGTGTCACGGCGCTCGGCTGGCTGTTCCTGCTCACCCCCTTCGCCATCGTGATCTACGCGGGCATCCGCATCACTCCGGTGTATCTGAACTACATGAAGGTGGTGCGCGCGCTCGATGGCACCGCGACTGAGCTCAAAAGCGGCGGCGCCAGCGCTGCCGCGATCAAGGCGGCGATCGACAAGCACTTCGAGATCGACATGGTCAACTACCCGGACTCGAAAGACTTTAAGATCACGCGCGATGAGGGCGCCTGGCTGGTCGAGGCGCAGTACGACGATGAGGCGCCCCTGCTTGACAACGTTTCCCTGCATGTCGCCTTCGATAAGAAGGTCAGAATCGGCGGCGGGCCCGGCGACTAGCACCGCGCGCGCCGGCGCCCGGGTGGCGCGCGCATGAGCGGCGCGGACTGGCCGGCCGCCTGGGTGCGCGAGCGCCTGCAGTACGCGCCGCGCGATCTGACACTGTTTCGCGCAGCCCTCACCCATCGCAGCGCCACCGGTTCCAACAACGAGCGGCTCGAGTTCCTCGGCGACGCGGTGCTCAATCTTCTGGTGGCGCACGCCCTCTACCGCGTGTTTCCGCAGGCGAACGAGGGGGACTTAAGCCGCCTGCGCGCGCGCCTCGTCAGCCGCGAACCACTCGCCGAGATCGCCACCGAACTGGGCCTGGGAGAGGCGCTGCAGCTGGGGTCCGGGGAGCTCAAGAGCGGCGGCTTTCGGCGCCACTCGATCCTGGCGGACGCGCTCGAGGCGCTCCTCGGGGCGATCTTCCTCGATGGCGGACTGAACTGCGTCGAGCCGCTCATCGAGCGCCTGTTCGGGCCGCGCCTGGCGGCGCTGCCGGAGCCGGAGGCGCTGAAGGATTCCAAGACGCGCTTGCAGGAGCATCTGCAGTCGCGCAGTCTGGCGCTGCCGCGCTATGCGGTGGTAGGCGTAGCCGGCGAAGACCATGCACAGAGTTTCACGGTGAGCTGCGAAGTGCCGGCCCTGAACCTTGCGACGCGCGGCAGTGGCTCGAGCCGGCGCCGTGCCGAGCAGGAGGCCGCGGCGCGCATGCTCGAGCGGGTCGGCGCTGCTGCGGCCGCGGCACGCGCCCCGTGACCAGCCCCGACCCCCTCACGCATCGCAGCGGCTTTGCCGCACTCGTCGGTCGACCGAACGTCGGTAAGTCGACGCTGCTGAACGCGCTCGTGGGGGCGCGGCTGAGTATCGTCACGCCGCGCCCGCAGACGACCCGCCATCGCATCCTCGGCATTTACACCGCCGCGCACGTGCAGATCGCCTTCCTCGATACCCCCGGCCTGCACCACGAGGCGAGCCGCGCGCTCAACAAGGCCATGAACCGCACCGCGACCGCAGCGCTGGAGGAGGCGGACGTGGTGGTCATGGTGCTCGAGGCGCTGAAGTGGACGAGCGAGGATGAGCTGGTACTCGCACGGCTGGTCCGCTCCGGGCGCGCCGCCATCGCCGCCGTGAACAAGATCGACCGCGTGCGCCCGCGCGAGCGGCTGCTGCCGTATCTGGGGGAACTGGCCGCGCGGCACCCGTTTCTGGCCATCGTGCCGGTATCGGCCCTGAAGTCGGACAACGTCGAGGACCTGCGCGGCACGATCGCCGCGCACCTGCCGCCCTCAGCGGCGCTGTTCCCGGACGGGGAGCTCACCGACCGGGACGTTAAATTTCGCATCGCCGAGATGATCCGCGAGAAACTCACCCTGGAGCTGAACCAGGAGGTGCCCTACGGCATCGCCGTCGAGGTGGAGCGGCTGGCCGAGGAAGACGGCCAGCTGAGCGTCGACGCCGCCATCTGGGTGGACCGCGAAGGTCAGAAACCGATCGTGATCGGCGCCAAGGGCGAGCGGCTGAAACGCGTCGGGCGCTCCGCCCGGCTGCAGCTCAATGAGATCCTCAAGCAGCGCCTGCACCTGAACCTGTGGGTGAAAGTACGCGAGAACTGGGCGGACAACGCCCGGGCACTGAAGGAACTCGGACTCGAATGAGCCGCAGTACGCGCCGCATCGACCTGACGCCCGGCTACGTGCTGCATCATCGGCCCTGGCGCGACACGAGTCGTATCCTGGACGTGCTGACGCGCGAACACGGGCGCCTCACGCTTTTTGCCCGCGGCGTGCGCGGTCCGCACGCGAAACTCGCCCCCGTGCTGCAGCCCTTCCAGCCGCTGCTCATTTCCTTCAGCGGGCGCGGCGAGGCGGCGCAGTTAACCGCCGCGGAGCGAGCCGAGCACTGCGCGGGGCTGCCCGCGGATTGCCTGCTCGCGGCGTTCTATCTGAATGAGTTGCTCCTGAAGCTCACCACGCGCCACGACCCGCTGCCGGCGCTCTTCGATCACTACCACGAAGCGCTCCTGCGGCTGCGCGCGGGGGCTGCGCTTGAGCCGGTGCTGCGCGTCTTTGAGAAGCGGCTGCTCGAGCTGCTCGGCTACGGGCTGGACCTCTCGACCGAGGCGCTCTCGGGCCGGCCCATCCGCGCGCAGGAGTTGTATCACTTTCGCCCCGGCGCCGGGCTGGTCGCTGCCGGCGGCGCCCGCGCCGGAGCGCTGCACGGGGAGTCGCTCCTCGCGCTGGCCGCCGAGCAGCTCGCCGGGGCGCGCGCGCTCGAGGATGCGCGTCACCTGCTCAAGGCTGCGCTCGCCGCCTGTCTTGAAGGGCGCCCGCTCGCCACGCGCGCGGTGGCCAAGGCGATGCTGCGCAAGGGCGCCTCATGAGCCCGCGGGCGCTCTCCCTCGGTGTGAACATCGATCACATCGCCACCTTGCGCCAGGCGCGCCGGGGGCGGCTGCCCGATCCGGTCGAGGCGGCGCTCGTGGCCGAGAGCTGCGGTGCCGACAGCATCACGCTGCACCTGCGGGAGGATCGTCGCCACATCCAGGAGGCGGACGTGCGCACGCTGCGCGGCCTGCTCCGCACGCACATGAACCTGGAGATGGCGGTGACCCAGGAGATGCTGCGCATCGCAGGGGAGGTGCGCCCCGCGGACTGCTGCCTGGTCCCCGAGCGGCGCGCGGAGGTGACGACCGAGGGCGGGCTGGATGTGGCCGCTGATGCCACGCGTTTGCGCGATGCCATCGCGCAACTGAAGCGCGCCGGCATCCGCGTCTCGCTCTTCATCGATCCGGAGATGCGTCAGATCGAGGCCGCGGTGGCCGTCGGCGCGCCGGTCGTTGAGTTGCACACCGGGGCCTATGCTGAGGCGCAGGGGGCGGCCCAGGCCGCCCAGCTTGCGCGTCTTGCCGCGGCCGCGCAGCGCGCCCGCGGTCTTGGGCTCACCGTGCACGCCGGCCACGGCCTCAACTATCAGAACGTGCAGCCGGTGGCCGCGCTCGGTGAGATCGTCGAGCTCAACATCGGGCACGCGATCATCGCGCAGGCGCTCTTCGTCGGCCTGCCGGCGGCGGTGCGCGAGATGAAGGCGCTGCTGCAGGCGGGGCGCGCATGATCTATGGCATCGGGGTGGACGTGCTCGAGAGCGAGCGCATCGCGCGCACGCTCGAGCGCTTCGGCTCGCGCTTCATCGAGCACCTGCTGCTGCCCGCGGAGATGGCCCAGCTGGCGCTCACCCAGCGCCGGGAGCGCTTTATCGCCATGCGTTTTGCCGCCAAGGAGGCCATCGTGAAGGCGATGGGCACCGGCTTTGCGCACGGGGTGTGGATCCGCGACGTGGGCGTGGTGCAGAACGCCTGGGGCAAGCCCGAGGTGGTGTTCTCCGCGCGCGGGGATGCCGTGCGGCGCAATCTCGGGATCGGCGAGGGCCACGTGACGCTCACCGACGAACGCGGTCTTGTGGTCGCGGTGGCGGTGCTGATGAAGGCGGCATGAATACCCTGGTGTTCGATATCGAGACGGTGCCGGATGTGGCCCTCGGACGGCGTCTCTACGATCTCGAGGGGCTCGCGGATGAGCAGGTCGCGAAGGCGATGTTCGCGCTGCGCCGCCAGGGTACCGGCGGGGACTTCCTGCCGCTCGAGCAGCAGCGCGTGGTCGCGATCTCCTGCGTGCTGCGCAGCCGCGAGGGACTGACCGTGTGGAGCCTGGGGGACCTGCACACAAAGGAAAGCGAGCTCGTGCAGCGCTTCTTCGACGGCATCGACAAGTACTCCCCGGACTTGGTCTCCTGGAACGGCTCAGGGTTTCGACCTGCCGGTGCTCACCTACCGGGCACTCCTGCACGGGGTGCAGGCGCCGCGCTACTGGGAGACCGGGCGATGAGGACCCGCGTTCCGCTACAACAATTACCTGAGCCGCTATCACTGGCGCCACACCGATCTGATGGACGTGCTCTCGGCCTACCAGGGGCGCAGCCGCGCATCCCTTGCGAGCATGGCAACGCTGCTCGGGCTGCCCGGCAAGCTCGGCTTCGAGGGCAGCCAGGTGTGGGATGCCTGGCGCGGCGGCAACATCGCCGGCATCCGCGCGTACTGCGAGACCGACGTGCTCAACACCTGGCTCATCTGGCTGCGCTTCGCGCAGTTGCGCGCGGCGCTCTCGCGCGCGCAGCACGCCGAGGAAATCGAGCGGGTGAAGAGCTATCTGCGCGAGAGCGCCGCGCCACACTGGGCCGAGTTCCTGCGGGTGTGGGAGGCGCTGGCTTGAGCGCGCCCGCGGTTCGCGCCGGCGAACGGCGCCGGCTGCCGCCGGCGGAGGAGACCGGCACCGTCACGAGTCTCACGCACGAGGGTGAGGGGGTGGTACACGGCGGCAAGACGGTCTTTGTGGCCGGGGCGCTGCCCGGGGAGCGCATCCGCTTCCGCCGCACGCGTCGCCGCCGCCAGCACGATGAGGGCGAGCTGCTCGAGGTGCTGGAGGCTTCCGCCTCGCGCGTGAAGCCGCGCTGCGGGCACTTTGGCGTCTGCGGGGGCTGCGCGCTGCAGCACCTGGAGCCCTCCGCGCAGCTCACCGCCAAGGAGGCCGAGCTGCGCAGCACACTTGAGCGCCTGGCGCGCGTTGAGCCGCGGCGCTGGCTCGCACCCCTCGCGGGTCCGGTGTTTGGCTACCGCCGGCGCGCGCGGCTCGGGGCGAAGTTCGTGCGCAAGAAGGGTTGCGTCGTGGTCGGTTTTCGCGAGCGCGCCGCCCCCTACGTGGCGCAACTGAAGTCCTGCCCGGTCCTCGCCGCCCCGGCGGGCGAGCTGATCAGCGCACTGGCGCAGCTTCTCAACGAGCTCACCATCCGCGAGCAGCTGCCGCAGATCGAGGTCGCGGTCGCCGATAACGCCACGGCACTCGTGCTGCGGGTGCTGCGCGAGCCAGCGAGCGCGGATCTGGCGCGCCTGGAGAGTTTCGCCACCGCCCACGGGGTGCGCTTTTACCTGCAGCCGGCGGGCATCGAATCGGTACGCGCGCTCGCACCGCTCCCGGAGCCGCTTCACTACCGCCTGTCAGGCTTTGACCTCACGCTCGAGTTTGCGCCGACGGACTTTCTGCAGGTGAACGGCCCGGTGAATGAGGCACTGGTCGGCCGTGCGGTAGAGCTTCTCGAGCCCGGTCCCGAGGCGCGCGTGCTCGATCTTTTCTGCGGGCTGGGGAACTTCACCCTGGCGCTCGCGCGTCACGCGCAGCAGGTGGTGGGCGTGGAAGCGGAGGCGACGCTCATCGAGCGGGCGCGCGGCAATGCGCAGCGCAACGGCATCGGCAATGCACACTTTCACACCGCCAACCTCGCCGCGCCGCTCGCCGACTGCCCCTGGCTGCGCGAGCCCTACACGCACGTGCTCCTGGATCCGCCGCGCACCGGCGCCCGTGAAGTGCTGGGCACGCTCGCGCGGCTCGCCCCGCAGCGGGTGTTGTATATTTCCTGCCATCCGGGGAGCCTCGCTCGGGATCTGGGCGTGCTGGTGCACGAGCACGGCATGAGGCTCGAAGCGGCAGGGGTGGTCGACATGTTTCCCCACACGGCGCACGTGGAATCCCTGGCACTGCTGAGCACGGATGCTTCGCGCGCGGCAGCATCCCCCGCATGAGTCTGGGACCGCTGATGATCGACCTTGCGGGGACTGAGGTCACCCAAGAGGAGCGCGAGCTGTTGCGCCATCCGCTCATCGGGGGCGTGATCCTGTTCGCGCGCAACTACCTGCATCCGCAGCAGCTCACGGAACTTGCGCAGGCCATCCACGCCGAGCGCACGCCCCCGCTGATCGTCGCCGTGGACCAGGAGGGCGGGCGCGTGCAGCGCTTCCGCGAGGGGTTCTCGCGCATCCCCGCCGCGCGGCGCATCGGGCACGAGTTTGATCTGGATGCGCGCACCGGACTTGCCCTCGCGCGCGCCGTGGGCTGGCTCATGGCCGCTGAGCTGCGGGCCCACGGGGTCGACATCTCCTTCGCCCCGTGCGTGGATCTGGATTACGGGGTGAGCGAGGTCATCGGCGAGCGCTCCTTCCATGCCTCGGCGGATGCGGTGGCGCAGCTGGCGGGGGCCTGGATGCACGGGATGCGCGATGCGGGCATGGCGGCGACCGCCAAACACTTCCCCGGGCATGGGGCGGTCGTGGCCGACTCGCACCTGAGCCTGCCCCTCGACCGGCGCCCCCTGGTGGATCTCACGCAGGAGCTGACCCCCTACCGGCGGCTGATCGGAAATGGCCTTCCGGCCGTGATGATGGCCCACATCCTCTTTCCGGCCGTGGATCCGCACCCCTCGAGCCTCTCGGGCCTCTGGATTCGCGACGTGCTACGCGGAGAGCTGCGGTTTCAGGGGGTAGTGTTTACAGATGATCTTTCCATGAAGGGGGCGGCCGCCTATGGGGACATTGTGACCCGGGCGCGGCAGGCCCTCGCGGCGGGCTGTGACATGCTACCGGTCTGCAACCATCGACCGAGCGTCATCGAACTGTTGGACAAGCTCGACTGCGAACCGCAGCCGGCCTCGAGCCTGCGCCTGGTGCGCCTGCACGGCCGTGCCGGGGCCCCCACCCACGCCGCCCTCGAGGCCCTGCCCGAGTGGGCGCACGCCAGGGACCTGCTGGCGCGCATGTCCGCCGCCCCGGCCCTGACCCTGGATGCCGGGGGCACCCCGACATGAACAACTGGTCCGCGGAGGCCTGGCGGCGGGTGGTGGAGAGCTCCCCGGAGGGCATCGTGATCTGCGATGCCACCACCAAGGACTGCCCGGTCGTCTTCGTCAACAGCGCCTTCTCGGCGATGTGCGGCTACCCGGTGGCGGCCCTCCTGGGCACCAACCTGCGGATCCTCCAGGGCACGGACCGCGATCAGGACGGGCGCGTGCGTCTGGCGGAAGCCGTCCAGAAGGGCAACCCCACGCGCGTGCTGGTGCGCAATTACCGCCCGGACGGCTCGCTCTTCTGGAACGAGTGCGTCATGCAGCCGGTGCGCAGCGGTAAGGGAGAGCTGACGCATTTCATCGGTTACCACCGCGATGCGAGCGAGCGGCTGAAGGGCGCGGAGCGCTCACCCTCGGGGCTGCCGTCCTGGCTGCGCGAGGACCGGCTCACCGGACTGCATTCGCGCGCCTACTTCGAGGAGCTGCTGCAGCGTGACTGGGCGCTCGCGCAGCGCGATTCGCACGAGATCGGACTGACCCTGTTCGATATCGATGATCTGGGCGCCTACAACGACAAGTTCGACCGCGCGGCCGGCGATGCCTGCATCCGGCGCGTATCGCGCGTGATCGGCGCCTCGTATCGGCGCGGGGGCGATCTGGTGGGCCGCTGGGAGGGCGGCACGTTTGCAGTGCTCACCCAGGGGGAGGCCGCCGAGCGCGCCTCCCACTACGCGCAGATCGTCGCGCAGCGCGTGCGCGACCTGCTCATGCATCACCCGACCGCCGGCGCCGGCCGCTACGTCACCGTGAGCGCCGCCATCGCAAGCCTGGTGCCCCCGCGCACCCTGGCCCTGGAGGGACTGCTCAAGGCCTGCCAGGCCGCCATGAAGCGCGCCAAGCGAAACGGCAAGGATGCAATCGTGACCGCCGAGGCGGGCGATTTCAGTAGCTGAAGGCCCCGGAGGCCCCTTTCGGGGCACAACCGCATCGCCTCCGACCTCCCGGTACTCTCGGGCCCGGACGACCTCGTGTTTTGCCCTGGAAACAATTGTGCCGTATTATTGCTACTGAAATGCCTATTCCCCCGGCCGGAAAACCCCGTCCTGCGCTCGCAGAGGCGCAGGTTCTCTCGCGCGCCACCGTGCGTGCGGCGCGCTTCCTCGCGATCCCGCAGGCCGAGCTTGCGACGGTCATCGGGGTGAGCGGATCCACGCTCTCGCGCCTCGCCCATGGCCAGAAGCAGCTCGAGGCGGGCTCCAAGCCCTGGCAGCTCGCGGCGCTGTTCGTGCGGCTGTTCCGCTCGCTGGATGCCATCGTGGGCTCGGATGATGTCGCCGCGCGCGCCTGGCTGCGCAGCGAGAACAGCGCGCTCGGGGGCGTGCCGCTCGAGCTGATCCGCGAGCCGGCCGGCCTGGTGCGCACGGTTGACTACCTGGACGCCGCCCGCGCTCGCATCTGAGGCGCGCGCCTACGCGTACAGCGTGTACCGCGTGGTCGAGGCGCAGCACCTGGCCTCCACCATGCGTCTGGTGGCCTCGCTCGAGGAGCAGTCGAGGCTTGAGGCGATCCTCGAGGAGAGCAAACCGCAGCTCCCGGCCGGCAGCGGCGCGCTGCATTACCTGCTCGTGACGCCGTTTCGTTACCGGCCACAGGCCGGTTCGCGCTTTCGCGCCGCCTTCGAGCCGGGGGTGTGGTACGGGGCGGAGGCGCTGCGTACGTCGCTTGCCGAGAAGAGCTACTGGCGTCTGCGTTTCCTGCTCGATTCCCCGGGCACGCCGGACCTGAAACCGGTGCCGCACACCGCCTTTCGCGCCGCCGTGCGCAGCAGCGCCGCGCTGGATCTGACGGTGCCGCCGCTGCTGAGTGAGCGCGCGGCCTGGACCGCGCGCACCGACTACCGCCACACGCAGGCGCTTGCGAGTGCGGCGCGCGCGGCCCGGATCAGCTGCATCCGCTACGAATCGGTGCGTGATCCTGAGCATGCCGCCTGTGTCGCCGTGCTCAGCCCGCTGGTGTTTGGTCGCGCGCGCCCGCGCGCCCAGGAAACCTGGTTCATCGCCGCCTCGCGTGAGCGGGTGCGCTGCGCGAAGCAGGAGCGCGGCGGGGCGATGTGGGAGTTCACCCGCGCGCAGCTGCTCGAGGGGTCCTAGCGCCTCAGCGTCCGGGAGCGCGCGCGCCTTGTGCCGGGGTCACGAGCGCAATCACCCCGTAGGCGGGATGATCGAAGTAATTGCGCTCGTAAAAACGCACGCGGCGGCTTTCGTTGATCGTGAACGGCGTGCCGGGGGCGGCGTTCAGGCTCGGCGGGGGGGCGGGCATGGCGTAGTTGAGCGTCATCCCCAGATGCAGGAACTGCCCGTGCTCGAGAAACACGGTGCCGGTGAGCCCCTCCACATCCACCCCGAGGCGCTGCAGCGGAAAGCCGGCGCGCGTGCCCCAGGAGCTCGCCGTCTGCGACCAGGCCACGTGCGCGACCGGCGCGTACGCCCCGCTCGAGCGCAGGCGGTTCTCAAGATCGGTGAGCTGGTAGGCCGAAGCGGGCAGCAGCGCCACAAAGTGACCCACCTGCGAGGGCCCCGTGTCGCTCTCATCCCCGGCGATGATGCGCCCGCTCGCGCCCTGGCTGCTCCAGTTCTCGGCACCGCCCGGGGCTCCGGTGGCGCGAAAGACGATGAGCTCGACGTTGTAGACGGTGCCGCCGGCGGCCGCGGTGTCCTGCGCGCGACCGCCCAGGGGCGCCAGCACACAGGCGGCCGCCAGGCTCAGCGCGAGGCAGTGCAAGGAACGGCGCGGCAGCAGCATGGCGCGCATTCTAATGGACTCGCGGGGCTTCGCCGAGGCACTTGAGCAACTCGCCCGCAAACTCAAAGCGGCTGGCATCGCTGGGCAGCGCGCGCGTCACGCGCAGCTTGAGCGGTCCTTCCAAGCGATACTCGCGCGGGTGCTTCTGGATGAGGCGCACCAGGGTGGCAGGCTCAATGCGCGCGCGCTCCTCGAAGCTGACCGTGCCGCCCTGGGGACCCAGATCCAGGCGACGCACGCCGAGGGCGCGCGCGGTGAGCTTCAGGCGCGTGATGCGCAGCAGACTCTGCGTGGGGCTTGGCAGGGGACCGAAGCGATCATGGATCTCCGCGGTGAGTTCATCGAGCGCGGCATCCGTGCCGGCGGCGGCGATGCGCTTGTAGAGCGAGAGCCGCACGTGCACGTCGGCGACGTAGCTCTCCGGCAGCAGCACCGGCACTCGCAGCTCCACCTCCGTCGCCGCTGCCAGGGGCTGATCGAGCGCCGGCTCGCGCCCGGCCTTGAGCGCCTTGACCGCGTGCTCGAGCATGTCCAGGTACATCGACAGACCGATCTCGGTCATCTGGCCGCTTTGCTGCTCGCCGAGCAGCTCCCCGGCGCCGCGGATCTCCAGATCGTGCGTGGCGAGCACGAAGCCTGCGCCGAGCTCCTCCATCGACTCGATCGCCTCCAGGCGCTTGGCCGCATCGCGGGCGAGTGCCTGGCGCGGCGGGGCGATGAGATAGGCGTAGGCGCGGTGATGTGAGCGCCCGACGCGCCCGCGCAGCTGGTGCAGCTGGGCAAGTCCCATGTGATCGGCACGGTTGATCATGATGGTGTTCGCCGTGGGCACGTCGATGCCGCTCTCGATGATCGTGGTGCACACGAGCATGCTGAAGCGGCGGTGATAGAAGTCCACCATCAGCTGCTCGAGGTCGCGCTCGCGCATCTGCCCGTGGCCGACGCGCACGGTGGCTTCGGGCACCAGCGCCTGCAGCTCCGCGGCGATCTTCTCGATGCTGCGCACCTCGTTGTGCACAAAGTAGATCTGCCCGCCGCGCCGCAGCTCCCGCAGTGCCGCCTCGCGCAGCGTCGGCGCGTGCCACTCGATCAGAAAGGTCTTGATCGCCAGGCGCGCCGCCGGAGCGGTCGTGATGAGCGACAGGTCGCGCAGCCCGCCGAGCGCCATGTTGAGGGTGCGCGGGATCGGGGTGGCGGTGAGAGTGAGCACGTGCACGTTGGCGCGCAAGCGCCTGCAGGCGCTGCTTGTCGCGCACGCCGAAGCGGTGCTCCTCATCGATGATGAGGAGTCCTAAGTCCTTGAAGCGCGCGTGCGCGTGCAGCAGACGGTGCGTGGCGATGACGATGTCGACCTTGCCCTGCTCGAGGCCCTCGAGCACCGCCTGGGTTTCCTTGGAATTGCCAAAGCGCGACAGGCCCTCCACCCGCACCGGCCACTCGGCAAAGCGATCGCGGAAGTTGGCCAGATGCTGCTGCACCAGCAGCGTCGTCGGCGCCAGCACCGCCACCTGCTTGCCCGCCTGCGCGGCGACGAAGGCGGCGCGCATGGCGACCTCGGTCTTGCCAAAGCCGACATCGCCGCAGACGATGCGGTCCATCGGGCGCGCACTGGCCAGATCCTCGAGCACCTGGCGGATCGTCTGCGTCTGATCCTCGGTCTCCTCGAACGGAAAGGCGTTGAGAAGCTCTGGTAGTCGAGCTCCGGGGCCGAGAGTGCCTGCCCCGCCTGGGCCTTGCGGCGCGCGTACAGGTCGAGCAGCTCCGCGGCCACGTCGCGGATCTGCTCCGCGGCGCGCCTGCGCGCCCGCGCCCACTGATCGGTGCCGAGCTTGTGCAGCGGCGCATGCTCGGGCGCAGCACCGGTGTAGCGGCTCACGAGGTGCAGCTGCTGCACCGGTACGTAGATGCGATCGCCGTCCTGGTACTCGAGCACCAGGAACTCCCCCGGCTGACCGCCGATGTTCATCGGCATGAGGCCCTGGTAGCGCCCGACGCCGTACTCCTCGTGCACCACCGGGGCGCCCGGATTCAGGTCGCGCAGGTCCCGCAGGATCGCCTCCGGATCCGCGGCGCGCTTGCGCCGGCGCTCCTGGCGCGCACGCGCCCCGAACAGCTGCGCCTCGGAGATGACCGCGATGGGCGGGCTGAGTGAGCGTGAGTCCCTCAAGATCAGGGGCGACCGCGAGGGCCAGGCGCGCGCTGCCGGCGGCGAAGGCGTCCCAGCTGTGCACCAGCGCTCACCTCGTGGTGATAGGCGCGCAGCATCTCCTGCAGCACCTCGCGCCGGCCGGCGGAGTCGGCCGCGATGAGCACGCGGCCGTCGAAGGCCTGCAGGAAGCTGTCCAGGGGCGCGAAGGGTTGCTCCGCGCGCGCATCGATGCGCAGCTCGCGCGGCGCGCCGGTCGGGAAATTGCGCACGCTCGGCGCGGCGGGCGGCGAGCTCGGTGGTCGGCCTTGAACGCATCAAGGGTGATGGTGGAGAAACTCTCGAGCGCCGCGCCGAGCAGCTGCCGGCTCGACAAACAGCTCCGCCGGACGCAGCACCGGACGCTCGATGTCGTGGCGGCGCTCCTCGTAACGCGCCTCGACGTCGCTCCAGGCCTTGCCGAGCGTCTGGGCGAGCGCGGCGTCCTGCACGAGCACGGCGTTGCGCGGCAGGTAATCCAGCAACGTCGCGGTCGAGTCAAAGAACAACGGCTGGTAGAACTCCACGCCCGCCGGCGCAACACCCTCGCTCACGCCGCGGTAGATGGCCGACTTGGTCGGATCGCCCTCAAAGCGCGTGCGGTAACGGCGCCGGAAATCCTTCACCCCCTGCGCATCCAGCGGTACCTCGCGCGCCGGCAGCAGCTGCACGCTCTCAAGCGCGTCGAGCGAGCGCTGGGTGTCCGGATCAAAGCGCCGGATGGCCTCGATCTCCTCGTCAAACAGATCGATCCGCAGCGGCGTACTGCTGCCCATCGGGAAGACATCCAGGAGTGAGCCGCGCACGGCAAATTCCCCGGGACTCACCACCTGGCTCACGCTCGCGTAGCCGGCTTCGGCCAGTCGCTGCCGGAATGCTTCGAGCGCCAGGGACTGGCCTTTCTTCAGCTCAAAGGCACGCCCCTGCACGTAATTGCGTGGCGGCAGGCGCTGCATGAGGGTGTCGGCGGCCACGATCAGGCAGCCATGCGTCACCTGCGGCAGCTCGAAGAGCGTCTTCAGACGCTCCGAGACGATGTCCGGGTGCGGGGAGAAAAGATCATACGGCAGCACCTCCCAGTCTGGCAGGCGCAGGAGCGGCAGCGAAGGGCCGGCAAAGAAGCGCACCTCGGCGGTCAGGCGGTCAAGCTCGCGCGCGGCATCGGCGATGACCACATACAGCCGCCGATCCGCGCGCGTGGCTTCCGCCAGCGCGAGCGCAGCGGCGCTGCCATACAGCTGGTGCCAGCGCAGGTGCGGGTGCGTCGCGGACGGCAGCGGCGGATGAAGGAGTGCGGACATCAGACTCGAACGGCAAGGGCGCGAAAGCCCGGCAGCTTACCTAAGCGCGGCGCGCGAAGGGATCTGATCGCGCCCCGGGGCGCGCGCGGCTAGGCGAGGGCCGCTTCGGTGGCGTGCAGCTGCACGCGGGTGGCCAGCGGCACGCAGTAGATTTCGATCGGGTGGGAGCGGCCGCGCAGTTGCAAGGGCGGCAGGGGCGTCGCGCCGATATCCATGCCGCGCGCATCCAGGGACTGCTTCAGCGAGCTCGAGAAGAGCATCTCCCCGGCACGCGCGCGCTGGCACAGCCGCGCCGCGATGTTTACCGTGTCGCCGATGATGGTGTAGTTCATATAGGAAGAGGAGCCGATGTTGCCGGCTACGACATCGCCCTCGTTGATGCCGATGCCGAGCCCCGCCTCCACCTGGTAGCGCTCCCGCCAGGACTGCGAGAGCGCCGTGAAGCTGGTCAGCATCTCGCGCGCGGCCTTTACCGCCCGCTGCGCACTGTCGGGCTGCTCCAGGGGTACGCCAAATCCGAGCATGAGGCAGTCGCCCGCCATGTGAAACACCGTGCCCTCGTGGCGGAAGGTGATCTCGGTGAGGAGCGAGAAGTATTCGTTGAGCAAGGGCACCACGTGGTGCGGCTCGAGCTGCTCGGAGATGCTCGTAAAGCCGCGCAGGTCGGCGAACAGCACGACCGCGTGCGCGCGCGCATCCGCGGTCGCAAGCAGCGTATCGCGCAGCTGCGTGTCCTCCAGGATCTTGTCCGCGACCTTCGGGGAGACGTAGCGGCGGAAGGTCTGCCGCAGCACTTCCTCGCGGCGACGGATTTCTGCCTCAAGCTGTACCGCGGCCGACTTTCGGCGCACGGTTCCCGCACGCACCAAAGCCTCGATGTGGCCTCTGAGAGCCTCGTCTGCCGGCACCTGATCCCCAATGAAATTATTCTGTTAAGTCCGAGACTACCACATCTACATTAAGTACCCGCAGCCGGACGGGCACGCCGGCGGCGCCCGGGGGCGGGGCAGGGAAGTCTCAGGGAGGGCAGAGGCGGGGCAGGGCGGTGCGCCGGCGATTCCCCCCCGGGCCGGCCGGACGGGCCGCCCCGCAGCCTTGGGGGGCGGCTCATCGCGGTTGAGCCCCGCAACGGCCTGCAAACGCTTCAGCTGGCGGCGGGCACTGAGTCGGTGGTGACCACCGAGTCAATGACGCGATCTTTCTCGAAGACCACCGAGAAACCGTTGTAGTCCCAGCGTGTGATGGGCGGTGCCCCGACGGTCGGATGCCGGTTCACCGGTGCGCCGAAGTGCTTCTCCACCTCGCTCATGGTGATACCGCGCTTGGGCACCTGCATCGGGGCCGGGAGCACCTGCACCTGATCGTTGACCACGACGGTCTCAGCGACAGCAGTGCCGCCGAGTGCGCAGCCAAACAGCAGCGCGACAAGAATTCGGGTCTGCATGCAACTCTCCTGGAACGCCTTTGCGACTATAGCACCGGGGTGAATCTGTCAAAGAGCGTGAACCTCAGGCGCGCGCTGATTTGTGACGTGCGTCTGAAATCGGTGTCAACTGTGGTTAAATCGCGACGATGTTTCACCCCCTGTCGGTGTACGTGGGCCTGCGCTATGTGCGCGCCCGCTCGCACAAGTTTTTCGTCTCCTTCATCACTTGGGCCTCCCTGGTCGGGGTGTGCGTGGGCGTGGCCGCGCTCATTGTCATTCTTTCGGTCATGAACGGCTTCGAGAGTGAGCTGCGCGACCGGCTGCTCTCGCTCGGGGCCCCGGTGCGCATCACCGCGCGCGCCGCGCTCGAGCCGACGGCTGAGAGCTGGGCCTCCGCGGCGCGCGCGGCGGCTCAGCTGGCGGGGGTGAGCGATGTGTCGCGCTACGCGGAGCTGCAGGCACTTGCCGTGCGGCAGCCGGAGATGGTGCCGATCGTGCTGCGCGGCATCGAGCCGCAGGCGGCGGCCAACCAGGAGGTTCTGGGCACAGCGCTCACCCAGGGGCATCTGGCCGAGCTCACGCCCGGCTCCGAGCACGTGATCGTGGGCGCGGTGATCGCCGAGCGTCTCGGCTTAGGGGCCGGGGACTCCCTCACCGTGCTCGTGCCGACGGTGAGCGAGGACGGCGCCCCGGTGCCGAAGCTGCGCGAGTTCACCGTGGCCGGCGTCTTCGAGGTGGGCCTGCAGGATCACGACGGGACGCTCGTGTTTGCGCACCTGGAGGACGTGCGCGCGCTTGGAGCGAAGGGGGCGGTGAGTGAGGGACTGCGCGTGCGGGTGCGCGACGTGCTCTCCGCCCCGGCGGTGGCGGCGCGCCTGCGCACGCTTCTGCCGAGCACCTTCGAGGTGAGTGACTGGACGCGCGACAACGCCAACTACTTTCGCGCCATCCGCATCGAGAAGACGATGATGTCGCTCATCCTGCTGCTGATCGTCGCGGTCGCCGCCTTCAACATCGTGGCCATGCTCGTGATGGTGGTGACCGACAAGCGCACCGACATTGCCATCGTGCGCACCTTCGGCGCCAGTCCGCGGCGGGTCATGGGCATCTTCATCACCCAGGGGCTGGTGATCGGCTGGCTGGGGGTGCTCTTCGGCATCGCGCTCGGACTTGCGCTCGCTTTCAATGTCGACATCATCGTGCCCTTTCTGGAGCGCACCTTCCGCTTCCAGATCATGGACGCGGACGTGTACTACATCACCGCCATCCCCTCGGAGGTGCACTGGGGCAATGTGCTCGCCATCGCCGTCGCCGCCCTGCTGCTCACGGCGCTCGCGACGGTGTATCCGGCGATGCGCGCCGCGCGCACGGCGCCGGCCGAGGCCCTGCGCTATGAGTAAGCGATGAGCGCCTACGAGTGGCTGATCGGCACCCGCCACCTGCGCTCCACGCACCGCCGCGGTTTCGTGTCCTTTGTCGCGCTGATGTCCGTGTGCGGTCTCACCCTCGGGGTCGCGACGCTCATCGTGGTGCTCTCGGTCATGAACGGCTTTGAGCGCGAGCTGCGCAGCCGCATTCTCGCGGTGACCTCACACGCGACCATCACCGCGCTGAACGGCCCGCTGACGGACTGGCCGTCGCTGCAGCAGCGCCTGCGGGGGCAGCCGGAAGTGCAGGCGGTGGTGCCGTATATCGAAAGCCAGGCGATGCTCGCGCACGGGCAGCGCATGCAGGGCGCCAACGTGCGCGGGGTGCTGCCTGCCGAGGAGCGCAGCGCCACCGGGCTCGCGCAGCACATCACCCAGGGCAGCATCGATGCGCTCACCGACGGCTCCTTCGCCACGATTCTCGGCAGCGCGCTGGCCCGTGAACTGAACGTGAAAGTCGGCGATGCGGTGATCCTCATCGCCCCGGAGGGCACGGCGACCCCGACCGGCGTCGTGCCGCGCATGCGGCGCTTTCATGTGGTGGGCATCTTCGAGTCGGGTATGTATGAGTTCGACCGTGGGCTTGCCCTCATCAACATGGCCGATGCGGCGCTGCTGTTTCGCACCGGCGCGGGCATCAGCGGCCTGCGCCTCGCCTTCACCGATCCGCTGCGCGCCCCGCAGCTGGTACAAAAAGCGGCCCGCTCCCTCGGCGGTCCGGGTTTCTACGTCAATGACTGGACGCAGGATCACGCCAATTTCTTCCGCTCCATCGAGATCACCAAATCGATGATGTTTCTCATCCTGCTCATGATCGTCGCGGTGGCCGCCTTCAACATCGTCGCCACGCTCGTCATGATCGTCAAAGAGAAGCAGACCGACATAGCGATTCTGCGCACCCTCGGGGCCGGGCCGCGCAACATCCTGCTCACCTTCGCCATCCAGGGCGTGCTCATCGGGCTCGCCGGTACCTTGCTCGGCGCCGCCCTGGGCACACTGCTGGCGGATAACCTGCAGGCGCTGGTCGGCGCTCTGGAGCGCCTCCTCGGCACGCAGTTCCTGGATGCGCGCGTGTACTACATGAGTGATCTGCCGGCGTACGTGGAGCGCTTTGACGTGTTCAAGGTGTGCTCGGTGGCGTTTCTGTTGTGCGTACTGGCGACGATCTACCCGGCGTGGCGCGCAGCGCGCACCGTCCCGGCGGAGGCCCTGCGGCATGAATGACACGGTTCTGAAGGCCACCGAGGTGCACAAGAGCTTCAGCCAGGGACCGGTGGTGCTCGAGGTGCTCACGGGCGTGAACCTCGCCGTCGCCGCCGGTGAGCGGGTGGCGATCGTCGGGGCCTCAGGCTCGGGCAAGACGACGCTGCTGCAGCTCTTGGGGGGCCTGGATCGTCCGACTTCCGGGGAAGTGGCGGTCGCGGGCCGCGATATCCATTCCCTGAGCGAGCGCGAGCGCGGCGTACTGCGCAACGAGGCCCTCGGGTTCGTCTATCAGTTTCACCACCTGCTGCCGGAGTTCTCCGCGCTCGAGAACGTCGCGATGCCACTGCTCGTGCGGCGTGCCCCCGTGCGCGACGCGCGCCGCGCCGCCCAGGCGCTCCTCGAGCGCGTCGGTCTCGGCGAGCGCCTCGAGCACCGCCCGCACCAGCTCTCCGGCGGGGAGCGCCAGCGCGCCGCCGTGGCGCGCGCCCTCGTGACGCAGCCGCGCATCGTGCTGGCCGATGAACCGACCGGCAATCTCGACGGGGCCAACGCCGAGAGCGTGTTCGCGCTCATGCTCGAATTGAACCGCGAGCGCGGTACGAGTCTTGTGGTGGTGACGCATGATCTGAAGCTCGCCAGTCGCATGGAGCGCGTCTACGAGCTTGAGCGCGGCACGCTGGTCACGCGCACCTAGGCGCATGCCCGGCGCTGCGGCGCCTCTGGGTCTGGCGCCGTGCGCGGTAGCGGGAGAGAACCTGCCAGCGCCAGATGATCTCAAGCACCACCCAACCGAGCACCCCGCAGACGACGGCGCACACAAGACACCCGAGCAGAAACGGCTTCCACACGGGCATCAGTCCGTGGGTGAACCAGTGCCAGCTGGCGACGAAGTGAAAGTGCTGCCGCGGGTGCGGCAGCAGTGCCGCGCCCACGCGGTAAGCGCCGTAATACACCGGCACCGCGGTGAAGGGATTCAGCAGAAAGGTTGTGCCGCAGATCACCGGCAGGTTCACCCGCCACAGCAATGCCACCGCGCAGGCGGTGCCCAGGTGCACCGGCAGCGGGATGAAGCAGATCGCCAGCCCCGCGCCGAAGGCATAAGTGACGCCGCGGCGGTGCAGGGCCCAAAGCTGCGGATCGGCGAGGCGCTCGGCAAAGGGCCGCAAGAACCACAGCTGCCGCAGCGACGCGGGGTCCGGGGTGATCTTTTGCAGGTACCGGCGCGACATCGAGCCGCGAACTCTAGCAGAAGCCGGGGGCGCGCCGATGTGCCGCAGGGCGTCTGCGACGCAGTTACCTTGAGCCGCTGCGCCCCTTAGGTATGATGCCGCCTCTGCAATCACCGGTCCTTGGGGTCCTTTAGGATGTGGGAAATAGTACGGGCCGGCGGCCCGCTGATGTGGCCGATCATTCTGTGCTCGATCACCGCGGCGGCGATCGTGCTCGAGCGGCTGTGGACGCTGCAGGATAAGCGCGTGCTGCCGCAGGAGCTGCCGCAGCGCGTGTGGCAGCTGATCGAGACCAATCAGATCAATGACAAGGTGATTGCCGCACTCGAGCAGAACTCCCCGCTCGGGCGACTGCTGGCGACGGGGCTGGCCAACCGGCATCGCCCGCGCGAGATCCTGATGGAACGCCTGGAGGACACCGGGCGGCACGTCGTCTATGAGCTCGAGCGCTTCCTCAATACCCTGGGCACGATCGCCGGTGTCTCCCCGCTCCTGGGCCTGCTCGGCACGGTGACGGGCATCATCCGCGCCTTCAACGCCATCCAGGCGGGCGGCATGGGTGACCCGCGTGCCCTCTCCGGCGGCATCGCCGAGGCACTGATTGCCACCGCGGCGGGGCTGTGCGTCGCCATTCCCTCGCTCATCGCCTACCGCTACCTGCGCGGGCGCGTCGAGGGGATCGTCATGGAGATGGAGAAGCACGCGATCCGCATGGCCGATGCGCTCGAGGCGGCGCGCCTGCATGAGCGCGCCGCGCCCGCGGCTGCGGCCTAGGCACAGGTTCGCCGGTGAATCTCAGGCCGAGCCGCCGTCACGAGGAGCCCGAGATCAACGTGGTCTCCCTCATCGATGTGGTGCTGCTGCTCGTGGTGTTCTTCATCCTGTCGGCGAAATTCACTGACGAGGGACGCCTGCGCGTACACCTGCCGCAGGCGAGCTCCGTGCCGACCGAACGCAGCAGCAGCGAGCCGCTGGTGGTGAGCGTCACGCAGTCGGGCAGTTACCTTGTGAACCAGCACGAGCTGATCAACGCGAGCCCCGAGACGCTGCGCGCGGCCATCCTGAAGGAAGCCGGTACCAACCGCAGCCTGCGCGTCACTTTGCGCGCGGACGCGCGCGCCACGCATCAGTCCGTTATCACGGCCATGGATGTGCTCGGACGCCTCGGCTTCGCCGAGCTCAACATCGCTACGGTCAAGGAAGAGCCGGCGGGTAAGCCTTGAACGACGCGCGCGCGGCCCGCGCAGGCTCCCTCGTGCCGGTGCAGGGGAGCGGCCTGCGCGCCTATCGGCGCCTGCTCACCTACCTTGCTCCCTACCGCGGCCGCTTCGTGCTCGGCATGCTCGGCGGGATGCTCTTTGCGGCGACCATGGTGAGTTTCGGCCTGTTCATGAAGAAATTCGGTGACGGCACGCTCGTGAATCGCGATCCGCGCACCATCACCTGGGTGCCCCTGGCTCTGGTGGGACTGTTCTTTTTCCGCGGGATCGGGGACTTCATCCAGACCTATTTCATGGGCGAGGTCAGCCGGCGCATCGTCAATCAGCTGCGCCAGGATGTGTTCCGGCACGTGCTCACGCTGCCACTGGGCTATTTTGATCGACACTCCTCGGCGACGTTGCTCTCGCGCCTGACCTACAACAGCGAACTGGTGGGCCAGGCGACCACCGACTCGGTCAATATGCTGGTGCGCAGCGCCCTGACCATCATCGGCTCGATCGCGTTTCTCCTGTGGCTCAACGTGCGACTGACCCTGATTGCACTCATCATGGGTCCCTTGGTCGGCTGGCTGGTCTCGATCATCAACCGCAAGTTTCGCCGCTATAGCCGCCGCATCCAGGACTCGATGGGCGATGTGACGCGCGTCGCCAAGGAGAGCTTTGAGGCCCCGCGCCTGATCAAGGTCTATACGGCCGAGCAGCACCTGGACCGCCAGTTCGACGTGGTCAATGCGCACAACTTCCGTTCGAACATGAAGCTGATCCTCACGCGGGGCATCTCGAACCCGGTCGTGCAGATGCTCGCGGCGCTGGGCGGGGCGTTTGTGCTGTGGATTGCGATCGCCGATGCGGTGCACGGCCGCATGAGCATGGGATCGCTCCTCGGCTTCATCACCGCACTCGTGGGCATCGCCCAACCGCTGCGCGACCTGGTCGGCGTTGCCGGCCCGCTGCAGCAGGGGATTGCCGCCGGCCAGAGCCTGTTTGAGCTGCTGGATGAGCCCGCCGAGCCCCAGGGCGGGACGCTCGAGGCGCTGCGCGTGCGCGGTGAGGTGCAGTTCGATCAGGTGTCCTTCTCCTACGCCGCCGCCGATGCGCTCCGCAACGGCGCGCCGGCGGCTCAGCGGGCGGCGGCGCTGAGCGAGGTGTCCCTCAGCGTTCCTGCCGGGCAGAGCATCGCCATCGTCGGTCGCTCCGGCAGCGGCAAGTCGACGCTGGTGAATCTGCTGCCGCGCTTCTACGACGTCGTCTCCGGGTGCGTGCGTATCGATGGCAACGACGTGCGCGAGTACCGCCTGAGCAACCTGCGCGAGCAGATCGCGGTGGTGAGTCAGGAGGTGGTGCTCTTTGATGACACCATCCGCAACAACATCACCTTCGGCCGCGAGGTGCCCGAGGGCGCGGTCGAACGTGCCGCAGAGGCTGCGCACATCCTGGAGTTCATCCACAGCCAGCCCCAGGGCCTGGATACGCTGGTGGGCGACCGCGGCATGCTGCTCTCGGGCGGCCAGCGCCAGCGCATCGCGATCGCCCGGGCGCTGCTGAAGGATGCGCCGATCCTGATCCTGGATGAGGCGACCTCGGCACTCGACACGGAGGCCGAGCGGCACATCCAGGCGGCGCTCACGCAGCTGGTGCGCAACCGCACCACCTTCATCATCGCGCACCGCCTCTCCACCGTTGAGCAGGCCGATCGCATCATCGTGCTCGATGCCGGCAGGATCGCCGAGAGCGGCACGCATCAGCAGCTGCTCGCCGGCGGCGGCCTGTACGCGCAGCTGCACCGCCTGCAGTTCTCCGACTGAAAGAGCCTGCGCGTGCTGCAGCAACGGCTCACCGAGCGCTGGTATGGCGCAGGCGCACGCGCCTCGCTGCTGCAGCCGCTGAGCTGGCTGTACGGGGCAGTGATGCAGCTGCGCCGGCGCGCCTACGCCGCCGGCTGGCTCTCGAGCGAGCGCATCGGCCGCCCGGTCATCGTCGTCGGCAACCTCACCGTCGGTGGCACCGGCAAGACCCCGCTCACCCTGTGGCTCGCGCAACAGCTGCGCGCGCGCGGGCGCAGCGTCGGCATCCTCTCGCGCGGCTACGGTCGCCCCGAGCGCTCGGCGCGCGTGGTGGGCGAGGACTCGAGCTGGCGCGAGGTGGGCGATGAGCCGCTGGTGCTCGCCCGCCGCAGCGGTTGTGCGACCGTGGTGGCACGCGATCGCGTCGCGGGCGCGCGGCTCCTCGCCGCCGGCGGCGCGGAACTGATCCTGTGCGATGACGGACTGCAGCACCTGCGCCTGGCGCGCGACTGCGCGATTGCCGTGATCGACGGCGCCCGCGGCTTTGGCAACGGCCAGCTGCTGCCCGCGGGTCCCTTGCGCGAACCGGCCGCCGCCCTCGCACGCGCCGACCTTGTGATCGTGAACGGGGCGCCCGAACACCCCTCGCTCGCGCAACTGCCGCGGGCAGGCCTGCTGCGCATGGACCTCATCGCCGCCGAGGCGGTGCGGGTCGATGGGGCAGAAGGCTCGCGGCCGCTGGGCGCCTTCCGCGAGTGCCCGGTGCACGCGGTCGCCGGTATCGGCCATCCCGGGCGCTTCTTCGGCGAGCTGCGCGGGGCGGGCCTGGAGCTGATCGAGCACCCCTTTCCGGATCATCATCCCTTCGCGCGGGCTGACCTGAACTTCGGCGACTCACTGCCCGTGCTCATGACGGAGAAGGATGCCGTAAAATGCGCAGCGTTCGCGGATGCGCGTCTCTGGTATGTCCCGGTGACGGCGCGATTCAGCGATCAGGACGCGCGGCAGCTCATGGCGCGCGTGCTGGCCAAGACGGGCGACCTGAGGGTTGCCGGGAGTTGACACCGGATGGATGCGCGCCTGCTCGAGATCCTCGCCTGCCCGGTCTGCAAGGGCACCCTCAAGTTCCAGCGCGAGGCACAGGTGCTCGTGTGTCGGCTCGACCGGCTCGCCTACCCGATCCGCGACGCGGTGCCCGTGATGCTCGAGGAAGAGGCGCGCCAGCTCTCGGCTGACGACCCGCTCCTCGATCGCTGAAGCGGAGAGCCGCGCGTGTTCCGGGTGGTCATTCCAGCGCGCTATGCCTCGGCGCGCCTGCCCGGCAAGGCGCTGCGGGAGATCGCCGGCAAGCCGATGCTGCAGTGGGTCCACGAGCGCGCCTGCGCGGCGGGGGCACGCGAGGTGCTCATCGCCACCGACGATGACCTGATCGTCAGTGCCGCGCACGCCTTCGGTGCGATCGCCGCGATGACCGCGCGGGCGCATGCCTCGGGCACCGACCGCATCGCCGAGGTGGCGCGCGCACGCGGCTGGGGCGCCGATGAGATCGTCGTGAACGTGCAGGGGGATGAGCCGCTCATGCCCGCGGCACTTATCCGTCAGGTGGGCGGGCTGCTTGAGTCGCACCCGCAGGCGCACATCGGCACGCTCGCCACGGCGGTCGAGTCACTCGAGGAGCTGCTCGATCCGAACGCGGTCAAGGTCGTCTGCGACGCCCAGGGCAGGGCACTGTATTTCAGCCGGGCACCCATTCCCTGGAACCGCGAGGGTGCACCCGGGGGGCTTGCGAGCCAGGCGGATTTCAGCGGAGCGCGACGCCACATCGGCCTCTACGCCTACCGCGTCGGGGCGCTCGCGCATCTGGCACGGTTGCCGCTCGGGACTCTGGAGGCGCGCGAGAAGCTCGAGCAGCTGCGCGCCCTCGAGCACGGTCTTTCCATCCAGGTGGCCGAGGCCCTCGAGCGGCCCGGACCCGAGGTCAATACACCCGCCGATCTGGAGCGTGTCGCGGCACTGCTGGCGCACGGGTCGCGCTGACGCGATAGACTGGCAGGATGGCCGCCCCGCGGCGTCGCGCGACAGTCACAATTCCTGACAATTTTCAGGGCCTTGGCGGGACTTGCCCGCACCGCTTCCGCCCCCATGTAGCACAGGAACTCGCGCACCCGCAGGGGCGTCAAATTGACAGCTGCCGCGCGCCCGCAGGCCCTGTCAACGCGGCCGTACGCGGGGCGTTTTTGACGTAGTGCACCTTCAGCATGGACGTTTTCGAACTATGAACCGAAGCCCAACGATTCTGCGTAGCGTGTGCGCCGCCGCACTGCTCAGCTGCACCTTGTACCTGAGTGGCTGTGTCGAGGCGCCCCCGCCGCGGCCGACCGCCCCGCCGCCGCCGCCCGCATCCCTGCAACCCCCGCCGGCCCCGCCCCCGAACAGCGAGGTGTTCGCCTACCCGCAGCGCGGTCAGACGCCCGAGCAGCAGGATCGCGATCACTACGAGTGCAGCGTGTGGGCGACGCAGCAGACCGGCTTTGATCCGAGCGCCCCGGGCGTGCCGCCGCATCAGCGTGTGCAGATCGTCTCCGGGCCGCCCTCGGGCGCGGGGACCGCGATCGGCGCGGTGACCGGTGCTATTTTCGGGGCGGCGATCGCGCGGCCCTGGCAGGCCGCCCCCGCGGCACTCGCCGGGGCCGTGGTCGGTGGCGCGATTGGCAACTCCGTCGATCAGGCCAACGCGACCCAGACACGCACGGTGTTGGTGCCGGATCGGCAGGCGATGGCGGCGCAGGAACAGCAGGCCGCCAACTACCGGCGCGCGCTGGGCGCGTGCCTCGATGGACGCGGCTACGCGGTACGGTGAGCCCATGAGCGAGAACACACGACGGGTCGTGTTGCGCACTGCTCTGGCTTTCGCTCTCGGGTGCCTGGCGTTGGGCGCGCAGGCGCAGGCCCCGGGCCATCCGCCGCAGCCGCACGGCTCAGTGCACTATGATGCGCGTTACAACCACAACTACTACTACCCGGTGCACGGCGCGTACGTGTCCGGTTTGCCCGGCTCGCCGGTCGTGATCACCCACGGCCCCGGCCGCTACTACTATTCGGGCGGTGTCTGGTACGCCCCGAGCGGCCCGCGCTTCGTCGTCGTGGGGGCCCCGATCGGGGTGTTCGTACCGGTGCTGCCCCCGTACTACACGACCGTGTGGGTTGGCGGCGCTCCGTACTACTACGCCAACGACACGTACTACACCTGGGACCCGTCCCAGAACGGCTACGAGGTCGTGGCGCCCCCCAACGACCAGCCGGCGACGACCCAGCCTCCGGCTCCGCCGGGCGGCGCCGATGATCTGTTCATCTACCCGCAGTCAGGTCAGTCGGCCGAGCAGCAGGCGACCGATAAGTATCAGTGTCACCAGTGGGCCGTCGGGCAGTCAGGGTTTGACCCGACGCAGAGTGCCGGCGGTGCGCCGCCCGATCAGTACGACAGCCGGCGCGATGCGTACCAGCGCGCCATCCGAGCCTGCCTTTCGGGCCGGGGCTATAGCGTTCGCTGAGCGCGCGCAGGCGTCTGAATTGAACTTCTAGGAGGCATTGGGCTCCGCCGCGGGCCCCCGAAAGCCCGGCAGATGTGCCGCTGCGCTCGAGGTCGCAAGCTTCACGGCACTGTCGACACTTTGGTCAAACTGCGGTCGTGTGTTGCCGATCTCGATGCGCGGCCGAAAGAAATCCGCCCACTGAAATTCGGCATACGCCGCCGCGGTCTTCCCGTAGGCTCCGGCGTTGCGCACGTAGGCGGCGAGCGAACGGTAGGGGTCGTCCAACAATTTCCTCAGGTGATCCGGGATGTCCTGGAAGGTGCGCGGCGTGCCGTTCTGATCCACCGGATGCACCCAATTCGCGGCTTGCATCTTCGGCCAGAAATCGGCGATCGCGAGCTTGGAGAAATCCTCCTCCACCAGAAAGAAGCCCGTATCGATGCCCGCCTGCTCGGCGGCCAGTCCCAGGTGATGATGATCGGTGACGTAGAGGCGGCCATCGGGTCCCCAGACGGCGGGGATCGGACGGGCCGCGAGGAAGTCCTGCTGCTCGCTTTCTTTCAGCCCGAGCAGATGCTCGCGCTTGTCGTGCACCTCGATCATGCCCACGGTGATTTGGGTCGGACGCAGACAGTGAATCGGCACTTGATGTAGCTTCGGCATAAGCCTCCCAGGCCCGCCCGGCGCGTTGCGCAGCATCGTAGCGCCGCAGCGCGTGGTTGGGTACGCGGCCCCGAAGCTTCAGTGCGGCTTCCGTCCGTATGCGATGAGCATGTGACCGATCTGGACACGCACGAGCGCCTTGCCGAGCCAGCGGGCCGCAAGGTTCTGTACATGCGCGGGCAGCGCGTAGAAGCCGGCGGCGCGGATGTGCGCTTCGGGCAGCAGACGCGCGAGTTCGGCGCGCGAGAAGCGATACACGTAGTCGAGACCCGGCTGCCCTGGCCGACCCTCCTTGACCCACTGTCGGCGCCGCTTGTAGCGGCTGTAGTGATGGGCGCTCACGGCGTAACGGCCGCGCGGCTTAAGCACGCGCAGCAGTTCTGCGACCGCCTGCGGCTGCGCCTGGGGGCTCAGATGCTGCAGGGTGTTAGCGCACAGCACGCAGTCGAAGGAGGCATCCGGAAAGGGCAGCTCGCGCAGGTCCGCGTGCACGATGTCGAGGTTCTTACGCGCGCCGAGATGTGCCCGCAGTGTTTCGAGTGAGGCGCTGGAAAAATCGAGCGCTTCAACGTGCTCGCAGTGAAGCAGGTAGCGCGTTGACATACCCGTGCCGCAGCCGGCATCGAGTACGGTGCCCGCCGGTTGGAGTGCTTCGACAGCCTGCACGAGGCAGGCGCGATAGACGGGGTCAGCCGCGCGCTGCGCGGTGTAGGTCGGGGCAAGCCGATCCCACACCTCAGCCTTGCTCGAGTGGTGCATGCAATCCCTCCGTGGTGCGCGCGGCAACAGGTTCCTTCCTGTCGCGTGAGCCGTTCGCGCGCGAGCGCGTGAACGCGAGCGAATGATCGCGGGCACCGCCGACTCCTGCAAGTGCGAACTTTGACCGATGAGAAAGTCAGTGCGCTCCTACCGTCCGGAGGAGCCGCCCCGGCGAACGTCGGATCAGCCGTGCCGTGTGTCAGGGTAACGCGGCGATCCGGTTCCCTCACTGGCTGAATCGAGGGCCTGGCCGGTGCGCCCGCGCTCCGTCGGGGTTGAGGCCGCTCACCAGGCTTTGCGCAGCCGCACGGATCGATGCGCCAGGTTGACCGCGCGGGTGCTCCAGAGACGCAAGGCCAGACACGCAGGTCGCAGGCGAGCGGCTTCTTTGCGCGCCACCTCCGACACCGTGGCGTGACCCGATCCCTTCGCTAGCTGCGGCCCAGATGCGAAACAAGGCCGAGCTTATGGCAGGCAGGGCACTTGACGAACTTCGGGAGCTCAAGCTCGAACCACGAGCGGCCACACTCGCAGCGCATCTTGTACACGTGCTGTGCGGTGATGGTACCCCACTTCTCTTCGTGCACTTCTATCCCGCTGACGGTGACGGCCTCCGGTGGCGCCACTTTCAGATCGACGCGTCGGACGAGCAGCGGAACGCTGGCCGGGTGGGTGGTCCTTTCCTTCACGACCAAATCCCTCAGGTCGAAAGTACTGAACCCACCTTAGTCCCATGACCCGAAGGCGGCGAGCGTACTCTTATGCGTTGCAGTAACGAGGGCAGGGAGCGAAGGCTGCGATCGGAGTGGCGGGAAGATCGGGGCTGCGGCTTGTTAGACTGTAATTCGCACCCGTTCGAGGCTTCGCCCAAAAACCGGGTGCCCCGATTCCTTGCGGCCAGCCGGTGGATCGTCCCGGGCAACGATTTATTTCGGCGGGGCTGCTGAACCACTGATAGGGATGGCCAGGGCTTGCTCGAATAGGCGGTAAATTAGGCGTATGCGCATCTTGTTTGTGTGCCTGGGCAACATCTGCCGCTCCCCGACCGCGGAAGGAGTGCTGCGCACCCTCGCCGCGCGCGAAGCGCCGGAGCTTTCAATCGAGGTGGATTCGGCCGGCACCGCCGGCTATCACGCCGGCTCGCCCCCGGATCCGCGCACGCGCGCCGCGGCGCGCCGCCGCGGCTATGACCTGGAGCAGCTGCGGGCACGGGTGCTTGAACCGACGGACTTCGAGCGCTTTGATCTCATCCTGGCGATGGATGAGGAAAATCTGCACGTGCTGCGCCGGCGCGCGCCGCCACCCGCGCACGAGCGGCTGCGGCTGTTTCTCGAGTTTGCTCCGCAGCAGGACGCGCGCGAGGTTCCGGATCCGTATTACGGTGGCCCGAACGGGTTCGAGGAGGTCCTGGATCTGGTGGAAGCGGCCGCGCGCGGACTGCTGGCGCATCTGCGCCAGAGCGCGCGCGTCGCTTAAGCGCGCCGTTACTCCTCCGGTCCGCGCCCGCCCGGAACCTTCTCGACCGGCGCGGAGGTCCACACCACGTAGGGCTTGGTGTCCGCTGCGGCACCCTCCGGGCGCGGACTGGGCTCAAAGTGCGCCAGCGGCGTCGGTTCGTGAGCCGCTCCGGACTCACGCGGCTCGGCGTGATACTCGCGCACCGGCGGCGGGGCGCGTGACTCGCGTTCCGGCGCGCTCACGGGCGCCTCGTGCGAGCCGTTGCCCGGGCCCTGGGATTCGTTTGCGGCGACGCGCGGCAACTCGGTGCGTTCCGATCCGGGTTCCTGCGAGGCCATCGTGCCCTCGGATGCGAAGTTGCCTTCGCGCGAACCACCGCCACCACCGCCACCACGACGACCGCGGCGTCGGCCGCGCCGACCGCGCCCGCTGCGCTCCGGACGGTCGCTGCGCTCCGGACGCATCTCCCCCGGCGCACCGGCGGCCGGCGGCGGCGCATTCGGATCCGGAAGCGCGTGCTCATCACGGGTGGTCAGATCCCGCGGGCTTGAGTCGCGGGGGGCGAGATCGCGCGGCGGGCTATCCCCGCGCGGTGCCGCGCCGGCTCGCTCGCCGCCGCGCTCGGGGCGACGACCCGGCTCACCGTTGCGGTTGCGATCACGGTGATCGCGCTCGCCGCGGCTGCGATCGCGGCCCTCGCTGCGGCGGCCGTCGCCGCGGTCACGGCGGGCGCCATCGGCTGAGCGCGAATGCCGTGAGCGATCGCGGCGTCCGTCATGGCGCGGCGCCTCCTCGCGGCGTGGTGCGCGCACGGGCGCCGCGGCGCTCGCGGGCGCGGCGGTTTCGGTGGACGCCGGCTGCGGCTCACCGGCGAGCATCTTCTTGAAGCGTGACCAGAAGCCCCCGCTGGGGGCGGCGCTCGGCGCGGGCGCTGCCGCCACCGGTGGAGCGACCGGGGCCGCCATGGGCGCGGTGGTCGTCGGCAGCAGCGTCGCCACGGCCGGTGCCTCCGGCAGCACCTTGCGGTCCTGAGCCGAGCCGGGCTCCAGGGCCACAGGCGCGGTCGGCATGAGATAGGTCGCCTGGCGGTGCTCGGGCAGATCCATCTCATCATCGCGTACGCGCTTGATCGAGTACTCCGGCGTCTGGATATTCTCGTTCGGCACGATGAACAGTTCGGTCTCGCTCTTGTCCTCGAGCGTGCGCAGCCACTCGCGCTTCTCGTTGATGAGGTAGGTGGCAACGGCCACCGGCACCTGCGCGATGACCCGCGCGGTGCGATCCTTGCGCAGCTCCTCGCCGATCAGGCGCAGCACGGCGAGCGTCATCGACTCGACGCTGCGGATGCTGCCGATGCCGACGCAGCGCGGGCACACGATATGGCTCGACTCCCCGAGTGAGGGACGCAGTCGCTGGCGCGACATCTCCAGCAGCCCAAAGCGCGACAGCCGTCCGATCTGGATGCGCGCGCGGTCCATCTTCATGGCGTCGCGCAGGCGGTCCTCGACTTCGCGCTGATTCTTCGGCGACTCCATGTCGATGAAGTCGATGACGATCAGTCCGCCGATATCGCGGATACGCAGCTGGCGGGCGATCTCATCCGCCGCCTCCAGATTGGTGTTGGTGGCCGTGGTCTCGATGTCCCCGCCGCGCGTGGCGCGCGCGGAGTTGATATCGATCGAGACCAGCGCCTCGGTGTAATCGATGACGATGCTGCCGCCGGAGGGCAGCTGCACCTTGTGCGCGTAGGCTGACTCGATCTGGCTCTCGATCTGAAAGCGCGTGAAGAGCGGGATGTCGTCGGTGTAAAGCTTAAGCTTGCGTTGCGCGTCCGCCGGCATGAAGCGCTGCATGTATTCCTGCGCCTTCTGGAAGGCGCCCGGATCATCCACCAGCACCTCGCCGATGTCATCGGAGAGGTAGTCGCGCATGGAGCGGGTGACCGCGTCGCTTTCGCGAAACACCAGAAACGGGGCCGGGCGGTCCTTGCCGGCCGCCTCGATCTGCTCCCACTGCACCTTGAGGTTGTCCAGGTCCCACTGCAGCTCCTCGACGGAGCGCCCGACGCCGGCGGTGCGCACGATGGCGCCCATGCCCTCCGGGATCTGCAGCTGGTTCATGACCTCGCGCATCTGGTCGCGGTCCTCGCCCTCGATGCGCCGCGAAACACCCCCGGCGCGCGGGTTGTTCGGCATCAAGACGAGGAAGCGTCCGGCGAGGCTGATGAAGGTGGTGAGGGCCGCCCCCTTGGTGCCGCGCTCCTCCTTCTCGACCTGCACGATAAGTTCCTGCCCTTCCTGGAGCAGGTCGCGGATGTTCATGCGGCCGCCCTGCGGCTGCTGGCGGAAGTACTCCTTGGAGACTTCCTTCAGCGGCAGGAAACCATGGCGCTGCGCGCCGTAATCGACGAAACAGGCTTCGAGCGAGGGCTCGACGCGGGAGATTCGGGCCTTGTAGACGTTGGCTTTTTTCTGTTCGCGGGAAGGTAAATCGATACTCAGGTCAAACAGCTTCTGTCCATCAACCAGAGCGACGCGCAACTCCTCTTCCTGAGTTGCATTCACTAGCATTCTCTTCATGTGCCCCTACTGTGCGGTGAGGGGCCGGCAAGGAAGCGGCGGGAGGCCACGGGACGAAGCGTCCGCGGCAGCGAAGATTCCATAAACCTGGCGATTGAGAGCGAATCTCGTCAGTCACGTTGATGACCGCCGCTTTACGGGCGGTGCGAATAGGAAACCTTCGGTGAACTCGACCGACGGCACCGTCTGCGGAAGTCTCGAAGCGTGCGAGATTCGACGCAGCTGGCGCGATCTTGGCGGCCCAATGCGATGGCCTCGATTCAGAGGTCCAACTAAAACGGGCGGCGGCTGCAAGCCACCACCACTGGCGCGTCCGCGTCGCGGACGACCCGCGGAGTATACTCCACAGACTATTGTAGAAACAATGTCTTACGCCGAGGATCCCTTGCCCGAGCCGGAAGTCCCTGAAATCCGCACCCCCGTGCAGCACTGCGAAGTGACGGCCGAGGAGGCCGGGCAGCGCCTGGATAACTACCTGCAGAAGCGCCTGGGCGACCTGCCACGCAGCCGCATCTACCGCGTGATCCGCAAGGGCGAAGTGCGCGTGAACGGCAAGCGCGCGGGCCCGGAAACGCGCCTGAATGCGAGCGACAAGATCCGTATCCCCCCGGTACGGCTGATGCCGGCCGCAGCACCCGTGAGCCCCTCGCGGGATCTTCTCACGCGCATCGGGGAGGCCATTGTCTACGAGGACGAGAAGCTGCTGGTGCTCGACAAGCCCGCCGGGGTCGCGGTGCACGGTGGCAGTGGCGTTAGCTTTGGCGTGATCGAGGCGCTGCGGGCGCTGCGGCCCGAGGAGTCCCTCGAGCTCGTGCACCGGCTCGATCGGGACACGAGCGGCTGCCTGCTGATCGCGCGGCGCGGCGCGGCGCTGCGCAGTCTTCACGCGCTATTGCGCGAGGACGGCTTCGAGAAGCGTTACCTGGCGTTGCTGCGGGGCAAGTGGGACCTTGGGCAGAAGCGCATCGATGCACCGCTGTGCACCGACACGCGCGTCGGCGGCGAGCGCACCGTGCGCGTGGGGGCGGCCGGGAAAGCCTCCGTCAGCCTGTTCCGGCCCGTGCAGTTCTTCGGCAAGATCGCCACCTTGGTCGAAGTCACACTCGAGACCGGCCGCACGCATCAGATCCGCGTGCACGCCCAGCACGCCGGCCACCCGGTGGCGGGAGATGAGAAGTATGGCGACGCGGCGTTCAACGAGGCGATGCGCGCCCTGGGACTGCGGCGCATGTTCCTGCACGCGAGCAGTGTGAGCTTCAGCTGGCCGCAGGGCGGGGAGTTCAGCGTCAACACCCCGCTGCCGCCGGAGCTGGGCGCCGTTCTGGATGAGCTCGGCGCGCAGAAAAAGCCCGCGCAGCGCCGCACTAGGGCAGCGCGAGGCCGACGCTCCGCAGCGCGCCCGCGAGCCAGATGAGGGGCAGCCCGATGAGCGCGGTCGGATCGCAGCTGTCGATACTCTCCAGCAGCGCGATCCCGAGGCGCTCCGCCTTGAAGCCGCCCGCGCAGTCATAAGGCCGGTCGCGCTCGACGTAGCGCTCGATCTCCGCGGCCGTGAGGGTGCGGAAGACGACGACGGTGGTGTCCAGGTGCACCTGGCGTACCGCCTGCTCCAGCCCAATCACGGCGCAGGCGGTGTAGAAGCGCGCCGTCTGCCCGCTCAGGCGCGCGAGCTGCGCCCGACAGCGCGGCGCATCGCCGGGCTTATCGAGCACGCCATTGCCCGAGGCGGCCACCTGATCGCTCCCGATGACCAGTCCCTGCGGGTGATGCGCAGCCACCGAGAGCGCTTTTTCCAGCGCCAGCCGCAGCGCCCGATCCATCGGCAGCTCACCGGCGACGGGCGGCTCCTCCACGGCCGGGGACTGCGTCTCGAAGGGCACCCCGAGACGGGTGAGAAGCTCGCGGCGGTAGGGGGAGCTCGAGGCGAGCACGAGCGTTGGCGCAGGACTCACCTTGGCACCCGAATCGCCTTCGAGAAACAACGAGTTAGCACCGCAACCGGCTTTGACTTAGGCACACTCGATACCTATCATACGCGCCCCATGTTGCCGCCCTGGTCGAGGCCGCTTGAGGTCGACCGGCTGGCCGATGGCGGAGCCGACGTCGACTTTGCTATCCCGCTCGCCGAGCTTTCCGGCTTGCGTCCGCAGCGCGCGGGCGTGGCGGGCAGTGTGCGGGGACGGGCGCATTTTACGCGCGAACGCGGACTGGCGGTCGCGCGGCTGACACTTGAGGGGAGCGCCACGCTTGAGTGCCAGCGATGCATGCAGCCGCTGCAGCTGGCGCTGAACTCGCAAGTGCGTGTCGCGTTGTTGCATTCGGAGGCTGAGGCCGCGCGGGTCCCCGAGGAGCTCGAGCCGGTGCTCGCTCCGGGGGGTCGCATCAGCATCGGAGAGCTCATCACGGAGGAGCTGCTCTTGAGTCTGCCCATCGTGCCGCTGCACGAGGGCGAGATCGGGTGTGCGTCAGTGCCCGAGGCCGCGGCCGACCCGGCGGCTGATACGCACCGCCCGTTCGCACAGCTGGCGGACTTGTTGAAACGTTAGAGTCGCATTCGAGTGAGGAGCTGATACATGCCCGTACAAAAGAGTCGCAAGACGCCATCGCGCCGCGGGATGCACCGCTCGCACGACGCACTTACGAAGCCTGCCCTGTCAACCGATCCGCAGTCCGGTGAGACGCACCTGCGTCACCGCATTACGCCCGATGGCTTTTACCGCGGCCGGCGCGTGATCGAAAAGCCCGCCGAGAACGACGAGAAGGAATAGCGCCGTACCGACGTTGCGCTGGACCTGAAGGGCCTGGGTGCTGCCGATCGCCATCGACGTGATGAGCGGCGATAATGAGCCGCGCGAGTACGTTGCCGGTGCGCTGCGCGCCCTGGCCGACGACCCGAAGCTGCGCCTGCTGCTGGTCGGGGATGCGCAGCTGCTCGGCGCCGCCCTCAGTACAGTGCCCGAGGCGCAGCGCGCGCGCGCCGAAGTAGTGGCCGCATCGCAGGTGGTCACCATGGAGGAGAAGCCGCGCGAGGCGATCCGCCGCAAGAAAGACTCCTCGATGCGCGTCGCGATCGACCTGGTGCGCGCGGCGCGCGCGAGCGCGGCGGTGAGCGCCGGCAATACCGGCGCGCTCACCGCCATTGCGCACTTTGTGCTGAAGACCCTGCCCGGTGTCGAGCGCGCCGCCATCATCTCCGCCATTCCCGCCGCCCACGGCCTCACCCACATGCTCGATCTGGGCGCCAACACCAAGGCAACCCCCGAGCAGCTGCGCCAGTTTGCCGCCATGGGGGCGATCATCGCGCGCGATGTGTACGGCCTGCCGCAGCCGCGCATCGGACTGCTCAACATCGGCGAGGAGGAGATGAAGGGCCACGAGGGGGTACAGGCCGCGCACGCGCTGCTCGCGGCGAGCGGGCTCAACTACGTGGGCTTTGTCGAGGGCGATGACATCTTCTCGGGCGATGTGGATGTCGTGGTCACCGATGGGTTTACCGGTAACGTGGCGCTCAAGACCATGGAGGGCGTCGCCGGCCTCATCGCCGATCGCCTGCGGCAGGAATTCCAGGCTTCCCTGCTCGATCGTCTCGCCGGCCTTATCGCCCGCCCGGTGCTGCGCCGCGCGGCCGCGGGGCTGGATCCGCGCCGCTACAACGGCGCCTGCATGGTGGGTCTTGCCGGGATCGTGGTAAAAAGTCACGGTCACGCCGATGTTGTCGCGTTTGCGCGGGCGATCGGCACGGCTGCGCTCGCGGCGCGGTGCGGACTCACGGAGCACATTGCGCACGCATTGCGCGCGGAAGGGGCCAGCAGTTGATTTATTCGCGCATCAGCGGCACCGGCTCGTACCTGCCCGAGCGGATCCTCACCAATCTTGAACTCGAGAAAATGGTCGACACCACCGATGAGTGGATCCGTACGCGTACCGGCATCGAGCGGCGCCACATCGCCGCCGAGGGCGAGACGACCGTGGACCTGGCCGAGCGCGCGGCACGGCGCGCGCTCGAGGCCGCCGGCCTGGCAGCGCAGGATGTTGACTTCATCGCCTTTGGGACCACGACACCTGATCTGATCTTCCCCAACTGCGGCGTGCTCCTGCAGCAGCGCCTGGGCTGCTTTGGCGTGCCCGCGTTCAGCGTCGAGACCGCCTGCGCAGGCTTCATGTACGCGCTCTCGATCGCCGATAAATATGTGCGCTGCGGTGAATCCAAGCGCGCGCTCGTCATTGGAGCGGAGACGCTCTCGCGCATCACCGACTGGAACGATCGCGGCACGGCGGTGCTGTTCGCCGACGGCGCAGGAGCGGTGGTGCTCGAGCCGAGCGACTCCCCCGGGGTGCTCTCAACCCACCTGCACGCGGACGGGCGTTACCACGAGCTGCTCTACTGCGCGAGCGGCGTGTCGAGGGGCTTTGGGCCCCAACTCGCCATCATCATGGCCGGCAAGGAGGTCTTTAAGATCGCCGTCACCAAGCTCGGCGCCGTCGTCGATGAGACGCTCGCGGCCAACGGCTTTGATCGCTCGGCGATCGACTGGCTGGTCCCCCACCAGGCCAACATCCGCATCATCCACGCCACGGCCTCCAAACTGGACCTGCCGCTCGAGCGTGTGATCGTCACGGTGCAGGATCACGGCAACACCTCGGCCGCCTCCGTACCCCTGGCACTGGATGTCGGGGTGCGCGACGGGCGCATCAAGCGCGGGGATCTGCTGCTGCTGGAGGCTTTCGGCGGCGGCTTCACGTGGGGTTCGGCGCTCATACGTTACTGAGGTATTTGCGCGCCCAAAAAAGAAAACGCCGCGCGTGTGCGCGGCGTCTTGCTTATCGACGAACGCTCGTCGATTACTTGGAGACCGAACGCTTGAACATGCGGTCGATCTTCTCGTTGGTCGCATCGCAGCACGACTGACTGGCATGGGCCGCAGCCAACGCCTGGTTCGCAGTGCTCTGGGCACCGCTGGCAGCCTGTCCGGCGGAAGCCGCAGCGCTGTTGGCTGAGTCAGCTGCGCTCTTGGCAGAAGCCGCATCACCCTGCACCTTCGCCACCTGAGCCTTCAGATCATCAATCTGGGCCTGAATGGGCTTCAGATCCGTACAGCCTGCCAGTCCAACTACCACGGCCACGGCAGCCGCTGCCGTCACAACGCTCGCGCACTTCATAATCGTCCCCTTTGGGTTGTTGATTCGGGAGTCCTGAATAACCGAAGCGATGCCGGTAGGCAAGTTCCACTGGCGTTCGCCACCGGCCACTGCACCAAATTTACCGCGGGAATGCAACTCCAAACACGTAACTTGTCTTCGCTCCGCGACACTATTGCAACAGAGCAAGAAGGGCTGCGCATCAGTAGTTGCCGCAGTGCCGCGCGGGCGAGGGGCATGTGCCGCGGCGCGAGAGATTTTTGCGAAGAAATGCCGAGCGATTTTTACCCTTCATTCACGCCTAAGCGACGGAATGCGCGAGCTTGTTGGACGTTGCACGCCGCCGGAGCGGGAGCGCAAGCGCGGCGAGCGTTATTTCTGCGAAGCCGCGGGAAGGATTCCCAGCGATTTTGCGGACCTGAATCAGGCGGTGCGGATCCTCGGTGTTGCACGAAGCGGACGCGGCAGCGGGAGCGTGGGCGCACGGCGGCTGCGGGTCTCTTTTAGGGGGGCGCTTGCCGGCGCCCCCAATCTGGATATAATTACAGTTACTGTATATATAAACAGGACACTGCCCATGTCGGATCTCACCCCGCGCCAGACCCAGATCCTGCGGCTCATCCAGCGCTTCATCGGCGAGACCGGCATGCCTCCGACCCGGGCCGAGATCGCCCGGGAGCTTGGCTTTCGCTCCGCCAATGCGGCCGAAGAGCACCTGCGCGCGCTCGCCCGCAAGGGGGTGATCGCACTCGTACCCGGAACTTCCCGGGGGATTCAGCTGAAGGACACCATCCGTGAGCAGATCGGGCTGCCGCTCATCGGGCGCGTGGCCGCCGGCAAACCGATCTTCGCCGAGGAGAATTTCGAGGCGCGGCTGCAGATCGATCCGGGGCTGTTCCAGCCGCGGCCGCATTACCTGCTCAAGGTGATCGGCATGAGCATGAAAGATGCCGGGATCCTCGATGGCGATCTGGTGGCCGTGCATCGCACCTCCGAGGTGCGCAGCCGCCAGATCGTGGTGGCGCGTCTGGAGAATGAAGTCACCGTGAAGCGCTATCGCCAGGAAGGCTCCATCGTGTGGCTGCTGCCGGAGAATTCCGCCTTCGAGCCGCTGCGGGTGGATCTGAAGGAAGAGCCGCTGCTCATCGAGGGGATCGTCGTAGGGGTCGTACGTCGGGGCCGCTCGGCCGGGCTCATGTGAACGCTCACCTCCCGGGCCTTGAGAGGTTGGTATCTGAGTGAGCTTCAGCGGGCATGGACGATCCGAAACTCGCTCGTTTGCTCGAGCATCCGGCCATCTGGCGCGGCCGCAGTGTCGCGCGTCTTGAGGTCCTGGGGAGCGGTTTTGCCGCACTCGATGCCGCACTGCCCGGGGGCGGCTGGCCGCGCAGCGGGCTGATCGAAATCCTCGTCGGCCGCTTCGGCAGCGGCGAGCTGTCCTTGTTGTTACCGGCGCTCGCCGCGCTCACGCGTGCCGCGAGTGCCCGCTGGTGCGTATGGGTGGCGCCGCCGCTCATGCCTTTCGCGCCCGCGCTCGTCGCGCAGGGCATTGTGCTCGAGCGCGTCGCCGTCGTCGGCGGGCAGCGTCCGCTGTGGGCCTTCCAACAGGTGTTGGGATCGGGGGCCTGCGATGCCGCGCTCGGCTGGGGTAAGCGCCCGCAGCCGCGCGATATCCGCCGCCTGCAGCTCGCCGCCGAACGCGGGCGCACGCTCGGCGTGCTGTTTCGGCCGCGGCGCGCGGCACAGGAAAGCTCCGCGGCGGGGTTGCGCGTGGGCGTGGAGGCGTGGGGCAACGGCGTCCGCGTCACGCTTCTCAAAGGCCGCGGGGCGCGCGGCGTCATTGAACTGCAGGATTTAAGCGCATGAAGGCCGCGACGGAAGGCGCCGTGGGCGCAGCGCCCCTGCCCGTGGCGGCACCGGCCGCGAGTGCGCATGACCGCGCTCCCGCCGCGCTTCCCCGCGCCCGGCCGCTGCCGGAGCCGCAGGGGGAGCTGTGGGTCGGCGTGCACCTGGCGCAGCCGCCCGGCGCCCGACAGCTCACGCACCTGGCACACCTTGCGCAACGCTTCACGCCGCGCGTGAGTCTTGAGCCTCCCGATGGGGTGCTCCTGGAGGTGCGCGGCAGCCTGCACCTTTTTTCCGGGGTGGCGGGCTTGAGCGCCGCGCTGCAGGAAGTGTGCGCGGGTCTGGCGCTTAAGCCCCTGCTGGCATTTGCGCCCACGCCGCTCGCAGCATTGGTGGCGGCACGTGCCGGCAAGGCGCAGGTGATCCTGGAGCGCGCGCAGCTCGTCGGGCAGCTCGCGGCCGTGCCCCTGAGCGCGCTGCGCTGGCCGCCGCAGCTGATCGAGCGCCTCCAGCGCACCGGCGTGCGCACCCTCGGGGCGGCGCTGCGCCTGCCGCGCGCCGGATTTGCGCGCCGTTTTGGTGCCGCACAGCTCGCCACGCTCGATCGGCTCACCGGGCGCACGCGCGAGGTGCGTGCCGCGTTTCGGCCGCGCGAGCGTTTCCGCCGCCGCCTCGAACTCAGCTGCGAGCTGGAAAGTCACACCCGCCTGCTGAGTGAGCTCACGCGGCTTCTGGAAGAACTTGAGGTCTTTCTGCAGGCGCGCCAGTGCGGGGTCATGGCGCTCGAGTGCCGTCTGCTGCACCGGGAGGGGCGGGTGATGCCGTGCGTGCTGCATCTGGCTGCCCCGCAGGCTGAAAGTGCACACCTTGCGCGGCTGTTCGCCGAGCAGTTCAACCGGCTGGCACTGCCGCAGGCGGTGCGCGCGCTCGAGCTGCGCGCCCGCACCCTCCTGCCGCTCGCCCCCGAGGGCATGAGCCTGTGGCAGCCCGGTGAGCACGGCGGCAGCACGGGCCGGGAGGCCCACGCCCTCATCGAGCGACTGTGCGCGCGTTTGGGTGCCGGGGCGATCCACGGGCTCAGCCTGCTCGAGGCCCACAGGCCCGAGAGCAGCTGGGCGATGACGGTACCGCCGGCGGCAGCGGGACGTGTGCGCGCGCGCTCGACGACCGTGCCGCTGCGTACGGCGCGGCCGCTGTGGCTGCTGGGGACACCGCAGCCGCTCGCGGTGCGCGCCGGAATGCCGCAGCGGCGCGGCGCGCTGCGGCTGGTGAGCGAGCCGGAACGCATCGAGACGGGCTGGTGGGACGGGGAGGAGATCGCGCGCGATTACTACACCGCTCTTGACCCCCAGGGCGTGCGGCTGTGGGTGTTTCGCGAGCGCACCGCCCCGCACGGCTGGTTCCTGCACGGCATCTTCGGCTGATGTCCTGCGCTGCCGCGCAAGAGTCAGAGGCCGCACGGCCTGCGCCCGCGTACGCGGAATTGCACTGCCTTTCCAACTTCACCTTCCTGCGCGGCGCGTCCCATCCGCATGAGCTTGTGGCGCAGGCGGTGGCACTCGGCTATCAGGCCCTGGCGCTCACGGATGAGTGCTCGGTGGCCGGGGTGGTGCGCGCGCACATCGCGGCAAAGGGGCGGCCGCTCAAGCTCATCGTCGGCTCCGAGTTCCGCCTGGAATGCGGTTTGAAATTTCTGGCCCTGGCGATCAATCGGCAAGGCTACGCAGGCCTGTGCCGCCTCATAACCTGCGGCCGGCGCGCCGGGGAGAAGGGCACTTACCGCCTGACGCGCGCCGATCTCGAGCGTGCACAGCTCGCGCACTGCTTCATCCTCTGGCTACCCGCCCGCACGCCACGGCCCGAAGAGCTGAGCTGGCTCGCCGCCGGCTTTCCCGGCAAGCTGCGCATCGCGGTCGAGCTGCTGCGCGAGGGCAACGATGGCGCGCGCCTCGCCACACTCACGCGGCTGGGTGCGCAGCACGCAGTGCCGCTCCTCGCGAGCGGCGATGTGCACATGCATGTGCGCGCGCGCCGGCGCCTGCAGGATGCACTCACCGCGATTCGCCTGCGCGTACCGATCGGCTCTGTGGGCACGCGCCTGTACGCGAACGGCGAGCGCTACCTGCGTGAACCGCGCCGTCTTGCGCGCCTGTATCCCTCGGCGCTGCTCGAGGCGACCGTGGCGCTGGCGCAGGCGTGTCAGTTCTGCCTGGATGAGCTCAGGTATGAGTATCCGCGCGAACTGGTGCCGCCGGGGGAGAGCGCGACGAGCTACCTGCGTAAGCTTGCCGAAACCGGCGCCCGCTGGCGCTGGCCGGCCGGCGTGCCCGAGTCCGAGCGCACGGCTCTGGAGCACGAGCTCGCCCTCATCGCGGAGCTCAGGTACGAGGCGTACTTTCTCACCGTGCATGACATCGTCGCGTTCGCCCGCGCGCAGGGGATTCTCTGCCAGGGGCGCGGCTCTGCGGCCAATTCGCGCGTCTGCTACTGCCTCGGGATCACCTCCGTCGACCCGCAGCGCGGGGCGGCGATGCTCTTCGAGCGTTTCATCTCGCGCGAGCGTAACGAGCCGCCCGACATCGACATCGATTTCGAACACGAACGGCGTGAGGAAGTGCTGCAGTACGTCTATGCGAAGTACGGCCGCGAGCGCGCCGCTCTGGCGGCCACGGTCATCATGTACCGCCCGCGCAGCGCCCTGCGCGATCTGGGCAAGATCTTTGGCCTCACCCCCGCGGCCAGCCTGCGCCTGGCGAAGGTCATGCAGTGGTGGGACGGCAGCGCCGCCATGGCCGAGCGGCTGCGGGCGGCGGGCTTTGACCTGGAAAGCCCCTGGCTCCAGCGTCTCGTGCCGCTCGCGCAGCAACTCGTGGCTTTCCCGGGTTTCCCGCGGCATCTCTCGCAGCACGTCGGCGGTTTCGTCATCAGCGAGGGAGCGCTCGAGGAGCTGGTGCCGATCGAGAACGCGGCCATGCCCGAGCGCACCGTGGTGCAGTGGGATAAGGATGATCTGAACGACTTAGGTCTGCTCAAGGTGGACCTTCTGGCGCTCGGCATGCTGACGGCGCTCAAGCGCGCGTTCACGCTCGTGAACGCTTACCGCGGTACGCAGTACACCCTCGGCACACTGCCGCCCGAGGATCCGAAGGTCTACGACATGGTGTGTCGCGCCGACACCATCGGGGTGTTTCAGATCGAGTCGCGGGCGCAGATGGCCATGCTGCCGCGCCTGAAACCGCGCTCGTACTACGACCTGGTCATCGAGGTGGCGATCGTGCGTCCGGGCCCCATCCAGGGTGACATGGTGCACCCGTATCTGCGGCGCAGGAGCGGCGCGGAAGCGGTCGAGTATCCGGGCGTGGAGGTGCGCGCGGTGCTCGAGCGCACGCTCGGCGTGCCGATCTTCCAGGAACAGGTGATGCAGATCGCCATCGTCGCCGCCGGCTTCACGCCCGGGGAGGCGGATGCGCTGCGCCGCGCGATGGGCGCGTGGAAGAGAACCGGTGGGCTGGATCCGTTTCGCGAGCGGCTGCTGCAGGGCATGCGTGCGAAGGGTTATCCGGCCGAGTTCGCGCAGCGCATCTACCAGCAGATGCTCGGCTTTGGTGAGTATGGTTTCCCGCAATGTGTCGTGGGTGAAACTCGCGTGGTGGACGCAGACTCGGGGCGGTGGCTGAGCATCGATGAAATCATATCCGGTCGTGCCTCACTGAAAGCCACGATAGCGTGCGATGCGCACCTGCGCTTACGACGGCGCAGTGTTATCGCAGTCAGCTCAAGCGGAGTAAAGCCCGTGTGGCGCCTGCGGACCGCTCTGGGTCATACCGTTGCGGCGACGGCCGAGCACCCTTTCCTCACCCTGACGGGATGGCGCGCGCTCGGGGAGCTGCGGGTAGGTGACTCTGTAGCGGCCGCGCGCGCACTACCAGGCCGCAGTTTCCTTGACCCGGAGAGGCGTACCCGATCAACTACTCTGGCCATGCGCCGCAAGAGCCGCATGTCGCGCGACATCATACCCGCCGAAGTGCGTACGCTGATCCGTCGGGAGCGTGAGCGGACTGGGGTCACCTGGAATGAGATCAGACGCGCGACGGGTCTTGGTATGCGTGAAATAGACTCGCGCGGCGGCAGGAAAATTGGGTTTCGCCGCCTTGCCATTGAGCGCCTGGCAGCTGTTTTGCGCTCTGCGGAGCTCGCACGGCTTGCCGCTTCTGACATCTGCTGGGACAGGGTGGTGGCGATCGAGGCGCTGGGACCGCAGGCAACCTATGACCTGCAGATCAAGGACGACCATAACTTTCTGGCCAACAACCTCGTGGTTCACAACTCGCACGCGATGAGCTTTGCGCTCCTGGTGTATGACTCAGCATGGCTGAAGTGCCACGAGCCGGCCGCTTTCACCTGTGCGCTCCTCAACAGCCAGCCGATGGGCTTCTATGCGCCCGCGCAGCTGGTCCGCGATGCGCGCGCGCACGGCGTGGAAGTGCGGCCGGCGGATGCCTGCGTCAGCCTCTGGGACTCAACGCTCGAGCGCGGCGCGCAGGGGGAGCCCGCACTGCGCTTGGGGTTACGCCTCGTGAGGTCTTTGAGCGAGGCGGGCGCTGCGCGGCTCATGCACGCACGCGCAGCGCAGCCCTTTGCCAGCGTGGCGGATCTCGCCCTGCGAGGCGCGCTGGACCGCGGTGATCTGGAAGCCCTGGCCGCCGCCGGCGCCTTCGCCGCTTTAAGCGGCAACCGGCATCTGGCCTTCTGGGAGGTGGCCGGCACTGAGCGCGCGCTGCCGCTGGGGCTGACCGACACGCGGGGGGCGGCTGCCGGGGAAGGCCGGCCGCTCCTGAGTGCCCCGACCGAGGGGCAGGGGATCGTCGCCGACTATGCGGCCCTCGGGCTCACCTTGGGGCGCCATCCGCTCGCGCTGCTGCGCGAACGGCTGCGCGCGTGGGCGCTGCTGAGCGCGGGGGAGCTGAAGAACGCGCACCACGGAGCGCGGGTGCGCACCGCGGGCATCGTGCTCATGCGCCAGCGCCCGGCCACGGCGAGCGGGGTCACCTTCCTTACGCTCGAGGATGAGAGCGGGCAGGTGAACGTCATCGTGTGGGAACGTGTCGGCCGCGAGCAGCGCGCGGCGCTCATCGAGTCACGCCTGCTCGAAGTGCACGGGGAGCTGCAGCAGCAGGAAGGCGTCACGCATCTCATCGCGCACCGGCTCATCGATCGCACGGGGCTTCTGGGGGAGCTGCTGACGCGCTCGCGGGATTTTCACTGACGAGGCCGCCCCGCGCGGGGACTCGGCCCCCGGCCCCTAGCCGTGGCGCGGCTTGCGGCGGGCTCTGCGCCCGCACCCCTCGCCCTCATCGCCGATCTCGTAGTCCTCAAAATCGCTGGTGAGTTCGGCGGTGTGCTTGTCCTCGAGGAGCCGCTCCAGGCGCCGCCACGCCGGGTCCCCGGTCTTTTGGCCGCGCCGCTTCGCCAGATCGAGGTCCTTGATGACCTGATCCAGGTCAACGTCGCCGTCCTCCACGACCGGCTCGTCGGCTTCCTCGTCCTCGAATTCGTCTGATTCCGGCTTCTCGCTCATGCCTGGACCTAGGGTCGTGGCAGGAATTGGACGGCGCGAACTTAAATCAGATGCCCCGCTCGCCGCAATCTCGTGCACGCGCTTTGTGAAGTGCGGCGCCTTTTGCCTCGAAAAATCAGCGACTTTCAGTGGATGAGGTTGTTCATCTGGAAGATCGGCAGCAGCATCGCGAACACGATTCCCATGACGAATGCGCCCATGAGAACGATGAGCATGGGACCCAGGAGTCCCACCATGGCCGAGAGCACCCCATCGAGTTCGCGTTCCTGGCTGATCGCCGCCCGCTCGAGCATGCTGTCGAGCTGCCCGCTCGACTCGCCGCTGGAGATCAGGTGGATCGTCATGGGCGGGAAGAGACGGCTGCGCGAGAGCGAGCGGCCGATCGGGGCCCCCTCGCGCACACGCGCGGCCGCATCGGTCACCGCATCGCGCATCGGAAGGTTCGTCACCACCTCACCGGCGATGCGCATGGCTTCGAGCACCGGTACGGAGCTGCCCGAGAGGATGCTGAAGGTGCGGGTGAAGCGCGCGGTATTAAAACCGCGCACGAGCTTGCCCAGGATCGGCACGCGCAGCTGCCAGGACTGGAAGGTGCGCTTGGCGGCCGGATTGCGCTGCCAGCGGCCGAAGAGCCAGATGGCGAGCGCCAGCGCGATCAGCAAATAGATGCCATAAAGGCGCAAGAAGTCGCTCGTGCCGATCAGGGCGCGCGTGATGAGCGGCAGCTTCGCCTTGGTCGATTCGAACACCGAAACGACCTTGGGCACCACGAACACGAGCAGGAACGAGACGATCACAAAGCACATGACCGTGAGCACGATCGGGTAGAGCAGGGCGGCCAGCACCTTCTGGCGAATCTCCTCGCGGCTCTCGGTGTAGTCGGCCAGCCGCTCGAGCACGTTGTCCAGGTGCCCGGCCTGTTCGCCCGCGGCCACGGTCGCACGGTAAATCTCCGGGAAGACGCGCGGGAACTCGGTGAAGCCATCCGCCAGCGTGTGACCCTCCATCACCCGCGCGCGCACCCCGAGGATGATGCTCTGCACGCGCGGCTTCTCGGTCTGCTGCGACACCGCCAGCAGCGACTCCTCCAGCGGCAGTCCCGCACGCACGAGCGTTGCGAGCTGGCGGGTGAACAGCGCCAGATCGGAGGGCGACACGCGCCGCATGAGGCTGAAGGAGCGCTGACGCTTCGCCTCGCGCTGGGCGACTTCGGCGATCGTGACCGGCAGCAGCTGCTGCTCGCGCAGCAGCTGGCGGATGTGCCGCGGGGTGTCCCCCTCGAGAATGCCCTTGCGCTCGTGGCCGCCGGCATCGAGGGCGGTGTATTCGAACGCGCCCACGTTTTAGTCCTCGCGCGTGACGCGCAATATTTCCTCGAGCGTGGTTTCACCGCGCAGCACGCGGGCGCGGCCGTCATCGCGGATGGAGGGCGTGGAGAGGCGCGCGTGTCGCTCGATCTCCTGCTCGGAAACCCCATCGTGGATCATGGTACGCATGGCGTCATCGACCATGATGAGCTCGTAAATGCCCGAGCGGCCGCGGTAGCCGCCGGTCGGATCGCGCCCGGGACGGTAGAGCGTCGGGGAGGGATCATTCGGCCCCAGATTCAGCAGCCGCCGCTCGTACTCGCCCGCGGCAAAGGGCTGCTTGGTCTCGGGACTCAGGACACGCACCAGGCGCTGTGCCAGCACACCGATGAGACTCGAGGAGAGCAGGAACGGCTCGATGCCCATGTCGCGCAGGCGCGTGATCGCACCGGCGGCCGTATTGGTGTGCAGCGTCGAGAGCACGAGATGGCCGGTGAGACTCGCCTGCACGGCGATCTGCGCGGTCTCAAGGTCACGGATCTCACCGATCAGCACCACGTCCGGGTCCTGGCGCAGGATCGCGCGCAGGCCGCGCGCGAAGGTCATCTCGACCTTGGTGTTCACCTGGGTCTGACCGATGCCGTCGATGTAGTACTCGATCGGGTCCTCCACGGTCATGATGTTCTGCGTGTTGTCGTTCAGCCGCTCAAGCGCTGCGTAGAGCGTCGTCGTCTTGCCCGAGCCGGTGGGGCCGGTGACCAGCAAAATTCCGTGGGGCTTGTGGATGAGCTCGTCCATGGAATTCTGCGTGCGCTGATCCATCCCTAAGGAATTCAGGTCGAGCTTGCCGGCCTGCTTGTCAAGGATACGCAGCACCACGCGCTCGCCGTGCCCGGAAGGGATGGTGGAGACGCGCACGTCGACCGCGCGGCCGGCGATTTTCAGACTGATGCGCCCGTCCTGCGGCAGGCGCTTCTCGGCGATGTCCAGGCGCGACATGACCTTGATACGCGAGACCACGAGCGGCGCCACCGCACGCTTGGACTGCAGCACCTCGCGCAACACCCCATCGATACGGAAGCGGATCACGAGGCGGTTCTCGAACGGCTCGACGTGGATATCCGAGGCGTTCTCCTTCACCGCCTGGGTGAGCACGGCGTTGATCAGGCGGATGATCGGGGCATCATCCTCGCTGTCGAGCAGGTCCGCCTGTTCGGGCAGGTCCTGCGCAAGATGCGCCAGATCGGTCGTGTCATCCAGACCCTCGACCGCCTGCATGGCATCCGAGCCTGCCTCGTAGGCGCGCCGCAGCAGCTGGTCAAACTCCGCCTCCGGCACGCGCTCGAGCCGCACCTGCCGGCGCAGGTAGCGGCGTACCTCGGCCAGGGCCTGGGGCGAGGCGCTGTCGCGGTAGCTGCACTCGGCCACCCCGTCGACCACGCGGTTCACGAGCACGCCGTGGCGCTTGGCGAAGGCGAACGAGAGCCGTCGGCCGGCCTCATCGGGCACTTCGGTGCGGGCGCTGGCGGCGACGTCGTTCATGGCTCTTTCGGGCTCGGGGGCTTGCTGTCCGGCTTCGCCGTATCGCTCGGAGCCGGCTGTCCGGCGGGCGCGCCCAGGGAAGTCGATGGGGCGGGCGCTTCGGTCGCGGCTGGTGTGGCTTGTCCGGGGATGACCTGCGGTGCGGCCGGCGTGTACGGCTGCAGGGCCGGCAGATTCGGATCCGGGGTGTTCGGCAGCAGCGGCAGCGCCTCGTGGGTCACAAGGCCGTGCTGCTGATCGCGCATGTAGTTGTACTTGAGCTCGGTCTCGTAGGCGGCCTGCTGCTGATCGCGCAGGATCTTCGGGCGAATGAACATGATCAGGTTGTTCTTGGTCGCCATCGCGTTGCGCGTCTTGAACAGCAGTCCGAGGATCGGGATGTTGCCAAGGTAGGGCACGCGGTTCTCACCCTTGGTGCTGTCATCCTCGATGAGGCCACCGAGCACCACGACGCCCCCATCCTCGATCAGTACGTTGGTCGTGATGGTGCGTTTGTTGGTGACGAGATCGACCGCGCCGGCGGGTTTCTGGCCGATGCTCGAGCTCTCGATGGAGATTTTCAGCATCACCGCCGCGCCCTCGGGCGAGATAGTCGGGGTCACCTTGAGTATCGTGCCCACCTCCTCGCGCTGGATCGTCTGGAAGGGGTTCACCGTGCCGCCGGTGACCGCGGTCGTGTTGGTGAACTGACCGGTGATGAAGGGCACTTCCTGGGCGACCTTCAGTTCCGCCTCCTGGTTGTCCATCGTGACGGTCGAGGGCGTGGCGACGATATTGGTCATGGTGTCGGAGCGGATGGCGCGCAGCATGGCGGCGAAGTTCACACCCGTGCCGGCGATGCGCCCGATGCCCAGCGTCGTGCCCTGCAGCAGCGGGGTCGTGACGCTCGAGGGGTTCTGGATCGCCCCCGCCAGATCCACGATGCTCGTGCCGCCGATCGGGGAGACGAAGCTGCCGACCGGGATGTTCTCGCCGTTGGAGAAGGCGGCCCAGTTGATGCCGAGCTCGGAGTCCTTATCGACGTCCACTTCGGCGATGATCGCCTCCACCAGCACCTGCGGGCGGCGGATGTCGAGCTTGTCGATGATGCTCATCACCGCGTGCATGATGCGCGGCGGCGCGGTGATGACGAGCGCGTTGTTGGCCGGATCCGCCCACACCATGGCATTCTTTTCGGCCAGCGCCTGCGAGGAGGTGCCGCCGCCGGTGATCGGACCCTGCACGCCGGCGGCGCCGGCGACCGACTGCACGATGCCGGTGATCTGCTCCTTGAGCTTGGGCGCAATCTTCTCCGCGTCCGCGTAATGCAGGTAGCGCACGCGTGTGTCGCCGCCGGACTCAAGCGGGGTATCCAGGTGCGCGATGAGGGCGCGTACCCGCAGCCGCTGCGACTGCTCCCCGGCGATCAGCACGCTGTTGGAACGCTCATCGGCCACCACTTTGATGGCGGCGCCTTCGGCGGCATTAGCGCCGGCGTACAGCGTGTTGACGACGCGCACGATCTCGGCCGCCCCGGCGTTTTGCAGCGGCACGATCTCCGGCTCCTGGCCACTGCTCTGGTCGATGCGCCGGATGATGCGCATGATGCGGTTCACGTTGCTCGCGTGATCCGAGATGATGAGGATGTTGGAAGCCGGGTAGGCTGCGAGGTGCCCGTACTGCGCGATCATGGGGCGCAGGATCGGGATGAGCTGCGTGGCGCTGACGTTGTGCACCTCCATCACCTGCGTGACCATCTCATCGGAGGTGGCACTCACCCGATCCGGCAGATCGTTGGAGGGGAACTGCCGCGCATTGGCATCGGGCAGGATCTTCACGATGTTCCCGGAGGGCACGGCGATGAAGCCGTACACCTGCAGGATCGACAGGAACGCCTCGTAGAAGGCCGCCGGGGACATCGGCGTGGAGGAGAGCATCGTCACCTGCGCGCGCACGCGCGGGTCGATGATGAAGTTCTTGCCCGTGGCGGCGCTGACCGCTTCGGCGATCTGGGTGATGTCCGCGTCCTTGAAGTTCGGGGTGATGCGCTGCACCTGCTGCGCCGAGGCGAGCGAGCTCGCCAGCAGCACCGCGAGCGTGCGCACGATGAATGAACGTAAACCTGTCATTCGCACAATTCCCCCGCTAAGCGCGTCGGCTCCTCTACCGCCCGCTGCTACCGTCGTTCGTCGTCGGCTCCTGCCCCGGTGGCGCGTCCTCCGGCGGCAGCCCGCCCCCGGACACTGATCCGCCGCCCGGCGCTGGTGCGCCGCCCGGGCCGCTCGCCGCCGCGCCGCCCCCATTACTCCCCGGGGGCAGGGCCCCTGCCGGAACACCGCCCGGGGCGATTTGAGCCTGGGCGGCCACGTTGTCCGCTTCCTGCGCCACCTGGGCGATGTTCAGCACCAAATCCTGCTGCTGGCCCCCGCGGATCACCGTGACGCGCGCCTCACTTGCGCTCGAGAGCGTGCGCAGGATCTGCTCGCTTCGATCACGATCATCGAGCGGCGTTCCATTGATCGCCGTCACCTGATCCCCCGCGCGCAGCCCGAGCATGTTGAAGGAGGCACGATTGCGGCCCGGATAGACCCGAAAACCGTTCAGGTGCCCGTGATCCATGACCGGCTGGGGCCGAATCACGTCCCCGATGAGACCGGGCTGCTCGGTGATCATCTTGCGCATGCGCTCGACCGGGTTTTCAGCGCCCTGGAACGCCGCCGTCGAGGGCAGGGGCGCCGTAGCGCTCATCTGGTGCGGCAGGGCAAGGGACTCGAGCTGCCCGTCCCGGTCGATGACGACTCGATCGTTGTACACCGAGTGCAGCTTCGGGCCCCCGGCAATGGTGTCGCCGACCGCATACACCTTCGCGCTCTGTGCGTTCGGTCCCAGGATCGCCAGGCCGTTTTGCGGATCATTGCCGGCGATGATCCCGGTCAGCACCAGGGGCATGCTCGTGGCGGGCGCGTTGGCCCCGTCCTGCTTCGCCACGGGCGCCGCGCCGAAAAGATGCGCATTGGTGATCGCCGGCAGGTCCAGCTGGCGCGCCGCGAGCGAGCGGCGTGCTACGGCGGCCGCCTTGCTGCCGCCGCTGGCGAGGTCGGTGATGATGAGCGCGGCCTGTACGCCCAGGGCCAGGGCGAGAACCCAGGTCGCGATCCGCGGTCCTTCATTGAGCAGCAGTGCACGCCAGCGCTCTTGCGCAGGGACGCCCTCGAGCCAGGAAGCCGCGTTCATGGGGAAAAGAGCATGAGCTTAAATGTCGTCCTCAACGCCGCCCGCACACCCCCGCGGCGCGCCTCGTGCGCACCGCACCACGCCTCACGCGTCCGCCATCATAGGGGGTGGTGCTTGTGCTCTCAAGCGATTGTTTCTGCAGGAGTAACTACTACTCATTCTGGCAGGCTTGTGTTGCCGTTTCGCGACCCCTATAAAGACTCTCATGCCCGACCCTCATCCGGTCCGCCCTGATACTGGCGTCGTCGTCGAAGAGGCGCGGCCGGAGGTCAAACAACCGCCGCTGTACCGGGTGGTGCTGCTCAACGATGACTACACCCCCATGGAGTTTGTCGTCGACGTGCTGGAAAAGTTCTTCGCGCTGAATCGCCCGACTGCCACGCGGGTCATGCTGGAGGTGCACACTAAGGGTAAGGGCGTGTGCGGGGTCTTCACATACGAGATCGCGGAAACTAAGGTGGCCCAGGTGACCACTTATGCGCGTGACCATCAGCACCCGCTCATGTGTACTTTGGAGGAGGCGTGAACGCGGCGCCGTCTGACTGAATGAATTGCCGGGAAGGCTTGTACTTATTGAACGCTCAAACCTGAAAGGTCCCTCTAAGTGCTGTCCAACGAGCTCGAATACTGTCTGAACGATGCGTTTCACCAGGCGCGCGAGGCGCGTCACGAGTACCTCACGGTCGAGCATCTGCTCTTGGCGATTCTTGACACGCCCAAGGTGCGCGAAGTGCTGCGCGCCTGCGGTGCGGATCTGGCCAAGTTCAAACAGGAACTGAAGGAGCACATCGAGCAGTCGACCCCGAAGCTCGAGGAGGGCGAGGAGCGCGAGGTGCAGCCGACGCTCGGCTTTCAGCGCGTGCTGCAGCGGGCGGTGTTTCATGTGCAGTCCAGCGGCAAGAAGGAAGTCGGCGTTGCCAACGTGCTGGTGGCGATCTTCAGCGAGAAGCAAAGCCATGCGGTGTTTCTGCTGAACCGCCGTCACGTGACGCGCCTGGACGTGGTCAACTACATCTCCCACGGGCTCTCAAAGATCGCCGAAGAGAAGACCGATAAGGAGGAACCCGGGGCGGAAGGGGAGCGTGACGGCGAGGGCGGCAGCGCGCTCGAGAAGTACACCACGAATTTAAACCGCATGGCGCAGGACGGGCGCATCGATCCTTTGATCGGCCGCAAGCTCGAGGTCGAACGCACCATCGAGATCCTGTGCCGCCGCCGCAAGAACAACCCCCTGTACGTCGGCGAGGCCGGCGTCGGTAAGACCGCGATCGCCGAAGGGCTCGCGCGGCTGATCATCGAGAGCAAGGTGCCGGAGGTGCTCGCCGACTCCACGATCTTCGCGCTCGACATGGGCGCGCTCATCGCGGGCACCAAGTACCGCGGGGATTTCGAGAAGCGCCTCAAAGGGGTCATCACGGAGCTGAAGAAGCAGCCGGGCGCCATTCTCTTCATCGACGAGATCCACACCGTGATCGGCGCCGGCGCCGCCTCGGGGGGCGTCATGGACGCCTCCAACCTCATCAAGCCGGTGCTCACGAACGGGGAGATCCGCTGCATCGGCTCGACGACCTACAACGAGTACCGCGGCATCTTCGAGAAGGACCACGCACTCGCGCGGCGCTTCCAGAAGATCGACGTGGTGGAGCCCTCGGTTGCGGAGACCGTGGAGATTCTCTTTGGCCTCAAGCCGCGCTTCGAGGAGCACCACGGCATCACCTACGCCGATGATGCGCTCAAGGCGGCCGCGGAGCTCGCCGCGCGCCACATCAACGAGCGCCACCTGCCCGACAAGGCGATCGATGTCGTCGATGAGGCGGGGGCGCGCGCGCGTTTGAAGCCCATCGCCGAGCGCGAGCCGATGGTGGAGGTGCGCCATATCGAGGACGTGGTGGCGCGCATGGCGCGCATACCGGCCAAGAGCGTCTCCACGTCCGACCGCGAGGTGCTGAAGAATCTCGAGCGCAACCTAAAGCTCGTGATCTTCGGCCAGGACAAGGCGATCGATGCGCTCGCCGCCGCCATCAAGATGGCGCGCTCGGGTCTGGGCGAGGCGCGCAAGCCGGTCGGCAGCTTCCTGTTCGCAGGACCTACGGGCGTTGGCAAGACCGAAGTCACGCGGCAGCTGGCGATCGCGATGGGGGTTGAGTTCCTGCGCTTTGACATGTCCGAGTACATGGAGCGTCACACGGTGTCACGCCTGATCGGGGCCCCGCCGGGCTACGTCGGCTTTGACCAGGGAGGCCTGCTCACCGAGGCGATCACCAAGCACCCGCACTGCGTGCTGTTGCTCGATGAGATCGAGAAGGCGCATCCGGATGTATTCAACCTGCTGCTGCAGGTCATGGATCACGGCACGCTCACCGATAACAACGGCCGCAAGGCCGACTTCCGCCACGTCATCATCGTCATGACGACCAATGCGGGTGCGCAGGAGATGGCGCGCGCTTCGATCGGCTTCACGCACGCCGACAACGCCAGCGATGGCATGGAGGCGATCCGCCGCATCTTCACGCCCGAGTTCCGCAACCGTCTGGATGCGGTCATCCAGTTCGCCGCGCTCGAGCCGGCCACCATCGAGCGTGTGGTCGACAAGATCATCATGGAGGTCGAGGCGCAGCTGGAGGCCAAGGGCGTCTCGATCAGCCTCGACGATGCGGCGCGTCGCTGGATCGCCGAGCGCGGCTACGATCCGAAGATGGGTGCACGACCGATGGCGCGCACCATCCAGGAGCACATCAAGCGACCGCTCGCCGAGGAGCTGTTGTTCGGGCGGCTCGCCGGCGGCGGCCACGTGCGCGTCTCGGTGTCCAAGGATGGCGCCTCCCTCACACTCGAGTGCGAGCCGGCGCAGCTGCCGGCGGTGCCGGCCTAGTCGCCCGATTCGCGAAGACACCTGCCGGCTGAAGCGTGCTGATGCCTAGCGGCCGCGGTAGATAATGCGGCCCTTGGTCAGATCGTACGGAGTCATCTCCACGGTGACGGCATCACCGGTGAGGATGCGGATGTAGTTTTTGCGCATCTTGCCGGAGATATGCGCGGTCACAACGTGGCCATTTTTCAGCTTCACGCGGAAAGTCGTGTTGGGTAGGGTCTCGGCGACCTCACCCTCCATCTGGATCGCATCTTCTTTGGACATACCGCCCTAACCGGCTTCGGGGGCGCGAATTGGAGCACAAAGCGCGCGCTTCTGGCAATTTGCCGTGCGCGGTGTGCGTCCCGCCGCGGGCACATGCCGTTTCAGGGGCCGGCGAGCTTGGCCTCGGGAGCGCGCGCGTGCTCGCTCAGCAGGGCCTGGAACTGGCCGCGCGGTATGGTACGGGCCCCCAGACTCGCCAGGTGGCGCGAGGGCAGCTGGCAGTCGATCACGGCGAGATTGTTGCGCCGGCACAGCGCAACCAGGTGCGCGAGCGCTGCTTTCGAGGCATCCCGCTCGCGGCTGAACATCGATTCCCCGAAGAACACCCCGCCCAGACGCACGCCGTAGAGTCCGCCGGCGAGTGCGCCGGAGCGCCAGATCTCGATGCTGTGGGCGCACCCGAGGTGATGCAGCTCGAGGTAGGCGGCGCGCATCTCGCCGGTGATCCAGGTGCCAGGGCTCGCCGTGCGCGGCGCCGCGCAGCCATCGATCACGGCGGCAAAATCCTGATCCAGGGAGGCGCTGAAACCGCCGTTGCGCAGCGTCTTGGCGAGACTGCGCGTCAGGCGAAACTCCTCCGGGAAGAGCACCGCGCGCGGATCCGGCGACCACCACAGCACCGGCTGTCCGGGGGAATACCAGGGGAAGATGCCGCCGCGGTAGGCCGCGACCAGCCGCTCCGGGGACAGATCACCCCCCGCGGCCAAAAGACCGGCCGGTTCCTCGAGCGCCTGCTCCGGGGGCGGAAACCACTCCGGTGCGTCGTGCGGGGAGAGCCAGGTGATGGTTCTCATGCGGGGGGCCCGGCGCTGCGCCGCCCGCGGTAGGGCACATGCCCCTGCACCTCGTGCGCGTAGGCCTCCACCGCCGCCCCCTCCTGCATCAGATACTCGGCAATCGCCGCACGAAACTGCCCATCAGCAATGTAATGCGCCGACCAGGTAAGCGTCGGCTCAAAGCCACGGCTCACCTTGTGCTCGCCCTGCGTGCCCGGCTCAAAGCGCGCGAGGCGCCGCTCGATGCAAAACTCGATCCCCTGGTGATAGCAGGTCTCAAAATGCAGGCTGTGATAGTCCGCGGCCGCACCCCAGTAGCGGCCGAAGAGCGTCTCGGTGCTGAAGAAAAAAACCGCCGCCGCCACGACCGTGCGGCCGTGCAGGGCGAGTTTCACCATCAGTGACTCGGGCAGCGTACGGGCGATCTCGCCGAAGAACGCGCGCGTGAGATAAGGCTCGTGTCCGTGGCGCAGAAAGGTGTCGCGGTGCAGTTCGTAGACCCGATCGAGCAGGCGCTCATCCAGCTCCCCGCCCAGGCGTGTCTCAAAGCGCACGCCGGCCTCCTCGACGCGGCGCCGCTCGCGGCGGGCTTTCTTGCGCTTCTCGGCGGTAAAGCTGCCGAGATACGCCTCAAAGCTCTCGTAGCCGCGGTTACTCCAGTGAAACTGGCAGTCGCGTCGCAGCAGCCAGCCGCGGCGCAAGCAGGCGCGCCGTGCGGCCTCATCCAGAAACAGCGCGTGCACGCTCGAGAGGCCATGCCCCTGTGCGTGCCGCTCAAGTTCGCTGAGCAGCCGCTCGGCGAGGCGCTCGCGATCAAGGTCCGCGCGCACCAAAAGACGCGGGCCGGTGGCCGGGGTGAAGGGGGCGGCGAGGGTGAGCTTGGGGTAGTAGTGGCGGCCGAGGCGCTCGTACGCTCTCGCCCAGGCGAAGTCGAACACGAACTCCCCGTACGAGTGGGACTTCACGAACGCTGCCGCCCCGGCAGCAAGCCCGGCCGCATCGCGCACCGTAAGGTAGCGCGGCTCCCAGCCGCTGTGACCCCCCACGCAATGGTTGCGTTCCAGGGCCGCAAGAAACTCATGGCGCGTGAAGGGGTTGCCCGCAGCGCCGAGCGCGTTCCACTCAGCCGGCGGAAGCTGCTGGATACTGCTGCGGAATTCTGCCGGTTCCCTGGGCATGTGTCTTTCTGATCTTCGAAACTAGCGGCCGCTGCGCGTGTCGAGCGTCTCCAGGTAGCGATCGGCATCCAGCGCCGCCATGCACCCGGCGCCAGCGGAAGTGATGGCCTGCCGGTAGACGTGGTCCGCGACGTCGCCGGCGGCGAAGACACCGGGGATGCTGGTCGCGGTGCTGTTGCCCTCGATGCCACTCTTGATGATGAGATAGCCGCCCTCCTGCATCGCCAGCTGCCCTTTGAACAGCGCCGTGTTCGGTGTGTGGCCGATGGCGATGAACAGGCCCGTGACGCTCAGCTCCCGGGTGGCACCGCCCTCAATCGCTTCGAGGCGCACGCCGCTCACACCCTGATGATCGCCCAGTACCTCGGCGATCGTGTGGTTCCACACGACGGTCATCTTGCCGGCCGCCACTTCTTTGAACAGGCGATCCTGCAGGATCTTCTCGGCGCGCAGCTTCTCGCGGCGGTGTATGAGGGTCACATGCTGCGCGATGTGGGACAGGTAGAGCGCCTCCTCGACCGCGGTGTTGCCGCCGCCGACGATCGCCACGCGCTGCCCGCGAAAGAAGAACCCGTCGCAGGTGGCGCAGGCGGACACCCCGCGCCCGCGATGCTTCTCCTCGGACGGCAGGCCGAGGTACTTCGCCGCAGCGCCGGTGGCGATGATGAGCGCATCGCACGTGTAAGCGCCCGCGTCGCCCGTGAGCCGCAAGGGTCGCGAGTTCAGCTCCGCCGTGTGCACGTGATCGTTCACGATCTGGGTGTTGAAGCGCTCGGCGTGCCGTCGCATGCGCTCCATCAGGGCCGGGCCCTGCAGGCCTTCGACATCGCCGGGCCAGTTGTCAACGTCGGTCGTTGTCATGAGCTGGCCGCCCTGTTCGAGCCCGGCAATGAGCAGCGGGGCGCGGTTGGCGCGCGCAGCGTACACCGCCGCGCTGTAGCCGGCCGGTCCTGAGCCGAGAATGATCAGACGGCTGTGTCGGGCGCTGGTCATGGGGTTCTCAATGGATTCGAAGCCTCGGGCATGGTACCAAGCCCTATAATGGCCGCCTTCTATCTTACGACGGAGATCCGCACCGTTGGCTGAATCCTCGGCGCAGGCGCGCAACGGCGCGCGCTTTACATCGGCCGTGAGCCGCGGTCTGCGCGAAAGCGCCATCATCGCCCTGGGCATCGTGGCGCTCGTGCTGCTCATGGCCCTCGCCAGTTACAGCCCCGATGATCCGGGCTTCTCCTTCACCGGCAGCGCCGCCGCGGTCCACAACCGCATCGGCGTCATCGGCGCGTGGCTCGCCGACGTACTCTTCTTTCTCTTCGGCCGCCCGGCGTTCCTGTTCCCGATCATGATCGCGCTGGCGTGCTTTGGCATGCAGCGGCGTATCCGCGCGGAAGCCAGCTCGCGCGCCAACACCGCGGTGCGCATCGCCGGCTTCCTGCTCGTGCTGGTGGCGAGCTGCGCCCTCACGACCCTGCACTGGCAGCCCGGCAGCCTGCGCCAGAGCGCCGGCGGCGTGGTCGGCTCCCTGGTCGGTAACGGGCTCGCCGCGGGGCTGAATTTCCTCGGGGCGACGCTCCTCATGATCGCCGCCTGGATGGCCGGACTGTCGCTCGCCTTTGGCGTGTCCTGGTTCACCATCATGGATCGGCTGGGCGGTCTTGCCTGGTCGGGCATCGCCTGGCTGCGCGGGCGGCTGGCCTCATCGCGCGATGCGGCCGAGGGGCGCGAACGGCGCCAGGCGCGCAAGGAGGCGGTGCAGACGGAGCAGAAGAAGTCCGCGACGCGTGCGCCGCCGCGCATCGAGCCGCCGCTGCCGATCGTGGAGAAGAGTGCGCGCGTCGAGCGCGAGCGCCAGGTGCCCCTGTTCGAGCCGCCCAAGGCGAACGAGCTGCCACCGCTGAAACTGCTCGATGACCCGCCGCCACGCGAGCCGCTGTACTCGGCCGAGGCGCTCGAAGCGCTCTCGCGGCTGGTGGAAATGAAACTTAAGGATTTCACCATCGATGTGGAGGTGGTGGCCGTGCAGCCGGGGCCCGTGGTGACGCGCTTTGAGTTGCGCCCCGCCCCCGGGGTGAAGGCGAGCCAGATCACCGCGCTGGCGAAGGATCTGGCGCGCGCGCTGTCGGTGTTGAGCGTGCGCGTGGTGGAGGTGATCCCCGGCAAGAGCGTCATGGGGCTCGAGATCGCCAATGAGAAGCGCGAGGTCGTGACGCTCGGGGAGATCATCCGTTCCAAGGCCTACGACGAGATGCACTCACCGCTCGCGCTCGCTCTGGGCAAGGACATCGGCGGGCAGCCGATGGTGGCGGACCTGACGCGCATGCCGCACCTGCTGATCGCCGGCACCACCGGCTCGGGCAAGTCCGTCGGCATCAACGCGATGGTGCTGTCGCTTCTTTATAAGTCCACCGCCGAGCACGTGCGCCTCATCATGATCGACCCGAAGATGCTGGAGCTGTCGGTGTACGAGGGCATCCCGCACCTGCTCGCGCCGGTAGTGACGGACATGAAGCAGGCGGCCAACGCGCTGCGCTGGTGCGTCGCGGAGATGGAGCGCCGCTACCAGCTGATGGCCGCGCTCGGGGTGCGCAACATCAGCGGCTTCAACCGCCGCGTAAAGGATGCGCTGGAGGCCGGCAAACCGATCAAGGATCCGGTGATGCTGCTGCGTGCGGCCAACGATCCGAGTATCGATCAGCGCCAGATCGAGGATCTGACGCCGCTGCCATACGTGGTCGTGGTGGTCGATGAGCTCGCCGATCTGATGATGATCGTCGGCAAGAAAGTCGAGGAGCTCATCACGCGCCTGGCGCAAAAGGCGCGCGCTTCGGGCCTGCATCTGATCCTGGCCACACAGCGCCCCTCGGTGGATGTCATCACCGGCCTCATCAAGGCGAATATTCCCTGCCGCATCGCCTTCCAGGTGTCCGCGCGGGTGGACTCGCGCACGATTCTTGATCAGATGGGCGCGGAGACGCTCCTCGGGCATGGCGACATGCTCTACCTGCCGCCGGGGACCTCGCTGCCGACGCGCGTGCACGGTGCTTTCGTCTCCGACCAGGAGGTCCACCGGGTGGTGAATGCCCTGAAGGGCAGCACACCGCCAAGTTACATCGAGGAGGTGCTCTCCGGACCTCGGGCGCCGATCCCGGGGCTTGCGGGCGAGGAGGGCGAGGGCGCGGCTGCGGAGGACGCCGGAGCCGATCCGCTCTACGACGAGGCGGTGCGCATCGTCACGAGCGAGCGCAAACCCTCCATCTCCTACGTCCAGCGGCGGCTGAAGATCGGCTACAACCGCGCCGCGCGGCTGCTCGAGGCGATGGAGCTGGCAGGTCTGGTGGGTCCGCTGCAGGCCAACGGCGCCCGCGACGTGCTCGCGCCGCCCCCGCCGGAGGAATGAGCCTCATGGGCCGCCTGTCGCCGCCGCGCTTGGCGCTCTTGCGTGCGCGGTGTGCGTTCGCGGCCCTCGCGGCGCTCCTGGGCGCGCCGCAGGTGCAGGCGGGCGCGACGCCGCTGGATGCCTACCTTGATAACCTGAAGACCCTGCGCGCCAGCTTCCTGCAGACCCTCGCCGATGCCCACGGGCGCGAGATCGACCGCGCCACCGGCACCCTCATCGTGTCCCGCCCGGGCAAGTTCAGCTGGGAGATTCATCCGCAGAACGCGAGCGGCGTGAGCGGCGGGGCGGGGCAGCTCATGGTGTGCGACGGCACGAATCTGTGGTTCCTCGACCGCGATCTGCAACAGGTGACCGTGAAACCGGTGGACGCGGCGCTGACGGCGACGCCGGCGATGCTGCTCTCCGGCGGCACGGACCTGCGGCAGAACTTCAAGATCACTCCGGCAGGGGAACGAACCGGGCTGAGCTGGGTGCTCGTGGAGCCGCTTGGCGCGGAGGCGGATTTCCGCAGTGCGCTGTTTGGCTTCGCCAACGATGAGCTAAAGCGCATGATCGTCGAGGACAAGCTCGGTCAGACCGCGACCATCATCTTTCAGAAGATCGCACGCAATGTCCCGGTGGCCGCAAGCGAGGTGAGCTTCACGCCGCCGAAGGACGTCGATGTCATCGGTACGCCGCACCCGTGAGGCCGCAGGCCTAGGCAGCGCGGCGTGAGCGCCCGCGACCTCTTCGAGGGCGATGCGCTGCGCCCGCTCGCGGACCGGATGCGCCCGCGCACCATCGCCGAATTCGTCGGTCAACAGCACCTGCTCGGGGCGGGCAAGCCCCTCGGCGCGAGCATCGCCGCCGGCCGGCTGCACTCGCTCATCCTCTGGGGGCCGCCGGGCACGGGCAAGACGACCCTGGCGCGCCTGATTGCGCAGGGCGCGAATGCGCAGTTCATCGGTCTCTCGGCCGTCATGGCCGGCGTCAAGGACATCCGCGCGGCGGTTGAGGCGGCGCGCGCGGCGCGCCGTGAGGATGCGCGGCCGACCCTGTTGTTTCTGGATGAGGTGCATCGCTTCAACAAGGCGCAGCAGGACACCTTCCTGCCGTATCTGGAGGACGGTACGCTCACCTTCATCGGCGCGACCACCGAGAACCCCTCGTTCGAGGTGGTGAGCGCGCTGCTCTCGCGCGCTCGAGTGTACGTGCTGCGCGCGCTCGCGATGGAGGATCTCAGCGCACTCATGCGGCGCGCCCTGAGCGACGGCGAGCGCGGACTCGGTCGCGAGCAGCTGCAGGCCGAGGAGCCAGCGCTTGAGCTTCTGGCGCGCGCCGCCGACGGCGATGCGCGTCGCGCGCTCAACATGCTCGAGCTGGCCGCCGGCCTCACCGAGGCGGCCGGCGGGGCGCGCACGCTGAGCGTGGAGGTGGCGCAGGAGGTCGCGAGCGGCGGCCACCGGCGCTTCGACAAGGGCGGCGATCAGTTCTACGAGCAGATCTCCGCGCTGCACAAGGCGGTGCGCGGCTCAGATCCGGACGCCGCGCTTTACTGGCTGTGCCGCATGCTCGATGGCGGCTGCGACCCGATTTATCTTGCGCGGCGTATCGCGCGCATGGCGATCGAGGACATCGGCCTTGCCGATCCGCGCGCGTTTGCCTTGACGCTCGATGCCTGGGAGGGCTACGAGCGCCTCGGTACGCCCGAGGGCGAGCTCGCACTCGCGACCGCGGTGGTGTATCTCGCCTGCGCGCCCAAGAGCAACGCGGTGTACGTCGCCATGGCGGAGGCGCTCGAGGACGTCGAGAAGTTCGGCACCCTCGAAGTGCCGCTGCAGCTGCGCAATGCGCCGACGCGCCTCATGAAGAACCTCGGTTACGGGCGCGACTACCGCTACGCGCACGATGAGCCGGGGGCCTTCGCCGCCGGTGAGCGCTACCTGCCGGAGACACTGCCGGATCGGCGATACTATCGTCCCGTTCCCCGCGGGCTGGAGATCAAGATCGGCGAAGCGCTGGCCCGACTGCGCTCGCGCAACGAGTCGAAAGGCTGACATGATTGATCCGAAGCTGCTGCGCAGCGACCCGGAAGCCGTCGCCCGTAATCTGGCGCGCCGCGGTTTCACGCTCGATGTGACCGCATTGCGTGCTCTTGAGGAGAAGCGCAAGCCCTGGGCGGTGGAAGTCGATCGCCTGCGCGCTGAGCGCAACACCCACGCCAAGGCGGTCGGTATCGCCAAGGGCCGGGGGGAGGACGCCGGCGCACTCATTGCCCAGGGCGAGCGCCTCAGCCTCGCCCTCACCCTGGCGGAGGGGCAGCTTGAGGCGGTGCAGGAGGAACTGGAGCAGTGGCAGCTCGGGCTTCCCAATCTCTTGCACGCCTCGGTGCCCGAGGGTGCCGATGAGAGTGCCAACCTTCAGGTGCGCCGCTGGGGGGAGCTGCGCAGCTTTGCCTTCAGGCCGCGTGATCACGTCGAGGTGGGCGAGCGCCTGGGCGGGGTGGATTTTGCGGCAGCGGCGCGCATCTCCGGGGCGCGCTTTGTGGTGCTGCGCGATCAGGTCGCGCGTCTGCACCGCGCCCTCACCCAGTTCATGCTCGACCTGCACACGCGCGAGCACGGCTACACCGAGGTGTATGTGCCCTACCTCGTGCAACGCCCCGCGCTCATCGGCACCGGCCAGCTGCCCAAGTTCGAGCAGGATCTGTTCGCGGTGCGCGGCGAACAGGGCTTCTACCTGATTCCGACCGCTGAAGTACCCGTGACCAATCTCGTGCGCGGCCAGATCCTGCCGGCGGAGGCACTGCCCCTGAAGCTGGTGGCGCACACGCCGTGTTTTCGTTCGGAGGCGGGCGCGGCCGGCAAGGACGCGCGCGGCATGATCCGCAACCACCAGTTCGAGAAGGTGGAGCTGGTGCAGATCGTGCGCCCCGAGGCCTCCTACGGCGCGCTCGAGGAGCTCACCGCGCACGCGGAAGCTGTGCTGCAGCGTCTGCAGATCCCGTACCGCACGATCGCCCTGTGCGCCGGTGACACCGGTTTTGCCAGCGCCAAGACCTACGACATCGAGGCGTGGCTGCCCTCGCAGGAGCGCTATCGGGAGATCTCCTCGTGCAGCAACTTCGAGGACTTCCAGGCCCGGCGCATGCAGGCACGCTGGCGCAATCCGCACTCCGGCAAGCCCGAGCCGCTGCACACGCTCAACGGCTCCGGACTTGCGGTCGGGCGCACGCTGGTCGCGATCCTGGAGAACTTCCAGCACGAGGACGGCTCGCTCAGCGTGCCCTCGGCGCTGCAGCCCTACATGGGCGGCCTGGCGCGGCTCTCCGCGTAGACTATCGATTATCGATACCCCTATACTGGATTTCACAATGAAGCGTACGCCGCGCAAGCCATTCGTGGCGCGAGCGCGCGATCCGCTCTTTAACCGTTCGGTGGAGAAGGCGCTCGGGATTCTGGAGGCCTTCGGCGGTGAGCGGCGCGCCTTGAGTCTTGCGGAACTCGCCGCGAGCGTCGGCATGACGACGAGCTCGGCGCAGCGCTGCGTGCATACACTCGTGCGCCTCGGTTTTCTGCGGCGCGACCTGCACGTCAAGCGCTGGGTGCTGACCGCGCGCTCGCTCGCGCTGGCGCACGCTTATCTGGCCGGACACGCGCTGCTCGAGCAGGCGACCACGCACCTCATCGATCTGAATCAGGCGAGCGGCGAGTCGGTGAGCCTGTCGGAGCCTGACGGCCCCGACATGATTTTCATCGCGCGCTTTCCGAGTCTCAAGCGCTTCTACATCCACATGCCGGTCGGGCGGCGCCTGCCGATGTACTGCACGGCCTCCGGGCGGGCCTACCTCTCGGCCCTGCCCGCCACGCTCGCGCAGCGCACGCTGCGCCGCGCGGACTTCAAGGCGCTGACTCCGCACACCCTCACCGATGCCGCGGCGATCCTCAAGCGCATTCACGAGGCGCGCGCGGACGGGTATGCCTGGTCGGACCAGGAGTGCTATCGCGGGGATCTGTCGATCGCGGCCCCGGTGCTCGGTGTCGACGGGCAGCCACTGGCGGCGGTCAACATCTCCGCGCCCACCAGCCGCTGGACGCTCGCGGAACTGCGCTCCAGGCTTGCGCCCCTGCTGCTGCAGACGGCGCGCGCCGCCTCCCTCGGGCAGTCTATGCTGCGCAGTGCATGAGTAACATGAAGGATCCGGGCATGCCCGAGCTGAGCCGCTCGCTGCAGCCACGGCACATCACGATGATCTCGATCGGCGGGATGATCGGCGCGGGCTTGTTCGTCAGCAGCAGCGCCGCCATCGCCGCTACCGGGCCGGCGATCGTCATCAGCTATCTCATCACCGGTACCCTGGTGCTGCTCGTCATGCGCATGCTCGGGGAGATGGCGATGACGCTGCCGCACGTGCGCTCCTTTACCGAGTTCGCGCGCGCGGGCCTCGGGTCCTGGGGCGGCTTCGTCGCCGGTTGGCTCTACTGGTACTTCTGGATGATCGTGGTGCCGGTGGAGGCCATCGCAGGGGCCAACATCCTGCACGGCTGGCTCGGCTCGGCCGGACCCTCGCCGCTGGTACTCGGTCTGATCCTCATGGGCGTGATGACCGCGGTGAATCTCATGTCGGCGCGCTCGTACGGGGAGTTCGAGTTCTGGTTCGCCTCGATCAAGGTCGCCGCCATCCTGGTTTTCATCGCGCTCGCTGCAGCTTTTGCCCTGGGCTTCACGTCCCCGACCGGCAACACCTTCGCCCACCTCACCGCCTACGGCGGCTTCATGCCCAAGGGCCTGATCGCCGTGCTCTCGGGCGCGGTGACTGTGTACTTCTCCCTCACCGGGGCCGAGATCACGACCATCGCCGCGGCTGAGTCGAAGGAGCCGGCACGCGCGGTCGCCCGCATGAGCAGCACCGTGATCGTGCGCATCCTCACCTTCTACGTAGGCTCGGTGCTGCTGATCGTGACCGTGGTGCCGTGGGTGCAGGTGCGCTCGGGCGAGTCGCCCTTCACCCTGGCGCTCACCACCATGCAGTTCAAGTGGGCGAGCGTTGCCATGAGCGCCATCATTCTCACCGCGGTGCTCTCCTGCCTGAACTCCGCCTTCTACGTGTGCTCGCGCGTACTGTTCGTGCTTGCCGAGCACGGCGATGCGCCTCAGTGGCTGGTGCAGCTGAATGCGCGGCGCGTGCCCACCCGTTCGGTGTGGATGGGCAGCGTGGCCGGTGTCCTCGGGCTCTTCGCCGCCACCACTTCTTCGCAGACCGTGTTTGCCTTTCTCGTGAACGCCTCCGGCGCTTTGATGGTCTTCATTTACATGATGATCGCCGTCGCGCATCTGCGCGTGCGCCGCGCGCGCGAGGCGAGCGGCGCCCCGGTGCCGGCGCTCACGATGTGGTTGTTCCCCTGGTCGAATTATCTGGCGCTTGGCGGTATGGCGGCCGTACTGCTCGCGATGGCCCTCACCCCTGACATGCAGCGCGACCTGAAGGTGAGCGTGCTGTCACTCGCCGTCGCGCTGGGGGCGTTCTGCATTGTCAACGGCCGGCGCCGCACGCGCGCGCTGGCGAGCGCGGCTGCTGGAGGATCATGAGCGCCGCGGCAGCGCTGAGCCGCCGCGGTTTCCTCATCGCTGCCTCCGCCGTGGGCGGTGCCCTGATCCTGGGCGTTAGTCTGCAACGTTGGCGCCGCGGCGGCGGCGCGCAGCAGTCCCGGTCCGGAACTCTGAACGCCTACGTGCGCGTCGGTCCCGACGGGCACGTGACGCTCGTTATGCCCAAGGTGGAGATGGGGCAGGGCACCTATACCTCGCTGCCGATGCTGATCGCCGAGGAGCTCGAGGTGGATCTGGCCGCGACCAGCCTCGAAGCCGCCCCGCCGGATGCGGCCGTGTACGGTTTCAACGGCGAACTGCACGGGGGAGATGACTGGGACCAGGCCACTGGCGGCTCGACCTCGATCCGCGACTGCTGGCTGCGTCTTCGCACCGTCGGGGCGACGGCGCGCAGCATGCTGATCAGCGCGGCGGCGCAACGCTGGCGCGTACCGGCCGCCGAGTGCGTGGCCGCGCACGGCGAGGTCGTGCATATCTCTTCGGGCAAACGCCTGGGGTATGGCGCGCTTGCGGCCGCAGCCGCCCTGATCAAGGTACCCCCGCCACCGCCGCTGAAGAATCCGAAGGACTATCGGCTCATCGGGCATCCGACGCCACGGCGTGATACGCCGGCCAAGGTCAACGGCAGCGCCATCTTCGGCATCGACGCGCGTCCACTGCAGGCGCAAGTGGCACTCATCGCCCTCGCTCCAGTGGCCGGCGGCAGCCTCGCACAGCTTTCCGAGGAGGCGGCTCTCGCCGTCAAGGGTGTAACCCAGGTGGTCAGCGACACCGATCTCGTCGCCGTCGTCGCCGCGGACACCTGGGCGGCGATGAAAGGCATGAAGGCGCTCGCGCCGCGCTGGAATGACGGTGCCAACAGCGCAGTACAGCAAAGCGTGCTGGTCGCGGAACTGGAAGCCGCCGTGCGTGAGCCGGGGGCGATCGCGGCCAGGGCGGGTAACGTGACCGCCCCGACGCGCGGCGCGACGCTGGTCGAAGCGCTCTACCACCAGCCCTTCCTTGCGCACGCGACGCTTGAGCCGATGAACTGCACGGTGCACTGGCAGCCCGGGATGTGTGAGTTCTGGACCGGTACGCAGGCCCCGGACCGCGCGGTGGCGAAGCTTGCAGACCTTGGCCTCAAGCCCGAGCAGATCCGCATTCACAATCTGCTCATCGGCGGAGGCTTTGGACGGCGGCTCGAGGTGGACGGCCTGGTGCTCGGCGCACGCGTGGCGCGCCATGTGAGTGGACCGGTGCGCGTCCTGTGGGATCGGGCGCAGGACATCCAGCACGATCACTACCGCCCCTACTACGTCGATCGCCTGAGTGCGGCGCTCGATAAGGGCGGCACGATCCTCAGCTGGCGGCACACCATTGCCGGGGCGGCGGTGAGCGCGATCTATTCCGGGGAGCCGCTGAAGAACGGCATCGACGAAGATGCGGTCGAGGCCGCCGCGAATCCGCCCTACGCGTTCGCGAACATGGAGGTGCGCTACGTGCGGCACGACCCGCGGGGCGTTGCGACCTCCTGGTGGCGCGGTGTGGGACCCACACGCAGCGTGTTCGTGGTGGAGAGCTTCATGGACGAGGTGGCCGCCGCGGCCCGCCAGGATCCGGTGCAGTTTCGCCGTGGCCTGCTGAAGGATGAGCGCATGCGCGCCGTGCTCGAGCTCGCCGCCGACCGCGCCGGGTGGGGCAAGGCGCTGCCCGCCGGGGACGGTCGCGGGGTTTCGATCCAGCACGCCTTTGGCAGCTACCTCGCCCAGGTGGTCGAAGTGAGCGTAAGCGATAAGGGCCAGGTGCGCGTGGAGCGCGTGGTGTGCGTGCTCGATTGTGGTCAGATTGTCAATCCGGACACGGTGCGCGCGCAGCTCGAGGGCGGTGCCACCTTCGGCATCAGCGCCGCGCTCAGCAACGAGATCACGATCGCCAACGGACGCGTGCAGCAGAGCAATTTTCATGACTTCCCCTCCCTGCGCCTCCCCGAGGCGCCGCGCATCGAGGTCCATCTGGTTGAAAACCACGAGCCTCCAGGGGGTGTCGGGGAGACGGGAACTGCCTGCGTGGCGGCGGCGCTGTGCAATGCGATTTATGCCGCCACCGGGAAGCGCGTCCGGACGCTGCCGGTGACCCGCGGCTTACATGCTTGAGCTGAACCTGCACTTGTGACTAAAGTGCCGCACGGCAGGGGGTGCGGCCAGCGAACTAAGAAGGCGTATGGGGAGAGTCTTATGCGGCGCATTCACGATGTCAGCTTCTACCTTGCCGCGCTGAAGCGAGCGATTCCCTGCACGGCGGCGGCACTGATCTGGTCCGACGCGGCGCCGGCGCAGGAGCAGGCGGCGGCGACCGAAGCCAGCACCTCCGGAGGCCTGCAGGAGATCACCGTCACAGCCACGCGGCGCGAGGAGTCCTTAAGCAAGGTGCCGATCAGCGTGACGGCGCTCACCCAGGAAGGTCTGGATGACCGCGGCGTCAAGGATTTTGCCGAGATCGCCCGTTTTACGCCCGGGGTGAACTTCGACAACTCCGGCACCAATAACATCTCCATCCGCGGCATCTCCAGCACCGGTGGTGCGGGCACGACCGGCATCTATCTTGATGACACGCCGATTCAGATGCGCGCCCTCGCCTTCAATCCCGACGAGGCGCTGCCAAAGTCCTTCGACATCGACCGGGTCGAGATCCTGCGCGGCCCCCAGGGCACGCTCTTCGGCGCCGGCTCCGAGGGCGGCACGGTGCGCTACATCACGACCCAGCCGAGTCTCACCCAGACCACGATCTACAGCCGCGAAGAGATTGCGGACACGCAGTACGGCGCGCCGAGCTACGAGGGCGGCGCGGCGATCGGCGGGCCCCTGGTTCAGGGCGAACTCGGGGCGCGCGTGGCCGTTTCCTGGCGCCGCGACGGTGGCTGGATCAATGACATCAACCCGGTCACCTTTCAGCAGACCGAGCAGAACGCCAACTTCCGCGACACCTTGCTGATCCGACTCGCGGCTCTGTGGCAGGCGACGGACAAATGGTCGCTGACGCCCGGTATCTACTACCAGGATGCCGAGCAAAACGACATCAACAACTACTGGCCCATCTATTCGAACCCCGGCAGCGGCAACTACGTCAACGCGGATCCGACGCAGCGCCGCGTGCCCGACCGCTTCTACCTCGCCTCGCTCAAGGCTGTCGGTGATCTGGGCGCCGTGCAGTTCATTTCCAACACGGCTTATTATCATCGCAAGGAGCAGGACGGTTACGAGGGCACGCTCTATAACCTCGGCTTCTACCAGACCTTCATCGGCACCCAGACGCTCGTGGACGCCAACGGCATCCACCTGCCGGCCGGCGCGACGAATTACACCTCGCCCTCAACCGTCGACAATGGCCAGCAGAACCTGACGCAGGAGTTTCGCCTGCAGTCGAGCGATCCGAACGCAAGACTCCTGTGGACGACCGGGGTGTTCGCCACCGTCAACCGGCAAAGTTATCTCGAGCAGATCCATGATCCGATGCTCAACGAGTTGACGGAGGCCCTCACGGGCATGCCGTTCATTAATATTTTCGGGGCGGGTTACGACCCGAATTTCCCCCAAGATTCCTACTTCCTCTCGACCCGCGCCAAGGATGAGCAGTACGCGATCTTCGGCGAGGGAACCTACAGCATCACCGATCCATTGAAGCTCACCCTTGGCGCACGTTTCTCGAAGAACAAGTTCTCCTTCGACACTTTCACCGGGGGGCCGCAGCTCTTCGGGCCCTCGGTCGCCGGCTCCGGCTCCAATTCGGAGAACTCCTTCACGCCGCGGGCCAGCCTGCAGTACCAGGCGGATCCGAAGGATCTGTACTACTTCACGTATGCCAAGGGCTTTCGGCCGGGAGGCGCGAACAATCCGCTGCCGTATGTGGCGTGCGAGCAGGACTTCAAGAACTTCGGCATCAGCAACTCACCGACCACCTACAGCTCCGACACCGTCAACAGCTATGAAATAGGCGCGAAGAATAACTTCAATAACGTGGTGCGCCTGGCGACCAGTGTCTATTACATCAAGTGGAACAACATTCAGCAGACCGTGATTCCGCCCATCTGCCAGATCTCCTTTATCGACAATCTGGGTCAGGCCGTAGCCAAGGGCGCCGACATCCAGGCCGATGTTGCCGTCACCGAGCACCTGCAGCTTGAGCTGTCCGCCGGTTATACCGACGCACGTTACACGCAAAATTCAAGCCTGAGCAGCAACAGTTCGGTGGGGCCTGTGGTGGCGGATGGGGATTCGATCACCGGGCAGTCGAGCGAAACCGGCGGCGGCCAGCCGACGGCGCCGTATACGGCAACCCTCGGGATCGAATATAAATTCACCGCGTTTGCACACGCCTCGTTCGTGCGTGGCGACACTGAATATAACGCCCGCGCCAAGTGGATCACGCCCGCGCAGGACCCGCGCACGCTGCAGTACGATGAGGGTAACTTCGTTCTGCCCGGCACCGTGTTCACGAGCATGCGAGCAGGCACGGAATTAGGTGAATGGCAGGTCAGCGCCTTTGTCGACAATCTGACCAATGCGCACCCGGTGGTGGACTTCAACAACACGATCTGTCCGACGCCCTCGGTGGCGGGCAGCTGCACGGTGGCCGCCGGCGAGCGGCTGCTGCGCGAGTACACCTGGCGGCCGCGCACCTACGGCCTGACGTTCATCTTCAGGAAATGAATGAGGTCTCCGTAACCCTCAGAAGCGCCGCCCGCAATGTGGTAGTCGTTGGATCTCGTTGCATCTCATTTGCCCCAGGTCGGGGGGTAAGTTGTAGCTAAGCGAGAGGAGGGGACTGTTGGGGAGTCATGCGACACCGTGGATGGCGACACGCGTCGCGGCGTACCCGCCGCGTCGCAAGCCTTACAAGGATCCAGCTGGCAACGGGCTGTTGCTCTGGAGGTTCGAGCGCTTTGTGCCGCCTCGCACGCGGACGCCAGTACCAGAGCCCGCCATTTGCCTGCCTGGCACCGCTTGGGTATTTCTTTGGGAACTGCCCAGCTGTGGATGCGATCGCGTGTAGGTTCCCTCCGACAACACGCAAGGAAATCACTGACGGGCAGGGGATTGCGCGGCAGCTACACTTGGCTCGCAGGCCAACAGGAAGTAGCCCCCATGACCGAAGAGCACTACCGCGCGATGGCCAGCGAGATTCGGGACCTCATCCGCTTGCTATTGCACCCCGAGGCTGCCGCAGACCTCCGCTTGCTCGCGGATCGTTATGAGAGGCTGGCGCACTACCTCGAAGCGGAAGCCGGCACACTGCCGGACGCGCCTCCCGAGCACACGCGCGAGAGGGGCGACACTCGCTAGTGCGGATTCTTCGGGATACCCTACGGCGTCGGCCTCGCTGCGGCGCTACTTGGCGGTTGCTTCGCGATGAAGCGGGACCTGAGGCAGCATAGGCGCGGTGTCCGGCGGGGGCCTCAGTAATCGGGCGAGGGCGCTGCACCCGAGGCGGCGAGGGCACGCACCACCTCGCGCCGGGTGCCCTGCACGTCCGCAAGCGGCGTATGGCGCGTGCGTGTGACCTCCTCGGTGCTGAACGCGGCCGGCGCGGCTTCACCGGGCGTCGCGTAAGTGCTTGCGAGCCAGTTGAGCACCGCAGTCAGCCGCTCATCGGAAAGCGCCGAGTTGGCGGCCCCCGGGACGCGCAGCACGTAGTTGCGTCCCTCGGGCGTGCGCATGTACAGCGCCAGCGTTCCCGCAAGCGGTGGAATCTTCCCCGGCACGCCCTGCGCCTGGGCGCCGTGGCAACCCATGCAGTAGAGCATGTAGTCCTGTGCGGGGCTCGCGGCGAGCGCGCGCGCGAGGCTGAGCGCGGCGAGACAGCCGGCCGCGACGGCCCGCAGGCAGGACACGGACCTAGGATCCGGCGGGCACGACACTCTTGCGGTGCTCGCGCACGGCCGCCCCATCGAGCGCGTGCGCGCGCTCGGCCGCGATCTCAGCAGCGCTCAGCGCTTTGGTGCTCGTGGGCGCGTGATCGAGGTCAAAGACGACGAAGTTGAGCGTCGCGGCGAGTGTCGTGTCATCAAGGCGCGCGAAATCGGGCATCTTGAAATCGAAGTGCTTATCCTCGACCGTGATCTCGCCGAACATTCCGTACAGCACGGTCATCGCCAGCTGCCGCCGCCCCTCGGCGCTCGCCGCATAGCGTGCGGGGTAGGCGAGGAGGGGTGGCGCGAGCGAGGGCAACCCCGTGCCGGCGGCCCCGTGGCAGACGGCGCAGTTCGCCTGAAAGCTGGCCGCGCCCTCCGGATACTGCGGCGCATCGGCAGCCCGCGCGGACGCTGCGTACAGCAGGCCGAGCGTCACGAGCATCGCGGGATTGCTCAGGAGGCGCACGACGGTGGCGCGCGCACTCACTTCTCCGCGACTCCGAGGATCACCGACACCGAGCAGTGATAGTTCGAGTCAGCGTTCGCCATGCACCAGTTGAGGTCGTTGTTGCGCGAAGGGCGGTACATGGGCTTCTCGCGCTCGTTGCGGTTGCACTCACAGTTACCGCAGCTGGTCTTACCGCAACAGTCGTTGTAGGAGACGATGTAGTCGCGTCCGTCGCCCGGATTGTGGCAGGTGCCGATCCAGGTGATGGGCGAGGGCGCAGCCCCCGGCGGGCAGGAGCTGGAGGTGCCCCCGCAGCAGGAGCACAGGAAGCCGTCGATGGCGCAGTACTTCCAGTACTGACAGCTCTCGGGGCTGTCCGCCTTCGCGTTGCCCTCAGCGGCATGCGCGCGTCCGGCGCGGTCGATCGGTAAGAGCGGCAGCAGTGCAGCTCCGGTGAGCACCTGGCCGAGGGCGGCGAGGAGGCTGCGGCGTGAGGTGCGCCGCGCCAGCGAGCGCGAGGAGTGTTCGAAGATCTGATCGAGCGAGCGCATCACGTGCCCCGTACTTTCAAGGAGTGAGCAACATCCACGGCGTCTGGCCGAGATGCTTTTCGATGTGCCTGATGTGTCCGGTGAGTGCGTCCATGACGACCAGGTCCGCCTTGGCCGTGGCGGCGAAAAGAACGGGCGCGGCATCCTGCGACACCTGTATGGCGGCCACGTTGCTCAGTCCCGCGGCGTGCATCGGCCAGCGCTCCAGGCGCTTGTGTGTCGCGATGTCGAACACCCAGATCTCGGTGCCGCCGTCCTTGTGCGTGCCTTCCCCACCCTCGTGCATCGGCACATACAGCCGTCCGAGTTTGCGGTGAATCGCCCCGACCTGCTCGGCACCCGGTCGCCAGCGCCCCTTCTCCGCAGCGCTCACGAGCGACCACACCGGTGCAAACACCGGCTGCGCCCCGGAGAAGTCGATCGCGTGCACCTCTCCGAGAAACGACAGGAATGCATAGCCCTGCTCGAGCGGAATGCCCTGCACGAATACCGGATCCTTGTCGGCGTCGAAGAAGGGCTCCGACATGCTGCGCAAGCTCTCATGGCCGTCCGGCGCGAGTGTCACGGTGAGCAGGCGGCCGCTTTCGCACAGCGAGGAGACCCGGTTCGGGCCGGAGGGAATCACGAGGACGCACCCGGCGGTATCGATCTCGCCGAGCACTTTCTTCTGCTGCGGGTCAAGAACCCCGAAGGAGGCCGCCGGAGTCACGTAGGAGGCGTAGACGAAATGCCCGTCGCTGCTGTAGGCGACGCTGAAAATGTTCGGGCTGGTCATCGCGCGCTTGTTGGGCAGTACGATTTCCCCGGCGGGCGCGAGCGTCGTGTTATCGGTGAACTCGACCACGTCGGTGCGCGCGCCGCGGCTGCCGCGGCTGTAGTAGGTGGTCGCGATCACGCTCTTCGTGCCGTCGGGGGAGAGGTTGAAGCCGGGCGTGAAGCCCGCGTCGATCTGCCCGAGACGCCGATAGCTATCCCCATCAAAAAGGTGCACACGCTGATCGATCTCGTTGTCGAAGGCCGAATCGAACACGTACACCCAGTGCGGGCTCTGCGGCGGCAGCGTCTCCACCGTCAGCTTCTCGGCCGGCAAGGGGGGCGGTGCCGCCTGGCTCGTCACGCCCGCGCTGAGGCACAGCGCTGCTGCAATCAGGAGTGGTGCGGGTCGCATCGATTCCCCCAAGCCGGACGCGCTGGTGATGCGCGTTTTAAGCCCCCGGCGAGCCGGAGACGGCAGCTTTGCAACGAGTCTGGCACAACAGCGCTGAACGGGAAAGGTGCCCGCGGCGCACGGCCGCGCGGTTTGACCCCGTTTGTGGGCTGCCGTAGAGTCGCCGACTCTCACGATTAGGAATAATCGATAATCGATATAGCCCGATGCCTGCCGTAGCGCTGCAGTCGCTGTGGTCCGCCACGGCCCCGCCGGGTCCGCAGTGCACGCCATTGAGCGGCCCGCGCAGCACGCAGGTGCTGGTGGTGGGCGCGGGCTACACCGGTCTGAGCGCCGCGTTGCACTTGCTTGAGGCCGGGCGCGATGTCGTCGTGCTGGAAAGCGGCGAGATCGGCGCGGGCGCCTCGGGGGTGAACGGCGGCCAGGTGATTGCCGGGATCAAGCACGATCCGGACACACTCGAGCAGCTCTTTGGCGCCTCGATCGCTGCGCCACTGATCGACACCGTCGCGCACGCTCCGGATGTCGTCTTCGAGCTCATCAAGCACCTGAACATCACCTGCGATGCGACGCGCACCGGCTGGATCCAGCCGGCGACTTCGGACGAGGCCCTGCAGCAGCAGGGCGCGCGCGTCGAGCAATGGCGCCGCCACGGTGCCCCCGTGGAGCTGCTCTCGGGCGCTGAAGTCGCGCAGCTGACCGGCTCCGCCGCTTACCGCGGGGGTCTCAGGGACCCTCGCGGCGGTACGGTGCAGCCGCTGTCCTACGTGCGCGGTCTTGCGCACGCGTTGCTTAAGAGGGGTGGCCAGCTCTTCGTGCGCACTCCGGCGCTCAGCCTGACACGCGCCGAGGGCGGCTATCGCATCGACACACCCGCGGGCAGCGTGAGCGCCCCCCGCGTCATCCTCGCCACCAACGCGTATAGCGGCTCCCTCAACCCGCCGCTGCGCCGCTCCGTGGTGCCGGTGCCTTCCTTCCAGGTCGCCACCGCCCCGATTCCGGCGGCCTTGCGCGCGCGCATACTACCCGGCGGTGAGGCAGCCTCGGACACCGCCCGCTTGCTGCGGTACTTTCGCGTCGATGCCAGCGGGCGCCTGGTGATGGGTACGCGCGGCAGCTTCACCGCGGCGCCGACGACCCACACGGTGCGCCACCATTATCGGGCGGTGCGGCAGATCTACCCGCAGCTCGAGGGGCTGCCTTTTGAATATCACTGGGGCGGGCTCGTGGCGATCACGCCCGATCACCTGCCCCACCTGCATGAGCTCGCGCCCGGGCTCCTCGCAGGCCTCGGTTACAATGGTCGCGGGGTTGCGATGGCAACGGTGATGGGGCGAGTGCTGGCGCGCCGGGCGCTCGGCACGCCGGCGGCGGAACTGGGCTTCCCGGTGACGCCGCTGCGGCCGGTGCCGTTCCATGCTTTCAGTCGTCTCGGGGTGCGCGCGACGATCCAGTACCTGCGTCTGAGGGATGCGCTGGCCCGCTCGCGCAGCTGAAGCCGCTCAATGCAGGAACTCTATGAACGCGACCAAGATCGTGCTGCTGATCGTGCTGGTGCTGGTGAACATCGCCTTCGTGTACGGGTGGATCTGGTCGGTGCGCCGCTATCGGCTCAAGGGTCGCCCGACGCCCGCGGATGTCGCGATCGGTCTCGGCACGGATTTTCTCGATACGCTCGGCATCGGCTCCTTTGCACCGACCACGGCGCTCTTTAAGTTTCGCGGTGCCCCGGCCGATGAACTGATCCCGGGCACGCTGAACGTCGGCCACAATGCCTCGGCGTTTCTCTCGACCCTGCTGTTCGTCACCACGGTTACCGTCGACCCAACGCTGCTGGCCTGCATGATCGGCAGCGCCACGCTCGGTGCCTGGCTGGGCGCCGGGGTGGTGAGCCGCCTGCCGCGGCGCACGATTCAGCTGTTCATGGGCGTGGCCCTGCTGATCGCGGCGGCGTTCTTCGTGATGCGCAACCTCGATGTCTTTCCGCCGATGGGCACCGCGTTCGCACTCAGCGGCTGGCGGTTCGTCGTCGCGGTGGCGATCAATTTCGCGCTGGGCGCACTCATGAGCATCGGCATCGGTAACTACGCCCCCAGCATGATCGTGCTCGCGCTTCTTGGCATGCACCCCCTGGCCGCGTTCCCGATCATGATGGGCAGCGACGGCCTCGTGCAGCCGGTGGCCAGTCTTGGATTCTTCCGGGCGGGGCGCTTCTCGCATCCAACCTCACTGGGTCTTGTCATGGGAGGCGTCGTCGGTGTCCTGATCGCCTTCTACATCGTCAAGCAACTGCCGCTCACCACCATGCGCTGGCTCATCATCGTGGTCGTCACCTATGCGGCAGTGTCGATGCTGCGCTCGGCGTACGCCGCCCGGACCCCGGCACCCGCCGTAACGTAGGCCCGGGCTCCCCTTCAGCCGGCTTCCCAGCCCATGCGCACCGCGACCAGGTGACCGCCCGCGTGCGTGCGCTCCGGTGCCGGAGCGCTGGCGGGCTGAGCGGCGCGTTCCATCGCGCACTGCGCGACTTCGTGTGCCTGCGCTGCCGGGGTCACACTGAATACCGCCGCGACGATCAATCCCAGCATCAGATTGACGACGAGCGTTCCCACTACTCCAAAAGTCGTTGTCTTCATAAACTCTCTCCTCCCACATATCCGGTGTGGCTATAAGACACTTTCCCGCCCGCCGCCGTCAGCGGGCCGGGAACGGGCCCATCCTCGCGGCCAACGGATTCGTCCCCTGGGACACCCGGCGGCCTCTCTTGGAGGGGTGTTACGCTTCCTTTGACGCACCTGGAGCGCGCTTGGTTTAAGGCAGTGGGAGGCCGATAGCGTGCGGACTGCGTCTGCGCTCATCGCGATCGCGGCCGCGTTCGTTCTGGGGGCCGGGTGGGCTATCGAAGTAAGCCCCTGGCCGTCGGCGCTCGCGATCCGATACGTCTTCGACAGCGATGCCTGGCGCACGAATGCGGCGCTTGCGGCACGCGTTCCCGCAGGTGTGGCCGCGCGCCGCAACGAGATCTACGAAGCCGCGGATCCGGACGCGCGGCTCGATGTGTTCTACCCGTCAGCGGCGCAGCCGGAGGATAAAGCGCTGCTCACCCTCGTGTGCGCGCTGTGCTAATTCAGCGGCTCGAGTGTCGCGCGACCATCCCATTGCACCAGCCAGCGGTTGGTCGTCTGGGTCACGGGACACTTGGCGGCGACGAGTCTGCGTTTCTCATTACGCGTGTCAGCAGGCGCGCGGGAGCTCGGCAGCTCCATGGCGGCAAGTTCATCGCGCGCCACCGCGCACTCAGGCGAGAGCGCGGTATGCAGCCGGTCGGCCTGCGCCTGCTGTTGTGCCCTGGTCTTGGGCTCTGTGCTGCACGAGGACGTGGCCATCTTCTGCAGTCGGGCGATTTCCGCCGGGCGGTCGGCATCGTGAATATAGTGCCGTTGGTCCAGGCCGGTGAGTTTGTATACCGGCAGGGCGGTCTGCAAGGTCGCGATCTGTTCGAGTGCTTCCGGGCACGAGAGTGCCGGGGTTTCGTCCGAAAACGCGCTGAAGGGAGCGAGGCCCAGGGCGACGACGAGCAAGGTGAGTCTGAGCATGGGATCCCCGAACAACACCGCGATAGTATAGGACGTAGCTGTGCGAACACCGCAAGTGGGCGGCGCGATCGATGGCCGCGGTCTTCAAGAGTTCCCGCCGCCTCAGCTGAGCTCGGGGCGCGGACTGATTCGAACCCTTCGCGATCTGAGCATTTTTGCAGCAGGCAGCCTCAACCCCAACGCCGTCGGCCGCCGCCGACGCTGCCTGTAGACGGCTTCCTATGGTCTTGATGCGCGGCCCAGTTTTGCAGCCGTCAGCTTCTGTTTGCACCAACGGCGTAGGCGTCGGCGAGTCGGCAAATCGCAACCCGTAGCTCAATCGGTGCGGGCGTCAGACCAAATGGCGACATGTCTCCAGGACGGGACAGGAGGCGCAAGCGTGCCGGGCCGAGTACCATCGGGCCATGAGTGTTAGGGAACACCTTGAGTTGCAACTGGGCGTCGCCTGCCACTTGCGATGGCTGTTGATGGGTGTCTTCGCCGCCGTACTGGTCTGGCTCTATCCCGAACACGCTGTGAGCCTTTTCAAGCGCCTTTGGATGTTCGCAGCTGTCCTGCTCTACCTTTGGCTGCTCGGAGCGCTGGCCGGCACGCTGCTCGGGGCTCCGATGGCACGTCCGCGTTGTCCGCGTTGCGCCAGCAAGCTGACTCTTCGGCCGGGGGTTAATTCCTGTCCGAGCTGCTGTGTTAGCTTTGATGCCAAGATTCAGCGCGACTGGTCCTACAGTTCCAGCAGCCGATCGACCTGGCTGGCGCGTTCACTCACTTTGCGCACGGGACACCTGGGGCATCGATGAGCGCAGGCGCTGAACGCGTTCTCGACTCTTCGTACCCCTGGCCGCGCCCCCCGGCCGTACGATCGATGCTGATCCGGGCATACCTCCGATTGCGGTCGCAGCGCGCCCGCAGATTCCTTCTGTTGGGGGGAGTCGTCGCAGCAGCGGCTCTGTCGATCGTCGCGGTGGCCTCCAACCTCAAGCCCGCGTACTGCTACCTGCTTACGGCTGCGGGTGTCCTGGGGATGGCCGACATGGCCGGGGCATTGCTGTACCTTGATCAAACGAAGTGTCCGAACTGCCGATCAAGACTGGGCATCCAGATAGCCAACCAATACCGTTTCGGGCGCTTGATTGCCTTCTGCCCGTTCTGCGGCGTCGGCTTTGATAAATGCGAGGTTCGCAGCTCCTGATTTCCGGGGCGCGGGGCGCGCGTTAGCAGTTTCGTGCCGCCCCATCGGCTTCCGGAATGCTCGGACAGCAGTGCTAATCGCAGCCTCAGTAACCGTCTCTGCGGCCTGATAGAATCAACCTAAGCGACTGATTTGGCTCGCACCGGAGAGGTGGCAGAGCGGTTGATTGCACCGGTCTTGAAAACCGGAGGGTTCGCAAGAGCCTCGTGAGTTCGAATCTCACCCTCTCCGCCAATTAGAAATGACCGCTCTTGACCCCGAAGCCGCCTGTTCGCATTCCCGATAGCGGTCGCTGAGACGGGCGAAAGCGGACGCTCACCGCGTCGCGTTGCGTAGAGCCGGGTACTCAAGGCATTCTCGCTCAGCCCGCAAAAGACCAAGAGGGCGAGGATGCAGGGGGAGCCGCCAACCGAGGCGAGCACGCCGGCCGGGGCCGTATTCTTAAGCTACGCCTCCCAGGATGCCGAGGCGGCTAAGCGCATTTGCGCGGCGCTGCGCGCCGCCGGTATCCAGGTCTTTTTCGATCAGAGCGAGCTGCGGGGCGGGGATGCGTGGGATCAGAAGATCCGGCATGAGATCCACGACTGTCTCTTATTCATTCCGATTATCTCCCAGCACACCCAGGAGCGGCTTGAGGGCTATTTTCGCCACGAGTGGAACCTTGCAATCGAACGCACCCATCACATGGCCCAACAGAAGCCCTTCCTCGTGCCGGTTGTCGTGGACGATACCCGGGATCAGGACGCCTTTGTTCCGGACACGTTCCGGACGGTGCAGTGGACACGGCTACCCGGTGGCGACACGCCCCCCGATTTCGTCGAACGGATAAGGCGCCTGCTCGCACCGCAGCTCTCGCCCTTAGGCGCAGTGTCCGGTGTGGGAACCCGGGAGGAGGCCGCTGCATCCCGGCAGGGAAAACCTCTCCTGGTCGCGATCAGCGCAGTCGTCGTTTTCGCAGTGCTGGCGTATCTTTTTGCTGACAAGCTCTGGATCTCGAAGCGTAGCGCGGCGCCATCGAGTGCCAGCGTGGCGCCGGCGGTCTTCGCCCCTCCTGCGCACTCGGTTGCGGTGCTGCCATTCGTGAACATGAGCGGGGACAAGGAGCAGGAGTATTTCTCGGACGGCCTCACGGAGGAACTGCTTAATTCCCTTGCCGAGATCACAGAGCTGCAGGTCGCCGCCCGTACCTCGGCGTTCTCCTTCAAAGGCAAGGACACCGACCTTGGCACGATCGCCCGTAAGCTCAACGTGGGGGCCATCCTCGAAGGGAGCGTGCGCCGCTCGGGCAACACGGTGCGCATCACCGCGCAGCTGATCAACACGGTCACGGGGTTTCACCTGTGGGCGAAGAGCTATGACCGGGATTTAGGGGACGTGCTGAAGCTTCAGACCGAGATCGCCACCGCGGTCGCCGAGGCCCTCAAGGTCACACTCCTCGGCGATATCTCCCAGAAGATTGAGCTCGGCGGCACGCGCAATGCTGCCGCCTTCGATGCGTATCTGCGCGCGTCAAAGGCGTTTCAATCAAGACACGACGCCGAAAAAGATATCCCCCCTGCAATTGCCGCGTACACGGAGGCGATCCGGCTGGATCCGAACTTCGCGCTCGCGTTCGCGGACCGATCGGTCGCTCTTACCACCTACGCCGAAGAGGCGGCGACCGGGACTGCGGTTCGCGAAGGCTATGAGAAGGCGGAAAGTGATGCCCGGCGGGCGCTCGCGCTCGCCCCGGAACTGGCGCAGGCGCACGTGGCACTTGCCTTTGTCTTCGAGGCCGGAACCCTCGACTTTGCGCAAGCGAGTGAAGAATTCGAGCGGGCGGTGGCGCTCGCGCCGGGCAATGCGGGGGTGCTACGCAGGAGCGCCGAGTTTGCCGCCTGGATGGGGCACTTCGATGCCGCGATTGCCGCCGCGCGCCGGGCGGTCGTGCTGGACCCGCTCGATCGCAGCAGCCATTCGGTTCTCGGCCGTTCACTTTATGCCGCCCGGCGATACGGGGAGGCGGCCACGGCCCACGCAGAAGCCATCAGCCTCAATCCCGACTACGAGCTGTCCTACGGACAGCGCGGCCTCGCCTTGTACGGGCTCGGGGACTTAGAAAGCGCGCGCGCCTCGTGCGAGACGAAGCGAGACTACTGGGGCAGTCGGCAGTGTCTCACGGTGGTGTACGAGAAGCTCGGCCGGCACGCTGATGCGGAAGCTGAGCTGAAAAAATTTCAGGCCGCATTGGGCGATGGCTTCGCCTACCAGTACGCCACGATCTACGCGCAGTGGGGCGATCGCGCCAAGGCGCTCGAATGGCTCGACACTGCGGTGCGCTTGCGAGACCCGGGTTTGCTCTATCTGAAAACCGACCCGCTCTTCGACCCGCTACGCAAGGAGCCGCGCTTTCAGGCGGTGATGCTGGAGTTGAAGTTTCCCTAGACGGACGTCTCTCCCTTGCACAAGGTCTTCTTGTGATCCACGAGCACGGGAGAGATTGCAGCCCGTAGACCTGGAATCAGGGGCTCCCGCCCCACAGCGCAAGATATCGGTTAGCAAGGTGGTGGTCGCGACTGCAACCGCAAATTCGACTTCGCTGTGATCCGACTTACGGCCACCCCGGTACGGAAATTCGCGCCCTCGTCCTCACTGGTCTTGCGGCTTGCCAAAGCAGTCTCCAGATCTGTCAGGCTCTGAGAGCGCCGGTCGGACGCGGCTCCCATGCGGTATCCTGCGCAATCGGCGGTGGGCTACTCCTCAGAGCAACTACGATTAACTAATATGGGACACCAGTGATTATCGGTGCCATCTTGGGCGTGCCGATGCCCGTCGCGAGATCATAGCCGGGAGTGGTGGGGTACAGCCCGTTGTTGTTGGATTTTTGCGCGACTCCAGTGATGTCGTGGAAGAATCCATGATAGTCGAGGTTGTAGAGCGCATACAGAAGCGGGTTCGCATTGCCGATGCGGCCGTGCCAAAAGCCGTCGCGGTCTGCGATGACCGCCGACCAAAGCGGTGTTGACAAGCTCGTGCCTCCGACGCTGAACCACCCGGCCGGGATTTGGCTTCCACTGAACGTGGCGCATTCGCTGTAGGGAGTGGCGGCGCTCCCCGTACAGTATTCGGTATAAGGCGTGAACTCGTCGGCGTTGGCAGAAACGTCGGGAACCTCGCGGCACGGAGTTCCAATTGCCGCGAGTGCGCATTGCGTGGTGCCGTTGCCGTAGGTCGTGTACGCGTTCGTGATGCCAGGCCCCCGCTGGTAAAACGGGCGGCCCCAGAACTGGCTGCTGCCGCCGCCCCCCGCGCCCGACGCCCCGCACCACGCGTAGCCTGGGAAGCCGAGTACGTCGGCGTGGCTGCTGCAGAGATTGTCGGGATTCCACACACTCTCGACGAAATTCGGGTATATCGGGTTTGGGTTCTCGGCGGGATTGAATGATTCGAAGGATGTGCCCCCGACGCTCGTCACCCAGGGCTGCGCGGTCGGGTCAAGGATGTTGACCATAACTCCGGCTCCTGTAGCAATGCACTCGTAGGCGCCAGTGTCTCCCGCATCGCCGAAGAAGCTCTGTCCCTGAAGAGCCATCTGCTGGAGGAACACGTTCTCAGCCTGGACAAATGCGGCCCCGACGTCGTTTTCGCATAGGGCCCAACTGTCGCTGACAACATCCGCAATGTCGTCCTTTGCGATCCGGGCGAACAGGTCGAGGTTCGCTTGTCCGGTCACATCGTTCGGTGCGCTGTACACGAGGAGCTCACTTGCCTCCGGCGCGATCGCGAGTTGCATCTCGATGTCGGCGTCGACCTCGAGGTCGCCGGCATAGCCATTGATGTCGGGGGGGCACGCATCGCTTGCTGGGCAAATCGGGTTCAGTGCGCCACCGTCGACCAGGACGTCGACCAGAGGAGGCGTATAACCAGGGCCGTAGAAATAGCGCGCCCAGGTCTCAATGTCGGAATGCTGGTAAGCGGAGAACTCGTATACGGCGAGGTGGACGCCGGCCCCCTTGCCACGGGGGCCGAGGTGCGGGGCGCCATAGAGCGCATTGTCCTGCGACGGCGTAAGGCCACTGCATCCCGGGCCGCCGCCATAGCCAAACGAAAAAACAACACCGTTAACGTAAAACTCGTAGAGCGTTTGTGTGGTCGGATATGACGTCTCGCACTGCGCGGTTGAACTGGCATGACTCCCCGCTGTCCGTCTCGCATGCGCTTGCAGGCGCACCGTATTCGAAAGACCTACAACGCCAAGAACACCCGGGGCGAGGCTTGTGGGTATCCGAAGTGCCGAGGCGTTCGAAAAGTACGCAATACCCTTTGCGTTGCGGTAGTTGCGCAGAGTAGTCCCGAATGCCGTCTCCACCATAGTGCTCGGTCCGCTCGCGCGCACCAGAAACGGAGAAGGCGACTGCTCTAACACCAGTCCACTCGACTGCAGAAAACCGGCGACTGCATCGATCTGCGCCCGGCTCGGGGCAAAGCGTGTGTAGAACTCTCCTTGGACGAGCCATTGGTGATAGCTCGGGCTATTCGGGTTGTAGACATCCGCCAAGAGTGTGACGAGCTTCGCCTCATCCCTGGGCGCGAGGACTACTTCGACCGTCATGTTCGAGCTGCTGAATTGGCCTTCGTCGGCGTCTGCTGTGGACCGGACGCTTAGGGGAATCGTGGAATAACTCTCAGGCGCCGCGGGTGCGGTTGCCGCCGCTTGCTCCTCTGCGAGGACACTGACTAGTGCGAGTGCAAAGAACATTCGACAAGCGACCCGGCATGCAGCAGGGAGTCGTCCAAAATGCTGACTGTTATGGTTCACGGCAACGCCTCATATGAACTGTTGAGCTGTTTGAGACTGCGCAAGGCCCAAAGCCAAACCCGACGGGCTTCCGCTCGGTGCCGGAATGCTTGCCTGCGGTGAAGTCCTGATCGGGGACCCTAGTACTTATTTATTCTGGCACCAGCGTATACCCCGGTACGCTCTCAAGCCATCGTGGCTTCTCGTATCGCTGCCAGGCTCGCCAAGTCGGTTTACGCTTCCGGTTAGCCGGTAGCCGGTTCATCCCGTGACGGATCAGAATGGGGTAGACGGGGGATCGTGCAACGGTCAACTGGTGAAAGCTCGCCCCAGATAGTCGGCGATCCTGCCCGGTCCAAAGTGGTAGCGCTGCCGAAAGCTTTGCGGGCCACCGCGAAAGCGGTGGAACACCCACCGAAGCCTACCGTCGGCGCGCCAGTCCTCGATCCAACCGAAGGTCCGCTCCCGGGAGACGCGGCCGCGTCTCGTTGTGCCCCATCAATGAGGCCCGACAGTTCCGGCGCAGCGTTATGACAATGCGCGTTCGCCCCTGATAAGGGCGCGCTATTTCGCAATTCTGCAAGCTGGCGCACAGCGCGAAACCTGCGTCGCAGCGCGCGCGGACGTGCCGTGGTCAGCTTCGTACCGGAGTAAAGCCGAAATAGCCGGGGTCTTATGCCTACCTTCGTATGGTTCTGATGACAGTTCCGTCGGCCGAGCATGGCATTGCGACGCCCTCATTGGTTTACCGAGACGAGAGCGACTGCAAAATCGCCGCGCACGTTACGCGGGAAGACTGGGCGGGCGCGCAACACGTTGATCTCAAGTGCGTAAAGGTCCAGTCGGGCACCGGACGACGCAGCGCTTCTAAGCCGTTGTAACTGCGCGCATGTTTCGGTCGTGTTGCAGTGGTGCGCAACAGCCGGGATTTCCAGCCTGAAAGTCGTTTTCGAACATCCGCGGAATTATGCGTTTACGTGTGTCTAGAAAGTGCTATCAGGCTGGTGACGCGACTTGAAAACTGGAGGGTTCGCAAGAGCCTCGTGAGTTCGAATCTCACCCTCTCCGCCAGAAACTGGGCATTTTGCGCTGGATCGCATCGGCCCCATCCCACATCAAGCTGCATGGGCGTGAGCCGCGCGCGTCGCGGCGCGCCGACACGCAGCCTGTGACGAGCATCGCGTTTTTCAGTTCCCGGGGTGCCAGGTCCGTAACCGCGGCCGGACGGCGTGCTAGCGTGGCGCTGGAGCCATAAGCCGCGTGCAGACACCGATGTCCGATTCAGTGCTGGCTGCGATCATCGCGGGAACCGCGACGCTGTCCGCGTCGTTTCTGCAGCTCAGATCCGCCTCGCTCAGGGACGGCGGCGCTCGCCAATCCAGCGCTGCTCGTCGTAAGAACCGTCTGCAGCGCGTCGTCCTGTTCGTCATCATCGGCGCGGCGGCTGTCTCGGGCTTCGCACTCTCGCAGTGGCTGACCGACGGCGAGCGCGCCACGCAGGTCACGCTGCAGCGTGAGTTGCAGGCGCGCATCGCGGAGATCAGCCGTACCGCCAGCGATCTCGAGCTGACGCGCGCCAGCGCACGGGCCGAGATCCAGTCCGGCGTGCTGCGTGGAATCGGCGCCGAGGGCGTGGCCGTCTCGGCCATGGCGGCCGCGTGCCGGCCGGCACTTGCCATCGGTCCAGCAGGGGCGTCTTCGCCGGGTGTGTCCACGGAGGCGGGCGCTCCCGCCGGCCGCGCCTGCACCGAAGCCGAGGCGAGCCCGGTAACGCTGTGCGCAACCATTCCGGCCAACGCCACGATCACGGAAGTTGCGCTCTTCAGCCGCCTTGCCGACGCGGAGACGCCTTGGAGCGCGAGCCGCCTCTCGCCCGGTCAGGAATCGGGGCAGGCGCGCTTCGCTGAAAAATACTCCGAGAGCGCGCCGGAGGCCGGCACGCGCCAGGTGTGCCAGGAATTCGTGCATTGGTCCTTCGATCACGCCCGCGTGGTGCGCGTGATCGTGCGCTATGCTCTATAGACTGAGGTACCCACAATCGCCCCGCTGCGAGGCATGACCAAAGCCGGCGGCGGGTGTTGATTGGCGGTCTCAGCTCGAACCGCTCCGGGCGCGTGGATCTCGCCAATGATTGTCCGGTGACGCCCAGTCCTCCTGCCATCCACGACTTGATGGCGCCGAACGGGCGCTCGTGTGTGTATGAAAACCGAAGTCAGGGCAACCTCGATGTCCCCCGCGTTCTGTGGCGCAGGGCAGCCCGGGGCGTGACTGAACGTACGTGGTATGGAGGCGAGTGGCCTCCTCCTCGAAATCCCAGCTGCACGATTGCAGTTCCGACTTCTTGAAGGAGGGCGTGACGCCACCGCCTCTCGCTGTGCCCATCAACGAGGCCGGCAATCCAGGCACCGCGTTATGACAATGTTCGTTCGCTCCTGAAAAAGAGCGCGCTATTTCGCAATTCTCGAACCAAACGCACCGCGCGAAACCTGCGTCGCGGCGCGGGCGGGCGTGCCGTGGTCAGCTTCCTACCGAAGCAAAGCGGAAGATAGCTGGAGGTCTTATGCCTACTTTCGTATGGGTTCTCATCACGGTCTTTACCTCCGCCGACCATCGCGTCGCGACGCCCTCATTGGTGTACCGAGACGAGAGCGATTGCAAAATTTCCGCGCGCTTTGCGCGGGAAGACTGGGCGGGCGCGCAACACGTGGAACTCAAGTGCGTAAAGGTCCAGTGGGGCACCGGACGAGGCACCGCTTCCAATCCCTTATAACTGCGCATGTTGCAGTCGCAAGCAACAGCCGGGACTTCAAGACTGAAAGTCGTTTTCGAACATTCTCCGCCAAGATTTAGCTGTGCCTTACCCTTTACGCCGCGATGCTGGGTGCCTTAAGCGCCTCTAGAACCTGCTTATGCTCCGCCAGCAGTTTTTCCACGAGCGAGCAGGCGTGTTCGATCTTATCGGCCTTGGCTGCCGCTTCGACATCCTTGCACAGTTCGGCAAACAGCATGGCGCCGACGTTGGCGCTGCTGGACCTTAACGCGTGCGCCGCGCGCCTTATACCCGCTGCGTCGCGCGCCAATGCCGCGAGTCGCATAGCTTCAGTAAGACCCACTGAGCTTGACACATATAACCCCACCACTTTGGCCAGAAAGTCCTGACCTCCTGCTCTGTGCAGCGCCCGTATGCGCCCCAGTGTCTTTTGATCGAGCACGGGGGCCTCTTTCACTCCCTCGGACTCGGCCGGCGTCGCGGCGGACGCACACGACTCGAGAACCTGATACAGCTGATCACTCGAGAAGGGCTTGCTCAGGTAGTGATCCATCCCCGCCGCAAAGCACTTGTCGGCGTCGCCGCTCAGGGCATTTGCCGTCAGGGCCACGATGGGTGTCCGGGGTCGCTTGTGCGTCTTCTCCCACTCGCGAAAGCGGCTCGACGCCACGTAGCCATCCATCTTCGGCATCTGGCAATCCATCAAGACGACTTCGTATTGCTCAGCAGCAAGCTTCTCAAGCGCTTCCTCGCCGCTCCACGCGCTGACGGCCTGCACACCAAGCTCCTGCAGCATGGCGTGGGCGACCTCCTGATTGACTGCGTTATCTTCAACCAACAGCACCCGGCGAATACGCGAGGTCTTGAGGGCCTCCGGTGCATCTGGCTTCGTGCCCGCCCGCTTGGGAGCTTGCCCTCTTCTGGGCGCCTCAAATGGCTGATGCGCCACGAGCGCCGTGAGGCAGGCATGCAGTTGAATTCGGTGAATGGGCTTGTTGAGCCAGGCCATCGGGCCCTCACGCAAGCTTCCGGTGAAGGGGGCGCTGGCAAAGATCGAATTCATCATCAAAATGGAGGTCTCGGCAAACTCTGGGCGGCTTCGGATCGCCGTCGCGAGCGCCTCGCCTGTCATTTCGGGCATCTCTCGGTCAATAATCACAACCTCGAACTGACCGGCGAGGGCCTTGTCCAGGATCTGCAGCGCCTCGCGACCGCAACTGGCCTCCTTCACCGCCACTCCCCAGCTCGAGAGGTGCTGCCGGATGGTCTCGCGACAGGTCTTATTATCATCAACGACGAGCATATGGGTCCGCGGAAGCGTCAGGGCACGCCTGTCCTTCGCGGCGCTCGGATCGGTAGGCAGCGATACCGAGAAGAAGAATGTTGAGCCTACTCCGCGCGTACTCGAGACGCCGATGCGGCCGCCCATCAGTTCCACCAACTGCTTGCAGATCGCCAGCCCGAGTCCGCTGCCCCCATACTTGCGCGTCGTCGAACTGTCTTCCTGCGCGAAAGCCTCAAATACGGTACTGCAGTTTTCGGGTCTTATGCCTACCCCCGTATCCTTCACTTCAATATCGAAGGATGCGTCGAGCACCTGCGATTCTGCGTGACGCACGGTAATTTTGACTTCGCCGCGCTCGGTGAATTTGATCGCATTACTGACCAGATTGATGACTACCTGCCGAAGTCGCGGACCGTCGCCGTAAACCGCCACGTCGATGTCGTCGGGGATGTCACAGATCAGCTCCAGGCCCTTGCTGTAGGCCCGCTCGGCAAGAATATCCACAGCATCCTCGACCACTTCGCGCACATTGATGGGGCTTTTTTCCAGTTCGAGCTTACCGGCCTCGATTTTGGAGAAGTCCAGGATGTCATTGATGATCTCGAGCAACGCGCTGCCGGATTGGTGAATGGTGGTGGCATAGCGGCGCTGCCTCTCATCCAGGCTGGTAGAATCGCGCAGCAATTCCGCCATGCCGAGCACGCCATTCATGGGTGTGCGAATCTCATGGCTCATGCGCGCCAGGAATTCGCTCTTGGCGCGAGTGGCCCCCTCGGCGCGCGCCAGCGCTTGCTGCGCCTCGGCAACAGCCGCGTTCAATTCGAGGGTGCGCTCGCGCACCAGTCTCTCCAGATCGTATTGATAGACGTGCAGGTTGAGATCGCGCTTCTCGAGCTCGGCGAGAATCTCATTGAGCGCATCGACCAATACACCAAGCTCATCCTCGCGGCGTTTTTCGGCGCGCACCGAGAAATCTTTCGTGGCGCGAAGGTGCGCCGCGAACTTCGCGATCTTAGTGATAGGCCGCGCAACAGATCGCAGAAGGTAGGCCGACAACGTGTAAACGAGCAGGCCCGAGAGCAGCAGCACGGGCACTACGCTGCCTGGCGAACGCAGTAACTGTTGGGAGAGCTGCGCGAGGCCATCCACGTGGCGCAGCCCTTCGCCCGCAATAAAGCTGATGCCAGCCAGCAGCAGGGCTGCTACGGCCGTAGCGCCGCTGATGAGGTGCAGTCGTGCCGCGAGCGAAAGGGCGCCGGTCCATCGCTTCATCAGTCAGTCTCCGCCTGATTCGCCGTTAGGGTTGCACCCGGGCACCGCCGCAGATTGTGGGTCCGGTGCGTGCCGCACGGGATACGTCAGTTGCGCGCCGCACTGCCGCCCGGCGCCGTCTGCGCGTAGCGATCATCACGAGCTGGTACAGCTCTGAGCAGTTTGTCGAACTCAGCTACTGCGACAGCCGCGCTGATCAGGTATCCCTGCGCCTGGTCGCAGCGGTGTCGGCGCAGAAAGTCCATTTGTTCATTGGTCTCGACACCCTCGGCGATCACTTTGAGCTTGAGCTCACGCGCCATGGCTATGATGGTGGCGCAGATGGCCGCCGCGTCACTGCTCGTGTGCAGGTCTTTGACGAATGATCGGTCAATTTTCAGTGCGCCGACCGGAAATTGCCGCAGATACCCCAGAGAAGAATAGCCGGTTCCAAAATCATCGATGGACAACCCGACCCCGGCGGCGCGCAGCCGATTCATGGACTTCGTGGTGTCGATCATGTTCTTCATCAGAAGGCTTTCGGTGATCTCCAGTTCAAGCTGTTGCGGTGGGACACCGAACCGGGCGAGGGCGCTCAGTACGGAATCCACAAAGTCATGCTTGGTGAATTGATGCACTGACACATTGACCGCGATGGTCAGCTGGCCGCGCCCTTCCGAGCCCCATTTTTTGAGCTGCTTGCAGGTTTCAACGATGACCCAGTCGCCGAGCTCCACAATCAATCCGGTCTCTTCGGCGACAGGAATGAAGGTGTCCGGGGCAATCCAGCCGCGCGTCGCATGGCGCCAGCGCAGGAGGGCCTCTGCGCCGACGATCGCATCGGTGGCCAGGTCCACCTTGGGTTGGTAGTGGAGCTGAAAGTCGCCGTTCTCAAAGGCGTGTCGCAGATCAGTCTCGATTTCAAGACGGCCACGTGAGCGAATGGCCATGGTGTCGCCGTAAAACGCGTGCCCGTTTCGGCCTTGATCCTTGGCCCGATACATCGCCATATCGGCTTTTACCAGCAGGTCCTCAACGTCCGTGGCATCGCGCGGATAAAGCGCGATGCCAATGCTTGGTGTTACCACGAGCCGGTGGCCGTCAAACTCGAACGGCTTGCCGAGTGAGCTCACAATGCGAGTGGCCACGGCGGCGGCATGCGCCTCCTCGGCCAGGCCGCCGAGCAACACCACGAATTCGTCTCCTCCCAGCCGCGCCACCCGTGTCTGGCCCTCGCTACGGCTCACCGGCGCTCCGGTCACGGGCTCGTCATTTCTGACGGTTTGTTTGACTCTGCGGCCGACGTGCTGCAGCAGCGCATCGCCCACCGTATGACCGAAGTTATCGTTGATGCGCTTGAACCGGTCCAGGTCCAGATAGAGGAGCGCCAGCAGATTCCCGGAATGCTTCGCGGCGCGCATGGCGCGGCTGGCCTGCCGCACGAACAGCTGACGATTGGGCAGTCCGGTCAAGATGTCGTAATACGCAAGGTATTCTATGCGCGCCTTAGCCCTCTGGCGCTCCGTAGTGTCGCGCGTAACTATCAGGAGCGTCCCGTCAGCCTGCGGACGTAGGCGGGCCTCGATTGCCTTCTGTTCTTTTCCATGCCCGATGAGGAACTCATGAGTCACCAGTTTCGCTGTGCCCCTGCCGCTCATGGACAGGCGCGCGGCACGCGCCACCTCCGCCGGCAATACTTCTTCCAGGCGCTTGCCGACCAGACTGACACGCTGGTGCTGATCGTCGCCGGTTATGTGTTCCAACAAGGCGCCGGCGCTGTTAACGATCAGAATGGTGTCGGGCAGTGCTTGCAGCAGAGCGCGGTTCTTCTGCTCGCTCACTTTGAGTGCCTGCAGATTGTCCAAAGCTCTCAGAATGAACTCTATTCGATGTGGTAGCGTCGGCCACAAGATGGGCTTGAGGATAAAGTCAGTCGCGCCCACCTGATAAGAGTGCGCGATGGATTCGGTGTCCTCGTGACCGGTGACCATGACGATGGGGATGTCGGCACCCGAACTCATCGCGCGTATCGCCGTACATATGTCAAAGCCGCTGCTGCCCGGCAACTCGACGTCGAGCAAGAGTAAATCGGGTGTTTCCTTTTCCAGTAATGCGAATGCCTCGGCGGCATTACTGGCGACACGGGTCGCGAAGCCTGCCTGCTGCAGCGTCTCGCTGGCCAGCAGCGCAAATACCGGGTCGTCGTCAACGATCAGCACGCGTCGTTTCAAAGCTGGCGCGTACTGCTCCTCTGGGTTGTTCCGAATGGGTTGCGTCCTGTCCACCTGAGCAGGTTAGCGATCGCAGAACCGCAGTACTGCGGCCTGTCAAAAGGTCTGCGAAAAAGGCGCCTCAGGACGCAGCAATAACCGAGAAATTGCGAACCTTGTCACAGCCAGTGAGACCCCTCTCCGGACGTTGCGCTGCTTGGGGGGCGGAGCGCCTGCTGCGTATTTCAGAGACAAGCACGGTCAGGCCGGTCGCAAGCCACCAAGAGTAGCCGCGACGCGCCCGACGCGCACAACCGCACTAGCTCACCTGGCGTGATGCAAGGTGCGGGCGGTCTTAGCAGTGAGCTCGTTCAGCTTTCGCGCTTACGTCTTGCCAATCCAACACCGGCGAGGCCGAGAGCCAACAAGCCGAGCGTTGCAGGCTCTGGTACCCCGGTGCTCGTCGGGCTCGAGCTGGTTAAGAGGACGTTGTCGAGCAGCGCACCGACGTCACCCGGTGTATTGCTTGTGAAGGTAAGCTGTGCGGTCGTTGGCGCGGTAACGCTCAGCAGCGCATCTGACACGACGCCGCCCGTATCGTTACCGGAGGCCAGGACGAACGTCTCACTGTAGGGGCCGAAATTGACCGTCGTTGACGTAGTCAGGCCACGCTGGGAGCCCGTCAAATCGAAGCTCAGGTAGTAGTCCACGCCTGGTTGCAAACTGAACACGCTCTTGCTTTGCAGAATTCCCTGTGACTTTCCACCCGAGCCGTCCAGGTCGACGCAATTTCCAGCCTCGGGCGCGACGCACAAGGAGCCGAAGACTGCCCCACCCACCACGTCCACGTTGGTGCCGTCAATCGCGGAGAACGCGCCCACCGATGTTTGGGTTAGTGCGGGAGTGAGTTCGTTGAAATTTTCGTCAAGCAGCGTCGTGCCCGCCCAGCTCGCTCCCGGCAGGGTGCACAGCGCCACGATACTGGAAATCACCTGCTTGGTTTTCATGTGCAAGCCTCGCACCGACCGTTTTTCCTCTCGCGCCTTGACCGCCGCCCGTGACAGCCAAGAGCCCGGCCGGGGCTCTCGTTGGCGAAAACTGTACACCCTCTGGGGCGCATCGAGCCAATTCAAAGTGCAAATTCCTGGGCAATCGGTCTTGAGATCTCACGGTCCGGGCGGTCAGAGCAAGGTTCAGCACGCGTCTAAGCTTGTCGCAACGATGTGCCATTGATCTGCAGAAGCCAAACGCGCGCCGCCGGGCAGAGCGGAAGTGGCTCTGCCCTTTTTACCGGCAGCGCACGCTCAACTCACCCTCTGCGCTTTCGGAGAATCTCACTCGCAAACTGCTACTCGGTGTTGTCGACCATTGCGGCGGCTGAGCACCCGAACATCACACTTCTAGCCGATCGTCGGGGCGGCCGACAAGGGTGTAGAGCGCCGGCATGAGAAACACGCTAATTAAGAGTCGCGTGAACAGGCCGCTGACGATGACCAGGGCAAACGGCCGTTGGGAATCCGTGCCGACGCCGGTGGCCAGCGCCGCGGGCAACAACCCCAATGCGGCCACCAACGCAGTCATCATGATCGGACGCAGACGCAGGATCGCTCCGTGTCGAACGGCCTCGGCCAGAGGCGTACCACCGCGGCGCAGCTCGTTGACATAGGAGATATAGACCACGGCCGTTTGCACCGAGACGCCAAACAAGGCAAGAAAGCCGATGCCCGAGGAGACCGAGAACGGCGTGCCGGTGATCCAGAGCGCCACGATTCCGCCCACGGGCGCCGACAGCACAACGCCCAGAACAGTGATGAAGGGGAATTTAAAGTTGCTGTAGAGCGCGAATAACAGCAGAAAAATAAGGAATAGGGTCAGCGGCAGGATGACCTGCAGCTGCGCACGTGAAGCCAGGTACTCGGTGTATTCTCCGCCCCAATCCAGACGATACCCCTGCGGCAACGCGACCTTCTTATTGACCTGCGTTATGGCGTCCTCCACCGCGCCCGCCAGATCGCGTCCTTGCACCGAGAACTGCACCCCGATGTAGCGCGAATTATTCTGACGGTAGATGAACGAGGCGCCGTCGGTGACCTCAATATCCGCGAATTCCCTGAGTGGGATTTGTTGTCCGCCGGGTGTGGCCACCAGGATGCGCTCTATCTCTTCCGGATTGTCGCGGTATTGGCGCTCCAGCCGCACGACAAGATCAAACTGCTTCTCCTCCTGCACCACCTGCGTGGCCACGTCTCCACCGATGGCTGTCTGAATCAACGCATTGATGTCGGCGACATTCAAACCGTAGCGGGCGATCTTGGCGCGGTCGATCTTGATCGTGAGACTGGGCTGCCCGAGCTCCTGCACCAGCGTTACGTCCGTGATGCCGCGCACCCGTTGTAGGACCTGCTTGATCGCCTTGCCCTTTTTTTGAAGTGTGTCGAGGTCGGCACCGAAGACCTTAACCGCCAGGGCACTTTTCAAGCCCGTTTCGGCCTCATCCACGGCATCTTCCGCGGGCTGCGTATAGTTGAAAATTATCCCGGGGAATGATGCGAGCTTGCGATCGATCGCCTCGATCAGGCCGGCTTTGCTGCTGTAAGTGTGGCCGTTCCACTGACCGTAGGGTTTGAGGCCCACGTAAAACTCGACGTTGAAAAAGCCGGTCGGATCGGTGCCGTCGTCCGGTCGCCCGAGCTCCGAGGCAACCGTGGTGACTTCGGGAAAGGAGTGCAGAACGTTGCGAACTTGGGGGGCAATTTGCGCCGCTTCGTCGAAAGAGATCGTGTACGGCATCGTTGCCCGCACCCACAGGGCACCCTCATCCAGGTGTGGCATGAACTCAGCCCCGATGCGGGGAATCAGCAACAGCGAAGCTGCCAGCAAGAACACTGAGGCGAACGTGGTGCCCCACGGACGCTTGAGACAGAAATCCAGTCCACGCGTGTAGACCGACTTGATGTATTCGAAAGCGGCGTTGCGACGCTCTTGCACACCCCGGCGCATGAACCATGCACACAGCACCGGTAGCAACGTCAGGGTCACGATCAGGGATCCGACCAAGGCGAAGATCATCGTGTCCGCCATCGGTTTGAAGAGCGTTCCAGAGGGTCCGGCTAAGACGTAGATCGGCAGGAAACTCGCCACAATCACGGCGACCGCATAGAACAGCGGACGATCCACCTCTGCGGCAGCGCCCTTGATGATCTCCACGACACCGACAGCAGTCCCATGGCGCAGGGCGATCTGGCGGAAGATGTTCTCGACCATGACCACCGCGCCATCGACTAAGATCCCAAAATCCACGGCACCGATGGAGAGCAAATTGGCCGAGGCGTTTTGCAGGTCGAGACAGACGAAGGCGAACAGCAAGGCAAGCGGAATGGTGGTTGCGACAATCAATCCGGCGCGAAAGTCGTACAGAAAGAATATGAGGATCACCACCACGAGCAACATGCCGCGCAGCAGATTGCGCTCGACCGTCTCCGTGGTCAGTGCGACTAAATCACTGCGGTCGTAGTAGGGAAGGATCTTGACGTCCTTGGGCAGGATGGTGTCGTTGAGTTCCTTAGTCTTAGCCTCAACTCGCTTCAGGACGTCCTGGGTCTTTTCCCCCGTCCGCAGCAGAATGACGCCCTCGACCGCGTCGTCTTGCTTTTCGTAGCCGAACTCGCCCAGGCGCGGGGCGATGCCGATCACAACGCGGCCGACGTCCTTGATCAGTACCGGAATGCCGTTGTTTACCCCCACCACCACATCGCCGATGTCCTCGGTAGTGATCACGCGGCCCATACCGCGCACGTAGTAGAACTGCCCGCCTTGGGAGTAGAAGCCACCGCCCGCATTGGCGTTGTTGGCGGTTAGGGCGGCCTCCACCTGCTGCACCGACAGACCGACCGAGGCCACTTTGGTCGGATCGAGGAGTACCTGGTACTGCATGGTGCCGCCACCGAAGCCGGAATCGTCGGCGACCCCCGGTACGGCTTTGTAGCGCGGTTCGACGGTCCAGTCTTCGAACGTTTTCAGCTCCATCGGCGATCGGTCCGGGCTTTGCAGCACGTACCGATAGATCAGACCCGAAGGAGCAGACAGTGGTGCGAGCGTGGGGGTCACATTGCTCGGCAGACTCAGCTCGCCGAGCCGGTTTATGCCTTGCTGGCGCGCGAAATAATTATCAGTGCCGGTCTCGAAGGTAAGGATGACATCTGAGAGGCCGTAGAGCGAAATGGAACGGCTCGTCGCGAGCCGCGGTATGCCGTTCATCTCCAGCTCGACGGGCACGGTGATCAGCCGCTCGACCTCCTCGGCCGCATGCCCGGGCCACTGGGTGATGATCTCGACCAGCGGCGGGGACAGGTCCGGGTAGGCATCTACCGGCAAGCGCCGCAGCGAATGCACTCCCAGGCCGATGAGTACGAGCGTCATGAGACCGACGAGCAGAGGTTGCCGCAAGGAGGAGGCCACGATGCGATCCATGACCGACGCGCTGCGCGGCGCGGAGCCGTCTGACGGCAGAGGCGAGCTCATTGAGTCTGCATGAATTGAACGAAGATGCCGCCAGCAACCACAATCTGATTGCCGGCCCGCAGACCTGCGCCGATCTCATATTGGTCCCCGGCGCGATAGCCGAGGGTGATGTGCTGGCGCGCGAAGCTGCCGTCGGTCTGAGCGAGGTAGACAAACGGCAGGTTCTCATCATCCCGTAACACTGCTGAAACGGGGATCAGCAGCCCCGTGCTGTCCAGGCGTGCCTGGATCAACACGCGCACGTACATCTGTCTCTTCAGGAAGCCGCCGGGATTTTCAGCGACCACGCGCACCTGTACCGAACGGGAGTTCGGATCCACCAGAGCGGAGATGTAGTCCACCTTTCCAGAAAAGTTGTTCGAACCAATCCCGGTCACCACTTGAGCGGAGTCCCCGACGCTGACCGCGGCGAGGTCGGAACCAAAAAGCTGTGCCTGCACCCAGACGCGCGAAAGGTTGGCGACCGTAAAGCACGCCGTACTGCCCGCCTGCAGGAGCTCTCCGGGGGTGATCAGTTTTTCGACCACGGTGCCGGCGATCGGGGAGCGGATGAACGCCACGGCGCGCGAGACCGCTCGACCTTCCTCAAGGTCCTTGATCGTCTGGGGAGCAACCTGCAGCGAAACGAGTGCGCGCAGGGCGGCGTCGCGATCAGCCTCGGCGCTGATGGCGTCGGTTTGAGCCTGGTCCGCTTCGCGCTGGGAAACACCGTGGTGCTCGAGAAGATCCTTGTCCAGGTCGGCAAGTCGACGGTCGGTTTGGGCCGCTGTGAGCGCCTTGCGATAGGCGCTGATCGCCGTGGCAAAGTCCGGCGATTCCACGGCCGCGAGCGCAGTGCCTTCTTTGACCTGCGCACCCACGGAAACGAGCAGTTGCGAGACGGGACCGGAAAAGGGGGCTAGTACGCTCGTAGCCTGGTCGTTGTCGAAGTCAACGACCCCGGTCGTCTCGATCATTCTGTGATACACGGACGGGCGAACGGTATAGAGCTGCACGTGCTCTCGCTGCGCCGTCGTTAGTCTGGCGTTGTCGGCCGTCACGGAGGCAGACTGCGGATTACTGTCCGTCTTGGATGAACAGCTGCTCAAGGCCACGACGCCCAGGGCCATGACGGGAACGGCTGCCGCGCGCGCAGCCCTCACCGCACCGGCCGCGGCAGTCACCCACTGAAAGGAACTATTTTGCATGTTGATCAGTGACTAAATCCGCGCGATTCCACCAGCCACCGCCAAGCGCCTGGAACAATGCGGCGGTGTCGGCGTAACGATTGGCCTGGGCCTGCACCAGGTTGATGAGCGCTTGCTGATAGGCTTGCTCGGCGCTCAATAACGCGAGGGTGCCGGCGTAGCCGGCCTTCAGCTGGCGTTCGGACAGATCCAGCGTCACTTTCGCGGCATCCGTGGCCAGGGAAGCGGCCTTCAGCGCCTCGGCGTCCTGCTTGAGTGCCGTCAGAGTGTCGGCGACGTTCTGAAAAGCGGTGAGCACCGTGCTGCGGTATTGTTCCGCGGCCTGCACGTAGGCAGCCTTCGCGGCCCGCTCCTGGTGCAGCAGTGCGCCGCCCTCGAAAAGTGGCGCCGTCGCCGCGGCGCCCAAGCCCCAAAAGCCCGTGCCCGAAGTGAACAGCTGACTCATGGCGAGTGCCGTGCTGCCGGCGTCTGCGGTGAGTTCAATGTTCGGCAGCCGGTTCGCGATGGCGATTCCGATCCTGGCGCTGGCGGCGTGCAGGTTGGCCTCGGCCTGCAGCACGTCCGGACGTTGTGCCACGAGTGCCGAAGGCAGGCTCACCGGCAGCTCCTCGGGCAACTGCAGGCTGGAGAGTTCGAATGTTTCCTTCGTTGGCTGGTTGGGAAACTGCCCGGCGAGCACGGCCAGCAGGTCGCGCAGCTGGGCCGCCTGCTTGATGAGCGGGGGTAGCGTGGCGCTCACTTGCGCAAGCTGAGATTCCTGTGCGGCCACATCGAGCCCGCTGGCGTAACCCCTGGAAAATTGATAATGCAGGATCTGCAGCATGCCGGTGTTGAGGTCGATGAGTTCGCGGGTCGCATCGATCTGCATCTGCGCAGACCCCAGCTGCACTGCCGTAACGACTACGTTGGCCGTCAACGTGGTGTACGTTGCGACCATTTGAAAACGCACTTCCTGTTCCTGCGCCTGCAAGGACTCCACGGTACGGCGGTTCAGGCCGAAGACATCCGGGACGTACGAGACGCTCACCTGCGGCGTGAACAGATTGTAGAGAAAGGCGTTCGAGCTGGGCGTGGGGGAGATCGTCCCCGCTTGCCGCTGACGGCTCGCCGAGAAGCTTGCCGCGACCGTCGGATAATAAGTGCCCCGTTGTGCGAGCACATTTTCTTTTGCGACCGTCAGTGCCGCCTGCGCCGCCTTGAGGTCGGGATTATTTGTAAGCGACTGTTCGATCAGATCATTGAGCGGCCGGGAGCGAAACAACGTCCACCAGTCCCCGGCCAGATCGCGGCCCTCGTCAAAGCGCTGCGCCTGCCCGCCGGCGCCGTTGGTGGCGGTCACCGTGGGCGCGAGCCCCTCGGCTGTGTAGCCGCTGACGTTCGGGGGCGGGGGCCTTTTGAAGTCAGGACCGACCGCGCAACCGGAGGCAAGCAACCCGCTCAGCAGGGCAATGCGCGCCGGCACGCGCCAGTTACACAACAAGCTCATATGCCCGTAAGAATCGCGGTGCGTCCCTGAGTTCCGTCCGGGCATGCGCCGCCTGTTCGTCTGCACTGGTGAGGCGCGGATTGTGTGCCAAAGCCCCCGGGACCGCCAGCGACGGCCAAAGTGGCGCGTAGCGGCCCGTTCAACTCACACAGCACATCGGTCGCGACGTATTGCTCGCTTGGCCTCAGTTTTTTAATCGCTGCGGGCCGGGCGACCTGTTACGTGACGAACTTAAGAGATGCTTCGAGCCTTCAACTGCGGACCTAGGATCGTCCCTCGTGTCGGCGACCCGGCGAGGCAGTCGTCTTGATCGAAGCGGCTATGACCCACGCGGATGCGATCAAGGCGAAGTTCAACACGTTCTCCGACCAGTTTATGTGGCTGTGCGGATCGCTGCAGATCGTGGGCGCGTGCACCAGGATGCCAAACACGACAAACATCGCCGTCAGTAACATGGCCGCTGGGCGCGCAGCGATCCCTGAAAGCAGTGCGAGGCCCGCTGCAAAATGCCCGGCCGCGGTCGCGTAGGCCCAGAACGTTTGGTCCGGCGGGAGCCAGGCCGGAACCATCGCAGCTGTAGGGGCAAGGTAAAAAAGGTGAGCCAAGCCGAACACGATCAGGCATGCACCAAGGAGGAGGCGACCAATCCTGGATATTCGCGCGGCGCTGGCGGGTTGTAAGTGTGCGCAATATGAGTAAGCGACCAGTCCTCCTGCGACGAGCGCCAGCTGTTCGGCGCTGCCTTCCCAGGTCACGAACACCGCGGGGTGCGCGAAGATGCGTGGCACGTGAAACAGTAGGGCCGATAGAGTAAAAAGCGCTGTCAGCCCCAGCGCACCGAACGCGGCGCTGCGTCGCCACTGCATCGCCAAGCCCCCGAGCAAACAAGCCAGCGCCACCGCATACGCCAGCGCGACTCGTCCGGGAAAGCCTTTCGGGACGGGCTGCAATACTGCAGCGAGGTCGCCCCAGGCGAGACCAACCAGTCCGAACCCAATTGCCGCGAGGCCGTAGACGCGAACGCTGATGTGGGGCGCGAATATGACGTCCAGGGTTTTCCTCAAAGCCGGTTCTCCCATAAAAAAGCCAAGATCCGGGCCGCCTCGTCAGCGTGAGTCGATGCCACCGGATAAGCGAGTCACTATTCTAGTAAACGCTAGCGCTGTCGGCTGGAGTTGTCCGGACTTCGAGCCAGCAAGGGTGTCGGTTAGGAGTGAGTCAGTCAAACCCCAGGCGGCGCGAACCGGTGGTGAGGCCGCGGCGTGCTTGGCGGACACCTTAGTGTGCTTGGCGAGCATGCTGTCGACGTCCGCGACGAACTGCGGAACGAAGCCGACATGTTTGGCGCTGCGCCACCAGGCACCCCCGCCCGCCGTTCTGAGCAAACCGCACAGCTGTGCTCCGCCGGTCAGTTCGAACGTGCCCTTCGGAAAGATACCGCGCTGGGTTCTATCCCAGATGTGGAAGGCTGCCCAGGCGTTTTCACCCAGCAGCTGCTCGAGTCTCAGCTGATCAGCGGCATCCAGGGCCACCTCGCCGTGCAGGCCGGCGGTCATCAGTTCGGCGATGTCGCGATTTCGGGCGATCACCATCCGGATCACCGTCCATTGCGCCATCGTGGAGTTGTGCTCGCTACGCTGTAGCGCCGCGGTATTCGCCCTGATCTGCATAGCGATGAAGGCGAGAGAAACAACGACGCCAGCGGAAGCCACAATTTGCGCAAGATAAAAACTCTGTTCGAGTGTCATAAGGGTTCAACCATGTGCATTCGGCATGGCGGGTGCGAGCCGCCATGGTGAGCTGCGAGCCACAGGGCGCGCAGAACCTGTTTAACTTTCAACTGGCCGGTCCGGCCGACGAGCGCAGCGCGGACTTTAGCGCACGCCGAGGCGCCACAGTGAGGTCACTTCGGCTGCGCGCGCCACATGCAGCGGGTCGGCTTCGTCGGCGACGCGCGGATGCCGCGGCCGGGCATCGCTGCGACCGATGACTGTTAGTCGCGCGGCCTGGAACAGGTCGAGCAGCTCCTCCCTCGGCCGCAGGCCGAGGTGCTCCGCGAGGTCCGAAAGAATCAGCCAGCCCTCGCCCCCGGTTTCGAGGTGCGCGGGCAGCGCGCGCACAAAGGCCTGCAGCATGTGACTGTCCGGATCGTAGATTCCGCGCTCGAGTGCAGAGCTCGGCCGCGCCGGGATCCAGGGAGGGTTGCAGACCACGAGCGCGGCGCGTCCTTCGGGAAAAAGATCGGCCTGCACGACTTGCACCTGTTGCGCAAATCCGAGGCGCTCGAGGTTTTCCCGTGCACACGCGAGCGCTCGCGGGTCCCGATCGGTCGCGATGACGCGGCTGATGCCGCGCCGCGCGAGCACCGCGGCGAGCACTCCGGTGCCGGTGCCGATGTCAAATGCCACGCTGGAGGAGGAGCTCAGGGGCGGCAGGGGTGTATTGAGGAGGAGGTCGACGTATTCGGAGCGAATCGGCGCGAACACCCCGTAGTGTGGATGGATGCGGCTGCCGAGCGCCGCAAGCTCAATCCCCTTCACGCGCCATTCGTGTGCGCCGATGACGCCGAGCAACCCCCGCAGCGGGGTGAGCGAGGGCTCCTGTCCGGGGCCGTAGGCTTCCGCACAGGCTTGCCGGATGTCGGGAGCACGTCGCAGCGGGATCGCGTAATCGGCCTCAAGCGGCACCAGCAACGACGCCAATGTGCGCGCGCGCTGTGCCCGCATCTGTCGGTAGAGGTGAAAGGCTTCGGCCGGCGGGCGCGGCGGGCCGGACGATTTTTTCCCCGGGCGCGCTCGGCGCTCGGCGCGTCGTGCGAGCGCGCGCAGCATCTGGCGCGCATTCTGGAAATCGCCGCGCCACAGAAGCGCGATACCCTGGCCGGCGAGTCCGTAGGCCTCGTCGGCCGTGATGGCATCACCAACGACGTGCACGCGACTGGGCGGCAGTGCTGCGCTCTCTGAGCGCCAGAGCGCGGCGCACGCCTCGCCGCCCTCACTCCAGTGAACGATCGGTCGGGTCTCCACGTTAGTGCTCGCCCTGGCGGCGCCGCAGCTTCAGGAAACCCGCCCGATTGCTGCGTGCGCGACACTCATCCACACAGGTGTATCCGTCAATGCGAGCCTGAGCGGCTGCCGAAGCAGTATGCGCAATGTGGCCCCGAGCGTCACTGGGTGCCGGTGCTAGGTGGGGCGAGGCGACCGGGACTTCTTTTGCGCGCGACAGTGCGTGGCGCAGACGATTGAGTGCCGCTCGCTCGTTTGTCCACACTCGCGTGGCGGATCGAGTGCGTGTCTTCGACTGCGCTGGGGACGGGAAGTACCTATTGCCGCATTCTGACTGCTCAGGCTAAATATCAGCTGGTATGCGTGGCCGAAGCCTCGGAGCTTGTCAGCAGGCACTGGTTCGGACCGGCGGCACCACCCACGAAAAATCCAGGAGACTGTTCATGAGACGATGGATCGGATTCATGCTGAGCGCGCTGCTCACGTTGACGGTGAGCACCGCCAACGCGGGTCCATACAGCGATACGATTGGTCTTTTTAAGAACGCGGGCGCGAGTGCCACCTTCTTTGGCAACTGCTACGGCTACGCTGTATTCCCCTCGATCGGTCAGGGGGGGCTCGTGGTCGGAGGCGCGTATGGCAAGGGACGCGTGTATGAGCATGATCAGTATGTCGGGGACACCTCGATGACGCAGGTCAGCCTGGGGGCGCAAGCCGGCGGTCGCGCCTACAGCATGATCATCTTCTTTGAGGATCAGCGTGCGTTCACGGAATTCACCAAGGGCAACTACGAGTTCGGTGCGGACGCCAACGCGGTAGCGATCACCGTCGCCGCCTCCTCGCAGGTCGGTACTACCGGGGCGAACTCCGGCGCCAGCGGCGGACAGAATGACGCTACGACCCGGGGCACTTATTACAAGGGCGTCGCCGTTTTCACGATCGTGAAGGGCGGCGCGATGGTCCAGGCTGCGATCGCCGGCCAGAAGTTCACCTACGCGCCTAAATCTGCGAGCTAGCAAACCCATAAACCGCGGCACCCGTTCGCGGGTGCCGCGGTTTCGGCTTTTTCCCTCGCCGGTTCGGGTCGGAAGTGCTCGCGGCGCAGGCCAGCGCCCCGCTTTGCCGCGTCCCTCTCTTTCGGCCAGAATGCCCTGTCGTAACACGGGCCTTACGGCCCCTCGGTGTTTAATCCGTGACCTCTTTCTGAGCGCCCGTGCAGAGCGGGTGAGAAGACGCCGCGGGCTGCAAAGGAAGAGACATGGGCGGGCGAGAATTTTCCTGGTTCACGATCCTCATCGCCGCGTGCGGCGTCACTGCGACCTTCGGAGCGGGCAGCGTGCAGACCGAGCATCCCACGAGCGGCAATGCCGACGATCCCTACCTGTGGCTCGAGGACATCCACGGCGCGAAGGCGCTCTCGTGGGTGCACGAGCAGAACGCCAAATCCCGTGCCGTACTGCAGGCCGATCCGGACTATCAGAAAGACTACGACGCCATTCTCAAGGTCCTCGACGCCACCGACCGCATCCCTTATGGCGAGCTTGAGCGTGGGTACGTCATGAATTTCTGGCAGGACGCTGCGCATCCAAAGGGCATCTGGCGGCGTACGAGCGTGGCGGACTATGCGAGCCCCGCGCCCAGCTGGGAGCTGCTGCTGGATCTGGACAAGCTCGCGGCCGAGGAACACGAGAACTGGGTGTGGGGGGCGCCGGACTGCTCCCCGGCGCTCAAACGCTGCCTCCTGAGTCTCTCGCGCGGCGGCGGTGATGCGGTGGTCGTGCGCGAGTTCGATCTGGCGAGCAAGCGCTTCGTTGAAGACGGCTTTGCGCTCGCCGAGGCGAAATCCTCGATCACCTACCTCGATGAGAACACGGTGCTCTTCGGCACCGACTTCGGCAAGGACTCGATGACGACCTCCGGTTACCCGCGGATCGTGAAACTCTGGAAGCGCGGGCAACCGATGACTCAGGCGCAAACCCTGTTCGAGGGTATGGTCGAGGATGTCTCGACACAGCCGACCGTTTTCCACGGCCCGACGGGGACGGTCGCGGTGATCCAGCGCGCCGTGACGTTCTTCACCACCGAGTATCAGCTGCTGCAACCCTCGGGGGCGCTACGCCATCTGCCCGTGCCCCTGGGCGCGGACCTCAAGGGTGCGCAGGACGGGCATCTGATCTTCTCGCTGCGCGATGACTGGACGCCCGAGGGTGGCAAGCCGATCAAAAAGGGTGCGCTCATCGCCTATCGCTTGGCCGGGCCCGGGGAGGGTGTGACGGTGCTGTTCGCGCCCGATGCCAAGAGCTCGATCGATGAGGTGGGAACCGGGCGCGATGCCGTCTATGCCTCGATCTACCACGACGTCACGGGCAGCGTGCACGCCTTCCGTGCCGGCGCGGACGGGCGCTGGACGGATACCGTGTTGGCTCTGCCGCCGGGGGGCTCAACGCGCATCGTCTCGGTCAACGCGTGGGGGCCGCAGGCACTGCTGCGCTATGAGAGCTTCACGACACCCACGACGCTCTATGAGTATTCCGGCGAGGGCAAGCCCGTGGCGATTAAATCGCTGCCGCCGCGCTTTGACGCTTCGAATCTTGTCACCGAGCAGTTCTTCGCCACCTCCGCTGATGGCACGCGCGTGCCGTACTTCGTAACACGCGCCAAGGCTCAGCAGGGGCCGGCACCGACGGTGCTCTACGGCTACGGCGGCTTCGAGATTTCCATGACGCCGAGCTACTCGGCCAACTTTGGCATGCTCTGGCTCGCCAGGGGCGGGGTCTTTGTGGTGGCCAACATCCGCGGCGGTGGCGAGTACGGACCCGGCTGGCACCAGGCGGCGCTGCTGGGCAACCGCCAAAGGGCCTACGATGATTTCCAGGCGGTGGCGCGCGACCTCGTCAAACGCGGCATCACGACGGCTGCACAGCTGGGCATCATGGGCGGATCCAACGGCGGGCTTCTGGTGAGCGCCAATATGGTGGAGCAGCCGCAGCTCTTTGGTGCGGTCGTCTGCCAGGTCCCCCTCATCGACATGATCCGCTACACGCACATCGGCGCCGGGGCCTCCTGGGCGGCCGAGTACGGCGATCCGGCGCGGCAGGCCGACCGCGCCTGGATCATGAAGTACTCCCCGTACCAGAACGTGAGCGAGAACAAGCACTATCCGCCGGTGCTCTTTGTGACGGCGACCAGCGATGATCGCGTAACTCCGGTGCACGCGCGCAAGATGGCAGCGCGCATGGAGGCGCAGGGTCACGAGGTGCTCTTTTACGAGAACACCGACGGCGGGCACGCCGCGGCCGCCGACCACAAGCAGGCGGCGGAGATGTGGGCGCTGAGCTTCGTGTATCTGAGGCAGAAGCTCGCCCCGGGAGGCTTCCATGGCTGAGGGCACAGCGCGAACCGGCGGCTGTCTGTGCGGAGCGGTCCGGTATGCGGTGCACGGGGCGCTGCGCCCCGTGGTCGCCTGCCACTGCACGCAGTGCCGGCGCACCACCGGACACTTTCTCGCGGCCACCGCCGCGCTGCATAAGAATCTCACGCTCCTCGCGGACTCGGGCCTTAAGTGGTACCCCTCCTCGAGCGAGGCGCGCCGTGGCTTCTGCGCCGTGTGCGGCTCGACCTTGTTCTGGGAAGGCGTGGGCCGCGACTACATCAGCATCGCCGCCGGGACACTCGATGACTCCACCGGACTTGCCACGGTGCGTCACATTCACGTGGCCGACAAGGGCGCGTACTACGAGATCGAGCCGGGCGTGCCGCAAAGCCAGGACGGCAGTTTTGCCGTGCCGCTGCCGGGCGCGTGAGCGGTGCGGTGCAGATTCTGCCGGCGCGGCAGCGCACGGCGGTCCCCTGGAAAAACGGCGGCGGAGTCACCCGCGAGATCGCCGCCTTTCCGCGCGGCGCGGGCTTCAGCGACTTCGATTGGCGCGTCAGTACCGCTGAGGTGCGCAGCAGCGGTCCTTTCTCGGTTTTTCCGAACATCGAGCGGATCCTCAGCGTCCTCGAGGGGGAGCTGACACTCAGCGTTCAGGACCACCCGGCCGTGAGGTTATCGCCGGACAGCCTGCCCTTTGCATTTGCCGGGGACGTGCCTGTGCAGGCGGAACCGCACGGTGAGCTCCTGGTGGATCTCAACGTGATGGCGCGGCGCGGCCGCTATGTCGCCGCGGTGAAGCGCGTGAGCGCGGGCACGCGGCTGAGTCTGGAGGCTGACACGACACTGATCTTCGCGGTGCACGATGTCAGGGTGAGTGCAGCGGCTGCGACCTTCGGACTGTCACGCGCGGACGCGGCCCTCTTTGTCGGGCCGGCGCGCTGCGCCGTGTCGGGGGACACCGCGTTGGCGGCGTGCTACTTGATCGAGATCCGGCGCACATGAAGCTGCCCGCAGCCTCACCGGTGGTGTGCGAGGCCGGACAGACCTTGTTGTCCGCACAGTATTTCTTTGGAGCGCGCTGCCCTCGCGCGGCGGCGCTCACCTAGCTGTCAGCCACGCGGCGCAGCCCTGCGACGTCGCGCAGGATGATCCGGTTGTAGCGGGCCGTGACGAGCTGAGCGCGCTCGAAGGCGGCGAGGTGTGCGTTCACGGTCTTGCGCGTGACGCCGATCATTTCGCCGATCGCCTGCTGGCTCAGTCGCACCACCGGCTGCGCGGGACCGGGCGGTGAGGCTGCCATGAGGAGGAGCCGGGAGGCCAGGCGCTGGCGCGGGGGCAACGCAATCAGCTCGGCGAGCGCCCGCACAGTGCGGCGCGTGTAGCCGTACGCAGATGCGGCGAGCGCGCGCCACAGCGTGGGCCAGTGCGCGGCCACATCCTCAAGTCCGCCCTCGGAGACCGCCAGCAGCACGCTCGGCTCGGCGCACACCGCCGTCACCACCCGTGGGCCACCGCTGAAGCGCGTGGCATGCCCGAGCACCGCACCGGCTTCGCAGTGCCCGATCAGCACATTGCGGTTACCCGCGGCCTGACACGAAACGTGCACGACGCCGCTGATCACTACGACCAGCCCGCGATGCTCGTCCCCCTCGGTCTGTGCCCAGGCTCCGCTGTTCAGGTGCAGCAGCCGCCCGTGGGTGAGCAGTGCCTCGATGAGGGCGGCCGGCTCACCTTTGAGCCATTCGGACTGGCGCAGAACCTTCAGTGCCATTTCACGGCCGGCGGTCATGCCTGAAAAGTAACCTTGGTGACAATTACGTGCAAGACCCCGTACTAGAGTTTGCCGCCCGGGGGACAGATCCGTCAGGACGAGAGCATGAGCGCGGCAGCACAAGCCAAGGTGATCAGGGTCGGCGGGGCGTCGGCGTTTCTCATGGACAGCGCGCTCGCTGTGCCGCAGCTGCTGCGCGGCGGAAATCTGCACTACCTCATCTTCGATTATCTGGCGGAAGGCTCGATGGGCCTGCTCGGCCGGATGCAGGCGGCGGATCCAAAGGGCGGGTACGGCACGGATTTTCTCACCGTGCACGTCGGTCCCCATCTGCGCGAGATTGCCCGCCAGGGCGTGAAGGTCGTGGCGAACGCGGGGGGCCTGAACCCACAGGGGCTCGCGGCCGCCACCGAGGCGATGATCCGCGAGGCCGGACTGTCGCTGCGGGTTGCGTGCGTGGACGGGGACGACGTGCGCCCGCAGGTCGGCGCGCTGCGCAGCGGCGGCTGTCGGGACATGTTCACCGGGGTGCCGCTCGGGCCGCAGAAGATCATCAGCGCCAATGCTTACCTCGGGGCGTTTCCGATCGCAGCCGCGCTCGCGCACGGTGCGGACATCGTCGTTACCGGTCGCGTGGTGGACAGCGCGCTCGCCCTGGGGCCGCTCATTCACGAGTTCGGCTGGCGGGCGCACGATTACGACCGCCTCGCCGCCGGCACCCTCGCCGGGCACCTGCTGGAGTGCGGCGCGCAGGTCACCGGCGGCACCTTCACGGACTGGCGCAGCGTGCCGGCCTGGGAAAATCTCGGCTTCCCCATCGGGGAGTGCCATGCGGATGGGACGCTCGTGATTACCAAGCCCGCCGGCACCGGGGGCCTCGTGTCCGTGGGCACCGTCGCCGAGCAGCTGCTCTACGAGGTGAGCGACCCGTCCGATTACATCGTGACGGACGTGCGCTGTGACTTCAGCCACGTGCAGCTCGAGCAGATCGGCCCCGATCGGGTCCGGGTGTCGGGCGCGCGCGGTCGTGCGCCCACCCCAACCTATAAGGTCTGCATTACCTACGAGGATGGCTGGCGGGCGATCGCCTATCAGCCGCTCATCGGGGAGGAGGCGGCGCAGAAGGCCGAGCGGCAGGCCGCGGCACTGTTTGCGCGCACGCGACTGTTGCTGCGTGCGCGCGATCTGGAGGATTTCACCGCCACGGCCTGCCTCGTCATCGGTGCCGAGCGCAGCTTCGGCGCGCACGCCGAACCGGGCGGCGGTCGCGAAGTGATCGCCAAGCTTGTGGCCGATCATCCCCAGAAGCTCGGCGCCGAGCTCTTCGCCCGCGAACAGTGGACGGCCATCTCGGGCATGTCGGTGGGCACCTCCATCAACCTTGCCACCCATGTGCTGCCGGTCACGGGACTTTTCCTGTGTCTGATGCCCAAAGGTGAACTCACCCCGCGGCTCACCATGGGCGGGGTGACGCAGGAGCTGCCGGACATTCCCGGAACGCCCGCCACCGCACCGACCGCGCCGGCCGTGGCTGCCGTGTCGCCCCTCCGGGATGGCGTGAGCGTTGCCCTCGGGCGGCTGGCCTGGGCGCGCAGCGGCGATAAAGGCCACCTCTTCAACGTGGCCGTGATTGCCCGACGGCCGCAGTACCTGCCGTGGCTGCGCGCGGCGCTCACGCCCGCCGCGGTGGGCGAGTGGTACCGGCATCTGCGCGCCGAGGGCGCCCCGCGTGTCGATCGCTACGAGGTCCCCGGCTTCCACGCGCTCAATCTTGTGGTGCACGATGCGCTCGAGGGCGGTATCAACGCGAGCACGCAGCTGGATCCGGCGGCCAAGGGCATGGCACAAATGCTGCTGCGCTTCCCGGTCAGTGTGCCGGCCGCGCTCGCCGCGCAGCTGGAGGCCCCGCGCTAAGAGCAACCGATGACCTGCAACGGAGACCTGGACCGTGAACGACTATTCGTATCTGATGAAGGGGCTTACCCGGGTACCGACCACGAGCAGTACGCTCGTGAGCTCCTCGCGTTACCTGAATGATCCGCGCATCCGCGAATGGATCGCGACCCATCTGCTGCGCAAGAACGGTCCTGATGCGCCCACGCCCTCGGACCCGATGCCGCTCGTGCTCGCGCTGCGCGAAGTGCAGGACATCAATCACATCAACGCGCTCTTTGGCGCCGAGCGTCAGAAAAACGCCGCCCTGGATCGCTGGTTTCGCGAAGGCTACATCTCCGGTTTCAAGCGCGAGGATCTGAAGGATTATCCGCCGCACACCATGGCCGGCATCTTTTACAAGCAGCTGATGGATAACGACCTGCAGGTGGACATCGTGCCGCCGTACAAGCCGCAGAACGACTATCAGTTCTTCTTTCTGCGCGCCGGGCAGACGCATGACCTTGAGCACATCCTCGGCGGCGGCGGTTTCGACTTCATCGGCGAGGTGGTGCCTTATTACATGCGTCTCACCAATCTCTTCGTGCACCTGAGCCCCGAGCTCGCCGGGGAGCTGTGCGTGTTCTACATGCTCTCTTCCACGCGCATCCTGACGCGCGCGGTACTGCACTATCCTCAGACCTGGCTCACGGTGCTCGATGCGCTCGAGCGCGGCGCGCAGGTCGGGCGCGAGTCCGCGCCGCTCTACAGCCTGCGATGGGAGGAGGTCTTCGAACTCACCCCCGAAGAGGCGCGTACCAAGTGCGGCATCCGCGGAGTTCGCCTGGCCGACACCTCGGCCGCGTCCGCTCAGTGGTGCTGAGGAGCGCGTCCGTGCGCGCCGTGCTCATCACCGGTGCCTTCGGCGCGCTCGGCGCGGCCGTGGCGCGTACGTTCGCCTCGAGCGGGGCGCAGCTCATTCTCCTTGACCGCGTTGCCGTCCCGGCCTGGGCCACGCAGGAGTTTGCACCGCCGCACCTGCTGCTCGGGGGTGTCGATCTGAGTCAGGCCGCGGCCACGGCGGCCGCCGTGCGCGAGGCGAGCCGCGCCACCGGCGGACTTGACGTGCTGGTTAACATCGCCGGCGGCTTTCAGTGGCAACCCCTCGCCGAAGGCGCACTGGAGGTGTGGGACACGATGTTCGCGATGAATCTTAAGACGGCGGTGAACGCCTGCAGCGCCGCGCTGCCCTTTCTCGGCGCCCGCGGCGCCGGCCGCATCATCAACATCGGTGCCGGGGCAGCCGCGCGCGCCGCCGCCGGCATGGGCGCCTACACCGCCTCCAAGGCGGGGGTCGAGCGCCTCACCGAGTCGCTGGCCGAGGAGCTGAAAGAGCGCAACATCACCGTGAACAGCGTGCTGCCGGGGACTTTGGATACCGCGCGCAACCGCGCCGACATGCCCGGCGCGGACTTCAGCCGCTGGGTATCCCCCGAGGCGGTGGCGGACGTGATCGCCTTCCTTGCCTCGGATGCTGCCCGCGCCGTGAGCGGAGCCGCCATTCGGGTGCCCGGGCGCGGCTGAGCGCGTGACAGCGGCGAGGCTGCGGCGCTATGGTTCGGGTATGAGTACCCGCCCCAGATTCTCCGGGCCGCTTGAGCGGCTCGCGGCCCGTGCCGTGACCAGGATTGCTGCAACGGCCAAAGACCCGGCGGCGGCTGCACCGAGCGTTGACCCGGATACGCTCGTGAGGGCCCTCAATTTCGCACTGCTCGGCAGCGGCGGCCGAGCCTTCCATTGGAGATCCGCAGGGGAGTGCGTGGTCATCTCGGATACCTACAGTGCCAATGGAAACTGTCGGTTCACCGAGGTGTTGCACCTCAATACCGTGGACGGGGCCTGTCGCATTGAGGTTCAGCAATACCAGCTGGAGCACGCGGACGCGGTCGAGGAGTGCGTTGAAGCGCAATTGCAGGGGCAAGGCTGGGGCGTGGCGCGCGCGCAGTAGCCGTTGGTAACCGGCACCCGCAGCGCGTGCGCAATCGCTCACACCAACAAGGGGATCGGCCATGAGCACGGTGCGGCAGGTATTGGCGGGCAAGAGCGCGGCGATCTATTCGGTCACGCCCGAGGCTGCGGTGCTGGAAGCCATTCAGGCGATGGCCGAGCACCGTGTCGGGGCACTGCTGGTGATGCAGGGCACGCAACTCATCGGCGTCGTTTCCGAGCGCGACTATGCGCGCAAAGTGATCCTGCTCGGGCGCTCCTCGAGCGATACCCCGGTGCGTACCATCATGAGCTCACCGGTGATCACCGTGTCGCCCGATGATTCGGTCGCGCACTGCATGCAGCTGATGACGGAGCGGCACGTGCGCCATCTGCCGGCGGTCGAAGAAGGGCGGGTGATCGGCATGGTGTCGATCGGCGATCTGGTGAAGGCGGTGATCGCCGAGCAGCGCGCGCAGATCGAGCAGCTGGAGAATTACATCCGCACCTGACTGTCTACCGGGCGCCCGGGAGGGCTGTGCGCCTGCTGTGGCCGCGCTTCGGCGCGCTTCCGCAAAACGCGTCGTCACTTTCCTGAGGAAGTCAGTGCCTCGATCCGCCGGTCAGGTATCAGCCACATCAGCGCCACCGCGACGTAGAGCGCGATCGAGATCCACGGTTCGAGGAATGCGATCGGAATCGCCAGCACGTACAGCGCCATCGACAGCTTGCCCTTGACGTCTTTACCGACGGCCGCCGCAAGTCTGGAGGCCGGGCCGTTCACGGCGATGATCGTCCGCTCAAGGATCAGGTATCCGATGGAGGCCCCGGTGAGCACGACGCCGTAGGCGGCCACCGGCGCTGTGGTCAGTCCGGCCTCATCGATCCAGCGGATCACGAACGGTACCAGTGACAGCCAGAACAGCAGCGCGAGGTTCGCCCACAGCACGCGTCCGTCCACGCGCTCGGTGACGTGCAGCATGTGATGGTGATTGTTCCAGAAGATGCCCACGTTCACGTACGAGAGCACGTACGCCAGCAGCAGCGGCGCCTCCTCCTTCAGTGCCGCCAGGTCGTGCCCCGTCGGCACGTGAATCTCGAGCACCATGATCGTGATGATGATGGCGATCACCCCGTCGGTGAAGGCTTCCAGGCGCGCGGTGTTCATGGCGCAGATGCTACGTACATTTAAGCGCGTAAGCCATTATTAAATAGAACAATATCGATCGCTAACAGGCGCTCCTGCGTGCCACGAAGCAACTGGGCGGGTGCGGTGCTACCCTCGCGTCTGGCTTGTGAGGAGTCGCAGGTTGCACCGGTGAGTGAGAGTGAAGTGGTCGCGCGCGAAGTCACCCAGCAGCGATTGAATCGCGGCTACGCGCGCGTCATGGGCTATCGCCGCGATCAGCCCTACAGCGTCGCCGACATGCTCGAGGAGCGCGCGCGCGATGCCGCGCAGTGCTCGTTTATCGTATTCGAAGGCCGCGCGGTGAGCTTTGCGCAGCTGAACGCCAGCGCCAATCGCCTCGCGCATGCCGCGCTCGCCGCGGGCCTGGCGCCCGGGGACGTTGTGGCACTCATGATGGACAACCGTCCCGAGTTCCCGATGGTGTGGCTCGCGCTTGCCAAGGTGGGCATTGTCACGGCACTGCTGAACACGGCCGCGCGCGGACGCGTGCTCAAGCATGCGCTTGAGCAGACCGGGGCGCGCGCGCTCATCTATGGCTCCGAGTGCGCCGAGCGCGTGGCGAGTCTTGCGGCTGCCGAGCGGCCGGCGCTGCTGTTCGAGGCCAGGCAACCGCAGGATGCGCACGATCCGGCGGCGCGCTGCCTGGAGGCGGCGATGGCGCAGGCGAGCGAGGCGAATCCGCCGCGCAGCCACCGCGCGCAGGTGCGCCTGGGCGATCCGCTCTACTACATCTTCACCTCCGGTACGACCGGGCTGCCCAAGGCGGCCCGCATGAGCCACCTGCGGTTTTTGAACGCCGGGGGTGTCATCGCAGGTTTCCTCGAGCTCACGCGTGAGGACGTGCTCTACAACGTGCTGCCGCTGTATCACGGCGCCGGCGGCATGGTCGTGGTCTCGGCCGCATTGCACGTGGGCATCCCGATCGTGCTCAAGCGCAGGTTCAGCGCGGGTGACTTCTGGGACGACGTGCGCCGCCATCACGTCACCGCCTGGTACTACATCGGTGAGCTGTGTCGGTACCTGCTCAACCAGCCGCCGCGCGCCGATGACCGCCAGCACACGCTCAGAAGGATGAGCGGCGCGGGCCTCAAGGCAGAGGTGTGGCGCCGGTTTCAGGAGCGCTTCGGGATCGAATTCATCTGCGAGGGGCTCGGCTCCACCGAGGCCAACTACGGCCTCACCAACGTCGACAGCCGGGTCGGTTCGGTCGGGCGCCTGCCGTATCCTGAGAGAAGTAACATCCGCGTCGTGCGCTACGACCCAGAGAGCGGCGAGTACCTGCGCAACCCCGACGGCTCGCTCATCGTGTGTCAGCCCGGGGAGGTCGGGGAGCTGATCGCCGAAGTCCTCGACGGACCGGGTGCGGCCGGCTTCTTCGAGGGCTACACCTCCCCTGAGGCCACGGAGGCGAAGCTGCTGCGCGATGTATTCCGCCCCGGGGACCGCTGGGTACGCTCGGGTGATCTGGTGCGCCACGACGCCGAGGACTACTTCTATTTCGTCGATCGCGTGGGCGATACCTTCCGCTGGAAGGGCGAAAACGTCTCGACCGACGAGGTGGCGGCGGTGCTCGGGCAGTTTTCAGGTCCCGCCGTGGTCAACGTCTACGGTGTGCAGGTCCCCGGTACCGAGGGACGCGCCGGGATGGTGGCGCTCACCTACACGCAGGGGGTGCGCTTTGAGCCGCGCGCCTTCCATGAGTTCGCCACGGCGCGCCTGGCAAGCTACGCGGTGCCGCTTTTCGTGCGCATCTCTCCCGATGCCGACCTCACCAGCACCTTCAAGCTGCGTAAGATCGACCTGCAGCGCAGCGGCTATGATCCGGCGCGCACGCGCGATGAGCTGTATGTGCGCGACGCGCAGGCCGGTTGCTACGTACCGCTGAGCGCGACGAGCCTCGCCGCCCTCGGCATCGCCGCGTTCGCAGGAGACTGAGGCGGTGCACGTACAGTACAGCCCCGAGCAGCGCCAGCTGCGTGAGGAATTTCGCGCCTACCTCGGCGAGCTCATGACGCCGGCGGTACGTGAAGCGATCCGCGACCGCGAGAGCGGCGGCACTTACCGCACCCTCCTGAAGCGCATGGGCCAGGATGGCTGGCTCACACCCGGCTGGCCCAGGGAGTACGGCGGCCGCGGCCTGGATCCTCTGGCGCAGAAGATCATTCTCGAAGAACTGTGGCTCGCGGAGGCGCCGTTCCCCTTCGTGACCGTCAACACCATCGGCCCGGCGCTCATCCGCCGTGGCACGCCGGCGCAAAAGCGCGACATTTTGCCGAAGATCGCCAGCGGTGAGCTGAACTTCGCGGTGGGCTACAGCGAAGCGCAGGCGGGCACGGATCTGGCGGCGCTCAAGACACAGGCGGTGCGCGATGGCGACTTCTTCGTGATCAATGGCCAGAAGGTGTTCACCAGCGGTGCGGAAGGGGCGGACTTCATCTGGCTCGCCGCGCGTACCGACCCGGCGGCGCCCCCGCACCGCGGCATCTCGATCCTCATGGTCGATACCGGCTTGCCCGGCTTTGCGGTGTCCCCGATCCACACCGTCGGGGGCATCCGCACCAACGTCACGTACTACAACGATGTGCGTGTGCCGGTCACGATGCTGGTCGGGGAGCTGAACGGGGGCTGGCAGGTCATCACCGAGCAGCTCAACCACGAGCGCGTGGGGCTGGCCGCGCTCGCCTATGGGGCGCAGGGCTGTTTTGATGCCACGCTCGCCTGGGCGCAGGCCACGCGCTCGGGCGGGGGCTTTGTCGTCGATCAGCCCTGGGTGCAGATCGCGCTCGCGGAGAGCTACGCGTTGCTGCAGGCCTACGCGGTGCTCGGCAACCGCGTGGCCTGGGAAGTCGCGCAGGGCGAGACGCGCGCCTCGCTCGCGAGCGCCTGCAAGGTGTTCAGTACCGAGATCTACATCCGCGTGCTGCGTCTGCTGCTGGAGGTGACCGGTTCGGCCGGATTGCTGCGGCATGGCTCCCCCGGTGCCATCCTGCAGGGCAAGCTCGAGAACGAATACCGGCGCTGTCAGATCAACACCTTCGGTGGCGGTGCCACGGAAGTGCTGCGCGACATGGTCGCGCAGATGGGACTCGGGCTGCCGCGTGCGCCCGGGCCGCGATGACATGACGCAGCCTGTGCCCCAGTGGCTGGCGCGGCTGCGTGCGCAGCGCGGCGAAGCGGCGGCACCCGCGCGTACCGCACCCGATGCCGTCAATCTGCCGATGATCCGCCGCTGGTGCGAGGCGATGGGGGAGCGCAATCCGCTGTATCTGGACGCAGCTTTCGCGCAGAGCAGCGAATACGGCGGCATCGTCGCCCCGCCGGCGATGCTCGAGGTGTGGACCATGGGGCGATTCTCCGGCGCCGATGCGCCCACGGTCGGCGGTCTGCTCGGCATCACCGAGCTGGACGCGGCCGGCTTTACCGCGGTCGTGGCCACCAATCTTGAGCAGGAATATCTGCGCTACCTGCGACTGGGCGACCTCGTCACGCAGCAGGTGTTTCTCGAGGAGGTCTCCGAGGAGAAGCGCACGGCGCTGGGCGCCGGGCACTTCCTCAACTACCGCTACGAGTTTACCGATCAGGAGGGCGCGCTGATCGGACGCATGCGTTTTCGGATTCTGAAGTTCCGCCCGGCGCCGCAGGCCGAGCCGCTTACGGTGGCCGCAGCGGTGAAACCGGCCCACCCGCGCCCGGCGATCACGCAGGACACGGCATTTTTCTGGGAGGGACTGAAAGAGCACCGCCTGCTCATTCGCCGCTGTACGCGCTGCCAGCACCTGCACCATCCGCCCGGGCCGCTGTGCCCGCAGTGTCAATCGAGCGATTGGGTGGCGCAGCAGATGAGCGGTCGCGGCATCATCCACAGCTACGTGATCGTGCACCAGCCGCAGCTGCCCGGATTCACCTATCCGTTACCCGTGGCGCTGGTCGAACTCGAGGAGGGCGTGCGGCTTATCGCCAACCTTCCGGGCGTGAGTCCGCAGCGGGTGCGTATCGGGATGCCGGTTGAGGTTGAATTTGCCGAGGTCGAGCCGGGCTTCGTGCTCTACGCGTTCCGCGAGCGCGGCGGGGGCTAGTCGATGGAGTTCAGCTACAGCCAGGAGCAGACGGCGCTCAAAGAGACGGCGGGGCGGCTCTTTTCGGCACGCTTCACCGATGAGTTCCGTAAGGCATTCGCACGCGATGGTGAGCCGTACGATCGCCCCCTGTGGGCGTCGCTCGCAGACGCCGGGATTCTCGGCACCACGATTGACACATCGCATGGGGGCTCGGGTCTGGCGCTCACCGAGCTGGCGCTCGTGCTCGAGGAACAGGGGCGCACGCTCGCCGCGGTACCGCTCTTTGCGACACTCGTGTTGGGCGCGCTCCCGCTGCAACGATTCGGCACGGCCGCTCAGCAGTCCCTGCTGAGGCAGGTGGTGGCCGGGGAGCTGCTGTTGACGGCGGCACTCGAGGAGGAGGGCGCGAGCGACCCGCTGGAGCCGGCCACTTTCGCGCGGCGCATCGCCGGGGGCTGGCGTCTTTCGGGCGTGAAGACCTTCGTGCCGTATGCGCAGCAGGCGCAGTATCTGCTGGTATCCGCGCGCACCGAGACCCAGGGCGCGAGTCTCTTTGTGCTTCCGCGCGACCGTTCCGGCGTGCACGTGGCACCGCAGCGCTCAACGAGCGGGGAGCCGCAGGGGCACGTGACGCTCAGCGGTGTGGAGCTTGCCGCCCACGATGTCCTCGGCGCGGGCAGCGAGACGGACCCGCTGTCCTGGACCGTGGAGCGGGCGCAGGTCGCGCTCGCGGCCCTGCAGCTGGGTGTGGCGACCGAGGCATTGCGGCGTGCAGCGGCCTATGTAAGCGAGCGACAGCAGTTCGGACGGCCGATCGGTAGCTTCCAGGCGGTGCAACACCGCCTGGCGGACTGTTACATCGATATCGAGGCGCTGCGCTCGACCTACCTGCGCGCGGTCTGGGCGCTCGATCAGGAGCTGCCCGCAACGGCTGAAGTGCTCGCGGCAAAGTGGTGGGCGGCGCAAACCGGACACCGCGTCACGCACGCCGTGCAGCACGTGCACGGGGGTCTCGGCGCGGACGTCGAATACCCGGTGCACGCCTTCTTTCTCTACGCGAAACAGCTGGAGATGACTCTGGGCGGTGCCACCCAGACTCTCGCCAGCATCGGGCGGCAGCTCGCCGCCGGCGCCGTGCCGGCCTTTACCTGACGCGCGCGAGGGTGTGATGAGCGTGCTGAGCTTTGACCGTGTGCGCGAAGGCGAGGCGCTGCCAGCGCTGAGCCTCGCCGTGACGCCCTCCGTGATCGTGGCCGGCGCGCTCGCGAGCGGGGACTTCGAGGTGGTGCATCACGATGTGCAGGCCGCGCGTGCCCGCGGCACGCCCGACGTGTTCATGAACATCCTGACGACCAACGGCTACGTGCAGCGCTTCGTCAACGACTGGGCGGCGCCCGCAGGCCGCATCCGCTCGGTTGAGCTGCGCCTCGGCGTCCCCAATTTCGCCGGCGATACCTTGAAACTGACCGGCGTCGTGCGGGCCAAGCACCCAGAAGGGCGCATCGTGGAGGTCGCGGTCACCGGGGCCAACCGCTTAGGCGAGCACGTCGCCGCGACGGTGCGCGTGGCGCTGCCATGACGCATCCGCTGCGTGATCAGGCGGCCGTCGTTGGCATCGGTGCCACAGAATTCTCCAAGGATTCCGGGCGCAGCGAGCTGAAGCTCGCGGTGGAGGCGATCCAGGCGGCGGTGCAGGAGGCGGGGCTTAAGCTCAGTGAGGTCGATGGACTTTGCACTTACGCGATGGACCGCAACCCCGAGATCGAGGTCTTCCGCAACATCGGCGGGCGGGAGCTGAAGTTCTTCAGTCGCATCGACTACGGCGGGGGCGCCGCCTGTGCGCCGCTGCTGCAGGCGGCGCTTGCCGTGCACGCGGGCGTCGCCGAGGTGGTGGTGTGCTATCGGGCGATGAATGAGCGCTCGCAGTATCGCTTCGGGCAGGCCTTCGTGCCCGCGCCCGTGCCCAGCGCCGAGGGCGCCAACTGGGGATGGACGGTGCCCTTCGGGCTGGCAACGCCCGCCTCGTGGGTCGCGCTGGCGGCCCGGCGCTACATGCACGACTTCGGCGCCACCAGTGAGGACTTCGGGCGCGTCTCGGTCGCCTGTCGGCGGCACGCGGCCGCAAATCCGCGCGCCTGGTTTTATCAGAAGCCCATCACGCTGGCAGAGCACCAGGCCTCGCGCTGGATCGTCGAACCGCTGCACCTGCTCGACTGCTGCCAGGAGAGCGACGGGGCGGTGGCGATCGTGGTGACGGGCGCTGCGCGGGCGCGCGAGCTGCGCCAGAAGCCCGCCCTGATCCGCGCCGCCGCGCAGGGTGCGATGGATGACCAGATGAACATGACCAGCTTTTACCGGGCGGACATTTCGGCGCTCTCGGAGATGCGGCTCGTCGCGAAGCAGCTGTATGCGATGGGGCAGCTGAGGCCGCAGGACATCCAGACCGCGGTGCTGTACGACCACTTCTCGCCCTTCGTGCTGCCGCAGCTGGAGGTGTTTGATTTCTGCGCGCGGGGGGAGGCCAAGGACTTCATCAAGGACGGCAACATCGAGATCGGGGGTGCGCTGCCGGTGAATACCCACGGCGGCCAGCTCGGTGAAGCCTATATCCATGGCCTGAACGGTGTGGCCGAAGCCGTGCGCCAGGTGCGCGGCACTTCGGTCAATCAGGTGGCGGGCGTGGAAAACGTCCTGGTGACCGCAGGCACGGGCGTGCCCACGAGTGGCGCGATTCTGGCGGTAGCCGGTTAACGCGTCGGGCGCTCACATCGCGCGGGCACGCGGGCGCATCCGGCAAGTGGTTTATCATGCCGGCATGATCGATCCTGCCATCGGTACCCTGCTCGCCGGGGCCTTTGCGTTGCTGTTTGCCAGCGCCGCTGTGCACAAGGCACGCGCTCCGGTGCAGTTCGCGGACGTCTTACGCGCCTACCGCGTGCTGCCCGCCCGCCTGCAGGTGGCGTGGCTCGTGCCGCTGCTCGAGTTCGCCGTGGCTGCAGCGCTGCTCGTGCCGCCCGCCCGCACGGCCGCCGCGTTCGGCGGCGCTGCGTTACTGCTGCTCTACGCCCTCGCCATGGCCGTGAATCTCAAGCGCGGTCGCCGCGATCTCGCCTGCGGCTGCGGCGGCGCGCACGAGCGCCGGCCGATCGGCGCCTGGATGGTATGGCGCAACCTCGGATTCGCGGGGGTGCTCGCCGCTCTCGCACTGCCGTGGCAGAGGCGGCCGCTGCAGGCCGTCGACTACCTCACTGTCGGCGCCGGCGTCACGGTGGCGGCACTCTTATATATGAGCACCGATCGTCTCCTCGCCCGTGTGCTGCCGCGCGCGGCGTTCTGGGAAGCCTCGCCGTGAGCGCGCTTGCGATCTCCAACGTCGTGCTGTGGATACTGGTGCTGGGACTCGCCGGGGTACTGCTCGCCGTGGTGCGACAGCTCGGGGTCCTGCACGAGCGCATCGCGCCGGCGGGCGCGCTCATGCTCAACCGCGGACTTAAGGTAGGAGAGGCCGCCCCGGTGGTGGCGGTGGCGGACCTTGAGGGGCGCACGCACGAGGTGGGTGCGGCGCGCGCCGACGGTCGCAGTACGCTGCTGCTCTTTGTCTCGCCCACCTGTCCGGTGTGCAAGACTCTGTTGCCCGCGGTCAAGTCCAGCCGCAAGGACGAGCGCGACTGGATGGACGTGATCCTGGCGAGCGACGGTGATCTGAAGGAACAGCGCGACTTCGTACGCGCGCACGCGCTCGAGTCGATCCCCTACGTCGTCTCCGCCGCCCTGGGGCTGGCTTATCAGGTGAGCCGGCTGCCCTTCGCCGCGCTCCTGGACGAGCAGGGGGTGTTGCGCGCGCGCGGTCTCGTCAATTCGCGTGAGCACCTGGAGAGCCTGTTCGAGGCGAAGCGCCTGGGAGTCGCCTCGCTGCAGGAGTATTTCTCCGGCGCTGCCTAACTCAAGGAGCCGATGTCATGTACGACCCACTCACCGACCCGGCGTTTCGGGCGATCATCGAGGAATACGAGGCGCGCGCTGCGCGCGAAGAAAAACTCTGGGAAACCCTGACACCGGAGGAAGCCGGCCGCCGGCGCGATGAGATGCTGCTGCCGGTGGGGCATGCGGCCGGGCTGCTCCTTAACCTGCTGATCCAGGAAGGCGAGGCACGCCGTATCCTCGAGGTCGGCAGCTCCTACGGCTACTCCACGCACTGGCTTGCGGCTGGGGCGCGTGCGGTCAAGGGCAAGGTCACCTCGCTCGAACTGCAGGCGGCGAAGACTGAATACGCGAATGCGCGGCTCACCCGCGCCGGCCTTGCGGACTTTGTCGAGTTTCGCATCGGAGATGCACTCGAGTCGCTGCGCGGGCTCGCCGGACCCTTTGACCTGGTGCTCATCGACCTGTGGAAGGATCTGTACGTGCCGGTGTTCGAGCTGCTGTATCCGAAGCTCTCGCCCGGGGCCCTCGTCGTTGCCGACAACATGCTCTACCCCGACAGCGCACGGCCGCATGCCGAGGCCTACCGCGAGCGCGTGCGCGCCGCCCCGGGGATGAGTTCCGTGCTGCTCAGCGTCGGCAACGGACTTGAGCTCAGCCGCTATCGCTGAGTGCGATTTCCACGCGCTTGTTGTGTTTGCCCTCGCTGCGGATCCGGAGCACCTTGATGGCGCCGATCTCTGCAATGTTGGCGACGTGCGTGCCGCCGCAGGGCTGCAGGTCAATTCCCGGGATCTTGAGCAGCCGCACGCGGCCGGCGCCGCGCGGGGGCTGCACGCTCATCGTCTTCACCAGATCCGGCTGCGCCTCAAGCTCGGCATCGCTGATCCACACGCTCTCGGTGGCCACCCCCGAGCCGATCAGCGCATTGGTGGCCTGCTCGATGCGTGCGGCGTTGAGCTCACTTAAGTCGATATCAAAATCCAGCCGCGCCTTGTCCGGCACGATATTGCCGCCGGTGACCGGGGCCACGACCACGCAGGAGAGCAGGTGCAGCGCGGTGTGCAGCCGCATGAGCCGGTAACGGCGCGGCCAGTCGATCTCGAGCCCCACGGTTTCCCCCGGCTCCGGAAGGGTGCTTCCCGCGGCGGGGAGGTGCACGACCCCGGCGGCCCCCTCGGACTTGCGAGTGTCGCTGATCAAGAGGCGCTCGCCGTTCCCGCGCACGAAGAGGCCGCTGTCGCCCGCCTGCCCGCCGCCGAGTGGGTAGAACACGGTGCGATCCAGTTCGATGCCACGCTCGGTAACGCTCAGCACCCGCGCCGTGGCCGACTTAAGGTAGGCATCTTCGCGAAACAGCAGTTCGGTGGTCATGGCTTATGATCGTCCCGCCGGGGCGCTAGAATTCTCACCGTCATGCCTGCCTACGCGTATCGCATCGTCAACGTCTTCACCCAGGGGCGCACCGTGCTCAGCGGCAACCCGCTGTGCGTTTTCGAGCGGGCGCAGTCACTCGATGCCGCTAGGATGCAGGCCCTGGCACTGCAGTTCAATCTGTCCGAGACGACCTTCATCCTGCCCTCCGACCGTGCCAGTGCCCGTGTGCGCATTTTTACGCCCGCTTATGAGATGCCCTTCGCCGGGCACCCGACCCTCGGAACCGCACACGTGTGCCGCGCGCTCGGGCTCGGCGGCGACCGGCTGACCCTCGAACTGCCCGCCGGGATCATCCCGGTGCGCGCGACGGCGGATCGCTGGACGTTGCAGGCCAGGGCACCCAGCTGGCGTGAGCTCGAGGAGCCGCGCTTTACGCTGGCGCAGGTGCTGGGGCTGGACAAGGAGGACATCGCCGAGCGGCCCCTGTGGGTGAATACGGGCGTGGAGCAGCTCATCGTGCCGCTCACGAGTGAGGCGGCCGTGCGCCGGGTGCGGGTGCGGGCGGACCTGCTGGCACAGCTGGCGAGCACCGAGGGGCACAGCCAGCTGTACGTGTTTGCGCCCTGCGGCTCCGGGCTCCTGGCGCGGTTTTTCTTTTCCCTCGGCATGAGCGCAGCGGAGGATCCGGCCACCGGTTCAGCGACGGCGAACCTCGGCGGCTGGTGTCTGGCGATGGGGCGCACGCTGCCGTGCGAGTTTGAAATTGCGCAGGGTGAGTACACGGGCCGCCCCTCCTCCTTGCGGCTGCGTGTCGATGCCGAGCGGCAGATTTCCGTGAGCGGGGAAGTCATCGAGCTCGGCCGCGGAACCGTTACCCTTTAGGGTGCGAGGCGTCATGCCACTGCGTGACTTCCAGGTCCTCACCTTTGACTGCTACGGCACGCTCATCGACTGGGAGAGCGGACTCTACACGGCACTGCAGCCGCTGCTGGCGGCGGCCACCGTGACGGCCCCGGCCGCTGAAGTGCTCGCGCAGTTCGCCGCCCGTGAGGCCGCGCAGCAGGCCCAGACCCCCGGGATGCTCTATCCGCAGCTGCTGGCGCAGGTGCACCGGCAGCTGGCGCGCGACTGGGGCGTATCAGTGAGCGATGCCGCGCACAGGGCCTTCGGCCATTCCGTGCCCGAGTGGCCGGCCTTTGCCGACACGGCCGCGGCCTTGCAGTACCTGAAGCAGCATTATCGGCTCGTGATCCTCTCGAACGTCGATCGGGCGAGTTTTGCCGCGAGCAACCTCAAACTCGGCGTGCGCTTTGATGCGATCTGCACCGCGCAGGACATCGGCTCCTACAAGCCCGACGCGCGCAATTTCCGCTACCTCATTGATGCGGTCGGCCGCCTCGGGATTGAGCCGCGCGGAATCCTGCATACCGCGCAGAGCCTCTTTCACGATCATGCGCCGGCGCAGGCCGCGGGACTCTCGAGTGCGTGGATTGACCGGCGCCAGGAGCAGGCGGGGTGGGGCGCGACGCGCGCGCCCGAGGCAACGCCGGCGTACGATTTTCGCTTCTCGAGTCTCGCCGCGATGGCGCGCGCACACGCGGCGGAAGCGCCCGCCTGAGAACGCACGCCGGGACTACCAAAGCGCGACGCGTTGCTCCGGGGACAGATAGTAGGCATCGCCGGCCCGGATCTGGGGAAACGCTGCGTACCAGCCATCATCGTTGCGCACCACGCCGTTCACACGGTAGGCGGAGGGGCTGTGCGGGTTGGAGAGCACGACGCGCCGCGTCAGACCCTCGCTCCACACCTCACGCCAGCTCTGGCCGTAGGCGATGTAGAAGCGCTGATCGCCACTGAAGCCGTTGAGCACCGGCGCCGGCTTGCCCCCGAGGGCGAGGTGATAGGCCTTGTGCGCGATGACAAGTCCGGCAAGATCCGCAATGTTCTCCCCGAGGGTGAGCTTGCCATTCACGTGCAGCCCCGGCAGCGGCTCGTACTGGTCGTACTGCTGCGCCAGGCGCGTGGTGCGCGCATCGAAGTCCTTGCGATCCTGATCGGTCCACCAGTTCTTCAGCCGCCCGGTGGCGTCGTACTTGCTCCCCTGGTCGTCGAAGCCGTGACTGATCTCGTGGCCGATGACGGTGCCGATCGCCCCGTAGTTCACCGCATCATCGGCGTTCGGATCGAAGTAAGGCGGCTGCAGGATGCCGGCGGGGAAGACGATCTCATTCAGCGTCGGGTTGTAATAGGCGTTGTTGGTGGGCGGAGTCATGTACCACTCGTCGCGGTCGACGCGCTCATCCAGACGCGCAAGCTGGCGCTGCCACTCGAAGACCTGCGCGTTGCGCACGTCGCCGATGAGATCATCGCGCCGGATGGCAAGCATCGCGTAGTCGCGCCAATGATCCGGATAACCGATCTTGGGACGGAAGGTGCGGAGCTTCTCCAGCGCCTGGGCCTTGGTGGCGGAGGTCATCCAGCTCAGGGCCTGAACATCTGCCGCGTAGGCCTTGAGCAGGTTCGCCACCAGCTCGCGGCTCTTGACCTTGGCTTCCGGCGGGAAGTAACGCGCGCAATAAAGCTTGCCCAGCGCCTCGCCCATCTGATCATCGAGCAGGTGGATGCCGCGCAGCTCGCGCGGCAGCTGCTCCTTCTGGCCGGAGATCACGGTACCGTAGAAGGCGAAGTCGGTGGCTTCGATCGCATGGGGCAGATAGTCCGCGCGCTCGTGCAGGTAGCGCACCGTCAGGTAGTCGCGCCAGACGCCGACCGGCGTCGTGGCGAACAGTGCCGCGAGCTGCGGGAACGCGGACTTCTCCGCGACGTCGATGCGCCGCGCCCCTGCGGCGGACTGTGGCGGGATGCCGGCTGCGGCAAAATACGCGTTCCACGGAAACTGCGGCGCCAGCACCGACAGTTCCTCCAGGCTCATCACATTGTAAGTCTTGTCCGCATCGCGGCGCTCCGCGGCCGGCCAGTGCGCCTGGGCGATGCTCACTTCCAGCTCGTACACCGCGGCTGCGCGCGCCGGATCATTGATGCCGGCTAACGCCAGCATGTCGGTGAGGTACTTGCGATACGCCTCGCGTGCGGCGCCGATGTCCTTGTCCTCGCGCAGGTAGTAGTCGCGGTCGGGCATCCCGAGGCCGGACTGCGTGAGCCGCACGATGTAGGCGTCCGGGTCCTTCTGGTCGATGGTGATGCGGGCGGCAAAGGGACCGGGAGTGCGCGTGGCAGGTGTCGCCATGAACGCGGCGACTTCGCTGGCGCTACCGAGCGCGGCGATGCGCTCGAGGTCGGCCTTGACGGGCGTGAGGCCGGCCGCTTCGATGGCGGCGGTGTCGAGGAAGGCGTTGTAGAAGTCGCGCAGCTTGCGTTCTTCGGGGCTCAGTGCTGCGTCGGGCTTAGCCGTCAGCGTGCTCACGATCGTACGCAGCTTCGCCTCGTTGCCCTTGTCCACCTCCAGGTTCACGCCCGCCATACGACGGTCGGGCGGGATGGTGGCACTCTTGAGCCATAGCCCGTTGGTATAGCGGAAAAAATCCGTGCCCGGCGGCACGCTGACATCAAGGTATCCGAGGGTCACTCCCCAGGGCGGAAAGACCGCACGCGTCGTGGCGAAGGCCGCGGTAATCAGGGTGGCGCTCAGCGCCACGGCAATGTTGGTTCTCATGCGCGGAATTCTGACCTACGATGCGGCCGCGCGCTACAACCGGCGCGGTGTCCGCGGGCGCCTCACATTCCGCCTATCAGCCGATCGCGGTTGAAGATGCCTTGCGGATCAAAGCGCGCTTTCAGACGCCGATGCAGCTCGAGGCTGCTCGCCGCAAGCGGATGAAAGCGCTCTCCGGGAGCCGCCCCGCGCCAATGCAGCGCGGTGCCGCCCGCAGCGCGCGCCTGCGCGCGCACGTCGATCTCGGGGGCGAGGGCGGCATACCAGCGCAGCGCGCCACCCCAGTCGATGAGGGGTTCCGCACCGAGGCTTAAGGATGCGGCCGTGGCGGGCAGCGAGAGCCGCCACAGCGATGGGGCGGCAAAGAACGGCAGCGTGCCGTCACGCAGGCCCTGCCACCAGGCGCGCGCGCTGGCCTCCGCGATGAGCTCCCCGCCGATGCGCGCGCGCGCCGCGCGTACCGCAGGGTCGGCACCGGAGAGGCGCACCCGGGCGATGCCCGCGCTCCAGGCGGCCGCGGACAGCGGCAGCGGCTCACCGGCGAGGCGGTTGAAAGTCTGCACGGCAGCCGTCGCAGACAGCTCAAGTTGCAGCGTCGCCTCCGCGCGCGGCAGTGGCAGCACCTTGAGCGACACCTCGGTGATGATCCCGAGCACACCGAGGGAGCCGCACAAGAGGCGCGAGACGTCGAAGCCGGCGACGTTCTTCATCACCTCTCCGCCAAAGTGCAGCAGTTCCCCGTGCGCATCGAGGAGCCGTGCCCCGAGCACGAAGTCGCGCGCGGCGCCCGCATACATGCGCCGCGGACCGGACAGTCCGGCGGCGATCACGCCGCCGATGGTGGGATCGGCGCCAAACAGCGGCGGTTCGAATGCCAGAAACTGTCCGGCGCGCGCCAGTTCGCGCTCGATTTCCGAGAAGGGCGTGCCGCAGCGCACCCGCACGACAAGCTCGGAGGGTTCGTAGCTGACGATGCCGCGATGTGCCGAGAGTTCGAGGATCTCCCCGGTGAGGCGCTCGCCGTAGAAGTCCTTGGTGCCCGCGCCCCTGAGGCGCAGCGGCGTGCCGCGGGCGGCGGCGGCGAGTATCCGTTCGCGCCATGCACCGATCGCAGCCTCCGCAGCGCTCATGCGCCGACCCTAGAAGCGCGGCAGCTCAGGATGCGGCAGCGCGCCGGCGTGCACCCGCATGCGGCCGTATTCGGCGCAGCGCGCCAGCGTCGGAATGAGCTTGCCGGGATTTAAGAGCGCGTCGGGGTCGAAGGACGCCTTGACGGCAAAGAAGGCGGCGCGCTCCGCGGGCGAGAACTGCACGCACATGGAGTTGATCTTTTCCACCCCGACGCCGTGCTCGCCGGTGATCGTGCCCCCGAGTTCCACGCACAGCTCGAGAATCTCGGCCCCGAAGCGCTCGGCGCGTTCCCACGCCCCCGGCTCGTCCGCATCAAACAGAATGACCGGGTGCAGGTTGCCGTCGCCGGCGTGGAACACGTTCATGCAGCCGAGCCGGTAGTGCTCTTCCATGCGCTCAATCGCGGCCAGCACCCGGCCCACGTGCTTGCGCGGAATGGTGCCATCCATGCAGTAGTAGTCCGGCGACAGACGCCCGGCGGCCGGAAAGGCGTTCTTGCGCCCCGACCACAGCCGCACCCGCTCAGCCTCCGAGCCTGAGACGCGCAGCGAGCTTGCCCCGGAGGCGCGCAGAACGCGCTCGACCTCGCTCACCTGTTCGGCGACCTCCTCGCGCGTGCCGTCGGACTCCACCAGCAGGATCGCCGCGGCGGCAAGGTCATAGCCGGCATGCACGAACGGCTCGACCGCCGCGGTGGCCTTGCGGTCCATCATCTCCAGCGCCGCCGGGATGATGCCGGCGCCGATCACCGCCGCCACCGCATCAGCGGCGCTGTGCACGTCGGTGAAGCAGGCCATGACGAGTTGTGCGCAGGGGGGTCGCGGGATGAGCTTCACGATCACTTCCGTGACCACCAGGAGCAGGCCCTCCGAGCCGATCGTGAGCGCCAGAAGATCAAGTCCCGGCCCGTCCGGGGCGGCACCACCGAACTCGAGCCGCTCGCCGTCGATCGCGTAGCCACGCACGCCGAGCACGTTGTGCACCGTGAGGCCGTACTTCAGGCAATGCACGCCGCCGGAGTTTTCCGCGACGTTGCCGCCGATCGAGCAGGCCACCTGGGAGGAGGGATCGGGGGCGTAGTAGAGGCCGTGGGCGGCGGCGGCTTCGGACACCTTGAGGTTCGGTACGCCCGGCTCCAGGCGTGCGGTACGGGCCAGGGGATCGACCTCGAGGATGCGGTGCATGCGCGCCAGCGACAGCAGCACCCCCTCCGGATGCGGCGTGGCGCCGCCGGAGAGCCCCGTGCCCGAGCCGCGCGCGACCACGGGCACGCGGTGGCGGCTGCAGGCGCGCAGCACGCCTTGCACCTGTGCTTCCGTGCGGGGCAGCGCCACGACCCGCGGCACCTGCCTGAAGGCGGTGAGGGCGTCGCACTCGTAGGGCGTGCGCTCCTCCTCGCTCAGCAGCACGCTGTCGGCGGGAAGAATCTCGCGCAGCGCGCTGAGGATGTCCGGGGCGGCCATGGAGCATCCTAACGCGACGGCGGCCGCCGCGGCAGGCACCCCGGGCGTGCAGGCCTCTGCTAGGCTTGGCGCCGGCCGCGGCGGGAGCAGCGCCGTGTTGTACTTGCAGAGTCTCAAGCGGAGGCCGGAGCGATGCGCATCGTAAGGGTTCTTGGGGTGCTGACGGGGCTGGCGGCCACGGCGCTCGCGGCGGCACAGGTGTCACCGATGCAGCCGGACATTGCGGCCTTCAAGGCGCCCACCCAGGAATTTGACTACGAGAAGCGCGAAGTCATGATCCCGATGCGCGACGGGGTGAAGCTCTTTACCGCCATCGTCATCCCCAAGGGCGCGCAGCACGCCCCGATCATCCTCACCCGCACCCCGTACCACGCCGCCGAGCGTGCCAAGCGCTTCGTGAGCCCGAACATGCTCGCGACGCTGCCGCTGGGGGATGAGGTGTTTGTGGGGGAAGGCTACATCCGCGTGTTCCAGGACGTGCGCGGCAAGTACGACTCGGAGGGCGATTACGTCATGACCCGCCCGCTGCGCGGGCCGCTCAACGCCACGCCGATCGATCACTCGACGGATGCCTACGACACGATCGAGTGGCTGGTGAAGAACGTGCCCGAGTCCAACGGCAAGGTGGGCATGATCGGCTCCTCCTACGAGGGCTTCACGGTGCTCATGGCGCTCATCAACCCGCATCCGGCGCTGAAAGCGGCCGTGCCCATGTGCCCCATGGTGGATGGCTGGAAGGGCGATGACTGGTTCCACAACGGGGCCTTCCGGCAGACCAACTTCGATTACCTCTACTCGCAGACGACCGCGCGCGCCGAGGGCAAGCAGATCGCTCGCGGCGCTTACGATGACTTTCAGCTGTTTCTCGCCACCGGCTCGGCGGGGGACTTTGCCCATCGCTTCGGCATCGATGCGCTGCCTTTTTATCAGAAGATCCTCGCGCACCCCGCGTACGATCAGTACTGGAGTGCGCAGGCGCTCGATCAGATTCTCGCCGCCCAGCCGCTGAAGACGCCGACGATGTACGTGACGGCGCTCTACGACCAGGAGGACATGTACGGGGGCGTACACACCTACGCGGCCACTGAACCGAAGGACACGGCGAACGATCGCAATTTCCTCGTGCTCGGTCCCTGGCGGCACAGCGGCGTCAACTACGACGGCACCGCGCTCGGACCGCTGAAATTCGAAGGCGACACCGCGCTGCAGTTCCGCCGTGACATCATGCAGCCGTTTCTGAACGAGCACCTGGTGGATGGCGCCCCCAAGGCCAACACCCCGCCGGTGTTCGTGTTCGAGACCGGCACCAATGTCTGGCGGCGGCTGCCCGCCTGGCCACTGTCGTGCGCCTCAGGCTGCCCCTCGACTTCGCAGTCGCTGTACCTGCAGCCGCGGGGCGGGCTCGCGTTCGCGCCGCCGCCCAGGAGCGCGACGGCCTTTGACGAATACGTCTCGGACCCGGCCAAACCGGTGCCCTATGAGCCGCGGCCGGTGCACTTTGCCGACCGGCCGGCCTGGCAGCGCTGGCTCCTCAACGATCAGCGTTTCGTCAGTGACCGCACCGATGTGCTCACGTACGTCTCTGAGCCGCTCAAGGCGCCGTTGCACATCGGCGGGGCGCCGCTGGTGAACCTGTTCGCCTCGACCAGCGGCACCGACAGCGACTGGGTGGTGAAGCTCATCGATGTGTATCCGGAGGAGGTGCCCTCGGACCCGCCCATGGGGGGCTATCAGCTGCCGATCGGCATGGACATCTTCCGCGGCCGCTACCGCGAGAGCCTCGAGCACCCGAGCGCCATTGCCTCGAACAAGGTGCAGCGCTACCGCTTCGCCCTGCCCATGGTCGATCACGTGTTCCTGCCGGGGCATCGGGTGATGGTGCAGATCCAGTCGAGCTGGTTTCCGCTCTACGACCGCAACCCGCAGACTTATGTCGATAACATCTTTCTTGCGCAGCCGAAGGACTACCGCAAGGCGACACAGCGGGTGTTCCATGCGGCCGATCAGGCGACGTTCATCGAGATGCCGGTGGTGGGCAAGCTGTGATCGGGGCGCCCCGGGCCTCGAATTGGTGCCCCGCGGCCCGCGCGGTGGCGCTGCCGGAGAAGTGCATGCCGCAAATCGGTCACTCGCGCGCGCGAGGGGTGACCCATAATGGCTCAGGGCCCCGCCGGGCAAGCCGTAAGTAGCGGACAGGACAGAAAAAATGGACGCGCAGCAAGAGCCGAGTCAGCCCGCCCGCGGTCGTCGCCCGAGCGGCCGCGATGCCAAGATCGCGGCCCGCACCGCCCGATCGCACGCCTTCGTGCCGTACATCACCCGCAAGGTGCCGTATTACGAGGTGCTCGGCCCCGAGGGGCTCGAGCTGCTCGAGCGCAACGCGGACACGATTCTGGAGGAGATCGGCATCGATTTCCGCGATGACCCGGAGTCACTGGAACTGTGGAAGGCGGCCGGAGCGGACGTGCGGGGCGAGCGCGTGCATTTCCCGCGCGGCCTGTGCCGCTCCCTGGTGCGCCGCTCGGCGCCGCAGGAGTTCACCCAGTACGCGCGCAATCCGGCCCGCAACGTCATCATCGGCGGCAACCGCACCGTGTTCGCCCCGGCCTACGGCTCCCCCTTCGTGCGCAGCCTTGATGAGGGACGCCGCTACGCGCGCATCGAGGATTTCCGCAACTTCGTCAAGCTCGCCTACGTCTCGACCTCGCTGCACCACTCCGGCGGCACCATCTGCGAGCCGGTCGATCTGCCGGTCAACAAGCGGCACTTCGACATGGTCTACACGCACATGAAGTACAGCGACAAGCCGTACATGGGCTCGGTGACGCACCCGGAACGCGCCCACGACACGGTGGAGATGACCAAGATCCTCTTCGGCGAGGAATTTACCGATCCCAAGACCGGCAAGGCGCGCACCTGCATCATCAGCCTGATCAATGCCAACTCACCGCTCACCTGGGATGCCACCATGCTCGGGGCGCTGAAGACCTACGCGCGCGCGAACCAGGCCACGATCGTCACCCCCTTTATCCTGGCGGGCGCCATGTCGCCGGTGACGGTCGCCGGCACGGTGGCGCAGACGCTGGCCGAGGCGCTGGCCGGCATGGGGCTCGCGCAGCTGGTGAATCCGGGCGCGCCGGTGGTGCTCGGCAGTTTCGCCTCCTCGCTCTCGATGCAGTCGGGCGCCCCGACCTTCGGCACGCCCGAGCCTGCGCTGGTGCTTTACTGCATGGCCGCGCTCGCGCGGCGCCTGGGTGTGCCGTTCCGCTCCGGTGGCGCGCTGTGCGCCTCGAAGATCCCGGACGCCCAGGCCGCGTACGAGTCGGCCAATACGCTCGTGCCCACCTGCCTCGGCGGGGTGAATTTCGTGCTGCACACCGCCGGTTGGCTCGAGGGCGGACTCGCCATGGGGTACGAGAAGTTCGTCATGGATGCGGACCAGGCCGGCATGATGCATACGCTGCTCGCGGGCGTGGATCTGTCTGAAAATGGCCAGGCTCTGGATGCCATCCGCGAGGTCGGTCCGGGGAAGCACTTCCTCGGCTGCGCGCACACCCAGGCGAACTTCCAGACCGCCTTCTACCGCTCACCCCTGGCGGACAACAACAGCGTCGAGCAGTGGGAGGCGGAGGGCGCGAAGGATACCGCCCAGCGTGCCAACGCCTATTGGAAGAAGCAGCTCGCCGAATACCAAGCGCCCGCGCTTGATCCGGCCGTGGACGAGGCGCTCAACGACTACATCAACCGCCGCAAGGCCTCGTTCCCCGACTCCAACATCTAGCGCGGCCCGGCGTTCGGCACAAACCCGAGCAGGGCGGCCACGATCGCCTCGGGCGCATCCTCCGGCACAGATGCCCGGACCCGGGCAGCCCCAGCGGACCGCGGGTGCGCTCACGCACTCGGGCGCCGGCGGCCGCGCGCACCGGCGCGCGGGGCGGCCGCTTTTGCCTGCGGCAGCGGCACGACCTTGCTCAGATTCGAAAAGGCGGCCGTGGAGTGCGGGATGCCCATCGCCTCGACGAAGTGCGCCTGAAATTTCGGCTCGATCGCCGTTTCGATCTTCTCCACCCGCCGCACCAGATCCTCGATCGTCTTGCGTGCGGACTTGTCCAGCAGCGCGATGCGCGCGCCGGTGCCGGCAGCGTTACCGGCCGAGGAGACCTGCGAAAGATCGCAGTCCGGGATCATGCCGAGGACCATGGCGTATTTCACGTCGATGTGACTGCCGAAGGCGCCGGCGAGGCGGATGCGCTCGACCTGCTTCGCGCCCAGGTGGTCCATGAGCAGCTGCACGCCCGCGTACAGCGCTGCCTTGGCGAGCTGAATGGCGCGCACGTCGTTCTGCGTGATCTGCAGCGGCACGGCGCCGCGATAGACGGTGTAGGCGAAGGTGCGCCCCGTGGCCACGATGCGATCACTGCGGGCGGCGAGCGCCCCGTCAATCACCCCGTCCTGGCTGATGATGCCGGCAAGATACATCTCGGCGATCACCTCGATGATGCCGGAGCCGCAAATGCCAGTGACGCCGGTGCGCGTCACGGCGGCCTCGAAGCCCGGCTCATCCGACCACAGGTCCGAGCCGATCACCTTGAAGCGCGCCTCGAGCGTCACCGGATCGATGCGCACCCGCTCGATCGCCCCGGGGGCGGCGCGCTGGCCGCAACTGATCTGCGCGCCCTCGAACGCGGGTCCCGTCGGGCTCGAGCAGGCGAGCAGACGCTGCTCATTGCCGAGCACGATCTCGGCGTTGGTGCCCACATCCACCAGCAGCGTGAGTTTCTCGGAAAGATCCGGGCGCTCGGCGAGGATGACGCCGGCGGCGTCCGCGCCCACATGTCCGGCGATGCACGGCAGGGTGTACAGACGCGCGCCCGGATGCAGTTCGAGGCCGATCTCGCGCGCCGTGAACGTGAGGGCTTCATCGGTCGCGAGCGCAAAGGGCGCGCCGCCAAGCTCAACCGGATCGATGCCGAGCACCAGGTGGTGCATGATCGGATTGCCGACGAGGGTGAGCTCCAGAATGTCCGTCAGCGTCACTCTGGCCTCGCGGGCCACCTCGGCGGCGAGGGAGTTCAGCGCGGCGCGCACGGCCTGCGTCATCTGCGCCGCGCCCCCCGGGTGCATCATCGAGTAGGAGACGCGGCTCATCAGATCCTCGCCGAAGCGGATCTGCGGATTCATCAGGCCGCCGGAGGCGACCACCTCACCGGACTCCAGATCGCACAGGTGCCCGGCGATGGTCGTCGAGCCCACATCCACCGCAAGCCCGTAGATGTGCTCCTGCAGGCCGGGCCAGACCCCGACAATCTGCGTGTCGCCGTGCACGGCGACGGTCACTTTCCAGGCCCCCTTGCGCAGTGCGGGCTGCAGGCTCTGCAGCACCGCCACATCGCAGCTCAACCCCGAGAGCTGCCACTCGCGCTCCAGCGCCTGGGTGAGCCGCTGCAGATCCCCGGACGGGTCATACATGTCCGGCTCGCGTACCTCCACGTAATACAGACGCGCCACCGGGTCGAGGGTGATCGCGTGCGCCTCGGCGGCCTTGCGCACCACCTGGCGGTGCACCTGGCTGCCCGGGGGCACATCGACGACGAGATTGCCCTCGACTCGCGCCTGGCAGGAGAGACGGTGGCCGGCGGGCAGCGGGCGGCGCCGGGAGAAGCTTTGTTCAGCCTCGCTCAGGGCGGAGAGGTGCGTGGCCGTTGAGCTGATGCCGTGCTTGGCAAAATCTCCTTCCATCACGAGCACCTGGCAGCGCCCACACAGGGCGCGCCCGCCACACACCGAGTCGACGTCGACGCCGAGGGTGCGTGCGGCCTGCAGCAGCGGTGTGCCGAGTGCGAAGCGTCCGCGTTTGCCCGAGGGGGTGAAGACGACCAGTGCGTCCGTGTCGCTCATGCCGGGCCTTGGGCGCGCCTCCGATGTCCGCCCTCGCGGCGCCCGCGGGCCGCCCCTTCTGCAGGGGTCGCCGTGCCGCCGCCGGCCTGCAGCGCCGGGGCCTCGCGGAAGCGCCTGATCCAGCGGGCGCAGTCCGGGTCGTGGCCCATCATGACATCCGCCCCCATGCAGGCCTTCACGATCTCCACGTGCATGGGGTTCATGATGGCGGAGGTCAGCCCCGCACCGATCGCCATGCTCAGGAACACCGCGCTGATGCCCTCGCGCGCGGGGAGCCCAAAGCTCACGTTCGAGGCGCCGCAGGTGGTGTTGACCTTCAGTTCATGCTTCAGCCGTCCGAGCAGGCGCATGACCTGCACGCCCGCCTGGTTGATCGCGCCGATCGGCATGACGAGCGGATCCACGACGATGTCGCTCACCGGGATGCCGTAATCGGCGGCGCGATGCACGATCTTCTTTGCCACTTCGAAGCGCACGTCGGGGTCTTCGGAGATGCCGGTCTCGTCATTGGAGATCGCCACCACCGCCGCGCCGTACTTCTTCACCAGCGGCAACACGCTCTCGAGGCGCTCCTCTTCACCGGTCACCGAGTTCACCAGCGGCTTGCCCTTGTACACGGCAAGTCCCGCCTCGAGCGCGGCGACGATCGAGGAATCGATCGACAGGGGCACGTCGGTGATCGACTGCACGAGTTGGATGGTCCTGGCGAGGATGGCCGGCTCGTCGGCGAGCGGAATGCCGGCGTTCACGTCGAGCATGTGGGCGCCCGCGGCAAGCTGCGCGAGCGTATCGGACTCGACGCGGCTGAAATTGCCGGCCGACATCTCGGCGGCGAGGATCTTGCGGCCCGTGGGATTGATACGCTCGCCGATCATGACGAAGGGGCGCTCGAAGCCGATGATGACTTCGCGCGTGGCGGAACTGATGACGGTATCGGTCATGACACTTTCCTGTCTGGATTCGTTTGCAGGTCGCGCTGCGGGTGCCAGGGCACGCGGCCGCCGAGCACCCCGGAGCGATCGATGATTTCGGCCACGGTTTCTTCCTGGCGATAGGCCATGAGGTGCACCCCGTGCACGCCCCTGATGGTGCGGATCTCCTGGATGAGCTCGGTGCAGAGTTTGCGGCCCTCGAGGGTCTGATCGGCGGCACCCTGCAGCCGGGCGATCACCGCATCCGGGATGTGCACCCCGGGCACGTGTGCGCGGATCCACTCGGCGGCCCTGGCGGTACGCAGGGGCCCGACGCCGACCAGGATGAACACCTTCTCGATGAGGCCCAGGGCTTCCACCTGGTCCATGAAACTCCTCAAGAGCGGCACGTCGTAGCAGAACTGGGTCTGGATGAACTGCGCGCCCGCCGCCACTTTCTTCGCAAGCCGCGTGGCGCGCCACTCGAGCGGCCGGGCAAAGGGATTCTCGGCCGCCCCGAGCAGTACGCGGGGTGCGAAGCTGATCTTGCGGCCGGAGAGAAAATGATGCTCGTCGCGCAGCGTCCGCGCCGTTTCCAAAAGCGACATGGAGTCCAGATCGAACACCGGCAGCGCCTGCGGATGATCCCCCGCCTGCACGCCATCCCCGGTGAGGCACAAAAGATTGCACACCCCCATGGCGGCACCCCCGAGGATGTCCCCCTGGATGGCGATGCGGTTCTTGTCACGGCAGGAGATCTGCATCACCGGGGCGTAGCCGACGCGGGTGAGCAGCGCGCACACCGCAAGACTCGACATGTGGCAGTTCGCGCCGCTGCCGTCGGTGGCGTTGATGGCGTCCACGTAGCCGTCAAAGATGCGCGCGCGGCGGTAGACGTCCTCCGGATCTGCCGAATCCGGCGGCGCCAGCTCACTCGTCACCGCGAACTGCCCGGCGCGCAGCACGCGCTCGAAACGCCCCGGGGAGGTGTGCCCAGGGAGGATCGGCAGCGGATACCCCGGGACCGGTTCGTCCTCGAAGATCACGGCGGGGAGGCTCCGCTGCGTTCGCGCACCACGCGCAGCCAGGAAGAGTGGCCCTGCAGGCGCCGATCGACCGCGGCCTGCACCTCACGCAGCGCTTCGGCGCCGCCGGGAATGCGCTGCGCCCCCACGACCGCCTCGCGCCACACGCATTTCATCTGCGGACGTACCTCGCAGTTGCCGTTCGCGCGCACGCCGCCGCAGGGTCCGTTGCGCAGATTCTTCGGGCAGTTCATCGGGCAGGCCATGCCGGTGGAGCTGAGGATGCACTGCCCGCACATGCGGCAGTCGAAGAGCAAGCCCTTCACGGAGCCTTCCACGGCGGCGACCGGGCGCTCGAGCCGCTCGTAGCCGATCGCGTTAAAGAGCGGGTGCAGCCGTACGAGTGTGGATTCGAACGCGCGGTAGAAGGCGTTCAGGCCGCGCGCATGACGCACCGACCACTGTCTGACCCGGTACACCTTCAGGAGCCTGCCGCCAGGAGACCCTTGGCGCGGATGAGTGCCTCAAGGTCCGCATCGGTGAAAGCCGCCTCGAGGCGCGCGGCTTCAGCGGCCGCTTCGGCGGGCAGATCCTCGCCACAGGGCTTCGGCGCGCTGCGCTTCCAGTCCGCCAGGTACGCATCCGAGCTGCCCTTGCCGGCGCGCATGGCGGCGCGGTCGACCGCTTCCTGGAAGCGTGCCGACAGTGGCACCTTGGCGGTCTCCCGACCGCGCTTGACGAGCACCTGCGCGGGGATGTCCCGCCAGGAGATGATGATCAGGCTTGCCATGCCAGGGGATCCTGGCTGGCCAGGGCACGCAGGCGCGTACCGAGCTCCCCGTACCCGGTGAAGCGGTACTCGAAGCTCAGGCCAAGATAGGCGGCGATCTCGCGCGCGCGCTCGATGCTGCCCGGCTTCTGCGCCTGTGCGAGGTACACCAGCCGGCGGTAGTTGCGGAAGTATTCATCCTTCAGCTGCGGATGCCGATCGAGCCCGAGCGGGCGCACCACGAGGCGCTCGAAGTTCTTCAGCAGGAAGTCGGTCAGGTAAAAGGTGCCGGGTTCCGCCGCCGCAAGTTCGCCGAACACCGCCGCTGTGGCAAAGAACTCGTAGCAGTGCGCGCCGGGGAGCCGTTCCACGCCTTCCTCGGCGAGCACGGTATCGAGCTGCCCGCCGGTGCCGCAGTCGGCGTAGGCAACGAAGATCTGCGCGTAGTGCTCACGCTGCGCGCGCACTTCCGCGCGCACCGCCGGTGCGATGCGTTCGGGACGGTTGTGCAGTTCCGCGGGCAGACAGCGCACGTCGAGCGCCGTCCAGTCATTGGCGCGCCTGAGGGCGGCGATCTCGCGCGCCAGTGCGCCGCAGGCAATGACGAGTGTGCCGCGGCGCGTATCCATACTGTTCCGGTGCCGGTGAGGATCAGGCGGCGTGCGAGGCACGGCGCGCGGCGAGCAGGCTCTTCGCCGTCTCCACCGCGATGGCCGCGTCGCGGCAGTAGGCGTCCGCGCCGACCGCCTTGCCGAATTCCTCATTCAGCGGGGCACCGCCGACCAACACGATGTAGTCGTTGCGGATGCCTGATTCCTTCATCTTGTCGATGACGACCTTCATGTAAGGCATCGTGGTCGTCAGGAGCGCCGACATGCCGAGGATGTCCGGCTTGTGCTGTTCGAGCGCCGCCAGGTATTTCTCGACCGGGTTGTTGATGCCGAGGTCGATGACTTCAAAGCCTGCGCCCTCGAGCATCATGGACACCAGGTTCTTGCCGATGTCATGGATGTCACCCTTGACGGTGCCGATCACGATCTTGCCGATGGGCGGCACGCCGGTCTCGGCGAGCAGCGGCCGCAGGATCTCCATTCCGCCCTTCATCGAGTTCGCCGCGAGCAGCACCTCCGGAACAAAGAGGATGCCGTCGCGAAAATCGATGCCGACGATGCGCATGCCCTCAACGAGCGCATCGTTGAGCGTCCGCTCCGCGCTCCAGCCACGCTCTAAAAAGAGGCGCGTGGCTTCCTCGACCTCGGCCTTCAGCCCGTTGTACAGGTCATCGTGCACCTGCTCGGTCAGCTCCTGGTCATTGAGGTCGCGCAGATTGAAATCGGCGTCGGCTTGCTCTGCCATTGTCGAAATCTCCATGCGCGACTTCGGGTTAGCAGCTCGCGCGGCTGCTCAGACGAGGATGGTAAGGGCAGGGTATCCGAGGCAATGGCTGCTTCGCGACCGCGGCATGTCCGCCGGCGACAGGGGGTGAAAAAAAGGCAAGTGCAGGGGCGGCGTGTTGGACTTAAGCCGGGACCGGTTCGGCGGTGGCGGTGGCGGCCGTCTTGCCCGCCCGCGTCTGGCGCTCAGCGCTGGGCGGGCAGCCGAACTGCGCGCGGTAGCAGCGGGAGAAATGCGGCGGCGACTGAAAGCCGCAGGCGGTGGTGATGTCGATGATCGGCATCGAGGTCTGCAGCAGCAGCTCGCGGGCCCGGCGCAGCCGCATCTGCAGGTAGTAGCGTTTCGGCACGCAGTTGAGGTGGCGCTTGAAGAGCCGCTCGATCTGGCGCCGCGACAGCCCGGTGGCGGTGGCGATCTCATCCAGTGACAGCGGCCGCTCGATGTTCTCCTCCATCAGCTGTGCGACCTTGATGAGGCTCTCGTGCGAGACGCCGATCTGGGCACGCAGCGGCACGTATTGCCGGTCGCGGTCGTTTCTCACCCGATCGACGATGAACTGCTCGGAGATCAGCTGCGAGACGTGCGCCCCGAGCTTGGTCTCCACCAGGTGCAGCATCAGATCCAGCGGCGCGACCCCGCCAGAGCAGGTGAAGCGGTCGCGGTCGATGCTGAAGAGCTGGTCGCTGAGGTGAATACGCGGAAACTCCTCGCGCAGCGCCGAGAGATTTTCCCAGTGAATCGTCGCGCGGTAGCGATCCAGGAGTCCCGCCTTGGCGAGCGCATAGCCGCCGGTGCACAAGGCACCGAGGGGCACCCGCCGCTCGGCGCAGCGTTTGAGCGCCGCGAGGAGCTTCGCCGACACACCGGCCTGCACATCGACGCCCCCGCACACGAAGAGAATGTCGACCGCGCCGAGCGACTCAAGCGGGATCGTGGGAGACAGCTGCAGCCCGTTGCTCGCCGGGGTCGGCGGACCCTCGAGGCTCACGATCGACCACTCGTAGACCGTCTGGCCGGTGAGGATGTTCGCCATGCGCAGCGGCTCGACCGCGTTCGACAACGCGATCATCGAGTAGCGCGGCAGGGTCAAGAACGCGAACTTGCTGCGGGGCAGGGTCACATGCCGGATTTTACGCCTTTCTTGCCTGATTGCGACAAAATCCGGCCTATCGGCGGGGTGCGGGCGGGCACCGGCCCGCACCGCCCGAGGCCGCTACGCTTCTGCTTCGTGCTAACCTTTTTGCAGACGGCTCGAGAACCATCCCAACTGCAACCCAGGGGCCCCCGTGGCGCAACCCGCCGAGGTCTTCATCAGCTATGCCCGTGACGATGCGGCCCGCGTGCTCGAGCTGGCGGGCAAGCTGCGCGCGGCCGGGATGTCCTTATGGATCGACCAGAGCGGCATCGATGGGGCCTCGTTATGGAGCGAGCAGATCGTCAACGCGCTGGAAAGTGCCAAGGTGGTGGTGCTGATGGTGAGCGAGTCGGCGGTGCACTCGCACAACGTGCTCAAGGAAGTCATGTTGGTGAGCGAGCGTAAGGGGCACATCCTGCCGGTGCATCTGGAGCCGACGGTGATTCCACCGAGCCTGCGCTATCAGTTGGCCGGCATCCAGCACATCGAATACTACGTCGGTGCCGAATCCGATTCGACGCTCAAGGCGATCCTGCGCTCGCTCGAGCGGATCGGCGTCAAGAGCGCCCCGCCGCCCCCACCGCCCCCGGCACGCGCCCCTGAGCCGAAGGCCGCGAGTGCGAGCGCGGATCACGCCGCCCCGGCAGCTGTGGTGGCGGCGAGCGGTGGACGCGGTGCGCTCGCGGTGATGCCCTTTGACAACATCAGCACGGATCAGGAGACCGACTACTTCAGTGATGGCCTGACCGAGGAGCTGATCGCGCGACTCTCGCGCGTGAGCGAGATCGAACTGGTGTCGCGCTCGGCGACCCGGCAACTGAAGGATCGCAAGCACGATTTACGCGCCATCAGCGCGGAGCTGGGCGCTCGTTACGTGGTCGGCGGCAGCGTGCGCCGCTTTCAGGATTCGGTGCGCATCACGGTCGAGCTGGTGGATGTGGACAGCAACCGCCAGATCTGGGGGGAGACCTACAAGGGCAAGCTCGATGACATCTTCGACATCCAGGAGCAGGTGGCGAAGCAGATCGTCGAGGCTCTGAAGCTGAAGCTGTCATTCTCCGAAAAGGTATCTCTCACCAAGCGCCAGACCGCGAATGTTCAGGCCTACGATCTGTATCTGCGCGGCCAGGACTATCTGTATCGGCTGACCAAGCGCAGCCTCGAATACGCGATCCAACTGTTCGAGAAGGCGATCGAACTTGATCCGCGCTACGCGGCCGCGTACGCGGCCTGTTCGAGCGCCTACGGGCAGATGTATCAGTACTTCTCCCGCGACGAGAAGTACCGCAACCAGGCGCAGGAGCTGAGCTTCAAGGCCTTGATGTACGACGGCAACCTGCCGGAAGCCTATACCGCGATGGGCCTGTCTTACTTCATCTGGGGCAAGCTGAACGAGGCGAGCGCCTCGAGTCGCAAGGCGATCGAACTGGACCCCTCCGATTTCATCGCGCATTGGACGCTCGGCCGCATTCATTTCACCAACGGGGAATTCGACCTTGCACACGACCTGTTCCGGCGGGTCACGGAGCTGAAACCCTCGTTCGTGTCCGGTTATGCGGACCTGGCGATGACCTGCGAGGAACTCGGACGCAAAGAAGAAGAAGTCGCGGCCCGTGACCGGATGCTCGAGCTGTTGCCGAACTACCTGCTGCAGAGTCCGGACGATGCGCGCATGAGGATGTTCTATGCGGTCACGCTCGCCGAGCGGGATCGCAAGGACCAGGCTTTGCTCGAGGGCGCCAAAGCGCTCGAGATCAATCCGGATGACCCGATGATGCTTTACAACTGTGCCTGTCTGTATGCGCGTCTGGATCAGCTGCCGCGGGCCATAGAGGTGCTGCGTCAGGCCGTGGGCAAGGGCCAGCTTAACTTCGCCTGGATGAGGCGCGATCCGGATCTGGCCCCCCTGCGTGAACATCCTGAGTTCATCGCGCTCACCGGCGGCGGATAGCGCTGCCCCTTAGCGCTCGATCTTCCCGTCTTTGCGGCCGGCCAGGGCGGCGCGGCTGCGCCAGTTCACGCCCGTCAGCGGCCGGTTTCCGGTAATGTTGAGGGCATAATGAAATAAAAGGCCGCCTTCGAGGCTCATGGCGAAGCTCATCGAATCGCGCTCGATCGACTACGTGCCGCTGGCCGAGCGACACGGCAAGGTCTGGCACCTGTGGCCGGTGTGGTTCGCGGGCGATGCGCACCTGGCGACCGTGGCGGTCGGGGTGATCGGGATCGCCCTCGGGGGCAATCTTTTGTGGACGGCCGTGGCCGTGATCCTCGGGTGCCTGCTGGGCACCTTTTTTATGGCCTTCCACTCCACCCAGGGGCCGCAGCTGGGCCTGCCGCAGATGATCCAGTCGCGGCCGCAGTTTGGCTACACCGGGGCGCTGCTCGTGTGGGCGGTCGCCCTGGTGTCCTACGTGGGCTATAACGCCTTCAACCAGGTGCTTGCCGGGCAGGCGGTCCATCAGCTTGCGCCCTCGATCGCCGCGACTTCCCCGAGCGTGCTCACGGTGTTCGCACTGCTCGCGCTCGCTCTTGCCGCCGTGGGGTACGACAAGATCCATCTGGCGCAGCGCCTGCTCGCCGCTCTCATGATCGGCATCCTCACGGTGTTTTCCGTGGGTGCGCTCTTCTGGTTGCGCTTTCCCGCCTCGCAGTGGGATCCGGCCGGTTTTCGCGGCGTGCCTTTTCTCACGCAGCTCTTTGGCGCGGCCTCCTACCAGCTGAGCTGGTCGATCTATGTCTCGGACTACTCGCGCTACCTGCCCCGCGATGTGAGCGTGCGCGAGTCATTCTGGTGGACCTACCTCGGGGCCTTGATCGGGGGTGCCTGGATGATGCTGGTCGGGACCCTGGCCGCGGCCGCCGCCCCCAAGCTTGACGTCGCTGCCGCGATGGAACTTGCCGCCGATCGCATCTATCCGGGCTTCGGTGAGGTGCTCTTGATTGGTGCGCTGCTCGGCCTCGTCACGATCTCCACCTTAAATTTCTACGGTGCATCCTTGACGCTCCTGAGCGTGGCGGACACGGTGAAGCCGCTGAAGAGCACGGTCCGCAAGCGCCTGGGCAGTCTTGCGGTGGCCTTCCTCGCGAGCACGGCGATTGCGCTGGCCTCTTCCAGCAGCTTCGGCAGCCGCTTCGCGGACCTGCTCGCGGTGCTGCTCTACCTCTTCACCCCCTGGACGGCCATCAACCTCATCGACTTCTACATCGTGCGCAAGGGCCACTACTCGATCCGCGAGATCTTCAACCCGAACGGTATGTACGGACGCTGGAACTGGCGCGGCCTTCTCGCCTACGCGGTCGGGTTCGCGGCGATGATTCCGTTCTTCAGCACCGATGAGTGGCGCGGGCCGATCGCCCAGGCCCTCGGCGGCGCCGACATCGCCATGCTGATCGGGCTGCCGGTATCCGCAGGGGTGTATCTCTGGGCGTACCGCGCCTTTGACCTGCCCGCGGAGCAGCGCCGGGCGGCGCAGGCGGATGCCGGGCTCGAACCTGACTCGGCGGCGCCTGCGCCGGGCAGCTCACTTTAAGTACCATGCGCCTATGCCCAAGATCGTAGACCACGAGAAGCGTCGCGATGAGATTGCACTGGTCGCCTGCCGGGTCGTCGCCGAGCACGGTTTCGAGAAGGCGAGCATGGTGCGCATCGCGCGCGGCGCCGGCTACACCACCGGGATGCTGGCCCATTACTTTGACAGCAAACAGGACATCATCATCGCAGCCTTGCGGCTCATCCTGCGGCGCATCGATGAGCGGCTGAGCCAGCCGGCGGTGGCCGGGGCGCGACCGGACCTGCTGACACTGCTGACCGAGGCGCTGCCCGTGGATGAGCAGCGCCGCACCGAGTGCGCCTTCTGGACCACGTTCTGGGGACAGGTGAGCACGGACAAGCGCTTGAAACGCATCAACACCTGGGTACACCGCGAGTACCTGCGCCTCTTCGAGCGCTGCCTCGCGCAATGCTGGCCGGAGTGGTCGCAGTGGTCGGCGCTGACCCGCGAGCAGGTGCTGCGCTCGCTCGTGACCTTCATCAACGGACTCACCGCCGGTGCGGTCGCCAACGCCGGGGACTGGCCCGCGCAGCGGCAGATCGAGCAGTTGCGCCTGCAGCTGGAACTGCTGCGTGCCTGGGCGATGGGGACCGCCGGCGCACCTCCGCTCACCCGCAAGGCTGCGGGCGCTTAGTGCGCCCGCAGCTTTGCACGGTGCCTACTGAATCGACTTGGTGTACTGCAGGGTCACCGTGAGCGGCTGCAGCGTCGCCACCTGCGGGATCACCGTGCCGGCGGCGTTGAACTGCGCGTAGCCGATGTAGCCGATGTCCCCGAGATTGGGCTTGGCGTTGAAGAGGTTGTGGACGTTGAGCGCCAGCTCGGACAGCCCCTGCGAGACGCCGAAGCGCAGGTTGACGAGTGAGAAGCCGGCGCGCGTCGCCTGCTCGCCACCGCCGCCGACCAGCAGCGAGATGCTGTTGCTGGTGTAGCTGTAGTCGGCGGACACGAAACCATCCATATTGGCGTTGAGCGGGCGGGTGTAGACGCCACCGGCCGAGCCGGTGAAGGCCGGCACGCCGCTGATGCGGCTGCCCGGGCTCACACCCGCAAAGGCGAGGGCGCCCGGGTCGGTAATGTCAGTCTTCTCGTAACCGAGCCCGAGACGATAGGACAGTCCCCGCACGACGGTGCCGTTCGCCTCGATCTCCCCGCCGTCCACCCGCGCCTTGTTGCCGTTGACCTGCACATAAAAGCCGCACGGGAGCGCGACCTGCTGCTGCAGGTTGCTCCACTCGATGTCGTACGCGGCGGCCGAGATCAGTACGTTCGGCAGCTGAACCTTGGTGCCAAGTTCGTACGTCCACAGCGTGTCCGAGCGCACATCGGTGATCGCCGACACGGGCAGCGAGGAGGAGCAGCCGGGGAAATTCGCCTGCGCACCGCCGGCGCGGAAGCCCTTGGACGCGGAGGCGTACACCATCGTTGAGTCGGTCGCCTGCAGTTGCAGCGCGACCTTGGGGTTCACCCCGCTCTGGCTGTTGGACTGCGGGGCACTCGGGCTCGGACCGCCGTTGAGGAAACCGTTGGCGGTGTAGTCGGTGGTCTGATTGAGCCAGTAGCCACGCAATCCGAGAGTCAGCGTCCACTTCTGCAGGAACTTGTAGTAGGCCTCACCGAAGATCGACTTGTCCTCCTCGGTGCCGGGGTTGGTCTGCTGCCAGATCTCATTCGTGGGCCACGCCGGGCTTTGTACGGTGCAGGGGAACTGCGGGCTGCCGAAGGAGCAGGACGTCGTCCCGGGTGCGGACAGACCGTTCGCGTAGGTCGGCGGAATCGTGAAGCGTGTATGGGTGTTGGAGTAGTACAGACCGAAGGTACCGCTCCAGTTGTGGATCGGATCGAAGGAGAAACGCATCTCGCTCGTGACCTGGTCGTGATTGCGGTCACCGATCCACAGGTAAGGCTGCGCCGGCACCCCGGTCATCAGGTAAATCGGCCCGGTGAGCACCTGTTGCGTGCCGTAGCTGGAATCCTCGATGTCCTGCGTGTGCCGGTAAAAGTATGCGTTGGCCCACACCACCGACCAGCCCGTGCCCGAGTACTTCAGATCGAGCGTCGGCATCGTCCAGGTGTCGGTCGCGCGCGGCTGTACGCTGAAGGGGCGGTCGAGGGTGTATTCCGGTTCAAAGGTCGGCAGCGGTGCAAACGCCGCCGGGAACCCATGGTCCTCGGAATTCTGGAACATGACCCGCAGCTTCACGTCGAGGTTCTCGCTCGCCCGCCACAGCAGCGCGCCCGAGGCGCCGTACGAGGTCACGGCTCCCTGGTCGCCGACGCTGGTGCGCGGGCAGCTCAGAAATGCGTCACTGGTGCAGGGGTTGTCGGGGTTTTGATCGGTCGGGTAGGAGCGGTGCAGATAGCCGGCGTCGTGGTTGCCGTACATCACGACCCGCAACGCGAGCGTGCTCGGTATCAGCACCATGTTGGCGACGCCGCTGACGCCGCCATCGGCGCTGCCGCCGCCGGAAGTTGCACCGGCCTCGGCCATGTAGCCGACTGCCGACTCGGTGAGGTTCGGCTGGCGGGTGATCAGGCGCACGTTGCCGCCGAGGGAGCTCTCGCCGAACAGCGTGCCCTGCGGTCCTTTGAGGACCTCGATGCTGGCGAGGTCCACCACGCGCGGATCGATCGAGCCGGGCACCGGGGTGTCATCGATGTAGAAGCCCGTGGCGCCGGCCGTGCCGAACAGGTTCTGCCCGGTGATGCCGCGGATGGAGATGGTGCGCGCATCGGCAAAGCCGGTGGGACCCCCGCCGTAGGTAAAGGACATGTTCGGCGTCTTGGTGGCGTAGTCGCTGAAGGACTGGATGTTGTAGTCCTTGATGGTCTCGCTCGTGAAGGCCGTGATGCTGGTCGGGACTTCGGCGATCGACTCTTCGCGCTTGCGCGCACTGACGATGATGGTCTGGATCTCGCCGGAGGACTCGGTGGCCGACGCCTGCTCCTGCGCCAGCGCGGGCGCTGCAGCTGCGAGGAGCGTGAACAGGAGCCCGAGAGCGAGCGAGTAAAGAGCCGCCATCACTGTCTTCGATTTCATATGTGGAAACTCCCCTGCAGCATCTGATCGATTCAATCGGCGAAAAAAACCGCTAGCGTGCGCCGGGTGCGCTGTGCGCGCCGGCACTCAGGAATGCATTGATCACGCGGGCGCAGCCCTGCGGGTCCTCCCAGAAGGGGTTGTGCCCCAGGCCCTCGAAGATCTTCACCTGCGCGTGCGGCAGCGCCTCGCGCAGGGTCTGACGCACCTCCTCCGACATGATCGGATCCTTGCTGCCCCAGATGAGCAGCGTCGGCGCGGTGAGCTTCGGCAACGTGCGCTGCAGATCCGAATCGATGAGCCCCTGGTCGAGGACCGCGAGCCACACGCGCAGCGGGATGGCCGCGGCGTCCTGGCGCTGGCGACGCAGGAAATCCGCATCGACCGGCGTCGGCGAGGACCACCACTGGATCATGAACGGGGAGTCCGGGTCGATCGGCTCGTGCAGTTTGCGGATCTCGGCGGCGTAGTCGTAGGCGGGCTTGGGCGGCGCGGAACCTGCGCGCGGACCGCCGCTTGAGGCGATGAGCACGACACGGTGCGTCCTTTCCGGCCAGTACTCGGCGAAAGTCTGCGCGACGATGCTGCCCATGGAGTGACCGACGATGTCCGCGCGCTCGATGCGCAATGCATCCAGCAGGAGCTTCACGTCGTAGGCGAAGTCCAGGCGCGTATAGCAGCAGTCGGGTTTCCCCGAGCGGCCGTGACCGCGCAGGTCGACGAGGATGAGACGCAGCTGTGGGGCGAGGTAGGGCACGAGCGGCACCCAGTCGCGCGCGCTGTCGGTGTAGCCGTGGATCAGCACCACGGGGGGCCCGGCGGCATTACCGAGCGGTACGTAGGCCAGGGTCTCGCCGTTGGCGAGCGTAACCGATCGCTTCAGGGCATCAAAGGTATTGAGGTCGAGCGGGGCAGGCGCGCCGAGTGCGGCAGGCGAACTCAGCAGCAGGATCAGCAGACAAAGCCACGCGAAGGGGCGCTCCTGGGGCGTGACGGAGCAGGGGACGAGACTCGTTTCGCGCTCGGGCAACACGCGGCCGGACAGCTCGCTCGTAGTATTATGCTATCGATAATATATAGCCGTTTCGGGGGTCGCAACACTATACGGTCATATAAAAAAGCGCTTCCCTCGCCCCTGACCCGGGGCGCGAACCAACACCGACCGCGCCCCCAGCGCGCACGCAAACCCCGAGGCCTTACAATCAGGCGGCCGGACGCACACGGGCCGGGTGCTCAAAAAAGAAGGAGTCGCGCCATGCTGCGCCAGCTGACACGAGGGTGCGTGCGCTACGCCGAGCGCTACATTCCCAACCCCTACCTGTACGCCGTCATCCTCACTTTCATCACGGTGGCCGCAGCGCTCATCGGGACCGCGAGCCGTCCCGGGCAGGTGATCGACGCCTGGTACAAGGGCATCTGGGACATCCTCGCCTTTGCCCTGCAGATGGCGCTCGTGCTGGTGACGGGCGTGACGCTCGCCGCCGCGCCGCTCGTGAAGCGTCTGCTGCGCCGCCTGGCCGAGGTGCCCAGCGGACAGACCGGCGCGGCCCTCACGGTGTTTTACGCCGCGGCGATCGGCTCCTGGCTCAACTGGGGATTCGGGCTCGTGGTGGGGGCACTCGTGGCGCGCGAGATCGCCAAGCGCCTCGAGGACGTGGACTTCAGCTTCCTGGTCGCGGCCGCTTACATGGGTTTCATGGTGTGGGCCTCGGGGCTGTCCAGCTCGATCGCGCTCGCGACCGCCACCCCGGGCAGCGCCTTGAACATCGTGGAGAAGGTCACCGGCCAGGTGGCCGGGTTCGATCAGACCATCTTCACCGCCTACAACTTAGTGCCGGTGGTACTGCTGCTCATCCTGATCCCGCTCGCACTGAGTTTCATGGGACCGCGCCGGCAGGAGATGAAGCGCGTGGAGCGGGCGGCCCTGATCGCCCAGGACGAGGAGGGTGTGCCGCCGCCGCGGCCGCGCACCTTTGCCACGCGGCTCGAGGATGCCTGGCCCCTGAGCCTGCTGCTGGTGCTGATGGGGGTGTACTACGAGTACCACACCATCCGTCAGAAGGGATTTCATCTGGACATCAACGGCTTCATCTTCATCGTGCTGATGCTGGGACTGCTCTTTCACTGGCGCCCCATCCGCTACGTGCGCGCCTTCGAGACGAGCGCGCGCACGGTGGGGCCCATTCTGCTGCAGTTCCCCCTCTACGGCGGCATCATGGGGATCATGACCGGCACGGGGCTTGCGGCCCTGATCGCGGCGCGGTTCGTCGAGTTCTCCACCGCGCACACGCTGCCGTTCTGGTCGTTCATCTCCTCGAACATCATTAGTCTGTTCGTGCCTTCCGGCGGCGGTCACTGGGCGGTGCAGGGTCCCTTCATGGTGCCTGCGGCCGTGAAGCTGCACGTGAATCCGGCGCTCACGGCCATGGCGACGGCGATGGGTGAGCAGACCGCCAACATGATCCAGCCGTTCTGGGCGCTGCCGATCCTCGCGATCGCGCGCCTCGGCATCAAGGACATCATGGGCTACTGCGTGATCGCTCTCGTGATCGGGCTCGCCGTCTTCGGTGGCGCGCTGCTCGTGTTCGCCTGAGGCGCGACGGCTGGCGCGGCCGCAGGCGCGCTTCAGGACTTCAGGTCCAGATTGTCCGGATCGTACGGGGATTCGCGCACCACGGTCGCCTGCTTGCGCTCTCCCAGGATCTGGATCGAAAGCGGCGTGCCGACTTCGGCAAACTCGGCCTCGACGTAGCCGATCGCCAGACTCTTCTTGATGTGGTGACCGTAGTAACCGGAAGTTGCGCGGCCGATCATGCGGCCGCTCTTGTCAAAGAGCGGCTCGTTCCCCAGCGGATCCGCATCGCTCACCCCGTGCACCTCCAGGGTGACGAAGCGGTTCGGCACCCCCGCCGCCAGCTGCCCCTCCAGGGCCTCCTTGCCGATGAACGTGGCCTTCTTCATGCGCACGAAGCGATCCAGGCTCGCCTCAAACGGGGTGTAGTCGGGGGTCATGTCGCTGCCCCACATACGGTAGGACTTCTCCATGCGCAGCGATTCCATCGCACGCATGCCGACCATGCCGATGCCGTGTTTCGCCCCCGCCTCGAACAGCGCATCGAACAGATTGTGGGCGTATTCGATGGGAAAGTGCAGCTCCCAGCCGAGTGCGCCGACGAAGTTCACGCGCAGCGCATACACATCCACCGCGAGCGCCGCCTCGATGGTCTGCGCGGTAAGCCACGGGAAGGCATCGTTGTCGAGTGGCGTGTCGGTCAGCTGCGTGAGTACGGCGCGCGATTTGGGCCCGGCGAGCACGAAACAGCCGCGGGTATTGGTGATGTTGCGCACACCGACCGAGCCGTCCCCCGGCAGCGCCTTCAGCAGGTAATCGCCATCGTAGCGCTCGGCCGCGCCCGCACTGACCACGTAGAAGTGCTCGTCCGCGATCCTGGTGATGGTGAATTCCGAGCGGATACCACCGCGGCGCGTGAGCGCGTGCGAGAGCGCCATACGGCCGACCTTGGCCGGCACCTTGTTGGCGACGAGATGATCGAGCCAGGCCTCCGCGCCCGGGCCGCTCACCTCGTGCTTGGTAAAGGGGGTCAGGTCGATGAGCCCGACCTGCTCGCGCATGAGGCGCACCTCGTTGCCGACGTGCGCAAAGTAGTTGGTGCGCCGGAAACTCCAGTGATCCTTGCGCTCAACGCCCTTCGGAGCGAACCAGTTGGCGCGCTCCCAGCCATAGCGCTGGCCCCAGACCGCGCCGCGCGCATCGATTTTGTCATACACCGGGCTCGTCTTTGCCGGGCGCGCATCGGCGCGCTCTTCGTCCGGGAAGTGCACGGTGAACACGTTGCGGTAGGTTTCCTCGTTCTTCTTCACCACGTAGCGCTTGCTCGTGTAGGCACCGAAGCGCCGCGGATCCACCGCCAGCATGTCGATGCCAGGTTCCCCCTCGGTGATCCATTCGGCCAGCTGCCACCCGGAGCCCCCGGCGGCGGTGATGCCGAAGCTGTGCCCCTCGTTGAGCCACACGTTGTGCACGCCCCAGGCGGGGCCGATGAGCGGACTGCCATCCGGGGTGTACGAGATCGGGCCGTTGACGATGTCCTTGATGCCGCAGTTCTCCAGCGCCGGCACGCGGCGCACCGCCGCCTCGACGTGTGGCATCAGCCGATCGAGGTCCCCGGGGAAGAGACTGCGCCCGAACCAGTCCGGCACCCCGTCCGCGAAGCGCGCCGGCGCGCCTTTCTCGTACGGTCCCAGGATCCAGCCCATGCGCTCTTCGCGCAGGTAATAGGACTGATCAGACTCGCGCAGCACCGCAAGCTCACGGCCGCCCGACTGACGGTAGGACTTAAGCTCCGGGGACTCATCGTAGACGATGTACTGGTGCTCGACCGGGATCGCCGGCACGTTCAGCCCGATGAGCTTGCCGAGCTGGCGGGCGTAGTTGCCGCTGGCGAACACCAGGTGTTCGGCCACGATCTCGCCCCCGGAAGTGCGCACGCGCCACTCACCGGCGCTCGTGCGCTCGATCGCCTGCGCCTCGGTGTGCTCGTAGATCTCCGCACCGCTGCTGCGGGCCCCCTTGCGCAGCGCCATGGTCAGATCGGCCGGGGCGATGTGGCCGTCATCCGGATGGTAAAGCGCGCCGATGATCGCCGGGGTGTCGGGGCTGCCGCCGAGCTCCACGAGCGGCCACAGTTCCTTGACGCGCTGGGGCGAGATGACCTCGAAGGGCACGCCGATGGTGTTGGCCGTGCCGCAGTACTTCTGGTACTCGTCCATGCGCTCCTTGCAGGTTGCCAGGCGCAGGTTTCCGGAAACGTGGAAGCTCACGTCCTGGCCGGTTTCCGCCGGCAGGCGCTTGTAGAGGTCGACCGAGTACTTGTGCAGCTGCCCGACGGTGTAGCTCATGTTGAACAGCGGCAGGAGGCCCGCGGCGTGCCAGGTGGAGCCGGCGGTGAGCTCGGACCGCTCGATCAGGGCAACATCCTGCCAGCCCTTTTTCGTCAGGTGATAAAGCGTGCTGACGCCGACCACGCCGCCGCCGATGACCAGGACCCGAACATGCGTCTTCACGAGTCTTTACTCCGCCAGAGGGGAAGGAGCCACGGGCGCTGCCCCCTGCAGTGTAGCGGGCAGCCCCCACCCCGGGACTCCAATTGCGACAATGCCTTGTCTAAATGATCCCGCGCGCGGCCTCGCTCAGGAACTGCGTGACGTAGGGGGCAAACGAGCGCCAGACCTCAAGGCGGAAGCTGTCCGCGGCGGTGCGCCACAGCAGCACTTCCGCCTTCGACAGCATCGTGCGCGTGCACATGCTGATCGGGAACGCCGCCGCATCCAGACCGAGCGCACAGCCACTCGCGAGCAGCGTTGCCGCTGCCGGGCCCTCCAGCAGCAGCGCGACCTGCCGATGGCTCACATCGACGAGCGAGTGCGGCAGACCTGCCAGCGCGCGCTCGATGCGCTGCGCGAGCCCCGACTGCGCAAGCGGCGCGAGCAGCAGCCACTCGTCCGGCCCGAGCCACAGCGCCGCGCGCTCCCCGCTCACGCCCGCGCGACAGGCCGCGGCGGGCAGCGTCACGCCGAGCGCTTCGGCGGCCGCAAGACGCACCGCCTCATCCCCGCGCAGTACCCAGCGGCAGGCACCCGGCAGCGAGCGCAGCCAGAGTGTCTCGGTCAGCGCTGGCCCCTGCCGTGCCGTACTCAGGTCAGCCATTGATGCGCGCTCCGGTGGGGTCATAGAACACCGGCGAGACGACCGCGACCGCGATCTCCCCGGCGCTCGTGGGCACGTACAGGGTCTGTCCGAGCCGCGCGCGGCCCCCGCCGATCAGGCCCATCGCGATGGAGCGCCCGAGAGCGGCGCTGTAGTAGGAGGAGGTGATGTGACCGAGCGGGCGGGTCGGCACCGGGCTGCCCGACGCGGCCATGACCTGCGCGCCCTCCTCGAGCACCGTCTGCGGATCCTGGGTAAGGAGGCCCACAAGCTGGCGGCGCTGCGGGGAACTCATGGCGGGACGCTCGAGGGAGCGCTTGCCGACGAAATCCGCTTTGCTCTTGCCGATGGCCCAGGCGAGCCCGGCATCATCGGGCGTCACGGTGCCGTCGGTATCCTGACCGACGATGATGTAACCCTTCTCGGCCCGCAGCACGTGCATGGTCTCCGTGCCGTAAGGCTGCATACCACAGGCGCGGCCGCGCTCCCACAGCGCCTCCCATACCGCGTTGCCGAAATCGGCCGGCACGTTCACCTCAAAACCGACCTCCCCGGTGAAGCTCACGCGAAATAACCGCATCGGCACCCCGCAGATGTGCCCGAGTGCGACGCTCATATGCGGGAACGCGTGGGCACCGATGTCGACATCGACGAGGCCCGCAAGTACTTCGCGTGCGCGCGGACCCTGCACGGCAATCACCGCCCACTGCTCGGTGGTTGAGGTGAGCCACACCTTCAGCTGCGACCACTCCGTCTGCAGGTAGTCCTCCATCATGGCGAGCACTCGCGGCGCCCCGCCGGTGGTCGTGGTCACGTGGAAGCACTCCTCACTGATGCGCGCCACGACGCCGTCGTCGTAGATGAAGCCGTCATCGCGCAGCAGCACCCCGTAGCGGCAGCGACCGACGGCGAGGTTCGTCCACGCATTCACGTACAGGCGGTTCATGAAGCTCACCGCATCCTTGCCCACCACCTCGATCTTGCCAAGCGTAGAGGCATCGAACAGGCCACAGTGCGTGCGCGTGGCGCGGCATTCGCGCGCCACCGCCGCGTGCATATCCTCGCCCGCGCGCGGAAAGTAGCGCGCCCGCTGCCAAAGTCCCACATCCTCGAACACCGCGCCCTGGGCGGCCGCCCACGCGTACATGGGGGTGCGGCGGATCGGGTCGAACAGCCCCCCGCGCGCCATGCCCGCATAACTGCCGAAGGTCACCGGGGTGTAGGGCATGCGGAAGGTGGTGAGCCCGACCTGCGGCAGCGGCTTGCCGAGCGCGCGCGCGACGATGCCGAGGGCGTTGAGGTTCGAGGTCTTGCCCTGATCGGTCGCCATGCCGGTCGTGGTGTAGCGCTTCACGTGTTCGATCGAGCGGAAGCCCTCGCGCAGTGCGAGGGCGAGATCCTTTGCCGTCACATCGTTCTGCCAGTCGACGAAGGCGCGCCCGCGGGTCTGCGCCGTACGCGGCAGCGCGCCCACGAACCCGCCGTCGCCGGCGCCGGGCGCGCGCGGCGCCGGATCCGCCCGGCGCAGCGCGCCAGCGGGATTCACCCCGGTGCGCGCCGGATCGAGCGCCTCGCGCGCGGCCGCGGCGCCGGCCGCGGCGCCGTCGCTGACGACGGCGCCCAGTTCGAACACGCCGCGGCAGGCACCGGCGCTGCGCGTGCGCTCGGCGGCGGCGCCGGGGATGAACGCCTGCAGGCTCTCGCACCAGGTGAGTTTGCCGCGCGACTGCGAGTGCAGGTGCACGCTCGGGGTGTAGCCCCCGGACATGAGCACCAGATCGCACGGCTGAGTCTGAACTTGCGTCAGCTCGTCGCCAGCCAGGCTCGCCAGTTCAATCGCATTCACGCGTCGGCGGCCCTGCGTGCCCAGGACACACGCCGCGTTCAGCACCGGGATCCCGGCCGCGCGTGCCCGCTCGCTCCAGGGGCTCGCGGCCCGGGTGTCGGCGATGCAGGCGATGAAGACACCCGCGGCCTGCAGTTCCAATGCCGCCGCGTAGGCCTCGTCCGCCGCGGTGACCAGCACCGCGCGCGTGCCGGGCAGCACGCCGTAGCGATTGAGCCAGGTGCGTGCCGCCCCGGCGAGCATGATCCCGGGTCGATCGTTGCCGGCGAACACCAGCGGCCGCTCGATCGCCCCGGCGCTCAGGACCACCTCGCGCGCGCGCACCTGCCACTGCCGCTCGCGCGGGGTATCCGGTGGCAGCTGCGCCAGGTGATCGGTGAGTCGCTCGTTGAGCCCGAGGAGGTTATGCGGGAAGTAGCCAAAGGCGGTGGTGCGGGTGAGTAGCTTCACGCGCGGGTTCGCAGCGAGTGCAGCGAGCGTTGCGCGCAGCCACTGCGAACCCGGGCGGCCCTCGATCAGGCCCGGCGCCGAGTCTGCGTCATCGAGCAGCGAGCCGCCCGCCGCGGGCTGTTCATCGCACACGATGACCCGGGCGCCGGCGTCTGCGGCGGCTGCCGCGGCCGCAAGACCTGCGGGACCTGCGCCGACGACGAGAACGTCGCAGTGCGCGAAGCGGGTGGCGTAGCGATCCGGGTCGGGCAGGGTGGGTGAGCGACCGAGACCGGCGGCGGCACGAATGCGCGGCTCGTAGAGCGCGTACCACGCGCGGCGGGGCCACATGAAGGTCTTGTAGTAGAAACCGGCCGGGATGAAGGGCGCGCAGAAGTCATTGAGGGCGCCCACATCAAAGGCGAGATGGGGCCAGCGGTTCTGGCTGTGCGCCTCGAGGCCTTCGTACAGCTCCACCTGCGTGGCGCGCAGGTTAGGGGTGTAGCGGGCCGCATCCCGGCGCACGGTTACGAGCGCATTGGGCTCCTCGGCCCCGGCGGCCAGTACGCCGCGTGGCCGGTGATACTTGAACGAACGGCCCATGAGGTGCACGCCGTTGGCGAGCAGCGCTGCGGCCAGGGTGTCACCGGCAAAGCCGCTGTAGCTGCGCCCGTCGAAGCTGAAGTGCAGCACGCGCGTGCGGTCGATGCGGCCGCCGCAGGCGGTGCGCAGCGGCGCGCTCACCGCGGCTCCTCGGCAATCAGGGCCGGTCGCGGTTCACCGACCTCGTAGGTGGAGAGGAAAAAATCGGTCGTCGTGTCGCGCAGCGCGTTGAAGAAGCGACCGCAGCCGTGCGTGTGGCGCCAGCGCTCGGCGTGCACGCCGCGGGTGTTGTCGCGGCGGTAGAGGTAGTCGGCCCACTCCTGGTCGCTGACGGCACCCGGTTGCGGCGGCCGCACGATGTGGGCCTCGCCGCCATAGACGAACTCCGGCTCCGGTCGCTCGCCACAATAGGGGCAGTCGATGAGGAGCATGCGCGCTAACCCTAGTGCGCGACCGCGGCGGCGGCGGCCTCGTCGATGAGGTCGCCGTCGCGGAAGCGCTCGAGCGTGAAGGGCGCGTTGATCGGATGCGGCTCATCGCGCGCGATGGTCCAGGCGAGCACGTGCGCCGCTGCCGGGGGTGGCCTTGAAGCCCCCGGTGCCCCAGCCGCAGTTCACATACAGCCCCGGCACGGGCGTCTTGCCGATGATCGGCGAGCGATCCGGCGTCACGTCCACGATTCCGCCCCAGCTGCGCAGCATCTTCAGCCGGCGAAACATGGGGAAGAGCTCGCAGATCGCCTCGAGCGCGTGGCTCGTGATGTGCAGGCCGCCGCGCTGCGTGTAGGAGGTGTAGGCATCGGTGCCGGCGCCGATCACCAGTTCACCCTTGTCCGACTGACTGATGTAGGCGTGGATGGTGTTGGACATGACCACGCAGGGAAAAACCGGCTTGATGGGCTCGGACACCAGCGCCTGCAGCGGGTAGCTCTCGAGCGGCAGCTCAACGCCCGCCATCTTCATGCACCACGCTCGAGTGTCCGGCAGCCGAGACGCCGATGCGCGGCGCACGGATCACCCCGCGCGTCGTCCTCACCCCCGCCACGCGGCCATCCTGCCCGCGCAGGAAGCCGGTGACTTCGCAGTTCTCAAGGATGTCGACCCCGAGCGCATCGGCCGCGCGCGCGTACCCCCAGGCGACGGCATCGTGGCGCGCCGTGCCGCCGCGGCGCTGCAGCGCAGCTCCCAGCACCGGGTAGCGGATGTCGCCAATGTTCAGCGGCGGGCAGAAGGCCTTGGCCTCCTGCGCGGTCAGCCACTCGTTGTCGACCCCGGCGGCGCGGTTGGCGTGCACGTGGCGCTTGAACACCTGGGCATCGTGCACGGTGTGCGCCAGCATCAGAACCCCGCGCGGGGAGAACATGACGTTGTAGTTGAGGGCCTGCGACAGACCCTCCCACAGCCGCACCGCGTGATCGTAAAGTGCGGCGCTCTCATCGAAGAGATAGTTCGAGCGGATGATCGTGGTGTTGCGCCCGGTATTACCCCCGCCGATCCAGCCTTTTTCGAGGACGGCGACATTGCTGATGCCGTGCTCGCTCGCCAGATGGTAGGCCGCCCCCAGGCCGTGACCGCCGCCGCCGATAATGAGCGCGTCGTAGGCGGCTTTGGGCTCAGGACTGCGCCACTGCGGCTGCCAGCTGCGCTGGCCGCCCAGACCGCGCAGGATCAGCGACAGGCCGGAGAAGGGTTGCATCGGCAAAGATCCTCAACGGCCGTGCGGCATGGGATGGGCGCGCATCATGCGCCCCGCGCCTCAGGCGCGGTTAGGAGCCGTACGCCGATCGATTTGAACGGATGCGACATGGGTGTAGCGGCCCGGTGCCCGCCGCCGCCTTCAGGGGGGTGGCGGGGGCAGGGCGCCCTTGATGGCGGTGCGCGGATTTACGTGACGGACGAATTCGGCGACGTAGTCGTCCGCCGGGTGCTCGACGATGTCCGTGCCGGTGCCGGTCTGCACGATCCGGCCGCTTTCCATGATGCTCACTTTGTCGCCGAGCTTGAGCGCCTCATCAAGATCGTGGCTCACGAACAGGATGGTCTTGCGCACCCGCTCCTGCAGCGCGAGCAGCTCATCCTGCAGCTTGCGGCGGATCAGCGGATCCAGGGCGGAGAAGGGCTCATCCATGAGCAGGATGTCCGCATCGGTGGCAAACGCGCGTGCGAGTCCCACGCGCTGCTGCATGCCACCTGAGAGCTCATGGGTGTGGCGCTCGGCCCACTGCGAGAGGCCGACCAGTTGCAGCTGCCGATCGACGATTTCGCGACGCTTCTCGGGCGGATCCCCGCGCAGCTCAAGACCGAAGCCGACGTTTTCGCGCACGGTGCGCCACGGTAGCAGGCCAAACTGCTGAAACACCATGGCGACACGCTGGCGGCGGATGCGCCGCAGCGTCGCCGGATCACAGGTGGCCCCGATGTCGACCCTGGCCTCACCGTCACCGACCAGGACCTGACCGCGCGTGACGATATTCAGCCCGTTCGCGGCACGCAACAGGGTGGACTTACCCGAACCGGACAACCCCATCAACACCGAGATCTCCCCGCGCGCGACCGAGAGTGACGCATTGGTCACCCCGACCACCACGCCGGTTTTTTCTGCAATCTCGCTGCGTGTGCCGCCGGCATCGAGTGCAGCGAGCCCCTGCCGGATCGCCGCGGCGCGCGCCCGGCGCCCGCCCCTGGCGCAGAAGAGGATGTCGACCGCACGAAACTCGAGCGCGCTGGTCATGGGGGGCCGGTCTTGTCCGCAGGACGGCTGATGCGATCGAGCACGATCGCCAGCAGCACGATGACGAAACCGGCCTCAAATCCCATCCCCACCTGCACGGTGTTGAGTGCGCGCACCACCGGGACCCCGAGTCCGCCGGCACCCACGAGGGCTGCAATCACGACCATCGACAGACTCAGCATGATGCACTGCGTGACACCGGCGAGAATCGTCGGTGCGGCGCTCGGCAGCTCAACCTTCCACAGCAGCTGCATATCGGTGGCGCCAAAGGCCTGGCCGGCCTCGACCAGCGACTTGGGCACCGAGCTGATACCCAGCTGCGTCAAACGGATCGGGGCGGGCAGGGCGAAGATGACGGTGGAAATGAGCCCGGGTACGACCCCGAGGCCAAACAGCACCAGTGTTGGGATCAGGTATACGAACGTCGGCAGGGTCTGCATCAGATCCAGCACCGGGCGCAGCGCTGCGTACAGGCGCGGCCGGTGCGCGGCGGCGATACCGAGCGGCACGCCGATGAGCGTGGACACCACGGCCGCCACGATGACGAGCGAGAGTGTCTCGAGTGTTGGCTCCCAGTAGCCCTGGTTCATGATGAACAGGAGCGCTGCGACCACGAACACCACCAGGGGCCAGGAGCGGCGCAGGAACCAGCTCAGCAGGGCCGCCCCGAGCACCAACAGGGGCGAGGGGATCGCGCGCAGCAGCCCCGTCAGGCCATCAACGCTGGTGCGGACGACACTGGAGATGCCATTGAAAAAGAGGCTGCCGTGGGTCTTCACGTACTCGATGAAAACCGCCACCGTGTCGCCGACCGGGATCTTGTGATCCGCGAGCCAGCGCTCGAGACTGAACGCTCGGATCAGCGTGTCGGTGCCCAACATGGCCGCGAGCGCCGGGCGGCCGTCGAAGGTGGTCACACCCTGAAGCCATGCGGCGACCGTATCCGGGTGCGTCTTGAGGAAGGTGGCCGCGGCGAGCTCGGCGGGCTGATGGCGATTGAGCATGTCGTCCATCACGCGGCTTTCCTGCTGGGTCGTGAAGGACAGGTTCTTCAGCAGGCGCCCCATGTTGGGACACTGCTTCGTGTAGCCGCTGCGTGTGTTGGTGTACACAGCCGCCTCGCCGTAATTGGGGCCGAAGACCGCATCGCCGCCGGCGAGGTAGCGCATGTCGAAGCGCATGTTCATCGGGTGCGGATCCCAGCCGAGGAACACGATCGGCTGGTGGGCGTGCACCGCGCGCTCCACCTCCGCCAACATTCCCTGCTCGCTTGACTCGATGAGCCTGAAGGCGCCAAGTCCGAAGAGGTTCTGCTTGATCATCGAGAGCACGAGTCGATTGCCATCGTTGCCCGGCTCGATGCCGTAGATCGAGGCGTTCAGCTGCGGCGCGAAGTGCTCAATGTCGGCAAAGCTCTTCAGTCCCGCCTCGTAGGCGTAGGCGGGCACCGCGAGGGTGTATTTGGCCCCGGTCAGGTTGGCGCGTCCCACCTCCACGGTGCCCTCCTGCACGTAGGCCCTGCGATCCGCCTCCTGCGCGGGCATCCAGTTGCCGAGGAAAACGTCGATGTCCTTGTTCTTGATCGAGGCGTAGGTCACCGGCACTGACAGCACGGTAATCGTCGGTTTGTAGCCGATGCGCCTGAGCAGACCACTGAACACCGCGGTCGTCGCGGTGACGTCGGTCCAACCGATGTCCGCGAGGCGCACGCTCTGGCAGGCGGGCGGATCGCCCGGCCCGGCCGTGAAGCCCGGTCCCGCCCACCACAGCAGCACGAACGTGGCGAGGAGGCCGGTGAACGGATCACGCCTCACAGGGGCCGCCGTGGCCGCCCGGGCGGGCTCCGGTGGCGCCATTGCCGCTTTCGGCAGCGTGGAAAACCCAGCGCGCGGGCTTGACCCGCCATGCCCGTGACGTTCATCATTCTCACCATGGCTTGAATAGCCGTTTAACCGGTCCGCTGTCACGTTTGTGAAACATCGGCAAGTCCCTGAGACATCACGGAGTATCGGCTCCAGCCTCGCAAGATTTTGCGGCATCGGATGGCCATCCTCGAGAGACTTCGGAGCGGTGCGTTGAACAGGCAATCAACCACGTCCAAAGACGCCACGTCCGCCCACCGCTCGCAAGCCAGGGATGAAGGCGAAGAGGCGCGGCGGATCCAGCTGGTCGAGGTCACCATCGATAGTCTGGCCGAAGTCGGCTACGTCGGCACGACTCTTGCGGAGATCGCACGCCGGGCGGGGGTGTCGGCCGGGCTCGTGGCCCATTACTTCGGCGACAAGGACGGACTCCTCGAGGCGGCCTTTCGCACGCTCGCCCGCTCGCTCGCGGTGCGGGTGCGTGCGCGGCTGGCGCTCGCGCACACCCCCCGCGGGCGGGTGCAGGCCGTCATTGACACCAATCTCGCACCCGAGGAATTCGACAGGCGCAGTGGCACGGCCTGGCTCGCGTTCTGGGGCCAGGTGCTGCATGTGCGCGGCCTGAAGCGTGTACAGACCGCGTACCAGCGGCGCATGTTGTCGAACCTACGCAGTGATCTGCGCGCCATGATACCGGGCGAGGAGGCGCGCAGCCTCGCGGCGATGATCGCCGCGATGATCGACGGGGTGTGGCTGCGCGCGGCGCTCTCGCAATGGCAGGAGGCCGACAGCGAGAGCGCGCGCGCGCTGCTCACCGCCTTCGTCGAGGGGCGTCTGAAGGAGCTCACCGCCGCCGCCCCGGACGCTGAGCGCGCGCGCCGCACACGGCCGAGCGCTGCGGCGACTTTCCGCGTGATCAATCCGGCCACGGGCGCGCTACTGGCGCAGATTCCCGTCGACGGTGCCGCTCAGGTCGATGCGGCGGTGGCGCGCGCCCAGGCCGCGCAGAAGCCGTGGGCGGCGCTCAGCGGTGCGCAGCGCGGCCGCATCCTCGCACGCGCGGCGGCGATGCTGCGCGAGCGCAACGACGAGCTGGCGCATCTGGAGACACTCAACACCGGTAAACCGATCCAGGAGACACGCGCGGTGGATGTGCTCTCGGGCGCGGAGTGCCTCGAGTACTACGCCGGCCTCGCCGCAGGAATCGCCGGGGAGCACCTGAACCTGGGTCCCCAGGCCTTTGGCTACACGCGACGCGAGGCACTCGGGGTGGTCGCCGGCATCGGCGCCTGGAATTATCCGCTGCAAATCGCCTGCTGGAAGTCGGCCCCGGCGCTCGCGTGCGGCAACGCCATGCTCTTCAAGCCCGCGGAGCTGACGCCGCTCACGGCGATGAAGCTCGAGGAGATCTACACCGCCGCCGGCGTGCCGCCCGGGCTCTTCCAGGTCGTGCACGGGCTCGCCGATACCGGGCGCCTGCTGACCCGTCATCCGCTGATCCGCAAGATCTCTCTCACCGGGGAGGTCGGCACCGGTAAGGCCGTGATGGCCGACGCCGCCGGCTCGCTCAAGCAGGTAACGCTTGAGCTGGGGGGCAAGTCCCCCCTCATCATCTTCGAGGACGCCAAGCTTGAAAACGCCATCGCCGGCGCGCTGCTCGGCAACTTCTACTCGGCCGGCGAGGTGTGCTCCAATGGCACGCGGGTGTTCGTGCACAAGAGTCTGCGCGGCGCGTTCATCGAGCGGCTGCGGGCCCGTACCGCGGCGCTGAAGGTGGGTGACCCGCTGGATCCTGCCACCCAGGTTGGCGCGCTCATATCCCAGGAACACATGGAGAAGGTGCTCGGCTTCATCGCCCGCGGTCGCGCGCAGGGTGCGCGCCTGGTCACGGGCGGCTCGCGGGTGACGAGCGGCGATCTTGCGAGCGGTTTCTTCGTGGCCCCGACGGTGTTTGATGGCTGCCAGGATGACATGGACATCGTGCGCCAGGAGATCTTCGGCCCCGTCATGTCGGTGCTGGAGTTCGAGGACGAGGACGAGGTGGTGGCGCGCGCCAACGCCACCGAGTTCGGCCTCTCGGCCGCGGTATTCACCAATGACCTCAGCCGCGCCCATCGGGTGATCGCGCGCCTTGAGGCCGGCACCTGCTGGATCAACCACTACAACATCACGCCCGTGGAACTGCCGTTCGGCGGGGTGAAGATGTCCGGTCTTGGCCGCGAGAACGGTCGCGCCGCGATCGAGCACTACACGCAGCTGAAGAGCGTGTATGTGGCGCTGGGCGACATCGAGGCGCCGTATTAGCGCGTGTCCTTGAGAGTCCCCCAGTGAGCCAAGAGTCGTTCGACTATGTGATCGTCGGCGCGGGGTCGGCCGGCTGCGTGCTCGCCGATCGCCTGAGCGAGGACGGCAAGAGCCGCGTGCTGCTGCTCGAGTACGGTGGCTCGGATCGATCGCTGTGGATCCAGATGCCGACCGCGCTCTCGATCCCCATGAACATGGAGCGCTACGACTGGCGCTACTACACAGAGCCCGAGCCGCACCTGAACAATCGCCGCCTGCACACCCCGCGCGGCAAGGTGCTCGGAGGTTCCTCCTCGATCAACGGACTGGTGTATGTGCGCGGCAATGCGCTCGACTTTGAGGGCTGGGAGGCGCGCGGCGCCTCAGGCTGGGGGTATGCCGACGTCCTGCCGTATTTCAGGCGTGCCGAAGCACGGGCCGAGGGCGCGGATGAGTACCGTGGCGGTGAGGGAAGACTCGCCACGCGGCGCGGTCTGCTCACCAATCCGCTGCATGGCGCGTGGCTCGACGCCGGCCGCCAGGCAGGCTACCCGCTGACCGCAGACATGAACGGCTTTCAGCAGGAAGGCTTCGGACGCATGGACATGACGGTCGGGGCCGGGCGGCGCTGTAGCGCCGCCAACGCGTATCTGCGCCCGGCGCGCCAGCGCGCCAACCTGAGCGTGCGTACGCACGCACTGGTGACGCGCATCCTCTTTGAAGGACGGCGCGCGCTCGGGGTGCGCTACCGGCACCAGGAGGTGCCTCAGGAGGTACGGGCGCGGCGCGAGGTCATCGTGTGCGCCGGCGCCATCAATTCCCCACAACTGCTGAAGCTCTCCGGCGTCGGACCTTACGAGGAGCTCAGTGACCTTGGCATCCCGCTCGTGCACGAGCTCGCCGGCGTCGGGGAGAATCTGCAGGATCACCTGGAGTTTTATTTTCAGCTCGCCTCGCGCGAGCCGGTCACGCTTTATTCGCACATGTCGCTTCTGCGGCGCACCCTGATCGGGGCGCGCTGGCTGCTCACGCGTGGCGGACTCGGGGCCAGTAACCACTTCGAGACCGGCGGCTTCATCCGCAGTCGCGCCGGCGTGCGCTATCCGGATATCCAGTTCCACTTCCTGCCGCTCGCGGTGAGTTACGACGGCTCATCACTCGCGCGCGAGCACGGTTTTCAAGCTCACGTGGGCCCGATGCGCTCGCGCAGCAGCGGCAGCGTGCGCCTGCGCTCCGCGGAGCCGCGCGACAAGCCGCGCATCCTCTTCAACTACATGTCCTGCGAGGAAGACTGGGTGGAAATGCGCGCCTGCGTGCGCCTGACACGCGAGATCTTTGCCCAGGCCGCCTTTGAGCGCTACCGCGGGCGCGAGATCCAGCCAGGGGCGGGCGTCACCACGGACGCGCAGATCGATGAATTCATCCGTGCCAAGGCCGAGAGCGCCTATCACCCTTCGTGCACCTGCAAAATGGGCAGTGCCACGGATCCGTTGGCGGTAGTAGATCCGCAGGCGCGCGTTCTGGGACTTGAGGGCCTGCGCGTGGTGGATTCCTCCATCATGCCAGCGATCACGACGGGCAACCTCAATGCGCCCACCATCATGCTGGCGGAGAAGGCCGCCGATCATATCCGCGGCCTCGCGCCGCTGCCGCGCGCCAGCGCGCTGTTCTACACGGCAAGCAACTGGCAAACGAGCCAGCGCTGAAGGCGCCATCTGCGCGGCGTCCGAGTGGCGATGGCGCGTGAGCGTATCCCGCGCACGCACGCATGACGCCCCTTCCGGGGCCGCACGGGCTGAGCGCGGGCGAGGTTCAGTTCCTAGAAGCTGTAGCCGAACGAACCTCCGAAGACGCGCGGCCGCAGCGGCGTCTGCGCCACGATGAACTGGTCGGTGCTGATGAACGTGCTCGCATTCGAGTTGCTGCAGTTCTCGCAGTACAGACTCACCCACCATTTGTCCTTCGAGATGCCTGTCGAGGCGGTGTAGGTGGAGTAGGCGGGATTCTCAAACCGCAGGCGTCCGGTGCTGATGGCACCCGGTCCAATGGTCGGGTTGGCACCGGCCTGGGTAAACGAATGACCCTGGTGGGTGGCGCCGGCCTGCACGAAGGGGTGGTAGTCCCCGACGGCCCACTCGTAGCGGGCGCGCACGCTGAACTGCAGTGGCGGTGAGTTCGCGCTCGGCGAATCGATCGGGCCGAACGGATTCTGCACCGACACGCAGTTGGCGCCGAAGGAGTTGCAGGCGACCGTGATGGGCTTGCCGTAACCGGGGCTTGCCGGATTGTTGTTCAGCAGGATCGGCGAGTTGGTCTGCTGACTGTTATTCCATGCGCCTGCGGCCTGCACGGTGAGTCCGGGCATCACCCGCGCGACTAACGAGGTCTCCAGGCCCTTGACGAGGAAGTCCTGGCCGTTGGTATTGAAGAAAATGTTGCCCACCACACCCGGATCGAAGAAGGCGACCTGCACGTCGTTCCAGTTCTCGCGGTAGATGGCGCCGTTCCATTGCAGGCGATGGTCGAAGAACTCGGTCTTCCAGCCAATCTCGTTGTTCTGCAGCTTGTCGGATGAGTAGGAGGCCGGGATGAAGTACTGCGGCACGAGGGTCCCTGGAGTAAAGGCATGGGCCGAGCCGCCGTTCTGATTAAAGCCGCCCGGCCGGAAGCCCTGCGAGAAGGTGTAATACACCATCGTGTCCGGGGTGATGTGCCAGGTGAGGTTGCCGCGGCTCTTGAAACCGGACTCCGTATCGTTCCACTCGGTGCCGTTCTGCGCCGTGTTGAGGTTGTAGGAGTACAGCGGATTGTGGCAACCGGTCGGCAGCACGCCGGCTTCGAAGCAGCCGAAACTGGAAAGCACACTGCCGGCGGAGTAGTTGTTGAAGCGGAAATAGCGCGTGCCCGCGGTGAGCGTCAGCACCTTGGGAATCAGGTCGAAGTCGGCGGACGCGAAGAATGCCAGCTGCTTCGTTTCGCGCACGGTGTCCTGATAGAAGGACGTGTCATCGCTTTGAATGCCCGGATTCTGCACCGATGTGCCCGGGAAGGTGCCGACGTTCGTGAAGCAGCCCGTGGTGACGTCCGCGGTGCACGAGGGCACGGTCTTGTAGTGCCAGCCGGTCTGATCGTACAGCACGTTCTTTTCCCAGAAGCTGCCGATGATCCCGCGCAGGCGCCAGTCATCCGGGGTGCTCAGGCGGATTTCGTGCTGCTGATGCGCATTGCGCTCGTCCGAGCGCCAGTAGGCGCTCGGGGAGAAGCATTTGGAGGCCAGGTTCGGCGTATATGAGGACGGGCCGTAGCACTGGTAGTAATCCGCGTACACGCCGCGGGAGTAGTTCGTGTAGTCACCGACCTGCTCGACGTTGCGCACCAGGTAGCCGCCGGTGTACACCGCCTTCAAATCGCCGAACTTGCCATTGAGCGTCCAGGCGGTGCTCTCGAAGCGGTCCTTGTCATAGGAGGGGTTGAAGAGTGTGACCTGCAGCGGCTGCAGTGCCGCGCCATCGGACCCATAGGGCTGCTGATAGAACACGCCCTGCGAGTCCATGTCCTGGTACGACTGCGTGATGAGCGCGTTCCAGTCATCGTTGAACTTGTACAGCGCCTCGACGCGCATTCCCTGGTAGGTCACGGGGTTGATGTTGTTGCCAATCAGTCCGGCGTTGTTGATCGACTTGCTGCCGGGCGGCACGCCATAGGCGGTCGCTGAACTGCCCGTGGGACATACCCCGTTCGTGGGCGCACCGACACTGCAGCCGGTCGCATAGTAGGCATAGCCGATGCCGATATCGGTGTTGCTGCGTGTGAAGGTGGACGGCACGTTGTCGATGTAGCCGCCGCGGCTGTCGCTGTAGATGACGCCGCGTACCGCGAGGGTGTTCTCAATCAGCGGCACGTTCAGGACCGCGGTCATGTCCGAGTTCTGATCGCCGTGCGTGGTCGTACCGTAGCCGGCCTTGACGTTGGCCTCCGTCACATCGAGCTTCGGTTCGTTGGTGATGTAGCGGATGACACCCGCCTCGGCGCCCGCACCGAACAGGGTGCCCTGCGGGCCCTCGAGGACCTCGATGCGATTGAGGTCGGCGGCGTAGATGTCGAGGTTGCGGTTGGGCAGCTGACCGGACTGGTTGTCCAGGTAAATGGCAACATTGGGCCACAGACCCGTCGAAGCGCTGCCCTGGCTGGGCTGTGAGCCGGCGCTCAGGCCGCGCATGAAGACCTCATTCTGCCCCGGGCCGTTATTCGCCGACGTCACGTTCGGCAGATACTTGATGTAGTCATCGAAGGTCGAGATGTTCAGCTGCTGCAGCGCCTGTCCGGTGAAGGCCTGCATCGCGATCGGAACATCCTGCATGTTCTCCGTGCGGCGCGTCGCCGTGACGGTGATCTCTTCGAGTCCCTCAGAAGCGGCACCCGCACTGGCGTCACTTCCCTCGGCCGGTGGAGCTGCGGCGGACGCGGCATAGGAGGCGCTGGCCAGGATGGCTGCAACTGCGTAGGAGATCTTCGAGTTCATTGCTGGATCCCTTCAAGAACTGGATGTGCACCACGACTGCGCCGGGGCGGGGAAGCCCTGGCCGCGCGCAATGCCCCGGTGCCCCGATGAACGAACTGCGCTTTGCGCATAGCGGACTCCCTGCTCGACCTGCCCGCGAAACGATTAAAACTGACTGCCCCGGATGTGCGATTGAATGTACACGTCAGCCGATTGTTACGTACGCGCCTCCACCGCGACTAGCATTTTCTCGGCATGAGCCGAAAAACGTTGCGGCGACGCAACGCAGGCGGCGTCACTCGAAAATCCGGGCCCGGGCGGCGTCCCCGTTGACGAGGCGCTGCGGCTGCAGACGCCGCGTCGAGGGCGAGAGCCCGTACGCGTCCTTGAACTGGCGCGAGAAGTGCGCGCAGTCGGCAAAGCCGGCTTCGTTGGCGATATCGGTGACGGAGCGGTCGGTGTTCTCGATGAGCCAGTTGGCGTAGCGCATGCGCAGCTGCCGATAAAGCGAGGCGGGTCCCATGCCGACGTGCTGGCGGCACAGGCGCTCGAGCTGGCGCGCCGAAAGGCCCAGTTCCGCGGCCACGGCCGCCACGGCAATGGGCCGGGCGAGATTCTGCTCCATGAGCAAAAGCGCGCGACGCACGCGCGGTTCGGTCACGGTCTCGGACAGCGGCGGGTGCGGCTGCGCGTCGCTGCCCGAACGCGGCCGGTCAAACAGCAGCACCTGGCTCGCCTTCTGCGCCACGGCGCGGCCGAGATGCTGTTCGATGAGGTACGTTGCCAGCGCCGCAGCGCCGGCGCCGCCCGCACAGGTAATGCGGGGGCCATCGGCGAGAAAGAGCCGATCGGCGATGACTTCCTGATTCGGAAAGGCCTCGAGGAAATCCTGATAGTGGTACCAGCTCACGCAGGAGCGTCGTCCTTTCATGAGCCCCGTACGGCACAGGATGAAGCTGCCCGTGCAGATGCCGATGAGTGGCATCTGCGTGGCGCCCACCTCGCGCAGGTAGCGCGTGGTGGCCTCATCGATCTGGGGACCCGCGTGCAGGATCCCGCCGATGACCACCACGTAGTCCAGGAGCTCGGGTGCGAGCAGCGCGCGGGTCGGCTGAATCAGCACGCCGCAGCTGGCCGGGACGGCCTCCGGGCGGCTCGACATGATGGACCACTGCACGTGCAGCGGGCGGCTGCGATCACCCTCGTCGGCCGCCAGCCGCAGATGATCGATAAAGACCGCGAAGGCGGAGAGGGTGAAGTGGTGAGCCAGGATCACGCCGACGCGCAGCGGCAGCCGCGCACTGCGGTCCGCAGCAGCCATTCGGGCCGTCATCGCTGAGTGTGGCATTGAACGCGCACTCAATTCTTATCCTTCCCCCTATATTCGTATATTCCCTTAACGCTTCTTGTGGCGCAAGAAGGAATTAAACGGATGTATAAACCGAGCAATAACAATGGAATGTGAGGGAACCGGCGGGCGGCCACCCGGGAACGCGAGGTTGAACGTTCATTCAGAGGCGGGGACGCGGTGCGCAAGAGCAGGGCGTCGCGAGCGGCCGCAAGGCCCGGCGCTTCTCTGAGATCAAACGCGGGTCAGCGCAGAACAGCCAGGCGTGCGAGGTTGCTCTGCACGGTGGGGTCGTGGCAGCCACTGCGCGCGTACCAGCGGCGCGTGGCCACCACCAGCGCGCGACCGGTCTCGATCGACTCTGCCTCGTGCGGATCAAGGTTTTCGTCCGCCACAGGCGCAAAGCCGCGCGGCGGAGTGCGCACGTGGCGCCGTAACTGCAGCCGCCGCAGCGCTCGCGTCGGCACAAACTCGGGGCTCCCGGCCCCGGAGGCGCGTTCGCGCAGGCGCGGGCCCGCGCGCTCGGCTGCCCCCTCCGGCGCCGCCGGATGCGTCTGAGGTCCGATCCACTGCTCGCACCACTGACAGACGTCCTCCCCCGAGCAGCGCAGTTGCGGGTCGCTCAGCGCGACCGCGATGCGAGGCAGGTCGCACGCCTCATTCAGGGCCGCGTCCCAGCGCTGCTCATCGAGCAACTGCTCGATATCGGTAAGGTAGCTGGCGAGCATCCGGGAACTGGAGGGCGCACCCACGGCGCCGTGCGGTGGCTGAGTCTGTGGCATCGCTGCGGGCCTTCTTCGCCTGAAAGTTCAGGCGGCCTGTTCAGTGGGCGACGGAGGCGGCTCGTTCGCCGGCGAGGGCTCCGGCGCTGCAGCCGGGCTTACCGCGCCGGCGGTGCTGCGCACCGGTGCGCGCTTGCGGGCCGCGGGCCTGAGGCGCCGCGGTGGGGGGGCCGCGGGCGCCGCGGCCGCGGGTGCTGCCCGGGCGCGTATGCGCCGGGCCGGGGCGGGTTTGGCTCGGGCACGACTCACGCGACGCTTTGGGCGCGCTTTTGCGCTCGCGATGGGGGCGCGCGCTCGTGCCGGCTTGGCCGCCACGCGCTTCGCGATCTTGCGAGCGGGCTTGCGCCTACGTTTGGCGCGCATGGCAGCCGGCTTCTCCTTCGCGATTCCTGCGGCTGTGCCCTTCCGGTTGCGGCGCGCGCGCTTGAAGGCCTTACGGGTGGCGGCCGCCTGCTTGCGCGCACGTTTAGATTCGCGCTTGGCCTCCTTGAGGCGCTTGCGCGCGCGCTTGAGCTCCTCTTTCGCAATGCGCACGCGCTGCTTGGCGACGTCAGCCTGCAGCCGCGCACGCTCGAAAGGTTCAGCAGGCGTGTCCTGTTCGCTGCCTGTCTTTTTCATCTGCGGCTCTGCGAAGCGGTGGGTGCTCCAGTCTCACACAAGCTTCAGTGCCTTACCACCCTTGGCGAGTTATCCACAGAATTTGTGCATAACTATGTGGACAGACGGGCGCCGGGGAGGCAAAGGCTGAGCCCCAGCAAGAACTTGCGTCAGGGTGCGCGTGTTTTCACCAGGCGCCGCCCGCGGTTCTCCTCGCCTACGGCCCCCCGGCGCCGAACATGGTCGCCGTTACACGATTTCTGCCGGCATGCTTGCTGCGATACAGGGCGACGTCGGCAATTTTCAGCACGCGCTGCGCGAGCTGCCGCTCCCCGGCAGGCACGCGATCAAGTCCACACAACCCGAAGCTCGCAGTCACCTCGACGTTCTTGCGATCGAAAGTGAAGGGCGTCTTGGCGATCGCCAGGCGCAGTTTGCGTGCCACTCCCAGGGCGGCCTCGTACGAGGTCTCCGGCAGCACGATCGCAAACTCCTCCCCGCCGATGCGCGCCACCCAGTCGATCCCGCGCCTCAGGTTCTGCTGCAGGCGCGCGCCGAACTGACGCAGGACCTGATCCCCACCCGCATGCCCGAGCGTGTCATTGAGCTTCTTGAAGAAGTCGATGTCGCACAGCACCAGCGAAAGACCGCGCCCGTAACGCGCGGCGCGCTCCATCTCGCGCGGAAAATGCTTGCTGAAGAAACGCCGGCTGGCGACACGCGTCAGATCATCGGTGGCTGAGAGCTTGCGGTTTTCGGCGAGCGTGATACGCAGTACCGTCTCAAGTTCCGCGATACGTCGGGCCGTGGCCAGGCGCGCGTCGAACTCGCGCAGCGCCGCGCGCCGGCCGACACACTCATCGGCCCCCGCCACGAGGCCTGCCTCGCGCTCGCTGCTCTCATCGAGTTCCGAGATGTAGAGGATGAACGGGGAGCGCTCGAGGCTGCGGGCGCGCAATCGTCGCACCATGTCGAGCGAGTCAGTCACGATCACGGGGCGAAACTCGGCGCTGAAAATCCGCAGCGCCTCGCCTTCCTCGGCGATCGACTGAAAGTCCAGTACATCGGCGGTGATGCGCCGCTCGAGCTGCTGCCGCAGGACCGGCTCGACGATCACGAGCAGCGCTTTCGGGGGCGGCACCACGCGCAGCATGACCGCGATGCTCGCGGTCGTCTCTTCAGTATTGGAGGGCGGGCGCTCGGCACGGCGCTCGAGGATGCGTTGAATGACCGTAGTTTGCCCGCCCGTTGGCACCGACCCCTCCCGACATGCACCTCAGGAGGCGCAGATTACCTACCCCGGCCGCAAATTGCGCGCGCCGCAGCGTGCTGGAGGGCGGTGGGTCGACTTGTAACGTGGCCTGGTGCCGCCGCCCGGGCGCCCGGCTAGTATCATGGCTCCTATGGAAGCGCCTGCCCTCACGCGCCACCGGCGGCCGTTTCTGGCGCCCCTGTGGCTCACCCTGCTCGCGGCACTCGTGATCGCGGCACTGGGCTTCAGCTTCTACCGTGACGCGGGCACGAGCGTTGTGCTGCTCATACGGCCCGCCGAGAAAGATCCCGGCACCATCGCCGACCCGCCGCTGTCGCCGGAAGGGGAGGAGCGCGCCCAGCACCTGGCACGTATGTTCGGGGACGCCGGTGACGGGGTGGGACTGGATGCGATTTATGTCAGCGAGGATCGCCGGGCGCAGCAGACGGCAGCACCGCTGGCGGAGCGGCTGCATCTGACGCCTGTGCTCTTTAGTGCCGCGGCGGCAGCAGCCGTGGCCGCACGGCTGGTGCACGAGCACGCCGGCGGCAGCATCCTCGTAATCGCCAGCGGTACGGCCTTTCCGCAGATGCTGCGCGCACTGAGCGGCACGGAATTGCCGCTGCGGGCTGCTGATGAGGGTGAAGCGATGTACATCGTGAGCGTTCCGAGTGTCGGACGCGCCCGCCTGGTGCGCGTGCGGTTCTAGCTCTGAGGGCTCAACCGGTACCTTCCCGACGCGAGCCGCCGGCGCTCAGGGCGGCGGCCCGGCGAATGAATTCGCTGTGCTGCCCGATGCGGAAATCAGCGAGCACTGCGGCACGGATGTAACGCGCCTGGTCAATAAGGTAGGTGGCGCGCCGCACGCCAAAGCCGAGCGGTCCGAGCACGTCATACATGCGCACCACGAACTTATCCACATCCGCGAGGAGCGTGAAGGGCAGGCGGTATTTCTCGCGGAACCGACGGTGACTTTCCGGGGTCTGCGGACTGATCCCAGCCACATCCAAACCCGCCTGCAGCAGCTCCGCGTGCAGGTCGCGGATCGAGCAGGCCTCCCGCGTGCACCCGGGGGTGAAATCCGCCGGGTAGAAGTAAAGGATCAGCGGTCCATGACGCAGCAGCGTGCTGAGCGAAACGCTCTGCTCGTCCTGGTTGGGCAGCGTAAATTCCGGCGCACGGCCCCCGATGGGCAGCATGACGTGGTCTCCGATGGTTCCCGTTGCTAGCCTGGCCCCCCGATCCGAATGATAGCCGCATCTGTTAGGGCCGGTTAAAACTTCATTGGACCGCCCGGACCGCGATGCTAGAATCGCGCGCCTTGAAACGGGGCGGTAGCTCAGCTGGGAGAGCGTCGCGTTCGCAATGCGAAGGTCGAGGGTTCGATCCCCTTCCGCTCCAGTCCCTACGCGTCCATCGCCGTGCACGAGCTTCCAGGCCCGTCCACGGCCGTCTGATTTTCTCCCACAAGTTCAACGTCCATCCGTTTATGCCGGCATCCGTGGCGCTCTGGCGAGGGAACCTCACAGGTGGGGTTCCCATTGGGGTATCTCGAAGCGAAAAGAAGCGGTACCCCAATGCTTTGAGTCTGGCGTCTATGAGGTTAGGCTAGACCGAAGGCAGAGCCATACAGGCTGTGCGCGAGCTTTATCCTCGCACTGGGCAACAGGGTCTAGTTTCACGTTTAACGATCATCCTGGTGATCCTGCAACAACCGCCGCGCCAGCGCCGTGCTGAGGCCCTCGTTCGCTTTGAGCTGGGCCACGTAGTGAACTAGCGCTCCCTCGACCTCAGGCGCAAGGTGCAGGGGATTGATGACGAACACTCCCCGCGAGTCATCGACAGTTCCTGTCGTGTCCAATGAAAACTGCGCGCCCTCTTTGATTCTGCCTTCGTGGACTAATCCGTTACGGAATGAATCATAAAGTCGCTCGGCTCGATCACCCACACCGAAGCCCATTGGCTCACGAGCCAATCGTGTGAAGCGTCTCTCAACCTTGGTGCTACCAGTCTGCAGGCGCGCAGGGGTATCTAGGCAAGAGAGAAGCAGCGCAACTGCAGCAAATCCATGGTCCTCACGAGCACACAAGAGCGCGGGTTCAATGTAAAAGCCGTGTACTCGAGACTCGATCTGTTCCGGCAATCTCTGGCCGGAGAAAATAGACCGCTTTGAAACGCCAGACCGGGCGCGAAATAGAGAAACTCGGCGATTTTCATTCGGATCGCTGGGTCTGTCGCCTAGGCCCCTGTTGATCTTTGCCCAAGTAACTCTTCGAGAGCGTAAAGCGCCTTCTGCGGGAAACGCTCCAGCGGATAGTACTTTGTGACGATTTCGAGTGCCTGATGATAGGACCGAACATCCAAAAGCCGCAGGAGGAAGCGCACATCTTGCTCATCGTGGAATTCAGCCCCTATCCTCAGCGCCAGACACTTCATCGCGAGCATGTAATGCGGTTCGGCCACCATCACTCGGAGATGGTCGAGCTCGAGGAACGGGGCGAAGTCGGCCTTCTCGCTCAGAAAGCCCTTCACACCATCATTGAGCCAGCCGGCTGGGAGGTTGGCTTTCGCAGCGGCACGCTCCGCCGCCTTCCGCACTTGCGCAGCTGGTTGAAAGAGGGCGTCCACATCGGAAGTCGAGTGCCTGGCGTTGAACGCAAGACACATCACCGCGCCGCCGACCAGGTAGAGCTCGCCACGGGTGTCAGACTGGCGTAGCTCCTCGTTCAGGAGCTCAAAGAGCCGCCGAATGTCGTGTTGCGTGAGCGCGGGCACGTCACACCCGGTCGCCGAGGCTCGAGTCGATGAAGATGTTTCGACGTCGGAACGCAGCGGGTGAGTGCGTGAGGAGGTGCAGTCGAAGCGATCCCAATGTGGAACCGAACGCAGGCTCATCGAGCGGCGGGACTCTCCGGGTCCATGCGGGCAGCGGCATCCCCTGCTTCGCGCACGCAGTCTCAACCATCGCCGAGACATAGTTAGCGAAAAACGGTGGAAGCTCGACCTCTGGTGCGGCCGCCACAGCGTCGCGCAGCTCGGCCGCAGTGAACTTCGAAAGAAGCGAATTGATGTCCGCGAGCGCGAAAGAAACTCCACCAGGCCCGGATAGCGCCCGGACTGCCTCCTGGAACTCGCGTGCTGGGATTGAGAGCACGCGGCTCAGAACGTAAGTGGACATGTCTAGACCTGCGCGTGCGGCAGCGCTGCGAATGGCAGACTTTTCCGCCTCCGATACCCGGATCTGAAGCTGCGAGAGTTTTGAGTTTCTAGCCAGTGACGTAGGATGCCAGCTCGCCCCTCGGGTGTCAATACATCGGTATTGACACATAACTACCTGAAGTTACATAGCCATGTGGGGTTCTTGACCCCAGACATCTAAAGGGATCTGTAGGACCTATTGGACCCGAAGCACGAGGAGTCGGCCAATGGTCTGGCCGTCTGCGCTCCAGTTTGCTCCCAGGGCGCACTGCGCTCTAGCTCCCGCTGCAACTCACGCAATCCGCTAACGCGCTGCACCACCGCCGGGTTGCGAGTGTGCCCTGATGCGCTGATAGCCACTCACGTTGCGAGCGAAACCAACACGCTTGGAGTTGGGGCCGAGTGTCGCCTTGCGCCCTTTGACGGGCGGAGCCAGTCGACGCCAACCCGCGGCACCGGCGCAGTTAGCTCTTCCTGCTACCGAGAGCAGCAGAAGCGCACTCCCCAGTACAATCGCCCCTACCCCAGCCCATACGGGAATGTTGACCGTCTGCCTGTCCTTTACCGATACCTCGATCGGCCCCAACTTGGCTTCGTGGGTCTCCTTGGTATAACTAAAACCGCCGTATGCCAGGCCCAGGACACCACCCGCGATCAGCAGAATCGCCACCATCTTGACTGCGTTCATTTTACGTCCCCGCTAGAGGCTGCGGCGCTGGATGACACGAACCACGATGACCACAATCGCGATAACCAGCAGCAGATGAATCAGACCGCCCATAGTGTACGAGGTGACCAGACCCAAGAGCCACAAGACGATCAGGATGACTGCGATTGTTTCGAGCATCTTTTTCTCCTACTAGATAGATTTTTATGCGTTCTCAAGCGACCGTTGCATCATGGACCCTCGTCACCAGGTCGCTTGAGCAGCTGTTTACGTTTGGCTTCAAGAAGAGCCGGCAAAACTACTTGGCGGCCATGGGCAGACGAACGGTGAACTCGCTGCCACTCCCCCGGCCAGCGCTCGCGGCGTCGACGCGGCCACCGTGACGTTCCACGAGACTGCGCACCAACGCAAGTCCAACCCCCAAGCTGACATTCGCGCGCCGCGATGACGGATCTGCCCGAGCGAAGAGGTCGAATACACGCGGCAAAGCATCAGGTTCAATACCAATCCCGGTATCGCGGATGCGAACGACCACTTCGCCTTGTTCATCTTTCGCAGACAGCCAGATGCGACCCCCCGGCTCAGTGTACTTAGCCGCGTTGAAGAGCAGATTCCCGAATACTTGCTCGAGTCTGTCGGAGTCGGCCCGCAGCCACAGCGGGGCGTTGGGCAGGCGAGTGCTCAATTGATGATTGCGTTCCTGCATCGTCAATGCGACGGTCTGGACCGTGTGCGCCAGTACGACGCGTAGATCGATTCGTTCGCATCGCAGAGTCAGCTGGCCGTGATGGACGCGCGATACGTCGAGAAGGTCATCTATGAGTCGCGTCATGTGCGCGATTTGGCGTTCGATCAGCAACCGGGCTTTCTCGGCAGCGGGCCTTGCGGACATCTCCATACGCAAAACTCCGACCGCAAAGCGGACAGCGCAGAGAGAATTGCGCAGCTCGTGAGAGAGAACGGTCATGAACTCGTTGTTAGGGCCGTGCTCCGCGCCACGCTTTTGACCGCGCGACCACAATGGCCCGAGGCGAGTGTCGGTGAATTCCCGGAAATCCGGCTGGAGGATCTCAGGGGACACAGCGTTAGCTCGGGTGTCCTCAAGGTCCGCGTGGAGCGCGAATGCGTTCGCTTCCCCGAGCGCGGACTCAGCACGGCGAATGTATGCGGATTGATCGTTCATAGCTGTCCCCGATTTGCGAGCAAGGCCCGACCCGATCTGGCCCAGCGCTGACCCGCAATGCTGCTGACCCCGGTTGTCTCTTCGCGCACTTGCCATGTTAGCTAAGCTAAGCAGTCGGGAGGGCTCGGTCTGTCCGGCACCGCACGAATCGCGCGCGGACCGTCCCAACCACACCGCCGTGGCCACGTCCAGGAGGCGCGCTGCAGCCACAGCAACATCACGTTCTTGGCTGTGTTCGGTGAACAAACTGTTCGTGGGGAAATAAACTCAGTTATTTCCCTTATCTCTGGGGATTCCATGTTCCTTGCTTATCAAAGAATTGCCGGGCTCGAGACCCGTTAACGCTGTGTACGTTGGCGCACCGAGTCGATGGCCCTTCGGGGTGTAGCGTTGCGTTACCTCATAAGAGCACAAAGTTGCTCGCAGGGGTTTTAGATGCGGAGAGGCAACGCGCTTACGGACGAGCGCGTTTGCCTTGAAGCACTAGCTGACGCCACCGACTCGGATTGTCGCGTCTACATCCCCGAAATTCGTGCGGCTTACCGTCATCGCCGGAGACGTTCAGCACGACCGAGGGCATCCGACTGCTCCCACGAGAGTGCCGCCGTCCCGGCGGTGCTGTGGTGCGCTACCGCTGGATGCAGTCGTATACTGTGGCGCCCTCTTCGCGGCCGGCCTCAACGTACTTACCTTGACTCGCGCACTCAGACTCTGCCTGTTCAAGGGCTCGAGTCTCACGCCTTTCGTCCACGGCAGGTTGACCCGCACCCGGAGCCGAACGATTGTCGACGGACGGAGAGTTCGCGCAGCCAGCGAGGAGCGTCGCACAGCCCAAGACAATCCATTTCATATTTTCACTTCTCGCGGAAGATGATCGTCGGCACCGCCGCCGAAAATCCCATTCTCACAGGACACCGACCGACCTGCCGCAGGGAAGATCCTGACTAGGTGTGTCGGGCGGTCTCAGGTTTCGCTTCGGGCTTCTTCGCCTGGGCCGCCTGTAGCGATTGCTGCTCTGAGGTGTGACGTTGCGCAAGTGCCTGCGTCTGCGCCTGGTGCTGCCGCTCAAGCTCCTGCACGCTGGCGCTGGTGGAGGGCTGCTTGGCGGCCTGCTGGTGATCGGCTGCCTGCTTCTGTTGGAGCTCTTGCCGCTGCTTTTCCTGGCCGTTACGCAGGTCATCCTGCTGTTGCTGGTTCACTTTGTCGCGTTCGCTATTTCCCGTACTTGCTGTCGCCTGGTGAGCTACCGCGGGTAAGTCCGCCGCATGCGCGGGAGCGCGCTTTGCGGCCGGCGCCGCTACAGCAGCTTTTGAGAATCCCGCAGGTAATGCCGCCGAGGCCTCCGCGACGCCGCCCCGGCCATTGAGTTCGGCCGGTTTAGACGCGGCCGCGTTCGCCGGCTTGCCGTGGTTTACGGATGCAGAGAGGGCGGGACTCGCCATCGCTGCTTGGCGATACTGCAATTGTGCCCCGGTCGCCGGTTGGTGCGGCGCGCGCGTGGCAGCCTGCTCCGCGGCAGTCGGTCGCGCCGCGACGCCGCCGCTCCCGCCGTTGTAGCTTACGCGGGTGACCGCGGTGTTATTGATCGTCTGCGTATACGTGTTGTGAATGTTGGTGACATTTACATGGCTCACTGCAGTGTTGTAATAAAATTGCTGACCCTGCCAATGCCCGCCGGTGTAACCGCGGCCGGAATAACCAAAGCCGTAAGCGATGCCGCCGTAGAATCCAACCGTTGGACCCCAGTAGCCCTCGTTCCAGGCATACCCTCCGCTGCGCCATCCCCAGTATCCGGGCGTCCAGAGCAGGCCGGCTTCGGGTGGCTGCACCCAGGCGCCCGGAACCCAGAAGTACCCGTCCTCCTGATCGTACGCCCAGTAGCCGGGGGCCCAGATCCCTCCTTCTTGAACAAGCACCGGCTGTTCATACACCGGCAACGCGGGCGGTGCGAGCGTAATGGACACCGAGATCTGCGACAGCGCGCACTCGGGCGCCGCGAACAACGTCACCCCCAACGAGGCGCACGCCGCGAGGACGAGAGGGGAGGTAAAAATCTGTTTCATGGGGGTTGCTTCCATCGAAGAGGCTTGCGCGCGGAATTGCGGCCGTTTTTTCGCCAATCCCTAACGAGAACACCGATGGCACACCTGTGTCGGGACGCTGTCGCACATAAGAGGCGCCGTCTGCGACGGCTCCCCGAGGATCCGAGGAGGCCGGTGTGAGGGCGGCGCAGAGGAATTGGCCCGGTTGCGCACAATCTCTGTCTTAGCCTCAAGAGATTGTGATGCGTGTGCCGACGTACAGACGGAATACCTCGATGCCGTTTAGGGTTCACTGGCCGTAAGCAGTTAGAGGAAACAATTTATGAACGTCATCATTTGGCTCGTGGTCGGTGGATTGATCGGATGGGCAGCAAGCTCCTTTATGCGGACGCAGGAGGGCATGTTGCTCAACGTGGTCGTCGGAATCGTCGGCGCCGCGCTCGGCGGATGGTTCTTGAGCCCGCTGGTCGGGGTATCGACCATCAATCAGAGTAACTTCAGCGTTCCGAGCCTGCTCGTTTCGTTTCTGGGTGCGGTCATCCTGCTGGCCGTCGTCAACCTGGTACGACGAGGTGTGCCGCGCTAGCGCGACACCGTGCATCTTGAGCAGGCCGTGCGCGGGGCACCGTGTCCGCGCCGACTGGCCTGCTCTTCACGGCCAGGATGTGCGCGTGCACGATTTGGCAAGGTGCGCTTCGTCCGGATGACGCAAGCGGATCGGATTTCCGGCTGAGCGCTCGCGTTTCAAGGTAGCGATTGCACAACAGCTATGTACGTCTGCGCACCGACATACGCACTTCGACAACGCACAATTCAACTTCTGATGGATGCCGGCAGCGCTGGTATCCACCGTCACCCAAGTAGAGAACTGAAATGAATTCACCATCGCAAGCACACCGGGGCTCGCGGCTGCGAACGGCAGCGGGCGTCACAGGCGTGCTCGTGCTCGCCGCGTGCGCCTCGACGCCCCCACCTACAGCCAGTCTGCAAGCGGCACATCAGGCGATTTCCAACGCCGAGCGCGCCGAGGCCGGACGCTACGCTCCAGCGGAGCTGGGTGAAGCACGCAGCAAGCTCGCCTCCGCCGACACCGCCGTTTCGGAAGAGAAAATGACGATGGCAGAAGAGTATGCGGACGAGTCGCGCGTCGAAGCGCAGCTCGCTTCCGCGAAGACCGCCGACCTCAAGGCCCAGGCGGTGAATGATGAAATGGCGCGCAGCAATGGCACTCTGATCGAGGAAATGCAGCGCAACTCAGGAGGCAAGCCATGAATACAATCAAGCATAGGAGCGTGACTCTCAGCAAGACGCTGATCGCCACGACGGTGGCTGCCGCACTGCTGGCCGCCTGCGCGGCGGCACCTGTTAAACCGGATGGCGCCGCCGACGCGCGCAGCAAGTTGACGCAGTTGCAGTCTGATCCGAACCTGGCAGGCCGCGCGCCGCTGGCGGTCAAAGAGGCGGATGCTGCCGTGCAAGTCGCCGAGCAGCCGCAGGCCGATCAGCAGCTCGGGGCATATCGGGTCTACATGGCCGACCGGAAGGTCGAGATCGCAAGAGCACAGGCTCAGACGAGCCTCGCCGAGGATCAGCGTACTGCGCTCAGCGCAAATCGCGAGACCTCCCGTCTCGATGCTCGGACGCGCGAGGCGGACGCCGCACACATGGCCGCGGCAAACTCGGAGCAACAGGCTGCGGAGTTGCAGCGGCAGATCGATGTGTTGCAGGCCAAGCCGACGGACCGCGGGCTGGTAGTGACGCTGGGCGATGTGTTGTTCGACACCGGCAAAGCGAGCCTGAAGCCTGGCGCCACGAGCAATCTGAACAAGCTCGTTGCCTTCCTGAATGAATATTCTGACCGCACTGTCCTCATCGAGGGCTATACCGACAGCGTGGGCAGCGAAGACTACAACCAGGGGCTGTCTGAGCGACGCGCCGACTCAGTGAAGTCGTATCTGGCTGGACAGGGCATAGGCTCCATACGCCTGTCCGCCTCAGGCAAGGGCGAGAGCGAACCGGTCGCGAGTAACGATTCCGCGGCCGGCCGGCAGCAAAACCGTCGCGTCGAGGTGATCATCAGCAATCCGCCCGCGGTCTCGAGATAGCGCCGCCCAGGGCCTTAGTGCCATACGACCCCGCGCGGCGAAAGCTGCGCGGGCCTCTTCAGGAATTTCCCGTTGATCGGCTTATGTGTCCCAGCGTACCGACGTCGCCTTCGAAGGCGCGCCATAGTCTTACCCCGTTGGGCGTCGATCCGACTGTGCCGGCTGTCCGGATCAGAGCCGCTTCTGGGGGGGCGCAGGGGCGAACGCGCGGGGAGTTCACAGCGTTCCTCTCGGCGCTCTTGGCAAGCCAACTTAACAGTCAGCTTTTGGCATCGCAATGTGCGTACATGGAATCAGACATGATGAAGAACGCGAGTGGCCTTATCGGCGATCCTGAAGGCATCGCTGAAGGTACTGCCGCGGACTCGTCAGAGAACGTATTACTACTCAAGACCGAGGCCCTGCGGGCTGCGATTCTTTCCAGTGCCACCTTCTCCATTATCGCCACCGACGCCGAGGGCGTCATTCAATTATTCAATGTCGGCGCCGAGCGCATGCTCGGCTATCGCGCTGTCGATGTCATAAACAACATTCGGCCAAGCGACCTCCATGATCCACAGGAAGTGGCGGCGCGGGCTCGAGCACTCAGCCGCGAGCTTGGAATCACCATTGCGCCGGGGTTCGAAGCCTTGGCCTTCAAGGCATCACGCGGAATCGAAGACATCTACGAACTGACCTACATCTGCAAAGACGGCGTGCGCTTTCCGGCCATAGTTTCCATCACGGCGTTGCGCGATCCGCACAACGCCATCATCGGCTATTTACTGATCGGCACCTACAATTCCGTACGCACGCGCGTCGAACTGGAGCTGAACAGCGCCCGAGCCCTGGCAGAACAAGCCAACCTGGCCAAATCGGAGTTCCTCTCGAGTATGAGCCACGAGTTACGCACCCCGCTCAGTGCGATCCTGGGGTTCGCGCAACTCATCGAATCCGGGTTGCCGGCGCCGACTGCTTCCCAGAAGCGCAGTCTCGATCAGATCCTAAAGGCGGGTTGGTACCTGCTGGATCTCATAAATGAAATCCTCGACCTCGCGTTGATTGAATCGGGGAAGCTGTCACTTTCCTTGGAGCCATTATCGCTCAGCGACGTCATGCGCGAGAGTCAGGCGATGATAGAACCGCAGGCGCAGAAGCGCGGTATCACCGTGAGCTTTCCCCAGTTCGATACTCCTTACTTTATCAAGGCCGATCGGACGCGGGTGAAGCAGGTGCTCATCAACCTGCTTTCTAACGCCGTTAAGTACAACAAGGAAGGAGGCACCGTCCTCGTCGATTGCAGCGTGAGCGCAAACGGACGGGTGCGCATTGGCGTCAAAGACAGCGGCGAAGGACTAACGACAGATCAGGTGGCGCAGCTGTTTCAGCCGTTCAATCGTCTCGGGCAAGAGGGCAGTGCCGAGAAGGGCACAGGCATCGGGCTTGTCGTGTGCAAGCGGCTGGTGGAATTGATGGGGGGAACCATCGACGTCGCGAGCACGGTCGGGGCGGGCAGCGTATTCTCGATCGAGCTCAACCGGACGGTCGCGCGACAACCTGAACTGGTTGCAGCCCTGGCTCCCCACGCCGCACCTCGAGTTCCGGCGGATACGCAGTTGCGCACTCTGCTCTATGTCGAGGATAACCCGGCGAATATGATGCTGGTCGAGGATCTCATCGCGCGGCGACCTGATGTTCGCTTGCTCAGTGCGAGGGACGGCAACCGCGGCGTCGATATTGCACGGGCTTCCAACCCTGATGTCATCCTGATGGACATCAACTTGCCGGGTATCAGCGGAATCGAAGCACTAAGAATCCTGGCGATGGATCCGGCGACAGCGCACATTCCGGTCATTGCTCTTAGTGCCAATGCGGGAGCTCGGGACGTCGCGAAAGGGCTGGAGGCGGGATTTTTCCGCTATCTCACCAAACCCATCAAGGTTCCCGAGTTTCTGGAGACGCTGGACGTCGCACTCAAGGTTGCGAAGACGAAATCCGGCCGCACGATTGCGCACGACGTAGCGCCGTGATCACTGAAACTGACATTCTTAACTCCAGCATCCTGATTGTTGACGATCAGGAGGCCAACGTGGCTTTGCTGGAAGGATTGCTGCATGAAGCCGGCTACGCGTCCGTCAGCTCAACCATGAATCCGCACGAAGTGTGCGCGCTGCATCGCAAGAGCCAATACGATCTGATCCTCTTGGACCTGCAGATGCCGGGTGTGGATGGGTTCGAGGTGATGGAGGGCCTTAAGGTAAATGACGCGGACGCTTACCTGCCTGTCCTGGTAATCACGGCACAGCCCGGCCACAAGCTGCGCGCCCTGCAAGCTGGTGCCAGGGACTTCGTTAGCAAGCCGTTCGATCTGGTCGAAGTCAGGACGCGTATTCGAAACATGCTCGAGGTGCGCCTTCTCTACAAGCAACTGGAGAACTACAACAAGGTGCTGGAAGAGAAAGTGCAGGAACGCACCGCCGAACTGCGCGAGACCGAAGCGCGCTACCGCAGTCTGACGGAACTGGCGTCGGATTGGTACTGGGAGCAGGACGAGGCCGGGGCGTTCACCCGAGTTTCAGGGCCGGTGCTGGAGATGCTCGGAATCCGAGTCAATGCTCTGGCGGGTGAGAGCAAAACTGACGACGCGGCCGGCTGGAATGAGGCGGAGCGGGCGGTGCTGCAGGCGAAAATATCAGCTCGCGAGCCGTTCCTGGACTTCCTCTTCAGTCGCACCAACGACGACGGTTCGCGTCAGCAATTTCAGGTCAGTGGGGAACCGATGTTTGATCGATCGTGTAAGTTCATCGGCTACCGGGGGATTGGTATAGAGCTTATCGCAAAAAAAGTCAGCTCATTACCTCGATAGGCCGTCATGTCGTCGCCGCACAGATCGGACCATAATCATCTTCTGGCTGCTCTGCCCAAGGCGGAGTTCGAACGCCTCGCGCCCCATCTGCAACTTGTGACGCTGCAGATTGGCAACATGCTGTACGAGCCCGGAGGCCAGTTACAACATGCCTATTTTCCGACCACTGCCGTCGTATCCCTGCACTACGTCATGGAGACCGGTGCCTCGGCAGAGACCGCCGGGGTAGGCAATGAAGGTGTGGTGGGGATTTCGCTTTTCATGGGGGGCAGCACTACCCCAAGTTCTGCCGTCGTCCAATTAGCCGGCGCGGCCTACCGCCTGGAGGCACGCCGGCTAAACGAGGAATTCAAACGCGCGGGCGAGATGCAACGCATTCTGCTGCGCTACACGCAAGCGCTCATTACGCAGATGACCCAGACGGCGGTCTGCAATCGGCATCATTCCATTGAGCAGCAGCTGTGCCGTTGGCTGCTGTCGACTCTTGATCGCGTGCCGGCGCGCGATCTCGTCGTGACTCAGGAGCAGATCGCCGGAACGCTCGGTGTGCGCCGGGAGAGCGTTACCGAGGCAGCCGGCAAGTTGCAGAAAGCGGGGGTTATTCGTTACCGCCGTGGACACATTGCGGTGCTTGAGCGCTCTGGGTTGGCAACCCGCGCCTGCGAGTGCTACTCCGTCGTTGCGACGGAGATGGACCGTCTGCTCTCCGCCGTTCAGTACCGTCAAAGTACTTCGAGTGTCGCCCTGTAAATTGCGCGCCGGCTGAGCCGTGCGAAGGGTTGAGGGCTCGGACCGATGGCGCAATGTGACTGCAACGGATCTCCAGGGTGGTTCCACAGTACCACAGACAGAAAAAGGCCCGACGCCTGCGGCGCCGAGCCAGTAGTCAACTCGATCCTCAGTCAACCTTCGGGCTGATCTTTGAGATCTTCGAACCTTCAAAGGACAGATCACCAATCAAGCCTTTTTCGGCGAAAGCAAACCCAAGAATCGGCTTGTGCTGCGTCTGCGTGTCGTAGCTGCCGGTGGCGCCACCAGAAATCACCGTGATTCCAGCATCCGCACCAATCGACCAACCCCCGCCGGTAGTGAACTTGTCGAGGGAGTCCTGGGTCATAAACATGATGATTTCACTGTGGTTGGCAAGACCGAGCGTCAGACCTACCGAGGCGGAACCTACGCTATAGAAACCAACGGTTTTGCCGTTCACCTGCAGGGCGCCTTCGCCATACTCGCCAGCGACCCCGACTCCGCCCTTCGTGACACGGGGAAACACCAGTATCCCCGCTGCTTTGTCGCCGAGTGCCTTATTGGACGGGTTGAGCGCATCAAAAGTGAGGAGTGTCTGGGACACTTTGCCATTAATTTCGCTTTCTGTGGCGGCGAATACAATGGCGCTTGTTGCTAAGGCGGCAACGGCGAGGCCCGTTGTCACTAGGACAGTCTTGATATTCATGAGTAATCTCTAATAGTTAATGGATCAGAATGATGAGGCCGGATCGCAGGTGGGTCTGTGCGCCGACGTACGCAGTTCGGGATTGAGAAGTGTTCCACGCCCGGGTTCATTTCGGGGGGTTTGGCAAAGCCTCGGAATCAGTGCGGCATGGCACTGTTGCGCGAAGGCGTCCCGTCGCTGCTTGGCGCGATCCAGCAACCCAGACGCGTTGAAATCGCGCGCGTGCGCTCCGGAAGCTCGCTTGAGCGTACGCCAGCGTACCGACCGAGCCTTGGTAAGCGAGGAGCGTGCCCGCATCGACTTACGGAGATGTGACGATGGGCGCCAATGCGGTTAAAGATGGTTGGAAGCGCTTCCTGGACAGGCTGAAGAGGCTGTGGGGAAAGCCGCGTGACGGTGAGACGCTCAAGGCGGCGATGCTCAGTGCCCGCGAATAAACGAGTTGCCGCACCCAAGGATCAAGCTGCGTGGCGCCGCGGTCAGTTGTCCGACGCGCGAGGGCCGCCGCAGCTGAGTCGGCGAGCGTCGCAGTGCGCGTTGTGCGTCTGGGAAGATGAAGGCGGCGCATTGGCGCTGTGTGCACATGGGAACGCCACTCAGCGGGTGTGGATGTCGATGGGGTTATTTCGCGAGCCCCCGATGGGCCTTGGCGCGAGCATCATCGTCGGTCTCACTCCGCCCTGCGTGGCGCACGAGATAGCAGCCTCCTCCGCGTGAGCGACACGCACTGCGCAGCAGCGTCATGTCCCGGAACATACTGCTTGTCCTAGAGGGCGCTGCGCGAGCGAAAGTCGTTAGCGGGTTGCTCCTAAACCCACTTGATGATTCGTTCAAACTCGAGTGGGTGAGCTGTTGCGCTGACGCGAGCAACCGACTGGTCAGCCAAAGAGGGGAGGATATTGCAGCGGTTGTCGTCGACCTCTTCCTGCCTGATCGTCAGGGTATCGAGACTTTCGACACGCTGTTCCGCGCCGCGCCCCATGTTCCGATGCTGGTTCTCAGTCACCTGCGCGACGAGTCTGTCGCGCAGCTCGCCCTCAAGCGTGGAGCGCAAGACTATCTGTTGGATGAGCGCCTCGATGGTACTTCATTGCAGAAGGCTCTAAGGAACATGATCGAGCGCTCGGCGTATGGACATGCCCTGTTTTTGGAGACGGAGCGCGCACAGGTGACGCTCAACTCAATCGGTGACGCCGTCATCAGCACCGACGTTGTAGGTGACGTCACCTACCTCAATGCGGTCGCCGAGCGCATGACGGGTTGGTCGCGACAGGAGGCATCCGGTCGACCACTCCAGGAAGTGTTGCGTATCATCGACGGGAATAGCCGCGAGACGGCCCTGAATCCTCTGTCGCTGGCAATGCTACACGACAAGACCGTGGGCCTAAGCGCGAACTGTGTTCTGATCCGTCGCGACGGCCATGAGTCCGCGATCGAGGATACTGCGGCTCCGATTCATGACCGGAACGGGGTCTTAACGGGCGCGGTGATTGTTTTCCACGACGTCGGTGTAGCCCGAGCGATGTCACTGAGGATGTCTTATCTGGCCCAGCACGACTTTCTCACCACGTTGCCCAATCGCATGTTGCTGAACGACCGACTGACGCAGGCAATAGCGTCGGCGCATCGTCACGGCAAATCGCTTGCGGTCCTATTTCTGGATGTGGATCACTTCAAGCACATCAACGACTCCTTGGGTCATACGATCGGCGATAAGGTTCTCAAGTCCGTCGCGGAGCGCCTGGTGGCTAGTGTGCGCAGCTGCGATACCGTCAGCCGCCAGGGCGGAGATGAATTCGTGATTCTGCTCTCGGAAGTGGCTCACGCTGAGGATGCAGCGTTCATTGCAGGCAAGATACTCGCCGCGGTGGGCAGACCCCACCGCATTGACCAGCAGGACTTGCACGTCACGGCAAGCGTCGGCATCGGCGTGTATCCGGCGGACGGTACGGACACCGAAACACTGCTGAAGAATGCGGACCTTGCACTGTTCTACGCCAAGACGCGTGGTCGTAGCAACCATCAATTCTTTCGGATGGACATGCAGGTGCGCGGCGTCGAGCCGAGATCTGAAGCGCCGATCCTGGCGGGAAAGTCAGGAGCGACTTTTACCTAGGGTTGTCGATCATTGCCGACCCGCTCAGCTCTGGTGACCGGGCCCTGGCGCTGACGCTCCACGGGGTTGCTGAGGGGGGCTCGGCGCATAGGGCCAACCTGAGCTGTAGTGATTGGGCACAGGAACTCTGATCTGTCAGCGCACAGACCAGCGGCCAGGTTTGCCGTCCGCATCTTGTTCAAACTTCGGGGGCTACGCTGCAATGAGCTCACTTTTAGAACGCGGTCAGGAATCTGTCAGAAACGAGCGCGTGATCGGTGCGTTGCGAGACCGTACAGGCTTTCCCCTGGCGGTGGTGCGGGGTCTGTTTGCGCGAGAATTCGCGCGGCTTGAACGAGATGCTAAGGTTCGGTCCTACCTGTCAGTCCTTACGGCGTCCAACGTGCGCGCAATGTTGCGTCGGAACGGCGCAGGATCGTAAGACCGGCCTCGATTTGCCCGTTGGGTCCGCGCAGCCTTTCATGCCCGCCGCGGACGGGCGGCCTAGGGGGCGATGACGTTCATACGTGCACCGCCAGTGGCTTCGCTTCGCGTATTTCGAGCATTTCATCGAAGAGGACGCGGTAATGCACGACCGCCTTTCGTAGCTCCTCGGTGTCAGCTTGGCCGCGCTCATCGCGCACGGCAATAGCCTGGGCCGCCCGGTAATTCTCGACGACAGCGGGGTGGTCGACAGAGATATCGGCCGCGCGGCGTTCGAAATCTCCCATGGGGTAGCCGCGCTTAAGCATCAACTCGCGAACCAACTCATCCGCCTGCATGACAACCCCCGTAGGGTTATCGATGAATCGGCTCTGCAAGGCGTTCCAGGCTTGGCTAAACCTGGCGGCTTCGGCGGGTGCCAAAGGTGTGATACTCAGATGCTCAACCCGCTTTTCGCGTGCCTTGAGCTCCGACTCACCCTTCGTTCGTCCTCCGAGTTCGCCGACGGTGCGGCCGTATTCCGGGCCAAACCGTTGCTGGAGCCTGTCGGATTGCTTTCTTCGCTGCAAGAAGAGCCACGCCGCTAGTACAAACAGTGCAACGAGCACCAGGCCGGCAATTATGATCCATTGTAGGGGAAGCGTATTCATCGGCATCTCCTGTGGTGCTCGATTTGTCGAGCAACCTGTTCGTGAGCGTCGGATTAATTCAGATGAAAGGCACCGCTGCCAAACAGTCCCAAGAGACCCATAACGATTAAGTAGATCGCAACGATATAGTTCAGCAATCGCGGCATCACAAGGATCAAAATGCCCGCAATCAGTGACACGAGTGGTCCGATTGTCAGATGGAGATTCATTGGCGCCTCACGACTGGATGCGGCGGGTTCGACGCCGTGAGCACAGCGTTACCACCCGTTAATGGAAAGGAATGAATATAGGGGCTCGTTGAATCGTGTTCTGTACGCCCGCACACATTGGCGGAGTCGAGAAGATCTCGCTCGGAGCGCTCCATCCTTAATGGTGTCCCGCCTGGCAACCGTCACCCTGATGGTCCGGATCGCAGTTCTTGGCCGCCTCACCGTGGTTGCCGTTGTCGTGATCAGCGGACATCTCGGTTTGTCGCGCACCATGCTCATCGTGACCGGGGCCCCCGGGACCGGCGAGTACACAGGCCGAAAGACTAAAGAGCCCTGAGATCAGCAAGGACGTAGCGACGCTGGTAGAAAATGTCATGGTTTGTCTCCATAGGTCGACAATGCAAACGAAGACGCGCTGCGTAGCCGTTACGATCAACTCTGTGGTCGAGTCACTGACTGCACCGGAGCCGCATATCGTGCGTTGCGTTGATCTCCACTGTAGACCCGCGGGGCAACGGGGTCGGTGTGATGGCACACACACACAGAGTTATCCAGCGAGAGCGGAGAGGCGCGCCGGAATGCCAAAAATCCCGGCCCACGAGCCAACTCTCGCCGGCACACGACTTAAGTAACCGGCGCGTGGCCTAATGGGACCTGGCACTGCCGTTGCAAAGCGCAGGTGTTGCTATGAATCAATTCGGCGGCGCGACCCGCAAAAGAGCGTCGTAAGTCAGGATCCCCAATAATCCTGCTGTCATTTAGTAGGCGTCATCGGTGGCGCGGGTGAAGGCACCGTCAAAGGAGGTGGCACATGAGCGGTCTCTGCGCGCGTCGGCGCGTCATGCCGGCCAGTGGCCGTTGGCGTACTTAGGACCCAGATGGTCCAGATCGCGAAGAGGATCGCCGTTATTAAAACTTGGGGATGAACCATGTCACGAACGCGCGTCGACCGAAGCGACGGGGCGGCGTCGGAAGCATCCCGGTGTGGCAACTGCGCGATTAAGCCCGCAGCCATCTTGGCCGCGTCCAACTTCGTTAAGAACAAATCGGGGAGCGCAGCGAGCAGCGTGGCCAATTTCTGGGCGGCGACTTCCACCGGCAGACCCGCAAGGCGGGCAGCCTCCTGCCAAGGATCGAGATTCATGCGGCCGAGCAACGATACGATGCTGAGTGGCAATCCGTTCCGATCCTCACCGATCGCTGCGAATAGAAAGGCGTCGAACTCTGATCCAAGACGAGAGCTTGAACCCACAGGTTTCATGATCTCGCGGTCGTTCGTCGGCAGAGCAGTCGCCCGCGGGGCCGATGAGGATCCGCTCCGCGCGCGCATGCGAAATTTGCGGCCGCGTGGAATTCGCGAGCGTCTGCTACCGCGCCGCGCGGAGCATCAACAATCACTGCTACCTCGTCACACAGGATCCTTCTCCGAAAGTCGCGGGCCAAGCGTCGTTGAACTGAGCCTGATCGGTCGGTGCGCTGGCGGACCAAGCGGCGCATATGGTGCGTAGCGGGATATGTCGCAATCAATCCCCGAGGTAACTGCGCACTGACCGCAAGTAGAAAAAGTGGGAAGTGTCATACCGAGCCGGAGAGAGCGGAGTTGAAGGAATCGAGGAGCGCGGGCGTGCGCCGAAAAGGGCAGGCGGCTCGCAACGGGAGAACTCAATCCCCTAGAAGCTCTGCCATGGCGCGTAGCTGCTCCACATGTCGCGACACGACCTTAACGATGACGATGATGGGAACGCTGAGCAGCACGCCCCAAACTCCCCACAGCCAGCCCCAGAACAACAGCGATACGAAGACGGCGGCCGAATTCATATGGGCGATTCGTCCGGTCATCCAAGTCGTCACTAGTGTTCCGACTAATGTAGCGATCACCAGCGAAGAGGCGGCGACCTCGAATGCCATCGGTAACGATCCAAACTGCGTGAAAGCGGCCATGCCTGTCGCGACGGCCGTGACACCGGGGCCGAAGTAAGGAACGATGTGCAGCAGTCCCGCAGCCGCCGCCCAAGCTCCCGCATTCTCCAGGCCGATCCAGCGAAACACGATCCAGGTTAGCAAGGCCACCAGCAGGTTTGTGGTCAGCAGCATAAGCATATATCTCTGGATGGACTCGTTGATATCGTCGAGAATTCGTACGGCAATCTTTCGGTTCGACATCGACGGGCCGCTCAGGCGCACAAGCTTACGTTTGAACGTATCTCCCCCGAGCAGCAGAAAGAACACCAGGAAAGCCACCATGGCCGCCTGGCTTATCACCCCGAGTGCGCCCAGTGAGTTCTTCCATAGAAAGTTGTCGAGCTTGAATGCGGGTTGGTCTACGATGACGTGAGTCACGTGTTGACGCGGAGCGATCGAGCCAGGGGGCTCTTGCGTTGTCGCGCGTTCCACTTCAGCGGCCGCGTTTTGCATCGTGCGTATATTACCAAGCTCGCTGATTCGCATCCGCGCCAATCCTGTCGCCAGTGTTTCCGCTGCTTCGGGTAACTGGGTGACGATGGTTTGCATTTGTCCGCGGAGCGAATACGTGCCGAAAGTCAGCGCACTGATGATCCCCGCCATTACGATGACGGTGCCGCCAATGCGGTGGACTTTGATCGCCTCGAGCCCATTGACGAGCGGATTCACCGTGTACGAAATTACGACGCCGAGCAGCAGTGGTATCAGGAAGCTCTGCGCCCACGACAAGGCAAAAACCGTCGCCAGTGCGGCCAGGATCCCGAGCGTCAAGCCCCGTGCGTTGACCTGCATCCGCACTGGGGGCAGGGTAACGAGCGAGGCGTCGATGATGGAGTCGGCTTGGTCCATGGCTGGTGCCGTGTCAGTCATGCCGGTCGGGCGTGCGCGCACAGCCGTAGCCGTCTCAGCGGGCTGCACTTCCGTGTGCTGGTAGCGCATCCGTGCACGTTCAATCGGCACAGCGTTGTCGCTTGAGGTCTCGGCGGTCACACTCTGCGTAACAGCCAGACAATGAGAACAATGAACAGAATGGTTCCAAGAAGTCCGCCGCCGATATACATGTGATTCTCCGTGGATCTACAGGGGGTATTGGATACCCATAGGCCAGCGCCGTCGGGGCGCTGCCGCACTTACCGGCGGGCGGGTGGCGCTACGCGAGTACGGGTCTCGCGGGACACGAGGGCAGGAACTGAGAATTTGCAGTGAATTGGGTTTCCGAAGCCCAGTACTGCGCGTCCGTTGGCAGGCGGGTCAGGGCCTCTTCGCGCCGCCACCATGGGCATCGCCGCCGCCGTGGCGCGCTTCATGCGGGATCGAGGGCGTCGCCCGACCGCCAGGTCCGCGTTCGCCCCCGCGCGGAGGCCCCACGCGATAGCCGGGCCCCCAGCCACCGTACTCATAGCCTCCGGGCTCGTACACCCCTCCCACATAGCCGACACCGACGCCACCGCCGTAGCCCCCGACAAAGCAAGCGGCAAGACTCGTGAGCGCGAACGCCCCGAGGGCACCAAGCTTCCAGGCTCGAGGGATGCGGTTCATTTGGGCTCCTGCTTGGTGTCGGCGTCGGCCCATTCCATGACGCCGAACGGCGCTCCGCTCGGATCGGCCAGCACGGCCAGATGACCGCCCTGGCGATCGATGCGCGGTTCAACCAACACGCGGCCGCCCAGCTCGACGGCCTTCTTGGCGGCCTGCGCCGCGTCCGTAACGCGCACGAAATTGAGCCAGTGTGGGTAACGGCGCAGGGAATCGCCCGGCAGCGCGTTGAGCCCCGCGCGGGCGTAATTGTCGCCGGAAAGGATGTAGTGCTGGTCATCGCCTGCGCTGCCGTCCGCGTCCGCCAGATCGTAAACGTCGTAGCCAAACACACTCTTATAGAAGTCGGTCTCCCGCTTCGGATCTCTAACGAGTACGGAACTCCAAATCCACTCGCCCGGTGCGGCGAGGTAATCCGGCGGATCGCCTCCCTCGGCCGCCAAGACCACAAACACGGCGCCATCGGGATCGGCCAGCACCGCCTGGCGGCCGCGCTGAGAATAATAACGCGGCTCGAATAGCGCCTTGCCGCCATGCTGAAGTGCTGCCTGCTGCGCAGCATCAACGTCTCGCACCGCTATGAAGGTCATCCAGGCTGGCTGCTTCGACTGTCCCGCCGGCAACGCCCTCTGGAACAGTCCGGCTACCGGTGCACCATCGAGCAGTGCCAGCGCGTAATTTCGATCGCCCGGCACGTTACGGAAACTCCAGCCGAACAGTGCGCCATAGAAACGTTTAGCCCCGTCGAGGTCCGGGGTCACCAAATCGGTCCAGATCACCTTACCGACATGGTGCTCGCCGCTGGCCGGCTGCGTGAGCGGCGGCAGAACCACCGCTGGGCTGAGCGCCGCGTGCACCGCTGTGGTAGCGGCCGCGTACAGCAGCGCGGCGCACAACCCATGACGCACAAGATTGCGCGTACAACACTTTAAGTAGTTCATAGTGGTCTACCCAGACAGTCCCCCGGGACTGACACTACGAGCCCATTGCTCAGAAGAAGGCCCAGTATGGTGGGTTGGAGCATCCCGGGCAGTCGGTACGCTACCGTACAATGATTACTATCACCCCACACACAAACCTCTAACTGCAAAACCACCGGCGTGACACGATACTAAATCGCATCGGACGCTTGTAGTCGGCGTCCGCGCTTGCATAGCAGGTCTTGCGTTGTTGAAACTGACACTTGGGGCTTCAATCTACGTGCGCACTCTCCTGGGCCTTACTCGACCAGTTTGCGTGAGCGGCCGTTCCGGGCCGGTCGCGCCGCGCGCTGAGTGTCCGCAGCCCCGAGCCCAGACGGTCCAACGCGCTTGGGAACCATCCCGACGAACGCCGCGGCCCCTTTGGGGTTTGGGAAGGCCGAAGCGCTCTCACGCAACCATTTGAGCAGCTCCTGCACCTTGGGCAGTGCCAGATAGCTTTCGGGGCAAACGAAATAATACGCGCGCGGGCAGGGCACAACCTCCTCGCTCGCACGCACAATGCGGCCCGAGGCCAGATCCTGCGCAGCCAGGGTCCAGCGTGTGAGCGCAAGGCCCTGACCCTGTTCGGCCGCCGCAAGGACGGTCAGCGAGTCGTCAAAGGCAGCGCCGCGCTCCCGCCAGTCGGCTTCGGTGTCTGGATGGCGCCACAGGCTCCAGGTTTCGTCGGACGAGCGCAGCAGCGGGTAGCGCTTCAGGTCGGCCGGTGTGCGCACGGGTCCGTGACGGGCAAGCAGCTCGGGGCTGCACACAGGCAGGAACCACTCATCGAGCACCTTCTCATTGTAGAGGCCGCGCGTGGGTGCGCTGCTCATCCGCAGCGCGGCGTGGAAATCGCCCTGCGCAAAATCCACTGGAGTGCGAGAGGTGTGAATGCTGAGTTCGATCTGCGGATGCCGGTCATGAAAGTGGGGCAAGCGCGGCAGCAGCCACTTCTGCAGAAACGAAGCCAGCGTGCTGATGTTGAGTCCACCGCCGCTGCGGTCCTGCCGCAGCTGCTGCATCGCTTGCTGCAGTTCGCTCAGTCCACGACGTATGCCCGGTAGCAGCAGTGCGCCCTCGGCACTCAAGGCGATCGCGCGCGCGCTGCGTCGAAAGAGCGGCACACGCAGATAAGCCTCGAGAGTTCGGATCTGCATGCTCACCGCGGCGGGCGTTACGTGCAGCGCGTCGGCGGCGTCAGCGAAGCTCAGGTGGGCGGCGACCGCCTCGAACACGCGCAGCGCGTTTAGCGGCAGCCGATCGAAGCTGCGCGCCGCATCAGCTTTTCTTGTGCGTCGTTCAGACATTACGTTTGCTGGTGGGGAGCGGAAAGTGAAAACTGCGTCTCATGGATTACATGAGGAGCCGTTCGATGAACACCATTAAGATCTTTGCGATTCTTGCCGCTTTGCTGCTAACAAGTGCGGAGTTTCTGATTATCGACTATGACGCGCGTCAGCGCGCTGTGCAGTATTACGTGGAAGCCGCCCAAGCGGCGCAGCGTGCTTAGCGTGCCACGGCGCGGGCGTGGCGTCATGGTTGCGCCGGAGGACGACAGCAGGCTCTTGTCCTCGCAAGCTCAACCGTGATTCCCACGCCCGACTCCGTGTGCGATGGTCCTCCTCGAGTGGGACGGCATTCTTGGGAAAACTGCTAATGCTGGGACCCGGCCCCCTTTCGGGGGTCGCTACGGCCGAGAGAGCTTTGGCACTGGCAGGGCTTGCATGAACGCGACGGCGGGGCCGCGGGATGGTCGCCGCTGCCAGCAGGCGCCAACAGCGCCGGCTCCCGGACTGCCGGCGTTGCTGCGAGCCGTCACTCCGCAACTGGGGCTACGCGTGAGTCGGATCTCCCGGCGCTGCGTTTAGGCAATCAAATCCCGGTAGGCATGCCAGGTGGCGTACCCCAAAAGGGGTGCGATCACGATCATGCCGATCAGCAGCGTCACAAAGCCGATTACCGTCAGCCCGACAATCAGACCGGCCCAGATCAGCATGGCCGGCAGGTTGGCGAGCGCTGCGCGGATACTGGCGCGGATGGCTTCGGAGGCACTTGCATGCCGGTCGATCATCAAGGGTACTGCGACCACGGACATGGCGAACACGATGCCTGCGAGCACCGCGCCGCAGCCCACATAGGCGAGCAGCTCGCGCGGTGCAATCGGCCCGGAACCGCCCCACAACGTGACAGCGAGACTCGGAGTGGCGGTGTTGAATACGGATTGCAACAACACGGCCGAGAGCGCAAACCAAAGCACTGCGATGAGGGCGAGTACTCCGCCGAAATGCATGAGCCCATCCGGGTTGCGCGCGAGCGCCTGTAAGGACTCATCGAAACCGAGCGTCTCCCCGGCGGCATGCCGGCGCGCAAGCTCGCAGGTCCCGGTCGTCATAATCGGTCCGACCAGCAGATAGCCCGTTACGGCCGCAGCTGTAAGATACAGATGTGTGCTGCCGAGCATCAGAAGCACGCCGCCCAACACTGCGATCAGCGCACCGTGCGCAAGTCCTGGGATACCAATCGCCCGCAGATCGTCCCAGCCGCGGTTGAGCCATTCGAGCGGCTGTCGCAGAGGCACGCGACGGATCTCGACGTGCAGGCCGGGACTTCCGATGCTGATCGACGTCGTCATGGCCGCCTCCTTAGGGGAAGGGCGTATTAGGATTTAATGGTACGCCTCTCCGGATCGGAGGGGACGGCCGCCGAGTGAGGCTCCATTAGGCCACCCTAACCCCCGTACTGCAGCGCTTTAGCTTGCACACGCAGCGCGATCCTCGGTCCCAGACGCACCATTTGGCCCCCAAGCGGCGTCGCGAGCGTCAGGCAAAGAGCCCCGGTAGACTGCGCCCGCTGCGCCCCCGTAGCTCAGTGGATAGAGCGACCGCCTCCTAAGCGGTAGGTCGTCGGTTCAACTCCGGCCGGGGGCGCCATCCCAGAAAAATTCTTTTGAATCACTTAGTTAACTAGGCAAATTCAACTCCCGGTTGCGGAGTTGAATTTAGCGTCCGGCCTAATTCGAGGCAGGACCACGCAATACTCTCACTGGGGACTACCTGCGGCCGCGCGTTACGCGGGTATCAGGCAACCTCGCATATGAGCCTACGCCGGGCACATCGGCTGGAGACTTATAAACTCCGGACTCGTCGCGTTGCTGATCAAGCAGCCGTTTCGCGCGGAGGGTCTCAAAGCTACCCATGCTACCAACTCAATCGGCCCGGTTCGCTCCATAGGAACCTAGCCGAGTCAGCTAATCCGCTAGTCGATGGTTCGACTTGTCGCTCCCCATTTACAACCTGGCGCTACGCGCACCTAGTGGATGACGGGCAGTTCGAGACCCTAGTGTGAAATCCACTGTTGGCTGGGTGAACCATTGCAGGTGTTGATGATGAGTGGGGCGCGCTCAGTCGGGCTGCTCCCATTGATGTCAAGGCACTTCCCACCGATTCCGACGATCGTGCCGTTGCTCCCTGTCCAGTTCTGACTTGGGGAACCGCTGCACGGCGTATAAATGACGGCCGCGCCGTCCTCGGGCGCGCTCCCCTGAACATCCAGGCAGAAGCCGCCAACGCCGGTGATCTGTCCGTGCCCGTTGAAAGACCACTGCTGGTTCCGCCACGGATCGCAGCCGCGCACTATGACTGGAGCGCCCGGCTCCGGTGAACCGTGATTTACCACGTTGATGCACATGTTGGTATTGCCGCTGGTGATCTGCGCAGTCGTTGCACAGCCTACCGACGCGATAGCAAGCATTCCCGCGAGCAGGCTGAGTACGCAGAATGACTTGGTCATGGGGTCTTTCCCTGTCACTGTAGTTGTCGGGGCAACTCAGTCCCGGGCTCGCATCGTTATTCCCACACCGCGGTGACGATGCGGCTGTCTTTATCGAGTATGAGGGTCAGACGGTTGGGGTTCGATACCGTGCCCGGCATACCTTCAGTGGGACGCACAATGCGCGTTTCGGCCGGCAATTGCTCCTCCCGGACCACGTCACTGCGGCCCGCTGGAGTCCCGCTGCCCTTGGGGACGAGGGTCTTTCCTACGCACTTGCCACAATCGTCCGAAACCGACTTGCCTTCCGCGTAGCCGGGCAGGCTCGCGACAGTCACCGCGTTACTCGCGCTGTGCACATTGACCCCCTTGAACGGGTGGTCGGTTTCCAAGGGAAAGATGGCTTCGACCGGTTCATAGCCGGTGGCGTCCGCTGCGACCTCGGGGGGCCGGGCGACCAGGATCAGTTGCAACATGCCGTCGGCGGGTACACCGCGAGTCAGCGGTACGAGCTCCGCCTCTTCCCAGCCACTGCTGCTCGCAAGGCCGCGCGCGCGGACGATGTCCAGGTATGGGGCATGAGCGCTGCGCATGATCTCGACACTGCTGATGCGCAGCACCGCGTGCGCCTGGCTGTCGTTTGCGCCTCCGTTCACCGGCGGGATCTCCATCGGAGGCATTCCGGTGCGTTCTGCCGGCCCTGGTCCGGGGCTTCCCGTCTCAATTCCTGCGACAGCGCATGAGCATACGAGCGCCATTCCCAGCGCGCAGGCGGCCACGGCTTTGATTCTTTTCACTGGTACGCTCCCTCATTGAAGTGTGAGTCTTTCAGAAGTTAAACCGCCATTTCGGGACGCAGGGCGTCCTTGGATGCGGACAAAGAATGCTGAAGCAGCTGCGGCACGTACTGCTCATCCGCCCCGCGCTGTAACTGCTCGAAGGCCTCGAGGATGAGATCGGTCGGAACCATCTGAGTGAGGGCGCAGAAGCCTGTGCGTGCGCTGTCGAATGAGCCGTTCTCGCTGAGTTTGTTGATCGGCGCGCCTCCGCCGCAGACTGAGAAGTACTCGCACGACTCCCGGCAGCGCGCGACGCCCGCGCGGACGTCACGGCTCATGGCCTGCATCGCCACGCTCGAGCGCATTTCCGCCAACGTGTGCGTGTGAACATTGCCGATAATGAAGTCGTTATAGGCGCGGTGCTTGAGTCCGAGCAGCTCAGGGGAAAAGCTCGACACGTTGCCGTAGCAGTCTACGTTCAGCATCGCAAAGGGTTCGACCTGCACGTTCTTCAGCTCATCGTTTTCCGGGCGGAACACCCGGGGGATCACGCCGTCGATCTCGCGTATGAAACGGATGCGGTCATCGCGCCGTGCCTCGCGCCAGAAGCGACCGAGAAAGCGGTTGAACCGTTCCCGGGGCGCCGCGCTCGCAAACAATCCGGAGACGTGATCGCCCTCGGACTCTTCGACGTTGAAGCAGACGTTCTCGATGCCTTCGGCTCGATAGAACTCGAGCATCTCGTCCGGCGCCTCTAGGCTTTGATCGGTTAGCACCGAAATCACGTGGAATGGAACCCGCTCGCTTCGCAGCAGGCGAATCCCCCGTATCACCTTGTCGAAGGTGCTGCGCCCCTTGCGGCTCACGCGGTGCGCATCGTTGAAGCGTCGCGGCCCATCGATGCTCACTCCGACTCCTACCTGCCATCTTCTGAACAGTTCGCACCACGCCTTAGACAGCAGCATCCCGTTGGTCTGGAAGGAATGCCGTAGCTGGACCTCCAGGGGGCGCAGTGACTCGATCAGGCGAAAGGCCTCCTCGTAGTAGGACACCGGCATCACCAACGGCTCACCGGCGTGCCAGATGACCGTTAGCTGCAGTTCAGCCCAACCCGAGGCGAACACTTTGTCAAAGAGCGCTCGCAGAGTCTCCTCGGACATCGTCGCCTTGTTGGTCCGTGCGGGCAGATAGCAGTAGCTGCAGTTGATGTTGCAGAACGGCGTCGGCTGCACAACGACTACCGCGATCGCCGGCTGCGCTGGGGGTTTGGTCGCTTCTGCCATGACTCGGTCTCCCCCGCGACCAGCTCAGCCGTTGTGCCAGTAGTTGTGCCAGCCGTTGCCCCATCCGCCGTTGTGCCAGCCGTTTGGCCAGCCATTGCCCCATCCGCCGTTGTGCCAGCCGTTTGGCCAGCCATTGCCCCATCCGCCGTTGTGCCAGCCCCAGCGCCAGCCCCCGTTACCCCAGCCGGCGTGCCAGCGGCCCCAGCCGCCGTTGCCCCACCAGGTAGCAACCAGTCCGTCGTCTTCGGTCTGTTGGGTTTCCGCGGAACCCTCGGCTCCCGGCGTTGACATCTCGGAGACACCGGCGCGAATGGCCTTCAGGCGCTCGGCCACGCCGGGCTGACCTGAATCGGCGTTCTCCGCGGCCGGTAACGCGGCGCTCTCGGCGGACGAGGTGGCCAGCAGTAGAGACGCGCCGAACGCTCCAGCGGGCAACAGAAGGGACAGAGCTTTCGAGAACCTCTTTGACATTTGCTGATCTCCCCTGGTTCTTCTCGGACCGTTGGACATCCACGAACCGCGCATGCGCTCAGGATTTGACGTACGCGCTGGTCTTCCTGTCAATACCCAAAAGCGATCCGAAGGTGATCGGGAAGATTCGTTTGAGGTGCGCCACGGACTGCATCCAGAGACTCGCGCGCCTGCCCGAGGACCCCGCAGCACAAAAGTTCCGCCACGCCGCGAGTCCGTCAAAGTCGTCTACCGAGAATTCGGCGACAGTTTGCGCGCGCAGCTGACTGGCATCACGCGCCCTCGCAGTTATGCCGACGTCCCCGTACGGTGCCGTCGCCGCGAAGCTCGCCTCATTGGCCGCTTGAGCTTCCGGGATCGAAGCGGGCGGGGTGAACCACGGGTATTGGAAGGAAACCTGGAGATCAAAGCCCGGGTGGCGGGCCACTTGCAGCGACATTTGTCGTTCTCCCGATTGAGTAGCGTGAGGAATGAATTCGCTCATGTGCAAAAAGCTGGTTACCCTACGCCGCGGGCTTGGCTGTGGGTGTTTCGTCGGGCAACAGGCCGCCCGTGTCCGCGGGGTAACGCGCCGCGGCAAACTGCCGGGCCTTGGCGGCGAAGTACGCCTTCACCCACTTGAATCGCTCACCGCTCTTGGAAAGACCGACGCTATCGGCTATCGAGGCGAGGCTAATGGTGCGGCCCTGGGCACCCCAGTTACCTTCGATCACTTCCTCGAGGATCACGAGCACACTTGCACCCGCCCGTGGGTCACCCGCACCCCCAAGCACCTCGATGAAGGACGCGTTGACCATCGCGTGCACTGCGGACTTGTGGGTCTGAGTCATGTATCCCTCAGGAATGCTGACGCGTACCAGGAATTTCCCCGGTGGCGCCACGTAGGTGACATCGCTCTGTCCGCCGACCCACCAGTCCCCCTGCGCGACCTCCGTGAAGAGAACGGAAGCGAAAGCAAGACCACCGGGCGTTTTGGCGCCACCCTCCATCCTCAGGAGTACGTCCGTGAGACTTCGCGCGAGCGCGATCTTGCGCTCGCCGCCCAGAGTGCCCTCGGGGTAATAGACCTGTAGAACTGGCATTTTGCTTTTCCTCTCCCGGCGAGCGCGTCAAGCTGAGGCACCCGGGGAACCTGAAAGTGATTCGCGCGTTATGACCTTCAGCGCGCCGTCTCGATAATCAAGACATCGGCGTCCTCGACGTCGGTACGCAGCTTGATGCGTTCGCCGCCCCAGATGCCGGTGCTGTCACGGCGCGCCAAAGCAGTATCGTTGACCGTGACTTTGCCCTCGATCACGAACACATACACCCCGTGTTCCTTCGAGGTCGGCGTGTAATCAATCGTCATCGCCTTGTCGCTCGACAGGCGCGAGATCTTTATGTCCTGAGATACCCGTAGGGCTCCGTCGGTATTTCCGACCAGTGAAATGAGCCGGTTGCGTTCCGTGACTGCATCGAAACGGCCACGACCGTAGGAGGGTGGCAAGAGCAGCTGGTCGGGCATGATCCATACATAGAGGATGTTGGTATCCTCGTTCTTGAGGTTCAGCTCGCAGTGCTTCCCGCCCGAACCGGCAGAGAAGGCGTAGTAGTCGCCCGCCGTCAGCTGATCGATGTTGCCGACCGTGTTGATGTGGGTCAGCTGCCCTTTGAGAACAAACGCACAGATGATGAAGTTATGGTGCCGATGGATGTTGTATCCGCATCCCGGGCCGCTGAAGAGTTCGTCACCGAATACCCGCAGACGACCGAAGCCACGTTGTCCGGACTGGTAGGGACCGAAATCCAGGCTTGAGTGGCGTGTGAGGGTCGCCTCGGGATGACCGCCAATGTAGGAAGCGCTGTCGCCCGTGGATAGAAACTTGTTGTAGCCACGCTCGTGGGCGCGCAGCACGAAGGAAGTGTTCATCGATTTTCTCCTGGACGCGAAATTAGAGGGCCGCGCGCACGACGGGCTGCCCCGGTGCGTACGGAATCTCGACCATCTCGAACATGTGTTTCGGGGTCCCGCAGTCCGGGCAGACCCAGTCCGCCGGCACATCTGCCCAGCGCGTACCGGCTGCAAGTCCATGCTCGGCCTCCCCCATGGCCTCGTCGTAGAGGTAGCCACACCCCAAGCACATCCAGCGTTTCAGCGGTTCGTCGTTCATTGCCTGTCTCCCGGTTTAGGTTGCTTAGTGATACGTGACGCATCACGCATGACGTATTTATATGATGCGTCACGCGCTACGTCAAGCAGATTTTGCTATGCTCCTCATGCGTACAAACCGAGAGTTCAGAGAACTCGAGTAAATTCAATTCGATAGAAGGAGCCAGGATGCTAAATATCAGCGGTGCGATGAATTTAAGGGAGGCGGTGCTTGAGCAGGTCCGAGCAGAGATCGTCTCGGGACGGGCCAGTGCGGGGACCATTTATTCGGTTCCGGGCCTGGCGAGCGCGCTGGGTGTTTCGACGACACCGGTGCGAGAGGCGCTGCTCGAACTGAGTCGGGCGGGACTCGTGAGTCCGTTGCGCAACCGGGGCTTCGTGGTTGAAGCGGCCACCCTAAAGGACCTTGAGGACCTCTTTACGGTGCGCGTGTTGTTGGAGCGTTTTGCGCTGGAGACTTTGGCGAGAGAGCGCCTGAGCAATGTCGCGCCGTTGAAAGCGTTGGCAGACGCGGTGGCCGAGGCCGTCAAACGAAATGATGTGAATGATTACATTGAAACTGATCGACGATTCCATGAGGCTCTCGTTGCACGAGCCAACAATTCGCGTCTCACACGTCTGATCATGGCGCAGCGGGACGACATGCGCCTTTACGGCATCGACTCAAAAGAGGGCCGCGAACGGCAGTTGGCTTCTGTGGGCGAGCATTACGAGATGATTGAGTATGGGGTCGCCGGTAAGGTCCAAGAGATCGGTGAACTCATTACCAAACATATCCTGGAGTGGAAGCCGTTATTTGCGGCAGCGCTTAGCGGATCCCAACAATTACGCGAAGCGCCACCGGTGGTGGCAGCGCCGAACCGAGCCTGACTCACAGCGCGACGCTGAAAATCATCCTCGTCCGAGATCGCTGACCGTCGTTGCCCGCTAGATTTACATCGACGCGACCGGACAGCTCTGCCCCGGTCTTGAAATCGACCCTGAAGATCTGTGAGGGCTCGTTCGGGAAGGCGAGCACAACGCCGACCAATCTTCAGCAATTCATCACTGAGGCGAAGTCCGCGTGCGCGTCGAACGCGCGTACGGCACTCGAGCAAGGAAGGTATGACGGCGGCGGACGGAGTTTCACCCGTGCGACCACACGCGCCAGCGGATCTGCAGTTCTCCATCGGTCTCGGCGGCGAGGCCGGTCGCGGTGAAGTGCGAGGTCTCAGGCTTCGGCCTGGATCGAATCGCCCCGCGAAAGTCTTTGTAAACCCCGCTACCGCTATTCGCATCTCGGCAAGAAGTTCGTTTGCTCCAGTCTAGAGGGCAGTTCTGGGGTGTCCTGTTGTATGGCTCGCGCCAGCCCTTTCCGGTAGCGTGACCATTTAGTTTTACCTTGAGGCACAACGTGGCGTTGGCTGAGAGCTCGCGCGGGCGGCGACCTCCATGGCTGTTGGAGGCAATCTGCCTGGTCACGATCGCGATTGTGACCGCGGTGGTCTTTGCTTCTGGCTCCGTCGACGTTGCAGCCGCAAGCTGGTTCTACGGTCCAGACGCGGCAGACCACTGGCCGCTGGCACGCCAGTTCCCTTGGCCGTTGCTGTACCGAGCTGCAACCTGGATCACGGCCTCGCTCGTGATCCTGGGGCTCGCGGCACTTGCCGCAAGTCTGGCTCCCGAAAGAAGCAGCTGGCGGCGCTCCGCCGTACTCGTACTACTGGCCGTAGCAATCGGACCGGGACTCCTGGGGAACGCCGTTTTCAAGGATCACTGGGAGCATCCGCGACCGCGCGACATCGTCGAGTTTGGCGGACCACTGTACTACGTGCCGTCGCCGCTGATTGGACGTGAAGACGGCGCCTCTTTTCCGTGCGGTCACTGCACGGTCGGGTTCATGTATGGAGCGGGATGGTGGATCTGGAGACGTCGGCGCCCGGGCTGGGCAGCCGCCTCTCTCACGGTGGGGCTTCTGCTCGGCTTACTACTCGGTGTGGGGCGCATGGCCGCCGGTGCGCATTTTCTGTCCGATATCGTCTGGTCGGCGCTGCTTGCGTTCGGCGTCACGCACATCCTCTTCTACCACGTGTTGCGTGTTCAGGCCGATGCAGATCTGCCCGTCGCCGAACCCGGCGCGACGCGCGCGCAGTCCCGCTGGCGGCGCGCGACCACGATCGCGGCGCTGCTGGGAGGTGCGCTAGTGCTGCTGGCGCTGATGGCGACGCCGCATGGGACGCAGCTCACGGCCAGCGTGCCGCTTACTCCCGGCTCGCCGCGAGTTCTCGAGGTCGACGCAGATACGGCGAATGTCACCATTGTGCTGATCGACGCTCCGACCTCGCGGCTTACGATAGCCGGGGAGCTGCACGGCTTCGGGTTGCCCACCAGTCGCCTGGCTGCGCGCTTTGAGGTTGTCTCGCAGCCTTTACCTCGGCTGCGGTATCGGATCGAGGCGCAGGGCTGGCTCACTGACGTCGATGGTGTAGCGACACTCAGAGTACCGGCGACGGCCTTCGAGCGTGTAATCGTTGACGTGCAGCGCGGCAACATCCGTATCACCGACGCGACTCGCTCGGGTGTCGTCAGAGAAAAGCGGGTGCAACTTGAATTGCACACCGGCCGCGGGCACGTGCAGGTTTCGCCTACAGATCGTGCATCAGCATGAGCTTGATCACACAGTTGTCGCTGGCGCGGGTGAGGCCCTTGCCGATGCCGAATTCGACTCCGTTGCTGCTGCTGCCGTAGTCCAGTACGCCGAAGAGCGTTTGCGACTGTGCGCCCGCTGATTTGAAGTGCTGCAGCGGCCCAAAGTCCGCGTAGTGCTCGATGGCAACGGCGAACTTCTTACTCAGGTTGTAGGCCGCGCGCGCCGCGGGCGCGAAATCAAGCTTACCGACCCCGTCAAAGTCCGTATCCAGAATGGGATTTGCGATGAAGTCGAACCGACCCAGGTGTACACCAATGATTGGGCGCATCTCCCCGGAGAAACGGCTCATTTCCCAATGCGGTGCGTTGTAGCTGAGCTCGAAATTCAGACCGTAGAACACGATGCGATCGTGGGCGTCCGGAACGACGAACAATGCGCGCAGCTTGACGCTGTCGAACTGCGGTGCGCCATCGCTGGTGCGTGTATAGACTGGCAGATACGTACCCGCTTCGAACCAATCGGTCACGCCATAGGCCCATTCGGGTACGCCATTGAGTGCGTGGTTCGGAACAATGCCGCCCGGGAAGGTAGCCTGCGTGCGCCCCGAGGGCGTGTAATTGTTAGGCCACGTCAGATTGAACTGCCCCGGGGCGGTGATTTCGGCGTCATAGACCTGGATCTCATCGGTCTGCGCCCAGGCGGTGTGCATGCAGGCCGTTGCCAGCCACGCGAGCAACGTCGCGTCCCTCATCGACCGCAGGCAAAGGAGGGCGCGCCAGGCGCTGCGGAGCGCGAGCAAGCGGCGTCCGCGCATTGGTGCTACGCGGCCGTTCGATTCTGGGCTTGCGCGGCGGTAGTAGGCAGCCGGACCGTGACCACGAGGCCCGTGCCGGTGGCGGGGGCCGATAGCTCGATTTCACCGGCGAGCAGCTCGACCACCCGGCCGACGATCGAGAGCCCGAGACCACTGCCACCCGACGCGCTACCCGGTATGCGGTAGAAGCGCTCGAACGCGCGCGCGCGCGCGGCACTCGGGATCCCCGGGCCATTGTCTGTGATCGCAAGTACGGCGAAGCGCTCGCGCGCCGTCACTTCAAGCGTGATTCGACCGCGTTCACTTACGTGACGGATCGAGTTCTCGAGCAGGTTGCGGATCAGCAGGTAAAGAGCCTCGGGAGAGCCCGGCAGCTGTTGCAGGCAACCGGAAATGGTGATCTCGATCTGCTTCTCGCGCGCTGCCTGCCCCAGGTCTTCGAGGACTAGATCGACGACGACCTTCGCTTGGGTGGCGTGGCCGGCGATGAACGCGGATCCGGGTTCCAGCCGCGCCAGCGACAGCAGCTGACTCATCAGATGCGTAGTGCGGTCGAGATTCGCCTGCAGCTTGTCGAGCGCGCGCCGCGTCTCGGAGGGGGTTGTGGCACGGGCGGCGACCTGCGCCTGTATCTTTAGTGCGGCAAGCGGCGTACGCAGCTCATGCGCCGCATCAGCAGTGAAGCGGCGCTCGCGTGCCAGGACCTCCGCGTGTCGCGCCAGCAGGCCGTTGAGGGCAACGCCGAGGGCATGGGTCTCGACCGGCATTGCGGCCGTGTTCACCGGCGACAGATCGTCGGCGCCGCGTTCGGCGAGGTCCGACGCAATGCGCCGTACCGGCCGGAAGGCGCGTTCCGTCACCACGACGATCAGTGCAGTCAGCATCACCAGCGCGAACAGCAGTGGCAGCGCGACCGCACGAAGAGTGCGCGACAGCGCCGCGTCGCGGTACGCCAGCGGCTCGGCAATGTGGATGACGAGCGGAGTAGCAGCAGAACTCAACGAGTAAACCCGCCAGCGACGCCCGTCGAGCACCGCGTTCGAGTAGCCGGCTTCATCGCCCACGGCGAGCGGCACCTGCGGTGCGCCGGTCGAGCGGTAGAGCAGTTCGTTGGTACGTGTCGTGATCTGATAGACGACGTCGAACGGCATCGCCCGGGCGGTTGCGGGGCGCGAGCCGGGCACCACGCTCTCGCCTTCGCCGTATTCGTGATCGGCGTAGCGAAGAGCGAGCACCGCCTGCTGCTGAAGCATCTCGTCAAGCTGCGCAGCCGTACTCCCGGCGACCGCTCGGTAAACGAGGAGTCCCAAAAGCAGGAATACGGCGCAGGCCGCGCCCGCCACGGCGATCGCCATGCGCCGCCGCAGCGACCACGGCCGCTCGCCTCTAACGCCCGTTGCCGACGCGGTAACCGCGTCCTTTGACGTTGGCAATGAAGTGCGGCCGAGCTTGCGTCGCAGGTTGTGAATGTGGACCTCGATCGCGTTGCTGGCGATGTCATCCTCGAATCCATACAACTCCTCCTCGATCTCGGCGCGCGTCACCAGTCCGCCCGCCTTGCGCATCAGCAGCTCGACGACCGCGTACTCGCGCGCAGTGAGGGCCGCTGGCTCGCCCTGGTACGTGACCATCCGCTGGCGCAGGTCGAGCACCACCTCGCCGGCGATGAGCATGGACTCGGCACGGCCAGCCACCCGGCGGGTTATGGCGCGCAGTCGTGCTGAAAGCTCCTCGATGTCGAAGGGCTTGATCAAGTAGTCATCCGCCCCGGCATCAAGACCTGCGATGCGGTCCGTGACGCGATCACGCGCGGTCACGATAACGACCGGCGTGATATGTCCGTTCTGCCGCAGCCAGCGCAGCACGCTAAGTCCGTCGCTCCTCGGCAGACCCAGATCGAGCACCAGCGCACTGAAGGTCGACGTCGACAGCGCCGCCACCGCAGCGCCGCCGTCTTGGACCCAATCGACAATATCGCCCTCCTGGCGTAGTCCGTCCCGGACTGCCTCGCCCAGCATATCGTCATCCTCGACCAACAGAATCCGCACGGCCCTGCTACCTCTTGGCAGTCGGCCCATCTGAGTATGGTTCTGCTTAAGTTCGCCTTAAGCGTGAGGCCTCTATTCTGCCATTGCCATGCGAGTTCACGCTGCCACACGCCTGGACCTTGGCCGCAAGGGGTCGGTGCTTTCTCCGGCGGTCGGTTTGCTGCTGCTGTCGCTCGCCACAGCCACCCGATGCCTTGCGGGCGGGGGGCTCTTCGGCATCGATCATGAACTGACCTACGACAACAGCGGCATCTGGAAGCGCAGCTACCAGGAGGTGCTCGAATACGGCCTGATCGGCGGTGAGGTGGTGGGAGCAGTCTGGGAGGGCGGTGAAACCCGCTTCGGCCGCACGCTATGGCAGTCGGTGGACGCCTCGGCAGCCTCGGGCATCGTGGCCTTCGCCATGAAGTACGCGTTCTCGCGCGTGCGACCGATCGACAGTAACAACGATCCGAATCTGTGGTTCAAGGGCCACGGCAACGAAAGCTTTCCCAGCGGCGAAGTGACTGCAGTGAGCTCGATCGTAACTCCGCTCGTGCTCGAGTACGGCCCCGATCACCCGCTCACCTACGCGCTCGAAGTGCTGCCGGTCTATGACGGCATCGCGCGCATGAAGGTGCAGGCGCACTGGCAGTCGGACGTCCTCGCCGGCTTTGCGATCGGCACCACGGCGGGCTGGTACATGCACCGCAATCCGAACACACCCTACATCCTGCGCATTATGCCGCACGGAATCTATGTCGGAATCGGCAAGAAGTTTTAGAACGCGGCCGCTGGTTGCGCTGACGCTCGCGCTGCTCGCGTTGACATCACCGGCCGCGCGCGCGGCCAACGCAGACGATCTCCTTGACCTCGCCCAGTTCAAGGGACGGGTTGTCTATTTGGATTTCTGGGCCTCTTGGTGCGCACCCTGCCGCGACTCGTTTCCGTGGATGAATCGCATGCAGGGCGAGTTCACGCGCGACGGCTTGGTGGTCATCGCGGTGAACGTTGATCACGAGCACGCCGACGCCGAGCGCTTCCTGCGCAGCCACGGCGCGCAGTTTCGGATCGTGTACGACCCAGCAGGCCTGCTACCGGAAAAATTCGGGGTGCACGGCATGCCGACCAGCTTCCTGATCGACCGCAACGGGCACGTGCAATCGCGGCACGAGGGGTTTCTGCTGAAGGACCGCGATGCTCTGGAGCTGCAGATCCGGGCACTGGTCCTCGCCCACTGAAATCTAGGAGACCCACGCCATGCGCATCGAAACCCTCGGCCGCCTCACCATCGTTTTGGGCCTGGCCCTGGCCGCGTGCGGCTGCAGCACGCTTGGCGTCAAACCCTGGCAGCGCGAGATCCTCGCGCGGCCGGAAATGGCCCTCAACGCCGAACCGATCGACGCGGCGATCGACGATCACATCTACTTCAGCAAGGAGGCTGCCAACGGCGGTCGCAGCTTCGGGGGCGGGGGCTGCGGATGCAACTGAGGCGACCCGCCTCACCGCTGCACCTTGGCCTGATGGCGGCGAGCTGTGCGCTGCTCAGCGGCACCGCCCGGGCACAAGCGACCGACGAAGTCGGGCAGCTCCTGCAGGTCGACACGGACCTGCTGTACTACAAGGAGAACGGCGGGCGGGTGCAGGCCATCGAGCCGCTCGTGAACCTGAAGAAGGACTTCGGCGACCAACGCTTGCTCGACGGAACCTTCACGCTCGACAGCCTCTCGGGCGCGACTCCCAATGGCGCCATCCCCGCGCACAAAGTGCAGACCTTCGCCAGCCCGTCGAGCACCAGTCTCACGCCCAAACCCGGATCTAAGACGACGCTCTATACGATAGCGCCGGGCGATCTTCCGCAAGATCCGCATTTCAAGGAGCAGCGTGTCGCGGGCGATCTCAACTGGTCGCAGCCGATCGGGCTCGACAACACCGTGTCATACGGTGCTCACGCTTCGACCGAGCACGATTTCGACTCAGTCGCAGCGCACGCTGGCTTGAGTCATGACTTCAATGAGAAGAACACGACGGTCTCCGCGGGGCTCAATGAGGAGTACGATCGGATTCACGCGCACGGGGGTAACCCCGTACCCGGCAGCGATTACGCGCTCTACGAGAAGGAGCCGAGACAAACCAAGACCGTAAGCGGCGGGCTCATCGGCCTCACCCAGGTGGTGCGCCGCAACTGGCTCACCGAGCTCAATTACACCGTTGACCACTCGCAGGGGTACCTCACGGATCCGTACCGGATTATCTCGGTGCTCGATGATGCGGGGACCGTGACCGGCTACCGTTACGAGAATCGGCCGGATACGCGCACGCGACAGAGCCTCTACTGGGTGAACAAGGTTGCGCTCGGACCGACAGTACTCGATGTGTCCTATCGACGCGGCAAGGACAGCTGGGATATTGCCTCGAATACGGTCGACGGCCGGCTGAGGATTGATCTCGGGTCCGGCATGTATCTTGAGCCGCACACGCGCTGGTACCATCAGTCCGCCGCAGACTTCTACAACCTTTATCTGAGCGAATCGGGCCCCGCACCGGTCTACATGTCCGCAGACCCCCGACTCGCTGCCTTCTCTGCCACGACCTTCGGGGTTAAGTTCGCAATCGCCACCGGCCGCAACGGGGAGCTGAGCCTGCGCCTGGAACAGTACCAGCAAAAGCCCAGCGACCAATCAAGCTCACTCCCGCAGCTACAGGGCCTCGACCTCAATCCAGATCTCAAGGCGACCATCGTGCAGCTCAGCTGGCATTTCGAGTACTAGCGGTGAGCCGGAAGCCTGCCGCAGCGGATGGCGCCTCGTGCGCCCCTCATGCGCCGGAGTTTGAAGTGGTGCCGCGCGAGGGTGGCATCACCGCGGTACGCTTCATGGCGATGGCGAGCCCCTGCGAGGTGCTGCTCGACACAACCGACGTGGGCGCGGCGCACGAGGTAGGCCGCGTAGCTGCACAAGAAGCCTGGCGGATCGAGGCTAAGTACAGCCGCTACCGCCCGGAGAGCATCGTCAGCGTAATCAACCGCAGTCAGGGCCATGCCGTTGTGGTCGATGCAGAAACGGCCGCGCTCCTGGACTACGCCGGGCAATGTCACACGCTTTCAGAGGGTCGGTTCGACATCACCTCAGGGGTGCTGCGCCGCTGCTGGAGGTTCGACCAATCCGATCGGCTGCCGGAGGCTGCCGCAGTGGCGGCGCTCCTGCCACTGATTGGATTCGAGAAGGTCCGCTGGAACGCACCCCGCATAATATTGCCTGCGGGCATGGAGATTGACTTCGGTGGCATCGGCAAAGAGTACGCGGTGGATCGCGTGCTCGCTCTCGTCACTGCGCGGCTGGCAGTAGCCGCGCTGGTTAATTTCGGCGGAGACCTGGCCGCTAATCGCGCGCCCGGCGCGGAACCCTGGCAAGTCGGCGTGGAACGCCCCGACACCGAGCGCGAAGCCCGTCTGCTCCTGGAACTGAGCCGGGGCGGCCTCGCCACCAGTGGGGATACGCACCGCTTCCTGCTGCGCGACGGAATACGCTACGGCCACATCCTGGATGTGCGCACCGGCTGGCCTGTACCGCAGGCGCCGCGCTCGGTGACCGTGGCTGCGGGGAGCTGCGTGGAAGCGGGGATGTTAGCGACCTTCGCTATGCTTCGGGGCAGCGGCGCGGAGTCATTTCTGGAGGAGCAGGGCGTACGTCACTGGTTTCTGCGATGAGCGCTGGCTGTTCGGTCTGTGCCTTCTCGCGCGCCGCGCGGATCGACACTTCGTGTACAGGATGAGCTCGAGCGCGAGGATTGACTATGCCTGCGGATTCGCGGTGCTTGAGACGAGATATTATCCTGGTTGCGAAGGCGCTCACGGGCTGGTTGCGCTTCCCCTCGCCCGTAAATTCGGCATCGCACGATTTCCGTTGCCCCACAATTCGATTTCAAGATAAACATATCTGGCAAGAGCGGATGTTGTGTTTGACGGAGACGGTGTCATGCTAAAAGGTGTAGTTTGCGGTTGCGCATTAACCCTCGCTGTTGCCCTGATCGCCTCTTATTTTCTGGTGCGAAGCGGCCTCATTCCCGCCAACGCGGATGCAACGCCCGGTTTGCTGGAAACCTGGATCGCACGTACGTCGCTGGATGCGACATTGCGTCGCGACGCCCCGACAAGCCAAAATCCGGTGGCAGCCACCGAGCAGAACCTGCTGAACGGCGTTCATCTTTTCGCAGAGAATTGCGCGGTTTGCCACGGTTCCGGGAAGCAAGGTGCGTCGCCCTCACCGATAGCGAAGGGCCTTTATCAAAAGCCTCCGCAAATGGCTACCGACGGGGTGGAGGACGATCCAGAAGGCGTTTCATTCTGGAAGATCAAGCACGGCATTCGTCTAACGGGCATGCCTTCGTTCGCGGACTCCCTCAGCGACCAGCAAATTTGGACGCTTGCAGCTTTCCTGAAGCACATGGACAAGCTACCACCTGCCGTGCAGCAGACTTGGGAACAAGTCGAGAATTGGCCGGTGACTCGCGTGAATGGCACTGATCAGCGAGTCACCAAGGTCGTCCCTCGGTTATCCATGCCGTGAGCCTGTCATCTCCGCCCAGCGGGTTCGCTGGAGCGGGCGCACTGAATCTGTGCCTACTGGCGACGCCTTGTTACGTGGTGGATTTCAGCACTGCGCGCATAATTCAGCCTTACGCGCTTAAGTCATCCTTAAGCATGAGCCTTCTATTATCCTGAGCTTGAGAATCTCCACACGCGCCGTCTGCGCTTGGCGGTCATCACGCTGTCCTGATCTTTAGCCGTTAGGGAGATGATTGTTGAAACGCACAACTTGTTCGGCAGCGCTTATAGCGCTAACCTCAATCGTCGGTGCTGCGTCCGCACAGAATGTGATCGCCACGTCGTCGGGCACCCAGTGGGCTGGCTTTTATGCCGGCGTTAATGGTGGCGGGGCGTGGAATTCAACGTGCAACAATTGGACGGCAAACGGTCTACTTGCCAATACCGCTGCGTTCAACAATCGCAGCTGTCCCAACAACGGTACCGGCATCGGCGGTGTGCAGATCGGGTACAATTTTCAAAGCGACCAATGGGTGTGGGGCTTCGGCCTCGACTACGAATTTTGGAGCGCTAAGAATCGCAACCGATCGGTGACCTATGCCGGGCCGCCACCGCCACCTGTTGGCACCTATGCTTTCAGCGGCAAGGTCAACCCGAATGGCGTCCTCATCCTGGGTCCGAGGATCGCCTACGCGTTCGATCAGTGGCTGCCTTACCTTCGGGCGGGCGGTGTCTTCACTAGCGGGTCAAGCAATAGTACGGCGACCCTCACGGATGCCTCTGGAACCGCCACTTTCTCGGGCGGCAGAGATTTTAAATCCAACGGCTTTGGGATCAGCGCCGGTGTCGACTACATGTTCTCGGACCCGTGGTCTCTTAGACTGGACTATACGTATATAAATTTTGGCAAGGGCAGCAACAGCAACGCGACCTGCACGCCTGCTGGGTCGGTAACTTGTGCCGAATTTGCCACGCTAACGCTAAATAGCATCCATAACAGCTTCACGGCGAATATGCTGCGGGTTGGCATCAACTACAAGTTCTAAGCAACCACTGGCGGTTAGGGTCTTACGCTAGGCGGTGTCCGGACGAGCACAGCGCGATTGCCGCAGCGCCCAAGTCTGCTGCGGGTCTTCGTGTCTGAAGCTGATTGCGATGCTCTTATCCGGCTACTATGCAGCGGGTAATGCATTTGGAGACTTACATGAAGAGCACGATCATCATCGCCACCGTCGGTCTCGCGATCGGCCTCCTCGGCTGCGCTAGCCAGTACAAACAGGAGGCCAAGCAGGAACAGCAGGCGAAGACGATGCCGGTGAACTGCGCGACAGCACAAGGTGACATCGCCATGCTTCAGAGCGAGAAGGTGCGCGCGTCGCAGCAGGCCGCGGCGGGCGTCTCGGCGATCGCCCCGATCGGCGCTGTGGCGGGCTTTCTCACGGGAACCGAGGGCGAAAAGGCGCAACTTGCGACCGGCGATTACAACAAGGCTCTCGACCAGGCGATTGCCAGAATCAAGTCGACCTGCGGCATCAATTAGCTGTCCTTACAAAATGGGGTCGCGCGGTTGGACAGTCGGGTAACGCGGTGGGTATCTAAAGGTTACCCACCACGGAAATTCGACGGCAAGTCAACGGGCTAGGCCCCGCTTGAACACGGGAATGCGACTGAAATGCGAACGTCATTCCCGCTCGCCGCGCGATGACCTAATAGGTCACTCGCGCAGAGGTAGCTGCGATTAGGCGAGTCAGCCCGAATTGATCTATGAGGATGAGGGTGGCCGTGGAGCTCCGTTAGCTATGCATCGTTAGGGAGCGGCACCGCGCGGTAACGCAGCGCGCTGATTAAAGGCCCCAGGTGCGCGCGATAGTAACGCCAGCGGCCCGATGACGAACCATAGATGGGCCGACGTATCTGCGCAGCGCTTGCTGTGAACGACACTGACGTGCTCTTGTGGACTTCAACGGCCTCCGATGTCCAAACCAAGCCGCAATACTCCGCAACACGCGCGCCTACATGCTGTGGGTCTTTAACGAGAGTTTCGTATTCTACCTCGTACAGTGCGTCACCCAAAGCATCGCGCCAGTGGCACATCAGCCGATCATAGGCTGCGTAGTATCGTGCGAGATCTTCAAAGTTGTAGCTGAAGGGATACGCGGCGGCAAAGAGCGTTCGGTACATGGCAAAGCAGCTGTCGAGAGGCTGACGCTTGACCAATAAAATCTTCGCTCTCGGCAGTGCACGACGGATGGCGCCGAGATACAGGTAGTTGATTGGTAGCTTCTCGATAACTCTATCGCCCGCTGAGCCGAGATTTGCGAGGCGGTCATAGTTTGCAGCCACTTCATCCGGCTCAGCCGCCGCTGCGCCAGCGAAGAGGTCCCTAGAACCCGCCGGGGCAGCGGCCATTAACGCTCGAGCGAAATTATCCGTTTCTCCGTTCGAGCGGACGCCTGCGAGTCCCGTGAGGATGTGCTCCAAGAGCGTGGTCCCGGATCGAGGCAGGCCAACGATGAAAATATGGCGGCTTGAATCTCGCCCATTTGGTTCCTCGCGCAACCGCCCTGTCTGAAAGACTTCGCTGATTCGCTCAATCTTGCGTTCGTCCACGGCGACGTCATAGGCGAGCTGCCGTCGACGCGCGTTCGCAGCGTCGGCAAACCAATAAAATGCCTCGTCAAACCTCTGCAAATCATCCAGCTCCTTTCCGAGTGCATAGCCTAGCGGCACCCGTGCACGAACGGAGAGATCGGGACGAGACAATTGCGACTGCAATTGTTCGACGTGGTTGGCGCCCGGCGACTGAACACGCAGCTCCGAGCGCAACAGGTAGCTGGCATAGTGCGTTGCATCTAGAGCGATTGCGCGATCGCACGCGGCTTCTGCTTCGACGAGCCGTCCAAAGCTGCGCTCGCTCGACGCCAGGTTGTACCAGAATCGTGGATCGCCGGGTGCCAGCTCGACGACACGTCGATATAGCGCATTGGAGCGCTCGTGCTTGCCAAGCAGCAGGGATACGTGGGCCAGCGCGTCGTAAGCATCCGCGACTCCCGGCTCGCGTTGCAACGCCTGGGAGACGACCGTCTCCGCATCTGCGGCCCGACCGAGTTGCAACAGTATCATTGCGAGCATCCCGTGTGCCGGAAGACACACCTGCCTTCCCGCTACGGCCTGCTCGGCGAATGGGAGGGCATCTGTCAATCGCCCGGCGCGCATCAATCGAAACGCCTCGACATCCGGGGACGACGATGAGGATGACCGATGAGCCATGTTCAGCTACTTGAGCGACAAGTCGTTCCAGCGCTCACCGAGGACCTGCAGATCATGCCATGTGCATTGAGCACCTGCATGACGCATCCCCGCGGCTTCTTAGACGTATTCGTGCCCATGTTGCTGCCAATATCTATCGAACGTGGGGCGCAGCAGATCAATGAGCCCAGCAGCCTCCGCTCGTTGGCCTGGAAAGAACTCATTCATACTCTTTTCGAATTCCTCGGGCGCAAGATAGAAGAACGGGTCTAGCGCGTTCTCCATGGTCTCTGTCACGAGGCGCAGGGACGCCATCATTTTGAAGGCACGGTGCTCGTGGAGCAGTTCCCGCATACGTTTCTCGCTAACGTCACCGACGTAGCAGGTCAGCGCATAACGGTCCATGCTCTCGTCGCTCTCAAGCCACATGAGCATCTCGGCGAGATCCCACATCGGATGGCCGTAGCCCCCACCATCCCAGTCGATGAACAGTACCTCTCCCTTTGGGTTGAAGATCATATTCACGTACGCGAGATCGTTGTGGGTGAATACGGGGACGTACGGCCCAATCGCGCGCTCGAGGCGGTAGGTCACCTCGCGGAAAAATGGTACCTCGTTCACCCAGACGGACTTGCGGTACTGCGTGGCTGGCTTTCCAGTCTCCATCGCGTTCAGGTAGCGGCGGATTGTATGGAACGGCCACCAATAGCTGATCGTCTCCTCGACAGCATCGGACCCCCCGTGCAAGATTTTCATGCGCTGGATGACGGAGGCCATCATCGCGGGCTCCCTCAGCTGCTCGGGTTGCATCTTTGGGCCGTCCACGAAGTCGGTGACGCTCAGGTTCGGCTCGGCGTAACGCAACCGCGGACCGAGTCCGAGCTTCCATGCACCAATCGTGCACTGGATGACGGATGTCTGGCGTGTTCGGTACTGATCAAATCCACAACGCACTGCATAGCGTTTACCGTCACCGTCGGTTACGAAGTACATGCGGTTTTGCATCCCACCAAACTTCTGCTCGACCGAAATGCTGCCGGTCCAGAACGGCAAGGCTCGAATGTAATTTGCGGTCGTCTTGGAGTTCCAATCGCGCCGTAACGATGAGATCTCATTGATGAGGAAGAAGTCGTCCCTCATGATGACGTGCCCTCGCGTGATAAAGCGTCCAGTCCCAGCACCGTCAGGTTGCCTACCAGAAACGCTGTTTCATTGCGCGTGTGCTTCCGTGATGGCTCACAGCACACGATACTTAATTGTCCTAATGCAGTGCCGTCCGCACTGTCAGAGGAGGCGAGGAGTGCGAGTGCCGGGCGCCGCCCGACGTGCGCGTGTGAGTTGGACACGTGGTTCAGTGGCTAGTGTTCGAATCGTGGCGAACGGGGAATTCGGTCGGAAAGCTCGCTTCTAGCGATGCGGCTACGAAAGATAGTGACCCGAAGTAAGCCCGCCGTCTGCAACAAGCGTCGCACCGGTCGTGTAACTCGCTGCTGATGACGCCAGATACAGAACCGCATTGGCGCACTCATCCATGGTCGCAGTCCTCTGGAACGGCGATCGCCGCGCGATGTAGGCGTCCAGCGCCTCATTGCCGGCTGCATCGACTCCTGGTCCTGCCGCAGGTGCATCGACCCAGCCGGGACAAAACGTATTGACGCGCACTCCGTCGCCCGCGAGCTCCAGCGCCATCATTCTGCTCATGTGCGCCATCGCACCCTTAGCGGTTGAATACACGGAAGCTCCCGGAGGACCGCCTAATTGCCCAATTACTGAGGCCACATTGATGATGCATCCCTTGCTGCTCTTGAGTGCCGGAGCACAAGCCTGGGCCGTAAAGAAAGCCGCCTTGAGGTTTATGGCAAGCACGGCTTCCCAATAGTCTGCTGTGACATCGTCGATGCGCCGGAGGTCGCCCCGAGCCGAGCTGCAAACCAGCACATCGAGCCGGGTCATTGTCGCGATTGCGCGCTCCACAGTGGATCGGATCTCGGAGATTCGGGTTAGGTCCGCCGGCGCGGAAATGAGACGCGGTCCGCCGCCCATCTCTTTGATCGCCCGCTGCACAGTATCGGTAGATATGCCGTTAATGGCCACGGTTGCGCCTAGTCCGTGAAAACTCTCCGCCATTCGGCGACCCAGTCCACTTGTGCTGTCGGTGACCAACACGCATTTGCCGCGATAGTCGAGCTGCATCGTCATGCACATAACTCCTGCACCTTAGTGGCCCTCAGAAGTCGTCGTTGGAGGTGGTGGCTCGAGGGCTTGCTCGAGGGTCCCCCAGCTGCCGTTCGCGGTGCAACCGCCATCGTTCGTCAATATGGACCCGGTGCAGTAGCGAGCATCTTCGGACGCGAAATACAGGATGGCTGATACGCACTCGCGTACCGTACCGATGCGACCGAGCGGAGTGAATTCGCTGATCGCTTGGTAGAGCTGGCCGTTCGTGAGCTTGTTCTCAGCTACGATCATCGGTGTATCGATGTATCCGGGGCAGAGGCAGTTGACGCGCACGTTGTCAGGGGCCAACTCGACAGCGAGGCTCTTCGTCATGGCGATAAGGCCAGCCTTGGTGATTGAGTAAACGAACCCATCTGGCGGGCCGGCAAGCAGTCCACACACGGACGCTATAATCACGACACTGCCTTTTGAGGCGCGTAACGCAGGTAAGGCAGCTTTCGTACAGAACAGTGCCGCCCCCAGATTTACGGCGATCACCTCGTCCCAATGCGCCTCGGACACGTCCATCAGCCGGGCGATCGGGCCAATCCCAACGTTGTTGACCAAACAGTCAAGGCCGCCGAGTCCTCGCACGGCAGCATCGACGATCTTCGAACAACCCTCAACGCTACCGACGTGACCCGGTGCAGCTACGAAGCGATCAGCACCCATCTCGTCAATCGTGCGCGTTACAGTTTCGGGATTTCGCCCATTGATTGCTACCCGCGCACCCGCCGCATGGAACATTTCGGCGGCACCTCGACCGATTCCGGTTGTGCTGCCCGTTACGAGTACGCGTTTCCCTGTGAAGTCCATGTAACGTGCCTCTCTATTACCCGCGGACCGAGCCAACGCGCAGCAACAACCACGACTGAGCTATCGCGGTCGCTGATCGTGCGTGGCAGCTGCCTGGGCGTCGATCGATCGTAAGTGTGCCACAGGTTCTGTCCAGGGTCGCCACAAAGCGAGCGGGTGAGTTTATATTCTGTCCGACAAACCGGTCCGACGACCAGCGGGCGGATGGGGTCAAAACTCACAACGCTGTCCGACGGGCGCACCGGAGGAGGCTCGTGTGAATCGGTAGGTAAGCCGCCGCGTGCTGCGTGGCTGTGCGCCTTGAATCTTGATCGCGCGAGCGACGGTAGGCGCGGCAGGTCGGGCCCGGACAAGACCCGCGGCAGCTACCCTACCCGCGAAGGCGGTCGCCCTTCGGGTCGTAGAAGCCGGCGAACTGCAGGTCGACCGCGTGCCGCACGCCCGCGACCTCCACCTCGAAGGCGCCCTCGGCCAGCCACTTAGCCGTGACGCCACCCTTGTGCCAGACGGATGCCATGCCGAACGATTGGTCGAGCCGAAAGCCCCAAGCCCCCGACGTCACGTACCCCACGATCTCGCCGGCCTTCCAGACAGGCTCATTCCGGTAAAGATACGGGCCGGTGCGCTGCGTAGCCTCGCGCACCCGCAGGTTCACAATGCGCGACTCGAGCGGCCCGGCGTTCTGCTGGCGAACGAGCGCCTCGCGGCCGATGAAGCCGCCCGGCTTGTCGAACGCGATCGCAAATTTGAGGCCCGCCTCGAGCGGGGTGTCATCCTCTCCGATATCGGCGCCGTAGTGGACGAACCCCTTCTCGAGGCGGGAATGGAGCAGCGCGAAGAAACCGGCGTTCACGAGGCCCTGGGGCTTCCCTTCCTCGAGCAGCACGTCATAGACATGGCGGCAGAGGTCACTTGTCGGGAAGATTTCGTAGCCTAACTCCCCGAAGTATGACCTGCGTAGGACCCATGCACGGCCATACCCGATGTCGATCAGCTGACCATGGCCGAAGGGGAGGGCCTCGTTCGAGAGGTCCGCGTCGGTCAACGCCTGCAGAATAGCGCGAGAGAGCGAGCCACTGAGCGAGAACATGCCGTATTGCGCGCTCACGTCGTGGATCTGAACGCTGAGCTCGGGCGGGATGTTGGCCTCGAACCAGCATCGGTCGCGAACCTGGCTACCGGGGCCGGTAACAATCAGGAACTGCTGTAGCGACTGACGAATGACCACGACATCAGCCTCAATGCCGCCGCGGACATTGAGCCATTGCGTGTACATGGACCGACCACCGGGTACATCCATTTCGTTGGCGGACACGTGGTTGAGTGCCCTGGCCGCATCCGGGCCGCTCACGAGAAGCTTCCCATAGCACGACTGGTCCACGAGCGCTGCTCGGTCTCGAGCTGCCGCGCACTCGGTGGTGAGCCGGGGAAACCACTCTTGGTACGAGAGGCTCGGCGTCTTCGGGAGTGCCGCGCCCGCAGCGTCGTAGTAGAGGGGGATCTCCCAGCCGGCCCGCTCGCCCATGATCGCCCCGGCGGCCATCAGGCGATCATGCACGGGCGAGTGGCGGATGTTGCGCGCGGTCCGGAGTTGGTGCCCGGGCCAGTGCAGGGACATGTTGAAGCCGAGGGCCTCGACTACCCTATCTTGCATGTACCGGGTATTGGCCTGGAACGCCATCGCGCGCTGCGCGTGCATCGCGGTCATTGCGAGCGGCGGGATGCCCTCCGTCAGCCAAGCCGCCATAACTTTGCCAGCACCGCCGGAAGACAGGATGCCGTAGGAGTTGAAGCCGGCCGCAACGTACAGGCCACGGACCTCGGCGGTTGGACCCATGAACGCACGGCTGTCACTCGTGAAACTCTCGGGGCCGCAGAAGAAAAGCTTGATTCCGACATCCTTAAGCACGGGGACTCGACGAAATGCGAGGTTGAGCTGAGGCTCGATGTGCTCTAAGTCCCCTGGCAGTTCGGCGAACGAGAACTCCTTGGGAATCTCCTTGCCCCGCGACGGCCATGGCCTCGCGACGGCCTCGAAGAATCCGACCAAAAGCTTGCCGGCATCCTCCTTGTAGTAAGCGCGCTCGTCGGGGTTCCCGAGGACTGGCGTCGTGCGCGCTAGCGAGGATATCGGCTCAGTCACGATGTAGTAGTGCTCGGCGGCCTGCAGCGGCAGCGCGACGCCGAGGCGCTTTGCGATCTTGTGACTCCAGAGACCCCCGGCGAGGAGCACGCGATCGCAAGCGATGTCGCCGAGCGCGGTACGCACCCCGACCACCCGGCTGTCGCGGATGAGCACGTCCTCTACAGGCGTCTGCTCGAACGCGTTCGCGCCGTACTGGCGCGCTCCTTTGATCAGAGCCATTGCAGCGTCGAGCGGGTTCACCTGGCCGTTGCCGTGAATGAACACGCCGCCAAGCACGTCATCAACGAAAAGGAGCGGCCAGTGCTCCTTGGCTTCGCCCGCGGTCAGTAGGTCGACCCGCACGCCCATGTGCTTGGATGCCGAGGCCTGGCGCTTCAGTAGCTCGTGGCGGATCGGGTTAGTGGCGATGTAAAGGGCGCCGTTCTCGCGATAGCCGGTTGCCTGGCCGGTTTCAGCCTCGAGCGACTGGAATAGGTCGGAGGTGTACTGTACGAGACGCGACTGCCCGCGCGAATCACGGATCCGTGTCGTCAGGCCCGCTGCGTGCCACGTCGTCCCGCTCGCGAACCGATCGCGCTCGAGGAGGACACAGTCGTGCACGCCTCCCTTCGCGAGGTGGTAAAGCGTCGATGCACCGATGATGCCGCCGCCAATGATGACGACTCGGGCGCGCTCAGGCAACGCTGCAGTCATGAGTGTTCCTTTGCATCGGGCCGGATCGTATGCGCTGGCTGTGGATCAGGGAGAGATCTTTCGCCGCTGCCACGGACTGCCCTACAATCTCGTCTGGCGATCTTACCGTGGGACGGATGCATCTTGCCATCGGCGTGCCCATGGCCGTATCAACCGCCTCTGGAACGAGGTGAATCTGCTTCCACCGTTCTTTCTTGACACTTTGTGCCGTAGGCTGCACCCATCGCTCATGGGTGGGCGACCGACCGGGGGATCTTAATCGTGCGTGATAACGAACCGATCTTCAGCGAGATCTCGCGCGTCCGCCGCCAATGGACGCCCACGCAGGTGCGCGACTACATCGCGGCGCTGCCCATATGGAACGAGCCGGTCGAGATCCGGCAGAAGTTCGGCGGTCTCACCAACCGCACATATTTCGCCTATGTTAACGACAAGCCAAGGTACGCGATCCGCGTCGGGTTCGACCAGTACCGGACGCGGCAAACAGCCGTTATCCAGTGCACGCTCGCCGCGCACGCGCTCGGCCTGGGCCCCCGGCTCCTCTACGCAGAACCGAACCTGTCGGTGACCGACTTCGTCGAGGGTACTGGCATGCAGCTCGAGCAGATGAAGGACCCGGCAATCATGCGCCGTATCATCGACCGGATGAAGCTGATCCATGGCGGGAGGCGGGAGGTTCGGGAGACAATCAGTTACTGGTGGCCGTTTGACACCGTGCGGCGATACATGGACGCGATGGCGACCGGCAAGGCGGCGACAGGCTGGAAGCCGTCGCCGTGGGCCGACCGCCTGCCGCGCTACAGGGAGATCACCGATCGGCTGGAGCGCGGGATCGGTCCGTTCCTGCCGACATTTACGCACAACGATATGGCCTTTGTGAACATGATCATTACCCCGAGCGGCGAGATCATGCTGATCGATTGGGATGGCGGCGGCTATGGGCACCCGATGTTTGACCTCGGCGAAATGCTAATGTGGGCGGAGGCCGATGAGCCCACCTGCGTGATGGCCCTCAAGCACTACTACGGATCGCTGACCTCGGCAGAATTGAAGCAGCGGCTCACCGAGGTTCACTCGTTCCAGACAATCGCGGCGCTCCGCCTCGTGACGGAGTGTCTCGAAACCGACCTCGACCCCTTCTACCACGTAACACCCGAGGAGTTCGCCGAGGGCATGAAGGAGGTTCTGCCGGGACAAACGCCGGCTCTGATCGGGCTCGCGGAGCTGCTCCTGCCCCGATTCGAGGCGTTCTGGGACGAATACCAGCATCTATTCCCCGCGTGAGTCGCGTATAACCTCCGATAGACAACCGCACGTGCGACCTTTCCGGGCGTACGCCGACGGCAGCCAAGATCGGCTCGCACCACATGCGCACGCCGGCTCTATGCGAGCACGAGCGGCTCTTGCTCGGTACGCTGAGACACGCACATGCGCGTCTTGATCATCGGCGCTCTTGGAAATCTCACTTTCCTCACAACGACCAAGCTCGCCGTTTCCTACCCGGACGTTCACCTTCGACTGACCAGCCATCGCGCGACTGGCCTAAAGCGGCTTCAAGCGGAGTTTCCGCACGCCGACGTCGTTCAGACCGACTGGAACGATGCTGCAAGCCTCCGCTCTGCAGTCCGCGGAGTCGATCGCGTGCTGGTGGTCATGACCGACTGGGTGATCGACGAGTCGATCGCGACCCCCAATCTGATTCGAGCGCTGAAAAACGAAGGCCGGATCGAGACGGTTCTACGCTTCATTGCACTGCCGCCTGACCTAAAGGCGGAGTGCCTGGCGCCCGATGTGCTGGCAACTCGCGCTGGCGCGATGCTGACATTGGTGGCTAAACCGCTCCTGGATGCAAGCCAGCTTCCGATTTGCTACGTCAATGCTTCTTGCTGGATAGGATTCAACATCCGCTGGTTCTACGGGCAGGACATTCGCGCATCCGGCCAGATCCGAATGCCGGCGGACACCGATATGCCGAGGCAGTGGGTCACGGAAGGGGACCTGAGCGATGCGTTTGTGAGAATTCTGACTGAAGCGCCGGCGATGCATGTGGGACGCGAATACGGGGTCGCCGGCGGTCCCAGGTACACGTACGCGGAGCAAGCATCATTAATCGGCCGCGTGCTGGCCAAGGATATCCGTTGGGTGGATGACGACTCGAGCCTGCGTAGAATCATGGGAGACAAGTTCGAGAAGCTACTAACGTACCTCTTGCATGAAGTCGAGGCATATCGCAGCGTCCCGCAGACGCGGCAGCTGGAACTGCTCCTTGGACGTGATAGGACGTCGCTCGAGACCTATGTGGAGGCGATTCGCGCCTCGCTCGCCTGAACCTTCTGCTCGGCGGCGTTGACGCTCATTCCGGTCGGGCACTACGAGGCGGTAGCACACCGCAAGGGGCAGGGTGCCAGGAACAGGAACCGATCCGACACACCTCGTCGACATCGGCGGTCAGAACTTCCCAGATATGTACATTTCGAGAACGACACGCCAGCCTTCGGGCCGCTTTTTCCAAATGTACATCACCCGAAAATCCTGATCCTTGGGCAGCGCAGGCGGATTCGCTTTGCAGTGCAACTCGACAAAGGATGAGAATGTCGTCGCAGAGGCTACAACGGGATCGACTATCGTGTACCTGCAGCCCTTTGTGCCCCCAGGACCGAGGGAATCCATCCATTCCTGGACGTCTTTGATCGTCGCGGCCATTCCCCGGGTGCTGCCCTCTTGTCCCTCGCCGGTGATCAAATCGTTCTCGGCGTACAACATCTTCGACATTGCTGTCGCGCTATCGCCTCGAGCTAGCACCTGCTCGACCGCCCGCAGGGCCTGCTCGATTTCGGTCCGCGTCGCATCCGCCGTGGGGGTTGTCGCAAACGACGATTTCGATATAACTCCGGCAGACAACACGGCAAGCCACGCCGCCGCCGCCGCCGATCTGAAGTCGCACATACAAAATTTCTCCTTACGGCAATTGAACATCATTGCTCTAAGCGCGACGGCCGGTCGTTCCTGTCATTAAGGTCTCGTGTGGAACCTCACGACCGAATCCGGCGATTCTTCGGGTCGTAAAAGGGCATGAGCGACGCTCGTGCCGGAACTCGCCTGTCGGAAAGTTCGATTTCGTAGCGACCGCTGAGCACGTACTCGGGCGTGACGCCGTCCGCCTCGCTTACGTAGCCCAGCGCGACCGGGCCACCGAGCGTGTGTCCGTACATCGCTGTCGTCACGAGGCCCGCTCGCTTGCCGTCACGGTAGATCGGCTCGTTGTGGTACGCCAGTGCCTCAGCGTCCTCCAACAGGAATTGCACCAGCCGGCGACGCGGCGGGCCTGCCTGACGCTGCGCAACAAGTGCCTCGCGGCCAATGAAGCCGCCAGATTTCTCCCAGGCGCAAGTGAAGGCGAGCCCCGCCTCGAACGGCGAATTATCGGGCCCGATATCGTGTGACCAGGACCGGTAGGCCTTTTCGATCCTCAGCGAGTTCATCGCGTGCGCTCCGCAATGGCTGAGACCGTACGCCGGACCGGCGGCGATCAGTGCGTCGTACACCGGCAGGGCGAACGGCGTCGGGATGTAGAGCTCCCACCCCAGCTCGCCCACATAGGTGAGGCGGATGGCGAGCGCCGTCTGATAGCCGATGCGCACCTCGCGCGCGGTGGCGAACGGGAAGCCCTCGTTGGAGAAGTCGTCCTGAGACACTGACTGCAGCAGCGAACGCGAGGCCGGCCCCTGGAGGTTGAGCACGGCGTACGCGTCAGTCATGTCTGTCACAACACAGAGAGCATTTTCTGGGATACGGTTGCGAATCCATGACTCAACGTGCGTTTGCGTAATGGCTGAAGTGATTACGAGAAACCGATCGACCGCAAGGCGCGTGACAGTGAGATCCGCCTCTATGCCGCCGCGTTCGTTCAGGAACTGAGTGTAGACGCAGCGCCCAACCGACACGTCGACGTCCGTCGTCGCGATGCGGTTCATTACCGTCACGGCATCCCGGCCCTGCACGAGCAGTTTGACGAACGAGGACTGCTCGAAGATGCCGACGCGCTCGCGCACCGCACGATGCTCGGCGGCGTTGTTGTCGAACCAGTTTTGACGGCCCCAGCTGTATTGGTACTCCGGGACCTGCCCCGGCGTCGCGAACCAGTTGGCGCACTCCCAGCCTGCTGATTCGCCGAAGCAGGCGCCGGCGGTCGCGAGGCGGTCGTGGAAGACGCATTTCTTGACGCCCCGTGCGGTCGTCCATTGACGGAACGGCCAGTGGTCCTGGTAACCGATGCCGAGCGACTCAACGATGCGATCGGCGAGGTAACGATCGTTGTCGTGCCACGGAAGCACCCGGCGCAGGCTGACCGACCATCCCATCCGCGGCTGGCCGTCAACGATCCACTGCGCCATCACGGAACCGACGCCGCCACCGGAGAGGAGGCCGTACCCGTTGAAGCCCGCCGCGACGAAAAAGCCGCGCAGGTTCGGCGCCTCGCCCATTAAATAATTGCGGTCGGGCGTGAACGACTCCGGACCGCAGAACAGCAGCTTGATACCCGTGTCGAGGAGCACCGGAACGCGTTTCATCGCGTGCTCGATGTACGGCAGCACGTGGTCCCAGTCAGGCGGGATGTCGCTGAAGCAGAAATCCTCGGGGATGCCGTTGACGCCCCACGGGCGCGCTTCTTTCTCCAAGATTCCGACCATGATCTTGCCAGCCTCCTCACGCACGTAAGATGAGCGACCCGGGTCGCGGAGAATCGGCAGCTTCGGATGAACTCCTTCGACTGGTTCCGAGATCAGGTAATAGTGCTCGGCTGCTTGCAGCGGTACATTGACGCCGGCCATTCGACCGACCGAACGCGCCCACATTCCGGCGCAGTTGACCACTACCGGGGCTTGGATGTCGCCTAAGGTCGTGGCTACTCCGGTCACTTGGCCGTGCGCCGTGCGGATCCCTGTGACCTTGACATTCTCGAAGATGCGCACACCGCGGTTGCGGGCGCCTTTAGCAAGAGCCTGGGTAACGTCCGTGGGGTTCAGGCGGGCGTCGTTCGGAAAATAGAAGGCGGCCACCACGTCGCTTACGTCGGCGAGCGGCCACATCCTTTTAACTTCAGTGGCGCTGGTCTCGTAGGCCTCGACGCCGAAGCTCTGCGCAAGGTGAAAGCCGCGACGCATCTCGCAGGCCTTATCGGGCGTGTGCGCGATCTGGATCGAGCCAGTGTCGATGATCCCGGTGGCCTGGCCGGTTTCGGCTTCGAGCGAACGGTACAGGTCCAGCGTGTACTTGGCGAGCTTGGTCTGCGATTCGCTCTCTCGCAACGTCGTGATCAAGCCGGCGGCGTGCCACGTCGTGCCGGACGTGAGCTGCCTGCGCTCGAGGAGCACCACGTCGGTCCAGCCGAGTTTCGCGAGATGGTAGGCCACCGAGCAGCCCGCCACTCCACCGCCGATGATGACGACGCGCGCGTGGGACGGCAGCATGGGGCTCGAAGCGCTTGTCTCGTTCATGGGACGCCCGCCATGACTTCGCAAGCCCGGCTCCTTAAATGGGAGAGCAAGTATGCAGGGACTGCGCAGTCGGTGGAGTCAGGGAAGCCCATTTGGAATACAAACTTGCCTAAAACGGATTTTCGTATGGGCCTCACCACCGAAGGGCGGCGACAGGCCGGCGGTAGGCATCTTGTCAGCGAACCCGGCTTTGCCCAAAAGGGATGCATCCGCACGTGCTCGAGGGGTATTCGCACCTGATTCACCTGAAGCCACCTAGTACTGTGTGTGGCAAACTAGCAAGCGATGTTCCCCAGTTCCGGAGCGCAGGCCGTCACCGCGCACTTGCATCGGCTGACGACCTTGAGCATACGTTCGGTCGCGCCACGTCGTCTCACACGTCGCGAGGACGGGCTCCAGTGAACGAGGGATTTCCCCCGGAGCTCGAGCGAAGAATTTCAGCCCTCGAATCGGGCGATGCAACCGGAACTGACTTTGACATGGTGAGCTGGTGTTGGCTGATCTTACTCGGCATCGCTCTCCCGATCGGTCTACTGCTCTGGGGATGGTTCGGATGAATCCAGGCTTGCACAACAAGAGCGGAGACGAGCGATGGCACATATCGGCGAGTCGTTAGCGGATACCGGGGCGTGGCCGTTGCTGCGCTCCGAGCGAACCTGGGGATCCTGGCGCCTAGCGATCGCGCTCGCGACGGCCGCCGCTGCGACGTGGTGCTACCTGATAGGCGAGTTTGAGGGCTACTATCTAAACTTCTTTCAGGGCGGTCTCGCGCTTACTGCCGGAAGCATGATCGGCATGTTGCTGGTGCTCCTCGCGGTCGGCCCGACTTGTATCCGTTTCGGCATCGAGTCGGTCGCGTCGACAAAACCGCAGTTCGGTTCCAAGGGCTGGTTGATCCCGGCCGTAATGCAGCTTCTGTCGATCATCGGCTGGAACGCTATGCTGCTGATATTCTTTGCGAAGTCCGCATCTCAGCTCCTCTCCGTACTGGGCTGGCTTCCGACGGGAATCGGCATCGGGCAAATCATTCCATTCACGACTCTGGTCGCCTGCGCAGTGGTTTTGTTGGTGCTGCTCAGGGGCGCGAGCGGGGTGACGCATCTCTCCAATGTCCTCGTACTGCACGTGTTTGTGGGCTTCTGGATGTTGTATCTACTGGTTTCGCGTCGGTGGCCGGAGCTTATCGCGGCGCAACCCGCCCTTGCACACGCTGACATGATCTGGAACTACACGACGGGCACGGAGATCGGCATATGCTCGCTGCTGTCGTGGTGGGCCTACATTGGGGCAATGATCCGCATGGCGCCGAATGGGCGCACGATCGCGGTGCCCGTTATGCTCGGCATGGGCGCGCCCGTGCCGCTCCTGAGCCTGATCGGTTTAGCGGGAGTGCTTGTGCTCAAGACCTCCGACCCCTCATCGTGGTTGCGCACGGTTGGTGGCCACTTCTACGCGATCATTGCGCTTACGTTCGTTGCGGCGGCGAACTTCGGCACAGCCATCGCTGGCATCTACGCCTCGGCCATCGGCCTTCGCAACTTCCGGCGCCTGGAGAGGTTGCCCTGGCTTGCGGTGCTCCTCGTGACCGTCACGCCAGTCGCGCTCATCGGGGTGTTCATCCCGGAATTCGTATTTAATCGGTTCGGCACCATCAACGCGCTGATCGGTGTCGCCTTCGCCCCCCTCTGCGGCATCCAGATTGCCGACTACTATGTGCTCCGCCGGCGCCGCATTGATATCCGCGCGATCTTCGACCGAAGTCCTGGGAGCCCGTACTACTTCTGGGCGGGCATCAACCCGGCGGCCGTGGTCGCGATGATAGTCGGCTGTTCCTTATACATTTATCTGCTGAACCCCATCACCTACGAATCTCACGGCCCCTATCGCTTCCTGACAGCGTCTCTGCCCTCGACCTTGCTGGCGGCGGTCGTCTACGTTGCTGTAACACGTCTCTTCGTTATCCCCACCGGTCGTGGGGGGTATGCTCGTCGCTAGGAATCGCCACGGCCCGTAGATTCACTAGGTACGGCGGTGCATCTCAGGCGAGTCAGCGGTCTGTCTCTGGGGCGAAGGCTTCTGGCGGCAGCTTTTCGATCTGACGGCGCCGCCGCCGGATGTGTTGTTCAATCGCGCGCCGCGCCTTGGCGGCATCACCGCGCACCAGCGCCGCGTAAAGCAGCTGGTAATCTGAGTACAGCGCATTGAGGTCGTGCACCGTGAGGAACGGGTGAATCTGGATGCGCAGGATCTGAATCAGCACGGTCGGGTTCGCGCGCGCTAGCTCCCGGTTGCCGCAGATCGAAAATATGACGTCGTGCAGGCTGCTGCGGTCCAGCGCGTGGTGGATTCGGTCACTCTGCGGGCCGCCGGCCACGAGCCGCCGATAGGCGGCAGTCAGGCGCTTGCGCTTATCACCTTCATTGATCCGCGAAGCAGCGAGCGACACCGCGTAGCTGTACAGCGCCAGGACCACGTCTTGCAGTTCCAGGGTCTCCGTCTTAGTGAGTGATCGGACGAAGGCACCGCGGTGTGGGATGAGTTCGACGACGCGCTCAGCTGCTAGTCGTTTGAGCGCCTCACGGATCGTGCCGCGACCGACCTTGAAGTCCCGCGAGAGATCACCCTCGATGAGACGCTGCCCCGGCACGTAACGGCCCGAAAGCACACGCTCGGAGATCGCGCGCGCGGTGGTGTCGGGCGAGCTAGCGTCGTGCGGGGCCAAATCGGGGCGCCGCTGTCCGTTCGGCGTGCGTGTCCTCGAAGCGCTGTTAGTCGATCTGCTCGCCAAGACGGTGTACATCTGGAAACACGGCCTCAGTCCGGACTCGGAGACACACGAGGAACCGCATACAGGCCAGCGCCCGCTAGAGAAGCGGCATCTATCACGAGTATGACAGGCGACATTGAAAGCGTCGATATGGGTGGCCTCCGAGCCATCCGATAATCCGTTCCGACAAGAATGCACAGCGCGGCCACCCTCTACCTGACGACGGGCGCCTCTCTGGTCGCCGAGTGCGGGCTCTCTGCCTGCTCCACTGCACTGAGTCCGTGAAGACCTTCATGGCGGAGCGGCCGGCTCCCATCCGTCCAGAAGGGTCTTATAGGCGCCAGACCGGGCGGCAACCGTCGCGTGGTGCGGGTTCATCGCGAATAGGCGCGGCATCGTGTTCGCTGCTCCTAGGCCACCGCTTCGAATCCCTTGGGGGGGGGGGCCGCCTGCGTGCGATCAGTTTAAGAGGCTGCAACGACTCGTTGACAGGACCGAAGCGCGTACCTACCATTTCGTCGGACAAGTTGGTCAAACAAGTAAGGGGAGGGTGACACGGTCGATCGGTCACAGCGCGCCGAGTTCGCGGGCTCATCGACCTCTTGGGACCGATTTTCGGCCAAAATTAGAAGCAGCATGGGCACGAGTTCTCCTGGCAGGTGGCGGCTCTCGTGTGTCACATCGGGGCGACTCACGGCATCCGGCGAGATCTTTAGCCGCCCAACGTTCGGGGGGCTGCAAGTGCGAAATGGCAAATGCAACGAGGCTGACGGATGAGCGACACGAAGATCGAGATTGCCAGTGTATTCCGCACGGTAGCTGAGGCCCTACGCCGAGGAGCCGACGCGACAGAGGCCGGGGCGCTCCTCTACGTGCCGGAACTGGTCGTGGTCGGCGAGGGATGGCCACGCGCGATCCGCAGCTTCGCCGCTTTCAAGCCGGATTTCGCAGCGCTCCTTAAGGGCTGGGGGCCGAAGCCGGACCTAACCTTCAGCATCGTCGACCCGGTCGTCGGGGGAGGCGAGTCGGCGACGACGATGGTCGACGTGTTCGTGGCGCCGCAGAAGGCGGCCGATCCCGGCGAGCGCTATCGCGTGATGTACGGCTGGGTTCGCACGGAGCGGGGCTGGCGTGTCGCCCTCGAGATGTACATGGTGGGCTCATTTTAGAATCTTAAGGAGCTGTAATCATGCGAACGCAGAAGAAGCGGCGTCGTCAGCAGCCGGTCATGAACGCGGCGCTGACCGGCAGCCTCGCTATCTTTGCCGGTCGCGAGGTGGTCGCGCAGACTGCGCCCGCCACGAACGCGGACGTCGCTTCAACGGTGCAGGAGGTCATCGTTACTGCTTCCCGCCGGGCGACCACAGTTGAAGAGATTCCGTACAACATTACCGCGATAAGCGGAGATACCCTAAATCGTGAGGGCATAACCGACTTGGCGGAGCTCGCGAACCAAGTTGCCGGCTTCAACTATGAAGACCGCGGTGCGCGGTTTGCGGGCTCCACGGTGCCCATCATGCGTGGCATCAACGGCTCCTACACGGAGCGCCCCGGTTTCGAAACCGAGCAGCAGCCCGTTGCAATCTACCTCGGCAATACCCCATCGCTCGGCTACCTGCCTATAGTGGATATCGACCGCGTCGAGGTTCTGCGTGGACCGCAGGGCACCCTCTATGGAGCGGGCTCGCTCGGCGGTGCACTGCGCCTCATTCCGAAGAGTCCGACGCTAAATGAGTGGTCCGCAACGGTCGAGACATCCGTCGGCGATACCGCGCATTCCTCGGATGCCGACTACTACGGGCTCGCCATAGTGAATGCGCCGCTCGGACCAATCGCCGCGTTGCGACTTTCGGGACGCTACGAGCACCAGGCGGGCTTCATTGATCAGTACGGCATCATGGCGCGCCAGGGTGACTACGTCACCGGTGTACCGGTTCTGGCAAACCCAGCCAACGTCGCGGACAGTCCGGGCGTCTATTACTCAAAAAATGATGCGAACTACTCTGATATCTCGTCCGGCCGGGCGAGTCTCCTGCTACAGCCCAGCGAAGCGCTGCGCATTCAGCTGGATTGGAACAATTGCTACGTTCAGGGCATCAACAGCCCACAGGACAATCCAACTTTCGCGGGCGGCCCTGCACCGTGGGACCCACGGATCACGCTTCCGCCGACGGGCAATTATCAGATTGACTCTTCGACGCTCGCACCGTGGTGGCGCCACACAGACTTGACGAATCTTGACGCCAGCTACGACTTCGGTTTTGCAACCCTCGCCTCAACCACGGCGTACGGAGACACCTGGGCGGTCACCGGCCAAGACGATAACGTACAGATTTTCGGACTGCCGCAAACGTATCTTCCGTACTACGTTGGCAACCCAATCAACCCACGTTTCGTTGGGACGGACAATTATATCGACACGGAGCACCGGTTTACCCAGGAGCTTCGGCTCGTCTCGAAGGCCGGCGAGCACTTCGACTATGTGGTTGGCGGTTTCTACGAACACGACTCAAAAAAGCTGATCTGGGACATCTACGAGCCCGGTACAACGGCCCAGTCACTTGCAGCCGGAACCCTGTACGTAAACACCAGCCCTGACGGACACACGTTCTTCGAGCATGCACCGCAGGAATTCAATGAGTACGCCGTCTATGGCGAGCTAACGTGGCACCTTTCTAAGCGCTGGCAGGTCACCGGCGGGGGCCGTTTTTTTCACGATAAGCTGACGCAGAATCAGAATTTCTATAGCTACATCATCTCGCAAGCAGGTGGTAATAGCAGCTCGAACTCAGCCAACAACCACATCTTCAAAGTTAACACTTCGTACGAGTTCGTCGATAATCAGCGGGTTTATGCTACTTTCTCGCAAGGGTTCCGCCGCGGCGGCGTCAACGCGTTCCCGTTGACGGGGTTCTATCAGGAATCGGCGCAGATTCTCTACTACAAGCCCGATACGACCGACAACTACGAAATTGGAGTCAAGGGCGTCTCCGAAAGCGGGCTGCACTACTCAACAGATATTTACTACATCAATTGGAAGGACCCGCAATTCGGCGTTTCGACGCCGAATACCTGGCCCGTCGTGATTAACGGAAAGAAGGCGGTATCCAAAGGCTTCGAGTTCGAAATCGGCACACCTCTGTTCGTTAGGAATCTCGATCTAACGTTGGCTTACGCGTACACCCATGCTCGCCTGACGCAGAGCTTTTGCCTGCCGGGAGGCGACGGAACCGGCAATCCGAACGGCTTTTATCCGTGCGGTATTGAGGGAACCGAGGGCCAACACTTGCCTGGGACGCCGGACCAGGAGGGATCTGGGACACTCTCCTACAGCCAGCTCATTGGTGCTGGACGCCAGATCGTCTACTCAATCACCGAGAGCTATCACGGCTCGAGCTTGAACAACCTGGTCACCGTAGCCAATAACGCCATCCCGCCCATCACGCTGGGTGGCTACGCGCTGCTTAATGCCAGTATCAACGCGAAGGTGACAGACCGTCTTCGGCTAGGACTTTATGGGTTAAACCTGCTCGACAAACGCGCGGTCATTGGCGCGCCTACGCGAGAGGTGCCCTTCCTGGGAAACCTCGCCAACATATATTCCATTAACCGACCGAGGGAGGTGTCGCTGCGGCTTTCGTACAATTGGTGATGCGAGGTTCGCTCACTGTTCCTGCTGGTTCCTTCCCTCAATCACCACAGGCAGGGGCATCATTCGGCCGGCATACGCGGTTGAGATGTGGACAGCTATTGTGTCTAGTCGGCCTGCCGCTCGTGTATTTCTAATCAATCCGCCGCGTTCGATTTATCCGCCCAACCCGGCATTCCTAAGCTCGCCCGCGACGCGATCGAGAACGCGGCCGAGACGTAGCACGATCTCGTCGGCGTCTGCGATCGTCGCAACAAGCGGCGGTGCGAGCGCAACGAGCGTTCGTCCGTGCCCGCCGCGAACCAGCAGGCGCTCGGCGAAGCATGCGCGACTTAAAAAACCGCCGACGCGCTCGGTGTCGGCGAAGGGCGTGCGTGTCGCGCGGTCGGCGTCGAGTTCCATGCCGATGAGCAAGCCCTTCCCGCGGATCTCCCCGACGAGGCGGTGCCCACCAAGTCGATCGCGCATCTGCTTGATTAGGTAGGAGCCTACCTCCGCCGCATTTGCGGGGAGGTTCTCCCGCTCCATGATGTCGAGATTCGCGTGTGCAACTGCCGCCCCTACCGGATGCCCAGACCAGGTGAACCCGTGCGCGAACATAGCGCTGGAGCCCTTGTCGGCGTAGAGAACATCGGCGACCTTGGTGGATATGAGGCAGCCGGACATCGGGAAGTAGCCGCTGGTCAGGCCCTTGGCGATTGTCATGAGATCCGGTTCGATGCCCAGCTCAGGACTGGCGAACCAGCTGCCGGTGCGACCGAAGCCCGTAATGACTTCATCGGCAATCATCAGGATGTCGTATCGGTCAAGTACTCTCTTAATCTCCTGAAAATAGCCGGAGGGTGGGACGAGCACGCCGCCGGTGCCCGTCAGCGGCTCCGCGATGAAAGCCGCAATCGTGTCCGCGCCCTCCTTGTCGATCATCTGCACGAGGCTGTCGACCAAGTACTGCCTGAACTGCTCGGGCGTGTCGATGCCGGACGGCCGGCGGTGATAGTCGGTCGCGAGCGTGTGAAGAATCCCTGGAATCGGCAAGTCGAACGTCCGATGCATCATCGGTAGCCCACTGAGACTGCCGGCGCCAATTGTGGAGCCATGGTAGCTACTGAGGCGTGCAATGATCTTCTTCTTCTGGGGACGCCCGAGCAGATTGTTGTAGCGCCTCACAATCTTGATCTGAGTGTCGTTGGCCTCGGATCCGCTCGAAGCAAAAACTACCCGCGCCATGCCTTTCGGCGCGCGCTTCAGCAACCGGTCGGACAGGCGCACCATGGGCTCGTTGCTAAAGTTGCCGAAGCTGTGAAAGTACGACAGCTTCGTCATTTGAGCGGCGGCGGCTTCGGCGATGGCCTGGCGCCCGTATCCTACGTTCATGCACCACAGCCCCGCACCGGCGTCGAGGAACTCCCGTCCTTTCTGGTCCGTGACGCGTAGACCCTTGGCGCTGGTTACGACGACGACTTCGTTCGTCGCCTGCGCGTGCAACGTGGAAAACCCGTGGAGGACGTCGGCGCGGTCGAGTGCTTCAATCTCCGTGGACAGCGTGCTGGACTGTGATTGCGTGTTCACTACGATAGTCTCCTGTCCCTGACGTTGCGCCCGCGGCTAGCGTTTTTTTTCGATGCGAGAATTCCGTGGCTAGCAGCGATTGCGACCGTTGACACGTCAGTTTGAAAAACCTGTGGGTCGATGAGCATTGCCGGGTCCGGTGAGCGACTGTCCGAGCTGAATCTGACGTGTCCCCACCCTGAGCGGCGCGCGGTCTGGGTGTCGGGGTAGGGCACGCCCGCGGTACGTCTCTGAAGGCTTTTCCCCGAACGCGGCACGGTAGTACTTCGCAAAGCGGCCCATATGGAAAAAGCCCCAACGCGCTGCCACAGTTTCAATCGAAACCCGGGTTTGGGCGTCCGCTAGGTCGCGGAAGGCGCCATTCAGCCTGATAGCTTGCAGGTATGACTTCGGCGATGCGCCGAGCACGCGGGAAAATGCGTACGATAGCGTCCTCGGGCAGACGCGAAGGGCGGCACAGATGTCGCGTACCGAGATGCGATCCGCCACATGCACTTCCATGTAGTCGATTGCTTGCCCAACGACGTAGGCTCGCGTCGACGGCGCGGGGAGTCGGTGGAATGCTCCGCGACCGTTGGTCAGCACCGCGACGATCGAATCGAGTGCAGCGTGCTGGAGGCGAGCGCAGAGGCCTTCATCGTCGATCGTAGCGGATGACTGGTCGAGTTCTTGAAGGATCGAAAGGACTGTCTGTTGGAAGGCACAGAATGCCTCTGGCTCGGACGTGCAGCATATCGGGTCCGGTCGGCGGAAATGGGACCACGACAGAGGAGCCAGGTATTCGGCCAGGAATTGCTCATCGATAGCGACGATAACCCGTTCCATGTGGTCCCGGCAGCTGACCCGCCGAACGCCGTTCCAGCGATGCGTGAGCACCGTGCTGGCGGGAACCGGACGACCGTCGTAGCAGATATCACTGCAACCCTCGCGGTAGGACACGAACACCCGTGATCCCCGCCAACTAGTGCCGCGATAGTTGAGCGCATGATCGACGCACTCGTGAACGATCTGGATCGGGCCGAGCCAGGCGGCGTTTACGCGGCCGCTAAAGGGACCTGGCCGCACCTGTTCGTAGACGTGCTCCCAGCGACTGAGCGCGGCTCCGTGGGTCCACGGGTCTCGCGCAACGCATGCGTGGATGCTAAATGGAGGCTTGACGTATTGGCTGGTCGCCACATGCTTCTCTGTCGCGTCCGCTTTATCGCCCTGTCCGTCGTCCGATCCGCCCCGCGAATGGCTCAGGCGCGAACTCGCGCCAAGCGCATCTGGCAGATCGAGATTGTCGTACAAAGTGACCTGTCAAGTTTGTAGATCGATCAAGGCCAATAATAGTGATTCGAGGCAGCCGGCGCCACCCCCGGTGCCCAGTCGGGTGCCGGGTATGCCGGTAGCGGTCGACGCGGCGCACGGGTGCTTCGTGCCCGCTCCGTCAACGACGGATACACTTGCCTGGCGCCGATCGGAGTTGCACGCTTGCGGCTGTCGGGGAACCGAAAACTGAATATCACCTTCTGCTAAGCATGCCAAAAGTCCACGTACTGACGCATCGGATGCATGCCGATCCGAATCGCTTAACGACGGCTGTAGCCGTCGTGGTCGACATTGTCTTCGCGACTACGAGCATTGCCGTCGCGCTCGAGCGGGGCGCTTGCGACGTTGTGCCGATGATCGATGCCGAATCCGCCCGGCTTTTCGCCGGAACCTTGCCGCCAGGCAGTTTCGTACTCGCGGGCGAGCAGGGCGGTTCACCACTTCCGGGATTCACGGAGCCCTGGCCGCGCGTATTATTGCGCCGGGAGCTGTCCGGCAAACGGCTCGTGTATTCGACGACCAATGGCACCGCGGCGCTCGGGATGGTGGCGAGCTCCAGTCTCGTGCTCGCAGCGGCGCTCGTGAACGCAAGCGCCGTGGCCCGGTACGTGTGCGCGAAGCACGACGACCGCGACATCGTACTGATCTGCGCCGGAACCGGCTCCGCCTTCAGTCTCGAGGATTTTTACGGAGCGGGTTATTTCGTGTCGCTTCTCGCGGAGAGCGGCATTGATTTCCGCCTAACCGACGCAGCACGGGCGGCTCAGCTGGTGCACGATCGGGGGGGAGTGATCGACTGCATCCAAGAAACTTACGCCGGACGGAAGGTGGCCGCCTTGGGGCTAAGTGCCGATCTGACGCTTTGTGGTGAGAAGAGCATCTTCAGCGCCGTCCCCGTGTTTCGCGATGGGCGGATAACACGAGGGTGATCCTCAGTCGCCGTTCGCCCGTAGAAAGGCATCGTTGGGCATATCCAGTAGCGCACGCTGCACGCGCCTGTGATGCGCGGTAGAGGCCTTTTCGGCAGCGCTGGCATCGCCAGCAAGAACCGTTCGGGCCACGGCCGCAAAGTCCTCCACATCCGAGTGTCGAGCGTTGAGATCTCGGTACGATTGTGTTTGCAGACGCAGCAGGTGAATCCGCATGGTAGGGAACAGCGAGGGCAGCTGGCTGTTACCCGTCATGGCGATGAGGATGTCGTAGAACCGTTGTCGCTGCTGCGGCATGCTTGAGAGGTCGTACTCGCGATCGCGATAAGTGCGTAACTCGCGCTCGAGTGCCGAGAGATTCCGCCCTCCCTTGCGTGTCCTCACCGCCATTGCCGCGAGACGCGCGGTAAGGCCGTCCAATCCTTCCGCTGCGATCATCAGGTCAATCGCCTCTATACGGCTGAGCGTACGCACACAGGCGCCGCGATGCATCGTGCGCGAAAGTATGCCGAGGGCATCGAGGCGCCGGAATGCCTCGCGCACCGGCCCACGGCTCACGCGCAGCGCGTGCGTGAGGTCTGCTTCGACCAGGCGCTGACCCGGTACGAAGCGCCCCGCCATAACCCCGGCGGTGATGTGGTCGACCACGCGATCGGTAGACGAGTAATCCTTCTCCTGCGTCTTGTAAACAATCGTCCCCCTTCCCCGGGTGGCTGAGCGACGGTCCGTGGATAGCAAACGTGCATGCATCGGTGAGGATCTCTCTACTGGGAGGGCTGCCAGTGTGGATGACCGGTGAGGCGGAGACATAACTCTAATGTTACAGGACGAGGCGCACGGGTTGAAAGTCGAACCCAAACGATCTTAAGACTAAGACTCGTTTTGGGTAGAGTTGACGTTTGGCAGCCAGAGCGTATTGTCCTACAAATTCGTCGGTCGCGACGATTGACACTGCGCTGCGCGCAGCGTTAGCGTGTAAACGGGGAAAACCGAGCGACATGAGATCGAAGCATATCTCCACGATCCTGCCAGCATCGGCGCCGGAGTCATTGGATGTGCGCCTTCTGATCGACGGAGTGTGGCGTTCCGGTGGTGAAGGTCGCAGCCTCGCAATCGTCGATCCCGCTACAGAACAGTCGGTAGGACGCGTCGCCGTGGCGAGCGACGCCGATCTCGAACTGACTATCAGGGCCGCTGCGGTCGGATTCGCGAGCTGGCGTCGTGTGGTGCCGTTCGATCGCTCCGGCATTTTGCGTCGTGCCGCCGCCCTGTTGCGCGAACGCACTGACGCCATCGCCACGCTGCTGACGAGGGAGCAGGGCAAGCCGATCGCTCAGGCGCGGACCGAAATCAAAGGATCCGCGGACACAATCGAGTGGTTTGCCGAGGAGGGCAAGCGATGCTTCGGTCAGGTCGTCCCGGGTCGAACCGCCGATGCGAACGTGCTGACGCGCCTCGAGCCGATTGGTCCGGTTGCGGCGTTCACTCCGTGGAATTTCCCGGTGTCGCAGGCGGTGAAAAAGGTAGCAGCCGCGCTGGCTGCCGGCTGTTCGATCATCCTGAAGGGGCCCGAGGAGACGCCCGCCGCATGCGCAGAAATGGTCCGCGCTTTCGTCGATGCCGGCGTGCCCGCGGGGGCTCTCAACCTCGTGTTTGGGGACCCAGCCCGCATCTCAAGCTTCCTGATTGCGCATCCGGATATCCGCGGCGTGACGTTCACGGGATCCGTGAGCGTCGGCAAGCTTCTGGCAGGCCAGTCTGGCAATCACATGAAACGTGTGACCATGGAGTTGGGTGGCCACGCACCGGCGATCATTTGTGAGGACGCGGATCTCGAGCGGGCGAGTACTGAGCTCGCGCGGATGAAGTTTATGAACGCCGGTCAGGTGTGTTTGGCGCCGACCCGTTTCCTGGTCGCGAGACCCATTTATGGGGAATTTACGGAGCGTCTTCGGCGGTTGGCAGAAGCGCTGCAGGTCGGCAGCGGGGACGCGGTAGGCGTTGACATGGGTCCGCTGGCTAATCCTCGTCGGGTGCAGGCGGTGGAGGCATTGGTCGCTGACGCTCTGCGTGTCGGCAGCCGCATCGCGTGCGGCGGCAGGCGCCTCGATCGTCCGGGGTACTTTTACGCGCCTACCGTGTTGTTCGATGTGCCGGTGTCCGCCCGTGCCATGAACGAAGAGCCATTTGGCCCAATCGCTTTGCTGCGCCCCTTTGATGACATTGAAGAAGCGATCACTGAGGCCAACCGGCTGCCGTACGGACTCGCATCTTACGTGTTTACGCGTTCCATCTCGATCGAAGCAAGGATCACCGAGCGACTGGAGGCAGGGATGGTCGCCGTGAACAGGGTCTTCTCATCCACCATCGAGGCTCCCTTCGGGGGCGTCAAGGATTCCGGGTACGGCACAGAAGGGGGAACTCATGCCATTCGAAGCTTTCTCAACGAGAAAATGATCACGCGGTTTGTGGGCTAGAAGGTCGGACTGCACCCGCCGGGCATTTCGGAGTCTTTCTTGAGCCAAGAAGACCTCATTCCACAGGGTCGGGAGATCGCGGACCGCGTAGAGCGATTCATCCGCAATGTAATCGCACCCTTCGAACGCGATCAACGTTGGGGCGTGCAGGGCCCTGACCCAGAAATGGTCGCGGAGATGCGCGCTCTTGCGCGGAGCGCTGATGTCATGACTCCGCACATTTTGGCCGATGGCCAACACCTCTCCCATCGAGACACGGCTCTCATCCTTCGGGCGGCGGGGCTTTCACCGCTCGGCCCGGTCGCGGTGAACGTTGCCGCACCGGACGAGGGCAACATGTACTTGCTCGGGAAAGTTGCATCGCCCGAACAGCAAGTCCATTTTCTCCGCCCGTTGCTTGAGGGCAGCGCGCGGTCCGCTTTTCTGATGACGGAGCCGGCGGAGGACAACGGCGCTGGATCCGATCCGTCCATGCTCATGACCACGGCCAAAGCGGATGGCGATCACTGGGTTATCAATGGCCGAAAGTGCTTCAGCACCGGATTGCAAGGTGCGCGCATCGGTATCGTCATGGCTAAGACTGGCGACGGCGCGACGATGTTCCTTGTGGACTTGCCCAATCCGGCGATTCGGATTGAACGAGTGCCTCATACAATCGATTCGTCGATGCCCGGCGGCCATCCCACCTCGCGGATCGATAACCTCCGCATCCACCAAAATGCAGTGCTTGGTGAGGTCGGGGCTGGGTTCAAATACGCGCAAGTACGCCTTGCTCCAGCGCGATTGACGCACTGTATGCGCTGGTTGGGAGCGTGCACTCGCGCGCAAGAGATCGCCTCGGAGTATGCCGTCAGGCGACGCGCATTTGGGCGGACGCTAATTGATCACGAAGGCGTCGGTTTCATGCTGGCCGACAACATGATCGAGCTGAAGCAATGTGAATTGATGATCGACTGGTGTGCCGACGTGCTTGATACGGGGTCTTCGGGCACAACCGAATCGTCAATGGTGAAGGTTGCGGTCTCGGAGGCGTTATTTCGTGTGGCTGATCGTTGTGTGCAGGTAATGGGTGGGAGTGGGGTCACACGCGACACGGTCGTCGAGCAGGTATTTCGCGAGGTGCGAGCCTTCCGGATCTATGACGGACCCACCGAGGTCCACAAGTGGTCCTTGGCGAAACGCATAAAGCACCAGACACTGGGACGCATCGAGGTGTGAGGCTCCTCAATGAGTCCGCGGGTCGAGTTCCGATTTCCCGACGTTGCTCATCGGCCGTTTTGATCGTTCGATTGATTTGTTCCGTATCGTCAGTAAGGACCGGATAGATGACTCTACCGCTCGAGGGCTTTCGAGTACTGGATCTCAGCAGAGTGCTGGCGGGTCCGCTCGTCGCACAGATGCTCGGCGATCTCGGGGCCGAGGTGATCAAGGTCGAGAAGCCAGGCGAAGGTGATGATTCGCGCTCATATGGGCCACCCTTCCTGACGACCGAGGACGGCAACAGGACGAATGAGTCGGGCTTCTATCTGTCCGCGAACCGAAACAAGCGATCGATAACGGTGAACCTCGCGACCCCCGAGGGCCAAGCGCTCGTGCGCCGGATCGCACAGAAGTCAGACGTGGTTGTCGAGAATTTTCGTGTCGGCACCTTGGCCAAGTTCGGCTTGGACTATCTTTCACTTTCAGCGCTGAATCCGCGTCTCGTTTATCTGTCGATCACCGGATATGGGCAGACCGGCCAGATGGCCCATCGGCCTGGATATGACGCCATATTTCAGGCGGTCGGAGGCCACATGGCGGTGACGGGTGCACCGGACAGTCTTCCCGGCGGCGGCCCCACGCGAAGCGGTCTGAGCATCGTGGATATCTTGGCGAGCCTATACGGTAGCATCGCAGTTCTTGCAGCTCTTGGACACCGCGACCGAAGTCCGCAAGGGAAGGGTCAGTATATTGATCTCGCCTTACTCGACTCTATGGTGGCGACGCTGAGTCACCGTGGAGTTCAATATCTGATATCCGGAAAGTCGTCACCGCGCCGCGGGAACGTCGGTGGTGGTGGTTCACCGTCTCAGGTATTCAGGTGCGCTGACGGTCTGATAATCCTGACCGTCGGCAATGACGGTCAATGGATACGTTTCTGCAGCGCGATCGGCCAGCCCGCACTGGCTGCCGACCCGAGATTCGCCACCGCAACGAAGCGCATCGAGAACCGCGACGCGTTGACGCCGACACTTGAGTCGACCTTCGCCATGCGCAGTAAGAGAGAATGGCTAGAGACGTTGGAAAGAGCGGAGATTCCAAGTGGCCCGGTCAATGAGCTCAATGAGGTCTTCGCCGACTCACAGGTGCGCGAGCGAGGCATGACAACTCCGGTTCCTCACCCCCTAACTACAGTTCTTACGCTGATATCGAATCCCATCCGATTCTCGGGGACCCCCTTGGACCGCTATGAGCCGCCGCCCATGCTCGGCCAACACACCGAGGCGGTCCTTCGTGATCTGCTCGGTATTGGCAAGGCCGAGATACTCGCATTAAAGCAGGCGAAAGCGATTTGAGCTTTTGAGCTCGAGGCCCGGGTCTTTGCGGCCTGCTTGCACGCCGACTCTTGGCACAGAACCTTGGGCGTACGCCCTTGGTGTGGCACAGAGAAGTCCACGCTGGGATGCGGACAACCCACTCCCGAAGTTGGGCGAGCTGCTCAGAGCTGCTCCTTCATCGGATAGTTCGCGGCGCAAGAGGAAACCTCGCGCGCTCGACGGGTAACGCGGTGGGTATTTAAAAGTTACCCACCGTGGAAAATTCGACGTCGATTCAAGGTGTTAGATCAGTTCGGCGATCCCGGCCGTGGGCGCTCTGTAAATTACTGATTATATTAGTATTTTTTCACTTATAGCCCGGGTTTGCAAGCGTGCTCCACGTCGTCCGACTGCCGCTTATAGCGCGACCGACATGACGTCTCAATTCGGTCTCCGGCGGTTTCAACTCTGGTCGGGAGACGGAAATTAGCTGAGCACCTCCGAGTGCTAGGAGTGGTCGCCAACGCCACGGAACGGGCCGTGCGCGCAGTAGTCGATCATGGACGCTTGATGGAATCTATCGCACCGAGCAGCGCGCTGAATCTCACCCTACGCGCGAACGTGTTGAAACGGTTGTTCGTGCTTGCTCAGCCCGGGCGTGGTGGGAGCTCATCTCTTTCGCCGAGCAATTACTTGCCGTCGACTGTGAAGGCGAGAAGCACATTGCCCGGGTGGGTCAGCAGACTACCACCGGAGTTCACGTAGAGGATTCCGTTGGCAGTTATCTGCGGATAGCCATTGACCGATCCGCCGACGCCCTTGACGCCGTTGACGGAGCGATAGTTTTGCGCGGTGTCCACGTCCCAGATCATCGTGCCGCTATCGGCCGAAAAGGCGCGCATGTGACCGTCCAGTGATCCGGAGAAGATCGCGCTCGGAATCGCAGTGACTGCGCCAGGTTGCGCGCCGCTACAGTCGTGAGTTCCCCAGCTGCAAAGCGGGTGGGGCGCGACGGCATGCCAAAGACGCTTCCCGTCGCTCAGGCGTAGAGCGGTAAGACCGCCCGGCCTAAATGGCGGCTTGGCGTCTCGGTCAGCGACCGAAACATAGACGGCCTGCTCGTCGGCGGCCGCGCCGTACATGATCCCCCCAAGCGGACCGCCTTCACCCACGCGCGTCTGCCAGAGCTCCTTGCCTGCATTGTCGGGGTCAAGGCCATACACGACACCCGATTTTTGGCCGATGACAAGAACACTGGCGCCGCCGGTCAGCGAGCGCAGGACGGGAGAACAGCCAAATTCCATGCGCTCGGGGGCCGGTTTCTCGCAATTGGCCCGTGCAGCCACTCGGCAGGCTGTGTACGGATCGTCTCTTGGAAGGGGTTGAACGGCCCACTGCCGTTTACCGGTTGCCAGATCAAGGGCTACAACCGCGTTGGTATCGCCTTCCTCGGCATCGTTGTAGGCATTTCCGGTCGCCACATAAAGCAGTCCGCGCTGCGCATCGACCGTCGGCGCTGACCAAATGGCGGCCCCGGCGGGTCCAGACAGCGGCGTCCCGGTCTCATTCGTACGGCCGAGCGGCACCGCTGCACGAGTGATCATGAAAGTCTTCCAACGAAGAGCACCGGTTACAGCATCGACGGCTACGACGCTTCCGCGGAACGTACAGCAAGGGTAACCGCGATCCCACTCCGCGCCTTCATCCATCGAGGAGACCGGGACGTAAAGGGTCCCACGGTGCAACAGTGGGGAGCCCGTGATGCGTGCAACGGGGTGATCGTCGACGCTCGTTTTCCAAAGTAGCTCGCCAGTCCGGGGGTTGAGCGCGTAGACCGCGCCCTTCTCGTCGCCGAAGTAGGCCGCCGACGTGGCCCCTGATGAGGGCGGTAGGCCGACAGTCACTGCCGTTCTCACCGCGGCAGACGCCTGGTAGCTCCAGTAAGTGCACCCACTAGCGGCGTTAAGCGCGAATACTTGTCCGGTCGCACTGGTGACAAATAGCGTGTTCCCCACGACCACCGGTTGGCCGTAAGCCGCGCCACCGGGGTAGGCGAACACCCATTTGACTTTGAGTCACGGCACTTCACTCGCGCTGATCCCTGGTGCAGGCTGGTAGCGAGTATTGGCCAGGTCTCCGCCGATCCCGTTCCAGGCTGACAGCCCCAAGGTCAAAGGCCCGGGCGGCCATACGCAGAGATTGGCATTCGGATCTGGCTCAGGTCTTGTTCCAGGCGCGCGGTGAGCGAGATGGATGGCGAGCGCCTTGATGTCCTCGGCCGAAAGTCCGCTCGCCTGCTCTCGCATCGGTCCCGTGGTCAAGGCATCGACGATCACTTCGGGCGGCTTGTAGTTCAGCACGAACACCGGTGGGATGTTGCCGCTCGGATGCTCGTGGCAGGCGGCGCATCTTTGGGCAAACAGCGCCGCACCGCGCGTTGAATCCAACTGCGCCGAGGGAATCGGGTTCTCAGGTGTGTCCGATACTGCCAGCGAGATTCGGACCGCAACATCGAGAGCGCTGGCAGCAATGAGCCCCTTCATGGCTCAGCCGCGAATGCAAGTAGGGCATTACCAGGGTGGGTCATCGAGGTCGCACCAGAGGTTACGTAGACCATGCCATCAGCGACGATCACCGGGTAGCCGCCGATCGCGCCGCCGAGGGCGGTAACGCCATTGACCGCAGGGTAACTTTTGGCCGTGTCGACATCCCAAACGATCGTGCCGTCGTTCATCGAATAGGCGCGCATGTGACCGTCCCAAGAGCCCGAGAACACGACCCCGGGAATTGCCGCCGGCGCGCTGGCTTGAGCACCATTGCATTCGTATTCACCCCAACTGCACGTGGGCTTCGTCGCGGCGACACGCCAGAGCGTACGTCCCGTCGCGACATCCAGCGCGACGATGCCGCCGGGAAGGTGAGGAGGTTTTACTTCTGAGTCCGAGACGGGCGCATAGATGACGCCACCCGCAGTCGCGAATCCCATCTCCACCCCACCCATCGAGCCACCCTGTCCGACCCGCGTTTCCCACAGCAGCTTGCCGGCCTGGTCAGGATCGAGCGCGTAGATCACACCCGACTTCTGACCGGCCAGCAGCACGACCTTGCCGCTCGACAGACTCGTCAGGACAGCCGGCGATGCGAACTCAAACAGCGCCGAGCCCGGGTTTTCACAAGCATCCGCCTCATCCTGGTTCTTGCACGCATTGGCGTTGTCCTTCGGCCGCGGCTGCTGCGCCCACTTGCGCACGCCGGTTTGAAGATCAAACGCGATGATCGCGTCATCTCCGTCCGTGTGTTCGTGTTGATAAGATTCAGCCGTCGTTGCGTACAGTACGTTTCTCGTCTGATCGATGGTTAGCGGGGCATAGATCGCCCCTCCCGCTGGGCCGTATAGTTGCGTGCCGGCCGCGTTCTTCCCCGAAAGCGGCTGGGGCTTTGTCGTAATGCTGTAGCTCTTCCACAGCTTCTTCCCTGTAACCGCGTCCAACGCCACCACGCTGCCGCGGAAGGTACAACACGGGTATGCGGGATCCTGGGAGAGCGGATCTTCCATCGAAGAGACGGGCGCGTAGACTCGATCGCGCCAGACCGTGACCGGGCCTGTCACGCGCGCGTTCGGGTGATCGTCGATCCGGGTCGTCCAGATCACTTTGCCGGTGGCGGCGTCAATCGCCAGAACGTCCGCCGCAGGTGTGCCGACGAAAAGCCGCACCTGCCCATTACCAGATGACGTCACGGACGCGGTCACCATCTTGGCTCCTGGCGCCGCGGCGCTGTGCCAATAGGTGCATCCGGTCTTCGCGTCGAGTGCAAAAAGACCACTTCCGGTTGTGAGAAACAGCCGGCCACCCACCGCAATGGGCGCCGCATACGCCGTGCCATCCGGGTAAGCGAAGGCCCATCTGAGCTTGAGATGCGAGACGTCCGCAGCGGACAACCCGGGGTGCGGCTGAAAGCGGCTGTTGCGCAGTCCCACCCCCCAAGTGTTCCAGTCCGAGGTTCCGAGCGCAGCCACCGCACCCTGTGTCGCGCAGAGATTCGCGTCCGGGAGCGGCTCCAAACCGAGCGGCTTGCCCGTCAGATACACGGCGACCTCGCGGATGTCATCTTTGCTCAACCCGGTGGCCATGGCTCGCATAGGACCCGTGGTCAGCGCCCCAATCACGCCCTCCGGTGACTTGCGCTCAATGATTATCCTCAGCGGAATGCGGTCGTGCGCGTGATCGTGACACATCGCGCACCGGCGACCGTAGATCTCTTCCCCCTTCACGCTGGTCGCCGTCCGCGCCGGCCGGCCAAAAGCGGACGTCTGATCTGCGGCGCCTCCCGCAGTAGTCTCGGAATATGCCGAAATCGGTACAGCTGTTACCGCCAGGAGAATCAGAACCGCGAACGATCTTTGGTTCGCGAGAACGCTTACGGGCTCTTGCATGCGCCGACGCTCGAAGACTTACCAATGGTAGCGAAGCCGCAAGCCGTACATGCGTGGCTCACCATACATGTTGGCCGCCACACCGATCTGGTTGAAGACCCCGGTATTCGTGATTTCGTATGTCTTATTGGTTGCATTGGTTATAAAAAAACCTATATCACACGGGCTCCTGAAAACGTTGCTCCAGTTAGCGGTGAAGTTAAGCAGCCCAAATGACAGCACGTTGGAGCCCGGCTCATACTGGGGAAGTTGTGTCGTTACCTCCCACTGCTGTCCGGTGTAGGCGTAGTTAGCCGTAACGGACAACTTTCCAAGGTCGGCCGGTATCGGCAGCACGTAGCGCGCCGTTACGCTGAACTGGTTCACGGGTATGTTCGAGAATGGCATGCACCCCAAGTTGATGGTGCCGGTTACGAATGCGCCGCTGCAATCAATTTGGCCGAACGGATTCTGGATAGTGAACCGGGTGTATTCGCCATCCAGATGTGAGTAGTTGAACGACAACTCCACGGATGTAAGCGGACTTATCGCACCTTCCACCTCAACACCATGAATGTCTGCAGACGCCGCGTTGAACACGGCCGCGCCAGAGGCGAAAGTGGTCGCGTTGTAATCCCCCGCTGTGATTTGGACGTCCGTGTAATGGGTATAGAAGACGTCCGCGTTAAACCGCACCGGGACGTCAGCTATCTTGAACGTCGACTTGAAGCCAGATTCGTAGGTGGTTACGTACTCGGGCTGAAACGTCAAGTGATCGGGGTTGACCGCGTAGTAGTTGAAGCCGCCTCGCTTATAGCCGTGAGTGACCTTTCCGTAAACCAGCACGTCGTTTTTGATCAGATAGTCGAGCCCCACAGTCCAGCTCGGCGCATTTGATTTTATCGACCCATGCTGGTCGCAGTCCCCGTAGCTCGTGGGGTTGGTAACGGCTATGCCATTCGTGCACGCCGTAGGCGCGTTATCCGGACCTAATGCAAAGCTGCCACCGTTGGCGTCTTCACTGTCCCATGTGTAGCGTCCCCCCGTCGTTAACTTCAGACCTGCCAGCGACTCTGAAAGGGTCCGGAAGTCATAGACAGTCTGCGCATAGATCGCGCGGGCGAGGGTGGTGTAGTTGTAGGAAGCCCCCCCCACCGAAAAAAGATCGATGTTTTCAAGGTTAACCTGGCCCGGCGTGCGCACATCCTCGTAGTACACACCCGCGGTGTATTCCAGGCTGTCTTGCACGGCACTCCCCTGAACCTGGAACTCCTCAGTCAGCTGGCGCACTTCGTCCGTGTAACCGGTTAGCGGCAGATTCGACTGGTACCAGGGTATTGGACTGCCGTCGCCGTCAAACGGACCGAGCGCGTTGAGGCTGCTATAGCTGAGGATGTTGCGAACCGCGAGTTTGTCGGTCAATTGGACCTTGAACGTGTCAGCAACGCTCCAGCCTTCCATCGTGGTATCAAGTGGGGGCGTAAACGGGCCAAGCGATACGTAGCGAACGCCCATGGCCTGTTGCGCAGCCGCCAGCTGGGTCAGAACGGAGCACCCGGCACCAAGCCCAATGCCAGCACACCCACCATACGGCTGAAATACGCCCTGAATGTACGGTACGTTCCATTGATCAAGAATCCAGCCGCTTCCGTTGGTCTCGCTCTTCGAGCCGGAAACCATCAGATAGTTATCGATTCTGTCGCTCGGCTTCCAGGTCAGGCCAAAACGTCCGGACCAGATATGACGATTGTCGTAGTCGACCCCCGTGACGCTATCGTGGGTGAAGCCCGCGCGGTCGATGAACTCACCGGCGAAGCGCGCCAGTAGCTGCTCGTTGATGGGCACGTTTGCAACCGTCTCGACCTCTTTATCGTCGTAGTTCCCGGCCTGAAGCTGAATGTCGCCGGTGAGCTGGTTTGTAGGTTTTGCGGGCTCAAGAAGTATCGCGCCGCCTGTGGTGTTACGTCCGAAAAGCGTACCTTGCGGTCCGCGAAGCACCTGAACATCGGCCAAATCCAGAAATTGCCCCGGCGACCCTTGAACGGAACTAATCGTGCCGGGAACCAGGGGCACTTCTCCCATGTACTGCACGACTGCCGATGGCGCGGTGTACTGCTGGCTCTGACCGCGAATGACGAACATTTCCGTTTCGCGACTCTGGCCGTAAGGACTGACGGATAGCGATGGCACCTGCCCCTGGAGATCCTGAGGGTTAGTGATGTGGCGCTCTTCCAAGTCCTCGCCTGACAGCGCCGTGATCGCAACAGGTACCGTCTGCTCCGACTCCTCGCGCCGGCGCGCAGTCACCACAACTTCGGAAAGCTGCGGCTGCTTCTGAGTTTGGGTGGAATCCTGGCCGGAATCACTCAGCGCTTGCTGTGCGTAGGCAGGCACACCAGCAAGAAAGACCAAAGTGACGAGGACGGAGAATTCGCTGGAAACTAATTGGATCCGATGGTGATGTTGCATCGTCCTCATGCTCCCCCGCCCAAGTACAGTTATTCTTCAGATTTACCCACCCGAATTCGAAAGGACACTCCGCCGGGACGCTCGAATCGTGCGAGTACGACTTTCTTGTATCTCTTGGCAATCATCGTCCCATATCGGCTGATATCTTATCGCATATCACTTGACATGAGAAAGGTGCGACCGACATGGCAGCGCAAAACTGCCCGGATGTCGCTTTTGCAGAATTGGTCCTCCAGCGTGCCATTGAGTAACGCTGACCAGAGGCAACCCGAACGGGCCAAAGTTAAGACAGGCTGGGGACTACCGATACCCGACGATATACGTGCAGTGCGGCACCGTAAGGCGTGCGATCTACGTCCGGTCGAATACTTCCTTGAACAAGGACACTTTCCCCGCGCCGTCTGTGACGGTCGCGAAGCAGGTCAATCTGCGCGGCTCCGTTAGGATGCAAAATTTATCTTCGAGCGAACCGTCCGGGCCCCACAGCTTGCTTTCGATAATGCCCGACGGTGTGGGGATCATCGCGCCCCGCAAGCCCGCATTGCCCGGCAGCGGCTGCACCTTGCCGTCCACAGACCCAGAGTAAGAGAACGTTTCGGTCTTGCCATCCGATGTCGTGCCGGTCCAGGTATAGGCAAGCACGGCATCATGACGCGTGATGACGACGACCTCTGAGCCCGTTGGATCACTCATTCCGAACGATTCGGCCGAATTCTTCTTCCACGTACCGATATAAGGATTTGGATTGGGCGCCGTAAACGCCACCGCCGACCATAGTCCGGCGAATCCGATTGCGGCGCAAAGCAGCACTGAACCAGTTCTAATCACAAACTCCGCTCCTCCCCGCGCCGCTCGGCGTGGATTATTTTAGTCACCCCGGGCAGTGAAGGGTCGCTGGTTTTCACTTTGAAGAATATCAGGTGATATGTATTAGGGCAAGCCGTGGCCCTCGCTAGCTCGCGTTTACAATAGTGGTGGTTCAGGCGCGAGAGCGAACCGTTCTTCTTTTGACCGGCGTCTGGATCCGCACGGGATGTTTGGTGTCAATGAGCGGCGCAGTTGTGAGATCCATCGACAGCAATGGAAGGCGCATACTGCTCGCTCTGTATTCGAGCTCAGAGGAGCTCTATGCCGTTGCAGCGGGATGCGGCGCAGCAGCGCCGGCGTATCGCGCGAAGCGCCCTGAATGTGCTGGCGCGCGAGGGAATCGACGCACTTTCCATGAGAACGGTGGCCCGCCGCGCGGGCTGCACCATCGGGCTAATCAATCATTGGTTCTCATCGAAGGAGGATTTGATTACCGCCGCGTGGCAGGAGGCCTCGGAAACGGTCAATCGCAACACGCGGCGCGCCTACAAAGAGGGTATCTCGCTAGCGTTATTGCAGGAGTCGCTAGCTACCAGCGCCGCTAAACGTCGGGATCAGACGGTCTGGCTGGCCTTCAACGCGATGACGATCGGAAATCCAAAGCTGGCTGCCGCTCACGCTCGCTATTACGCGAACGGCCGCGGTCAACTGACCGAAATGTTGATGCAAGTTGGCTACTCCGGTGGCGAGGCAGCCGAAACTGCAGGAATCATCGTCGCTGCAATCGACGGAATTCTGTACCTCGCCGGAATTGAACCCAGGTACTGGACCGCGGCCCGGCAGCGACGTGCCCTTGTCGCACTGGTAGGACGGTTTCTTGCGCCGAAATCCAAGTAGCGCTCCGAGCAGAAGGAGGATCGAGCACCATCCCGATCAGTTCAATGCTTTGGGCGCGGGCGCCCCGAATGTCGAGATGCCGACCGCGGTCTCGCTACCGGTGCGCGAGATCACCGGGCCGATCACTCGCAGGATTCAACGTAACTCTCGAGTTCCGCGCGTGTGATGCGGCTGAGAGTAGGGTGCACGACTTTTGATCCGATGCTCCCGATGCGCGCGCTATCGCGGCGCAGCAGAAACAGCGGTCGCTCGACGGGTAACGCTGTGGGTATCAAAAAGTTACCCACCGCAAGAACCCTTTGCAGAGCAGCTATTAATAGTTAGGTCAGTTCGGCAACTCCGGCCGGGCGCGATGGTATTTAGGCTTTTGGGTAAGTCCCCGTAGCTCAGCTGGATAGAGCACCGCCCTCCTAAGGCGGGGGTCGCCCGTTCAAATCGGGCCGGGGACGCTCCCTATAGATGCGCCTGAGTCCGGTTTCCGCTCAACGAGGCCGTCCCGCGCTCCGCGCATCCCATGCCCCTACCGAAGCGAACGAATTCAGTTGCGACCCTACTTCATCCTCGGGCACAGCATCGAGAAGGTTGTAGGACCTGCCGCGTGCCGCATCCTTGGCATGTCTTGTTGTCTGCCCCATGTGTGACATCGTTGCCCGTGCAGCTGTCCGCTGATCGCGATTGCGGTCTGTAGTCGCCGCTATAAACGAGAGCGGCCAATACAGAAAAATCACGCGCGCGAAATCTGCCGAAGCCGGTCGCGAATCAACGGCACGCGTGCCTGACTCGCCTCATCGCCCGGCAGGTGGCCCGGGAGAGCTTGAAGGAACGCCGCGTTCTGCAGCAGCGTGCCGATCTCGCTCGCGAGGTAAGTGCGCACAGAGGGCGCGGAGGCGAGTACTTCACGTGGCAGCTCGGGCCGCCCGTCGACCACGGTCACGATATCTTCGAGATCGTGGCTGGCACGGAAATCCTCCCGACCCCGCGTCCGGAACGCTTCCAGCTTCGTGGCGAGAAACAGGGGCGGGGTAACGAGTCTGATCGCCTCCCCACTCGGCAGGCGAACCAATTCAGCCGAACGTATCGCCTCACCGAACCAGCGGTTGCCAAACCCCAGTATCCGTTCATCTGTTGGCATGACATCCAGCAGGCAGTTGGCGACGACCCAACGGCACACAGGCGCATCCGGGCTACGATCATGGGCGAAGCCGGCGCGTTCAAGTTCGCGTTCGAGTGCGTGATAGTCAGCTAGCGTCAGGACTTCGACAATCACGTCAACGTCCTGCGTCGCGCGGACAGGCGCGGCGGCGACATCCGTTAGTAACATCCCGGTCGCGCAGCCGCCGACAAAGACGAAGCGATCCCGCAATGCTCCGAGGGCACGCACGACCGCTGCGAGAAGCGGAAGATTGGGATCAGCGAGGTTCACGCGAGTCTTTCGCTCAAAAGCTGACCTGCGAGCTGTCTTTCCCGCGCGGCGCCGCCGCGCAACGCGTCAAAAAGCGCGAGAAGTTCGTACAGCAGCGGATCCTCTCGCGCCGCCAGGGGCGCGGTCGGATAGAGCGGATGAAAGGCGACGCCCCGTTGGTGCCCCGCCGGGTCGGGCCATACTGGCGGTGGCTCCTTCGGTTGAGACACCCGCGTAAATAACGGCGGTGCCGCATAGCCGGTTGGAATGCCGCGAGTCATGGATCCGAGGGTTGCCGGGAACGCGTACTTCGCTCCGTGAAGAAGGAATTCCTTGAGGGCCGCGCGGACCACGACCGGCCGCTCATCCTCAACGTCGATCAGGCGTGCTGATCTGCCTCGGCCGATACTTGCGTGGACTTCCGAGGATGACATACCCAGGGCTTGAGCGAGTTCCAGGTAGGTCGTGTCCTTGCGACCCAAAGCAAGGAGCTTCAGCAACACCATCAGGTCCTGAGGCTTCAGCGCAATTTGCTGGTTGGTTCTGCGTTTCATGGCGAAATTCGCTATTTGCGAATAGCGAATTTACCGACATTTCGGTTTGCTGGCAACCGTTCCGCTGCCAATCGCGAGTCACGTCGCTCGGCGGGTATCGCGACGGGTACACCGCGCGTCAGCGCGACGCAAATATAGGCGTCTGATCAATGCAGGTCTGCCGACGGTAAGGCAGTGTCGAAACCCCGAAGGGCGGGGCGCCAATCCCCTAAGACCGGCCAGGAGATCGGCCATATCCGGAGGGATGTACGTTTTATTAGCAATATAAATCAATCAGTTGGGATCGGTCGCGATCGGCCAATCCAATCCGAAGGAAAGATCGGCCAAATGATCGGCCAAAAAACTCCAGAACTACGGTAAAATTGCGATATTTGAGACTAATAATGGTCATAAATATCGGCCAAACTGCAGTTGCAGAGACCGTGGCTCGGATCGAACCGACACTGCTTGCCGACGTACCGCCCGAGCTCACCGACGTGGTGGCCGAGCTCTCCGCAGAAGCGGCAGCCTTGGGTCGAGCTCTACATCCGATGACCGCGGCGAATCTTGCGGACCTCGTGCGCATCATGAACACCTACTACAGCAATCTCATCGAGGGACACAACACCCGCCCCTGCGAAATCGAGCGGGCGCTTCGGGGGGATCTGGATCAGAACCCCGAGCGACGCGATCTGCAGCTCGAAGCGGTCGCACATGTGCGCGTCCAGGCGAACATCGATCGGCTCGCCGCGGTGGGTGAACTCGGCGAGCCGGCATCCGAAGATTTCTTGCGCGAACTGCATCGCGAGTTCTATCGCGATGCGCCCGAATCCATGCTGCGCATTCAGGGCAAGACGCATTCGTACCTAATGACGCCCGGCGAGTGGCGCAGCCGTCCCGAGGAGGACAACGTGGTCGGCCAGCATCTGCCACCCTCGAGCGAACGGGTGGCCGAGTTCATGGCACGATTTGCGCAACGCTATGCCCTCGCCAAACTCGGCAAGGGCGCCCGCATCCTCGCGATTCCCGCGGCCCATCACCGCTTCAACTACATCCACCCCTTTCCCGATGGCAATGGCCGGGTGAGCCGGCTCATGAGCCACGCGATGGGCTACTCAGCGGGCATCGATGCCTACGGGCTGTGGTCGATCTCGCGCGGACTTGCCCGCGGACTCAAGAGCCGCAAGGAATACAAGCAGATGATGGATCGGGCGGATACGCCGCGTCAGGGAGACCTCGATGGCCGCGGCAATCTGTCACAGAAGGCACTAATCGAGTTCACCGACTGGTTCCTTAGAGCGTGCCTGGACCAGGTAACCTTCATGTCCACTCTCTTTGAGATCCCGACGCTCTCGAAGCGGCTGAAACTCCTGGTGGACCAGCACGACTTGCTCAAAACTGAGGCCGCGGCGTTGCTGGACGCGGCGCTCACACGCGGGGAATTCGAACGCGGTGCCGCCGCAGGCGTCACGGCACTTCCCGAGAGAACCGCGCGGCGCGTCTTGAACGATACGGTGGCTGCCGGTCTTCTGGGCTCGTCGACGCCCAAGGGGCCGGTTTCCCTGCGCTTTCCAAATGATGCTCTCGAGATCCTGTTCCCCCGCCTGTACCCCCAAACGTAATCCGGGCCCAGGCCGAACGGCTGTCAATCTCCGCTCGACTCTCGCCGACAGGCGCTCGAATCTCTACGCCGATTGTCAGGCGCACAACCGGACGAGCGCCTCGAAGGCATGGAGAAGATGAGATGAACGCCGCCCGTTCTTTGGCAGGAGGGCGAGATGGGAGCGAAGAGGAAGGACCCCCTGTCCATACGGCATCGATGTGCCAGAGTGGAGATGTCTCGTACCCACTCACAGGACAGGGGATCCGATATGCAAGTTACGACGTATGGCGTGGATTTGGCAAAGCAGGTTTTTCAGGTGCATTGGGTCGAGACGGATAGCGGCGAGGTTAAGCGCAAGATGCTCACGCGAGGGCAAATGCAAGCTTTCTTTGCCTGCCGGGCGGCGGGTGTGGTGGCCATGGAGGCATGCGGCTCGGCGCATCACTGGGGACGGGCTTTGAGGGCGCTGGGACATCAGGTGCGACTAATCTCGGCCCAGTTCGTGCGTCCCTTCGTGAAGACCAATAAGACCGATGCCGCCGATGCCCAGGCGATCTGGGAGGCGGCGCAGCGGCCCGAGATGCGCTTTGTGGCACTCAAGAGCGAGCAGCAGCAGGCGCTGATGGGATTGCACCGCATACGAGCGCAACTGGTAAAGCAGCGCACGATGCAGGCGAACCAGGTGCGGGGACTGTTGTATGAGTTTGGCGTGGTCGTGCCCAAGAGCTGGCGGGCGCTGCTGTCCCAGGCCACCCCGATTTTGGCGGATGCGAGCCGTGGAGAGATTCCCGATCTGATCCGTGGCGAGTTACACCAGCAGCTGCAGTACCTGAGGGACCTGACCGGCCGCATCGAGCAACTGGAGCGCTCGATCGGCGCCTACCGAGCGCAGGACGAGCGGTGCCGGCGCATCGAGGCGATTCCCGGGGTGGGACCCTTAAGCTCGACAGCGATTGTGGCCAGTGTGGGCGATGCGCGCACGTTTCGCTCGGGACGAGAGTTTGCCGCCTTCCTGGGTCTTGTGCCGCGTCAGTCGGGCACGGGCGGGCGCGTGAAGTTGCTGGGTATCAGCAAACGCGGGGATCCCTACCTGCGAACTTTGCTGATCCATGGGGCGCGAGCGGTAGTGAACCATAGCAGTCGCCCCCGGCCGCGCGATGCCGCGCTGGCTGCGAGAGCTATTGTCGCGGCGACCCAAGAATGTGGCCATTGTCGCGCTGGCCAACAAGATAGCGCGCACGATCTGGGCGCTATTAGCTCATGAACGCACATTTGATGACAGGTGGGGACAGGCGATGCCTGACCCTTTGCTTTAACTGACCGGAGGAACAGCCAATCGAATTGAGCGGGTGCAACACTCGTGATGGCAAATAGGTCGGACCGTGAGGAAGAAAACCTGAATAGGTTCTTGGACTTCGAGTCCTTGAAGGAGATGAGGTCTTCCTCAGCGGATTTTCATCAGGGCCACGCAGAGCCAAAGCTCTGCCTGAAGTAGGCCGGATATAAGACTGCATCCGCACCTTGACGCCTAACGATCACAGCATCTGCCCAATACGGGCGGCGTTCATATAAGAACCTATGGGTATGACTATAAGTCCCCACGAGTGAACGCGTGCCTGCGGCTCCTGCTGCGCTTGTATCACCGCGAAGCTGGTCGCGCCCAGTCCCTTGTCCACCGGGATCGGTGTCTCAGCGGAGCTGCGCGGCCGGAGTCTGCCAGTGTGCGAGATCCCAGTGCTTGCCCGCCTGGCCCCAGGGGTGAGGGGAGCACAAAGAGCCGGTTGTTCTGGCCCCCGGCATGCCCCGCCCCGAAATTGGACACAATCACGCAGTTTGGTCAGCGATCCGCATCTGCTCTTCATTCGTGTGGCCAACCCCGCACCTCGACTTCGAGAGCGCAATTTCGATCTCCCGAAGATCCGTTATCGCCTGAGCTGTTGCATGTAACGCTCCACTTCGCTATTGTTACATGTAACGTTGAGATGGAGGCCTACCATGGCTGAGCGCCAGGCTGGTGTGGCCGAGCGCGTGAAGAAGCACCGCCGCGCCCTCAGGGCCGCCGGACTGCGGCCCGTGCAAATCTGGGTACCCGACACTCGGCGGCGTGGCTTTGCGAAGGAGTGCCGTAGACAGTCGCTGTCGCTGCACGGTGACCGGCTGGAGCAACGCACCCTGAAGTGGCTTGAGGCGGTGGCTGACACGGAAGGCTGGAAGTGAGGCGGGGCGACTTGGTCACGATTGCGCTCGCCGGTGACTTCGGTAAGCCTCGCCCAGCATTGATAGTCCAGTCCGACCTATTTGATGCACATCCTTCCGTCAGCGTTTTGCCGATCACGGGAGAATTGCGCGACGCTCCTCTTTTCCGGATTCCGGTAGAACCGAGCACCAAAAATGGCTTGCGCAAGGCCTCTCAGGTGATGGTAGACAAGATCCAGACGGTCGCTCGTGGCACGGTGGGCGAGACCATAGGCCATCTCGAGGAGGAAACCCTGGTCGCGGTGAACCGCGCACTTGCGGTATTTATTGGTTTTGCCTGAGGGCATCTGGGCATTGGGCAATTGCAACCGGAGGAGGTTCACCCACACGCGGTGCGTCACAAGTTACACGTTCAATTGTGCGGTCGAGGTGCTGTATTGAACCGATTGCCGCGCTGCTGCGTGCATTCGCTGTGATCCGCTGATGGGAGAACGACAGGGATACTGCACGCCAGGGTGAAATCGCTGACGCGGTGCTCTCTGCGTCCCGCAAAGCGGCCGCACCGCTCGATCAAAGGAGATCCGACCTGCCGTGGTCTGCGATCGTGGCTTACCCAGCCGCTTGCGTCACTTCGACGGTGACATGAGACAGTGACTTGAACCGGCTCAGCGCCGCGCGATAGAAGGCCGCATTACGAGGCTTGGCAGTTACGACGGATACGACGACTCCCAGGTGTCCGGGACCGAGTCGCCAAAGGTGCAAATCAATCAGATGGTCCCCATCGCGTTCGACGGTCTTGCGCAGTCTCGCGGCCAGGGCAGGGTCCGGACTCATATCGAGCAGGATGCCGCCTGTATCGCGTAGCAAACCGTAGGACCAATTCGCGATCACGAATGCGCCGACGATGCCGGCCAGTGGGTCCATCCAAAGCCAGCCGAAGGTGCGTGCGAGCAGCAGGCCGGTGATGGCCAGAATCGATACCACCGCATCGGCGATGACGTGGATGTACGCGGAGCGGATGCTGTTATCGCGCAGCGCGGCACTGGCGGGGCCGGTCTCTTGATGGGGGTCATGAGCGTGTTCCTCGAAAAACACTGCGTGGTCTCCGTCGGTGAGCGTCACTACCGCCTTAAATGCGTGGGGTTCCGGAACCTCCTCCAGGGATTCCCAGTAGCCGCCTCGGCTCTCAAAGCTAAACACCTGGCGCTGCCCGTCTGCCCTTACAGTTTCGAGGCTCAACACACGCACCGATCCCGGCTCGCTGAATCTCAAGCGGAAGCGCGGCGGCACGCCGTCTTCGAATATCGACACATCGGCGGAACCCGTAGCCGTGATCAATCGCTGAGCCTCGTCCTCATGCTCGTGCCCGGCGTGACCGTGCGTGTGACCGTGCCCATGTCCATGAGGGTGATGATCCCCGCCGCTCAGCAGCCACGCGCTGACAATGTTCACGAACAGGCCGACGACGGCGATCGGGATGGCTTCCCTGAAATGGATGGGCACGGGTGACAAGAAGCGCGACACGGCCTCGTACCCGATCAGTAGAGCGATCATCGCCAGCACGATGGCGCTGCTGAAGCCTGCCAAGTCGCCCAGCTTGCCAGTACCGAATACGAACCGGGCGTCGCCGGCGTGTCGCCGCGCATAGGTGTAAGCCAGAGCCGCTATCAGCATGGCCCCGGCGTGCGTCGACATATGCAGGCCGTCGGCCACCAGCGCCAACGAGCCGAATAGGCTGCCGCCGACGATCTCAACAACCATCATCACGCCGCACAGCGCGATGACACCCCAGGTCTTGCGCTCGTTCTTCTCGTGGCCGGTGCCGAGGAAGACGTGACTATGCCCTTCTAGGATGGCGGCCTCGCTAACGGTTTTCATGAGAGGCCCTTATTTGAAATAGCTGTGAACCACGTCCAAGAGCTGTTCGCTTGCCTCGACATTGGCGGGCGTGCTGTAAAAATGAGTTCTGACATGATCCTGCAGGACCTCACCCAGTAGGCCGTTGATCGCGCCGCGACAACTGGTAATCCGCTGCAGCACATCGGCACAGCCAACTTCCGCTTCCAGCGCGCGCTCGATGGCTTCGACCTGTCCTCGAATACGTCGCACCCGGTTCAGCAGCTTGGTCTTCTCGCGGATGGTGTGGCTCATATAAACGACTCTCAGCTTCAATCCGTATATAGAATACCCCCCTATACTATATTGGAACCATACCCCAGGTCAGAACGTCAGCTGCCCGAATTTCTCAACCAGCAAGAACCCCCGCACCTCGTATACCGCGTTGCGCCGAATTTGCACGCGGCAACTTGTACGAGAATAAATAAGCAGTCCCATCAACTATCTGAAGAGTCCACTTACGGACTGGTAATCCGCTGTTCCAAGTCGCTGAGGCACCCCTCGGATCTGAAGGTGCTCCCCATCGCTCTTGCCGGCAAAGAGTCTTAAGAAGCCGCAAGCAGCGAGGGAACACTGCCCGGCGGTGAGCGCGCCGATAGATGGTGTCAAACGCCGCCATAGAAACGATTCAATTCATAAATCGGAGCGGATCGCCTAGGCTTGTTCCAGAATTCGGATGCATGCGGAGATAGGAACATGGACAAGATCAAGCCCCTGTTCACGGCAGTGGCGACCGCGATTGGTGGAAGGAGCGGGCATACGGAGGCGCAGGACCACTCGGTCAGTGCCGAGCTGTCTGTGCCGAAGGCCATGGGCGGTCCTGGAAGGCCGAATACCACGACTCCGGAACACCTGTTCGCGGCTGGATACGCGGCCTGTTTCGGTGGTGCTTTGGACTACGTGGCCACTCAGCACAAGCGTAACGCCAAGGGCGCCGCGGTTACTTGCAGTGTCTCGATCGGGCCCCGCGATGGCGGTGGATTCGGGCTTGCCGTGAAGCTGCACGTCACCGACCAGAGCCTGCCCCAAGCAGAGCTCGAGGCGCTTGCCCGCGAGGCGCATGAAAAAATCTGTCCCTACTCGCATGCGACGCGGGGCAACGTGGAGGTGGATCTTGAGGTGACAGGCGGCTGATTTATAGTTTTCGCGCTGCTCGTTAACGCCGACCGGCCTGCACAGGCAGCAAACTGATAGTGGAGAGGCAGATGGACCCAAAAAGTGAGAGCGGCGACGAGAAGGGCGCCGGGAAATGTCCGGTGATGCACGCCCGTGGTGGCCGGAGCAACCGCGACTGGTGGCCGCAGCAGCTGAGTCTGCAGAGCCTGAACCAGCACTCCCCGCAATCCGATCCGATGGGCGCAGCGTTCAACTACGCGAACGAGTTCAAGAGCCTCGATCTGAATGCGGTGATCAAGGACCTGCACGCGCTCATGACCGACTCCCAAGAGTGGTGGCCAGCCGACTTTGGCCACTACGGCGGACTCTTCATCCGCATGGCCTGGCACAGCGCCGGGACCTATCGCGTGGCGGATGGTCGCGGCGGCGCGGGGGGCGGGCAGCAGCGCTTCGCCCCGCTCAACAGCTGGCCGGATAACGCCAACCTCGACAAGGCGCGCCGGCTGCTGTGGCCGATCAAGCAGAAGTATGGCCGCGGGATCTCGTGGGCGGACCTGTTCGTGCTCGCGGGTAACGTCGCCCTGGAGTCGATGGGGTTCAGGACCTTCGGGTTTGGCGGAGGGCGCGTGGATACGTGGGAGCCGGAGGAGTTGTACTGGGGCCCCGAGAGCTCGTGGCTCGGCGATGAACGCTACAGCGGCGAACGGCAGCTGCAAAATCCCCTTGGCGCCGTGCAAATGGGGCTGATCTACGTCAACCCGGAAGGGCCGAACGGCAACCCCGACCCACTCGCAGCCGCCCGGGACATCCGTGAGACCTTCGCCCGCATGGCGATGAATGACGAGGAGACCGTCGCCCTGATCGCCGGCGGTCACAGCTTCGGCAAGACGCACGGCGCCGGAGATCCCTCCGCTCTGGGCCCCGAGCCGGAAGGTGCCCAGATCGAAGATCAGGGCCTCGGCTGGAAGAGCCAGCACGGGAGCGGGTTCGGACGCGACGCCATCACTGGCGGCCCCGAGGTGACCTGGACGCAGACGCCCACCAGGTGGAGCAACTATTTCTTCGACAACCTGTTCAAGTACGACTGGGAGCTGACCAAGAGCCCGGCCGGTGCCAAGCAATGGACTGCGAAGCATGCGCGGGCCGATATCCCTGACGCCCACGATCCGTCGAAGAAGCACGTGCCGGCTATGCTGACGACCGATCTCGCGCTGCGCTTTGATCCGGCCTACGAGAAGATCTCGCGGCGCTTTCATGAGCACCCGGAGCAGTTTGCCGATGCCTTCGCGCGCGCGTGGTTCAAGCTCACGCATCGCGACATGGGACCGATCGCCCGCTACCTCGGCCCGCTCGTGCCGAAGGAACAGCTGATCTGGCAGGACCCGATTCCCGCCGTCGACCATCCGCTGATCAACGAGCAGGACATCGCGTCTCTGAAGATGAAGATTCTCGCCTCGGGACTGTCCGTCTCGCAGCTCGTCGCGAGCGCCTGGGCGTCCGCATCGACGTTCCGCGGTTCGGACAAGCGCGGTGGGGCGAACGGCGCCCGCATCCGCCTGGCCCCGCAGAAGGACTGGGAGGTGAACCAGCCGGCGCAGCTGAAGACGGTACTTCAGAAGGTGGAAGGCATTCAGGGGGAATTCAACGGCACTGCGGGCGGCGGCAAGAAGGTCTCCCTGGCCGACCTGATCGTGCTCGGCGGCGCAGTGGCGATTGAGAAAGCAGCCAAGGATGCCGGAATCGATCTCCAGGTACCCTTCAAGGCGGGCCGGATGGACGCCTCCCAGGCGCAGACCGACGCCGAGTCCTTCGCACCGCTCGAGCCGGCAGCCGATGGGTTCCGCAACTACCTGCGCGGGCCGCAGCTGATGGCGCCGGAGGAGGCGCTGGTGGACCGCGCGCAACTTCTGCGGCTCACCGGGCCGGAGATGACCGCACTGGTCGGCGGCCTGCGGGTTCTCGGTGCCAATGCCGCGCAGTCCGAGCACGGCGTGTTCACCAAGAGGCCCGGTACGCTGACGAATGACTTCTTCGTCAACCTGCTCGACATGCGCACCGAGTGGCATCCGGCCGGGGCCGATGGCGTGTACGAGGGTCGGGACCGGAAGTCGAAAGAACTCAGGTGGACCGGGACCCGCGTCGATCTGATCTTCGGGTCGCACTCGCAGCTGCGGGCGCTCGCTGAAGTGTACGGAAGCGCCGATGCGAAGGAGAAGTTTGCGCTGGACTTCGTCGCGGCGTGGAACAAGGTGATGAACGCCGACCGCTTCGATCCGTCGTAACGGACGGAGGGTCCCGCGGTCAGTGCGCCGGGACGCTCATCGTGGTGTGGAGCAGGTGAGGTGACTTCCGTACCGCCTGATTCGTTGAGAACAGAGTGTGAGCGGGCGCCGAAGATTGATCAGGTTTTGCACGGAATCGGCGTCGAACCATGACCGGCCGGAAATCGCTGGCCTGCGCGTTCCGGCCCGAGCGAGCGCCGCTGAGTCAAGCGGCGGGGGCCTCACATCACGAGAGTCGAGCCGTACGAGTTCATGGCTGGCGACACTTTTTCCGGCTTCCCTCAGCAACCGCCGAATTAACAAGTCGGCATTCGGCGCAGTGGCGGAGCAGGGCGCGCCTCTAGCAGACATCGTAGCCATCCTGGCCGAGGAGCTCCGACGGGCCGCTTGAATCAGTAGGTGGGCGGCCAGCACAGCTAGGAGGTCTCGTTACCCGACGTGAGGGACGCGCTTTCCCAGACGCGGTCTGTCGAGCCATCCGAGGGCATCGATCCAATACCATCGTCTAATCACCTTGTCGTCGCATATCTGGTGTCATTGCAGTTGTGGATGGGCTCGGCTCCGGGAGATAACAAATGTGCCTTGAAATAAACAGCGGCCGCCGTCGCTTCTTTGGCACCGCTGCCATGACTTTTGCTGCCGCTCAGCTCGGCGTGGTCGGGCTTGGGAATGCACAGTCCGGCAATGGGAAGGGCGGCGCTCTCCCTCCGATCAAGGCAGGAACGAACACCTCGTTCGCGTCGTTGAAGAACATTGACGCAGGACTGCTGAATGTTACCTACGCGGAAGCGGGTCCAACGGACGGTCGCCCGGTCGTGCTCTTACATGGCTGGCCATACGATATCTACAGCTTTGTCGACGTAGCCCCTCTGCTGGCTTCCGCGGGATATAGAGTGATCGTGCCGTATACGCGTGGCTATGGCGGAACGCGATTTCTTTCGGATAAGACGTTTCGCAATGGTCAGCCAGCGGTCGGGGCCGTTGACATCATTGCCCTGATGGATGCTCTCAACATTAAGTCGGCCATCATCGGCGGATTTGACTGGGGTGGGCGGACGGCCGACATCATCGCGGTACTGTGGCCGGAGCGCTGCAAGGGTCTCGTCTCCGTGAGTGGCTATCTGATGACGAGTCAGGAAGCCCAAAAAAACCCTTTGCCGCCAAAAGCTGAGCTCCAATGGTGGTATCAATATTACTTTGCCACGGAACGCGGTCGCGCCGGCTACGACAAGTACCGGCACGACTTTGCGAAGCTCATCTGGTCTATCGCATCACCGAAATGGAATTTCGATGATGCGACCTTCGATCGCACTGCTGCCTCTTTCAACAACCCGGACCACGTCAGCATCGTGATCCACAATTACCGCTTCCGCCTCGGGCTGACCGAAGGCGAGGCGAAGTATGACGATTTAGAAAAGCGACTTGCCGTCGGCCCGGTCATCACCGTGCCGTCCATTACTCTTGAGGGTGATGCTAACGGTGCACCACATTTTCCGGACGACAGTGCTTATCGCGGTAAATTCTCGGGCAAATACACATTCCGGCTCATCACGGGCGGTATCGGCCACAATCTGCCTCAGGAAGCTCCGCGGGCATTCGCCCAGGCCATCGTGGATGTCGACAGATTGAGCGGATGAAAATGGGATTCCTAAATAAAGAGGTGACTCGTATGAGAGGGATCGCTTACACCTTAGGAGCAGTCGTGGCGCTGACCGGCGGGCTCGTCTATATGGCTCACGCGTCTGGAGACGCCGACGGAGCAGCGGCTCCCATTTTCGGAATCAAAATAGCCCCCGGATACCGCGACTGGAGGTTGATCTCCGTGGCCCACGAAGCTGGCAAGAACAACGATCTTCGCGCGATTCTCGGCAACGACGTAGCGATCCAGGCCTACCGCGGAGGGAAACTGCCGTTCCCGGACGGCGCAATCATTGTCCGACTCGCCTGGAGCTACGTCCCGTCCGAGGAAAACGACAAGGTGTTTGGCCGTGCGCAATCGTTCGTTGCCGGCTCTCCGATTAACGTTCAGTTCATGGTCAAGGACTCAATTAAATACGCCGCCACGGGGGGCTGGGGGTTCGCTCAATTCAAAGACGGCAAACCTGCCGATGAGGCGGTGCATAAAACCTGCGCTCCCTGCCACGTGCCTGCCAAAGCTAGCGACTTTGTCTTCACCCGGTACTCACCCTCGCCGTGACACAAGAAGTGAAATCTAGAACATGGGAGCTATGCCTGGTGCCGCCTCGTGCTGAACCCACCGACATGAGAGCTGTACCGACCATCTCGCCCCCGTTCAGTGTGATCTCGCACCGGCTCCTTTTGTGTTGGCGCAATTAGCCAGGGGCTGCGGGGCGTAATTCAGCATATACATTACTATAGATTACTAAAGATCCTGCTGGCGCTGTGGGCAATCTGCAACCAGCAGGCAGGATTGAGCCCTACGATCCGACTGGACGGCATCGGGCGACGCCAGGCCTCTTCGCGCGAGGCCTCTGTCGGGAGCAGTTCACTAACCGAAGGTCCGCCTAGGGCTAAGCCAGAGCAGCTTGTTGCTGCGCTGCACGCTTGCGCAGCCGGTGCATTCACCCCTTGCTTGGTGCATCCTCCTTCAGCGGCCACGGTCGATCCGCACCGTTCCTTCACAGATTGAATGTCTAATTACACCCGGGTCGGATAACGCCCGCGTGGGAGCCGATCAACAGCGGAGTAGTACCGATGAAGAAGACCACGGCTCCCATTCACTTTGCCGGCTCTCAGCTCGACGAAACGCGCCATGTCTGTGCGTTCTTCAATAGCGACGAAGAGGCATATCGGGTGCTGCTTCCATTCATTAGGGACGGGTTTGAATGCGGCGACAAGGCCGTCCATGTCGTTAATCCGGGTCAACGCGACGATCATATACAGCGGTTGGTTGCAGCAGGGATCGACCTGCCCGCCGCCCAACGAACCGGGCAATTCGAGCTCCGGACCAACACGGACACCTACCTTCAGGACGACCGCTTCGACCAAGACCGGATGCTGGAAGCGTTCGAAGGATTCGCCAGTGGCAACGCCGAGGGAGGGTTCCCCCTTAGTCGCATTGTCTGCCACATGGAATGGGCGGTTGAGGGTGATTCGCACATCGATGACGTTGTTGAGTTCGAATCGCGCGTCAATGACGTATGGAGTCGCCACGAAGACGCGGTCATCTGCACATACAATCTGGCGCGATTTGGAGGAGATTCGGTAATCGACATCATGCGGACGCATCCAATGGTCATCATCGGCGGCATGCTCCAGCGGAATCCGTTTTTCGTGCCGCCGGAGGAATTTCTGCCTGAGTTTCGCGAGCGGCGAAGCCGGCGCATGGCGGGTGCGATGGGGGTTTGATATGGCCGTACCAGGCGGAAATCCGGCCGACGAGATCAAGCGGCTGCAACGCTGCATCAATGACCTGGTGAGCGTCCTTGCGCTTCCCGCGATGTGGAGCGGCGGTGATCCAGCCGAGGTTGTAGGTACCTTACCCGCCGTGCTCCTGGAATTGCTGCGCCTGGACTTCGTCTATGTGCGGATAAACGGCTCAGTCGACGGGGAACCACCCCTCGAGGTCGTCCGGGTCGCTCAGTCACGAAAATTCGGGGTTCGGGCGCAAGAAGTCGGCGAGATGCTCAACCGCTGGTTGGGAGATGATCCACAGAAATGGCCTCAGGTAGTTCGAAACACAATTGGAGGCACGGAGATTTCGATCGTGCCCTTGAGACTCGGGCTGCAGGCTGACAGTGGCGTAATCGTTGCTGGTTCTGAGCGAGCGGATTTCCCGGGGCAGACCGAGAGACTTCTTCTAAATGTTGCCGCGAATCAGGCTGCCATCGGGCTACAGGAGGCACGGCTCTTAAGCGAACAGAAGCGGGTCGCCATCGAACTCGAACAACGGGTCGCGGAACGCACGAGAGAACTTGCAGCAGCAAACGAAGAGCTGAGGCGGGAAATTGCCGAACGCAGAATGGTCGAAGGAAGACTGCGTCAGGAGGAGGCAGAACTAAAGCGCAGTGAGGCGCGCAAAGCGGCGATCCTGAACTCGGCACTGGATTGCATAGTGACGATGGATCATGAAGGCTGCATCACCGAATTCAATCCGGCTGCGGAGCGCACTTTCGGGCATCTGCGTGCCGAGGTTATCGGCAAAAAGCTCGCCGACGTCATGATGCCGCCAGCCCTCCGGGAACAGCATCGCCGCGGGTTGGCTTTGTATTTAGCCACTGGTGAGGCGCGAGTGCTCGGGGGGCGCATGGAGATGACCGCGATACGTGCCGACGGGAGCGAATTCCCCATCGAGCTTGCGATCACCCGCATCTCCGGGGATGGGCCACCGCGTTTCACTGGCTACATGCGCGACATCACAAAACGTCGGCAGTCCGAAGAGCAGGTGCGGCGCAGTGCGGCATTTCTCGCGGAAGCTCAACGCCTCAGTTCAACCGGCAGCTTTTCGTGGCGCGTCACGACAGATGAACTCACGTGGTCGGAGCAGCTATATCGCATTTATGAACTTGACCGGAGTGTGCCAGTCACGGTCGGGCTGATCGCTGCCCGAATTCACCCGGAGGACATTCCGTCGTTTTATGAAATGATCACCGCGGCGCGAGTGGACGGCAGCAACATCGAATACGAGCATCGGCTGCAGATGCCCGACCACACGGTAAGGTACCTGTCTATGGTCGCGCACGGCACCCGGGACCACGAGGGTCGACTGGAGTACATCGGCGCAGTTCAGGATGTCACGCAGCGCCGACTGTCGGAACAGGCACTCGATAGGCTTCGCTCAGAGCTCGCACATGTGACCCGCTTCACGAGCCTCGGGGCAGTGACAGCGTCAATCGCGCACGAGGTCAACCAGCCGCTCTTGGGCATCATCACCAATGCCAGCACCTGTTTGCGAATGCTCGCCGCCGATCCACCGAACTTCGACGGCGCGCGTGAAACTGCACGACGAACCATACGCGACGGCGAGCGCGCCGCGGATGTGATCAGGCGATTGCGCGCGCTCTTTGCAAAGAGCGGGGCGACGAAAGAGGCGGTAGACCTGAGCGAGGCGGCACGAGAGGTGATTGCGCTGTCATTGGGCGAGCTTCAAAGCAGGCAGGTGATTGTGCGCACCGAGCTTGCAGACGACCTTCCGCCGATTGCGGGCGATCGTGTTCAGCTTCAACAGGTCATTCTGAACCTGCTGCTAAACGCCGCTGACGCGATGAGTGGAGTCGAAGATCGTCCACGGCAGTTAGTGATCAGAGCGGAGGCGGACGAGGGAGACAACGTACGCCTGTCCGTGGAAGACGCGGGGGTGGGGCTCGAGCCTCAAGACATGGATAAACTATTTGAAGCGTTCTACACAACCAAGAGTGGCGGCATGGGAATTGGTCTGTTTGTAAGCCGCTCGATCATCGAAAAGCACCACGGTCGCTTGTGGGCAGCTCCGCATGACGGGCCTGGAGCGACGTTTTCATTTTCTATCCCGTGTGCAGGCCGGGGTTCGACGAGTTCGCACGTATCCAGCGATCCGAGTCCGGCGCGTGTGGAAGCTACTGCCGCACCCCGCAGAACGCTCAAAGCGCAGCCTGGATCGGAGCCGAGAGACCGACGACACCAAAGGATAATGTACGCTCGTCATTGACTAGCCAAGAGTTGTTAAGCGTGGGGGATTGCTGGACCGGAGGACGAATTCGGCAGTATCGGTGGAGCCCTCCTAAAAAAGGGTTGTGGGCCGGGCGGCGTCCTGCACGGCCCCGAGAATGGCCGACGTATGCCACAAAAATGCGTGGCCAGGCATCGCAATTGGGTCAGATATGAACTCGAACAACTGCAGCTCTCTGGGATCGCGTTTACCGATGCGCGTTACTCCGATGGTGTTCGTCGTCGATGACGACGTGTCGGTCCGAGAATCATTGGAACTGCTGATCAGCTGCGCCGGATGGCAGCCGAGGTTGTGCGCCTCGGCAAAGGAATTCCTGGCTCTTCCGCGCGTCCAAGCTCCGAGCTGCCTGGTGCTGGATCTTAGTCTCCCGGACATCAATGGTCTGGATGTGCAGACGCTCGTCGCTGATAGGGTTGAAATGCCCATCATCTTCATCACAGGCTACGGCGATATACCGGGGACGGTACGAGCCATGAAAGCGGGCGCTGTCGAGTTTCTGACAAAACCTTTCAGCGACGAAGTGCTGCTGAGCGCCATCCGGAACGCCGTGGAACGTAGCCACGCTGCGATTCAGCTGGAGGCGCAGATGCGGGCTGTCCGGGACCGCTACGCCTCGCTCAGTCGACGCGAACGGGAGGTCATGGCTTTGGTAGTCTCAGGGCGATTAAACAAGCAGGTTGGTGGCGAGCTGGGCATTTCTGAGATCACTGTGAAGGCTCACAGAGGCAATGTCATGCAGAAGATGAAGGCCGACTCGCTGCCCGACCTTGTGAAAATGGCGGCGAGCCTGGACCTGACGACTGAGCCGAAGTAACTGAAACTCGGGTTCCCACCTCCGAGTGATCCATCAACGCCGTGTTTGCCGGGGAAGGCGGTTAAAGCCACCGCAATAGCTCAGGGCATTTGGAGAGCCGATTTCAGCGCTTCAAGTAGGGCGGACTCGTTGAAGGGCTTTAACAGGCACGCTACGGCTCCCTGCTCGAGCAGACGTTGGCAGAGAGTCTCATCTGTTTGCCCGGTGATAAAGATAATCGGGATCTCGAGCCGGCGAACTCTCAACTCTCGCTGCAGGTCGGGTCCGGACATGCCGGGCATGGCGACGTCGAGGAGCAAGCATTCGGTCCGGTTGACGCAATCCGAAGTGAGGAATTCTTGGGCCGATGAAAACGCCTGCGCCGAAAAGCCCAGCTCTCTCAACAGGTCGGGGAGTGACTGACACACGGATTCGTCGTCGTCGACTATTGAGACAAGGAGACGTGTAGGTTTCACAGAATCCTTTTGCCGGTTCCCGCACACGCTGGCCCCATGCGGAAGGGCTGCACTAGGGCCTGTTAACACTAAGTGATATGCTGTGGGTATGGAAATCACACCCGAACAGTACGCACGCATCGAGCCGCACTTGCCGATTCATCGTGGCAACGTCTCGCATGAGAACCTCAACGTGATTAACGCGATCCTGTTTGTCGCAGAGAACGGCTGCAAGTGGCGCGCGCTGCCAAAGCGCTTCGGTAACTGGCATACGATCTACACGCGCATGAATCGCTGGGCAAAAGCCGGCGTTCTGGATCGGCTTTTTGCGGAGCTGCAGCGCGAACAGCTGATCCGCATCAAGATCGAAGCGGTGAGTCTGGACAGTACGATCGTGAAGGTTCATCCGGATGGTACCGGTGCTCTAAAAAAAACGGCCCTCAAGCGATCGGCAAATCCCGTGGCGGCTGGAGCACAAAAGTTCATATGGTTGCCGCGAGTGCTCGATGCGCCATAGGGTTTTCACTCTCCCCAGGACAAGCCGGAGATGCTCCCGAGGGGCGCGCGTTACTGCGCTCTATTCCCGAACTGCCCATGGCCTGCCACCTGCTGATGGACTGCGCGTATGAAGGCGATGAAACCCGACAACTTGCTTTCGACCTGGGCTTCATTCCCGTCGTGCCACCGCATCCGAACCGGGTCGAGCCCTGGAGGCTCAAGAAAGCTCTATATAAACGTCGCAACGAGATCGAGCGCTTATTCCGACGGCTCAAAGGCTTTCGCCGCATCTTCAGTCGCTTCGACAAACTCGACCTGGTGTTCATCGCCTTCATTTATTTTGCGCTCATCGTGGAAGCACTACGTCAGTAGTGTTAACAGGCCCTAGGAGGGCAAGCCCATCGACTCGCGGCCGCCCCTTCCTTGGAGACGCGCGTCATTCGTCGAGAATGCGCCAGGCTGAAGCGGCACGCGCTCATACTTTAGTATCGATTTTGCGATCGATCGCCGCCAAAGACACTCGCGAGGGTGGGCGCAGATTTCTGCACTTCACATAACGTTTGTCGCATAAATGATCCTAATCTCGCGGACTTGCTTACACCGCCGCAGCGTCGGAACGTCGCGCAAATCTACCGCACCGCGTGCTGGGCGTTGATAGGGACTTTCCGCAGCGGCCTTCCGGTTCGCGAAGCGCGCTGAATTCGCAGCGTGTTCTTCAGCTGCATCGAGAGGACCGCGCTACGGACAGTGCGCCTGTCTCAATGAGCCGAAGGACGGCCGATCGGGCCTTCTTCTGAGATCTGGCTCGTGACTACTTTGCGGCTTTCGCCGCAGTTTCGATCAGTGCGGCGACTTCTTTGGGATGCGAGAGAAATATGACATGACTGCCGCTAAGCTCGATCGTCTGAGACTTTGCTCGGCCTGCCATGAATCGTTCGAGGTCTGGATTGATCATCCGATCCCCCTGGGAGACTACCGCGTAGCTGGGTTTCTGCGACCACGCCGCGACGGTCGTCTTCGCGGAAAAGCTGTCGGCAGTGATTGGTGCTTGGGAGATCGCCATGAAATCGGCAACCGGTTTTGGCAGGTCGGCAGCAAAATCTGCCGGAAAGGATTCCGGTTTCTCCTGCACGAATCCTCCCCCGACCGACACGACGTTGTTTGATGCAGGGGGAGTCTTGGCTTGAAGTCCGCCAGCAGTCTCCCCGACTACCGGTTGAAAGGCGTTCACGTAGACTAGGCTGCGGACATTCGGCTGAGCGCCGGCCTCGGTGATGATCATCCCGCCCCAGCTGTGGCCTACGAGCACGCACGGGCCAGCGCGGTCGAGTACCAGGCGTGTGGCGGTAACGTCAGCCTCGAAACCGGTTAAAGGCTCTTGCACGACCTGCACCGTGTAGCCGTCGTGCTTGAGGATGTCTGCGACCGGCTTCCAGCCAGATCCGTCGGCGAACGAACCATGGACCAGAACGACACTCGTGACGGCGCTCTCGGCCGCGGAGCCGAAGACGCTCCCGAGTAGGGTGGAAACAATGGCCAGCATCGTGGTCTTCATGTGATTTGCCTCACCCTTCAGTGGAAGCGGTAAACGAACGGACCCGGCGCTCACTGGCAACCGCTTTGCAGGTCTAGATGGCTGCGACGGCTGTCATGAGCCGCGGCGCGTATTTGAGCGTTGGAAAAGACGCGGTTCGCACGGAAGACCAGAGCCTCATTTGCCAGCAAGGAGTGCGTCGATCCCATGATCGGGCTCGAGTACACCACAAGCGCAGCGACGAATCTGTTAGACCATGGTATCGGCAATGCCGGCGGACGCAGCGGCCCGCCACTACATCCTCAACGTAGTGTTGACATCGTCGGGTAATCCGCGGATATCGCAGTAGGCGTCTGCCGACACCGCGACAGCGCAGTGAGTCACGGTGCGTCGCGCAACTCGTCAGGAGGTGCTTTCGAGACTTCGTGGCGATTCTGTCGACACGCGTGGCGCGTTCCTTCATCGGCCTTTACCGGTTTCGCGATCGATGGCCTGTGGCTGTCTTCTTGCACTCGGGAACGGGCATGTATCCGCACGGACGCTTGGATCAGCTGCTTCTGGAAAGGATGTCGCGTCGCCTAAGGGAATGCTTCCCTGCTGCGCCGTTGGACAATTTGGCGTCGGCCCGTTCATCTTGCCGTCGGCGCCCAGTGGCGACGCACTCGTGGGGCTCGCTGACCGAACCGCCGCGCCGCCGTCGAAAGTGTGGGTGCCTTGAGAGTTCGCGAAGCAGATCCACACGTGAGAGGCGTCCACTACATACGCCATTTGCATCTATTGGGTCGATACTTTGGTGCAATGGCGTCGGTTGGCGGCCGCGGGCTCAATGGCACCCATGGGGTTTTTCGCTCGGCGCCCGGGGCGAGCAACTGAGCAGTGAGACAACCATCAAGAAACGGAGTGAAGGGGTAATTAGGATGAACCGCAAGAGTATGTGGGTCATTGGGGCTGTGATGCTCGCGCTCGCAGTTGTGAGCGGTGTGGCCGTTTCCGCGCAGGACAAGTACACATTGAAGTTGCCGGGCGGGCTCGCCTTTTCTGACTTCAGGGGCTATGAAGACTGGCAGCTCATCTCCACCTCGAAGACGGATGACAGAATGAAAGTGATTCTAGGCAATCCGACCATAATCGCCGCTTTCAAGTCCGGTATTCCGGGCAACGGCAAACCGTTCCCCGAGGGCTCCAAAATTGCGAAAGTGCAGTGGAAACCGAAGAAGAGCACTGAAGCCCCGTTTCCCGTTGAGGTCCCGGATACCTTGGCGGACCTTTTCTTTATGGAGAAGGACAGCAAGAGATTTCCCGAGACCGGTGGCTGGGGATACGCCCAGTTTGACTACGATCCGGCATCGGCCACTTACACACCTGATAAAGCCGGCACTCCCGCTTGCGGGCAGGTGTGCCATGTGGCTGTGAAGGCAAAGGACTATGTCTTCCACCCATACCAGAATCGGTGAGGCCTTTGGATGTTGTTTCCTGATGCGCACGGCTTGGGAACACGCATCGGAGTCTCCAAGCAGGATCGTGCCGGATAGCGAACGTTAGGCCCTCGTGGAGCATTGAGGTCAGCCGAAAGCTTTTTCCTGCTGAAGACCTGAGAGCATCATGACAACCGAACGTAAGCCAGGCACTGCAGAAGAGCCGCCAGTATTGCTGCACGCGGAGAATGCCGCCCCAGTTGAGCGGTTAACTGCCCTCTTGCAGGAAGCTGAGCAGGAACATCGCGGACGGCCGGCTGCGACCTGGCCGCGCTGGTATGCAGCCTTTGTCAGCGAACGCCAACGTGGCGCGAGCGTTAAGGGTGCGCAAGCTTTTGCAGATCAGTACGCCCTAGGGCAGCCGACGTGAGGGTTTCATCCAGCAGGCACCCGCAGTCGCACGCCGAGTCGATGGGTATCGCGCGGTGCGTTCGTGTCCATCGGCCGCGCCGGAGGCCCCTGTTCCATCGTGCAATCGCCTCACGGAAGCATCCTTGGCATTGGTAAAGCGTGGTGTGCGTCGGACCAGATGGCGCCCCCGCGGCGCTGATTGAAGCTAAACCCCTGGAGCGGCAAGGCGGCCGTTAGTGGCCCGTGGAGCCCCAGACTCGACCGGCCTTCCAGAGCCGGCCGTGGGAGAAGCCGGCCGCCTCGCTCGATTGATTGCCGGCGCAATGAAGGAGTCGCCATGTTGAGACAAACACGAGCGGCGGTGCCACTTGTCATGCTCACCTTCATGCTCATGTTGAAGGGCACGACAGCCGCAAACGCAGGCACCAAATTGCCAGATCCGATCAAGGCCGGTGTCGCCGACAAGCTGTATAGGTTGGATTGCGGCCACTCTCTTGCAAACGACGAGTCGGTGTGGACGCCGGGCGAAAACGTCGGACGCAATATCGAATTCTCGTCTACTTGCTGGCTCATCAAGCACGGTAGGGAGTGGCTCCTTTGGGACACGGGTGTTCCGGAAGCCACGCTCAACGACCCCCAAGGTTGGTCCACTTTGCCAAAATTGATCGTCTATCACCTCGACAAGTCACTGACAGATCAACTCGCGCAAATCGGCCTGAAGCCCGGCGACATAGGCCGGGTGGCAATATCGCATACGCATGGCGACCACATAGGTAACATGGGGCTGTTCCCCAACTCCACAGTTGTGATGCAGCGAGCAGAGTACAGCTGGATACATTCCCCCGACGGGCCGAATGACAACGTAAATCAATTGATGGCGCTGGCGCGCAAACTCTTAGGGAGGCCGAAGAACCTTCAGCTCGTCGACGGTGATACTGATGTATTCGGCGATGGGAGCGTCACTTTGGTTTACACGCCAGGACACACCCCCGGCCATCAGTCGCTGCTGGTGCATCTCAAGAATTCCGGCTTCATCATTCTGTCCGGCGACGTCGCTCACTTGGAAGAGAATTTTGAGAAGAATATCGTTCCGTCCCTCAATACCAGCAAGGCAGAATCAATCGCATCAATGGAAAAAGTCAGGCGGATGATCGCAGCGTACAAGGCGGCGTTCTTCATCAATCACGACAAAAGCCAAACCGACATGCTTAAGCTGCTCCCGGCATTCTACGATTGAGGGTTGAGCGCTGAGGATTGCTCGTCGAACGCGCCGGTACGAGTGCACCGCAAACGGCAGCTGTTCATGGTGCGAAGACAATATATTGAGCGTGGCGCCCACGCACAACGGCGGGGGGTGCTCAAGACCTGCGCCGGCGTGCGCGGCCCGGTCCTCGTCGGATACGAAGGTACCAACGGATGGCTTCGTTGCTCTGTTTGTTATTACTAGCCGAGATAGCGCGACACATGGACAAGTATGATTCTCGTTCGAGAGCGACATCGGAGCAATCATGACTTTCAGGGGGGGCGGTTAGGGACTTCGACGGGGTCAGGCTGTTATCGCGGACGACGGTCGCGTTCTGCCCTTCAATCTGCGTGGCGCACCGCCTGCGCTGCGAAGTTGCGTCGAGAGTCGAACACGCGTCAGATTCACCGAGCATGTCTCAGAGCCCACTACGCGGGCTGCTGAGGTACTCCTACATGCGTTCTACGTACGGTGCACGCCACGCCGCGGACTCGAAGGGATCTGCGAAGTACTGGGTTTCGCGCGCGACCTTATCGCCCCGGAACTCCATGATACTTACGGTGTAGGACGGCTTTGCGTCGTACGAAAGGATGTATTCGGTTATCCAAAGATCGCCGCTCCCGATAATTCTCTGAATAGTAAAGCGCTTCTTATTGGGCTGAAGCTCGCGCGTCGTCTGTATGGCTTTCCGCCCGCGAATGCGCTCGCCCGACTGCGGATACTCCAAAACTGCATCCTCCTGGTAGATGCGGTGTTCAGTCTCGAAGTCGCTGGCATCAGACGCGGCCCAATGCTGGGTCAGCGCTGCGCGAATCTGGTTATCGTCCATTTCAGCACGGCTCCCGGTCGTCAAAGAGAAAGCTGCATCGCTCAGACCTGAAGAAGGGCGAATCACTTGTAAGCCCTGCCAGTCTCTGGATTTGGCGTGAGGCGGCGGTTACCTCGCAGTCGGCTCATTGCTTCGGAAAGCGTAGTTACGCCAGGCAACAACGCTACCATCAGAACCAGCATGAATATATTGGACGATAGTGTCATCGCATTCGTCGAGAGTACCGATACGTTTGTTCAATATCTTGGCGGCCACGCTTGTGATGACATGTGATCTGTCGGTGGGTTAGCCATAAGAAGGCTCGACGGGTGGCTGAGGACCGCGTCGGGCACGGCAGATTGGCGCTCCGACGGGGTTTCAAGCGTGAGCACTCGATGTGAACATCCGCGCAACGTTCAAAAGCTGCCGAGCCGCGCTTTCATTGCCGGAGTCGCCGGCTCCTACGGTGAAAGCGCGCGTAAGTGGCCGTTTGCATATGGTTCCGTGGCGTCCATGCTTCTGGGAATAGCGATTTTCATAGTCACGCTCGTGGTCGCATGCGTGGTGTCTATTGTCCTTAGGCCGGATCCCGAGGTGCTCCGCCCCATTGAAAGGCAAGCCTCTCGCTCCCCTGGCGACCCACAGGCAGATGTTGACGGTCCGTTATACCAGGCAACGGAACGGCTCCGTCCATGGGCTCGACGTCTACTCAAGAGACTACGGCGGTCTGAAAAGTGAGTTGAAGCGTATCACCTCGCTAACGGGCGTGTGGACCAGGTCGGAGCGAAGACAACGTGTACAGAAGTCGGGGATGAGTGTGAATGAGCCCTTGGTTGGTTTCTTTGAAGCGTCAATGTGACCGGCCTTTAGGACAGGTTCAATCCATCAAGCGCCGCTCGCGCAACCAGGACGTCCTGTTCAACACTTCCCCCGCTCGCACCCACGCCTCCGATTACCGCGCCGTTAGCCTTGACTGGGATCCCACCGCCGAAAACTACGACTCTGCAATGGTTCGTGGTATTGATCCCGAAACCCTGCTGTCCGCTTTGCGCTAGGCGGGCAAGAGCCTCGGTCGGCATGTCGAATGCTCTTGCAGTCCACGCTTTGTCGATCGCGATGTCCACGCTGCCGAGCCACGCGCCGTCCATGCGCGCATGCGCCACCAGACCGCCCCCCGCATCTACGACGGCGATGTTATAGGGGGTTTTCAGTTCCACGGCCTTGCGTTCGCCTGCGGCGATGGCTCGTCGGGCATCCTCTAGCGTCAGAGTTACGACTTCTCGGGGCATTTTGGCTTTCTCACTTGTTGCGAACGATGTTGATATGTCATTACCTTCCGACGTAACCACGGGCACACCGCGATCTGTCACCGACTACGCAGATGTGCTTCGCGCAGGCCCGTCAAAGTTCAGCGCAGCTGCCCGAGGTGATATCCCAGGCGATTTTCAACGTCCCCGGGCTTATGAAAGCCCTTCTCGAACAATATTTTGAAATTCCGCTGTGTGGTCGGTCGAACGATCGCCTTGATACAGGCATCCCATCCTTCTGCGATCTCCACATCCGGCGGGAGGGTCGTGTTTGTCAGACGTTTCGTGTTCGCGATCGCCCACTTGTCAAACGAGGCAATGCGGCTGGCCAGCGCGTCAACGAATCCGTCGAGGTCGGCGTCGGGCAACGAACGATTCACGTAGCCGTAGGCCTGAGCGAGCTCCCCACGGATGTCGTCGGAGCCCAGGAGGACTTCCAATGCTCGGGCGCGCCCTATAAGTCGGGGTAGGCGCGCCATGGGGCCGCCGCCTGCAACCATGCCGACACCGACTTCCCACTGCGAGAGAATTGCCTTCTCCAGACTTGCGAAACTCATGTCGCAGGCCAGGGTGATTTCGCTTCCGTTACCTGTCGCCCGACCTCGAATCAGCGCGATCGACACAAAGGGAGCTCGCGTCAGACGCACAAGTATGTCTGGCCAAGCTTCAAGACCGGTCGGCCCTTGCGGAATGGCCGTCATGTCTTCGAGCTTGGCAAGAAAATCACTGTGATTTAGGAAAAACCCCTCCACCGCGCTATCGAAGACTACAACTTTGACCTGTTCGTCGGCCTCGAGCTCGTTCATGATCGTACGGAGCTCCAGAACGAACTGGGGTCCCATTACGTTGAGCGGCGGGTTGTCGAAGGTCACTCGCATGTATCCTGGCGAGCGCTGGCTGAGCCGGATCTGTGCTTTCTTCGTTGACGCGTCCATCGGACCCTCCTTAGAGGAATGGCACCTGTGTTACGGGCACTATGAGGCGGGCGCTATGAGGCCGGTATAGGACGAAGGTATTTACGAGAACCGTGGAAACGGCCTCACGTCGCGTCACCGCCGTTACTTGAAAGGAAGAGTCACTCATGGAGCGGGGATTGGCTCTGGCCGGACTCCCGCGCAGGACCAGGCAGAAAGGATCTCCGACTCTTCGGTTGCCATGGTAACGGCCCCCGAAGCGAATAGGCCGTAACGCTGAGGCGCACCGCCCGTTAACACCAAGGTCTAATCGCGAAAAGCGCGTGTTGGTGATCCAATTCAGGCAAGAAGAGTCAGTGGCGTTTTAACCTGGGGACTCGGCCGGCTTGTCGTACCCGGCATTGCTTCGGGGAGGGAGCTATGGATGACGACGCTTTACTTCAACAGAACGTGCAGGATGAATTGCGGTGGCGTCCGGAGATTGACCCGGCACACATCGGAATAACGGCCGAGGGGGGCGTAGTGACGCTTACCGGCCACGTCAGAAGCTACGCCGAGAAGAGGGCCGTAGAGGACGCGGTCAAACGGGTAATCGGCGTGCGCGGCATAGCCGAAACCTGGAGGAAAGTCACACAAACTCGGACGATGAGATTACGCAGCGGGCGCTCGCAGCGCTCGGCTGGAATGCGCTCGTGCCAGCTGAGAGTATTCGCGTCAGTGTGGAGCGCGGTTGCGTGCAGCTCACGGGGACCGTGTGCTGGCAGTACCAGAGGAGTGCGGCGGAGGACGCAGTACGTAGCCTATCCGGTGTTGTCGGCGTGAGAAACGAAGTGAACCTGAAGGTTCAACCACAGCCGGAGGACATCGCCCAGCGGATCGGATGCGCGCTGAGACGAGCCGCGACGATTGATGCGGAGGGGATCCGTATCAGCGTTACGGACGGGGTCGTTAGTCTCGACGGCACGGTTGGATCGTGGGCAGAACGGGCCCATATCGAAGGCGTTGTGTGGGCCGGGCCCGGAGTACGTGCGGTGTGTGACAACTTGCGCGTGGTTTCCTGATCGGATCGGCTGTACGCGAGAAGCCTGCGGAGAGGAATCGTGCAATTGGATCCTGCTCTGCTGTCCCGTATCCAATTCGGCTTTGTCATCGCGTTGCACTTCCTACTGCCCGCCTTCACGATTGGGCTTGCGTCCTACATCGTGATGCTGGAAGGCCTGCGCCTTGCTGCGCGACAGCCCGGCAGAAAGGCGATCTATCTGCGCATCTCAACGTTCTGGACCAGGATCTTTGCTGTGGCGTTCGGCATGGGTGTGGTGTCCGGGATCGTCATACCGTTCCAGATCGGCAGCAATTGGAGCCGTTACACCGACGCGACTGCGAGCGTCGTCGCCCCGCTCATGACGTACGAGGCGCTCATGGCGTTCTTCATCGAAGCCGGATTTCTCGGCGTGCTGCTGTTTGGACGCAAGCTCGTTCCCCCGTGGGCGCACTTCGCCGCGGCATTAATGGTCGCGCTCGGAACGCTGTTCAGCGCGTTCTGGATCCTGGCGGCCAACAGTTGGATGCAGACACCTGCCGGCTTCGCAATCGTCGAGGGCCGTTTCGTCCCGACTGATTGGGGGGCGGTCATCTTCAACCCGTCGTTCCCGTATCGCTTGCTGCACACGGTGACCGCGGTGTATCTGACGACGGCGTTCACGGTGCTGGGTGTTGCCGCCTGGTACCTGCGCCACGGCCGTCACAGCGACGAAGCGAAAGTGATGATCGCCATGGGTGTGATCCTCGCCTCGGTGCTGGTGCCGACGCAGGCCTTGATCGGGGATGCGCACGGACGCAACACATTGGCACATCAGCCGCAGAAGCTCGCGGCGATAGAAGGCCTGTGGGAAACGGGCGCGGGCGTGCCAGCCGTACTGCTGGCGTTACCTGACCAGGCCGCTGCACGCAATCACGCCGAGCTGGCAATTCCCAAGCTCGGGAGCCTGTATCTCACCCACAGTTGGCGTGGTGTGGTACAGGGACTCAAGGACTTCCCGCCCGCGGATCGCCCGCCGGTGGCGCCCGTGTTCTTCGGTTTCCGCGTGATGGTGGGCATGTGGGCGATCATGTTCGCACTCACGGTCTGGGCGTGGTGGCTTGCCTGGCACAAGCGGCTCTTCGCCACCCCGATTTTCCTGCGCGCGGCGACCTGGGCGATTCCGGCAGGCTATGTAGCCGTCACTGCAGGCTGGATCACCACCGAAGTCGGCCGCCAGCCGTATGTGGTGTACGGACTCTTGCGTACGGCGGATGCGGTGAGCCCGACGCTCACCGGCGGCAACGTGCTCGCATCACTGCTCACCTACATCGCCGTATACATCGTCATCTTTGGCTCCGGCGTCTACTACATTGTGCGACTGCTGTCGCAGGGGCTGCCGGAACAGATCGAGGGCCACGAACTTCGGATGGACGAGCGCCCTGCACGCCCGCTTTCGGCAGCCACCGGAGCCGATGTTTGAGAAGTCCGGTATGAGCCTCGATCTCGTGCCCATCTGGACTATCCTCCTCGCGTTTGGCGTATTCATGTACGTATTGCTCGACGGCTTCGACCTCGGCATCGGAATCCTCTTTCCGTTCGCGCCTGACGAGCGCGCGCGTGATCTGATGATGGCTTCGGTTGCGCCAATCTGGGACGGCAACGAAACCTGGCTGGTGTTCGGCGCTCTGGCCTTATTCTCGGCTTTCCCGGTCGCCTTCTCGGTCATCATTCCGGCGCTTTACTTCCCGATCGTCGCGATGGTGCTGGGTTTGATTTTTCGCGGCGTCGCGTTCGAGTTCCGCCCTGGCGCGCGCACCACCAATAGGCGCTGGGGCCGTGCCTATTTCGGGGGCTCGCTCATCGCGACGTTCGCCCAAGGGTGCGTACTCGGCAAGTTCGTAAGGGGTTTCGAAGTCAGCGGACGGCAGTTCGCCGGGAGCAGCTGGGCCTGGCTGGACCCTTTTGTGCTGGCGGTAGGCGTGGGGCTCATCTTCGGCTACCTGTTGCTCGGAGCCACCTGGCTGGTGATGAAGACCGAGGGCGCATTGCAGGACTGGGCGCGGGGCAAAGCCCGGCTCGGACTCGTCGGCACACTTGCGTTCATCGGCATGGTGAGTTTGTGGACGCCCTTCCTTAATGCGCGGATCGCGGCGCGCTGGTTCTCCGGGCCTCATATCGCGCTCCTTTTCCCCGTGCCGATCGCAACCGCGGCGATCACCTGGTGGCTATGGCGGTCTCTGGCGCGCCGGCGCGAGGTCGCGCCGTTCATCGCGGCGATGGGGCTGTTCGCGATGTGCTATCTCGGCCTGGCGATCAGCCTGTATCCCTATGTCGTGCCCCCCACCATCACGCTGTGGGAAGCGGCCGCCGCGCCGCAGTCACAGGCGTTCCTACTCATCGGAACACTGTTTCTGCTGCCGATCATTTTCATGTACACCGGCTGGTCGTACTGGGTGTTCCGCGGCAAGGTCACCGGCGAGATGGGACACTACTGATGCTTTCCATTGCTTGGGTATGGCCCGATTCGCGGCCCCTGGGTTGCGCGGTGCAACACGAACGCCCAAATGGGTTAGTCGATACCTTGGTGCAATAGCGTCGGTTGGTTGCTGCGGGCCCAATGGCGCAGATGTCGGGTTCTCCTGGGGACGTGTGCGGGGGAAGACGAAGAAGTTCGCATGCTTGTAACCACCACTCGGGCGTGGATGCCCAGAGAACTGGACAGGTCGTGCGTCAATGCGACATCGCAAAGGGGCCGGTCGCCCCGATCGCGCAGGACGAGTCCACAACCAATGAAGGCACCGTGGTGAAACGAAGTCTGAACTGGGTCCTGGCGGTTTTGGTCCTCGGCGTGCTGGCGTTTTTTGCCCTGGCGCACCGCGCGCAGATCCCGCCTGTTGAGCCGCCAGCGGCCGCGAGCTTCTCCCCCGAACTGATCGGCCGTGGGGAGGTTCTGGCCACGGCGGGGAACTGCGAGAGCTGCCACACCACCACGGACGGCCAGCACTTTGCCGGTGGCCTTGGGATCGGGACTCCTTTCGGCACGATTTTTACGTCCAACATCACTCCAGATCCCGCGACCGGCATCGGCCACTGGTCCGAGCCCGCGTTCGCGCGCGCCCTGCATGAGGGCGTCGCCCGGGATGGTACCCACCTCTATCCCGCGTTTCCGTTCGATCATTTCACCCGCGTGACCGACGATGATGTGCAGGCGCTCTACGCCTATCTCATGACGCGCCCAGCGGTGAATTTCGCCCCCCCGGCCAACACGGTACCGTTCCCGCTAAACATCCGCGCTCTGCAGTGGGGATGGAAGCTCCTCTTCTTCCGCCCGGGGGTGTATCGGCCCGATCCCGCCAAGAGTGAGGCCTGGAACCGAGGGGCATACCTATCGGAAGGGCTGGCCCATTGCGGAGCCTGCCATTCTCCGCGCAATGCACTGGGTGCCTCGAAAACCGGCTCGTACGCCTACGCAGGTAGCCTGGTCGACGGCTGGGTAGCGCCGGCTCTGACGGCCGCCAATACGGCACCGCTTCCGTGGACTGAAGAGGAGCTTTACGGCTTCTTGCGCACCGGAGGAACGGTTTTCCACGGCGTGGCGGCCGCTTCAATGTCGGAAGTGATCCATATCGGCCTCGCCAGGCTGCCCGATGCCGACGTTAAAGCCATTGCCACCTATCTTGCAGACCTCAACGGCGCCGACAGGCGAACGGGGACGGCCAGCGACGTGCTGGCGAAGGCGATGAGCGACTCGGGTCTTGGTACACGCGACGAGAACGATCCGGGTGCCAGCGTGTACCGGGCCGCCTGCGCTTCCTGCCACTACAACAGCGGATCCTCACCCCTCGCGGCACGACCTGAGCTTGCGCTAAACAGCGCACTCACGGCCGCAGAGCCCACGAATCTCGTCCAGGTGGTGTTGCATGGCATCGGTCTAAAGGAAGGAGAGGCAGGGCTGTTTATGCCACCTTTTGCCCACCTGAGCGACGCCGATATTGCGAACCTGAGCGCCTATCTGCGCCGCACGCGCACCGACAAACCCGCCTGGACGGGCCTGGAGGCGAAGGTCGCCGCGATCCGCAAACCGGGCGCCGGATCATGATCAAGCCGCGGCAATGAGCATCCGCCTCGTTGCCATGAGGTGAACATGTCGATCACGCTTCAAATCAATGGTCAGTCAGCCTCAGTTGACGTGGCCGGAGATACGCCGCTCCTCTGGGTGATCCGTGACGTAGTGGGCCTGAAGGGCACCAAGTTTGGATGCGGGATAGGCATGTGTGGCGCGTGCACCGTGCAGCTCGAGGGGCGCGCCATCCGCTCCTGCATCACCCCGGTCAGTGCGGTCGGGGGAGCGCAAATCACCACGATCGAAGGACTCGATCCCCAGGGGCGCCATCCGCTACAGAGGGCCTGGATCGAGACGCAGGCACCTCAATGCGGCTACTGTCAGTCCGGGCAGATCATGCAGGCAGCGTCTCTGCTCAAGGATTACCCAGACCCCAGTGACCATGACATTGATGCCGTCATGGGTGGCAACCTGTGCCGCTGCATGACGTACCGGCGGATCCGCGCCGCCATCAAGCTGGCCGCCAAAGAAATGAAGGGCAGCGCCGCACATGGATAATCCTCCGCGCTCCCCGCCGGTGGAGACTGCGCTCGCGCTCTCACGCCGTGGCTTCTTGATCGGGGCCGCCGGTACCGGCTTCACACTCGCGTTTGCCCGCAGCGCGTTGACCGTGGCCGATCCGGCGGCAGCGGTCGCCGAGAAGCGCTTCGAACCCACCATTTGGTATCACATCGACCGCGAGGGTCTTGTCACGGTCAACGTCATACGCGCCGAGATGGGCCAGCATGTCGGCACGGCCGTGGCGCGCATCCTCGCCGACGAGCTCGAGGCCGACTGGAGCTCGGTGCGGATCGATTCGGTAGACAGCGACCCGAAGTGGGGGCTGATGATCACGGGCGCCAGCTGGTCAGTGTGGCAGAGCTATCCGCTGTACAGCCAGGCGGGCGCTGCAGGCCGGATCGCGCTGATCGAGGAGGGCGCGCGGCTCATGGGCCTCTCCAAGGAGAGTTGCATCGCGCGATCGAGCCTCGTGCGCGCGGGCGCCCGCTCCATCACTTATGCCGAGATCGTGCGGCGGGGCAACCTGACTCGCAGCTACTCCGCCGATGAACTCCAGAAGTTGCCAATCAAACCTGCTGCCGAGCGACGACTGATTGGTCAACCCGTGCGGGCGATCGACATTCCTGCCAAAACCAACGGCAGCGGCCGCTACGGCATCGACGCGGAAGTCGACGGCATGGTGTATGCGCGGCCCAAAGTTCCCCCCACCCGCAACGGATCGAAGGTCGTCTCGGTTGACGATTCGGCCGCCAAGGGCGTGAAGGGGTACCTGCGCAGCATCGTGCTCGAAGACCCCTCCGGCACCGTGCCCGGATGGGTGATGGTCGTTGCGGATTCTTTCTTCGCTGCCAGTACCGCGGCCGACAAGGTGAAGGTCGAGTGGACCTCGGACGATACCGCAAAGGTCTCCGAAAAGGACGTGCTCGCGCGCGGCGCGCAGCTGATTGAGAACCCTAGCGGCGGCTCACTGCTGGTGGCGGATGCCGGCGTCGATGCCGCCTTCACCAGCGCGAAATCAACCCTCGAGCGCACTTACACCACCGCGAGCGCCTTGAATTTTCAGCTCGAGCCGGTCAATGCGCTCGCCTATGAGAAAGCCGGAGTCTGGGAGATTCACACTGGTAACCAGTGGCAAACGCTGATTCTGCCGACGATCGCCAAGGCGCTCGGTGTCGCCCAAGACAAGGTGATCATGCGTACGTATCTGCTCGGTGGCGGGTTTGGTCGGCGACTGAACGGCGACTATGTCGTGCCAGCGGCACTCGCGGCCAAGGCCATCGGCAAGCCGGTGAAGATGGTATGCACGCGAGCCGACGACACGCGCTTCGGCTCCTTTCGCTCCCCCTCTGTCCAACGGCTGCGCATGGCGTTTGACGGTGAGGGCAAGGTCATTGGGATGGATCATCAGGCGTGCGCGGGCTGGCCCACGCAGGTGTTTGCCCCGGCTTTCATGTCCAAAGGCCTGAACGGGGCGCCCTACGATACCTTCTCGATCTCGGGTGCGAATCACTGGTACTCGGCTGGAGCGCAGCGAGTGCGTGCCCTGTCCAACGATCTGGCAAATCGGGCCTTCCGCCCCGGCTATCTGCGTTCGGTCGGATCCGGCTGGGTCAACTGGGCGCTGGAAAGCTTCATGGACGAGGCCGCGCGGGCGCTCAAGCGAGACCCAGTTGAATTCCGCCTCGCGATGCTCGACGGCGCAGGCCGGAACGCCGGCAGCGCGCCGAACGCCGTGGGCGGTGCTTTGCGGCAGGCTCAGGTGCTGAAGCGGGTTGCGGCGAAGGCTGGCTGGGGCGCTTCTGTACCGAACGATACGGGACTCGGCATCGCCACTACTTTCGGCCAGGAGCGCACCATGCCGACCTGGACGGCCTGCGTCGCCCGAGTACGAGTCGATCGCAAGAGCGGGCGGGTGACGCTGGAGAAACTTACGCTCGTCATCGACGCCGGCACGATCGTTGATCCGGACGGGGCGCTCGCCCAAGCCGAAGGCTCCTCTCTCTGGGGCGCGAGCCTGACGCTGCACGAAGGCGCTGAGTTTCTGAATGGTCAGATCAAGGAAACGAATCTCGACACCTATACGCCGCTGCGCATGGGCGACGTGCCAGAGATGGACATCGAGTTCGTGGCGAGCACCGAAGTGCCAGTAGGCCTGGGCGAGCCCTGCACCACAGTGGTGGGTCCTGCCATAGGTAACGCCATCTTCGCAGCCGTCGGCGCGCGGGTGCGCCACCTCCCGATCAGGCCTGCGGCAGTTCTCGAGGCGCTCGGGAAGAGCTCCTGACGACGCAGGCTGGAGACGAGCGCGGCGTTTCAAGAGGAGCTGGCAGTTCCTTCGCGGCCGCTCGTGCCCTTCCAACACGAACGCGTCTCCGATACCAAGGTCCAATCGCTTCGCATCCCTAGGTCTGGTGTCATTGCTTCATCGCACCGGCCGTCAAGGCGCGTATGCGGAGCGGCGAAGGATCCTGGAAGTGCAGATGACTTCAGTTGGTGTCACACCGAGGTTTGAAGCGATCAGCGAAAGGAGAATCAAATGAGTCAAACAGGCACCGCCACGAAACAACAGAAGAGTGGCGCCAGCGGAACGAAGGTCGACATGAAGCTCGAGGTGCATGTTATTCCCGTATCCGACGTCGAGCGATCCAAACAGTTCTACGAACGCTTGGGATGGAGGTTCGACGCGGATCTCGCCCCGACAAAGGGCGTTCGCATCGTCCAGTTCACACCCCCGGGCTCAGGGTGCTCGGTCACATTCGGCATGGGAATAACTACCGGCTCGCCTGGCTCGGCCGAGGGGACACTGGTCGTCTCCGACATCGAAGGGGCGCATGATGAGCTCGTCGGCCGTGGCATCGATGCGAGTGAGGTGTGGCACGGACCCCCGTTTCCCAGGGAGGCGCGGCTCAGCGGCCCCGACCCCGAGCGCGCGAGCTACGGATCCTTCTTCTCGTTCAACGATCCCGACGACAACACGTGGATAGTCCAGGAGGTCACGACGCGGCTGCCCGGCCGAACCTGATAGCGCATTCAGATCCGCGGAAACATGCCATGCCGGATGAGCACAGCTTCGTTGCCCCCTTTCTGCTACCTGGCAGATGCCGGTAGATGCCCCGAAAGATGTAGGCAACGATTAGTCCTGTCGCGACGTGCTCGGCGCTTAAGTGCTCCTGGTGGACGAGAACAAGGATCACGAGGGCGGGTCGCCAATCGAATGGCAGAAATAGCATATTCCGAATTGGAGTCGTCTATGAACCAAGTACAAGTCGAGCAAAAAAGCTATCAGATGCCGCCGCAGGACGGGTTTACTGTCGCGCACTTTCTCACCGTCGCAGACATCGAACGATCGGCTCGATTTTACGAGACGGTCTTCGGAGGTCGCATTCTGAGCAGAGGCGACAGCAGCGGCGCGCCGGGGTACATCCAGATCGCGAACACGTGGCTCATCGTCAACGTCGGCGGCGGTCCGACACCCGACAAGCCAGCGGTGACGCTCAGCGTCCCCGCCGACCCCGATTCAGTCAGCAGCTTTATGAATATCCGCGTTGCGGATATTCAAGCGTGCTATGAACTCTGGCGAAAGCGAGGAGCCGAGTTCATCACAGAGCCAAAGGACAAGTACGGCGAGACGCGCTGCTACATTCGCGATCCTGATGGTTACATTATAGAAATTGGGCAAAGCAAGACGGGCTTCGCGTACGGCTAAACGGCACGATCCAAGAAAGCATCTGGGTGATCGCGTGCGGCGGTCTGCATGCCCGATTAGGCTAGCTCTGCGAGCTCGGCTGGGCGTCTTATCGTCGCGTGTCACGCCGAGAAGAACGATGGCGCTTACGAATGACTTGACACTTGTCGTGGCGCGCGTGCGGATTGCAACCGCTTTTTCTTAGCGGGGACCGGCAAAAGAAAACGGGAACAACGGTCATTTTATGATAAGCGACATCAACGATGAGGTCATTCTCGCGGCGCGTCTTTTTCTCGCGGCACTGTTTCTGATCTTCGGCTGGAGAAAGTTGAGGGATTATTCGGGGACGGTAAGTCAGATGGTACGGGATGGCGTTCCCATGCCGGTGCTGGCTGCTGTCGTAGCGATCTTCATGGAGCTTCCGGTTGCGAGCGCGGTAGTTGTCGGGGTGTTCACACGTCCTTCGGCTTTACTCTTGGTCTTATACACGTTGGGGACTTCGCTTATTGAGCATCGCTATTGGACAACGACAGGCGCGGATCAACTCGCCAGCATGGAGGGCTTTTACAAAAACCTGAGCATCATGGGAGGCTTCTTGCTGTTGTACATTACTGGTGCGGGAAAATATTCGATCGATGTGTCGTGCGGCATGGCCGCGCCATGACCTGCGTGCTTTGGGGCGAAGATGCAATGTCACGTCACGTAGAGGCGAATTTGTGAGCAGTCTACCCGGGACTTCGCACCGCCCGAACTCAAAGAGGCGTGACGGCGATTGAAGGTCTGTGGCGTTGAGTTTTCAGTCAGGCCCACCGAAACGTCCAGATGAGGAGAGCGGCGATGGTTCAAGTACACCAGCCAGGGCAAGCCGCACTCAGATCGGTAATGCCCGAAGACATCCGAGGAGACATCGAATGAGATGGTCCGTGATGGATTTTCTGTTCGTTGGTGTCGGGTGGACCGGCCTTGCGATCACCCTGAACCGGATCGTGGTGGGTGCATTCTTCATGCTGTCGGGATATCACAAGCTGTTCAACGCAGACCGGCACCGGTCAATTGTCGATGAACTCAAGGCGCTCGGCGTTCCAGCAGTGGGCTTCAATCAATGGTGGGTGCCGTTGGTCGAGTTCACCGCCGGCGGCGCCGTCCTCATCGGGCTCTTGGCGCCACTCGCCGCGCTTGGCCTGCTTGTCATCATCCTCGTCGCCATCGCGACGTCCGGGCGGCAGCGAATCAAACTCTACAAGCCGATCGACGAATCGGATCGCGTCGACGACTGGCTCTATTTGCCGGAGACGCTTTATGCATTTATGTTGATCATAATCGTCTCGGCCGGCGCCGGGCCGTACAGCCTCGATGCCGTGATCCTGGGCCTGATGAATAAGCACGTCGCCTGACAGGCGCTTCACACGCGGGATGCCTCGCTCCGCTGGATCGCGGAGGGTGGCCCGGCCCGGCACGGCTATGCATTGGTTGCACAGTAGCGACGCACTGAAGGCTCGCGATTGCGGCTCAAGGCTTCGGCACGATTGAGCGCCGCAATTATCGATACGTTCGTCCAATGGATTCGTCGTCGCGCTTCCGGCAGCCTTTGGTTCAACGGTCATTCGACGGCGCTATACGCGGATTGGGTGGCAAATCGGTCGCGGTTGATGTTTGGCTTCTCGGGGGAATAACTGACATCAAGGGCTGATGCGCTTGTTTCCTCGCGCATGATGAGCACTGCTTATCGGAATTGGGGTTGTCAATGGGCATTCAAATCGAACAAAAGAGCTATGAGATGCCCCCCTGTGACGGGTTCACCATCACACTTTTTATCACCGTCGCCGACATCAATCGATCGGCTGATTATTATGAAAAGGTCTTCGGCGGCCGCATTCTCAGCAGAGGCGACAGCAAGGGTGCATCCGGGCACATTCAGATCGCGAATACGTGGCTCATTGTGAACGTCGGGGGTGGGCCGACCCGCGATAAGCCGACGGTGACGCTCAGCGTCCCCGCCGACCCGGATAAGATCAGCAGCTTTATGAATATCCGCGTTGCGGATATTCAAGCGTGCTATCAATTATGGAAAAGTCGGGGTGCAGAGTTCCTTACAGAGCCGATCCCTAAGTACGGGGAGATTCGCTGCTACATTCGCGATCCAGACGGATATATCATTGAGGTCGGACAGAGCACCGACCTCACGTAAGGTTGACGCTCGGCCCGCAGAAAGCATTCTTATAGTCGCGAACGGACTGTCGGGGATCCGGACGTCAGGTAGCAATCTGCGCTTTGCCGGTAATGCGGCCTGAGCTTCCCAAAGAGACACAGTTTCAATAGAAACACGGCGCCGGTCGACGGGTAACTCGGTGGGTAACAAAAAATTAAACGACAGAGAACCGTACGCAGTTCAAGCCGTTAGGCTAGTTCGGCAACTCCGGCCGGGGGCGCCATCCCAGGAAAATGTATTTGAATGAATTAGCTAACGAGGTCAATTCAACTCCCGGTTCGGGAGTTGACATGATATCCGCACGCGCGCAGCCCGCCGGGACCTTCGATGCATAGGGGCCTGCTGCTGATCATCCTTCACTCGCGGGGGACGAGCATCAATCGGCTGCGCATCGTTCGAGCCGCGAAGCGCGCGTGCGCTTGTGGCGGCGTGCTGGAAAGTGACCGTATGGAAGCTCCCAGGCGTTCCGGTTACGCCCTGGCGGAAACGTGGACGAAGCCGCGGTTGGGTTTGCCATCAGTCAAGAGCAAGTAAAGCTCGGCACGAAGCTGGCAGTCTCGCGATTGAAGCCGGCGAGCTATAGTGTCTGAAGTCTGTCTGCAACCCCCGACCTCGCTTGGTAAAATATGCATGGATCACACGCCTACGTCGACCATCGCGATTTATAGAGGCGCCATGCAACACGTGAGCGTTGATCACAATGACGCTTCCAGGAGCCGCCGCCGCGTAGGTCAAGCGTGTATCTGTGTCATTTGAAACCTCGGCTGTGCGGTGCGTTCCGGGGATAAGCCTGGTAGCGCCGTTGCCCACGTCCATTGGATCGAGCACCCAAATCGAGTTGGCTGTAACGAAGCCTTCAAGTCCAACCGGACCTTCATCTCGGTGCAGCGGTTGATGCCCGTGTCCCTGCAAGGGCTCCAATGAATTTAGACTGCTCAACACACAGTCCGGTCCGATAACCGATCTGACAAGAGAGATCACCGGCTCCCTATCAAGTATGGGCCAGATGGAGGAGTGTTTTGTAAGCAAGCAACTGGCAAAGTTATAGTCGCGGCCGACTGTACCGTTCTGCGGGGTACGTCCATCGGGACGCCCCTCGGCGATGTTTAGTCCTTGGAAGTCGATACTAGGATCATGGAGGCGATACAACGCATCGACGACTTCACGCAACTCCTTCACTTCGGAAAGTGAGAGGACGTCGGGCAAGATCGTATAGCCCTGCGTCAACAACTCCACTTGGTGAGAGTGCGGCCGAAAGTCCATATTGCTTGACGGTGTGGTCAATTCTCTACGCGGCGCGCCTTCAAACATCAAAGGCTTCGCTCGCCAGGTTCCGGAACATGGAACAGCACCTAGAGTGCACAGAACGGCTGAGGCTCGCCGGGGACAGCGACGTCGGCGGCAAAGACACCGCCCGCTAGGGGCATGCATGCAAGCTCATCTTGGGAGTAGTCCATGCGAAAACTGGTCAAGAACAGCCGCCTCATATGGCTACCTCCAAACGCGACACAAGTTGGTCCTTTCACGGGGACGCTGACGCGCTGCAGGACCTCGCCGTCAGGACTGATGCGGACCACGCAGCCGCCCCACACACGCGCGCTCCAGTAGCAGCCTTCAGAATCTATGGCAGCGCCATCGGGACGTCCCGGCGCCACATCCGCCCCGCCGAGAGAGTCGATCTCCTCGAAGGTGCGAAAGTCCCGACCTACTCGGAATCGACGGATGACACCATCGGCCGTGTCCGCGAAGTACAACAATTTCCCATCTGGCGAGAACGCGAGTCCGTTGGCAATGGCAACGCCGCCGAGCAGACGAGTAAGTGTGCCGGCCGGGGACAAACGATACAGTGCCGCCACTGGGAGTCTGGCTTTCTCATCGACCGTGCCGAACACGACGCCCCCAGTGGGGTCCACAGTTGCATCGTTCACTCGAGTTTGAGGGAGATCCGGTTCGATCGTGGCGATGGAAACGAACTCGTGGAATGAGGCATCGCAGACCGCAATTCGACTCGCGAACCCGATGACAAATCCAGGCGACGTCCTGGGCAAGATGAAGGCCGCGCGCTCCGGCAGCGATACGGTACGCACGATTCCGTCGGACTGAAGACTGTAGATTAGCCGCTCTTCGATGTCAGTCCAATAGAGTGTCTCGTTGCGGGGATCCCAGACACAACCCTCCCCAAGCGTATTGCGACAATCGACGAGACACGCAGCGTTCATGGCAAAGCCCAGTTGGCGCGGTTACAGCTCAGTGCGACGCCGATGGAGATCTTTTCGACCGAAGACGTCGGGCAGGAGCTCCGTGCCCAGTCCGGGCCCGTCCATCGGCCGAACGAAGCCATCGCCGACTTCCGGTACGACGGTCACGAGCTCTCGGTAGTAGCCGGTGTAGAACGCTCGGACGCTCTCCTGGATCAGCGTATTTGGCTGGCTGAAAGCCATGTGTACCGCCGCGGCAAAGCTGATCGGGCCGATGCAATCGTGCGCCGCGAACGGCCGATGGTAGGTTGCCGCCATGCTGGCAATCTTGCGACCCTCGGTGAGACCGCCGGTCCAGGACAGGTCGACCATCGTGACGTGCAGCGCGTCGCGGTCGAGGTACTCCTTGTAGGCCCAGCGGCTTCCCAGCGTTTCGCTGGCACACACCCACACCTTAGTAGCACGCGCGTACTCGGCCAGAGCCTGTGGTGAGTTCATGACGATGGGGTCTTCAAACCAAAGCGGCTTATAGGCTTCGAGCTCGTGAGCAATCTGAAGGGCGGTCGGAAGATTCCACAGGCTATGGAACTCGACCATGATATCCATGCGGTCGCCGACGCTCTTGCGTATCTTCTCGAAGGGCTCTAGGCAGCTGCGCAGCTGCGGGCTGGTGATGTAGCGGCCGCCCGTCTCGCGCGCTGCGGCATCGAACGGCCAGATCTTCATCGCCGTGATGCCGCTCTCGAGCAGACTCTCGGCAAGCGCGTCGGCGCGGTGGGTAAAGCCGTCGAGATCCTCATACGGTCCCGCAGCGTGGTTTGGCGTCCAGTTCGCCAGCGCCCGGAAATCGCCTGAGCGCACGTACCTGTAACCGGCGCAGGTGTTATAGACGCGCAGGCGGTCGAAGCAACGCCCACCGAGAAGCTGGTACACGGGTTGTCCGCAATACTTGCCGAACAGATCCCACAAGGCGATGTCGAGAGCGGAAGCCGCCCGATACTCCACACCGGTTGAGGCTTGCGCGACCGGCAGCGCTGTCATCGACGCGTTGAGATACTCGATGCGCAAGGGATCCGCACCCAGCAGGCGCGGCGCCAGCGTTTCGTGGATGTGCGCTTCTACCGCTTGGGCCCCATAAAAGGTCTCACCGATACCCGCGCAACCCTGGTCGGTGAAAATCCGGGTCCAGAGCAGGTTTGGAAACTCGTCCAGGCGGATGGTCTCGAGCGCGTTGATCTTCACCGGGCATTACCCCCGCTCACAGCTCAGCATTCTCGGCGTGAGGGTCGTCACACCATCCAGCACAAACGTTTGGAACGACGGTTCCATTATTGGTGGGAGCCTCGAGAACTGTCAATCACGGCTAGTTTACTGTCGTGGCAATGGCACGCTAGCATCCGCACCGTTGTGGAACGGGAGTTCCCTCCGGTGGGAAACGGTCGCAGAAGGCGGAGTTCATGAAGAGTAGGTCGAGCTCGGAATCGCTTGCAGAGCACTCGGCCTGCGACTACGTCATCGTCGGCGGCGGCTCCGCGGGATGTCTCGCTGCGTGGCGATTGACTGCGCAGACTGATGCGCGCGTCGTTCTGCTGGAGATCGGCGATGAGTACCGGGGTCCCTTTCTGAAGCTCAGTCCCGGCTTTTCCAAGCTGGTCCCGAAGGGCACACACTGCACCATTCACCGCACCGTCGCGCAAGCGAATCTCGACAAGCGCATCCTCGAGATCGCCACCGGGCGCGTCCTCGGCGGTGGCAGCAGTGTCAACGCTCAGGTGTACATGCGCGGCTACCGCAGCGACTACGACCAATGGGGCATGGTCGCCGGCAGCGACCTCTGGAGCTGGGGCGCTCTGCTGCCCCATTTCCGGCAGCTGGAAGGAAATCAGAAGCTCAACGGGGAGTTTCACGGCACCGACGGACCACTGCAGGTCGCAGATCCAGGATTCATCTGCGAATACAGTCATCGGTACGTCAAGGCAGCCCAGTCGCTCGGCCTGCCATTCACTGCAGACTTCAACGTCGGAGCACCCGCGGGCACCGGTTACCTGCAGTTTACGGCTTTGGATGGACGCCGCTGCAGTGCGGTGGACGCATACCTGAGCCGGGTCCGCTCCAATGCGCGACTGCGCGTAGTGACGGGAGCGCAGGTCAACAGGATTCTGTTCGAGCAACAGCGGGCGGTGGGCGTGGAGTACCTGCATGGCGGGCGGCTCTGCACGCTCAGGTGCGATGCCGAGGTGCTGCTCGCAGCTGGCGCGTTCGGCTCGCCGAAGCTGCTCATGCTATCGGGGATCGGACCTGCAGACCAGCTGCGGCAATTCAAGATTCCGGTGCGAGTCGATCTGGACGGTGTCGGTCAGAATCTTCAGGATCATTGCGGCGCGCCGCTGGTCCTTAGGGGTAGCTCGCGCGGCTACGGATATTTTCGCCAGGACCGCGGTTGGCGGCTCGCGTGGAATCTGCTCGAGTACGGCCTGTTTCGCCGCGGCCGTCTCACTACGGTGGGCGGGGAGGCCACCTCGTTTCACGTTGTCGGCGAATCGTCTGGGGCGGCCACGGTGCAGATCTACTGTGTGCCGACCCTCGGTTACGCCAACACCGCCGTTGACGCAGTGCCAGCGGTGGACGGTATCAAGCTGCACGTCACGTTGCTGCGGCCGCGCTCGCGTGGCTCAGTGGCACTGCGCTCGGCTGATCCCGCTGCCCCACCGTTGGTGGACCCGAACTATCTCGGTGATTCCGCGGACCTGGCGCAGCTCCTCGGGGGGATGAGAGTGGCACGTGAAATCGCCGACGCCGTGCCGCTGCGCGAGGCGCTATCGGGAGAGCTGCTGCCCGGCACCGAGGTCCAGAGCGATGCGGGCCTGGCAGCGTACCTTCGCAGGACGCTGCGCACCGACTGGCATCCGGTCGGTACCTGCCGCATGGGTCGCAGCAACGACCGGATGAGCGTCGTCAATTCCGCGTTGCAGGTCCTCGGTGTTCAGGGTCTGAGGGTCATTGACGCGTCCGTGATGCCAAACATCGTGAGCGCAAATACGAACGCCCCGACCATGGCTCTGGCGGATCGCGCCATCTCGCTGCTGCTGTCCGGAGTCGAGGCCGGGCGCCGCGGCAAGTTGTCCGCGATGCCGCCAGCGGGCCAGGTCCCGGCCGGCGTCTGAGTTCGCCTTCTCCGGAGCCACTCCATCAGGTGGAACGATAGTCCTTGTCGATGGAATAGGGCAGCGTAAAATCGGCGAGCATCGCTTGGCCGAGGCTGGAAAGACGCATGAGTTCGCCGGACGACATTGAATCCGCAGCCGCCGGCTGGGTTCCCGAGGTGCCAATCACCGTTCCGGCGCCGCTGCTGTGGCCGCCCCAGCCCGCGAAGATCCTCAAGTACCTGTTCGGCTTCCCGGGTCTTTACTTTCCCTGGCTCGCGCTCTACGCGCTCATCGCGCTCGGACTCTGGATGCTGCTGCAAGTGACCGGGGCCGACTTCCGTCAGCCCTCTGTGGGGTGGATCACGCTGATCTTGGGCTGGAACACGGTGTTCGCGGCCGTCTTCTATGGTTCGTGGCACTACCGGCTCTACTGGCGGCGCGCGCAGGGAGTTAGGTACAAGTACAACTCGAGCTGGCCGAGAGAGAAGGACTCGAGGTTCCTCTTCGGCTCGCAGACCCGTTCGAACGTCTTCTGGGCGCTCGCCTCCGGCGTCCCGATCTTTTCCGCCTATATGATCGTCACGCTATGGGCGCAGGCGGCGGGTATCGCGCCGCTGACGAGCTGGCAGAGCTCACCCATCTACTGCACGGCGTTGATGCTAGCGCTGGTGTTCTTTCATGCGGTGCACTTCTACCTGTTTCACCGCGCCATCCACTGGGCACCGCTCTACAAGAGCGTCCACTATCTCCATCACCAGAACATCAACCCCGGCCCGTGGTCCGGGCTCGCCATGCACCCGGTGGAACACCTGGTGTACTTCTCGGGTGCGCTGCTCTTCTGGGTGATCCCCGCGACGCCGCTTCACGTCCTCTATTTCGTGACGCTCGTAGGGCTCGCGCCGGCGGAAGGCCACTGCGGCTTTGGCAAGATGGTTCTCGGCAGATATCCCTACACGACCGACAACTACTACCATTATCTGCATCACAAGTTCTTCCGCGTCAACTTTGGCGACCCGCTGCTGATCCCCCTGGACAGGCTGTTTGGCACGTTCCATGACGGCACTCGCAAGGCGCCCGGGGTCAGGAGCGGCAGTTGACAGCGCAGGCTCTTAACGCACGGGTTTTAATATAGTGAGAGGCGAACATGAGCAAGACAGAGCCGCGCGCGACGGCAAAAAATGGCCTGGATCTTTCCGGCAAGCATGCGCTCATTACCGGAGGAGGCACGGGACTCGGACGCTGCATGACGGAGGCGCTGGCCGAGGCAGGGGCGCGGGTGACGATCTGCGGGCGGCGGGAGCAGCCGCTCCGGAGCGTGTGCGCCTCGCTCGCCGCAGCTGGCAGCGACGCGCGCTACGTCGTAGCCGACGTCACCAGTGACTCGGATCGGCGGCGGTTGCGCGCCGAGACGGGAGAGGTGGATGTACTGGTCAATAATGCCGCTCTCGGTGAGCGCAAGCCGTGGCTGGAAGTCACCCTCGAGGAGTGGCGCGCGATCCTGATGCTGAATCTCGAGGCGCCCTTTGCGCTCTCGCAACTGTTCGTTCCCCCTATGGTCGCGCGCAAATGGGGGCGGCTCATCAACATCTCCTCGATATACGGATTGATCGCAGGCGACCCGTCGTTGTACGGCAAGTGGGGTGTGGATCTGGCGTCCTACGTCGCCAGCAAGCACGGTCTGATCGGCCTGACCAAGCATCTGGCGGTGATGCTTGGAGGCACGGGCGTCACGGTCAACGCGCTGTGTCCCGGGATGTTTCCCAACACGGAGCAGAACGCGGCCAACGCGAGTGGCCTGGTTGCGGGGCTGGAGGCGCGCACACCGGTCAAGAGAGTGGGGAACGACGACGATCTGCGTGCGGCGATCGTGTACCTGGCTTCACCGGGCTCCGCGTTCTATACGGGACAATCGCTGATCGTCGATGGCGGCTGGACTATCTGGTAGGCGCTGCGGCGTGCCAGCCTCACACTCACGCCGGCCGGTCGAGCGCGCTCGCCGAGATCCGGTAAGTCGTCCGAAACGGTGTCGCCGGGTCGAATTCAATGACGGTACTGATGCCGCTGCGCTGCAGCGGATTTGCGCCGCGGGTTGCCTCAAGGCCCAGGCCGAAGGCCGAGCACACAGGCTCGACACCGAGGGCGACGTGCTGTCCGTTCCACGGCGGCGCATGCAGGCCCAGGTTCGAAATCCATAGCAGGACGCTCGGAAAGTGTTCGTGGTTCCATTCGATGGAAACGCGGCAATGATCGCCGTGCAGATCGAGGTCAAAGCGACCGTCCACTCGGTTGAGCTGAATCAGGTCTTCGGCCGCCACGGGTAACGGGAACGTCGTGGCATCGACGTAGCCGCCGGTGCGCGCCGGCGCGCGCCGCAGGTCGTGGAATCGGCAATCCGGCGCGAGCGCCTGAACCGTCTCGTACGGCGGACCTGGAGATGTCCACGCATCTCGGAATGCCCCGGGCCGCAGCGTCGCCACGGTGCGCGGCTTGCAGAACGTAAAATGCAGACCGACGGGGAGCCGAGTTGGCCGTCTCGGCCTGACCACGAGCTCTAGGTCGACCGCGGCTCGATCCGGTACCGGCGTAACGCGGCGAACCAGCTCTTCGATGTCGTCATCCCCGGGATAGCGACAGACCAGCTCAACCCCCTGGGGCGTGATCCTGCTCCAGCTCCAGTCAACGTTCGAGCTGAAGCCATGGAGAAAGCGCTCGCCCCTACCACTCCCAATCACCGCTGCCCAATCCGGCGGGAAGCCGTCACTCGGTCGATAGGACCCGAACGGAACGCACGGCCACTCCCCGCGCAGGGACCTCAGGATCTGCGGTAGCGCCGGAGGTGAATCCTGTGTGGCCCAGGGGGCCAGATAGAGCGGCGATACCTGTCTGTCGCCGTCGATGATGAATGTGAGCGGGCCGAGCATCCCGCCGAGCCGCTGGAGGCTCAGGGCTCCGAACCGCCAGGCGAGCCCGACGAAGTCTGGCGCGGATGGCGTCGGCAGCCCGCTCGGCCGGGTGCTTTCACTCACACGCGACGACTCGCTGCGTCTGTATCCCGAGGCCGTCGATTCCCAGTCGCACCGTTTGGCCGGACCGCAGGTAAGCCGGCGGCTTCTGGCCAAGACCCACGCCCGGCGGCGTGCCCGTTGCAATGACGTCACCGGGCTGAAGAGACATGAACTGACTCAAGTAGCTGACCAGGAAAGGCGGCTTGAAGATCATCTGAGCCGTGGTGCTGTCCTGATAGCGATGGCCGTCCACCTCAAGCCACAGACGCAACGACGAGTCATCTGCGACGCTGTCCGCCGTCACCAGCCAGGGCCCGAGCGGTGCGAATCCGTCGGCCGACTTGCCCTTCACCCATTGACCGCCGCGCTCGAGCTGCCAGGCGCGCTCCGAGACATCGTTGATGACGCAGTAGCCGGCAATCGCGGCGCGTGCTTGCGCCTCATCGGCGTACACGACCCGGCGCCCGATAATGACGCAGAGCTCCACTTCCCAGTCCACCTTGTGCGAGGCGCGCGGGAGCATGAGGTCGTCGTTGGGACCCGAGATTGCGGAGGTGGCCTTGAAGAAGATGACGGGCTCTGCCGGGCTCGCTGCACCGGCCTCTGCCGCGTGGTCGGCGTAATTGAGGCCGACGCAAATTATCTTTCCGACTCCGGTAATACAGGCGCCGATTCGAGGTGTTCCCGTCACCAGCGGCAGGGCTTCGACGTCCTGTACCCCGCTTAACTTCTCGAGCGCGGCGCCGGTGATATCCGCAACGACGGACGATAAATTCCGGATACGGCCCTGCGCGTCCATGACACCCGGCTTCTCGGCGCCTCTCGGGCCCCAGCGTAAGAGCCTCATGTCCGTTTCGGCCACTGTGCGGCGTCAAGGGGGTAGAGGGGGCGGGTCACGTGGTGAAAGACCAGGCGGCGCATGTTCGGACAGGTTGGTCCCGGCGTGTCGGCGTTGAGGATGCGACGGGCGTAGGGTGCGAAGGCCACCCGGAAATGCGATGGCGATTTGACGAAGACCAATGCCGCTTCCTCCAGGCGCAATCCGAAGGCCGTGTAGATTCCGGTGTCCCATTCCATCGCGGGCAGCGAGCGGATGACCAGGCGAATGGCGCCGATCGACACGACTACCGTCAGTCCCTGCTCCATCCGAGTTCCCCGTGCTCCAGCGCCGAGCATCACGAAGCTTCCGTCGCTGATGGTGTGCACGCGGCAGGTGACGCGCAGCGGTTGCCCGTCGTTGCGCGATACCTTGTGCCCGACATCCAGGGTGAGTACCGCGCCAACTCCTGATCTGGCACACCGGGCGGCCGCCTCGGCGTCACAGAGCGTCAGATAGCTCGCGCGGCCGGCGTGGTCAGCCCCCGCTGCGAGCAGAGTCTTGAGGACACTCACGTTGTCTGCGGCCGCGCCACCGCTCGGAGCATCTCCTGAGTCTGCGACGACGGCGGTGCCTTCGCTCTGGAGGCCAGTCTGGATGGCTTCCTCCAGGCTCACCAGATCGGGGTCAAACTCATGGCGTCGCTCCCAGGCGAGGCCCGCCAGCCGGTCGGCAGCCCGCTGCGCCGCCGCGGCGTCGCCGTTCGCACATACCAGCACGGCAAAGCCGAGATCGGGTATGTCGAGCCAAGGCTGCACGGGAAAAACCGAGGCATGCAGGATCTCTCCGTCCGCCTCCATCTGGCGCGCCAAGCGCAGAATGCTGCACAAGGGCTCATCCCCCGTACGCGCCTTCGACGGACTGACGATCATAGGAAGCTTCGCGAGCGCCATGCGTGGCTCGACCTTCCCGCACAGCGCCTCCAGCATCGTGTCGGCGACGCGCATGGCAGTCTCGTACATGTCGATGTGCGGGTACTCCCGGTAGCCGACGTAAAATACGTTCGGCTTGAGCATTCGCTGTGTGATGTGACCGTGCAGATCGAGCGATACCCCGATCGGGGTGCTGGGCGGCAACGCCCGGCAGACACGCTCGATGATCTCAGATTCCGCGTCCGGCTCATCTTCGATGCACATGGCACCATGCAACGCGAGCAGTACCGCGTCCAACCGGCCGGCTGCAGAGAGTCGGGCTTCGAGTTCCTGCATAATGTTTTCGAATGCTTCTCGGGTTAAGGCCCCACCGGCCAGCGCACTGGCCGCGAGCAGCGGCACCGCTTCCACCCCGGCGCGCTTCAAGACCGCAAGGAATGCGGGGACTTCGACCCGCGAGTCGCCGAACGCAGAGAGCAGCTCCTCGCCGCGCCGCAGATAGACGGATTGAAAGGTCTCGACTGTGGTCCGTGTCGGAGAGAAGGAGTTGGTCTCCTGAAAAAACTGGCCTACGGCGATGCGCATGACGGGGGTGCTCGGCTGGTGGAGAAGGGGCGCGCCGGCGTCAGCCGCGTATGGCTTGGAATCGCTGATCGAGCCACTGCCCCGGGACCAGGCGCGCGCGACGGGCCATATCGTCTTCGGCAAGGTCCTCCGGTGACAGATCAGGAGCAAACCCATCCTGAGGGAGAAACCCGATCACCCTGTACGTGTGTGTCAAGTCCCAGGGCATTCCCGGATTGTTGGAAACGAGATTAAGGATTGCGAACGGCACTTCGGGCGCGACTATCGCCGCCCGCACCCCGCCGATGAAGTCCCGATTGGATAGCCACATCTGCTGGCCCCAGAGTCCCAGGCCCATCCCGGCGTGCGGTATGTTCTCTCCCGCTTGAATGTTGCCGATCCGGAAGGCAATGAACGAGATGCCGGTCTCGGACGAAAACGCACGCCCGGTCTCCTCGCAGAACAGTTTGCTGACGGCGTAGGGATTGAGGGGGGCGGGCGGCATGTCGGTGGTTAGCAGCTCGTCAGAAAAGCGGTAGCCACCCATCACCTGGTTGGTGCTGGCAAAAATGATGCGCCGCACGCCATAACGCCGCGCGACGCGCAGCACGTTCCCGGTGGCGAGGATGTTGCCATGCTGCACCTGGGCCCAGGAGGCGGTGGGGCGGGGCTCGCCCGCGAAGTGCAGTACCGTATCGGTGCCGTCGAAGTGCCGCGCCCACCAATCCTCGTAGTTGCCGAGATCGGCCGCCACGCAGCCTTCGCCGCGCACATCGAAGCAGCGAAGCGTGTAGTCCAGGCGCAAGGCAGCCACGAGCTTCCCCCCGAGATTACCGTTTACGCCAGTGACGGCCAGGATCATGAGTTGAGAAGCTGCAGGGCACGATCGACCGCCTCAAGCGTCCCCTCTATGTCGCTCTCGGTGTGCGCGGTCGAAAGGAACCAGGTGCCGCGCGACGTTGGCCTGATGCCGCCTTCGAGCAGCGCGCTCATGAACGCATCCAGACGCCGGCGGTCGGCCTGCATGTATGTAGCGTAATCATGGATGGGGTGGCTCGCGAAGCAGGTGTGAAACGCCGCCGGCAGTCCGCTGATTTGCAGATCAAGGCCGAGACGCCCGGCAGCCTGGGCAATGCCGTCCATGAGCGCCTGGCCGAGTGCGTTCATCCGTCCATAGGCTGCGCCACCGCCAGCCGACAGCTCGCGCAGGGCTGCCAGTGCTGCCACGACACTGGGGACGTTTGCATTGTGGGTGCCCGAGTGATTCACCCGTCCCGAGGCAAACAACTCCATGATGTCCCGGCGTCCGACCAGTGCCGACACCGGGAAGCCAGCCCCGAGAGCTTTCGCGAATACCGACAGATCAGGCCGCACACCGTAGATCTCCTGGGCACCGCCGAGCGCCACCCGGAACCCGGTAATCACCTCGTCGAATATCAGTACCACCTCGTGCGCCGTCGCCACGCGGCGCAGATGCTGAAGATAGCCATCCTTCGGCAGGATACCCCCGGTATTGAGCATCACCGGCTCAGTGATGATCGCGGCAACCTTCGTCGCGTGCGCGCTCACGTACCGCTCAATGGCTTCAAAGTCGTTCCACGGCAGCACGGTAACATCATCCGAGGCGTGCCGTGATTGCCCGGCAGATTGCAGATACCGCGTGCGCGGTAACGGTGCTCCCGAAGCGGCGGCCGGCCCACTGAGATTGACGAAAATGTTGTCGAACCAGCCGTGATAGTGACCTTCGAACTTAATGATCTCCGGCCGGCCGGTGTAGGCGCGCGCCACTCGCATCGCCGCCTGTACCATTTCCGAGCCGCTCAGACCAAAGCGCACCAGCTCCGCGGAACTGACGCAGTTGCACAGTTTTTCGGCAAGCTGCAGTTCAAGCGCGTGCTGGCCCGCAAACAGCTGACCCATGTTCAATGTGCGTGCCACGTCATCCACAACGGAATTGGGCGCGTGACCGAGAATGTTCGGTCCCATCCCGAGTGCGTAATCCAGATATACATTTCCATCAACGTCCGTGAGATGGGCGCCCTTACCGCTTGAGAAGCAGATGGGAACGCCACCCAGGCGCACGTTGCTGTTTACGCCTCCGGCTATGCGCGCCCTAGCGAGCTCATGGTAGTGCTGCGACTGAGATGTGTCCAAACCACGCCCGCGGCGCTCGTCCCGTGTCGACACGGCGACCCCCTAATGGCAACTTTCGGCGAAGCCTTGGAGCTCCGGTCCAAGTGCCTCCTTCCCGTATTTCGCAATGAGTATCTCATACTTTGGAACCGGATCATTAGGCAAAACCGCTGGACGGATTCGGTAGCCGGAATGGCCGACTCTAAGTCCCAATCGACGCTTTCCCGCTCCAATTCCAGCATTGGCGCTACAGAGGTGTACTGGTAGCAATTTCCAGATGGGGTCGCCCTGTTGCGTCTGCACCGGCGTGTAGTACTATGTTGTGCGACGCAAGTTCCAAGTGATGGGATGACAACCAGCACACGAACTGGGGGAGGGAGACATGACGAACACAGGTCGACGCGTCCCAGAGCTGCTTTGCCTCGCGCTGTGGGCCGCTCTCACAAGTCAGAACGTTCAGTCGCAGACCAGCTCCGAATCGGCGACTACGACTCCGACATTGGAAGAGGTGACTGTCACCGCGCAGCGGCGCGACGAGAGTCTGTACCGCGTGCCGATCAGCATCGCGGCGTATTCTCAGGCGGACCTAGATCTGCTAAATATCACGAGTCTGGACGAGGCCGCGGCCGAAGCGCCTGGGGTCAACGCCCGGCCGGTTGGTTACGAGAACTGGATGACCATCCGAGGCATTGCACAGAACGCGGGGGGCGGCGTTGCGGGACTGGGTCCCAATACCACCGCGATCTACATCGACGACGTTCCCATTCAGGCGCGTTACGCCAACGCCGCCGTGCCAACCGCCAATCCGCTGGTGTTCGATATCGATCACATCGAAGTGCTGCGTGGACCGCAGGGGACGCTGTTTGGTGCCAGCGCAGAGGGCGGCGCGATACGTCTCATCTCAGCTCAACCGTCCCTGACCACCTATACGGGCTACGCGCGTGGCGCGGAGTCATATATCGACCAAGGGGGCATCACTTCCGAGGTCGGCGCTGCCTATGGTGGCCCGATTGTAGACGACCAACTGGGTTTTCGGGTCAGCGTGTGGTCCCGCCACGACGGCGGCTATATCGACAATCAAAGCGCGATATACGGCGGGGTCAATCAGTCAAACGTCAACAACGCCAATTTATACGTCGCTCAAGCCGCGATGCTGTGGAAGCCCTCAGATCTCTTCTCTGCCGAATTGCGCTTCTACTGGCAGAGGCGCGATCAGAACAGTGCGGATTTCTTCAATCCATTGGCGGGAGAGCCCTCCAGTGGCAACTTTGTTTCTACGCGCGCTTTGCTGCAGCCGATCACAGACGATATCGCAGCGCCGTCACTCAAGTTGAACTTTAACTTCGGCTGGAGCCAGCTGACGAGTGTTACGAGTTACGTGAATCGGGCTGATTCACAGGGCTACGACTACACGACCGTGTTGCCGCCGGCATTCGGCTTCCCGGTTCCGACCACGCTGGATTACGCAGAGCCCACAATCGTGGGAACAAGCCAAAATAACTTTGCGCAGGAGGTTCGGCTCCAGTCGCCGGGCCAGGGCGAGCAGTTTCGCTGGCTGTTGGGCTTGTATTACTCGAAGCTCAACCAGCACGACCACGAGACGGTCCAGGCAGAGGGTTTCCCTGCCGAGATTCTGCAGAACACGGGTCAGACCATCGAACAGTTTCTGGGTTCGGGTCTTGTGAATGGCTATTCCTATATCTCCGATCAGCTGATCGAGGACACGTCGAAAGCCGCCTTTGGACATTTCGAGTACGACATCGGTAGGCACTTCACGCTCGTCGCTGCTGTGCGCTATGAAGATGAGGACTCGACGTATCGGACTGTCTCTAACGGCCCGCTGGTTGGAGGTCCTAGCGACATAACCGATACAGCCACCGGTCATGTCACGGCACCCAAATTCGGCGTGAACTGGAAGATAAACGATGAGAATTTGGTCTACGCGTCCGCCGCCAAAGGTTATCGCCCGGGCGGCGTCAACATTCCCGTACACCTGACGACGGCGGCGTGCGAGGCGGAGTTGTCCCAGCTGGGAAACACGGACACCTACAATCCAGACTACCTCTGGAGCTACGAGCTGGGTGCGAAGAGCTACTCGTTTGACCGGAGGCTCGCGATTGACGGCAGCGTTTACCACATCAATTGGAATGACATCATCAGCGCGATCCATTTGCCGGCATGTGCGACGCACGTCGCATACAATCTCGGGGACTCTAAGAGTGATGGATTCGACCTGTCCGCGAAGATGCTGCTCAGCGCGAACTGGAGTGTGGGCTTGTACGTCGGATACACAGATGCACGTTACACAAGCAACACCGAGATATTCGGCGGAATTCTCGCGCGATCAGGTCAGGCGATCTCGGACATCTCTCCTTGGAATGTGACCGCGGAAGTGCAGTACCAGGCGCAGCTACGGGCGGGTACGAATTGGTATGTGTTCGTTCAGGACCGGTATAACAGTCGCCAGAATCGCCTTACGCCGGCTCAGGACCCGACCAATGAGAGCTACGATCCCAGCGTGACCACGGATCCGGCCGTCCATCTGCTCAATGCCCGCGTCGGACTGCGGTTCGGGAAAGGGACCGACCTCGCGTTATTCGCCGACAATCTCCTCGACACTCACCCGTTGTTAAACGAGTACCTGGGGCTTGTAGACATTACATCGGGCGCATTTACGGTCCAGCCGCGAACAGTCGGTGTGGCCCTGGTCTATCACTGGTGAACGAGACTGCGGAGTCAGCCTAATAGCACCGCTCATGATCCCTTCCGGGGCGCGACTGCAGTATCCGCAGTATGCGCCGCGGCGACAGGGCTATTCTGTAGTCGAGTCAGGGCATGAATCTGAGCCCGTTGCCCGATGACGACTCGCCAGGCATGCGGCGTGCCGAGCCCGAGTCGGCAGCGCACCGGCGCTCATATAACCTGCGGTACGTCGCCGGCGTCGCGTTCGTGGCCTCGGCCGGAGGGTTTCTGTTTGGCTACGATCTGGTGATCATCGCCGGCGCTTTGCCTTTTCTCACCCGCGAATTCGCACTCTCACCGGCTCTGGCCGGCTGGGCGACCAGCAGCGCAATTCTCGGGGCGATTCTGGGACCGTTGCTCGGGTTGTGGTTTGCGGATGCGATTGGCCGCCGGCGCACGATGATGCTCTCCGCCGGCGCGTTTCTCATCTCCACGATCGGCTGCTCGGTCGCTCCGACGATCGGCGAGTTCGTGCTCGGGCGCGTTATCGGCGGCATGGGTGTCGGTCTGGCGATGATCTCGTGTCCGATCTACATCGCGGAGCTCTCGCCGGCTCAGCTGCGCGGGCCCCTGGTAAACGTGAACCAGCTGGTGGGCGTCATCGGCATCAACCTCGCCGTGATCGTGAGCTACGCGGTCGCGGAATACGATGGCGGATGGCGTTTGATGTTTGCATCCCAGGCTGTGCCCGTTGCCGTCCTGATTCTGGGATTGCTGATCGTCCCGGAGAGCCCGCGGTGGCTGGTCGCAAAGGGCCATAGTGAGCGCGCGCTCGCCGTGTTGAGACGCATCAATGGCCCTGACCGGGCCCGGCAGGAGCTGGAGGAAATCATCCAGGACGTCAATGCGAGTGCGTCAGGCATACGCGAAGTGCTGCGCCCATACTGCCGCAAGCCGCTGCAGCTCAGCATCATTTTGATGATTTTCTCCCAAATAAACGGCGTGAACATGATGCTGCTCTACGGCCCCACCATTCTGAACGACGCCGGGATATCGTTCGGCTCGCACTCGGTGCTGTCAGCTCTGCCGGTTTATGTGGTCATCTTCATCTCCACGCTCGTGTCGTTTCCGTTGATTCATCGCTATAGTCGACGCGGCATTCTCATTGCCAGCACCCTCGGTATGGCGGCCAGCCATCTGCTGATGGCGGCACTGCTGGCCTTGCACGCACCATCGCTATCCGTGCTCATTCCCATGATGCTGGGCGCCGGCACTTTTACGTTTGGCCTCGCGCCGCTCAGCTGGATCATCGTTTCCGAAATTTTTCCGAACCGGGTGCGCAGTTACGCGCTTGCCATTGTGTGTGTGTTTCTGTTCGGCTCTTCCTTCCTGACGGCGCAGCTTTTCCCGATCGCGATGGATTGGCTTCGGCAGAGGACTGGAACGTCGGCCGGAATGTATTTTGTGTTTGCGATGATCTGTGCATCATGTGCGTTGTTCGTGTGGCGCCTGATGCCGGAAACGAAAGGACTGACGCTCGAAGAGATGGGAGCGTTCTGGAGGCGTGCAGTAGCAGCTCGCAGGTAAGCCGCGGGTCGTACAACAGACGGCGAGACCCGCAGGTTGCGCGATTATGCGCTCAGTTTGTAGAGCTTGACCGGCGGCATCGTCTGTCCTGAGAGTTCGGAGATGGCCTGGCGAATCTCGCGTGCGGCGTCGATAGCCTTGGACATGGGGAAACGTGACGTAATTCCGCTTACGCTGATCGCGTACTGTGCCCAGGGCGTGGGCATCGCCAGGGCAACGCAACGTCCCTCGACGTCGTTCTCCTGATCATCGAGCGCAAAGCCGTGGCGGCGCACCAGCTCTAGGTGCTTCATGAACTCGGGTGCCCGGGTGATGGTATTGGCGGTTCGTCGGGGAAGTCCGGTGCGTTGGAGCAGCGAGCGCAACTCGGCCTCGGGGAGTTCCGCCGCGAGCGCCTTGCCCAACGCGGTAGAATGAACCATGTCGCGGTCACCAACGCGGGCCGCCAGGCGTACCGTTCTCGGGCTCTCGACAATGTCCAAGTAAATGATGTTATCGCCAGACAAACTCCCCAGATTTACGGTCTCATCGAAACGGTCGCGGAGACGTTCCAGGTATGGACGTGCCCGCAACACGAGTAGCTGGGCCTCGTTACTCGCAAGCGTGACAAAGCTCGCCCCGAGGCGATACGTGCCGGCGCGGACGTCACGCTCGAGAAATCTCTCCTGCACCAGCACCTCGAGGTACCGGTGGACTGAACTCTTTGGCAGTCTGGTCGCCGCCACCAGCTGCTGCAGCGAAGCACCGGCGTTGGTAGCACCCGCAACCTCTCGCAGGACCATACAGGTCCTGCGGATCGCCCGGGTGCCTGCGATCGAATTTGGTTTGTCGCTGGTCGGCTGGCGATTGTGCGACTTTTTCACGAGGGCCTTCCGGGCGCCAGTGCAGGTTCGTTGTTGCATTCCGAACTGTACCGGAACTCGCTGCTTTGCGGTAGCCGCGGCGGCGACAGTTCGCGCAGATCCCAAGTCTGCGTTTTCGAGCAATCAGCCGCGTCGCCGGCTCGCGGCGCGTGTACATCCTAGACTATGACCCGCCGCACGGCGAGCGCGGAGAGATCGATGTCACAAGAATTCCCGAATGCAATTGGGTCCCAGGACAGCGACGGCGCTGCGCGTCGCGTGCGACTGCGCTCGCGCTGTTGGTTCGACGATCCGAGTCACCCCGACATGAGTGCTCTGTACCTCGAACGTTACACGAACTTCGGCCTGTCTATCGCGGAACTGCAATCGAACCGACCGATCATCGGCATTGCACAGACTGGCAGCGATCTTGCCCCCTGCAACCGGCATCATCTGACTCTTGCCGCGCGCGTCAAAGATGGCATCCGTGAGGCCGGCGGGATTCCGCTCGAGTTTCCAGTGCATCCGATCCAGGAGACGGGCAAGCGACCGACCGCGGGTCTCGACCGCAATCTGGCCTACCTGGGACTTGTCGAATTGCTGTTTGGCTATCCGCTGGACGGTGTCGTACTCACTATAGGATGTGACAAGACAGTTCCCGCGTGCCTGATGGCTGCGGCTACAGTCAACATACCGGCGATCGCACTCTCGGTGGGACCGATGCTCAACGGGTGGTACGAGGGCAAGCGCATCGGCTCGGGCACAATCCTCTGGAAGGCGCGCCAGCTGTTGGCCACCGGCCGGATCGACCAGGCCGGTTTTACGCGGATGGTGACGGCAGCGACACCGTCGACTGGTTACTGCAATACCATGGGCACGGCGACGACGATGAATTCGCTCACCGAGGCGCTCGGTATGTCGCTGCCCGCCTCCGCGGCCATTCCGGCACCGCACCGCGATCGGCAGGAATGCGCTTATCTGACGGGCAAGCAGATCGTCGAGATGGTGGCAACAGACCGCAAGCCATCGGACATCCTGACGCGCGAAGCCTTTCTGAATGCGATCCGCGTCAATTCAGCGATCGGCGGCTCGACCAATGCACCGATCCATCTCATTGCGCTGGCGCGCCACGTCGGCGTCGAGCTCTCGATAGACGACTGGCAGACGTACGGTCATGACGTTCCGTTGCTGGTCAATCTGCAGCCTGCCGGCGAGTACCTGGGTGAGGACTACCACCGCGCGGGTGGCGTCCCAGCGGTCGTGGGCGAGCTAATCCAGCAGCGGCTCATTTACGAGGAGGCACTTACCGCGAATGGCTGCTCGATCGGCGAGAACTGCCGCGAGGCGCGCAGCACCGACGAGCGCGTCATCCGAAGCTGCGAGCGGCCGCTCAGGCCGGCCGCCGGCTTTCGCGTGTTGCGGGGCAACCTATTTGATTCAGCGATTCTGAAGACCAGCGTGATCTCCGATGCATTCCGCGCTCGCTACCTGTCCAATCCAGCGGACCCGGAAGCGTTCGAGGGTCGTGCCGTCGTCTTCGATGGTCCCGAGGATTATCGCGCGAACATAGAGGATCCGAGGCTGGGGATCGACGAGAACACACTGCTCGTAATTCGAGGCGCCGGGCCGATCGGCTATCCGGGCGCCGCTGAGGTGGTCAACATGCAGCCGCCCGCGGCACTGATCGAAGCAGGCATTCACGAGTTGCCATGTATCGGCGACGGACGGCAGTCCGGCACCTCCGGCTCCCCTTCGATTCTTAACGCGTCGCCAGAAGCGGCAGCGGGCGGCGGCCTGGCGCTGCTGCGCACCGGTGACCGAATCCGCATCGACTTACGCCGGGGCACGGCGAACATGCTTGTGTGTGACGAGGAGCTCAGGCGACGCAGGGAGGCACTCGAAGCGGAGGGCGGTTACCATTACCCGCCGAGCCAGACACCGTGGCAGGAGATCCAGCGCGCTGACGTCGGACAGCTGCAAGACGGCGCCGTGCTTGAGAGCGCAGTCAAGTACCAACGCTTGGCTCAAACCCAAGGAGTGCCGCGACACAGCCATTGACCGGGATCTGACAACCGGCGCTCCCTACGGGATTCGGACCCCTGTTACAGGTTTGAGAAGGAGTACCACCATATTTGGTTACTGCAATGAATCAGCACGACTGAAAGTGGAAAGTTAACAAATATCACGACTCGCACCAGTCCGGGGACACGATCCTCGACGGGTAACGCGGTGGGTACTAAAGAGTTACCACCGCGGAAATTCGCTGTCCATTCAAGTTGTTAGATCAGTTCGGCAACTCCGGCCGGGGGGCGCCAACTGCCTGTATCAGCCCGTCGCAGGCAAGCCCCCCCGTAGGCTCTTGACCGCGATACGTTATGAGTCGCTCAGTGCGTTGAGCACGACTTTGCCGGCCGGCAGCGGTCGCAGATGCTCCAGCATCTCGTGGGCCTGTCGAGCGGCTCCTAGCGGGAGCACCTGCCCGATGCGCACGACGAGCTGCTGTGCATCGACGAGATCCGCGACTGCCTCAAGGTCCTCGGTGTTGACATCCACCAAAATGAACTTAGCCTCGACCCCGCATTGTTCGGCGAGCTGCGCATCGGGCACGGAGACTGAGGATATTAAGGTTCCACCCTTGCGCACTAATGCGAACAAGTCCCTTTGGGCTTTGCCCCCGACCGTGTCGATCGCGGTGTCCAAAGTTCCCTTCAGGCCTTGCGCCTCCTCACTGGGAAGTGAGATCACCTCGTCGGCGCCAAGCCGCAGCGCTTCCTCCTTGTCTTTCGGAAGAACCGATGCGATGACGTGCGCTCCGGCCGCACGCGCGAATTGCACTGCGCAGGCGCCCACGTTCCCAGCGGCACCCTGAACCAGCACACGGTCACCCGGGCGCACTCCCGCGTCACGAAAGAGCATCTGTCGGGCGGTCACCGCCACCACCGGCACCGCGGCAGACTCGAGGAAGTCCGGGCGGCGGGGCTTGTGCGCCAGCATGTGAGTGAAGGCGAGCGCATATTGCGCGTACGCACCGGTAAAACGGGGATTGGTAACCCCGAACACTTCGCCGCCCACGGAAAAGGGACTATCGCGCGAGCCGGTCGCCTCGACAGTGCCCGCGAGATCTGCGCCGAGTGTGAGCGGTAGAGGCTGTGGCAATACGCTACGCCCGGCTCGTACCCAGGCATCCCACGGCCCGACGCCTGCCGCATGAACTCGGACCAGAAGCTCGTCCGTACCGGGCGTTGGGCGCGGCACGTCCTCGAAGAGGATAACCTCCGGACCTCCGAACTTATGGATGCGATTGGCTTTCATTGTCAGGGTCATGAGTGTGTCCTCCGTGAGATCTGGACTGAGTTCCAGAACCGTCGACCCAATCAGTGTGCTGGTTGAGTCAACTGTGCATGGTCGTCTGCAACGAAGACCGCAAGGAGGCTCGCAGGCTCCGTGTCACTCGCATTTGCACTAACCAGGTGAGTGCTGCCCGGGGGCTCAAAGAAGGTCTCCCCGGCGCGATAGACCCGCACTGGGCCAGTCGCCGAATTCTCCGAGCGAATTTGTCCGGAGAGTACATAGGCGAAGACGCTGCCGGCGTGACGGTGCGCTGGTGAGTTGCCTCCGGGTCCGTACTCGACCACAACAGCCGTGAGGGTCTTACCGGGCACGTTCGGCAGCTGGGCCGAAAAGATCGTTTGATCATGACCTGCGCCGCTGCCATGGACTACGCGCCCTAACCCCGCACCTCCATAGACGACGACGCCGATAATGACCACTCCCAAGAGACTCCAGCGAACAGGGATGGAACGCATCGGTATTCTCTTCACACGTCGCGGAATCCTTTTGCCATTCTCGCTCGCGACAGATTGTAGGCGCTGGAGGGACATTTGCTGATATCGCGTGCTATCGCTAGTTCGTGGTCCGTGAGCACGGTGCCCTTACGCGTGTAATCGACAACCTTTACTCTAAAGATCCGATATAGTCCCGACGGCGGACAACCAAACTTACACTCGGGTGGCCCATGGTATTGGGCGCGGATGAAGGTAGCGTCGTCACTTCGTCGCCTGACCCACGAGACATTGAGCTGCGGATGCACCAGAACAATCCAGACTGCGCGATTGCGCCAGCAGTGATGAATTGAGTCAATTACACGATGGTATAAGTCGACAGGGAGACGGCGGATCCCGACGCGGATCGAGCTCGTAAACGGCTCGCAGTTACAGGCGCGGCTACGAGGGGCTCAGGAAGTTGGGGCCCGGCAAAAGCTAAGGGCAACGGTATCTTCGCAAGCTGCCCCAGAACTGGCCCCAAATCTCAAATCGTTCGCCAATTTCAAAGCGGGCTTTTTGAGCTGACAGCAGCGCTACGGCGAACTGGCAGCCTCAGGACGACTAGCGCTTTGCTTGTCGTTCAGGTCGCACGAGTGACCGTTGGGATCGTGTCCCCGGACGTGGTGTACGAGTCGTGATATCTGGTTCGATTGGACTCGTGCTCAGCGTGCCACAGCGGACAGCCGAGCGGGTTGATTGTCGGTCAGCGTCTGCAAGCCTTCAAGTTGCATGTAGCGGCGCTGCAGGGCCCACTCATCGCTCTGAGCCACGTTTCGAATAGCTGAAGCGGTGGGACGGCACGGAGTCAGTTCGCGAGGACCTGCTCCAAATTATCGGCCGCCTCCCGACCGAATCGCCGAGTCACAGCGCGCAGCAGATCCAGGTCAACCGGGCCTTGCGCAATACGGTACGCAGACTGCGCGTCGAGGAGGTCTTGCGGGCCACCCGCAAAGCACTTGATCGCAATCAAATCCTCGCGGCTGACGAACCGAAGGTTCACACCGAGGAGCGGAACTTCCACGGTTCGGGAGAAAATCGCAGGATCCATTCCGCGGAGTCCGCCGAGAAGTTCAACACGATTGTTATGACTGTCGCTTAGGACAAGCATCCCGGGGATGGGGTCGTCCGGGTCTCCGCGGCGCAATTGTGCCGCAAAGCCCGCTCGCTCAAATTCCGTGCGCAGTTTTGCCAAGGTCCTCGGCGTCGTGAAGAGGAGAGCGTCCACGTCCGTTGTACCCCGAACCGCTCCGTGTGCCGAGAGCGCGAAGGCGCCAATTACTGCATAGTCGACTTTCTCGCGCTGCAGGATCTCGACTGCATCGAGGAACAGGAGCGCAGATTGACCCGCCCGATCGGTCCTCACGCTTCGGACACGTCTTTCCGGCACTCGCTGTGCCTCAGCGGCGCGGCCGGCCTGATGCAGAGCGCCCAGCAACTGATTGTGTTCGAGAAAGGCCTCTAGTCGCTGCGAGGGTGTAAGACTAGCCTCGGATTGGCTCAAGGATTGGCGGGCTGCATCTCCGAGCTTGGATCGGAACGCTCGGGTTGAACGTGAATGAGTACCAGAGCTAAAGGCGCCGGCTTCTTGCGGGACATGGCCTGTCTGGAGCGTCATGGGCAGGCCCGCGCGTACGGCTACGCGGATTAGCAGCTCGAGCGAGATGTCTGACACACGACCATTGATAATCTTGCTCAGCGTCGGCTGCGGTAAGCCGAGCTGTTTTGCGGCTGCCACTTGTGAAACCCCCATACGATGCGTATGGCGCGCAAGCTGCAGCGCCACATCGCTGCGCAACGCCTGAACGGTAGCGAAATCGGGGGAAGGCACGCTCATATAGTGAATCTATTATAAGCGGTAGGGCGAATCAATGCTACCCAAGGATTTCAATAACCTGCGTGCATAAAGCTCGTCAGGAGCACCGCTTAAGTAAAAATCGTGGCGCACAGTTACGTGGTGGCCACGATCTGCGCCGAACTGAAGACCGCGATCGCATCTGCGCGCCGATGTTAACCAGAAGCTCCGAAGCTCATTTCGCTCACCGAGCTGTCCCGTCGGTGGGCGTACGACGCCTTGCAATTAAGACGTGCTCGAAATTGAGCGATGCCGTCACGCACCTCGTCGTTCAGCTCGACACGCCGCATCGCAAGGGCGACCTCGAGCTGCGGTTCCAGAGCGCGAGTGGATCCGGCCAGCTGAATAATTTCGTCGCGGGCGGTTTCGGCCATAGTGAAGTCATCCCTCCGCTGCAGCGGGGTTGTTGAGCTTGATCACGCTCGTCATTTTCATAAGGATCTTCTATCCTCATTCGAAGAGCTGCCCAGTAACGTCTTGATCGTTGTAACCGGAGAAAAACGTGAAAGCTGCGGCCGCGCGTCAATTCGCGCTCGATTTCTTCAAGGAACTTGCAAATGGCGACGAGGCCTGCTGGGAGCGCGTGGCGGACGATGCGAGCTGGAAGCTAATGGCCCGCGCGACGGACTATCCGTACCCCTCAGACTATACCAAGGCAAGCTATCGCAAACTGGTTGCGGATTCGGCCAAAGATTTCCCGACGGGCTTGCGCTTCACAATTACAGCGACGACCGCCGAGGACGATCGCGTGGCGATCGAAGCGGAGTCCTACGGGTTGACGCGCGCCGGCAAGCTCTACAACAATCTATACCATCTATTGGTGCTACTGGAAAAAGACAAAATCAAAACGGTGCGCGAATACCTCGATTCCGGACACGCGAGCGAGGTGCTGGGTGATCTGCGCTGACCGCCGGTCCTTTCTCGGGCTGTCGCAGTGGACGTCAGCCGACAAGCTCCGTGAATTGACTAACGATCAAGGTAGAGGTTGCGAATGCGCGCGAGTACTTCACCTGTCACACCCAGCCGCGATGCCAGGTAGCCGTCCAGGGAGCCATAGCGCCGGTTAAGGCTGCTAAACATGGCTTCGAGGTACGCCGGCTCCGACGCCATGAGAGGCGCTCGAACCTCGGGCGAAAGCTCAGCGAGGAATGCCCATGAGCCGTTGTTCTGCGAGTTCCTGCTGCTGTAAAGACCTTCGTAATCGACAAGTCTATCGGATAGTGCATAGTCTTCGATTACGACATCCGCGGGTACTCCAAGAGCACGTAGCACGATCGCCGCAGCTACGCCTGTTCGATCCTTACCAGCCGTACAGTGGATGACGAGGGGAGCTTCGCCCGCATTAAGCAAGCTGAAAATTGCCGCGAATCGCCCGGCAAAGTCCTCGGGCGCTGTTAGATAGAACTCCATCACGGCGCCACGCACCTGCTCTGGTGTCGGCACCCCCAGGCGAAAGACGCCCATGACTGCGCCATGGTCGAGTTGATAATCCCAAGAAAGAAGGCGAACCGCTTCGGGTGGCCACGCGCTCGGTTCCGCGAGCCGTTCATCGGTTGTGCGCAGATCGCATACCGCTCGGATATCGAGCCCGTTAAGGATTCCGTGATCGACGGTCGTCAGTTGCGCAAGCGTCCCGGAGCGGAACAGGTGCCTCCAGCGAACTGAACGTCCGTCCGACGTGACATAGCCTCCGAGGTCGCGGAAATTGCGCCCATTTTCAAGCGGCAACACTCGCGTGTGAACTGTCACAGATCCGGATTCTCCACCGCCGTTCCGACTCGCGTAGCGCCTACTTGCCGACCAATTGGGGCGTGAAATCTATCGCAAGATGAGAGCTCAGATCGCCCACCAGTTCGAAGTTCTTGAACTCTTCACGACGCTCGGCGAAGCGCCACACTCCGCTCACCTTTTCGAACTTGTCCTCGTATGTACCCGCGATTACGGGCTGCAGCGGAAACGTCGGCGTCGCCTGTACCACGAGAACGTAGCATCGTCCCATTGCGCGCTCAAAACCGTCCTCTTCGAGAATTAAATTAGTCGTGATGTGGCGCGTTCGTAGCGTGCCGGTATCCGCGTAGACGCGATTCCACCGCCGGAACATGTTTGCAAGCCCGACCGGATCTTTCCGATAAATACCGGAATCGCCCGGCATATGAACGTCGGCGTGCGCGAAGATCTGGCCAACTCCGTCGAAGTCTGCCTGATCCATGAGGTAGGCGTAGCGATGCAACAGGTTTTGGATTTGTAGATAGTCTGAGAATTCCACAGCATTCTCCATATCGCGCCAGCGAATCGGACTTCAAGACACCTATGCTTCAAATGACCGTTCTGGTTTCCTGATCCGACGGCACAAGCGCGTGGGCAGCTGCCAGCGCCACAAAAACTGCCGATAATGGGAGCGTCGGATGTACCTTCGAACTGCGTTAATCAAGCGCGGCCCACCGTCTATTAGGGTAAAGCTGTGTAACAGGTGAGTAGAGCCATTCCCGCCGATATGCTCGCCGACCCAGAAATTGGATCAGGCGCTCGTCATCGAGACGCCGCTCATGGATGGCAGTGTCCAGCGCCGAGTTACCCAGTGTTGCGCTGCGAATGCGCCGTCCGAGCAGGGCGCTGAGATCCGCTAGGTCGGCACGTTCTATGGCGTTTCCCAATCGGTGGACGCGCTCCATACACTTTACGAGAACCGAGATGTCGTCCGACCGGGATTTAGCGAACGCACCCGTGATTGCGGGACGCACGTCATGTTCATTGGCCCATTCAGCGGCCGCGGCGAGAGGATCGACGGTGCCCTCGTCGTTGGGCATCTCCGGCCTTTCGATCGTGATGCACATCGATTCCGCCATCGCTTCGAGAGTGGCGCGGTCACCAACGTATCGGTAGGCAAGATACCAAGCCAATGGCTCGCGAGGAGCGGCAACAAGCGTACGTTCTGCGATAGGTATCATTCCCCTCATGTTCTGTTGCACCCGGTAGTAGCGCACAGCCTCAAGATTCACCATTACGCCGGAGCGTTGTTGGTACCGTTGCATCAGGCCTGAGAGCCCACCAGAGGGATTCCAGAATTCTCGCACGCAGATGTTGCCGAGATCTTCTAGAGGGTCACCGAGGTGGCCCCACTCCCAGTCAATGACCGAAGTGACACGGTTCCCCTCAAACAGAAAATTAGCCGGGCCCGTATCGCCCTGAACCAGCGAAACCCGCGGCACGCTCCTCGGAACGAATCGTTCCAGCCAATCAATGCCGTAGGTGATAAGAGGATCGTGATACTCGGAGAGAAATCCCGCCCAGCGCCGGGTGACGAGATCCATTTCGCGAAGCGCGCAGTCGCGCGCGCTCGCAGGCCGCGGAAATGCACTCGGAGAGAATCTGTCAATATCGATATTGTGGAGATCAGCGACGATATCAAAGAAATGCTCTAAGACGGGACGCTGTTGGTGCGGAGGCGCATTGTGCAAGTCGGACCTGCCTCGCACGCGTTCGAACAGTGTGCACGCGAGCGCATCATTGCACGCCAGCACGCGCGGCACCGGCACACTGGTATCACGTAAGGCCTCGACAATGCGCGTCTCGTGACCGAGTGACCAAGGGTTGTCCGCATCCGGGGTGCGCTCGAGTCGCAGAAATCCCTCGACAGACCCGCCCGTGGGACCGGTGGCATCGACGAGCCACGCCTCGCGCCGGGCGGTATGCCGTTCGAGACGCGTCACCTCGCCGCCGCAAACGTGCGCTAGCCACTCCGGGATTCCTGCAGGAAGATCGTGGTTAAGCATCGATTCCTCCGAGGCTACTCGCAAATCATCGTCAGCCCAAGACACTCGGCGGCCTCGCGCAGGTGACTCATAGAAGTCTGTACGGTGTGCAATCTGTAGCGACGCAAGAAGGCACGAAACTCGGCATCGCTTCAACGGTCAGCGGCTGATCACTGCCTTCAGCTTCTGTTCCACATCAGCGTAGCTCCAGTAGGCGCGCATCGCTGTGAGCTTCCCCAACGCGTTCACCTTGTAGATGCTGACGAGTTCAACCGTGACGTCTACATCTCCAGGCAGCGTGTTAGTCAGCGTCCAGACATTGGCGCATTCATCCCCACAGGGATACGACTCGCGGATCGCGTACCGCATTTTGCCTGGACCCATCACGAGGTCCCAGAACCGGCTCATTGCCTCGCGACCGCGGTGTCCGAGTCCTAAGGGGTCCAGCGGCGAGATGCCGACCGGATCCTCGAGAATCGCATTGTCCGCGTATAGTTCAAGCCATGCTGCCTTTTTTCCTTCGGATGCATAGCGAGCCGAAAACGCCGAGGCGCGTTGCGCGGGGTGCGTACTGTTCTCAAGCATGAGTCCGCTGGACGACGTGTTCACTAGACAGTCCTCACCCCGACCATCGCGAGGGGGATTTAGAATTTGACGCGAAAATCGACTCCAAAAGTGCGCGGGGTGCCGAAATTCGACAGTTTGACGGCGTGCAGGCCTGAGAAACTGCCAAAGGGATCCTCTAGGTAGTCCGTGTTCGTGACATTCTTCATCCATATTGATGCGCGGCAATTCGTTCCATGACCAACCCAGTCGTTGCCCGTCAACGAAAGACGGAAGTCGGCGATTCCATAGGATGGAACAGTGGCACCATCGCCCAAAACGTCGCGCGATGCAGTGTATGACACGGCCCGCCAAGAATAATCTGACGTCGCATTTAGCATGCCGAGGGGAAGTTTGGCGATATCCCAGCTCACCGTCGCGTTGACGGAATTCTTCGGCGCCCCGGCCAAGTGCCAAAGATTCGGATCATCGCCGTTGACCTGGAGAATCTTGTTGTACAGGTACGCGTAATTGAGGCTTACGCGCCAAGCTTCGGTCACCGCAAACTCTAAATTTGTCTCGTCCCCATAGACCCGGGCCTTACCGGCATTCTGAGTCTCCGTCAATGTGGGGTTAGGCTGATTCGGTACGAGAATATCCATCTGGATATCCGTGTAGTTCGAATAAAACAGCGCGTTGTTCCAACGTAAGCGATGGTTGAGCCACTCGGTCTTCCATCCCAATTCGTAAGTCGTGATTTTCTCAGGACCGAAGGGGTTATTGAAATTACCCTCGCGCCAGTTGAAGCCGCCTGCCTTGTAGCCGTCAACTGCCTTGGCGTATAGATTGGCGTCGGCCGAGAGCTTGTAGGTCACCATAACTGACGGCGAAGTATTGTCATACTCGGTGTTTCCGGGGGCGGTCGTGTAGTTCACCGCCTCGCGTTTGTCCTTGGTATAGCGGGCGCCAACCGTGTAAGCCCAAGGCGATCCCGCATCCGGCCGCCACGTAACCTGTCCATAAGCGGCGTAAGTGCTATTGGTCGCGGTCACGTTGTTGATAGTGCTGATATCGTAGAGATCGACGACGTCCGTATCGAGCGACGTTGCGCGCTCCCTGAACCAATACAATCCGGCGATATAGTCGAAGGTTTTCGGGGCGTTCGACCCCACCAGCTGGAACTCCTGAGAGTTTTGGTGTTGATCGACGATGATCGGATCATTGCGGTATATGGCCACGGTCGGATTGCCCGAAAAATCCTGATACTCCCACGAGTACAAAGTCCGGTAGGCACTGATGGACTTGAGTTCGCCGATCGCCGTCTGCCAGCTGGCGGTCAATGTGTAGCCCGAGACTTCATCGTTACTAGGCTGGTATGGATTAGGCAGGGTCGCGCTGAGGACGCGATACGGCTGCTCTGGCAGGAACGAGAAGGCAGGAGTTGTTTCCATCAGTTGATAGTAGTCGCTGGTATAAACATCTTTTGCCTGATCGTATGAAAAGTCGATCGTGAGTGCCTCGGTGGGCTTCCAGCGCGCATCGATACGGCCTGATAAGTCGTCGTGCTCCGAAAAGTCACGGCCCACCCCCGTGTTTGTTACCCAGCCGTCGCGGTCGCTCCAGTTGAGCGACGCTCTGACGTAGAACGTGTCCGTGACCGGTAGATTTACCATCGATTGCGAGACTATTGCATTGTAATTGCCGTAACTCACGAGTTGCGAGGCTGAAAAATTATCTTCGGGCTTGGCAGTGATGATGTTGATGGCGCCCCCGGTCGTGTTGCGACCATACAAGGTACCTTGTGGGCCGCGTAGCACTTCGATGCGCTCGATATCGGCCTGGTCGGTGGACAGACCCACAGGCCGGGCGATATACACACCGTTCACGTAGATTCCCACCGGAGGGTCTTCAGTGACCTGACTGTCTACCGTGCCGACCCCGCGGATAAAGACTTCGAGCGTCGTCGACGCGCTCCCAAAGGGCATCACATGCAGATCAGGAACGTCGTTTGCCAAGTCCGCAATGTTGGCGATGTGGCGTTCCTCCAATTCCTCGGCACCAATGGCTACGAGGGAGATGGGTGTTTCCTGAAGGTTCTCCTCGCGCTTCTGCGCGGTCACCATCACCTCCTCGAGCACCGGCTCATCGCTTTTCGCTACTGGCGCGATTGTCACACCGCTGAAGATCGCTAGAAACATGAGCCCACCACGGGCGTATGACGTCATAGCAGTTCCCCCTTAATGCCGCGTTCGCAATGTGTTCACGAACGCAATTGCGAACTACGCAGCTACCGATTCACGTTAGGTCCAGGCGTCGCAAGGCGGTGCGCACGTCGCCGCAAAGCGGTGCACCGAGCCGCTTGTATGTTTCGCCGTGATGTCCGAAAAGCCACGTGGGTCATCTATCGCCCGTTTCTTGCTTCATGCTGATGTCGAAGTTGAGGTGATCGCTCATGTCCCCGAGCAGCGTGATCTCTATATGCTTTGAGCGGAACCGCCAACCATCCGCACCTCGATCGAACGCATCGTCATAACGGCCGCACACGATGGGTTGAAGCGGGATTTTCGGGGTCGCCTGAAAAACAGTGAAGTAGGACGTGACGTGTACAACGGTTCCCTCGTTCGTGGGCTCAAATTCCAGATTGCTGATGACATGTTGAGTCAGCGGCGTGCCCCCTGCGAAGCGCTTGTTGCTCGTGCGCCAGGCGTCCCGCACGGCGTCCTTACCCACGAAGACCTGGTCAGTCTTGTTCGTCGTAACCTTCGCATCGGCAAACAGTGCACCAAGTGCGTCGTATTGTGCTGTGTCGACGTAGCGGGCGTATCGGAAGACGAGATTCTCGATTGCTGTCCGGTCTACCGAGTTCATTGAGCGAGTTACCCTCGGACCCCACGGTTGTATGCGTCCATGATGCAACGAGCAGACTCGACCTCGGTCCGCTGGGCGTCAATCACCGAAATGGGTTATGAGACGGGTGCTCAGGGTGCGCTTAGCCGGTCCGCGAAGGTAACTTATCTTCAAGGGATAATTGATTTCGATGATTTAACGGGCCGCGCCTTCCGACCTATGCTGTTCGCTCGGGCCGACAGCCGCGCAAGGCGAATAGCACCATGCTGATCGTCGAGAACTCCGTCGACACCTTCCACGACTGGGACAAGACCCAGCCGTATTGGACCGAAACTTTCTGGTATGGGGCTTGGATTCCGGAGGTGGCCACTACCGTCTACCTCTACACTTGGTTCCGCCCGGTCCTGGGCATTTATGGTGGCGGCTGTCTCATCTGGGACGACAAGGAATACCTGCCCTGGGATATTCCCGTCTTTCATTACGACGTGAACCGACCACTCCTCACGCCCACAGACCTGCGTTCGCTCAATCTGGACTGCGGCACGCGCCTGCGGACCATCGAGGAGGGCTATCGCTACGAGATGTCCTATTCACGCCGAGACATCGAGGTCGCGATGCGGTTTGACGCCGTAACACCACCGGAGATCGTCACCGCGAAGGGCATGTCGGAGTTCTTTAACGGCCACATTGATCAGGCGGGTCACTACCGTGGACATGTAAAGCTCGGCGAGCGGCGCCACGAAATCGACTGCTTCGGCATCCGGGACCGCTCCTGGGGACCGCGCGTGATGACTGACGACATCCGCATGAACTACTGCCACGGCCAGTCCGAAGAGCTCGCGTTTGTGAGCTATTCGCGGCCTGGCGGCACACAAGAAGACGTGTTCAAAGGCTACCTTTCGCGCGACGGTCGCCGTGTGAACCTTGCCGGTGGATCCCGGCGCTGTATCTATCGGGACAGTGTGCTGCTGCAGATCGACATCGATCTCACCGATGCCGAAGGGCGACGCATGATCGGCACGGGGGTGCCGCTCAACCGCATGGTGTACGAGCCATATCCGAACCTGATCACTTGGCTCTACTTGATGAAATGGCGTGTCGGCGAGGACACAATCTACGGGGAGGAGCAGGACGTATGGAGCATTCCCCTATGGCATGCGCGAAACCGCAGCGCGCGGGCGTAAGGCGCTCCTGATTATCGACTTTGCCACAGAATACGCTGCGCGGCGTCTTATCCACCGGTCTGTGGATTTGCAGGACAGTGGTCAGGTGGAGGAACTTGCGCAGCTCTTCTCGCAGGGTGAAATCATCGTCGGCGGCCTGGGCCATGTGTATGTCGGAGTTGCAGGTGTGCGTGACTTGCTGCGCCGACAGCTATTTTTCGACGCCAACGGTCTGCCGGCAGATCCGGCAACGGTCTATGCGACGACGCGTGCACTGCATTACCTGTCAAACGTAGATATCTACCTGGATTCAAACGGGGCAGTGGCTGCGACTTCACGCTTTTTAATCGTCCAGTTACGCGATCGCGTGCCCCGTATCGTCATCGGGGGCCGCTATAGCGACTCGTTCGCCGTGGGCGAGGAGGGCCTCCACTTCCGTCGGCGCATTGTTGAAGCGCATATCGTCGGGGATACAGAGGGTTACTTGATGAGCAATCCCTGGACGGCGTGAACTAGCCTGGAGCGCAAGTGACGGTACACTGCTGCGTACGACGAAATCAGGCTGGAGGTCACAAAAGATGCAGGGGGGTGGCGAATCGACCACTTTCGACCAGCTGCTGCTTACGCTCTTTCGGAGCGTTCATGCGACGAGCCCGTGGTCGGAGTTCCTTGAGGCGCTATGCGTGCAGTTCCAGGGCTGCACGGCGACCCTTGTCTTGCGACAGCCCGCCCGAGGTGATCGCGGAGAACTGTTCGATGTAAATGCTACGCCCGCACTGTTCGAGTTGTACCGGACCGCCAATTTTGCTGACGACCCGTTCCTCGATCTCGAAGAAGGAGTGGCATGCAACATCTCCGACCGTGTGTCGCGCGACATGCTTTTACGCTCTCGCTACTACAACGAATTGCTAAGGCTCGACGGCAATACGGACATTCTGGCGCTCAACGTGGTCTTCGGTGGCGGTTATGTCGGAAGCCTGAAAATCTCAAGGCGTGAACCCGTAGGGGTCTTTGGACTTGCGGACAAGTCGTTGATGATGCGGCTTTATCCACACCTAAAAGTTGCGTTGGCTATCTATGAGCGACACCGACGGGAGCATCTTGAGAACAACGCGTACATTAAGGCGATCGACCAACTTGCATTCGGCGTCATCATTTTGAATGAACGTGGCCATGTGATTCGCGTGAACGAGACTGCGTCGCGGATGATGAAGGAGACTCAATTACTTCGTCTGGTCGGTAACCACCTTCAGGCTGGAGAACCAGATCACGAGCTGATTGTCGCCAAAGCGATCAAGGCAGCCCTCGGCGTAAACGGCAATCTGGGGAGTACTGCTGGTTCGCTGAAGATTGGCGCTGAGTCCCCGGCGCGCGCGCTCTACATGCTTCTCAAGCCAATCCACGACGGGCCCTCGGAAGTTGGCAAGCCGGCGGCCGGCGTCGCGATCTTTCTTTCCGCCGACCGGCTGCAGCGCAGCCTGTCCATCAGCGCATTCGCCACGCTGTACGCACTGTCGCGTGCTGAAGTCGCATTGGTCACTGAGCTCCTTGACGGTGTTTCAATCATCGAGGCCTCTGCTGCGCTAGGGATTTCCGAAAATACCGCCCGCGTTCAGTTGCGATCGGTTTTTACGAAAACGGATACCCATCGGCAGGCTGACCTCATTCGTCTGGTGCTAACGAGTCTCGCGATTATTGCCTGAGGCAGCTGCTGTCAATGACGGAAATTCCTCGATGAGCTCGCTTCCTGCAGGTCTCTTGGCGTGGATCGAGAAGAGCATCGGTGCGCCCGTGCAGCTGGTAGACGAACTGACCGGCGGCGCGTCCCGCAACAGTTACATCATCACCGACACCAACGGCGCCAGGTCATTCCTACGACTCGACGCGGGACACGGGCCACTGTCAGGCACTGAATTTACGCTCGAGCGCGAATACCGTGTGCTTGCTTCGCTGGAGGGTCACGGTGTACCCATGGCACGGGTACGCGCTTTCTCGGCGGCCCACAGCGCAATGCTCATGGAGTTCATTCCCGGTCATACGAGCTACCAAAAGATCGGCTCGCCGGCGGAGGAAGCCAAGCTGCGACGCGACCTGATGGCGATTGTCGTAGCACTGCAGAAGGTTCCGGCGACTTCGATGCACATGCTCGGGGACTACTGCAGCGCCCCGCTCGGCGTGTCCATACCGGCCGATCTTGCGATCTGGCGCCGCTTGTACGACCAACGCGTTGGAATCCGTGAGCCGCTCGTAGAGTTCGGACTGAATTGGTTGACGCGCTCGGTGCCCGATCCCGGCGCACCCCCAGTGATCGTGCACGGCGACGTAGGGCCCGGTAACTTTTTGATTGAGAATGGACAGATTAAGGCACTCATCGACTGGGAGATGACGCGCATAGGTCATCCGCTCGAGGACGTCGCCTGTATCATCGCTCGCGCGTTAGGCGCTCCTTTTGGAGAGCCGAGAGAGCATGTGGAAAACTACCAGGAGCTGACAGGCGCCCGGGTCGATTACCGGAAGCTCGATTATGCTCTCTCGCTTGTGCTCGTACGCTGGCTCGTCGGCATTTTGATGGCGCTGTCGCGACCCTCAGCCCTGCAAAACGTCCCGATGTTATTCGCGTTCCTGCAGATCAATGGGATAGCCCTCATCGATGCGCTTTGCCGCCTGAACAACATTTCCCTAGCAGAGGGACCCGTGCGGTTCCGCAACGCTGATCCCTGTTTCAGCGTGTTCACGTATGCAACCGAATCCCTTACACAGATGGCGGGTGACGCCGGGATCGGAGCCGCCAATAGCTATAAGCTAAAAGGAGCGGCCGATCTCCTCGCCTATCTTCGGTCGTTTATCGACTACGGCCCGGAAACTTACGAACGGGAAGACCTGGAGCGAATCTCCCAAGTCGTCGGCAGGCAGGTGCTCGGAATCAAAGAAGCTAATGCCGCGATCTGCAAGCATGCGCGCGAGGTCAAGACCGACGAAGCGCAACCACTCGTTGAATACTTACGTTGGCGCTCGGCGCGCGAACAAGCAATCATGCGGACATCGCTTGGTGTCCGCAAAGACAACCGGATTAGTTACGACTGACTGGTCTGCAGCAGGGGTAGCATCTTTCCTCGTAAGTAACGGCGCCGCTTAAGGCAGAACAGAGCCCATGCCGGAGCGCAAATCTGCATGCTACTGCTAGACGATCTGAGTCTTTACCGGAATGGGATCCCTCATGCCCTCTATGACGAGGTGAGACGCCAAGGTGCTGTCTACTTCAACGACGGACTGCACCCGTTTTATGCCGTGATGCGCCACAAAGAGGCCACGACAGTCCTGCAAGACACCGCCGGTTACTCCTCGGCGCTGCGGGGCATCCAGATCGAAGACGTGTCCGCACAGATGACTCCGGTCATGCGCGCTATGTTGCCGTATCTTGATCCTCCGGATCATACGATGCTTCGACAAACGCTGTTTCCTCCCTTGATGCCCCGCCAGCTGGGTCGCTTCAAGGAGCGCCTCGAGGCGGCCTGCCAAAGCCTTGTTGATCAGGCAGCGCGTGAGCGCGATATTGATTTTGTGACGCGGCTCGCAGCGCAAGTGCCGCTTACCGCATTCGGACTTCTCATGGGTCTTGAGCCTGGCGAGCTTGAACCATTGCGCGGTCCGAGCGATGCAATCATCGAGTACGGAATCAACAACTGCGCCGCCGAGGTCGCGCAACTTTGCGCCTCCCTAGAGGACCTCGTGGCGGTGCGCGTCCGAGAGCCACGCGACGATTACATGACCTTGCTCGCGCGCGTTGAATTCCCGGACAGGCCTATCGGCGTCTTGGAACGCAATGGAATGCTGCTGCAGATCGTTATCGGGGGCCTGGAGACCACACGCAGCGCTATGGCCGGGTTCCTTGTCGCCCTCAGTGAGACTCGCTCGCAGTGGGAACTGATGAGGGCGACACCCGGGGTCATCGCAAACGCGGTTGAGGAATCGCTGCGCTTCGTCACTCCAGTGAACTATCTTCGTCGTACGACGAGCGCTGCGCTACATCTCGCCGGCGTGATGCTGCCTGCAGGCGCGAGAGTTGTTGTATTCCTGGGGAGCGCCAATCGGGATCCGGCGCGATTTGTGGAGCCGCACAAGCTCGATATTGAGCGCAAGAACGCGCGCCATCACGTTGCTCTCGGCGCCGGCTCGCACTTCTGTATGGGCGCGGGGTTGGCGCGGCTTCAGCTAATCGCGTTCTGGACTGCGTTCGCAAGCGGAATCGCAAATTTTGAACTTCTCGGACCGTACGAGCGGTTTCCCGCGCTTCAGCAGAATCTTCTCAAAAGAATGCCGATCCGTCTTACGTTGGCCTAAATCGGAGTGGACCAGATTAGTACACCGCATGTAAGGGAGCGGAAGCTTCGTAAGGAGGTTGCTGTATTCATGCGTCCCGGCTCGTGTGTCGCAGTTGCGAATTCAAAACTAGTCCGAGTAGGGGACGCGTGAGTTCGCCGAAACTCAGTCATTCTCTGACGGCTAGACTTTAGACATACTTAAACTGTGCAAGTGCAAACCGTTTGTCGCTGTTGCAGTGCAGGCTGCGGCATCGTAGTCACGGCTGAGGGCGGCCGCATCATCGACGTCAAAGGCGATGATGACAATCCGCGTACGCACGGTTATATCTGTCCCAAAGGCCATGCGCTGGGTTACTTCCACCATCGCCCGGATCGGTTGGATTTTCCTTCTCTCCGCGGCCGGCGAACTGGCTGGATCGAATCTCTCGACGATCTGGCCAACAAACTTCGAACGCTGATCGCGGAATATGGTCCCGACAGTGTCGGAGTCTACCAAGGGACGGGTGCCGTAACTGACGCCGTCGGCTTGCCGTTGATCGAACGGTTCATTCGCAAGATCGGTTCGAATCAGTTCTACACCGCCGCCACAGTGGACGTCGCACCGGCCTTCCGCGCTGCTGACATGGTCTGTGGCACCTGGTATCTCTTCCCCGTGTGGATACCGGAGGACGAAGAGAATCGCCTTGCGATCTATCTCGGTTCCAATCCCGCCGTGTCCAACGGCTATCTCACGATGTTGCCGGACCCGCAGCGCCGCATTCGTGCGTTCCGCAGGCGCGGCGGCCAACTCTGGGTTATCGATCCCAAAGAAACGCAGACGGCAGCATTGGCTGACCGCCATCTAGCGATACGGCCCGGTTCCGACGCTGTGCTGCTGGCTTGGTTGATTCGCGAATTATTAACCGGCGGCTCGATCCCAGGGACGAACGGTGGCGCCGATCACGAAGATTATGCGCGCATGACCGATGCCGGGGAGCGCGCACGTCTGCTGCTGGCTGTGCAGCCGTTCACTCTGGAGCTGGTCAGTGCCGAGACCGACTTGCACGCCGACCTGTTGCTGGAATTGCTTGCGACTGCTCGCTCCGCGGGCCGCTTCGCATTGGTAGCGGGCACAGGAATCACCTTCGGGAAGCATGCATTGCTGACTGAGTGGCTGCGCTGGGTGCTATTGATAATCACAGGCTCGCTCGATCGACGCGGCGGCATGTGGTTCAATCCCGGATGGCTCTATCCGTTGGAACGCCAAGCACAGTGGGTTCACTCGCCTCCCGAAGGCCTGCTGGGCCCGGGGCCGAACGCTCGCCCCGAATTGCCGAGTGTGTTTGGACAACGGCCGGCGATCGCGATCGTGGACGAAATCGAAGCGGGCAACTTAAAGGCCCTGTTGGTCTGCGGCTCTAATCCCCTGACGGCGTTTCCCAATCCGGGGCGCACTGAAGCAGCGCTGAGGTCGTTGGATATTCTCGTCTCCATCGACGTCGTACACACGCCGCTGACGGCGATGGCATCGTACGTGTTCCCGTCGGTGGGTCAAATGGAGCGCGCCGACGTGGTAGCAGAGGTAAGCACCAGTTACGCACCCGCTGTGGTGCCACCGGTGGAAGAGCGCCGCCCGATGTGGTGGATGTTGCGCGAGTTGGGACGTCGTCTGGGGGTCGATGTGCTCGAAGGTCTGGACGTGAATGCCGATTCCGACGAGCAGGTCATTCGCCACCTGACGGCCCACGGCCGCGATGGCAGCGATGCCCTCATCGCGGCCGGAAGCGCAGGCCTCATGCCGCCTCGACTCTACGGTTGGGTCCGCGAGAAGGCTTTGCCAAACGGGTGCTGGCGGCTCACACCGCCGGGCATGATCGAACGGCTAGGGGATCTGATAGAAACACTGACCAGCAAGCAGAACCGTGAGTCGGCGCACCGACTGCTTCTCATCAACGGTCGGCAACTGTCCCGGACAAATTCGACCGCGTATGTATCGCCCGGTATATCGCGGGACCTGCCGCAGGTACATGTGAATCCCGAAGATGCGGCTCGCCAGGGGCTACAAACCGGCGATCGCGCCCAGGTCCTCAGTGATTTCGGCGCGGTTTCTGCGGAGGTGCATATTGACGGGCGTCTGCGGCGCGGTGTCATCTCGATGTCGCACGGCTGGCATGAAGCGAACGTATCCCGGTTGACTTCGGCGATACACGGCGTTGATCCGCTGACCACGCAGCCGCAAATGACTGCGCTGCCGGTATCCTTAACCAGGGTCGCATGAAATCGTCGGGCCGCCGGCTCTCAACAGCGGCCGTCTGTTAGCGGGTCACTTCTTGAATTCCTTCGCAGGACGGGAGTGCTCGTCGAGGCTCCGATAGCTAGGACGGGATCGCTAGCGGAACCAGGAACGGATGGCGGACGTGGTGCCGGGAAGAAATGGTAAGCCGCTGAGCGCAAGGCCCGCTTCTAGCGCTTCTCCGCGAGCTTCGGTGCCGGCGCAAGGGGAGCGGCGCAGGATTTTGCGTTGGTTGGTGTTCGGTCGATAGAGCGCGGGTAGAGTAGAAAACTCATATTCCCCTTGCGCCGAGCCAGGCCGCACGCGGTCGTACGGCGCTGGCGCGATGCTCTGAAGGCACTAGCCACAATGTACGTCGTGCTCAACGCAATCGTGCCAGGCCTGATCGTGCCAGTAACGATTGTGCTCACGATCGTAATAGCCCTCCTTGTACCCCTGAGCATAGCTCCCATCGTGCGCGACCTCTTTGTCGTGAACCACGCAGCCTGATAAGCACATCATCGAGGCGGCCAGGACGGTCGCACCAACTGCGGAAAAACGGCTCGAGACCTTCATATAGTCAACCTCACACTGCAACAATGCCCGCAGTAGACACCTTCCGTTACCGCTCGCGCTGTCCGCTGCGGGGATAACACGCGGTGAGCTATGGCCTACGAGGGGGTGCTTCGCGGCCCCAAGTGAGGCGAGAGCGTCGGCCCTGCATGGCCCCCCAGCTCTGGCGCACGTCGTCTGAGCGCATCGCTACCGTGGATCGCACCTTAGGCGCGACAGACACCCGCGCACTTTCCGGTACACCGCGGATAACCGTTTGATCTGCGGCGGGCATATTCTCCGATCGCGGAAGGTCACCAGCCGACGTCGTCCACTCGCGCCTTACATGCACATGTTCTCGTTGGCTCGTGCCTAGAAACGAACGCGAACGCGAATGCCGGCAATCGTGGCGTTGTTGACATTCACGAGCGCGAGCCCGCTGCTGCTTAGGGTCTTGTTGAGCGCCTGGTTGATGAGCTGAATATCAGCCGTCGCGGTCAGCCAGCCGGTGACGGCGACGTTGTAGTACGCCTCCAATGCATCCTCGTGATCCAGCCCGAGGTTCAGGCCGTCGCGCAGCAAAGGCACGAACGCGCCACTGAGCTGAGTGCGTGCCACCCCCAACCCGTAACTGTCATCGGGGCGTCCCGGAACACCTTTGCCGCCGACGCCGGCGATGAAAGCCCATTTGATGGGATTCGGATTGCCGTCGGAAACGCCCGCAGACAGAAATACTCCGATACCGTGCTTTTCATCGTGTGGCGGTTGCCATACGTATTGATCCAGGGCGTAGCTTGCCGACCAACTGCTGCTCTCGCGGTTGGCAGGCGCTGCGGGGACAATGAGACCGGGGAAAAACCGCTCGAGGATCTGCTGCAGGACCGGGCCCGGATCCCCGAGGCGCGGAAACTGCGTCTGCAGCAGCACACGGGCCAGGTTCGCGGGATCTTGCTCGAGCGAGTAGCGTTCCTTGTTGCTCCAGGAAACTCCGACGTTCTGATGGCCGACGAGCCCCAAGGGCCTGTAAGTCAGCTCACCGCTGCCGACGAGTATCACGCCGTTGTCGAAGACATCGTTCAGGCTGTTGCTGGTAGCCGTTCCATTCGGGTCTAAAGCCAGGAGCGACAGATTAATGTCCTCGGTCGGCAGAGCGATGATCCCTCCGCCATAAGCGGAGATCGGTTCCTGCTCAAGCGTCATGGGGAAGGCGAAGGCGGCGTTCAGGAACTGCGTGCTGTAGTTACCGTAGAATTCCTGCTCGCCCGAAGCGAGCGTATTGAACTTGCCAATCATCAGAGCGAACTTTTCGCTCAGAAACTGCATGAAGGTGGCATTGGTGAGCGCGGTGGTGTGCTCATTCGGCGCCGGCAGGAATGCAGCCGTGTTGACCGGGACCAAGGCACCCGACTTGGCAGAGAGGTTGGTCCCGAAGCCGGTGTCGGCGGACAGCAGTAAAAAACCCCCGCGCCACAGGCCGAGTTTTTCGGTGTCGACGTTGAGGGTGTAATCGGCGTTGCTCCAGGTCTCAGCACCCGTGCTGCGCCCGCCACTCAGAACGTCCATTGGCGTCACGAGCAGATCCACATCAAGCACGACGCCCTTCTTGCCCAGCTCGTCCCGCACGCCGCCCCAGTCCCCGGTGAGCCTCGGGCGCGCCTCAAGGTCTCCACCCCAGGTGGCCGGGACTTCGTACGGCTGCGAGCGCACCGATGACGTACCGCCGGCCAGGATGGCAACGGCTACCAGCACCCACCACGCTTTGAGCGTCTCACCCGCTGCGGCAACTCGAGTCATCTTCCTCCCCCACGTCGGCCGACACCCCTTCGGAAACCCATTGGCGTCGAAGGTCCACGAACGGCGGCTCGGGTCAACACTACCGGTTCGGGGGTGGGCACTGCTAATGTCACCGCAATCGCCGGTCTCGCGAAACAGGGGACCGCCGGCGACAAACGGCGAGCGTACCGGCCCGCGCAATGTCCGTCTCCGTGACAGGTCTGTAGAGCCGAGCGGTGGCGGGATTTTCCGAGCGACGACCCATTTCAGAGAGGATAAGCGTGCTTAAAAACAAGACGACCGGGCGGACCGACAGCGGCATGGAGCACTTCGGCTACAAGGAATCGCTTGCCCGCAACATCGGAGCGTTCGGCAGCTTCGCCGCCGGGGTCAGTTATATCTCAATACTGACCGGTACGTTCCAGTTGTTCTACTTCGGCTTCGGCACTGCCGGGCCGGCTTATCTGTGGTCCTGGCCGCTGGTGCTCATCGGTCAGTTGGCGGTCGCGCTGTGCTTCATGGAACTTGCCGCCAAATACCCCATCGCCGGATCGGTCTACAACTGGTCCAAGCTACTGGGCAGCCGGCTCGTAGGCTGGTCTTCGGGCTGGCTCATGCTCACCGCCTCGATTGTCACCCTGTCTGCGGTGGTGCTGGCGCTGCAACTGAACCTGCCGCGGCTGTGGAGCGGCTTCCAGATCATCGGTGATGGCACCGGTACCTACGATTTCGCGACGAACGCGGTGATCCTCGGCTCGGTCCTGATCCTCTTCACCACCGTCGTCAATGCGCTCGGGGTGCGGTTGATGGCGATGATCAACAGCGCGGGGGTCTTTGTGGAGCTGATTGCTGCCTGCCTCATCGCCATCTTCCTCGCAGTCAACGCCAGGCGCGGTCCGGAAGTCTTCTTCTCCACCAACGGCTACGGGAGTGGCCAGAGTGGGGGCTTCCTCGGGGCATTCCTGGTGGCGTCGCTCGCCTCCGGATACGTGATGTACGGCTTCGACACCGCAAGCTCCTTGGGGGAGGAGACGCTGGAGCCCCGGCGTACCGCTCCCCGGGCCATCCTGCGGGCCATCCTCGCCTCGTTCGTCATCGGTGGTGCCATCCTCGTGTTCGCGGTCATGGCGGCACCCAATCTGAAGGATCCGATGATCGGCAACAGCAGCGGCGGCTTGCAATACATCGTCGAGCAGGTGATGTGGGGTCCGCTCGGCAAGATCTTCCTGGTCTGCATCGTGGTGGCGGTGACGGTGTGCTCGCTGGCCGTGCATACCGCGGCCATCCGCCTGACCTTCGCCATGGCGCGCGACAACGCACTGCCGTTCGGGGAGAAACTTGCGCGGGTGAATTCCAGGACGCAGACGCCCATTGTGCCGGCCATCCTCATCGGCGTGATTGCCGAGCTGATCCTGGTCGTCAACATCGGACAGCCGAAAATTTTCACGGTGCTGACTTCCATTGCGATCATCATGATCTACATGGCGTACCTGATGGTGACCGTTCCACTGCTGAGGAAGCGCCTGCAGGGGCAATGGCCGCCCGCGGATCTCGCAGCCGGCGGCTACTTCACCATGGGCAGGTGGGGAATGTTGGTCAACATCGTCGCGGTGCTGTGGGGCATCGGAATGGCGATCAACCTGGCGTGGCCGCGCGAAGCGGTCTACGGCGCACCCTGGTACAACACCTGGGGTGCGTTCGTCTACATCGCCGTGATTCTCGGAGCAGGTCTCGGGTGGTACGCCGTCAAAGGCTGTCATCACATCGGCACGCTGGCCTCGCACACCCTGACCCCGGATGCTGATTCACTGCCAGCGGAGATCTGATACGCGTTACCTTCGCATCGGTCCGCAGTAGCGCACCTCTCCAGCCGTGAGTTCGATCTCGTGCGTGGCGTCCGACCAACTGCTGGCGCGGTGGGCCGTCACGAGGACTGCGACGCCGCGTGCGGCGAGGGCCACTATCAGCTGGGTAAGCTTGCGGCGCATGGACATATCGATGCTGTCCAGGGGCTCATCGAGCAGCAGCAGCTTCGGAGCGCACGCTAAAGCGCGTGCGAGCAACACCAGTCGCGACTTGCCGTAGGACAGCTCACCGAGTTTTCGACCTGCCAGCTGGGACAGGCCGAGCGACCGCAGGGCGCGTCGGGCCGCCGCGCGGTCACGCTGTGTCGGCTGCTGGTGTAATCCGATGCTGGCATGAGGGCCGGATTGCACGACCTGTCTTGCCGTGAGAGAGCGTGGATAACGAGCCTGCAGGTGCGGGCCAATAAGTCCGGTGCGCCGGCGGAATGTGTCGAGGGGAATTCCAGGCCCGACGCCCGCGCGCACGATGGTGCCTCCGGTTGCTACCCCGTAGTCACCGTAGAGTGTCCGGAGCAGGGTAGTTTTACCGGTGCCATTGCCCCCGTGAATGACCCAAAACTCCCCCTCCCTCACCGTCCAGTTGATATCCCGGAGGACGCGATGATTCTCCAGGAAGACCTGCGCCCGGATCAGCTGTACCACCGCGGCCGCAGGGCTGCTGTTGCGGCGGCGCGAGTGGCGCGCAACCCTTGCGCGCGCCGCGTGGCCCTCAAGGATGCGATGCGCCGGGTTACTGCCCGCGCCGATGTGCTGGGCGAGTAGTGCGAGTTGCAGGCGGCCGCTATGCAGGATGCGCCCGTTGTGCAGAATGAGTGAGCGCGTCGCACTGACCGGAACATCCTCGATGCGATGAGTGGCAAGTACCCAGGGGAGGCGGCCCTGCAGGTGCGCAAGGAAGCCGCTCAGGCGGGCGCGGTTGGTCGCATCGAGGCCGGTGAAGACCTCATCGAGGAGCAGCAGTGCGGGACGCGAGGCGAGCGCACGGGCGAGGAGCACCATGCGCCGCTCCCCATGCGAGAGCTCAAGGAAGGGATGGGCGGCGAGTGCTGCGATATGGAGCCTTTCAAGCACGACACGCACGCCTCGACGCTCCGCCGTCGTAAGAGCGTTCAGCGGGATGTCGCTGCCGTGCACGCCCGTTCCGACAACCTCTTCAGCACAGGGGTTCCACTCGTAGCGCTGGTACTTGTCCTGCCGCTCCGGACCGACGTACGCAATGCGCTCCTTCACCTCGTAGGGCACCCCGTGCCACTCCCCGTCCAGGCGGTAGCGCACTGCCGGGTTTGAGGCAGACGGGAGCCTGACGATGCCGGCGAGAAGCTTCAGGAGTTGTGTCTTGCCGCTGCCGTTCGCACCGGCCAGCACCCAGCGCTCGCCCGGGCGCACCCTCCAGTGGATATTCGTGAGAACACGGCGCTCGCCGCGGTACAGACTGGCGCCGCCGAGGTGCACCTCGAGATAACGGGATTTGCGGGTCATCGGTGTACGAAACGCATGATACGGGTTGCGGCCCAAAGTCGCCCCGGGCGATTTGGGCGGCGTGCCGACACGCTCGCTCAGAAGCGCTTGCCGATGCCCACATAGATCTCGTGTGGCATGACGCGCAGGATGAACGGGGAGTTCGGGTTGCGGTGGATCAGCCAGCCCGTGCCGCTGCCCAGCGCGAAGCCGGCGAGCACGTCCGTCTGCCAGTGGGCTTGTACCTTCATGCGCGCGATCCCGTCGTACACGGGCAGCACTTCGAGGGCGTACGCGAGCGGGTGCTCGGGGCCGTATTCGAGCACCAGCGGCGTAATGATCGAGCTCACCGCCGTCACCTCGCCGCTGGGGAAGCTTTGATTGCCGTGTCCCTTGAACCACAGATTCGGATCGTTGTTGCTGTCGATGGGCCGCACGCGCGAGAAGGCGTACTTCATGCCCAGCGCCACGATACCCGAGGCCGCCGAGGCATCCACCGACTGCCACAGGGTGCGACCGAAGCGCGTCTCACCCCCTTCCCAGAGCGCGCCGACCACCTCACCGCCGATCAGTCCGTACTCGAGCGCCTCCTGGTAACTGCGCTTCCAGATCCCGCTGTTGTCGTAGGTCAACTCGTGATCGATGCCGAACAGACCGCCGCCGGCGAAGCACTCGGGTAGGCGCGCGAGCAGGGCGAGCAGCAAGCTGAGCCGTACGGTCAGCCGCGCACGCCTGCGGCCAAGGTAACGGCTGCCCGCTGTCTGAACTTGCATGTCAACGGCAGGATAAAAGGCGTGCGCTTAAGGCAAACTTAAGCCGCGCGATGCTGAAATCGCCGTGTAGGCGCGGAGGAATCGCAGCGGTGAGGGTCTTGTTGGTGGAAGACGACTCCATGCTCGGTGAGGCAGTCCAGGACGGACTGCGCCAGGAGGGGTACGTGGTCGATTGGGTGCAGGACGGGGGCGCTGCGCTGGCGGCGCTGTCGACCACGGCCTTCAGTGCGCTGCTGCTGGATTTGAGTCTGCCGGGCAGCGATGGACTTACCGTGCTGCGCTGGCTGCGCCACAACGGGCGCACCACGCCCGTTATCATCGTTACGGCGCGCGATCGCATTGCCGACCGCATCGCCGGTCTGGACGCCGGCGCGGATGACTACCTGATCAAACCCTTTGACATCGATGAGCTCGGGGCGCGGCTGCGCGCCATCGCGCGCCGCGTGCTCGGCCGCGCCGGGCAGTTACTCACCGCGGGGGAGGTCGTGCTCGATACGCGCCGGCGCCTGGTCAGCTTCCAGGGCGAGCCGGCCGCACTGACCGCGCGCGAGTACGCGGTGGCGGAGCTGCTGATGCGTCGGGCGGGCGCTCTCGTGACGCGGGCCGAGATCGAGGAGGAACTGTATGGCTTCGAGGATGAGATCGCCAGCAATGCGATCGAGGTTCACATTCACAACCTGCGACGCAAGCTCGGATCGCGCTTCATTACCAACCTCAAGGGACGCGGCTACCGCGTCGACAACGTTCGTTAGCGCCGAGCGCCCCTGGTCCCTGCGCCGGCGCATGGCGATGGCCGTGGCAGGCGCAGCCTGCGTCGTGTTCGTGATTCTCGGGCTGCTCGTCTACCGTGCCGTGAGCAGCAGCACGGCGCTGCAGTTTGACGAGATGCTGCAGCAGGAAGCGGTGCTGGCGCTGCGCTACGCCGACCACGAATACGGCGAGGGCGAAACCGTGGTGCCGGGTGCATCCGCTTCCGACACCCCGCTGACCCCGCTCGATGTGGTGTACCAGCTCGTGACGCGCGCGGATCACCAACTGCTGTATCGCTCTGCGGGGGCGCCGCAGGCGCCGCTCGCCGTCGCCGACGGCACCGGCTACTCGAACACGGTGCTCGACGGGCGCTCCTGGCGCGTGTACTCGCTCACTTCCAGCACTACTCCCCTGGTCGTGCACGTCGCCGAGCCGCTCGAGTACCGCGATGCATTGCTGTTGCGGACGCTGCGCGCGGTGGCGCTGCCGTTACTGTTCGCACTGGTGCTGCTGACGATGCTGATCGCGGTGGTGACCGAGCGCGCCTTCCGCCCGGTGCGCCGCATCGCCGCGGATCTGGCCGGGCGCAGGGCGAATGATCTTTCCGCGGTCAACACGGCGGAGATGCCGGTCGAGACGCACGCGCTCGGGGTCGCTCTCAACGACCTTCTGGCGCGGCAGGCGCAGGTGCTGGCACGCGAGCGGCGCTTCACGGCAGACGCAGCGCACGAGTTGCGCACGCCCCTCGCCGCGGTGCGGGTGCAGGCGCAGGTCGCCGCGCGTGCGGCCACGGCCGCCGAGATGCGCCGGGCGCTCGAGAAGTTACAGGCCAACATCGACCGCACCACGCATCTGATGGGCCAGCTGCTGTCGCTGGCGCGGCTGGAACCCGGATCCGCGTATGCGGCGGACGAGGCCACCCCGGCCAAGCTCGTGGTCGATCTGGTGCTCGAGGATCTGGCGCAGGCGGCGCGCGAGAAACAAGTCGAAATCACGGTCGCCGGCTGCCGGCAGCCTCTGCCGGGCTCCCCGGAGGTTCTCTACCTGCTGATCCGCAATCTCCTCGAGAACTCGGTGCGCCACGTCAATGCCGCGGGTCGCATTGCGCTCGAGGTGAGCCGGCGCGAGGGACAGGCCGTGCTCATAATCAGCGACGATGGGCCGGGGATCCCGAGCGCGGAGCGCTCGCGTGCCTTCGAGCGCTTCTACCGCATACCGGGCAGCCCCGCCGGGGGCAGTGGTTTGGGACTCTCGATCGTCGGACGGGTGGTCGAACTCCTGGCCGGGGATATCGAGCTGTCGGCTCCCGCTTCCGGCACGGGTCTCGTGGTCACCGTTCGGCTGCCGCTCGCGAGCGCGTCAGGCCGGGATCGGACAGCCGCTTAGCATCCGTGTCTTCGCGAATGCGCTCGCGCTGGCGGGGGGCGTGCTTAGCCGGACTGTTGGCGTGTGCGGGAGCTGCCCGCGCGCAGACCGACGAGATCCAGGTGTATGACGCCGAGATCACCGCCCCCGGGCACTTCAACCTCACCTGGCACAATAACTACACCCCCTCCGGACGCACGCAGCCGGACTTCCCCGGCGGCATCGTGCCCAACCACGCGCTCAATGGCGTGCCGGAGTGGGCCTATGGTGTGACTGACTGGTTTGAGGCGGGGATTTATCTGCCGGTCTATACGCGCACGAGCGATGGTGCGTGGCTCTTCGACAGCACCAAGTTGCGCGCCCTGTTCGTCGTTCCTGACGCGCACGAGCGCACGTTTTTCTATGGTGTGAACTTCGAACTCAGCTACAACACGCCTCACTGGGAAACGAGCCGCTTCTCCGGTGAGATACGTCCGATCATCGGCGTGCACTGGGGCCGATTCGATCTCATCGCCAATCCCATTCTCGACACCGACTTCAACGGCCTCGGTCAGGTTGACTTCGCACCCGCGGCCCGGGTCGCCTATAACCTCAATAAGAAATTCGCCGTCGCCATCGAGCACTATGCCGACTTCGGCCCGATCGAGCACTTCAAAAGCGCGTCCGCTCAGTCACAGACCCTGTTTGCGGTGCTCGACTATGGCGGAAGCAGCAACGGCGTGGAGTTCGGTATCGGTCACGGGCTGACGCGCAGCAGCGATTCGTGCGTGCTCAAGCTCATGCTGATGCACGATCTTTGAACGCTCCGGGCGCCGCGGCTCGATTCCAAACTGCGACGTCGCATGGATCTCACCGCCGGTGCGCACGCACCCTGATGTCGCCCGCGAGGCGCCTGCAGGAGCCTAGGGGTGCCCTAACAAGCCTGGAGAGCCGAAATGATCGCTCATCGAACATCCGCCGCCATCGCCTTGATGGCACTCCTTGCCTCCGCCGTCGCGGTGGCGCAGGCACCGCCACCGGCCAGCACTGATCCAGGTACTCCGAGCACGAGCTCAGTGCCTGATTCTCGTGACACCATGACGAACGATACGCCACCCGCATCATCCTCATCGACGAGTCAGGCTGCACGGGACCCGAAACTGGACCAGTGCGTGTCAGCTGAAAAGGCGAAGAACACCGGCCTGTCTGAGAATCAACTGCGCCAGAAGTGTATGTTGAAGATCGCCAGCGAACAGGGTAAGGGGCACTAAGCAGCCGCTCCCTCGCCACGAGTTTCGGTGGATGAGCGCGGTCGCCGCTGAGCGCGGCGGCGACCGCCGCCGTTCGCTGTGCCTCTGCCACACCCCGAAGGCCGCGCGCCGTCTGTGGCGCCGCGGGGTCTTTGGGTGCCTGGCGATCCACCCAAGTCGCTCGCCGCGCCGCCCCGCCAACGGTGTAGCCGCCTGCCTACGCGAAGTCCGCAAGAGTCCCGACCGAAAAGCGGTGGGCCTGAGTGCAAAGTACGGGTGGGTGAAGACAGCAGCGCCGGGTGCCGGGTCGATTTAACCATTCAACAGTTCGGAGTCCAGCGATGAACAAGACAGTCTTTTCTGTGGCGCTCGCGCTGAGCGCCGCGTGCGCCCTCGGTGCCTGCGATCGCGCCAAGAGCGGTGCGCAGGTTGCCAAGGACACCAATGCCGCGGAGCAACGGGCCGTGGAAAATATCGGGCGATCCGAGCGCGACGCGACGCACGTGGCGGCGGTCCAGAATGAAAAGATGGCCGACACGGAGGCCGACGGAGCGCGTCGCGTGGCACTGGCGCAGTGCGAAGCACTAAGCGGCGCGGCGCAGAAGTCCTGCCGCGACCAGGCGGATGCCAACTACCAGCTCGCCAAGGCGAGTGCGAAGCAGGAGCGCACGGAGTCGGACCCGAAGCCTTAGGCGTGGCTTTCCCGCCCCTGGTGGGCAGGCCGCGGCGCCGTGAACGGGCGGAAAAATCGAACGAGGGGGTCATCCAACTCACCCCGCGCGCTCACGGGCCGCGACGCCCGCAGTTACCTTAGCGCGGCGCACGCGCGCCACTCCAACATCGGATGCTTCTGTGCGTATGCCGCGCTGGGCATGACGGGGCAGGGAGTGCGGGAAAAGGCTACAGTTTCTGTAGCGCGCCGGGTGGCTGCCGCAGCCGGCAAATATTTGAGGTTTCCGCAGGTTACCGCTCCTTGCAGAGTCGCAGGTCCAGGGTCTGACAGGGGCCCGCCCGCGCGCTGCGCTCGTGACTTCGCAGGCTAACACGAGCCCGTTGCGCTCGCGCGCCTTGCCGAAGATCGGCCGGCGGGCGCAACATTCCGCGCACGTGCCTGAAAGGCGGCGCGCCCCAGCCAACACGATCCGGAGAACTGTGCATGTGCGACCAGGACGCATTCGCTGACATGACCGAGTACCAGCTGAAGTCCGGTGCGGTGTCGCGCCGGGAGTTCGGCGCACTCACCCTCGGAGCGGGTCTCATCGCGCTCTTGCCGCCGGTCGCAGGGGCTGCCGAAGTCACGGAGAGCGAAGTACAAATTCACACGCCCGATGGCACCGCTGATGCCTACTTCGTGTACCCGACCAACGGCACACACCCGGGCGTGCTCATCTGGCCGGACATCTTCGGGTTACGCCCGGCCTTTCGGCAGATGGGCAAACGACTGGCGCAATCCGGCTATGCGGTGCTGGTGGTAAATCCCTTCTACCGGCAGCAGAAGGCGCCGACCGCACCGGAGCATCCGGACTTCAACGACCCGGCCACCCGCTCCGCGCTCATGGCGCTCATGGGTGCATTGACGCCGCAGACCTCCTCCACCGATGCCAAGGCGTTCGTGGCATTTCTTGACAGCCGGTCCTCGGTCGACCGCAAACGCAAGCTGGCCACCACCGGCTACTGCATGGGCGGCCCGCTCACCATGCGCACCGCGGCCGCCGTGCCCGGGCGTGTGGGCGCGGGCGCTTCCTTTCACGGGGGCGGACTCGTGACGGACACCCCGGACAGCCCGCATCTGCTCGTGCCGAAGATGAAGGCGCAGTACCTGTTTGCCATTGCCGAGAATGACGACCACAAGCAGCCCGAGGCCAAGAACGTGCTGCGCGAGGCGTTTGCCCAGGCGAAGCTGCCCGCGGAGATCGAGGTGTACGCCGGCACGCTGCACGGCTGGTGTCCGCCGGACTCTCAGGTTTACAACGCCGCGCAGGCGGAGAAAGCCTGGAGCCGCCTGCTGGTGCTGCTGAAGAGCGCGCTCGGCTAGCGCCCCCGCGGACGCATCCCGGCGCGGGCGCCGCGCCTCACAGCCCCAGATCGCTCAGGCCCGGATGATCCGCCGGCCGCGCGCCGGGGGCGCGCCAATGGTATTTGCGCGCGCTCTCCAGGATCGGCAGGTCATTGATCGAGGCCATGCGGCGGCGCATGAGCCCGGAGACGTCGAACTCCCAGTTCTCGTTACCGTAGGAGCGAAACCACTGGCTCGAGTCATCGTGCCACTCGTAGGCAAAGCGCACGGCGATTCGGTTCTCACCAAAGGCCCAGATCTCCTTGATGAGGCGGTAGTCGAGCTCGCGGTCCCACTTGCGGCGCAGGAACTGCTGAATCGCCGCGCGGCCGCGCAGAAACTCCGCGCGGTTACGCCATTCAGAGTCCTCCGTGTAAGCAAGCGACACACGCTGCGGATCGCGGCTGTTCCAGGCATCCTCGGCTGCGCGCACCTTGGCGATGGCGCTCGTGAGGGTGAAGGGCGGCTTGATGGGGGCGGGTGAGGCGGGACTTTGCGACATACTCGTTCTCCTCAGGCGGCAGTGTGCCGCAGGCGCACCAGGCTCACGAGCGCCCCGGTGAGCGCCAGCGCGGCGGCAAGGCACAGCGCGGCGTTCGACCCCTGGGTGGCATAGGCCCGGAACAGGATCGCCACGCTCGCCGCTCCCAGGGTCTGTCCGAGCAGGCGCGCTGCGCTCAGCAGGCCGCCGGCCGCGCCACTGCGTGCGCGCGGGGCGGCCGCCATGATCGTACGATTGTTCGGGGCCTGAAAGAATCCGAATCCCAGTCCGCACAGCGCCATGCGCCATATAAGACCCACGGCGCTGCCGGTATCGGGAAAGAACGCCAGCAGCAGCAGTCCTGCGGCCATCACCGTGAGCCCGAGTCCCCCGAGGATGCCGGCCGGATAGCGGTCCGCGAGGCGCCCGGCGATGGGTGCAGCGAGTGCGAGCGCGAGCGGCCAGGGTGTCATGAAGAGCCCCGTTTCGACCGCGCTGTGTCCCAGGCGCTGGATCTCAAAGGGCAGCGAGACCAGCGCGCTCATCTGCGCCATGAAGCTGCACACGGAAGTGGCGAGGGAGAGCGCGAAGATCGGCCGACGCAGCAAATCAAACGGCACAAGCGGCGCGGCCCGCGGCAGCTCGTGCCGCGTGAGCAGCCAGCCAAGCAGCGCCCCGAGCGCAATCTGTGCCAGCGCGAGCGGGGTGGCCGCGTGATGCGACAGCGCCTGCAGCCCGCTCAGGATGAGCCCCAGACAGCCCGCATACAGCAGCGCGCCCCCGTAGTTGAGGGCGCGCGCGGTGCGCTCTGACTCGGGCAGCGACTTGAGCGCGATCAGGATGGTCACCACGCCGATCGGCACATTGATGCCGAACAGCCAGCGCCAGTTGGCGACCGCGAGCACCGCCGAGGCGATCGTCGGCCCGACCGCCGCCGAGCTCGCCACGACGAACGCGTTGATGCCGATGGCACGGCCGAGAAAGCGGTGAGGATAGGTGAAACGTACCAGCGCGGCGTTCACGCTCATGATGCCAGCGGCGCCCACGCCCTGGATCACCCGCGCGATGCTCAGGGTGAGCAGTGTCGGGGCGAGCGCGCAGGCGAGGGAGGCCAGGGTGAAGATGAGGATGCCCACCTGTGACACCCGACGATAGCCGACGATCTCCCCGAGCGAGGCGAGCGGCAGCAGCAGCATGAGTATCGCCAGCTGGTAGGCGTTGATGACCCAGATGGAGGCTGCCGCGCTGACCTTGAACTCGCGCGCGATCGAGGGCAGGGCGACGTTGACGATCGTGCTGTCGAGCACGGACATGACGATCGCCAGGATGATCGCCGCGATGGCCCAGTAGCGGCGCGGCAGCGGCAGTCCGTCGGGCAACGGGGAGCTCATCGGGCTGGCACGGGCGACGGACATCCGCCGCGGATCATATAGAGGAGTGGGCCCGAAGGTGTCATAAGTCGCCCGCCCGCACGGTGCGCGGCGAGTGTGAGCTGCGTCACGTTTTGAGCCGCACCCGGCAGGAGAAGGGATCGCTAGAATGCAGGAGCCGGATCGCTTCCGCCTCCTTACAGAAGAAGAACACGGTGTACATGGACGTGAAAGACCGCAAGCCCCTACATCCACGAGCGGGTCTGGTCGAGCGCCGCCGCGCAGAGCGCCGCTCGCGCGTGTTGCGTGCGCTGTTCTACGGCAGTTTCAAGCCGCGGCGCCGCGGCCCACGGCGCACCGATGAGCGCACCCTCAGCGCCGTTGACTGGCATCATCCGCAGTGGCTGGCCGTGTCCATGCTGATCGTCATCGGCTCCTGTACCGATGCGCTCCTCACCCTCGTGCTGGTCGAGCGCGGGCTGGCCGTGGAGGCCAACCCCTTCATGGCGCCCCTCATCGGTCATTCCGCGCTCGCGTTTGCCCTGGTCAAGGTGGTACTCACCGCCGGGGGCGTTCTTCTGCTGACGCAACTGGCGCGTCTGCGGGCCTTCGGGAACATCCCCGTCGGGGTCTTCCTGTACCTGGTCCTCGCCATCTACGGCGCCCTCATCTTCTACGAGTGCAGCCTCCTTAATCTGCTGTAAGTGCCCGGTTGAGGGGCGTTTTTCCGCCGCCGCCCCTTTTTCGCTAAACTATTGGCCTGCCGGTGGTTTTTCCCCTGATGCTCGAACCTACAGCCCTTTACGGCGGCAACGCCGAGTTTCTCGACGCGCTCTACGAGCAGTACCTGCGTGAGCCTGCGAGCGTCGAGCCGCAGTGGCGTGCGTACTTCGCGAGCCTCGGTCTTCCGGCGGGTGGGGAGCGCGCGCACGCGCCGGTACGCGCCGCGATCGCCGAGCGGGCGGCCAGTGGAAGCGCCTCGGGCTCCCCCGCCAGCAGTGCCGATGCACGCCAGGCGGCCGTATCGCGCCTCATCCAGGTGTGGATCAATCGCGGCCACCTGGTCGCCCGGATCGACCCGCTCGCGCTGATGCCGCGGCCGCGTCCGCGTGTGCTCGATCTGGATTACTTCGGACTGACGCCTGCGGATCTGGACGCGGAGTTCTATACCGGCAGCCGCATCGAGGCGGTGCCGCGGCGCATGAAGCTGCGCGACATCCTCGCGCAGCTCGAGTACGTCTATGGCGGGACCGTCGGCGCCGAATTCGCACACGTCTCCGACTCGGACGAGCGGCTGTGGTTGCAGGATGAGTTTCAGGAGGGGCGTCTCAAGGGCAGTTTCACCGCCGAGGAGCGCCGCAATATTCTGTGGCAGCTGACCGCCGCGGAGGGCCTGGAGCGCTATCTGCACACCAAGTACGTCGGCCAGAAACGCTTCTCGCTCGAGGGCGCCGATGCCTTCATCCCGCTGCTCGATGATCTGATCCAGAACGCAGGCGCCGCGGGCATCGAGGAAGTGGTGATCGGCATGGCGCATCGCGGGCGCCTGAACGTGCTGGTGAACCTCCTCGGCAAGTCCCCGCCGGCGCTGTTCTCCGAGTTCGAGGGCGACTATGACCCGAGCCGTCTGAAGGGCTCGGGCGACGTGAAGTATCACAAGGGGTTCTCGGCGGACCTGCGCACGCCCAGCGGCAACGTGCACACGGTGCTCGCCTTCAACCCCTCGCACCTGGAGGTCGTCAATCCGGTGGTCGAGGGCTCGGTGCGCGCCCGCCAGGAGCGCCGCGGGGACGTGCGCGCCGAGCGGGTGCTGCCGCTCCTGGTGCACGGCGATGCGGCGTTCGCCGGCCAGGGCGTGGTCATGGAGACGCTGCAGCTGTCGCAGGCGCGCGGGTTCTTCACCGGCGGCACGGTGCACGTCATCATCAACAACCAGGTCGGCTTCACCACCTCCGCGCCCGCGCGATGCGCGCTCGACCATCTACTGCAGCGACGTCGCGAAGATGCTCGAGGCGCCGATCTTCCACGTCAATGCGGATGATCCGGAGGCGGTGGTATTCGTGCACGCGCCTCGCGCTGCAAGTACCGGCATGCGCTTCCACAAGGACGTGGTCATCGATCTGGTGTGCTACCGCCGCCACGGCCACAACGAGGCGGACGAGCCGGCGGCCACGCAGCCGGTGATGTACCGCATGATCCGCGAGCACCCGACGGCGCGGCGTCTGTACGCCGATCAGCTGATCGGCGCGGGGCTTTTGAGCGAGGCTGAGGTGCAGGCGATGCTCGAGCAGTACCGCCACGGCGCTCGATCGAGGGTCGGCCGCAGGCGCGCGCATCGCTCGGCATGATCGGCAACAAGTACACGGTCGACTGGAGCGCGTACGCGCAGGTCGACTGGACCGAGCGCGTGATGACGGGGGTCGAGCTGCCGCGCCTGCGCGCGCTCGGGCGAGCGCATCACGCAGCTACCCGGCCGACCTTCACGCTGCATCCGCGCGTCGCGCAGCTCATGGCCAACCGCCGCAAGATGGTCGCCGGGCGAGCTGCCGCTGGACTGGGGCTGCGCCGAGACGCTCGCCTACGCCTCGCTGCTCGAGGACGGCTTCGGCGTGCGCCTCACCGGCCAGGACAGCGGTCGCGGCACCTTCTTCCACCGCCACGCGGTGCTGCACGATCAGAACACCGATGCCACCTGGATCCCGCTGCAGCACATCAGCGAGCGCGCAGCCGCGCGTGCAGGTGATCGACTCGGTGCTGTCCGAGGAGGCGGTGATGGGGTTTGAGTACGGCTACGCGACCACCGAGTCCGGACTCCCTGGTGGTCTGGGAGGCGCAGTACGGGGATTTCGCCAACGGCGCCCAGGTCATCATCGATCAGTTCATCAGCTCCGGCGAGGCCAAGTGGGAGCCGCTTCTGCGGACTGGCGCTGCTGCTGCCGCACGGCTACGAGGGGGCGGGGCCCGAGCATTCCTCGGCGCGCCTGGAGCGCTTCCTGCAGCTGTGCGCCGAGAACAACATGCAGGTGTGCGTGCCGTCCACGCCGGCACAGATGTTCCACATGCTGCGCCGCCAGATGCGCCAGTCCTTCCGCAAGCCGCTGATCGTCATGACGCCCAAGAGCCTGCTGCGCCATGAGCTGTCGGTGTCGGCGCTCGAGGAGCTGACCCGCGGCAGCTTCGCGCGCGTCATCGGCGAGATCGATGACATCGCCGCGCAGGACGTACGGCGCGTGGTGTTCTGCAGCGGCAAGGTGTACTTCGATCTGCTCAAGGCGCGCCGCAAGGAAGAGCGTGCGCGACGTGGCGCTGGTGCGCATCGAGCAGCTCTATCCGTTCCCGAACGAGGAGTACCAGGCGGTCCTCGGCCGCTACCCGCAAGGCACGCGAGCTGGTGTGGTGCCAGGAAGAGCCGCAGAACCAGGGCGCCTGGTACCAGATCCGCCATCGCCTGCAGGAGCTCGCGAGTGCGCGGCGCGAGGTGTTGTACGCCGGGCCGCGCTCCGGCGGCGGCGCCGGCCACCGGCATTGGCAAGATCCACGAGCTCGAGCAGCAGACCCTCGTGGCCGCTGCACTGCACGCCACCGCCACCGAGGATTCCGCCCGCGACACACAGCGCCTGAAGGCCGCCGCAGCGCCACGCCGACGCCGCTAAGAAAGAGCTCATGAGCATCGAGATCCGCGTTCCGCAGCTGCCCGAGTCGGTCGCCGACGCGACGCTGGTGGCCTGGCACAAGCAGCCCGGGCGATGCCATCGCGCGCGATGAGAATCTCGCCGACCTGGAGACCGACAAGGTAGTGCTGGAGGTGCCGGCGCCGGCCAACGGTGTGGTGCGCGAGATCAAGGTGCAAAGCGGCGCGGTGGTCAAGAGCGGCGAGCTGCTGGCGGTGATCGAGGAGGGCAGCGCCCCGCGGCCGCGCCGAAGGTCACGGCGGCTTCGGCCGCCGCAGCAGCCCGCGGCGGCGCCGCAGATGACGCAAGGCGCGCCCGCCGACGGATGGCAAGGAGGGCGGCCGGCTGAGTCCCTCGGTCCGCCGCCTCGTGGAGGAGAATCACCTCGACCCGGCCAGCATCCCGGCCTCCGGGCGCGACGGGCGGCTGACCAAGTCCGACGTGGTGGACTATCTGGGCAAGGCAGCCGCCGGCCGCAGCAGCGACGCCGAGGCCTGCGACGCCGGCAACGCCTGCAGCCCGCGCGGCACGCCACGGCCGCCGAGCGCCCGGAACGGCGCGCGCGCCGAGCAGCGCGTGCCGATGACGCGGCTGCGCGCGCGCATCGCCGCAGCGGCTGGTCGAGGCGCAGTCCACGCAGGCGCTGCTGACGACCTTCAACGAAGTGGACCTGACGGCGGTGCAGGAGCTGCGGGCGCGCTACAAGGAGCGCTTCGAGAAGGAGCACGGCGTGAAGCTCGGCTTCATGTCCTTCTTCGTCAAGGCGGCGATCGAGGCGCTGAAGAAGCTTTCCGGTCGTCAACGCCTCGGTGGACGGCAACGACATCCTCTACCACGAGTACTACGACATCGGCGTCGCGGTCTCAACCGACCGCGGCCTGATCGTGCCGATCGTGCGCGATGCCGACGGCAAGAGCTTCGCCGACATCGAGAAGGAAGTCGCCGACTACGCGCGCAAGGCGCGCGAGGGCACGATCGCGCATCGAGGATCTGACCGGCGGCACCTTCACCATCACCAACGGCGGGGTGTTCGGCTCGCTCATGTCCACGCCGATCGTCAATGCGCCGCAGAGCGCGATTCTCGGCATGCACAAGATCCAGGAGCGGCCGATGGTGGTGAACGGCCAGGTGGCGGTGCGCCCGATGATGTATCTGGCGGTGACCTACGATCACCGCATCATCGACGGCCGCGAGGCGGTGCAGTTCCTGGTCGCGATCAAGGACTGCCTGGAAGATCCCGGGCCGCATGCTGCTCGGGGTCTGAAGCGCAGTACCCCGCGCGCGGGCGAGGGCTAGAAGATCTGGTGGAAGATCCAGTAGAGGCTGCCGGACAGGAGAATCGCCACCGGCAGCGTCAGCACCCAGGCCATGGCGAGATTGCGCAGCGTACCCCACTGTAGTCCCGAGCGATTCGCCGCCATCGTGCCCGCGACTCCCGAGGAGAGCACGTGCGTGGTGGAGACCGGCAGTCCGAACATGTCTGCCGCCGCGATCGTGCTCATCGCCACGAGCTCCGCGGAGGCCCCCTGCGCGTACGTGAGATGCGTCTTGCCGATCTTCTCGCCGATCGTAACCACGATGCGCTTCCAGCCGACCATCGTGCCGAGGCCCAGCGCGATCGCCACGGCGACCTTCACCCACAGCGGGATGAACTTGGTCGCCAGATCGATCTGCTTCTTGAAGGCGTTCAGATTTGCGGTGGTCTCGGCATCGAAGCTCTTGCCACGCGGATCCTTCAGTCATGAAGCGCACTACCTCGGAGGTGAGGTACATGTCGTTGCGAACGTTGGTGACGGTTGCGGCCGGCAGCTGTGCAAAGCTGCCGTAGGTCTTCACCTGCTCGCCGATGTTGCCTGTGACCGCGGCAAGGGCGGGCACCAGGGAATCGTTCCAGGTGCGCGTGCGAACGTAGTTCGAGAGCTCCGCCCGCGGATCCGCCGGGGCGGGCGCGGTGGCGTACTTATCCAGTGAGCGCTGGGTCGCCTGCGCCATGGCGATGAACGGGGACTATCTGGTCGCGGGGCATGGCGCGGTTGAGGGCGTACGCCAGCGGCACCGTGCCGATCAGAATCAGCATGATGAGTCCCATGCCCTTCTGTCCATCGTTCGAGCCGTGGGCGAAGGACACCCCGCCGCAGGTGAGGATCAGGATGCCGCGGATCCACCACGGCGGTGGCGTGTTGCCCTTAGGCTCCTGGTAGAGCGCGCGATTCTTCACCAGCGCCTTCAGTACCAGCAGCAACAGCGCGGAAAACACGAAGCCCACCAGCGGGGAGAGCAGCAGCGAATAGCCGATCTTGGCCGCCTGCGACCAGTCGACGCCACTCGTGCCGTCGCGACCGTGCATCAGGGCGTTCGCCACACCGACGCCGATGATCGAGCCGATGAGTGTGTGGGAGGAGGAAGCCGGCAGTCCCAGCCACCAGGTGCCCAGATTCCAGATGATGGCGGCGATCAAAAGCGCGAACACCATTGCAAAGCCTGCGCCCGTGCCTACCTGCAGAATCAGCTCCACCGGCAAGAGCGTGATGATGCCGTACGCCACCGCCCCGCTGGAGACGAGCACGCCAAGGAAGTTCAGGGCCCCCGAGTACACCACCGCGAGGTGCGGGTGCAGGGAGTGCGTGTAAATCACGGTCGCCACCGCGTTTGCGGTGTCGTGGAAGCCGTTGACGAACTCAAACCCTAAGGCAATCAGCAGCGCGACACCGAGCAGAAGGAACGGCAGCAGCGTCATCCCCTGCGAGGTGGCGCCGACGTCGTGCACCAGGCTGTAGCCGGTGTAACCGATGCCGATCGCCAGCAGCGTCAGGAAGAGGAAGATCGTTCCGGGACCGATCTTCTGGTCCAGTTTCGGACGCGAGGCGGACGCGGCGGTGGCGGTATGGGCGGCGACGCTGTTCATGGGCGGTATGCTCGGGGTTCTCGCTGACGGTGGGCCAGCCTAGGGTCGCCTTGTTTAAGAAATGTGACAGCCGGCGGTGGGGGAGGCTCAGCGAGCCAGCTGAATACCCCGCGAGGTTTAGCGCATAAGCACTTGAGTCCGGCGCAGTTGTCACGCGCGGCGGCGCGCTGGAACTGACGCCCCCATGCCCCCATAAATAGTTGCAGCTGCGCGAGACTCCGGCCGGCGCGCGGTGCCTCCGGGGCCTTCCCGAGGCGAGTCTTTCTTTATGCTACTGTCCGGACCCCCAATTTTGCGGTGCTTAAGATCGTGCCGAACGAGACCCCACCTGCGGCAGGCGCCGCCGAGAGCTTCGACGTCATCGTGATCGGGGGTGGGCCGGCCGGCTACCCGGCGGCGATTCGTGCTGCGCAGAACAAGCTCAGCGTGGCGTGCATTGATGAGTGGAAGAACCGCGACGGTACGGCCGCCTTCGGCGGTACGTGTCTGAATGCGGGCTGCATTCCGTCCAAGGCGCTCCTCGAGTCAAGCGAGCTCTATCACCGCGTGCAGGAGGAGTTCGCCGTCCACGGCATCAAGGTCAGCGGGACGACACTCGATCTGGCGCAGATGCAGAAGCGCAAGAGTGGCGTCGTGCGCGGCATGACCCAGGGGATCCTGGCGCTCTTTAAGGCCGCCGGGGTCACGGGGCTGCAGGGTCACGGCAAGCTCCTCGCCGGTCGCAAGGTGGAGTTCACCGCTCACGATGGCAGCCGCCGCGTGCTCAGCGCCAGGCAGGTGATCCTCGCTTCCGGCTCGGCGCCGATTGAGCTGCGCGCCGCCCCCTTCAAGTCCCCCGAGATCGTGGACTCCTGGGGGGCACTGGACCTGGATGCCGTGCCGAAGCGCCTGGCCGTGATCGGCGCGGGCGTCATCGGGCTGGAACTTGGCAGTGTGTGGCGGCGGCTGGGTGCGCAGGTGGTGGTGCTCGAGGCGTTGCCGGAGTTTCTTGCCATGTGCGACCAGCAGCTCGCCAAAGACGCACTGCGGCAGCTCAAGAAGCAGGGTCTGGATATTCGCCTCGGCGCCAAGGTGACGGGTGCGCTGATCAAGGGCGGCGCGGTGGAGGTGAGCTACACCGACGAGAAGGGCGAGCAGCGCCTGAGCGTCGATCGGGTCGTGGTGGCAATCGGCCGTCGGCCGTATACGAAGGATCTGTTGGCCCCCGACACCGGCGTGCAACTCGATGAACGCGGCTTTATCAAGGTCGATGCCTCCTGCCGCACCGGCGTTGAGGGGGTGTGGGCCATCGGGGACTGCGTGCGCGGACCGATGCTCGCGCACAAGGGCAAGGAAGAGGGCGTCATGGTCGCGGACCTGATCGCCGGTCACTACGGGGAGGTCAACTACAAGGTGATCCCTTCGGTGATCTACACCGCCCCGGAGATCGCCTGGGTCGGGCTCACCGAGGAGCAGGTGAAAGCGAGCGGGCGTGACTACAAGGTGGGCGTGTTTCCCTTTCTCGCCAGCGGCCGTGCGCGCGCCATGGAGCAGGCGAGCGGCTTTGCGAAGATCGTGGCGGCGCGCGACGATGATGAGATTCTCGGCGTGCACATCATCGGTCCGCTCGCCGGCGAGCTGATCGCCGAAGCGGTGCTCGCGATGGAGTACTCGGCGAGTACGGAGGATCTGCAGCGCACGATCCACGCGCATCCGACGCTCGCGGAGGCGCTGCACGAGGCGGCGCTCGCCGCCGACAAGCGCGCGATCGATTCGATCAATCGCTAGGGTGCACGCGTGGCGCCCGCTTCAGCGCAGGCGCCGCGCCTCGATGACGTTGGCGACCCCGGTAAGGCGGCGCAGCACGCGCGCGAGCTGCTCAAGGTCGCGCACCGCAACCGTGAGCGCAAAGTGCGCGAGCCCCGTCTCATGGTCGGTGCGCGTCGTCGCGGCATCGATGCTGAGGCGCTCAACCGCCAGCACGTCGCTTAAGTCGCGCAGCAGCCCGCGCCGGTCGTAAGCGCTGATCGCGAGCACCACGTTCATCGCCTCCGTGTGCGCGCTCGCCCATTCCACCTTCAGCACCCGGTCGGGTTTAAGGGCACTCATGCGCGCAAAACTCGCGCAGTCGCTGCGGTGCACGGTGACACCGCGCCCGAGCGTCACGTAACCGGCGATCGGCTGGGGGCGCAGCGGCGCGCAGCAGCGGGCGAGCGTGATCGGCAGGTCACCCACCCCTTCGATTTCCACCGGCGAGCTGCGGCGGCGTGCGCTGGCGGCTCGCGCCGGGCGTACCACCGGCGGCGGCGCGGCCGGTTCGAACAGCCGCCCCGCCGCCTGCAGCAGCTGCGTGACGGTGATCTCACCCTCGCCGAGCAGCTCATAGAGCTGTTCCGGATCGCGCGCCTTCAGCTCCTGTGCGAGGGCGCTCAGCTGCTCTGCGCGCGCACCGATGCGCGAGAGTTCCCGCTCGGCGATGGCACGACCGGCACTGCGGTTGTCACCCGCATCCTGCTTGCGGAACCAGGCGCGCACCTTGCTGCGGTTGCGCGGCGAGATGAGATAACCCTGCTCGGGGGCGAGCCAATCGCGGCTCGGCGCTTCGTGCTTGCCGGTGATGATCTCGATGATCTCGCCGTTCACGAGCGGATGCGTCAGGGGCACGATGCGCCCGTTCGACTTGGCCCCGCGACAACGATGGCCGAGGGAGGTGTGCACGTGGTAGGCGAAATCCAGCGGCGTCGCCCCGTGCGGCAGGTCGATCACCTCTCCTTTGGGGGTGAGCACGTACACCCGATCCTCGAACAGCTCGGTGCGCATGCCCTCGATGAGGTCGCGATCCGCGTCCGCGCGGCTGCCGTCAGGCGGCTCGAGCAGCCGCCGCACCCACTCGATCTTGCGCTGGTAATGCGCATCGCGCGGCCCGCCTTCCTTATAGGTCCAGTGCGCGGCGACGCCCAGTTCGGCGTGCTCGTGCATCTCACGGGTGCGGATCTGCACCTCCACGCTGCGCGCCTGCGGGCCGATGACCGCGGTGTGGATGGAGCGGTAGCCGTTGCCCTTGGGCGTTGCGATGTAGTCGTCGAATTCCCCGGGGATGTAGGGCCAGCGCCCGTGCACGATGCCCAGCGCCGCGTAGCACTCCGGGACGGAACTCACCACCACCCGCACGGCGCGCACGTCAAAGAGCTGCGCAAAGTCCAGTTGCTTGCGCTGCATCTTGCGGTAGATGCTGTAGATGTGCTTGGGGCGCCCATATACCTCAGCCGCGATGCCCGCACCCCCAAGCTGAGTGCGCAGCTCCTCGCACAAGGCCTCGATGAAGCGTTCACGGTCGGCACGGCGCTCGTTGAGTGCGGCCGCCACGCGGCGGTACTCATCCGCCTCGAGGTAACGGAACGCCAGATCCTCCAGCTCCCACTTCAGCTGCCAGACCCCGAGGCGGTTGGCGAGCGGTGCGTAGATGGCGCGTGCTTCGAGCGCGCGGCGTGCGCGCTCCGCGGCCGGCAGGCTGCGCGCGTGGCGCAGCGCTACGAGTTCCTCGGCGGTACGCGCGAGCACCAGGCGAGGATCACTCACCACCGCGAGCAGCATCTTGCGCAGGGTCTCGGTCTGGCGCGTATCGAGTCCGCGCTCCGGGGACCAGTCGCGTGGCAGGCCAAGGGTGCCCAGGCGGATGAGGGCGGTGGCGATGGCGGTGGCGGCCTCACCGAGGGCGCTCGCGGCCTGCTCGCTCAAGAGCGTGCCGTGGGTGAGCGCGGCGCGCGCCAGGAGCGCCAGTGCCAGGTCGTGGCTTTCGGTGAGCGCGCCGATGATCTGCGCCGCCTCGGCGGCGTGCGCGAGTTCTGCGCCCCCGCCCGCCGCCTCCAGCCGCGCGCGCGCCTCCGCGATGGCGGCGCGCAGCTCGGGCGGACACAGGAGGCTCGTTTCCACGGCTCAAGGGGGCTCTGGCAGGCAGGCGTGCTGCGCAACATGTTGTCCGCGCAGGATTACCGCTATCATACCCGCCTGATTTTGCCGCGGCCTCCGAGCATGGCAGGACACAGCAAGTGGGCTAACATCCAGCGCCGCGAGAGCGCGCAGCTGCGCAGGCGCGGCCGCGAGCGGGCGCGCCCGGCCGAGGGCTGCGAGCGGGTGCGCTACGAGGGCTACGGCCCCGGCGGGGCAGCGGTCATGGTGGATTGCCTGACGGAGGATCTCGGCCGTGTGACCGACAAGGTGCGGCGCGCCTTCGCCGAGCACGGCGGCAACCTCGGGGCGCATGGTTCGGTGAGCTACCTGTTCAATACCGTGGGGCTCATGACCTACCCGCCCGGCACGGACGAAGAGGCGCTGATGCGCGTGGCGCTCGAGGCGGGTGCCGAGGACGTGGTGCCGAGCGCCGATCACAGCGTCGAGGTGCTGGCGGACCCGTTCGAGTTCGACACCGTGTGCGCCGTGCTCACCCACCACGGCTTTGCGCCGGCGACTGCGGAAGTGACGCAGCGGGCCGCCACCTCGCTTGAGCTCTCCGGGGAGAGTGCCGAGCAGATGGTGCAGCTGCTGAGCGCGCTCGAGGACCTGGACGAAGTACGGGACGTGTATTCGAACGTTGAGATATCCGACGAGGTCCTGTCCCGCACATAAGTGAGTGAGCTGAGCCTTCGCCTGACGCTCCGCTGGCGTCTCATCCAACGGGTGTCTGACATCCCTGCGCATTCCCGCCCACGATCCTGACAGCACTCACGATGGCATCGTCGGACGCTTCAGCGGGCATGGCACGCATCTTCAGCGTTCTCCTCGGCATTGCCATTCTCGCCCTTGTCGTCGCCGTTGGCGCGTACGCATTCAATTTCGCCGGTCCCGCCGGACATCTCTTTTCGAGAAACATCGAAGATTGGGTTCGCTTTGCCGAGTACCTGGGCGGTACCCTCGGGCCGATCTATGGTCTGCTCGCCTTCCTGGGCGTACTCATCACGATCCGGCTTCAGGGCCGGCAGATAGACGACCTGCGGGCGCAGTCCGAGCAGCAGGCTCTGCAGAGCCTGCTGGCCTCCTTGTCTGCCAATATTGACGCGACGCTCCATGGGCCGCCGACGATTAAGCCTTCGGAAGTCTTCGACGATATTCTCAGGACTTACGAGACTGTTTCAGTGCGTGCCCTGCTTTCCGTGGGTGGGTCCCTGGTTTTGCTGCGTGATGCGGGCGACAGAAACGCAATCGAGCAAGCAGGGCTGATTCAAGAGATCAGGAAATGTGTGGGTGCGGACGGTAAGACTCTCGCGCGGGAGATTGATCAACTCGCCGAATGCCTCAACGAGTACCGCAGGGCCGGGGGCAGTCAGGCAATTGACGACTTCTATATGGCGCGTTACATCAAAATAGTAGGCTGCCTCGCGGCACTTGAGTTTGAGGTTTCCGACGCCGTTATGTACCGCTTCGATCTTGCCGAAGCCAAGGTGCAGGTGCTGCAGTACGCGCGTAAATCGGTGCTGAGCCCATAGGATCAAGGACGTCTTCGACTGTGCGGCGTTTCCCCGCGCAGCGCCGCGATAAATTTTGCAACTAACCCGACGTGCGGCGGCTCTTGCTGGTCCGCAGGGCAACCCCGACCAGGACCAGGCCAGCCCCGATAAGAAAAGTCGCATCGGGTTCCGGCACCGTCCGGACTGGCTGGAAGTAGGCGAACTCTCTCGGGAAGCATTGACGTGCAGAAGTGCAGCCAGCACCGAGCACGGTTGACGGACCCGGGATGAATTCATCCTGCCCCTGGACCCCCCAGTGTCCCGGGCCCTCAGGGGCAAAGGGCGCCTCGTCGCTGACAGTTTCAGAGCAAATCAACCCGCCACAGGAGAAGCCGGTTGGAATGAAGACGTCGCAGAATCCGTTGTACTGGCCGCTGGCAGACATTCCACATGCCGCGCCCAGCAACCCGGTGACGGAGGTCGAATCGAACAGAGTCGCGAGTTCCGTCGCCGCGATCGCCCCATCCGCAGCGTCCAGTAAACCGGCGGCAGGGGCAGCCGGCGTCCCACCAAACGGGACGAGCGGCCCCGCGGTAGGGAACAGCATGTCGTACGACTTGGTACTGAAGAACGCATCGTACGTGGTGTTCCCGATCTGAAGGTTGAGCGCACCGAGCGGGTCGGTCGCCGATCCGACGAGTATGGGTGTGGCTGTCGCGGTCGCCGTCATCACCAGCATTACGGCGATGGGAAGAAGTTTCCTCATAGCAATCTGCCCTCCCTGCTTCTTGTGCGGCAACGTTTACTCGGCCGCTCGTTTTCGCCAGATTCTAGCGCTTTGTCAGCCGGAAGTGGGCGGCCACCGGAAGCGGCTTGGCGTTCGGCGCGGATGCGGCATAAGCCGTGCCAACCCTCGAAGGCTGAGTCGATTCAATCGCCTGGCCAGGCGACGCCGAAAAGCAGCGCACCGGGTGCTAAGAACTCCGTCGGCAGTCAAAAATTTCCTGATCGTTCCGAGCGATCCCGTACTGCACCCGGCTCGCGAAGGTGGCGAAGAAATTCGAGGCAGCACGAAAAGGACCGCGGTAGCATCCACCCCCTGCCGGCGGGACGATTGCGGGAGAAGCACGCGTGAGTGACAGCGACAAGCTTGAATTCCTGGCCGGAGAAATGAACGGACTGCGGGTGGTGCTGATGGCACTGCTCAACAACCATCCTGATCCGCGCGCGCTGGTTCAGGAACTCGATCGGCTCGCAGACTTGCAGAGGGCGATTTCGAACCCGGAGCCCGTCACGGAGAAATTCATCGAAGGCCAAAGCCGGGCCACCGACGACTTTCGCGCCCGGATACTGGAAATCCTCGCACGGGGCGGCTCCCGATGAGGGAACGCCTGCGCAGGGGGGGGCTTGCGATCCGGGTCCTGCGCCCCTCGAAAGCGAGCGGTCTTGCGGCCTGCGGCGCGCGCCGATTTTCGCGGCGGCGACGCCTCGGACGGCTCTTTGCTCTCTGCCCATTAACTGGGCCCATTCGCGTGATCCGGGAATGCGTAAGTCATTGTTTTCAGTTAACCTCACGCCGCCGAAGTCATGCTCAGCCGGTGCTGAGAGGGGACGTGCATTCGAATGTCGAGATATCGGACGAGGTCCTGGCGCGGGTTTGAACCCTCCGCGGTCCCCATGCGCGTCAGTGCCGCGGCCAGCGTGCGCATCCTCGGGCTGGATCCGGGCTCGCGCCGCACCGGGTTTGGGCTGATCGAGAGCCGCGGGCGCGAGCTCATCGTGCTCGCCCACGGCTGCCTGAACGTCGCCACCGCCACGCCGACCGCGCGCCTGCGTCTGATTTTCGAAGGTCTGCAGGCCCTCATGTGCGAACACGCACCCGCGGAGGTGGCCGTAGAGCGGGTATTCGTCAGTCGCAACGTCGACAGCGCCCTCAAGCTCGGTCAGGCACGCGGCGCGGCGCTGTGCGCCGTTCCGCAGGGGGTACCGGTGTTCGAATATGCGCCGCGGGCCATCAAGCTTGCGGTGGTCGGCAGCGGGGCGGCGGAAAAATTCCAGGTGGCCCACATGATCCGCACGCTCCTGGCCCTGAGCGAGCCGCCGGGCGCAGATGCCGCGGATGCGCTCGCGGTGGCCGTGTGTCATGCGCACGCGCGCACGCTCGCCGTGCTGGCCGCGCGCCTCTCGCAGGGGGGCCGATGATCGGCTCGCTGCGGGGCCGCATCTTCGCCAAGGCACCGCCGCAGCTGACCGTCGAGGTCGGCGGGGTCGGCTACGAGCTCGAGGCGCCGATGTCGACCTTCTTTCACCTGCCGGCGCTCGGCTCGGAGGTGCACCTGCTCACGCACCTGGTGGTGCGCGAGGATGCGCAGGTGCTCTACGGCTTTGGCACCGACGCGGAGCGGCGGCTGTTTCGCAGCCTCATCAAGGTCTCCGGCGTGGGACCGAAGATCGCCCTGGCGCTGCTCTCGGGCATCAGCGTGGCGGACTTCTCACAGTTCGTGCAGAACGAGGACATCGGCGCCCTGACGCGCGTGCCGGGCATCGGCCGCAAGACCGCCGAGCGGCTGATCGTCGAGATGCGCGACCGGCTCGGCGCCCCGGACACCGCCCCCGGCGCGTCCGCCGCTGGCGGCGCGGCGGGCGCGGGGGCGGAGGCCTACGATGCGCTCGTGGCCCTGGGGTACCGTCCGGCCGAGGCCACGCGCTTGCTCAAAGCCGCCGGTCCCGGTACACACTCCACCGAAGACCTGATCCGCCGCGCACTGCAGAGTGCGGGGCGCGAGTAACCCTAGCGTGACAGCGGAGCGCATCATCAGCGGCACGGGCCATGGGGAAGAAGAGGCGGTCGAGCGCGCCATCCGCCCGCGCCGCCTGGACGAGTACGTCGGTCAGGCGCCCGTAAAGGCGCAGCTGGAGATCTTCATCAGCGCGGCGCGGGCGCGCGGGGAGGCGCTTGATCACGTCCTGATCTTCGGCCCTCCGGGACTTGGCAAGACGACGCTCGCGCACATCATTGCCGCCGAGCTCGGGGTGAATCTGCGCCAGACCTCAGGCCCGGTGCTCGAGCGACCCGGGGATCTGGCGGCTTTGCTCACCAATCTGCAGGCGCGCGACGTGCTCTTTATCGACGAGATTCATCGGCTCTCACCGGTCGTGGAGGAGGTGCTGTACCCGGCGCTGGAGGATTATCAGCTGGACATCATGATCGGCGAGGGCCCGGCGGCGCGCTCGATCAAGCTGAACCTGCCGCCCTTCACTCTCATCGGCGCCACGACACGCGCGGGACTTCTCACCTCGCCCCTGCGCGATCGCTTCGGCATCGTGCAGCGACTGGAGTTCTACGGTACCGAGGATCTGGAACGGATCGTGAAGCGCTCGGCCGCGATCCTCGCCGTGGGGATCGATGAGGGCGGGGCGCGGCGTATCGCCCAGCGCTCGCGCGGCACGCCGCGCATCGCCAACCGTCTGCTGCGGCGGGTGCGTGACTACGCGCAGGTGCGCGCCGACGGGCACATCGATGAGGCAGTGGCGACCGCAGCGCTTGATCTGCTCGAAGTCGATCGGGAGGGCTTCGATACGCTTGACCGCAAGCTCCTGACGGCGATCATCGAGCGCTTCGAGGGCGGACCGGTCGGCATCGACAGTCTCGCGGCGGCGCTTGGCGAGGAGCGCGGCACGCTCGAGGATGTCACCGAGCCGTTTCTGATCCAGCAGGGCTTTCTTATCCGCACCGCGCGCGGGCGCATGGCGACACGCGCCTCGTACCTGCATTTTGGCATCAAGCCCCCGGAGCGCGCGAGCCCGACGCTGCCGCTGTTCGAGGACCCGCGGTGAGGGTGTTTACATGGCCGGTACGCGTCTACTGGGAAGATACCGACGGGGGGGCGATCGTCTACTACGCCAATTATCTGCGCTTTCTTGAGCGCGCGCGCACCGAGTGGCTGCGCTCCCACGGCCACTCGCAGCAGGCGCTTGCGCTTGATCCGGGGATTCTCTTCGCCGTGGTGAGTCTTAAGGTGGACTACCGCGCACCGGCCCGGCTGGATGATGCGCTCGAAGTCACCTGCCGCCGCGCAACCCGAAGGGATGGCCTCGCTGCGCTTCCTGCAGAGCATCCGGCGCGCCGCAGACGACGAGGCGGCGCAGCAGCTGTTGCTCGAGGCGCAGGTGCGCGTGGCGTGCGTGGATGCGAAGACTTTAAAACCGAAGCGCCTGCCGGAATTTCTCCTGAGCGCCGTGACCGCGGAGGCTGAAAGTTAATGGAGCAGCTGTCAATTTTGCGCCTGATCGTGCAGGCGAGTGTGCCGGTGCAGATCGTGATCGGCATCCTGCTGCTCGCCTCGCTCACCTCCTGGGCCATCATCTTCAAGAAGCGCCGCATCATCGCGCGTGCACGGCGCGAGGCGGACCGTTTCGAGAGCCGCTTCTGGTCCGGGGATGATCTTGCGCAGCTCTACCGCAGCATCGAGTCGCACGGCGGCGCGACCGGCATGACGGGAATCTTCGAGTTCGGCTTTCGTGAATTTGCGCGCCTGCGCCAGAGCGCGGTGGCACGCCGAGCAGCTGCTGGAGGGTTCGCGCCGCGCCATGCGGGTCGCGCAGCTCAAGGAGATCGATCGGCTCGAGCAAAGTCTTGCCACGCTGGCCACCGTGGGCAGCACCAGCCCCTACGTCGGCCTCTTTGGCACCGTGTGGGGCATCATGAGTGCCTTCTCGTCGCTCGGTAACGTGCAGCAGGCAACCCTTGCCATGGTGGCGCCGGGGATCTCCGAAGCCCTGGTGGCGACGGCGGTCGGGCTGTTTGCTGCTATCCCGGCGGTGGTCGGCTACAACCGCTTCGCCGATCAGGTGACGCGCCTGGAGATGCGCTTCGATGCGTTCATCGAGGAGTTCTCCACCATACTGCAGCGGCACGCCGGGCGCGGCAGCGGCGCGGCTGCGGCGACTCCGGAGCGCTAGCCGCTATGGCTCAGACCGCACGGGGCCGACGGCTCATGGGTGAGATCAATGTCGTACCTTACATCGATGTCATGTTGGTGTTGCTCATCATCTTCATGATCACGGCGCCGCTTCTGACGCAGGGCGTGAAGGTGGACCTGCCCAAGGCGGCCGCGGAACCTCTGGAGGCGCAGCGGCTCAAACCCCTGGTGTTATCCGTGGATCGCGCCGGCCGCTGGTACCTGAACGTGGGCGGGGATCCGCAGGCCGTCGCTCGATGAGAATACCGTGGCGGCGCGCGCGGCGGCCGTGCTGGGGCGCGAACCGGAAACGCAGGTGCTGGTGAAGGCTGATAACGCGGTGGCCTACGGACGCGTGGTACAGGCGATGGTGGTGCTGCAGCACGCGGGTGCTCGCAAGATCGGCTTCATCACCGAGCCGCCGCCGCTGCACCCGGGGAGCTGATGCGCAGGCCCAATGCAGCGCCCGAGTGATCGCTGGATATCGATAGCACTGTCGGTGCTGCTTGCACGGGGCGCTCCTCGGCGCCTTGGTGTACGGCTGGGTGTTTTTTCGCCAGCCGCCGCGGCCGGCGCCGACGCTTGCGATCGAGGCGACCGTGGTGGATGCGCGAACGCTCCAGGGTGCGCCGAAGGCACCCCCGCAAGCGCCGCCCAGCCCCGCCCGTGCCCGAGCCGCAGCCGCCGGCAGAGCCCGAGGGGCCAGCCGCCGCCCACGCCCGAGGAGTTGGCACAGCGGGAGCAGGAGCGCGAGCAGGCCGAGGCGGCCGCCCACGAGCAGCAGGCGGCGCAGGAGCGGGCCACGCAACAGCAGGCCGCCGAGCAGGAAGCGGCGCAGGCGAAGCGCCTCGAGGCGCAGCAGCAACGCCGAAGCGCGCGCGGCGCAGGAACGCAAGGCCAAGGAGGCCGCGCTCGCGCAGCAGCGGGCGGCGAGCGGCCGCCGCGGCCGCCGCGCAGGCGGAGGAGGCGAGTGAGCGCGAAGACCTCAAGCGCAGTCTTGCGGCCGAGGAGCACGCGCGTGCCGTGCGCTCGGGACCGGCGCTTGCGAACTGGCAGGCGCAGATCACCGCCCGGATCGAGCGCGCGTGGCTGCGGCCGCCGACGGCGCGCCCGGGCATACAATGTGTGTTGAACGTAACGCAGGGCCCGGGAGGGGAAGTGACGCAGGTGAGTATCGGGGAGTGCAACGGCGATCAGGCCGTGCGCGAGTCGATCGAGGCGGCGGTCTACCGCGCCTCACCCTTGCCGCCGCCACCGGATCCGTCGCTCTTTGACCGCAACCTCAGGATCAACTTCAAGCCGGAATAACCATGCCCTTATCTGTGATTCCGTTTCCGCTCATGCGGCGCGCACTGCGCCGTGCCTGCGTATCTTTCGCGCTGCTGGCGCTCGGCGCCGCCCGCGCGCACGCGGCGCTTGAGATCGAGGTTACCTCCGGTGTGCGCGATCCGGTGCCCATTGCCATCGTGCCCTTCGCGCACGTACCGGCCGACGGGGGCCTGGATGTGGCGGGGGTCATCCAGCACGACCTGGAGGGTAGCGGCCGCTTCAAGGCACTGCCGCGCGAGCGCATGCCGGCCACGCCCACGCGCGCCGAAGAGGTGACGGCGGCCGCCTGGAAGGCCGCCGGCAGTGACTACGTGGCGGTGGGGCGGGTGATCGCACTGGACGGCGGGAACCTCGCTGTCGAGTTCGATCTCATCAATACCCTCACCGGGGTGCGCCTGGTGACGCAACGCTTCAGCGGTGCACCGGGGGCACTGCGCAATGCCGCCCACCGGGTGAGCGATGTCATCTACCAGAAGATTCTCGGTGTGCGCGGGGCGTTCGCGACCCGAATCGCCTATGTCGCCGTCGATGGGGCGCCCCCGGCCCAGACCTACCGGCTGTTCGTGGCGGATGCCGATGGCGCCAACCAGCAGCGCATCCTCGAGTCGCGCTTCCCGCTCATGTCACCGTCCTGGTCGCCGGATGGGCAGTGGCTCGCCTACGTTTCCTTCGAGACCAAACACTCGGCCATCTACGTGCAACTGGTACGTACCGGGGAGCGCCGGCAGGTGTCGGCGCGTGCGGGGGTCAACGGCGCGCCGGAATGGTCCCCGGACGGCAAGAAGCTCGCGCTCACCCTGGGCGGCAGCGGTGGCAACCCGGATATCTATGTGCTGGATCTGGGCAGCCAGGCGCTCACGCGGATCACCGATGATCCGGCGATCGACACCGAGCCGGTGTGGGCGCCCGACGGGCGCTCGCTTTACTTCACCTCCGATCGCGCCGGCTCGCCGCAGATCTACCAGATCGGCACGCAGTCGGGCGCCCGGCCCAAGCGCATCACCTTCGGCGGTTCCTACAACGCGCGCCCGCGGGTGTCGGCAGATGGCACGCTGTTGGCGATGGTGACACTCGATGGCGGTCACTACCGCATCGCGGTGCAGGAGCTCGCCAGCGGCACGATGCGCGTGCTCTCGCACGGGCACCTCGATGAATCCCCGAGTTTCGCGCCCAATGGGGCTACACTTATCTATGCGGAGCGCGATGGCAGTCGCGGGTCGCTGGCCACGGTGTCGACTGACGGACTGACGGGGCTGCGACTGAAAGCCTCCGAAGGCGAGGTGCGTGAGCCCGCCTGGGGGCCGTTCATCCCCTGAAGCGCTCAAGATCTATTGCGGAGGAAAGTCGAATGGCGGAAAAACGATCCATGCAGCGGGCGCTTGTCGTGCTCCTGGTCGCAGCGTCCCTGAGTCTCTGTGCCTGCGCCAGCAAGAAGCCCAAGACGGCAGGGCCGACGAGCTCGGGTGAGGCGGTCAATCCCGCCGCCGGGGGCGCCGGGGATGCCAGCGCCGCTGGCGCCGGTGCCAACGCGGACAGTGAGGCGGCCGGTCCGCAGGCCGGGCTCCTCGCCACCCGCATCGTGTACTTCGATTTCGACAGCAGCGAGATCAAGGGCGAAGGTACGGACGTCGTGGCCGCCCACGCCAAATACCTGGCGAGCCATTCGGCGATACGCGTGCGCCTCGAGGGGCACACGGACGAGCGTGGCTCGCGCGAGTACAACATCGGTCTCGGTGAGCGGCGCGCACAGGCGGTGCGCCGCGCGCTGCTGCTGCAGGGTGCCACGGATGCGCAGATCTCCACCGTAAGTTACGGCGAGGAGCGGCCGGCGGTCTCCGGACACGATGAAGCGGCGTGGGCCAAGAACCGGCGTGTTGAGATCGTCTATCTCGCGCTGCCGGCCGGCGCCGGCGCGCCTAAACAATGAGGGCCCCGATGCGCCCGCCCCGTGGCTGTCTCGCCCTCCTGATGCTGGCGCTGGTGGCTGGCTGCGCCACTACGGCGCCGGAAGAAGACCCCGTGCAGCTGAAGCTGAATGAGCTGGACGGACGGGTCGTGAGGCTCGAGCGCAGCGTTGCGAATCAGGTGGCGGTTTCGCAGCACGTGGATGAGATGCAGGCCTCGCTGCGCGAGCTGCAGGGCCGTATCGAGGAGCTCGAGCACACTGACGAGGCGCTCGCCAAGCGACTGAGCGGCAACGGCGCCGCGCCGGGTGCTGCGGGCGCGGCGGCGGCGGGGGCTGCAGCGGGGGCGGCCACCGATGCTGCCGCCGGGGCCGCACCGGGCAACGGACCCTCATCGACCGAGCAGGCCGTGTACGCGCAGGCGTTCGATGCGCTGAAGGCCGGCAGCTACTCGATCGCCATCACCGGATTCAAGGACTTTCTCGGCACCTATCCGCAAAGCTCGCTCGCCGATTCCGCCCAGTACTGGCTGGGCGAGGCGTATTACGTGAGCAACGACTACGACGCGGCGGGCGGCGCTTTCCGCACCGTGCTGAAGAAGTGGCCGGACTCGCCCAAGGCCCCGGATGCGCTCCTGAAGCTCGGCTACACGCAATACGCGCAGAAGCAGTACCCGGCAGCCAAGGCGACCCTCACGGACGTGACCAAGAAATACCCGGGCACCGACACCGCAAAGCTCGCCGCGGATCGCCTCAAGCGCATCCCGGAGCAGTAACCCGGTCGCGACGGATTGTGTGACCCGCGGAAGTGCGCCGTGAGTGCAACGCGCCTGAAGATCACCGAAATCTTCCACTCCCTGCAGGGTGAGGCGGATACGGCGGGCGTGCCCACCGTGTTCGTGCGCCTGACCGGCTGCCCGCTGCGCTGCCAGTACTGCGACACCGCTTACGCCTTTCACGGCGGGCAGTGGTGGGAGGTGCAGGCGATTCTGGCGCGGGTGCGTGAGTTTAGTACCCGCTACGTGTGCGTGACGGGTGGGGAGCCGCTGGCACAGAAGGGGTGCGCTGAGCTCCTGACGCTATTGTGTGATGCGGGCTTGCGCGTCTCGCTTGAGACCAGCGGCGCGATGGCGCTTGACGGGGTCGACGCGCGGGTCGTCAAGGTCGTGGACGTGAAGACGCCCGGCTCGGGCGAGGAGGCGCGCAATCGTTATGATGAGCTCACGCGGCTCACACCGCATGATCTGGTCAAGTTCGTGATCTGTAGCCGCGAGCGACTACGAGTGGAGCCGCGCGCAAGCGTGTCGCAGCTTCGGCTGCCGGAGCGCTGCAGCGTGCTCTTCTCACCGAGCCACGAGCAGCTCGCGGCGCGCGAGCTCGCCGACTGGATCCTCGAGGACCGTCTGCCGGTGCGCTTCCAGCTGCAGCTGCACAAGTACCTGTGGGGCAACGTGCCCGGGAAGTAATATGGACGCACGACACGCGGTGGTGTTGCTGTCCGGTGGCCTGGATTCGGCGACGGCGCTGGCGCTCGCGCAGGAGCAGGGTTTCATCTGCCACGCGCTCTCGGTCGACTACGGGCAGCGTCACCGCTCGGAACTGGAAGCTGCGCGGCGCGTCGCGCGCGCTCAGGGCGCCGCCGAGCACCGCATCATGTGCGTGGATCTGGCCGGTATCGGCGGCTCGGCCCTGACCGACAGCGCCATCGCCGTGCCTGAAGCGCCCACCAGCGGCATCCCGGTGACCTACGTCCCGGCACGCAACACCCTCATGCTCGCTCTCGCCCTGGGCTGGGCGGAGGTGCTCGGCGCGCGCGACCTGTTCGTCGGCGTGAACGTTCTTGACTCGAGCGGTTACCCGGACTGCCGTCCGCAGTTCATCGCCGCGTTCGAGGCGCTCGCCCGGTTAGCCACGAAAGCCGGCGTTGAAGGGGCACCCTGGCGCGTGCATGCGCCACTCATCCGCCTCACCAAGGCGCAGATCATCCTCGAGGGGGCGCGTCTGGGGGTCGACTACGGGCAGACTGTGTCCTGCTACCAGGCGGACGCTCAGGGACGCGCCTGCGGCCGCTGTGACTCCTGCCGCCTGCGCAGCGCCGGATTCGCGGCTGCCGGGGTGAGCGATCCGACGCGCTACCAGGGGCCGTCCGACCGTTAGAGCGCGATGGGGGCGAGCGTCGCGCGCCGCTGCACATGCAGTGACCACAGGTACACCGGTAAGCCGGCACCCACCAGCACGACCGTCCACAACAGCGGCCTGGCACCGATGCCGATGGAGGCCCAGGCGCAGTAGGCAAGCGCCAGCAGCGGCACCGCGAGCGCCAAACGAGGCCGCGCGGGCGAAACCGGCAGCTCACCGCGCCGTCGCAGGACGATCAGCGCCAGCGTGCTCGCGAAGTACAAGGGCAGCGTCGCGGCGGTCGCGATCACGATGAGGAGACCGAACGCTTTGGCGATCGAATCCATGTAGTTGATGAGCAGCGCGGCCGTCGTCAGGATGCCCGTGAGCAGCAGGGCGCGCGCCGGCGCACCCCGGGAGTTCTCGGCGCTCAAGGCAGCCGGTAGGCCCCCATGCCGGCCCATGGTCTGCAGCACTTCCCCGGCGAGCAGCGTCCAGCCGTTCAGTACACCGAGGGCACTCACCACCACGAAGGCCGCGAGGGCTGCGCCATAACGGCCACCCAGGACGCGCGCGAACAGATCGGCAAAGGGCGCATTGGAGGCGGCGAGCTCTTTTTGCGGGATGAGGAACATCGGTACCACCGAAATGCAAATGTAGATCGCGGCGGTGAGTAGGGTACCGACCAGGGTGGCGCGCGGAATGTTGCGCTCCGGATCACGCACGCGCGCGGCCGGGATCATCGCACACTCGATGCCCAGCATCGCAAACAGCGCAAGTGTGGATACCGCGCTGACTTCACGCCACGAGGGCGGATTGGGCGGCACGTGCGCGGTGTAGATGCTCGGATGCGTCAGCAGCAGCCACAACCCCACCGCGATGACGGCGAATTGCGGCATGAGCTTGAGCACCGTCGTGAGCATCTGCACCCATCCGGCGAGCCGCGCCCCCATGAGATTGATGAGAATGAACGCCCAGATCATCAGCAGCGCGGTGAGAGCCGGCAGCCCCGGGGTGCGCGTCAGGGCCGGGGCGAAGATCGCCATATAGCCCACGGCCCCGATGGCAATCGCGGCGTTGGCGATCCAGATCGACACCCAATAGCACCACATCACGATGAACGCCGCGCCCTTGCCAAAGGCGCGCGTGGTGTACGCGGCGGGGCCATCATCCCGGGGGAAGGCACGGGCGAGTGAAGAGAAGGAGAGCGCGAGCAGCGTGCAGCCGACGACGTTGACCAGCCAGCCGGTGAGCGCATTGAGCCCGTAGGGAGCCAGATCCGCCGGCATCGTGAAGATGCCGATGCCGATGATGTTGCCGACCACCAGGGCCGTACACATCCAGAATCCGAGGACGCGCGGCCCGGCAGCGCCGGAGGCCTCGCCCGCGCGAGCGCTCACGCGCCCGCCAGTGCTTCACCGAGCGCAGTCTCGAACAGGTTCAGCGCTTCATCGACCTGCGCCCGGTTCACCATGAGCGGTGGTATGAAGCGCACCGTGCTCACGCCGCAGGACAAAAGCAGCAGCCCATTGTGGAAGGCGCGGCTCAGTACCCGTTGACACAGCGCAGGGTCGGGCTTGCGGCTGGCGCCGTCGGTCACCAGTTCGGCCCCGATCATGAGTCCCTTGCCGCGCACGTCGCCGATGCAGTCAAAGCGCGGCTGCATCTGGCGCAGTCGGGTGAGGAAGTAGGCGCCCACTTCGGCCGCGTTGGCAGCGTATTCGCGCTGCACGAGCTCGAGCGTTGCGAGCGCCGCCGCACAGCAGAGGGGGTTGCCGCCGTAGGTGTTGCCATGAGCACCGCGCTTCCACTTCTCCATCAGGGTCTTCTTCGCGACCACGAGTCCGATCGGCAGTCCCGAGCCCAGGCCCTTGGCCAGCGTCATGATGTCCGGCGCGACTCCCCAGTGCTCACTCGCGAACATCTTGCCGGTGCGCCCGATGCCGGTCTGCACTTCATCGAAGATGAGCAGTATGCCGTGGCGGTCGCAAAGCGCGCGCAGGCCGGCAAGGAAGCCATCGGGGGGCACGAGATAACCCCCTTCTCCCTGGATGGGCTCTACCAGGATGGCGGCGACCTCGCTCGCCGGCACGTTGCTTGGAAAGAGCACATTTTCAATGTACTCGAGCACCGCGCGCCCCTGGTCCGCGCCGGCGAGCAGCGGCCGGTAGAGGTTCGGGTAGGGCACGTGGGTCACCCCGGGCATCGTCGGGAAGAACCCGGCCTGTTGCGTGTACTTGCTCGCGGTGAAACTCAGCGAACCCATCGAGCGGCCGTGAAACCCGCCCAGGAACCCGATGAAGCGCGGCCGGCCGGTGACGTAGCGTGCCAGTTTCAGCGCGCCCTCCACCGATTCAGTGCCGCTCTGGCACACGAGCGTCTGCACCGCTTCGCCCATCGGGTTCAGCTCATTGATGCGCTCGGACAGGCGCGTCATGCGCTCGTGCCAGTAGTCGCTGGAGATGTGCAGGAAATCGTCGGCCGCGTCCTTGATGGCCTGCACGACCTGCGGGTGGGCGTGACCGGTGCTGCACACCGCGATACCGGCCGCGAAATCCAGAAAGCGATTGCCATCTACGTCCCAGACTTCCACACCGCGTCCGCGGGCCATGACGAACGGATAGTCGCGCGGATAAGAGGGCGAGCTTACGGGGCGATCACGCGCAAGCAGCGCCTGCGCTTTTGGTCCGGGCAGGGGCGTGCGGATGTGGGGCGAAGCCATAGCGAAGTCCTTGGATTTAGACCGAAGCGGGTAACGGGATACGCACGAGTGCGCGGTGGGCGCTCTCGGTCGCGGCCTGCATGTCGCGCAGCACCTGCAGCTCGCGCGCCGTGGGCGGGCTCAGCAGCTCGGGCGCCTCGACCGTGGCCAGGGGCCAGCCGGTGGCCGCGCGCGCAGCCGCCGGCGTCACCCCAGGATAAATTGCCGCCAGCTGCAGCTCCTCGGTGAGCGGGTGCGGGCGCAGGATGCCAAAATCGGTGATGACCGCACGCGGCCCCTGGCCCGGAAAGCCGGCGCGACGGCGCTCGCCGGAGCCACCGAGATAGCCCGCGCTGGTGAGAAAGTCGAGGCGTGGCACGAAAGTGCGCGGGGACTGCTTCATGACGATCAGCACTTCGCGGGCGTGGGCGGCGATCTCGGGCGCGCCGCCGGAGCCGGGCAGACGCACCTTGGGGCGGGCGTACTCGCCAATGACCGTGGTGTTGAGATTGCCGAAGCGATCGATCTGCGCCGCAGCGAGAAAGCCGAAGTCGACGCGCCCGCGCTGCAGGTAGTGCGCGAACACCTCCGGCAGCGGAACCACCACGGTCGCAGTCTCCGCCAGTTCCCCATCCCCGATGGACAGGGGCAGCACCCGCGGGCGGGTGCCCACGGTACCTGACTCGTAGATCAGCACGAGTTCAGGGGCGTGGGTGCCTCGGGCGAGGTTGCAGGCGGCACTCGGCAGGCCGATGCCGACGAAACATACCGCGCCGTTGCGCAGTTGCCGTGCGGCCGCGACGGTCATCATCTCATCGGCGCTGTAGGCGGGGGCGCTCATGCGGCAACCTGAAGCCGGCGCAGCAGCTGCGCATGGTCCTGGCTGCCGAACACGTACTCACGCATCCACTGCTGGAAATGATCGCGATCGCGGGCAATCTCATCCCACGCGACATAGAAGCGATTGTCCCGTTCGTAGCAACCCGCCGCATAGGAGGGGTGCGCGCCGCCGGGCACGATGCTCACCGCGCTGATCATCCAGTGCGGCAGCACCACCGCGTTCATCGCGGCCTCAAGCCGCGGCACCTGCGCCTCCACGGTCACGAGGAGGCAGCGCGCTGCGAGTGCCGCCTCGCGCGCCGCGCCGAGGATGCCGCGAATGAGCACGTTCCCCTCGGCGTCCACCGCCTGCGCATGCAGAATCGTGACGTCCGGCGTGATCGCAGGAATGGCGCGCAGGGTGGCACCGCTGAAGGGGCAGGTGAGGCTCGCCGCCGGGGCATCGCGCTGCCGATCAAGATCCGTTGCGGCGTAGTGGCGCATCAGGCCGCACGGCAGGCCGCTGGCGCCGGCCTGGTAGCCGACCGCCATCTCCGCATGCGTGCGCTCGATGATGGCGAGCGGCTGCGGCCACTGTCTCTCGAGTGCATCGCGCAGCCGATGCAGCGAACCGACTCCGGGGTTACCGCCCCAGGAGAACGTGAGCCGCGCAGCGCACCCCGCGCCGATCATCTGGTCATGGATCAGATCCGGGGTCATCCGGATCAGGTGCAGCCCTCGACGCTGCTGGCGGATGATCTCGTGGCCGGCGGCAAACGGGATCAGATGCGTGAAGCCCTCCAGCGCGACGCTGTCACCGTCATGCACGTGACGCGCAACCGCCTCGCTCAGACTCAGGAGCGGCATGGGTTACTCCACCACCGTCTGCGACTGCTCGCGCAGGTACTGTGGCAGGTAATAGAAGGAGCCGATCGCTTTGCCGGTGCTGCCCGAACCCTTCCAGCCGCCAAAGGCCTGATAGCCGGGCCACGCGCCGGTGGTGGCTCCCTGGGGGCGGTTGGCGTAGGTCACCCCCGCCTCGATGTGCTCGTTGAACCAACCGATTTCATCGCCGCTGCCATAGAAACCGGCGGTGAGCCCGAGGGGCGACTCGTTCGCAAGGTACATGGCCGCAGCGTTGGAGGAGACGCGATGCAACATGAGGATCGGCAGAAACATCTCATCCTTCCACAGCCGGTGCGGCAGTGGTGCTTCCGCCAGGGTCGGCTGCACGTAGTAGCCGTGCTCGAGGGCGCCTGCGCGCAGCTGCTCACCGCCTGCGATAATGCGCGCGCCGCCGGTACGCAGCTGCGCGCTGTAGCGGGCATAGTTATCGTAGCCGGAGGCGGTGGTCACGGGCCCGAGCCAGTTTTCGCGGTGTGTCGGATCGCCGATGCGCAGGGCGGCGAGTTCCTCGACGAGTCGGTCGACCAGGGCATCGGCCACGCGCTCATGGACGTACAAACGAGAGAGCGCGGAGCATTTCTGGCCGCCCATGCCGAACGCGGAGCGCACGATGCCGAGCGTCGCGCGCTCAAGATCTGCCGCCGCGGTCACGATGCAGGCGTTCTTACCGCCCATCTCCGCAATGCACGGCCGCGGATAGGGCGGTGCCTGTAGCTCGCGCACGATGCCCATTCCGACCTCATGGGAGCCGGTGAAGGTCACCCCCGCCGTGAGCGGATGGGACACCAGCGTCGCACCGACCACTGCCCCCGGGCCGCTCAGATAGTTGAACACCCCCGGCGGCAGTCCGGCATCACGGATGCAGTCAGCCAGCAGACGATCCGCCCATGGCGTGGCGCTGGCACCCTTGGCGACCACGGTGTTGCCCGTGATCAGCGCCGCGGCGGTCGGTCCGGCGGCGAGCGCCAGCGGGAAATTGAACGGGGCGATCACGACCCACGGCCCGTAGGGCTTCAGCAGGCTGCGGTTGTGAGAGGCGAAGCTCGTCAGCGGGTCATCCGGCAGCGCCCGCTCAAAGCCTGCGTGGCGCTCAAATTCCTGCGCGTACAGCGTGAAGAAATCCGCGCTCTCCTGCGCCTCGCCGAGCGCCTCCATGCGGTTCTTGCCCACTTCGAGTGTGAGGACCGCCGCAATGTCGTAGACGCGCTCCTCGATCAGCTGTGCCACACGCCGCAAGAGCTGTGCGCGCTCGCCGATGGGGGTGCGCTTCCAGGACGGCCAGGCGCCCGCCGCCGCCTCCAGCGCCGCGTGCGCGTCCTGCGCGCCGGCGGCGGCAAACTCCCCGAGTACCTCGCGGGTATCGGCCGGATTGGTCTTGGTAAAATAGCGGCCGACAGCGCGCTCTTCGCCTGCAACGTGCAGCCCATAGCGGCCGCCCAGGCGCTCGCGGGCGCGCGCGACCGCCGCCTCAAAACTTGCGTGCAGCGCGGCCGGGGGTTCGAACATCGTCGCGTACGTCAGCTTGAAGCTCATGCGGTCTTCTCGTGGTTGAGAGATTGCGCCAGCTCGCCCAGCAGCCGATCGAGGAGCTCGAGCGCCTCGGCGAGCTCGCGCTCGGCAATCACCAGCGGCGGCGCCAGCAGGATGAGATTGCCACGGGCTGCAAATGACACCCCGGCCTCGAGCGCCGTCTGCAGCAGGCGCCTGAGAGCTTCGTGCATCTGCGGCCAGGGGGCCAGTGGCGCGCGGCTCGTGCGGTCGCGCACGAGTTCTATCACCGCAAACAGCCCGTGTCCGCCGCGCACGTCACCGATGAGGGGATGTCTCGCCTGCAGCTCCCCGAGCGTGCGCAGCATTGCCGCACCCAGGGTACGGGAGCGCGCAATCAGATCTTCGGCCGCGTAGCTTTCGAGGGCTGCGACGCCCGCGGCACACGACAGCGGATGCCCGGAGTAGGTGAGGCCGGTCAGCAGCATCTGCGCCTCGAGAATGCGTGCCACCTCCGGGGTGACGACGACCGCGCCGAGGGGCGCGTGGGCGCCGGTGAGGCCCTTGGCGAGCGTCATGAGATCCGGGCGGTGCTCCTCGCCATAGCGTTGCCACGCGAACCACTCCCCGCAGCGGCCGAAGCCGCTCATTACCTCGTCGGCGATCAAATACACACTGCGCGTGCGGGTCGTCTCGTGCAGCGCGGGCCAGAAGGTCTCAGGCGCGACGATGCCGTTGGTGCCAGCGTTGGGTTCCATGAGGACCGCGGCTACGTCCTTCGCGCCCCGCGCGTCGATCGTCGCGGCGACGTGCTGCGCCGCTGCCACGCCGCAGGCTGCTGCGCTGGTGCTCTGGAACGGGCAGCGGTAAGCGTAGGGCGGCGGTACATGGATGACCCGGTAGGCGGCCGGATCCGACTGGGCGGTGGTGCGCGCATCCCCCGAGAGCGCCATGGCCGCGTAGCTGGCGCCGTGGTACGAGCGCTGCCGCGTGATGATCCAGCCGTTGCTCTTACCTGAGGCCTGACGGGCAAACTTGACGGCGTGCTCGTTCGCATCCGCGCCCCCCAGCGTGAAATACACACGCCCGCCTGCGAAGCCGGACCGCTCAAGCAGCAACTCCGCGAGTCGCGCGCGCGGCTCGGCACCCCAGGCGCTCGTGACAAAGCACAGCCGTGCCGCCTGCGCACGGATTGCCTCGATGACGCGCGGGTGCTGGTGACCGAGATTGCTGCATTCGGCCAGACTGCTCATATCCAGGATCGAGCGCCCGTCGGCCGTGAACAACCGCGCGCCGGCGCCGCCGGTGATCGTAGGCGCGCTCCAGTCGGTTTGTCGGCACCAGGTGTGAAGAACGGTCTGCGCTTCGGGAAGCATTGAGCGGGCAGTTGGGCTTTATGGGTCGCACCCGGAGCGCGAAGCCCGAGTGCTTTGGAATGCCTGCGAATGTAGGCTGCGCTTCAGGTGCCGTCAACGCGCGGTCGTCTTGGGGCCGCGGCGCCAGGGTGGCGGCTGTAGTATCATCCGGCGCCCGCGCGTGGCAGCCCTTCATCGAGGCCGCTCAGTCGCGGATCCCACGGCGGTGGGGCGTTAGCTCAGTCGGTAGAGCATCGGACTTTTAATCCGCTGGTCGACGGTTCGATTCCGTCACGCCCCATATCCCCGCTTCCAAAAAGCCCTTCTTTCGTGCCCCTCTCGGCCTGCAGATTGCGACGAAACGCTATAAAAACAGTTGTTTTCTCGTCTACAGCCATCCACACGAGTCCATGACAAGCGCGAGTGGCGTGGGGGTAATTCTGGGGGTAACCTAGGTTTCGTAAAATGAGTTACCCCCACAACTAATGCTCAGCGACTTCGCCATTCGCAAAATAAGGCCGGGTGCCACGCCACGTAAGCTCTTCGACGGCGGCGGCTTGTACTTGCTTCTGAATCCCGACGGCTCGCGCTGGTGGCGATTCAAATACCGAATTTTCGGACGCGAAAAACTGCTGTCATTCGGCGTCTATCCCGAGATCACACTGAAACGTGCTCGCGACCGACGTGACGAGGCCCGTCGGCTGATCGTTGATGGTGTCGACCCCGCGCTCAAGCGCCAAGCTGAGAAGCAGGCAGCGGGTGAGAACTTCGAGTCCGTGGCGCGTGAATGGCTAAAGCTGCAGGAGGACAACCTCACACCGGGTTCGCTGGACCGTGAGCGCGATCGGCTCGAGGATTTCATCTTCCCCTATTTGGGCAAACGACCGATCGCCCAGCGAGATGGTCTGTAGTTCGCGGCAGGGTTCGAGTCGCTCAAATTTGCTCGAAGTCACGTCGATCTGCATCGAGGACGTCGGTAAGCGCGCTGGCGCCTGCCTTGTAGTCTTCCTCGGAAGTCTGCGGCGTCGCTCTCGAGTCCGTCCGAGTTGCGTCTTAGCGGTCCGCCGCTATGGCTTCCCCCACGATGGGGCGTGCGCGACGCCCGTGGGTTTGATCGTCCCGTCAAACCCAGGTACCAGCCCAGGAAGTGAGATTTTTGGGGGATCCAGCTTGCGTTCATACTCGACCGCCTGGATGCGAATCGCCGCAGCCCCCCTCGCAATGGCACTCAGCAACTTGCTTGTTGGGTCAGCCTACGCAGATGCCATTCCGTTGAAGCCGGAAGGCGGAACCTTCGTCGTGCCTGTGCTTATCAACAACAAGATAACGTTGGCCTTCGAGGGGCGTGTCGCCTCAAGCAACGCTACCGTCCGCGAGACGGCTCGCGTTCCAGCGGCGCGAGGGCGTGCCCGATGATCCGCCGAGCGAGTATGCGGCATCACCTCCGCCTCCGTCCTTCCACCCAGAAAGGACATAGTCGCCTGGATGGGTGAGCTCGAGTTGTGCGAGGCGTTTCACTCCACTCCATCCGTCAGTCGATGATGAGGTCGTCATACTTGAACGGACCGCCGGTGACGGGTCGTAGAGAATTCGGACAGTTGCCGTCCAGATCAAGCACGCCATATTCCTTGGCCTGCTCCGCGCCGATTATGGTGCGGCCCGACAGCGCCATCATGTCCGGATCGTTGTGGATTGCCACGATAATGCGTCCAGTAAAGTCCGGCGTTTCCATATACGGCAACAGAAAATCGAACTGGCCCGGCTTTTCCGCCATGGAAGACGCCGACCGCGCAGTCTTCAGCAAGCCCATCCAGATGCTGACCGACGCCACACCGAAGGGGCGCAGGTCCACGGCCATGTCGGCCGACATCTTGTCGGTCCCGGCTTTCTGCGCGCCATAGGCGGGGCCGTGGGCGTAGTTCACGGCGCCCGGCGCGGACGTGAAGACCAGCAGACCGCCGGGCTTGGCGACGAGCAGGGGTGCCGCCGCGTGGGCCGCGATATAACTCGATCGAAGGCCGACGGTGATGATGTCTGCCATTTCCACCGGCCTAGTCCAAAATCCGCCGCGCTGGATCAGATCGCTGCTGATGGCCGCGGCGTTGTTGACCAGAATGTCCAACCGACCTTCATCGCGCTCAACGGTCGCGAACAGGCGGCGCACCGCTTCGTCGTCAGCGTGATCGCAGGCGTACGCAACGCCACGTCCGCCGGCGGCGGTCACCTCCGCCGCCGTTTCATGGACCGTACCACCCAATGGCGATGCATTCGCAGTCTGGCTGCGTCCGGTGACATAAACGGTATATCCCGCCGCCCCCAGTGCCCGCGCGATGCCCTGACCCGCGCCCCGGCTCGCGCCGGTCACCACTGCGACACCGTTCTTCATGTACCTCCCCTTTGTCACGGCCCGACGCCTGGGCAGCCGATGTGAGCACACAAGGGCAACCGTGATGTACGAGCGCCAGTTTGAGCTCGCCGGCCTCCTTGATGGTACTGGAACCTATCTCAAAACTGTTTGAGAAGAACGCTTCGACCCCTTCGTCTTCCATCAGTCGAGCCGCCTCGGACTCACCCGGTCTTGGCTGCGCCGCCGCTGCGCGACTTAGTGACGGACCGGTGTAGCGGTTGCCGATCGGTAGCCCACGATGGGAGGATGGGACAATTAGCTCAGTATTCCCCCATGCGCTTTGCCTTAGGCAGCGCTCGCTCCCAAAACTACGTGCGTGCAGCCAACTTCATCGTCACGTGCCGCAAAAGGTCTGCACCACCCGTTCGGATGACTGCGGCGGCTGACTGTATTCGCTGACTTCCGCTTGCTCGTCGTAGGGTTGCTGCAAGATTCCGAGGAGCTTGCGAAACAGCCTGTAATCACCATTTTCAGGCGCGTCGAGCGCGGCTTGGACACGATGATTGCGCGGAATGAAGGCAGGACTTGCCGCGCGCATGCTCGCGATGCGTTCAGCGACGGCTTGCGGATCGCTCGCCAGGCGCTCCCGCCAATCCCGCAGCCATCCGTCCAAGTCGGAGCTCTGTTCGAATAGCTCCCTTAGCTGCGACTCCGCCACGGGGTTCCCTGCCACCAGGGCGAGCTTGCGAAAGGTGAGGGTAAAGTCCGCTTGAGAATGCCGCATCAGGGTGAGGAGACGCCTTACCAAATCTGCATCTTCGTCCTGGGCGGATGAGAGGCCTATCTTGCGGCGCATCCCGGCGAGGAAGCGGGCCTCAAATTGCGGGATGAAGGACTCGAGCACCTCGGTCGCGAGGCGCACCGCTTTCTCGGGGTCAGAGTCGATGAGGAACAGCAAGGTCTCGGCGAAACGCGCCAGGTTCCACTGGGCGATTACAGGCTGGTTCGCATACGCGTACCGACCGTTGTGGTCGATGGAGCTGAATACCGTTTTAGGGTCATAGCTATCCATGAACGCACAGGGGCCATAGTCAATCGTCTCGCCCGAGATCGCCATATTGTCGGTGTTCATGACGCCGTGGATAAAGCCCAGCAGCATCCAGTCTGTAATGAGGTCGACCTGGCGCTGCGTGACCGCCTTGAGCACCGCCAGTGCGGGTACGTCGGCCTCACGGGCGGACGGGTAGTGTCGGGCGATGACATAGTCCAGTAGCTCCCGTACCGCGGCCTGATCTCCTCGAGCGGCAAAGTATTGAAACGTTCCGACCCGCACGTGGCTCGCGGCCACGCGGGTGAGAATCGCTCCGGGAAGCGCACCGCCGTCACGAAAGACCTTCTCGCCGGTCGAAACCACGGCGAGCGATCGGGTGGTCGGAACCCCAAGCGCATGCATCGCCTCGCTGATGAGGTATTCCCGCAGCATCGGCCCCACCACGGCCCGGCCGTCGCCATTTCGGGAGAAGGGGGTGCGGCCCGCGCCCTTTAATTGCACGTCGCGGAGATTTCCATCGCGCCGTTGAAGTTCTCCGAGAAGGGTCGCGCGCCCATCCCCCAGACTCGGCACGAAGACCCCGAACTGATGCCCGGCGTACGCCATCGCGATCGGGTCTGCGTCCTCCGGGGGGCGGTTCCCCGAAAAGATCGCTGCGGCTTCAGGCTCGAGGATCTTGGGATCAAGACCGAGGTCCGCAGCGAGCCCCGTGTTGAAGATGATGAGTCTGGGGTCCGGTACCGCGGTGGGGTTGACCCGCGCATAAAACCGGCTTGGGAGCGCGGAATAGGTGTGTTGGAAACCGAGTCGCATTCTTAAGCTGCTGCGCGATGATCAAGTGAAATAGTGAAATGAGCGGCCGTGGCGAAGGAGATGGCGCCTATACGACACCTAGTCTGGTAGCGGGTTCGGAAGGCCCCGAAAGTCCATGCGCATCTTCGGCGATCAAGGGCTGGCCGTACGGAAATCTTGGCGCGACTTTCCATACGGATTCCGTACGGTGAGGATGAAACATTCGCAAGTACCTGATTTTATGGCGCTCCCTACGGGATTCGAACCCGTGTTACAGCCTTGAAAGGGTTGTCTCGCCCGTAACAGAACCGCCGACGACGTATCCCCGGCTCTCTGGGTAACCAGTACTCACAACAGTCCACCGACGTACGCCACTAGCCGCTCGGCCGCCTCTACCGGCCCATGTCCCGGAGCCACGTCTTTTTAATCTCCAAATATGCGGGAGCGCAATAAAGGTCTTCTTCGTACCCAAACTTTCCATTACCGGCGTAGATATTGAGTGTCACGCAGGGGAATTGATATCGATAGTCGGTAGCGGGTCCGGGATTTCGCCACTCACCGTACGGGACCTTACTGCCTTCGGGGTTCGGCCATCGGTTCCAGTTGTAGTTCACAACTAGGTTTCCCTGGACCACATGCCACTCGGGGATAAAACGAAGCTCTGGTTGAGTGGCCATCAGAGGAACCATCCAGCGTGCAATGTCCTCGCGTCGACGGAATACGCCGAAATGATGGTCGACGTACAGACACTCATCAGTGAACATGTCGCACCAACGTTCCCAATCATCCATATTGGCCCGTGCCGCGTAATCCTGGAATGCCGCCTCGACTTCCTCATGAGGGTACGAGGGTCCGCTTCGCAACATCGTGTGCCATCCGAGAGCTGCCGACATGGCTCCCTGATACGCGATCTTTCCATAGTCCGGGGTCTGGTCTGACATTTGATACTCCCAAATTGCCGATTGTCGCTAGCTTCTCCAGTTCGGAGTAACGAAGTTGGCTTTACGGATTCGCCAACCCCCAGGTTCCAATGTCCGCTCTATCTGGCGGAAGTTGATTGCGATCAAGTTTCGCCGGTGGCGAGTGCGCGCTCTTCGGTGGTATCCAACCGGATTCTTTAATCAGATCGGTAAGTTCCGCCATATTGAAGACATCGTTCTCATAGCAGAATTGACCGTTTCCGGCGTAGATCGCGATGCTGAGTGAGAAGCAGTCCGGAAACCGACCATCCGGCAATCGGCCCGGAACGCGGCTCCAAAATGCACAGATGACCAAGTTGTCTTTGACGACTGTCCAGAGCGTCGGAAATCGCCAGTCGTCAAAACCGATCATGCATTCGTGCATGAAAGAGGCAATGGCATCGCGGCCGACGTACCGGCCCCAAACCGGGTCTATATATATGGCGTCCTCGGTAAAGTGTTCAGCGATTTCGCTCCAGTCGGCGACGCCGCGAGCCACGCGTTCGCGCGTCGCCAATACCTTGCTCCACGCGGCACGAACTTCCGGTTCAGGATAGATATGCATAAGGGTTCCTGCCTCCGCTGATCGGTGGCACTTCCGAATTAAAGATCACTCTACTAAAGTCACTTTCCTGGCATCGCGACCTGAACGAGCAAAAACCAAGACCAAATCGGGCGCGTCACCCGTGAAGGATATGTGGCAGGACGGCGCGCTCAAACAGTCGAAGACTCTTCCAAGAGAGGTCAGGATCCATCCCTCCCATGAGAGGGTGGAGCAAAAGTGTTCCGGAGTCACCCAGTTTGGCGGCCAGCGCCACGCATTGCTCCGGGGTCACCACAGCGTACGCCCCCTGCCGGCGAAGATCTTCTGCGGATTCGACGGGCTTATAGGACGAATCCAGTCCGGCCTCGGTGGCCCACTTGCCGTAGGCGTTCGTTTCATACAGCGCATGAGGCGCGATTCGTGCCCAATCCGCGTCCGGGTCCTCGGTCACGTGCAGGAAGCCCGGCCCGAACTTCATGGGGGGACTCGGTTCAAAACCGATTCTTCTCGCCTCCTCCGCGTACAGCTGGTACAGATCCGTAAGATGAGTATCCAGGCCCATCGACAGGCGAGCTGCTCGTCTGGCAGCCGCAGGGGTGGAACCCCCCATATACAGCGGCGGATGCGGACGCTGGAGCGGCCGCGGGGTTACCTGAATGCGGCGACCGCGATATTCGAATTCCTCACCACTCCAGGCAGATCGCAGTACTCGAATATTCTCTTCCATGAGAGATCCGCGCTCCTTAGGCTCAATCCCAAACATTTTGAGCTCGCTGGGCACGTAGCCGGCTGCGAGTGTCAGGTCAAGTCGTCCATCGCTGAGGTGATCCAAGACGGCGACCTGCTCGGCGACCGCGATAGGATCGTGCAAGGTAAGGACTAGAGCGGCGATTGCTATCCGCAATTTTTCCGTTCGCGCGGCTATTGCGGCGCCTGCGATCAAAGGTGCGGGCAGATAACCGTCAGGCACTCCGTGATGTTCGGAGACTCTGACGTGGGTAAAGCCGCACTGATCGGCCCACGCGACCATGCTGAGCATCTCCCGGTACAGCCGGGTGCGCTCCGCGCCGAAAGACGGCGCCCGCATGTCGAATCGCAGTGCTAGTCGCATTTGAGGCACCTAAGGTGTCAAGGGTCTCTCTACTTGAATCGTCAGATGGCCGTGCACAAGCAGCTGAACGTCGTTGCCACCCTCCTCAGTAGGTAAGTCGGCGCAGACCCATCTCGCCCATGGCTGCGCCCCATATCAAGTGTTTGCGTCGACTTAGGTTCTGCAAAAAAGCTACGAAGTTCTCGGCACTCGTCCCCGGCACGGTGCGCGCGAACTCGCAGGCGGCGGCGCGCGCAGCAGCGTAGGTCTCGTAACGGCCGCCCGTCAGCTGCTCAATGTCCGCAATCTCCTCCCGTTCGAGGCGCTCAACTCCGTAGGCGTAGCGGTCGCGAAGGTAGAGAGAGAGCTTTACGAGGCCGTTCACGCGATCATTAAGGTAGGGCTCCTTTAATGCCGGGCCCACAATCTTTTCAAGGGTGTCGATGATGTACTCATGCACGAAATCGTTTCCCGTCTCAGGGGCAGGCAAGCGAATTTCAGGCAGCTCGGGCAGGCCGTGCCGTTCGGCCAGCACCCGCACCAATGTGTCCGCCACCGACTGGCGATACGTCAGCAGAACAGGAATGTTCTGGCTGGTTGAAGGCCTCGAGATCGCAAGATTTAGGCCGACATACCAGCGCGTCAGAACCAGGACTACTCCAAACGCTAGTGCGCTGCGATCGACCCGGGATGCGGCGAATGTTTCATAGTTCGCGATGTGCTCGGCACAAGTGCCAAACGAGACGCCCAGCGCACGGCACATGATCGCGGCGAGATCCTCGAGCGGATGGCCCATATGCACGACTTCCCAGTCGATGATTGCCCGAACCCGAGCGTCGGTGCCGAATATGAAATTCCCGGGTCCGACGTCACCGTGTATTAGTCGGGCAGCGCGATCGGGTTCGGGTATGTTGCGTTCCAGCCAGCTCAGCGCAAATTCGATCTCCGGTTCTTTGAGAATGGAGCTCGGGGAATACATCGAGGTCAGTCGTTTGAGGTCGTGACTCACAGCGTCCTTCACGGTTGTGAGCTCTGAGAAGTCAGTCAGGCCGAGTTCTTGCGGACTCAGCGAGTGCAGGCGCACCACCTGTTGCATCAGGTCCGACTGGATCGAGTGCTGCTGTTCCGCAGACACCTGAACCTGATAGCTCGTCGCGCCCTCAATGAATTCCATAAGCAGTGCATTGTGATGCGGGCTGTAACTTAGAATGGCGGGTACGGGAAATTTCGCCCGGTGCAACGCCGTGATGACACGAAACTCCCGCTCGATCGTAAATTCCGTGCCGGACAGGGGTCCCTTGCCGCTGTCGACGCGTAAAAGGTAGCGCTGCCCCCTGGAACCATTAACCGCGTAGCTGACCCGGGAACCACCTCCTGGGATTAGGTCCAGGGTGAAGGGGGTTCGGAGGGTCTGGCTCACCCACTCCTGCAGATCGGATTGCGGTACCGTCGTCATCACTGCTTGTCTTACGCGAGCCCCTCGGCTGTCAGAAGCTGCGCACGCCATAGCGGCAGACTCCATAGGTCCTGCTCTTCACCGTACGCGACTTTTCCTGCGATGTCCCAGCGCATGAGGTAGTGCCGGCTCAGAAGATTAGGGTAGGGCATGTAGGCGAACTCATTGAGAGGAACGCCAGAGCCTGAAATGGTACGTCCGGCCGTGTCCTCGAGCTCGAACGAGATTTGCAGCAGACGCCCGTCTCGAAACTCGGCGCGGCGCCGGCCCGTCAGGATGGTCTGTCGATCTCCGTCGAAACTGAGATACCCGTTGAATACAGGCTGATTCTCTTGGGCCGAGTGACAAAATCCCAGAAAGCAGATGTGCGCGGATTCTGCGTGGAAATAGCCTAAGCGGACATCGTCCCGAATGACTCGGGGCCCCCATGAACGGTCGCGAATGCCGTACGATTCGATCTCGTAGCGGGCACCCTCGATCTCCAGTGATCCCGTATACCGCCCGGGTTGGTCAAGGTGGCCGGCAAAGAAATCGGCCGCGCCGTCGCGCTTGGTCAGATGCGGCGTTGCGAGCGCGACAAACTTAAGGCTGAGAGACGCCCGGCTGCTGTGGAAGCGCACGGCATATTCAAGCCCCTCACGCAGGCACCTAATGGACGTGCCGTTGTCCAAAATGAGGTCTTGCAGACGCAGCCTATTTAGAATTGGTCTGTTCACATCGTATTGGAACAGTGGGGCGTCCCACGGTACCCGTGCCGTCCGATCCCAGACGATGCAGCCCCCGCCGTAGATCCCCAGTACGGGTCTGAACCACTGGTAGACGTACAGACTCAGTGCCCGCTGCGGAATATGCGTTCCAAACCAAACTGCCTCAGTCCACTCCGCACAGTCTGCGGGAAAGGCGTGGAATGCGTCATCAGAGTCGCCAATCTCTAGCACGCGCCATGACCTCAGTGTCAGTGATTGCGGATACTCTAGGGGGCACCCCAAGGTTACTAGGGTACAGCGCCGCGCAAAGAACGGGTCACACTTGAGCGTCCAGCGGCACTTTGCGCTTAGGACGCGCCTAGGCGTGTAGGACGTCCTCTCGATACGCCGAAGGGGAGCAACCGGTCCACTGCTGAAAGGCACGCCGAAAAGCTCCGGCATCACTGAAATTCGCCATATCGGCAACTTCATTTATGGTCAGGTCACCTCGGCGCAGAAACTCCGTCGCGATGCTTAGCTGCACGCGCCTGCGGATGGTTGAATAACTGGTATTTTCATCAGCCAGGCGCCTGCGTAGCGTCCAACTCGTGATACCGAACAGACGGGCGACCTGATCGACGCAAGGGACTCTCTTGAGACGCGTGTGTGCGTCGACCATCGCGCGATATGTGTGCTCTGCCAGAGACGTTCGTTGTTGTCCTCCGACGATGAGATTGAACGGGAATCCATCGAGCAAAGAGTTGAGCTCGGACCTGCGACGAATGACAGGGCGACTGAGATACTCCACGGAAAAGGTCAGACAGTTGTCGGAGGTCCCGAAACGGGAAGGACAACTGAAGAGGCTAAGGTGTAAGTCAGATCGACTGGCGCTATCGTGCCTGAACTCAACGGTTTCAAGTGGGATGGGGTCATCAATCAGCCACTCATAGAGCTTGTGAATCAGTGCAATGTTGTACAAATCGACGGCCAAAGCCGCTTGACTGCGACGGCTTACGACGGTTGCAATGTACAGCCTTGCCGTCTCGTCGTTGGCCCGAAGGACGACCCGTCCGATTCGGCCCGCAAGCATCTCAAAAAATTGAGTTGTGGTGACAATCGCCTCGCGAAGATCGGAGCAGCCCACGAGGCATTTGCAAAGAAGGATCAGCTGATAATCGCCCAGGCAGCTGCCTCGCTCTGTTCCCTCAATGTAGGCACGCAGATGGGCATTGCATGCGCGGTTTACCGAGGTGAAAAGCTCGAGTTCGACCAGACTGTCGTCCCCGCTCACCAGGTCGCGGAAACACACACCGCTTCCGACTTGCCTGAGAACCTGATCGGGCGTCGCACCAATTTCGATTACGCTGTTAAGAAGCGCCACCAGGAGGCTCTTTGGCACACGTCCGCAGTCCGGCCGAGCAACGTGCTTTCGAGTGGACATAGTGGATCTGCAGGTGGCACCGGGCGCGGATGCCAGTCCAGGGTCGCCTGATGAACCCATAATCATCGCCCCCCTCTCGACGATGCAATACTATGTACCACCATGGTATCGCATCGTCAACAACGGACGTCATTTGAGACTGGGGTCACAGCGAATCGCGATTCGCTCGGCGTCAAGGAGTACGAGGCGGTTGGTTGGCGCAATTGCGTGGGGCACAATAGCGGCTCAAGATGAACAGATGCCGCTCGGGGGAGGAACGGGAGTGGGGCAGGTGGCCGCGAATGTGAAGGTGACGCGCACTCGAGCCAGACCGAGTGGTCGCACGAAGCTTCAACAAGAGCAGAAACAGGAGACACGTGAGCGTCTGCTGCGAGCTGCCGAGGAAGTTTTTGCCAAGCGCTCTTACGCTGCCACCTCCGTCGAGGACATCATTCTAGCCTCCGGGGCGAGTCGGGCCTCGTTCTATCGGCACTTCGACAGCAAGTGGAGCATTGCCAGCGCTTTGTGCGGCGAAGTGATGCCCGATGCATGGCAGCTCTGGCACGAGTTAGCGAATTTGGGCAAACCGAGCGAATCTGTAATCAAGGACTGGCTGCGGCGCCGGCTCGCGCTTTACCACCGACACCGTTCAATGTTCTCGATGATGCGCGAAGCTGTAGCGCTCGAACCCGCTGGTGCCGCCGCCGTCACGCGTACGCACGACGAAGTGATACACGTTCTCGCGCCAGGGATCTTGGCCTTCAGGCGCGCGCTCGCTCGAACGCCGTCCGGACAGCTAGCTCGCATAAGGGCCTGTTTGCTGCTCATGCAGCTCGATGAATTCACGTACACCCTCGCGGTTCGGGGGTGGGACGTCAATAATGAAATCGCGATTGACGTCATGTCTGGTCAAATCCACGCTTTTATAGACGAATGAGACTCCGCGTTCGGGCGTGACAGTTCATCCCCCGACGGCCCGATCCCCTCACGTCCGGCTGCTGCCCGCGCACAGTCTTTATCACTGAGCGCGACTTCTCGGCCACGCACCGCGTGCGCACCCGTCCCTGGCGCACGTAAATCGCTCTTAAATCCTGAGACGATCTTTGCTCATTCATGTCGCGTCGGCGGGACTGGCTCCGCCGTAGAGTCTGCGATGCAGGTGGCTTTCAGCTGCGTGTGGAAGCGGTGAGCTCGTTGGGTGCGAGCTGGGTGTCTGCGAGGGGCACTGGTGCGCGCAAGGTCAGACGAGGGGGGCTTGTGAATCAGCGAGAAGCAGCAAGAAGCAGCGAATACTTTGGGAAGATCCGATCGCGCGCGGCGCTAGTGTGGATCGGCATTACCTGTGCCGCGTTGTATTGGGACGCAAGAGCGGATGATACGGGACTGGAAGAGGTTGTTGTTACTGCGCAAAAACGTGAGCAGAACCTGATCGACGTACCAGTTGCGGTTACGGCTTTGCAAGGTGACTACCTGATGCAGCGGGACATAAGCTCCGTCGATAAGCTCGACGGTCTAGCTCCAAGCCTGGTGGTGAATCCCACACCGACGCAGTCGAACAACGCTCAGATCGGAATCCGCGGTTCCGTCCAACAGAACGGTGATATTGTCCTTGATCCGTCGGTTGGGATGTATCTCGACGGGGTCTACATCGGCAAGGCTCAAGGTGCGATCTTTGAGGTCAACGACCTGGAGCGCATCGAAGTGCTGCGCGGGCCGCAAGGTACGCTTTACGGCCGGAACACTCTCGCGGGCGCAATCAATTTCATAACGAACAAGCCGACTGGCCAGCAGGGTGCGTCAGCGGAACTCGGTTACGGGAACTACAACGCGCTCACGGCGAAGCTCACTCTTAACATTCCGCTGACGCAGTCCCTGTATGTGCGTCTGGCTGGTTCAAGCTTCAGGCGCGATGGCAACGTGCTGCTCATCGGTGATCCGTACAAGGTCAACGGCGTGCCGCTCTCCACCTTGTACAACAACTCGGTCGTGCAGGACCCGTTCGGTGCCGACGCCAAGGGGGGCAATTTAGGCGATAAGGACCATGAGGCTTTCCTTGGCCAGGTCCGCTACGTTCCGAACGATCGGCTCACGGTGGACTACGTGTTCGACTACAGTCGCGCGCGCGATACGCCCGACTCTAGCCAGCTGCAGTCGGTCGATCAGAAGGGGTTCTTGGGCGCCAACTGCCCCTATGGGCCCTCGGTATGCATACCAGCGTATCTGTATGTTCAGCCGAAATATTCCTCTACCGCGTTCAACGACAACACAAACCAGGACTATGCCTCGGTGACCGGCAACGGGCTCACTGCCACCTGGGATATGGGGAGTGCGACTCTTAAGTCAATTACGGGTTATCGCACGATGAGCTACAACGACTATCCGGCCGATCTCGACGGCACCCCGCTCTGGTTAGCCACAGGCGGGCTGATCACCTCCTACGACTCGTTCAGCCAGGAGTTTCAGTTGACCGGCAAGCTCGGCTCAAAGCTTAACTACGTGAGTGGTATTTATTACTTTCAGGATGACGGGGACACGACGAATCCCCAGCACTTCTTCTTCGGTAGCGTGAACTACTTTACCCAATACGGAGGAACGACGCACGCCGGGGCAGCGTATACCCAGGCTGACTACGCCCTGACGGACCAAATCACCCTTACCGGTGGTCTGCGGTATACGGATGAGAGAAAGACGATTCACCGACTGGACGTGCTGTTACCCGACACGGTTCTGGTGGACGTGGGCGGCGCCTCGACTACCTTTCACGCACTCAATCCGACGGCCATTTTTGCATACAAATTTACCGACAATCTCAACGCTTACGCTAAGTACGCACAGGGTTATCGTAGCGGAGGCTTCAACGGCGAGGCCGGCTCGAATGTGGCAACTACGACTCCGTTCGATGCCGAGAAAGTGGACTCGTATGAAGTGGGAATCAAGTCGAGCCTCTGGGACCGCCGGGCGGATATCAATCTTGCGGCCTTTATTAATCATCACAAAGACATGCAGCTTTCGGTCTTTACTGCCACTTCGGCGCTGGAAAGTCTGATCGAGAATGCGGGGTCGGCAACGATAAGTGGCGTCGAGCTCGAGACAGTTTTCCGGCCTGTCGAGGCGTTGCGCCTCAGCGCCAACCTCGCCTATCTCAATGCGAAGTACGACACGTTCTACGACACCAACGCTTCGGGGGGCGTCGTCAACGTGGCTGACAATCGCGTAATTCCCCACGCACCCAAATGGCAGGCATTGGGGGGAGTTGATTGGCGCATGTTCAGCACCGGAGGGCCGGCCAGCGTGCACTTCATGGTTGATACTCGCTACACCAGCAGCTATTACCTCTATCCCTACGCCAAAATACTGACGCCGGAATTTCCGCTGGTGTCGGCTGCCTCACAGGTGGAGGCGCAAGCCATCACTCTGGTCGACGCCCAGCTTCGTTGGGAAAACATTTCCTTTGCTTCTCAAACAGTATGGGTGTCGCTGTGGTGTAAGAATTGTACAAACACGGAAAAAAAGCTGAACGGCATTGATTTTGGGCCAACGTTCGGTGAACTGAACATTGCAAATTTCAACGAACCGCTCACCTATGGAGTGTCCGCGGGACTGAAGTGGTAGGCGGTTCCGGAAATGACCGGAGAGAGTCTCAAGGGACGAGTGCGCTGATTCCTCACGATGTCTTACGCAAGACAGGCAGTGCCTGGCGGATCGAGGTGCCGAACGCCCAGCTGCCACGGCAAGAAGCGTCTACGTCAGCCAGTAACGCAAGGCGACCGAACAGACTACCATATTGAGACCGGTTGCGCCCGATTGACGTTCTGATAGCGTTCCCCTGTTTGTTGCGGGAGTAACGGCATGGCGCGTACGCGGGACTATGGATTGGGCGAATTTACCTTTCCCCGCGGCTGGTTTATGGTCGCGGACGCGGAGGAACTGAAGGAGCGGCCGCTGCCCCTGCGGTTCTTTGGGCAAGACTTCGCGCTCTATCGTGGCAAGAGCGGCCGCGCGGTGATGCTTGACGCCTATTGTCCGCACATGGGCACGCACCTGGCCCGTAACAATACCTCCTACGTGATCCACGACGGCCAGATCGAGGGCGACTCGATCCGCTGCCCCTACCACGGCTGGCGCTTTGGCCCGGACGGCAAGTGCAATAACATCCCCTATAGCAATGCACCGATTCCTAAGGCCGCTCGGGTCAAGACGTGGCCAGTCGTCGAGTGCCTGGGTGCGATCTTCATGTGGCATGACCCTGAGGGCGGGGAGCCGGAGTGGGAACCGCCCTCACTTGCGCAGTGGAACGACCCCCAATGGGTGCACTGGAAGTTCGATCACCTCGGCGTCATCAATTGCCATGCGCAGGAAGTGATCGACAACATCGCCGACTGCTCGCACTTGGGCCCTGTGCACGGCGAGACCGTCAAGTTCTACCGCAATGAGTTCAAGGGTCACCTGGCGACCCAGGTTCAGGGCGGCAACCACAGCACGCTCGTGACGCCGGACGGAGTCAGCCCGATCTTGACCACGGATACCACCTACTACGGCCCGGGCTTCCTGCTTTCGTACATGCTGGGTATGGGCGAGTCGATCTTCATCATCGCGCACACGATGGTTGACGACGGCGTCATCAAGGTGTGGCACGGACTGCTTGTGAAGTCGCAGAATCCGGTTGCAACTGAGGCTGATGTGATAGCTGCGCGCGCTTACCAAGAGGCATCGCGACTCGCCTTTGCTCAAGACTTTGACGTGTGGGCCAACAAGCGTCCGGCGGTGCAGATCCTGCAGGTGCCCGGCGACGGTCCGATGCACAAGTCGCGCATCTGGTATCGCCAGTTCTACAACCAGCGCGCGCGCAAGCAGGAATTCCTCAGGCAAGTGGAGGGCACGCAGCACGGCGTTGCGGGTATGCCGATGCGGCTCGAGTAAGCGGAATCAGATTCCGGCGAGAGGTGCAGCGCGTGGCGGAACATGCAGACGGAGAAACGGCAATAATTTTCGAAGGAACGCCGACGGAGCCCGGCGACGTCCGCTCGGTGCTGCCGAGAATAATTGCCATCAATCGCCGCGGCCGAGATTTACCGCCGGGAGCGGATGAGTTCACTTCATTCGCCTGAGTGAACCACCAGCGGATCTTGTCGACCAGATGCACAATAATTGTGAAAATCCGCTGGTCATTCGATCCAAATTCGGCACAATTTGGTGCTCAAAAGTACGCATTTTCGCTCTTCATCACGCACAGCCGCACATTGGATAAGCCCGGTAAGTCAGTGTGTTGCGTGGAGTACCTGAGCGCGCCCAAGAGTAGGTCGCGCTTCTTTTAACCCGCTAGTCGACGGATGGTTGGTTAGGGTAGGTGACCCGTCATCGTGATGATCAACGAGCGGTCAGTCTTTCCGATGGCGTCGACATGCATCACCACATCAGGTCCTCTGGCACGCCATCAGTGGTAGCTGCGTCGTCGGCGACGCCGCATTCGATCACCGCGCTCTTATCGCGCTCGCGAATGCGAGCTGCAGTTTCCGCTGGCACGAGCTCATAGCCTCCCCGGCGGCGAACGATCGCAATCTCGCCACGGCTGAGCCGCTCACGCACCGAGCGATCGCCGGGAATACGACGTATCTTAGTGCCGTCGACAAAATTGTATTGCTCATCGGTCTGAGTTCGCGGCAAGCGGTTCTGTTCGATCAGTTGCTCGATCTGCGCGTGGCGCGCTTTCTTGTCCGCTTGTTCCTTTTTTTGGCGGCTCAGCTCCTGATCGCGTGCGGCTTTGGCGCGCTGCGCCTGCTGCGCAGCAAGTTCCGCGCGGGATCCCTCGGCGCGCTTGTCCTTCGGCAGTTGCTGCCGCTCCCGCTGTTGTTGCCGCAGTTGCCGTTCGGCTTCCTTGGACTGCCGCTCATTGGCCAAGCCCGCCTGCAGTAATTGATCGCGCAAGGACATGCTCATGACAATAACCCGGCTTTACGAGAACCGTAGTCTCACTTTTCTGGGACATCGTCGCAATGACGCGTACGGGTTCGATGCTTCGGATACCGGCGCTCCGGTCGCGTCCATACTCGTCCAGGGTTTTGCGCGCGGAATCATGCCGCACTTTCCAAGGTCTGATTTTGCAAGTGCTTGATTTATGGTCAATGGGCACAGCCATTTTCGGCCGAATCGCACGAAGAATGCACGGAACCGGGCGGGCCGGTTAAGCAACCCATTAGACACAGTCGTTTGCCGGGTACGCGGACGGAGTCGCAATCCGATGGTTTTTCACTCGGCAAACTGACTTTCACCGCCAACAGCGAGGAACAAATTCAATGAGCACGGGAGGAGAGGCAGCGTAGGGTTCGTGCCCAGGCCGCAAGCGGCGCGTAAAACCTATCGATGAGCGCCGTCTTTAGGTCGGCTCCACGGATCGCGCCTGTGCCCGAAGCTGTTCCAGCTCGTGCCGGTAGGCGTCAGCGTCGCCGTAGTCCACGAAGCTGCCATAGCGCGCGTGGACACCGAGCACACGTCGCGCATGCTTGATAGGACACCAGTACTGCTCGGTACGGGATGCGACCTCCCGAACGTACGCGAATACGCCGTTCGCATAGGCGCAGTACGCACAATTGAGCTTCTCAATCGCGTTGAGGTAAGCGAGTTGCTCGCGGTCGAATGCGAGATAGTCGATCCGGCGCACGCGTGGGATCCCATACACCGGGAAACATACCGTCTGGTACACGGCGACGAACAGGTCGAGCAGCAGCACCGGAATGATCAATGCATAGATCACCGGCGCAGTCAGAATCATCGCCGGGCGCGCACCGAAGACGTAGCTTAACAACCGCGCCTTTAAGAGTCGGTGCTTCGCAATTACGACGTGCTCGAAGCGAATGATGCCGTCACGCACCTCGTAGTTCAGCTCGACTCGCCGCTTGGCAAGGGCGACCTCGAGCTGCCGCTCCAGAGCGCGAATCGATCCGGCCAGCTGGGTAATTTCGTCGCGGACGGTCTCGGCCATCGTGATGTCATCCTCTGTGGACGTGGTCTGGCGGATCGGCGTCCACGACCTGGACCATGGGACCGCTCGTCTGTGGGTAGAGGGGTTCATTGGTTACGAACAGCGTCGCTCCCGGCGTCAATATCCCATTAAGCCGGGCCGCGAAATCAGCGGGCAGTTTGATTCTGGCCACCGCTGCCGGATCTACCTGAGTGCCTGCCTCGCCCATGTGCCCCGGCACCCCGATTCTCAGCCAACGGAATTTCGTTGGATCCGGAACGTACGGGTCGGGCACGCTGCTCGGGCCCTCTGTGAGCACCAGTGCGTGATCGACGAGCGGCGCATCGCCGGTGACTTTCAAGCGGGCTCTACCAATCTCTACCCCGTTGCGATAGACAACGAGGCGTTGACTGCCTTGACTGAGCACGACGCTCACCGGCCCGCTGGGAGACAGCTCAGGTTGCCAACGATCGTCCTGAGCTGGCGCAAGGGGCTCGGGTTCGACTGGCTGACCGCCGACAAACTTCACCGGCGCGAGATACCCCGGATGCGCGACCCGCTCTGGCTCAGTGGCCGCGGTGCCGATCACCACCGTCATGCCGTTGGGCGAAATCTCGAAGAGCCGCTGTGCAAACTCGCTGGGCAAGTGAATGCACCCGTGCGACTCGGGATAACCGGGCAGTCCGCCGGCATGCAGCGCGATGCCACCCCAGGTGAGTCGCTCCATGTAGGGCATCGGCGCACCGTCATAGATCGTTGAGCGATGCTCCTTCTGTTTTTGCAGGACGGTGAAGACCCCGGTCGGCGTCAGGTGACCTGGGCGCCCGGTGCTGACAGTAGTCGCCCCGATCAGAATACCGTTGCGATAGACATAGGCTCTCTGCTCCGTGATGCTGACGACCATGACCACGGGGCCCGTCGTCACGGCTTCGGCCATCCACAGAAACTCGCCTTTCTTCAGCTGATTGACGGGCGTGTCGATCGGTGCTGAGGCTTTTGCGCCCCAAAAAGGGACTGAGTCCGCCAGCGCCACCGCAGCCAGCAGCGCGATACCCACAATGCTTAGCATAAACCAGAACGAATGAATCGCCCGACGCGTGGCAGACATATGAACTTCCCGGATTGAGACGAGTCTAGGAAAAGCTTATCTCTGCTGGAGCTCAAGGTCTTGGTATTTTCACGTCGCTTTTTTCTCAAGTGCTCGTTAGCCGGCCTGGCTGCTAGCTCTACCGGCGCTCGGCCCGCCGTTCGGCAAACGGCTGGAGTCAGCGGCCCGATAGCGCCCGGTTTGCTGCAGCGCGCGCTCGGTGCACTGCAGCGACATCGCGACAGCATTCCCTACCGGGACTTTATCGGCGTCGCTGACTTTTCCCTTCCTTCACGGGCACCGCGGTTCCACTTGGTGAGGCTCGCCGACGGCAGCGTGCAGTCGCATCTGGTTGCACATGGGCGCGGATCCGACCCCTCTCGCACGGGGTGGCTCGAGCGCTTCTCTAACGAACATCGCTCGAATGCGACATCCGCTGGGGCCTATAGAACCGGTTCCTTCTATGCAGGTGCCCATGGTCACTCGATCCGTCTCGACGGACTGGACCCGACCAACAGCAACGCCCTCCCCAGGGCGATCGTGGTGCATAGCGCCTGGTACGTGAGTGAGGAAATGCTCGGCTTCTCCGGCATCCTCGGTCGCAGCCAGGGCTGCTTCGCGGTCGCCCGTTCCAGCCTGCCTGAAATCATGACGCGGCTCGGACCCGGCCGCCTGATCTACGCGGACAAAGCCCGGGAAACTGTCTAGCTAACGCTCGCCTACGGGTGCCGCGCGTTGCCGGTGACCGCGGGCAGCGATTGCCCTGGGAGACTCCTGCGCCGCTCGCGGGAGAGATCGACCCGAAGTCGGAGCAAAGGCTATCAACCTACGTCAGGCGTGCCCAGCCTTGTCGCCGATTGCGGCTCGATTCGGCCCGGCACACACGGATGTTTCGACTACAGATCGAAGCTGGGGATTGGGTCACAATTACTTCTCCCCGGCACTAAATCAAAACGGAGGTTGCCACCATGAAAGCCATACAGATGCATGGGTACGGAGGTGTGGATCAACTCCGGTATGAGGATGTGCCGACGCCGACGGCCGGAGCTGGTGAGGTCCTTGTGAAGTTAGCGGCAACCAGCGTGAATCCAATCGATTTGAAGATCCGCCGCGGAAATTTGAAGGGAATGCTGACCCTTGAGTTTCCCGTCATTCCGGGGCGCGACCTCGCCGGTGAGGTCGTCGCGGCCGGTGCCGGTGTGTCCAATTTCAAGCCAGGCCAGAAGGTGATGGCATTGGCAAATAAAACCTACGCTGAATTCGTGGTTGTTTCGAGCGCAGACTTGGCCGCGGTTCCGGACGGGCTCGAGTGGCAACAGGCCGGCGCTCTACCGCTTGTGACCACCACAGGGGCCGCGCTGATCGAGCACATGGGGCCACACAGCAGTCAGATTATCCTGGTAACCGGAGCGCTCGGCGGGGTCGGGCGGACTGCAGTGTATGTCGCCACCGAGCGCGGCGCACATGTGATAGCCGGAGTACGCGAACGGCAGAAGAGGCAGGCTCAGGCGCTGGGAGCCCATCAAGTCATCGCAATCGACTCGGACTCCGAAATCCGCTCCCTTCCCGATCTCGATGCAATCGGCGATACGGTGGATGGAGAGGTCATCGGGAAGTTGATTGCGAAGTTGAAGCGAGGAGGAGTCCTGGGTTCGGTCTTGGGAAAACCGAAAGCGGCAGAAGGAAAAGACATTCGCGTCGAGGCCTTTAGCGTCCAGCCCAACCCGACTGTGCTCGCCGGATTGGCCGAGGCAGTCCGCAAAGGCTATCTCAGTATCCCCGTCGTTAAGACATTCCAGCTCAGCGAGGCGGCCGCTGCGCAGAAGCTCGCGGAGGATGGTAAGGTTGACGGAAAAATAGTACTCATACCGTAGTGCAACTGCCATCAGATGAGTGCGCTCGGTGGTTAGGGAAAGGCGCAGGAACTCGGCGGACCGCGATTTCGCGGCCCGCCGTGGCAGTGGACACAAAGACCGGCAAGACGCTCTGCAGCTTCAATACCGGCGGGTCCGTTGGCGGCGAGGTAATCACGTGCGAGGTCAGAGGCAAGCAGAACGGTGCCGCTTTGTCCGGCGTAGTCTCCGGGTTCTTCGGCGGTAGTAGTCCGGCCGCAGTGCTCATATTCGCGCTTCCGTAGGGTCGACCACCGAACGATGAAGACGCCGATCAACATTGCTGATCTTCGTGTCGAAGACTTGATCGCACAGATCGGCGGCGGTGATATATCGCCGGGAGCGGGTTCCGCTGGTGCGGTCGCGTTGGCGCTCGCGGCCGCTTGCGCAAGCAAGGCCGTGTCGGTCAGCCTGAATCATAGGCCGGATGACCTTGAACTTCGTTCCGCCCTCGTTACCTTCACTGGAATTGCGCGTAGCGCCTTAACTGACGCCGATCGCGACTCGAAGGCATTTGAGAAATTCATTCGAGACAAAAATCCGGCAGCGGTGGAGCGACTGGTATGCGAGGGCGAGAATGTAGCCCATTTGATCGCGGCGCTGGCGACTTCGATCGAGGAGGTCGAAGCCCGGATAAGGTCAAATATGGCCGGGGATCTCGTCGCGGCTAAAGCTCTCATAGACGCCGCCCGCCGCATCCAGGAGAGGAACGAAAATGAGGTCCTGCAAATTCGCTGACGAACTAACTGTGAGTCTGCTTTCGCGTCCACAGTAAGCGTGCGGGCGGAGCGGCTCGCGGAAACTACGCGCACAATGAGCTCCGATCTGTTGGGTCGTCTCGTGCGCGAGCGTTCGCTGCGGCGCAGCACGGCTAGCGTCCCACACGCCACGTTGGAGGGGGCCGCATCGTTACTACCGTGTCCGATGGCAAAGTAGACTCAAGCGCTGACCTTCGTTGATCGAGCACCCATGACGATTTCAAGCGTCGATTGGAACAAAGTTTTTGAATTGGCCTGGCGGTTCCTCGTGCTCATCGTGGCCGTCGGCATCATCATCGTGGTGTCGACGAACTGGACGCGTTGGGAGGGCGGGGCAGGGTGGCAGAGCACGAACGATGCCTACCTCCAAGCCGATCTCACGCCCATATCCGCGAAGGTCGCCGGCTACGTGCGCGAGCTGCCGATCGAGGATTTCGAGCGAGTGCGCAAAGGCCAGGTACTCGCACAATTGGTCGACGATGACTATCGCGCCACAGTGGCACAGGCAGAGGCTCAGGTCGCGACCGCTCTGGCGCAAGCGCAGGCTTTGAAGGCGCAGCATGAGCTGCAGCTCGCAAATGTCGAAGCGGCTCGTGCAGTAGTGGCGTCCACCAGCGCGTCTTCCCAACAGAATAGCCGCGACCTTGCGAGGCAGCGCCGCCTTCTAGAGACCGGTACCTCTTCCACCGAGGCTCGCGAGAGGCTGACAACCACCCACGCTCAACTCGAGGCGCAACTGATGGAGAACCGGGCGCAGGTACGCGCCGCTGAGCGTCAACTCGCGGTCCTTGAAGCACAGCTGGCACAGAGCGAGGCGACCGTGGCCGCGCAGCGCGCCGCGCTCGATGCAGCGAGAATCAATCTCGGCTACACCACGATCACGGCGACTCAGGACGGCGTGATCGGACAGCGGCAGGTCAAACCCGGACAGCTGGTGGGTGTGGGGAGCCAGATCACGACCCTCACGCCATTGCCCAACGTTTGGGTGATTGCGAACTATAAGGAAACGCAGCTGACGCACATGGCCGTCGGCCAAAAGGCAGAGATCACCGTCGATACCTTTCCAGGTCACACACTGCGCGGACATTTGCAGGCATTCGCACCGGCATCGGGCGCGGAGTTCGCGCTGCTGCCGCCGGACAATGCGACGGGCAATTTCACCAAGATCGTGCAGCGCATCGCGGTGAAGATCGTCGTTGACGATGCGGACGGGCTCGCTGATCGACTGGTACCCGGCATGTCCGTGGTGGCAAGGATCGATGCCAGAGAGGGGCGGCGCCGATGAGCGCGACCATGCCGGTGCCGGGTTCTGGTTCCGGCCTGTCACAGCCGACGCTGCCGTCTCCGCCGACTTCCATACCGTGGCTCGGACTGGTCGCCGTGCTCATGGGCACGTTCATATCGACTCTGAACGGGCGGCTCTCATCGTTCGGTCTTGCCGACATCCGAGGTGCCGTGGGCGCAGGAGTCGACGAGGGGGCTTGGATCACCACGGCACAAACTGCCGCCCAGATGCTCGTCACGATCCCCGCTGTTTGGCTCGGCGCGGCCTATGGCCCTCGACGGGTCCTGATCGGCGCCTCCATCGCATTTGCAATCGTTTCCTTGCTGACTCCCTTCTCGGCGACGCTGTCCGAGTTATTGACGATGCAGTTCTTGGGCGGTCTCGCCTCGGGTTTCTTCATTCCGCTCACCTTGAGTTTCATTTTGCTCAACATGCCGCCCAGATATTGGGCGTTCGGCATCGCGCTCTATGCGCTCAACCTTGAGCTTTCGCTCAACGTATCGGCGTCTCTGGAAGGCTGGTACGTCGAGCGTTATTCGTGGCGATGGATCTTTTGGCAAAACGTGCCGCTCGCGCTGATCATGTCGCTGTGTCTTCACCGTGGTCTGGCCGTAAAGCCAATCACCACACGGCCGCCAAACGATATATTTGGCCTCGTGGCGGGCGGTGCGGGGCTTGCGCTGATCTATGCGGGCCTCGATCAGGGCAATCGCCTCGACTGGCTCAACTCCGGATTGGTGTGGGGGTTGCTGTCGGCCGGTGCCTTGCTGCTTGTGGCGACGGTAACCCATGCCGCGCGCGCCGCTCATCCGCTTTTGAATCTCAAAGTCGTCTTCGGGCCAGTACTACCGATCCTGTTTGTACTCATCGCATTTCTTCGTCTGACGATCCAATCCACCGCGTATTTGATCCCACTATTCTTGGGCTCGGTACGCGGTTTTCGCGCGCTGGAAGTGGGCGACACACTCATCTGGATTGCGGTGCCGCAGCTTATTTTCTGTCCGCTGGCCGGATTGATGTTACGCCGGTCGGATCCCCGACTTGTAGCCTCGATCGGTTTCATATTTATCAGCGTTGCCTGTTTCATGGTGGCTTATAACCTGACCCCGCTCTGGGGGTCGGATCAGTTTCTTCCGTCGTCTTTCCTTCAGTCGATCGGGCAAAGCTTTGCGCTCTCTGGCGTCATTTTTTTCGGCATTCTTCACTTGAGACCGCAGGATGCCCTTACCTTCGGCGCGGTGCTGCAGACGGCGCGCCTCATGGGGGGAGAGATTGGCTCGGCGTTCATCACCACGCTGGCTCGAGTGCGCGGCCAGGTGGCGTCGAACCTGATCGGACAGCACGTCCAGGTGGGCGATCCTCAAGTGATCCAGCGGGTCAGGGCCTACGGTGCCCTCACCACTCGGGTTATCGATCCTGTCGGCGCCGTTGCGCGCGGCGAGTTGGTGTTGAGCAATGTCGTGCGGGCGGCGGCAACCACCCAAGCCGTAATCGACTGCTTCGTCGTCATCGGTTTTCTGACTGCGGTGGCGTTGCTGATCCTGACATTGCGAAGAGCAGCGCCCCAGGGTCCCGCATCCGCGCTGCCGATGTTTCCCGTTCGCGGATCGACGCGGTGATTTCGGGCTTTGTCGTGCTTCGATCGCGCCGAATTGTCGTCATGGGCGCCCTCATCGCCGTCGCGCTCACCGCCTGCCGGGTGGGGCCGAATTACCACGCACCTGCGCTGCCCTCTGGCGCCGAGGCGCCGCTGGTGTCCGTGAATACGGCGGCCGAGACGCCGGCGCCGCCGCCGGATACCTGGTGGCAGCTCTATAATGACTCGCGGCTTGATGCGCTGGTTAAGGAGGCGCTGGAGGCGAATCGCACCCTTGCCGCGGCCGATGCGCACTTCACCGCGGCTCGCGCAGCGCTTTCGGCGGTGCACGCCAGTCGCTACCCATCGACCTCGGTATCTGCGAGCGGGCTCTACGGACGCGACGCTGTAACGGATGAGATCCTCGAGCTCGGCGGGCATCCCCCACAGACGATTTGGCTGCTCGAAGACTTCCTTCAGGTTGCCTACGAAGTCGATCTATTCGGCCGCGTGCACCGTGAGATTGAAGTGGCGAGTGCCAACGCGGATGCCGTGGCAGCGGCCCGCGATAGTGTGCGTGTGGTGGTGGCGGCGGAGACCGCGCGCGCCTACGCCGAAATCTGCGCGCTCGGTGAGCAACTCGCTGTCGCGCACCACTCGCTCGATGTCGTATCGCATGAGGCTGATGTCACCGTCGAGAGCCAGGAGGCCGGAGGAAGTTCGGTCTACGACGTCACCCGAGCGCAAGCGCTGGTGGCCCAAGTCCGATCGAGCATTCCTGCGCTCCAAGGGGAACGGCGCGCGGCCCTGTTCGAGTTGACCGCGCTTCTCGGACGCACTCCTGCGCAGGCGCCCAACGATCTTGAGGCATGCCTCACGCCGCCTCATCTGCTCGCCCTCATTCCTGTGGGCGATGGGTCGACACTCATCAAGCGCCGTCCCGATGTACGCCAGGCCGAGCGGGGCCTTGCGGCCGCCACTGCCGAGATTGGCGTGGCGACTGCGGACCTATATCCCACCATCCGATTGGTCGGATTTTACGGCGGCGCTGCCACCGAAGTGGGGCAGCTCGACACGAATATTGGTCGAACCTGGGGCGTGGGCCCATCGATCAGCTGGACATTCCCGAATATGGCCGCACCGCGCGCTCGGGTGCGTCAAGCTAAGGCTGAGCAAGCCGCTGCGCTCGCGTCGTTCGATGCCGTGGTACTCACCGCGCTTAAGGAGACCGAGCAAGCGCTCGCCTTGTACGGCGCGGCGCTCGACAATCGACAAGCGCTCGGCGACGCCCAGGATAAGGTGCGTGCAGCCTTTGGCATGGCGCACGAACAATTCCTGGCAGGCTCGATCAGCTATCTCGACGTGCTCACCACCGAGCAATCCCTTGTCGCGATCGACGCCGCGGTGGCTTCCTCCGATGCCGCCCTTGTGCAAGACCAAATCGCCGTCTTCAGGGCGCTGGGCGGCGGCTGGCGTGGCACCGATGAACCAACGCTCAATGTGCCCGGAGCACGTTAGGCCCGCGGGCCAGCAGAGCATGCAACTTGGAATTCCCCGCGCACTCGGTTGGCCTGGATATGCCGCGGCAGTGAATCAGGCTGATCTGAATCTGCGCAACGAGCGCGTGGGCTGCGCTGGATCGATCAGGTCGGTGAGTTGTTCTTGCTCGAACGAATCGGACTGGTGATCCGATGCTCGAAAAGAAAAATCGGCTGTCGTGCGCGTCGATCGTTAAGAGGGGTGCGCGAGGGAGTACCGCGCACTGCGATTACGTCCATTGCGCAGGGGGAATTTGTAGCTTACACAGCTATGAATTCCGGCCCTAAACGATTGAAACAGCATAGCTTGGCTGCTAGCGTGTTGTCCCACTAACCGCAGGACGAATGCTATGAATCGCCTCGAGGGAAAAGTTGCGATCGTCACGGGCGGCGCTTCCGGTTTGGGCCGTGCCGATGCTGAAGCGTTGTGCCGGGCCGGCGCGCAGGTACTGCTGACCGACATCAACACGAGCGCCGGGGAGGATGTTGCCGCTGCACTTAACGCCGTACGTCACGGCAGCGCCGCCTTTTCGACACAGGACGTACGCGATGAGAGGCGCTGGGCGGAAGTGGTGCAGGAGGCCACGCGCCGCTTCGGCGGATTGCACGTGCTGGTGAACAACGCTGGCGTGATGGTGGCAGCGACGCCTGAGAGCACCACACTGGAACAGTTTCGCTTCGCAAACTCGGTGATGTCAGAAGGCGTGTTTCTCGGGTGCAAGGCGGCGATCCCGGTGATGAATGCGAGTGGCGGCGGCTCGATCATCAATATGAGTTCGGTCGCCTCGCACCTCGGATATCCGGTCTTTTTCGCCTATAGCGCCGCCAAGGGCGCGGTGCGGGCCATGACCAAGAGCATCGCGCTGCACTGCCAGATGAATAAGTACCGTATTCGCTGCAATTCGGTGCACCCGGGTGCCATTGAGACCCCCATGCTCGCGGCCGCCAACGAAGTTTTTGGCATGAAGATGGCGGACTACGAGGCGGCCCCCTGGGGCCTGGGTAAGCCCGAGGATGTGGCGAATCTCGTCGTGTTCCTGGCCTCAGATGAGTCGCGCTACATCAACGGGAGCGAGATCATGATTGACAACGCTCTCACCATCCAGTGAGGCGCCCGGATCCGCGTAGCGTCCGTGGCCGCCGCCACGGGCTGAATCCTAGAATGTCGCGATCACGCGACCGCGCACCTTGCGGTCGGCAAGTTCCTGGAGGCCCGCGACGATTCCGTCAAAGCCAATCACCCGGTCGACGAACAGCTTGAGTTTGCCTGCGGCATGCAGCGCCAGAAGCTCATCGTGCATGGCGAGCATGTCTTGCCGCGGGAACATGCCGGCGATCGCGCCGACGAGCGAGGCGTTCTTGAACGCGAACAGCTCGGGGCTGACCGTGCCCCATTTCCCGCTGGCGAAGCCGATCGGCAGGATACGGCCTTCCATTGCCAGGCAACCGAGGGATTTCTCGAAGGTCTCCCCGCCGACCGGGTCGAACACGACATCCGCGCCCCGACCGTGGGTTGCGGCATTGACCGCGGCAGCAAAATCCTCCGCCAGATAATCGATCGCGAGATCGGCGCCGATCGCCCGGCAAGCGGCGGCCTTGTCGGGGCCGCCGGCGGCGGCGATTACCCGGGCGCCCAGCGCCTTGCCCATCTGAATGGCCGCGGTACCGGTGCCCCCGGCCGCGCCGGTGACCAGCAGGGTCTCACCCGGGGCAAGTCTGGCGCGCCGCTTCAGCCCAATGTAGGCGGTGTGGAACTGGATGGTGAACCCGGCTGCCTCCTCCGCCGACATCCCCGCGGGCACCCGGAAGGTCATGCTTTCCTGCGTCTTACACTCCTCGGCAAAGCTGCCGTGGCCGCGCATGAAGGCGCTGACGCCCATCACTCGTGTGCCGACTGAGATTGTCGTCCCCGGCCCCGCGGCGATCACCTCGCCAAAGAATTCCTGACCCGGTGTGAAGGGCAGGGCAGGAGTGAGCGGGTAGGTCCCCCGGCACATCAGCACATCGGGAAAGCCCAACGCCGCACCATGCACCCGGATCGTGAGCTCGCCCTCCGCCAGGGTGCTCGGCAGCTCAGCACTCGCCATGCGCATCACATCGCGGGGCTCACCTTGTCCTGTAACCTGCCACGCGCGCATCGTTGATTCATCCTCCATTATTTACCCGTCAGTCTAGCCGAGATCCGACGCGACATGCCTTACGCGCGATAGCGTCGGCACAGTCGGGGGATGTTGTCGAACTGATTCTGCGCGAAGCGGACTCACCAAGGTGTCCAAGTCATGCGGAGTCAGCCAGCCCGGTCAAAAACCCGCTGTGCGGGCTATTACGTGATTGGCAGGTTAGCCGGCGTTGCCGCGATAGCGAGGCGCCTCCGCAAGGAGCGCAAAGGCCGGCGAGGTCTGGCGACGACTCGGGTAATACAACTGGTAGCCCGGGAAGGGTGGGCACCAATCCTCGAGCACGCGCTTCAGGCGACCTCGCGACAGGTAGGGCTGCACCGCGTCATCGGGCAAGAACGCAAGCCCCAGTCCCTCCAACGCGGCGTTGACGCGCAGGGTGATGTTATTGAAGACCAGCTGACCATCCACGCGCACGTGCAGCTGACGACGGCCTTTTTCCAATTCCCAACGCGCAAGAAGCTCACGCGCGCTCAAATTGCACTCTGCACGAGATCGACCGGCTTGTCTCAAGGGTCGAGATTCAGGGGGCACGCTACCCGGAGCGTTTACAGAAGCTCGTTGGTCGCTAAGCGAGCGCTTCTTAGCTTCGCCGCGTAGTCATGCTACAGAACCGAGCTCTCACTCAGTTGCAACTAAAGGCGCTCACTGAGCGGCCTGGTCGCGCTTGTGTTGGGCGCCGTTACCCAGGGAACGCAGCAACGTCTCAATTGCCCGTGGCGCCACCGGCTTTGTCAGATGATGATCAAACCCTGCGGCAAAGGCGCGACGCCGATCCTCCTGTTGCCCCCAGCCGGTGGCCGCGATCAAAACAGCGTTACGTCCCCAGCTGGTCTTGGTGCGCAGCGTCCGAGCAATTTCAAGCCCGCTCATATCGGGCAAACCGAGATCCAACACCAGCACATCGGGTTGCAATTCCGTGGCCATCTCAAGCGCCTGCTGGCCGCTATACGCTGCGCGAACGTCGTGCCCTGCAAGCTCTAAAAATGCCGCGCAACTGTTGGCGGTATCCTGGTTGTCATCGACGATCAGGATCTTGAACCGAGTGCTCGGGGCTGAACAAGTGTCTGCGGTGTCGTGCGTTTTGGCGCTCTCACTGACAAGCCCGCGCGCGGGAAGGGAGACCAGGAACTCGCTGCCAAGTTCTTCGCCCTGGCTGTGAGCCGCGATTCGGCCTCCGTGCATTTCGACGATAGCGCGCGCAAGCGCCAAGCCCACTCCCAAGCCGTCCTCGGGGTCACGACGCGCCCCGCGGCCCTGGGAGAAGAGGTTGAATAAGCGGGGAATAAGCTGCGAAGACATCCCGATTCCGTTGTCCCGTACCGCAACGATGATCTGGTCGCTTTCGCGACGGGCCTGCAAGCGAATCTGGCCGCCCGGCCGGGTGTACTTTGCGGCATTGATCAAGAGATTGGAAAACACCTGGGCCAACCGCACGGCATCTGCCAGCAGTGGGATCTCATCGTCCGGTTGTTCGATCGTGAGCTCGTGACCCTTGGAGTTCAGAATCGGTACGGCCGCTTCGACCGCGGCGGTGAGCACCGACGCGAGGTCCGTGGGTGATTTCTTCAGCGCGAGCGTTCCATGGGTGATGCGCGAGACATCCAGAAGATCATCCACGAGGCGGCTCATGTTCGCGACCTGTCGCTCGATGATTTCCTTGGCCTGCCGTTCCTGAGCTGCCGACCGGCTGGGCATCAGCATCGTCGCCAATGCGTAACGAATGGGCGCGAGGGGGTTACGCAGCTCGTGCGCGAGAACTGCGAGAAATTCATTTTTGCGCCGGTCCGCGGCACGCAGCGTCTCTTCGCGCTCACGTAGCAGGCGTTCGCTCTCGCGGCGATCGGAGATGTCCCGCCCGATTTTTGACGCCCCGATGACGATCCCGGAGGCATCGCGAATCGGGGATATGGTAAGTGAGACGGGGATGCGGTGCCCGTCCTTGGCGACGCGAATGGTGTCGAAGTGATCGATGCGCTGACCGGCGCGGATTTTTTCGAGTATCTGGCGCTCTTCCGCATGTAGCTCGGAGGGAATGATCACCGTAATCGGCTGGCCGAGCACTTCCTCGGCGGTATAGCCAAAGATTCGCGTTGCGCCGCTGTTCCACGACAGGATGCGCCCTTCGAGTGTCTTGCTGACGATGGCGTCGTCGGATGACTCGACGATGGCGGCCAGCAACGCCTCGCGAGTGAAGTCATCCCATGGCTCGATGCGAGTGGCCAAACGTGCCGAGGTGAATTCATCGACCCCTTGCTGCTCGGTCATGTGGGTGTCGAAGTCATGGTAGAGGAGGGGGGAGCGAGTTTCCGTCGGGATTAGCAGCCAGCACGAGGTCATTCTAGAGGGCGCGTGGGACGTGGATCTGTAGGACAGGGACGTCACCGCGTCTTGGGGTGTGACCACGCTCGCGGCAAGCTTGTCGACCCTTGCCAGAGAGACGGTGCCGGCGGGGTCCTGCGGCCCGATATGAAAATCAGCGACCGCGGACCGCGTATGTCACGCGGGCCGATACCGTCGGATTCTGCAAACCAGAGTGGTCCGGGAGGCCGATGGGCTGACGTGGCTGAGTGCTGGGCGCGCCGCTGTCACCGCCGTACCGAGGCACTTTCGCTCTCAGCCACCCCTGACGCACGCAGATGCCCGGATCACTCACCAGCCACCACCCAAAGCCTGCAATAGCGCGACGGTGTCGGCGTAGCGGTCGGCCTGCGCCCGGCTGCGGTCGATGCTCGTCTGCAGCTGTTGCCGCTGCGCATCCAGCACAGCAAACCGGCTGACGCCGCCCACCTGATAGCGCTGCTGCACAATGCCGTAACTGGCGGCAGCTTCATCCGCGGCGCTACTGCGTGCCTGCAGCGTCTGCGCATCAGCTTCGAGAGCGCGCAGACTGTCCGCCACCTGCTGCAGGGCCTGTAAGACCGTTTGCTGATAAGCGGCCGCTGAGGCCTCGTACGCTGCCACCGCGGATCGCCTCTGGGCGCGCAGTTCGCCGCCGTGGAAGATCGGTTGCATGAGGTTGGCACCGACGTTCCAGACATTCAGGCCGTCCACGAGATCGGACGCCTGCGTGCGCTGCGAGGCGACGCTCGCTGAGATGCTGAGCCTCGGAAACAGGTTCGCCGTGGCCACGCCGACGTTGGCACTCGCCTCGTGCCAGAGAGCCTCCGAAGCGCGCACGTCAGGGCGTCGTCGCGTCAGCTCCGAAGGCAGCGTCAGCGGAAGTTCCGCGGGAAGCTGCAGCTCCGCGAGCGTGAGCGAGGGAATGGCGGCCTGCGCCGGAGATTTCCCGGTATAGACCGCGAGCTGGTGATCGACCTGCTGTCGTTGGGCCCGTAGCGGCGGCACACTTGCCCGGGTTTGCGCGAGCTGGGTGTGCTGCTCCTGTAGCTCCTGCAGTGCGACGCCTCCTGCACGATAGCGCTCCTCGGTGATGAGCAACTGTTGCGTCTGCGCCTGCAGGATCTGTTCACTGGCTTCCAGCTGCGCCTGCAGTACCGCCTGTCGCACCGCGGCTGTGACCACATTGGCGGCCAGCATTAACTGCGCGGCCTCGGTCTCGTAGGTTTGATATTCGGCTTGAGCGCGCTCGCCCTCCAGGAGGCGGCGATTGGCGCCGAACAGGTCGAGCGTATACGACACGTTCACCTGGGCGTTGTAGAGCGTGAAAGGCGGCTCGCTGGGCACGTTGGTGAAACCGAAAGCCGCAGGATCCACCTTCTCACGCGCCACGCCGAACTGCGCATCCACGGCCGGATAGAGCGTGGCGCCGGTTTGCGCGATGAGGTTCTCCTGCGCCTGCCGCAGACGCGCACGTGCCTCCTGCAGCGTGGGACTTTGGTGGAGCGCATCCTCGACCAGCCGGTTCAAGGCGGGGCTCTGAAAAAGTTCCCACCATTGCACCGGCACGCGGGCACCTGTGAGGAAGTGCTGCGCCGCGCCGCCGGCTCCGCTCGCATCGGTGGTGCCCAGCGGCTGTACCCCGGGGGTGAAGGCCTCGGTGGACAGCGGCGCGGGACGCTGAAAGTCAGGGCCTGCGCGGCAGGCCGTGAGCAAAGCAGTGAGGAGGATGCAGTAGCGCCACACGGTCATCGCAGGCAGCCTCAATCCAAAGTCCTGCGATAGAAGCGCAACGCCACCACCAGCACGATGACGGCGAACAGGAACATCGGCCAAACGTCGGGCCACAGATCCGGCCACTCGTTGCCCTTCAGCAGGATGCCGCGCACCAGGCGATTGAAATGCGTGAGCGGCAACAGCTCACCGATGAAACGCGCCCAGGCCGGCATACCCTGAAAGGGGAACATGAAGCCCGACAGCAGAACGTTGGGCAGGAAATAGAACACGGTGAGCTGCATGGCCTGCAGTTGGTTCTGGGCGAGTGAGGATAGCGAGATACCGACGGTCAGGTTGGCGGCGATGAATACCAGGGCCGCGCAGTAGACGGAAGTCACACTGCCTGCGAAAGGCACGTTAAACACCAGACGCGCCGCCAGCAGGATGATGCTGATCTGGATCAGACCGATGAAGATGTAAGGGACGATCTTGCCGCTCATGACCTCGATGGGGCGCACCGGCGTCGCCAGCAGGTTCTCCATGGTGCCGCGTTCGCGCTCACGGGTGATGGCGAGGCCGGTCATCATGACCATGGTCATGGTCAGGATCAGGCCCGTAAGCCCGGGGACGATGTTGTACTGCGTGATGCCCTCGGGGTTATAGAGCCGGTGCAGGCGAACCTCAAACGGCGGCTGGCCGCCGGCCAGGCGGGCGAGGGGCCCGGTCAGATCCTTATCGGCGACCGACTGTGGCAGCTGCTGCGCGGCCGCCAGTGCATTGCCCGTCGCCGAAGGATCGGTGGCATCCGCTTCCAGCAGCAGGGGCGGGCGCTCGCCGCGCAGCAGCCGCCGGGTGAAGTCCGGCGGTATGCTCAGCACGAACTGCACCTGGCCGCGGGCGAGCGCGGCGCGCGCGGCTTCTTCGTTCGGCAGCTCACCGTCCACGTCGAAGTAGTCCGAGGCCTTCATGCCTTCGATGAAGGTGCGCGTGAATTCACTGTGGTCCTGCACCAGCAGTGCCGTGGGCAGGTGCTTCGGGTCAGTATTGATGGCGAAACCAAACAGCGTCAGCTCCACGATCGGGATCAAGATGATCATGGCGAACGTAACGCGGTCGCGACGCAGCTGCAGGAACTCTTTGAGCACCACGCTCCACCAGCGTGCACCGGAGAACCAGTCCCCGCGGGTCATGAGGCGCGCTCGGGGTCAGCCTCAGCGGCGTGGTTCATCAGGTAGATGAAGACGTCTTCCAGGCCGGTCTCGATCGGCTGCGCCTGCAGGCCGCGCTCGCGTGCCAGGCGGGACACAGTCTCCTGCAGCGCCGTCGCATCCTGACCGCTCACGTGCAGCGCAGCGCCAAATGCTACGGTCTGAGCGACACCGGGCGCGCCGCGCAGCTGGCGCGACAACTCCGCCAGCTGTTCACCGTGAATGACCCAGGTGCTGAGCCTCTGACTCGCCACCACATCGGCGGCGCTGCCCTGCACCAGCAGCCGCCCGTAGGCAATGTAGGCGAGCTTGTGGCAGCGGTCGGCCTCGTCCATGTAGTGGGTGCTGACCAGCACCGCGATGCCCCTGGCGGCGAGCTGATGCAGTTCTTCCCAGAAGTCGCGGCGTGCGTTCGGATCCACGCCGGCCGTAGGCTCATCCAGCAGCAGCAGGCGCGGTCGGTGCAGCATGCACGCTGCGAGCGCGAGCCGCTGTTTCCAGCCCCCCGATAGCGCTCCGGCAAGCTGGTCGGCGCGCCCCGCAAGACCAAGTCCCTGCAGCGCCTCATCGACCGCTTCGCGCCGCCGCGGCATCTCATACAGCCGTGCCACGAAGTCCAGGTTTTCGCGGATGGACAGGTCGTCCCAGTACGAGAAGCGCTGCGTCATGTAGCCGACGTTGCGTTTGATCTGGTCACTCTGACCCAGGATGTCGTAGCCGAGACAGGCGCCGCTGCCCGAGTCGGGCGTGAGCAACCCGCACATCATCCGGATCGAGGTGGTTTTGCCACTGCCGTTGGGCCCGAGGAAGCCGAAGATCTCCCCCGGCTGCACCTGCAATGACAGATCGACGACCACGTGCTTGGCGCCGAAGCTCTTGTTAAGTCGGTGCACGTCGATCGCCGGTGGCGGGGCGGTGCTCATCGCAACTGAACCTGCAGCGGCTGTCCCGGGTGCAGCTTCGGCGCGTCTGCGACCGCCGGATGCGCCTCGATCATGTAGACGAGCTTGCCGCGCGTTTCGTTGCTGTAGATGACCGGGGGCGTGTATTCGGCCTCCGGCGAGATGAAGGTGATCCTCGCGGCCACATCGGTGGGGCATTGATCGCAGTGCAGGCTCACCGTGCCACCGAGCGCGAGGCTGCCGAGGCGTGTCTCCGGCACGAAGAAGCGGATCTTGATGTTCGCCGGCGGTAGCATGCGTACCACCGGATCACCGGCTGCGATCCATTCGCCCTCGCGATAGAGCGTGTCGTACACAAGACCCGCCCGGGGCGCCGCCACGGATTTCTGTTCCAGCCGCCAGTCGGCCTGCGCTAACGCGGCGCGCGCCGCCTGCACCTGATCAGCTTGAGCGCGCAGCTGCTGCTCGCGACCAGGCAGACGCGCGACCTCGACCTGGCTTTGCAGCTCGCGCACCCGCGCCGCATCACTCTCCGCCTGAGCGCGCGAAGCTTCCAGCTGTTCCTGCGAGATCCCGCCGGCACGATATTGCGTCTCATCGCGCTGCCGCTGCAGTGCCGACTTTTGCGCCGATACCTGAGCCTGCAGCAGCTGCGCACGGGTCACAGCGACTTCCGGGGGGCGCCGGCCGGTCTGTAGATCGGCAAGTTGTGCTTCGGCCGCAGCTAACTGCTCGCGTGCCTGCCGCTGCGCTGCCTCTTCATCGATGGCCTCGAGCGTGAAAAGCGGCGCGCCCGCCGGCACCTGCGCGCCGCGTGACACCGCCAGATGCACCAGCTGGCCGGATTGCGATGAGGACAAGTAGACGAACTCGCCTTCGACGTATCCCTGGTAGGTCGGCGGATGCGGGCCGGAACAGCCCAGGCAAAAGAGGGTCACGGCCGCCGTCAAAGATGCAGTACGACGTGCAAACATGTCTGTGTCGTCCCCTCAGCGAGGCCGCGCACGCTGGGGCGGCTTGACCGACAAGCCCTGCAACAGCAGCGCCTCGGCGTGTTGCGCCACCTGCCGGTGTTGGACACCCTGAAGCAGAGGTACTTGGTGCCAGATGTTCATGGTGGCCAGCGGTAAGAGGGTCAGCCCGATCACCGAGACGAAGACGAGCCGCGGATCCAGTTGCGCATTGACCTCACGGCGACGCTGGGCCGCAGCGACCGCGGCGATGAAGTGCTGCAGGTAGACAAAGGGCAGGGACTTAAGCATGCGCTGGCGCAGTTGGCCCCCTTCACTCACGATCTCGCGCAGCCAGAGGGAGGAGAGCCAGGGCTGCGCTTCGTTGGCTTGTACGATTCGTCGCACGAGCCCGCGCACCATCAGGGGGACATCCTCGCCTTGATCCATGACCGGCGCCCACACCGCAGTCACGGTGCGCAACAGGCGCTCCTCGGCAATGGCGTCCAGCAACAGATCACGGTTGGTGAAGTAGTAGTGCACCATCGCCGGCGTCACGCCCGCCCTGTGGGCGATCTGGGCGATCGTCGTTGCTGCGATGCCTTGGTCGGCGAACAGGGCAACGGCAGCATCCAGGAGCACCCCGCGCGCGTCCAGGCCGGGAATCGGACGAGGGCGGCCTATGCGGCGTGAAACGTGGTGTGCGGCTGACACGTGCCTATATTAATTAAATAATTAATTAATCTCAACGAATTCGGCCAAAGAACCTGGGCGCAGGCCTCGGCCGTGCCGCTCAAGGCATTTCGTCTGGCCGATTGCGATCGGGGTGAACGGCTCGCCGACGGCGGCTCGGACCCGGTACATGACAGCATCGAATCTTGCCTCGAGCATCCAAGCGATGCGCCCTCACTCGGTATGCTTGAGGTCACCCGGAAAGCGATGACGGACGATGGGGCGCGTTGGACGTCGTGCGCCTCAAACAGGCTATGAGCCTGATTTTGGGTTGATGCTGTTCCAGACCGCCACGTCCCAGGCGTTGTGGATTCCAATGAAGAGCAGGACGATCAAAACCGCACCGACACCATACAGACTGTAAGCGAGCTCATGCCGGCACAAGGCGACCATCGCCAGCAGTGTTGTGTAGGCAAGCCCGGGCAAGACGGCGTTCCACACCCAGTCCTCGCGCACCGGCACGTAGAGTGCGTGCATCCTGCGCATGGCAGCGGCGACGGTGCCGACATATGCGATTCCGAAGAGACCCCCGAGGCCCAGTCCCCAGGTCAGGCTGATCACGCTTTGATGGGGAGCGCTCAAGTAAGCCGCGAGTGCCAGGACCGCACCAAAGTGCACGATGGTCGGCGTCACGAACGTGCGCAGGCCCACCTCAGACGCGCGGCGCCGTTCCGCGGCGAGCGAGATCACAACGAACGTGAGCCCCGTCAATCCCGCCGCCGCCGTACCGACGAGTACGTAGAACGTATTCCATTCAGTGAGTGTTGATGCGGGCATTGACGAGCTCACTGGGCCGGCGACACGTTCCTCGTTGCTGGAAGCCTGACCTGAAGGCCGGCTGACCCTGGCATTTCTTGCTGTAGTGCAGCAAACATCGTGTCGCGGGCCTTTACAATATGCCGCCAGCCGCTGTTGCCGCGGCAGCACAAAGCTCTGATTTCGTTAGGACGAGCCACAATGGCGCAGGATTTGCACAGTCGGAGCAGATCGGCTTTCTGCTTCAAGGGGCACAACAATGAGAATCTTACACGCCGCTGCGATTGGAGTGGCCGTCTTCGCTCTGGCCGCAACGACCTCAGCGAACGCAACCACGCCTACGACCACGGTCGCGACCATCGGCGGATGCTATGACTGCGGGGTATATGACACCGCGTCGCTGATTTTTAATAACACGACCGGTGGAACACTCACCAATGCTCAGATGGTGTTGAACGGATACCAGGGTCAGAACAACGGTCTGAGCGCGACTGTGAACCTGGGCACCTTGGGCGCCGGCTCGACGCAGTTCTTCTGGGGATCTCTGCCGGGCGTTCCGTCCGGTACCACGCCGGGAAATCTGACCGCCTATGATTACGATGATGAGTACATCGGCACTTCGGCGATCATCAAGGATCCGACTTGCGGCGGTGGCGGCTGTGTGTCCGGCGGCGGAGCGCAATGGTACGCGCAGGTGGGAAATTTCAGTGTGACCTTTACGGCCACCGTTTCCGGCGGCATGTACAACGGCGATAAGGTGTATTCGGTGTTCAGCCCCGCCAGTAACGCCACCGGCGGTTTTGTCGGCTGGGAGGGCTTAAGTCCCGGCGGCTACTCTGAATCACCGTTGTACGACGTACATACCGGGGTGGTGACCGGCGATTTGGCCAATATCAATCTTGGTGTTCCTCCGCCTCCCACAACCGGCGTGCCCGAGCCCGCGATGCTGTCGCTTTTCGGACTCGGTCTGGCCGGCCTCGGTTTCATGCGGAGGCGTAAGGCGCGCTAAGCCTCACGCTCGATTTCACTCACTCAGCCCCGGCCTTCGTGCCGGGGCTGTTGTTTTTGGACCCGTCTTCCAATGGCTGGTCGGTAGATTGGCCTCCCCCGGCCGCTCGATACTTCCTCAGAAAACCTGTGCTTAGCCGTCGAAAGCCCGCACCGGATCTGCGCGGTGGGCGCTTGCAGGCTGCGTCGCAAGTGTGCGGTGGGTACGAGCGGCTGGCGTCGCTAAAAAAGAATAAAGTCTGAGAACGGCGCTCTGACCGCGCGCTCATCGTGTCGATCGCCGGACGGCAATTGATTGAGGAGAACGGCTGATGGATCCTGAGAGACTCAAGCGTCTGCGCGCGCGCTACACCGACCGGGACGCCTTCGACGGAGATGACCCGGTGCTCACGAGGGCCGCTCGCGAGGTGCGGTCTGCGAGCGGCCGGCGCTCTTTGCCCTATTCGGGCGTGCCCACGTTTCTCGGGCTTCCGCAGGCGGAGACGGCGGCCGGCCTGGACATCGCGATCGTCGGCGTGCCGATGGACCTCGGGGTTTCCAATCGTGCCGGGGCGCGCTTTGGGCCGCGCGCGGTTCGCACCATTGAGCGCATCGGCCCTTATCATCCCACGTTTCGTGGCGTGCCTCAGAGCCGGGTGCGCGCGGCGGATGTCGGGGACGTCCCGTTTCGCAGTCGCTACAACCTGGAGGAGTCGCTCGAGGATATCGAGCACTATTTCGCGGGGCTCAAGGCGCAGGGCGTGCGCCCCCTGGCGGTCGGCGGTGATCACTCCATCACCTACCCCATCCTCAAGGCGTTGGGAAAGGACGCCCCGCTCGGCCTCGTTCACATCGATGCGCATTGCGACACCATGGGGGCTTATGACGGCTCGAAGTTCCATCACGGCGGCCCGTTCCGGCTCGCCGTGCTGGACGGAGTCCTTGATCCGGAGCGCACGATACAGATCGGCATCCGCGGATCTTCCAATATGTTCTGGGAGTTCTCGCATGCCTCGGGCATGACGGTGATCTACATGGAGGACTTCATGAAGATGGGGGTGCCGGCCGTCATCGAGAAGGCGCGCGCGGTGGTGGGTGATCAGCCCATTTACATTTCGGTGGACGTGGACGGCTTTGATCCTGCCTACGCGCCAGGCACGGGCACTCCCGAGGCGGGCGGACTTGAAGCGCGGGAAGGCCTGGCGCTGCTGCGCGGCCTGCGGGGTCTGAGTATCGCCGGCGCCGACGTGATGGAAGTGGCGCCGGAATACGATCCGACCACTAACACCACTCAGCTGGCGGCGCAGATTCTGTTCGAAGAATTCGCGCTGATGAGTTTGGGACAGGAGTAAACCGAGCTGTCGGTGGCCCCCGCTTCCCCCCAAAACGAGGTCCAGGGTTGTCCCGTGAAGTAGTGCGACGCAACATAACAACATGTTACGTTGTCGCACAGTCTGGAGTGCCAACGGTTGCGTCGTCCACGCCTCCCGGGTAGGTTCGGCAAGCTATGGGCAAACAAGTCACACCACGCTGGAACGCCGTATCAATAGTCTCCACGAGCGGCAGTTGCGAGGCCGCGCGCGCTCTTAAGGGGCGGCGCTTCCTGAGTGTCGAGGCGCCACGTCTGCCATTGGCGGAATGCACGCTGGGTGCAAGCTGCCGGTGCGTGTATCGCAAGTACGCGGACCGCCGAGAGGGACCCCGCCGTGAAGCGGACGAGACCGGTCGACGGACCGCTCCGGTGGCGCAGGAGCGCCGTCGCCGGGGCGGCCGGCGCAGCACCGATGAATAGCACTCGAGCTGGCGGCGGCCCGCAAGCACTCAGTGAAGGTCCGGGCAGATCCGATGGGTTCCGATGCGACTGAGGCGGTGTTGAAGCAAGGTACGGCCACGGTTATCCGGGTGAAGGTCAAGCCCAACTCCCGCACCAGTACGTTTGGGACGGGGCCGGACGGCACCTGGCACGCCCGACTCCGGTCAGCACCGGTCGATGGCAGGGCCAACGAAGAGCTGATTGCACTCGTCGCGGCCCACTTTCAATGCCGCAAGTCCGCCGTATCGATCAAGGCGGGGGCTGCGGGTCGTACGAAGTGGGTGCGAATCAGCTCGGCCTAGATAGCCGCAGGCTCTGAGTCTCACTCCCCCGGCGGTGCCTGGCTGCGCGGCAGTGCCGGAGCGACGCTTGCGGACGCGTTGCCGGCGCCGCGTGCGAGCGCCGCCAGAATGCCCTGGAGAATTCGCGTCGGGCTCGGCGGGCACCCCGGGACCGCGACATCTACCGGAATCACGTTTGAGACACGTCCGCGGCTGGCGTAGTTCTCGCCAAAGATACCGCCGCTGCAGCCGCAGTCCCCGAGCGCAACTACGAGCTTGGGGTCCGGCGTGGCCTCATACGTGCGGTGCAAGGCGCCTTCCATGTGCCTCGAGACCGGTCCCGTCACCAGCAGCAAATCCGCGTGCCGGGGACTGGCGACGAATCGAATCCCGAGACCCTCAAGATTGTAGAGCGGATTGTTCAGGGCGTGGATCTCGAGCTCACAGCCGTTGCAGGAGCCTGCGTCGATGTGCCGGATGCACAGCGCCCGGCCGAGAAGCGCCCGGATGCGGTCCTGCAAATGATCGCGAACGCGCAGGCTCTCATCGGGCGGCGGCGGGGGTTCGGAGACGATACCGATCGAAGCAATCTGTCGCAGGGTTTTTAGCATGGCGGTGAGCTACAGGTCGTGTCCGCTGTAGGACAGATTGAAGGACTTATTGATGAGGGGAAAATCCGGAACAATGTTGCCGATGATGGCGTGCTCGAGAACGGGCCAGTTCTGCCAGGAGGGATCGTGTGGATGGCAGCGGCGGATGCTGCCCGCGGCCCCGGCCTCGAGCGCGACAAATACCGGGCCGCGCCAGCCCTCAATCAGGCCTGCTGCGACGGCCCGGTCGGCCGGCGCACGCACTGTGGTGAGGTGTGCACCGGCGGGCAGCACATCCAGAATGCGCTGCGAAAGTCGTAGCGATTCCTGCAGCTCATCGAAACGCACTGCAACGCGCGCCGCCACATCGCCCTCGCTGCGTCCGATCTTCACCGGTGCCAGATGCGCGTAGGGCTCGCACGGCAGGTCAATGCGTGCATCGTATGCCTGGCCGCTCGCGCGGCCCGCAAGTCCGATGAGGCCCAGACGGGCGGCGAGCTGCACGCTGACCGTGCCGGCGCCGCTGAACCGATCACGTACGCCCTCGTGCTCGTCATAGATCGTGCGCAGCGCGAGCGCCTCGTGCGCGATCGCGCGCAGGCAGGCCCGAAGAATCGGCAGGCCGCTGGGCTGCAGATCGCAGCGCGTGCCTCCGGGCACGACGGCATCGAGCAGATAGCGCGCCCCGAGCGCCACCTCACTCGCGCGCAGAAGCTGCTCCTTCAAACGCCCAAACTGGGTCAACCCAAAGGCGAATCCTGCATCATTGCCGAGGGCACCGAGGTCACCCAGATGATTGGCGATGCGCTCGAATTCCAGGTACAGCGCACGCAGCCACGCGGCGCGCGGGGGTAGCAGCGTGTCCGCAAGACCCTCGAGCGCCTGGCAGTACGCCCAGGAGAACGCCACCGCTGAGTCCCCCGACACGCGTGCGGCCAGGCGGTGCGCCTCGAGGATCGGCAGTTGCGTGAAGCGCTGCTCGATACCCTTGTGCACGTAGCCGAAGCGCTCTTCCAGGCGCAGTACCTTCTCCCCGACCACCGAGAACCGAAAGTGCCCCGGCTCAATCGTGCCCGCATGCACCGGCCCGACGGCAATCTCGTGCACACCATCGCCTTCCACGCGCACGAATTCATACGCATCCAGGGCAGGCGCGGCGCCTGGCGCCGCCAGCGGTGCATCCAGGAGCGGCAGGTAGTCTTGGGGCCAAGCCGCGTGGCGCAGCCACGGGCGACGGTCCGGGGCGCTCGAGTCTGAGCGCACGCCCGTCAGGTCTGCCATGGCACGCTGCATGCGCCCGGCGGCCGGAAAGAGATCCTCCATTCCCGGATAGGAGCCAGCCGGCTCCGCGAGCGGCAGGCACATCACGAGTCCGCACCCCTCCGCCAGAAAGGCCCCGCGCACGGTCACTGTCGAGTGACCTTCCGGGCTCGCCCAAAGCGCGAGCAGTCTGGCTCCTGCGCCGGCCAGTTCCTGCGCCGTCTGCCGCCACTGCACAGGTGTGACCGTGAGGCCGCGCAGTCCGGGTGCACCGGGGTACGCTTCGCTGCGGGCGAACCAGGTCTGAGGTGCCATGTCACTCACCCCCGATCAGACGCGCGGCGGCGCGGTACCAGTCCGCGAGATAGGGCGGTATGTAGATGCCCAGCACGAGCACGATCCCCAGGTGCGCAAACACGGGCAAAAGCGCCGGTGGGTGGGGCAGGCGCTTCGCGGTCGTCTCTCCAAACACCATGGGCTGCACCCGCCCGAAGATGGCGGCGAAGGCGATCCCGAGGGCGGCCAGCAAAATCGGCGTCGCCCACGGCTGCTCTCTCATGGCGGTGGTGAGAATCAAGAACTCGCTGGCAAAAACCCCGAAGGGCGGCATGCCCAGAATTGCCAGTGAGCCCATCATGAGGCCCCAGCCCACGGTGGGACTGAGCGTGATGAGCCCGCGGATGTTCTCCATCAGCTGCGAGCCAGCTTTCTGCGCCGCATGCCCGGCGGCAAAGAAAATCGCCGATTTCGTCAGCGAGTGCACCGTCATGTGCAGCAGCGCCGCGAAGTTCGCCACCGGGCCGCCCATGCCAAAGGCGAAGGTGATGATCCCCATGTGCTCGATCGAGGAGTAGGCAAAGAGGCGCTTGATGTCGCGTTGGCGCCAGAGGAAGAACGCGGCGAGCACGACCGACAGCAGCCCGAAGCTCATGAGCATCCGCGAAGGCAGTTGCGAGTGCAGCGAGCCTTCCACGAGGACCTTGCAGCGCACGACCGCGTAGATCGCAACGTTGAGTAGCAGCCCCGACAGGACCGCCGAGATCGGCGTCGGACCTTCGGCGTGGGCATCCGGCAGCCAGTTGTGCAGCGGAGCCAGTCCGACCTTCGTGCCGTAGCCGACCAGGAGGAAGACGAAGGCCAGCCCCAGTACCGTCGGCTCAAGCTGCCCTTTCACCGCGTTCAGGTGTGTCCACAGCAGCGCGGTCACCCCTTCGGCGCCCAGGACCTTCTCGGCCGCAAAGTACAGCAGAATCGTACCGAACAGCGCCTGGGCTATGCCGACACCGCAGAGGACGAAGTACTTCCAGCCGGCTTCGAGGCTCGCCGGCGTGCGATACAGCGTCACCAGCAGCACCGTGGAGAGGGTCGCCGCCTCCATCGCCACCCACAGCAGACCCATGTTGTTGGTGGTGAGGGCGACCAGCATCGTCGTCATGAACAGCTGATACATGCTGTGGTAGAGCCGCAGCCGCGGGGCACTCACGCGGCCGTGCGCCAGCTCGACGCGCATGTAAGGGCGCGAAAAGATCGACGTGGTCAGCCCGACGAAGGCGGTGAGGGTGACCAGAAAGACGTTGAACGGATCGATGAAAAAGTGCTCGTGCGCGACCACGAAAGAGCCCTTGCCCACGACGCGCACGGCGAGGGCACAAGCGGCCAAAAACGTGCCGAGACTTACCGCCACGTTCAGCTCAGGCGCCCAGCGGCGGGCGCCAAAGACACCGAGCGCCAGCGCGCCGCACAGCGGAGTACCGAGCAGCAACAGAAACTCCACTTAACGGCGCTCCTGTGCGGAGCGGTGCGCCGCGCGCGGCGAACTCTCTTTGAGAGCCTCAAGATGGTGCAGATCCAAACTGTCGAACTGCTCGCGAATCTGGAAGAAAAAGATGCCAAGCACGAGCACGGCTACGAGCACATCGAGCGCCACTCCAAACTCAACGATCATGGGCATGCCATAGGTTGCGCTCATGGCACCAAAGAACAGGCCGTTTTCCATCGAAAGAAAGCCGACCACCTGGGACATCGCCTTGCGTCGCGTGATCATCGTCAGAAACGAAAGCAGCACGACCGCCACCGCAATGCCGATGGCGTTGCGGGTCGCGGTGCTGGCAAGCTTGGCGATGGGCTGCGCCAGGCCGAAAGCAAACACCACCACCAGCAGCCCGACCAGCATGGTGCCGGCGATGTTAAGGAGTGGCTCGGTGTCCCAGTAGACCTGCAGCCGCCGGATGAGGCGCCGCAGCAACCAGGGCAGGAACAGGACCTTGAGAGCGAGCGTGAGTGCCGCAGACAGATACAGATGACGCTCGCCCGTGCGCCAGGCCAAAAGCAGCGTGGCCACGAACAGCAACGCGCCCTGGGTTGCCAGCAGATTGACCAGAGTCACGATACGTCGCTGGGCGAGCATCGCAAAGGACAGCAACAGCAACAGCGCCGCGCACAGGTTGAGCAATTGCAGGTCGAAGGCGGTGCCGGCCATGCCTTATGCCCCGAGCAGTAAGTGCACGAGCAGCCCCAGCACCGCCAGCAGAAACGCGACCGCGAGAAATTCAGGTGCACGAAACACGCGCAGCTTGGCGGAGATCGTCTCGATGAGGGCGAGCCCGCCCCCGGTCACCGCAAGTTTCGCGGCCAGCAACGGAATTGACGCCAGGAGCGCCAGCGGGCCACCTTCGCCGGTGGAGACCCCCCAGGGAAGGAACAGCGCAAAGCCGATGCAGGCATAGTTGAACAGTTTGAGAGCCGAGGCCCATTCCATCAGCGCAAGATGGCGCGCCGAGTACTCAAGCGTCATCGCCTCGTGGATCATGGTGAGCTCCAGGTGGGTCGCCGGATTGTCGATGGGGATGCGCGCATTCTCGGCGAGCAACACCATGGTGAATGCGACCGCGGTGAACGCGAGGCTCGGATACAGGCCGAGCGTTTGTGTCGCAAGATTCTCGGTGATGGCCGGCAGCGCGGTGGTGGCGGAGATGATCGAGGCCACAAAGATCACCATGAGCAGCGCCGGCTCAGCCAGGAACCCCACCATCATTTCGCGCCGCGCACCGAATGTACCGAACGCGGTGCCGATGTCGATTGCCGCGAGCGACAGGAAGACCCGCGCCATGGCGAGCAGGCCGACAAGCGCGATGGCGTCGGCCGCGCCCGTGAACGGCAAACGCGTGCCCATCGAGGGAATGATCCCGGCAGCGACCACCATCGCACCGAACACGATGTAGGGGGCCACGCGAAACAGCGGCGAAGCGTTCGCGGCGATCACCGCGTCTTTGTGAAAGAGCTTGCGAATGCCGCGGTACGGAAGCCAGATGCTCGGCGCCGTGCGATTCTGGAGCCACGCGCGGCACTGGTTAACCCAGCCAAGAAACAGCGGTGCTGCCGCCAAGGCGGCAATCAGCTCGAGCGCCTGGGTGAGAATTTCGATGCCGTTCATAGCATCAGTGCAAGCAGCACAATGAGCGTCACGAAGCTGTAGAGCAGATACGTTGCGATCCGTCCCTGCTGCAACCACGCGCAGGCATCGGCAATGCTCTGCACCAGTGTGCCGAGTGGCAAGTACAAGTGCTGCCAGAAGCGGTCCCCGACCACCACTGCATAGCGCGGTGCCGAATCAAACGCCGACGGCAGCTGGCGCTTCATCGCGAAGAAAGCACCGAAGATGTGACGGATGGGCTGTCCGAAGCCTTCGGCCGTATCCTGCATGCGCGCGTTCAGGATGCCGAAGCCACAATCCCAGGCGGGGGCGCGTCGCGCGCGGCGATGATAGAAGAGCCGCACCGTGAACCAGGTGAGCACCACCGCAGCCACCAGCGCCACGAGAAGGATCGGCGCGGAGTACGAGGCGCGGCCACCCGGCAACGGCACGAGAAGCCACCAGGGCGCGGCGGGGTTCGGTAAGGAGGCGCCGCTGAGCTGCTCGACCACGTGCCGCAGCGCCCCGATCACCCTCGTGGGCAGCAGGCCCAATGCGAAGCAGCCGAGCGCAAGCCAGATCAGGCCGATGCGCTCGAGCACACTGGCATCGTGCGCGCGCGCCAGTGCAGGCTCGCGCGGCTGTCCGAGGAAAATCACCCCGAAGAACTTGACCATGACATAGGCGGTCAGGGCAGCGCACAGCGCGACCACGGCCGCACCCACCGGCAGGAGCATATTGACGAAGGTGCGCGGCACTTCGTGCGCAAAGAGAAATGCCTGCAGCAGGAGCCACTCGGACACGAAGCCGTTCAGGGGTGGCAACCCGGCCATCGCGAGCGCGCCGACGAGGGTGAGCCAGGCGACCCATGGCATCTGATGGATCAGGCCACCCAGGCGGCCAAGATTGCGTTCGCCGGTCGAATGCAGAACCGCACCCGTGCCGAGGAAGAGCAGGCTCTTCATGAACGCATGGTTGAGGCTGTGGTAGAGGGCGGCGATCAGCGCCAAGGCGCCGAGGGTCTGCATCCCGACGCCGTGAAACACGATCGCCAGCCCGATGCCGGCGAAGATGATGCCGAGGTTCTCGATCGAGGACCAGGCGAGCAGCCGCTTCATGTCCGTTTGCGCGGCGGCAAACACCACGCCGTAAAGCCCGCTGAAAAGCCCGACGGCAAGGAGCACAAGGCCCCACCACCATTCGGGTTGCCCGAGCAGATCGAAGCTGACGCGCAGCACACCGTACACGGCCATCTTGAGCATGACACCGCTCATCAGCGCTGAGACGGGCGAGGGAGCCGCCGGGTGGGCCTCCGGCAACCAGACGTGCAGCGGCACGAGCCCCGCCTTCGCCCCGAAGCCGAAGAGCGCGAGCAGGAAAGCGATCGTCGCCCACTGCGGCGCAAGATGCGCGTGGCGCATCGCGTCGAAGGTAAATTGCCAGCTGCCGCCTTGCATGACCCCGAAGCTGAGGAGAATTCCGAGCGCCCCGAGGTGTGCAATCAGCAGGTAGAGAAAGCCCGCGCGGCGGATCTCGGGAATGGCGTGCTGAGTGGTGACGAGAAAATATGAGGCGAGCGCCATGGTCTCCCACGACACCATGAAGGCGTAGGCGTCATTCGCCAGCAGCACGACGCCCATGCTGGCGAGGAACAGGTGGTATTGCAGGCACAGCAGGCCCGGGGCGGTGCCGTGACCACGGCGGAAGTAGCCGGCGGCAAAGACCGAAATGCCCGCGGCGGTGCTTCCGAGCAGCACCAGAAAAAGGCGGCTCAGGGCATCGAGTCGCAGGTGCACGGGCAGGTCGGGCAGCCCGATCGGCAGAACCGCCTGTTCGGCAGCTCGTGTGAGGCTCGCGGCCGCCACCACGGCGAGGGCCACGCCGCACAAAGCGCCCAACGGGAAGAGGGTGCGTCCAACGAAGACAAGACTCTGCGGACGCAGCAGGCCGGCGAGGCCGATGAGACCCCAGACAGCGATGAGCGCCAGGCAGGCGCTCAGCGATGAGTCGATAACTGGCATCGCGGAGGTGCTACTCCTATACGCATTGGATTATAATCCTATACAACCTAGCGTGTCGCTTCCAAAGGATGGCCGTGGCTCTCGAAGACCGCACTGCTCGACTGACGATCCTCATCGACCCGCGCAAGAAGTCCTGCTTCGAACGCCTGTGTGCTGAGGAGGACGCGACCCCCTCGCAGGTCGTGCGGCGACTCATACGGCGCTATATTGAGGAGCGCACCGGGGAGCCGTGGAGACCCGCGGACGCGGCAGTCAAGCGAACGACGCGAGGCACTGCGCGGCGCGAGTGAGCTGTCACGGCGGGGCGTGGGGCGGGGGGAAGCATTGATCGAGAATGAAGTGCGCCTGAGGGCGCCGACGGCCGGTGCAGCGGGCCGTGGTGAGCGGGCGAGGAGGGTCAGGGGGCGATGCGCGTGGGCGCTGACGCTCTTGCTCGGCATCGTGGCCGATCAGGGACCATGCGCCCCGGCGCCTGCCGTCCAACCGCTCATTGATCTTCCGCACTCTTATTACTATCGCGAGATGTATCTGCCGCAGCTCACGAGCGGCCCGAGCGCCCTCGCCTGGTCCCCGGACTCGAGGGAGCTCGTGTACTCCATGGCAGGCTCACTGTGGCGACAGAGGCTCGATTCGGGCACAGCGCAGCAGCTCACCGACGGGGCGGGTTACGACTACCAGCCAGACTGGTCACCCGACGGGCGCTTCATCGTCTACACCTCCGGCGCGGGGGAGGCGCTGGAGTTGTGGCTCCTTGACCTGCCGTCAGGCCAGACGCGCCAACTGACCCATGGCGGGGCTGTCAACGTTGAGCCGCGCTGGTCTCCGGATGGCAAAAAAATCCTCTACGTTTCCACTTCCTACAACCGCCATTTCCACCTGTTCGTGGCGGACGTGCGCGACGGGGAACTGACCAAGTTGGTGCGGCTGACGGGTGAGGAGAAGTCTGCGCTACCGCGCTACTACTACAGTGCCTACGATCATGAGATCAATCCGACGTGGACGCGCGACGGACAGGCGGTGCTGTTCGTCTCGAATCGCGGGCGCATCCACGGCACCGGCGGCATCTGGCGCATGGCAGCGGTACCCGGGGCCCAGGCTACGGAGCTGCGGTACGAAGAAACCAACTGGCAGGCGCGGCCGGAGTTCTCTCCCGACGGGCGGCGCCTCCTCTACAGCTCCTATCTGGGACGCAACTGGCTGCAGCTATGGCTGATGCCTGCAAACGGCGGCGAGCCTTTCCCGATCAGCTACGGTGAATGGGATGAGACGGGTGCGCGCTGGTCCCCGAACGGAGAGTTCATCGCCTCGGTTTCCAATCGGGAGGGAGACACCGAACTTAGGTTGCTGCGCATACCCGGAGGTGACTCGCGCGAACTGAAGGTCACGGAAAGACGGCGTCTGCGCCCGAGCGGGACGGTCCATTTGACGGTGCGCGATGAGCAGGGGCGTCTGACGCCCGCGCGCATCGTGATCACAGATGTGGCGGGCCGCTCCTACGCGCCCGTCCACGCCTGGATGCACCACGCCGAGTTTGATCGCCGAGAACATCCCTTCGACGCTCGTTACTTTCACACCGCCGGCGAGGACTCGATCGAGGTGCCGGCCGGCACGATCCGCGTGGAAGTCATGAAAGGGCTGGCGCGCAAGCCCGAGCGGCGCACGCTGCAGGTAGCGGCTGCGGGAACGATTGAGGTTGCGGCGGTGCTCCCGGCACGCGCCTGGCGTGATGGCCAGGACCGCCGCTGGGTGAGCGCGGATGTGCACGTTCATATGAATTATGGGGGCCATTACCGCAATACGCCGGCGCATCTGGCGCTGCAAGCTCAGGCTGAAGATCTCGACATCATCGAGAATCTCATCGTAAACAAGGAACAACGGATTCCCGACATTGCCTACAGCGGCCAGGGAGTCGATCCGGCCTCGACCGCCGCGACGCTGATCGTGCACGGCCAGGAGTTTCACACCAGCTACTGGGGGCATCTGGGTCTCCTCGGGATTCGCGGGCACATCCTGTTGCCCGGATACGCCGGGTACCCCAACACCGCTGCGGCGAGCCTGTACCCCACCAATGCCGATGTTGCGGACATGGCGCACGCCCAGGGAGCCTTGGTCGGCTACGTGCACCCCTTTGAGGAAGAACCGCTCCCGCTGAGCAAACCGGCTCACACGGACGCGGACGAGCTGCCGGTCGATGTTGCGCTCGGCAAAGTCGACTACATGGAAATTGTCGCGTTCTCAGACCATCAGGCAACCGCCGGCGTATGGTACCGCCTGCTGAATCTTGGCTTTCGCCTGCCGGCGGCGGGTGGCACCGACGCGATGGCCGACTACGCCACGTTGCGCGGCCCGGTTGGTCTGAACCGGGTGTACGCCTCGGTACCCGACGGGGCACTGGACAGCGATGCATGGCTTGAGGCGCTGCGGCAGGGCCGTACCTTCGCCACCAACGGGCCGCTGCTCGATTTCTCTCTCGACGACGCACCGATCGGCGCGACCGTGAATCTCGTGCAGCCGCGGCCGGTTAAATTTGTGGCGCGCGTGCGCTCCATCGTGCCGCTTGATCACGCCCAGATCGTATGTAACGGACAGGTGGTGCGGGAACTGAGTCTCGGCAGAGCGCGCGATGGGGTGGCCGCCACCGGTGAGATCGCCTTGCAGAGCAGCGGCTGGTGCGTGCTACGGGTCTTTACCGCGCGCGCCGAATACCCGATTCTTGATAACTTTGTGTACGCCACGACGAGTCCGGTGTACGTGATGGTGCGGGGTGAGAAAGCACATTCGCGCGCGGATGCACGCTACTTTGAGGCGTGGATCGACCATCTGGCTCAAGTGACGGGTAGTTATCCGGACTGGAATTCGCAGGACGAGAAGGCAGGCGTGCTGAAGCAGCTCCAGGACGCACGTAGCGTCTATGAGTCACTCGAATGAAGTGAGGCCGCTTGAGCCGGTGCGCAAGGTCTGCGGGGCGGCGTCTCAGGATCTGACAGGTTGCGGGATGCGCTTGTTCCGTAAGCCAGCTCGTCCGCCATCCATACGCGTGCAAACATCCGTGTTCACTCGCCACTTCCCGCAAAATGTCTTCACCTGCGAACACCGCCCCGCAACCGCCGGTCAAACCTCACACGCGATACGCCGCGAGTGCGCCGGGCCCGATCTTGTAGACCGGCAAGCCCGTGCCGACTGCGCTGGGCGGCTGATTCATGTCACGCTGCCCCTGCTCCAGGAGCTCATCGATACCCGCCGGGTGACGGGAATCGAAATGGGCAATGCCGAGACTCAAGACCAGCGGGAGCGTGCCCGCTTGCTGTGCCTGCGCGAGTCGCGCCAGCGCAACCTCGCGTGAGGCGTAATCGTCGCTGGTGGTAAGCGCTGCGAAGGTATCGCTGCCCGTGCGACCCAGGACCTCATGCACACCGTAGCTCGGAAAAAGATCCCGCAGCAGATTGCCGGTCTGTCTGATGAGCATCTGCCCCGCCGCGCGCCCAACCGTTTCGTAAACGCGCTCCAGGCGCTCAACGCAGAAACAGATCAGATGCACGCACTCCTGGTCGCGCGTTGCCACATCCAGGAAGCGCGTACCGATTTGCACGAAGGCGCGGCGGTTGTGCAGTCCGGTCAGATCGTCGCTGAGGGAAGCCGACCGCAGCGATTGCACCAGCGACAGGAGCGCCTTCTGCTGCAGTGAGATGCGCTGGCCCCGGGAGAGGCCCTTGCAGCGCAGCAATTCCGCCACGAGACGCGTAATGCGCGCCTCGTCTCCATCGGCGGCGGCGGCGCGCAGCTGGCTGGCGAGCTCCCCGTTGCGGGCCCGCACTGCGCGCGCCTCGGCGAGCTTTCGCACCGGCTCTGCTTGCGACATGGCACCTCCCGGGAAGAATGCTGCGAACCAGTTAAAAAGATACGAAAGAGCGAGCGCCAGCTAAGGCAGTGACGGCCGCGAACAAGCGTCAGGGTGAGCGAAGCGAGATGTCGGCGCCGTCCTACAGGACCCATCGGTGCCATAGGCCTTCGGTGGCTGAATATGCGTCGCCCACCGACAGAGAAAATTGTGCCGTGGTCGGAGAGTGCGTGCCTGCCAGCGAAGGAGCGAGTCCATGCCATCCACTCACGAGAACGATGCGAGATCAAGATCAAGAAGCGGCGAACGGAGCACACCTCCACCTGCGCCGGATGCCGGGGGCGAGATCCCGGGCGGGGAGCACGAGCGTGGCGCGCATGTGCACGTGTTACCGCCGCTGCCGTATTCCCTGAACGCCCTGGAGCCGGTGATTTCAGCGAAGACGCTGTCGTTTCACTACGAGAAACATCACAAGGCTTACGTCGACAAAGTAAACGCGCTGGTGGCCGGGACGCCCTTGGCGGAACTGACGCTCGAGGCTCTCATCCTGCGGAGCGCGGGGAAGCCGGAGCAGGCGGAGATCTTCAACAACGCGGCGCAGGCCTGGAACCACACCTTCTTCTGGCACTGTCTTACGCCGCAGGTGGAAGGGGATATCCCCGCGACGCTGCATAAGAAGATCAAGGAGTCATTTGGCGATCTGGGTTCCTTCAAGAAGGAGTTTGCCAAGGCTGCCATTGAGCAATTCGGCTCCGGCTGGGCGTGGCTGGTGCTCGATGCCGCTAAGTTGCGCGTCATAAAGACCGGCAATGGCGATGACCCGCTTCCGGCGCATCTGCGGCCACTGTTGACCCTGGATGTTTGGGAGCACGCGTATTACCTGGATTATCAGAACCGCCGACCGGATTACGTGCACGCGGTGTTGGACAAACTGATCAACTGGGAATTTGCGGCCGCCAACCTGGGCTGAGGGCAGGCGCGGATCCAGCGCGTGTAGCCGCGTTCCTACGTTCGCACTGTGCGGTACCCGACCGACCGAAGGTAGGAGCACGGTGGATAGTAGGCGTCGCCCGCTGACCTCATCCCCGGGGTGGCGCACTTGCAGTCGAGATCATTTTAGGAGGAGAAACTCGTGGAAAGTACAGCAAAGGAATTTGGACGTGACTCGCGTGCTGGCAAGGCAGCGCACGAGAAGGTGTATCAGGTCGGAACGGCAGCGAGCGAAGAGGTTCAGAATCTCATCGCTGACGTTGAGGATCTTATCGATCGCGTGGGCGAGGCGGCAGACCCGGAGGTAAAGCGCCTGCGTGCCAAGGTGGCCGACGCCGTGGTCTCGACCAAAAGATCAATCGCCACCGGCGCCGGGCAAGTACAGCGCCAGGCTAAGGAAGTCTGGGACGCGAGCGACAACTATGTGCGCAATCAGCCCTGGGAAGCGATCGGTATAGCGGCGCTCGCCGGAATCGCGGTGGGTTTCCTGGTCTCCTCCTCACGCCGCTGAGCCGGTAGGCAGCGGGCGTCATGATTGACCGGCTTTCGACGGCCGCATCATTGGCGGTCCGCCACGCGGGTGCCTACGTCGACCTGATCCAGAGTGATCTGGATCAGACCTCCCGGCTGCTGCGCGCGCGAGTGTTTGCCGCTTCGGTGCTGGCACTGGCACTGCTGCAGGCGGTGACCCTGGGCTGTGTCTGGATCATCGCTGCCGCCTGGGACACGTCGATGAGGATGCCGACAATTGCGGGCCTCTTCGTGCTGTTCCTCGCGGTTGCAGGCGTAGCGTTCTGGAAGTTTCGCGCCCTGGACGCAAGAGCTCAGCCGCTGCTTGCACAAACGAGCCGCGAATGGTCCAAGGATCGAGGGTTGCTGGAGGAGCTGCTCGCCCGCGGCCCGGGTGCGGAGGCGCCGTGATGCAGCCCGCCGACGCTCGCGCGCGCGAGGCGCAACTGATTCTGGCCCAGAATCGCGAGGAGTTGCGCACGGCGTTTTCGACGCCGCGCGCGGCGCGGGGCTTCCCCCGCAGCGCCACGTTTCGCTGGCTGACCTCGCATCTGAATGCGCGCTCCCTCGCTTCGACCGCGCTGACGGCCGTGCTGCTGCGACCGGGGGCGGTGGGGCAGCTGCTGGGCGGCTGGCTGCGACGCAAAGCCCGGCAGCCGGCGACAGGCTCGCGTTGATATAACTAAGAGGTTTAGCGTGAACGATCAGGCAACGAATGGGAACGGACTCAGCAGCGACTCAGCAGCATTGCGACACGGCGCAGCCGGGCGCGACAGCACATCGAGAACGCGCACCCAGCCGGTTGCGCAGCCAACCCCTGACAGACGGTGATTTCGGCGATACATGCGCCAGCAGACGCGTCACCCCATGGCTGACACCGACTCCCCCGCCGGGTTACGCCCGCGACGCGTCTGTCCTTTCTAGTTCTTACTCAGGTATGAAGCGGCGGGGGTGATGGCGGTCGCCGGCCGGCGGAGCAGTATGGTGCGCCTCATTATGATCGCCGTAATCATTGGCGTTGCGGCAGGGCATCTTGGCCGCCGTCGGCTGCTTTCCTGGGCCCGCGATCAAGCTCGTCAGGCGGTGGAGCGCTGGGAGGGCGGCGTCGTCTCGCCTGCCGGGACGCTCGGCCGCTGAAGCGGTTCCCGCTCAATCCGACGCATCTGGCTGGTCACGCTATGATGGGCGTCGGCTCAGCTTTGTGCGTAATGGGGATTGATCTTGCAGCGCCATCAGAGTCCTGCGCTTCCGGTTAAACGCGCCCGTAGGCGCACTTTCAGACCGTCGTCGGGCATACGGTTCGTTAGTGACCCGTGAGTTCCGTGGCTCGTCAACTGATTGTTGTCGGCCTGCTGATTGCCGCAGTAATCGGTTTGTTTGTCGCCGCAGAATCCGGGCAGCGTGAGCTGGCGGAGGCGAGCCGGCGCGTGGAAACCGCCGCCAAACGCGAGCTGGCGGCGGGTAATGTTCTGCAGATTGTCAGCCAGGCCGAGAGCGGCCAGCGCGGCTACATTCTGCTGGGCGACCCGAGCTATCTGGTTCCGTATCAGGACGGTGTGCAGAAGCTCGCGGGCGCCCTGCAGCTCCTAACGCAGACCTTTGCCGACGCTGATCCGGGCATTCGGGCGAACGCCGAGGAGGTAGCCCGGCTCTCGCGTACGAAATTCGCCGAAATGCGCGAAACACTGGAGCTGTACCGGGAGCGCGGACGCAGCGCCGCTATTGCCTTCATTGGCACCGATGTCGGTGTGCGTGCGATGTCGCAGATCACAGATCGCGTCGAGCATATTCAGGCAGCCGAGACGAACGAGATGCTGCAGGCAAGCCACTCGTGGCGCAGCGATCGCTGGCTGAATCTGGCGCTCATGGTCGCCACGCTCGGTGCGAGCGTCTTCCTGGTGTGGCTGTTGTGGCGTCTGGTGATGCATTACACGCGCTCCAAGGAGCGGGAAGCCGAGGAATTTGCTGAACGCGAAGCGCAGCTCGAGCGAATCGTGAAGCGGCGCACCGAGGATCTGTCTGATCTGTCGACGCAGCTGCAATCCGTCGCTGAGAAGGAGCGCGCGGCACTGTCGCGCGAGCTGCACGACGAACTGGGGGGCTTGCTGGTTGCGGCGCGCATGGACGTCTCCTGGCTTGAGGATAAGCTGCGCTCGCCGGATGCGGATGTGCAGGCGCATTTCAAGCGTTTACACGAGGCCCTGCAGGCGGGCGTCGAGCTCAAACGACGCGTGGTGGAAAGTTTGCGGCCGACGCTACTGGATAACCTCGGCCTTTTTTCGGCGGTACGCTGGCAGGTCAGCGACTCTTGCACGCGCGGCCACTTAAGTTGTACCGAGCGCTACCCGAGCAACGAGCTTAACTTCCTTCCGGAGGCGGCGATTGCGATATTCCGCATCGTGCAGGAATCTCTCACGAACGTTCTCAAGCATGCGCGCGCCCGCAACGTCGAGGTCGCCATCGACGTGCAAGTGCGTTGGCTGGTGATCAGCGTCAAGGACGATGGCGTGGGTTTGCCGATCGATCGGCGCCGCGCAATGAGATCCTACGGGCTTGCGGCGATGCGCCATCGTGCCACCGGGTTTGGGGGCGAGTGGCGGATCATCCGTCGCGCTCAGGGCGGCACAGAGATTGAAGTGCGTCTGCCGCTCGAGCAAATCCTGGCGGCCGCCGCACCGGTCTGACACAAAGCGTTCTCAGGCCGGAGCCGGTCTGTCGGCAATGCGTTTCTCGGCAAAGTCACGCAGTAAGCCCGGCAGTCTGAAATAGTCGCGTGACTTATCAAGGAACGCCTCGACCCCGAAGGACTCTGCCTCGCGTCGATACTCGGGAAGGCCGAAATTCGTCAGGATAATGACCTTCGGCCGCTGACCGGCCGTGACCCGTGCCATCGAGCGCAGCACACCGAAGCCCGAGCCCATGCGCAAATGCAGGTCGAGGATCAAGACATCAGGCAGGGCCGTTGTGATGCGCGTCAGCGCCTCGCTCTCGGTCTGAACGGTATCGATCAGGTCGACCTCCGGCAGTCGACGGATCAGCTCGGCGAGACGGTCCGCAAGTAGCGACGAATCCTCGACCAGCAACACGCGCAGGGACGGCCTACTCGACATAGCTATTCAGACCATCCTGCATCAGGGGGCAGATCATTTGAACGGGGGTGCCGCGCCGTTCGCGCGCAACCACCTGCGCCCAAAATAATGCCGCACCGCGACAACAAATGCAGGAGAACGCCCTCGCGACCTGTCAGCGATTGCCCACGATCGCACGAGCCGGCTCTACTGCACCAGCCCGTTACGCAACGCGTAGGTCGTCAGGTCCGCATTCGTGTCGAGGTTCATCTTCTCCAGGACCCGGGCGCGGTACGTACTGACCGTCTTCACACTGATGAACAGCTCCTGGGCGATCTCCGACACCGAGCGTCCCACGGCGAGCTTGCACAGGATCTGAAACTCGCGCTGCGATAGCGAGGCGTGCAAGGGCTGGTCGGTCGGCTCATCCAGAGCCGTGACCAACATCTCGCTCAACGTGGCACTCACGAAGCGGCGCCCCGCCAGCACCGTGTGCACCGCTCGCATGAATTCCTCCGGCGCCTGATCCTTGGCGAGGTAGCCGGAGGCACCGCCGCGTAGCACATTGATGGCGTACTGTTTTTCGGCGAAACCACTCATCACGAGCACGCGTGTGTCCGGGTGCCCGGAGCGGATGTGCCGCAGAATATCGATGCCACTGCGATCGGGCATGTTTATGTCAAGAATGACCAGGTCCCAGTGTCCTTCGCGCAGCTGCTGCAGCGTTTCGGCTCCCGTTGCGGTCTCGCCGATTTTCTCAATCGCACGGTCCTGCTCCAGGTAGTGCCTCAGGCCGGTTCTGATCATGGCGTGATCGTCGGCAATTAAAACAGTTGGCATTGAATTGACCCTCCTGATCCTGCGAGTAGGCCGCGGCTAGCTCGTACGGCAGGCGTGACAGTACCCGCTGCGCCGGACTTGGAGCGTACGCCTTGCGCCTGTCTGGCTGTAGGACCACTCCTACAATGTCCTACGCCGCCAGAAATTGCACGCGCGGCCGGTGAGCCAACGCGCCTCGGCGTTTTGTGCACGATCGATCCGGTCAAAGCCGAAGAATAAAAAGCCGCCAAGTGAGGCGTGCCACCGGCCGGGGTCAGGCAGTCCGAGGGCGCAGTTCATGTCCTGTTCATGGAACGCTGGGCGAGACCTCGCCGGGGCGCGCCTTCAATCAGCGACGGGAGCGATGTGCACCTTGGGAGCGGCGAGTGCATGTTGGTGCAACATCACCTTATCCCAATTCCACGCCTTTGGGTCTCTCCTCATTTTGCGCCAGGTGCGCAAACGCTGCGACCAACCACCCGTAGGTCGCAGCCTACGATGGATGATGGCGAGCGGGGACGGTCAAGCACACGCGCCGCGCGCAATGATTTGACTCATCGGCGTAAGGCCACATGCGGGACATAAGGACTTAGACATGAACAAGGATCAAATCAAGGGACGCGCAGAAGAGCTCGCCGGCAAGGTCAAGAAGACCGCCGGCAAGGTCGTCAAGGATTCAGCGCTGAAGCAGAAGGGGCGTATGGAGGAAGCGGCCGGCAAGGCGCGCGCGACATACGGCGATGCCAAGGAGGATTGGAAGCACGATGAGGAGGAGAACACTTAGGTCGCCACGGTCGGGCAGCCGATGTCCTTTGCCAGGAGGCCGTGCATGAAGCGAAGAGCAAAGCTTGCTTGCCTGCTCGCGGCAACCGTTGGGATTCCCGTCTGGGCAATCGCTGCTGAGACAGACGCCGACGCTTGGGCGCCGGTGCCTCTTGTGGAGGATTCTGCCATCACTGCATCGATCCAGAGAAAGTTGGCCGACGGGCAATGGAGCAATCTCGCACGCCTGAAGGTCGGCACGGACCGCGATGGCACGGTTTGGCTCAATGGCATTACCAAGACTCAAGAGGCGGCCGAGCGCGCAGTGGAGATGGCGCGCGACACCGAAGGGGTCGTGCAGGTAAGAAGTCACATCGTGGTCCATCGCGACTCAAAGTAGACGCCACGTACGGCCCTCGTGCGGTGCAAGGAGTGCACCAGGCTTTTTGCCAGCGAGGGCCAGGAACGGGGCGGCGAGCGCGCCGCCCCGTTCGTGAGGGAAAGGAGCAAGAAGCAGGGGCTCAGCATGCAAACACCAAAAGAGGACCCTGTGGACAGCATACGCATCGCGCGCGGCAGCAGTGCCACGTGGCTGCACCCGGATTCGGAAGGAGAGGAGCAGTCGCGCGTGCCTGAGGTCATAAAGGCACGCGCATTGGCGACTCCGCTATGGATTCTTGCCAGCTGCATGTTGGTAGTCGCTTTGCGCGAGGCGCGCGAGGTGCTCATTCCGTTGATGCTGGCCATTCTTTTCACCTTCGTTCTGTCCGGTCTCGTCGAGGCCCTGCGCCGTCGTCACGTGCCGAGGGGTGTAAGCGCGCTCATCCTGCTGCTCGCATGCGGGTGCGCCGTCGGGGGCGCCATCAATGCGCTCTCGGCACCTGCCCAGGAGTGGGTGCAAAACGCACCGCGTGTGCTGCGCGTTATTGAGCACCGGGTTCGGCCCGCACGTGCGATCGTCTCAAGGCTCAGCGATCTGGCTGCGCGTGCCTCGGCAGTAGCCGGCGGGGGCGTGCAGTCACGCGCTGCGCCGGAGAGCGCCCCGAGCGGGGGCCTGACGGCGGTCGGATTTCTTGCGGAGACCGGCTCGGTGCTCGCAGGCGTCGTTACGGTAACGGTGCTTACGTTGTTGCTGTTGTCCGCCGGCCCGGGGACCCTGGCGCGCATGACGGCGCTGCTTGGGGCCAACTTGCACGCGGTGCAGGTACTGCACACCATCGATGCAATCCGAGTGGCTCTGGGCCGCTACTACGGCACGCTGGCACTGATCAATCTGAGCCTGGGTGCGGCGACCTCAGTGGCGATGTGGCTCCTGCATATGCCAAACCCCATGTTGTGGGGGGCTGTGGCGGCGCTGTTGAACTTCATCCCTTATCTCGGCTCGGCCGTGACGCTCCTCATTGTGAGCGTGGTCGCCTTGGTCAGCTTCGATTCGATCCCGCATATACTGTTGGTGAGCGGCACGTATCTGGGGCTGGCGACCATCGAGGGCCAGCTCATTGAGCCGATTTTCTTCGGGCATCGTCTGCACCTCAACCCCATCATCGTGTTTGTCGCCCTGTGGCTCGGTGGCTGGCTGTGGGGTATCGCCGGTGTGCTGTTCGCGTTGCCGTTGCTGTTGGCGACGAAAGTAGCCGCATCCCAGAGCGCGGAGGGCGGGGTTCTCGTGCGCTTCCTCGGACCGGCCCGGGCAGTGTGGCCGGAGGGTAAGAGTGCACGTCGCGTCGCAATTCCCACGGTTCTGGGCGCGCGCCGGCGCGCCCGCTAAGCGCGCGCACCTAGAGCTTCTCCTCGAAACTCATGGCGGCAAGCTGGATGGCGGAGGCTTGCGAGGGGTAGGTGTGCATCACCCGGCCCAGGCGGCGCAGGCCGATGCCGTTTTGCATGGCGACGCAAACTTCGTTGATCATCTCACTCGCCCGTGAAGCGACGATGGTGGCACCGAGGATGCGATCGTGGCCCTCCATGACGTGTAACTTCACGAAACCGTGGTCCTGGCGATCCGTGATCGCCCGATCTATGTCCTGCATCATGATGGTGTAGGTCTTTACGGGGATCGACTTCTCGCGCGCCTCCCAGACCTGCACGCCGACGTGAGCGATTTCAGGGGCGCAAAACGTACACCACGGAATTATGAGCTCGCTGCAGCGCAGGCGCTGGCGCAACAGCGCGTTTTGCGCGGCCATGCGACCGGTGCTTTCCGCAACATGCGTGTACTTGTGGCTCATGCACACGTCACCCGCGGCGTAGACATTGGGGTTGTGGGTGCGAAGAAAGTCATCAACCGCGATGCCCTTCAGCTGATCAAAAGCGATGCCGGCGGCCTTGAGGTTCAGTGCGTCGACATTCGGAACGCGGCCGACACTCACAAGCACGCACTCCGCGGCGACCGTGCCACGGGTCTTGTAGTTTTGCGTCTCGAGGACCACGCGCGTGCCTTCGGTACGTGCGCCCACCACGCTCGTGTTGAGAAGGATGTTGACCCCATCGCGGGCCATTGCTCGCGCGAGGATCTGCGCGGCGTCCCTTTCTTCCCTGGGCAGGAATTTCGCTTCATCCTGGATGATGGTCACTTTGGACCCCAGGCGACAGAAGGCCTGGGCGAGTTCGCAGCCGAGGGGGCCGCCGCCGACGACCGCGAGCTGCGCGGGCAACTGCGTAAGCGCAAAGATGGACTCACTGGTCTCGTAGCAGCCCGCGGCAAGACCTGGAATGCCCGGGGGTGCCGGGACCGCGCCGGTTGCCACGAGCGCCTTCCGGAAGCGAAAGCGCGCCGCGTCCGTGGCAATGGTTTCCGGATCGGTGAAATGTGCGGCGCCGAAGTGCACGTCCACGCCGAGACGGGTGAGCCGTGCCAGCGAATGATAACCCCCGATACGCTCCTCGATCTGTCTCAGGCGCGCGGCGATCTTCGCCAGATCCGCGATCGGCTCGCTCTGCCCGGAGCCTTGCAGGTGTGTCGCCTCGCGAATGCCCGCGAACAGCGTCGCCGAGCGGATGAGGGCCTTGGACGGAACCGAACCCCGATTTAAAGAGGTGCCCCCCAGGCGCTGTCGTTCAAAGAGTGCGACGCGCTTGCCGCAGCGTGCCGCGAGGATGGCGGCAGCCAGTCCGGCAGGACCTGCGCCAATCACGGCGAAGTCGTAGCGCGGCGCACGTCCCGCGGCTGCTGGCCCAGCCGCCCTGTGGCGTTTGGGCGCGGCCGCTGAGCGAGCGGGCAAAGACTTGGTGCGCGGTCGAGGTTTCATCGGGTGAGCCAGCCTCCGGAGAATCCTCCCCGTTTCAGCCCGCGACGAATGTCGCGCGACTCACGCAACAACGACCAGATCAGTCCGGAGCGGGCATTCTCGATCATGATGACGAGCAGCCCCTGATCCAGTCCGTACCAACCCTCCGAGACCCAGCCGCCTGACTCAGGGTTGACGCCCGGATTAAAGCCGCTCGCGAAGCGATCCTCGCGACACACTTGCGGAAAGTCGCTCAGGAGCCGGCGCGTTCCCGCCAGTGCCGCTTCTGGGGCGAACGGCGCGGTGGCGATCATCGCCCAGGGACACAACGTGCCATCGTCCGGTCCGAACGGAACCCCGCGCGCCATATACCCCAGGCGGCGTTGATCCGTCGCGAACTCGCGTACGCCTTCACCGGTCGGGCCGTCCCCGGCGCTGATTCCCCAGATCTCACGGCTATAGCCGACCATTTGCCGGGGATTGCGTTCGCAATACTCCTGCTGGAGCGCGACGCTGCGGCAGGTATTCTCGAAATAGTCACAACGCGCGGCGGCCATGAACGGGTCGCGAATCCGCCGAAAATCAATCCACGCGTGGGAAAAGAGGTGCGTGAACAGGGGTCCGGAATACAGCACGTCCTGTCCGAGCAGGCGTTCCCACTGGTAGGTGAGCGTCCAGGCCGCAAAGCAACTGCGTGCCAGTGCGTGGGTGGGCGAGCCAAGACCGAGGATGTAGAGAATGAGGGCTTCGTTGTAACCCTCCCACCCGTAGTGCAGGAAGCCGAATTCAGGCATCCAGCCCTGCGACAGGGAAGGCGTGTTGTTCTGGGCCCAGCACCAGTCGACCCGGCAATAAAGCGCCTCCGCGGTATCGCGGATCTCCCGCTCCTCGGGCCGATCAAAGTAAAGTCCGACCGAGAGCACCCCGGCAATGAGGAGCGCGGAGTCAATCAATGACAACTCGCAGTGCCACACACGCTCCCCGGAATTCATATCAAGAAAGTGATAGTAGAAGCCCTTGTAGCCCGTCGCTTGCGGGCCATCTTGCTGGGAGCTGCCGAGTAAGAATCGCAGCGTTACCAAAACGCGCTCAGCGGCTGCCGGACGTGAAACGAAGCCGCGTTCGACCGCGACGATGTAACTGGTCAAGGCGAAGCCAACGACCGCAATGCTGGCGGGCGCACCGGCTCGCGAGGTGTCCGCGACCAGGCCGTTCGCCGGGTTCGAATAGCCTGCAATGTAAGCGAACGCGCCCCGCTGCAGCCGCTCGAGCAAGGAGGCGTCATCCTCGCTCTCGGACCCTTTGAGTGCGGTCCGCGCGCCGCCGGCCAGTGCGTACGGCGGCGCGCTCACGAAAGAGGCTGCGTGCGTGTCATGTCCTTAGGATACGGAGGCGGCACGACCGCCGCCGTAGGTGTATGCTGAAAGACGCCTGGGCGCTGCACCGATTGGCACGCGCTGGGATTCATGGCTACTCGCGTGGTTTGGCGCCGTCGGTGCGTGGCGGCGCGGTCCTACAAGCGCAGCGATGCGCCCATCCTAGACTCGTTGCCCGGTGCAGCACAGGTTGCGCTACGCCTGGTAATTCGAAGGCAACACGGGCCGGCTGCGTGCATACGCCGTTTCGCGGGCGCGCGGGTTGCGTAAGCACACGGCATAGGCCTGAAACGGAGCGGCGAAATGGAGCAGGTGGCCCTGCAGGAAACGCAGGCGCGCCGCTGGTTCGATCTGGGCTTCTCGTCAGTCAGTCGAGAGCCGGGGCCGATACGCGCGGAACTGATGAGCGTCGAGCGTCTGGAGCAGTTCGCCGAGACGCTGGCGCAGTCGCAGCCGCTGCTCGCCTCCTCGCCTCATGGGCGTGCGCTGCTCGTCAGAACGCGGCAAAACGCGCGCGTACTGCGCCGCCACTATGAGACCGTCGCCAACACCACCTCGAGCCAGCGCAGCGTCACGCCGGCGGCCGAATGGTTCGTCGACAATTACTACGTCGTCGAGCGTCAGCTGCAGCTGATCCGGGATGATCTGCCCGCCAGTTATTACCGCCAGCTGCCCAAGCTCGCCTCCGGCTATCTGGGCGGTCTTCCGCGCATCACCGGGATTGCGTGGAGTTACGTCGCGCATACCGACAGTCACTTCGACGCGCCACTGCTGATGCGCTTCGTCACCGCGTATCAACGGGTCGAGACACTGACCATCGGTGAGCTGTGGGCACTCGCGAGTATGTTGCGAGTGGTCCTCATCGAGAATTTGCGCCGCTGTGCGGATCGTATCGTGAGCGGCCGCGCCGAGCGCGAGGCGGCCGATGCGATCGCCGACCGCCTGCTGGGGTCTCCGAGCCGGGCGGCCGAGCCGGCGGAACGTGTGCTCGGGGTATACGACCGCAAACCCTTGCCGCGCACGCTGGCCGTGCAGCTCGTACAACGCCTGCGCGATTGCGATCCGAACATCACGCCCGCCTTGCAGCGTGTGGAGGAACTGCTGCGCGCCGAGGGCATGTCGGCCGACGTGGTGGTCAGAGAAGAACTGCAGCGCCAGTCCGCCGCGAATGTCACGGTGCGCAATATCGTCACCAGCCTGGTGCAGCTCTCGGCACTGGACTGGGCTGACATCGTTGAACAATTGAGCACGGTGGATGCGATTCTCGGAGCGCAGAGTGACTTTTCCGCGCTCGATTTTGCCACCCGCAACCGCTACCGCAGCGCGATCGAGGAGATCGCCCGCGATTCCTCCTGTCGCGAGCCGGAGATAGCGCAACGGGCGATCGCTGCGGCACTCAGCAGCAATTCAGCGCACGCCGGCGCGCGCGACCCGGGCTACTACCTCATCGGCCCCGGGCGCGAAGCCCTCGAGGCCAGCGCGGGGTACCGCCGCCCGTGGGCGCAAGGCCTGCAGCACGCGCTCCGCCGGGCGGGCATTGGCGGCTATCTGTTGCTGCTGGGGGGGCTGTCGGCGGGACTTGTGTTGAGCGTCGGGCATTTTCTGCCCCCGTTGCCGCTTGCGACCGTGGCAGGGCTGCTGCTGCTGCTGTTGCTGCCGGCGAGCGACGTCGTTACCGCACTGGTGAACAGTGCGATTACCCGGCTGATCAAACCGGCGATCCTGCCGGCGCTCGATCTGGCGGGCCATGTGCCTGAGGAGTTTCGCACACTGGTCGCGGTGCCCATCCTGTTGAGCACCCGCGCCGAGATCGAGGAGGCGCTCGGCAATCTCGAGAGCCAGTATCTCGCCGGCGCGCGCGGGGAGCTGTACTTTGCGCTGCTCGCCGACGGGATCGATGCGGAGGCGGCGGAGATCGCGACGGATGAGGAGCTGGTGCTGGCGGGGCGTCGCGGCATTGCCGCGCTGAACGCCCGCTACGGGCGCGGCAGCGCCGGCGAGCGATTTCTGTGGTTGCACCGTGCACGGCGCTTCAACCCCTTGCAGGGCTGCTGGATGGGCTGGGAGCGCAAGCGCGGCAAACTGCATGAACTGAACAAGCTGCTGCGCGGTGCGACCGATACCTCGTTCACTCTCACGGACGCAGAATTCGCCGGCGTGCCGCGCGGGGTGCGTTACGTGCTGGTACTGGACGCGGACACGCAGTTGCCGCACGGCGCGGCCGAAAAGCTCATCGCCAAGATGTCGCACCCGCTTAATCGACCGCAGTTTGATCCACGCACCAGGCGGGTGTCGGCCGGTTATGCAATTCTGCAGCCGCGTGTGACTCCGGCGCTGCCGAACGAGGGGGGCGCCTCGCTCGTGCAGGCGGTGTTGTCCGCCTCGCCCGGTCTGGATCCCTACGCCTTCGCGGTGTCGGATCTGTATCAGGATCTGTTCGCCGAGGGCTCCTTCACGGGCAAGGGGCTCTACGACGTCGACGCCTTCGAGGAGTCCTTGCGCGGGCGGATCGCTGAGAACGCGGTCCTCAGTCACGACCTGCTCGAGGGGCTGTTCGCGCGGGCCGCCGTGGCCTCGGACGTCGAAGTGGTCGAGCACTCCCCGGATCGCTACGACGTCATCGTTTCACGCGAGCATCGCTGGGCACGCGGTGACTGGCAGCTGCTGCCGTGGTTACGGCCGGCGCTGAGCTGGCCGCGTGCGCAGCGTGCCGTGCGCTCGGTTTCCGCTCTGGGGCGCTGGAAGCTTCTGGACAACCTGCGACGCACCGCGGTGCCGATCGCAAGCTTTGCGGCGCTGGTTCTGGGGTGGCTGCTGCTGCCAGCGCCGTACAGCATGTGGTGGACGGCGCTGCTGGTGTGTGGACTTGGCGTCGCGCCGCTGCTTCCGATCCTGATGGCCGTACGCGATCGTCCGCGTCACCTGCGACGTGAGAGCGAGCGACAGGCGCTGCGGCACGATGTGCGCATCGCCTGCCTGCGTTGGGCGCTCGCCGCGACATTCCTCGCCGATCGCGCCTGGTGGATGGCCGATGCGATTGTGCGCACCCTGACGCGACTGTATTTCACGCACCAGCACCTGCTCGATTGGACCACCGCGGCCCAGGCTCGCAAGAACAGCCAGCTCACCCTCTCCAGTTACACGGCCCGCATGCGCGGTGGCGTGGCGCTCGCGCTCTTCGCGGCGCTGGCGGTGCTCGCACTGGCCCCGGAGAACTTCTGGTTGGCAGCGCCATGGCTGATCATGTGGGTGGCGGCTCCACTCCTGGCCCGCTACATCAGCGTTCCCCACGCCGAGCACACGCACCTCGAGCTCTCCGAGCCGGATGCGGTGGCGTTGCGTTTGATCGCGCGCCGCACCTGGGGATTTTTTGAGCAGTTTGTGAGCGCCGAAGAGCATTACCTGCCCCCGGACAATTTCCAGGAGACCCCGATCCCGGTATTGGCGCAGCGTACCTCGCCGACCAACATCGGCATGTATCTGCTGTCCAGCGCGGTAGCGCTGGAGTTTGGCTGGCTGGGACTTCTGGACTGGGTCGCGCGGCTGCAGGCGACGCTCGGCTCGCTTGCGGAGCTCGAGCGATTCCGCGGGCACTTCTTCAACTGGTACGACACGCGCACCGGGCAGCCGCTGCTGCCGCGGTACGTGTCGACGGTGGACAGCGGCAATCTTGCGGGGCACCTGTTGACGCTGGCGAACGCCATCGAGGCTGCCACGACGCGCCCGTTGTGGGGTTCGGAGCGCCTCAACGGTATTGCCGATGCCCTCATTCTGGCTACGCCGGGTGCGGAGGTGAGCGGCCTCGCGCGTGTACTGGCCGCATCGCGGCGCACGCCGCATGAGGTGCCGCAGACTATCCGGGCGCTGGCCGATGCCACCGCTCCTGCGCTGGCGCAGCGCAGGTCCGCCGAGAGCGGTGAACGGGATTGGGCGGCGAGCACCGCCCGCTGCATATTGAGTCACGCACGCGATGTCGAAGCGCTCGGCGCAGGAGCGCCGGGCGCGACGGCGCACGCTCAGCAGATTCCGCTGCCGCCGGTGACGTTGCGGGAACTGGCCTTCGGGGACGCAGGCGCGGATGCCACGGCGGCGGCGCGTGCACTGCTGGAGCAGCTCACGGATCTGGCGGCGGCGGCCCGAGGCCTGGCGTACGAGATGGACTTCGCCTTTCTGCTCAAGCCGCACCGGATGCTGCTTTCAATCGGCTACAACGTGACCGACAGTCGTCTGGATGCCGGCGACTATGATCTGCTCGCTTCCGAGGCCCGTCTGGCGAGCTTCATTGCGATTGCCAAACGGGACGTGCCGGCGCGGCATTGGTTCCGGCTTGATCGCCACTCGGTGGCGATGGGCAACGTCACCGCGCTTCTGTCGTGGTCGGGCTCGATGTTTGAGTACCTCATGCCCGCGCTGGTGATGCGCGCGCCGCGCGGCAGCCTGCTCGATCGCGCACTGCAGGTCGCGGTGCGCGCACAGCGCGACTATGGTGCCTCGCGCAAGGTGCCCTGGGGAGTATCCGAATCCGCGTACAACACCCGCGATCTCGACGAGACCTATCAGTACTCCCCCTTTGGCGTGCCGGCCCTGGGTTTAAAGCGCGGCTTGGCCAATGACACCGTGGTCTCGCCCTACGCGACCGGGCTTGCCGCGATGGTGGATGCACCGGCCGCCGCGGCCAACTTTCGCGAGCTGAGCAAGTGGGGTGCGCTCGGACAGTTCGGCTACTACGAGGCGCTCGACTTTACGCCCGATCGCCTCGCCGACGGAGAGAAGGTGGCGATCGTGCGCGCCTATATGGCGCACCACCAGGGCATGACGATCGTGGGCATCGCCAATGCTCTGCGCGGGGGGCTCATGCAGGGGTATTTTCACGCCGAGCCGGCCGCGCGCGCCACGGAACTGCTGCTGCAGGAGAAGCCGCCGCGCTCGGTCGAGGCACCCCCGGATGGCACCGAGTCAGAGGCGCGCGAGGGGCGGCTGCCGGTACTCGCCGGGCGCCGCAGGCTGCACACCTGGCGCCCGCGCACGCCGCACACTCAGCTGCTGAGCAATGGGCGCTACGCGGTCATGCTCAGCGCCACCGGGGCGGGCTTCAGTCGCTGCGGAAATCTTGCCGTCACCCGCTGGTCCGAGGACCCCACGAGCGACAACAGCGGCCAGGCCATTTTTCTGCGCGACTGTGAGAGCGGTGAGATCTGGTCAGGCGGCTTTCAGCCAGTTGCCACCAAGCCGGACTCGTATCGCGTGACCTTCACCGAGGACCGGGTCGAGATCGTGCGCCGCGACGGGCCGTGGATTACTCGTCTGCAGGTATTGGTGTCGGCGGAGCACGATGCCGAAGCCAGGCGCGTGTCCGTTTCCAACCAAGGCGACCGGGCGCGTGAGATCGAAGTGACCTCGTACGCGGAGCTCGTCCTCACCGCAGCCGCGGCCGACCGTGCGCATCGGGCGTTTTCCAATCTGTTCGTGCAAACGCACTTTGAGCCCGAGCTCGGCGCGCTGGTGGCCGGACGGCGCCCGCGCGCGCCCGGGGAGTCGGCGGCGTGGGCGGCGCATCTCGGGGTCGTCGAGGGCGAATCCAGCGGCGAGTGGGAGTTCGAGACCGACCGGGTGCGGTTTCTGGGGCGCGACCGAACGCTCAGCAAGGCGCGTGCGCTCAGCGAGCGCGGCCCGCTCAGCGGCTCGACCGGCACGGTACTCGATCCGGTATTCAGTCTGCGACGGCGCGTGCGGATTGCTCCCGGCGAGACGGCGCGCATAACGTTCTGGACCGTCGTGGGCGACACGCACGGGGAGGTTTTGCGGGTCGCCGACAAGTGCCGCGAACCCGCATCGTTCGACCGAGCCTCGACGCTGGCGTGGACGCGCGCGCGCGTGCAGCTGCATTACCTCGGGCTTGATCCGGATGAAGCGAGTCTTTTCCAACGCCTCGCCGCCCACATCTTCTATCTGAATCCGGCCTTGCGGGCAGGCGCTGAAACGTTGCGCAAAAATCGCTCCGGTCCGCCCGCGCTGTGGGCGCACGGCATCTCCGGCGACCGACCGATCATGCTGGTCGAGATCGACGACGCGGCAGACCTCGGCCTTGCGCGCCAGCTGCTGCGGGCACACGAATACCTTACTTTGAAGAACCTGGCGGTCGACCTGGTCATCATCAACGACTCCTCGACCTCTTACGTCCAGGATCTGCAAGCGGCGATCGAATCGCTGGCGCGCGCCAGTCAGCTGCGACTGCAGCAGGGCGCGCGGCCCGGCGAGGGCAGCGTATTCGCACTGCGCGCGGAGGTGATGTCGCCCGAGTCGCGCCTGGCGCTGCTCGTTTCCGCCCGCGTGGCCCTGGTCAGTCGCCGTGGCACGCTCGCCGAGCAGCTCGACCGGCTGGAGGATCCGGCCGCGGAGACGGCAATCCCGGAAGTGAAGCGCCTCATCCGAACAGCACGCGCGGTCGCGGTGACGCAGCCCACGCTGGAGCTGGGTAACGGCACCGGGGGTTTCGTGGCGGACGGCGCTGAGTATGCGGTGGTTCTGAAGCCGGGGGTGACGACGCCCATGCCGTGGATCAACGTCATCGGTCAGCCGGGATTTGGCTTTCAGGTGTCCGCCACGGGCAGCGGGTTCACCTGGGCGACCAACAGCCGGGAGAATGCGCTCACCCGCTGGTCGAACGATGCCGTCAGTGATCCGGCCGCCGAGGCGTTTTACCTGCGGGACGATGAGACAGGCGAACTGTTTGGTCCCACCGCGGCGCCGATCCGCGATCCGGAGGCGACTTACGTGGCCTATCACGGCCGCGGATACTCGCGCTTCGAGTATGCCGGTCGCGGGCTCAGCTGTGAGCTGTTGCAGTTTGTTCCCTCGGCCGGCGCGCTCAAGGTGTCGCGACTGACGCTGCGCAATGATGGCGCAAAAGTGCGCCGCCTTACCGTTTGCGCGTACGTCGAGTGGACCCTCGGCACATCCCGGGCCACGAGTGCGCCTTACATCCTCACCGAGCGTTGCCCGCAGACCGGGGCTCTGCTGGCACGAAATCCGTGGAACACCGAGTTCGCCAACCGCACGGCGTTTCTGGATCTGCGCGGCGAACAAACCGAGGCGACCTGCGACCGGCGGGAGTTCCTTGGACTGGACGGCACGCTTGAGGCACCGGTCGCGCTGCGCGCCGCGTTACCGCTCTCCGGGCGTACCGGTGCCGGGCTCGATCCGTGCGCGGCGCTGCTCTGTGCGATTGAGCTTGCGCCGGGTGAGTCGCGGCAGCTCGTCGCCTTTCTGGGTCAGTCCGCCGAACCCGGCAGCCTGGTCGGCGACATTGAAACGGCACGCACGCTCGACGTGTCCCAGGCCTACGCGGAGCTCACGCGCAGCTGGGAGCAGGTGCTCGGTAGGATTCAGGTCAGTACGCCGGATCGTGCCTTTGATCTGTTGCTGAACCGCTGGCTGCTCTACCAGGTTTTATCCTGTCGTGTCTGGGCCAGGGCGGCCTTTTATCAGGCGAGCGGCGCGTACGGCTTCCGCGATCAGCTGCAGGACTGCATGGCCCTTGCCACGGCCGCGCCCGCGGTCGCACGGTCGCACCTGCTGCGGGCGGCCGCTCGGCAGTTCCTGGAAGGTGACGTGCAGCATTGGTGGATGCCCGAGAGCGGGCGCGGTATCCGCACGCATATCAGCGACGATCGGGTGTGGCTCGCGTACTGCGCAGCGCATTACGTCACCGCGACCGGCGACCGCAGCGTACTCGATGAGCAGGTGCCCTATCTGACGGGCGCCATGATCCCCCCAGGGGCGAGTGACAACTACTTTGAGGCGCGCGAGTCGGAGCAGACCGATTCGGTGTACGAGCATTGCGCCCGGGCACTGGACGCAAGCTTGGCAGTCGGGGCGCATGGACTGCCGCTGTTCGGCAGTGGCGACTGGAATGACGGCATGAACGCGGTGGGCGCTCAGGGGCGGGGCGAAAGCGTGTGGCTCGGGTGGTTCCTGTGCCTGACACTCACGCAGTTCGCCGCCGTGGCGCGCGCCCGCGATGACGCCGCGCGCGCCACACGCTGGCAGGCGCATCACGAGGCCCTCCAGGCAGCGCTGGAAAGCTCCGGATGGGACGGTGACTGGTACCGGCGCGGCTATTTTGATGACGGCACGCCACTGGGCTCAGCTGCAAATACCGAGTGTCGGATCGATTCCATCGCACAGTCGTGGGCCGTGCTGTCCGGCGCTGCCAGTCCGGCGCGCGCTGCGCACGCGATGGCCGCGGTGACGGAGCATCTGCTGCGCAAGGAGGACGAGGAGTTGCTGCTGTTCACGCCCCCGTTCGTCAGTTCGGAGCCCGATCCGGGCTATATTCGCGCCTATCCGGCCGGCATTCGTGAGAACGGCGGCCAGTACACGCACGGGGCGATCTGGTCGCTCATGGCGTTTGCGAAGCTCGGCGACGGCGACCGCGCCAAGCAGCTCTTTGACTGCTTCAGCCCGCTCCAGCATACGCGCGAGCCCGCCAAGGTGTCCCGCTACAAGCTCGAACCGTATGCCGTGGCGGCCGACATTTACGCCGCGCCGGCCCCCGCGGCACGCGGAGGCTGGTCCTGGTACACCGGCGCTGCCGGATGGCTTTACCGCGCAGGCCTGGAGTCGATCCTCGGTATCCGCATCTGCGGCAATGAACTGAGGATCGAGCCGTGCATCCCGCGTGGCTGGCGACGCTTCGACGTCGAATACCGGCACGGCCGCAGCCTGTACCGGATTACCGTGACCAATCCTTTCGGCGCAACGCGCGGGGTCAGTCATGCGGAACTCGATCACCTGACTATCTTGCGGCCGCCGATCCGCATTCCGCTCCGGGACGATGAAGCCGAGCACACGGTTCGAGTTGTCATGGGCTAGGGCTAGGGTGTAGGGCGCGACCGACAAGACGCTCTGCGCCCGGCCGATACTCAGGTGTGCCTCCGGCGCGCAGGCTTGTGTACGCCCCCGCAGGGGGACCAGTACAGGAGTTGCTTGCGATGGAAGTGCCATGTGTGACGGTGCGACGCATCGGTGATCGTTGGGGCGTCACCCAGAAGGGTCTCGATTGGTTTCTGGCCGAGTTTTCTTTGTGGCAGGATGCGATTGACTACGCACGCGGGCTGGCGGTGGCCAGCGAGCAGTCGATCGTCGAGGGCGAGGATTTCCAGGGACGCGTGCTGCTGCGCCAGGTGTTTTCCACCGACGCGAGCGGCGTGGTACACGTGCAGTCGATGAATTATTAGAGACGGGGCGGTGCGACTACTCTTTACGTAGCCGGTGGCCTCAGCCACCCGCACGGCGCCCCTTCGGGCGGCCGTCTAATCGGGATGCCGTTCGCGCCACTCCCAGTAAGTGCTTTGCTCTGTGGCGCTGAGGCGGGTGAAATCGCGGTATTGCAGGTGTTGGTCGGCGAGATATCGCCGGTAGGAGGCATCTTCCCGAGCGTCCCAACGATGCTCGCGGTTATCGCCCTCATGGACAGGCACACGCGCGGCAAAGCCGGAGAGCAGCGACGTTCCCGCGACAGCGGCCGCGAGGAGGAGGGCGGCACGGTATTCCCTGGGTCGGCGCATTCGCATGGGGGGTCCCTTTGTGTTGGTTGTATGAAGTCTGCGCAGGGCGGTTGCCCCGTACCAGCCGGTTGAAACAAGATGTCAGCGTCGGAAGCGACTTACCCTGCGTGCGCTGCAGTGTCGGCAGATACCAACAGCGCCTTAGGCTACCGCGGCAGTTCCCCGCGTTCCGCGACGCACGCGCACCCTTCCGGTTGCACGCTCCTTTGATGGCTTTCCCTTAGGACACCGCCGCCATGGCTGAGCTGCCTCCGGAGGAACCTGTCGCTTTCCACTGTGATCTGGCTGGCGCGGGGAAGGCGCTGCCGCACTTCTGGGAGCACACGGTCGGAAGCTGCCACGCTACGCTCGCTTTGCGCGCCGACTGGCAGGCGCAGCTGACCCGCGCGCACCGCGAGCTTGGGTTCAGACACGTGCGGTTCCACGGCATTCTCGACGACGATTTGGGAACCCTCGTCAGCGAGGACGAGCAGCCGATCTATTCCTTTTTCAACGCCGACCAGATCATGGATTTTCTGCTCTCGATCGGCATGCGCCCCTTTGTGGAGCTCAGTTTCATGCCCGCCATGCTCGCCTCGGGAGAGGACACGGTGTTCCACTATCGCGGCAACATCACCCCGCCGCGCGACTACCGCGCCTGGGGCAGGTTGATTTCACGGCTGGTGGCGCACTGGGTGCAGCGTTACGGACACGAGGAAGTACGCCAGTGGTATTTCGAGGTGTGGAACGAGCCGAATCTCGCGCCGTTCTTCAGCGGGACGCAAAGGGAGTATTTCCTGCTGTACCAAACGTCGGTCGAGGCCATCAAGGGGGTTGACGCTGCGCTGCGGGTCGGCGGTCCCGCCACCGCCGCCAACGGCTGGATTGCGCCGTTTCTGCAGTTCTGTGCATCCCACGCGTTGCCCGCAGATTTCGTGAGCACACACCACTACCCAACGGATGCATTCGGCCACCCCGGTGATGACACCGAGGCCCAGCTCGCTGCGAGCCCGCGCAGCGCGCTCAGGGAGCAGGCGCGGTCGGTGCGTCGGCAGGTCGGCGAGCGTCCCCTTTTCTACACTGAATGGGGCACATCCTCGAACGCGCGGGATGCGTTGCATGATGAGCCGTACGCCGCAAGCTTCATCGTCAAGACCGTGCTCGAGGCGCAGGGCCTCGTCGAGGGCTACAGCTACTGGACATTCAGCGACATCTTCGAGGAGAACTACTTCCCCTCAGTCGCCTTTCACGGCGGTTTCGGGTTGCTGACCCTGCACGGCATCGCCAAGCCCGCCTACCGTGCCTTTGAGCTCCTGCACGAGATCGGCACCGAGACGCTGGCCGTCTCCGGCGCGCACACGACCGTCGACTGCTGGGTGGTGCGAGGGGCGCGGACGGTCACGGTGCTCCTCACAAACTACGCCCAGCCGCGCCACGCGCTGCGCGCGCAGCGCGTGCGGGTCAGGCTCGCGGGCTGCAGAGGCGTGGCCGGCGCGAGCGTGCGGCGCATCGACGCTGAACACGCAAATCCGAAGCAGCTGTGGCGGGCGATGGGATCGCCCGAGTACCTGAGTCGTATCCAGGTGGACTCGCTCGCTGCCGCCTCGGTCAGCGCACGGGTGGCCCTTCCGGTCACGACGGATGCAGCCGGGGTGAGCTTCGAGTTGACACTGCCGGCGCTCGGGGTAGCTGCGGTGCGGATTGGATTTACCGATTAGGTTTCGCCGCCGGGAGGGGCAGTCGCTCAGCCGCACGCCTCACGCTAGGGCAGGTCCGCTTTCTTCCCCAGACGCGGCCAGAGGCGCAGATTGCGCACCAGGATCACGCCGGCAAACACGATCACCGAGCCACACAGCTGCAGCGCATCCAGGCGCTCATTCAGCAGCAGCCAGCCGGCGAACACCGCGATCAGCGGGTTGACGTACGCGTAAGTGCCGATGCGCGAGGGTGTTTCGTGCAGCAAAAGATAGGTGTAGGCAACGAACCCAAAGGTTGAACTGAAGATCGCCAGAAAAACAATAGACCCAAGCCCGGTGGGCGACCAAACCCCGCGCGCCACGGCCCGGCGCCGCGCCCGAACCGGTGAGCACTGCACCGCCGACCAGCAAGTAGCAGGCGGTGAAGGCGAGCGGATCGCAGTCGGCATGCGACTCGCGAATCACCATGGTGGCCAGGGCCCAAGAGAGCGAAGCGATAAACACCAGCAGCTGCCAGCCCACCTGTGCGTGCGCCCCGAAGCCCTTGGCCGAGACCAGTACTGCCACGCCGAGAAAACCGACGATGAGGCCGACCCAGGTACGCATACTCACCGGGGTGGCACGGCGGCCGTACATGCCGAGCCATGCAATCCAGAACGCCGAACTGGAGCTGATGAGCGCCGCCTGATTGGAAGCTACGTGCCGCAGCGCCACGACCGACAGGCCGTTACTCAACACGATGCCCAGCACCGCAGCCAGCGTTACCGAGCGCCAGTCGCGTGCGCTTTGTGGCAGCGCCAGATTGCGAGCGCGCGCAATGCAGGTGAGAAGCACGCCGGCGAGCAGGAAGCGCGAGCCTGCCGCGAGCAGCGGTGGCAGCGCCAGGGCCATGATGCGGTTGACCGCGTAGGTGAGCCCCCAGACGATATAAATGACTGCGAAAGCGAGCTGAATCTTCGAGCGGCTGTGCGTGAGCAGCAGCGAGCGCGCGAGGGCGGGCGCTGAGTCGGTGCTCACGAGTGCGGGCGGAAGTCCCCGGCGACCGCTTCCACAAGCGTCGGACCTGAGCGCGCCAGCGCGCTACGCACGGCATGCGCCAGCTCGCCCGCGTTGTGAACCCGTACGCCCGCAGCGCCGCACGCACTGGCGAGAGCGACGAAGTCCGGGTTGCGACCGACGACGCCGATCGGTGCGATGCCGGCCGCCCGCATGTCGTCGCGGATCTGTCCCAGCGCCTCGTTGTTCCACACGATGAGCGGCAGGGTGAGATCCAGTTCCACCGCAGTCATGAGCTCCTGGTGGGTGAACTGCACGCCAAAGTCCCCGGCGAGGGCGACGATCGCTCGCTGCGGCTGTGCGACCTTGGCCCCGATGGCTGCCGGCAGCGCGTAGCCGAGCGCGCCGTAACCGGACGGGTGAAACCACAGCCCCGGCCGCTCGGCGCGGAAGGCATAGTTGCCGAGGTAAGCGATCTGAGTCATGTCGCTGAAGACCGCGCCATCGGCCGGCAGCGCGGCGCGCAGCGCCTGCAGCGCCGCGAGACGCGCGCGCGTGTCGTCATCGAATTCCCGCTCGATCTGCGCGCGGTAGACATGCGCATCACCCGCGGCCGCGCGCCAGCCCGAGCGCGCGTGCGTCGTATGCGCGAGTGCTTCGAGGGTTGTGCCCGCGTCTGCGCGGATGCGCACGTCCGCTGCAAAATGATCGGCGAGCTTGCGCTCATCGACGTCAATGCGCACGAGGCGCCCGTTCAGCCTCAGCCGTGTGCTGGTGTACACGTCGGTCTCGGAGATCTCCGTACCGGCAGCGACGACGACGTCGGCCGAGGCGGCCAGGTCCTGTATGACCCGGTAGGGCAGTGATGCCCCCAGGTTGGCCGGGTGACTTTCGGCCAGGACCCCCTTGGCGGCGGTGGTCGTGACGAGGTAGCCATCGAGCGCTTCCACCAGGTGGCGCAGTGCCGCGCCTGCCCCGCGCGCGCCGCCGCCGGCGATGAGGAGCGGCTTGCGGGCCACGGCCAGCAGTTGCTGAGCTTGCTCGAGCGCCTCGCTTGCCGGAGCACTGGGTGCGGGCGCGGCGGCAAAGCGCTCCGGCCGCAGCATCGTCGTCTCGGCGATCAAATCGAGCGGGATGTCGACATACGCAGGTCGCGGGCGCGCCGCGCGCATCGCGGCGAAGGCGGCCTGCAAGTGCTCACGAACCTCGGCGGCGCTTCCGGCGCTGGCGGCGAAGTCCGTGGCGCTGGCGATGAGCGCGCGCTGATCGGCAAGCTCGTGCAGCACGCCCCAGTGCCGCCCGTGCGAGGCACGAATCGGGCTGCTCGCGATGATCAGCAGCGGTACCGAATCCGAATAGGCCTGTGCGACCGCGGTCAGAATATTGGTCAGTCCGGGCCCGGAGATGACGAAGGCCGCCGCTGCTCTGCCGGTAGCGCGCGCGTAGCCGTCGGCGGCGAACCCCGCGTTCTGCTCGTGACGCGCCAGCACGTGCCGCAAGCGGCTGAATTCCAGTCCGCGGTACAGCTCGATGTTGTGCACCCCGGGAATACCGAAGATGGTGTCGATGCCGTTGGCGGCGAGGGTCTCGACAACGTAGCGGCCAACCGTCCAGGGAACTGCGCTCATACGCTTGAAATGTTAACACCGCCCACGCACAGTAAGAACGTGAAGTTCTCGTCTCTCGTGGACCGCATCAGCGGTGATGGTGCCGATGCGTGGCTCACGCACTACGCGGCCGTGGCGGCACGCGAGCGCGGCGAGGACGTCATCATCCTCAGCGTGGGGGATCCGGACCTGGATACCCCTGCGCCGGTCATCGAGCGCGCCATCGAACGTTTGCGTGCCGGGGACACCCACTACGTCCCCGCCGCCGGACGACTCTCGCTGCGCGCCGCGATTGCGCGTTCGCACGCGGCACGCAGCGCTCAGCCTACCGCAGCGGAGAACGTGGTGTGCTTCGCCGGCGCACAGAACGCGCTGTTCGTCGCCTCGATGTGCCTGGCCGGCCCCGAAGATGAGGTCATCACCTTTGAGCCTCTCTATCCGACCTATCCGGCGACCATCGAGGTCTCGGGCGCGCGCCTGGTGCGCACGCCCGCAACGCGCGAGTGCCGCCCCGATCTGGATGCACTCGCCGCGCAGATCAGCCCGCGCACGCGCGCGATCTTCTGGGCGACACCGAACAACCCGAGTGGCGTAATCCTGCGTGAGGCGGAGCTGGCGCGCATCGGCGACCTCGCCGAGCGGCACGATCTGTGGCTGGTGTCGGATGAGGTGTACGCAGGACTTGCACCAGGCGGTCGCGTGCCAAGCCTCGCGCAGCGCCTGCCGCAGCGCGTGGTGACGCTCGGGAGCCTCTCCAAGTCGCACGCCATGACCGGCTGGCGCGCCGGCTGGCTGGTGGGTCCGCGGCAGCTGGCCGAGCACGCGGAGCGACTGGCGATGTGTATGCTTTTCGGACTGCCCGGATTCATCCAGGAGGCAGCGGTGACCGCGCTCGAGATAGCCGGTGAGGCCGAGGCGCGCACCCGCGCCTTCTGCGCTCAGCGACAAGAGCGCTTCGCGGTGGGCGTGCGCGACATCCCGGGCGTGCGGCCGCTCGCCCCGGAAGCCGGAATGTTCATGTTGCTCGATGTTTCGGGCACCGGCTTTAGCGGCGCGCAGTTCATGCGCGAGTTCTACGCGGCGCGGCGCGTTTCGGTCATGGACGGCGCCGCGTTCGGTGCCGCCACCGCGGCCTGTGTGCGCGTGTGTTTCGCCGCCGATCAGGCCACGCTCGATGCCGCCTGCGAGCGCCTCAGGCTCTTTTGCAGCGAAGATGTGCCGCGCCTTACGGCACGGCCGCGCGCGCGCTAGCGGCCAGCTTCGAGTGCCGTCGCCCGTAGCAGGCGTACACCAGCAGTCCTGCCAGCACCCACAGGAACAGCCGCCGCCAGGTGGGCCAGGGCAGGAACGCCATCAGCACCGCGCAGCACAGAAACCCGAGCAAGGGCACGAGCGGTACCCACGGTGTGCGGAACGGCCGGCGCGCCTGGGGTGCCGTGCGACGCAGGACCATCACGCCGACGCACACCATCGCGAACGCGAGCAGCGTGCCGATCGATACCAGCTCCCCGAGGGTCGAAAGCGGCACGAGGCCGGCGATGGCCGCGGCCACGACGCCGGTCACGACGGTGCCGACCACCGGTGTCTCGTTGCGTTTGCTCAGACGCGCAAACGCCGGCGGCAGCAGGCCATCGCGCGCCATGGAGTAAAAAATGCGCGCCTGCCCGACGACACTCGCCAGTACCACCGAGATCAGTCCGAGTATGGCGACCACGGCGATGAGCGCCTGCAGTGGCCCGAGGGAGGCGTGCGCTGCCGACAGCGCGTAGTAAAGCGGATCCGGAACAGCGAGCGAGCGGTAGTCGGCAAGCCCGGTCACCACCACGCTTACCGCGACGTACAGCACGGTGCAGATCAGTAGCGAGGCAAACAGGCTCAGCGGCAGCGTGCGCTGTGGGTTGCGAGCTTCTTCAGCAAGCGTAGCGACGCCGTCAAAGCCGATATAGGCAAAGAAGAGTGTGCCGGCGCCGCTTAAGACGCCGGACCAGCCAAAGACACCGAAGGTGCCGGCGTTCGGCGGGATAAACGGATGCCAGTTCTGCGGATGCACGTAACGCGCGCCGACCACCACCAGCACGATCAGCGCGAACACCTTGGCGATCACGATGACGGCATTGACGACAGCCGAGGTGCGCATGCCCGCGAGCGGCAGCGCAGTACAGGCCAGTACCACCAGGAGCGCCGGCAGGTCGAACCAGGTGCCCGTCGGAGTCAGGTGACCGTGCACGTCGGCGGCGAAGGGCGCCTGCGCGAGTGCGGCCGGCAGCGTAAAGCCCAGATCCCTCAGTGCCGACTGGGTGTAGCCGGACCAGCTCACGGCCACCACCGAGGCCGACAGACCCCACTCCAGTACGAGGCTCCAGCCGATGAGCCAGGCGACCAGCTCCCCGAGCGTCACGTAGGCGTAGGAGTACGCGCTGCCGGAGAGCGGCACCATGGCGGCGAACTCGGCATAACAAAGACCGGCGAAAAAGCAGGCGACGCTCGCGAGGACGAACGCGAGGGAGACGGCGGGACCGGCCTGGTGCGCGGCGATGTCACCGGTGAGGGAGAAGATCCCGGCGCCGATGGTGCAGCCGACGCCGAAGGCCGTGAGACTCACCACCCCGAGCGAGCGCCGCAGCCGGGAGCTGCGCTCACCGAAGGCATCGCTGAGACAGCTATCCAGGGACTTGCGCGACAGCACCCCCATGGAGCGTGTGGTGGATCCCTCAAAAAAGGCGGGGCGGCAAAGCCGCCCCGCTCGGTTGCTGGAATCTAACCGGCGCGTGCTTCAGCGCCGAAGGTCAGACAAGTAGTCGAAGAAGTTCGCCCAGTCTGGCACGCCGAGGCCGGTCGTCTGATCGTAGCCGGGCCGTGCATACCAGTACCAGTTATTGCCTTTGGTGATGTCGTGGAATGCCGCATGACGGCCCTGACGCGCCCCCGGCAGGAGCGATATCCAGTACATCGGCGGGTTGAAGAGGCCAATACGCTGGTGCAACGCCTGCACGAACAGGTTCGCCACCCCATTGAGCTCGGGTGCCACGAAGCTCGTTCCGCCGGCTTGGTAGAAGCCCGGTGGTCCATCCGAGGCGGGCGTCGGCGTGTAGTAGTACAGGTAGCCCGTCTGCGGATCGGCGTTGGTCGAGATGTCGGGCAAGTTGCGCCCCGGGAACCGCGCCGGCAGCACGTACAGCTGCTCGAATGTGGGCGTCAGCTGATTGAGCACCTGGCCGCGTACCGTGTCGGCCATGCCGGGCGTGGCCCACTGATAAAACGGACGGTTCCAGTAAATGCTGACTCCGCCGCCGGTGCCAACCGGGTAGATGCCGCACTGCGCCGTCGTCAGTTCGAGCGCGTTGCACAGGGGCTGCAGGTAACCCCAGCTCCAGGCCTGCTCCTGTTTGACGTTGATGTTGAGCAGCGCGCCGCTCGGGAGCTGATAGGTCTGGATCCCGGCAATTGTGGTTCCGCCGCCGGCCGTGATGTAGCGCTCCGCGGCCGGATCGTCGACCGACACGATTATGTCGTTGTAGCTGTACGGCTGGCCCGGCGAGGGCGCAGTCGGCACTTCACCCGACGTGTCGAAGGCACCGGCATCACCCGCTGCGGCAAACCAGGTCTGTCCCTGACAGGCCGCCTGCGCGAGGAGGTCGTCTTCGGCCTGGATGATGTCCGTCGGGGTGCCGGTGATGGGGTTATTGACGTCGCCGTTGTTGATGTTCGCCTGGGGCCCGACGAAGCCTTCCCAGAGCCCCCAGCTGCTGGAGACCGTGTCGGCGCGGTTGTCGTCGATGACTTGCGCGAACATGTCAATGCCCCCCTGGGAGTTATTGGGGGCTTCGTAGACCATGATCTGGGCGCCGGTTGCGAGACCGCCCGACTGCTCGACGTCAACCGTGGTCTCAACGGATCCGGCAGCGTCGCTCGGCGCACCCGAGCCGCCGTCGATCTGCACCTCCTTAATGCGGTTGGAACCGACATTGAGGCCCACCGCGCTCCAGTAGGCGTACGCGTCGCTCTGGGTGAAGGAGGCGAACGTGACGATACCGATCGTGTGGCCCTTACCACTGACGCCCTGGTCATAGAGCGGGTTCAGATCGTAGTACTGCGCGTAGTCGAGCACCGTCCACTGCCCCGGCGGGTCGGTCGTGCTGGTCGCATTACTGACGCTCGGGTGCTGCAGGGGCTGCTGCAGCGGGTTGCGCAGATGTGGTGCCATACGCGGTCGCGTGTCCAGACCGAATACTCCGCGCACGGAGCCTGCGATGCTCGCCGACAGGTGCGGCGCCGAGAGGGGCGCACGGTAGACGTACTCGGCCGTATTGTCCGTGGCGGCGACCGCGTAGCTGTGCAGTTCCACCGCAAAAGCCTTCTGGATCTGCGCAGGCGTGCCGCTGATGTGCAGGTGCGCGGTCGATGCGCGCGTCACCGTGAGACCGGCGGCCTCGAACTCTTTGGTCACCGCGGCGATCGTCTCCGCCGACGGGCCAAACTGTGCACTGAACTGCGCCGGCGTCAGGAACTGACGGAACTGCGCCGAGCCGGGCGTGTGCATGGCTTGAATGAGTTTCTCGAGCTGATCGGTGTTGCGCAGACTGAGCGCCACCGTCACGGTGATCTTGGAGTTTTCGGCCAAGCTGCTCACCGGGCCCAGATCGGCCGCGACCACCGGTCCGTGTGGGTAAGGCACTGCGGCCGCTGTAGTGATGAGCCCGACGCTGACCACTGCAGCGAGCCAGGACTTGCTGATGTTCATACAATCCCCTTGCTTTGAACCGCCTTCTTATTCGTATGGCGGCGCATGCGAAGATGCACGCGCGGCGATGCGAAAGCAAGAGCGTCTTGCGGTGGCGTGTGACATAAAAAAGGCAGCCGCGCACCGCGCCGCGCTGCTTTCGCCGGCGCAATCGCTGTGCCGGTCAGGGCCAAGCACACCCCGGACCGCAGGGCAGCGGCGCGCGCGACCGCGCGCCCCAAAATTACGCGCTCTTGGTCGGAACCGCCCCGTTTGGCGTCAGGTGATCAATCGCGGCCGGCAGATGCTGCGCGAGCTTCTGCGTCAGTTCCTGCGGCGTCATTCCGGTCTTGGCGGCGATCTGGTTGATGACGCCCCCGAAGGCCGAAGATACCTGCTCCGCGGAGATCGACTGATTCGGGCCGTTCGAGATCCAGGAGCGCACCGTGTTTCCCAGTCCCTGCTGCTCAAGCTGGGTAACGACGCCCTGGACGCCGCCGTGCTGCTGAATCAGGGAGTTCAGTGCGGTGACGACTCCGGCTCCCACCGCGCCGCCCAACAAGCCATCCAGTAAGCCCATGATAGTTCCCCGATCGTGTTGAAGTTCTCGCCACCATTTTGCGGCAAGTCACACAGGTCGCTCAAGCCGAGGTGGCGCCCGGCCTGCGGAGCGCCTTTTTAAGAGTACGACCGCAGGCGGCTCGGGGACGGCGGCTTCAGGCGAGCGGACGGCGTTGGTACCGTGGCGCGAAGATTTATTATATTATTATGAGGACATTAAAAAGACGGGCCACGGAAAACAGCCGGGGCAGCGAGTAAGCGAGCGGCACATAGGGCCACAACCAACGGTGCGGAATCATGAGACAGGTGACGACACTCGGTCTTCTGGGTACGGGGGTCATCGGTGGCGGCTGGGCGGCGCGCGCGCTGCACTTCGGGATCGATGTGCTCGCCGCAGACGTCAAGCCGGAGATGGAGGGCTGGATCCGCGGCGCCGTGGCGAACGCCGAGAGCGCGCTCGCCCGCCTCACCCTCGCGCCGCTGCCGCCCAAGGGCAAGCTTTCCTTTACGACCGACCTGAATGCCATGGCGGCGCAGGTGGACTTCATCCAGGAGAATATCCCCGAACAGCTCGAGCTCAAGCAGCGCGTGCTCGCCCAGGTGAGTCGGCATGCGCCCGCGGACGTCGTGATCGCCTCGAGCACCTCGGGGCTCATGCCGACGGAGCTGCAGCGGGACATGCAGTTCCCGGAGCGCTTTCTGGTCGCGCATCCTTTCAACCCGGTGTACCTGCTGCCACTCGTGGAGCTGGTCGGTGGGCAGCAGACTTCCGCGGCGGCCATCGAGGCGGCGAGCCGCTTCTTCACCTATATCGGCATGCACGCGCTGAAAGTGCGCCGCGAGGTGCCCGGGCACCTCACCGATCGGCTGCAGGAGGCGCTGTGGCGCGAGATCCTGCACATGGTGAATGAGGACGTCGCGACGACCGGTGAACTGGATGACTCCATCATCTATGGACCGGGCCTGCGCTGGGCGGCCATGGGCACCAACCTTATCTATCACCTCGCCGGCGGCGAGAGCGGCATGCGCCACATGCTGCGCCAGTTCGGGCCGGCACTGAAGTGGCCGTGGACGAAACTCGAAGCACCCGAGCTCACCGAAGCACTGATCGACAAGATGGTCGCGGGCACCCAGGCGCAGGCGGCCGGTCGCTCGATCCGTGAGCTCGAGCGCCTGCGCGACGGCTATCTGGTCGCGATTCAACAGGTGCTCAAGGAATACAACATCGGCGCCGGCGCCACGCTGCGTGCGCTGGAGGAGCGGCTCTACGAGGACTCCGCCGCGGCCGCCCGCCACCGCATCCACGCGGCCGCCCAGGAGGCCGCCGCGCTGCGGCTGGTGGAAGTAGAGGTGCGACCCGAGTGGATCGACTACAACGGCCACATGACCGATTCGCGCTATCTGCAGGTGTTCGGCGATGCGACAGACGCACTGTTGCGCTACGCGGGCGTGGACGATGCCTACCGCAAATCCGGCCGGGCGCTGTTCACGGTGGAGACGCACGTCACGCACCTGTCCGAGGCGCGCGCGCTCGATGCTCTGTACGTGACGACACGCCTGCTGGAACTTGATGAGAAGCGCGTACGGCTCTTTCACAGTCTCTACCGGCGGCGCGATGACGCACTCGTCGCCACCGGCGAAAAGCTGTACCTGCACGTGAGCGGCGGCAAGGCGGCGCCGATGGAGAGCGCCGTGCGTGACGCGCTGGCGAGCGTGCACGCCTCCCAGGCGCGGCTGCCGCTGCCGCCGCAGGCCGGTCGCGTCGGTCGCGCGGCGGGCTGAGGCCGCGGCGCGCGCGTTGCACGGTCATGCCGAAGATCGTCGACCACGAGGCACGTCGGGACGAGATCGCCCTGGTGGCCTGCCGGGTGGTCGCGCAATTTGGCTTCGATCAGGCGACCATCGTGCGTATCGCGCGCGAGGCGGGCTACACCACGGGTATGGTTGCGCATTACTTCGACACCAAGCAGGACATCATCATCGCCGCGCTGCGGCTGATCCTGCGCCGTATCGAGGAGCGCCTGACCCCGCCCGACGGCACCGGCGCCGAGCCGGACCTGCTCGGGCTGCTGACCGAGGCACTGCCGGTGGATGAGACCCGTTACATCGAGTGCGCGGTCTGGATTGCCTTCTGGGGGCAGGTGCCCGCGGATCGGCGCCTGAAGAGCATCAACGCCTGGTTGCATCGGGAGTACCTGCGACTCTTCGAGCGCTGTCTGGCGCGCGGCTGGCCGGATTGGCTGCGCTGGCCGGCGGCGACGCGCGAACAGGTGCTGCGCTCGGTGATCACCTTCATCAACGGCATTACCGCCAGTACCGTCGCCAGCCGCGCCGACTGGCCGCCGGAGCGGCAGATCGGGCAGCTGCGCCTGCAGCTGCAGCTGTTGCACGGTTGGGCGCTAAGCGGTGCGAAGGCGCCCGCGCTCAAGAAAAGCACCAAGGCCTCGGCCTGAGGAGATGGCGATGGATTTTGCCCTCAGCGAAGAACAGGAACTCATCATCAGGACGACGCGCGAGTTTGTGCGTAAGGAACTTGTCCCGCACGAGCAGGAAGTCGAGGACACCGGCGTGCTGCCGGCGGAGCTGTACCGGGAGCTGAAGGCCAAGGCGATCGAGGCCGGGCTGTACGCGGCCAACATGCCCACCGAGGTCGGCGGTGCCGGGCTGGATGCGGTGAGCTGGATTCTCTACGAGAAGGAGCTCGGTTACACCGGCTACGCACTGCAGTACGCGCTGTGTGGCACGGCCTTCGAACATCCTGCTCGCGTGCGCGGGCGAGCAACGCGAGCGTTACCTGTTGCCCGCGGTGCGTGGCGAACGCGTCGATTGTCTGGCGATGACCGAGCCGCGGTGCCGGCTCGGACCTGCGTGGCATGAAGACTACCGCCGTGCAAAAGGGCGGCGACTTCATCATCAACGGCACCAAGCACTTCATCAGTCACGCCGACCACGCCGACTTTGTCATCCTGTTCGCGGCCAGTGCCGAGGAGGACTCTGCGCGCGGTAAGCGCAAGCTCATCACCGCGTTTCTCGTGGACAAGGGGACAGCCGGGTTTCGTCGAGCGCGCCGGCTACCGCAACGTCTCACACCGCGGTTACACCAATAGCATCCTCGAGTTCACTGACTGTCGCGTGCCCAGGTCCGCCGTGCTCGGCGCCCTGCATCAGGGATTTGAGGTCGCCAACACCTGGCTCGGCGCCACGCGGCTGCAGGTCGCGGCCACCTGCCTCGGCCGCGCGGAGCGGGCTTTGGAGGCGGCCAAACAGTGGGCGGTGGAGCGGGTGCAGTTCGGGCAGCAGATCGGCAAGTTTCAGGGCGTGAGCTTCAAGCTCGCCGACATGGCAGTGGAGCTGCGTGCCGCGGAGCTGCTGACGCTCGAGGCGGCCTGGAAGCTGCAGAACAAGATCGCGACCGATACCGACATGGCGATCGCGAAGCTCAAGGCGAGCGAGATGCTTGCGATGGTGGCCGATGAGGCGCTGCAGATTCATGGCGGCATGGGACTCATGAGTGAGCTGCCGCTGGAGCGCATCTGGCGCGACGCGCGCATCGAGCGCATCTGGGACGGCACCAGCGAGGTGCAGCGCCACATCATCTCGCGCGCGCTGCTGCGGCCGCTGGGGGGTTGATCGGCGCGTACGAGGCGCTTACCGACCTTTCCACTGCGGCTTGCGCTTTTCGGCGAATGCCGCCGCCCCTTCCTTGAGGTCCTCGGAGCGGACGACCTTCTGTACCGCCTCGAGGCTGTCGTGCACTTCAAAGGCCGGATTCTCCGCGATCATCTCCGTGTGACGCAGCAGCTGTTTGATCGCCGGGAACAGCAGCGGCGGTCCGTCTGCGATCTGTAGCGCGATCTGGCGGGCCTTCGCCATCGCCTCGCCCCTGGGCACCACGTGGTTGGCGAGTCCCCAGTGCTTGGCCTCGGCCGCGTCCATCCAGCGGCCGGTCATAAGAAACTCAACCGCGACGTGGTACGGGATGCGCCGCCGCAGCTTGATCGTGCCTGCATCGGCGAGCACGCCCACGTTGATCTCCGGCAACGCGAACTTCGCGTGCTCTTCCATCACGATGATGTCGGTGCCGAGCACGATTTCGAAGCCACCGCCGCAGGCGATGCCATTGACCGCAGCGATGAGCGGCTTGTTGAGGTTGCGCGGATAGTTAAGGCCGCCGAAGCCCCCGACGCCCCAGTCCGAATCGGATTCCTCGCCCGCCGCGGCGCCCTTGAGGTCCCAGCCCGGGCTGAAGAAGCGATCCCCCGCGCCGGTGATGATGGCCACACGCAGCGCCGGATCGTCACGGAAGGCGCTGAACACCTCGTTCAGGCGCCGGCTCGCCGCAAGATTGATGGCATTGGCCTTGGGACGGTCGATCGTCACTTCGAGGATGGCGCCGCTGGTGAGGGTCTTGATTCCATCAGACATCTTCAGTGCTCCTCCTGCAGGCGGATCAGCGCATCGACCGCGATGGCGCCGAGACCTTGCGGGCGTACGATGATAGGGTTCAGGTCCAGTTCCGCAAGACGCTCGAGGTTCACCGCCGCATAGCGTGCGCAGGCGAGAATCGCGGCGACCAGGGCGGGTACGTCCCCCGCGGGCCGGCCGCGAAACCCCTGCAGCAGCTGCGCAATGCGCAGCTGGCCGAGGGCCTTCTCGATTGCAGCGCCCGTGAAGGGCGGCAGCAGGCTCACGCTGTCGCGCAGCAGCTCGGTGAGCACGCCGCCCGCTCCGAGCACCAGCAGCTGGCCGAATTGCGGGTCAACCGAGATACCGACCAGGATCTCCGCGACCCCGTCGGTGACCATCTCCTCGACCAGCAGCGTGCCGCAGAGGCGCGCGAGTCGCTGCGCCGCCGCTGCCGCTTCCTCGCTCGTGCGCACGTTGAGAATGACGCCGCCCACCTCGGATTTGTGCTCAAGCGCCGCAGCGGCCACCTTGATGACCACCGGAAAGCCGAGCGCCGTGGCGGCCTCGGCCGCCGCGCCGGCGGCGACCACGGCGCTGCGCGGCACCGGCACGCCGAAAGCGGCCAGCGCGCGCTTACCTTCATGCTCCGGGAGCGCGTGCGCGCCCTGGAGCATCTTGCGCGGAATGCGCAGCTGCACCTCTTCCCCGCGCGCCCAGGTCTCGCCGACCGCCCCGGCCAGATCGAGCGCCTCGAGCGCTTCGCGCTGGCCCTGCAGGGGGACGATGCCGGAAACGAGGCACAGCTCGCGCGTGGCGGGCGAGAGTGACTCCGGGAGCGAGGAGACGACCGCGCCGCGCGTGGGCGCACCCGGCAATGCGGCGGCGAATTCCTTCACCGCGTTGACGTAGGCCGTGTCGTCCGCCGGAGCGGGCGGACAGTCCAGCATGAAGGCGACCGCGTCGTAACCGGCCCGCTGCACCACACTGAACATGGCGCGTTGGCGCGGAGCGTCGAACCAGATATGCGTGTGGAAGTCGAACGGGTTGGAGAGATGCACGCGCTCGGAGAGTATCTCCCGCAGCGAGCGCTGCGCCTCGGTGGGCAGCGGCGCGAACTCAAGCCCAAGATCGCGTGCTGCATCGGCGGTCATGGCCATGTCACCGCCCGAGGCGCCCATGGCGAGCACCCGGCGCCCGCGCAGTGGCCCTCCGGTATGAAATATCTTCAGCGTCTCGCACAGCGTGGCGAGTGACTCGCAGCGGGCGATGCCGGCCTGAGCACAGAAGGCGTCAAAAGCGCCGTCGGCACCGGCGAGCGCGCCGGTGTGGGTGCGCACCGTATGCGTGGCCGCTTCCGTGCGCCCGGCCTTGATGAGCGCGATCGGTTTGCCCGCCGCGCGTGCCCGCGCCGCGGCGGCAGCGAAGCGGCCAACATCACGAATGCCCTCAAGGTACAGACCGAATGCGCTCACCCGTTCGTCATCGACGAGCAGGTCGATCAGATCCTCAGCCGCAAGACGGGTCTGATTGCCTACGGTGAGCACCGCGCCGAGGGGCAGCGAGCGATCGTTGAACAGCAGGTTGAGTGCGATCGTGCCGCTCTGGCAGATGAGCACCACGCCGCGCTCGCGACGCGCGCCGACCAGCTGGTCAGGCCACAGCGCCACCCCGTCAAAGAAATTGATGAAGCCGTAGCAGTTCGGACCGAAAAAGGGCAGTTCACCGGCGCCGGCCAGCAGCTCCTCAGTGAGGCGCACGCCCTCGGCGGTCGCGGTCTCGGAGAATCCGGCGGCGAAACAGACAAAGCCGCCGGCGCCGCGGGCGGCAAGCGCGGCGGCGATGCCCGGCACATCGCGGTTGGGCGCGGCGATGAAAGCCGCATCGGGCGTCCCGGGCAGCTCGGCGACGCTGCGAAAGTAGGGCTGTGCCGCGCTCGAGGCGCGGCTCGGATGGATGCGCCAGATCTCACCCGTGTAGCCGATGACGCGACTCGCCGCCTGCACGGCATCCGCCCACGCCCCGCCGATGAGGGCGATGCTGCGCGGGGCGAGCAGGCGCCGCAGCGCGCGCCCGGTCATGGCGTGCGCGCGGCGGGACGCAGCTCCATGCGCCGCGAACCGGGTGCGCCGGCCTCCATGCCGGCGGCGGCGGTCTGCAACGCACCCAGGGCAGCGCTGACCGCGGACGGAAAAGAGGTGACGGACGCCTTGCCCTCGTGCTGGCGCACGTGCAGCAGCATGACTTCCGCGGCCGCCGCGACCTGCGGATGCCCCGCGCGCAGCAACTCGAGCGCGGCGTGGATGCGCCTGGCGTCCAACCCCAGAATCCGTACCGTGACGAGGGCGGTGTCGGTCTGCTTCACCTCCTGCAGGTAGTGCAGGTGCATTTCCACCGTATATAAGGTGCCGCCGGTGCGCTGCCGGTAGGCGGCATCCAGGCCCACCCGGTCCATGAGCGCATCCACCGCCTCGCTGAAAATCAGCCCGTAGTAGGCATCGCGCAGATGACCGTTGTAGTCGATCCACTCGGCGCGGATCGGGGTCTCGTAGAGGCGTATGCCGGCCACGTCAGCTCAGCTGCAGCCGCTCGCGTGCCTGGCCTGCGCTCGCCACGCGCGCACCCATCGCCTCGATGATCGTGCGTGCCTTCTGCACCAGCTGCGCGTTGCTCGCGTAGACACCGCGGCTCAGGTAGAGATTGTCCTCGAGCCCGACGCGCACGTTGCCGCCGAGGAGGATCGACTGCGCCACCCACGGCATCTGCATACGGCTGATGGCGAAGGAGCTCCACACGCACTTCTCCGGCAGCGTGTTCACCATGGCGAGCAGGTGCCCGACGTCGGCCGGCACCCCGTAGGGGATCCCGGTGCACAGCTGGATCATCGCGGGGCCGGGAATCAGGCCCTCCTTCACCATCTGTTTCACGAACCACAGGTTGCCGGTATCGAATACCTCCATTTCCACCTTGACCTTCAGGTCGCGCATGATGGCGGCGCCTTCACGGCAGTAGTCGGGCGTGGAGATATAGGCGCGATTACCGTCACCGAAGTTGAGCGTGCCACAATCGAGCGTTGCGATGTCCGGCCGGTACAGGCCTTCCTCGCACAGCTCGATCACGTGGCGCATGCGCTCCTTTTGCGTGACGAAATCCGACCCTGCGGCCGGAGTATCCTTGAGCCCGTCCTTGCCGATGCAGATATACCCACCCATGCCGCAGGTAAGATTGACGAGCACGTCGACCTTGCTCTCGCGGATGCGCCTGACCACTTCGCGGTAATGTTTGGTGGCCATACTGAACTCGCCCGTCTCCGGGTCGCGCACGTGGATGTGCACGATGGCCGCTCCGGCGCGCGCCGCCTCGATGGCGGAGTTCGCGATCTGCTCGGGGCTGACCGGGCAGTGCGGGCTCTTGGTGACCTTGGTGTCGTCGCCCGTGATGGCGCAGGTGATGAGGACGTCGGGGTTCATGGCAGGCCTCGCGAGCACGTCGCGTTACGTGGTAATATTATGGCGACAATAATATAACGTTGCGGCGCAAGGCGGCAAGCCGCGACCGGAATTTGCGAGGAGACGCACATGCAGACACAGCTGTTGATCGCGGGCCGGCTGGTGGCGGGCGAGGGGCAAGCCGAGCCGGTGCTCGATTCGGCGAGCGGTTCGCAGATCGCCACCGTCGCCGAGGCCTCCGCCGCGCAGGTGCAGGCGGCGGTCGCGGCCGCCGAGGCGGCGTTCCCGGGCTGGGCACGCACCTCGCCCAAGGAGCGCGCCACGCTGCTGCTGCGCATTGCCGATCGGATCGAGTCGGAGGCGCAGGCCTACGCGGCACTCGAATCGCGCAATACCGGCAAGCCCCTCGCCGCGGTGCTCAACGACGAGCTGCCCTCCATCGCCGATATCTTTCGTTACTTCGCCGGCGTGTGCCGCGCGCCCCAGGGGCTGGCAGCCGGGGAGTATCTGCCGGGCCACACGAGCATGATTCGCCGCGATCCGGTCGGAGTCGTCGCCTCGATCGCGCCCTGGAACTATCCGCTGATGATGCTCGCCTGGAAGATCGCCCCGGCCGTCGCCGCCGGCAACACCCTCATACTCAAGCCTTCCGAGCAGACCCCGCTCACCGCCCTGAAGCTCGCCGCGGTGTTGGCCGAGGTGTTACCGCCGGGCGTGGTGAACATCATCTGCGGTCGGGGCGAGCCGGTCGGGCGCCTCCTCACCAGTCACCCGCGCGTGCGCATGGTCTCCCTGACCGGCTCTATCGCCACGGGGCAGAAGATCCTCGCCGCGGCCGCCGATAACCTCAAGCGCACGCACCTGGAGCTCGGGGGCAAGGCCCCGGTGATCGTGTTCGACGATGCGGACGTGGAGGCCCTGGTGGCCGGGGTGCGCACCTTTGGCTTCTATAACGCCGGCCAGGACTGCACCGCCGCCTGCCGGCTCTATGTCGGGCGTGGTATCTATGAGCGGGTGGTCGCGGATCTCACCAGCGCCGTCAAGACCATCAAGGTCGGCACGCAAGAGGAGTCGGGGGTGGAGATGGGGCCGCTCATCTCGGCTGCGCATCGCGAGCGGGTAACGGCGATGGTGGCGCGCGCCAAGGCCGCCAGGCACATCGAGCTCACCGCAGGGGGTGCGGCGCGCGCGGGCAGCGGCTTCTTTTTCGAGCCGACCGTGATCGCCGGCGCCCGTCAGGAGGATGAGATCGTGCAGCGCGAGGTCTTCGGACCGGTGGTATCGCTCACGCCCTTCACGGATGCGGCCGAAGCGATCGGCTGGGCGAACGATTCAGAATACGGCCTCGCCTCCTCGGTGTGGACGCGCGATGTGTCGCGCGCCATGGAAGTCGCCGCGCAACTGCAGTACGGAGTCACGTGGATCAATACGCACTTTGCGACCGTGAACGAGATGCCGCACGGCGGGTTCAAGCGCTCCGGTTACGGCAAGGACATGTCGGTGTACGCGCTGGAGGACTACACCGTCGTGCGTCACGTGATGGTGAAGCTGTAGGCGCCCGCGCCCGCGTGCGAACCGCCGCGCTCCTGGCACTCGGCGCGCTCGCAGCCCTGGGGGGCTGCAGCCCGCACGCGCCCGCTGCGGGCAGCTCCGCCGCCGAGGAGAAGGAGCTGCACATCTACAACTGGGCCGACTACATCGCCAAGACCACCATCGCAGATTTCGAAGCGCGCACCGGCATCAAGGTGATCTACGACACCTATGATGCCGACGAGACCCTCGAAGCGAAAATGATGGCGGGGGACTCCGGCTACGACGTGGTCAGCACCTCGACCGACTACTTCAGCCGCCAGATCAAGGCGGGCATCTATCGGCCGCTCGATAAGGCATTGCTGCCGAACTGGAAGAATCTCGATCCGCACATCCTGACGCTGGAGGGAAAAGCGGATCCCGGCAACCGGTATGGCATGCCGTATCTGCGGCACGTCAATGGGTTTGCCTACAACGTTGAGATGATCCGCAAGCGCCTGCCGGATGCACCCGTCGACAGTCTCGATATGATCTTCAAGCCCGAGATCATCAAGCACTTCGCCGATTGCGGTGTGACCTTCCTCGACTCGGCCGAGGATGTGCTGCAGCTGGCGCTGAACTATCTGCACCTTGATCCGAACTCGAGCCGCCCGGAGGATTACGCGGCGGCGGAGAAGCTGCTCCTCGCCGTGCGTCCCTACATCCGCGCCTTCGATTCCACCGAATACATGAACGGACTGGCTACCGGGGACTTCTGCATCTCCATGTCCTGGTCGGCCGACTACGCCGCTTCGCGCGCGCGTGCCGCAGCGGCCGGCGTCGACGTGCCACTGGCCTTCACCGTGCCCAAGGAGGGGTCGAATTTCGCTTTTGACGCGCTGCTCATTCCCGCCGACGCACCGCATCCGCTGGCGGCGCATAAGTTCCTGAACTTCATCCTCGAGCCGCAGGTGATCGCCGCCATCACCAACGAGATCCACTACGCCAACGACAACCAGGCGGCCAGTCCCTTCGTGAAGCCTGACATTCTCAATGATCCGGCGGTCTATCCGCCGCCTGCCGTTGAGGCACGCCTGTACGTGGCGGAGGAGGCCTCCCCGGCACTCGAGCGGTTGCGCACGCGCACCTGGACGCGCATCAAAACGGGCCTGTAGCAGCACGCGCCGAAGGACCTATGGTGCGTGAACCCAAACGGCTCACACCGAGCGGGACGCATACGCATTTGCCACGATGCGCGCAGATCTTTTAGAGGGTATGAAGGCGCCACGCAGGCAATGCCGGTGCGTTTGACCGGACCTGCCACCACGTTGGCGCAAAGCGACGACCCAATGGCCGCTGTCAGGCAAGATTAGCCTCGAACAAACGACAAGCTGGAGTCCTCATGGCACACTTGACCTTCGAAAGCCTCAGATGGGCGCTGTTACTCACCGCCGTGGTCACACTGACTGCGGGCTGCGCCAAGAAAGACGACTCAATCGCCCAGGCAGAAAAAAGCGACCAGGCCAGGGGTGTTGCCGCGCCGAGCATCGAGCAGACCAAAGCCATCGCCGAGGAAGGATTCATCTACGGTTTACCGCTGGTGATGAATTACGCGGTCATGAACGAGTTCGCAATTGACAGTAAGTCCAGCCAGTACAAGGCGCCGTTCAACGAAATCAATAACGAGCACCGCGTCGCAACCTATGAAGACACGGCGGTTATCACGCCGAACAGCGATACCCCTTATTCGATGCTGTGGTCGGATCTGCGCGCTGAGCCGCTGGTGGTCTCAGTGCCTGCGGTACCGAAGAACCGTTATTACTCGGTACAGTTGATAGACGGCAATACTTACAACTTCGGCTACGTCGGCAGCCGCGCGACCGGCAATGACCCTGGCGATTATCTGGTTGTCGGACCCGATTGGAAGGGCGAGACGCCGGCGGGTATCAAGAAGGTGTTCTCGTCGACGACGCCTTTCGCACTCATCTTATTCCGAACACAACTGTTCGATCCCACGGACATCTCTAACGTAGAGAAGATACAGGCCGGCTACAAAGCGCAGCCGCTTTCCGCGTTCCTGAAACAACCCGCACCACCGGCCGCGGCGAAGATCAATTTCGTTCCAGCCACAACTGAAGGGATCAAAGCGAACTTCTTTGAGTATCTGTCCGCAGCACTTGAGTTCGTACCTCCCTCGCCAGACAGCACGGAAATCAGAGCCAAACTCGCCAGTATTGGCGTCGGACCAGGCAAGACCTTTGAGTTCAAGGATCTTTCGCCGGAACATAAGGTCGCTGTGTTGCTTGGGATGAAGCAGGGCGACGACCAGGTGGATAAGTTTCTGGCCAGCGGTTTCAAAAACATCAATGGCTGGAACGTCGGCGCATTTTTCGGCGATCAAGGCTTCTACAAGGCGAATTGGTTGATGCGTGCGGGCGCAGCGAAAGGCGGGCTCTACGGGAACAATGCCGAGGAAGCGATGTATCCGTATACCCGCGTGGATGCGAACGGCGAAACGCTCGACGCGAGCAAGCACAACTACACGATCACCTTCGCCGCTGGACAGCTCCCGCCGGTAAATGCCTTCTGGTCGGTAACGATGTATGACGGCAAGAGTCAGCTCCTCATCAAGAACCCGATCAATCGGTATCTGATCAACTCGCCGATGCTGTCCAAGATGAAGAGGAATGCGAATGGTTCGCTTACCCTCTACATCCAGAAGGACTCACCCGGAAAGGCAAAAGAAGCCAATTGGCTGCCCGCACCGAACGACACCATCTACATGGTGATGCGCCTGTACTGGCCCAAGGACACGCCGCCCTCGATCCTGCCGCCCGGTGAAGGCACGTGGAAGCCGCCGGCGCTCGTAGCGGTGAACTAGTACGGCGAGGCGTCGGAAGAGCGGCCGCTGGGCGCCTCAACCGCCTTTGGCAGCGAGCTGCGCCTCGAGCGCCCGGCGCCGGTCGGTGCGCACCATGAGGTAACCGGCGGTGAGCACGCACGCACCGACCGCGCACACGATCAGGCTTGCGAGCGCGTTCACATCCGGACTCACCCCGAGCTTCACTTTCGAATAGATGACCATCGGGAGCGTGCTTGCGCCCGGGCCGGCGACGAAGCTCGAGATCACCAGATCATCGAGCGAGAGGGTGAAAGAGAGCAGCCAGCTGGAGATGATGGCCGGGGCGATGATCGGCAGGGTGATCTCGAGAAACGCCCGCGCCGGACTCGCCCCCAGATCCATCGCCGCCTCCTCGAGCGAGCGGTCGGCGGCCGCGAGGCGCGACTGCACGGTGACGGTGACGTAGGCGGTGCAGAACGTGATGTGCGAGATCACGATCGTGGTAAAGCCGCGGTGCGGCCAGGCAAACAGCTGCGCCATCGAGACGAACAGCAGCAGCTGCGTGATGCCGGTAATGATCTCGGGCATCACGAGCGGCGCGTTCACCATGCCGGTGAGCAACAGCCGTCCCCGGAAGCGCGCGAAGCGCACCAGTGCGATCGAGGCGAGCGTGCCCAGGATCACCGCGCCGCTCGAGGCGGCGACCGCGACTTCCAGCGACAACAGCGCCGATTCGAGCAGCTGCCGGTTGTGCAGGAGCGCCGTATACCAGGCGGTCGAAAAGCCGCCCCACACGTTCACCAGCGGTGAGGAGTTGAAAGAGTAGGCGATCAGCACCAGGATCGGCAGGTAGAGGATGGCGATGCCGCCGAAGAGCACCGTCTGCAGAAACGCGGAGGAGTTTCGTTCCATCGCCTGCCTTCAGCTCTCGATCTGGCGCACGTTGTAGTACTGGTAGATCGCGATCGGTCCTGCCAGCAGGAACAAAAAGGCGATGGCCACCGCGGCCGCCACCGGCCAGTCGTGATTGCCGAAGAACTCATCCCACAGCACGCGGCCGATCATGAGGTTGTTCGGGCCACCCAGGAGCGAGGGAATGACGAACTCGCCCACCGCCGGAATGAACACCAGCATCGAGCCGGCAATCACCCCCGGCACCGACAGCGGCAGCGTCACATCCAGGAAGGCGCGGCGCGGGGTACTGCCCAGATCGCCGGCGGCCTCGAGCAGTGTCGGGTCGAGTTTTTCGAGTGTGGCGAACAGCGGCAGCACCATGAAGGGCAGGTACGAGTAGATGATGCCGATGTAGACCGCGAGCCCCGTGCGCATGATGTGCAGGGGCTGCTGGATCACCCCCAGGTGCAGCAGCAGCGTATTGAGAAAGCCATTGTCGCGGATGATCCCCTCGAGCGCGTACACGCGCAGCAGGAACGAGGTCCAGAACGGCAGCATGATCACCAGCAGCAGAAGGTTCTGGGCCGACTTGGGGCTGCGCGCGATCGCATAGGCCATCGGATAGCCGATCGCAAGGCAGATCAGGGTGGAGAAGAACGCGGTGCGCAGCGAGTAGAGGTAGGCGACCCCGTAGACTTCATCGGTGAGCAGGTAGCGGTAGTTACCGAGATTGACCGCGAGCTTCAGGTGATGATCGGGGGTGAAGGAGAGCACGTCCGTGAACGGCGGCACGCGCGGGACGGCCTCGGCGAAGCTGATCTTGAAGGCGAAAGCAAACGGGATGAGAAAAAATATCAGCAGGAAGATCAGGGGCGGCAGGATGATGAGCCAGCGGCCCGGTCGCCAGGTCGGTTTCATGTTATGTGCTTTGCCGGTGCTCGCGCGCTATTTTGCGCGATAAACTGACGTCCGGTGAAACTTTTGCCCGTCCGGTGAGTGTCTCGGGCGCGGCTGCGGCAGGTAATGTGGCGATCCAGAGAAGCTCGACAGAGACACCAGCGCAACCGGCCGGGGGTGGCTCGCGCATTCGCCAGCGGCAGCGTCAGCGGCTGATTGATGCCTGCATCTCGGCACTGCATATCTACGGCCCCTCGCGTACCACGGTGGAGAAGGTGGTGGCACTTGCGGATCTCTCCCCCGGCATCGTGCGCTTTTACTTCGATTCGAAGGCGGCGATGCTGGTCGCATCGCTCGATTATCTGGCCCGCGAGTTCGAAGAGCGCGTGCTCGCGCCGGTGGCGCAGCTCAAGCACAGTCCCGTGCAGGCGCTGCGGCTGCTCGTGGATCTGTACCTGGATGCGGATATCGCCAGTCCGCGCAAGGTCTCGGTGTGGTACTCCTTCTGGGGCGAGGCGAGCTCGCGCCAGGAGTACCTGGATATCTGCGGCAGCAAGGATGAGGACTTTGCCGTGCTCGTGCGCGAGCTCATCGGGCAGCTGATCGCCGAGACCGGCGCCATCCACCTCGACGCTGACGGGGTGACGCTCGGGCTGATCGGGGTTCTGGAGGTGCTGTGGCAGGGCATCGCGTTCCAGAGTGAGGCCAATATTGATCGGCGCGAGCTCGTGAGCCGCTCGCTCGCCTACCTGCGCTCGGTTTTCCCGGGGGAATTCGCAGCGGCGCCGCTCAGCAGCGGACCTGGCCCGACCGTCCCAGGCAGTGGCGCACGGCTGCCGGCGCGCGCCTATAACGATGCGGGGCTGCTGGCGGCCGAGCGCGCGGAGCTGCTGCGGCCGAGCTGGCAGGTGCTCGGCCATGAGGCGGAGCTGCGGGTTCCGGGGGACTACGTGAGCGGGGAATTGGGCGGTGAGCGGGTGCTGATCGTGCGCGCGGAGCGTGAGCGGCTGCACGCGTTCCGCAACACCTGCCGGCGCAGTCCGCATGCGCTGGTGAGCGAGCGCGCCGGGCAGCTGCAAAGCGCGATCCGCTGCGCGACCCACGCACTCACCTACACCTTTGACGGGCAACTCGTCGAGGGGAAGACGCCCGGGGATCTGACGCCCCTTGAGCTCACGCGCCGTGAGCGGCTGGTATTCGCCCGCGCCGCGCACACGGGCAGCGAAGCGCCGGTTGCGAGTGTGCCCTGGGAGGTGTTCGCCGCGCTCACGCCGCGCCCGGTCACGGATCTGCCGGTGGCGGCTGACTGGAAGGTGCTGGTCGAGCAGTGGCTGGAGAATCCCCAGCCGCACCAGCACTTCCTGGCGCCGAACCAGTTGTTCGACGTGCGCCCCGAGGGGGCGGTGATTCTGCAGGTGACCCCGCTCGCACCGGGGCGGGCGCGGCTGCGGCGCTTTGATTACAGCACCGCTAAGCGCGGCACCCGGGATCTCTGGCGGCGCGCGTTCGACGGCTGGCTGAGCGAGCAGGTGGCCCTCGCCGAATCCACCCAGAGCGGACTGATCGGCGCGGCCACCGATGCGGGGGACACCGGGCCCGTCACCGTCGCGCTCGCGCAATTTCGCGACGCGATCAGCGCGCTGCTGCAGGCGGTGGCCGCGAACTAAAGGCTAGGCGAAGCGGGTGGGCGGGCTCGGCAGCCGCGCCTCGGGAATGCGCTCGCGCAGCAGGTTGTGGAACTCGAGCATGCAGTTCTCCAGGCGCGAGAGCGGACCTGGCTCATAGCTCGGGGAGGCCAGACCCTGCTGCACGCGCCTGCACAGGGCCTCATCCTCGCGCTGCACCTGGCGGTTAATGCGCGTCGAAAGGTAGCGCACGATGCGCATCTCGCGCCGGGCATCGGGCAGCCCGAAGGAGGCGCCGCGGATGGTGCACTTGCCCGGGCCACGCGGCAGTACCTGGAAGAAATCCATCTGGTCGGGAAACACGTCGATTCCCAGGTTCGGCAGCGAGCTGTAGAAGCTCCAGCGCTTGCGATGCTCGGCGGGCAAATCCATCGCCACCTTCTCGATCATCTGCTGGTACATGCGCTCACTCCAGCGCGAGGAGGGCCGCTCGCGCAGCCAGCTCACCCCGCTTGCAACCCCGGGGTAGTTACGCTGATCGTCGTAGTCGGGCGTGAACATGCGGTTCAGCCCCGGGTGCCCGATCGGCACGTGATAGGACTCAAGATAGTTGTCCATCGCGATCTTCCAGTCACAGTCCCAGTGCTCGATGTACGCGCTGCCGATCGGCTCCATGTCCTCGAAGCGGTGCGGGGCGAATTGCGGGGCGATGCCGGCAAAGATGTCCTCGAGCGGCTTGGGCTCACCGCTGAGGCAGATAAAGACGAAACCAAAGAGCACCTGCACGCGCACCGGCTTGAGCCCGAGCTGCGTGCGATCCAGCGGCGGAAACGTGTCGCGGGCGCTGATGGCGAGCAGCTCGCCGCTTAAGCGGTACGACCAGCCGTGATAGGGGCAGGTCACCGCCCCCGGGCAATTGCCCGCCCCATCGAGGATGCGGGCGCCGCGATGCCGGCACACGTTGTGGAAGGCGCGGATCTGTCCGTGCGAATCGCGCAGCGCGACGACGCTGTCGATGCCCCCCAGATCCACCGTCACGTAGTCCCCGGAGTTCTTGAGCGCACTCACGTGGCAGATGATCTGCCAGGCGGGCCGCAGAATCCGCTCGTACTCAAGCCGCGTCATCTCGGCATGGTTGTAGACCCACGCCGGCAGGGCGCGGACCACGGGCGGGGCGATCGTCTCAACCGGGCGGGCGAGGCTGGAGTTCATGGGGGGTACGTCCGGTAGGGTGGAAGGGGCGTCTGATATACGGCCATATAATTCTACCCCAAAAAACTATATGATCATATAGACTGGCGCCCGGCCGAGTGATAAGTTGCCGCTCCAGAAGCTTTTTCTCGCACCCAAGAGAGCGCTCCCATGGCCAGAAACCTGACCCGGAATCATGAGCATTACCGGCGGGCCCTGACGCGGCTGCCCCTCGGCGTGGCCTCGAATTTCCGCTTCTGGGGCGAGGACCGCACGATCTACGTGAAGGAAGGCCGCGGCGCGCGCATCACGGACCTGGATGGCAACGTGTACGTGGATTACCGCATGGGTTACGGGCCGGCGATCCTCGGATATGCCGATCCGCGCGTGGATGAGGCCGCGCGCAGGGGCATGGAGGTCGGAGGCGTCTTCGCGCTCTCGACTGAACGCGAATACAACGTCGCGCAGCGCATCTCGCAGATGGTGCCGGCGGCGGAGCTGGTGCGCTTCTCCAACTCCGGTACCGAGGCGGTCATGGCGGCGCTGCGCCTGGCGCGTGCCTACACCAAGAAAGACAACTACGTCATTCTCGAGGGCAGCTACCACGGACTCTTCGATGCGGCGATGTGGTACACGCCGATGGAGAAGTGGTCCCAGGTGGGTGACCCGCAGGTCGTGCCTTACAGCGAGGGTGTGCCGCTGGCGACGCGCAATTTCGCCCATTTCGTGCAGGCGAATGATGCCAATCAGCTCGAGGATGTTCTCAAGCGCCACGGCCACTCGATCGCCTGCCTGCTCATTGAGCCGATCATGGGCAACTGCTTAGGCATCGCCGCGGAGCCCGCGTACGTGCGCACGGCGCGGGAGCTGTGCGACCGCTACGGGGTCCTGCTGATCATCGATGAGGTGAAGACCGGCTTTCGCGTGGCGCGCGGCGGGGTACAGGAGCTTTACGGTGTGCGCGCGGATCTGTGCACTTTCGCCAAGGCCATGGCCAACGGCTATCCGATCTCCGTGCTCGCCGGGCGCGAGGACATCATGCGTAAGCTCGGCAAGGGCGTCGCGCACGGGGGCACCTACACCGCCCATCCGGTCTCGCTCGCGGCCGCCGAGAAGACTCTGGAGATTCTCGCCGAGACGGACGCGCTGGAGCGCCTGGCCGCCTACGGCACCCGCCTGCGCAGCGGCAAGAGCGCTATCCTTAAGGCCCGCGGCATCGCGCACAGCTTCGTCGGACACCCGTCGATGACCGGACTGTACTTCGCCCAGAATCCTCCGCGCACCTACCGCGACTGGAAGGGGAGCGATTACTCCTTCTACGACGCGGTGGCCAGGGTGCTGCACGATGAGCTGATCCTGTGCGAACCGGACTCGCGCGAGCCGTGGTTCATGTCCGCAGCCCACGATGATTCGTGCCTGAAGGACACGCTCACGGGCTTTGAGGTGGCGATCGACCGCACGCTCGATTCACTCGGAACGACGCGCCGGGTGCCCGCCTGAATCTTACCGGGCAGCAGGGGTTGCTGTGAGGGCGGGCGCGGCGAACCGCTACGACGCGATCGTCGTGGGCGCGGGGCACAACGGCCTCGTCAACGCCTGTTACCTGGCGCGCGCCGGACTGAAGGTGCTGGTGCTCGAGCGCAACTCGTACATCGGCGGGGCGGCCGTGAGCCGCAGCCTGTATGACGGCTTCACCTATTCAAATTGCTCTTACGTCTGCAGCCTCCTGCGCACCGAGATCATCCGTGGCCTCGAGCTGCCCGCGCATGGCCTGCAGATCATCCCCTACGAGGGCGGCTGCACGATGATGCGCGATGGCGGGCATCTGGCGGTGTACGACAACCACGACGCCATGCGCCGTGAGATCTCTCGCCACTCGCGCCACGATGCGGAAGCCTACGATCGTTACGTACGCGACATGTTGCGCCACTGCCGCTTTATCAAGCCGCTGCTGCTGCGCGAGCCGCCGGATCCGACCTCGTTTCGCCCCCGCGACCTGCAGGAGCTGCTGTTCCTCGGCAAGCACTTCCATAAGCTCGGCGAGGCGCGCATGTACGAGACGCTGCGCTTCTTCACCATGAGCTGCGCCGACATGCTCGATGAGTACTTCGAGAGCGAGATCGTCAAGGCGCACCTCTCGGGCAGTTCGATCATCGGTACCGCGCTCGGCCCGCGCTCCCCGGGCACCGCTTATGTGCTCCTGCACCACTACATGGGCAGCATCGACGGCGCCGTCGGCGCCTGGGGTTTCGCCCGTGGCGGCATGGGCGCCATCACGCAGGCGCTCGCGGCCTCCTTCAAAGCGAGCGGCGGTACGGTGCGCGCCAGCGCCCCGGTGGAGCAAATCCTGGTGCGCAACGGGCGCGCTACCGGCGTCGTCCTCGTCGGCGGGGAGGAGATCGCCGCGCGCGTCGTGGTTTCGAACATGGACGTCAAGCGCACCTTCCTTGAGACGGTGGCGCCGCAGCACCTGCCGCCGGAGTTTCTCGAGCAGGTGCGCCGGTTCAAGATCCGCGGTTCCTCCGGCAAACTCAACATCGCGCTCGATGGCCTGCCGCACTTTCCGTCGATCCCGCAAGACTCGCCTTCAATCCGCGGTGACATGCACATCACCGACACCCTGGAGATGGTCGAGCGGGCCTACGATGACTGGAAAGAGGGGCGCTGGTCGCGCGTGCCCTACGTTGACATGCTGATCCCGACGCAGATCGACCCCACCATGGCCCCCGACGGCAAGCACTACATGTCGGTCTTCGTGCAGTACTGCCCGTACCAACTCGCGGACGGGGAGTGGACGCCGGAAAAACGCCAGGCGTTCGGCAACACGGTGATCGATGCGATCGGCCAGCACAGTCCTGACTTCAAGGATCTCATCCTGCACGCCGAGATCCGTACCCCGCGTGATATCGAGAACGAGGTCGGCCTGACCGAGGGGAATATCTTTCAGGGCGAGCTCACCTTCGATCAGCTGCTCTTTAACCGCCCGATACCCGGCTACGCGCAGTACCGCGCGCCGCTGCGCGGGATGTACATGTGCGGCTCGAGCACGCATCCGGGCGGTGGCGTCATGGGGGCGCCGGGGGCTAATTCGGCCAACGCCATCCTGCGCGACCTGGGACGCATCCAGTGAGCGCGGCGGCGCACACGCACTACGACAGTATCGTCGTCGGCGGCGGCCACAACGGTCTTGTGTGCGCCGCGTATCTGGCGCGCGGCGGCCGCCGGGTGCTGGTGCTCGAGGCGGCGGACCGCCTGGGCGGGGCCGCCGTCACGCGCGAGTTCGCCCCCGGCTTCAAGGTCTCCGCCTGCGCGCACCTGTTGCACCTGATGCCGCCGGCGCTCATCCGGGACCTCGGCCTCGAGGCCCACGGCCTGCAGCTCGCCGCCCGCAACCTGCCGACGGTTGCTCTCTCGACCGACGCGCGGCACCTGAGTTTTGGTGCGGGGGAGCTGACGCAGCTTGCCGGACACTCGGGCACCGACGCGGCGGCGCTGGCGGACTGGCAGGGGCTCCTGAAGCGCTTCGCGGGGGCTCTGTATCCGGCCCTGACGCAGACGCCGCCGCGCCTTGGCACCGAGGCGTGGCGCGATCAGGCGGCGCTCCTTGGTCTGGGCTGGCGCATCCGCCGGCTCGGGCGGCGCGACATGCGCGAACTGCTGCGCATCGGCGGCATGTGCGTGTACGACCTGCTCGAGGATCGCTTCCGGCTGCCGTTGCTGAAGGGCGCGCTCGCGCTCGATGCCGTGCTCGGCACCAACTACGGCCCGCGCTCTCCGGGCACCGTGGTATCACTCCTGTACCGCGCTGCCGCCTCGCAGGGGGCCGACGCCCTCGCGCTGCCGCAGGGCGGACTCGGTGCCGTGTCGGAGGCGCTCGCGCGCGCGGCGAGCGCTGCGGGGGCGGAGATCCGCACCGGCGCTGCGGTCGAGCGCATCCTGGTGCGCGAGGATCGCGTGGCCGGGGTCGTGCTCGCCTCGGGGGAGGAGTTGAGCGCGACGACCGTGGTGTCGAGCGCCGACCCCAAAGTTACCTTCCTCAAGCTCCTCGGACCGGAGCATCTGGATGCGGGCTTCGTGCGCCGCGTCACCCAGGTGCGCTCACGCGGCCTGACGGCAAAACTGCACCTCGCGCTTGAGCGGCTGCCGCAGTTCCCCGGGCTCAGCGAGCAGGCCCTGCGCGCCCGGCTTGTGGTGTCGCCGTCGATGGACTACCTCGAGCGCGCGTACAACCACGCGAAGTACGGCGAGTTCTCCGTGAACCCGATGCTGGAGGTCACCCTCCCGACGCTCGTCGATGCCACGCTCGCCCCGGCCGGCAAGCACGTGATGTCGGTGATCGTGCAGTACGCGCCGTATGCGCTCGCGGCGGGGTGGGAGAGCCAGCGGGCCGCCTTCACCGAGCGCATCCTCGATACCCTCGCCCTGTACGCACCGCAGCTGCGTGACTGCATCATCGCGCGCGAACTTCTGATACCGCCGGATATCGAGCGCGAGTTCCGCATCACCGGCGGTCACTGGCATCACGCGGAACTGGCGCTCGATCAGTTCCTGATGGTGCGCCCGGTGCCCGGCGCCGCCCAGTACCACACGCCCGTGCCGGGCCTCTTTCTGTGCGGCGCCGGCTGCCACCCCGGCGGTGGCGTCATGGGGCTCGCCGGCCGCAACGCGGCGCGTCAGCTGATCCGCGAGGCCGCCTGAATATGCTCACCGAGAGCGAGCCGCACTATCGCCAGCCGCTGCTGCGCACCCCGTTCCACGAGCGTGCGCGCGCGCTCAGCCAGGTGGACCGCTTCGTGCCCTGGGCCGGCTACACCACGGTCGATGTCTTTACCAGCGTGGAGCAGGAGTACTTCGCGATCCGTAACGCAAGCTCGCTCTACGATCTGACACCCATGGTGAAATACCGGATCTCGGGCCCGGCGGCGCTGCCCTTCCTCAATCGCCTGATGACGCGCGACATTCGCAAAGTCGCGCCCGGCAAGGTGGCCTACACGGTTTGGTGCGACGATGAGGGCCAGCTGATCGATGACGGGACGGTGTTCTGTATCGCACCGGATGAGTATCGGATCTGCACCGCCGAGCGCCAGCTCGACTGGTTCCGCGCCTCGGCGATCGGTTTTGACGTGCAAATCCGCGAGGTTACCGAAGAGGTGGCGGCGCTGGCGGTGCAGGGACCGACCTCAGCCAAGCTGCTGCGGGCCGCGGGCCTCTCCGGCGTCGAGCGCCTGAAGCCCTTCGAACACGCCGAGTTCGTCATGGCGCGCAGTGCTGGCGCGGGTGAGATCTCCATGATGGTCTCGCGCACCGGGTTTACCGGGGATCTGGGCTACGAGCTGTGGATGCCGCCCGCGGACGCCGAAGCGGTGTGGGACGCCCTCATGGCGGTGGGCAGCAGCCGCGCCGTGCGGCCGATCGGCTCCCAGGCACTGAACATGGCGCGCATCGAGGCGGGATTCGTGCTGCCGAATCTGGATTTCGTCTCCGCGGCGCACACGTTGTATCTGAACACCGAGCGCTCGCCGCTGGAACTGGGCCTCGCATGGCTGGTGGACTTCAAGAAAGGTCACTTCACGGGCCGCCGGGCGCTTCTGGCGCAGCAGGCGCGCGGCGCGCGGCGGCAGCTGGTGGGGCTGGACATCGAGGGCACCAAGCCTGCCCATAACGCGCTGCTGTACACCGAGCGCTCGGGTAGGAAGGAGGTGGGCAGTGTGACCTCAGCGACCTGGTCGCCCACCTGCAAGCGCAATCTGGCGCTCGCGATGGTGAATGCGCCGTTCTTCGCCACCGGTTCGACCGTCTGGGCCGAGATCTATCTCAATCGCGAACTCGTGTGGGAGCGGCGCATGGTGCGCGCGCGCGTGGTGGAACGCCCCTTCTTCGCCCCGCCGCGGCGGCGGGCCACCCCACCTGCGGATTTCTAACGCATAATCCCTCAGCGGCCGATGATCTCAACCCAAACAAAGCCCCTCGCTGACCGGCCATGGATGGATCCGAGCGCCACCGCGCAGATCCTGATCGAGGGGGTCAGCAAGACCTACGGCGCTCACACCGCGGTCGATAACGTCAGTCTGAGTATCTTCAAGGGCGAGATCTTTGCGCTGGTGGGGGCTTCCGGCTGTGGCAAGACGACGCTCCTGCGCATGCTCGCGGGCTTTGCGCTCCCGAGCAGCGGACGCATCCTCATCGATGGCGTTGACATGGCAGCGGTGGCTCCCCATCAGCGACCGGTCAATATGATGTTTCAGTCCTACGCGCTCTTTCCGCACATGAGCGTGGAGACCAACGTGGGATATGGCCTCAGGCGTCTGCCGCTCGATGAGGCCACCAGGAAGCAGCGCGTGCAGGAGGCCCTCGAGATGGTGCAGCTCGGTGCGCTTGCCCAGCGCAAGCCGCATCAGCTCTCCGGCGGGCAACGCCAGCGGGTTGCGCTTGCGCGCGCGCTCATCCGCCGACCCAAGTTGCTGCTGCTCGATGAGCCGCTGTCGGCGCTGGACAAGAAACTGCGCGAACAGACACAGTTCGAGCTCATGGACCTGCAGTACAAGCTCGGCATCACTTTCATCGTCGTGACGCACGATCAGGACGAGGCCATGGCGCTCGGCAGCCGCATCGCGGTCATGGACCACGGCCGGGTGGTGCAGGTTGGCACGCCGGCGGAGATCTACGAATTTCCCCGCAGCCGCTTTGTCGCCGACTTTGTCGGCACTACAAACTTCTTTGAAGGCACGGTGTGCTCGTGCGAGCCAGGCCTGGTACGCGTGCAATGCGCCGAAACCGGCGGCGAGCTGATGGTGGATGACAGCGGCAGCTTCAGCGTCGGCCAGCACGTGTGGGTGGCGCTGCGTCCGGAGAAGGTGCGCCTCGCCAAAGAGCCGGTGAGTGCCGGACGCATGAACCAGTTACGCGGCACGGTGTGGGAGCTCGGGTACCTCGGAAACCGCTCGACCTATCGCATCAGGACCGCCACCGGCAAGCTCGTGACCGTGTTTGCGCAGAACGAGCGCCGTACCTCGCAGGCGGCGATCGACTGGAGCGATGAAGTGTTTGTAAGCTGGAGCGCCGATGCAGCGGTGCTGCTGCAGTCCTAAAATAACGCCGGACAGAGTCTAAGGGAGAGCATCATGACGAACGCAGGCGGCATGAATTTCAGATCATGGCTGCTCACGGGGACGCTGTGCCTTGCAGCACTCGCGACCGCTCAGGCTCAGGAGCAAGGTCAGCAGACCGAGAGCACGAGCGCCACCGAACCCGGTCACAGCGCGCTGCAGGAGGTCACCGTGACCGCGACGCGTCGTGAGGAATCCCTGAGCAAGGTGCCCATCAGCGTCACCGCGCTGACGCAGGAAGACATGGACGACCGGGGCATCAAGGACTTCCAGGACATCGTGCGCTTCACCCCGGGCGTGAACATCGATAACTCCGGCACCAACGCGATCTCCATTCGCGGCATCTCCTCCTCGGGAGGCGCCGGTACCACCGGTATCTACATCGACGACACGCCGATCCAGATGCGCTCGCTCGGCTTCAATCCCGACGACACCTTGCCCAAGACCTTCGACCTGCAGCGCGTGGAAGTGCTGCGCGGCCCGCAGGGCACACTCTTTGGCGCCGGCGCCGAGGGTGGCGCGGTGCGCTACATCCTCACCCCGCCGAGCACCACTACCGCAGATACCTACGTGCGCAGCGAGATGTCCTATACCCAGTATGGTCAGCCCAATGGCGAATTCGGTATCGCGCGCGGACAGCCGATCGTCGATGGCACCTTCGGCGTGCGCGCCGCGGTCTGGTACCGCTATGACGGCGGCTGGATCAACCGTGTGGATCCGGGCACCTTTCCGCCCACCGCGGACGTCATCAACCACAACGTGAACTACAACAATTCAATCATGGGGCGGCTTGCGGCCGACTGGCAGCCGAGTGCTTCGGTGAGCGTCACGCCGAGCATCCTCTATCAGCGCCAGGACAAGCACGATGATTCCACCTACTGGCCGGCGTACTCGAACCCCGGGCAGGGGCAGTTCAACACCGGCACGCCCGAGCGCGTGGGCGGCCCTGACAGGTACTATCTGCCGGCCCTGAAAGTGCAGTGGGACATGGCCAGCACGGCGCTGATCGTCAACGCCTCTTACTACAATCGCAAGCAATACACCGCTTACCAGGGCACGGTGTATGACTTAAGTTACTGGAACACCATCCCGCCGTCCGCCTCAACCACCGGCAACTCCTGCACTTCCAACCTGGACCCGGGCTGCCCCTGGTATCCGCTGATCGATGCGAACGGCATTCATCTGCCGGCGAGCCTGCAGGGTACCCAGACGCCCAACAAAATGACGAATAGCCAGGAGAGCGAGACCGGCGAGGTGCGCTGGCAGTCAACCGACGCGGCTTCGCGGTGGAGCTGGACGCTCGGGGCGTTCTGGCAGCTGGCGAAGGAGGGCAGCATCGAGGAGCTGAATTCCACCAACATCGAGCAGGTCTTCAACACGCTCTATGGCTTCACGCCGGACTCTTACTACGGCGGCACTTTCTACTCGTGCCCGACGAACGCGGCCTACCCGGCGATCCCGGCCTGCGATATCTACTACAACAACAATACGACCTTCGACCGCCAGATCGCAGGCTACGGGGAGGTAAGTTACTCCTTTACCGACTGGATGAAACTCACGGTCGGCGAGCGCGTGGCGCATACGGAGTTCTCTCTCACTCACTTTGCCGACGGCTTTGAGAACTACGGGCCGTACCCGGGCATTGTCTATGCAAACCAGAAGCAGACGCCGAGTACTCCAAAGGCGACGCTGGCCTTCCAGGTCGACCCGCGCGACCTCTACTATGCGACCTGGGCGAAGGGCTTCCGCGTGGGCGGCGGTAACGCGCCGCTGCCTTCTTATTGCAATTTCGATCTGGCCCAGGCCGGATTCCCCAACGGCGCACCGCTGACCTACGGTTCAGATAACACGCAGAACTTCGAGGTCGGTTCCAAGAACGCCTTCGGCAACTGGCTGAAGATCGCCACCAGCGTCTACTACATCAAGTGGAACGACATCCAGCAGAATCTCTACGTGGCCGGTGCCTGTGGCTTGCAGTTCACCGACAACCTGGGCACGGCGGTCGCCAAAGGCTTCGATCTGCAGGCGGAGATGCAGTTCGGGCCGGTCAGCGTCGAGCTGGCAACGGGCTACACGAGTGCGCGCTTCACCAAGAACGATCCGGTCGGCTGCACTCCTGCGACCCAGGGCGCGGGCGTGCCGTGTCTTGCCATCAATGGCGATGCCATCACCGGTCAGGAAGGCATCAATTACGCCCCGGGCACCAATCCTCCGTGGACGGTGGCACTCGGTGTGGCCTACAACTTCAAGCTCGCCGAGCGCGATTCCTTCGCGCGCGTGGACTGGACCTATCAAAGCCGCAATCCGTGGCTGGCGGCGGTGCAGGACCCGAATGCGGGTGCCGTGTACAACTTTGGCTTCTCCTACACGCTGCCCTCGACCACCTTCACCTCGGTGCGCGCGGGTATGAACTTCGGCGACATGCAGCTGTCGGCGTTCTGCGAGAACCTGTTTGACTCGCACACCGTCAACAACTATGCCCTCGGGCAGACGGACGGTAACTTTACCCCGCAACAGAACTCCTACACGTTCACGCCGCGCACCATCGGGCTCACGCTCACGTGGCACAGCCACTAGCTCGCGCCTCACGCGCGAGGATGGTAGCTTGGGGGCCCCATGCCCTCAGGCGAGACACCGGCGGCGTCCGGAGCTAACGGCCGCGCAGAACGGCTAAACACCCGCGCCGCCAGCGTCGTCGGGCTGGCGGTGCTTTGCAGCCGTATCCTCGGGCTCGCGCGCGAGCAGATCTTCGCCGCGCTCTTTGGCGGCGGGCGCGTGATGGACGCGTTCACGATCGCCTTTCGCATTCCGAACCTGTTGCGCGACCTCTTTGCCGAAGGGGCGCTCTCGACCGCCTTCGTCACGGTCTTTACCCGCACCGCGACCCTCGAGGATAAGGCGGCGGCCTGGCGACTCGCCAACAAGGTGGCGACGCTCACCGCCGTCACCTTAAGCGCAATCACGCTCCTCGGGATCGTCTGGGCACCAGCGCTCGTGGCCGTACTTGCCCCGGGGTTTGATGCGGCCAAAGCGGAACTGACCGTGACGCTGACGCGCGTCATGTACCCCTTCATCCTCCTGGTCTCGCTCGCCGCCCTCGTCATGGGCATGCTCAATGCCCGCAACGTCTTTGGCGTACCGGCGATGGCCTCGAGCTTCTTTAATCTGGGCTCGATCATCGCCGGTGTCACGCTCGGCTACTGGTTAGACCCGCACTTTGGCCCGCACGCCATTCTCGGCCTTGCCATCGGCACGCTGGTCGGGGGCGCGTTGCAGCTGCTTGTGCAGCTGCCGGCGCTGCGGCGCGAGGGCTATCACTATCGGCCGGATTTTGCCTGGCGGGATCCGGGGGTGAAATCACTCCTGCGTCTCATGGGGCCTTCGGTAATTGCCGCCAGCACGACGCAGGTGAACGTACTGATCAACTCGGTATTTGCCTCCGAGCTCGGCGACGGACCGACCTTCTGGCTGACCGTGGCATTTCGCCTCATGCAGCTACCGCTCGGCATCTTCGGCGTGGCGCTGGGGACTGTGGCGCTGCCGCTGCTTGCGCGCATGGCGGCGACCGGCAACATGGTCGCGTTTCGCAGCGAGCTTGCGCGTGGCATGCGCCTCGCATTCCTCCTCACCATCCCCGCGAGCGTGGGTCTCATGGTGCTCGCCGAACCGATCATCTCGGTGCTGTATCAGCACGGGCGTTTCGGTGCCTACGAGACCGCCGAATCCGCCGGCGCCCTGCGTTTCTATGCCATCGGCCTGTGCGGTTACGCGGCGTTGAAGGTGTTGGTCAACGCCTTCTACGCCATCGACCGCCGCAAGACGCCGATGGTGGTGAGCTTTGTCGCGGTGGCGCTCAATCTGAGCCTGAATTTCGTGTTCACGCGTGAGCTCGGGTGGGGGCACCGCGGCTTGGCGTTCTCGACCGCCTGCGTGGCGAGCAGCAATTTTCTCATCCTCTATTTTCTGATGCGCTCGCACCTCGGACGGCTGGAATCGCGCGCGATGGCGACGCTCTTGTGGAAACTCGCGCTCGCCTCGCTCGTGCTCCTCGCCCTCTCGTGGGCCGGGGCGCACTACCTGCTCGAGAACTGGGCGCTACAGCCGTTCTGGCCCAAGTGCGCAAGCCTTTTGCTGGTGATCGCGGTCAGCGGCGGCGGGTTCTTCCTGTGCGCCAACGCGCTGCGCATCGCGGAAGTCCACGACATCGTGCGGGCGGTGCAGCGGCGCCTCAAGCGCCGACGCTAGGAGTGCGCGGCGGCGGCGAACCTGAGGCAACTCGCCAGCACGCGTTGCAGGAGGGTGCGCACAGGCGCCGCAACGGCCTCATCCCACGCGCACGGCCAGTTGCCCTCGTGCACCTCGCCCACTGGCTCTGGCAGGTAGCCGCGGCAGGCGAGTTCCATCTGCACGGCATGCACGCCCGAGTGCGGGCGACCGTAATGGCGCGTGGTGTAGCCACCCTTGAAGCGCCCGTTCGTGACTTGCGTGTACTCGGCTGAAGCCAAGGCGGCCTCGATCTGCGCGGTAAGGGCGGCAGAGCAGCTCGCGCCGTCGAAGGTGCCGAGGTTGAAGTGCGGCAGCGTGCCCTCGAACAGCCGTGGGATGTACGAGCGGATCGAGTGACAGTCGTACACCACGATCAGCGGGTGGCGGCTTTGCAGGCGGCGGATTTCCTCTGCGATCGCCCGATGGTAGGGCTCAAAATACTCGCCGCGACGCACGCTGATCTCGCTCGCCGTCGGGGCCCGGCCGTCGCGGTACAGCGCCTCCCCGTCGAACGTGGTGCTCGGACACAGCTCCGTGGTCGCCTGACCCGAATAGAGCGAGGCCCCGCTCGGGTCACGGTTCATGTCGATCACGGAGCGCGAGAGGGCGGTATGCACCAGGCTCACGCCGAGTTCAGCGGCGAAGCCGTACAGCCGATCGATCCACCAGTCCGTGTCGCGGCGGGCGAGCCACGCGGAGACAAAGTCGCCCTCCAGGCGGCGGGGAATGTCCGTACCGGTGTGCGGCATGCACAAGAGCAGCGGCGCCGTGCCACGGCGCACGGTGAGCCACGGGGTCTGAGTGTCATCGCTCATCGTCGCCGAAGCTCCTTAAGGCTGCGCCGCGGGGGCCAATCATCAACGAAGCAACAGGAAGTTGCACCCCGCCGCGCCGGGTTGCGTGCGCAGAGGAGCGAGCGGTGGATCAATGAGTCATTTCATGCCGAATCGTTCCCGCGCACGGCTATTGCTTCGTGCCGCCTCTTTCGGCATCTTTCCGGCAGATGGATGAGCCCGTTCCTGCCGCCTCGTTCACCCGCACGCTTCGCCTGAAGGTGAAGGCGGAAGGCTATCCGTGGCTCACCGCTGCGGCGGTCGAGGTGAACCAGGTTTTCAACTGGGCCAATGCCACAAGCCTGGATGCGGCGGATCGCAACCGCCGCGCGAACGCGAAGTTCGTGTCCGGGTTTGACCTCTGCAACCTCAGCGCCGGGGCGACGGAGTTCTTCGAGCGCATCGGTGCAGACACGATCCAGCGGATCTGCTGTGAGTATGCCGCCAAGCGATGCGCCGCGAAGCGCCTGAGGCTGCGCTGGCGGGTGAGCCGCGGCTCCCGGCGCTCCCTCGGGTGGGTGCCTTTTAAGGCGGCGAGCCTCAAGCGTAAGGGCCATGCCCTGCGCTTTTGCGGAAAAGTATTCCGGGTCTTTGAGCGGGATCGGCTCGCAGGGGTGAGGTGGCGCGACGGCTGCTTTGCGCAAGATGCCGTGGGGGACTGGTGGCTGTGCTTGCCCGTGCAGCTGACTGCCGAGACGGCGATTGCGCCGCGGGAAGCGGTGGGTATCGACCTTGGCCTCAAGGAGATCGCCGTCACCAGCGAGGGCGAGCGCCTGGAGGCGGGCCGCTGGACGCAACGCCTCGCCGGGAAGCTCGCGAGGGCACAGCGCCGCGGGCACCAGCGGCAGGCCAGGAGGATTCATCGCAAGGCGGCACGGCGCCGTAAGGATGCGCTGCATAAGTTTTCGAGGAGGATGGTCGATACGTATCAGAACATCGTGGTGGGCGATGTGAGCAGTCTTAAGCTGGCGAAGACGCGGATGGCAAAGTCCGTGCTCGATAGCGGCTGGGGACTGCTCAGGCAGATGCTGCTGTACAAGGGCGAGCACGCCGGCAGGTCTGTGACCGTCGTCTGCGAGAGAAACACGACGCGCGCCTGCAGCCGCTGTGGGTCCCTCACGGGACCGACAGGAGCGAGCAGGCTCGTTGTAAGGCAGTGGGAATGCGCGGACTGTGCAACCGTGCACGACCGGGACGTGAACGCGGCTCGGAATATTCTTGCTGTCGGGTCAAGGTGCTTGACCTCCGTGCGCGGGAACGAGTCGCTACCGCAAGGGCGCCCCCCGAGCCAGGCATCTGACCGATGCAAGGCAGGCACGGGCGCGCTTGCGGTACCGACATGAACACCGGAATGTAGCCCATGACCGGCCTGTGGTTTGAATCCGCATTGCTGCCACAGGGCTGGGCCGGGCAGGTGCGCATCACGGCCGCCAACGGGCACATCGAACGCGTCGTGGTCGGCGTGCCGGCCGCTCCCGGGGATGAGCGCCACGCGCTGGCAGTCCCGGGCATGCCGAACCTGCACAGTCACGCCTTCCAGCGCGCACTGGCCGGCCTCACCGAGCGACGTGGCGCACACGCGGACAGCTTCTGGAGCTGGCGCGAGCTCATGTATCAGTTCGTGGAGCGTATCGATCCGGAGGAGCTGGAGGCCTTAAGCGCGCTCGCCTATGCGGAGATGCTCGAGGCCGGCTTCACCCACGTGGGCGAGTTTCATTACCTGCACCACGATCGCGGCGGCGTGCCGTTCGCCGATCCGGGCGAGCTCGCCGCACGCATCGCAGCGGCCGCGACGCATACCGGCATCGGGCTTACGCTGCTGCCGGTGTTCTACGCCCACGGCGGCTTCGGCGCCGCCCCCGTGAGCGAGCGCCAGCAGCGCTTTATCAGCGACCCGGCGCGCTTTGCCCGCCTGCTCGAGGCGAGCCGTGCGGCCGTGCGCCGCATCCCCGGCGCGCTCGTTGGCGTGGCCCCGCACAGCCTGCGCGCAGTAGCCCCGGCCGAGCTCGCCGCCGTGGTGGCGCTCGGGCACGGTGGCCCGATACACATCCATATCGCCGAGCAGCTGCAGGAGGTCGAAGAGTGCGTTGCCTGGAGCGGCCGGCGCCCGATCGAATGGCTGCTCGAGCATGCAAGCGTCGACCAGCACTGGTGTCTGGTGCACGCCACGCACGCCACTGACGCGGAGCTCGGCGCGATGGCTGCGTGCGAGGCCGTCGTTGGCCTCTGTCCGATCACCGAGGCCAATCTGGGAGACGGGATCTTCCCGGCGGCGCGTTTTCTTGAGCATCGGGGGCGTTTTGGCATTGGCAGCGACTCGAACATCCGCCTGGACGCCGCGGAGGAGCTGCGGCAGCTGGAGTACTCGCAGCGCCTCGCGCAGCGGGCCCGCAACGTACTCGCCGGAGCGGGGGGCGTTTCCACCGGGCGCCACCTGTTTGATTCGGCACTGGCTGGCGGCCGGCAGGCGCTGGGGATCACCGCCGCAGGCGGACTGCAGGCGGGCGCAGCGCTCGACCTGGTCACCCTCAGGGCCGATGATCCGGCACTCATCGCACGTCGCGAGGATGAGATCCTGGACGGCTGGATCTTCTCGGGCGGCCGTGCCGCGATCGACTGCGTGTGGCGGGCCGGTGTCAGGGTGGTGAGTAACGGGCGACACCGCGAGCGGGATGCGATCCTGAGGCGCTACGCCAAGGCGCTGGGGCGCGTGCTCGCGTAGCACGGGCGGAAAAAGGGGGAAGAGCCAATGTTGAAGAAGATCGTGGGCGTGCTGCTCGCCCTCGTGGGTGCGTTCGCCGTGGGCGGTATCGCGCTGCAGCGGCACGAACCGATCAATGCACTGTGGCTCATTACCGCGGCGGTGTGCGTGTACCTGCTCGGCTACCGCTTCTACGCCGCCTGGATAGCCACGCGCGTGCTGAAGGTCGATCCTACGCGGGCGACGCCGGCGGAGCGGCTGAACAACGGCCGCGACTTCGTCCCTACCCACCGCGCGATCGTCTTCGGCCATCACTTCGCGGCGATCGCCGGACCCGGGCCGCTGGTGGGCCCGACGCTCGCGGCGCAGTTCGGTTACCTGCCCGGGACACTGTGGATCCTGGTGGGCGCGGTCTTTGGTGGCTGCGTGCAGGATATGACCATCCTGCTGCTCTCGACGCGGCGCGACGGGCGCAGTCTCGGGCAGATGGCGCGCGATGAGTTCGGGCCGGTCGGCGGCTTCGCGGCGCTCATCGGCACACTCTTGATCATGGTGATCCTGAGCGCGGTGCTCGGGCTCGTGCTCGTCAATGTCATGAAGCACAGCCCCTGGGCGACCTCGACCGTGCTCGCGACCATTCCGGCGGCGATCCTCGTCGGCCTCTACCTGCGGATCTGGCGCCCGGGCCGGGTGCTCGAGGCGACGCTCCTCGGCGTCGTGCTCATCCTGCTCGCGCTGGTGGGCGGTGGCTGGATCGACCACCAGCCGCAGCTGCGTGCCCTGTTCGACTACTCCGGAATCACACTCGCCGGGTTCATCATCGCCTACGGGTTCTGCGCGGCGGTTCTGCCGGTGTGGCTGTTGCTCGCGCCGCGCGACTACCTGTCGACCTTTCTTAAGCTCGGCACCGTCATCCTGCTGGCGATTGCCATCGTGCTGACGCACCCGCAGATCAAGATGCCGGCGCTCACGCCGTTCGTGGATGGCAGCGGGCCACTCTTCGGCGGCAAGGTGTTTCCGTTCGTCTTCATTACGATTGCCTGCGGGGCGATTTCCGGCTTTCACGCGCTGATCGCGAGCGGCACGACCCCGAAGCTCATCAGCAACGAGGCTGACGTGCGCCTGGTCGGCTACGGCAGCATGGCGCTTGAGTCCTTCGTCGCCATCATGGCCCTCATAGCCGCGACCCTGCTCGATCCGGGCGTCTTCTTCGCCATCAACAGTGCCGCGGGCGTGGTCGGTGCCACGCCCGAGGCGGCCGTGCACACGATCAGCGCCTGGGGGTTCCCGGTGAGCGTCGAGCAGATGCGCGCGCTCGCCGCCTCCATGGGCGAGCAGACGCTGTTCGCCCGCACGGGAGGTGCTCCCTCGCTCGCGGTGGGAATGGCAAGCATCTTCGGCTCGACCTTCGGCCAGGGGATGCTGGCGCTGTGGTATCACTTTGCCGTCATGTTCGAAGCCGTGTTTCTGCTGGCGACGCTTGATGCCGGTACGCGGGTCGGGCGCTTCATGGTGCAGGATCTGCTCGGACGTGTATGGCAGCCCCTCGGGCGCACTTCCTGGTATCCCTCGGTACTTTTGGCGAGCGCCCTCATCGTGGGCGCCTGGGGCTACTTTCTGTACATCGGAGTGATCGATCCGAACGGCGGCGTCAATATCCTGTGGCCGCTTTTCGGGATCTCCAATCAGATGCTCGCGGCCATCGCGCTCTCGATCGCCACCGGCATCATCGTGAAGTCAACCAAGCCGCGCTATGCGCTGGTGACGCTCTTGCCGCTGGCGTGGCTGGCCATCATCACCACCACCGCGGCGTGGCAGAAGATCACAAGCGCGGATGTGCGCATCGGTTTATTCGCCGCGGCGCGCGACCTGGCGGACAAGCTCGCCGCCGGTGTGCTGCCACCGGAGCGGGCGGCGGTCGCGCCGCAGCTGATCTTCAATCAGCGCCTCGATGGATGGCTCGCCCTGCTGTTCACCGCGATCCTGTGGTTCGTCATCCTCGATATGGCGCGCATTTGCCGGCGGCGCCTGCGGGGCTTGCCGCTGCCGGGCAATTCCGAGGCGCCGTACCGTGCGAGCCGTCTGCAGCCTGCGGTGGCGGAGGGGACGCTGTGAATGCGCAGCGCACCTTCGCCCGCGTCAGCCTCGTGCCCGGGGTGCGGGTGGCCTGGGCGTGGCTGCGGGCCGCCACGGGCGATGATGCCTACGAGCGCTATCGGTGCCACCACGCCGCCTGTCATGCGGCGGTTCCGCTCATGGGACGAGGCGAGTTTTATGCCGAGGAACAGCGCCGCAAGTGGAGCGGCGTCAGCCGCTGCTGTTAGAGGCGACGCGTACGGCGGCCGGGCGCCTCGGGAACCGCTGAAGCGGGCGAAAATACTGGGAAATGTTAATATCGCGCGCTTGGCTTTCGGCGCGCGAGGGGTGCGCCGCCTCCCGTGGAAGGACGGACATGTCACTGAAGATAATGATCCTTGGCGCGAACGGCTTCATCGGTACCGCGCTCACCAGCGCGATCCTGAAGGCGCGCGACTGGGACGTCTACGGCATCGACCTCTCGGACAACAAGCTCGGGGCGCTGACCAGGAACGAGCGCTTCCACTTCGTGGAAGGCGACATCACGATCAACAAGGAGTGGGTCGAGTACCACGTCAAGAAATGCGACGTGGTGGTGCCCCTCGTGGCGATCGCCAATCCGGCGCAGTACGTGACGCATCCGCTGCGCGTGTTTGAGCTGGACTTCGAAGCCAACATCGACATCGTGCGTCACTGCGTCAAGTACAACAAGCGGCTGATCTTCCCCTCGACCTCGGAGATCTACGGCATGTCGCCGGACCCGGTGCTCGATGAGGAGAGCAGCCCGCTCATGTACGGACCGATCAACAAGCAGCGCTGGATCTACGCCGCCTCCAAGCAGCTGCTCGATCGCGTGATCTACGCCTACGGCGTGCGGGACAATCTTGACTACACGCTGTTCCGGCCTTTCAACTTCATCGGCCCGAATCTTGACAACGTCGAGGAGCCCAAGGAGGGCAGCTCGCGCGTATTCACCCAGTTTCTCTCCAACGTGCTCTACCGGCGGCCGATCAAGCTCGTGGACGGGGGCAGCCAGAAGCGCTCCTTCACCTTCATCGATGATGCCATCGAGGCGCTGCTGACGATCCTGCAGAACCAGGACGGCTGCGCCAGCCGGCGCATCTTCAACATCGGCAACCCAGGCAACTGCATCTCCATCCGCGATCTGGCGCAGCGCACCATCCGAATTGCGCAGGAGTTCGCGGTGCTGCGCGAGAACGCCAAGGCCACCGAGATCGTGGACGTCACCGCCGGTGAGTACTACGGCAAGTACTACCAGGACATCCAGGTGCGCGTGCCGAACATCGAGGCCGCCCGTCGGGATCTGGGCTGGAAGCCGACCACCGACATGGATACGGCGATCCGGCGCACGATCGAGTTCTACGTGAACCAGGAAGGCTTCGGGACGCGCGCGGCGGCGATGGCGGGGATCTGAGTCGCCCCGCAGCCTGCCGATACCATGAGCACCGACACGGGGCGCCTGCCGCGCGCGGTGAGACTCGGGTGGCTGCCGTGGGTGCTGCTGGCGGCGGCCTGGTTTGCCACCATGCCGTGGCGCGCACTGCTTGATCCGGACGAGGGACGCTACGCGGAGATCCCGCGCGAGATGCTCCTCAGCGGCGACTGGATCACGCCGCGCTTTGATGACCTCAAATACTTCGAGAAGCCGCCGCTGCAGTACTGGGCGACCGCGGCGACCTATGCAGTGGCCGGCGTGCGGCCGTGGAGTTCGCGCTTGTGGGCCGTGGGGCTCGCGTTCGCGTGTCTGCCGCTGGTGTATGCCTGGTCGCGGCGGCTGTACGGGGAAAGCGCCGCACTCGCCGCGCTGGTCGCGCTCGCGGTCAGCCCCTTTTTCGTCCTCGTCGGCCACCTGAACCTGCTGGACCAGGCATTTACTTTCTGGCTCACGGCGGCGCTGCTCGCCTTCACGTATGCGCAGCTGCGCCCACCGGGCGCGCGCGCCGAGCGGCGCTGGATGCTCACCGCCTGGGCCTGCGCGGCGCTGGCCGTGCTCTCCAAGGGCATCGTGGTCGGCGTGCTCGCCGCGGGTGCGCTCATCGTGTACACGCTGCTCGAGCGTGACACGCGCACCTGGCGGCGGCTGCACGTGGGGCTCGGATCAGCGCTCTTCCTGCTGATCGCGGCGCCCTGGTTCGTGCTCGTGAGCGTGCGCAATCCGAGCTTCCCCGGGTTTTTCTTCGTGCACGAGCACTTCGCGCGTTTTCTGACCACCGTGCACCAGCGGGTCGAGCCGTGGTGGTTTTTTCTGCCGTTGCTGCTGCTGGCGGTGCTGCCGTGGATCGCGACACTCCTGCGCGCGGTGCGCGCAAGCGCCCGCGCGGGACCTCGACACCGCGGCGCCGCGCTTCAAGCCGCTCAAGTTTCTCGGGGTGTTTTCCGCCGTAACGCTCCTATTCTTTTCCGCCTCCGGCTCCAAGCTCGCCCCCTACATCCTGCCGATGCTGCCCCCGCTCGCGTTGCTCGCCGGCGCTCAGGTGCAGGACTGTGGGCGCCTTTGCGCACCGCGCCGCGAAGATCGGGGCGGCCCTGGTGGTGTTCGTCGGCGCAGGACTCCTCATCTACAGCGCGCGGCGCAACAACTTCGTGCCCCAGGCGGCGCTTTGGTGGGCGGCGCGCGGGCACGGCCGTGGCGCTCGTCGCGCCGGCGGTCAGACTCACCCGCACGCGTCTGTCCGATACCCTTGGCGTTCTCGCCAGCGCCCTGGCCGCGATCCTTGCCTGGCAGTTTCTCTTGTGTGCCTTCACCGTCACGCCGCCGGAGCGCTCGGCGGCTGACCTGGTGAGCGCGGTGCGTCCCCTTATCAGCGCACACACCCCGCTGTACAGTGTCGGCCAGTACCGCGAGACGATCTCCCCGTATCTCGGGCGCACGCTGCAGCTGGCCGGCTACGAGGGGGAGCTGCAGTTTGGCCTCGCCGAGGAGCCGCAGAAGCGCATGACGCTCGAGGCAGTTCGCGGCGCGCTGGAGCGCGGGGGGCGAGGCCGTGGCATTCTTCGAGCCGGAGGTCTGGGATGAGTGGCGCCGGCGCGGCCTGCCGGGGCGCGTGATCGGCTGTTGACTACCATACCGTTGCCGTGAGCCGCCTGTGAAACTTTCCGATTTTTCAATCCTCTTCTGCGGCGTGCTCCTGAACGCGCTCGCACAGCTGGGCCTCAAGGCCGCAACCCGTGTGAGCGGACCCGCTGATCGCGGGGGATGCGGGCGTGTGGCGGCGCGGCCTGGAGCTGCTGTCGGTGCCCCCGCTGTGGTACGCGCTCGCCGCCTACGGGCTGAGCGTCATCGTGTGGCTCATCGGCATCTCGCGCGTGCCCGTGAGCCAGGCCTATCCGCTTGCTGTCGCTCGGCTATGTGATCAACATCGGGCTTGCCTGGTGGCTGCTCGGGGAGGTGCCGAACGCTGCAGCGCGTCGCCGGCATCGGAGTCATTTTGGTTGGCGTAGTTCTGGTGGCCCGCTCATGAATGATGCTCGACAAGCCGGTCGTGCCCATGCTGCCTTTCACGCGCCCAGCATCGATGAGGAGACCATCGCCGCGGTCGCCGAGGTGCTGCGTTCCGGATGGCTCGCGAGCGGGCCGAAAGTGGCGCAGCTGGAAGCGGAGTTATCACGCTTCTGCGGCGGCCGCCCCGTACGCACCCAGACTTCTGCGACCGCCGGAATGGAGATGGCGCTGCTCGCCTGCGGCATCGGCAAGGGCGATGAGGTCATCACCCCGGCTTTAAGCTTCGTCGCGACCGCCAACGTCATCATGCGCGTGGGCGCCCGTCCGGTGTTCGTGGATGTGGGACTCGATTCGCGCAACATCGATTTTGATCAGGTGGAGGCGGCGATCACGCCCCGCACGCGCGCGATCATGCCGGTGCATTTCGCCGGCCTGCCGCTGGATATGGAGCGTCTGTACGCCATCGCCGGGCGGCGCGGACTGCGGGTCATCGAGGATGCTGCGCACGCCATCGGCTCCTCCTGGCGCGGACGTCGCATCGGAAGCTTCGGTGACCTGGTGGTGCTTCAGTTTCCATCCGAACAAGAACATGACCACCATCGAAGGGGGCGCGATCTCGGGCGGCTCGCCCGAGGAGCTGCAAGGCGATCGAGCTGCATCGCTGGCACGGGCAGGTGAAGTCTGGCCCCGACGGCTTCGATACGCTCCTGCCCGGCGGCAAGTGCGAACCTCTCGGACGTCGCGGCCGCCGTGGGGCTCGGGCAGCTGCAGCGCCTGGAGGAGTTCAACGCCCGCCGCCGCACGCTCGTGGCGCGCTACTTCGAGCTGTGGGCCGCAGGAGTCCGCCGCTGCGCCTGCCCGAGCGCGGCGATGAGGGCCACAGCTGGCATGTCTTCACCCCGCTCCTGCCCCTGTCGCAGCTGCGTATCACGCGCCTGGATTACATGGAGGCCATGAAGGCGCGCGGCATCGGCGTCGGCGCGCACTACCCGGCGATCCATTTATTCACCTGCTACCGTGCGCTCGGTTATCGCGACGGACAGTTTCCGAACGCCGAGCGCATCGGCCGCGAGACCGTGACACTGCCGCTGTTCCCGGCGATGCAGCTCGGCGGACGTTGATCGGGTGGTGCAGGTCACCCACGGGATTCTCGCCGGGGCGCGCCGATGAGTCCGGACGTCTCGGTCGTCATCCCGGTATACAACGAGGAGGAGGGGCTGCCGCTGCTCTTTGAGCGACTGTACCCGGCGCTCGATGCCCTCGGTCGTTCGTACGAAGTGGTGTTCGTCGATGATGGCAGCAGCTGACCGCTCGGTCGCTGAGCTACGCGAGCAGTTTCAGAGGCGCCCCGACGTCACGCGCGTGGTGGTGCTCGCGCGCAACGCCGGTCAGCACATGGCGATACTCGCCGCCTTTGCGCAGGCGCGTGGCACTTACGTGATCACGCTCGATGCGGATCTGCAGAACCCGCCGGAAGAGATCGCGCGTCTGGTGGCCGCGATGGATGCCGGTGCGGACTATGTGGGCACCATCCGCATGAGCCGCCAGGACGTTCTGTGGCGCAAGGCCGCCTCGCGGCTCATGAACCGCGTGCGCGAGGGCACGACCTCGATCCGCATCACCGATCAGGGCTGCATGCTGCGCGGCTACCACCGCAGCGTCATCGATGCGGTGAATCACTGCACCGAGGTGAGCACCTACGTGCCGGCGCTCGCCTACACCTTCGCGCGCCATCCGGTGGAGATCGAGGTGACGCACGCGGAGCGCACGGTCGGGCAGTCAAAGTACTCCCTCTACCGGCTCATCCGTCTGAACTTCGACCTGATGACCGGCTTCTCCGTGGCGCCGCTGCAGTTCTTCTCCATGGCGGGCGCCTTCATCGCGCTCATCTCGCTCATTCTCGTGGTGGTACTGGTGATCCGCCGCATCATCCTTGGCCCGGAGGCCGAGGGCCTCTTCACCCTGTTCGCCATCGCCTTCTTCCTCATCGGGGTGTCGCTGCTGGGTCTTGGGGTGGTCGGCGAATACGTCGGTCGCATCTACGAGCAGGTGCGCCAGCGGCCGCGCTATACCGTGGCCGCCGTCCTCGAGGAGGGCAGCGCGCAAGCCGCCGCGCAGCTGCCGCGCGCCGCGCCGCCGCAACTGCTCGCGCCGCTGCCACAGGCCGAGCGCCGCGACGGGGTGCCTGAGTGAGCCGGACGCGGGCCGTCGTTTTCGCCTACCATGACGTCGGAGTGCGCTGCCTGAAGACCCTGCTCTCGGGCGGCATCGAGGTGCCGCTCGTCGTCACGGTCGCGGATGACCCGCACGAGACGCAGTGGTACGCGAGCGTCGCCGCGACGGCCCGGGACTACGGGCTCCCCGTGACCGCGCCGCTTGATGCGGGCAGCGCAGAGCTTGAGCGCGCGGTGAGTGAGCTGCAACCGGACTTCATCTTTTCGTTCTATTACCGCGCACTGCTTCGCGCGCCGCTGCTGCGCGCCGCACGCGAGGGCGCGCTCAACATGCACGGCTCGCTCTTGCCGAAATTCCGCGGCCGCGCCCCGGTGAACTGGGCCATCCTCAAGGGCGAGCGGGAGACCGGCGCCACGCTGCACTATATGGTCGAGCGCGCCGACGCCGGCGATATCGTCGATCAGCTCGCCGTGCCGATCCTGGAGGATGATGAGGCGCGCGAGGTGTTCGCCAAGGTGACGGTCGCGGCCGAAACCGTTCTCGCGCGCTCCCTGCCTGATCTCATCGCCGGTCGCGCGCCGCGGCGGCCCCAGCCGCTCGAGCCGAATCAATACTTCGGTCGGCGCCGGCCGGAAGATGGCCGCATCGACTGGCGCTGGCCGGCGCGGCAGATCCACAACCTGGTGCGCGCGGTCGCGCCGCCCTTCCCGGGCGCGTTCGCGCAGGTCGGCCCGCAGCGCTGGCAGATTCATCGCACGCGCCTGATGAGCGCAGGCGCCCCGCCGGGAACCGCGCCACGGCTGTATGCCGAGCACGGGCAATGCCACATCGTCGCCGGCGATGGGGGGCTTCTGCGATTGCTCGCAGCCGCCGATGAGCGCGGCCCGCTGGATCTTGGAAGGCTCGCAGCATCGCTCGCGCAGCAGCCGCTCGCCCTCACCTGAAGATGCCGCTCATCGCGCTCAAGATCGACGTGGACACCTATCGCGGCACGCGCGAGGGGGCGGTGCGTCTTGCGGACCTGCTCGAGCGGCTCGACGTGCGCGCCACATTTCTTTTCAGTCTCGGTCCTGACCACACCGGGCGCGCCATCAAGCGCGCCTTTCGCCGCGGCTTCCTCGGCAAGGTCAAACGCACCTCGGTGCTCGAGCACTATGGGCTGAAGACGCTCCTGTACGGGGTGCTGCTGCCCGGACCGCACATCGGGCGGCGCTGCCGCGAGCCGATGCGCGACATCGCGGCGCGAGGCTTCGAGGCCGGCGTGCATAGCTGGGATCACGTGCGCTGGCAGGACGGGGTCGGGAGGGCAAGTGAGGCGTGGACGCGACGGGAACTGACCCTGGCGCGCGATGAATTTGCCGAGGTGTTTGGTCGCATGCCGCTGGTACACGGCGCGGCGGGCTGGCAGATGAACCGCTACGTGCCCGCTTTGCAGAAGACACTCGGCTTTCGCTACGCCTCAGACACGCGCGGCCGCGCCCCGTTCCTGCCCGTGCCCGAGGAGGGCGGGGGCGCCGTGGCGCAGCTGCCCACCACCTTGCCGACACTCGATGAGCTCATCGGGCGCAAGGATCTTCACGGGGCGGACCCGGTCGATCATCTGCTCGCACTCACCGCCGCAGCACCCGGGCGTGATCAGGTGTTTACGCTGCACGCCGAGCTTGAGGGCAGTGCTTATCTCGGGGCCTTCGAGCGGCTGCTGCGCGCCTGGCAGCAGCGCGGTTTCGAACTCAATGACCTCGCAAGCTACGTCGCGCGGCTGCACTTGAAGACACTGCCCGCGGCCCGCATCACCGAGGGAACGGTCGAAGGGCGCTCCGGCACACTCGCGGTACAGGCGGCAGCCTAGAAAGCGCCGCGCGCGGGGTGCGCAGCGCGGCGCGGGCGCGCTCGCCGGACAGGCGCTCTCGTGGGCAGCGCGCGCGCAGGATCGGGGCTCGACGGTTGACGCCACGCAGCACCCCGCCGCAACATGCGCCGTGCTCCCTTCCACCATGACCGCGGTCGAGATCCGCGAGCCCGGACCCCCGCAGGTGCTGCGCGCCGTGCAGCGGCCCGTGCCGCAGCCGCAGGCCGCAGAGGTCCTGATCCGCGTAGCCGCAGCCGGTGTGAACCGACCGGACATCCTCCAGCGCAAGGGACTGTACCCGCCGCCGCCGGGGGCGAGTGACATCCCCGGACTTGAAGTGGCCGGCGAAGTGATCGCGACAGGGCCCGATGTACGCGAGCCCGCCGTGGGCGCCCGGGTATGCGCGCTGGTCGCGGGGGGCGGCTATGCGCAGTACACGATTGCTCCGGCCGTGCAGTGCCTGCCGGTGCCGGCGCAACTGACGCTGGAGGAGGCGGCCGCGCTGCCGGAGACCTTCTTCACCGTCTGGCTCAACGTCTTTGAGCGCGCCCGATTACAGCCGGGCGAGACGCTCCTGGTGCACGGCGGTTCCAGCGGTATTGGCACGACGGCGATTCTGCTCGCCCGCGCCTTCGAGTCGCGCGTGCTCGTCACGGCCGGCACGGCCGCCAAGTGCGCGGCCTGCCGCGAGCTCGGCGCGCAGGTCGCGATCAACTACCGTGAGACTGACTTCGTCGAGGCGACGCTGCGCGCCACGGACGGCAAGGGGGCGGACGTCATTCTGGACATGGTGGGGGGAGACTACGTGGCGCGCAATGTGGCGGCGGCCGCGATCGAGGGACGCATCGCGCTCATCGCCACGCAGGGCGGGGCGAAAGCCGAGCTCGACCTGCGGCAGATGCTCAGCAAACGGGTGACACTCACGGCTTCCTCGCTGCGCCCGCAGTCGGTGCAGAACAAGGGGCGACTCGCGCTCGTCTTGCGGCAGAAAGTGTGGCCGCTGTTTGCCAGGGGACTCAAGCCGGTGATCCACGCGCGCTTTCCACTCGCCGATGCCGCCGGTGCCCACAAGCTCATGGAGTCAGACACCCATATCGGCAAGATCGTGCTTCTGACCTGATTCGGCGCCCGGCACGCCCGTAGGTGCGCCGGCGCACCTACGGCCGCACGGCGGCGCGCGAAACTTCGCGCGCAGCAGGTGAACTTGCCGTACTCTTGCTCGCCGCTGGCGCATGCAAGGGGGGGCGCGTCCGCATGAGCTTTTCGCCGTACGGTCTCATCGAGTTGCCCTGGTGGGGCTACGTGCTCGTTACCCTTGTGACCATCGAGACGATGTTCCTCGGCGTCACGCTCTATCTGCACCGCGACCAGTCCCACGGCGGGCTCATCCTGCACCCGGCGCTGCGCCACGTGTTCCGCTTCTGGCTGTGGTTCAGTTCGGCCGCGATCACCCGGGAGTGGGTCGCCGTGCACCGCCGCCATCATGCCTTTGCGGATCAGCCGGGCGATCCGCACAGCCCGGTGATTTTTGGCCTCAAACGCGTGCTCTTTGAGGGCTACGAGCTCTACGCCGTCGCCGCGCATGATCCTGAGACGCTGCGCACCTATGGCCGCGGGACCCCGGATGACTGGCTCGAGCGGCACGTGTACGCGGGCCGTCCGTACACAGGCATCGCGGTGTTCGTGGCGCTGCATCTGCTCTTATTCGGCGTTCCCGGTATCATCATGATGGCCGTGCATCTGTCGGCGCAGCCCTTCTTCGCCGCCGGCGTCATCAACGGACTCGGGCACGCGCTCGGCTACCGCAGCTTCGAGATGCCCTCGACGGCGACCAACCTCTTGCCCTGGGGCCTGCTCCTCGGTGGTGAGGAACTGCACAACAACCACCATGCCTTCCCGCGCTCGGCGCGCTTTGCCGTGCAGCGCTGGGAGATCGATATCGGCTGGCTGTGGATCCGGCTCTTCAGAAGCGTGGGTCTGGCGCGGGTGCGCTGGGAGGCGCCGCGCCCGAATTCTCCCGGCGCGCCGCGCGAGCTGGATGCCGAGACGCTCAACGAGCTCTTCACCCATCGCATGCACGTACTGCGCGCCTATACACGGCACGTCGTGCTGCCCGTGTGCCGCGAGCTCGCACGGCGCGAACCACGCGGTGCGCTGCCGCGGGGCATGACGCGACTTTTGATCCGCCACCCGGCCGTGCTCGCCGAGGAGGCGCGCCGCCGTCTGCCCGAGCTGCTCGAGAAGTATGAGGTGCTGCGCCGCGTGGTCGACTCGCGCGAGACCCTGCAGCAGCTATGGAACGAGACCGCGGCCAACCAGGGTCGGGCACTCGCGCAGCTGCGCGAGTGGTGCCGGCGCGCCGAGGAGAGTGGTATCGGCGCGCTGCGTGACTTTGCCCACCGGCTGCCCGGTTACGCGCGCTAGAGCGGCGGGCTCACGACTTCGTCGGCAGGCTGCTCGCGCGCGTGACGGTGCGCACCGCAAAGCTCGAATGCACCCGCGCCACGCTGGGCAGGCGCGTGAGATGCTGGTTGTGGACGCGCTCGAAATCGGCCATGTCGGCGACCACCAGGCGCAGCAGATAGTCGTGCTCGCCGGTCATGAGGTAGCACTCCATCACTTCCGGCACCTTGCGCACCGCGCTCTCAAACGCCTCAAGTCCCGCCTGACTTTGCCGATCGAGCGTGATGCTCACGAACACGTTGACCGGGAAGCCCGCCTTCTGCTGATCGATGAGCGCCGTGTAACCCTGGATGAGTCCGCACTCCTCGAGCGCGCGCACGCGCCGCAGGCACGCGGATTCGGACAGGCTTACCTTTGCTGCGAGCAGGGTGTTTGTCATGCGCGCATCCTGCTGCAGCAGGCGCACGATGGCGCGATCGTAGCGGTCGAGCTCCATGGGCGCAAAAATCCATCACAAAGTCATCAAATGTTGGCAGATTCTGCCACAAATGCCGCCCTCACGCGCCTCAATTAGCAAGCTCCCGTCGGCCCTGCGCTCCTAATCTTGCGCCCCATCGGCAGGGGAGGTCGGTCCATGCGTATCGGTGTCCCACGGGAGATCAAGGTTCATGAATACCGGGTCGGGCTCGTGCCCGCCGGCGTGCGCGAGCTGACGGCGGCCGGGCACCAGGTGCTCGTCGAGTCAACAGCCGGTAACGGGATCGGGGTCGACGATGGCCAGTACCGCGCGGCCGGGGCGGCGATTGCGGCGAATGCGGCCGAGGTGTTTGAGCGCGCGGAACTGATCGTGAAGGTGAAGGAGCCCCAGCTGATCGAGTGCCAGATGCTGCGCAAGAACCAGCTGCTCTTCACCTATCTGCACCTCGCCGCCGATCCTGCGCAGGCGAAGGCGCTGATGAAATCCGGCGCCACGGCGATCGCCTACGAGACCGTGACCGCGCCCAACGGCTCGCTGCCGCTCTTGACGCCCATGAGTGAAGTGGCCGGGCGCATGTCGATCCAGGTCGGTGCGGCGAGCCTGCAGAAGGCGAACGGCGGCTTCGGCATCCTCCTGGGCGGAGTGCCGGGCGTGCCACCGGCCAAGGTGGTGATTCTCGGCGGCGGTGTTTCGGGCACGCATGCGGCGGAAATGGCCGTCGGTCTGCGCGCCGATGTGACGGTGGTGGATCGCAGTGTCAATCGTTTGCGCGAGCTCTCGGCGCAGTTCGGTTCGGCGCTGCGCACCTGCTACTCGACCACCGAGACCATCGAGGGCCTGGTGCGCGATGCAGATCTTGTGGTCGGGGCGGTGCTCGTCACCGGAGGTGCGGCGCCCAAGCTCATCACCCGCGCAATGGTCAAGACCATGAAGGCCGGGGCGGTGCTGGTGGACATCTCCATCGATCAGGGGGGCTGTTTTGAGACGAGCCGGCCCACCACGCACGCCGATCCGACCTTCGTGGTCGATGGCGTCATCCACTACTGCGTGGCCAACATGCCCGGGGCGGTGCCGCGCACCTCCACGCTCGCCCTGACCAATGCGACGCTGCCGTACGTGCGCGCGCTGGCCGACCTGGGCTGGCAGGCGGCCTTCAAGCGTGACGCCGGTCTTGCCGGTGGACTGAACGTCTACGCGGGTGAGATCACCCACGAGGCGGTCGCCCGGGCGCTCGGCATGAGCGCCAAGCCCTATATGTAAGCGGCCGGGCAGGATGGCGCAGGTCCGCCGTCCCTATAAAGGGAGGTGGCCGTGTCGCATCCGCGCCGCTACGCTACCCGGACCCGTTAACAGTCCCGGAGGCTTCCCCGATGAAGATTGTGTTGTCGACCGCGATGCTCACGCTCATGGCTGGTGCGGCGTTTGCCACTCCCGTGACCTACCAGATCGATCCCGGGCACACCTATCCGAGCTTCGAAGCCGATCACTTCGGTGGCCTGTCGGTGTGGCGCGGGAAGTTCGACAAGACCTCCGGCACGATCGTGATCGATAAGGAGGCGGGCACGGGTACGGTGGACCTGACCGTCGACACCAGCTCGATCGATTTCGGTAACCCCAAGCTCAACGAGCATGCCAAGTCCGCAGAGATGTTCGACGTCGCCAAGTACCCGACGGCGACCTACACCGGCAAGATCACCGCGTTTAAGAACGGCGTGCCCACTCAGGTGGAAGGCACCCTCACGCTGCACGGGGTCAGCAAGCCCCTGACGCTCACCATCCACTCCTTCAAGTGCGTCACGGTGCCGATGGACAAGAAGGAACATTGCGGGGCGGATGCCTCCGCGAGCTTCAACCGCGGCGACTTCGGCATCGACTATGGCAACAAGTACGGTTTCAAGATGGACGTGAAACTGAACATCCAGGTCGAGGGGATACGCGCCAGCTGAAGCGGCTGCCAACTGCGGTGCTAGATCCGTTTGACGACCTCGCTGGCGAGTGCCAGCGAGGCCGTGAGGCCCGGGGACTCGATGCCGAAGAGATTGATCAGGCCCGGCACGCCGTGTGCGCGTACATCATCGATGCGAAAGTCCGCCGGCGGCTCCCCCGGACCGGAGATCTTCGACCGTACACCGGCGTACGCGGGCGCCAGGGCTCCTGCCGGTAGTGCCGGCCAGTAGGCGCGGATGGCCGCCTCGAACCGGGCGGCGCGCTGGGGACTGACCTCGTAACTCGGGCGTTCCACCCACTCCACGTCCGGTCCGAAGCGTGCCTGACCGGCCAGGTCGAGCGTGAGGTGAATGCCAAGGCCGCCGGGCTCCGGCAGCGGATAGACCAGGTGCCTGAACGGGGAGCGCCCGCTCAGGCTGAAGTAGTGGCCCTTGGCAAAGTAGGCGCGCGGCACGGCATGCGCGGGCAGGCCTTCCATGAGCTGCGCGAGCGCCGGGGCGGCCAGGCCCGCGCAGTTGATGAGGATGCGCGCGCGGACCGCCGGCTCACAGCCGTTGACACCGATCGCCGCGCCCTGTGCGTCGAACACGACGCGCGTGACGGCGCTGCGCGTGGCGATTATGGCGCCATGCGCCTCCGCCTCGGCGAGCAGCGCGAGCATCAGGCCCTGCGCATCGATGATGCCGGTGAGCGGGGACTGCAGGGCCGCTTCGCACGCGAGCTGCGGTTCGATCCGCCGCGCCTCCGTGCCGCTCAGGCCGATCAGGTCCACGCCGTTGGCGCGCGCGGCGGCGGCCAGTGCCTCGAGCGCCGGAAGCTGCGCGGCGGAGCTTGCGACGATGAACTTGCCGCAGCGCCGGTGCGCCACCGCGTGCTTGCGGCAGAACTCGTACAAGCGCTCGCGCCCGGCCACGCACAGGCGTGCCTTGAGCGAGTCGCGCGGATAGTAGATGCCGGCGTGGATTACTTCGCTGTTGCGGGCGCTGGCGCCCGTACCCAGGCGCGCTTCCGCTTCGAGCACGAGCGTCTCGTGCCCCCTGAGGGCGAGCTCGCGCGCCACGGCGAGCCCGACCACCCCCGCTCCGATCACGACCGCCGCCACGTTGTCCATGCCTGCTGAGTGTAGCGGCAGCCGCGCGGCAGGCCAGTACAATGCGCGCTCCGGTGCGCGAGAGCACCAAATCAGGAAGTGCCCGTGTCGGTCGTGAACTCCCGCGTGGCGCAGAACGTCGCCGTCCTGAGCCTGACGTCACCGCCAGTAAACGCGCTCAGCCGCCCCGTGCGCGTGGCGCTGAGCGCAGCCCTCGGGCGCGCTCTCGCCGACCCCGCGGTCGAGGCGGTGGTGCTCACCGGCACGGGCGGCGTGTTCTGCGCCGGTGCCGACCTGCACGAAGTCATCTCCGGGCAGGCGCTCGGATCACCGCCCGCGGGCGACATTGCCGCGCAGATCGAGGAGGCGCAAAAGCCCGTCATCGCCGCGATCGAGGGCGTGGCACTGGGTGCCGGGTTTGAGCTCGCGCTCGCCTGCCACGGGCGCATCGCGGCGCGCTCCGCGCAGGTCGGACTGCCGCAGGTGAAACTGGGTCTCGTCCCGGGCGCCGGCGGCACGGTGCGTTTCACGCATCTGGCCGGACCGCAGGCGGCGCTCGAGGTCCTCACCTCCGGCGCACCGCTGACGGCGGCGCGCGCGCTTGAGCTTGGTGTGGTGGATGAGCTGGCCGAGGAGGTGCTGCCGGCGGCGCTCGCCTTTGCGGCCCGCGCACTGCAGGAGCGGCGGCCGTTACGTCGGGCGGGCGTGGTGAGCGCGGCCAGTCCCGATCTGTTCACCGCATTTCGGCAGAAGATCGCCCCCAAGGCGCGCGGGCAGCTCGCGCCTGCGAAGATCATCGACTGCATCGAGGCGGCGTGCACGCGCAGAAGGGAGGAGGCGCTCAGGCTTGAGCGCGAGTCCTTTGCCGCCTGCGCCGAGAGCGCGCAGTGCCGGGCGCTGGTACACGTGTTCTTCGCTGAGCGCGCGGCGCGCACGATCCCCGGCATCCCCGCCGATACCCCGTCGCTGCCCGTGCGGCGCGCGGCCATCATCGGCGCCGGCACTATGGGGGGCGGAATCGCGATGAGCTTTGCGAACGCTGGCATCCCGGTGTCGGTGCTGGAGCTGTCCGCGCCGGCACTGGAGCGCGGTCTTGCGCTCATCGCTAAGAACTACGCCGCATCCGTCAGTCGTGGCAGCCTCAGTGCCGAGCGCGCCGAGCGGGCGCAGGCGTTGATTGCAGGCGTCATGGAGTACGCGGCGCTGGCCGAAGCGGACATCATCATCGAGGCGGTGTTCGAGGAGCTGCAGGTGAAGCAGGAGGTGTTTGCGCGCCTCGACCGCGTGGCCGCCCCGGGCGCGATTCTCGCTACCAACACCTCCACGCTCGACATCGATGCCATTGCCGCCAGCACCTCGCGCCCCGAGCAGGTGGTCGGCACACACTTCTTCAGTCCCGCCAACGTCATGAAGCTGCTCGAGAACGTGCGCGGCGCGCGCACGGCCCCCGCGGTGATCGCGACCGTGATGGCACTCGGCCGGCGCCTCGGCAAGGTGCCGGTACTGGCCGGCAACTGTGACGGTTTCATCGGCAATCGCATGCTCGGCTTCTATGGCCTTGAGGCGGAGTTCCTGCTCGAAGAGGGCGCCACGCCCGAGCAGATCGATCGCGTCATCGAGGGATTTGGCTTTGCCATGGGGCCGCTCGCGGTGCGCGACCTGGCGGGCAACGACGTCGGGTTTCTGATCCGCAAGCGCCGCAAGCTCCCGGCCGATGAGCGTTTCTCGCCGATTCTGGAACGTCTGGTCACCGCCGGGCGTCTTGGGCAGAAGTCCGCCAGGGGCTTTTATCGTTACGAGGGACGCACGCGCATCCCGGATCCGCAGGTGCTGGAGTTGATCGAGAGCGTCTCGCGTGAGCTGGGGATCGAGCGGCGGGCCATCCCGGATGGCGAAATTCTCGAGCGCCTGCTGCATCCGCTCGTCAACGAGGGCGCGCGCATCGTGGAGGAGGGGATTGCGCTGCGGGCCAGTGACGTGGATGTCGTGTACGTGAATGGGTATGGTTTTCCGGCCTGGCGGGGCGGCCCGATGTACTGGGGCGCGCAGAGCGGACTTGCGCGGGTGGTCGAGACGATGCAGCGCCTCGCGCGCACGCACGGCGCGCGCTGGGGTCCGGCGGCGCTGCTGCAACGCCAGGCGGCCACCGGCGCCGGCTGGGGCGGGTAAATGCAATCGAGGCCACGCACGGCTCTGCTCCTCCTGCTCGCGCTCGCCTCGGCGGCTCGGGCCGACACGCAGACCGATCACACGCACGCAGCGCACACGCCGGCCACGCTGGCGGAGTGGGCACAGGGGGCGCGGCTCTACGAGGGTCTGGGCAATTTCCACCGCCCCGTGAGCACCTCCTCGGTACAGGCGCAGGCGTACTTTGATCAGGGCATGCGCTTTCTGTGGGCCTTCAACCACGACGAATCCACCCGCTCCTTCGCACGCGCCGCGCAGCTGGATCCTGCCTGCGCGGCCTGCTACTGGGGGCTCGCCCTCACCGTCGGACCGAACTACAACCTGCCGGCAACCGAGGAGGTGCGGGCGCGCGTGGCGTGGGAGGCCCTCAAGGAGGCCGAAAAGCACGCCGCCGCGGCGTCCGCGGTCGAGCAGGCACTCATCGGGGCCCTGGCGGCGCGTTATGCGGGCCCGCGTGCGCCGGCGGAGTCCCAGGCGCAGGGGATCCTCGAGGCCTACGCCGAGGCGATGCAGCGGGTCGCGGCGCGCTTCCCCGCCGATGACGACGTGCAGGTCCTGTGCGCTGAGGCGCAGATGACGGTGCACGCCTGGAAGTTGTGGACGCCGGAGGGGCAGCCGGTGGCGGGCACGCCCGAGATCGAGGCACGGCTGGAAGCGGTGCTCGCGCGTGCGCCGGATCACCCGGGCGCCAACCACTACTACATCCACCTGATGGAGGCCTCGCCAACGCCGCAAAAAGCGGTCGCGGCCGCGCAGCGCCTGGGCGGCATGATGCCGGCCGCCGGGCACCTCGAGCACATGCCCGCGCACATCATGCAAAGAGTCGGCCGCTACGAGGAGGCCGCCGAGGCCAACCGTCGCGGCGTGGCCGCGGACAACGCCTATCTGGCGCAGACCGTGCCACCGGACTACTACGCGATGTACCTGGCGCACAACCAGGCATTTCTCGCCTACTCCGCCGCCATGGAGGGACGCAAGGCCGAGACGTTGAGCGCGGTGCAGGACCTCGCGGTGAGTATCCCCGTGCCGATGCTGCTGGCGATGATGGACTCCGGCTGGGGGCTCACCGAGCAGTACGCAGCGCTGGTGCGCTTTGGGCTGTGGGACGAGCTGATCGCGCAGCAGCCGCCCGATGCACGTCTGCCGGGGCTGACGGTGGGCTACCTCTACGGGCGCGGCGTGGGACTCGCCGCGCGCGGTCGCGTGGCGGAGGCGCGCCAGATGCTCGCGGAGCTGCATGCGCTCGGCAGCAGCGTGCCCGCCGGGACACTCGGCGGCTACAACCGCCTGAGGGACCTCATCGGCGTCGCCGAGCCGATCCTCGCGGCGCGCATCGCCGCCTCCGAACAGCGCGATGCGCAGGCCGTCACGCTCCTCGAGCAGGCGGTGGCCGCCGAAGATGCGCTCGCCTACAACGAGCCGGCCGACTGGTTCTTCCCGGCGCGGCACCTGCTCGGCGCGCAGCTGCTGCTCGTGCATCAGCCGGTGGCCGCCGAAAGGGTCTACACCGAAGATCTGAAGCGCAACCCGAATAACGGCTGGTCGCTCTTCGGGCTCATGCTCGCCGCGAGGGCGCAGGGGAAGACCCGGGAGGCGGCGCGCTGGGCGAACGAGCAGGAGCGCGCCTGGCGGCACGCCGATGTGCGGTTGCCGGGCTCGGCTTTCTGGTATTCAGGAGCCGACAGCGCCAGCTGCGAGTGCCAGCACTTTTCCTCAGGCCAGGGGCAGCCGGGTGGTGAACTTCTTGGTGCGCAGCACGAAGCTGGTGTTCACTGAGCGCACCGCGGCCAGCTGCAGCAGCTGCGTGGACAGGAAATGTTCGTACGCTTCCATGCTCGCCGCGACGATCCGCAGGAGGTAGTCGTTGGCGCCGCTCATCGAGTGGCATTCGAGTACCTCGGGACGCTCTTTGATGAGCTGGTCGAACTGGCGTACCGATTCCGGATGATGGTTCTCGAGCGATACCAGCGCGTACGCGAGGATCGGCAGCCCGATGGCCGAGGCGCGCAGCAGCGTTGCGTAGCCGGCGATGAACCCAGCCTGCTCCAGGCGCCGCAGCCGTCGCCAGCACGGCGCCGCCGAGAGCCCCACGCGCTTGGCCAGCTCCTGGTTGGAGATGCGCGCATCGGCCTGCAGCTCCTCGAGAATGCGCCGGTCGAGGCGGTCGGGGCCCTTGGCCATGGTCGGTACCCGGTAGCAATAATATTGCTAAATATCATTGATCACCGGCAACGAGAGCAAGGTAATTCCAACAATAGAGGCATAAACTGCGCCGGCCCTCCTCACCGAGACCGTCCATGGCCGCACGGGTTGCCCCGCTGGAGTCCCCGCCGGTGAATTCTTCCGGTACCGCCGTCGACTGGCCGCGGGTCGCATCGCTCGTGCACGCCTCGCGTGCGCTGGATGAGATCGAGGAGACCCGGCTGGTACCCGAGCGCAAGGTGCTTTATCAGTTCTCCGCCCGCGGGCACGAGCTCTCCCAGATCCTCCTCGGGATGCAGCTCACGCAACCGCACGATGGGGCGACGGTGTACTACCGGGCGCGTCCGCTCATGCTGTGCCTCGGCGTGAGCCTCGAGGATGCGGCCGCAGGCCCCCTGGCGCGTGAGGGGTCCTTCAGCGGCGGGCGCGATATCGGCGTGCTCTTCAACCGGCCGGGGCGCGGGGGCGTGAGCGTGCTGCCCTCGAGCGGGGGCGTAGGCACGCAATACACCCCGGCGGCCGGCTGGGCGCAGGCGATCCGCTACCGGCACGAGAGGCTCGGCGATACCCGCTACGCGCGCAGCATCGCCGTGGTGCTCGGGGGCGATGCCTCCACCGCCACCAACGGCTTCTGGTCGGCGCTCAACATCGCCACCACGCTCGAGCTGCCGATGCTCTTCTGCATCGAGGACAACGCCTTTGGCATCTCGGTGCCCTCACACCTGCAGACCCCCGGCGGCAACATCGCCACGAATCTTGCTTCCTTCAAGGGGCTCAGGATCCTCGAGGGCGATGGCAGCGATCCTCAGGAGACGGCCGAATTGACACGACGCGCCGTGGCGGGGGTGCGCGCGGCGCGCGCACCGCTTTTGCTGCGCCTGCGGGTGCCGCGTCTCTCCGGACACTCCGGACAGGACACGCAGGCCTATAAGTCTGCCGACATCCTGAGCGAGGAGCGCGCGCGCGATCCGCTCGCGCGCCTGCACGCGTACCTGGTGCCCGGCCGGATGACGGAAGCGCAGTGGACGCAGATCGCCCAGGACGCGCGCCGCGAGGTGCAGGCGGCCGTCGAGCGCGCACTCGCACGCGCGCAGCCGGATCCGCACGAGCTCACGCGGTACGTGTTCTTCGAGCCGGGCAGTGTGCAGGAGCAGGGCGGGCTGCTCCCGGACGGCATCAGCGTTGCCCCGGTAAGCACCCTCGCGCAGCCGGAGGCGACGCGCATCAACATGCTGACCGCGATCCGGCGCACGCTCGATGCGGAGCTGGCCCTCAATGAACGCATGCTCGTGTTCGGCGAGGATGTGGGTCCGAAAGGGGGTGTGCACGGGGCGACCCTGGGACTTCAGGAGAAGTACGGTCCGGCACGGGTGTTCGATACCAGTCTTTCCGAGGAAGGCATCATCGGACGCTCGGTGGGGATGGCGCTCGCGGGCCTCCTGCCGGTGGCCGAGATCCAGTTCCGCAAGTACGCCGAGCCTGCGACCGAACAGCTCAATGACTGCGGCACGCTGCGCTGGCGGACCCACAACCGCTTTGCCGCGCCCATGGTCGTGCGCATGCCGGGCGGGTTCTTCAAGTGCGGCGACCCCTGGCACAGCCAGACCAACGAGGTGGCCTTCCTGCACGGGATTGGCTGGCACTTCGCGATCCCCTCGAACGCGCAGGATGCGGTGGGACTCCTGCGCACGGCGCTGCGCGGCAACGATCCGGTGATCTTCTTCGAGCATCGCGCGCTGCTGGACGGGGCTTCGGCGCGCCGTCCCTATCCGGGTGCGGCGTACGCGGTGCCCTTTGGCGTGGCGAGCCTTGTGCGTGCGGGCAGCGAGATCACGGTCGTCACCTGGGGCGCGATGGTTGAGCGCTGCGAACAGGCCGCCGCGCAATCGCGCGTGGACGCCGAGCTGCTCGACCTGCGCACGCTGTCTCCGTGGGACAAGGCGGCCGTGCTCGCCTCCGTGGCAAAGACGCGTCGCTGCCTCATCGTGCACGAGGACAACCTCACGGCCGGCTTCGGCGCGGAGATCGCCGCCACCCTCGCCCAGGAGTGCTTCTTCAACCTGGACGCACCCATCGAACGACTCGCAATGCCCGACATTCCCAGTCCGCACAATCCCCTGCTGCTGGCGGCCGCCGTACCAAGCGTGGCGCGCATCACGCGCAGCCTGCAGAACCTTGCGAGCCTGTAGGCGCCCCGCGATGACCGACCCGATCGAAGTACGCGCTCCGGCCGAGCAGACCGAGGGCACCCGCTCGCAGATCCTGCGCTGGCTGAAGCAACCGGGCGAGGCCGTCAGCGAGAACGAGCCGCTGATCGAGATCGAGACCGACAAGGTCACCGTGGAGGTGGCCTCGCCGGCGGCCGGCGTGCTGCGGGAGATTCTCAAACACGAGCAGGAGGAGATCGCACCCGGTGACCTGCTCGGCCGTATCGAGGCAGGCGGCGAGAGCGCCGTGAGCCGCGCGGCCGCCCCGGCGACGCCGCCCGCGCGCGCCGCAACCGCCGCCGCGCCGCTCGCAACTGGCGCACGGGCGCCGGCCGGTGCAGCGCTGAGCCCTGCGGTGCGGCGCCTGCTGAGCGAGCATGGGCTCGAGGCGAGCGCCATCGTCGGCAGCGGACCTTCTGGTCGCATCATGGTGGAGGATGTGTTGCGCGCAGCCGCGGAACCACACGCTGCGGCGCCCACGGCAGCCCAGCCGCCGGCCCCGCCAGCGCCAGTCGCCGGGACGCGGCGCGTCCCGCACAGCGCGGTGCGCAAGCGGATCGCCGAGCACATGGTCCAGAGCCTGCTGCAAACCGCTCCGCATGTGACGAGCGTATTTGAGGCGGACATGAGCGCGGTGCTCGAGCATCGGGCACGCCAGCGCGAGGCGTTCGCGCGCGAGGGCGTGCCCCTCACCCTCACCGCCTACTTCGTGCAGGCGGCGGTGGCCGCGCTGCGCGCGGTTCCGGAGGCCAACAGCCGCTGGACCGAAGCTGCGCTGGAGATCTACGAGGCGATGAACATCGGCATCGCCACCGCGGTGGAAGGCACCGGGCTCCTCGTGCCGGTACTGCACGAGGCACAGGCGCGTGACCTTTTGGACACCGCGCGCGGCCTGGATGATCTGGTGCAGCGCGCCCGCGCCGGAAAACTCACGCCCGCGGATATGAGGGGCGGCACGTTCACGATCTCCAATCACGGGGTGAGCGGCAGCCTTCTGGCCGCCCCGATCATCATCAATCAGCCGCAGTCGGCGATTCTGGGCATCGGCAAGCTCGAGCGGCGCGCCGTGGTGGTGCAGGAGGGCGATCAGGAACGCATCGCGGTGCAGCCGCGCTGCTACGTGACGCTCACCGTGGATCACCGCGTGATGGACGGCCATGAGGCCAATCGCTTCCTGGCGACCTTCGTCGGGACGCTGACCGCCTGGCCCGGCTAGTGGGATGATGCGCTGCCGTGTTGAGGCGGCAACCGTCCGGGCTTGAGCCGATCGAGCGCGCCAGCGAGGATGAGCTGCGCGCGCTGCAGCTGAAGCGCCTCAGGCACTCCCTGAAGCACGCCTACGAGCACGTCGCCCCCTATCGCGCCAAGTGCGAGCGCGCCGGGGTGCGCCCGCAGGATCTGCACACGCTCGAGGATCTGCGGCTTTTCCCCTTCACCTTGAAGGATGACCTGCGCGAGCACTATCCCTTTGGCATGCTGGCCGTACCGCGCACGCAGGTGGTGCGCATTCACGCCTCGAGCGGCACCACCGGCAAGCCCACCGTGGTCGCCTATACGCGCGCCGATATCGACACCTGGGCGGCGCTCGTGGCGCGCTCCATCCGCGCCGCCGGCGGCAAGAAGGGCGACATCGTGCACGTCGCCTATGGCTACGGACTCTTCACGGGCGGACTCGGGGCGCATTACGGCGCGGAGTACCTCGGCTGCACGGTGATCCCCATGTCCGGCGGGCAGACGCAGAAACAGGTGCAGCTCATCGGGGACTTCCGGCCCGACATCATCATGGTCACGCCCTCCTACATGCTCGCGATCGCCGAGGAGTTTGTGCGCCAGGGCCGCGACCCGGCCGCCACCTCGCTGCGCGTGGGCATTTTCGGCGCCGAACCCTGGAGTGAGGCGATGCGCAACCAGATCGAGGCGCGCCTGCACATCGATGCGGTGGACATCTACGGGCTGTCGGAAGTGATGGGACCGGGGGTGGCGAGTGAGTGCGTGGAGACCAAGGACGGCCCGGTCATCTGGGAGGACCATTTCTACCCCGAGATTATCGATCCGGTGAGCGAGGTGGTGCTGCCTCCCGGGGCTCACGGTGAACTTGTCTTCACGACGCTCACCAAGGAAGCCCTGCCCGTGATCCGTTACCGCACGCGTGACCTGACGGCGCTTCTGCCGCCGACCGCGCGCTCCATGCGGCGCATGGCGAAGATCACCGGCCGCACGGATGACATGCTGATCATCCGCGGTGTGAACGTCTTCCCGAGTCAGATCGAGGAGCTGCTGCTGACGCTCGAGGGACTCGCACCGCACTATCACCTGGAAGTGACGCGCGCGGCGCACCTGGATGAGCTTGCGGTCCACGTCGAGTGCCAGCTTACCGTGGCGGCCAATCAGTCCGTGCGCCAGCGCCTGGCGCACGAGCTGCAGGGGCGTATCAAGGCCACGATTGGCATCTCCACGCGCGTGCTCGTGTGCGATCCAGGCTCGCTCGAGCGCTCCGCCGGCAAGGCGCAGCGCGTGATCGATAAGCGTTCGCGCTGAAGACGCGGGCTTCTGCAGGCTCAGGCAGCTGAGCTGGCCTTTAAATCTGCGGCGTCACTTACCGTGTGCGTGAAGTTCTGCCCAGGAATACGGGCAGCAGGTCAGCGGCAATTCCCGCATGCAGGATGGCTGCCGGCCACAGCAGAACACCGTGCACCGTCGTCGTGACGCCGATCCACGTGAAAAGAAACACCGCGGCGAGGTTGAACACTAACAGCCCCAATACGGCACCGCGCGGCGGGGTTGTGGCCGCGGTCGACAGATAGGCAATGCCAAGCGCCAGCAACCCGATGCCGGCGAACCGGCCTATCGTCACGCCGGCGCCCTCCAGTGTTGCGGCCAGCAGTAGCTGACACGGAATGTTGGGAATCACGATCAAGGTGACGCCCATGACGATTTCAAGCCATGCTGCTGCCCTGACTATATTTTTCTGCAACATTGCCGTTTCTCAACGCGGTCAGTCGGCGCTTCATGGTGCGTCCGGCAAGGCAACCAAGTCGCTCAAGCCGCACCGTGCGCCGAGGATTGCGTTTCCGCACAATCGAAGGCTAGCGAGCGCCTGCGCCTTGGGTCATCGTGAGATCTACGTACGAGGCGCCGGTGATTGATATGCGAATAGTACGAAATCACCCGATCTAGGCGCGCGACTGCCGCGCTGGCGCGAAACGCTTCTGCAACGCCTGCCGCGCAGGAGGCAGCGGGCCGCCGAGCCGGCGCGCACTTTCTGACAGGTGCAGTTCTGCCGCAGCGACGACCGCGCCGTACAGGCGCCGGGTGAGCTCGTAGGCGCGGCGCCCCACCCAGTCCGTCGGTAGCAGCTTCGGGGGCAGTAACGGATCCTGCAGGTGGATCTTGCGATACTCGTGAATGAGGAGCGTGCGCACGAGAAAGGCGCGCTCACCGGTGAAGTCACGCTTCTGGACCAAGGGCACGAGGGGTTCGAAGCGCTCGAGGAAGCGCTGATAGCGACGCCCCAGTTCCGCCAGATCCCACCCCTGCGCCGCGAGGCGTCGTTCACTGACGGCATCCACCCCCCGGGCGTGCAGCAGCAGCGCATCGGCGGCCCCGGGCATCTTCAGGAGCCAGCCGCGTGCCTCCCCGGGCGTAGTGCCCGGATGCGCGTACACGGTCGCGGACAGTTGTCCGAAGCCGAGCCACCGCAGGCCTTCGCGCAGGTGCGCGGGACGTCTACTTCCGGCCGGCAGCATCAGCAGCGTCCAGCGCCCATCCCAGCTGCGCGGGGCCGGAGCGTAGATACGCCGCGTCGCCTCGGCGAAGCGTTCAGCGCCGCTGCGGCTCAGGCGGTACTCGCTGCGCCGGCCCGAGCGCCTGGATTCAAGCCAGCCCTCGCGCGCGAGCCGCGCGGCGGCCGTACGCACGAGGCGCTCGCTCAGCCCGAATGGCGCCGCCAGGCGGATGAGACTGCCGAGCGTGACCATGCCGCCGCGCGGTGCGATGGCATCGCCGAAGATCGTCACGAGCAGCGACCCCCCGCGCAGCGGACGCTGCGCGCGAAAATGCCTGAGCGCGGCCTGCAGGTGGGCGGGAAGCGGCTGAGGGGAGGGCGGCTGCATCCCAAAATTGTGACACAGAAATAGCGTCTCTCATGATAGTCTTGTGTCACATGCGCAAGCCGGCGGAGCCGTCCTTTTATGTACACCCAGGCGCTCGACAGTCAGGGCAAGGAGCCGCCGGCCCACCCGGCCGATGACGCCGGGCGCAGCGCGCACTTTCAGGCGCGGGTCGATGCCGAGGAGAAGATCGAGCCGAAGGACTGGATGCCCGAGGCCTACCGCCAGACCCTCATGCGGCAGATTTCCCAGCATGCCCATTCGGAGATCGTCGGCATGCTGCCCGAGGGCAACTGGATCACGCGCGCCCCGAGTCTGCGGCGCAAGGCGGTGCTGATCGCCAAGGTCCAGGATGAGGGCGGCCATGGCATGTACCTGTACAGCGCCGCAGAGACCCTCGGCATCGCGCGCGAGGAGATGTTCGCGCAGCTGCTCTCGGGTAAGGCGAAGTATTCGAGCATCTTTAACTACCCGACGCTCACCTGGGCGGACGTGGGTGCGATCGGCTGGTTGGTCGACGGCGCTGCGATCATGAACCAGATCCCGATCTGTCGCTGCTCCTATGGGCCTTACGCGCGCGCCATGGTGCGCATCTGCAAGGAGGAAAGCTTCCACCAGCGCCAGGGATTTGAAATCATGCTCACGCTCGCACGCGGCAGCGAGGCACAGCGTGCCATGGCGCAGGATGCACTCAGTCGCTGGTGGTGGCCGTCGATCATGATGTTCGGTCCGAGCGATGCGGACTCCAAGCACACCGCGCAATCGATGCGCTGGAAGATCAAACGCTTCAGCAACGATGAGCTGCGCCAGAAATTTATCGACGTGACCGTGCCGCAGGCGCATTTCCTGGGCCTGAGTATTCCCGACCCCGAACTGCGCTGGAACGAGACGGCGCAGCACTACGACATTGGCCCGATCGACTGGAACGAGTTCCATGCGGTGCTCAAGGGGAACGGGCCGTGCAACCGCGAGCGCCTCGAGGCGCGTCGTGCGGCCCATGAGGCGGGCGAATGGGTGCGCGAAGCCGCAGCCGAGCACGCCCGCAAGCAAAAGGCGCGGGCCGCCTAGCGGTCGCGAGCCTTCCCGAAAGCGAGGCGCAACATGAGCAACGAGTGGCCGCTGTTTGAAGTCTTCATCCGTTCCCGCTCGGGCCTGGAACACAAGCACGTCGGCAGCCTGCACGCGGCGGATGCGCGTATGGCGATCGAGCACGCGCGCGATGTCTACACCCGCCGCCAGGAGGGCGTGAGCATCTGGGTCGTGCCATCGGCGCAAATCATCGCCTCGGACCCGGGGGAGGCGGAGGAATTGTTTGAGCCCGCGCGCGATAAGGTGTACCGCCACCCGACCTTCTATGACATTCCCGAGGAAGTGAAGAATCTGTGACGCGCGCCGTCTCCTCAACCCTGGCGGGCGAGCCTGCGCTCGAGGCAGCACGCTTTCGCTATGTGCTGCGCCTCGCTGACACGAGTCTCGTGCTCGGTCAGCGTTTGGGGGCCTGGGTCGGGCACGCACCGGCGCTCGAGGAGGACCTCGGACTTGCCAACCTTGCTCTTGATCTGATCGGCCAGGCGCGGCTGCTCTTGAGCTACGCCGCCGAGCTTGAGGGACGCGGTCGGGACGAGGATGCGCTCGCCTTCCTGCGCGAGGCCCCCGAGTTCGCGAATGTGACGCTCGCCGAACAACCGAACGGGGATTTCGGACACACGATCGTGCGGCAGTGGCTCATCGACAGCTGGCAGCTGCAGATCTACCGGAGTCTGAGTGCTTCCTCGGATCCACGCCTTGCGGCGATTGCCGCAAAGTCGGTGAAGGAGACGCGATATCACCACCGCTTCAGCAGCGGCTGGCTCACGCGTCTCGGGGATGGTACCGACGAGAGTCACCGCCGTGTGCAGCGCTCGCTCGATGAGCTGTGGCCGTTCACCGCCGAGTTCTTCAGCGCGGACGAGGTCGATGAGCTTATAAGCGGCGCCGGCATCGCCCCGCCGCTCGCCGTGCTGGCCCCGGGCTGGTCGGCCGGCATCGATGAAGACCTGCGCGCCGCGACCCTGACGCGTCCCGCCTCTTTTCCCTATCCCTGGCACGGCAAGCGCGGCGTACACAGCGAGCATCTTTCGCACCTGCTCGCCGAGATGCAGCACCTGCCGCGCACCTATCCGGGCGCTCACTGGTAGGACGCATTTCATGGCCGCTTCTGCTGCACCCTTCTCCGCCGCGCGCGCCGCTGAACTTTGGGCGATTCTCGAGCACGTGCCCGATCCGGAAATTCCCATCCTGAGCATCGTTGACCTTGGCATCGTGCGTCACGTGCATGAGGACGCGCAGGGCCGGGTGCACATCGGACTTACGCCGACGTATTCGGGCTGTCCGGCCACCGAGGTGATCCGCGCCGCCGTGCGTGCGGCGCTCGATGAGCACGGCTTTGAGGAGGCGCTGCTCGAGGAAGTGCTGTCACCGCCCTGGACGAGTGACTGGCTGACTCTGCAGGGGCGCGCCAAGCTCAAGGCCTTCGGCATCGCCCCGCCCGCGGAGGCCGTTGCCAGCCCGCGGGCGCTGCAGGCCGCAGCCCCCGTGTGCTGCCCGCGCTGCGCGAGTGCCGACAGCGAGCGGGTGAGTGAGTTCGGCTCGACGCCCTGCAAGGCGCACTATCGCTGCCGCGCCTGTGGCGAACCGTTCGACTACTTCAAGTGCATCTGAGATGCTGAAGTTTCATCCCCTCAAGGTGCTTGAGGTGCTCCCCGACACGGAAGACGCGGTGGCAGTGTCCCTCGAGGTGCCCCCGTCACTTGAGGCGCAGTACCGCGGCCAGGCCGGCCAGCACGTGGTGGTGCGCGCCGACATCGGCGGCGAGGAGGTGCGACGCACCTATTCGCTGGTGAACGCCCCGGGGGAGTGGCCCCTGAGGATCGTGCCGCGCGTGCATGTTCAGGGTCGCATGTCACGTCACCTCGCCGATGAGGTGCACGCCGGGGAATTGCTTGAGGTGCTGCCGCCGAACGGCAGTTTCTGCGCGCGCCTGCCGCCGCTCGCCGGCGCCACCTATGTTGCCTTCGCAGCCGGTTGCGGCGTCACGCCGGTGCTCCCGGTGGTACGCGCGCTCCTCTCGGCCGGCGCGCGGGTGCTGCTTTTCTACGGCAACAGCGGTACGAACCGCACCATGTGCCTGGAGGAGTTGCTCGCGCTGAAGGATCGTTACCTGAAACAACTCGCGCTGCACTTCGTCATGAGCCGTGAGCCGCAGGAAGTCGAGCTTTACAACGGCCGCCTCGATGCGCCGCGCGTGCGCGAATTCGCGGCCCGGCTGTTCGAGCCGCCGCAGGTGCGGGAGTTCTTCCTCTGCGGCCCCGGGGACATGATCGAGACTCTGAGCGCCACGCTGCGTGACCTCGGGGTGGAGGCCGCGCGCATCCATGCCGAGCACTTTACGCTGGCGACGACGGCCGGCGAGTCCGCGAGTGCGCCAGCCGCGGCGGCTGGCCCGGGTCCGGCGCGTGGCGCTGAGGCGGGCGCAGCCGAGGTGAGCATCCTCATGGACGGCCGCCGCCGCTCCTTTACGATGCGCTTCGGGGAGGAGACGATCCTCGAGGGGGCGGCGCGCGCAGGTATCGAACTGCCGTTCTCCTGTCGCGCGGGCGTGTGCTCGACCTGCCGGACGAAGCTGGTGCGCGGGGAGGTCAGCATGATGCAGAACTATGCCCTTGAGGACTGGGAACTCGAGCAGGGTTACGTGCTCGCCTGTCAGTCGCACGTCACGAGCGCGCCGCTTGAGCTGGATTACGACGAGAAGTAATCCGCCGGCGTGCGGGAGCTAAGGTCAGTGAGCTACCAGAACATTCTCTTCGAAGTGCGCGAGGGCATCGCGCGCCTCACGCTGAACCGTCCGGAGCGACTGAACAGCTTCAACACCGAGATGCATGCCGAGGTACGCGCGGCGCTCGCCAGCATCCCGGCTTCGCCGGCGCGGGTGCTGGTGATCACCGGGGCGGGCCGCGGTTTCTGCGCCGGACAGGATCTGAATGACCGGGCGGTCGCGCCGGGTGCGGCGCCGCCGGATCTGGCCGCCTCCATCGAGCAGAACTACAAGCCCCTCGTTCTCAGCCTGCGCGCGCTGCCGCTGCCGGTCATCGGTGCCGTCAACGGTGTCGCCGCCGGCGCTGGCGCGAATCTTGCGCTCGCCTGCGACCTTGTGATCGCGGCGCGCTCGGCGGTGTTCGTGCAGGCCTTCGCCAAGCTTGGGCTGGTGCCGGACTCCGGAGGCACCTGGTTTCTGCCGCGCCTGGTGGGCACGGCGCGGGCGCTCGGGCTGGCGTTCCTGGGCGACAAGCTCTCGGCCGAGCAGGCTGCGGCCTGGGGGCTGATCTGGCGCTGCGTGGAGGACGCAGAGTTTCCTGGCCTAATCGAGGATCTGGCGCGGCATTTTGCCGAGGCGCCCACACGCGCTCTGGCATGCACCAAGCAGGCCATCTACGAGGGACTCGGCCGCAACCTCGCCGCGCAACTGGACATCGAGCGGGATTACCAGGGCGAGCTCGGGCGCTCCTCCGACTACGCCGAAGGCGTCGCCGCCTTCGCCGCCAAGCGCGCGCCGCGCTTCACGGGGCGCTGAAACCGCCATGAGCGACGCTCAGGCGGACCTCGAGGCGCAGCAGCTGGCGGAGCGTGCGGCCGCGGCGCTGATGGAACGCGATCAAGCTTCGCAGGCCCTCGGCATGCGCTTGGGCGGGGTGCGCCCCGGCTGGGCTGAGGTCACCATGCGCGTGCGGCCCGACATGACGAACGGTCACGGGGTGTGTCACGGCGGCCTCGTCTTCGCCCTCGGGGACAGCGCGTTCGCGTTCGCCTGCAACTCCTACAACGAAGCCACCGTCGCCGCCGCCGCGACCATCGACTTTCTGGCCCCCGCGCGGGCGGGGGATGAGCTGAGAGCCGAGGCGAGCGAGCTGTGGCGCACGCGGCGCAACGGGCTCTACGAGATCATCGTGTACAACCAGCGCGGCGAACGCCTCGCGCTGTTTCGCGGACGCTCCTACCGCATCGACGGTCGGGTCGTCGGCGCGGAGTGACGCTCATGCAGCTGGAAAGCTTTGTTGCCGGGAGCTGGCGGGCCGGGGACGGTGAGGGGGCTGCGCTGCGCGATGCCACCACGGGTGAAGTCATCGCCCGCGCGAGCACGGCGGGACCGGATGCGCGCGCCATGCTCGATCATGCACGCGCGGTGGGCGGCCCCAACCTGCGCAACCTTACCTTTCATGAGCGTGCGCTGCAGCTGAAGGCGCTGGCGAAGCTGCTGACGGATCTGAAGGCGGAGTTCTATCAGCTCTCGTACGCCACGGGCGCGACCAGGAATGATTCCTGGATCGACATCGATGGCGGCATCAGCACGCTGTTCGTATACGCGAGCAAGGGTACGCGCGAGCTGCCCAACAGCCGTGTCTACGTCGACGGCAGCCTCGAAGCGCTGTCGAAGACCGGGAGCTTCGTCGGGCAACACATCTGCGTGCCGCTCGAGGGGGCGGCAGTTCACATCAACGCCTTTAACTTCCCGGTGTGGGGCATGCTCGAGAAGCTGGCGCCGGCGCTGCTCGCCGGCGTGCCGGCGATCGTGAAGCCGGCGACCCAGACCTGCTACCTCGCCGAGCGCGTGTTCCGCCGCATCATCGAGTCGGGGATCCTGCCGGAGGGGGCGGTGCAGCTGATATGCGGGGGCGTCGGGGACCTGTTTGAGCACTTGACCTGTCAGGACGTCGTCTCTTTCACCGGTTCGGCCGCCACGGCGCTCAAGTTGCGACAGCACCCGGTGGTGCTCGCCCATGCGGTGCGCTTTACCGCGGAGACCGACTCGCTCAATTGCGCCATCCTCGGCCCCGACGTCAGGGCGGCGGCGCCGGAATTCGACCTCTTCGTGCGCGAAGTGGTGCGCGAGATGACGGTCAAGGCGGGCCAGAAATGTACCGCCATTCGCCGGGCACTCGTGCCGGCCGCACAGGCCGCGCCGCTGCTCGAGGCCCTGCGGGCGGCCCTCGGCAAGGTGGTGGTCGGTGACCCGCGCCTGGAGAACGTGCGCATGGGGCCGGTGGCTTCCCTCGCGCAGCGTCGCGAGGTGCTCGAGCAGCTCGGCAAGCTGCGCCGTGAGGCCGAAGTGGTCTACGGTGATGGCGCCCAGACAACGCCGATGGGGGCGGATACCGAGCGCGGCGCTTTTGTCTCCCCGACGCTGCTGTACTGCCGCGATGCGGGCCCCGCACGGGCCGTGCATTCCGTGGAGGCCTTTGGACCGGTGTGCACGCTCGTGCCTTACGCGTCGGCGCAAGAGGCCATTGCACTGGCGCGGCGCGGCGGCGGCAGTCTTGCGGGGTCGATTTTCAGCGCCGACGATGCCCTGGCGGCGCGGCTGGTGCTCGGCCTTGCGCCCTATCACGGGCGCATCGTGGTCATTAATCGCCATTGCGCCAAAGAATCCACCGGCCACGGCTCACCCCTGCCGCACTTAGTGCACGGCGGTCCCGGGCGTGCCGGCGGGGGCGAGGAGATGGGCGGCATACGCGGCCTCATGCACTACATGCAGCGCAGCGCCGTGCAGGGGAGCCCCGATCTGATCACGGCCGTTACCGGTCGCTGGACGAAGGGGGCACGCGAGCTTGATCCGGGCATACATCCGTTCCGCAAGCCCCTCGGTACGCTTGCGATCGGCGACACCTTCAACTCTGCTGAGCGGGAGGTGACGGTCGATGACATCGAGCGCTTCGCGGCGCTCTCCGGCGATCGCTTTTACGCGCACATGGATGAGGCGCAGGCGGCGCGCAATCCGCTCTTCGGCGGCCGGGTTGCGCACGGCTACTTCCTCGTCTCCGCTGCCGCGGGTTTGTTCGTCGATCCGCCCTATGGCCCGGTGCTTGCGAACTACGGCATCGACGGACTTCGATTCACCAAACCGGTAAAGCCCGGCGATTGCATCAAGGTGCGTCTCACCTGCAAGGAAAAATCCGTGCGCGCCGCTTCTGGCTACGGTGAGGTGCGCTGGGATACCGCGATCACCAATCAGCATGGCGAAGTGGTCGCCAGCTACGACGTGCTTACCCTGGTGAGTGAGAAGGCGGTGCCGGATGCTTCGAGCCAGAGCCCATGCGATCCAGCAGCACAGAATGGGCATTGCCAAGACGCGGAGCGTTAACGCCAAGTGTGGCAGTCGACGCGATTAGCGAGGACACCGCGACAGGCAACATCTCCGCTTACCTTGTTGCTTAGGGGCCGATGTCATGCCGATTGATCCTTTTGCTGGAATGTTCGATCAGAACGCAGACCAGTGGGCCCGGCAGGAGCCCATGATCCTCTCGGACTTCACCGCCAGACCGCTCGTACTGCAGGAACTTGCGCCCCTGACGGGCAAACATGTGCTGGATCTGGGGTGCGGAGAAGGATACGTTGCCCGGCTGGTGGCGCAGGCAGGCGCTCAGTCGATATTCGGTATCGATATCTCCAGCGAGATGGTCGCTCGTGCACAGGCTGCCGCGAGCGGTGCACCGTGTCCGATGACTTTCAAGAGCGGCAATGCCACGGATTTTCGGGAATTTCCCCGGGAGCAATTCGACCGGGTGATCGCCGTCTTTATGGTCAGCTATTTGAACTGTGCCGAAATGACCGAGGTGTTCCGGACCGTGCGTTCGCGCCTGGCTCCGGGCGGTCGTTTCATTTTCACCGTTCCGCACCCGTTTCTGCCCTATATCCGCGCACAGGAGCAGCCCGTTTACTTCGACTCAAAGGGACGAGACTACTTTGCCGGAGTCGATGAATCCTATGACGGGTACCTCTGGAGAAGGGACGGCAACGCCGTTCCGGTGAGTTACATGCACAAGACTTTTGCGGACTACTTTAATGCCCTGGCCGCTGCCGGGTTCCAAACACTCCCCAAAATCATTGAACTGAAAGTAACCGAGGAGCATCTGGCTCTGGACCGTGGGTTTTTCGAAGGTGCCGCAGGTTATCCACTGCAGGTACTGTTTCGCATCGATGCGCAGTAAGCATTTGTGCTGGCGCTCAAGTCATCGAGACTAAGCTTGCGAAACCGCGATCTGATGAAGCTGTCGCAGGACAATGCACCCGGCTTGGTTTAGGCGCTCCGGAGTACTACCACCCCAGAGGGGCCATACCACTAGACATATGGTCCTCAAGCGGCCATGCTTATGACAGCGCGATCTTGAGATGCGATCCATTCCGCGAGTCTTGCCTGGACTCGGATCGGACACGTCCTGAGACCGAGCTAGGCACCTAAGGGCAAACCCGTTCGAAAGGCGGGGACGCAAAGCTACCGGTCTAAGGGCGTAACAGCCTAAGACAGCGGGGTTGCCACTCCACTCCCGGGTGTGAGCGTGCAAGCTCGCCTGCCTTAGATCTGGCGCTCCCCCGACCGTGACTCGAACGTTCGTTTCAGGGAGAGCTCATGACATCAACATCGGCAAGGCCCACCGGGTCATCAAACCCCAATCCAGTGCATCGGGCGCAGGCTGGTACCGGCCCTTTCATGCTCACGCTGTGCCCGCTGGCTGCACCTGTGTCCATTCGGCCGCCCCAATCACCGCAGCTAAAGCCTTTCACCTTCTTCATGAGTCGTGCGCGTCAGCCGGATGACAGTGAACGGTTGTACCTCCACATGGGGTACTTCGAGACGCTGGCGGATGCCGAGAGATGGGCAGAATCCGTTCGTCGCCATTATCCGAACGCGTTCGCGACCATTGCACCGGTCGCGTTTTTGCGCCCGGCCAAATCCGAGGCGCCTCCGCTGCCGCCCGCTGATTCTCAGCCGGTAGTTCCCCAAAGCAGCGCCCACGCACCGGTTAAAGATGAATCACTGACCGACACACAGGTGCTAAAGATTCTGGAAACGCGCCGTCTTTCGGCAGTTCAGGACGAGGTTGATGAGAGGAATTGCGATCAGATTGCGTTGCTCCGCCCCGACGACACGAGTACTCGGCAGGCGTTGAAGGAGGCTGTCGTTCAGGGCGCACCGGTTTCCTTTGCCGTGCAGCTCCACTGGTCGGCGCAGCCGATCGACCTCAGCTGCGTGCCGTCGCTCGCTATATTCAAGGCATATACGCTCTACGCGACAGAAAGTCGCCGCCAGGGGCGTTGCCGCTATTTTCTTCGGCTGGGTTTCTTCGCAGATCCGATGTCTGCGAAGCAAGTCGCTGTCCAAGTGCGCTCGAGCTTCGACACCGCAGCTGTGGTGCCCGTTGTCGAGCAGGAGGTCACGCGCGCACGCGATGCCGGTATGGGCACCTCTGCAATCCCGTATCTCGTGGAGCAACGAATCGATGGGGGGATCGATTCCAACGGCACACCAGGATCGCCGACACAATCAGAGTCTTGGAGCGACGCACCCCGTCGCGTCTCCCGAGGCGCCGAGACAACCGAACAGACACTCGAGCCCCTTGGCGAGAGGCAAATGTGGACTGACCCCGACTCACTGAGCGAAAGCGGCGTGCGCCACCTGCGAGTCGAGGTGCAAGAGCACTCGTCGGGCCGTTGGAGAATTGTCCGTTTCGGCGCCACGCCGTCGAACATGGTGCATGTCTGCTCCTGATCCGTCCGGGATTCTGTCTTGGCCGAACTGAACCCCGCCGGGCGGAGCGGTAACAACCCAGAGCTGCTGCTGGTGAACGTCGGCTTTCGAGTATGTCAGAACACATCCTTCACATCTGATCTGACGATTTTTAGGGCGCAGGCGCAGGATCGTTACCGCACGACGATGACCGCACAGCGAGCATTGGCAATGACCACTCGAGAGACCGAGCGCGCACAACTGTACCTCGGTTAGGCTCGGCCCGGCGGCTCGTGCTCGCGGTGAAACCGATGGATCGTCCACAGGTAGCTTTCCATCAGGGAGTCCTTGCCCAACTCAGCGAGGATCTTCAGGCGGCGGCTCGCGGCAAGTGTGCGCGCCAGCTGCGAGCGCGCGCGGGAGAAGTGCTTCAGTTGATTCCGGTACTGCCACAGCAGCTCGCGGTTCGCCATCTTGTTCTGGTGCAGCTCCCAAGAGGCGAGCGTCACGGCGGCCAGCCCGATGATAAATGTCAGTGCGTTTTCGAGCGATATGCCCAAGATCACTCGATCGCCACCGGCCCTGCCGACCAACAACAGACTTAAGATCATGAAAATTATGAGCCCGAACAAGGCGCGCTTTAGCCACTTCGTATGCCGCTCGCTGCGATGCAGCTGGGCTACCTTTCTGACGAAGTATCGGTGCTGATTCTCGATCCAGGCCAGGTAGAACGCATCATCCAGCTTCGCGCCGCGTCCGGGGTAGGCGCCGGCGGCGGGAGACTCGAGCGAGATCAGAACATGGGCGATCCAGCCAAAGCCATGGAAGCGGTTTACGCCGGAGAGGGCGAGCATTTCCTCGGCATCCACCAGGTGCTCGCCTCGGGCGAGCCTCAGGTAGAACTTCACGCGCAGCGTTTCCGCGAGCGCCCGACACATCAGGTGTTTGGCGAACCAGTGGCGCTCGTGCAATAAATGGTACAAACCGGCACCCGAGATCAGGATTAGCAGGTACAAGAACAACAACACGCGCGTGCCGAAGAATTTCTCGTAGGCGAGATAAGCCAGGCCCATCGAGAAAGCAACGAGGTTGAAGAAGGTGAATAGGTAGTCAGAGCGCTTCTGGAAGTGAACGGCGAGTGCGTCGGCCTTACCGTACTGGGCGTCAATCCGCTCGAGCGTCGGACGGTCCTGGGCGCTCACCGCCAGCGTCGCCGGCAGGCTGCTCATGAGGCAGTCCGGAGAGCTATTGCCACGCCGATGTTTCGTGAGGCGCTGGTACTCGCGGTTATAGACGTTCAGCGACTGCAGCTGGACTTTGAGCCGGTGGGGCATCGCCGGCAATCGCAATAGGACGTTATCGCTGAGCCCCGCCAGAAAGCAGGGCGCACCGATGTCCGGAGCGGGACCTGCCTGCGCGCGGGCGGCCGGTATCCAGTAAACGAGCCGGGTCGGCAGGTCGTGATCGGCAGGCGCGTCCGTGATTTGCAGTCGCGCGTCGTTCTTATTGTCCTCGGTGCGCACCCGGAGGTAGCGCAGCACCGTGTCTGCAGTGCCGCCGGGGAGCAGCGACGACTCTCCGTCCCACAGCGCGATCAGGAGACTGCATCCGCGCGTGAGGGTCTGTGTGAGTGCCGCGTAGCGCGTGTCCCGGCGCGAGATGCCCGCAGCGGTCGCGCTCTGCACTGCCCGGGCACTGAGCGGTAGGGCGAAACTGTGGACCGCAGGGTGCGCCAGCAGCGTCTTGAGCAGCGCGAACGAGTCCGGATCGAAGTCGGACGCGTACTGATCGAGTCGCATAGGGAGCATGGCATCGACCTCGCAGCCGAGACCGAGGGCCGTTTGCACGACCAACAGATCGGCGCCGGTCGCCATGCCCGCCATGACGCGCACCTCGGAGTCGGGGAGCAGCTGCTTTAGCTGCTGCAGGACCTCCTCGAGCGCCTGGCGCAAAGGGCGCAGCGTATCCGGGTGCAGGTCCCGGTGCCCGGAAACACCGACGATAAACGGCGAGATTCGGTTGTCGGTGTGGTCGGCCAAGCGTGGCCTCGCCGGTGAGGTCGGAAACGGGGGTCCGGAACCATTGTGCCGCCTGCGGGAGTGCCGAACAACGCCATGCCGGCAAGTTGCAGCACTCATTCTCGCGCCCCGAGAGCAGGTGCTCGCAAGCGAACGTCGGGACACGTCGCCTTAGAGGATCGCACCCACGGGGCCGCTATCAGCCACAATCGCCACGAAGCGAAACGGGTGAGCCGCCGGGGTCCGATGTGACGCAGCGCCGCAAAAGCTGCCTCTCTCCCCCACAGACGGCTCGATCCGGGGTCCACGTGGTACCGGGCCGCCGATTAGTGCCAACAGCGGGCAGGTTTGATCGTCCGGGCATCCCCCGGCGACGTGCATGCGCGCACCGCTATTGCGGTCGGTTGGCTTTCGCATCAGGGGAGATTGATTTAGAGCCGGCTGGCGGCATTCCCGAGATCAACGCTGCGGCCACCGTCGCCGCAGACACGGGAGAACTCGCGCGGAGCCGAGCCAGTACCGGGCATTCATAACCTGCAGCCACCGATTTCAGTGCCGCAATCAATGATGCACTGCAACGCTCCGCTTGCCAGATCGTTATCCGTGCTCGCCGCAAGCCGCGAAATGGCTGAGTCAACGAGGAAATTCTCGCCTTCAAGCGCCTCGGCCGTGAGAACCGCTCTTCTGCCTGATCGTCGGTGGCGAGCCGCAGCGTCTGAGCCGATCGCTGCCGACGCGCGCGAGTACGAAGATGAGTTCGTCGGCTCATTCCCCGCACCGTCCCAGAATGTCTTGTCCGGGTCGCGGGCGGGCGGTTGCGCCAGGTCGAGATGAGACCGCTAATCATCGCTCCCCGGTCAGGCCGCCGCCATCGGCGAGTTCTGGCTGCTGGAGCATCGGCTCCTAGACGGACGAGAGGCGGAGCGATATTGTGGAGAGCCGGATTCTCCCCTGGGAGAAGACCTTGGGGATTAGTGCTGTGCCTGAATCCGCCTGCGCTTTCCAGGACCCGGCTGCAGAGCCGCACGGTCCATGCAAAACCTCCAATATCGCGCTTTCATCACCTATAGCCATCGTGATTCCCGGTGGGCGTCGTGGCTGCACGGCGCGCTCGAGAGGTACCGTCCGCCCAAGCCACTGATCGGCACCGTGACCGCGCGCGGTGAAGTGCCGAAACGGCTCACGCCGATCTTCAGGGATCGGGACGAGTTGCCCACGGCGACTGATCTGGGGACCTTGATCAACGCGGCACTGAGCGCCTCGGCCAGCCAGATCGTGATCTGCTCGCCTGCGGCGGCGAACTCGAAGTGGGTCAACGAGGAGATCCTTGCCTTCAAGCGCCTGGATCGCGAGGGTCAGATATTCTGTCTGATCGTCGGCGGCGAACCGAATGCGACGGATATACCCGGTCGCGAGACCGAGGAGTGCTTCCCGCCAGCCTTGCGGTTTCACCTCGGTCCGGACGGCCTACTCAGTGGCCGGCGTACCGAACCGATCGCCGCGGACGCGCGCCCCGGCAAGGACGGTGCAAATAACGCCAAGCTCAAACTGATCGCCGGGCTCCTGGGAGTCGGTTTCGACGCGCTCAAGCGGCGCGAGGTGCAGCGCCGCAATCGCCGCCTGTTCGCCTTCGCGTGCGCCGCCGGCGCGGGCATGGTGCTGACCAGCGGGCTCGCGGCGTACGCGCTGATACAACGTGCCGCGGCGCAGCGCCAGACGCTACGTGCCGCGGCCGAGGCCCGCACGGCCAAGGAGACGGCCCGCTTCCTCGTGGACTTATTCAAGGTCTCCGACCCGAGCGAGGCGCGCGGCAATACGGTGACGGCGCGGGAAATGCTCGACAAGGGCGCGGCAAGAGTTGATCAGGAGCTCGCCAAGGAGCCAGCGATCCAGGCGACGCTGATGGATACGCTGGGCAATGTGTACATGGGGCTCGGACTCTATGCCCAGGCGCGGCCGCTGCTCGATCGGGCAGTGGCGACTCGGCGCGGTCTGCCAGGGATCGATCCCCTTGAGCTGTCCGACTCACTCAGCCATCAGGGTGATCTATTGACTCTGCAGGCGGAGTTCGACGCCGGCGAGAAGGCCTACCGCGAAGCGATTCGCATCGCCTCGTCGCGTCCGCAGGACCGGCAAAGGCAAGTGGACCTCGGGAATGCACTCGCCGGGCTCGGCACCTTGCTCGATTTGGACGGCCGCTATGCAGATGCCGAGAAGACTCTGCGCGAGGCCCTCAATCTGCGGCAAGCGCTCTACGGCACCAAGGATCCGGACGTCGCGCGCACGCTAAAGGATCTCGCGCGGACGATAACTCGAGGCGGCAACCCCGGCGCCGCGATCCCGCTGATGCAGCGCGCACTGGCCATCCAGCGGGAGCTGCGTGGCAACGAGCCGCATCCGGATCTCGCGGAAGTGCTCAACGACATGGGGTTCGTGTACGACGAGAATGGGGACTTGGACAACGCCGAGAAGTTCTATCGGGAATCGCTCGCGATGTACCGGCGTCTGCTCGGCGACAACCACCCGTACGTCGCCACCGAGCTCGAGAACGTTGCGCTTACGGCGCAGAGCAAGGGCGATTTCGCAAGCGCCGAGGCGCTTTTGCGGCAGTCGCTCGAGATCCACCGCAACCTGCAGGGAGAACGTCACCCAGAAACCGGCCGAGCGCTGTTCAATCTCGCCTCCGTGCAGTACGACCGCGGCGAAACCCGTGAGGCACTCGCCAACATGCGTCAGGCGTTGGCGATTTACCGCAAGGCGTACTCTGCGGATCATCCTGAGATTGCTATCGTGCTGAATGTAATGGGTTTCGGGTTGACAATGGACGGCGATTACGGCCAAGCCGACCGGTATCTCCAGGAAGGACTCGCGATGCGGCGGCGGCTGTTCGACGACAAATCGCCCGAGATTGCCTCGAGCCTGATGATGCTTGCGGTCCTCAGGGTTGCCGAGGGCAAGTATCCGGAGGCGCTCGAGTTGGCGCAGAGCGCAAGGGGCATTTTCACGGCTGCGCTATCGGCTGATCACTGGCGCACCGCGATCGCCGAGAGCATCGAGGGCGCTGCGCTGACTGGGCTCGGGCGCTACGTCGAGGCGGAAGCGCGACTTACGCACGGCTGTGGGGTGCTGAGCAAGAACAGCGGCGCGGAGTGGGTCTATCGAAGCCTGGCACAACGGTACCTGGACACGCTGCATCGCCGCGAGCGTTATGTAAATAGTTCGGCGTCACCGCGAGCGGCAACCATCGCTGCTGCGCCGCACACGTCCGCAGTGAAATAGGCATAGAGTCGACTCCTCACTTAACAGTGAAAGTGGGCCTGTTGCTTGGTGGCATCCGCGTCCATGACTGTGTTAGCGTGATAAACCACAATAAGGCCTGGGTGGATCGGCACAGCAGGCTGGCATAAGAAAAATTTACGGGGAGGCACCATGCGCCGCCATTTCAGTACGAGACTTCCCAGCAAGAAAGCGCGGGCCACCTCAGCTCTTCGGGCACGGTGCGCGGTGGCTGCCATCGCACTGCTGACCTCCGCGGTGGCGCACGCCGCGCCGCTTCCCTCGCAACAGCTCACTGTGGCCTTCACGAATGCCTTCCCCAACGGGTCGGTCAACAGCCTCACGATGCCGAGTACGAGCAGCGCAGCGATCGCGGCCACGAATCCGCTCTTGACGGGCGGCACGCCGCAAAATCTTTACACCGCGCTCACCTGGGTTACGAACCCCGTCACCGGCACGCTGGATCTGATTTACGCGGATGCGGAGCAGCACAAGATCTGGCGCCTTGCGGGCCCGAGCTACCAAACCCCGACTCTGATCTTCTCCTGGTCGGGCAAGGGCTCCGGACCGCCGTATCCGGTCGGCCTGGCGGCGGATGCCGCCGGCAACGTGTACGTGATTTCACCCAGCTGCGCCTGGGACAAGCCGGGCGTGTGGGTAATACCGATCATTGCTAGCGGCGCGAACGCGGGCGCGTATGGCGCGCCGCTCCTTATCGACAATACGTTTCAGGATCCCATAACTCACAAGCCCGCCACGACCCTCGCGCTTGCAGAGGTCACGGTAGCCTCCAGCGCAGCCAGCAATGCAACGCCGGCTTGGAACGCCCTCGACCTGCTGGTGCTGGTCGGGGATACGTTTAACACACGAGTGATCCGCTATTCGCAAGCTCAGATTCAAAGCGGGCCGCTGGCTGCGCATCCTCTCAGCGGCCCGACTTCGACGGTGGTTACGCAGGCGCAGTTCTCGACCCAGGCAATCTTTAAGATCCCCCCCGTGGCGGTCGGAATGGACATGGCGACGGATCCGAACACGCAGGACGTGACCCTGCTCTTCTCGACGGCCGGCGGCAGGATCCTGGATTTCGATTCGGCCAAGAACGCATTCATCACGCCTTACGCGCTAAACCTCGGCCTGGGCCTGACGAGGCTCAAAGTCGGCACCTTCCAGGGCGTCCCGTATGTGTTCGTCGGGCAACTTCCCGGGGCGATTCTGGAATTTGCCGCCCCTCCGCCGGGCACCTCTGACACGAAGGCATTTGCGATCGTAACCAAAGGAGTCAACAATCCTGCGGACCTGGCGGTGACGAACTCGGGCTCTACGCAAGCGGGCAGCTGCGTCGTCAGCCCGACCAACCCGTCTGGCTGCAGCATTCTTCCTCAGCTCTCGCTGCAGATTACCGGCCCGGGCACCGTCAATATTCCGGCGAACGCACCCATCGTCGTGGACAGCTGCAACCTGGCCGCCGACCCGCGCGTCACGATGACCGACGGTGACCCAAGCTATAACTACATACCACTGCCCCTCGGGCCCTTGTGCGCCAACCTGCCCGACGTGGTGCTGTCAGCCAATGTGTTTGGCGGTTCCGGGTCCACAGGCACTGGAATGTATGTTGCGAAGATCACCTCGGGACTCAACCAGTACGAGAATTCGACCACGCCGATCAACAATACTTTGACCGGGTTCACCCTCAACCCTGGCCTGGTCCTGGGAGCCAACCCGCCTTGCGGGAGTGCGAATGGTCCGGTCGCGGCCTGGGGGCCGCTGCCCGGGAGCGAATCACTGATCCCCGAAGGCACGCTGATCGACATCACAGTCGCCTGCACCTCCGACCCACCGCCAGCGGGTAAGGGCAGCCACCCGTCAGTGCTTATCGAAGGGACGGTAGTGGCGGGATTGAATGCTGCCTACATCGATAGCGAGTTCAGCTTCTTGCAGCAGGCGTTCAATCAGATCCTGGCGCCGCCTGTGCAGCCGCCCACTACGCAGATCGTCGACCCCACCAACACGGTCGCGTCGACCATCCAGGGCTACATCACGACCAGCCTCGGCTATTTCAACAACCAGAATTACAGCTGCACCCTCAATACACTGGCCACCGCCGCTCGGTACGTAAACTCGACGGTTACGGCGAACCCCGGGTATTTCATAGCGGGACCCCCGCCTTACGACGATGAAAATCCGTCCGGCACCTTGATGATGCGTTTCGACCACCTGTACTACGACGTCAACATAGTTGCGGGTAATGCTCCCATCACGACCGACGCGTTGAACCCGTTAACCGTCGTGCCTACTTGTGCCGCTGCGTCGCCCCCGACGCTCAGCGCCCTTACTGTCGTCGATGGCAATGACAACGCGGCATATTTCGATGGGACTGGGTTCGAGCTCCTCGCGGGCACCACATACTACCTGGTGTGGACGACGACCAATATGGCGCCAGGAGCGGTGTGCTCCCTGACAACGACGGACGGTCTATTTACGAATGCATCGGAACCCCTCAACTCCGTGTTCTCTGGTGGTACGACTCCCGCACCGTTCACAGATACCGTCGTGAACTCCGAAACCTATCAGACGGCAACGCTGACCTGCGGAACCACGGCGAGTACTGTGACGAGTACCTTTGAGTACCTCGTAAACCCAGTAATACCGTAGTCTCATAGCGCAGCGCGCCGACCCGAAAAGCACCGCTTCCCGTGCGCCGTGCGGGTTTGCGTCCACGCACCCCAGACCAACGGCCGGCGCCGCTAGCGGCCGAGCAGTGTCAGCTCCCAGAGGTCCTTTCCGGTCGCCATCATCAGCGGACGTAGCGCGAGCACGCCAGCCCTGCCGATGGCGCGTTTGAGCTGCTCGAGCTCGGCGAGCTTGTCACGCGTCTCGGCGTCAATGAGCGGCGCGTCCAGGCCGCTCTCGCGCAGCAACAGGACCCCCTTGGCGCGTAACGCCAGCTCGCCGTGCAGTCGCAGGCAGCAGAGCATGTCCGCCAGGTCCTCACCCCGAAAGCGCCCGCGCAAGGCCTGCAGATAGCGACCCGCGTTACTGTTGAGGAACGTACCGGTAGTGATCGACTCCAGCAGCTGCACGTTGGATTCGAGGTCCGTGTCCAGCCATTCGCGCAGCGAGCGCTCGCTGTAGCGGAACACCAGGTGAATCGCCACGGGCAGCGCCACCAGGATCGCGAGCGTCGCGAGCGCCGGCCGTACGAGCAACAAGTTGAAGGCGGTGTGGAGCGCGACTGCCGCGAGATAGCCCGGCAGCAGCAGCTGTGGCCCGCCGTGCGGGCGCTTCTCGTAGAGCGTAATCGAGATCATGGCCAGCACCGTTGCTGTGCCGCCATGCATGAGCGCCGTACCGAAGCCGCGGATGACCTGCACTGCCAACGCGGCGTCGGGACGTGTGCCGAGGTAATAGAGGTTCTCGACGAGCGCAAAACCGGTGCCGAGCGCGAAGCCTGCGATGCCGGCGTCCACCGGTACGCCGACGCGCCGCGTGCGTATCAGAAACATCACTAATACCGCCTTCAGGCACTCCTCGATCCACGGCGACACGTAGCGCGAGTACGCGGTGAAATCCCCGCTGAAACGCGCATAGGCGTAGTTGTTGATGAGATAGCTCGCACCGGCGGCGAGGCCACCGGCGACGACCATCGCCAGGATTATCCTCAAGCGCAGGAGCTTGTAGCCATCGAGCTGGACAAGTGCCGCGAGAAATAGCAGCACCGGCAGGAGTGCTATCGGGGCGTGCAGCAGCAGGTCAGCGTTCATGATCCCGGCGCCGTGCGTCACAGCACCTGGAGCGACAGCATGAACTCGGTCGTGCCGAGCCCGCCACCCCCGAAGCCGCGGGCCACGCCAACCGACAGCATCATCGGCAGCCGGTGCATTACGTGCAGCTGGAAGTCAATCTGCGCGCCCACGTCCTCGGCGTTGCCGCGGTAGGCGGCCGTGTTGAAATTAGTCTCCAGGGCAGCGACGAATATCTCGGGGCGCGCCCAGCTGGCGTAGAAGCCGGGCGACCCGAGGCTCTCGAACCTAAGCGGCGGCAGGCACCACTCGATCATTGACTTCACCAGCGACTTTCCCTGCAACGCGTCCAGGTCGAAACCCGGCATGCTCAAGAGGTCCCGATAGCGTTGGGCACTGCCGTGGGCGCCGCTGTCCACGTAGTTGTTGCCAAAGCCGCCCAGGTAGTCGTTCGCGAGCGGGTTGCTGTGCGTTCCGCCAGAGATGCTCGCGCCGCTTCGTAGCCAGATCGAGGAATGATCGAGCGGCAGCGGGAAGCCTACATCGAAGGTGCCGGTCAGCCGGGGAATGAAGTCACCCTGTGCGCCGTACCCGTGCACCTTGATCGACCAGCTGTGCCCGGTCTCCGCATCCACGGCGCCCGGGGAAGCACGCGTGTCCACGCCGATGAAGCCGGCGTCCGCGGTAAAGAGGTTCTGCGTGGGCGAGGTGACATTTTGATAGCCCGGGAGCGTGTCGAGGTCGCCGTAATAAGCAATTTTGGCCACAAAGCGCAGCGTCTGCGGCGGATCATAAACCAGCGGGCGATCGTAGCTCACGTAGCCGTTGTAGCCTGCGAGACTGCGCTTCGTCGGACCAAAGAGGTCATAGAAGTCCGCGCGATTCCACGCGACACCGGTCGTCCAGTCTCCGTCGTGCGCGGTCGCCGTGAAGTGCAGCCGCTCTTTGGAAGCGAGCGCGTGGTCCGGGCTATAGCTTGTATCAAGGCCGAGCCAGGCGAAGCCGAGCGGGTCGCTGAAACGGGCGCTCGCGCCAAGTCCGACTGAGTTTTGGTAGCCTTCGACCACCGGGATCAACGCCTCGAGCGACAGCGCGCCTACCGGCCTATAAGCACCCGTGCGCAGGATCAGGGATTCGTAAGGGACGCTGGAGGGTGTGGCCGCAACCCAGCCCTGTACCTCGGGGTATTTCTCCGCCACCTGCTCGCCAAGGAACGTAACTGCACTCAGGTCCTCGGTCGGCTTTGCCTCAATAACAGTCGGCACGAACCCGTTCGCCGCATACCGCAGCACGATAAGGTGCGAGTCATCAATGGGCAGCGGGTGAAAGAAGCCGACGGCCGCGTTGCTGACCGCCGTGAGTGTCTCGGTCGCGATCTCGTAGCGATAGATGTTCGATACGCCGGTATAGAAGCTGCTGCCGTAGAGATAGCGACCATCCTTGGAAAACACGAAGCCCTCCGGCACCGCCGCTCCCATCATGAAGGTATGTAGCGGCGTGGCGTCGCCCCTGGCGAGCACATCCGTGCGGATAACTCTGACCTCTGTCTCCTGTGGCGAACCGCGGCTTCGACCCGGACCCGACACGGACACAGACGCGAGTGTCCCGTCCGGTGAAAGATCGAGATCAAAGGCCTGCTCGCGCGAGGGAAACACGTACAGCTTCTCCCACCGTTTATACGGGAACGGGACGCGCACGAGCACGACGAGACCGTTCACAAACCTCAGGCCCCACAGCGAGCGATCCGCTGAGTTGTACACAATGTCGCCGATCCGGGCGGCCTGGAGCAGCAGGCGTGACTTGCCCGAGTGCAAATCGAGCGCTTCGAGGTTCCGGTAGGTCTGGTTGTTTGTTGTATAGAAGAGAGTCGCGGTGCCCGGGTCGTACGCGAGCGAGGTCAACCTGTAGCCCCTGGCGCCCTTGATCTCCTTAAGCGGCGTCACCGCCCCATCGCTGCGAGCGATGGACACGAGGTGCGCAACTTGTCCCGGGTAGCGAATGGCGGTGAAGAGCTTGGAACGGTCCGCCGACAAGTAGCTTCGGGAGACGTCTCCGAGGGTCTTTCTGGTCAGATCGCGGGATTCAGTGAGCGGGTGCTCGTGCACCGCCTGCAGGTTTTTTTGTTGAAACCCATGCTCCCAGTCAATCCACTGCCGCCACACTTCATTGAGGGGCAAGCCGTATACTTGTTGGAACTGGTCAGCGTAATAGCGCCGGCTGCCGGCATCCCGTTTCCACCAGGCAAGCAAGCGTTGCGGGCCGTAGGTGAGCGCCAGGTAGTCCATGAAGCGCGTGCCATACAGGTAAGCGTTGGCGCCAGTTTGGAAGTCGATCTCGGTGCCCTTCGACACGAGTCCCAGCGGATCGTAGAACTTGGCCCGGTCGTGCACCATTGCACGGAACACCATCTCATCGTACCCGCCCTGCGCGCGACCGACTCCGCCGCTCATCCATGTCTCGGTGAATACGGCGCTTCCCTCTAGATACCACTGTGGGGCGGTCGCGCGTGGCACGGTCAGGTAATAATAGAGCAGGCTCTCGGGATGTGCGGTATCGACCGCGACCTTGCCATGAAACAAACGCCGGAACCGCGCATCCTCCGGGCTGGCGCGATCTTTGGTGGCGAGGTGGGTGAGCTCGTGAACGGCCGTCGTTGCGAAGCGATCGCCGGAGGAGAATGTCTCGTACGGCTCAGTCGACGGGGCAATCTCGAAGTCGATCTCATCGCGAGGCACCACGTACGCGCTGGCGCTTCCTTGGTCGCTCAGATCCCGGAGGAACAGGTTAACGGGGCCATCCGGCACGTAGTCAAACAATCGCTTCTGGGCTTCGAGCCCGCTCAGGAAGCTCTGAGTGGTATGCGGGATCAGGTAGTTTTCGCCCGGATCGTAATAGATGATCCGCAGCGATTCGGTCTCAACGAACGCGCGATCGTCCGACGATGCGATACCAGGGGCGACGATGAGCGCCGTCACGACCCCCAGCAGGAACCTCCGCCCCGAATGGCCGTTGGTATCGTTATTCAAGCGATGAAAGGGAATGGCCCGAGCGGTAACGCTCGGGCCACTCCTATGGCTTTCGACCCAAATGGCTTGGCGGCAGCGGCCGCATTCCGCGGCGGGGACTCTTGTCCCGCCGAGCGAGGTCTATTGAGCCTACTGAGCCGCCGCGCTGCGGTCAGCCGCCCCACGGTCAGCCGCCCCACGGTCAGCTGCGCCACGGTCAGCTGCGCCACGGTCAGCCGCGCCACGGTCAGCTGCGCCACGGTCAGCTGCGCCACGGTCAGCCGCGCCACGGTCAGCCGCGCCACGATCAGCCGCGCCACGGTCAGCCGCGCCACGGTCAGCCGCGCCACGATCAGCCGCGCCACGATCAGCCGCGCCACGATCAGCCGCGCCACGATCAGCCGCGCCACGATCAGCCGCGCCACGATCAGCCGCGCCACGATCAGCCGCGCCACGATCAGCCGCGCCACGATCAGCCGCGCCACGATCAGCCGCGCCACGATCAGCCGCGCCACGGTTGTCCGCCGCGCCGCGATCCGCCGCAGCGCTGTTGGCACGATCATCCGTCGTGCTCGACGTCGGTGTAGGGTTGAAGCTGTTCGTGCCGTCCGCGTGGGCGCGCTTCGCTTCGACGATCGTTCCGGCGGCGTCCGGGGCAGCCGGGGTCTGGTAGGTCAGATAGGCGACCACCCCCACAGCCACGACGAGTCCGCCGGCGATCCACACTGTCTTACCAGCCATAAAGCCTCCCAAGGTATGTCGTAACACTGACTAATTTCCCACTCTGTAAGTAACTACTGTAGTAGCGGCAAAAAGTTGGTGCATACATGGAAAGATGCCTAGCCACCGCCGGAAGTCCGCAGCGTCGCGCCGCCCACCGGCTGGCCGGCCATCATGAAAGTCAGCTCCACCGTTTGTCCGCCCGTTCCAAGGCCGGGCAACGCCACCGTTGTCCCGACGGCTTTTTCCTGCTTTCCGAGGCCGTTGACCCGCCAGGTGTGCCCGTCGCTTGCGATCACCACGTCTACCGGAGCGCTCGCCGCCACCTCGAACTGAAGACCCAGGCCCGCAGGGTCGCGGTACAGGCTAACCCGTCCGGAGACTGGCCCGCTGCCGAGGCGCACCGTATCGACGATCGTCGGTGCGTGCCCTGAGGCCATGGTGCCGGCGGCATCGGTTGTCGCGGTCTCAGGGCCTCTGAGTGACTCGAGCAGAAGCACCCCGGCCGCAAGCATACCCGCGATGACGGCGGCATAGCGCCAGCGCGGGGCGAAAGACTGGCGTGACCGGGGAAGCGGTTGCGGCAGTGCAGCGAGAATGCTCTCCCGGAGTTGCTCTGGCGGCTCGACCGGCGGGAGCCCATCAAGCGCGGTGCACAGGCGCCTGAGGCCCTCGCGCGCGGCTCTGACGTCCGGTTCGGCGAGCAGGTAGCGCGCGAGTTCTGCCCGTTGCGCGGCGTCGAGCTCGCCATCGATCTCGGCGTGAATGAGCGCGAGTTGCCGCGGCTCGGCCATGTCAGATCGCCCTGCTGTGCAAGAAGCAGTCCCGCAGCAGCTGGCGGGCACTATAAAGGCGCGATTTCACGGTCTTCTCGGGAAGCAGGAGGATGTCGCCCATGTCCTGGTAGCTCAAGTGCAGGAAATGCCGAAGGACGACCACCGCCCGAAGCTCAGGTTTGATTCGCATCAACGCCTCCTGGATCGCCGCGTCCATCTGCTCGTTCTCCACCTGCTGCTCGGGTCCCGGCGCGTTGTCTGCTTCCTCACCCGTGATGTCCGCGGATGACTTCCTGGAAGCAAGAACGTTAAGGGCCTGATTGATCGCAATCCGATATATCCAACTGTAGAACTTGAAGCTCGGGTCATAATCCGCCAGATGCTCGAATGCCTTGAGAAACGTGGTCTGCGCTACATCCCGGGCGTCCTCCGGATCGTGCAGTAGCCGCAGCGCAGCATTGAAGACCGGCTTCTGGTAGCGCCCCACGAGTTGCCCGAAGGCCGCCCGATCCCCTTTCCGGCAGAGCTGCACCAGGGTCCTGTCTTCGTCCTCATTCACAAGTACCACTGAACAAGCAAAAGGTTGGTCCGGTCAGCGCCCGAGGTACACGCAGCTATTCGGGCGTCCGGGCGATGTCGATGATCCGGTCGAAGCCCGTGTAGCGAAAAATGTCGTGAATCGGCGCGCTGACGTTGACCAGCAACAGCCCACCCCCCAATCCCCTGGCGCGCTTCTGCGTCAGAAGCAGTACCCTCAGCCCCGCGCTGGCGATGTATTCGAGTCCGCCGAGGTCGATGACCCGCGGCTCGGGCAGGCCGTTCAGGAACTGCAACGCCGTATCGCAGTGCGTGGCATCCAGCCGCCCTGTCATAATGGCCTCGCCTGCCGGGCCAAGGCGGATTTCGAACATGTGGTCTTTTTTTGTGTTCGTGCCTGGGAGAGCAAACTACGCGAAATTATCGCTCCTTGCACCTGCCGGGGCGCGCCGGCGCGCCGGCAGAACAGCGTGCCTAGAGCGCGATGTGCTTGGTCATCGTCAGGCAATTTTTGCCCCTGACGCGTTGGTAGCCGACGGTATCCATCATGCGCCGCACCAAGAACACGCCGTGCCCGCCGACCGGGCGCTCGGCCAGGCTCGCCGTCACGTCCGGCGCTGCGAGCAGGAGCGGATTGAACGCCGGAGCGTCGTCCTCCACCGTCATCGTGAGGTCGGCACCGGCTAACGTCAGCCCCACATCCACCCGAGCGGTGCCGGCCGGCGGGCCGTGCATGACGACGTTCATGAAGACCTCCTCGAGTGCGAGCTCGAAGGCGAGCGCCTGCGCTGGCGGCAGGGCGGCGACTGACCAGAACTCCTGCAGGAACCGAGTCAGCGTCGACAGATGCGCCGCATCGTTCGGCACGCTCGCGCGCTGCTCTATATGCGCGGCCCCCGGTGTTGCGTGCGCGAGCGCCGCGGCGCGGTCGGGGTGTACCGTGATCATCCGGCTGAAGCCACTCAGATCGAACACTTCGCGCACGGCTGGCGTGAGCGCGCACAGCACGAACGCGATGCCGGCACGTTGCGAGGAGCGTGCGGCCAGCAGGAATACGCGCAGGCCGGCGCTTGAAACGTAGTCGAGCCTGGCGCAGTCGATGATGACAGTGGCGGGCGCCGTCCCCGCACCGGCGATCACTGCTTCAACGTGCTGCTGAAACGCCGCGGCGGCGCTGAAATCGAGCCTGCCCTCCAAAATTACCAGCGTGGTGCGGGCACGCGTTTCGACCTGGATCTTCAAGGCGCACTCCAGGCGAGCACCGTGAGCGTGATGTCATCGGATTGTGCGGCGGCGCCGGTGAAGGTCGTGACGCTGTGGCAGATGCGCTCGACGAGCACCCTGGCCTCGCCGCCGCCGTGCGCCTGAACCACCGCGATCAACCGCTCCGTACCATAGACCTCCTCGGCCGCGTTGCAAGCCTCCGTTACGCCGTCGGTATAGAGCACCAGCCGGTCCCCGGGCGTCAGCTGTACCGTGTGGTCCGGATACTCCGCGTCCGGCAACGCTCCGAGTACCAGCCCACCCGCCCCGTCGAGGGCTGCGACCGACCCGTCGCCGCGTCGCAAGTAGGGCGGATTGTGGCCGCCATTCGCGTAGCGCAGCACACCGCTCGTAGCGTCGAACACGCAATAAAAGACCGTGACAAACAGATCGAGCGGATTTTGCGCACACAGCGCCACGTTGGTATGGGCGAGGCAGGCGCCCGGGTCGGTGTGCAGCGCAGCAAAATCACGAAGGTTGGTGCGCGCGACCGCCATGAAGAATGCCGCCGGAACGCCGTGGCCGCAGACGTCCGCCATCACCAGCCCGATCCGTCCGTCCGGCAGCTCGATAAAGTCATAGAAGTCGCCGCACATCGTGGTGGCCGAAATCATTCGCGCCGCCCCATCGCACCCGGGCTTCGCGGGGAAAGTCGCCGGGAGGATGGCGCTCTGCATGGCGCGCGCGACCTCGAGTTCGGCTTTGATCTGGGCTTGCGCCTGCTCGAGCGCGGCATTCTTCTCGGCGAGTTCGCGAGTGCGCTCGGCGACGGTTTTTTCCAGGATGTGCGTGTTCAGCTTCAAGACGCGCAGCAGGCGCAGCAAGCGAAACACCCGCAACCAGCGCGCGTCGAAGCCCGCCACGAAGAACGGCGCGATCGCGAGCAGGTCCACCAAACCACGGAAGCTGAAGATGAATGCCAGCTTCTGCTGCGCGGCCACGATGCGCAGCAAGTACTCAAGCGAAAACACCGCGACCACGACGATCTCTTCGATCCGCAGAGCACGCGTAGCCCAAACCGGGAGCCCGGGGATCGCCTCCACGCCGATCGATGCGACACTCACGACGATGAGTGCGAGGATCAGGTTTTCAAATGCCCGTGAATACGGTCCCGGGCGCACAAGCAGTAATTGAGCGAGTGCCCGGATCGGTGCCGCCGCAACCTGAGTCAAACGCCGTGCAGGCGCCATGCTCATCGGACGCAGCGCCCGTCGCGCAACGCCCGCTGTTCATTTACGCTGGCTTGAGGTTTCTGCACGGTCGCCGCCGGCGCGCGCCAGCACATATTCGGTGGCGCCGCCGCTGTTGGTAGCCGGATGGTGCGCCGCGACTGGGTGCTGGCGCCGCGCACGTGTTTGGGTGGCGCGTACCTCTGCTGATCGTTCCGCCGGTCACTGAGAGCTGTGGTAACGTCAGCGCGCAAGTGTCTCTCGCCTGGAAAACAAGGCGTCTGTGCGGAACGGATAAAGAACCGGGGAGGCGGCAATGAAGGGCTACTGGGTGGTCACGGTCATGCTGGGGGTTTTGTTCTCTGCCGCCACAGAGGCAGCGGACAAAACGCAGGGCGTCGGAACGATCGGCACGGGAACCTTCTCCTGTGAGAAATTCAGCAAATACGATGCTGCGCCGAACAACGCGCGGCAAATGGATCTCGTCGTGCAGTGGGCCTGGGGCTTTATGAGCGCGTACAACACGCGCGCGGCGTTCTCGCCAACATTCCAGGACGACGACGCGCCCAGCCCGGTAGCCCCACCGGACGCCGCCTCGACCCTGCAGTTCATCCGCAAGCACTGTGAGAAGAACCCGTCGAGCAATGTGACCAACGCGACGCTCGATCTGATAGGGACGTTGGGTGGCATCGTGACGAGTTCCGTCAATTTGGCGCAGAAATAACCGAAGACCATCGCAGGCGGGGCACCCTCGCGTTGACTGCGTTCGTGCCGGCGGCGCCGGCAGACAGCAGGGGCATCGCACGCGTGCGGGTGCGTGGACTGCCCGCGGGCCCGTATTCTCGCCCGGGTGGCGCGCTCAAGGCAGGCCCGATTGTTGAGGCCCGGGATTTGCCCGAACCTACGCTCCGTGCGCGGCATCGACGGTCGTGCCGCCGGTTATCCCAGGCCGCGGACCCGGTTCGGCGCCGCGCAACGGCGGGTCGTGGCGACGCTCGGATCGGGCAGAGGGCGGGGTTACCCCGCCGCTCTGCCTGCCTTCGAAGGTGTTGCCGATGCCGATTCCCAGCAAGCGCCTCCCTTCGCCGTTACCCGGCGCTTTCCGTTAGGGCTTTTTGGCCGCGGTAGCGAGCATTTCGTTTACCTTGACCATGGCCTTGGCGGTCGCCGTCTTCACGCAGTCCGCATCGCTCGTGGTTGAATTCGGATATTGGCGGCTGAGCTCTTTGCAAGCCGCCGTGGCGGCGTCAGCGACGCGCTTTTGCAGCTCCATGGCACCGGAGTGTGAGGCGAGGTCAAGGTCCTTGGCACTCACGCCATAACTCAGTGAAACGTCCACGATCGGTATCCCGCTCGCGGTCGTACCTACGGTCTTGCTCACGACCCGTGACGCTTGGACCGTCACCTCTCCCATGTCGTCGGCGACTGCAACGCCGAACGAAGTGAGCGCGACTAATCCAATCGCGCTTCTAGTCAGTAGCCTCATCATGACTCCCTCCACCTTTGATTGATTATGTTTGCTGCGAAGTTCTTGTTAGCTGCGAGCCGTGATGATCCAACAACCGCAGGCCGGGTCGACGCCAGGTTCACCCGTACTTAAGGATGCTCCCGTTCGGGCGAATCGTCGAGAGCCCGTGCCCATTGGCGCTCGCGCGCCGGCACGGCTGCGGCGTTCTGTTCTGGGGTCGTGCTCGGGGCGCGCAGGTTCGAGGCTTCACGAGGATCCGCCCTATGAAGGGGATCTGCGCGGCGCGACATCCCAGGTTCCTCCCCAGGCTACGATACGCCTCGCTGCCCGCGCTCAGATTGCAAATGTTTCTGTAACGGCACGACATTCAGGACATGGTGGCTGCCGGCCTTCAGCCGCTCGCAGGGACTGTACCAAGAAGTCCTTGATTTCATTGGCCCTACGGACTCAGCGGTTGCCGAAGTCCTGCAGGACTCTTTGCAGGGGCCGGCTGTCGATGTGCACCGGCCCGGTGAAAGGATGATCGATTGATACGATCACGAACAGGCCCATAAACACGATGACCGAGAGCGCGCCGGTCATGAGCACCTGCGCCCTTAAGTTGCGAGTGCCGAAAAAAAACGTGAACGCGACGGTGAGGATCGCACCGCAGATCAGCACCGCCCAGAGCATACCGGGCATGATGCCGGTCGCGAGGTGCAAGCGGCTGCGCCGCGCCTGCGTGATGTCATCGAGCTGGTTGAACATTTCCACGAGCACCGCCTGGTGCCGCAAATCGCCCACCGCCAGCGTGAGCGTGCGCGCATAGAGCTCATTGAGTGCCACGGTGACCTCGGGGCTTTCCTCCTCCTTGGCCATCTGCGGCCAGTCGCGCGCGATCGCAAGCTGCAGATAATTATCGAGGGCGGAGCGCGTCGCGCGGCCTTCCGCATCCGCGCCGGCGGAGAGCCGGTAGAGCGTGGCGGCGGCCCCGGCTTCCTTCACGACCGTAGTTTCTGCATCGCTGAACCGTTGCCACACGATGATGACGGCAAAGGCCAGCATGACCGCGTAAATAACCCCGATGGTCGCAAATTTAAAGCCAGCGATGTCGTTGTTGGTCGTCAGCTGCTCGAGCTTGATGCGCCGACGGATCAGTATCGGACCGGACATTGCCGCAAGCGTGGGCAGCACGACGAGCAGGAGGCTGCCGAACCATAGCGGACACCCGGATAGGAAGAGTGACACCCCGGTGTTTCCTTCAGCGCTGCAGGAGGAGGGTAGGTAACTTTAGGGGCGCGGTACGCATCAGGCAAACCCCTGCGCGCCAGTCGTGCTCAGTTTGCCGCCTCAGGTGCGCCCGCGAGGCGAAACGCGTGCCCGCGGGTGGAAACCGCCTTAAAGAGCGTCCAGGCGGCATCCCCCGGCCGCAGATTGAGCGCCGTGAGCGCGTTGTCGGTGATGCGCGCGAGCACCGCGGCGCCCCCGACATCCATGGTGACGAGTGCGCCCCACTCGTCTTTGGTAATCCCGGCCACGGTGCCCGCGAGCGCGTTGCGCACGCTCAGGCCCTGCACCGGCTGGATCGCGAGGATGACGTCGCGGGCGAGCACCTGCAGGCGTACGCGGGCCCCCAGCGGCACGCCCTGCAGGCTCACCAGCAGCCTGCCGGTGCCGACGGCCAGCTCAGCGCTGCCGCTCGCCGGGTCAAGACGCGTGACGACACCATGAAGAACGGCACCCACCAGATCCGGTCCCACCACGCGCTGCAATTCCGGCCGCAAGCTCATCTCGGCGACCGAGCCTTCGGCGATCACGCGCCCGGCCTCGAGCAGCACCAGGTGGGTGGCGAGGCGCAGCACCTCCTCGAACTGATGGCTGACGTACACCATCGGAATGGCCAGCCGATCGCGCAACCGCTCAAGGTAAGGCAGCACTTCCTCGCGACGGGCGACGTCGATGGAGGCGAGCGGCTCATCGAGCAACAACAGCCGCGGCTGCGCGAGCAGCGCCCGCCCGAGCGCCACACGCTGGCGCTCGCCTCCGGAGAGTTGCTGCGGCCGCCGAGCGAGCAGGGCTTCCAGACCGAGCAGCATGACGACTTGGTCAAAATCGATGAAATGCGGCACAGCCCGCGCACGCTTCTCGCCGTAATGCAGGTTGGCCGCGATGCTCAGGTGCGGGAAGAGCCGGGCATCCTGGAAGACGTAGCCGATGTGGCGGCGTTCGGCCGCAACGCTGATGCCGGCGCGCGTATCGGTCAGGACCTCCTCTCCCAGGCGGATCTCGCCCGAATCGGGCGCCAGGAGCCCGGCGATCATGTTGACCAGCGTGGTCTTGCCGCTACCGGAGCGTCCGAAAAGCGCCGTGACCCCCGGCGTGGGTGCTGCGAAGGTCGCCTCGAGATCAAATCCCGGTCGGCGCCTGATGACCGATACCCGCAACATCCTGCGTCCCGGCTAGCGGCCGAGGAGCGCGCGCACACGGCGCACGAGAAGTTCGGCCGCCAGGAGCCCGAGCAGTCCCAGGGCGAAGGACAGGAGGGCGAGGCGCAGTGCGGTCGCATCGCCGCTCGGGGACTGCATCGCGGTGTACAGCGCGAGCGGCAGGGTGCGCGTGACGCCCGGGACATTGGAGGCGAAGGTGATGACGGCGCCGAACTCGCCCAGCCCGGCGGCAAATGCGGTGACCGCGCCGGCGAGGATCCCGGGCGCCATCAGCGGCAAGGTGATGCTCAGGAAGCGATCAAAGGGCGCGGCACCCAGGGTGCGCGCGGCATCTTCCAGGCCCCGGTCGACATTCTCCAGCGACAGTCGAATCGCCCGCACCATGAGCGGGAAGGTCATCACGGCCGTGGCGAGCGCGGCACCAGCGGTAGTGAAAGCGAGCTGGATGCCCAGATGCCGCTGCAGCCACCCGCCGAGCGCCCCGTGCGCCCCGAAGAGCATGAGCAGGACGTAGCCGACGGCCACCGGCGGCAGCACCAGGGGCAGATGCAGGAAGGCATCAAACAGCGTGCGGCCGGGAAAGCGCGTGCGCGTGAGCACCCAGGCGGCCAGCACCGCCAGCGGCAGACTGAAGCAGACACTGCGCGCGGCGACGTTCAGACTCAGGCCCAGGGCCTCAAGCTCTGCCGGTCCGAGCAGGGCGTTCATCGCAGGCGGGGTGTGCGCGGCGTGTCGATCACCGGCGCAACTGTCTCATGGGCGCCCGTGCGCCGGCCACTCCCGGAAAGTGTCGGTGGCCGGTTACGCGACCAGGGCGGTGCGCAGCACCGCGAGTGAGGCTTGCGGCAGAACGGGGGCGGAGGCGGCGAGTCCCTTCTGCTCCAGCCAGGCGCGATTGAACAGCCGCGACTGATATTTCGCCCCCCCGTCGCACAACACGGTGACGATGGTGTGCCCGGGGCCCAACTCGCGCGCGACGCGCACCGCGGCGGCGACGTTGATGCCGCTCGTGCTGCCCAGAAACAGACCCTCTTCGATCAGCAATCGGTACACGAAGTGCACCGTCTCGGCATCCTCCACGTGCACGGCCTCATCGATGGGCGCGTCCTTGAGGTTCGCCGTGATGCGCCCGATGCCGATGCCCTCGGTGATCGAGCCGTGCCGGTGGCCTGCAGAGTACCGCAGCGCACGAAGGCAGTACAGGCTGCTGCCCGGGGGGTCGGCGAGCACGCAGCGCACGCCGGCGCGCCGTGACTTGAGAAACTGTGCGACGCCGGCGAGCGTGCCACCCGTGCCGCAGGCGGACACGAAGGCATCCACGGCGCCGTGGGTCTGCTCCCAGATCTCAGGTCCGGTGGTGTGAAAATGCGCGTCGCGGTTGGCCGTGTTGTCGAACTGATTCGACCAGATGGCATCCGGCAGCGCTGCGGCGAGGCGCTGCGGCGACCTTCTGGTACTGGTTCGGATTGCTGTAGGGCACGGCGGGGACCTGGTGAACCTCGGCGCCCAGCATCTCCAGCAGGCGGTATTTCTCCGGCGGACTGATTGTCCGGCATGACGATGACGCAGCGATAGCCACGGGCGTTGCACACGTGCGCAAGCCCGATGCCGGTGTTGCCGGCGGTGCCCTCGACCACGGTGCCGCCGGAGCGCAGTTCGCCGCGCTCGACCGCGCGTTCCACGATGGCGCTCGCGGCGCGATCCTTGACCGAGCCGCCCGGATTCATGAACTCCGCCTTGCCGAGGATCTCGCAGCCGGTCTCGTCACTCAGGCGCTTAAGACGGATGAGCGGCGTGTGGCCGACCGCCCCGACAAAGCCGCTCACGCCGCTCATGCCAGGGCCCCCGCGGCGCTCGGCTGCGCCAGCAGGGTGAGTGCGTCCGCGGCCGCCACGGCGGCGACTTCGCCCACGATGAGCAGCGCGGGGGGTTCGATCGCGTGTGTGCGGGCGAGGGCGGCGATGTCTGCGAGCGTGCCGCGCAGGATGCGCTGCTGCGGCAGCGTGGCGCGCTCGATGATCGCGACGGGGTGTGCCGGCACTTGCACCGGCGGTGCGCAGCCGCGCCACGATGCCCGGCAGCTGCGCGACGCCCATGTAAAAGACGACCGTGTGCTGCGGGTTGGCGAAGAAGCGCCAGTCGGGCGGATCATCGGCGTGGGTGTGGCCGGTGACGAACGTAACGCTCTGGGCGAGGCGGCGATGCGTGAGCGGCAGGCCGCTCGTGGCCGCGGCACCGAGCGCGGCCGTGATACCCGGCACGATGGTGTAGGCAATGCCGTGCGCCTGCAGCACCTCGAGCTCTTCACCGCCGCGGCCGAAAACGAAGGGGTCACCGCCCTTCAGTCGCGCGACGCGCTTGCCGCGGCTGGCGAGCTCAACGAGCAGCGCGTGGATGCGCTCCTGCTGGCCGCGCTCGCCGGATTCCTTGCCGACGAAGATGCGCTGCGCGTCGCGGCGCGCGCGCTCGAGCACCGCCTCGCTGACCAGCCGGTCATAAAGGATCACGTCCGCCTGCTGCAGCAGCTGCAGCGCCCGCAGGGTGAGCAGATCCGGATCCCCGGGGCCGGCGCCGATCAGATACACCTCCCCGAGCGCTGCCGTTTCTTCGGTCGCCGGAGTGGTGAGCTGCGCGGCGCGCAGCTCGCGACTCAGGGCCGAGGCGGCGGCGTCCTCCTGGCCCGCCAGCACCTGCGTGGCCACCGGGCCGCGCACGATGCGCTCCCAGAACGCACGGCGTCCTGCGGCGGCGAGGGCGCGTTTTACACGCTGGCGATAGCGCCCCATGAAGCGGGCCAGGTCGCCCAGGCGCGCCGGCAGCAGCGCCTCGATCTGCTCGCGTACCGCGCGCGCCAGCACCGGGGCGTGGCCGGCGGAGCTGACCGCGACAATAAGCGGGGAGCGATCGATGATGGCGGGGAAGATGAAGGTCGAGAGCTGCGCATCATCCACGACGTTCACCGGGATGCCGCGCGCGCGCGCCGCCACCGAGACCGCAGCGTTGACCACTGCATCATCGGTGGCGGCCACTGCAGCCACCGCCGCCTCAAGATGCGCAGGGCAAAACGCCGCCGCTTCGTGGGTCAGTTCGGCATCGATGGCGTAGCGCGCAAGGTCTGCATGCAGCTGCGGCGCCACCACACGCACGCGCGCGCCGGCCTTGAGCAGCCACTGTGCCTTGCGCAGGGCGACCTCGCCCCCGCCGACGACGACGACGTTCCTGGCCTCCACACGCAGAAATACCGGCAGGTAGTCCATGTGCGGGCCTAGTTCACCCTGGCACTGGCCGCCGCGGGCAGCTGTCTTGGATGTAGTCCGCATTCGCGCGACTCAGGTTGCTCCCACCACCAGCGGCCCGCGCGCCGGCTTTCGCCCGGCTGGATGGCGCGCGTGCAGGGTGCGCAGCCGATGCTCGGATACTGGCGGTCGTGCAGCGCATTGTACGGCAAGCGATGCGCGCGGATGTATTGCCACACGTCATCCTCGCTCCAGTCGATCAAGGGACTGAGCTTATACAGCCCGTACTCGCTATCCCATTCTTCGGACTGGCCGAGCGAGCGGCCCTGTGACTGCTCGCGCCGCACGCCGGTGATCCAGGCCGGGAAGCCGCTGATCGCGCGCCGGAAGGGCTCGATTTTGCGGATGCGGCAGCACTCCAGTCGCGCCGCAAGATTCTCGTAGAAGCCGTTGATGCCCTGTCGTGCCACGAGCCGCTCAAGGGCCTGGGCATCCGGATAGACGACGCGGATGTTGCGGCTGTAGCGCTGCTGCAGCCTCTGCAGCAGCCCGTAGGTCTCCTCGTGCAGCCGTCCGGTATCGATACTGAACATGTCAATCTGAGGCAGGTGCGTCCAGATGATGTCGGTCAGCACCATCGCCTCGGCACCCAGACTGTTGGAGTAGACCAGCCGCCCGTGGCGGGCGAGTGCCGCGGCGAGACGGGCGCGCACGGCCGCCGCCTTGTATGCCCAACCGTGCGTCGTCAGCTCTCCCATAGTGCAGAGGACTATAGCCACGGCAGCCGCCGCTAAAGAACGAATGATTGCTTCTGAACTGCTGCGCGCCGGTTATAGACCGGTTATGCCCGGCTCACAGACCGGTAGCGCTTGGGTTAGGCTTAGGCGCCATGAAGCTGCATCAACTGCGCTATCTGGCCGCCGTGGCCCAAAGTGGCCTGAACATCACCGCCGCCGCGCACAAGCTGCACACTTCCCAACCCGGGGTGAGCAAACAGATCAAGCTGCTCGAGGATGAACTGGGCTTCCAGATCTTCGTGCGCGAGGGGCGCAATCTCACCCGCATCACGCCGGCCGGGCAGCAGGTGATTGAGCGGGCGCTGCGTATCCTGCAGGAGGCGCAGAGCATCCGCGACCTCTCCACGGAGCTGCGCGATGAGGGCCGCGGCAGCCTTTCCATCGGCACCACGCACACCCAGGCACGCTACGTGCTGCCGGATGTGATCCGCGAGTTCCGCGGCCGCTATCCGCAGGTGCGTCTGAACCTGCACCAGGGGACCTCGGAACAGATCGCCGAGATGGTGGCGAGCGATCGCATCGATTGCGCGATCGCCACCGGCTCCGAGCAATTGTTCACCGATCTTACGCTGCTGCCGTGCTACCGCTGGCACCGCACGGTGATCGTGCCGCGCAGCCACCCGCTGGCCGAGGGCGGGCGGCTCACCTTCAAGGCGCTCGCGGCCTATCCGCTCATCACCTACACCTTCAGTTTCACCGGTCCCTCCTCGCTGCACGAGGCGTTTGCCAGAGCGGGCCTCGTGCCCAACGTCGCCATTACCGCGCGTGATGCGGACGTGATTGAGACCTACGTGCGCCTCGGACTCGGCGTCGGCATCGTTGCGCACATGGCCATCAATGAAGAGGACCCGGATCTTAAGGCGATCGATGCCTCGCACCTGTTCCCGGCACACACCACCTGGATCGGCTTCCGGCGCGGCACGCTGCTGCGCAAGTACATGTACGAGTTTGCGCAGCTGTTGGCGCCGCACCTGGAGCGGCGCCTCATCGACCGGGCGCACCGCGCCAGCTCCGCCGAGGAAGTGCGGCAGATGTTTACCGACGTCGTGCTGCCGCAGCGCTAAAGGGCGAAGAAACGCTGTCGGCGCACGCTCACCTGCGCAGCTCCCGGCTGGTAGGCGACGTCGTAGCGGGTGAGGGCGCGCCGCGCAGCCTGCGGATCCTCGCCAGCGGCCAGCTCAATCGCATCAAAACCGCAGCGGGCGAGGAGGAACACCTGATCCTGGCGCACACCGGCCCCCACGGCACGCAGTTCCCCGCGAAAGCCGAAGCGCTCGCGCAGCAGCCGACCCTGGGAGTAACCGCGGCCCTCCCCCGGAGCGGGAAATTCCACCGCAATCAGATCCAGGCGCGGCAGATCCTCGCTCAACTCCTCCACCCGATCCACCGGTGCCAGGCGCACGCCGAGCCGCCCGGACCACGCCCACCAGTGCGTGCGCGCCGCGCGCAACTCGGCCAAGGGCACGACGACCGCCTCGCCGTCTGCGATCTCCTCGCCCAGATAACGCCAGGAATCGGCGTGCAGCTCACGCTGCCGCAGGATGTGGCGCATAGGCGCGCTCCTTAAAGGGTTTGAGTCCGACCCGTTGCATGGTTTCGATGAAGCGCTCATCTTCCAGGCGCACCCCGCGGTAGGTCTCGAGGATGCGCTCGAGGGTCGCGGCGACCTCTTCCTTGGGCACTGAGGGACCGATCACTTCGCCGAGCGCGGTAAAGCCGTTCGCCGAGCCACCGAGGCTGATCTGGTACCACTCCTCCCCGTGCTTATCAACGCCCAGTATGCCGATGTGACCGACGTGGTGATGGCCGCAGGCGTTCATGCAGCCGGACATCTTCAGTTCGATCTCGCCCAGATCGTACAGATAATCCAGGTCATCGAAGCGCTCTTGGATCTGCCGGGCGACATCGAGCGTACCGGCGTTGGCGAGCGAGCAGAAATCCAGTCCCGGGCAGGCGATCATGTCGGTGAGCGTGCCGATGTTGGGCATCGCCAGGCCGAGGCGCTCGAGCTCGAGCCACACCTCGTACAGCTCGCGCTGGCGCACGTCCGCCAGCAGCAGATTCTGGTTGTGGGTGGCACGCACCAGTCCGAAGCTCACCCGCTCCGCCAGGTCCGCCAGCGCTTCCATCTGTCCTGCGCTCATATCCCCTGGCACCGCGCCGTGCGCTTTCAGGGAGACGAACACTGCGCGGTAGCCAGGCACGCGGTGCGCGCGGGTGTTGTAGCGATACCAGGCCCTGAAACGCGGCTCACGGGCGTCGGTGACGTCGGTGTCGGTGAGGGTCTCGTAGGGCTGTGGCCTGAAGAAGCCACGCACGCGCTCGACTTCTTCGGGCAGCAGCTGCACGGCCGCAGCGCGATTGGCGTGCCATTCGGTCTCGACCAGGTCGCGGAAGCGCTCGATGCCGAGCGCCTTGACGAGAATCTTGATGCGCGCCTTGTGGATGTTGTCGCGCCGCCCCTGACGGTTGTACACGCGCAGGATCGCTTCAAGGTAAGCGAGGAGCTCGCTCACCGGCAGGAATTCTCGGATGACCTGCCCGATGATCGGGGTGCGTCCGAGCCCGCCGCCGACGAGCACCCGGAAACCAAGCGCACCCTGCGCATCGCGCCTGAGGTGCAGCCCGACGTCGTGCACTTCCGAGGCCGCACGGTCGGCGGCGGCTCCGGTCACGGCGATCTTGAACTTGCGCGGCAGGTAGGTGAACTCCGGATGCAGCGTCGCCCACTGGCGGATGATCTCGCAGTACGGGCGCGGATCATCGACCTCATCGGCGGCGATGCCGGCCATGTGATCGGCGGTGACGTTGCGCACGCAGTTGCCGCTGGTCTGGATGGCGTGCATCTGTACGGTGGCAAGCTCGGCCAGGATCTCGGGCACGTCGGGCAGTGCCGGCCAGTTCAGCTGCAGGTTCTGGCGCGTGGTGAAGTGACCGTAGCCGCGGTCGTAGCGGCGCGAGATCTGGGCGAGCTTACGCAGCTGACGCACGCTCAGAAGACCGTAGGGAATCGCGATCCGCAGCATCGGCGCGTGGCGCTGGATGTAGAGTCCATTGCGCAGCCGCAGCGGCCGGAATTCCTCCTCCGAGAGTTCCCCGGCGAGGTGGCGGCGCGTCTGGTCGCGAAACTCCGCAACCCGCTCATCCACGAATGCCTGGTCGAGTTCGTCGTACTGATACATGCCCGCCCGACTATAGGCGGCGCCCCGGAGGCGGCTAAATACCGTCTGGTTGGGTGCACCCTTTCTGGAGTTATGAGCCTATGCAACACTAGGTGCCTGTTTTTGAAGGAGATGATCGTGCCGGGACTGTATTTCGAGGAATTCACGGTCGGTCAGCGCTTCGAGCATCTGGTGCGGCGCACGGTCACGGAGACCGACAACCTCCTGTTCAGCGCGCTCACCATGAACCCCGCCGCGCTGCATCTGGATGCGGAGGCCGCCAAGGGCACCCCGTTCGGCGAGCGCATCGTAAACAGTGTTTTTACGCTCGGGCTGCTCGTGGGACTGTCCGTCTACGACACCACCTACGGCACGACCATCGGCAATCTCGGCTGGGATGAGGTGCGCTTTCCGCGGCCCGTGTTCATCGGCGACACCCTGCACGCGGTCACGATGGTGCTGTCCACGCGCGAGAGTCAGTCCCGCAAGGACTCGGGCATCGTCATTTTCGAGCACCGCGCCTGGAATCAGTGCAACGAGGAAGTCGCCTCCTGCCACCGCAGCGCACTCATGCTCAAGAAGCCGCCGTGAACGCGCACCGCACGGGCGCGCCGCTGCGCTCCTGGCTGTTCGTGCCCGGCGACAGCGAGCGCAAGCAGGTCAAGGCGCTCGCCAGCAAGGCCGATGCGCTCATCCTGGATCTGGAGGACTCGGTCGATCCGGCGCAGCTGCCGCAGGCGCGCGCCCGCGTGGCGGCGCTGCTGGCCGCGGCAGCCGCGGGGGGCGGCGGTCCGCAGCTGTGGGTGCGGGTGAACGCACCCGCGAGCGGCGCGCTGGCGGAGGACCTCTCGAGTGTCTGCGCGCACGCGTTGCCCGCCGGTATCGTGTTGCCCAAGGTGAGCTGCGCCCGCGAGATCGTGGAGACCGCACAGGCGCTGCAGGCGCTGGAGTCCGCCCGCTCAGGCGTCCGCGGCCGCACGCGCCTGCTGGTGCTCGTCACGGAAACCCCGCAGGGCCTGCTCGCGCTGCCGCAGTACCCGCAAGAGCTCACCGCCGCCCCGGCCGCGGCCGCGCGCCTGGCAGGGCTCACCTGGGGGGCGGAGGATCTGAGCGCTGCGCTCGGCGCCACGGGCAAGCGCGATGCGGGCGGCGCACTCACCTTCACTTTCCAGCTCGCCCGCAGCGCCTGCCTGCTGGCGGCCGCAGCGCTCGGTGTGCAGGCGATCGATGGCGTGCACACTGACTTTCGCGATGCCGCCGCGCTGCAGCGGGAGCTTGAGGAGGCGCGGCGCGATGGTTTCAGCGGCAAGCTCGCGATACACCCGGATCAGATCGGCCCGATCAACGCGGCCTTTACGCCCAGCGAAGCTGAGCGGCAGCGCGCGCGGCGCGTCGTCGCGGCCTTTGCCGCGGCCGGCGGTGCCGGCGTCGCAAGCCTCGACGGGCAGATGATCGACCGGCCCCATTTGCTGCAGGCGCAGCGTATTCTGGCGCTCACCGAAGAAGCGCGGAGCAACCATGAAACTCAGGATTAAAGGCGCCTCGCTGCGCCTGCGACTGACGCAGGGGGAGGTGCGCGCGCTCGCCGAAGAGGGAGGCGTCGAAGAGCACGTGCCTTTTGCCCCGAACGCGGAGCTCATCTATCGCCTGACGCGCGATGCGGCCGCGTCCAAGATCAACGCCACCTTCAGTGCCAACGTTGTTGAGATCCGCGTGCCCGAGCGCATCGCCAACGAGTGGTGCGCGAACGATGAGGTCACGCTTGCGCACAGTCAGCCGGTCCCCGGGGGGGGGCTGCAGATCACGCTCGAGAAGGACTTTGCCTGTCTTGCGCCGCGGGCGGGCGAGGACGAAGCGGATAACTTTCCGCATCCGCAAGCCGGCAGCGGTAAGAGCTGCTGAGCGGCGCGCCGCGCGGGTCACTTCGGTGCGGCGATGGCGAGCAGATCCTCGGGCGTATCCACGTCGACCGCCGCACTTGGCATGGGCACGCGCACCAGGCGGGCGGCGTTGCGCCGCAGGAGGGCGCGCGCGCCCGCATCCCCGCGCAGCTGCATGAGTTCCGGGAAGAGACTGCGGGGAAAGATGGCCGGGACCCCGACCGCCCCGGAGTAGAGCGCCGCGGCGATGTCCTGCGGCTGCTTGCGCCAGGTGCCCGCCAGGCGCTTCAGATCATCGGCGCTGACGGCGGCCTGATCCGCGAGCAGCAGCAGCGCGCCGGCACAGGTGAGCGGCAGCCGGGCGATACCGGCGCGTATGGAACTCGCCAGACCCTCCCGCCAGTCCTGATTGATCACGATCGAGCCGGGCGAGTGCTTCAGCAGCGCGCCGAGCTCGGCAGCTCCGGAGCCGAGTACTACGATCAGCGCGCTGCCGGTGACCTCGGAGGCGCGCGTGACGGCCGTGTGCAACAGCGGCCGGCCGCCGATGCGTACCAGCTGCTTGGGCGAGCCGAAGCGTGTGGAGGCGCCCGCCGCGAGCACGATGGCGAAGAGCGAAGTGGCGCTCTTGCGCGCAAGTTCCGCACTCACGGGGCGGCCCTGTCTGCAGGCGGCCCGAGCGTGATCCCGGGCGGCAGCATCTCCAGGACCTGCGCGTAGCGGCTGCGCTCCTCGAGAATCGTGTCCGCGTCGATGCCGCTGATGAGCCGCCAGTCGCTCGCGCGCGAGTTGGCGGCGAGCAGCGCATCGAGCGCATCGCGGCGGGTGCTCCAGGTGCCACTGAAGAATTGCGCGAAATCCGTCCAAGCCGGCCGCGCCCCCGGGGCGGGCGTGGCATCCGGCGTGCCGGCAAATGCCGCTTCGAGCCTCTCCAGCGCCTCGCGGCTGCGACCGGGGCGCGCCAGGGCCGCATCCAGTGCATCCCGCGTGGGATGCTCAGATCCGTACTGGTTAATGAGTGCGGCGAGGTGCCGGTCGCGCTCCTCGAACCAGGCGAGTACGCACACCAGATAATCCACACACGCCTGGCGGAATGACTCGAGCGGGGTGCCGCTCGCGAGCGCGGCGGCTGTGGCGCGGCCGAGGCAGGCGGCGGCGGCGGCGGCGACCTCCCCGGCGTGGGAGCGCTCAAGATCCAGTTGGGCGCGAATCAGCTGGATCTCGTTCATGGCACCGGCCGCTCTACTCGAGGGCCGTGACGCGCACGCCCGCGGCTGCCGCCACGGGGCGCGGCGCAGGTCGGTGAACGAAGGCGTGCAACTCGGCGATGATCGCGAGCGCGATGGACTCGGGCGTGCGGCCGCCGAGTGGCAGCCCCACCGGCGCGTGCAGCCGACCGCGCAGCTTGAGCGCATCGCTCCCCAGTTCGCTCAGCAGCTTCTCGCGCCGTGCCGCCGGGCCCAGCAGCCCGACATAGGGAACCGGCGCGCGCGCGAGCACCCGCAGATACGCAAGATCCGAGGGCAGGTGGTGACTCATGACCACCGCGGCACAGAAGGCGCCGAGGTCGAGCGCCGCGCCGAGCGCTTCCGGATCCGCACGCAGCACCGCCTCGGCGGCCGGAAAGTGCGCCGGATCGGCGTACGCGGCCCGGTGATCGAGCAGGGTGACTTTCCAGCTGAGGCGCGCGGCAAAGTCCACGAGCGGGGCGGCATCCGGTCCTGCGCCCAGGAGCAGGATGCGCGGCGGCAGGTAGAGCGGCAGCACGAAAAGATCGAACGCGGGTGCCTGCGAATGTACCCATGCACTCTGGCGTTCCGTGGCCACCCGCCGCAGTGCGGCCTGCACCGGCTGCGCACCCAAAGGGCCGGCGGCGGGGCGCACCGCGGCCGGCAGGGCGAGACTGCCGACCGGCAGCTCAGGAAGCCTGGAGTCGCACACCACACCGAACGCTGCGGGTGTGTGCGCGCGCAGGGCCTGCGCAAGGTAGCTTAAGGGTTGCCAGTCATTCTCCGCCGCTGCGCGCACCAGGAGAATGCGCATGGCGCCCTCGCACCCCAGTCCCATGCCCCAGAGCAGCTCATCCGGTCCGGTGAGGTCGTATTGCACGCTGCGTGCCTCCCCGGAGGCGATGACCGTGCGCGCATGCTCGCGCAGATCCCCCTCCAGGCAGCCGCCCGAGATCAGTCCGGCGTAATCCCCGTCCGACGCGATGAGTATGAGGGCGCCGGGCTTCTGGTAGGTGGAGCCGCTGGTGCGCACCAGCACACCCACGGCGAGCGCACGGCCGGCGCGCCGCTCGCGTTCAAACAGGGGCAGTAGGGGGCCAAGGGTTGCTTCCACGTGCCACGATTATGCCAGTCCGCCGAAGCGCTGTGCCGCGCTCGACGCTCTACCGGAGGAGGCAGTGAGGTGCAGCGCTTGCCGGCCACGCGCGCGTGTCGCTGCAGCGGCTGCTATCGCCTGAGGGGTCGCTCGGGGCACGGAGCGCGCGGTACAGACCCTCATTGCGCCCCCGGCGGCGCGTCAGTAGAGTCGCACGGCCTTACTCTTAAGGTCTTGAAATCCTGTTGCGATGAGCCAACCCGATCCCTGGGTCGTGCACAAGTTCGGGGGCTCGAGCGTCGCCGACGCCGACTGCTTCGGCAAGGTGGCGGCCATTCTCGAAGCTGCTCCGCCCGCCCGCCTGGCCGTGGTGCTGTCCGCCTGCAAGGGGGTCACGGATGCGCTGCTGCGCCTCGTGGCGCTCGCCGAGCGACAGGACGGCAGCTATCGCGGAGAGCTCGCGCAGCTGCGCTCGCGCCACGCGGCCATCGCCGAGGAGGTGCTCTCGGCGCCTGCCGCGCAGGCCTATCTCAGCGGTTTTGACCGCGAATGTCAGGATCTTCTGGGGATACTGCACGCGGTCGAGCTGACGCGCTCGGCCTCCAGCACCGTCAGCGATCTGATTGCCGGCTACGGGGAGATCTGGTCCTCGCGACTGTTCCAGTGCTTTTTCGCCGAGCGCCGGCGGCGCGCAGGGGCCGTGCAGTGGGTGGATGCGAGCCGCGTGGTGCTCGTCGACCGCGGCGCCTGGGGGCCGGGCATCCAGTGGGCGGAGTCGCGCGCCAATCTTGCCGGGCAGCTCGCGCCCGATTTTTACGGGACGCTGATCATCACCGGCTTCATCGCCTCCGACCGGCGCGGGGTGCAGCACCACGCTCGGGCGCAACGGCAGCGATTTTTCCGCCTCGATTTTCGGCGCGCTGCTGCAGGCCGCGGAGATCCACATCTGGACCGACGTGGACGGGGTGCTCTCGGCCGATCCGCGCCGCGTACCCGATGCCACGGTGATCGATTCGCTCTCCTACAACGAGGCGATGGAGCTGGCGTACTTCGGCGCCAAGGTGATTCATCCGCAGACCATGGCGCCGGCGGTCAAGGACGGCATTCCGATCTGGATCCGCAATACCTTTGCCCCGCACAAGGTCGGCACGCTGATCTGCGCGCACCCGGACTCCGCACTGCCGGTCAAGGGCATCACCAGCATCGAGCGCGTCGCGCTCGTGAACCTCGAGGGCGCCGGCATGATCGGCGTGCCGGGCACGGCGCATCGGCTCTTCGGCGCGCTGCGCGAGGAGGGCATCTCGGTCATCCTCATCTCGCAGGGCAGCTCCGAGCACTCCATCTGCTGCGCCATCCCGCAGGAGCAGGCCGAGCGCGCCGCCGCGATCGTGCTGCGCGCCTTTGAGCGCGAGCTCGAGGACGGCCAGATTCAAAGCGTCGACGTCGATCCGGATCTGGCGATTCTCGCCGTCGTCGGCGATGGCATGGCCGGCATGCCCGGTATCGCGGCCAAGGTGTTCACCGCACTCGGCACCGCCGGCGTCAACGTGCGGGCGATCGCGCAGGGTGCCTCGGAGCGCAACATCTCCGCGGTGGTCGAGGGACGCAACGCCACGCGCGCACTGCGCGCGGTGCACGCCGGACTCTACCTCTCCCCGCACACCCTCTCGATCGGGGTGATCGGGCCGGGTACGGTCGGGCGCGTGCTGCTCGATCAGCTCGCCTCCCAGAGCGAGCGGCTGCACCAGCAGTTCAAGCTCGACCTGCGCGTGCGCGGCATCCTGAGCTCGCAGCGCATGCTGCTCGGCGGATCCGGGGCTCGCCCTGGCGCAGCTGGCGCGCGCAGTTCCAGGAGCGCGGCACGGCAGCCGACCTGGCGCGGTTCCTTGAGCACGTGCGGGTGGATTACCTGCCGCACACGGTGCATCGTCGATTGCAGCGGCGAGCGCGGCGGTCGCCGCCAGCTATGCCGACTGGCTGGCGCGCCGGCATCCACGTCGTCACGCCCGAACAAGAAGGCCAACAGCGGCAGATTTCGCCTACTACCAGCAGCCTGCGCGACGGCGCGCCGCGCCGGCGGCGCGCACTACCTGTACGAGGCCACCGTCGGGGCCGGACTGCCGGTGATGCAGACGCTGCGCGACCTGCGCGAGACCGGCGATGAGATCGCGAGCATCGAGGGCATCTTCTCCGGCACGCTCGCGTATCTGTTCAACGTGCTACGAGGGCAGCACGCCGTTTTCCGCAGATCGTGCGCGACGCGCGCCAGCGCGGCTACACCGAGCCGGATCCGCGCGATGACCTGTCGGGCATGGACGTGGCGCGCAAGCTCATCATCCTCGGGCGCGAGATGGGTCTGGCGCTGGAGCTGAAGGACGTGCAGGTGGAAAGCCTGGTGCCGCGCGAACTCGCCGGCGGCACCATCGAGGATTTCATGGCGCAGCTGCCGCGCTACGATGCGGCGATGCAGCAGCGCCTGACGGCGGCGCGGGGGCGCGGCCGGGTGCTGCGCTATGTCGGCAAGATCACCGCGGCCGGGGAGGCGACGGTCGGGCTGCCAGGAGCTCGAGGCCACGCACGCGTTCGCCAACATCGCCCTGACCGATAACGTGGTGCGCTTTGCCACGCGCCGCTACTGCGACAATCCGCTCATCGTGCAGGGCCCGGGCGCGGGTCCGGAAGTCACCGCCGGCGGCGTGTTCGCGGATCTGCTGCGGCTGGCGGCCTACCTCGGGGCGCGGCTGTGAGCGCCACGGCACCGCCGCAGCGCGCGACCGCCTTCGCGCCGGCCTCGGTCGGCAACGTCGCGATCGGCTTCGACATCCTCGGCTTTGCCGTCGACGCGCTCGGGGATCGGGTGACCGTGAGCCGTCGAGCCGAAGCGGGGGTCGAGATTCGTGCGGTGCGCGGGGTCGCCAGGACATCTGCCGCGCACACCAGCGCGAGAACACCGCCGGGCGCGCGCTGCTCGCGCTGCAGGAGGCGCTGCGGCCGGGTTTTGGCTTCGAGGTCGAGATCGACAAGGGAATCCCGCTCGGCTCGGGCCTGGGCGGCTCGGCCGCTTCGGCGGTCGCTGCCGTCGTGGCCGCCAATGCGCTGCTGGCGCGGCCGTGCGGGCCGCTGGAGCTGCTGAAATTCGCCATGGCCGGAGAGGCGGTGGCAAGCGGCGCGCTGCACGTCGACAACATCGCGCCTTCGCTCTTCGGGGGGCTGGTGCTCACCGTCGGCATCGATCATCCGCGCGTCAAGCAGATCCCGGTGCCGCGCCGCGATTCGCGCGGTCATCGTGCACCCGCACATGTTTCTGGCCACCACGCAAGGCGCGCGCGATCCTCAAGCGCAGCGTGGAACTGTCGGACTTCGTGTGGCAGACCGCCAATCTCGCCGGCTTCATCTCCGGCTGCTACACGGACGATCTGGACATGATTCGCGCCTCCCTCGAAGACGTCGTCATCGAGCCGCAGCGCCAGGCGCTGATCCCGGGCTTCGCAGAACGTGCGCCGCGGCGCCATGCAGGCCGGGGCGCTCGGCTGCTCGATCTCCGGCGCGGGACCTTCGATGTTCGCCTGGGCCACGGTGGACACAGCGCCGGCGGTGCTCGGCGCGATGCAGCGCGAATTTGCCAGCGAGGAGCTGCTGACCGATGCCTGGGTGCGTCGAGCTGAACTCCGCCGGTGCGCGGGTGCTCGCGTGAGCGCTGCGTCGCTGCTCTTCCGCAGTTCCCGGGGCCGCGCGGCGGCGAGCACGTTCAGTGCCGCGCTCCTGCAGGGGCTGGCGCCCGATGGCGGCCTTTACGTGCCAGAGCACTGGCCGCAGCTGCCAGCGGAAGACTTCAGCGGCGCGCACACGCTGCCGCAGGTCGCTGAGCGACTGCTCGCCCCGTTTGTGGCTGGTGATGAGCTCGGGCCGAAGCTGCACGAGCTGGTGAATGAGGCGTTCAATTTTCCCGCGCCGCTGCGTGGCCCTCGACCGACGATGAGCGGCTGCTGGCGCTCGAACTGTTTCACGGGCCGACGGCGGCGTTCAAGGATTTCGGGGCGCGCTTTCTGGCTGCGGCGCTTCAGCGCGCCTGCAGCGCGGCGCTGGCGCGACCCCTCACGATTCTGGTGGCGACCTCCGGTGACACCGGCGGCGCGGTCGCCGCGGCGTTTCACGGGCGAGCCGGGCATTGAGGTCGCGGTGCTCTTCCCGAAGGGTCTGGTGTCCCCGACCCAGGAGCGCCAGCTCACCTGCTGGGGCGGCAACGTGCGCGCGCTCGCGGTGCGCGGCACGTTTGATGACTGTCAGCGCCTGGTGAAGGAGGCCTTTCTCGATGCGCGGCTGCGGGCGCGCACCGCGCTGTCCTCGGCCAACAGCATCAACCTCGGGCGGCTGCTGCCGCAGAGCGTCTACTACGCGGCCGCGAGCCTTGCCATCCTGCGCGAGCACGGCGAGCGCGCCTCCTTTATCGTGCCGAGCGGTAACCTCGGCAACGCGCTCGCGTGTCTGTGGGCGCGCCAGCTCGGGCTGCCGATTGCTCAGGTGGTGCTGGCGCACAATGCCAACCGCACCGTCCCGGACTACCTCGCCAGCGGCGAGTGGCGGCCGCGCGCGAGCATCGCGACGCTCGCCTCCGCGATGGACGTCGGCGATCCGAGCAACATGGAGCGCCTGCGTGCGCTCTTTCCGGACCTGACGCAATTGCGCGGCGCTGGTGAGTGCCTGCTCGGTGACGATGCGCGATCCGCGCCCGCATCCGCGCCGGTTACGAGCGAGTACGGTCAGATCTGGTGTCCGCACACCGCCGCCGCCGCTGAAGCCTGGGCGCGGCTGCCGGCAGCAGCGCGCGCGAGCGGCCGCTGGGTGCTGGTGGCTACGGCGCATCCGGCCAAGTTTCCCGAGATCGTCGAGCCGCTGATCGGGCGCGCGGTGCCCGTGCCGGCGAGTCTCGCGACGACTGTTCGCGCGTGCCAGTGAGAGTACCGAGATCGATGCCGACGCTGGCGCGCACTGCGCACGCTGCTCGAAGGAGAGAGGCTGACGTGGAAGAGCTGAGCAAGTTACCGCCCACCGCCTGGGCGCTGATCGGCTGCGCGGCCGTGCTTGGCTTCGGGCTGTCCTGGGCGTGGCGCTGGTACCGGCAGTACCGGGCGCGCAAGGCGCTGCGCGCCGCGGTCACCGGCGGCTGCAGCGATCATCTGATCGACATGCTGGTGCCGGATGGCATGGGCGGGGGCTTTCACGTGGATTTCCTGCTGCTGACCCTGCGCGGGGTGGTCGTGATCGATCTGCGCGACGTGCAGCGGCAACATATTCGGCGGCGATCAGATGGCCGAGTGGACCGTCATGGACGGGGCGCATCGCTTCACCTTCACCAACCCGCAAAGCGCACTCTACGACCGCATCGCCGCGGTCAAGGCGGTCGCCGGGGACGTGCCGGTGGAGGGGCGCATCGTCTTCACGCGCCGCGGCAAGTTCCCCAAGGGGCTGCCCAAGTGGACGCTGATGCTCGATGGCCTGCGCCCGGAGTTCACTTCCCCGGACTTCGAGGCGCCGGCCGATAGCGCCGCGCAGTACCGCGAGGGCTGGCAGCGCGTGAAGGAAACCGTCAAGCCCAGCTACATGGTCGACATGCGCTAGGCACCCAGGGTGCGCGCATGATCCGCGAGCACGAGCGAGACGCAGGCGGTGAGTTTCTTCGCATAGTCCAGGTGCAGGAACTCGTTCGGGCCGTGCGCGTTGGCGTGCGGACCCAGGACTCCGGTGATGAAGAACTGCGTGTTCGGGAACTGCTCCCCGAGCATTCCCATGAAGGGGATCGTGCCGCCGCAGCCGATGTGCACCGCGTCGCGCCCGTACACCGTCTGCGAGGCTCGCGCGATCGACGCCTCGAGCCAGGGCGCCATGGCGGGCGCGTTCCAGCCCCCGTTTGCCGAGGCGTCCTCGAAGCTGACCTGCGCGCCGTAGGGCGCCTCGCGCTCGAGCACTTCGCGCACCGCCCGCATGGCGCGGGCCGCATCGCAGGTCGGTGGCAGCCGCAGTGAGAGTTTGCAGGCGATCTCAGGCAGCAGCACGTTGCCCGCCGAACCCAGGGGCGGCAGCCCCTCGGCACCGGTCACCGCGAGTGTGGCGCGCCAGGTGTTGTTGATGATGAGTTCCGCCGGGTCATTGGAGAGTGCGTGCACGCCCGAGGCCCAGGGGAGCTTGCCCGCCACCGTGTCGCCGAGCACCCGTGCAGCGGCGTTGATCTGCGCGCGCCGATCCTTCGGCAGGTTCACGTGCAGTTCCTCGAGCAGCAGGTCGCCGGTCACGGGATTCTCGAGGCGCGCCGAGCAGTTGCTCGAGAATGCGAAACGGGGTCGGCGGCGATGCCGGTGGCCATGCCCGAGTGCACCCCTTCGGTGAGCACGCGCACCCGCAGGTTGCCGACGAGGTTGCCGCGCAGCGAGGTCGTGCTCCACACCTGCTCGTAGTTGCCGCACTCGGCATCGAGGCACACGACCAGCGAAGGCTCCCCGAGTGCCGCCCCGAGCGCGGCCAGGTGCGCCGGCAGATCGACGCTGCCGCTTTCTTCGCACGCCTCGATCAGCACCACGCAGCGCGGCAGCGCGACGCGCTGCTCCTTCAGCGCTGCGATCGCGGTGAGGGAGCTGAACACCGCGTAGCCGTCATCGGCGGCGCCGCGGCCGTAGAGCTTGCCCTCGCGAATCACCGGCTCCCAGGGACCCAGACCCGGCAGCCAGCCGGTGAATTCCGGCTGCTTGTCCAGATGTCCATAGAGCAGCACGCATCCGGGAATCTCCCCCGGGATGTCGATCAGCAGCAGCGGCGTCTTGCCGGGCAGCCGCCGCACCTCCACGCGCGCCCCGGGCAGGGGCTGCGCCCGGCACCACTCGGCCATGAGCTGCACCGCCGCCTCCATGTAGCCGTTCTCCTGCCACTTCGGGTCGAACATCGGCGACTTGTTCGGTATGCGCACGTAGGCGGTGAGCCGATCAATGATCGAGTCATCCCAGGTCTTATTGATCAGGCTGCTCAGGCGCTTAGCGTCCATGTTGGAGTCTCATTTGTTTCAATAACCGCGACTTATGCATTTAATCACAGGTCACTTCGACATAGCAGCGCCGTCGGGCAGCCCAAACAGGGCCCGCGCCGCGCGCGTGCTGGAGTGCGCCAGCGTCGCCAGGGATTCCCCGCGCGCGCGCGCGACGACGCCGGCGATGTGCGCAAGATACGCCGGTTCGTTGCGGCGCGAAGCGGGCTTGGGCCTCAGGTCCCGCGGCAGCAGGTACGGGCCGTCGGTCTCAAGCAGCAGCCGCTCGGGCGGGACGAGGGGCATGAGGCCCACGAGATGCGCGCCGCGGCGCTCATCGCAGATCCAGCCGGTGATGCCGATCGCCAGGCCGAGCGCGAGGTAACTGTGCAGCTCCGCGGCCGAACCGGTGAAGCAGTGGGCGACACCGCGCCAGGCGGGCGCATGCTCGCGCAGAATGCCGACGAAGTCCGCATGCGCATCGCGCTGGTGCAGAAACACCGGTTTGCCCAGTTCCTGCGCGAGGGCGAGCTGCCGGTGAAAGGCGTCCTGCTGCGCCGCGTGCGGGGAGTAGTTGCGGAAGTAATCCAGGCCGCACTCCCCGATGGCCACCACTTGCGGTGCGCGCGCCAGTTCTGTGAGCTCAGCCAGGCGCGCCGCGCTCAGTTCGCCCGCATGATGCGGGTGCACGCCGGCCGTGGCGAACAGCCGCTGCGGGTGCGCGCGCGAGAGCGCGATCGCCTGCTCGGTGCTCGCCAGGCTCGAACCGGTGACGATCAGCTGTGCGACGCCGGCGGCGTGCGCGCGCGCGAGCACTGCCTCCCGATCGGCATCGTAGCTTTCGTGCGCAAGATTGATGCCGATATCGATCAGCGCGGCGTCCGCTGCGGCGGCGAGTGACGGCGCGGCTATGTTATGTTCGGGCATGTTGCGTGCATTCTACTGAACGGAGGCGGTTTGCAGCGGCGGTCTGAATCTTCGGCACATCGGGCAAGCGCGGCGCCGAGGCTCTGCGGCGCCGCTGTCTGGGCCGTGCTCGGGCTCATCGCGGCCGCGACGCGCGCCGATGAGACCCGGTGGCGCGATATCGAAAGCCGCATCCAGTACGGGTACTACACCGAGGACACTCGCGCCCTGCAGACCGTGCAGGAGGCGCTCGCCACGGACGACTCGCACGACCGGCTGCGCGGCTACTACGCCGCGCTGCTCGCCTGGCGCCTCGCACAACTTGCGGTACTGCACCCGCCGCCCAAGGGTGCCTCCTCGGGGCAGCTCGCGCAGGGCTGCGTGAGCGCACTCGATGGCGTGCTTGAGCTGCAGGCGGAGGATGCGGAGGCGCTGGCGCTGCGCTCGGCCTGCCTGGGGCTGCCACTGGCGGCCGGCGGCCTGCACGTCCCCTTTGCCGGTCGCAAGCCGCACAGGGACATCGAGCGGGCGCTGCAGCTCTCGCCACGCGATCCGCGCGTGCTGCTGCTCGATGCGCTCAGTGACTACGAGCTGCCCGCAGCGCTCGGTGGCAACAAGGACCGTGCGCTCGTGAAGCTGCGCTCGAGCGTGGCGGCCTTTGAGCAGGAGCGTGCCTCAACGGAGCCCTTGCCCGGGTGGGGCGCGGCCGAGGCGTATTTGTTTCTCGGGCGAAGTCTGCTCGAGCACGGGGATGCGGTGGCCGCGCGCGATGCACTCGAGCATGCGCTGCTGCTGGCGCCGGAGTACGTACAGGCGCGGGCGCAGATGGCGAAAATCGCCTCGGGCTGATGCAAAATCCCTTCCTCCGCAGCGGCCTGTCTGACATTTTGCGCGCCGCGCGGGTGAGGGCCGCACAGCGCTCGCAGCGCCGCATTACTGTATAGCGCGACGCGGCCGGAAAGCGCTGCCGGCTATGTTATCTTGCGCGCCTTCGCCTGCGGATCTCCAGCGGATGTCCTCGGACCCTGACAATAAAGCGCTGCTGCATCAGCTGCGGATCGACCGCACGGAACGCGAACCGGCAGCCTCGCCCGCCCGCCGCTACTGGCTCGTTGGCGGCGCGCTGGGCGCACTCGTGCTGCTCGGGGTGGGCTGGTGGGCCTTCGCCGGTGCCAAGGCCGTTCCCGTGCACGTGGCCGCGGTGCGCCCCATCCCCGGCGCCGCCGCCGCGGGGGCTTCGGTGCTCGATGCCACCGGTTACGTGACCGCTCGGCGTGAGGCGACGGTGTCGGCGCAAATCACCGGCGCCGTCACCGCCGTGCTCATCGAGGAGGGCGATCACGTCAAAGCCGGGCAGGTGATCGGGCGCCTGGACGACACCGCCCAGCGCGCCGCGCTCGCGCAGTCCGAGGCGGCCCTCAATTCCGCGCAGGCCCAGCTCACCCAGGACCAGGTGCAGCTCGCCCAGAGCGTGCGTGACGTGAAGCGCGCGGAGGACCTCGTCAAGCGCAGCCTCGTGTCCGAGCAGGCGGTCGAGCAGGCGCGCACGCAGGTCGATGCGCAGACCGCACAGGTGCTGGGGCAGCGCAGACAGATTGATCTGGCGACGGCAAATCTGCGCTCCGCGCAGGTGCAGCTCGATTACTGCACGGTGCGTGCGCCCTTCACCGGTGTCGTGATCGCCAAGTCCGCGCAGGTCGGGGAGATCATCTCCCCGTTCTCCGCCGGCGGCAGCTTTACGCGCACCGGCATCGGCACGATCGTTGACATGGATTCACTGGAGATCGAAGTCGACGTCAACGAGGCCTATATCGGCCGCGTGCAGCCGGGCCAGCCGGTCGAGTCGGTGCTCAACGCCTATCCGGACTGGAAGATCCCCTCGCACGTCATCGCCATCATCCCCACCGCCGATCGCTCCAAGGCGACGGTGAAGGTGCGCATCGGGCTGGATCTGAAGGACGATCGCATCGTTCCGGACATGGGGGTGCGCGTTTCGTTCCTGGAAGAGAAAAAGCCCGCGGGCGCAGCGCAGGCGCCCCCCAGGGGGGTGCTGGTGCCGCTCGCCGCGATTCGCACCTCAGGTGCGCAGAACGTGGTCTACGTGCTGCAGGACAAAAAGGCGCAACAACGCACTGTCACACTCGGCGGCACGATGGGCGATGCGCGTCAGGTGCTCACCGGCCTTGCCGCAGGCGAGACCGTTATCCTTGATCCGCCGCCGGAGCTTACGGACGGGGCGGCGGTGCGGGTGGCGACCTCATGAGGCATGGTCTTACTCAAATCCTGTCAGAGGCGAGGAATTTATGAGCGAACCGATGGTTGCAGTGCGCAACGTCACCAAGGTGTACGAGCGCGGGCAGCAGAAGGTGGAAGTGCTGCACGGACTCACACTCGAGATTCCCAAGGGCGATTTCGTCGCGCTCATGGGTCCCTCCGGATCCGGGAAGACCACGCTGCTGAATCTGATCGGCGGACTTGATCAGCCCACCTCCGGGGAGGTGCTGGTCGGGGGCAATCGCATCGACAAGCTCTCGAGCGGGGAGCTGGCGCGCTGGCGGGCGCACAACGTCGGCTTCGTGTTCCAGTTCTACAATCTGATGCCGGTGCTGACCGCCGAAGGCAACGTCGAGCTGCCATTGCTCCTGACCAAGCTGTCCGCCGCGCAGCGCAAGAAGAACGCCGCGGTGGCGTTGCAGGTGGTCGGGCTCGCCGATCGTGCCAAGCACAAGCCGCGCGAGCTCTCCGGCGGCCAGGAGCAGCGCGTTGCGATCGCGCGCGCGCTGGTTTCTGACCCGCAGCTGCTCGTGTGCGATGAGCCCACCGGGGACCTGGACCGCAAGACCGCGGACGAGATTCTCGGGCTGCTGCAGGTACTGAACCGCGAGCACGGCAAGACGATCGTCATCGTGACTCACGATCCGAAGGCGGCCGAGTTTGCCCGGCGCACGCTGCACCTGGAGAAGGGGCAGCTGCTCGAGCAGGCGGCCTGAAGCAACCGGCAGGGTGAGCTATGACCAAGAGCGGTTTCGTCATCGCGAATCTGTTTCGCAAGCGCACGCGCACGATCCTCACGCTGTTGTCGGTGATCATGGCGTTCCTGCTGTTCGGTCTGCTGCAATCGATCAACTCGATGTTCAGCGCCGGGGCCGATTTTGTCGGTGCGACCCGCCTCATTACGCAGGCGCGGGTCTCCTTTACGACGGCCCTGCCGATCAGCATGCTGCCGAAGCTCGAGGCGGTGCCGGGAGTGGCACGCGTGGCCTACTGGCAGTGGTTCGGCGGGGTGTGGCAGGAGAACACTCAGCTCATCGTGTTCGCGACCGATCCGCTGCGCCAGCGCGACGTGTACCCGGAGTACCTCATGCCGGATGAGCAGTGGCAGGCGTTCGCCAAGATCCGTACCAGCATGATCGCCGGCAAGCAGATGGCGGATCAGTACGGCTGGAAGGTCGGCCAGAAGATCCCGATTTCCTCCAACATCTACCCGCAGAAGAACGGCAGCAAGTCCTGGGTGTTCGATCTTGTGGGGATCTTCGACGGCAAGGACGACGACAGCAAGAAGCGCACCAACCAGGCCTTCGTCAACTACGACTACTTCGATGAGGCCAATCAGTTCGGCAGGGGACGCACGAATTTCTTCATCCTCAAGCTCAGCGACAGCAACCAGGCGGCCTCGGTCAGCAAGACCGTGGATGCGATGTTCGAGAACTCGCCCGATGAGACCAAGACGCAGACGGAGAAAGACTTCAACGTGAGCTTCGTCAAGCAGATCGGTGACATCGGCCTCATCGTGCGCTGGATCCTGTTCGCGGTGTTTTTCACCCTCCTGCTCGTGGTCGGCAACACCATGGCGCAGAGCGTGCGTGAGCGTATTCCGGAGCTTGCGGTGTTGAAGACCCTCGGCTTCTCCGACGGCAGCGTGCTCGGCTTCGTGTTTGCGGAGGCCTTCACGCTGTGCCTGTTTGGCGGGCTGGTGGGCCTCGTGCTCGCAACCCTCGCCGGTTCGGCGGTAACCAAGGGAACCGGGAATCAGTTCCCGGTGTACGTCGATGTCAAGGTATGGCTGATCGGCATTGCCGCCATTGTGCTCATGAGTGTTGCGGTGGGACTGCTGCCGGCGCTGCGGGCGCAGCGCCTGAAGATTGTGGACGCGCTGGCCGGTCGCTAGCGCCAAGGAGATCACCCCGTGTTGCGTGAGGCGCTCGCCATTACCGGCATCAATGTCCGCAGCATTCCGCAGCGCTGGGCCCCCTCGCTCGTCATCGTCATCGGGCTGGCGGGCGTCGTCGCGGTGTTCTGCGCACTGCTCGCCATGGCGGCGGGCTTCACCGACACGCTGAAAGCCACCGGCCGGGAGGATGCGGCCCTCATCATGCGCGGCGGGTCTGATGCGGAGCTCAATTCCGGGCTGGACCGCGCGCAGACCGACATCATCGAGGAGGCGCCGGGCATCGCCGCGGGCGCCGACGGCAAGCCTCAGGTTTCCGCCGAGGTGATGGTCATTGCGGAACTGGTCCGCAAGGACGACAAGAACAGCGGCGCCAACATCACGGTGCGCGGCGTCGAGCCGACCGCGTTCGCGCTGCGCCCGAAACTTAAGATCGTCGCCGGACGCAACTTCACCCCGGGGCTGCGCGAGCTCATCGTCGGTTCGGGCGTACTGCGACAGTTCCAGGGCGCGGAGATCGGCAACGTGCTGCGCATGCGCGGCTCGGACTGGACGGTGGTCGGGGAGTTCGAATCCGGCGATGCACACGATAGCGAGCTGTGGACCGACATCAACGTGGCCCGCACGACCTTCCAGCGAACCGGCTCAAGCTCGGTTCTCGCCGCGCTCGATGGCGCCGGTGGCCTCGGGAAGCTCAAGAGCGGACTTGCCGCCGACCCGCGCGTCAACGTCGACGTGGTGCGCGAGCGCGACTACTTCAGCGGTCAGACCAAGCAGTTCCGTCAGACGATCGGGCTGCTCGCCGGCATCGTGACCATCATCATGGCGCTGGGTGCCATCTTCGCAGCGCTGAACAGCATGTACGCAGCCGTCGCTGCACGCGGCAAGGAGATCGCGACGCTGCGGGCCATTGGTTTTGGTGGCCTGCCGGTGCTCATTTCCGTGATGATCGAGTCGCTGCTGCTCGCGCTCGTCGGCGGCATCCTCGGTGCGCTGTTCGCTTACGTCTTCTTCAACAATCTGTCGGTCTCGACCCTCGGGCAGAACTTCACCCAGGTGGTCTTCAGCTTCAAGGTGACCCCGCAACTGGTCCTGGAGGGACTGATCATCGCGGTTGCCATCGGCATGGTCGGGGGTCTGCTGCCCGCGATCCGCGCCGCGCGCTTACCCGTGACGACCGGGCTGCGCGAGCTGTAGGGGCGCCGGGCCGCTTCAGAGGCGCCCGAGCGCCGCGCACAGCGCTTCGACCTCCGCCTCGGGCTGGTCCCAGGAGATCACCAGGCGCGCCTCACCGTGATGCGGCGGCCCCCAGTCGTAGAACTCAAAGCCCGCCTCGCGCAGGCGCTGGCGCCGCTCGATCCCGAAGCGCACGAATATTTCGTTGCCCTCGACCGGATGCAGCAGGTCCGCCGCGGCGGCCGCACGCGCCACGCGCTGCGCGAGCGCATTGGTGCGCTGGGCGTTGCGCTTCCAGAGGCCCGTCTCGAGGTAGGCGAGGAGCTGTGCGGCGATGTAGCGCGATTTGGAGAACAGGTGGCCGGCGCGCTTGCGCCGCAGCTCAAAGTCACGCACCAGCGCTAAGTCAAAGAACACGACCGCCTCGGCTGCGAGTGCCCCGTTCTTGGTGGCACCGAAGCAGAGCACGTCGACCCCGGCGCGCCAGCTGATCTCGGCCGGGTGGCAGTCGAGGAAGGCAACCGCATTGGCAAAGCGCGCCCCGTCCATCTGTACCTTCAGCCCGCGGCCGTGGGCCAGTGCGCACAGCTGGCGCAGTTCGGCGGGACGGTAGACGGTGCCAAACTCGGTCATTTGCGTGAGCGAGAGCGCAGCCGGCTGCACGCTGTGCAGACCGACGTTGACGGAGGGGTGATCGGCGAGTGCCTGGGCGAAGCTCTCCGGGCCAATGCGGGCGTGCTCGCCCGGCAGCAGCGCGAGCTGCGCCCCGCCGGAGAAGAAGGACGGCGCGCCGCATTCGTCGGTCTCGATGTGCGCATCGCGATGCGCGAACACGGCCCCATACGGCGGGCTCAAGGTGGCGAGACTCAGGGAGTTCGCCGCGGTGCCGGTCGCGACCGCAAAGGCGCGCACCTCGGTGCCGAAGTAATCACTGAAGCAGCGGTTGAGGCGCCCGGTCCACTCATCATCGCCGTAGCTGTGGACGCGGCCGTGATTCACGGCCGCCAGCGCCGCCAGGATCTCCGGGCAGGCGGTAGAGGTGTTGTCGCTGAGGAACTGCACGCGTGTTACTCCGGAACGATCCTGGTCACTCGATCCGCCAGCGGAACGACCAGGCGCCAAAGGCCAGAAAGCCGAACGCAGTGACCGCAAGATACAGCAGATGCGGCGCAATCACCCTGACGCCTGCGCCATCGAGCATCACGGCGCGGGCCGCATCCAGCGTGTGCGTCAACGGGAAAACGTGCGCGACCCATTGGATCCAGCGCGGTGAACCCTCGAGTGAGAACCAGATCCCCGACAGCAACATCATCGGCCAGGTGAGTATGTTGAGCAGGCCGCCGACGAGTTCCTCGCTGGAGAAGCGCGCCGCGATGGTGAGTCCGAGGGCGACCATCGAGAGCGCACTCAGGATCGCCACCAGCAGCAGGAGGAGGAAGCTGCCGGCGTTGTGAAATCCGATGATGATGCTGATGCCGATGTACAGGATCACCGTGACAAACAGGATGAGGGCGAGGCGCGAGAGCACCTGCGCGCCCAGAAATTCGAACGCGGTGAGCGGGGTGGCGTGCAGGCGCTTGAGGAAGCCGCTTTTGCGGTAACGCACCACCACGTAGCCGACCCCGAAGAGGCAGCTGAACATCATGTTCATGCCAAGAATCCCGGGGAACAGCCAATCGACGTAGCGCAGCCCGGCGCCGGCGACGGTCTCACGCCGGGCGGCCGGATCGGCGGCCAGCAGCAGCTTCTCGACGATGTAGCCCTTGGGCGAGTCGGTGTTCACCCAGTAGCGCAGCGGCGGCTGCAGCTGCAGGAGCAGGTCGATCTGCTGGTGGGTGAGCTTGTGCAGCCCGGTGGCTTCATCCGGTTCGGGGACGAACTGCACGTAGCGCTCGCGCAGGAACGCATCCGCCTGCGTGTCGATGTGCGCCGTCACCACTCCCACCTTGAACAGCGGCCGCTCCGGACCGCCGAACACGAACCCCATGCCGATGACCAGCATGAGCGGCAGCAGGGTGGTGAAGAGCAGCGTGCCACGGTCGCGCAGGAACTCGAGGTTGCGCGCGTGCAGCACCGAGAGCATGCGCTTGATCACGGGCGCAGTTCCGTGCCGGTGAGCTCGAGGAACAGGTCCTCCAGATTGGGCGGGCGGATGCGCAGATGCGCGAGCGGCACGCGCGCCTCGAGCAGCACGCGCAGCGTGCCCTCCAGGTCGTGGGTACTGATCTCGACGCGCTCCGGGCCCTCGATGAGGTTCAGCGCCAGAGCGTGGGCGCTCTGCGGGAAGTCCTGGCGCGGCAGCTCGAGCATCACTTGCGCGAAGTGCTCGTGCAGAAGCTTGCGCGGTGGCCCCATCGCCACCAGGCGGCCGCGGTCCATGATGGCGATCTCATCGCACAGCAGCTCCGCCTCTTCCATGTAGTGCGTGGTGAGGATAATGGTCTTGCGTTGCGCCTTGATCGACTCGACCAGTTCCCAGAAGCTGCGGCGCGCCTGCGGATCCAGGCCCGTGGTCGGCTCATCGAGGAACAGAATCGCCGGGTCATTCACGAGAGCGATGGCGAGCAGCAGGCGCTGCTGCTGTCCGCCGGAGAGCTTGCGGCTGTCGCGGTTGGCGAGCTTTTCGAGCGCGCACAGGCGGATGACCTCCTTCACGTCCAGCCCGCGGGCGTAAAGCCCGCGGAAGAGGGCGATGCTCTGGCGCACGGTCAGGAAGTCCTGCAGCGCGGTCTTCTGAAAGAGTATGCCCGCGTCCTCGCGAAAACGTGCGCCCACAGGCTCACCGCGGTAGCGCACTTCCCCGGAGGTCGGCGGCAGGATCCCCTCCATGATCTCGATGGTGGTGGTCTTGCCGGCGCCATTGGGTCCGAGGAGGCCAAAACAGATGCCCTCGGGCACCGTGAACGACACCCCGGCCACGGCCGTTGTGGCTGGGTATTCCTTGACGAGGTCGCGGACTTCGAGGATCGGTGCGCTCACAAGTTTTTGGGGAAATTCACCGGCCAACACTGGCGCGCGATCGTAGCGGATTCCGCCGGCCGCCGCCTCGGCTTTGGCGCGGCGGTTGCCGTGTGGTGGGCGACGTGTACCATCGGTGCTCATGGCTACCGGACCGTTTGACAAATCCGAGCGCGTCGAGCTCGCCGATGAGGCGGTGCACTGGGATCTGGGTGCCTCGCTCTCCTACGGCGAGTACCTGCAGCTGGATAAGTTGCTCGCGGCGCAGCGGCCGCTTTCGAGCGAACACAACGAGATGCTCTTCATCATCGTGCACCAGGTGTCCGAATTGTGGATGCGCCTGATGCTGCACGAGCTGACAGCGGCGCTCGCCTGCGTGCGTCACGATGATCTGGGTCCGGCACTGAAGATGCTGGCGCGCATCTCGCGCACGCAGACGCAGCTGATCACCGTCTGGGATGTGCTCTCGACGATGACGCCGTTCGAATACTCCGCATTTCGCGGCGCGCTCGGGCGCTCTTCGGGCTTCCAGTCGCTGCAGTACCGGATGCTCGAGTTCCTGTTTGGCAACAAGAACGCCGACATGGTCGCGGTGCACAAGCACGATCCGCACGCCTACGACACCCTCAAGCGCGCACTCGAGTCACCGTCACTGTACGACGAGGTGCTGCGCTTGCTGAGCCGCCGCGGGTACGAGATTCCGGCCGACTATCTGACGCGCGATTTCAGTCAGCCCTACCGCGCGAGCAAGCAGGTCGCAGGCGCCTGGCTGGGCGTTTATCACAATGCCGATAAGGGCTGGGATCTGTATGAGCTTGCTGAGCGCCTCGTCGATCTTGATCACAACTTTCAGCTCTGGCGCGCTCATCATCTGAAGACCGTCGAACGCATCATCGGCTACAAGGCCGGCACCGGGGGCACCGGGGGCGTCTCTTACCTCGCCAAGGCCCTCGAGCTTAAATTCTTTCCGGAGCTGTGGCAGATCCGCACGTCGATGTAGCGGCGCACACGTGGCGGCGGCGGGCACCTAACGCCAGATAGCCGTCGGAATACCATAGCGTTTGGCCAATTTGCGGGCCCTGCGGTTGCCGTTTACCAGGAGCGGTCGTTCGACCATCCGCAGGTGTGGCAGGTCACAGGCCGCGTTGCCGTAGGCGGCGAACAACTCCCCCGGGCGCGCGCCGCGCAAGCGCTCGATGCAGCGCACTTTCTCCTCGCCGCGGCGGTTGGGGGTGCTGAGGGAGCCGAGAAGCGTGTCCTGGTTCCAGGTGAGCCCGGTGCACAGCACCTGCGCGAATCCGAGCGCCTCGCTCACCTGGGGCACGAAAAGCTCCGGGCTCGCGCTCAGGAGCACGAGATAGTCCCCGTCCGCACGGTGCTGGGCCACGCGCTTGAGGGCGTCGCTGAAGACGCCGTGTTTGAGGAGCCGCTCTACGAAGCGGGCTGTCCAGGCCTCAAGCCGCGCGCGCGGCTCGCCCCCGAGGGTTGCGCGAATGAGTGCGGACTTGAGCGTGCCGTGATCCGCGCGTCCGGCGATGAAGCGCACGCAAGCGGGCAGCACGGCGAGGAGCCACGGCAGCCGCCATGGCCGGTAGCGCACGAGAAATCCCCACACGTACGGCAGCAGCGTATCGCGACGCGTGATCGTGCCGTCGAGGTCGAATACCGCCACCCGCGGAGCTCGTACACCCGTCGCTTCGCTCGGGTGCTGCGCCAGCGGCGTGCCGGGCTCGATCAGGTCGCGCCGCCGCTCGCGGCGAGTTGCCGCAGCACATACTGCAGGATGCCGCCGTGGCGGTAGTACTCGCGCTCCTTCGGCGTGTCGATGCGCAGGCGGGCGGTGAAGCGGATCGGCTTGCCCTTCTCGGGTGTCGCCGTGACGCTGACCTCGCGCGCATCGGCGTCGCTTAAGCCCTCGAGCGAGAAGACTTCCCGCCCGGTGAGACCGAGCGAGGCTGCGGTCTGCCCGGGCTCAAACTGCAGCGGCGCGACTCCCATGCCGATGAGATTCGAGCGATGGATGCGCTCGAAGCTCTCGGCGAGCACCGCCTTCACGCCAAGCAGCATCGTGCCCTTGGCTGCCCAGTCGCGCGAGGAGCCAGTGCCGTACTCGCGGCCGGCGAGCACCACGAGCGGTGTGTCTTCCTTCTGGTAGCGCATGGCGACGTCGTAGATGGAAGCCTGATCCCCGTCGGGCAGATGCACGCTCACACCGCCTTCAACGCCGGGTACGAGCAGGTTGCGCAGACGGATATTGGCAAAGGTGCCGCGCAGCATCACCTCGTGGTTGCCACGCCGTGCACCGTAGGAGTTGAAGTCCTTCGGATCGACACCCTGCTCGATCAGGTAGCGTGCCGCAGGACTGCTCCTGGCAATGTTGCCGGCCGGCGAGATGTGATCGGTCGTCACCGAGTCCCCAAGGAGCGCGAGCGCGCGGGCACCGCGCACGTCCGTGAGTGGCGCCGGCGTCATCGTCATGCCCTCGAAATAGGGCGGATTCTTGACATAAGTGGATTTTGCATCCCAGCTGTAGAGCTTGCCCGCCGGGACCTTGATGCTCGCCCAGTTCTCATCGCCCTGAAACACGCTCGCGTAGCTGTGCCGGAACATCTGCGAGTCAAGGGCGCGCAACAGGGTCTCCTGCACCTCCTGATCGCTCGGCCAGATGTCCGCGAGAAAGACGGGCTTCCCATCCTGGGCCGTACCGAGGGGCTCACTCGTCAGATCGATGTCGAGCGTGCCGGCGAGTGCGTACGCCACGACGAGCGGCGGGGAGGCAAGAAAGTTCATGCGCACTTCCGGGTGCACGCGGCCCTCGAAGTTGCGGTTACCCGAGAGCACCGCACAGGCGGTCAGGTCCCCGGCCTTCACAGCAGCGGAGATCTCCGGCTTCAGGGGTCCGGAATTGCCGATGCAGTTGTGCACGCACACCGTCCCCGCAACGAAAGCATGCAGATCCTTCACGGTGAGGTCGAAGACCTTGCGGCGGCCGGCGGGGCGCCGATCCACCACCTTAAGCGCGAAAGTCGGCAACGTCAGGGATTCCTTCTCGAGGCAGTACCGTTCGGGCTGCCCGCCCTCCTGGTGCGCTTGCGCCCCGAACCAATTGCGGACGCCCAGTTCCTCGAAGAGCTGTGTGGGCGCGGGGAAGTCACAGCTGCCGCGGTGCAGCGGACGAAACTTGCGTGCCCCGGCTTCGGGCAGGCGCGAAAAGCGATCATGGCCCTCGAGCAGCGAGTAATGCGGGAACACCGGTGTTTCAAGTTCCGTAAGCTCAGCGGCGGCGAGTGCACGCGTGCGCGAGAAGGAAAGATCGCGGCGAGTTGGGTGAAGCGCCTCGAGCCGATCGGCCATCCACAGCCTCTGCCGATTGATGGAATCCACCGTACGCCAGTACACCGCCGCAGCGCTGGCGCGCAGCGTCTTGTCCACGCAGTAGCGAAATCCGACCCGCTCCACGAATGAGAGCCCCTCGGGTAATTCGAGCCGGATTTCTCGGCGCCCGATCCCATCGCGCGCGGCGGGGTATGAGGAATCCGAATGACGCGTGGGGTATTCGCGGATCTGGGCCCCGCGCGCCTTCACACCACAGCGCACCAGCAGGCGCACAATTGTCTCCATCATCTGCTTGGTCTGGCTTGCAAATTCGGGCTCGGCGCTCTGCGAATAAGCCGGGGGTGCCAAACTCCCTGCCTGGTCGCCCGCGCCCCAGGGATGCAGGGTAGGGCCGTGGCCGTCCGCACCGAAGAGTCCGCCGAGGTACTCACGCACGAGGGCCGCGGGGCACTCTTCGTGCACCAGAAACGCTGGCAGGGAGGGCGCCTGGTCGATGCGCCGGCCCACCCGTACCCCGGGCAAGGCGATGGCGGCCTGCATGAGTTCCCGAGGCACGACGATTGACCATTGCCGCTCGTCGTAGCGGGCGCCGGTCGGGCGCCTTCCGGTGAGTAACTCGATATCGTTCAGGACAGCTTCCCGGTCAAGCGCCTGACCGACGTTCATGCGTCCCTGCTCGGCAACGCTGATCGATCCGTCGGAAAGCAGGTGCCCGAGCAGCCGTGCGAAGGCGAGCGTGCAGCTGCGTTCATGCTCGTTACGCATCAAGAAAACACGAGCGCCCGCCTGTAAGCGGTAGCTGGCTTCGTCCGCGCCCGGCTCATCCGCGGGAGCCTCGATACCCATGACCACTCGATCGTTTCCGAGCAGCAGCTGATCCGCGCGCACCCAGCGCCCGTCTTCGCAGAGGACCTCGTGATCGGGCGTGCAGGTGAGGCTGCGCCCGTCCTGCAGTATCAGCGTGAGGCAATCGCGCTCGCCCTGGATGAGCATTTGGCTCTGGCGTGCCAGCGCGAGGCGACGCTCGGTGGTTGGACCGAAGAGCCGCTCCCCGCCCTCGCGGGGCAGCTGCTCGATGCGGCGCGACAGGCCGTTGCCGAGCAGCACGCGAGTTCCTTCGGCGATGCAAGTCGTGCAGCCGTAGCCCACAAGGTCAAAGCCCACGGTGGCCAGATCCTCGAGCACGCCCGCCTTGGTAAAGTAGTCCGTGACCACGCGCGAGCCAGGTGCGAGGCTGCTCTTCACCCAGGGCTTTGACTTAAGTCCGCGCGCGCGCGCCTTGCGCGCGAGGAGGCCCGCGCCCAGCATGACCGAGGGGTTGGAGGTGTTGGTGCAGCTCGTGATGGCGGCGATCAGTACTGCGCCGTCCTTGAGCTCAAAGTGCTGCCCGTCGAGTGTCACGGGGGCCGTGCCGCGCGCGCTCGTGCTGCGCGCAGCGCGCTCGTCGGCTGCCTTCTTGGCGTTGAGCTCGTAGACTTTTTTGGCACTCTTCAGCGGCACGCGGTCCTGCGGGCGCCGCGGACCGGCGAGGCTCGGCTCCACCTTCGCCAGATCAAGCTCCAGTACATCGGTGTAGCGCGCGTGCGGGGCGCCGTGGTGGCGCCACATGCCCTGCGCCTTGGCGTAGGTGCTGACGAGCTCGATGCGCTCGCGCGGGCGGCCGGAAAGTTCGAGGTAACGGATGGTCTCAGCGTCGATCGGAAAGAGCCCGCAGGTGCTGCCGTACTCGGGGGCCATGTTGGCGATCGTGGCCCGATCGGCGAGAGGCAGGTTGCCGAGTCCGTCGCCGAAGAACTCGACGAACTTATCCACGACCCCCTTCTTGCGCAGCATCTCGGTCACCGTCAGCACCAGGTCCGTCGCGGTTGCACCGACCGGCAGCTTCCCCTCGAGCCGAAAGCCGATGACTTGCGGGATGAGCATCGTGACGGGCTGCCCGAGCATGGCCGCTTCCGCCTCGATGCCGCCCACGCCCCAGCCGAGCACGCCCAGGCCGTTGATCATGGTGGTGTGCGAGTCGGTGCCGACCAGCGTGTCGGGATAGGCGTGGTGGATACCGTTGGACTGCGTATCGAACACCACGCGGGCGAGGTACTCGAGGTTAACCTGGTGCACGATGCCGGTGTTGGGCGGCACCACCGCGAAGTTGCGGAACGCCGTCTGGCCCCAGCGCAGGAACGCGTAGCGCTCCTTGTTGCGCGAGAATTCGATGGCGGTGTTGGCCGCGAGCGCGCCAGCGAACCCGTATTCATCGACCTGCACGGAGTGATCGATCACGAGCTCGGCCGGGTTCAGCGGGTTGACGCGCTCGGGGTCCCCGCCGAGTCGCACGATGGCCTCGCGCATCGCCGCCAGATCCACCACGCAGGGGACACCGGTGAAATCCTGCAGGATGACGCGTGCGGGCGTGAAGGCGATCTCGTGCGAGGGCGTGGCGGCCGGATCCCACTCCAGGAGCGCCTCGATGTCCGCGCGGGTGACGCTCACGTCGTCCTCAAAGCGCAGCAGGTTCTCCAGCAGCATTTTGAGCGAGTAGGGCAGGCGCGCGAGTTTCTCCTGCGGCAGCGCCGCGAGGCTCCAGATCTCGTAGGAACGATCCGCCGCAGTCAGTGTCGAGCGCGCCCGGAAACTGTTCGTCATGCGTATCTCCGCTGTGAGCGGCGGATTATATCGGGCGGCCCCCGCCACTGCCGCCTTTAAGCGTCAGGCTGCGGCGGAACGCAGCGCTGCGCGGGTGACGCTCTCGATGACTGCGCCACCGAGACAGCGCTCGGCCTCGTAGGCCACGACGTATTGGCCGGGCGTCACCGCGCGTTGTGGCTGAGCAAACACAACGCGCAGCGTGCCGTCCGTGCGCGGCTGCAGATGCGCCGGCTGATCGCTCTGGCGGTAGCGCAGCTTCACCCCGGCCTCGAAGGGCGCGGTGCGAGGCGGTGCGAGCCAGTGCCAGGGGCCACTTTCCAGGGCCGTGCTGAAGAGCTGCGGATGATCATGCCCCTGCACCACCTGCAGAACATTGCGTGCGCCCTCCTTGGCGGCGACATACCAGGGCTCTTCGGCGCGCCCCGGGCGGCCGCCGATGCTGAGTCCTGTGCGCTGGCCCAGGGTGTAGAAGGCGACTCCCTCGTGCGTCCCCAACCGCTCCCCGTCGAGCGCTTCGATCGCCCCGGGCGTTCGCACCAGATAACGTCCCAGAAAGTCGCGGAACGGGCGCTCGCCGATGAAGCAGATTCCGGTGCTGTCGGGCTTGTCGAACACCGGCAGCCCCGCGCATCGGGCGCGCTCGCGCACGGCCGCCTTTTCCAGCTCACCGAGGGGCATCAGCGTATTCGTCAGCTCTTCGCGCGGCACGGCGGTGCAGAAAGTAGCTCTGATCCTTGGCCAGATCGCGGGCCCGAAAGAGGCCGACGCCGTCGGCGGTTTGCAGCAGGCGCGCGTAGTGCCCGGTGGCAAAGTGGCTGGCGCCCAGGCGTCGCGCCCACTGCAGTCCCACCCCGAATTTGATCTCCCGGTTACACAGCACGTCCGGGTTGGGTGTGCGGCCCGCCGCGTGCTCGCGCAGGAAATGGGCAAACACGCGTTCGCGGTACTCGCGCGCAAAGCTCACCCGGTGCAGCGGGATCGCAAGCTCGGCAGCAACCGTGCGGGCATCCTGGAAGTCCTGGGCGGTGGTGCAATAGGCATCGTCGTCCTCCTCCCAGTTGCTCATGAAGAGCCCCTGCACGTCCCAGCCGGCCTCCCTGAGCAGCAGTGCCGCGACCGCGGAGTCCACGCCACCGGAAAGACCGACAATGACGCGCGCGCCAGGGGAGGGGACGGGAAGTTTGGGATCGGCCACGGGGGCGATTCTAGCGCAGCGCGGGGGAGCGCCAAGCCCTTACAGGCGCGCGGTGGGGGTCACCGCGGCGGCGCTCTCCAGATCCAGCTGCGCCACGCTCGCAAGGCTGCCGCGCTCGCCGGCGAGGTAATCCTCCACACAGCGCAACACCAGCGGACTGCGCAGCCGGTCGGCGTGTTCCTTAAGCTCGGTCTGCGAGAGCCAGTGGGTGCGCACAATGCCGCGGTCGAGCCGCTGACGTGCATCGTGGTCGCGGACCGTGCCGGTGAAGGCAAAGCGCAGGGTCGCGCGGCGCGCCGTAGGGCGGCGCCACAGGTAGATCCCGAGCAGTTCCTGGGGCTCGAAGTGCCAGGCGGTCTCTTCGCGCACCTCGCGCACGACGGCCGCCAGCAGCGACTCCCCGCGCTCGACGTGGCCGGCCGGCTGATTGAAGACGAGGCGCTGATTGATCCGCTCTTCAACGAAGAGGAAACGGCCGCCGGTATGCGTGACGGCCGCTACGGTGATATCAGGCGTGCGGGGCATGCGGCAGAGTGTAACCGCCCGCGCGTGCAGGGATGCAGGTCGATCAGCCGCGACGGGCGGCGCGCAGTCCGTGCTCGGCGGCGCTGGCGTTCCACACCTGATCGAACTCCTGCAGATACAAACGCGCGGCGACGGGATTGTTGATGTCGGCGACCCCGTCCCAGGTATCGGCGCGCATGCGATAGACGATCGCCCGGTCATCGGCGATCAGATACGTCGAAGCTCGCTGCGGCGCCTGCGCGGCGACGTAGCGGATGTCGATGCAGCTGGACAGGCGCCGTCCCATGGCAACGAAGCGGTTGCTGTCGCGCATGACGCGGCTCGGCTCGGCGAGCAGCACGCGCACCTTGGCGAAGCTGCGCGTCAGCACGAAGTGCTTGATGACCTCGAGGAAGGCGCTCTGGTCGTACAGATCCGGCTCAAGATCAGGCGTGTAGATGGAAATCAGGCGCTGCGCGGTGGCGGCAATCTCATTGACGGCGGCGCGCACCTCGGCGAGGGAGGTCAACACGGCGAGCGTTTCCCCGCTCTGGCGGTTGAGACCGGGACCGTTGCTGCCGACCGGATCGGACGCATAGCGTGCGTTGGCGAGTTGCGCCAGCGCACTGTTGATGTCGATTTCCCCGGTAATTGCCACGCCTGGGCGCCCCGCTGTGCCTGCACGAAAGGCAGGCTGCGGGGGATCTTAGTGAGGAATCCTGAGAAACCAGTGCGGCACGGTTCACGCTTTGAGGCCCGCTGCCGGGGGCAGTAAGTCAAAAGCGCGGCGCAGTTCGCACTTCCAGAAGGGGTGCCGGGGGATTCGCAGGGTGGGGGCGGGCGGATGCGCAAGCGGGGCAGCGGTGAGTTTCAGGGGCGCCGGGGCCCTCAGATCTCGCGCGCCAGCCGTGCGGCAAGACCGGTGTATTGGGCCGGTGTGAGCGCGCGCAGGCGCGCCTTCTCAGGGGCCGCAAGCGGCAGAGCCTCGATAAAGGCCGCGAGCGTCGGCGCATCGATCGCGCGCCCGCGCGAAAACTCCTTCAGCCGCTCATAGCCATCGGCCACGCCGGCCGCGCGTAACACGGTCTGCACCGCCTCACCCAACACTTCCCATGCCGCCTCAAACTCCTGGGCCATGCGGGCCGGGTCGGCCTCGATCTTCCCGAGGCCGCGCCCGAGGGCACTCCAGGCGATCAACGTGTGCCCCAGAGCGACGCCGAGGTTGCGCAGCACGGTCGAGTCGGTGAGATCGCGCTGCCAGCGGGAGATCGGCAGCTTCTCGGAAAAATGCCGCAGCAGCGCATTGGCGACTCCGCAGTTGCCTTCGGCGTTCTCGAAGTCGATCGGATTTACCTTGTGCGGCATGGTGGAGGAGCCCACTTCACCCGCTACCGCGCGCTGGCGCAGGTACCCCAGGGAGATGTAGCCCCAGACATCGCGGCACAGATCCGATGAGGATGACGTTAACGGCCGCGAGCGCGTCGCAGTACTCGGCGATCCAGTCGTGCGGCTCGATCTGGGTGGTCCAGGGGTTGTATTCCAGGGACAGCGAGGTGACGAAGCCGGCCGCGATCTGCGGCCAGTCAAGCGCCGGCAGCGCGGCCGTGTGCGCGTTGAAATTGCCGACGGCGCCGTTCCACTTACCCAGGATGCTCACCGCCGCGAAGCGACGCTGCGCACGCTTCAGGCGTGCCGCGAAATTCGCACACTCCTTTCCCAGGGTGGTTGGGCTTGCCGGCTGGCCGTGGGTGCGTGCCGGCATCGCCGTCTCGGCGTAGCGGTGCGCGAGCTGGCGCAACTCACCGATGCGTGCGTCCAGGCTCACCTGCAGCCGCGCCCGCGCCGCCTCGAGCAGCCGCGCGTAACTGAGGTTGTTGATGATCCTCCGAGGTGCAGCCAAAGTGCACCAGCTCGAGCGTCGCGGCAGAGGCGCCGGCGGCCTTGAGCTGATCGCGCACGTAATACTCCACCGCCTTGACGTCGTGGTTGATGCGTGCCTCGATCGTCTTGACCGCTGCCGGCGCGCCCGCATCCGGCGCGCGTGCCAAAGCCGCCGCACGCTCGCGCACACCGGCGGAGAGCTGTGCGCCGGGCAGCTGTGGCGCGGCGGCGGCCAGGTGCAACAGCCACTGCGCCTCGATGCGGATGCGTTCGCGGATCAGCCCCGCCTCCGAGAGCAGCTCGCGCAGCGGCGCGGTGGTCGCCTGATAGCGGCCGTCGAGGGGGGAGAGCGCATCCAGCGCGGTGAGGGGCTCGTTCGGGGACCCAGACATGCGTTGCGCAGGCCCTTGAGGTGCTAGGATTTGCATCATAACGCATACGGTCGTCCGGCCGGGCGCCACTGCCGCGGAGTGCATGTATGAGCAGTTCCTTTCGGATCGAGCGCGACAGCATGGGTGAGCTGAAGGTGCCCGCCGATGCGCTCTGGGGCGCGCAGACGCAGCGTGCGGTCGAGAACTTCCCGATCAGCGGCACTTAGCGCTGCCGCGCGCGTTCATCCGCGCACTCGCGCTGGTCAAGCAGGCCGCGGCGCGCGCCAACACGCAGCTGCGGCTGCTCGATGTCAGGGCATCGCAGGCCATCCAAGCGCGCCGCAGCCGAGGTGGCCGGCGGTGATCACGACCGGCAGTTTCCGATCGACGTGTTTCAGACCGGCTCGGGCACCAGCACCAACATGAACGCCAACGAGGTGATCGCGCACCTGGCGAGCCGCGCGTCCGGCGGCGCCCGTGCACCCGAACGATCACGTCAACATGGGCCAGAGCAGCAACGACGCCATCCCGACCGCCATGCACGTGAGTGCGGCGCTGCATGCTGCGCGAGCAGCTGCTGCCGGCGCTCGAGCATCTGCGCGATGCGCTCAAGTCAAAGGAGCAGGAAGTGGCCGGCATCGTCAAGACCGGCCGCACGCACCTGATGGACGCCATGCCGGTGACGCTCGCGCAGGAGCTCTCCGGCTGGCGCACGCAGATCGAGAATGGCGCTCGCGCGCCTGCGCTCCGTCGAGCCGCGCCTGCTCGAGCTGGCGCAGGGCGGTACGGCGGTGGGCACCGGCATCAACGCGCATCCGGAGTTCGGCGCGGCGCTTCTGCGCGGAACTCGAGCGCCATGACCGGCATCGCCGTTTGCGCCGAGCGCGCAATTACTTTGAGGCGATGTCGGCGCAGGACACGGCGGTGGAGCTGTCCGGGCAGCTGAAGGTGGTCGCGGTGAGCCTGATGAAGATCGCCAACGATCTGCGCTGGATGAACAGCGGGCCGCTGGCGGGCCTGGGCGAGATCGCGCTGCCGGCGCTGCAGCCGGGCAGCAGCATCATGCCCGGCAAGGTCAATCCGGTGATCCCCGAGGCGGCCACCATGGTGGCGGCCCAGGTGATCGGTAACGATGCGACCATCACCCTTGCCGGGGCAGTCGGGCAACTTCCAGCTCAATGTGATGCTGCCGCTGATCGCCTACAACCTGCTACGAGAGCATCGAGCTGCTCGGCAACGTCGCGCGTGCGCTCGCCGATCGCGCCATTCACGGTTTCACCGTCAACCGGGCGCGCCTCGCCGAAGCGCTCGACCGAAATCCCGATTCTGGTCACCGCACTCAATCCGGTCATCGGCTACGAGAAGGGCGCCGCGATTGCCAAGAAGGCTTACGCGGAAGGCCGACCGATTCTGGAGGTCGCGCAGAAGATGACGGATCTGAAGGCCGAGGAACTGGCCAAGCTCCTGGACCCGGCGGAGCTGACGCGCGGGGGCATCAAGGGCGGCACCCGCGGCGGAGGCTGAGCGGCTTGTCCTCCGAGGACACGAGGCAGCCGCCTGGCCAGGAGGCCACCGCGGCACGCGACTGGGGCGCCATCATCCGTGCGCGCCTGGCGGGCAGCGAGCCCAATCACAACATCGAGGCGTGGCGCGTGCCGGGCTTATCCGGGGCTAACAGCCAGCGATACCGCCAGTACTTCCCCGCCAACCCGCTGCCGGCTGCGGTGCTTGTGCCGCTCGTACAGCGGTTGAAACTGACGGTCCTGCTCACGCAGCGCGCCACACAGCTGCGCAATCACGCCGGTCAGATCAGCTTTCCCGGCGGCCGCATCGAGCCGGGCGACTCAGGCCCCAAGGCCGCCGCATTGCGCGAGGCGCACGAGGAGATTGGCCTGGATGCGAGCTTCGTGTCGGTGGTGGGTTATCTGCCGGATCACATTGTCATGACGGGCTTTCGCGTGACACCGGTGGTCGGGTTCGTGCGCGAAGGATTTGAGCTGCTGCTGGATTCGAAGGAAGTCGAGGACAGTTTCGAGGTGCCGCTGGATTTTGTGTTCGATCCGGCCAATCACCGGCTGCGCCCGCGCCGCTCCGGCTTTACCGGCGAGGAAGTGGAGTTCTGCGACATACCCTACGGGGAACGCAACATCTGGGGGGCGACGGCGGGCATGCTCTTGACCCTTTATCGTCTGTGCGTGGGAGCCGACGGACAGTGAGTGAGGCCGGGGAGGCGCTCGAGCGGCTGCGCACGCTGATGGCGCGCCTGCGCGACCCCGAGCGCGGCTGTCCGTGGGACCTGAAGCAGACCTTCCAGAGCATCGCGCCCTACACGATCGAGGAGGCGTACGAGGTGGCCGACGCCATCGCGCGCGACGATCGTGAGCACCTGCGCGATGAGCTCGGGGACCTGCTCTTCCAGGTGGTGTTTCACGCGCGCATGGCCGAGGAGCGCGGCTGGTTCGATTTCACCGCTGTGGCGCAGGGCATCCACGAGAAGCTTACGCGCCGCCACCCGCATATTTTTGCCGGCGCGCAGCTGGCCGCCGAGGACCTGGTACGGGTCTGGGAGGAGCAGAAGGCGCAGGAGCGCGCGCAGGCAGCGGCCCGCAGCGGGAAGAGGGCCGAGGGCGCCCTCGGGGGAGTGCCGCAGGCGTTGCCCGCCCTCACCCGGGCGGCCAAACTCGGGCGGCGCGCGGCGCGCGTCGGCTTTGACTGGCCGGATGCGCGCGAGGTGCGCTCCAAGGTGCTCGAAGAGCTGCACGAGCTGGATGCGGCCGTGGCAGCTACGTCCGCCGATGCTGCGCCGGCAAGCGCGGTAGCGGAGGAGCTGGGGGATACTGTTTTTTTCGCTCGTCAACCTCAGCCGCCATCTTGAGGTGGATCCTGAGGAAGCCCTGCGCGCGGCGAATACGAAATTCGAGCGGCGCTTTGCGCGCATGGAGAGCCTGGCGCGCGAGCGCGCACTGGAGCTTAAGTCCCTGTCGGCGGCGCAATGGGACGCGCTGTGGCGCGAGGCGAAACTGAACGGCACCTGAAGAGACGGCCGCCCGACGCCAGAGTCGCAACCTCAACACGCGGATGCGCTACGCTTGAATGCGCGATGATGACGTGGCGGACTGCGCTGACTCTTCTGTGGCTGTCCCTGGCCACCGCAGGTGGCGTGCGCGCTGCCAGCCCGCCGCCTGCCGCCCACAACGAGGTGTCCATGGAAGAGGCCGTGAAGATGGTGGAGCGGCGATATCACGCGCGCGTGGTCAAGGCCGAGACGCAAAAGAGCGGCGCCCATGTGACTTATGCCCTGAGGCTGCTGAACGAATCGGGTAAGGTCTGGACCGTGCACGTCGACGCTGTCAGCGGCGCGGTGCAGTAGGCTCACGCGCATGCGCGTCCTGGTCGTCGAAGATGAAGCGGCGCTGCGCGATACCCTCAAGGTGCGTCTGGCGGAGGCGGGCTTCACGGTCGATGTCGCCCGCGACGGCGATGAGGGCCTGTTTGCCGGCGCTCGAATATCCGCTCGATGTCGCGATCGTGGACCTGGGCTTGCCCGGACTGCCAGGCCTTGAACTGATCCGCCGCCTGCGCGCCGCGCGCAAGACCTACCCCATTCTGATCCTGACCGCGCGTGACAACTGGCAGGACAAGGTCGAGGGCCTGCAGGCCGGGGCGGATGACTACGTCGCCAAGCCCTTTCACTTCGAGGAGGTGCTGGCGCGGGTGCAGGCACTGCTGCGGCGCGCCGGCGGCTGGGCGAGCCCGCAGCTCAAGTGCGGCGTGGTGGTGCTCGATACCCGTGCGCAGACCGTGCAGGTGCGCGGCGCGCCGGTGGAGCTCACCACCTTTGAGTACCGCATTCTTGAGCACCTGATGCTGCGTGCCGGGGAGGTGATCTCCAAGGCGGAGCTCACCGAGCGGCTCTACGATCAGGACTTCGAGCGCGACAGCAACGTCATCGAGGTCCTGGTCGGGCGGCTGCGGCGCAAGCTCGATCCGGCCGATGAGCTGCAGCCCATCGAGACGCTGCGCGGACGTGGTTATCGGTTCGCGCTCGCGCGCGACGCGGGCAGCTAGGACAACGAACCCCCACCGTGCACTCGCTCAGCCGGCGACTGCTGATTTCCGTCTCCCTGCCGCTGGCGCTGTTTTTCGGCATCATGATGCTGGTTCTGGACAGCGGTTTCCGCGCATTCTCGGAGCGCTCGCTGCGTGAACTGCTGGATGCGCAGATGGTGTCGCTCATCGCGGCCGCCGACCCGCAGGCGGACGGTGGTTATGCGCCCCCGGCCGAGGCGCTCGAACCACGCCTGGCCACGCCCCACTCGGGACTGTACGCACAGATCCGCTCGGGCGAGCGCGAGTGGCGCTCGCCCTCCACGCTCGGACTGCCGAGCGATTTCGGTCCACTCCTGCCGCACGGGGAGCGCAGCTTCGCCTACGCAAACTTCGGCCACGATCGCGTCGCCATCGAGAGCCGCGCGATCCAGTTTCAGGACAGCCCCAACGAAGCCGGAACGTTCACCTTCAGTGTCGCGGTCCGCCTGAGTCCGTACGAGGAGCAGTTGTGGCAATTCCGCCGCGAGCTGCTCGGCTGGTTCATCGGCCTCATGCTGGCGCTGCTTCTGACGCTGGCGGCTCTCCTGCACTGGGTGCTGGCGCCCGTGCGCCGCCTGGAGCGGGAGATCCACGAGGTCGAGGACGGGCGCAGCGAGAAGCTCGGCGGCGGTTATCCGCGCGAGCTCTCCGGCGTCGCCGGCAACCTGAACGCGCTCCTGCTCGGTGAGCGCAAGCGCGTGGCGTCGCTACCGCGACACGCTCGGCAATCTCGCCCACAGCCTGAAGACGCCGCTGGCGGTCATGCGCTCGAGCCTGCCGCCGGGCGGCGCTGCGGAGCCCCTGGCCGAGGAGATCGATCGCATGAGCGGCATCATCGAGCATCAGCTCAAGCGCGCCGCCGCCTCCGGCGGGGCGCTCCTGGGGTCAGGCACCGGTCGAGGTCGCACAGGTGGCTGGCGAGCTGCGCGCGGCGCTGCTGAAGGTGTACGCGCGCAAGGACCTGGCGATCGAACTTGTAATCGCGCCGGGCACCGGTTTCATTGGTGATCGCGGCGATCTCACCGAGCTGCTCGGCAACCTGCTCGACAACGCCTGCAAGTGGTGTCGCGGCCGCGTGCGCCTGAGTGCCGCCAGCGATGCCAGCGCCGAGGCGCGGCAGCACCTGCGGCTCGCGGTCGAGGATGACGGGCCGGGTATCTCCGCGGCCGACCGCGCGCGCGTGCTCGAGCGCGGCGTGCGCGCGGATGAGAAGGTCCCGGGGCACGGCTTAGGGCTGGCCATGGTGCAGGACACCGTCGAGCTCTACGGCGGCACGCTCACGATCGACCGCCTCGCCGCTGGGCGGTGCGCGCATCGAGCTGCGGCTCCCCGGGCGCTAGCTCTAGGGGCGCGATGTTGAACTCGATCCCCTGCGCCAGCGGCAGGGCGCGGCTCCAGTTGACCGTGTTGGTCTGGCGGCGCATGTAGGCCTTCCAGGCATCCGAGCCGGACTCGCGTCCGCCGCCGGTGTCCTTCTCACCGCCGAACGCGCCGCCGATCTCGGCCCCCGAGGTGCCGAGGTTGATGTTGGCGATGCCGCAGTCGCTGCCGCGTGGCTCGAGAGGAAGGTCTCTGCGTTCTGCAGCCGCTCGGTGAACAGCGCCGAGGACAGCCCGTGGGCGGAGTCGTTCTGCGCGGCGATCGCCTCGTCGAGTGAGTCGACCGCAATCAGGTACAGGATCGGTGCGAAGGTCTCCGTCTGCACGATCGGCCAGTCGTTGCGCGCGCAGCACGATGGCCGGCTCGACGAAGTTGCCGGGGCGCTTGAGCAGCGCTTGCCGCCGCTGAGCAGCTCGCCGCCGGCGGCCTGGCGCGCGCGGCGATCGCCGCGCTCGTAGCGCTCGCACCGCGCGCGGATCGATCAGCGGGCCCATGAGCGTGCCGCGCTCGAGCGGATCGCCGATGCGCACCTGCTGGTAGGCATGCACCAGGCGCCGCTCGAGTTCGGCGGCGATGCGCTCGGTGCGCGAAGCACCCGCCGCGTGGTGGTGCAGCGCTGGCCGGCGGTGCCGACGCGCGCCGAACACGATCGCGCGGCACCGCCAGGTCCAGATTCGCGGTCTCATCGACGATGACCGCGTTGTTGCCGCCGAGTTCGAGCAGGCTGCGCCCAGGCGCGCCGGCCACGCGCTCTGCGCGACCCTGCGGCCGACCGCGGTGGAGCCGGTGAAGGAGACGAGCGCGACGCGCCGGTCGTCCACCAGGCGCGTGGCCGAGCTCGGTGCCGGCATCGATGAACAGCTGAAAGATCGGCGGCAGCTGCTGCGCGCTCCATGCACCCGGTTGCACAGCATGCTGCACGGCAAGCGCGTACAGCGGGGTCTTCGGGCGAGGGCTTCCACACGCAGGCGTTGCCGCAGATCGCGCCGAGGAAGGCGTTCCACGACCACACCGCGACCGGGAAATTGAACGCGCGTGATGATGCCGACGACGCCAAGCGGGTGCCACTGCTCGTACATGCGATGCTGCGGGCGCTCCGAATGCATGGTGAGGCCGTAGAGCATGCGCGACTGGCCGAGCGCGAAGTCGGCCATGTCGATCATCTCCTGCACCTCGCCCAGGCCCTCGGCCAGGATCTTGCCGTTCTCGAGCGAGACCAGGGTGCCCAGATCCTGCTTGTGGCGACGCAGTTCCTCGCCGAGCAGCCGCACCAGCCTCGCCCGCGCTTCGGCGCCGGCACGTCGGCGCCAGGCCGCGCGCCGCGGCGAGCGCGGAGCTCATGATCGCCTCGTAGTCCTCGGCGCTGGCGGGACGCACCTGCGCGAGCAGCGCGCCGTCGGCGGGGTTGCGCACGTTGGCGAGCGGTGCCTCGGTGCTCGTCGACCAGCCGGTGGAACCGGACCAGGCGCCCGGATTCACGGCGGCGAGCCCGAGGCGCGTCAGGAGGGTGTTCAGATCAAAAGTGCTCATGCGGTGGCGGCCTTCTTGCGACGCTGATGCCCGGCCTTGCCCGCGACCACCACCTCGCCGGAGAGGTCCTTGGTGCCGCCGGCGGCGTAGTAGCGGCCGAAGCGGTTGGCGAGGATGTCGGTGCAGGCGGAACTGCTCCTGCGGCGACGAAGCCCTGGTAGCGGCCCTTCGTTGCGCAGCACCAGATCCACCACCGCGCGTGATGCCGGCGGCGGTGCGTCACCTGGATCGCCGACCACAGCCGGCCGGCGATCATCTGCGGGTAGATCTTGTTGACGTAGTTCTCCTCGCGCAGCTGCCCGTTCTGCGTGCCGGTGACGGCGGCATACACGATCACCACGTCCTGCAGCGTCTGCGGCACGGCATTCTCCAGGATGTGCTTGAGGGTGCGCGCGATCGTGGTTGAGCTTCAGATCGTTCATCAGCAGGCGCATCTGCTCGCAGTGTCCCGGGTAGCGGATCGTCTTGTAGTTCATGCTCTCGCATGTGCGCGCCGTAGCGTCTGCGCCAGCGAGCCCAGGCCGCCGGAGGTGTTGAACGCCTCGTACAGCGTGCCGTCGATCTCGATCTCCTCCAGCCCCTCGAGCGGGCGCGACTTCCACCAGCCGCCCGTCGCCGATCGCCTGGCAGGGGTTGCCGTACTCGTTGATCAGGCCCTCGGTCGACCAGGTGAGCGAGTACTTGAGGACGTTATTCGGGTGCTGCGGCAGGGCGCCGACGCGCAGCTTCACGCTGCGCAGGCTGTCGAAGTGGCGTGATCAGCTCCGCCGCCGGCGATGCTGATGAAGCCCGGCGCAAGCCCGCACTGCGGCACGAACGCCTGCGCTCGCGCCGCCGGCGAGCGCGCGCACCGCGCCGCGTGACCTCGACATCCTCGGTCAGGTCGAAGTAGTGGAGTGCCGGCCTCGCGCGCCGCCTCCGCGACCAGCGACATTGCAGTAGATAGGGCAGGCTGGAGATCACCGCCTCGACCGGGTGCGTCGGCGAGGTGCCGGGCGCAGGGCGGCGGCATCGGTGGCATCCAGCGCGCAGCCGCTGAGGTGTGCCAGCGCCGTGCGCGCGCACGACCGCCTCGGCCGCGGCGCCGTCGACGTCGGCCAGCTGCACCTGGTAGACGCCGGATTCGGCTAGCAATCCTGAGATCAGTGCGCCGATCTTGCCGGCGCCCAGAATCAGTACGCGATGCATACGGTCCCCTCGAAAAGGGCCGCATTCTGCCGGGGATAAGGCCCGGCGCCAGCGACTCGGCGCAGCCGCAGAATACCGTGCCAGGGTAAAAAGGCCTGGCAGGTCGCATGCTAGGATCCAAGGCATGCGATCCACCGAGACCACCTCCTGGCACAGCTGCGAGCTGGCAGAGCACGGCCGCGCAGCAGCAGCCCGTGTACGAGGACCCGAAGGCGCTCGAGCGCGTCGTCGCGCAGATCTGCGCGCCTGCCCCCGATCGTGGTGTCCTGGGAGATCGAGGCCCTGCGCGAGCGCCTGGCCGCGGCGCAGCGCGGCGAAGCCTTCCTGCTGCAGGGCGGGGACTGCGCCGAGAGTGTTCGCCGACTGCGAGTCGGATCGTCATCGCCAAGAAGCTGAAGATCCTGCTGCAGATGAGCCTGGTGCTGCTGCACGGGCATGAAGAAGCCGATCGTACGCATCGGCCGCATGGCCGGCCAGTACGCCAAGCCGCGCTCGGCCGATACCGAGACGCGCGACGGCGTGACGCTGCCCAGCTATCGCGGCGATCTGGTGAACCGGCCGGAGTTCACGCCCGAGGCGCGCGCGCGCCGACCCGCAGCTGCTGCTGCGCGGCTACGAGCGCGCCGCGCTGACGCTGAACTTCGTGCGCGCGCTGGTCGAGGGTGGCTTCGCCGACCTGCATCACCCGGAGTACTGGGACCTGGGCTTCGTGCATCACGCGCCGCTGCAGGATGCCTACCAGCGCATCGTGCGCTCGATCGGCGATGCGCTGGATTTCTTCGAGGGCATCAGCGGGCGGCAGGTGCACGAGGCCACGCTCGTCGACTTCTATGCCAGCCACGAGGGGCTGCACCTGCTAGTACGAGCAGGCGCAGACGCGCTTCATTCCGCGCCAGAACCGCTGGTACAACCTCTCGACGCACATGCCCTGGATCGGCATGCGCACCGCAGCGCTCGATGGCGCGCACGTCGAGTATTTCCGCGGCATCTCCAACCCGATCGGCGTGAAGGTCGGCGCGGCGATGGATGACGCGTGGCTGCAGGGACTGGTCACGACGCTCAACCCGCAGAACCAGCCCGGCCGGCTGACGCTCATTCACCGCTTCGGCGCCAAGGACATCGACGAAGTCGCTGCCGCAGGCGATCGAGGCGGTGCGCCAGACCGGGCAGACGGTGCTGTGGGTGTGCGATCCGATGCACGGCAACACCGAGACCAGCACCGGGGGCATAAAGACGCGCCGCTTCGAGAACATCCTCAAGGAGCTCGATCTGGCGTTCCGCATCCACGCGGATCTGGGCTCCTACCTGGGCGGCGTGCACATCGAGCTTACCGGCGAGGACGTCACCGAGTGCACCGGTGGCGCGCGCGGACTCACCGATGCAGGATCTGCAGCGCGCCTACCGCTCACAGCGTCGATCCGCGCCTGAACCACGAGCAGGCGCTCGAGCTGGCGATGCTGATTGCCGAGCGCAGTCAGAACCGCCGCGCCGACAAGCGCGCGGCCTCACAGCCGCCCTGATCCTTCCTCGCGGCGGCGCTCACATGCAGTACGAGCACATCATCGTGCCGGCGGCCGCAGGCCGCATCCGCATCAACCCCGCCCTCTCCTTGAGCGTGCCCGCGGACCCGATCATCCCCTTCATCGAGGGTGATGGCATCGGGGTCGACGTCACCCCGGCCATGCAGCGCGTGGTGGATGCGGCGGTTGCGCGCGCGTACGGCGGGGCGCGGCACATCCGCTGGATGGAGGTGTATGCGGGCGAGAAGGCGAACCTGCGCTATGGGCAGTGGTTCCCGGATGAGACGCTGCACGCCCTGCGCGAGTACGTGGTCTCGATCAAGGGTCCCCTGGGCACGCCGATCGGCGGGGGCCTGCGCTCCCTCAACGTGGCGATGCGCCAGAGCATGGACCTGTACGCCTGCGTGCGCCCGATCCGCTATTTTCCGGGTGTCGCCAGTCCCATGGCGGATGCAAGCCTCACCGACATGGTGGTGTTCCGGGAGAACACCGAAGACATCTACGCCGGTATTGAGTGGCCGGCCGGCTCCCCCGAGGTACAGCGCCTGATCACCTATCTGCAGAAGGAGCTGAATGTCACGGCGATCCGTTTCCCGGCCAGCTCCGGCATCGGCATCAAGCCGGTGTCCAAGGAGGGCAGCCAGCGGCTGATCCGCAAGGCGATCCAGTACGCCATTGAGCACGATCGGGTCTCGGTGACGCTCGTGCACAAGGGCAACATCATGAAGTTCACGGAAGGCGCCTTTCGCAACTGGGGCTATCAGCTCGCACGCGAGGAGTTTGGCGCACAGCCGATCGGCCCGGGTCCCTGGCTGTCCTTCAAAAATCCGCTCACCGGGACAGACATCGTGGTGAAGGATGTGATCGCGGATAACTTCCTGCAGCAGGTGCTGTTGCGGCCCGAGGAGTACGATGTCATCGCGACGCTCAATCTGAATGGCGATTACGTCTCGGATGCGCTCGCCGCCCAGGTGGGCGGCATCGGCATCGCCCCCGGCGGCAACATCGGTGACGGACTTGCGGTGTTTGAAGCGACCCACGGGACTGCGCCCGGATTTGCCGGTAAGGACCGCGTGAACCCCGGCTCGCTCATCCTCTCGGCCGAGATGATGCTGCGTTACATGAAGTGGCGCGAGGCGGCCGACCTGATCATCAAGGGTGTCACACGCACCATCGCGCACAAGGAACTCACCTACGACCTGGCGCGGCTGCGCGCGGCCATCAAAACCCCCAAGCGCGAACTGGCCGCGCGCAAGAACGTGGAAGAAGACCTGCAGCGCCTCATTCCGGGCGCCAAGCTCATGAGCACCTCAGGTTTCGCCGGCGCCGTCATTCGGCACATGGATGACTGAAGCCCGCATCCCCCTCGCGCCGAGCGGCCCGTATGATGCCGCCTGTACCCGCTGCCCGCGGCTGGCGAGTTTCCTCAGGGAGACCCGCGCCCGCTATCCGGCTTACTGGGCACGCCCGGTGCCCTCCTTCGGGGCCGCGCGGCCGCGGATCCTGATCGTCGGGCTCGCCCCGGGGATGCACGGCGCCAACCGAACGGGGCGCCCCTTCACGGGCGATCATGCCGGGATCCTGCTCTACCAGAGCCTCTTCGATGCGGGCCTTGCGAGTGCTGCAGTTTCAGTCAGCGCAGAGGATGGGCTTAAGCTTAAGAACGTGCGCATCGCCAATGCGGTCAAGTGCGTGCCGCCACAGAACAAGCCGCTGCCGGCGGAGATCCGTTGCTGCAACGCCTACCTGGCCCGGGAGCTGCGCGGGCTGGGAAGCGTGCGGGTGCTGCTCGCCCTCGGTCGGGTGGCCCATGAGGCGATCCTGCGGGCGCAGGAACTGCCGCGGGGCAGCTATCCTTTCGCGCACGCCGCTGAACATCGCCTGAGCGCCACGCACATCATGCTCGATTCCTATCACTGCAGCCGCTACAACACCCAGACCCGGCGCCTGACGACGCCGATGTTCCGCGCAGTAGTGGGGCGCGCCTGCGAGCTGGCGCAGCTTCGGGTGCCGGACGGGTTCATGGGCGAGTCCTAAGGTGTTCGATCACAAGCCGTTCCTCGCCGCTCTGCCCAAACGCCCGGGCGTCTATCGCATGTACGGGCCGGAGCAGGAACTTCTTTACGTCGGCAAGGCCCGCAGCCTCAAGGACCGCCTCAGCACCTACTTTGCCGCGCGCAACGTGGACCCGAAGGTGCAGGCGCTGGTGCAGCAGATCTCGGCGATCGAGGTGACCGTCACCAACTCCGAGACCGAGGCGCTGCTACTCGAGTACAACCTCATCAAGGCGCACAAGCCGCGCTTTAACATCGTGTTGCGCGATGACAAGAGCTTCCCGTACATCCAGCTGTGCGAGGAGCACCGCTTCCCGCGGCTCGCCTTTTATCGCGGCCCGCGCAGCGCGCCGGGACGCTACTTCGGCCCCTTCCCCAACGCCGGTGCGGTGCGCGACACCCTCAATCAGCTGCAGCGGCTGTTTCGCATCCGTAACTGCCGCGACAGCTTCTTTGCCAACCGCAGCCGGCCGTGCCTGCAGCACCAGATCGGGCGCTGCTCGGCACCGTGCGTCGGGCTCATCGCGCGCGAGGCGTACGTGCAGGACCTGGCGGCCGCGGTCAAGGTGCTCGAGGGGCGCAGCGAGGAGGTGACGGCGGAGTTGCAGGCGCGCATGGAGGAGGCGGCCGCGCGGCTCGAGTTCGAACGCGCTGCGCAGATTCGCGATCAGCTCGCGGCCCTTCAGCGGGTGCAGTCGCAGCAGTTCATCACCGCCGATGGCGAGCGCGACGTGGACGTGTTCGCCATCGTCGGGGAGGCGGGTGATTTCGCCGTCAGCGTCATGCTGGTGCGCGGCGGGCGCAACCTCGGCACCACGAGCTATTTTCCGCGCGCGGTGCTCGCCGAGCCGCACGAGGCACTCGCCTCCTTTGTGATGCAGTACTACGCGGGCACCGAGGTGCCACCGGAACTGCTGCTCGGCAGCCGCATCGAGGAAGCCGAGGCGCTCGCGGAAGCCCTGAGTGCACGCAGCGGTCAGCCGATCCAGGTGCGCCACCCGGTGCGCGGGCTTGCGCTGCGCTGGGTGGAACTCACCCGCGAGAACGCCACGCAGGCGCTGCGCATGCGCTTCGCCCAGCGCCAGGGGATGGACGAGATGCTGGCGGACCTTGCGCGGGAGCTTGACCTGCCGGAGCCGCCGCAGCGGCTGGAGTGCTTTGACATCAGCCACACGGGCGGGGAGGGGACCGTCGCCTCCTGCGTGGTATTCGGACCCGACGGGCCGCTGAAGAAGGAATATCGTCGCTTCAATATCAGCGGGGTCACCCCGGGGGATGACTACGGCGCGCTGCGTCAGGCGCTCGAGCGCCGCTACCGTCATGTGCGCGAGGGTGAAGTGCCCGCGCCGGACGTGCTGTTCATCGATGGGGGCCTCGGGCAGATCAGCGAGGTGCACGAGGTGCTCGCCGCTCTGGGCTTCGCCGAGCTGACGCTGGTCGGGGTGGCGAAGGGGCCGGAACGACGCGCCGGCCAGGAGCGGCTCTACGTATACGGAAGTCCACAGGCGCTGGCGCCCGTGGCGCACGGACCGGCCTCCCGGCTCATCCAGCGCATCCGCGATGAAGCGCATCGCTTTGCCATCAGCGGGCATCGCCGGCGGCGCGCGCGGCGTTACAACGAATCGGTGCTGGAAGCGGTGCCGGGCCTGGGGCCGGCGAAGCGACGCGCGCTACTGCGACATTTCGGCGGCCTGCAGGGCGTCATGCGCGCCGGGGTAGCCGATCTCACCCAGGTGAGCGGGATCGGCGACACGCTCGCGCGCAGCGTTTATGAGCACCTGCACCCGGGGGCCTAGCCGGTTCTAGAGCGGCGTGGGCAGCGCCACGTGCACCGTGGAAAGATCGCTCGTGCTCCAGCCGCCTCCGAGTGCCTGAACCAGGGTGACGCTGGCGACCAGGCGGCTCTGACGGATGTTGAGCAGGGTCTGCGCATCGTTGAGCGCGATGGCCTGCGCGGTGACGACGGCCGTGTAGGCGACGGTGCCGGCGCGGTACTGATTCAAGGCGAGCGTAACGGCAAGATTCGCATCCTTCACCGTCTGGTCAGCAAGCTGGTACTGCTGCTCGAGGATGCGCAGGGCGGCGAGTTCATCTTCGACCTGCTGGAAAGCGGTCAGCACCGTCTGCCGATAGGTGGCCACGGTGCCGTCGTACGCGGCGCGCGCTCCGGCAACCTGGTAGCGGCGCGCACCGAAGTCGATGAGTGCATCGCTGGCGGTGGCGCCCACAGACCAGGTGTTGTTGGGTGCCCGCAGAAGTCCGCCCGTCACGGTGCTGGTGAAGCCGTAGGCGCCGCTTAGGGTCAGATCGGGGAAGTAGGCGGCGATCGCGACGCCGATCTGCGCATTCGCAGCCGCCATCTTGCGCTCGGCCGAGGAGATGTCCGGGCGGCGCTCGAGCAGTGCCGAAGGCACCCCGATCGGCATGACAGGAATCGTGGCGCCAAACGTGGCGGGCGCGATGGAGAAGTCCGCCGGCGGCTTGCCGATCAGGACCGCGATGGCATGCTCGAGCTGGGCGCGCAGGACGCCCAGCCCGATCCTTTGCGACTGAGCGCCCTCCAGCTGCGTCTCAGCGGTGATGACGTCCGCCTTGGCGACGACGCCAACCTTGTACTGGTTCTGCGTGATCTCAAGCGCGCGCTGGTAGGCCTTGATGGTGTCGGCAAGCAGGTTGTTTTGTTCATCCGTGACGCGCAACTCCACGTAATCGATGGCGAGCGTTGCCTGCGCCGAAAGCCGCGCGGCGGCCAGATCCGCTTGGCTCGCTTTGGCGCTGGCGACGTCACTCTCGATCGTGCGGCGGATCTTGCCCCAGATATCCAGATCCCAGGAGGCCGCCCCGGAGAGGTCGTAAACGTTCAGCGGCGCGGGCCGCGTCGCGGTGGTGGCCAGATGGTTGCCCGTGGCGGCCGCGCCGGTGCTGGCGGCCCCGCGCGAACGCTCCGCGCTCGCGCTGAGCGTGACGCCCGGATACAGCTGCGCCCCGGCCGCCTGTGCCACCGCGATCGCCTCGCGCCACGCGGCCTCCGAGGCCTTGAGCGTCTGGTTGGAAATGTCGACCTGTTTCTCAAGGCCATTCAGTACCGCGTCGTCGTAGATCGACCACCAGTCGCTGCCACTGGCCGCTTCACGCGGCTCGGCGGGCTTCCAGCCCTCGGCCTCCTTGAAGTGTGGGGGCGTCGGGGCGGAGGGACGGTGGTAATTGGGGCCGACCGCGCACGCGGTCAGCGTTGCGGCCAGTAACAGCAGCGTGGCGCGTATGGGCTTCATCATGGGACGTCCGCAGTCGGTGTCAGGTCCTTCGGTTGCGGCGGCGCGCGCGGGTAAAGCCGTGCCCACAGCGCGCTGCACCACCGGCCGAAGCGATCCAGATAGAGGTAGATGACGGGCGTGGTGTAGAGGGTGAGCACCTGGCTCACGAGCAAACCCCCGACGATGGAGATGCCGAGGGGCTGGCGGATCTCCGCCCCGTCGCCGGTGCCAAAGGCGAGCGGCAGGGCACCGAGCATCGCCGCCATCGTGGTCATCATGATCGGACGGAAGCGCATCAGGGAGGCCTGGAAGATCGCCTCGCGCGCGTTCATGTGCTGCTGTCGCTGACAGTCGAGCGCAAAATCGATCATCATGATCGCGTTCTTTTTCACGATGCCGATGAGCAGAATCACGCCGATGAGTGCGATGATGCTGAACTCGGCCTTGAACAGGATCAGCGCCAGCACCGCGCCCGTGCCGGCAGAGGGCAGCGTGGAAAGTATCGTGATCGGATGGATGTAGCTCTCGTAGAGCACACCGAGCACGATGTAAACGGCCGCGAGTGCTGAGAGGATCAGGATCGGCTCGTTTCTCAGAGAGGACTGGTAGGTCGCCGCCGTACCGGCAAAGCTTCCGTGGATGTCCGCCGGCATACCGATCTGGGCGGATGCCAGACGGATCGCCTCGGTGGCGTGGCTGAGCGAGGCGTTCGGGGCGAGGTTGAAGGAAATGGTGGTGGCGACGAACGTGCCCTGGTGATTCACGGCCAGCGGCGTACTGCCGGGGGCGTGCTGGCTGATCGAGGCGAGCGGCACCATGGCCTCGACTGCGGTGCTGTCGGCCGAACCGGTGGAGACTGCGCCGCGTCCGGTGTTGGCGAGGGCGTTGGTCGCCTGATTGATCGCCGTATTGGTTGCGAGCGTTGCGGCGGTGTTGTTAGCGGCGGTTTGCGTGGAGGTCACGGTGCCGGCGACGGCGTTGGTGGACTGCGTGCCGCTCACCGTGCCGCCGGCCGTACTGATCCAGAGGTTTTGCAGCGTCTCCGGGCTCTGCCAGTACTGCGGCGCGACCTCCATCACGACGTGGTACTGATTCAGCGGATTGTAGATGGTGGACACATCGCGCTGACCGAAGGCGTCATACAGCGTGTTGTCGATGGAGGCCGGGTTCAGCTGCAGTCGTGAAGCGGTGTCGCGGTCGACCTTCAGGTCGATCTCAAGCCCGTTCTGCTGCTGATCGGAGTTCACATCCGTCAACGCCGGCACGTGCGAGAGCGCGTCCGCAAGTTTCGGCGCCCACTTGTACAGCTCCGCGACGTCGTTCCCCTGCAGCGTGTATTGGTACTGGGCGTTGCTCTGACGACCGCCGACGCGGATATCCTGCACCGACTGCAGGAAGAGGCGCGCGCCGGCGACCTGGCTCAACTTTGGACGCAGCCGTCCGATCACCCCATCGGCCGACAGTCTGCGCTCGGACTTGGGCTTCAGTGAGATGAACACCTGGCCGCTGTTGGTTTGTGAGCCGCCCTGTGAGCCGCCGCCGGTAAAGCCGACGACGGTGTCAACCGCCGGATCGTCCTGCACCAGCTTCATGAACTGGCGCAGCTTCTTCTCCATCGACTGGAAGGAAATGGCCTGGTCCGCCTGGATGCCCCCGACCAGTCGTCCGGTGTCCTGCTGGGGAAAGAATCCCTTGGGAATGACGACATACAGGTAGATGTTGAAGAACACCGTGGCGAGCAGCAGAACCATGACGAGCGGCCCGTTGCGCAGCGCCCACTTGAGCGAGCGGGCGTAGGCGTGCAGCACCGCCTCGAAGCCGCGTTCGATGGCCTGAAACGCCCGCGCCTGCTCGGAGGGCTTGACCTGGCGGATGAAGCGCGAGCACAGCATCGGTGTCGTGGTGAGCGATACCAGCAGCGAGATCAGCACGGCCACCGAGAGCGTGATCGAGAATTCGCGAAACAGCCGTCCCACGATGCCGCCCATGAGCAGGATGGGGATGAACACTGCGACCAGCGACAGGCTCATCGACAGCACCGTGAAACCGACCTCGCGCGCGCCGAGCAGCGCGGCCTCGAAGCGCGGCATGCCCGCCTCCATGTGGCGCGTGATGTTCTCGAGCACCACGATGGCGTCATCCACGACGAAGCCGGTGGCGACGATGAGCGCCATGAGCGAGAGGTTATCGAGGCTGTAGCCAAGCAGATACATTGCCCCGAAGGTGCCGAGGAGGGAGATCGGTACCGCGACCGCAGGTACCATGCGTGGCGCGCCCGTTGCGCAGGAAGAGGAACACCACGAGCACCACCAGCGTGATGGCGATGAGCAGAGTGCGTTCAACGTCGTGCAGCGAAGCGCGGATGGTGGTGGTGCGGTCGATCGCGACCTTCAGCTCGATGTCGCTGGCAATGGAGGCCTTGAGCGCCGGGAGCAGCGCCTTCACCCGATCGACGGTCTCGATGATGTTGGCGCCGGGCTGACGGAACAGCACCACCAGCACCGCCGGCTTGCTGTTGGCCAGGCCCAGATTGCGCACGTTCTCGACCGAGTCCTGGATCTCGGCGACGTCCGCGAGACGCACCGGGGCGTTATTGCGGTAGGCGACGATGAGATTGTTGTACTGCGCTGCCTTGCTCGCCTGATCGTTGGTGTAGAGCTGGTAGCGCTCGCCGCCGACGTCGATCGAGCCCTTGGGCGTATTGGCGTTCGCGGAGGCGAGCGCCGCCCGGACATCCTCCAGGCCGATGCCGTATTTGAACAGCGCCGTCGGATTTAACTCCACCCGTACCGCCGGCAGCGAGCTGCCGCCGATGGTCACCTGGCCGATCCCGGCCACCTGGGAGAGCTTCTGCGCCAGGATGGTATCGGCCGCATCGTAAAGCTGCCCGGGCGTCAGCGTCGGGGAAGTCAGGGTCAGGATCAGGATCGGCGCATCGGCGGGATTGACCTTGTGGTAGGTCGGATTGCTGCGCAGCGCGGTGGGCAGGTCAGCGCGCGCCCCGTTGATGGCGGCCTCGACGTCGCGCGCCGCGCCGTCAATGTTGCGGTTCAAGCCAAATTGCAGCGTGACGCGACTTGAGCCGGTGGAGCTCGAGGAGGTCATCTCGCTCACGTCGGCAATCTGCCCCAGGTGCCGCTCGAGCGGGGTGGCCACCGTCGCCGCCATGACATCCGGGCTTGCGCCGGCCATGGTCGCCGAGACCGAGATGGTGGGGAAATCAACCTGCGGCAGCGGCGACACCGGCAGCCTGAAGTAGGCGAGGGCACCGGCCAGTGCGATGCCGAGAGTCAGCAGGGTCGTCGCGACCGGCCGGCGGATGAAGGGCTCGGAGAGATTCACCGCGTCCCCGCTCCGCTCGGCAGCGCCGCCGGCCCCGTACGGCCGCTGACGCGCCGCTCCAGACGGTCAAAGTACAGATAGATCACCGGGGTGGTAAAGAGCGTGAGCAGCTGACTGAGAATCAGGCCACCGACGATCGTGATGCCGAGCGGATGGCGCAGTTCCGAGCCGGTGCCGGTGCCGAGCATCAGGGGCAGCGCGCCCAGCAGCGCGGCCATGGTCGTCATCAGGATGGGACGGAAGCGCAGGAGCGACGCGTGATAGATCGCATCACGCGGACTCATGCCCTGCGCGCGCTCGGCCACGAGCGCGAAGTCGATCATCATGATCGCGTTCTTCTTGACGATGCCGATCAACAGCACGATGCCGATGATGCCGATAACGCCCAGGTCGCTGCCGGCGATGAGGAGCGCCAGCAGCGCCCCCACCCCGGCCGAGGGCAGCGTCGAGAGAATGGTGATCGGGTGGATGAAGCTCTCGTACAGCACCCCGAGCACGATGTACACGGTGACGAGCGCCGCGAGGATCAGGAACAGCTCGTTGCCGAGGGTCGCCTGGAAGGCGAGCGCCGCGCCCTGGAAGGTGGTCATGACGCTCGGCGGCAGCGAGATGTCCTTCTCCGCCTGGGTGATGGCATTCACGGCGGTGCCGAGGGCTGCCCCCGGTGCGAGGTTGAAGGACACCGTGGTCGAGGGAAACTGTCCCAGATGATCGATCGACAGCGGCGCGGTGCGCTCGGAGACCTTTACCAGCGCCGACAGTGGCACCTCCCCGCCGATCGCCGTAGAGGAGGGCAGATAGATGGTGCCGAGGGCATCGAGCGAGGCCATGAGCGAGTCATCCGCTTGCAGGATCACGCGATACTGATTCGACTGCGTGAAGATCGTCGAGACGATGCGCTGGCCGAAGGCATCGTAGAGCGCGTTGTCGACGGTGGCAGGGGTGATGCCGAAGCGCCCGGCGGTGTCGCGATCAATCGTGAGGTAGGCGGACAGCCCCTGGTTCTCCTGGTCGCTGGCGACGTCCTCTAGCTGCGGCAGCGTCTGGAGTTTCGCGACGAGCTTGGGCACCCAGGTATTGAACTCGTCAGGATTCGCATCCTCGAGCACGAACTGGTATTGCGTACGGCTCACGGTGTCGGAGATGGACAGGTCCTGAACCGGCTGCATGTAGGCCGCAATGCCGGTGACGTCCGCGGTCTGGCGCTGCAGGCGGCGGATGATCTGGCTCGCCGTCTGCGAGCGTTCGCTGACCGGCTTCAGATTGATCAGCATGCGGCCGCTGTTCAGCGTGATGTTGGTGCCATCCACGCCAATGAACGAGGAAAGGCTGACGACATCCGGATCTTTGAGGATCGCGGCCGCGAGCTGCGACTGCCGCCGCGACATGTCCGCGAAGGACACCGACTGCGGTGCTTCGGTAATTGCCTGAATGACACCGGTGTCCTGCACCGGGAAGAAGCCCTTGGGGATGAAGATGTAGAGCGCGATGGTGAGGGCGAGCGTGGCGATCGCCACCAGGAGCGTGAGCGGCTGGCGCTCGAGCACCCAGTTGAGCGCCCGTCCGTAGTGATCGATGAGTGCCTGAAACTTCTCGTTCGACCAGCGCGCAATGCCCGACTCGGAACCCGGCTCCGTGTGGTGCAGGAGCTTTGCGCACATCATCGGTACCAGGGTGAGCGAGACTACCGCGGAAATTACGATGGTGACCGCAAGCGTGATGGCAAACTCGTGGAACAGACGCCCCACGACATCCCCCATGAAGAGCAGCGGGATCAACACCGCGATCAAAGAGACAGTCAGGGAGACGATGGTGAAGCCGATCTCTCCGGCGCCCTTCAACGCCGCCTGCAGCGGCGGCTCACCCTGCTCGATGTAGCGCGAGATGTTCTCGATCATGACGATGGCGTCATCGACCACGAAGCCGGTCGCGATCGTGAGGGCCATCAGGGAGAGGTTGTCGAGGCTGTAGCCGAGCAGGTACATGGCGGCGAGGGTGCCGACGAGCGATAAGGGCACGCTCATGCTCGGGATGATGGTCGCCGGGATGCTGCGCAGGAACAGGAACATCACCATGACCACGAGCGCGACCGCCAGCCCCAGTTCGAACTCGACATCGTGCACCGAGGCGCGAATGGTGTTGGTGCGGTCAGTGAGTACCGCCACCTCGACCGCCGCCGGCAGTGCACTGGTCAGACTCGGCAGCAGCGCCTTGATGCGATCGACCACCTGGATGACGTTGGCGCCGGGCTGACGCTGGATGTTCAGGATGATGCCCGGACTGGTGTTCACCCAGCCGGCCAGATACGTGTTCTCGGCGCCGGCGATCACGTCTGCGACGTCCGATAAGCGCACCGGGTTGCCGTTCTTATAGGCGATGATGATGTTCTTGTAGTCGTTCGGATCCTGGATCTGGTCGTTGGCGTTCAGCGTCCAGGAGCGTGCCGGTCCATCCAGCGTCCCCTTCGGCGAGTTGACGTTGGCGTTGGCGATGGTGGTACGAAGGTCATCGATGTTCAGCCCGTAGGCGGCCAGGGCGCGCACGTTCGCGACCACCCGCACCGAGGGGCGCTGGCCGCCGCTCACGCTCACCAGTCCCACCCCCTCGATCTGGGAGATCTTCTGCGCCATCCGGGTGTCGGCCAGATCCTCGAGCTGCGTGAGCGGCAGCGTCTTGGAGGTAATGCCGAGGGTGAGGATCGGTGCATCGGCGGGATTGACCTTCGCGTAGATCGGCGGTGCGGGCAGGTCCGAGGGCAACAGGTTGCCGGCCGCATTGATCGCCGCCTGCACTTCCTGTTCGGCGACATCCAGGCTCAGGTCGAGACTGAACTGCAGCGTGATGACCGAGGCGCCTCCGGAGCTGGTCGAGGACATCTGGTTCAGTCCGGGCATCTGCCCGAACTGCACTTCCAGCGGCGCTGTGACGGAGGAGGTCATGACCTCAGGGCTGGCCCCAGGATAAAAGGTCTGGACCTGGATGGTCGGATAGTCGACCTCCGGCAGCGCGGAAAGGGGCAGGAAGCCGAAGGCGACGATCCCGACGAGCAGGATCGCGATCATCAGGAGCGAGGTCCCGACGGGCCGGAGGATGAAGATCCGGGACGGATTCACGGCGCAGACCTACTGCGAGGGCGACTGACCGGCCTGATCAGTCGATTTGCCGTTGTTGCCTCGCCGGTGTTGGTGTTGTCCTTGTCCCTGGGGTGCCGCGGGGGTCGGGCTCTGGGCTTGGCCGGAAGTGTGTCCGGGACCTTGCGCGCCGGCGCCCGGGCGCACCGTGATCTTTGCGCCTTCCTTGAGTCGATCCGCGCCGTCGATGACGACGACGGTGCCCGGAGCGATCCCCTGCTGCACGGCGATGTTGGTCGCATCACCCGGCCCCAGAGTGACCTTGCGCACGCTCACCGTCTGATCGGAATTCACAACGTACAGGTAGGTGCCGGGTGCGCCCCGTTGCACGGCGGACTGCGGAATCAGCGTGGCGCCTTGCAGCGTGTTGACCAGCAGATCGACGTTAACGAACTGGTTCGGGAAGAGCTCCTCATCGGGATTGGGGAAGACCGCCTTGAGCTTCACCGTGCCGGTCGTGGTGTCGATCTGGCTGTCGATGCTCTGCAGCATGCCGGTGGCGAGCTGCGTGGTATGGCTGCGGTCATAGGCGGTCACCGCGAGGGTTTTGCCGGCGTGCATCTGGTCAATGATCGGCGGAATCTGATCCTCCGGCAGTGCAAACACGACCGTGATCGGCTTCAGTTGGGTGACCACGAGCAGCCCGTTCGGTTCGGACGGGGTGACGTAGTTTCCCAGCGTGACCTGCTGCAGCCCGGCGCGGCCGTCGACCGGCGAGGTGATGTGGCAGTAGGTCAGGTTGAGTCTGGCGGCATCAATCTGCGCCTGATCGGTCTTGACCGTACCAATGTCCTGGTCCACCAGGGACTTCTGCGTCGCGAGCTGCTGTTCAGCGATCGAGTCCTGGGCGAACAGAGTGGTGTAGCGCTCCAGGTCGATGCGTGCGTTGGCGAGCAAGGCCTTGTCACGCGCCAGCGCCCCCTGCGCCTGCTCCAGGGCGACCTCGTAGGGACGCGGGTCTATCAGGATGAGCAGATCACCCTTTTTGACCGTCTGACCTTCCTTGAAGGCAATCTGCACGATCTGCCCGCTGATCTGGCTCTGGACCGTCACCGTCGTGATCGGAGTCACCGTCCCAAGCCCGTTGACGATGATCGGCATGCTGCCGCTCTGGGCCGCGGCGGTGGCGACGGGCATGGGGCCGGTGTTGGCAAAACGACCCGCGGGGGCCTTCGTGGCCTTCGGCGTGAGCACCCAGGCGAGGAGCACCAGTGCGAGCACGGCTGCAATGACAAGGAGCCATCGGCGGGTGAGGAGTTTGTGCCCGCCCGACGGGGAGGAAGGGCTGCTCGGCTGGAGTTGGTCGTCAGGCAGGACAGGGGGGGTGCTGTGGACGTCGTTCATGAAGGTTCATGGGGCGCACGCGCACGCCGGGGCACAACCACGCAGCGCGCCGCACTCAGGGTCGCGATTAAATCCAATACCATCCAGCCACTGTATCCTGTACCAGTGTCAACGAATCTCAAGATTGCGGTAGCAATGCTGTCGTTCTGTACCGGACGCTACCAGCATATGCCGAACGCTGCGGGATCGCACGATGGGTCGCCCCATGGGGACAGTAGGTCTTTATGATCGGCGCCCCCGGGTTGGTCTCGCGTCCCTGATGCCCTGGAGTCTGCCCAATACGCTCACCTGGGCGAGGATCGCTGCGATCCCGCTCATCGTGCTCCTTTTTTACATGCCCTATCCCTGGGCGGACCCGGCGGCAGGATTGCTGTTTGCCGCAGCCGGCATCACCGACTCCCTCGACGGCTACTTCGCACGCCGCCTGGGACAGATCTCACGCCTCGGGGCCTTTCTGGACCCGGTGGCGGATAAGCTCATCGTTGCGGTCGCGCTCGTGCTCCTGGTCTCGAGGGACCCGCGCGCGCTCATTGTGCTCACCGCCGCGGTGATCATCGGGCGCGAAATCACGATTTCTGCGCTGCGGGAGTGGATGGCGGAGATCGGCGCCCGCGCCAAGGTGGCGGTTTCGCAGCTCGGAAAGTACAAGACCATCCTCCAGATTGTGGGCCTGTCGATGATGCTGTATCGCGTGCCGCTGCTCGGGTTGCCCATTTACCGTTTAGGGGTGGTGCTGACCGAGGTCGCTGCGGCTGCGACTCTGCTCTCCATGGCGCTGTATTTGCGTGCCGCATGGCCGGAGCTTAAGCGCTAACTGATAGACTTAGTCCCTTGTTTTTACTGTAGAATACAACTGTGCGGCCGGGGGGCTCCGGGCCTGCAAGGGTGCCGGATTCACCTTGACTTCCCGGGGGGCGCACATAGAATCTCGCGCTCCTCGCTTCTCGGATGCGGGAATAGCTCAGTTGGTAGAGCACGACCTTGCCAAGGTCGGGGTCGCGAGTTCGAGTCTCGTTTCCCGCTCCAAATTCAATACGTTGCAGAAGCGTATATCCGGGTCGTGGCCGCTTGCCGTCTTGTCGGCAATTCGCTTTTTTGACAGATCGCTTGCTCAAGTGAAGAAGTCGACCTGGCCTCCGACCAGGCGATACATTGAACCCACAGTCTTGATCTTGCCGTCCTTCTCCAGGGCAGCCAGCACCGCGCTGCGCCGATGTATCTCATCGATGGTCAGACGCACGTTGGTCTTGGCCACCTCGTCGACAAATTCAGCGTTCTTGCTCGTGCGTTCGCCCTCGTAACGGGTGGCGCTTACCGCCGGCTTGATCTTGCTGAGCAAGCCCGTGAGATTACCCAGCTGGGCGCCATCAATCGCCCCTTTGATGGCGCCACACGCGGTGTGCCCCATGACGAGGACGACTTTGGCGCCCGCCGCGGCGCAGGCGAACTCCAGACTGCCGAGGATGTCGTCATTGACGATATTTCCGGCGATGCGTGCATTGAACGTATCACCAATCCTCGTATCGAGGATGATCTCCGCGGGTGCACGTGAGTCGATGCAGCTCAGAATCACCGCGGCCGGGTATTGCCCGGCGGCGGTGGCGCGCTTCTGCGCAAGATAATCGTGGCGCAACATCTTGCCGGTACGGAAGCGCTCGTTGCCCTGTTTCAATGCGTCGACGATTTGATCGGGCGTGAGCTCGTCGCGTTCGGCCTTGCTCATCGCGGCAGCGTACGAGAGCTCCGGTACCCCAAGGAGGGGTGCGCCGATGACGCCCAGCGCGGTGATGCCCACCGCTGACTTCAACAGCGCCCGACGGCTCTCGCAGCGCCCGGGTCGAGAAGAACCAAGATCCTCAGTGGTGTCCATTGCAGGCCTCCCATCAGGGTGACTGTTCAACAGCGCATCGCGGCTGCGCGCTCCGCGAACAAGATGTCAGTGAACCGGGGGCCGGAATGTCTGGTCGTAGTCGGCCGCGGAGGCAAGGGTTACCGCGCCGAAGGCCAGAACGGCTGCCATTGACAACATCAGGATGCGAAACTTACTCATCGAGAGCTTCTGGTCCTGTGGTTAGCCACAAAGATACGCCCGGGGTTCGCCGGTGATTGTAGCGGGCTATCCCGTCGCTGGGTACATCGCAGGAGTAATTCGCATTCGCTGCCTGTGTCTGGACACGAGCGCCACACATCCCGAAGGCATCAAGATAGCGTTGGAGCGCTACGGGATCGCGCCGGACAAATGAGGCGTCTTACCTGGTCACTGGCGCAACACAGCGAAACTCGATCAAGGGTGCCGCAATTTCCAGGAATCCGCTTCCGTTCTCGCTCGTGGGAATGGTCTGGATTTCCTCGCCGCGCTCCCTGCAGTAGGTCGCCGCCCTGGCCAATGCCCGCGCCTTGTCGGTGGAGTCAGAAGAAGTTCCTAAAAAGTCGCCGCGGATTACCAACGTGCCGTGCCCGGTGGGGACAATTTTACTTTGAGTTGCAGAGCCCGCGCAGCCGGTCGCGAGCGCCACCGCGCCGAGCAAAACCATGATCCGGCCGCGTGTCATCGCTCTCACCTTGCGTGCTTCACAGGCTGGGGACCGGCTAAGTGCCTAGCGCGGCGACAATCATGCCTGAAACCTGGCGCACTACGCGCGCAGGACCGGCTCTGCTCTTCGGGCGGATATGCCCAGACACTTGATAAGGCCGCAGGGGCGTCGCATTCTAAACGGGCGCAGCGTTCGACCAGGCCGCATTCGATCTGCCGGAGAGTGCCGGGGGCTTTGGCGCGCACGCGGATTCGGATGCCGGCGCGCCGGTGACGCGCGTTCGCACAGCGCCGACACGTCAAACCTGTCCGGACGCAGTCAAGGAGCCACGATGGATGAGGCTGTTATTTGGAGCGGCAACTGGGCTTGGGCTCTTCCGCTCGTAGTCCTGACCGTCCTGCTACATGTTGTGATACTCGGAAGTATCAACACCCGAGTCGTGCGAGCACTGCGGGACCTGCGCAATCGTCGCAACTTCATGACTCACTTCGTCATTGTGATGGGTATCGTGACCCTGCTGGCCACGACACTGCATGCGGTTGAGGCTGGGATCTGGGCGTTCGCCTATCACGAGCTTGGGGCGTTCCACGACGCAAAGCATGCACTGCTGTATTCGCTGAGCGCCATTACCACGTACGGGCACGCGGAGCTGTACCTCGCCCCCCACTGGCAACTGATGGGCGCGATCGAGGCGCTCAACGGTCTGTTGCTTTTCGGACTGACGACCGCATTTCTCTACGCGCACGTACAGCGTGTTTGGCCGCTCGAGCTCCAGGAACACGCGGCGAGCAGAACATGATCGTTCCGGGTTGACGGAAGGCACGACCAGGGGCGCGCGAACGAGACGCCGCTCAGCCCGCAGAGTCCTGGCGCGCTCAGAGCAGCGCGGCCGCTTTCTGTAGCGCGATATACAGGCCGATCAGGAACGGGACACCCACCGCCACCCAGGCGCCGATCACCAGGGGGCCGACCGCGCCGCGTGCCGCGCTTTGTGCATCGCCCCCGTTGCGACGCTCGCGCTGCAGCGAGCGCTCGTGCGCCAGCTGCTCCTCGCTCATGTAGTACCGCTCGTTCACCGGCCGGATAAACAGGTTGCACAGTAAGCCGGCAAGAAGCAGCCCGGCCATGATGTAGAGGGTGCGGTCGTAGACGAGATTCTTTGGCACTCCACCGGCGAGCTGGGCTTCGCGCAGTTTTGCGATCAGCGCAGGCCCAACGACGCCGGCCACTGACCAGGCCGTGATCAGGCGTCCGTGGATGGCCCCGACCATCTGCGTGCCGAAGATGTCGGCAAGATAAGCGGGTACCGTGGCGAACCCGCCGCCGTACATCGTGAGGATGATGCAGATTGAAGCCACGAACAGTCCTGCGAGTCCTAAATGCCCCCAGGTCGGTAACAGTGCATACAAAACCATGCCCAGCGCAAAGAATATGAAGTAGGTACGCTTGCGACCGAGATAGTCAGAGGCAGACGCCCAGAGGATGCGGCCGACGCTGTTGAACAGGCTGATCAGGCCGACGAGGCCGGCCGCCGCCGCCACGATCGCCGCCTTCTGCGCGTCGCTGAGCGCCGCGTGCGGCTCAAGCCCCAGTAGTCTGCCGCCGAAGACTTCCTGAAACATCGGGCTCGCCATGGCGATGACGGCAATGCCGGCGGTGACATTAAGACCCAGCACACCCCAGATGAGCCAGAATTGCGGCGTCCGCCACGCGACATTCAGGTGCACGTGACGGTTCGTGATCATGCTGCCGGCCGTCTGTGTGGTGGGTGTCCAACCGCTCGGACGCCAGCCGGCCGGTGGCACACGGAATCCGAGTGCGCCAAGGCTCATCGCGACAAAGTAGATGACTCCCATCAGCATCAGCGTCGGGGCCACACCCGAGACGCCAGCGTGCGCGGTGCGCGCCATCAGCCACACCGCGAGCGGCGATCCGATCATGGCGCCGCCACCGTAGCCCATGATGGCGAATCCGGTCGCCATGCCGCGCCGATCCGGAAACCATTTGATCAGCGTTGATACGGGGGTGATGTAGCCGAGTCCCTGACCGATACCGCCGATGAATCCGCACCCCAGAAAGACGAGCCACAGCTGGTGTATCGTAACCCCGTAGCCGCCGAGGATCAGACCACCGCCCCAACACAGTGCCGCGATGAAACCGGATTTGCGCGGGCCGGCGTGTTCCAGCCAGCCACCCCAGATCGCGGCCGAGATGCCCAGCATCGCAATGAAGATTTCAAAAATATGCGTGACATCGGCGACCGACCAGTTGCAGTCCGTGGCCGTCAATTGGGCGATAAAGCCGTTCGAGCAGATTGCGGCGCCGGGGATGAGCTTACTCATCGGGAGCCAGAAGACGCTGAAGCCATAGGCCATGCCGATGCACAGGTGTATCGCGAGCGCCGCGGGGGGCACGAGCCAGCGATTGAAGGCGGGGCCAGCGATAATGCGTTCACGGTCAAAGAAAGCAGCGGCGGCGGGCACATTCGCAGCGGACATTTCTGGCTCCTTAATTCTTGTTTTGGTTTTTCGTGGTTAATGGCGAGGGCTCGATTCGCTCTCGCCATCGACGCATTGTCGCCTTTTTGTTACCCTTGACTCCACTCACATGAAGCGAAAGTCCAGGCGGACGCCAGTCTGGGGCGTTATGTCTGTGGGGATTCAGATTCGATCGCTTCGTTCTCACCTTCGGCTAGGTGGCAGAGTGGTCATGCAGCGGCCTGCAAAGCCGTCTACGCCGGTTCGATTCCGACCCTAGCCTTTTCCGGAATCTAATTCGCCCGTTCAAGGGCGTCCTTCCGGGTCCCGATAAGTCTCGAAATGCCTGAAATAACACGCCTTGCGCGTACAGCGCTGTCTGACCGTGTCCAAGGGCGCCGCAGTTAGACCTGGGGTATGTATTGGGGTACGTTGCATCCGACTGGGGCATGTGGGTGTTATATGCCGTCACTCAGTGAAGCAAAAATACGCAGCGCGAGGCCACGCGAGCGGGCCTACAAGCTCTACGACGAGCGGGGCCTGTTCCTTCTGGTAACACCGACCGGAGGGCGCCTGTGGCGCCTGCGCTATCGGATCGGAAATCTCGAGAAGCTGATCTCTCTCGGCGCCTATCCGGACGTGCCGCTGAAGCGCGCCCGCGAGAAGCGCGACGAGGCACGGCGCCTAGTCGCGGACGAGATCGATCCCAGTACCGATCGCAAGGCCAGGCGGGCGGGGATGCTCGTGACTTTCGAGGGCGTAGCTCAGGAATGGCTCGACCTGCAAAGCAACTCACTGGCCCCGGAGACTGTCTCCATCCTGGGGGCGCCTCTGAACAGCGGCCTATACCCTTATCTGGGCAGTCGCCCAATGGGATCGATCACCGCACAAGAACTCCTCTACGCGCTGCGTCGGATCGAGGCTCGGGGTCGCCATGAAACCGCGCACCGCGTCCGCGCCTTGGCAGGCCGGGTCTTTCGATACGCGGTCGCCACTGGCCGCGCACAGCATGATGTTGCCGCTGACCTCAAGGATGCCCTGGCGCCGGTCAAGTCCAAGAACTTCGCCTCGGTCACTGACCCGGCGCGGGTCGGCGAGCTTATGCGGGCGATCGATGGCTACAGCGGGCACGCGGTGACCGCCCTGGCACTGAAGCTCGCGCCGCTCGTGTTCGTGCGCCCAGGCGAACTGAGGCAAGCTGAGTGGACGGAAATCGATCTCGCAGCGGCGGAGTGGCGGATTCCCGCGGCTCGAATGAAGATGGGGGAGCTGCACGTGGTGCCGCTCGCGCGTCAGGCTGTGGCGCTGCTGGAGGAGCTTCGTCCGTTCGCCAGGGGAGGGCGCTTCGTCTTTCACTCGCTGCGCTCTCGCGACAGGCCGATGTCGAACAACACGATCAACGCTGCGCTACGCCGCCTGGGTTACACCACGGCGGAACAGACGGGTCACGGGTTTCGGACGATGGCCAGCACTTTGCTCAACGAGCAGGGCTACCCACCGGATGTAATCGAGCTGCAGCTCGCGCATGCGGAGCGCAACAAGGTACGGCGGCGTACAACAAGGCACAGCGCCTCCCGGAGCGCCGGAAGATGATGCAGGCGTGGGCTGACTATCTCGATGGACTACGCGCGGGGGCGCAAGTGATTCCGCTGCGACGGCAGTCGCGTTAGCGTATCCAGTCGGATACAATCGAACTCCAAGGACTGAGGAGGAGCAGTGGCGAAGCGCAAAGCCAAGCCGGTGATTTCCAGGTTTGATGCCGCCGACTACTTGGACAGCCGGGAAGTGGTCGTGGAATACCTTTCAGCGGCTATTCAGGACAAGAATCCCGATGTTTTCCTGCAGGCTGTGTCAGACGTTGCGAAAGCACGTGGCATCGCAAGGGTAGCGCGAGAATCCGGACTGGGACGGGAGAGCCTTTACAAGGCACTCTCCCCGGGGTCGAAAGTGCGCTACGACACGGTTCGCAGACTTTTGAACTCCCTCGGTGTGAGACTGACCGTAACATCACGCTAGCTCACGCGGCCCGGAGGCACGGTCGATGTGGTCCTATCAGATCATTGCGGTGATGGTCCGGCTGTTTGCCGTTTGGCTGGCGATTCATTTGCCGGGACAGTTGTACGCCTTCTATTTTGAAGGCACGAAGATAGATCAGCCTTACACGGGCCTCATCACCGTCGGAATACTACTCGCCGCTCTCGCCATCATTCTGGGACTCTGGTTTTTCCCAATGTCGATTGCCCGAAAGCTGCTGAGGACATCGGCTGTCGAGGAGACGCCGGCGACGACCCCGGATACCTGGCTTTCGATGGGCTGCGCCCTCATCGGACTCTACTTGCTTACGGAGTCGTTGCCTCCTCTGATACGCGATTCCCTAGTGTTGTTCTCCAGTGAGACCCTTGCTGGCGATTTCTCGGCATTGAGAAGCTCAATCATTTATCTCCTATTCATGGTCGTGATCGCGATTTGGCTCATTCTTGGGGCCAAAGGGTTCACAAAGGTCTTCCGCTGGGCGCGCTACGTGGGACTAAATGAGCGGCCGAGTCGTGAGAGATAGGCGCGAGAGCAATCCGTCGGGTTGAGTGCTGCCGTGGAAATCTCGAAGTCATATCTCTTGACGCACCTGCGTGTCACGATTGTTCGGCTGATGCTCGGCGCCGGGCTTCTTGCCGCCTCGGCCTGTACGACTCAAGCGTCATACCAACGACACATCGATCACACGCGTGAACTACTGCTCCAATCCGGCGATCCCGACTCATTGGAGGCTGCGGCCTTCCTGACCGGAATCGGCAAGGAAGAGCCGGCGCAAAGGCTGGAGTTGTTTGCGCGCGCGGATGCTGCAGCGCCGGAGCGGCCGGACCTGGTCTGGATGCATCTTCAGGCATGTGGCCAGGTTGCATCGTGCGCCACGAGCCCGCTGGAGACTCGATTGCAGGCCTTGGATCCGGAGAATGGGGCGGCTTGGGCGATGTCGCTGCGAGACGCCGCAACCGCCCATGATGCGGCGCGGTTGCAGGCAGTGACGATCGAGACGGCAAGGGCGCCGCGCTTTGATATTTATTGGAATACGATCGTTCTTCGAACCTCGCGCGCCCTCATCACGACTGGAACCATGGATCCGGCTCAAGCGGTCGCCACCGCATACGGGGTTGGCGCGGCGCTCGCGATTCCGTCATATCAGACGATCAGTGCAAGTTGCAAAGACGCGTTGGCGGGGCCACCGGAGCACCTCGACGCCTGCCGGCATTTGGCGGCGATGCTGAGGCAGGGTGACACCTACATCACGGAAATGATTGGAACCGTGATTACCAAGCGCTCCTGGCCTGATACGAGTGCCGAGTACCAGGATGCAGTAGCTGCCCGGCGGATAGCTCACTATCGAATGGACACAGGACTCAAGGCTGACGAGAAACTCGGAATTGGCACGAAGTGGTCGGAGCTGACTCTGAAGCTGCTTGAGGAAACCCGGACCGAGCAGCAGGTGGGACTGGGACTGATCAAAGCTGCTGGCCTAAGCCCGAACCCACCGGTCGATTGGATGGATTCCAGGCCGTAGCCAGCCGGGGCTGTCTAACTGGGATCGCCCGTCCGGGCCGATTTCACAGCATTTTCGCCGGGTCACTTGTGTCTCAATAGCTAGGTATATATATTTAACTACCGAGGTATTGAGACTTTGCAGCTATGAGCAGCAGTCTGGAAAAAAGGACCCTGGATGCCGTGAGACGGCTGGGCCTTGCTCGGCCGCGCGATCTCACGCGACTCGGGCTGCGCCGTGAGTACGTTCAACGACTGACAGAGCGTGGAGTGCTGGTGCGCGTCGCTCGAGGGCTCTATGCGGTTCCAGACGCCGAGATTTCGAGCCATCGGTCCCTGGTGGAAGTCGCCCGCGCCGTTCCTGCGGCGACGATCTGCCTGCTCAGCGCGCTGCGCTTTCATGAGCTCACGACGCAGGCGCCACCGGAAATCTGGATCGCGCTCGATGTTCATGCCTGGAGGCCGCGCCGAACGCCATTTCCGGTGCGAACGGTGTATTTCTCCGGCGCAGCGCTGACAAGGGGTGTAGAGCTGCACAAGATAGAAGGCGTCCCCGTGCGCATCTATTCCGCCGCCAAGACTGTCGCCGACTGCTTCAAGTACCGCAACAAGATCGGCACGGAGGTCGCGGTCGAGGCTCTGAAGGACTACCTCAAGAAACACCGGCGAGGTGTCGACGCGCTGTGGAGCTTTGCGAAGATCTGCCGCGTGGCGAAGGTGATGCGGCCGTACCTGGAGGCAGCCGGTTGAATCCCAAGGAACCAACGCACCGCTCCGCCTCCGTCCGCGCGCGCCTTCTCAATCTCGCGCGTGATCGTGGTGAAGACTTCCAGATCACGCTTCGGAACTACCTATTCGAACGCTTCCTGTACCGCCTCAGTCGCTCGAAGTTGCGTGAGCGGTTCGTGCTCAAGGGAGCGATGCTGCTGAGACTGTGGGCCGACCAGCCGTACCGGGCCACCACGGACTTGGATCTGCTGTCGCGGGGCGACAGCGATCCGGACTCCGTCGCCGGTGACATCGCCACCATCTGTCGCACCGAGGTTCCGGACGACGCCGTGGTTTTCGACGCGAGTACGATCAATGTCGAGCCGATCCGTGAGCAGGAGGAGTATTCCGGGGTACGGGCGTCGTTCGACGCACGGCTTGGAACAATCCGCGAGCGGCTGCAGGTGGACATCGGGTTCGGCGACGCGCTCTGGCCGCGCGCAGCGGAAATGCCGTATCCCGTGGCACTGGATGATCCATCACCGCTGATTCGCGTCTACAGCCCTGAAACCGTGATTGCTGAGAAACTTGAAGCGATCGTCTCGCTCGGCATCCGCAACAGCCGCATCAAAGACTTCTTCGACATCGACTATCTCGCTCGGAGTAAACGAGTCGACCGGGCGGTGCTGATCGAAGCGGTGCGTCGTACGTTCACGCGGCGCGGAACCGCGATCCCGCCGGAGCCGCCGATCGGGTTGACGCCTGAGTTTTGGACCCTGCCGGGACGTGAAGCCCAGATCAGAGCATTCGCCCGAAAAGCGCGGCTTGTAACCACGCCGGAATCGGCCGAAGCACTCGGGCGGCGTGTAGCAGAATTTGCCATTCCAATCCTGCAAGCGGCATCGCAGGTGCCCTAAGCGCAATTGAAGCGCCTAGCGCGTAGAGCCTGTGCGGCTCGACAGTCCGGCTTCGACGGGAGACCATTATTCATTCGGATCAGGGATCTCAGCCACGTTCTCTTAAGTCATTGGCCCGCGGAGGTGCTGTCCCAGGCCCAGTCGCAAAGGTGTCAATTGCCGGCTTTCCGGCGCGTCGACTCGCACAATTTGTCGAAACAGGGGTACGCGGTGGGGTATGTACTCGGTTTGACCGATAGCAATGCTTCTCCGCTCAAGGCCTTGCAAAACACCTTCGATTCCGCCCCTAGCCTGTCTCGCCGCGTACCGACCAGTCCCTCGGTGTGCTGTAAACGTCTGATTTATGGTGAAAACAGTCTATTGGTGTTCAGGCGCGTCCACGGGCAGCATCGGTTAGACAGGGTTTTTTGGTGGGGTATGTTCGACCTAACATCCTCGATACCCCTGATTTGTGGCTTACCTCACCGGGACGCGAATTCGCACAGCCAAGGCGAGTGACACGCCGTACAAGCTGTTCGATGAGCGCGGGCGCTATCTGCTCGTCACGCCGCCGGGCGGTCGCCTGTGGCGACTGCGCTATCGCATGTAAGGGCGAGAGAAACTTCTCGCCCTGGGAGCGTATCCACACGTCACGCTCAAACGCGCGCGAGAAGCGCGATGAAGCGCCCGCAAGCTGATCGCGGACGGAATCGATCGGAGACATTTGAAGCAGTCGCGACCGAATGGCTCGAGCTCCAAAGCAAGGCGCTCTCTGCAGAGACCATCTCGATTCTCGGCACGCGGCTCAAGAGCTTCCTGAACCCGTACATTGGCATTCGCCCGGTCGTGGCGATCACCGCGCAAGAGCTGCTTGCGGCGCTGCGTCGCATAGAGGCCCGCGGCAGCCACGAGACCGCCACCGCGTTCGCGCCTTGGCCGGCAGGGTGCTTCGCTATGCCGTGGCTACGGGCCGTGCGCCCCATGATGTTGCAGCCGACCTCAAGGATGCGCTGGCGCCGGTGAAGTCACGGAACTTCGCCTCACTGGCAGACCCGGCGCGCGTCGGGGGAGATCCTGCTGGCGATCGACAGCTATGACGGACAACCCGTCACGGCGCTGGCGCTACGGCTCGCCCCGCTGGTCTTTGTCCGCCCCGGGGAGTTGCGGGCGGCGGGATGGTCCGAATTTGATCTTGCCAATGCCGAATGGCGGATTCCTGCCAGCCGCATGAAGATGGGCGAGCAACACATCGTGCGCTCGCGCGCCAGGCAGTGGTACTCCTGCGCGAGCTCGAGCCGCTCGCAAGGTGCGGCCGGTATGTATTCCCGTCGCTTCTCACGCGCGATCGCCCGATGTCGAATAACACCATCAATACGGCACTGCGTCGGTTGGGGTACGCGAGCAACGAGCAAACCGGGCACGGGTTTCGCAGTATGGCGAGCACCCTCCTCAACGAGCAGGGATTCTCGCCGGACGTTATCGAGCTGCAGCTGGCGCACTCGGAACGAAACAAGGTTCGAGCGGCGTACAACAAGGCCAAGCGGCTTCCAGAGCGACGCAAGATGATGCAGGCGTGGGCGGACTATCTCCCGATGCGCAATTCCGAGCGATCGAGGGCGATCAACGCACCACGTGCGAAGCAAGGAGACGAACGCGTGCTAGAGAGCGCCGATTGGGGCTGTGGTCGCAGAGCTTACTCGCGGCACTGTACAGGGCGACGTAACTTGGTAGTTTCTCGGATCAACCCCAGATCGGCGACCTCATGTCCACTCGTGTGCGAATCTTTGCGGCATCGCACAAGGATTTGGGGTTGGCACGAACGCCCCATCCGACCGTCCCGAGCGGCCTCCGACGCGCGCGGACCTGACCGACGCTAAGCAACCCTGCGACCGCGCGACTCTCCCCTCGGGATTTTCCAACGGTGTATCATGCGGTAAGTCTCCGGGATTCAAAAACTAACGAGACCACGGAGTTGTTAACACGGGTCACACTAATAAGGGGGCTCCTATGCGAGTTGGTCAACTTCATATTGCCGTTGCCGCGATAAGCTGTTTCGCAGCGAGTTCGCCAGGCTTGGCTCAGCAACTGACAGAAGTGGTCGTCGAAGCACCACACGTGGAGGCGACGACGGTGAAGGGGGCGCCGGCACTCTCGATTGTTTACAAGGTTAGCTATGCAGATCTGAACATAGGCACAAACTCGGGAGCGGTTGAGTTGCAGAAGCGCATCAAGGACAGCGCCACCAAGGCTTGTGCGCAGCTCAAGAAGCTTTATCCCGACTCTGTAGATACCGATCCGCCCTGCGTCCAGGCTGCGATCAAGAATTCGATGGCGCAAGCCAACAAGGCAATTGCCGCGGCGGAGAAGTCCGCAAAATAGAACATAAGCGCGCAAGTGGACGGCGCGTCGATCAATCCAAGCTGTCCGCGCCATCGATTGCACTTTGAAGCGCCCGCACGCGTGCGGGCGTTTTTCTCTCGACACGGGCTCACCAGCCCGCGCCGTCAGCTGCGGCTTAGCGATTCCCTTGCGACCCGAATTCCATTGGCTCGCGGCTGTGGTGACACCGGCTCAGATCGGCCAGGACCCGGCATCGACTGCCCTGAAATGCGCACAGCGGCAATTCGCGCCAGCAGTTGATCGAGAATCCGATGAATCGGTATCTGCTCAATTCTGAAATGATCCCCAACATGAAGAAGAATCCAGATGGATCGCTAACGCTCATCATCCAGAAGGATTCTCCCGGCAAAGCGAAGGAATCGAACTGGCTGCCCGCGCCAGATGGCCCGATTTATATGCTGCTGCGTCTGTACGTGCCAAACGAAGAGTCGCCGTCAATCTTGCCGGTAGGGCAACGCGCGTGGAAGCCGCCGGGAGTCGCCGTTGCGAAATAGCGGTGAACGCACGCGGCCGCCATTTCTGATTCCGCGAAGCGACGGTCGCGGCTGGCTCCAAGGTCAACTGCGGGCACTTGCGCATGAGCGAGTGCCCCCGCCGTCGTGTGACCGCATTGGGATAACCCGCTCGCCGAGCGATGCTAGGAGCAAAAAAACGCACGAGCACGAACGACACCGAACTGCAGCGGACAATTGTTTGTTACGCGCTACGACTGTACCGATGCGAGAGCGGCCGCACGAGCCCGCACCGGCCCGGATGATCCCCGACCTATCCGCGAACTCTACGAATGGTGCCGCGCAGCAAATAGCGGGTTAGCTGCGTCGTCGTTCCTACGCAAACGGGCGGCTCGATTTTGAGTGTTGCGATCCCGTAGTTGGGACATGACTCACCAGCGCAGCAAGCTCCGGCGTCGCGTAACAAATCAAGACCCGTCCCGGTCTTCTCTTGTGAACGAGCCTAGTCCGACCCAAATTATTTACGATGGAGAACTCACCCATGCGATTGAAAAACACGTCCAGCGCCGCGCTTGCCACGGCAGCCGCCATCTTGTTCGGCACCGGCTTTGTCAGCACCAGCTTCGCCGGCTCTGATGCGAAGATCCAGTGCACCGGAGTGAATGCGTGTAAGGGGCAGTCGGCCTGCAAGAGCGCCAACAACGCCTGCAAGGGTCAGAACTCGTGCAAGGGCAAGGGCTTCCTGCAGATGACGCAGGAGGAATGCAAGGACGCGCAACAGAAGATCCGCGAACTACTCCAGGGGAAGTAGGGGCCCGCTTCCTGAGCGCGCCGGCTGCGTGCCGGCGCGCCGATTTAACTGCCTTTAGTTCGAATGGCGGCTTTAGGGAAGCCATTTCGATTGAGTGAACTTCCGGTGTTGGCCGCCCGCTGACGGTTTTTTGGCGTGTAGCGCCGGTCTTGACCTGTGCGGTCTATAGCGGATCAGGCACGCGGCCGGACGATTCCCTCCAGCCACGGTACCAGGTGCTCCATGTCGAAAGTTCGATCCTCGAACAGCTTGATGAGGTAGTCGTAAATCGCCTTCGAGTCCGCGGTAATCCAATGGCCGTTGATTCGCAAGAACACATCGACCACGGCAAACGCCACCCGTTTGTTGCCATCCACGAATGGATGGTTTTGAACCAGGCTTTCCAGGAGCGCCGCGGCCTCGTGAACGAGAGTGTCGTAGTAACCGGTTTGGGGTCTATGAAGAGCTGATTCGAGCGCGCCGGCATCGCGTACTCCAGGGGCGCCGCCATAACGCTCGATCAGCTGTTTGTGGAAAAAGAGCGCGTCAACGATGGTGACGTACTCGGTCACTTAGCCAGCGACCGGTACAGTTCATCGCGCTCCTTGAGGCTTTCCTGAAAGGCCTCAAGTACGTTTCGCCGTGGGGCACGCTGACGCTTGTGAGCCAGATACTCACGCATCGCATCCCCGAGCACCGCTTGGAACTGACGTCCCTCACGAGTTGCAACCTCCTGCAGTTCTTCAAGAACTTCAGGATCCGCTTGAGAGGAAAATTTGCGGAGAGCGCGCATAGCCGCACCTTGTCATGATCTATCTTGATGCGTCATGATAATTCAAGACATGAGAAAATCAAGTATCGCACCCGCGAAACCAAGACCTCTGAGTCAAAGTGAATAGGCAAATAAGTACTTGAGAGATAAGTCGTTTTATGAGACCAGGCTATGTGGCACGCGGAGAACCCAGCGACCGGTCATGAGCAGGGCGGCTTCGGGCAATCGAGCTCCCTTCAGCTGAATCCTCGAGGCTGCGTCGCCGATCTCGGCAAGGTCCTCCGCAAGGTCGCGACGAACGTCACCTCGTACGCTCGATCTCTTGGGTCCGTTGCTGGACACGCGGTTCGTTCTTGGTACGGCGCCTCCTGGTGCCTCAGGAGTCGCATCGCGAGCTGCTCGCGATCGGTAAGTACTTTCGGCAGGTTCGATGCGAAGTAGCTTACGTCGCCAGCAAGGATTATCTTTCCCTGAGCGTCCAGTTGCGCCGCAACCCCCATCCAGCCATCGACGATCGATCTTCGCGTGGCCACCAGCCTGGGGCGTGCCGGATCACGGATCGTCCCAGTCCCGTTGAGCTCAATCGCCTATCAACCGGCGTTAAGAATTGACCAGGGTGCACCGGGCTTTTCCTCGATCGGATTCTTCTCTCGTCAGTTCAACCGTCGGCGATCGGACGGCCGAAATCCGGACAGCAGCTCCTTTTACAGGAGGTCTGGGTGGGAGCGACTGCATAGGAGGCCCCGAGAGCGGCGATCACGGGCGTACCACTCCCCCAGGACCCCGAAATATTGGATATTCGATTCATGCTAACCATACTGGTCACGGGGGCAACCGATGGCATCGGGCTCGCGACGGCACGGGCGCTCGCCGCCCTGGGACACCGGGTGCTGATGCACGGTCGCAACGCGGCCAAAGGGCAAGCCGCGGCGCAGGCGGTGCGAGCCGCGGCCGCCGGCGACGGCGAAGTGCGCTTCTTGCAGGCGGACTTTGGGTCCCTTGCTCAGGTGCGGGGTCTCGCCGCGGAGCTCGACTCACTGCCGCGGCTCGACGTGCTGATCAACAATGCCGGCTGCATCAACCTCTCCCGCAGCGTGACCGCCGACGGCTTCGAGACCACCTTCGCGGTCAATCATCTGGCGCCGTTCCTGCTCACCCATCTTCTGTTGAAGAAGATCCGCGACTCGGCGCCCGCGCGCATCGTCACCGTCGCCTCGTCGGCCCACCGCGGGCAGTACATCGACTTCGACGATTTGATGAGCACGCGGGACTATCGAATGATGCGCACCTACGGCCGCTCAAAGCTGGCAAATATCCTCTTCACCCGGGCACTCGCTGAGCGGCTTGCCGGCAGCGGCGTCACGGCGAATGCGCTGCATCCGGGCATGGTGGCCACGCATCTCGGGCAGGACAACTGGCTGGCCCGGGTGCTCGGACGTGCGTTCCTGGCGGTCGCGGGAGTGTCGCCCACGGAAGGGGCGAAGACCCCTGTTTACCTTGCGACCGCGGCCGACGTGGACGGTGTATCGGGCACTTACTATGCAAAATGCCGTCCCGCGCCACTGGCGGCCGCACCCGGCGCGCTGGATGACGCCACGGCTGAGCGTCTGTGGGCGGTGAGCGAGGAGCTCGCAGGATTGCGCTAGGCCGCAATCACCGAGAATTTCCGTGAGGGTTTCCCTCTCACTTCAGGGGATTCTTCCACCTGACTGGCGGGAACCTTGCGAAGTCGCTATCCGTCGACATCACGGTACAGCCGTGCTGCAGCGCCAGCGCTGCCAAGTGGGCGTCAGACACGAGGTTCCCGAGCGCCTGTCCTTCGATCAACAGAGATTGCAAAACGGTCCAGTGTCGCTCGCTCGGGTAGATCAGCCGGGTGCAGGGCTGGTCGAGCCAGCTTTGCACGCGCGCCAGTGCTTGTTTGAGGGTCAGCGGTCGTTCGAACACCCGGGCATTGGTGCCGATACGGATGAAGGCACAGAGCACGCTCCAGCAGAGGCAAACCGGACCCGCGCCGGAGAGTTGCGTATCCCACCATTCGCGGGCGATCTCATGCTGCGGACTGAGTTGATCCTCGGCGTACAGCAGTATGTTTGCATCGACCAAGATCATCGAAAGTCTTCGCCCTCGCTTTGCGCCAGCAGCTCCTGAATGTTGTCGAGATTTCGCCCGACCTTCAGTCCGAGTTTATGCGGCCTGGTTTGATAGGGCGTGGTATCGGCCGGCATCGTCACCGCACTCAAACCGGCGCGCAATGCCTCATTAATGATTGTACGAAAAGGCACCCGCCGCTTGGCGGCAGCCGCTTTCGCCTTTTCAAGGACATCATCGTCGATCGACAGCGTGGTCCGCATGGCACATCCGCATTTCGGCTGTGCGAGCATCATAGCATCACATAGTTTGATGTCAATGCATCAAACATGTCCAGTTTGCAAATCATCGAGGGGAGGGGGTTCAAGCCCAAGGTGAGGCCTTCGCGCGCACGCGGAGGGGATGAGTCCGAACAAGCTGCTGGAGGAATGGCCACCGTGACAGTTACTCATCGCCTGTCAGGCTGCAGCACCAGTCTCTCCCGGTCCGATCACGTTTTAAAATTACGAGAAGTTCGAGTGGTTACGCGAGCAGCGCAAGAAGGACGGAATCAACCCTCAAATGCCGGGCGGTAACTAGACCTACTGCTTGACAGGTCATCGGCCGTAATAGCAGCAACATCTCGCATTCGCGTCTGCGCGAAGAACACACACAGGTGCTCCCGCATCACTAGGGCACGGACGCTCGATTTACACCGGCCCGCCCCAGCATGTTCGCCCGCAACGACTCGTAGATCGGTGCATCGCGCAGCAGGGTCGGCACCAGCATAGCGGCAAAGCACGCTCCCAGCATCGGGAGCAGCATAGTGACGCTGGCGGTCATTTCGACGACGAGCACGATGGCGGTGATGGGGGCGCGCACGACGCCAGTGAGTAACGCCGCCATTCCGACGATAGCGAACCCTTCCGGCTGGATATCCAGACCGGGAAATGTGAGCCGACAGAGAGTGCCAAATAGCAGGCCGAGTTGCGCGCCGAGCACGAGCAGGGGAGCAAATAGTCCGCCCGGCGTGCGTGCGGCGTAGGACACTGTGCCCAACGCAAAACGCAGCAGGAAGATCGCCGGAACGAAGGCCACTGCATAGCTACCGGCGAGCGTGCGCTGGGTAATTGCGTCGCCACCGCCGATGAGCCCCGGTGCGATCCACCCCAGGAGGCCGACCGCTGCGCCGATCAACGCCGCGCGCAGTTCAACCGGCCAGCGGTTCAGTCGCTCCGCCGCCGCGATCGCACGGAGCAGTGCGCGATTAAAGAGGATCGCGAAGAACCCGGCGACGGCACCCAGGACGAAATAGAGCGGTCGCGTCGCAGCGCCTGCGTAGGCCAACTGATCGACATGGAAGTCTGGCGTGTCACCGAGGAGCATGCGTGCGACCGCAATAGCCGTCGCCGAGGCCCCAAGTGCGGCAATCGCGATACGCAGCTCGAACCGCTGCACCAATTCCTCCAGAACGAAAATCGCGCCGGCAATCGGCGCGTTGAACGCAGTGGCCAGTCCGGCGCCAGCACCCGCGGCAAGCAGCACACGGCAGTCCGGCCAGTTGCGCCGGAGCGCCTGACCCACTCGATGGCCGATACTGGCGCCCATCTGCACGCTCGGGCCCTCCCGACCGAGCGCAAGACCCGCACCGATCGCGAGCAGCCCGCCGATGAACTTGATCGGAATGAGCCGAAACGGTACCTGCGCTAACGCTCCGTGCAGCACAGCTTCGACCTGAGGGATGCCGCTTCCCGACGCAGCCGGCGAAAACCGGCGTACCAGCGAAGCTGCCAGCGCTGTCGCTGCCGCAATGACCGCCGTAACAACCACGAGTCCCGTCAAATGCTCCTCATGCGCCCAGGCGATGAGGGCGTTGCGCCCGCGATCAGCCTGGTTGAGTGCGAGCAGAAACAGTGCTCCGACCAACCCGGCCCCGGCGCCGACAACGAGCGACAGCAGGGCGAGCGTCAGCAGACTGCCGGGGTTATCCGCGACTTCGATGTCACGCCTTGGTTCAGACATCATCGTTTCGCGACCACGCGAGGTTGCCTCTGCCAAAGCCAATAGTTGCTTCGGATGTTCTCGGTGGGTGATTCATGAGGCAAGCTCTTCGCTTCAGGTCTTTGCAGGCCTGTGTTTCGCCGAAAGTGCCAGATTCAGCTTGACCGTTTCAGACGAGGAGTCAAGCTTGAACAATTTGCACGTCTCGTCAGTGCGCAAGAAGCTCGATTCTGTAAGTGCCTGTTAGGCACTTGTCTTGGAAGGAAACCTCGCGACGGGGGTCCGTCTGGCCACCACCTTTCCGTTGGGAGTGAACCTGAACGCCGACCCCTACAAGCAGGCGCCGTATGAAACCCTCATGGATATGCGTTGGGTTGGAGAGCTGTTGTGGCTGCTCGTGCCTGTCGGCGGAGAGATCCAGAAGTTCCCATCAACCATTCCGGATTATCCCTTCCAGCAAGGCGGATACATGAATCCCTCGAACATCAACTACAACACGTCGCAAGCAGGCGGAGTCCGGAATTGCACGTGCCACCGTGCTGCGAACATTGTGCGCGACCTCAAAAGGACGCAGAACGACCGGCACCCGCGCTCGGACCGCGGCAGGGAATCAAGAACAGATCCCAGCGGGAACAAAGCGAATACATCGAGTGGCACCGCGACCATGTGAAGGTCCGCTCGCGCTTTCCGTCGCGTCCCTTTTTTCCCGCCATACGTAGCTGTAGATCATCGAGCGTTACGGGCGCGCGATCGCGGCAAATTGGCGACGCAACCCCGCTTGCAGCGCTGCAGGGGCCGCAGCGTGTTGCCTCGCTATCGGCACTGCTGCGGCCGTGCCATCGTTGAGGCGCTCGTCCCCACTAGTGCGGCGTCTCATCACCGCAAAGCGAGGGCTTGCTCACATATTCACTCCGACGCCTAGCGCTGACCCTAATCTGGCCGCGCTAGCCGACGCGCATTGGGCACGTTGGATCCAGGGGAGTTCTGAAGTTAGATGCTGTTCCTGTGGTGAATTCACAACACGACGCGCCCGCGGCCGGCCCAGAAGGAGGAATCACACATGGCAAAAACTCGCAGCTTGCAACAGGCGGCGCGCTTCGCACTGGCTAGGGCGACGGGCGCAGCCGGAGTCTCGGTGCTACAGGCCCAGGAAGCACCGGCACCCGCGGCAGCCGCTTCCGCTACTTCATAGGGCAGCCTCGATCTTGCGACTGCTGGATCACATTGCGCAGTGCACCGGCCCGTTTCTGGTACGCCAGAATTGTGGAGACATCTGGCGACTCACCGGCGCCGCCGATTTTTCCGCGGCCGTCGCGCGCTGCCCTTTGCGGTACGTTCTCGCGGACGAGCTCGTTCGTGCATGCGTTGAGCTTGCTTATTCCGAAGGGGATGAGCTTTCCGGGTGCCTTGATCTCGTGCGCCTGCCCGCCGAGCGACTGTGGGTTGAGTGGAGCGAGCCGGCACGGCGTGAAGCGCTGGGGTGCGTGTTCCCTCCGTGGGCGTCGTCCCACGCTAGAGGCCTCGAGCTTTCGGGAGTTCTGATCTGCGCCGCGCGAGGCGGGCGTGCGGGGAGCCTCCGCACCTTCTTTTTGCCGAGCGTTGAGCCTCGTGAGCCCATGGCAGCGGCGTTGGAGACGCTGCTGGAACTGGACGGTCGCGGTGCAGCGGGACCGCCGGAAACGCTTCTGAAGGGCGGCGCGGTGAGCGTTTGCGATCCGCAGAACGAATGCGTGAACGAGTTGCTCCGATGCGCACGGTTCCGTCTCGATTCTGCGTGGCAGCGCTACTACGGAAGCGTGCTCTCAGATCCCTTGGATCCCGTGCAGAGTGCGCGAATGACCCGTGACCTGATCTCGAGCGTTGCCCTGGACATTCCGATGCTGCTCGCCCTGTTCCTGCTAATGACGGTTCGCGCGGATTTGGTGCGAACAACCGTAAATCCCGAGCGTCTGAACCGCAAGCGCGCGAGGTTCGGGCGGCCGCCGTTGCTCGAGCATGTGGAAGTGTCGACCCCGTTGTTGGTGCGGGCCGCGTACCGAAATGCAGAGCACCCGATCGCAGCGCGTAGCGGGCCGCGATTTCACCATGTGCGCGGCCACATCGTGCGCCGACGCAATGCCGTGTACTGGCGTGGACCGCATTGGCGCGGCCATCTGCGCTTGGGACAGGTGCGCAGCCGCACGGTCGAGTTGGGCCTGCACTGAGCTGGAGTTCAAGTGACTACGAAAAAAAAAGAGTCATGAACCGGCAATCAACATCGGAGCGGCGCGTGTCGACACCAGCGTCGCGTCGTCAAAATCGGTTTTGCCGGTCCGATCTCGACATTTCCAGATAGGGGAGAAACATGACAAAGAGTGGGAGTTTGCAACAGGCGGTGCGCTTCGCGCTGGCTACGGTCTCAGCCGCAGCCGGGGTCTCGGCGCTCCACGCGCAAGAAGCACCTGCGCCCGCGACCACCGCAGCGCCCATCGAAGAGGTGGTCGTCACCGGGTCGCGTCTACAGACGCCGAACGAACTCTCGATCAGCCCGATCACCACGGTCTCGGCCACCGACATCCAGGCGACCGGTCTGACGCGCGTTGAGGACGTCCTCAACAATCTGCCCCAGGTCTTCGCGTCCATGAACTCCACCACGTCGAACGGCGCGGATGGCACGGCCACGGTTGACCTGCGTGGCCTGGGGCAACAGCGCACCCTGGTGCTGGTGGACAGTCTACGCCTGGGCCCGGGCTCGGCGAGCAACGGACGCAACTACTCGGATCTCAACCAGATCCCCGCCGCCCTCATCGAGCGCGTCGAGGTGCTCACGGGCGGCGCCTCGGCGGTGTATGGCGCGGACGCGGTTGCGGGTGTCGTGAACTTCATCCTCAACACGCACTTCGAAGGCGTCAAGGTCGACGCGGGCTACAACTTCAACCAGCACAACAACGACAACCAGACGGGTACGGCGCAGCTCGTCACCCAGGCCGGCGACGTGCTGCCCTCGAGCAATGTCAACGCGGGGTTCGGCAAGAATGCCGCGATCCTCATGGGTTCGAACTTCGATGACAACAAGGGCAACGCCACCGCCTATCTGACGTATGACAACCAGGGCGCCGCGCTGCAGAGCAAGTACGACTACAGCGCCTGTACGCTCGCACCCGCAAGCGCCACGGCCCTCGCGTGCACCGGCTCTGGCACGGCCGCAAAGAACGGCGCGGGCGGCCACTTCTATGCGTCGACCGCCAACGGACACAGCTTCATCCACCATACCGTGGATGGGCTGACGGGGCAGTTCCGGAATCTCGCCGGCGCCGCCGACGACTACAACTACGGTCCGCTGAACTACTACCAGACCCCGAACGTACGCTGGACCGCCGGCGCGTTCGTGAACTACGACATCAATTCGCACATCAACGTGTTCATGAACGTCATGTACATGAACAACTCCTCGCAGGCCCAGGTCGCCCCGAGCGGCGACTTCTTCCAGAATTCCTTCGTACCGTGCGCCGATCCGCTGCTGACCGCGCAGGAGCGCTCGACGCTGTGCACGGCGGCGAACCTCGCTGCGCAGGGCAATCCGTTCGAGACCTACAACGGGGTGAATTATCCCGGTCTTAACATGGTCATCGGCCGGCGCAACGTCGAGGGCGGCCCCCGTATCGCGACCTTCATCAACGACTCCATCCGCGAGGTCCTCGGTGCAAAGGGCGACTTGGGGGATCCGCAGCAGGCGTGGACGTACAACGTTACCGCCCAGCACAGTAACGTCGACAGCCAGAACGGCAACCTGAACTACCTCAGTAACAATGCCATCGACCAGGCACTGAACGTGCTGCCGAGCCCCGGCGGGCCGGTGTGCGGCGGACCCTCCTCGCCGGTGAATAACGGTCCGCTCGTGGGCCAGGGCACGGGGTTCACCCCCAATACAAAGTGCGCCCCCTGGAATGTCTGGGTTCCCAACGGGGTAACGCAACAGCAACTCGCATTCCTGTCGGTCCCGCTGCTCGAGACCGGTAACGTCGAGGAATACGTCGCGGACGCCTCGGTGACGGGCGACCTCGGCAAGTACGGCGCCAAGCTTCCCTGGGCCGATTCGGGACTACAGGCGAACTTCGGTGCGGAATGGCGCTCGGAGTATTCGAATCTCCTTCCGGACGAACTCGACCAGCAAGGCTCCGCGGCCGGTAGCGGCGGCCCGGCGCCGCCGATCGCCGGCAGTTTCCACGTGAAGGAAGTGTTCACGGAAATGCGTCTGCCGCTCGCTCAGCACCAGGCGTGGGCCGATGATCTTTCGTTCGATGCCGGCTACCGCTACTCTAAGTACAGCGAGGGATTTTCGACCGACACCTACAAGTTCGGCGCCGAGTGGGCGCCGATACGGGACGTTCGCTTCCGCGGCGGCTACCAGCGCGCCGTGCGTGCGCCGAACATCGGCGAGTTGTTTACCCCGCAGGCGGTGGCTCTGGATGGTTCGATTGATCCGTGCGCCGCGCCCAAAGCCACTGCGACCACGCTGACCAACGGTGTGACGCTCGCGCAGTGCGAAGCCACGGGTGTGAAACCCGGCCAGTTCGGCAACATCGTTCCGAACTCGGCCAACCAGTACAACGGCCTGCTCGGCGGCAATCCGAACCTGCAGCCGGAAAAGGCCGATTCGTACACGATCGGTGCGATATTTACGCCGCGCTTCATCCCGAACTTCACCCTCTCGGTCGATTACTTCAACATCAAGATCGAGAATGTGATCGGCGCCATCGGGGGCAACACCATCCTCCTCGACTGTATCGCGAGCGGGCTGTTCTGCAACGATATCCACCGCGACTCCTCGGGGTCCCTATGGAGGACGCAGCTGGGCTACGTGAGCGATCTCAACCTGAATGAGGGCCAGCTGAAGACTCAAGGGTTCGACGTGCAGGGCACGTACCGAGTGCCGCTCAATAAACTCGGGTCGTTGTTGTTCTCGCTGCAAGGGACAAAGACCAAGGAACTGCAGACCACGCCGGTGGCCAACGGCCCCTCGTACGACTGCATCGGGTTATTCGGCGCCACCTGCGGTGCCGGAAACCCGAAATGGCGTTCGATCTTTAACACCACCTGGTCGACGCCGTGGGACGGACTCGACGTCAACGCACGGTGGCGTTATTACGGTGCGGACGAGTCCGAGCAGACGAGCCAGAGTTCGTTCCTCGCGGGAAGCCCGTTCCTGCCGCTGGCGCACATCCCGGCCTACAGCTATTTTGATCTGTCGGCCACGTTCAATGTCGCGAAGAACGTCAGACTGCAGCTGGGTGTTAACAACATTACCGACAAGGTTCCGCCGCTCGTCGTCGGGGGTGACTGCTCCACCAGCACTCCCAACTCGTCCGGCGCGAACTGCAACGGCAACACCTTCCCCGGAGTCTACGACGCGATGGGGCGCTACCTGTTCGCCCATATCACGGCGCAGTTCTGAGGACGCGCTGCACGGGTGTTCGCCCTGGACAAGCCGGCCCCTGCGCGCACAGGGGCCGGTTGGGAGAACATGGATGCGGGCAGCGGGCATGTTCGCACTGCGCTCGTCATGATCAGTCTGGCTGACGTGCTGTCTCGCACCGCGGATCCGCCATCCGCAGAGCCTCCGGCGGCGGGCGATGCGGTCATTCGGAGAATGGGGTGGCGCGGATGGCGCGCTCCGTACCTTTCAGGAGGTGGTGTGTCACAGCCCGGACCGGTAAGAACCACCCAGGGCGAGAGTATCGCCCGAATATTGGACTTTGCGGTGTGAGGGGAGTGCGGGACGTCGTTTTGAGGGAGCCCTGTCTACCGGCCCTGGAGTTCCCGCGGGGCAACGCAGAGCGCACCTTTGTCACGTGAGCGCCCTTGGGTCAGCGGTAACACCCGTAGTATCTCGTCACGGTAGCGTGGATCGGAACGCAGCACTGACCCCGAGAGCATCGTAAAGGTGTAGATGCGGCGACCCATCCGCTGTGCGTAGTCGATAGACCGAATATTGATCATCAGGCAGCGCCCGATGCGGATGAAGCCGTCGTCGGCCAGAACGGCCGCCAGGCGCTTGATGGAATCCCGACTGATATATTCGGCACCGCGGCAGCGAAATTTTACGTAGTTGCCTTGCGACTCGATCCAATCGATTTTCTCAGCCTTAAGCACGTAGAGACGATGTTCCCGCTCACCTACAACCACCCCAAGCGAGCCTTCCGCGGCGTGCGGCGCCTGTTCGGCGTTGCGCGTGTCAAGGGAGGCTTGCACGGCGTCAGCCTGCATAACGGTTGATCGCTAGCTTGGACGGACATGACCTCATTGAATCTGCTCCGCGTGTCCCATCGATTGGCCGGCTGGAGACTACAGTCTCGGCATTTCTCGCCCAACCCAGACAACAGAATTTTCCTGCGTACAATCACACCGGATCACGGCGACCGCCTCGCCCCGAAGGCCAGAAACGCGCAAGGCTTCCAAGTGAGAAGCGCCGTTATAAGCACGCATTCACCGAATAACCATTGAGTAAAAAACTGATGGGCCGCCATCGGGTTACGTCCGCCCGCTCACCGCAGATGGAAAATTGTTTTGCGCACCGAAGTAACACTCGACGGCAGCCACCTGCTCACCTCTGAGTCGCAAATACTCCACGTTCCGGAACGTCTTGCCGTTCGTGGTGTGACCGACGTACATCACAAACGCCTCGTCGCCAGCTGCAATCACCCGTTTCAGGTCAAGCCGTTCGATAAGAGTATTCTGTGTGTCCCAACATCCGGCCTTGAAAGCGCTCTTACTGATGTGGTCGTCGACTGGACTTGTAAATGTGAAGTCGTCCGCCAGCAGGATGTCGAGCGGGTGCCAGTCCTTTCCCTCCCACGCCGTATAGTATTTCCGGACAATCGCTTCGTTTTTCGGACTCAGTTCTGTCTCTGCGTGCGCACTGGCAATCTCCGGAGTGGTCGCTGCTGCAGCCAGCGCGCAGGCACCCGCCCCGAGCAGTGTCCGGCGCGACATTGCGGTCTTTCTCATGACTCATTTCTCCTTTACATTGCCCGCCCTGCGGGTTGATGGTGTCAATGTCCCGTCCGACCGACGGTGGCGTGATCGTCGCGGTCCTCGCAAGTCTTGGCAGGTGGGTTCGCTTCCTCGACGCAATCGGTGTACCCAAGACGTCGCTTCCGGCCCGTACTGGCCTTGAACAACAATTCGATATAGCGGCGCAGATGATCGATGCTGGCAGCGGCGACCTCGGGTCCGCCTTTGGCTTTCGCGAGGATGAAAGCACCCTGTAGAACCGCCTGGGTGTGGAGCGCCAGGCTCTGCGCCGACCATTTTGCACGAACGCCGTAAAGCTTCATCGCCTCGGTGATGTCGGCCTCCACCATGGTTGCACTGCCGCTGATGGACGCGTCGCACGCCTCTCGTATCTTGGCATGGGTGCGATATACCTCTTGCACCATGGTGCCGGCGAGACAGGTGAACTCTGCGACTTCCCCCGCTTTGAGGAGTGACTTGCGGAAGTCGAGATAGCCGAGCACTCGATCTAAGGGGTCGCGGTGCTGATGGTAAGGCGCTGTCTGAAACAAAGCCTCTGAGACCTCCGACCAGCGGTTCGCCGCGGCCACGGCGAGCGCGTCTTTGCTCTGGAAGTGATGGAAGAACGCACCCTTAGTCACTCCAGCCTCCGTGCAGAGCTCGTCGACCGAGGTCGCCGAGTAGCCTTTCTCGCGGATGAGCAGGAATGATGCGTCCAACAGCTTCTCGCGCGCGCCCGGTCTGGGGCGCTTCGGCCGATTCTTCTCTCGCATTGGTGTAACATACCGACCGGTCGGTATGGCGTCAATAGGCCCGCCGGAAGCCCAGAATTTAGTGAAGCCCGGCCGACTGCTGGATTTGTCACCCACCGAGCGCACCGCAATCATGTGCGCAGAGGCAGTGATGGCGCGGTCACCGCCAAGTGTTCGCTGATGGGCTGCACGTGGCGCGCAACTTCGGCCTACTCAGGCCACAGTTGGAGTCTGGCGGTTGCCTGGGACGAGGTCGGTTCTAAGCCGGAAAAGTAATGGGCTTGGGATGTCGTCGCTCTGACGAGGCCCATAATCGGCTCTGAGTGCGCTGGCTCGACACCGGCGCGCGGAAAGGGCTTGCGGCCGGACCTGCCACGGGGCTGCGGGACATCGGGCGCAGCCGATGACCTCGCCATCGCAATTGGTTAGTGTGTCCGTCCTCCAGGCCCAAGGCGGATTGCACCGCATACACAGGCCGCGGCATGTCGTTGCTCAAGACCTACATACGAGTCCTGGCGCTTCTCGGGCCGGAAAGAGGGCTGGCGGTGGGCTTAGCGCTTACGAACGTCGCCCTGGCGGCAGTCTTCTTGCTCGAGCCATGGCTCTTCGGCAAGGTCGTCGACGCGCTGGCGGACCCAAGGACGGGCGATGCGTGGGCCTACATAGGCTGGTGGACGGGGGTGGGCTTTTTCGGCGTCGCCGCGAGCGTCCTTGTGTCCTTGTATTCCGATCGCTTGGCGCACCGACGGCAGCTCGCGGCCATCGTCGAGTTCTTCGAGCACGCGCTCGCTCTGCCCCTGGCCTTTCACGATCGTCACCATACCGGCCGGTTGCTGCGCACCCTGCATACCGGCAGCAGCAACCTTTTTCATCTGTGGCTGGCGTTCTTTCGCAGTCATCTGAGCACGCTCATTGCCATCCTGGTCATGATCCCCCTGGCGCTGCGGCTGAACTGGAAGCTCGCGCTGCTGATGATGGCTCTCATGTCAACCTTCGTGCTGTTCAACACCCTGGTCGTGCGCCGCACCGGCAGCGCACAGCGCAAGGTTGAGCAGCTCAACCAGGAGATCTCGGAGCGCGCCGGTGACGTGTTTGGCAACGTCATGGTCGTACAGAGCTTCTCGCGCGTCGTCGCCGAAGTCTCGGCTCTCAGGCAGCTGGTCACCGCGGTGCTGACCGCACAGTATCCGGTGCTGCGCGGCTGGGCCTGGGTGGCCGTCGCCAATCGCGCCGCCAGCACCTTGACCGTTATTGGACTCTTTGCACTAGGCGTACAGCTTCACGGCCGGGGCGAGATCACCGTCGGTGCCATCGTCAGCTTTGTGGGTTTTGCAATGATGATGATAGGGCGCATGGAACAGCTGGCGGGATTCGTTTCGGAGCTGTTCTTCGACGCACCCGGGCTCGCCAATTTCTTCGAGATCCTGGACATCCGCAGTGGGCTGCACGAATTGCCGGGGCTGCCGGATCTGCAACGCGTGCGGGGCGAGGTGGCGTTTGAACATGTGTCCTTCGGCTACGAGAGCGCTTATCCGGTGATCAAGGATCTGAGTTTTAGCGTGCCGGCGGGGCACACGGTCGCGGTTGTCGGACCCACCGGCGCCGGGAAGACCACCGCGCTTTCGCTCCTGTACCGCGCTTATGACCCGGGCATCGGACGCATCACCATCGACGGAATTGACATTCGGTCGGTCAGTCTTTCATCGCTGCGGACGCAGATCGCCGTGGTATTTCAGAACCCCGGGCTCCTGTACCGCTCCATCGCCGAAAATCTGCGAATCGGAAAGCCGGACGCGACCGATGCCGAGCTCGAAGCCGCTGCCATCGCAGCCGAGGCACATCAATTCGTTACCGGCAAGCCGGAGGGCTACGACGCGGTGGTCGCCGAGCACGGCAAGTCGCTTTCCGGGGGCGAAAGGCAGCGGCTGTCGATCGCGCGCGCGATGCTCAAAGACGCGCCGATCCTGATTCTCGATGAGGCCACGAGCGCGCTCGACAATGCGACCGAAGCGCGCGTGCAGCGCGCGCTGAACGCCCTCGTCAAGGACCGTACCACGTTCGTGATAGCGCACCGCCTGTCCACCGTGCGCCGCGCCGACATCATTCTGGTGCTCAAGGACGGGCGCTTGATCGAGCGGGGACGCTACGAGGAGCTGGTGAGGCTCGGCGGTGTATTCGCCGAACTTGATGCGCAGGGCAGGTTCGTGGCTGATGCCACGGCACTGGACACGGTGGATTCCGCCATGGACTAAGAGCGATGCCTGCCCGCTCTCGGTGGAGCGGCTGTGGGCCCATCGCAGTCGCGCAATGCGGGCTGGTCGTAGCGATCGATGTCTGCCGCGCCTTGAGGTGCCGGCGCTTTCGAACTCCCCCGTTTCTGTACCTATACGAAACCAAGGGTACTGGGGCTGAATGCCGACAAATTTGGCAAAACCGTGGCGAGCGCCGTCGCATCCGCGCCAAACCACATCGCCAGAGTCGCAGCGAATTGATCGACCGCGATCGTCGGAATCCAGCGGCCAAGGTTGCTGGCATCGTCCGGACCGGACAGTTCCAACGTGGGCATGGTTCCATAAATGATGCCGCCCTTGACGGCATCCCCAATTACCAGTGGGTGACTGCCCCAGGCATGGTCCGTGCCGCCACCGGTGTTCGGTAGATAATTGCGTGAGAAGTCCGACAGCGTGAATGACGTGACGCTCTTTCCGGCGCCGATGTCGGCCATGGCACCGTGAAAGGCCGTGAGACCCGCATCCAGGTCGCTCAGCAAACTCTGTTGCGTGTCGAGCTGGTCCGTGTGGGTGTCAAAGGAGCCGAGGGTCGCGAGAAACACTTGGCGACTCGCCCCGAGGGTGGCGCGGGCCTCGATCACCTTCGCGATCGCCAGCAGCTGCCGCGCAAAGTTGCTCGTAAGCCCGGCGAAGCGCGCCGCGAGTGTGGCATCGGTCGTCGTCAGGATCGGGTTGAGAATGGCGCTACTGCTGAGCGCACCGTTCATAACCGTCTGCGCGGCTTGCGTGAGGTTGATCGTCTGATCGATATTCAACAATTGCTCGAGCGCGGAACGTCGCGCGGTATCTGCGCTGTTGTTCGAGAATCCGTTTAATCCGAATGAGCCGCTGATCGGGATCACGAGCGCTTGCGAGGCAGCGCCGGTGACGAACAGGTTGTTGCCACCCGTCGAGATCATCGGCGGTACGGAGGAGTTGATGTTGAGCGCGGCGAGTGCGTCCAGCAGCCGGCCGCCCCATCCGCTGTTGGACGATGAGGTACTCGAAATGGAGGCCTGCCACTGATGCTGCTGATCGATGTGCGAGAACAGGCTCTCCGGCTTCAGCGTCGTCGTCGCCAGGTACTGCGCCTTGGTCAGCGGCTGCACGAGCGTACCGACGTTCGCCACCACGGCAAGATTGCCGGACGCCCACAGCGACTGCAGGCCCGGCAGTGCCGGATGCAGCCCGTAGAGGGGCGAGCCGCTGGCGACGGCCAACGGCAACAGCTGCGCTTGCGGCAGTGCGAGATAACTGCGCGTCTGCGCGTAATTGGCGTACCCCGCCGTGTCCAGTGGCACGATAGTGTTATTGGCGTCGTTTCCGCCGTACAGAAATAGGCATACCAGGGCCTTATAGTCGCTCGCCGCGGCGGCATGGGCGGCGAGGACACCAAGTTGACCCAGGGCCGCGGTACCAGCGAGCGCACCGGCGTGCTGCAGAAAGTCGCGACGTTTCATATCAGCGCTCCACTTGATACTGCGCGGAGGTCAAGATCAGATACGTGGCCGCACGCGCGGCCGCGAGCGGGTCGGGCGAACTCGCGGCGGCCGCATCCGCCGCCGCCTGGATGATGTTGCTCGCATCGTTCGGTAGGCTGCCGTGCATCAGCGTCTGATTCAGCTGCGCGATTAGGGCCGCATCGCTGCCGGTGGTGCTGAGCGGCGTCAGATTGATCGTCGTGCCAGTACTGCCCACGACCGTGGGATCCGGGGCGGCTCCGTTTTGCATGATGAGGGTATTGACGAAGTTGGCCCGCGCCAGCGCGGTCGCGGCGTTCTGAATACCGAATTCGGGCGCCAGCGTCTGGGTGCCCGGAATCTGGTAGCTCGGCGGATAGAAGCTAAATACCGTATCCGGGGAGAAAATGGGCTGACCCATCGCGGAGCTCGCGCTGCGCGGCAATACACCGTCCGATTGAGCACCCAGGCTGCGCAGTGCGCTCGTGATGAACAGCGCCGGCTCGCGCAGATGCCCGAAGATGTTGGCGGCCGGTGCGACGCCGCGGGCTTCTGTGTCGGTGAGAATGGCGCGCACGAGGGCGCCGAGGTCGCCGCGCACCCCCTGGCCGTTGTTGGCAAATATCGCCGCGACACGTGCCACATAAGCCGGGCTCGGGTTGCTCGTGACCAGGTGCTGAATGAGGCGCTGACTGATGAAGGGACCGACGTTCGGATGATTGAAAATATTGTCGAGCGCATTGGCGAGATCCTGTGCCGGTGTCTGGTTTGCGGCTACCGTATAACCATTCAAAAGCGCTTTCGTGCCCGACTGGTGGTGATCCGGGAATGCCACCATCGCGCCGTCGAAATTGATCGGGTTGGTCCACTGCGAGTTCGCACCCGGCAGCGGCGGGTAGGTCCAGCCGGTAAACACCGACGCGAAGCCGTCTATTGTTGTTCCGTCGAAGGTGGGAATCGGTGCCCCGGTGGCATCAAGCTGCTGCGTGCCATCCGGATTCAGTGCGACGAGTCCGATCGAGAAGAGTTGTAGCACTTCGCGTGCATAATTTTGATTAGGAACCGTGCCAGTTTGCGGATTGGTCTCGTCACTGTTGGCCATGTCGAGGTAGTGACCCATCGTCGGGCTCAGGGTCACGTCCTGAAGCAGCGTGCGGTAATTGCCGAGCGCATCCTTGAGCAGAATGTTCTGATAATCGGCGAGCCCATAGGCTTCGTAGATCTCGATGCTCGAAACGGCCATGATCTGCGAAAGGGCGAATGCGACACGCTGGCGCAACTGGTCGGGGTTCTTCAGCGCGTGCGTGAAAAATGTGCGCTGAACCTGAAACGGCGAGTATTGATCGCGCGCACAGAGACTCGATGCATCGGGGGGATTTGAGCCGTCGCTCTTGCAGCCCGTCGGCGCGGTATGGGATGTGTAGGTGAAGCCGCTGTATTGAGTGGGCGCATAGGCCAATTGCTCATTGATGTAGGCATCGATGCCGATGCTCTGCACGTGAGTCAGGTCGCTCGCGGTGACCCCGAAGGTCGCCTGCTCGAGAAGCCGGGCTGCATCAGCGCTGGCCAGCGGTGGCGGGGGCGGCGGTGTGACGGCCGGCGGCGGTGAATTCGCGGTGCTGCCCCCGCCGCCGCCGCAAGCCGCCAGCAGCCCGTACAGCGTTCCACAGGCGCTCCAGTAGCGAACCCGTACTCGGTTGCGTGTTGCCGAAGAGCGCAGGTTGTCCATGTTCAAGGCCCCCTGAGTGCATCCCACGCACTACAACGCTCGGATCTTTGCCCCCGTTGACGCCGGGTCGGACAATTTGCAAAAAGGTGCCTCGTTTTGTCGCTACGCCCAGACAGGTGCCATTCCGCAAGGCCTCGCAACGCATGATGATCCGTGGTCTGTACCATCGCGCACAGACTCCGTCTGCAACCGCGCCTAGATTGGCGACTCGTCAGGGAACGCCACAGTACCTGTCACGAAGTTCGTACCGAGCCATCAAGGAGAAACTCATGGGCATGAACAAAGATCAGGCCGAGGGCCGAGTCAAAGAGGCAGAAGGAAAGCTGCACAAAATCGCCGGCAAGCTGGTAGGCGATGAAACGCTCGAGACGAAGGGCAAGATCCAGGAAGCCCTTGGAAACGTTCAGGCAAAGTATGGCGACGTCAAGCAGGACGTGAAAGACTCGATCAAGAAAATAACCTGACTTCAGAGGATCACTGCGCGCGAGCACAGTGACCCATCAGTCAGGCGGTACAGTTCCCGGCGCGAGGCTGCTGCGACTGCCAGTGCTCTATACGCCGTTCGCCACTGCATATGTGGCGCAACGCAGTGATCTCATCGCTGCATTCCAGCATCAATGCATTTATGAACGCCAAAGCAACCCGCCAATCGGTCAACAGAGGTTGAGATGAACACGAACCCACCACATCAGCCCTCCGTGCACTATCGCGGCGCGCCTAAACATAAACAACTTCGACAGCTGCTGCCCGGGCACGCGGTATTGCCTGGAATGCGGCCTATCTTGCATCTCAAGCAGAAAAAGGACGTTGGGGATGAAAGCTCTCGTTTATCTGGGTCCTGATAAAAAAGCTCTGCAGGAGCGTCCAAAGCCCACAATCGGCGCGGCGACGGATGCGATCGTCAGGATCAGCAGAACGACGATCTGCGGCACCGACCTGCATATCCTCAAGGGAGACGTGCCAAGTTGTCAGCCCGGCCGGATCCTGGGCCATGAGGGCGTAGGGATCATCGAGCAGGTAGGGCATGCGGTCACGGCGTTTAAGAGCGGCGACCCGGTGCTGATCTCCTGCATCAGTGCCTGCGGCAAATGCCTCTACTGCCGCAAACTTATGTACTCGCATTGCACGACCGGCGGATGGATCCTCGGCAACCACATCGACGGCACGCAGGCGGAGTTTGTGCGCATTCCCTATGCAGACACCAGCCTCTATCTCATTCCAGAGGGCGCAGACGAAGAGGCGCTGGTCATGCTGAGCGACATCCTGCCGACCGGTTTTGAATGTGGCGTTCTCAACGGCAAGGTCCAACCCGGAAGTACCGTGGCGATCGTCGGCGCCGGGCCGATTGGGCTGGCCGCCCTGCTCACGGCCCAGTTCTTTTCGCCCGCCCAAATCATCATGGTCGATCTCGACGACAATCGCCTCGAGGTGGCGACGCACTTCGGCGCCACGGCAGTGATCAATAGTGCCAAGGGTAAAGCGGTGGAAACAATTATGAAGATGACCGAGGGGCGCGGTGTTGACACGGCTGTTGAGGCGGTCGGTATCCCGCAAACATTCGAATTATGCGAGAAACTCCTCGCTCCCGGGGGCATCCTCGCCAACATTGGAGTTCACGGTACGAAAGTGGATCTTCACCTGGAGAGCCTATGGGACCGGAACATTACAATCACCACGCGGTTGGTCGACACGGTTAGTACGCCAATGCTGCTGAGCACACTGCGGTCTCACAAGCTCGACACGAAACGTCTGATTACTCATCGATTTAAGCTTGACCGCATCCATGATGCCTACGATACCTTCGCACACGCGGCCCATACGCACGCGCTGAAGGTGATCATTGAGCCTTGAGCGCCGACGCCGAAAACCTGCGGTCTCCACGCATTAGCAATTGAAGAGACGCGCGGGGCTGTGCCTTAAGCGGAGCATTCCTGTAGGTATGGCCGATGGCCTGTTGCGGCTTTCGGTGCCTCTTTCAGAATCCAGGCGTGTGCGGGGCGCAATGATTTGCCGGAACGGGCGCAAGATCCGAGTAAGCTCTAAGGGCGCTCGCAGAGCCCGCTCGGGCGAGAGCTTGTCGAGCGTCAGCGCGGAAAGAGCAAACTGACACCCTTCGGGATTAAGGCTATGCGCGGGCTACTCGCTGTAGTGGTCTTTGCCTTACTCGTTGCTCTTTTGGTTCATTCAGCCACCAGCACGGCACAGTCGGGCTACGCGGCACTCGTCCGGCGGGTCGCGCCCAGTGTCGTGACGGTCCTGGTGCAAGAGCGGGGTGAGGGCGCGGGTCAACGCGCCGCCGATCGAGCTGTCGCCAACACCGCGTACGACGCTAACGTAGCGATGCGCGAGATTATGCGCCGCCTGCTCTCCGGACCCGGTGCTAGTCCAGACTACGACGAGGGCGGCTTAGCGCTCGGCTCGGGGTTTATCGTCGCGGCAGACGGGCTTATTGTCACCAATCGTCACGTCGTTGTGGGCGCTCGCACCGTACGGGTTCGGCTGTCGGATTCGCGGGAATTCCCCGCGCAAGTCATCGGCGTTGACGCGGCCACCGACATCGCGCTGCTCAGAATAAAGGCAGGTCCGTTACCCGTGCTGCGTCTGGGGTCTTCCGTGAAGACCTCCGTCGGTGATGCCGTCATAGCCATTGGCAATCCATTCGGTCTGGGACAGTCCGTCACTGCCGGCATCGTCTCCGCACGAGGCCGCACCCTGGAAGACGACCCGTATATCGATTTCCTGCAAACGGATGCGCCGATCAATCGAGGTAACTCTGGCGGTCCATTGCTGTCGGTGGACGGCACCGTCCTTGGGGTCACTTCAGTAATTTTCTCGCCGAATGGCGGCTCCGTGGGGCTCGGCTTTGCGATCCCCGCAGAAACGGTCGCGGCCGTCATCCGCGCGCTCGAAGCACACGGTCGCATGGATCGGGGTTATCTCGGCGCCTCCGCGCAGGCGTTGACGCCTGCGATCGCGACCGCACTGGGTCTTAAGACCACAACCGGGGCCTTAATTACCGCACTCGAGCCAAAGGGGCCTGAGGACGGGACCCTCTGGGTTGGCGACGTGCTGCTCAGCATCGGTTCCACGCCCGTGACCTTCACCACCCTTCCGAAGATCGTGGCGCGGCTGACGCCCGGAAGCCGTGTGGATGCGATCATCGTGCGCAGCGGCGTGCAGCAACCGACGACATTGACGATCGGCCGAATGCCCGATCCGCCTTCCGATCCGGCTCTGACCGGCGTTCCGGACACCTGGGCGCCCAACCTTGCACTCGGGCTCGCCAATACGACAACCGAGATCCGCAAGGCGCTCAAGGCGGAGGGCGAGGCTGGTGGGCTGATCGTGACGCAGCTCAGGCGGGCGGGGCCCGGAGCTCTGGCGGGACTTAGAGTCGGTGACCTCATCACTCACGCCGGGACCAAGCGATTGAACGACGTGGCGGATCTGGCGGCGGTGAGCAAGCCGAGTCCGCAGATGCCGTTGCTGCTTCGCGTCGTGCGAGACGGGTCTCCGCGCTTCGTCGCCATCACTGGGTCCGACGAGCCTTGAAGGGGGTGCGGGCCTCGATAACCTGCCATCCGCGAATCAGGCCTTGCGACGACGGGGGGCGCTTTGAGAGCTTGCCGCTCAGGCGATCTTGCGATCACCCGAGGCGAAGAGGCCGAAGATGAGTGCACCGAAAAGGGCCACCGCGGCTGAGAGCAGGAAGGGCGCCGCGTAGCTTCCGGTGCGCTCAATCAGCCAGCCAGTGATGAGTACGCCGAAAATCCCGGGGAGCGTTGCGCATGTATTACTGATCCCGTAGATGACATCCGCGTAGCGCGGGGCGATATCCAGCCCGTTGGGACCGAAGCCGGGGAGACAGCAGGCGAGAAACCCGGTGGCGCAGCACATCAGAAGCACGCCTGCTTTGACCGAAGACACGTCGGCCAACAGAAGCAGGAATAGCGCGGTCCCGAGCAGCCCTCCGCACTGCATGAGTTTGCGCACGCGCGTGGCGCTCCAGCCGGAGTGCAGCAGTTTGTCCGCGACGATGGCCGCCGAATTGCCCGCGAGGAACGCGACCAGCCACGGCGCCATGGAGAGTGCTCCCGCGTTCGCGATGTTGACCCCGAACGTGCTCTTGAAATAGCTCGGGAGCCACGCCAGCAGCATGTACAAAGACCAGTTGGCGCAAAAATGCCCGACCGCAACGGCCCATACGCACGGCAGAGACAGCAGACCCTTCCAGGGGATGGCTCGCGGTCCGTCCGCAGGAGGCGGCTCGATCGCCCAGCCGCTGCTGATCTTCGTGAACCAGAGTGCCGCCCAGACAAGACCGGTGGCTCCGAAGAGATAGAAGGCCAGGGGCCAGTTGTAGCGCTCGATCAGCCAGCCGGTGATCGGCAGCGCAAATGCCGTACCTAAGTGAATCGAACTCACCAGCAGCGTTACCGCGCGCGAGCGCGCCCCCGGGGGTACCCAACGACCGATCATATTGATCGATGCCGGGAAAACGGCTGCTTCTCCGAGTCCGAGCGCGATGCGGACGAGGATGAGCGCCGGCAGCGCGAGGAGGGCGGCGGGCGGTGTGAGCGCCGTAAAGAGCGACCACCAGAGGACAGCGATCCCGAGGACCATCCGACCGCCGTAGCGATTGGCGAGCGCGCCGCTCGGCACCATCATGAGCAGATACCCGATGAAGAACGCGGACAGCACGACACCCTTCTGGGTCTCGCTCCAGCCGAGCTGTGCCTGCATCGCAATGGCACCCACGGATATGTTGGTGCGGTCGATGTAGGAGATGAACGCCGCCGTACAGAGCAGCAGCACGACCGTGTAATGGGTGGTCCGGCGGCCGGCGCCCGCGCTCACGCGGCGCCACTTCGCTGCCCAGGCGTTTGATCGAGCCACTGATCCCCCACGCCGTTCCGCTTCTCGCGCGCCAGTGTACTGACTGGCGGGGAAAGACTCTGAGATTGCTCAGATCCCGACCCGGCTGCGCCGCGCATCCGCGCTGCGCTACGCGATGAGCGCCTCGCGTTGCACCGGTTCGATCAGATCCGGTGAGTTGTTCTTGACCGAATTGACGCGCGGGCTCACCTCGTAGCCGAGCATGAGATCGGCGGGGTAGGGCATGAGCGCGGCGCGCGCCTCCTCGGCAGACCCGTTCAACCAGGCCGCCCGGTCTGCGGGCCGCAGGATCGCCGGCATCCGATGCGGGTGGTTGCCCGTATTGTGTATGTCGGCCATCAGCGCGTTGGCGGGCATCGTGATGTGAACACAGGATTCGACCGCCGTGCCGTCATCCTTGATGCTGCGGTCCCAAAGCCCTGCGAAAGCAAAGAGCTCCTGATCCGCGAGGCTGATGAGGTAGGGTGACTTTCGTCCATATTGATCGAGGTGCCACTCGTAGAAACCGCTCGCGAGCTGCAGGCAGCGCTGCCCGCGTCGCCAGGGCCCGCGGTACGAGGCGGACGTCTCGAAGGTCTCGATGCGCGCGTTAATGGTGGAGTATTTGGGTGGCTCACCGTGCGCGAAGAAGGGCACGAGACCCCAGCGGACCTCGCTGAACTCGGGCCGTCCGCCCTGCATCCTCAGAATCAGCACCTGCTGGGTCGGCGCGACGTTGTACGAATTTAGAAACGGCGGTGGCCCGTATTTCTCCCACTCGCGCATCGCCTTCGTCTGCTGCCGGATGATGTACCGCCCGCACATCCGCTCTTGCTACGCGGCGGATCGCCGCGCCGCAGGCTCGAGTACGGCCTTCTTCAGTTCGACGCGGCCCTCCTGGGGCAAAGCATCATCGATCGCCATGCAGAGCTCGGCGATGTCGTCGCGCATTCTTTCGCTCTCGTCGATCAGATACCGTTCGAGGACGGCCCGTGCTCTGTGCAGTAGAGCCTGCAGCTCCTCACGTGACATGGCGTACTCCATGGCTGATCGAAATGGGCTGCAGGAGAATACGACGAATTACGGGGCGAGAACACAAGATCTTGTGTCCGGCCGGTCCGCTCGCGTACCAGATCTTGTGGCTTTGCGGCGCACATGCCAAACGTTTCAGAAGGTTACGCACAGAATTTCAGAAGCGACCTCTCACGCACGAAGCCCCAGCACTCCGGTGTGGGTGGCCCGGCGGGACTCATGAAAAGAGGCAGCGATGCATCTGTACCGCAGGCGGTGGGCAGTACATATTGACGCGCAAGTTGGGATGAGGCTGTGCGGAAACCGCATCCTGAAGAGACTCGAACCTGTGAGACTTTCGAGGGCAGGCATCGGCGCTTTAGCTCTACCGAGGAGTTTTCGAATGGGAACAACCGTCCCCTACAGTCGCCCGGATGGGAAAACTGTTCAGGGCTATCTGGCCGAGCCACAGCACGCCGAGGCGGCTGCGGGCATTGTTGTGATCCAGGAGTGGTGGGGGATCAACGACCAGATCCGTGGGGTCGCGGAGCGACTGGCGAGCGCAGGCTACATCGCTCTGGTACCCGATCTCTTCCGTGGCAAGTCGACGAACGATGCGGAGCAGGCGCACCACCTGATGACGGGTCTGAACTTCGGGGATGCCGCATCACAGGATGTGCGTGGCGCGGTGCAGTTTCTGAAGAAGCGCAGCGGCAAGGTCGGGGTCACGGGCTTTTGCATGGGAGGCGCGTTGACGCTGCTGGCCCTTGGCGCGGCCCCCGAGATCGATGCCGCCGTCGTCTGGTACGGCTGCCCGCCGCTGGAGTACATCGACGGCGCCAAGATCAAAGCCCCGCTGCAGGCGCATTGGGGCACGCAGGATCAGTTCTTCACGATCGCCACGATCGATCTGCTGGAGCAGAAGCTGCGCGAGGCGTCAGTGGAGTTCGATTTCCATCGCTACCTCGCGCACCATGCCTTCGCCAACGAGACCGCCGTCGGGCCCGGGCGCATTCCCGCCACCCAATATGACCCCGTCTGGGCGCAGCAGGCTTGGGACCGGACTTTCAACTTCTTTGGCCGCTGGCTGAGCTGACGCGGGCACCCGTTGATCGCAGTAAGTCGTGTGCCGCGTTTTCCTCTTGAGTGGGGGCATTGCAAGCGAGTCTCCCGGGAGGGGTCAGGAGCGCGCAGACTCGCGTTCCGGCTTCTTGACCGCAACACCTCCGCCTGGGTCGACGAGGAAGAGATCGCGATGACGATCGTTGCGGGACGCGCGGTAAGCATCAAGGGAATAAGATCCGGCTGTTAGCGCCTGCCGCGGCTGAGGTCATACCGTCTAAGCGCTCGTTATGGCCACGTCCTACCTGATTGCCGCTGCGCTCCTCCTTCTGCTTCACGTGGGATGCGCGTCGGTAGCCGCAATCCATGCGTTGCTGACCAAATCGGATCCGCGCAGCGCGTTTGGCTGGATCGTAGTGTGCTGGCTCTTTCCCCTGGCAGGATCACTGCTGTACGCCTTCTTCGGCATCAACCGAGTGCGCTCACGCGCGCGGCAACTGCGTTCGGGACTTCCGACGATGCGCGACGCATCTCCCGCCGTGGCGCCCTCGTCCTCTGAGGCCGTAGCGCAGCTGACGCGGATCGGCGATGCGGTCACGCAGTGGTCCCGCGTCCCTGGGAACTCCGTCGAGCCACTCGAGAATGGGGAAAACGCCTTCCCGCCGATGCTCAAAGCCATCGCGGCCGCGCGGCACTCGGTATGGCTCGCGACTTACATCTTTGAGACCGATCCTGTGGGTCGCGAATTCATCGACGCGCTCGCAGGCGCTGCGGCTCGCGGCGCCGAAGTGCGGGTACTGATTGACGGTGTCGGTGAATGGTACAGCTGGCCGCACGCGGTCTCATTACTGCGCACTGCCGGCGTGCGCGCGGCGCGCTTCCTCGCCCCACGGCTGCTGCCCTGGCCTAGACTGGCCGTCAACTTGCGCAACCACCGCAAGCTACTGATCGTCGACGGTGAGATCGGGTTCCTTGGCGGGATGAATATCGGGGGTCGCGAAGTCGGAAAAGCCGGGCACCGCCGGATGGCCGATCTGCACTTTGAAGTTCACGGGCCGATCGTGACGCAGCTCGCGCGCGCCTTCTTGATCGACTGGCAATTCGCCGCGGGGGAGGAGCTGCAGATCGGCGCAGCGCCTGAGCCGGCCGGCCCCGCGATCTGCAGAGCCATTACCGACGGACCGGACGAAGACAATGACAAGCTCCTCAACGTGATTCTCGGAGCGCTGTCCGTCGCCCGGCATCAGATCTTGGTGATGACGCCGTACTTTATCCCGGAGCCCGAGCTGACCTCCGCGCTGCAGGCAGCCGCGCTGCGCGGTGTTGAGGTATGTCTTGTTTTGCCGGAGCGGAGCAACCTACGCTATGTAGATTGGGCCTCGCGGCGTTGGTGGCCACCGCTTCTCGCAAGAGGGGTGCGGATCTATCTGCAACCGACTCCCTTTTCGCACACGAAGCTGCTGATCGTGGACGGCGCCTACGCCCAGATCGGGTCTGCGAACATGGATTTGCGCAGCCTGCGATTGAACTTCGAGATCGCAGTCGAGATCTATTGCGCCCACACCTGCCAGCAATTGGTTGCATACGTTCTGGCCGCGCGCGCGAGCTCCCGCGAGTTCACACTGCAGCTGGCGCTCGGGCAGTCTTCGCTCGCACGGGCGCGCAACAGCCTGTTCTGGCTGCTGTCACCTTATCTCTGAGAGACTCGTTCGAGTCTTAATACTCCGCCACCTGCTGATCCGGGTAGCAGTAAAGCCAGCGCTCCCCAGGCTCGGCCGAGGCGATCACGGGGTGCTTGCTAGCGTGCGCGTGCTTGCTCGCGTGACGGTTTGGCGAGCTGTCGCAACACAGCGTCGCGCCGCATTCCTGACACGTGCGCAGGTGCACCCACCGGTCGCCGGTCTTGATGCACTCCTCACACACACGGCGCTTGGGGTGTTTCACCGTGGTGACCGCAAGCAGATGAGCGCAGCCTCGGGCGGACATCGCTATTCCTCCGGCACCGTGTTGTAGTTGACAGGCACCCCAGCGGGTCGTGACTAAGGCTTCAGTTGTGCCCGTATTTCCCCGCCCGGGTGCGCGGCGCTGTGAACATTCACATACAGATTGCCGTCCTGAAAGCTTTTGAACTGATCGTCCGTGAGCGTTGAACCCTCAGGGACCGACCATACGTTATCGGCCGTCTTAACAAGACTGATGATCGGTGGACCATTCTTGCCGGCGGGTGCCAGGTGAATATGCGCCATGGTGCCTTCTATGCCGGCGGTCTTGACCGATCCGCTCACGGACTTGTCGGACTTGATCACGATCGTCCCGGCCCCGGTCGCGGTTGTAGTAACGGCGGGGACCTCCGCGGCACCGCTCAGCTTGAGCGAAACATCGGCAGACAACGCGGAGCCAATCGCACTGACGAGCAACGCTGCTGCCACAGCGAAGTCGCGAGGGTAGCGGGTTGCGCCAGACATTTTCATTAAAGTGACTCCTCAGCGGGGGGCCGTTGCAAGGAAAATTCAGCGCAAATTCTGACGCACCGAGCGGTACGCGCGCAACGCCTGATCCGGGCATGTCGTGACCTCGGTCCGGTGCGCAGCCAGGCCGGGCGCCTTTGCGGCAGCGCGATCGATGTCACCCGCTTTCTCCCAGGCAAGCCGATCAAGCCGCTGCAGTGCCGCGTTACAACGAGGAGGCTAGCGTCTGGTCAGGAGCGTTTTCCTCAGAAAACCTGCCATGAGCTCGTTAACTGCTTCGGGCGCCTCCTCCGGGACCCAATGCGAGACGCCGGGTAGGCGAGACACGGTCAAGTTCGCGACGTAGCGGTCCAGGCCCTCGAGGCACGACGGATCCAGAACCGCGTCGCCGTCGCCCCAGATCACAAGCGTCGGGACCTCTATGGGCGGGAATTGCGATTTCATTTCAGCCGGGACGCCGCCGCGCACCAGGCCCCGATACCAATTCAGCATGGCGGTGACGGCGCCGGGCCGGGCGGCTTGCGCGCGATAGAATTCGAGGCGCTCGGGGGAGAATACGGCTCGCCTTCCGGCTGCGGCGGCCATCACTCGGCCAACCAGCCACGCGCGATTGAACCGCAGGCAGGCATCCGGCAGGAATGGGACTTGGAATGCCGCGAGGTACCAGCCCTTGCGCAGCTGCCGCCAGCGGCGAAAGGCGACTGCCGCGCAGGCGGGGTGGGGCGCGTTTAGGATGATGAGGGCGTCCAACGGGCGCAGCCGGCGCGCAGCGAAAAACCAGGCGAGCAGTCCTCCCCAGTCGTGACCGATCAACACCGTCGATTTGGCCGCCGAGGCATCGATGATCGCGGCGATGTCCTCGAGGAGCCGGTCGATGGCGTACGCGGCGGCGCCCCGCGGACGGCTGGAGCGGCCATAGCCGCGCTGGTTTGGCGCCCAGGCCCGGTATCCGAGCGTGGCCAGCAGGGGAAGTTGGGCGTTCCAGCAGGTCGCGTGCGACGGAAACCCGTGCAGGCACAGCGCAAGCTGAGCGCCGGCGCCGCACTCGAACGTCTCGAACGACAATCCATTGGCTGAGATCTGCCGCTCGATCACTTCCATAAACCCGTCCGAGTCTGTCGTGCAGAGTAGCAGTTCGCCCCGCCACGGTCCGAGCCGCCGCCGCTCACGCGTGAGGCGCCGGCGTCGACTATCGGGCCGATGACCGGTTCAGGGCGAGTGCGGCACGTATGAGCGTTTTGAAGGCAGCCTCATCGATTTCATCATCCGCACGGATATCGATGGCGCGCCGGGTGTTGCCTTCAAGGCTGGAGTTGAATAGTTTTGAAGGGTCCATGAGCGAAGCGCCCTTGGCGAAAGTCAGCTTCACGACACTCTTGTACGTCTCGCCGGTGCAGATCAGTCCCTCGTGCGACCAAACCGGCACGCTCCACTTCCACTCCTCGACCACCTCAGGGTCAGCCTGTTTGATGAGAGCGCGGACGCGCGAGAGCGCCTTGCCCCTCCAGTCATCCAGTTCCTTGATTCTCGCGTCGATCAGCCGAGCAGGGGACTCGCCCCGGGTCGCTGCGCTCTTTTTCATATGGCTTGTCATCCCATCGGCTGCTTCCACCTGGCGAAGGTAGCAATCAGCAATCCTCCGCGCCAGCTCGCATCAGGCGCGCATTCGTTCCTACACTGCGCCCGGGTCCAGTTGCAACCCCCAATATCCGCCGAAACCGACGTGTGTAGCGCAAAGCGTAACCGCATCGTCACCTGAAGCATCAACCGCGCTATCGCCACACGATACGGGAAGCCCGCCCGCAGCGGTCTTGAGGCGTCTTCATATTGCTGCTGTCCGCAGACGTCTACGCTATGCAACCTCGCGGACAGCGCCTAGAGTACGACCAGCGCTATGTTGGTAAGCGCGCGTCACAGGCTCCGCATGAGGCGCGGATATTGCGCGTCGACGGGGCTTGTGCCGGTTTTAGGCTGACCGCCGCGGCGGCGGGCTAGAATCCTGGCGGACAAGAAGTAACACGGGGGACGCATGAGCACATCGTTGCACATTCCGCGCTGGTTGCTGGGTCTCGCGGTAGGCGTCCTGCTGTTGTGCGCGGAGCACGGTGGCGCCGTGGCCGATCCACCCGCGACGGATACCGGCACCGCGGCGAGTTCTTCTGCGAGCGGTACTGAACTTGCCCCCAAGGGAACCTTCATGTCGTCGCTCAAGCAAGCCTTTTCCGAAGACCTTGATAAGGAGGTAGTGCGAGGGCATTTTGACGTGGGTTCGCCACCGGATGCGCACCGGTACTATTGTCTGGTTAACCCGAAGACCGGCAAAGGCGAGCCCAATGCTGTGGCAGGCCAGTTGGTCGGGCGAGCGGACAAGATGACCGGCATCAAGGGAGCGGCGGTCACGTTCTTCACCTGTGCGGAGGCTGAGCAGAAGGGCATTTTGGTCACCTCCGGATACGTCTTGAGCACGGCGGCGAGCAGCAAGATTGCAGCGGCCGCCCCCGTTCAACGACCGGCGGTTGCGCCCGCTCCGGTAGCCCCTGCCACCCCTGCTCCTGTTACCGCCGCTGCCTCCGTGCCGCTCGCCGCAGCGCCCGCCGCCGCCGCCGCCGCGGCGCCCACGGCGCCTGCGGTCCCCGCGTCCGCCGAAGGTTCGGTTCAGTCAGAGGTCATGGCGGTCTATGCGCGCTTCATCGCCGGCCAGAACGCCCACGATCGTGCAGTCGTTTCCGAAGTTCTGCTGGATTCAAAAGAATTCGTATGGGCACAATATGGTGGCGGTTCGATATGGGGACACAAAGAGGCCATGGAGGCATTTGCAGAGGACTGGAAAGGCACGTGGAGACTGGAGCCGCAACTGAAGGAACTGCGCATCGCAAGCGTGGCTCCCGATACGGCCGTGCTCATCACGCCGCTGCTGTTCACGGTGGGCGACGCGGGTAAGGAGCCATCCACGGTCTCCATCCGCTGGGGCGGGGTCTTCGTGAAGACCAAGTCTGGTTGGCGCATTGCGTCGATCTTCATCACGCCGCGCGCGCCGAAGGGCGGCTGAGCAGCGCCTTGGCCGGTGCGCCTGTCATCAGGGATCTGCGGGAGCGCCGCAAAGTCATAAGCGCGCGCACTCCCCGTGCGGGGCTTGGCGCCTACCTCACCATTTATCTGGGTGTGCCGGTACTGGGCGTTATCTGCCTCACGTGGTCTTTGGTGGCGCTGCCGGCTCGCGTGCTGCTGCCAGAACGCATCGGCACCGCTCTCGGCCGCCGCGGAGTCAGTGGCGGATTCAGGCTGTATGTGAAGCTGCTGCGCCTCTTTGGCGCGTACCGATTCGACACGAGTGCACTGGATGCGCTGCACCGCGAAACCGGGGTCGTGATTGCGCCGAACCATCCCAGTCTCATCGATGCGCTCATTTTGCTCGCCTACCACCCGAACATGGCGTGCATCATGAAAACCTCGTTGAAGCGCAATGTCTTCCTGGGCGCGGGTGCGCGCCTCGCACGGTTTGTCGGCAACACACCTCCGCGCCGCATGATCGGTGATGCGGTCACCGCCGTGCGCAGCGGTGCGGCGCTGCTGCTGTTCCCGGAGGGCACGCGCACCCGAAGCGATCCGGTAAATTCCTTTCAGCTGACCGTCGGCGCGATCGCCAAGCATGCGCGCGCGCCGGTGCTGACCGTGTTCATTGAAACCGACTCCGCTTACCTGAGTAAGGGCTGGCCCTTGTTTCGGGTGCCGGCACTACCGATCACCTATCAGGTGCGCTTCGGCCGCCGCTTCCCGCCACCGAGTGACGTGCGGCAATTCACCGTCGAGCTCGAGGACTACTTCCGTTCCCAGCTGCGCCAGTCGCCACTCAGTGGATGGCTACCCGAGAGCCCCCCCGCGGACGGCTCTGACAGAGCCGGGGGCTGATCGGGGTCGGCTCGGGTTCGCCCCGGGACGCACTCGGCCCCGCCTGGCTTCAGGCTCAGCCGGCTTGCGATTCCATGGCACTACAATGCCCGCCTACCTGCCCCAGCCGGGGTGCGGGCGAGCCGAGGAATCGCGATGAGTCACTTTGACTTGCAGCCCCCGAGCGAGGCGCAACGGGGGCAGATCACCGCCGGGCTGAGCCCGGACGAACGTCGCGTGCTGCTCGAGCACGGTACGGAGGCCGCTTTCTGTGGTGTGTTTCTCGACAATCACCAGGACGGCATCTACACCTGTCGCTTTTGTGGCTTGCCGCTTTTCAGGTCGAGCGCCAAGTTCGATTCCGGGACGGGTTGGCCGAGCTTTTTTAAGCCCTACGACGAGTCGCATATCCGCCGCGTGCGTGACACGTCCTATGGAATGATCCGGATCGAGGAGGTCTGCGCGCGCTGCGGCAGCCACCTGGGACATGTGTTTCCGGATGGACCCCCGCCCACCGGGGAGCGCCACTGCCTGAACTCGGTGTCATTGTCCTTCACCGCGCAGGCCGAGGCGCTGCCGGATATCTTGAAACGCGGAGCACCCGAGGGCGAGGTCGACCGGGGCTGACACCGGCCTCGCTGACACTATTGCAAGGGGAGGGCGTGTGAGTGCGATCGTGATAGAGCCACGGCGACGCAGTCTCGGCAGCTTTGAGGTGGGCCGCGTCCTGCCCCATGTTCATCGCCACATGGTCGGTCCGTTCATATTCTTCGACCATCTGGGACCGGTGCACCTGCCTAAGGGTCTGGCGCGCGAGGCTGATGTGCGGCCGCACCCGCATATCGGCTTGGCGACAGTCACGTACCTGTTTGCTGGCGAGATCATGCATCGTGATTCGACCGGTGTGGAGCAGGCCATCCGGCCCGGGGAGGTGAACTGGATGACCGCCGGGCGCGGGATCACGCACTCGGAGCGCTTTGAGCAGGCGCGGCGCGAGGGAGGTCCGATGCACGCTATCCAATCGTGGGTGGCGCTGCCGAACGAAGCGGAGGAGACCGCGCCGACTTTCGCGCACCACGCGGGAGTTGACCTGCCGCTCCGTCAGGCTGAAGGGGTATGGCTGCGACTCCTGGCGGGCGCGGCGTTCGATTTGCGTGCGACGGTCAAGACTCATTCACCGCTCTTTTATGCGCACGTTGCCTTGGAGCCCGGTGCGCGCCTGGCAATTCCGCGTGAGTACACGGAGCGTGCGGTATATCTGGTGTCCGGCGCGCTGCGTGCCGGTGAGCAGGCTCTCGCAGCCGCCGAGATGATGGTCTTCGAGGCGGACGCCGAGGTGGTGCTGCAGGCGACGGCAGCGAGCGTTCTGATGCTCCTCGGCGGTGAGCCGGTCGGGCCGCGTTTCATCGAATGGAATTTCGTGTCCTCTTCCAAAGAGCGCATTGAGCAAGCTAAGGCGGATTGGCGGGCCGGACGTATGAAACTGCCGGACGCGGACGACGCGGAGTTCATTCCCCTGCCGCCCGATCTGCACCGGAGCGCAGGGGCGATGTCTTAAGAGGTGCAGGCGCCGGCGTTTGTACCCGATGTGGCACATGTGATCGCGAACCCACCAGCAACTCTTTCTCAGGGCGCTCTGCATCGCGGGCCTGACGGCCGGGTGCAGCGTGCGGAGCAATCGCATGGCTTCTGAGGCGGCGTGGCCTGATCTTATCTATCCGAGCTGGCAGGAAACACTTGCCACGCTGCATCTGTGGACGCAGGTCGTGGGCAAGGTGCGCTTGGCCCTCACCCCCTGGGTCAATCACAGCTGGCAGGTCCCGCTGTACGTCACCGCGCGCGGCCTGGGCACATCGCCCATTCCATTCGGCAGCGAGATTCTCGAGCTGGAGTTTGACTTCATCACTCATCGCTTGCGCGCGCGCACCAGCCGGGGCGAGGAGCGCGCGCTGGCGCTCGAAGCGCAAGCGGTTGCCGAGTTCTACGCACGCGTCATGGGGTTGCTGCGTGACCTCGGCGTCTCGGTTTTGATCAATGAGCTGCCGTCCGAGCTGCCGGATCCGATTCGCTTTTCGGACGACCGCGTGCACGCGGCGTATGACCCGGACGCGACGCATCGTTTCTGGCGAGCGCTCGTGCAGGTCGATCGGGTGCTTAAGCTCTTCCGCAGCGGCTTTCTCGGCAAGGTAAGCCCGGTGCATTTCTTCTGGGGAAGCTTCGATCTTGCGGTCACGCGCTTTTCCGGACGCCGGGCACCGCCGCATCCGGGGGGCGTGCCGGGGCTGCCGGATGCCGTGGCGCGCGAAGCCTACTCACACGAGGTCAGCAGCGCCGGCTTCTGGCCGGGTCATAAGGCCTTCCCGCAGGCGGCGTTCTATTCTTATGCCTATCCGGAGCCGGCCGGATTTCGGAACCAGCCACTGCGCTCGGGTGCTTACTACGATGTGACACTGGGGGAATTCGTCCTGCCTTATGCGCAGGTGCGCGCAGCCGCCGATCCCGACGCCACGCTGCTCGAGTTTCTCACCCGCACGTATGCAGCGGCGGCCGCGAGCGGCAATTGGGATCGCTCCGAATTGGAATGTGCCCTGGGCGCTCCGGGAAAGGTGAGGCCCGCGTGATGCGGAGAAGCGGGCGAACGAGGCAGCCAGCCAGCGATCAGTTCGCGGGCTCTTTCAGAGTTATAACGACTTTTCCTCGGGCGTGTCCTGCTTCGAGGTAGCGGATCGCTGCGGGAACTTCACTCAGGCCGTACTGCCGGTCGATCACCGGGGTCACCTTTCCTTGCGTCATGAGTTCGCCGAGCACCCCCAGGTCCTCCTTGTTCAGGTCCGCCAGAAAGGGCCTGAACTTCTGGCTCACGAACGGCGAGAACAACAGAGCCTTGAGGAGCGTAATCAGCGGCCCGATCCACTCCCCGTTGCTGGGGCCGCCGACGATCACAAATATGCCATGCGGAGTTAGCGCGCGCCGGTATTCCAGCAGCGAGTGATTACCCACCGTGTCGAGGATCAGGTCGTAGTGCTGGCCACGCTGGGTGAAATCTTCCAGGGTGTAGTCGATCACGTGATCTGCGCCGATGGAGCGCACCATTGCCACGTTCCTGGTGCTGCACACGCCGGTGACCTCCGCGCCGAAGGCCTTGGCGATCTGCACGGCGAAGGTACCGACGCCTCCGGATGCGCCGTTGATCAGAACCTTCTGTCCGGGCTTGATCTGTCCCTTGTCGCGCAGACCCTGTAATGCGGTGAGAGCCGCAATGGGCACGGCCGCGGCTTGTTCAAACGTGATGTTGGCCGGTTTCAGTGCCAACGCGCGATCCTCGCCAACACTGACATACTGGGCAAAGGCCCCGAATTTTCCGCCAAATACCTCATCCCCCGGTTTAAAGCGTGTCACGCCCGCGCCCACCGCCTCGACGGTGCCGGCAAAGTCAACACCTAAGCGCGGGTTCTCGGGCGCCCCGAATCCCACATCCAGACGCAGGATATAGGGCTTGCCTCGCAGGTAGTGCCAGTCGAGCGGGTTCACGGAGGCGGCGTGAACCTGGACGAGGACTTCGTTAGCCGCGGGGGTGGGCTTGGCGACATCCTCGAGCCTAAGAACATCGGGCCCTCCGTAGCAGCGATGCACGACGGCCTTCATCAGTGTCGTCTGTGCGGGCAGCGCAGGGGCGGGACCACAGGGGGCGTCGTGACTCAGACTGACCGCCAGCCACGAGAGCAGTCCGGTCACAAGCACCAGCACAGCGATCAAAATCTTATAGCGCAGCTTCATGGACCCAACTTGCGGCTCGGCGCCCGTTGCTGCTCGCTGAGCACGGTGAAGGTGTAGGGCGGCTCGACGCAGTGTACTGCGGGTGCGATCGCCCGCGATATCCCTTGAACGCAGAACCGCTTCCCCTGGCCGCGCGCCGGACCTCGACTCCTCGCCAACGGGCGAGCGATGTGGCTCCTGCGCGGGGACGGGTATGATCGACTCATCCGCGGCCGAGGGTACTATGAGGATCGTCACTTACAACGTGAATGGCATTACGGCCCGCCTGCCGAATCTGCTGCGCTGGCTGGGAGCAACCTCACCGGACATCGTGTGCCTTCAGGAGTTGAAGGCACCGCAGGAGCGGTTTCCGGAGGCAGCCGTTCGCGACGCCGGCTACGGGGTGATCTGGCATGGGCAGAAGAGCTGGAATGGCGTGGCCATCCTCGCGCGCGGCGCCGAGCCGGTCGAGATCCGCCGCGCGCTTCCCGGTGACCCGGAGGATGTACACAGTCGCTACATCGAAGCGACCGTGCGAGGACTCGTGGTGGGATGTCTGTATCTGCCCAACGGCAACCCCGCCCCGGGTCCTAAGTTCGACTACAAGCTGCGCTGGCTGGAGCGTTTTATCGCGCACGCCGCCGAGCTCGTGAGCAATCCCAGTCCTGTGATCCTGGCCGGGGACTACAACGTCATACCGAGCGAGCAGGATGTCTACAAGCCCGAGCGATGGGTGGACGATGCACTCTTTCGCGTGGAGGTGCGCGCAGCGTTCGCACGACTGATGCAGCAGGGTTGGACCGACGCTATACGGGCCCGGCATCCGACGGCGCAGATCTATACGTTCTGGGATTATTTTCGCAACGCCTACGGTCGCGACGCGGGATTACGGATCGATCACCTGCTGCTGAACCCGGCAGTTAAGGAGCGGTTGGCGGATGCGGGCGTGGATCGGGACGTGCGCGGTTGGGAAAAGGCGAGCGATCACGCGCCGACCTGGGTGAGCCTCAAAGAGGGAGCCTGAGCGCTCGTGGACGTGCGAGCGTAATAGGTTGCGCCGCAGGTGACGCGGGCCTCATTTGTGAGATGGCGCAGGCGCCGGTTGCTGCGGGGAGCCCTCGGGCGCGGCTTTGGCCTGAGCGAGGAGCGCAACGCAGTCGGCGTTGTGTGCCAGCCCCGGGTTGACGAAGGCGAGTGCCGCCGCCACCGGCGTCAGCAGGATTGCGAGGGCAACGGCGGCGCCCGCCTGTGCCAGAACGTCCCGGCCGACAAGCCGGGTCTGCGGGTGGGCCAACGTTCCTTGCAGCGCCACGCCGGAATGAAGCGCCAGGGAGACTCTCTTCGGTCGTCCGTGCAACACGAAATCCAGCGTCTCTGAATCCATATGCGCTTCGCCGGTCCCGCTGATCAGCATCTTGTCCGTGTCGAGCACAAAGGTACGGACCGTGACAGCGCCCTGGTGCGCATCAAAGCTCGCCACTGCGCAGCGGATCGGCGTCTCTGGCTGGGCTTTGCTGCCGAGCAGACCGGTGAGATCCAGGCCGGTGGCCTGGGCGATCGAAGAACGCATCGCGCCGCGCGGAATCACGGCGGTCATCGTCCCGTTGGCCGTGGCCGCCAGTTCGTGCAAGGACTTGCCCTCGCCGCTGAGCTGCACGCGTGCGCTGAGCGGGCCGGCGAGCGGCGGTTCAGAACCCTTGCCGTGCAACTGCTCAAGCTGCAGTTCCGACAAACTCAGCGCTAGCTCGGCGCGCGGTAGGTCACGTGCCGCATCGAGACGGACGTCGCCCGCGACGGTTCCGTCTGCAAGCGTCGCCTTAATTCTCTCAACAGAGAGCACGCCCTGATCAACCGCCAGCAGTGCCGTCACCGAGTGCAGCGTCGCAGGTCCGAGTGTCAGCGCCTGTGCACGAAGCTTGAGCCGCCAATCCGTGCGCCGCAGCCCGCTGATGCGCAGCGGCGTGTCCGGCACGCGCAGCGCGGCAGGCTGTACGGGCTCCGCGGCGTGACCCGCCGCGCGAGCACCGATGTCGGCAAGGACCAGCGCCGTGGAGCTCAGTTCCCCCTCGACGCTCGAGCGAGCGCCCGAGCTGTCAACGGTGAGCGTGCCGCTTACATCACTCTGGCCCGTGTGCGCGGCCAGATCACTGTAGACGAAGCGCTTGCCTTGCCGGTCCAGCTTGCCGGACAGGCGGAAGGGCCCGGTCTCTGGCAGGTTCAGTCCGACGAGGTAATAAAGATCCTTCATGTCAGGGCCGGTGGCGGTAAACGTCCCCTGCAGCGCGCGAAAGTCGAACGGCCGCTCGATGGATCCCAGCGCGCTCAGGTGAGTGCTGCCGGAGCGCTCCTCCAGGCTGAAGTGATACGGCCGAGCGCGCTCAACCAGGGCGAGCGGATCCCCGACGATCAGCAGAACGGCCGATCGGCCGTTGAGCGGCCCACGAGCTTCTATGCGCAGCGACGGTGGCCCCTCGGCCGTGGGAGTTTCGGTCACGCTGACGGCGCCACTGAATTGCAGGTGTCGGCGCTCGTCGTTCAGTTCCACGTGGGCCTCAGTCATCGACAGACTTCTGAGAAGTGGCGGACCGCTGCCGGGTCCGGATTGCCGCTGGTGCCAGTTGGAGTGCCCGGAGGCATCGCGCAGCAGATGCAGTGTGGTGTTCTCGAGCTGCAGCGTCTGGATCGCCAAAGGTATCGCTGCCAACTGCCATGACAGTGCAATCGAGAGCCTGCCGATTTGCGCTGTGTCCCCAGGGGGCATCCACGCTGGATTGCCGATAACGACCTGCGTCGCCGTTATGGTCGGGTGGCGCGCGAGAAGGTGCGCGGTGAACTCGCCATCAACCCGAACGGGGCGCCCGCTGTGCGCGATGATTACGCGCAGCAGCGGTCCTTTGAGGTTCTCTGAGGTTATGGCGAGCGCGACACCAAGCAGCAGCACCAGGCCGCCCAGTGTCAGCAGCGCTCCGTAGACCCATTTCTGTACGCGGCGGACCGCAGCTGAGCGTTCCATCATCTGTCAGCATGCGGGCAGCCACGAACTGGGGCCACAGCATTCCCGGGCTGACGGCAGGTGACTCGAGCCACACCTGGTGTGCGCCCGCCACGGATGGTCAGTGGGGTGTTGGCAAAGTGGTGAATGCCCGGCGGTTGCCCAAGAGTGCAGGTGAGCTTCACTGTAAGCCTGGCTGCCCGGTCACGCCGTTTCCTGCCGTGATCGTGCGGGCCGCCCAGAATTGCTCGCGCGACGAACGCAGCGCGAATTTACCCACCGATTCAGATGAAAGAACATCCTGAATCAGTCTAGTCCTCCTCGCTGCGCCTGTGATGATCCTGCGGGTGTCAGCCCCGTCCGACGATCGTAGCTGGAGCATGAGCTTGTCGCAGAGCGGTACTGGTCGCCCGTATCCGCGGGCGGCGGCTAGGGCTTGGGATGTTTGGCGTTGTACGCCCGCACCTGCGCATTGAAATGCTCCGCGAACGCCTGCTCCTGGTCCACGGCCGTGTTGTGCGCACTGGTCGCGAAGGTGGACAGGGCCTGCAGATCCGCCTTCGAGGTGGACGGCGGCGCCTGCTTGACCACGCGTACAACCATTTCATCCACGCATTGGGTGTAATTGTTGGTTGCAGCGTCGTACGCCGTGAATGCGGTCCGCGCCTCGGTCATCTGCTTCAGCGTCGCGGTGGCGCCATCGGGTAGCGGGGGCGCCGTTGCCACCGGACACTCGGCCAGGGCCGTGCTTGCAGGGCCAATCAAATCAAAGCGTCGTTCATCCGGGTTAGGGGCTGCGGCGATCGGAGCGGGTGCGGATTTTGGGGACGGCGCAGTCCCCGGTGCGATCAGGATCCAGCCAATCAGGGCGGCGCCCGCGATGCCGAGCGCGGCGCGTGCAGCCGTGAGCACCCTCGCGGTGAATGAGCGGCGCAGGATCTGGCCACCGAACACTGCGGCAAGCAGTAACACCGCCCCGAGCACCAGGAGGGCGATTCTGAATTCAGCTGCCATGCTTACACTTCCCAACAATCAGGCGTCGACCTGCCGATAGCCGCGCAGAATATCACGCGCCGCGCACGAGGCCGCGCGCGTGGTTGCGGCGCACGCTCGGAAACGGCAGGGGCAGTGCTCGCAGCGAGCGCCTCAGAGCGCGCCGCCGGGGCGCTTTTTTGCGGCCGGCGCATGGCAGGCGTCACAGCCGGTGACGGGGCCGTGCTGCAGCAAGCGCGGCGGGGGATCGCGGTGACAGTTGAGGCAGAAATCGTGAAACCGCGCTTCCGCGCCGACCCGCAGCTCGGTGCGGTTGCTGCGATGACAACTGATGCAGGCCGACATGCCGGTGCGATCAGCGAAGTTGTGGTGGCACTGTATGCAGTTGACCGCGCGGTGCTTGTCGTGGGGGAAGTCAAGACGCAACGGCTGGCTGCGGCTGAGCAAAGGCTCGCGCAACGCGAGCGCTGCCCGGCCGGTGGCCGCCACACAGACGGCAAGCACGCTGACCAGCACGACCGCAAGCACGAGGAGCGAGTGACGTCCGAAGGCGAGGGAGCGAACGAAGCGCAACGGCCGCTGGGCCGCGTCGGCCGGTACGCGCCCGCGCAGGAGCGCCAGCAGCGCGGTCGCCGAGAGAGCGACGTACAGGGCGGTGCGCAGATGACCGTGCACGTAGCGGCTGGTGGTCACGATGTGCACGGTCACGAGCGCAACGAGCAGACAGGTCATGCTGACATGCAGCGCCTGGAAGTTGCGGTGCCGAGACCACAGCCGCCGCCGCAGCGCGCCGGTCGAAGGCGCGGTCAAGAACAGCAGCAGCAACAGGCCGAGAGCTCCGGCCGACTCGTAGGGCGGCGCGGTCAACTTCACGTGTTCGATCACCGTGCGGTCGACGATGAGCAGCAGCAACACGTGCAGAACTGCGGCGAGCAGAACCAGCCAGCCCACGAGCTCGTGGATGCGCAAGGAGAGTGGATTTAACGCGTGGATGCGCGGCCGCACGGGGCGCACGCACAGGAAAAGACAGCCTGCCGCGGCCAGCATGCCGAGCGCCTGTGCGACTTCCCAACCGATCCGCGCGAGAACTCCGGGTGCCTCGATCACGGCACCACTGGGCGCAGGTTCGGATTTGCAGACATGATTCAGCGCTTCCGAGTCACTCGAGGTTGTCGCTACAGTGCCTCAAGAGCACCCGGGGCGCCACGGGCGAGAGGCGGGCGAAGTAAAGCGCAAGAGTTAGAAACGCCAGCGGCTTTCCCGGGCGGCGTGCAAGCAAGACCTCAGCGCAGCTGGCTGTCCTTGCTGCCGCGACGGTTGTAGCCACTGAACTGTGCGGCATCGCGGTCTTCGGCCTCCTGGCATGGCAGGCACAACCGCACCCCGGGGACGGCGGCACGCCGCGCTTCCGGGATACTCGCTCCGCAGCTTGCACAGTGCGTCAGCGAAGGCCCCTGAGCGAGGCGGCTCTGCGCGCGACGAATGCCATCCTTGACCGTCGCATCGATCTGCTCGTTAACTGCGTTGTCGCCCGCCCACCCGGTTGCCACGTTCGCCTCCTGGGCAATTATCCTGCTTCATTCCCATATTGATGGCAAACCCCGGGGTTGCAAGCCTGGCGGCGCACGACTACGGGCCCCGCCTACGGCGCGCTGCGGTTGGTGCGGGGGCTGGTCAACAGGAAATACGCGCTCGCGCTTGAGGCGACGCAGGCGAGGGCGCACGCGAGCATGGCGATGTGAAACGCCGCGAGCAGGGCCAGCCCCCGCGCGGCGAGCACCGAGCCGAGCAGCGCCGTCGCCATGAGGCCGCCGGTGCGAGCCACGGCGCTGTTAAAGCCCGACGCGGAGCCGGTGTGAGCGGCATCCACCGAAGTGAGTATCGCGGTGGTCAGCGGCGCCACCGCGCCACTTAATCCCAACGCCATGACCAGGAGCGCGGGCAGAACGTCGCGCCAATAATCTGCATGCGCCCCGATTCTCAGTGCGAGCACAAAGCCGGCGGCGACGATCAGGGGTCCGATCGCAAGTGGCCAACGCGCGCCGATGCGGCCGGCGATGCCACCCATGTAGGGAGAGGCGACGGCGAGCACCACCGGCAGGGGCAGGAGCGCGGCGCCGGCCGCCGTCGCCGAATAGTGTGCGGTATCGATCAGAAGGTAGGGGATGAGAATGAACACCGCGCCCAGGGCGCCGTAAAGAAACAAGGTGAGGAGCGTAAGACCCATGAAGCTGCGCGAGGCAAACAGGGTCAGGGGCATCATGGCGCGCTCGCCACGGCGCCGCTCCACCAGCACGAAAACACCGAGGCTGATGAGGGCGGCAAAGCCGACCGTGACGGATGCGGTGCTCCAGCCGCTGTCGCCTGAGCCGACGGTGAGGGCCCAGGTGAGCGCGCCGAGACCGAAAGTCGCCCAAAGCCCGCCGTTGAGGTCCAGCGGTTGTGCACGCAGGTTGCGATCCTCCGGGATGTAGCCCCGGGCGAGCACGATCGCCGCGATCGCGAGGGGCACGTTGATCAAGAAGATACCGCGCCAGCTGCCCAGATCAATGAGCCAGCCCCCCAGTACCGGGCCTGCCGCACCGACCGCGGCCCCGGTTGCGGCCCAGATGCCGACCGCGCGGCCTTTAGCCTCGCCCTGAAAGGTTGCGCCGAGAATCGCCAGGCTGTTCGGCATCAGCACCGCGCTGCTCACGCCCTGAAGAAAGCGCGCCAGCAGCAAGGCGCTCACCCCCGGGGCGGCCGCACAGGCCACAGAAGTCACGCCGAAGAGTGCGGTACCCACGATCAGCAAGCGCCGGCGCCCGAACCGATCGCCGGCCGCCCCGCCCAGAAGCAGCAGCGCGCTCAGGGGCAAGAGGTAGGCATTCACCACCCACTGCAGTCCGGCCGCATCGGCGCTGAGGCTGCGCCCGATCGCCGGCAGGCCCACGTTCACCACTGAGCCGTCCACGAAGGCAAGGCTCGAGGCGAGGATGGTGGCGGCGAGCACGAGCCGCGGATGTGCGGGCAGGAGGGTGGCTTGCGCGCCTTGCGCGCCCGCCGCGTCGCAGCGCGACTGCATCGGCGTGTTCAAGGTGCGGGCTTCTCAGCCCCGCAGAGCACCCGTCGCCTCATTATCCGCGCAGCCGCAGGCCGTGTGGATCGTAGAGCGGCTTCCAGATGCACCGTGGCGGCGCGCATCTCGCCCAGGATATCGATTTCAAAGCGCGCCCCCTCGCGCGCCAACGCCGTGGGCACGTAGCCGGCGGCAAGGCTCCTGCCGATGCAGTGCCCGTAGGCGCCGGAGGTCACGTAGCCGACCGCCGCGCCGTCTTTCATGATCGACTCGTAGCCGACGACCTCGGCATCCGCATCGGCGACCTCCATGACCACGAAGCGCCGCCTGGGACCGGCAGCACGCTCGGCGAGCGCCGCGCTGCGGCCGATGAAATCCGCCTTTTCGAAGTCGACGAAGCGGTCAAGCCCGGTCTCGGCGGGCGTGTAGTCGGGCCGGAAGTCCTTGTTGAAGGAACCGTAGCCCTTCTCCAGGCGCAGCGAGGAGAGGGCGCGGCCGCCGAAGTGCGTCAGTCCCAGATCGCGGCCGGCCGTCCCACAGATCCTCGTACAGGCGTTGCGAAGTAGTCCGGCGTCGTCCAGATCTCGTAGCCGAGCTCGCCGGTGAAGCCGGCGCGGGTGAGGATCGCGGGCGCAAAACCCACCGCGGTCTCCTGAACGCGAAAGAGCTTGAACGCCTGCGGCCGACAGGTCGATGCGCACCAGACGCTGCAGCAGCTCGCGCGAGCGCGGACCGGCGATCGAGAAGCCCGCGAGCGTCGAGGCCGCCGAGCGCACCTGCACGTCAGGCGGCGGCTCGGCGGCCCAGAACCAGCGCAGGTGAAACTCTTCGGCAAAGCCGGAGCCCGACGATCAGGAAGCGATCGGCACGCGAGGCAGGCGATCGACAGGTCGCCCGACGATGCGACCGGCCGGGTTCAGCATCGGCGCAAGCCCGAGTCGGCCGGGCTCGGGAATGCGGCAGGCGAACACCCGGTCGAGCCACGCGCGCGCGCCGCGCGCCGGTGATCTCGTACTTGCCGTAATTGGTGGTCTCGTACAGTCCGACGCTCGTCGCGCACGGCCTGGCACTCGGCGCGCACGATCGGAAAGGCTTCCGAGCGGCGGTAGGTCGGGCGTTTCCGTCGGCGCCACGCCGGGCGGAGCGAACCAGAGCGCGTGCTCGAGCCCGAAGTTCGCGCCCATGACCGCACCGGCAGCCTTGAGGCGCGCGTAGATCGGCGAGCGGCGCAGCGGACGCGCAGCCGGCAGCTCCTCGTTCGGGTAGGCCAGCCGGAAGCGGCGCGCATAGTTCTCCGGCACCTTGATGGCGGTGTATTTGGGCGTGGCGAAGGCGCCGAAGCGCGCGACGTCCATCGAAAGGATGTCCTGGCCCGGATCGTTCTCGGCCATCCAGCGCGAGAGCACCAGTCCGATGCCGCCGCCCTGGCTGAAACCGGCCATCACCGCGCAGGCGACCCAGTAATTGCGCAGGCCGCGCACCGGTCCGACGAGCGGATTGCCATCGGGGGCAAAGGTGAAGGGACCGTTGACGGCCTTGCGGATGCCGACGCGGCCGAGCGCCGGGAAGTGCCTGAAGCCGACCTCGAAGTAGGGCGCAAGTCGCTCGAAGTCCTCCGGCAGCAGCTGCATGGCGAAGTCATCCGGCGTCTTCAGCGGCGACCAGACGACGCCGTGCGGCTCGTAGGTGCCGATCAGCGCGCCGCCGCGCTCCTGGCGCATGTAGATCTCACCCAGCGTAGTCGGTCGTGTTGACGATCTCCTGTGCCCGGCCTTTGAGCTCCGGCAGATCCTCGGTGATGAGGTAGTGGTGCTCCATGGCGAGCACCGGCAGCTCGATGCCGACCATGTGGCCGATCTCGCGCGCCCACAGGCCGGCGCAGTTGACGACGTGCTCGGCGTGGACCGTGCCCTTGTCGGTGACGCACGTCCCAGGAGCCGTCGCGGCGCTGCGTGAGTGACGAGTACGCGCGTGAAGCGCTCGACGGAAGCGCCAAGCGTGCGCGCCGCCTTGACGTAGGCCTGCGTGGTGCCGGAGGGGTCGCAATGACCGCCGTCGGCGCGCCACAGGGCGCCGATGAAGTAGGCTGGGGTCGATGAGCGGGTTGTACTCGAGCGCCTCCTCGAGCGTGATCATCTCGGTCTCCATGCCGAGGTAGCGGGCGCGCGAGCAGATGAGTTTCAGGCTGTCGAGCTCGCCCGCGGTGGCGGCGAGCATCAGCCCGCCGTTCGGGTGCAGGCCGCAGGACTGCCCGGAGAGCGCCTCGATCTCGCGGTACAGATCAATCGTGTACTTCTGCAGCCGCGAGATGTTCGCCTCGCCGTTGAAGGTATGCATGCCGCCGGCGGCGTGCCAGGTGGAGCCGGAGGTGAGCTCGCTCTTCTCGAGGAGCAGCGCGTCGGTCCAGCCGATCTTGGCGAGATGGTAGAGGACACTGGCGCCGACGACACCGCCACCGATGACGACGGCGCGCGCGGAAGCCTTCATAGCAATTCATCTCCGCAGAGTTCGGAAAAAGACATCTCGCCATACGGTGCCAGGACGAACGGTGCAGCCGCCGCGACGAGCCACTCGCGCAAGTGCCGTGCCGTGCTCGCAGGCGTGAGCAGCAGTACCCCCGCCGGCAGCGCGGTCAGAGCGACCGACACCTGCGCCATGATAGTGGCTGCCGCGTGGCCGGCGCGGAAGACCTGCGGATCAAGATCCAGGCGGCAGCCGCGCGTGAGGACCGTGCGCGCCGCGGTCCCCGCCACAAGAAGCGCGCTCAGCCCGCTCGAGAGCTCGACCACGGCCGCCACGTCGCGGCAGAGCCCTTGCCAGGTGAGCGCGGCGGCGCCCGGCGCGGCCGGTGCCGACAGGAGCAGCCAGCGCCCGGGACGCACGCACAGGCTGATGTGCCCGGCAGCGATCGTGACGCGCCCGAAGGGCGGAAGCGCCGCGCCGCTGCGCGGCCGCGATGCGCCCGAGCTCTTCGCTGCGGCTCTTGTAGGCACTGAGCTCGACGACCTCAAGCGCACAGCCGCAGAGTCTCACCGCCGCCTGTCCACCGGCACCGCTCTTCCCTTCAGGCGCGGACACGGGTGTTCTCCGGGTCAAGCATGTGAGGGCTCACGATTTCGATCTCGATGCTCTCGGCATGCACTGGCGATGCGGCCGTGAGGCGCTGGCCGATACGCTGGCGTCCGCCGGCGAGCAGCGCGAGGCCCGACCCAGCCGTGGAGTTCAACCGACGGGGTCGAGGAGGTGATGTAGCCGAGACTCACGCCGCGCTGCTCGTCGCTCAGCAGCTGGGCGCCGTTGCGCAGACGCTGCGTGCGATCGACGGGACGCACGCCGATCAGCTGCAGCCGATCGGTCGCGCGCAGTCCCCGGACGTTGCGGACAAGCGTACGGCCGACGAAGTCGCCTTGTTTCTTCAGCAGGCGTTCGAAGCCGAGGTCGGCCGCACTGGTGTTGCCGTTGAGCTCCGCGCCTGTGACATGTCCCTTCTCGATGCGCAGCGTATTGAGCGCGTCGAGCCCGTACGGCCGGATGCCGAAGTGCTCGCCCGCCTGCAGCAGCGTGCTCCAGGCGCCGAGCGCGTGCCGCGCCGGCACGGCGAGCTCGTAGGCGAGTTCGCCCGGAGAAAGAGATGCGAAACAGCCGCCCGGCAACCCCGCCGATCGTGACGCGGCATCGCGGCCATGAACGGGAAGGCGTCGTTCGACAGATCCGCAGCCGGCACGAGCGGCCGCGAGTACCTCGCGCGCGCGCGGGCCGGCGATTGCGAACTGCGCCCACTGATCGCCGACGTCAGTGATGTTCAGCTCGCAGGTGCGCACAGTTGGCCTGCCGCTGAAACTCCAGGTGCTCCAGCACCGCGGTGGCGTTGGCCGTGGTGGTCGTGAGAGGAAGTGCTCCGCAGCGAGCCGCGCGGTAGTGCCATCGTCGAACATCATGCCGTCCTCGCGCAGCATGATGCCGTAACGGGTGCGTCCGACCGGCGAGCGTCGAGAAGGTGTTGGCGTAGATGAAGTCCAGGAAGGGCGCGGCGTCCGGCACCTTGCACGTCGATCTTGCCAAGGCTCGAGACCTCGGTGATACCCACCGCCGCGCGCACGGCGCGCGCCTCCGCAAGCACCGGCATCCCAGCCGCCCGTGCGCGCATACACCAGCGGCCGCAGCCACAGACCCGTCGGCACGAACAGCGCCCCGGCGGACTCATGCCACTCGTGCAACGGCAGGCGCCGTTTGGGCTTGTAGTGCTCGCGCACCTCCCCGCCGGCGAGCGCGGCGAACGGCACCGGCTGCGTATAGGGCCGGGGCTTGGGCATCCCGACCTCGGCGAGCGGAGGCCGCGCGCCTGCGCCAGAACGGCGCTGCCGACGAGCCCGCCGATGCGCCCCTGGTCGGTCGCCATGCCGTGCGTCGTGTAGCGCTTCATGTGCTCGACGTGCTCGTAGCCCTCGCGCCGTGCGAGCCGCACGTCGTCGGCCGTGACATCGTTCTGCAGATCGACGAAGGCCTTGCCGGGGCCGCGAACCTCCCAGAGGGCACTCAGCGGCGCCTGCTCAGAATCTGCGGGCAGCGGCGCGGCGGCGCGGTCCGGGGACGTGCGGCCGAGTGATGAGGCGATGCTCTGAGCGGCGCGCTCACCATCCTGCGCGCCAGCCGCGAGTCCCGCTACGCCACGCACGGCTCCGGCGAGCGCGCCGACCTTAGGATCAAGTTCCGCGCTGAAGGCTGCGAGATCTTCGCGCCAGCGGGCAGTTGCGCCCAGCTGGGTCGCAAGCGCCGTGAGGGGCGAATACCCGCCGGACATGAGCAGGCTGTCGGCGCTGAGTGTGCGGCACCCACCCCCCTCCAGCCCTGCCACCACCCCACGCACACCGTGGCGGCCGAGGACCTGCCGCACCCGGGCCGCTTGCTGCACCTCGATGCCAAGCACGCGCGCGCGGTCCGCGGCCGGGGAGCGCTCGCGCGCATCGATGATCCCCGCGCAACGGATGCCCGCGGCGTGCAAGGCGAGGGCGGCTTGGTAGGCTTCATCGTTATTCGTAAAGAGCACCGGCCGGCGGCCGACCGCGACGCCGTAGCGACGCAGATACGCAAGCGCTGCACCTGCCAGCATGACTCCGGGCACGTCGTTACCGGGGAAGGCGATCGAGGCGCTCCAGGGCTCCGGTGGCGATGAGCACGCGTTCTGCGCGGATGACGTGCAGCCGCTCGCGCAAGCCGCCGAAGCGATGGGCTTCCTCGGCGGCGAGGGTTTCGCAGCGCGCCGAACACCCCGTGACCATAGGCGCCCAGCACCGCGGTGGCCGTGAGGCAGCGCACGTTGCCGAGGGCGGCGAGCGCTGCGCACATTTCCTTGCGCCAGGCTGACCAGCGTTCATCGAGAAGCGTCGCGCCGCCGAGCACCACGTCCTGCTCCACGAGCAGCACGCGCGCGCCGCGATGCGGCCAGGCGGTGTGCGGCCGCAAGGCCGGCGGCTCCGGCGCCGATGACGAGTACGTCGGCGTGGCCATGCACGGTCTCGGCCGGTGCCGCATGCGCCTCCACGATCGCCGCGAGCCGCCCGAGTCCGGCTGCGCGGCGGATGAGCGGCTCGTAGAGACGCTCCCAGGCCCAGCGTGGCGTACATGAAGGTCTTGTAGTAAAAACCCGCCGGCAGGAAGCGGCTCAAGCGGTCATTCAGCGATAGCACGTCAAAGCGCAGCGACGGCCAGCGATTCTGGCTGTACGGCGTTGAGGCCTTCGTACAGCGGCAGCGTGGTCGCGAGCTGGTTGGGCTCGCGGCCGGCCGCGCCGAGCACATCCACCAGTGCACACGGCTCCTCGGGGCCGCAGCTGACGATGCCGCGCGGCCGATGGTACTTGAAGCTGCGCCCGATGAGTCGCGTCGCCGTTGGCGAGGAGCGCCGAGGCGAGCGTGTCACCGGCCACCCCCTCGAGCGGGCGCTCGTCGAAGCGAAAGTGGATCGGACGCGTCACATCGGTCAGTACACCGCTCCCGATGCGCAGGGGTTGCGGCATCAGAGCGGCGTCTCGGGCGGCAAGGTGGGCTCGATCCTCCGCGCCGACCACCGCGGCGATCTCATGGGTGAGCGTGTGGCGCACGACTTTCAGAAGCTGGCGGCAGCCGCCGACGTGCAGCCACCACTCGAGGTGCCAGCCAAGAGGATTGTCGCGCTCATAGACGTAGGCGATGAACGCGTCTAGTCCGGCATCCGGCGCGCGGCCGGATCCGGCTCGCATCGCCACGATAGCGAAACTCGATCTCATCGCGCTCACCGCACCAGGGGCAGGGGATCCGCAGCATGGGCTTGGGTGCTCTTCAGTGCCCGTACGGGAAGGGGCCCACGCCACGTTCATCCACGGTGCGCCCCTCGGCGAAGCGCGCCAGATCCAGATGCGCCGCGAGCGGATGCGCGCTGCCGTGGGCGATGAGGTGCGCGGTCGTCAGTCCGCCGGCGGGTATCGCCTTGAAGCCCCCGTAGCACCAGCCGCCATTCAGAATGAGCCCCGCGAGCGGCGTTTTGGAAATCACCGGCGAGCCATCCATGCTCATGTCCATGACGCCGCCCCACTGGCGCAGCACTTTCACGCGCGCGAGCGCCGGCAGCAGTGTCACGGCGGAGGCGGCGACCTCTTCGGCCATGGGCAGCGCTGCCGCGCTGGCCGTAGGTGTTATAGCCATCGATCGCGCCGCCGAAGACCAGGCCGCCCTTGTCCGACTGGCTCACGTAGAAGTGACCTGCGCCGTAGGTCAGCACGACGTCGATCACCGGCTTTAATGCCTCGCTCACGAATGCCTGCAGCACGTGGCTCTCGATGGGAAGCGTAAGTCCCGCCATGGCCGCGAGGTGCGAGGAATGCCCCGCGACGGCGAGGCACACCACATCCGCACGCGATAAAGCCGCGCGTCGGTCTCCACCCCGGTGACGCGCGTGCCGTCGCGGCGGATACCGGTGACGTCGCAGTGCTCGATGATGTCGACGCCGCGCTCGGAAGCTGCACGTGCATAGCCCCACGCGACCGCATCGTGGCGCACGGTGCCGCCGCGGGGCTGCAGAAAACCCCCGAGGACCGGAAAGCGGCCGTTGTCCAGGTCCGACGAGCGGCACGAGCGCCTTGACCTCCGCGCGGCTCAGGGCTTGCGCGTCCACCCCGAGCAGGCGCATCTGGTTCGCCCGGCGCGTGAACAGATCCCGCTGCGCCTCGGTGTGAAAGAGATTGAGCGTGCCGCGCTGACTCACCATCGCGTTGAAGTTCAGGGTCTGCTCGAAGCGCTCCCACAGCTGCAGCGACAACTCGTAGAAGCGGATGTTGGCCGGGTGGAAATAGTTGGAGCGCACGATGGTGGTGTTGCGTCCGACATTGCCCAGTCCGAGCGGCCCTTTTTCCACGACGGCGACATCGGTGATGCCGTGCTCGCTGGCCAGGTAAAACGCGGTCGCCAGGCCGTGTCCGCCGCCGCCCACGATCACCACGCGGTAGCCAGGCTTGGGTGTCGCGCGCGCCCAGGCGCGTCCCCAGCCGCGCTGCCCGCGCAGGCCCTCGCGCAGCAGTCGCCACGCCGAGTAGCGGCCACTGGAAGGGCGGGCAGATTCTGCGGTGGCCGAGGCAGGCGTTGGCGGGGAACTCATGTAGGGCTGCATCATAAGACGCGGCGCGACGCCGTACACGCCCCGGGGCGGATCGCACGCCGGTGCTTGACGGGCCGCGCGGCAACCGACAACGTGTAGTTGCCGGCCGGAACGACGGGTGCGCGCGCCGGTGCGCTGCGTGAGCTTGAACGTCTCCGACCTCGGCGTTGTATGCCCGGGTCGGTGCCAGGGAGATGTCGCGTTGTCGAGAGTGCTGAAGGTGCTGTGCGTGACCGCCGCCTTGCTGTTCTCGCTGTCCGCGCCCGCCGCCGTCGTCGTCTCTTCCAAACTCTCCAGCGAGTCCGCCATGCTCGGGCAGATGATCCGCCTGGTGCTGAACGCGAACGGCATGCCGACGCTTGATCGCACGCGCATCGGCGCAACCCCGGTCGTGCGCAAGGCGCTGCTCACCGGCGAGATCGATCTGTATGTCGAGTACACCGGTAACGCCGGCGCCTTCTTCAATGATGCGGCAAATCCCGCCTGGAAGGACCTGCAGAAAGGCTACGCAGCTGGGCGCCAAGCTCGACTACGAGGCCAACCACATCGTGTGGCTCACCCCGGCCCGGGTGAGCAATTCCTGGGCCCTCGCGGTTCGCCGCGACCTTGCTGAGCGGCGAGCACCTGAGGACCATGAGCGATTTCGGCCGCTGGGTCGCCGGCGGAGGTGAGGTTGTGCTCGCCTGTTCGGCTGAGTTCGCGAATGCCGGCACGCTGCGGTCGCTGGAGAGAACCTACGGCTTCACGCTGCGTTCGAGTGAGCTCATCGTGCTCGCGGGCGGTGAAACCTCGGCTACCATCGGCGCGGCGGCGGCGCGCACCAACGGCACCAACACCGCGATGGTGTACGGCACGGACGGTGGCATTGTTGCGGCCAATCTCCTCGTGCTCGAGGATGATCGGCATGAGCAGCCGATCTATGCGCCGGTGCCCATCATGCGCGAGGCCGTGCTCAAGGCGAATCCGCAGATTGCGACGATCGTAAAGCCGCTGATGGAGAGCTTCACCCAGGATTCGCTGCAGCGGCTCAACGCGCGCGTACAGATCGATGGGGAGTCCGATGAGGAGGTCGCCGCGGATTACCTCAAAGCCCAGGGCTTTCTGCGCTAAGGCACCCCATGAGCGGTCCGGCGCAAGAGTGGGTGCAAGGCTATCAGCCAAAGCGCAGGGCCTTGTGCGCGCGGATTGACCGGCTCGGAACGCTCTTGAGTGCCGCCGGCGCGGGCTCGCTCCTGTGGCTGCCGTTCGTCGTGGTCAAAGCCAATCGCATCGTGCCGGGGCAGCCGCGCGCGCTGTTCGAGGTGCTGCCGCGGGGGCGGCGGCTTTTGCGTGCGCGGCGGCTCTGTTGCTCGCAGCCGTGGTTGCCGTGGGGGTACCGCGCGCCCGGGTGCGCCTCGCGGCTGCGCTCATCGGCATTATCGCGCTCGCGCTGGCGGTGGCAGCCGCCGGCACCGCCCTCACGCCGGCGGGCAACAAGGTGGTGCGCATCGCACCGGGGGCCGCCTTCTGGGTGCTGCTCGTGTGTCTCGGGCTCATGGCCACGGATGCGATCACGCGCCTGCGCCCGGGGCCGCTGCGGCGCATTCTGTTGCTGCTGATGTTTTCTGGGCGTGAGTGTGTTGGCGCTCGCCTCGGGGCTCTTCGACCACCTCTCCGTCATGCGCGAATACACGGTGAACGCCGTGCGCTTCGCGCACGAGCTGCGCCGCCACATCTAGCTGGCGCTCGGCTCGCTCGGCGCCGCGGTGGTGGTGGGGCTGCCGCTCGGCATTTTCTGTCACCGCGTGCCGCGGCTGCGCGAGGGCATTCTGGGTACCCTGAACGTGATTCAGACCATTCCGGCGATCGCACTGTTTGGCATTCTCATGGCGCCGTTGGGTGCGCTGGCCGCCGCGGTGCCGCTCGCCGAGCGCTTCGGCATTCGTGGCATCGGGCCGGCGCCGGCAGCGGTCGCACTCTTTCTTTACTCGCTGCTGCCGATCGTCGCCAACACGGTGCTCGGGCTGAAGCGCGTCTCGCGCGCCGCGGTCGAGGCCGCGCGCGGCATGGGTATGACCGACACTCAGGTCCTGGCGCGCATCGAGCTGCCCCTCGCGCTGCCGGTCATGCTGACGGGTATCCGCGTGGTGCTGGTGCAGAATATCGGCATGGTGACCGTCGCGGCGCTGATCGGCGGCGGCGGTCTGGGCACCTTCGTATTCCAGGGCATCGGACAGACTGCGATCGACCTGGTGCTCCTGGGAGCGATTCCGATCGTGGTGCTCGCCTTCTCCGCGGCGGTGATTCTTGATGCGCTGGTGGAAGTCATGGACCGGGCGCAGCGATGATCGCGGTTGAGAATCTCACCAAGCAGTACGGCACCACGACCGCCGTGGATGACGTGACGATGGCGATCGAGAGCAACTCGATCACGGTAATCGTGGGCACGTCCGGTTCGGGCAAGTCGACTCTGCTGCGCATGATCAACCGCCTGATCGAGCCCACTGCCGGGCGCGTACTCATCGAGGGCAAAGACACGCACGCCGAACCGGCGCATCTGCTGCGGCGGCGCATCGGTTACGTAATCCAGGGGCACGGACTGTTTCCGCATCGCACGGTGGCGGAGAATATTGCGACCGTGCCGCGGCTGCTGCGCTGGAGCAGCGCGCGCGTGGCGGCGCGGGTGGATGAGCTGCTGCGGGTGTTTCAGCTGGATCCGGGCGCCTATGCGCAGGCCTTCCCGCATCAGCTCTCCGGCGGGCAGCAGCAGCGCGTCGGCGTGGCCCGCGCACTCGCGGCGGAGCCCTCGGTGCTGCTTATGGATGAGCCCTTCGGTGCGCTTGATCCGATCATTCGCGCCAAGGCGCAGGAGGACCTGCTCGACATCCAGCGCCGCTTCGGCACCACCATCGTGCTCGTGACGCATGACATGGATGAGGCGTTTCTGCTCGGGGATCGCGTGGCCGTCATGAGCCAAGGGCGCGTGCTGCAGTACGACCGACCGACGGCGCTCCTGACGCGCCCGGCGGATCCGTTCGTCTCGCGCATGACCGGGCTTGCCGATCGCGCCATGCGGCTGCTCTCGCTCACCACCGCGGGCGAGGTGGCCTCGCCCGGGGGCTCGAGCGGACCGAAGGTCTCCGCCTCGGCCTCATTGCGGGAGGCGCTGTCGGAGATGCTCTGGTCGGGTGCTGACTCAGCGCTCGTAGTGGACGCAGACGGCACGCCGCGCGGACAGTTGACGCTCGGCGGCGATCCTCGCGCACGGCCGGCCCGCCTGATGCGCATCGCCACCGCGCTGCGATTAGCGGCACTGGCGCTGCTCGTGGCGTTCTTACTCGTGCCCGAGAAATTTGCGCCCGTCTTTGCTCCCTTGACGCAATTTGGCGCGCCCGCAATTTACGATCAGGGCAATCTTCTGAACCTGGCGCTCGCACACCTGGGCACTGTGTGTGTGGCGGCCGCTGCGAGCACCCTGGTCGCCGTGGGACTTGGGATTCTGGTCACGCGCCCCGCGGGCCGCGAGTTCCTGCCTCTTTCGCGCACCCTGGTGAATATCGGCCAGACCTTCCCCCCGGTGGCGGTCCTGGCGGTGGCGGTTCCGCTGGTCGGCTTCGGTGAGACGCCGACGCTGATCGCGCTTTTTGCGTACGGCTTGCTGCCGATCTTTGAAAACACGATCGTGGCGCTGCAGACGACCCCGCCGGCCGTGCTCGAGGCCGCCAGCGGCATGGGCATGAGCGCGCGGCAACGGCTCATGTCAGTCGAGCTTCCTCTGGCTATGCCATTGATTCTTGAGGGGATTCGTTTGTCCCTGGTGATCAATGTCGGCACGGCCACCATCGGCTCCACCGTTGCCGCGAAGGGCCTGGGGGAGGTGATCATCGCGGGGCTGCTCTCGAACAACACCGCCTTCGTGCTGCAGGGCGGTCTTGTCACCGCGCTCATGGCGGTGCTGCTTTACGATGGCATGGTGGCCCTCGAACGACGCGTCTGCCGGACGGTCCAAACCGAATGAGACCGGCCTCGCGGAAAGCGTAGGCTGAGCGGACGAGGCGCGCGCGCTTCCGCTAGAATATTCTGTAATCCGTTCCCGGCAATGGAGGTTGATTCAGTCCCCGATTCCCGAGGTCGGGCGGGGGTGGTATCGGATGAGTGCCTATAAATTGATCGCCAGCGCGCCTGATCAGGACGCCTCGGCCGTACTCGCGGTCCGCGGGAACCGGCGCACCTTGGAAGTCCCGACGCTGCTGCTTGTTGCCTCCGTCTATGCCGGATGGCTCACCGTTACCTTTTCCTACAGCCGTTGGCCGCTCGCGCTGGTGTTGTGCGCGGGGATTCTGCTCGTGACGCTGCACAGCTCGCTGCAGCATGAAATCGTACACGGACACCCCACGCGCTGGCACACCGCCAATCGCCTGCTCGGCATCGTCCCGCTGTCGTTGTGGCTGCCCTTCGAGCGCTACCGCCAGCTGCATCGCATCCACCACGTCGACGCCCGGCTTACCGACCCGCTCGATGATCCGGAGTCCTTTTACTGGCGCCCGGAGGACTGGGCGCGCTTAAGTGCGCTCTCGCGTGCGCTGCTGAGGGTGCAGCAGACACTCGCCGGGCGCATTCTCGTTGGCTCGTTCTGGCGCATCGGGGCCTTCGTGTACGCCGATGTACGCCGGATGGCGCGCGGGGACGACGGGAACCTTCGCACGCTGTGGCTTGAGCATCTGCTGTGGTGCGTGCCGGTCATCGCCTGGCTCAAATATGTGTGCGGCATGCCGCTGTGGCTTTACTTCCTCGGCGTGGTGGTTCCAGCCAATGGCATCCAGCTGATTCGCTCGTTCGCGGAGCATCGCGCCAAGCCCGAGGCGCCGCAGCGCATCGCAATCGTTGAGGGTTCCTGGATCCTCGGCCCGCTGTTCCTGTTCAATAACCTGCACTCGCTGCACCACGAATCGCCGCTGGTGCCCTGGTACGAGTACCCGGCGCGCTATCGGATAATCCGCGAGCGGCTGATTGCCGCCAATGGCGGACTCCTCTACCGGACCTATTTCGACGTGGCGCGCCGTTTTATGTTTCGGGCGCACGACGTGCTCGAACACCCGAGCGGGCGCGTACCGCTGCAGCCCGCGTAGGCTCTCAACTTCAGGCGGGTAGCGGGTAAGCGGCCGCCTGCGCTTCCCGGTCCCAGTCCAGCAGCTGCTCGTACGCATCGTTGTGCGCCGGCGCGAATCCTTCGAGCAGCAGCACATCCGCGAGCGCGCCGAACCACGGTCGTTTCCTCGCCTCGAGGAAGGCTCCGCGCAGGGTTGCCACGTGCTCTGCTGGCAGACCTGCGGCGGCGACGAACGCAGGCATCGGGGTGAGCGGAGTGCTGGTGAGCACGCGGATGCCGGCGGTGAGTTCCGGGGCGTGCCGCGCGATCAGCAGGTGCCAGTACGCATCCAGGGGACCGACGTCGATGCTGCCCTCGCGCACCGCGTCGAGCACCCGCCGCGCGGTTACCAGCTCGCCGAGCATCTGCGCATAGAGGCTCGGGCGCGCCGCGCTGCGGTAGCGGAGCAGTTCGTGCCGGAACGCATTGAAGCCTGACTGTGAATGACTCACCGTCCAGCCGGCGCGGCCGCCGAAGGTGTCCTCCAGGCGCTGGAAGGGGGAGTTCTCGCGCACGACGAGATCGGAGCGGTAGAGGGCGCGCCCCTGCGCCCAGGGCACGCGCGGAATCGGGGCAGCCAGCGCCGTGACGGGCGCAAGTTTCAGGGCGACCGGATAGCCGCACATGAACACCGCCCCCAGATCCTCGCGCGCCCAGAGCACCTCGAGAGGCTGCGGGGCCGGATAGCGCAGGTAGTGCAGCGCCACGCCTGACTCCTGCGCGATGTGCCCGAGCAGCTCGCGCCAGGCCGCCTCTACCGCAGGCGTCACGGCATACATGCGCGCGTTGGCGATCCACTCACTCATGGGCCAGGCCGCCGCCGCGCTTACGCAGCGCTGCTCAGCTCCGCGCTGCGGCGCGCGACGTACGCGCCGATCGCCTCCCGGATGTCCGGATCCAGCGGCGGCGGCACGTACGCGGCGAGCAATTTTTTCCAGATCCCGGTGGCCCGGTCGGTCGCGTTGCGCGAGCCGGCATCGCGCCAGTTCTCGAAGTTCGACCAGTCCGAGAGCAGTGGTCGGTAGAAGGCCGACTCGTAGCGGGCGAGGGTGTGGGATGAGCCGAAGAAATGCCCGCCCGCGGCGATGCCCTTGATGGCCTCCACCGCAAGGTCATCGTCACTGAAACTCACCGGTTTCAGGATCTCGGCCCAGTTACGCAGCAGCTCCGCATCCACGATGATCTTCTCGAGCGAGGCGGACAGTCCGCCCTCGAGCCAGCCGGCGGCATGGTTGATGAGGTGGCTGTGGCTGAGGATTGCCGCCTGCAGCGAGAAGGCCGTTTCGTACGTGGACTGCGCATCCACCGTGGGGGAGGCGTTGACCGCGCTCGTACGGACCGGCAGCTTCAGGCGACGACCGATCTGCGCCCCGGCGATGACCGCGTGCACATACTCGGGCGTGCCAAAGGCGGGCGAACCGGTGCGCATGTCGACGTTGGAAGTGAAGCCGCCCATGACGCACGGTGCACCGGGGCGCGCGAGCTGGCACAGCGTCACCACCGCCAGTGCCTCTGCGGTCTGTTGCACCAGGGCGCCGGCGAGGGTCACGGGCGCCATGGCGCCCATGAGGGTGAAAGGTGTAATGACCACGCACTGCCCGTGGCCCGCCATCATCAGGATGTTGTCGAGGATCTCTTCGTCCACGCGACGGGGTGAATTGACGTTGGTCACCGTCATGAGCGTCGGCCGCTCGCCGAGCTGCTCCACGCTGCAGCGATGCTCGATCGCGGACATCGCGATGGCATCCTCGGCCTGGATGCCACCGATCCCGCGCGCGGCCCACACAATGTCCGCGCACTCGATGTGCGCCTGGTAGGTGGCCAAATGCCGGATCGCCACCGGCACGTCGACCGGCTCGACCACGATGCCGCCCTGCCAGTGCAGGACACCGAGGGTGTGGGTGAGCTTCAGAATGTTGCGAAACGCCTCCAGGTCCCCGTAGCGGCGCCCGCCTTCCATGTCGCTGATGTTCGGGGCGCCGTTCACAGGTCCGAAGTTGACCACGTTACCCCCGACGTGCAGGTCACGTTCGCCGTTGCGGGCGTGCAGCACGAAGCTCTCCGGCGCGTGCGCCAGCTGCGCGAGCACGATCTCGCGGCCAAGGCGCACGAGCTGAGTCTCTTCATCCACCAGCGCGCCCGCGCGCCGATACAGTTCGCGCGCCGCGGCGCTGCGGATTTCAAGTCCGGCTTCCTCCAGGATCTGGAAGGCCGCTACGAGAATCCGCTCCACCTGTTCGCCGGTCAGCACCTCCAGCGGCGCCCACGGATTGGTCAGCCGTCGCAAGGGCGCGAGTGAGGGGCCGGTCGAGCGCGCGGCGCGGCCGCGGTCGCGACGGCGAGAGGCGGGCGGGACGTCTGTCATGGAGGTTTTTGCGGCTCGCGGGGGGCGGATGAGAAAAACTGCGCCCGATGCTACGGAGCCGCTGCCCGCTTGTCGAATTGCGGGCACGCGCGATCGCAAGGCTCGAAAACCTGCCAGGCGTCTGCACATCGACTACGGTTGCGCCTCGTGCGGCGGGCCTGCCGCTCTGGCAACACCCCACATTAGCGGCGGGCCGGGAGAACCGGACCCTCGCGCATCCGGCCGCGCAGGTCAGCGCCCCCGGTACAGGGGAGCGGCGCGGATGCAGTGGATTTCAGTAAGATCGGTTACAAGCTGGTCACCGATGGAGAAGGACATGGCCGCAGCGCGCGGCGGATTTCAGGTTTCACCCGCCGAGGTCGAAGCCTTTCAGAGCGACGGGGCTGTGGTTTTGCGCGGACTGTTGACGGGCGCCGAGGTGGAACTGCTCCGCAGCGGCATCGATGCGAACCTCGCCGCACCCAGCCCGCGCGCGAAGGTGGCCAGTACCCGCGAGGACCCGGGCTGGTTCGTCGAGGACTTCTGCTGCTGGCAGGAGAACGAGTCCTACCGCCGCTTCATCTTTGAGTCGGCACTCGGGCGCGTGGGTGCTGCGCTCATGCGCAGCCGCAGCGCGCGCTTGTATCACGATCATATGCTCACCAAGGAGCCCGGTACGCGCGCGCGCACGCCCTGGCATCAGGACCAGCCGTACTACAACATCAGCGGCCTGCAGAACTGCAGCTTCTGGATCCCGGCCGATCCGGTCACGCGCGCGGCGACGCTCGAGTTCGTTGCCGGCTCGCAGCGCGGTCCCTGGCTCATGCCGCGCTCGTTCATGGATGCGCAGGCGAAGTGGTTTCCGCCGGGGAGCCTCGCGGACCTGCCCGACATTGATGCACGTCGCGCTGACTACCGCATCCTTGGCTGGGAACTTGCCCCCGGGGATGCCGTGTGCTTTCACATGCTCACGCTGCACGCCTCCGGCGGCGTGCCCCCGGGTCAGCGGCGCCGGGTGTTCTCCGTGCGCCTGCTTGGCGATGATGTGCGTCACGCGCCACGGCGCTGGCAGACCTCGCCGGATTTCCCCGGTCTTGCGCAGGTCCTCGCCCCCGGGGCGCCGATGGACCATCCGCTCTTCCCGCGCCTGTGGCCGGCCGGATGAGGCTTTAGCCGGGCGGCGGTGAATGCGGAGCGCTCTCGGTCGGGATGACCTTGACGGACTGTCCGGCTGCGAGGCGCTCGCCACCGCGCACCACCAGACGATCGCCCGCGGCGAGGGGTCCGCTGACTTCTACCGCATCGGCCATACCGACCCCGGGGGTCACGTCGAGCTGCTCGACCGTGTTGGCACGCGTCACGCGCAGCACATAGGAGTGGTTCTGGCGGATGACGAGCGCATCGCGGGGCACGGTGACTGCGGTACGCGCGGCGGTGGAGGGCAGGCTCACCTCGACCGGAGTGCCGACCAGCCACTCGGGGCTCGCGAGTGCCACGCGCACCTCGAATTGTCGCGAGCGATCATCGCCGACCGGCACCACAGTGCGCACGGTGCCACTTTTCTCGATGCCGTGATCGCGCACGGTGACGGCCTGGCCGGGATGCACGTTCGCGGCGAGCTCCAGGGCTGCGGTGGCGCGCGCCTCGACGTCAGCGGTATTTACCAGCCGCACGGTGCCCGCGCCCACCTGCACGAACTCCCCCCGCTGGATGAAGCGTTCGCTGACGATGCCCGGGAAGGGTGCACGGATGACGGACTGGTCGATCTCGTACTGCGCCTGGCGCAGCTGCGCCTCCGCACGCGCGACGTCGTCACCAGAGACTTCGCGCTGCGCCTTCGCGTCATCGAGCTGGCTCGCGCTCAGGACCTGGGTCGCGGCCAGGCGGTTGAAGCGCTCCAGCTGGGAGCTGGCGACCTCGTGCTGCGCGCGTGCGCGCGCAACCTGAGCGCGCAGGTCTTCAAGCCGCAGCTGCGCCATGGTGTCCTCCAGGCGCGCGATCGGATCCCCCTGGCGCACGCGCGTGCCGACATCCGCGATCCAGGTGGCCCGTCCGGCGAGGACGCTCGCGATGCGCGCATCCGAGCGGCTCACGATCGAACCGGGGATCCAGCTGGCGACCGCCAGCGGGCGCACGCGCACCGTGGCTACCTCCACCACGGCGCGCTCGGCGGCCGGCGGATCAGCTGCGGCCGTGAACGCGGCCAGACAGCCGCCCGCGGTGGCCGCGAGCAGGGAGCATTCCCTGAGGGCCCTCCGCAACGCGCAGCACACGGTCGCTCCCTTTTTACTCTGCTGTTTCACGACTGTGCCACCGCCGTGGTGGTGACCGCCGTGCCGAGGCGCGCGGCACTGGGCTGCAGCAGCCGCATGAGGGCGGGAATCAGGATGAGGCTGAACACGAGACTGATGACCACGCCGCCGATGTTGACCGCGGCAAGTCCGCGGTAGATGACGCTGCCGGGCCCGGGGTTCACGGCCATGGGCAGCGCACCGAGTGCGCCGGTGAGGGTGCTGGCGAGGATTGCCCGCAGGCGCTGCTGCAGGCCGGTGCGGATGCCCTCATCGAGGCTCGCGCCTTCGGCCTGAACGCTGCGGACCGCCGCCACGAGCAGGATCGCGTGATTGATGATGACGCCGATCATCATGACGAAGCCGATCATCGAGAGCAGATCGAGCGCCTGGAACTTGACCAGATCGAGCAGGCGCAGCCCGACGACGCCACCGACCAGCGCGAGCGGTACGGTGAGCAGCACGATAAGACTGTCGCGCAGCGAGCGGAACAGCACCGTCATGAGCAAGAGCAGCACCACCAGTGCCATGGCGAACACGCGACTCATCGCCGAGAGCGTCTGGCTCAGACTGTCGGCGCTGCCGGCGAGGCGCAGCGAGCCGTCCGCGGGCATATGTGCGCGCAGCGTGGGCAGCACCTCGCGGTCGATGGTGGCGAGAACCTTCGCCAGTGAGAGGGCCGCGGGTGGATCGACGGTCAGGGTCACCGTGCGGCGGTGATTGAGGCGGCGGATGCCGGGCGGTCCGAGCACGGTGGACAGCTGCACGATGTCCCCGAGCTGCACGGTAAGTCCGGTCGGTGTCACGAGCGGGGCGCTCGCCAGGTCCTCCGGGGTTGTGCCTTGGGTGGAGCGCAGAATGATCGGTAGCCGGGACTTACCATCGAAGTACTCCCCGAGCCAGGCGCCCTCGCCGACGGTGCGTACGATGGTGCCGACCGCGGCGCGGTCCCAGCCGACTTCGGCGATGCGCCGGTCATCGGGGATCGCGTGCAGCTCAAGTCCGGCTTCCTCCGGATTGGGGAAGCTCAGCACGGTGGCTCCGGGGAAGACTTTCTCGAGCAGCGCGCGCCCCTCGACCGCTACCCGGTTGAGCGCTGCGGTGTCTTCGCTCTGCAGGTGGATGCCGACCGAGCGCGCCGAGCCGCCGATGCCGCCGAAGAGCTCTCCTTCGGAGGTGAAGACGCGTGTGTCGGGCAGGCCCACCGTGATCTTGTCGCGGATCAGCTGCTCGAGTTCGCCGATGCGCTGCTCCTCCACCACGCGGGCGCCAATCGTGCCGCCGCCCGGCCAGGCCTGGATGTACCAGTTCTTCAGGCGCGGCTCTTTCTCCCCGCGCATGTAGGGCGCCATGCGCGCGAGCATCGTCGGCAACAGCTCCCGGTTGACCGCCTCCGGGCTCATGCCCGGCGGGAACTCGAAGAACGAATCGATCGCGGCCCGCTTCACCGGCGGCAGGTAATCCAGGGCCGGCAGCATCCACCAGCTCAGCAGCAGCGGCCCGACCAGCAGGCCCGCAATCCAGGCGAGCTGCTTGGCGCGGGTGTCGGTGACCTTCAGGATCCACTCGGTGAGGCGCGGCCAGCCGGCCCCGTAACCGCTCGGTCGCAACGGGCGCGCGAGCGCGAAGCCGAGCGCCTGCGGCAGCAGCGTCAGGGCCGCGACGATCGAGATCGCGACCGCGATCGAGATGGTGAGCGCGAGATCACCAAACAGCTGACCCTCCACGTCCTTGAGAAACAGCACCGGCACAAAGACCGCCACGGTGGTCGCCGTGGAGGCGATCAGTGCGCCGGCCACCTGGCGTGCGCCCTGGCGCGTCGCTTGTTCCAGCGGCAGGCCGTTTTCCCTCAGGCGCACGACGTTGCCCGAGACCACGATCGCGCCCTCGACCACCATGCCCACCGCGAAGGCGAGGCCGGCGAGGGAGATCACGTTCAGGCTGCGGCCCATCAGATCGAGCGCGACGAAGGTGGCGCACAGACACACGGGGATCGTGGCAGCGATGAGCAGCGTCACGCGCCACTCGCGCATGAACCACCACACAACGATGAGCGCGAGCAGTGCGCCCACGAACAGGTTTTCGGTCAGCAGGTGCACGGCGCGCCGAATGAAGAGGGCGGCGTCGAAGGATTGTTCGATCCCAAGCCCGTGTGCCTTCAGTGGTCCGTCGCGCAGTTCTGCGACCGCGGCCTTCACCGCATCAAGCGTCGCGAGCACGTTGGCGCCGTTGGCGCGAAAGACCTGCACGCCGATCGCCGGATTGCCGTTCTGGTAAGCAAAAAAAGTGCGCGGCGGCGGGGCGACGTCGATCGTGGCGACATCCGCCAGATGCACCGGTCGCCCGTCGCGCCAGGTGAGCACCAAGGCTCCGAGCTCCTCGGGGGTGAAGCGTCCGGTGAAGCGCAGCGTGTACTGACGACGCCCGACCGCGAGCTGGCCCCCCGATACGTTGGTCGCCGCCGCGGCGCGGTTGGCGATATCCGGGATGCTGATGCCGAGCGCGGCGGCACGGGGCAGGTCGAGGGTGATGTGCACCTCATCCGAGGGACCGGCGTTGACGTTGACCGCCGCCACGCCGGGGATCGATTCCAGCCGCGCACGCACCGTGTCTTCGATGAAGCGGCGCTGCTTCTCGATGGGGCCCGCGGTTCCGGGCAGCAGCTGCACGAAGAACCAGGAGAGCGTCTCGTTGGTGTCCCCGTTGCCCCCGAGGGAGACCTCCGGACGGTCGGCGTCGCGCGGCAGCGGCGGCAGGCGGTTGATGCGCCCGATGGCCTCCACCAGCGCATTCTTCATGTCGGTGCCGATCGCGAAGCGCAGATTCAGGTTGGCGCCGCCGACGATGGCGCTCCCCTCGATCTCCTCGACCCCCGGCAGACCCTGCATGACGTTCTCGAGGGGCTCGAGGAGCTCAGATTCGACTTCCTCGGGGGAGGCGGAACGCCAGCCGGTCTGAATCTGCAGCTCCGGGCGCTTGATGTCCGGGAAGAGCTGCAGCGGCAGGTGCGCAAGGCTCAGGAACCCCAGGAGCAGCACGAAGATCGCAATGACGATCACGCCGATCGGACTGCGGCTCGACCACTTCAGGGTTTCCATGGCTCAGGCGCGGGTAGCGTGGAACCGTTCCATGAGAGCTTGGATGCTAGCGCCGGGTTCAGCGTTTGAATGGCACGACGCGCCGAAGCGCCCCGGGCGCGCGACACCGCGAGCGCCCGGGAACGCCCGGCGCAGCGTGCGGGGGCGAGAGTGGCCGTTTTCGGACCTCGATTTTGCCTTTCGACGTCCGAAAACGACCGGGTTTTCCTCCGCAGTGGCTCTAGATTCGCACCCCTCATGGCAGCGCGGCAGGGCGCCGCCCGGGAGGCCCGGTTCATGAAAGGGAGTCTTCGAATAACCCCGGCTGCGGGCCGCAGGCCTTAAAAGCCCCGCGCGCGCCTCAGACCGCCGATGAGCTCACACCACACGGGAGGCTCGGGCACTTGCGCCCGCGACCCTCCGAGGGAGAAATACATGCGTCTCATCTCATACGTCATCCTGGCCGCCGCCTGCTGGGCGGTGACACAAATGACCGCGGCGGCCTCAGCGCCGCGGCCGCTTTACCGCGTCAGCATCCTCAGCAGTGCCGGCGCCGCGGGCAACAGCGTAAACGGGCTCGGCGTGGTCGGCGGCAGTTACACGCTGCCGAACGGCGCGGTCCACGCGGCCGCGTGGGCCTTCGGCCCGCAGCAGGACCTCGGCACACTCGGCAGCGGTGCCACCCTCAGCAGCAAGGTGCAGTGGCCGGTGAAGAACGTGCTGGGGGTGATTTCGGGCATCTCACTGACGGACAGCCTGGATCCGAACCGCGAGGGCTGGAGCTGCGGATTCTTTCTCCCCAATGCGAACTACAACGTGTGCCTGGGATTTGTGTGGGATCCGCTCACCCGCAAGATGCGGGCACTGCCCACCCTCGGTGGCACCAACGGGTTCGCGACCGGCAGCAACAATCTCGGGGAAACGGCCGGCTGGGCGGAGAACACCGTGCACGATGCGAGCTGCATCCTGCCGCAGGTACTGCAGTTCAGGCCGGTCCTGTGGGGGCCCGGTCGCGAGCAGATCCGCGAGCTGCCGCTGGTTGAGGGCGATACCGCGGGGGCTGCGACGGCGCTCAATGACCGCGGCCAGATCGTCGGGATCTCCGGCAGCTGTGGCTTCGCCGTCGGGGGACCAACGGGCAAGCACGCGGTGCTGTGGGACAACGGGCGGTTGATCCAGATCGTGAGTCCGTACGGGGCAACGGCGCCTTACTGGAACACCCCGATGATGATCAACGAACGCGGTGACGTCGTGGGCTTCGCGGGTTTCCCGAACGATGCGGCGGGCAACTTTACGCCCCCATTCATGTGGACCGCGGAGGAAGGTTTTAAATTCATTCCGCTTCTGCAGGGGGACATCGCAGGCGTTGCCACCAGCATCAACGAGCGCCGGCAGATCGTGGGCTATTCGAACGATGCAAACGGCAACTTCCATCCCTGGATCTGGCAGGCTGGTGTCACCACCAACCTCAATGACCTGATTGAGCCAGGCTCAGCGCTCAGCGGACCGATCCTGCTCGCCTTCGATATCAATGACCGTGGCGAGATCACCGGCACGACGAGCACCGGGCAGGCGTTTGTGGCCACGCCCGTGCCGGCGGGTGAGTAGGCGGCGTGCGGCGGCGTGCGGGCGGGAGTCAGTCCCCGGAACTTCCCGCTCGCCGCTGGCGCGGCCAGAGCTCGCGCGCGAGGGTTCAGGCGGGTGGTTTACGGCGCGCGAGGAACTTCTCCACCCGTTGTACCGCGTCCGGTGCCAGCCCCTCGTTCTTGAAGATCTCGAGCGCGTGTGAGTCGCGCAGGCTCAGGCCGTCGCTCTCGATCAGCGCCCGCTTGCTCACCTGGTTGGCATACCAGGAGTTGGCGAGGATATTTTCCGCCAGCGCGTTCAGGCGCACCTCGAACTCCTGATCCGGGTAGACATAGTTCGCCAGGTGCATCTCGTGGGCGTCGGTGCCGGAGTAGCTGCTGCAGGTAAACATCATCTCGGCGGCCTTGGCCGTGCCGACGCGGTGCGGCAGGCGCAGGCTCAGGCCCCAGATCGGCGTCAGCCCCCAGCGCCCGTACGCATCCGAGAAGCGCGCGGACTCGGAGGCGACGATGATGTCGGCTGCCAGGGCGAGCTCCATGGCGCCGGTTGAGCAGTGGCCTTCGATGGCCGAGATGACCGGTTGCGGCAGGTTCGCGAGCTTCTCGATCACCTCGGAATTGAAGTGCGGCTTGGCGTGTGCGCGCACGTAGGCCAGCACTTCCTCCATGTCATAGCCGGCGGAGAAATTGCCGCCGGCACCGCGCAGGATCACGACCCCGACCGTACGTGTCTGGCGGCGCAGGGCATCGACGTGCGTCTCGAGCGCCTCGAATACATCCTTGGTGAGTGCGTTCATCTTCGCCGGACGATTGAGCGTGAGGATCGCAGCGCCCTTACGATTTTCGCGTAACACCAGCTCGGTCACTGTGCGCCCCCCTTAGGTCGGTTCCACCAGCCCCCGCCGAGCGCCTGAAAGAGCGCCGCGGTATCCGCGTAGCGGTTGGCGCGCGCCTGCACCACGGCAAGTTCCGCCTGCTGGTAGGTCTGTTCGGCGTTCAGCAGCGCCACCGTGCTGATGCCGCCAAGGGTACGCTGCTGACGCGCAATGTCGAACGCACTGCGCGCCGCCCGCTCGGCCTCGACCGTCGCCACGAGCGTATCCGCGTCGGCCTTGAGTGCGTGCAGGGTGTCGGCAACGTTCTGACAGGCGAGGATGACGGCCGAGCGGTACTGGGCGCCCGCCTGATCGAGCGCCGCGTCGGCGGCGCGCTTGCGATGCAGCAGCGCCCCGGCGTCGAACAGCGTCTGGGTAAGGGAGGCACCCGCGCTCCAGAAGCCGGTGTAGGAGGTGAAGAGCTGGCTGATCTGCAGCGCCGTGGAGCCGGTCTGCGCGCTGATGGCGAACTGCGGCAGCATGTCCGCAATGGCAACGCCCACTTCTGCAGAGGCGGCGTGCATATTCGCCTGCGCCTGGCGCACATCCGGCCGCTGCTCGATGAGCTTGCTCGGGATGCTCACGGGCACGTCGGCCGGTAACGTCAGCTCCTCGAGTCGGAAGGTCTGCGTGGGCTCCGCGGCCGGCAGACGGCCGAGGAGCGCCGTGAGCGCGTCGCGCGTCTGCGCGAGCTGCCTGCGCAGCGGCGGCAGGGTTGCGGCGGTCTGCGCTTCGGCGGCCTGCTGGGAAAGAAGATCCAGCTGACTGGCCGATCCCAGGCCCTTCTGACCCGTCACCGTGGCACTCAGCTGCTGCTGCACTGCGAGCAGCCGCTCGGTGGCGCTGATCTGCCCGCGCAGCGAGGCTTCCTGAACCGCCGTGACGACCACGTTGCTGCTGAGGGTCAGATAGGTCGCCTCCAGCTGAAAGCGGGTGGCCTCGGCCTGCGCCTTGGTGGCTTCCAGGGCGCGCTGCTGGCCGCCGAAGACATCGGGCATGTAGCTCACGCTGAGCTGGGCGGTGTAGAGGTTGTAGTAGGGATTGGTCTGCGGCAGGCTCGTGGGGTTGGCAATCGTGCCGAGCGCGTTCTTGGCGCGCTGTGCGCTGAAGCCGCCTTGCAGACTCGGGAAAAGCGTCGCTCGCTGCGCCGCGTACAGCTCATTCGCCTGGCGCAGCGCAGCCTGCGCGGCGTTGACGTCCGGATTCTGCTTCAGGGCCTGCTCGATGAGCTGATTGAGCGGGGCGGAGCCGAAGAGCGTCCACCATTCGGCCGGGATGTCCATCCCCTCGACCAGGTGCTGCGCGTTGCCACCCACCCCGGGAGCCGTTGCCGTTGCACCCTGCGTCGGAGCTGCACCGTAGCCGGCATCGGCCGGCGCCGCCGGGCGCTTGAAATTCGGCCCGACCGCGCAGGCGCTGAGCGTGAGGCCAAGCAGCAGTGCAAGTCGGCGAGCCGACATCAGATGCTTCCCTCTGCCACTCCGCGGCCGCGCTCCTCGGCCCAGTGCTCGATCACGTGGTACATCGAGGGCAACACGAAGAGCGTCAGCAGTGTGGCGATCGCAAGGCCACCGACGACGACGGTTGCAATGCCGCGCTGCACGTCGCTGCCGACCCCGGTATGGATCGCCGCCGGCAGCATCCCCAGGGTCGCCACCGTTGCCGTCATCAGCACGGGCCGCAGCCGCTCGGTCGCGCCCCTCATGATCGCCTCATGCAGCTCGAAGCCGGATTTTCGCATGCGGTTCAGATTCGCCACCATGATGATGCCGTTCTGCACGGCCACGCCGAAGAGTGCGATGAAACCCACCCCGCTGGCGACGTTGAGGGTCTGGCCGGTCAGATGCAGCGAAATCAGGCCGCCGAGCATGGCGAGCGGGACCACGCCCAGCACCAGCGCCGCCTGCCGCAGGGAACCGATGCCGACGGTGAGCAGGATCAGCATCGCGCCCATCACCATGGCGAGGATGATGCTGAGGCGCGCCTCGGCGCGCCGTTGATTCTCGAACTGGCCGGCCCACTCCAGGCGCACCCGGTTCGGATCAAAGTGCACGTGCGCGGCGATCTTCGACTGCGCCTCCTTAAGGTAGGAGGTGAGATCGCGATCGCGGTTGTCGATGCCTATGGTGAGATTGCGCTGCCCGTTCTCGCGCGTGATGGTGCTCTCCCCGGTGCGGGCCACCACGCTCGCCACCTGCGCAAGCGGCACCTGCATCCCCCTGGCGCTATGTACGGAGAGATTGGCGAGCGCGTCCGGGTGGTTGCGGGCCTCCTTGGTGAAGCGCACCGTTAAAGGATAGCTGCGCTCTCCGACGTAGACGGTCGAGACGGGCGCCTGCCCGACGCCGGTCTGAATGACGTTTTGCACGTCCGTCATGTTGATCCCGTAGCGCGCGGCTTTCGGGCGGTCGAGCTTGATCTCGATCTGCGGTATCGGGGGCTCCTGGAAAATGGAGGCGCTGGCGGTGCCGGAAATCGTGTAAAGCTCGCTGACGATCTGCTGGCCGATGGTGCGCAGTTCATTCAGGTCATCGCCGTAGATCTTGATGACAAGGGGGCTGTGGGCGCCGCCGATCAGGTCGTTGACGCCATCGATGATCGGCTGGCTGATGCCAACCGAGTAGCCGGGCAGATCCCGGGCGAGATTGCTCTCCAGGCGATCGACGAACTGCTTCTTCGTCTCACCGTGCGGCCAGGTGTCGTAGGCCTTAAGTCCCACCGGTGCCTCGATGTGCGACATGGTCCAGGGATCGGTGCCGTCATCGTTCCGCCCAGTTTGCGTGACGACGTAGGAGACTTCCGGGTATTTGAGTACCGCGCGTCTGAGGTCACTCGCCATATCGCTCGCCTTATCCAGAGCGACCCCGGTGGGCATCTGTACCTGCAGCCACAGCGCCCCTTCGTCCAGATCGGGGAGGAAATCCCGGCCGATCGTGGCGCCGAGGCCGATGACGGCGAGCAGCGCAAAGGCGACGACGCCATAGATGATGCGCGGCTCGCGCAGGCAGGCATCCAGCAGCCGGTCGTAGCGGAGCGTCAGCCGCTCGAGCCAGCGGTTGTGATAGACGGTGCCCGGTTTACGGTACGCGTAGTACGCAAGCCCCGGCACCAGGGCGAGGCTCGTCAGCAGGGCGCCGAAGAGCGCGTAGCCCATGGTGTACGCCATGGGTGTGAAGAGCCGCGCTTCCGCGCGCTGGAAGGAGAAGAGCGGCAGGTAAGTGGTGATGATAATCAGGCTCGCGAAGAAGATCGGCCGCGTGACCTGCAACGCCGCCGCCTTGACTTCGCTCTCGCTCAATTCATCTTCCGGCGTGGCTTCGCGCCGCCGCAGGATCGCCTCGGTCACCACGATGGCACCGTCAACCAGAATACCGAAATCGATCGCACCCAGGGACAGCAGATTGGCTGAGACCTTGGTGAGGTTGAGGAAGGAGAACACCGACACGAGCGCCATCGGGATCGATACCGCCACGACAAAAGCGCTGCGTGGGCTGCCCAGAAAGATGATGAGCACCAGGAACACCAGCCCAATGCCCTCGGCGATGGTGCGCCCGACCTTGTGCACGGTCGCCGACACGAGATCATCGCGGTCGATGTAGGGCACGATGCGCACGTCGTCCTTGGCGAGCTTGCGGTTGAGCTCGTCGACCTTTGCATGCACGCCGTGCAGCGTCTCGGACGGGTTCTGGTACTTGAGCATCAGGACGATGCCTTCGATCGTGTCCGGGTTCGTGTCCTTGCCGAGGATGCCCTCGCGCTCCTGGTGGCTGAGCGTCGTGCGCCCGAGATCGCGCACCAGCACGGGGATACCGCTGACCTGCGTGACCACGGTCGAGCCAATGTCCTCAAGACTGCGCATTAACCCGACGCCACGAATCACATAGCTCTGGTCGCCCCGCGAGACGCGTCCGCCGCCGGCATTGGTATTGTTGTTATTGATCGCATTGATGACGTCGGTGATACCAAGTCCGTAGTGCTCGAGCTGCTTTGGATCCAGATCAAGCTGATACTCGGTCGTGAAGCCCCCGAAATTGGTGTCATCGACGACGCCCGGCACCGATTTGAGTGCCGGGATCACCGTCCAGCGCTGAATCTCGGACAACTCCTGCAGATTCTTGGTCGTCGACTCGAGCGTGTAACGGTAGATCTCCCCGCCCGGGCCGGCGACCGGGTCGAGTGAGGGGGCCGCGTTGCTCGGCAGTGTGGCCTGGCTGATGCGCTCGAGCAGTCGCTGGCGCACCCAGTAGTCCTCATAACCATCGCGGAACAGGACCGTGATGAGTGACAGGCCGAAGGTGCTCGAGGAGCGCATGAGCAGGAGCCCGGGGGTACCGTTGATCTGGCGCTCCAGCGGCACGGTGATGAGCTGCTCGACCTCCTCGGCGGCGAGTCCGGGGACCTGGGTGGTGACCTGCGCGGCGACGTCGCCGAGCTCCGGATACGCCTCCACGGAGAGCGTTTCCCAGGCATAGACGCCAAAGCCGGCCAGCAGCACCGCGAGCACGATGACCGCCACGCGCCGCTTGAGGCAGAAGCCGACAAATTGGTCAATCATTGAGCAGAATTCCGCCCCTGACCACGACCTGGTCGCCGGCGGCGACGCCCGAGCGGATCGGCACCGTCGTGCCTTCCTGCAAGAGCGGCTCCACCACGCGCCGCTCGAACGTCCAGGGTGCAGTGGCCACGAAGACGCTGGTGCGGTCGTTGTTCATCAGCAGCGCGGAAGTGGGCAGCACCACGCGCGAGTGCGGCGGCCCGAAGAGCGTGACGGTGGTGAACATGTTGGGCTTGAGGGCGTAGTGCGCATTGGGGAAGGCGATACGCACCTTGTTGCGGTGCGAATCCGCTTCCACCACGTCGCTGACCAGCAGCACCTTGCCCTTGAGCGTCTCGGTGGGATAGGCCTCGAGGCTCACCTGCGCTTCCTGGCCCTGGGCGACGCCCGGGAGGTCTTTTTCCGCCACCAGGGCGGTCACCCACACCGTGCTCAGATCCGCGACCGTCAGGATCGACTGCGTCGGATCGTTCAGCATGTTGCCGGTGGCGATCGCAACCGAGGTCACACTGCCGTCAAAGGGCGCCCGCACGGTGAAGAGACTGGAACGCTGCTTGGCGTCCGCCGGCACGCCGATGGCGCGCAGGTGCGCCTGTGTGCGCGCGTACTCCGAGGCTGCCTGGACGTGATCGCTGCGCGCCTGATCCAGGTCGCGTTCCGCGACCGCGCCGATCTGGAACTGGCCCTCCTGGCGCTCGAGGGTTTTGGCGGCCAGGCGCAGCGTAGCGGCCGCCTTCACGTCATCATCGAAAGCCTGGGCGAGATCGGGCGAGTCGATGACGGCGAGGGCCTGCCCGGCGCTCACGCGTGTGCCGGGCGAAACCTTCACCTCCTTCACACGCCCGGCCACCGGTGAGAGCAGCAGTGCGGTGCGGGCAGGATCCGACTCGACCAGCCCCGGGGCCCGCACGTTGCCACTCACGCTCTCTTCGGCGGCGGGCAGGACCGTCAGCCGCTGGCGCAGCGGTGAGTACTCCGGAATAAATATCTGAGTGCCGCGATGCTCGAGCAGCGGTGCCTCCGGTTCTCCGGCGTGGCGGGCGAAGAGGCCGAAGCCGCGCGTGTAAAGCAGCAGGACCAGCACGAGCCCGGCAGCGATGCCGCCCCAGAGGAATAGCTGTCCGCGCGCGCTGGGCCGGTGTTCGAAGTTTTCCATGGCGAATTCCGCAGATCTGGCCGTTCTTCTTGTGGGTAGCGGGCGCGCGCACGTTCAGTCGTAATGTACGCAGTCCGGCGTCTCACACGAGCCTTCCTCCTCGATCTGCACCGTGACGTGTTCGATGTGCAGCTGCTGCTTCAGGCGCGCGTTGATCGCCGTGAGCATTTGGGGGTGACCGGCACCGCGCTCGCAATTCGCGTGCAGCGTGACCGTCGGCAACTCGCCCGTCATGGACCACACGTGCACGTGGTGAACATCAACCAGCCCCGGCACGTGGCCGATCAGCGCCGACTGAATACGCGCCACGTCAAAGCGCGCGGGCACGCTCTCCAGCAGCACGTCCGCCGACTCGCGGATCATCCCCCAGGCCGAGCGCAGGATCAGCAGCGACACCAGTAACGAGAGCACCGGGTCGGCCACGTTCCAGCCTCGATACAGGATGAGAAGGGCGGCGATGCTCGCCGCCGCCGAACCGAGCAGGTCACTGAGGACGTGGGCGCGGGCGCTGCGTTCGTTGAGCGAGCGGGCGCCCGAGAGGGCGAGGAACGCTGCGAGATTGGCGAGGCCCCCTACGAGGGCGATCAGCAGCATGAGCCCGCCGTTCACCGCCGGCAGACGCACCAAGCGGGTGATGGCCTCGTACACCACCCAGGCGGTGAGCAGCAGCAGCAGCTGGCCGTTCACGAACGCCGCCAGCGGCTGATAGCGGCGATGCCCATAGGTGCGCCGCTGGTTGGCCGGACGCTGGCTCACCCGCACGGCAATGATCGCGAGCAGCAGCGAGGCGCAGTCGGCGAGCATGTGGGCCGCCTCGGCCAGGAGCGCTATGGAGTTCGCGAAGTACCCGCCGACCGCCTCGACGACCGTGAAAGTTCCCAGAATGGCGAGCGCGATGATGAGCCGCCGCGCGCCGTCCTCACCGGCATGGGCGTGCGTGTGCCCGTGTGAGTGGGTCCCTTCGTGCGCGTGTTCCGCGCGGTGATCGTGCCTGCCCGCGTGAGTCCCGTGCGGGCGGGAGCCGTCGTGATGGTGAGCGTTCATGCGCAAGCGTCCTGATCTGTCCTGGCGGCTGCCCCACGGAAAATAGCCACCGCCCGCGCGCTGAGCTGCGCGCGGGGGGCGGTTGTCGTATAGTGAAAACCCTGAAGTCACTTTAAGGTCAAGTCCCATGGAGTCGTGGCTGAAGATCGGCGCGCTGGCCCGTCAGGCTCAGTGCCAGACGGAGACGGTCCGCTTCTACGAGCGCGAGGGTCTCTTGCCGGCACCCACACGCAGCGCGGGCAATTACCGCCTTTACGGGCGTGCGCACCTGGAGCGGCTGGCCTTCATCCGCAACTGTCGGGCCTTGGACATGACCCTTGATGAGATCAGACAATTGCTGCGGTTCCGTGACCTGCCGCAGGACAACTGCGCCGCAGCGCACGCACTCTTGGACGAGCATGTGGCCCACGTCGCCGCGCGCATCGCGGAGTTGCAGCAGCTGCAACAGCAGCTCAAGGCGCTGCGCCGCCAATGCCAGCCGGCGCGCGCCGAGCGTGAATGCGGGATCCTGGATGGACTGAGCCACCCGGGGGTTGAGGCCAAGAAGAAGGCGGCCCACCTTCGCGGTACCCACCGCGGCTGACCTCCTTGCCGGCACCGGTTTGTTCCCGTGCCTTGGCCGCGGGGGCGCCGCGGCACACGCGCGCCGCCTGCGCGGCAGTCCTGGGCGCCTGCGGGGGCGTGCTCCTCGCCGCCAGTGCGGCAGCGACAGCGCTGGTCAACGCCGATGAGCCGACGACAACGTCTGCCGCATCCGCGGCCAGGCCGGGACCGGACTCCTATTGGCCGGCACTCGTGGGTGCCCAGTACACCTACCTGCTGCAGCACCAGAGCGCGCTGGATTCCCCTTACTCGGGGCGGCTGAGCCTGCTGGCGCAGGGCGATACGCAACCGACCAACACCAGCGGCTTCTACGGGGGCTGGGCGGTGGCGAGCTGGGCGCAGCTGTATCTCGACACCGAGAAATTCATGGGCGCCGGGGTGAGTGGTGCGACCGGGCTGGGCGGTCTGACGAACGGGGATGTCCTGCGCGAAGGCGCGGTCGGTCTGAAGAAGACCTTCTATATCGCGCGGGCCTATGTGCGGCTCATGTGGCCCCTCGGAAACACGGTGACGCACGTTGAGCGGGCGCAGGATCAGATCGCCGGCAATGAGGCGACGACGCGCCTTGAATTCAAGGCCGGGCGCCTGGCGGTGACCGATGACTTTGATCACAACCGTTACGCCAGTGCCGCCCGCACGCAGTTCTTGAACTGGTCCCTGTGGGCGAATACCGCCTGGGATTACGCCGCCAATACGCGCGGCTTCACCGACGGCTTCGTGTTGAGTTACTTCAGTCCCGGGTGGACGCTGCGCTACGGCCTGTACCGCATGCCGCTCTATGCCAACGGTCAGACGCTCGAGACCTTAAATCGTGCCCAGGGCCAGAATCTGGAGCTGACGCTCTCGGCCTGGCCGAGCGGCCTGGTGGTGCGCGTGCTCGGCTATCGCAATACCGCGCGCATGGGCGAGTACCGCGAAGCGCTCGTGATCGGCGCCGAGAACGACACGGTGCCGGATGTGGCCGCCAACGATCAGAATGGTCGACACAAGTATGGATTCGGCCTTAACGCGGAGCTGCCGCTGGCCGATGACGGCAACACGGGCCTCTTCATGCGCGCCGGCTGGGATGACGGGGCCACGGAGACATTCGTTTTCACCGAGGTGGATCGGCAGCTCAGTGGCGGCCTGCAGCTCTCCGGAGTGCACTGGGGACGTGCGACCGACGTAGCGGGGCTGGGAGTGGTGGCTGAGGGACTCTCCGGCCCGCACCGCGATTATCTGGCCGCGGGTGGCTCAGGATTTGTGCTCGGGGACGGACGACTCGACTACGCGCACGAGCAGATTCTCGAGCTGTACTATCGCTGGCAGCTCTTTGATTCGCTCGGCAAGATTCCGCTGCGTCTGCAGCTCACTCCGGATTTCCAGTACATCCGCAATCCCGGTTACAACGAGGACCGAGGTCCGGTGCGCTTCTACGGCCTGCGACTGCATCTTGAGTATTGAGACTCACGATCAGCCGGCGAGGGCAGGTCCGGCAGCCGCTTCTGCGGCCGCCGGACCGATCGTTCAGGTCTTCTCGCCCTCGGTCTTGCCCTCATGCGGCGGCGGCGGCTTCTTCGGCTGCTGCTTGGCGGCCGCCTTGGGCTGCGTGGTGTTAGCCGCCACGGCCGGCTTCGGCGCTGCACCGTGAGCCGCAGGTTTTGGCGCTGCGGCGTTAGCCACCGGCGGCTTCGCACCTACCGGCGCATGCGCGGCGAACTTGGCACCCACGACGCCCGGACCGGTAAAGGTGGCCGGGTGAGTGGTGGCGGCAATGGCGGGATGGCCGCCATTGGACCTGGCAAACAAAGCAGGGTTCTTCGCCGCCTCCTGCACGTGCTGCTGCTGCAGCGGTGTCGGGGACAGGTGCGGCTCCTGCGCTGCCATTTTCTCCTGGGCGGTGGGCGTTGCAACCACGCCGCCGGCGCCGCCGTTGAAGCTGACGCGCGTAACCGAGACGTTGTTGACGACGGTCTCGTTGTAGGTGTTGTGCACGACCGTCACATTCACGTTCGTGACGTTACGGTTGTAGGCAAAGGAATTGCCGACCCAGCGTCCACCGGCGAAGCCGTTGCCCACATAACCGTAACCGTAATTAACGCCGCCGTAAAAACCGATATGCGGACCCCAGTAACCGGCGTGCCACGCATAGGCGCCGCCGACGAAACCCCAGTAGCCCGGGGTCCACAGCACCCCAACACGCGGCGGTTCAATCCACGTCCCCGGCACCCAGTAGTAACCGGCCGGCGCGTACGCCCAGTAGCCCGGCGTCCACAGATACCCGGAGACCGGGCAGGGCGGCTGCTCGTACACCGGCAGCGGCGGGGGCGCCTCATTAATTTGTACCGCCGGCTCTGGAGCCGGGGCGACCACGGCTACGGCCGGAGGCGCAACATAAATCGGCGGCGGTCCCGCCACGCGCACCTGAGCGGTGCATCCGGCGGCGACGGCGCCTGCAATAAAGATGAGGCCGATCGAACACGTCTTAGCGTGCCCGGCCAACGAGGACTTTGACATATACCACCCTCCCTAAGCGTGCCGCGCGAGGTTACCCACAACTGCTCGCTGTGAACTCCTCAGGCCGTCACGGATCGTGAACTTTCCCGGGCCCGCCGCAGCGGGGGTTACCTACGCCCAACGTACCCGTGGGCGCGCCGTGCACCAGATGACGGGGAGTTAACGTGTGCGGGGCGCATTCGACCGGCTTGACTAGAGGGTAAGTATTCACTTACCGTAAGCCATGGCTTACCCAAGGGCGCTGCAGTGTCTGAGCGATCCGACTCGCCGGCGCGTCTTCGAGCGGCTGCGCTCGGGGCCGAAGTCCGTCGGCGCGCTCGCGAAGGGACTGCCGGTGACGCGTCCGGCGGTCTCGCAGCACCTGCGCGCCCTGAAGGCGGCCGGTCTTGTGGCCGACCGGCCCGAGGGCGCCCGGCGCATCTACTACATCGACCCGCACGGTCTTGGCGAACTGCGCCGCTGGCTCGATGGGTTCTGGGATGAGGCGCTCTTCGCTTTCAAGGCCGCAGTTGAAACAGAACACCCCGATACACCGAGGTAGTCCTTGTGAGTGCAACCCTGCAGATCGCACCGGTCCGCAAGTCCATCGTGGTGGCGGCGCCCCCGCTACGCGCCTTCGAGGTATTTACCGCCGGCATCGACCGGTGGTGGCCGAAGTCGCACAACATCGGCAACGCGCCCATCAAGCGGTGCGTGCTGGAGCCCTTCGTCGGGGGCCGCTGGTATAACGATCTTGAGGACGGCTCGGACGTGACCGTGGGTCACGTGCGGGTGTGGGACCCGGGACAAAGCTTCGTCGTCAGCTGGGAGATCAGCGCTAAGTGGAAGCCGGATCCGCGCACGCAGGTGGCCTCCGAAGTCGAGGTGCGCTTCGTGCGCGAAGGCGAGAACCGCACGCGGGTTGAAATCGAGCACCGCAACTTCGAGCGCATGGGGCCCGAGGCCGGTGAAGCCATGCGTAACGCGGTCGATAAGGGCTGGCCGGGTGTGCTGGCCTTGTTCAACGAGGCGATCGGTCGGCTCGATTCCTGATCGCAGTCGGCAACTGACCGTGCGCGCATCCTTCTGGCTCAGAATCGCGGCTCCGTCATCGCGGCGCTCTACGCTGCCGGACATACTGCCGGGATGCCCTGGACGCCCACCCAGGAGGTTCTCGCCCAGGGGGTCGTCACGGCTATGCACGCGGTTCACTTTCGCGCCGCAGGCGCCGTGCGCAGCTACTGGGACTTCTACCGGGGCTTTGGACTCGCGCTGAGCGTGCTGCTCGCGGCCGAAGCGGTGCTGCTGTGGCAGCTGGCAACGCTTGCGCGCGCGGGCGCCCGCTACCGGGCGATGGCGGTCACACATCTGGTGGGATTCGTGCTGCTCGGGCTCGTGGCCGCCCGCTATATCTTTGCCCTGCCGCTGTGGCTGGCACTCGCCATCGCCACGTCCCTCGTCCTGGCGATAGTGCGTCCGGAGATTCCGCTGGCGGCCTGATCCGCCGGCATCCCCCGGGCGCGCAGGTGCGGCGGTACGCTCGAGTACCCCCGTCCCGGGGTTTGGCGTACCGTATTCACCGTGTTGGTGTGGCGATCCCGTCTGTCGCCCGGGCCGGAGGTAATGCATGGCACTCGACCAAAGGTTTTTTGACACCTGGCATCCGCGGGTACTGTCGCTGCTGCGCATCGTCGTCGGATTCTTGTACCTGCAGCACGGGACCGCGAAGCTCTTCCATGTGCCGCACGTGGCCTATTTCGACCAATTGCCGGCGCTGTCACTGATCGGTTTCGCGGGCATGCTCGAGATCGTCGGGGGTCTTCTGATACTGCTCGGTCTTTTCACCCGTCCGGTCGCATTCATTCTCTCGGGCGAGATGGCGGTCGCGTACTTTATGCAGCATGCACCGCAAGGCCACTTCTTCACACCGGCGCTCAATCAAGGGGAGGAGGCAGTGCTCTACTGTTTCATTTTCCTGTTTCTCGCCGTTGCCGGCGCCGGCGCGTGGAGTCTTGACGCAAAACGCGCGCAGCGGTGAGCTGAATCAACGTCATGCGCGTTTTGCATTCGTTAGCTGAAGTCAGGAGCGCTCGGACGGTGTGCACGGCAAACAAGAAGATTCACAGGAGGCTGAACATATGAATTGGAGCGCGGTTGCCTGCGCTGCCCTGGTCGTGGGATGCGCAAACTCCCCGCCGCCGCTGGACAATCCGTCGGCGCCGTCGAGTCGGCCCGGCGCGGATCAGCGGCGCGAAGCCCGCGCACTCGAGCAGGCGGAATCCGAGTGTGCCAGTCAGGGCAAACGCGCCGTGGCGCGGCGCGAAGGAGGGGAGACGTTCTATGACTGCGTCGATAAATAGCGCGCGCCAGGGCACCTGACTCCTTAGGTTTCCAGGTAGTACCCGAATGACCGGAGTTTCCCGTTTTCTGTAGAATCGCGGTACGTAACCCACGCCTGGGTGGCGAAATCGGTAGACGCAAGGGACTTAAGTAGTAATTGAGCACCCGGCTCGGAAACGGCCGGCGTGAATGGGGTCAAAGTCGGTGGAACAGCAGCACGTCATGGTGCCTGCAATACCGAGCTAAGCCCTGGTCGACGGCTGCGATATATCGGAGTCAGGGCACTGGCCGTTCGGGCGAATCGGTGCCTGTCTGAGGCAGTGGCAGCTGCGTACAGCATCGGTGAGTCGTTCGCGGGTGTATTTGGTTCGTCTCATCCCGACCAAGGAAAGTGTAGAGACTTGACGGCCCCTACCTAAGCCGTACGGCAGGACGCCTGTGTACGGGAGGGTAAAGGTAAAGTCCAGACCACAAATGCGTGTCATACGAGCAGATACACGCAGCAGCGAAAGCTGTAGTGGCAGGAAAATCCCTTGGGGGAAACCCCGTGCCGGTTCGAGTCCGGCCCCAGGCACTCAGGCGGCATGCGCGGGCGTTGAGGTCAGCGCCATTCGATACCAGGATGCTGCCAGCGCGCGCATTCAGTTTCCCAAGCGGCAGCTCTTACCCCGAACGCATATTGCGCGGCCACCTACTGCGTCCCGATTTGCTCTCCTGCGGCATCACTCTGAGTCGGGCGGCGCGACCGCAAGTCCCGCACGACGACGCCTGCGAGCGACATCGGCGCTTGTGGCGCTAACTCAATGAATTTGCGAGACTTGCGCGCCGTAAGTCCGGCATTCCGCCGGGCGCTCCCGCGAGCACAACCAAGGCGAGATGTCAGCCGACGTTCTTGAGGTTGAAAACCTGCATCTGTGGCGCGGTGAGCGCCACGTGCTGCGCGGCGTGGGTTTTGTGTTATCCGGCGGGCAGTGCCTGAAGGTCACGGGCGCCAATGGTGCGGGCAAGACGAGTCTGCTGCGCACGCTCGCAGGACTTATGTACCCGGAAGAGGGGCGCGTGCGCTGGTGCGGCGCGGACGTGCGCGCCGACCTGCGCACCTTCCAGGGGTCGCTCGCGTATCTGGGTCACGAGCCGCCGCTGAAGGCAGACCTGACGGCACGCGAAAATCTCCACTATTGGATCGGTGGGCGACGGCGCATGGATCGCTCGGCACTCTCGGCGGCGCTCACGCGCGTCGGCGCGGAGTCCTTCGCGGACCGTCTGGTGCGCACCCTCTCGGCCGGGCAACGCCGCCGGGTTGCCCTCGCAGGTCTTGCGCTGTGCGTCGTGCCGCTGTGGTTGCTGGACGAACCGGCCACCAATCTGGATGCGGAGGGGCAGCAGCTCGTCGGCACGCTCATCGCCGAACAGCTCGCCCGTGGCGGCCTGGCGGTCGCCGCCGTGCATCACGAACTGCCCGTCGGGCCCGCGCGGGTGCAGCCCCTGGAGTTGCCGCTGTGAGCGCCGCGCCCGTAGTTGCCTCAGGCGCGTACGCAGAGCAGTCGGCGGCGGCGCGGGTGGGCGCCCTTGAGGCGGTCAGTCTTGCGCTGCGACGGGATCTGACACTCGCGTTTCGCAAGCCCGCGCAGCTTATTCAGCCGCTCGCCTTTTTTGCCCTGGTGACCATGCTCTTTCCACTTGCCATCTCGCCTGAGCTTTCGCAGCTGCGCAGCGTGGCGCCCGGGGCGCTCTGGGCGGCAGCGCTGCTCGCCTCGTTGCTGGCGCTCGAGTTCCTGTTCCGCGACGACGCACTCGACGGCACGCTTGAGCAGTACGCGCTTTCGGGGCAGTCACTGACCGCACTCCTGTGTGCCAAGACCCTCGCGCACTGGCTGCTGACGGGGCTGCCGCTGGCCTGCATGGCGCCCCTGGCTGCCCTCTCTCTCGGGGTACCTGCGGCATCCCTCGGTGGCATCATCGCGGCCGTGCTGTTAGGCAGCATTACGCTCAGCCTCATTGGCTCGATCGGCGCGGCGCTGACACTGAACATCAAGCGCAGCAGCGCGCTGCTGTCACTGCTGACGCTGCCCCTGTCGGTGCCGGTGCTGATCTTTGGCGCGCGCGCCACCCAGGTCGCGATCAACGGTGGCCCGCTCATCGCGCCGCTGGAATTGCTGGCCGCGCTCGCGGTGCTCTCACTCACGCTCGCGCCGCTTGCCGCCGCGGCGGCGGTGCGGATCAGCCTGGAGTAGCAAAGCCCCCATGACCTTCACCTGGTTCCATCGCCTGGGCTCACCCCCCTACACCTACGCGCTCGCGCGTCGGCTCACGCCGTGGTTCGCGTGGCCCTCGGGGCTGCTGATGCTCGGGGGACTGTGGGGCGGCCTCGTACTCGCCCCGCCGGATTACCAGCAGGGGGATGGGTTTCGCATCATCTACGTACACGCCCCAAGTGCCTGGATGTCCCTCATGGTGTATACGAGCATGGCGGTGGCTGCGGCGGTGGGGCTGATCTGGCGCATCAAGGTCGCACATGCCGTGGCGGCCAGCTGCGCGCCCATCGGTGCCTCCTTCACCGTGGCCGCCCTTGTGACCGGCTCGCTTTGGGGGCAGCCGATGTGGGGAACATACTGGCAGTGGGATCCGCGACTGACTTCGGAACTTGTGCTGCTCTTTTTATATCTGGGGTACATGGGATTGCGCGCCGGCATCGAGGACACGCAGCGGGCGGATCGCGCGAGCGCGCTGCTGGCGGTCGTGGGCGTTATCAACGTCCCCATCATTCACTACTCGGTCACCTGGTGGAACTCGCTGCACCAGGCGCCCTCGGTCATGCGGCTCGCCAAACCCACCATGGCCCTCTCCATGCTGGTACCGCTGCTGATGATGCTCCTCGGCTTCACATTGCTCTTTGTAGCGCTGCTCCTGGTGCGGCTGCGTGCCGAGATCCTCACGCGCGAACGCACCAGCAGCTGGATCCGCGAGGCGCTGCGCGCATGAGAGAGTTTCTCGACATGGGTGGTTATGCCGCCTTCGTGTGGCCGTCCTACGCGGTCACTTTCGCCGTGATCGCTCTGAACATCTACTGGGCGCGACGGGCGCTCGCGAATGCCCGCAGGAGTGCGCTGCGTCGGCTCGAGACCGGCAGCGCCGCCCCGTGACACCGACCGCCGCCGCCGTTTGATCCTCGTGCTCGGCATCATCGCCGGCGTGAGCATCGCGGGTGCGCTCGCGCTCAATGCGTTTCGCCGCAACGTCACCTTCTTCTTCGATCCGACGCAGGTGGCCAAGGGAGAGGTCACGGCCGGTCAGCGCTTCCGGCTCGGTGGCATGGTGACGCAGGGCAGCCTGGCGCGCGCGCCCGGGAGTCTGGAGGTGCGCTTCGTGGTCACCGACTTCAGTCACGAGGTGCCGGTGCGCTACACGGGCGTGCTGCCGGATCTGTTTCGCGAAGGCGCCGGCGTGGTGGCGCACGGGCGTCTGGACCGTTCCGGCACCTTTATCGCCGACGAGGTCCTCGCCAAGCACGACGAGAAGTACATGCCGCCCGAGGTGGCGCGCTCGCTCAAGCGCCGCCACGGGGAGTCGCGCGCCGCGGATGCACCGGCCGGCCCCGCCGCCACGCCCGCCGCACCGGCGAAATCCACGACCTCCACCTCAGGGACCTGAAGCATGCTGCCGGAACTCGGTCATTTCGCGCTGATTCTGGCCCTGCTGCTTGCCGGCCTGCAGGCGTTCTTCGGTATCGCCGGCCCCATGTTCGGGCGCGAGCGCTGGAGCAGCGGCGGTGACCGCCGCACTTGCCGGCCAGTGCGGTGATGGTGGTCACGGCAGTCGTGTGTCTGGTGAACGCCTTCATCAACAATGACTTCTCGGTGCTGTACGTGGCGGAGAATTCCAACTCGGCGCTGCCGCTGTTCTATCGCGTGACCGCGCTATGGGGCGCGCACGAGGGCTCGCTGCTGCTGTGGATCCTGCTGCTGGCGCTGTGGAGTGTTGCGGTCGCGATCCGCTCGGGCAGCCTGCCGCCGGACTTTGCGGCGCGGGTGCTTGGGGTGCTGGGGCTGGTCAGTTTCGGCTTCCTGCTCTTTACGCTCGCGACCTCCAACCCCTTCATGCGGCTGGATCCTGCCGGCGCCGGACGGGCGCGACCTGAATCCCATGCTGCAGGACCCGGGCCTGGCGGTACATCCGCCGATTCTTTACACCGGCTATGTGGGCTTCGCGGTGGCCTTCGCGTTTGCCTGCGCGGCGATGCTCGAGGGGCGCCTCGATCAGGCCTGGGCGCGTTGGACGCGGCCGTGGACCACGTGGGCCTGGGCGTTTCTCAGCTGCGGCATCGCACTCGGCAGCTGGTGGGCGTACTACGAGCTCGGGTGGGGCGGCTTCTGGTTCTGGGATCCGGTGGAGAACGCCTCCTTCATGCCCTGGCTGGTCGGCACAGCGCTGATGCATTCGCTCGCGGTCACCGACAAGCGCGGACTTTTCAAGAGCTGGACGCTGCTGCTCGCCATTCTCGCTTTCTCCCTGAGCCTGCTCGGCACCTTCCTCGTGCGTTCCGGCGTCTTGGTCTCGGTGCACTCCTTTGCCGCCGACCCGAGCCGCGGCATGTTCATTCTGGCGTTTCTGATCGTGATGATCGGCGGGGCGCTCACCCTCTACGCCTGGCGTGCGCCGCGGCTGAAGTCGCAGGCCGGCTTTGAGCTCGTCGCGCGCGAGTCGTTTCTGCTGTTTAACAATGTGCTGCTGGTGATCGCCGCGGCGACCGTGTTCGCCGGCACGCTGGCGCCACTGATCTCGGATGCCCTGAGTCTCGGCACGCTCTCGGTGGGTCCGCCGTACTTCAATCCCACCTTTTTGCTCTCGATGCTGCCGCTCACGGCGCTGCTCTCGGTGGGCATCCACGCCAACTGGAAGCGCGGCCGCCTGAAGGATAAGCAGCGCACGCTGCTGCTGACACTGGTGGCCGCGGTGGTGTTGGGCTGCGGCCTCGTCTTTGGACTCTACCGGCACGGTCACGTGCTCACACCCATCGCTGCGACACTGGGGATCTGGATTCTCCTGTCCTCGCTGGTGGATCCGCTCGATCGCTGGCGGCGCGGTTTGTCGCTGCCGCGCGCCGTCCTTGGCATGACGATCGCGCACATGGGCCTGGGGGTTGCGGTCATTGCGCTCACCGCGGTGCAGTCCTTCACCATCGAGCGCGACATTGCGCTCGCCCCGGGGGAGGTCGCAAAGGTCGGCGGCTACGAGTTGCGCTTCCAGGGTGTAAAGCCGGTCGAAGGCCCGAACTACGATGGCGTCGGCGGCACCTTCGTCGTCACGCGCGCCGGCACACCGGTTGCGGTGATGGTGCCGCAGAAGCGCCAGTTCTGGGTCCAGCATCAGGTGACCACGGAAACGGCCATCACCATGAACCGCGGCAACAACCTGTTGCTTGCACTCGGGGAGGATCTGGGCGCCGGGCGCTGGAGCGTGCGCGTGCAGATCCGACCCCTGGTGAGCCTGGTGTGGCTTGCGGCGCTGATCATGGCGATCGGCGGCTTTGTTGCAGCCTCTGACCGCCGCTACCAGGGCGCAAGGCTGGCCCTGCCCGCCGCCGAGGGTGCAGTGCCTGAGAAGGCTTAAATGAATCGCTTCCTGGTGCCGCTCGGGCTCTTCGCGCTGCTCGCCGTCGTGCTCGCGATCGGGATCCGCCACTCCCCGGACAAAGGGATCATCGCTTCGCCGCTGATCGGCAAGCCCGCACCGCCGTTCGCGCTCCCGGCGCTGCTTGAGCCCGGTCGCACGGTGCGTACGCAGGACTTCAAGGGACGCTGGTACCTGCTCAACGTGTGGGGAACCTGGTGTGGGGAGTGTCGCGCCGAACACGAAATGTTGCTCGTCGTGGGCAAATCCGGCGCGGTGCCGCTCATCGGACTCGACTGGAAGGATGATGATGCGCAGGCGCAGGCCTGGTTGCGACAGCTCGGTAACCCTTATGAAACGGTGGCGGTGGATCGCTCCGGGCGCGCGGCGATCGACTGGGGTGTGTACGGTGCGCCGGAAACCTTTCTGGTGAATCCGGCCGGCATCGTGGTCTACAAGCACGTCGGGGCACTCACCGAGGAGGAGTGGACGCGTGACATCCTGCCGCGGGTGAACGCGGGCAAGTCATGAAGGCCGCCCTCATCCGCACGCTCGTACTGCAAGGGCTGATGCTGAGCGGCTCGTTCAGTTGGGCGCTGGACACCACGGTGCTCGCTGACCCGGCACTGCAGGCCCGCTACGTCACCCTCACGCATGAGCTGCGCTGCATGCAGTGTCAGAACGAAGCCATCGCCGACTCGCCGGTGGACCTGGCGGCGGATCTGCGCGCCCAGGTGCGCGAGCAGCTGCTGGCCGGCAAGTCCGATGAGGAGATCCGCTCCTGGATGGCCGCGCGCTACGGGGACTTCATCCTCTTTCGCCCGCGCTACTCCTGGCGCAACGCGTGGTTGTGGGGCGCCCCCGGGGTGCTGCTGCTCCTGGGGGCGTGGTTCTGCTGGCGCATCGTGCGCACGCGGACCCGACTCCTGGCAGACGATCACGAACCCTTCGAAGAGGATCTGCGCCCCTGATGCTCACGTTTGTCGTATTGGCCGCGGCCCTCACCGCAGCCGGGGTGCTCGCCGTAGTCATCCCGTTGTTGCGCAGTTTCGGCGCGCTCGCCCCGGCGCCCTGGGCGGCGCTGGGCGCCGCAGGCGTACTCGTCATGGGGTCGGTGTTGTTGTACCTGACCTGGAGCAACTGGTCCTGGCACGCCGCGCCCGCCGCGGACTCCCCGCAGACCATGGTGGCGCGTCTGGCACGTCAGCTTGAGTCCGACCCGAAGGACCTCGAGGGCTGGCTCATGCTCGGACGCTCCTACGTGGTGCTGCAGGAGTATCCGCTCGCGCTGCGCGCCTTCGAACGCGCCGACCGCCTCAGCGAGGGAAAGAACGTCGAGGCCCTGATCGGGGAAGTCGAAGCGCTCGCGCTGCAGGATCCGGCCGAGCTGGATGGCCGCGCCGGACGGCTCGTCGAACGCGCGCTCGCACTCGATCCGAACTCGGGCAAAGCGCTCTTCTTTGGTGCGACCATCGCCGCGCGGCGGGGGGATCTGCCACTGGCCCGGGAGCGCTACGCAAAGGTCCTGGCCATGAACCCCCCGGACAACGTGCGGATGCTGCTGGAACAGCAGATCCGCGCCATCGATGACAAGCTTGCCGCCGGCCCCGCATCTGCTGCGCCGCAACCGGCGGCCGGCGCGGGGGCCGAGGCGAGCGTGCGGGTCAACATCACCCTCTCGCCCGCGGTCACGGGCATGCCCGCCGCTCCCCTCTTTGTGTTTGTGCGGCAGGCCGGCCAGAAGGGCCCGCCGCTCGCCGCCAAACGCCTGGAAAGCCATTTTCCTCAGTCTGTTACCCTGACGCAGGCGGACTCGATGCTGCCGGGGCACTCCTTCGCCGCGGGGCAGCAGGTCCAGGTCGTAGCCCGCATCGCCCGCTCCGGCAGCCCCGTCGGCGCGAGCGGCGATCCTTTCGGGGAAATCACCTACCGGGTGGGTCAGGACGGGCTACTCAATCTGGTCATCGACCGCCTGATGCCTTAAGAAGTCTAAACTCGGGGCGGTTTCGTTCCTGACACGCCCCCGCGGTCCCCGCCAGTCCGTCCTGACACCCTTCCGTTGTCGGAGGTTGTCGGATTTCGCTTATTTGCGCTGACATGTTCGAGGGGTATGCTGCTCCCGAAGGCTTTCCCCACGCATGGCGCCGTGAGTGCCCGGCATCGATTCGGGTCTTAAGGCGAGTTAAGGAGCACGAGTGATGGCACAAGGAACTATTGATGAAGGGCGCACTTCCCACCGCGGCTTTGCTTCGATGAATGCCGAACGGCAGCGTCAGATCGCAAGCATGGGCGGCAAGGCGGTGCCGGACGAAAAACGCAGCTTCTCGCAGAACCGCCGCCTGGCCGCGGAGGCGGGGCGTAAGGGCGGACAGAGTGTCCCGGGCGCGAAGCGCAGTTTCTCTCAGGACCGCACCCTCGCCGCTGTTGCCGGTCGCAAGGGCGGGCAGAGCGTACCGGACGAGAAGCGCAGCTTCTCGCAGCATCCGGAGCTGGCGGCTGAAGCCGGCCGCAAGGGCGGACAGGCCAGCCACGGCGGCGGCAGTCGTCCCGCCTGAGCGAGCCTCGCTCGCTCCTCGGGAGCTGATGGTATGGCGCGCGCGGCCGGTTGCGGTCGCGCGCGCTTCAGGCTTTGAAAGTGACCGCCCACAGGCCCATCTGGCCGGGGCGGATCGTTGGCGCCCGCGTTCCTCAGCCGAGATTCTTCGCATGCCCCACTCTCGGTTCGACCGGGCGCCCTGAGCGCGCATGCAGCACCGCCATTAAGTGCCTCCCTGCGATGCGCTGGCAGAGGTCACGTCCACCATTGACCGGTGCGCCTCGGCGTACTACTTTGCAGGCGAGCTAGGGGAGCCCCGGCAGGGGGCTGAGAGGCCAGCGGGCGCTTGAGGTAGCGCGGCATGGCGACCCTCGAACCTGATCCAGTTAATGCTGGCGTAGGAAAGTGTTTCCGGAAGTTCACATGCGATGGCGGCGCGAAGCGAGTGCGCCCCGAACTTCCCGTAAGCCCCCGGCGCTGGCATTCGTTGGATCTTCGACCGCACGTTGAGGAGCCTTCCGATGAATGCGCAATTGCTGCCCGTGGTAACCGAGTCCTTTCCTTCCTCGCGCAAGGTGTACAAGAGCGGCCGGCTGCACGCCGACCTGCGGGTGCCCATGCGTGAGATCGCGCTGCACCCGAGCGCCGGGGAAGCGCCGCTCAGCGTCTACGATTCCTCCGGTCCGTATACCGATCCGAGCGTCACGATCGACATCGAGGGCGGCCTGCCGCGCCCGCGCGCCGCATGGATCAGCGCGCGTGGCGATGTCGAGGCCTACCCGGGGCGCAAGGTGCAGCCGCTGGACAACGGGCTCAGCGCCGGGGGCAAGCCGGCGCCGGAGTTCCCGCAGCGGCGCGCACCGCTGCGTGCGAGCGCCGGCCGTGCCGTCACGCAGCTCGCCTATGCGCGCGCCGGCATCATCACCCCGGAGATGGAGTACATCGCGATCCGCGAAAATCTCGGCCGCGAAGAGCGCGCCGGCGGGCCGCGCGACGGCAACTCCTGGGGCGCGGCGATTCCGGAGTTCGTAACCGCAGAATTCGTGCGCGCGGAGGTCGCGGCCGGACGCGCCATCATTCCGGCGAACATCAATCATCCGGAGTCCGAGCCGATGATCATCGGTCGCAACTTCCTGGTGAAGATCAACGCCAACATCGGCAACTCCGCGGTGACTTCCTCGACCGCCGAGGAGGTGGACAAGATGGTCTGGGCGATCCGCTGGGGCGCGGACACGGTCATGGATCTTTCCACCGGCCGCAATATCCACACCATCCGCGAGTGGATCTTGCGTAACTCACCGGTGCCGATTGGCACGGTACCGATCTACCAGGCGCTGGAGAAGGTCGGGGGCGTGGCCGAGGACTTAAGCTGGGAGGTGTTCCGCGACACCCTCATCGAGCAGGCCGAGCAGGGCGTTGACTACTTCACCATCCACGCCGGCGTACGTCTCGCCTACATACCGCTCACGATCAATCGCGTCACCGGCATCGTCTCGCGTGGCGGTTCGATCATGGCCAAGTGGTGCCTCGCGCACCATCGCGAGAGCTTCCTCTACGAGCATTTCCAGGAGATTTGCGAGATCTGCCGCGCGTACGACGTGAGTTTCTCCCTGGGTGATGGCCTGCGCCCGGGCTCGATCGCCGATGCCAACGATGCGGCACAGTTCGCCGAGCTGGAAACCCTGGGCGAGCTGACGCAGATCGCCTGGGCGCACGATTGCCAGGTGATGATCGAAGGTCCCGGCCACGTGCCGATGCACAAGATCAAGGCCAACATGGATAAGCAGCTCGCCACCTGCGGCGAGGCGCCGTTCTACACCCTCGGGCCGCTCACCACCGACATCGCCCCGGGCTACGATCACATCACCTCCGCGATCGGCGCGGCAATGATCGGCTGGTATGGCACGGCGATGCTCTGCTATGTCACCCCCAAGGAGCATCTGGGTCTGCCGGACCGCAACGACGTCAAGACCGGCGTCATCACCTACAAGATCGCCGCACACGCGGCCGACCTCGCCAAGGGTCACCCGGGCGCACAGGAGCGCGATGACGCCTTATCACGCGCGCGCTTTGATTTTCGCTGGCAGGATCAGTTCAACCTGTCGCTGGATCCGGATACGGCCTGCGCCTTTCATGATGCGACGCTGCCGAAGGAGGGCCACAAGCTGGCACACTTCTGCTCGATGTGCGGGCCGAAGTTCTGCTCCATGCGCATCTCGCACGAAGTGCGCGCCGAGGCGCGCGCCGCGGGCATGCACGACATGGCGGTGAAGTTTCGTGCGCAGGGCGGTGAGCTGTACGTTCCGGCGGCGGCCCTCAAGGCGCCGTAAGCATGCGCGTGAGCGTCATTGGCGCCGGCATTGCCGGGCTCACCTGCGCGCTGGAGTTTGCCGGGCGCGGCGTGAGCGTGGAGGTGCTCGAGCGCGCGGTGTCTCCCGAAGGGGCCGGCTGTTCCTGGTTCGCCGGCGGCATGCTCGCGCCCTGGTGCGAGCAGGAGAACTCGGGCGCCCTGATCGCCGAGCTCGGCGAGGAGAGCCTCGCCTGGTGGCAGGCTCATTTTGAGGGCACCGTGCGCAACGGCACGCTCGTCGTCGCCCATGCCCGCGACCGTGCCGAGCTGCAACAGTTCGCGCGGCGCACCGGACGCTTTGAGACGCTCGATGCCGCGGCACTGACGGCACTCGAGCCGGAACTTTCCGGCCGCTTCAGCGAGGCGCTGTATTTCCCCGAGGAAGGGCATCTGGATCCGCGCAGGGCGCTCAGCGCCCTCGTGGCGCGCCTGGAGGGGCTCGGGGTCCCGATCCGCCGTGGCACCGAGGCACACACGACGCGTCTGGGCGGTCGGCTGGTGGTCGACTGCTCGGGGCTTGCCGCGCGCGCGCAGCTGTCGCAGCTGCGCGGCGTCAAGGGTGAGATGCTGCTCGTGCGCCTGCCGGAACTGAGGCTCGCCCGTCCTGTGCGCGTGCTGCACCCGCGGATTCCAGTGTACGTGGTGCCGCGCGCCGCGGGGGTCTTCATGATCGGAGCGACCCTCATCGAAAGCGACGAGCCCACACGCATCAGCGCCCGCTCCCTGCTCGAGCTGTTGAGCGCCGCGTACGCCTTGCACCCGGCGTTCGGCGAGGCGGAGATACTGGAGATCGGCACCGGCGTGCGGCCGGCCTTTCCCGATAATCTGCCACGGCTGCAGTGGAGCGGGGCGACGCTGCACGTGAACGGCCTGTACCGGCACGGCTTCCTCATCGCTCCGGCACTGGCGCGGCGCGTCGTGCAGTGTGTGCTCGAGGGGCGGCAGTTTCCCGAGGTGATCCATGAAGATCCAGGTCAACGGCGCCTGGCGTGACGTGAGCGCCGCGCAGCTGGCCGCAGCGCTTGCGGATCTTGGCTACGCCGGGAGCGTCGTCACTACCGCTGTGAACGGGGAGTTCGTCGCGGCGCACGCGCGCGAGCAAGTCACGCTCTGCGACGGCGATCGCCTTGAGGTGCTGGCACCGATGCAGGGGGGCTGATGCTCGAGCTCTACGACACGCCGCTCCATTCGCGCTTGCTTCTCGGCACCGCGCGCTATCCGTCGCCGGCGGTGCTCTCGGCCGCCGTACGTGCCGCGCGCGCCGAGGTCGTGACCGTGTCGCTGCGGCGTGAATCAGGGGCGGAACGCGCCGGCCAGGGGTTCTGGTCGCTCATTCGTGAGCTCGGCGTGCGCGTGCTGCCGAACACCGCCGGTTGTCACTCGGTCAAGGAAGCGGTAACGACGGCGCACATGGCGCGCGAGGTATTCGCGACCGCCTGGATCAAACTCGAAGTGATCGGTGAAGACGACACGCTGCAGCCGGATGTCTTTGGTCTTACCGAGGCGGCGCGCATCTTGTCCGCGGAGGGCTTCCAGGTCTTCCCCTATACCACCGAGGATCTGGTGGTGGCGGAGCGGCTCTTGCAGGCGGGCTGCCGCGTGCTCATGCCCTGGGGAGCACCGATCGGTTCCGGACGCGGACTGAATAATCTTTTCGGACTGCGCGCCCTGCGGGCCCACTTCCCGGGAGTGCCCCTCATCATCGATGCAGGCCTCGGCTTACCCTCGCACGCTGCGCAGGCGCTCGAGCTTGGCTTCGATGCAGTGCTCGTCAATACCGCCGTGGCCCAGGCGCGCGACCCGGTGCAGATGGCCGGCGCATTTGCACAGGCCGTGGAGGCGGGGGACGCGGCGCGCAGCGCCGGCCCGATCGAGGCGCGCGATCTGGCGGTGCCCTCCACGCCGGTGATCGGCACGGCGTTTCGCGGATGAATCTGCCACGTGTCTATCCCATCGTGGACAGCGCCGCCTGGATAGAGCGGCTCGCGCCCGCCGGCGTGCGCCTCGTGCAGCTGCGGATCAAGGAGCGCCCGGAGGCCTGGCTGCTCGAGGAGATTCGCCGCGCGCGTGCGCTGTGCACCACGCATGGCATACAGCTCATCGTCAATGACTACTGGCGTGCGGCGCTCGCGACCGGTTGCGACTTCGTGCACCTCGGGCAGGCCGATCTGGATGCGGCAGACGTGCCGGCGCTGCGGCGCGCCGCGGTGCGGCTCGGAATCAGCACGCATGATGAGGCGGAACTGGAGCGCGCGCTCGGCCTCGCACCCGACTACATCGCCTTAGGTCCCATTTATCCGACGACGCTCAAGGTGATGCCCTGGGCACCGCAGGGCCTGCCGCGCATCGGCGCATGGAAGCGTCGCATCGGGACGCTGCCGCTCATCGCCATCGGCGGCCTTACCCTCGCGCGTCTGCCGGAGGTGTTCGCCGCGGGCGCCGATGTTGCCGCCGTGGTCAGCGACATCATGAGCGCCACTGAGCCGCAGATTCGCGTGCGCCAGTGGCTGGAGGTGGCGGCGGCCGCGTGAGGCGCCGTCGTGAGTATGAGCAAACGGTACGCCCGGCAGATGCTCCTGCCGCAAGTCGGCACGGCAGGCCAGGGGCGCCTCGCACAGGCGCACGTGCTCGTGGTCGGTGCCGGGGGCCTCGGCTGCGCCGTGCTGCCGTATCTGGCTGCCGCCGGGGTCGGCCACATGAGTCTTGTCGATGACGACCGTGTCGAGGAAGTGAACCTGCACCGCCAGCCGCTTTATGGCATGAGCGACCTCGGCGCGCTGAAAGTGCACGCCGCGCGTGCAGCCCTCGGGGCGCTGAACCCGCACGTGTCCGTGACGGCGCTTGCTGCGCGACTGACGGCGGATAACGCGCCCGCACTCGTGGCGCCCGTCGATGTGGTGATCGATGCGGCCGACAGCTTTGCCGTGACCTATGTGCTCAGCGATGCGTGCCAGGAGGCGGGCAAAGCGCTGGTGAGTGCTTCCGTGCTGGGACTCAATGGATATGTCGGGGTGTTTTGCGGGGGCGCGCCGAGCTACCGCGCGGTGTTTCCCGAGCTGCCGCGCGCGGCGGGCAGCTGTGCGCAATCGGGCGTGCTCGGCACGGCCGTCGGGGTGATCGGGACGCTGCAGGCGCACCTCACGCTGGCGTTGCTCTTGCAGTTCGAGCCGAGCCCCTTGGGACGGCTGTTGTCGGTGGATTTTCATTCGCTGCATCTGGGGGGCTTCTCCTTCAGCGGCGCCACCGAGTCAGACACCCCGCCGCTGCGCTTCATCAGCCCGGGGCAGGTGGCGGCGGATGACCTCATCATCGACCTGCGCAGCGCGAGCGAGGCGGCGCAGCCGGCCTTTCCCGGCGCGCTGCGCCTCGCGGTGGAGAGCCTCGAGCGCGCTGCGCCCGAGTTGCCGGCCGCGGCGCGTGTCGTACTGTGTTGTCGCAGCGGCGTACGCGCCTGGCGCGCGGCCCGCGCGCTCCAGAGGCAGGGACACGGCAACGTAGCGTTGGTGGCGCTCGGCGAGTGAGCGCGGTGCTTCTCGTCGGCGGCTCCGACTCCAGCGGCGGGGCGGGTCTGGTGCGCGATGTCAGAACGCTCTGTGACCTGCAGGTGCACGCCTTGTGCGCCCTCACGGCGGTTACCGCGCAGACCGATAGCGCGGTGCTCGCCTCCCATACGGTGCCGGTGCCCATGCTGCGCGCCCAGCTCGACGCCGCCTTCCTCGGCGGCCGGGTCGATGCGGTGAAGATCGGGATGCTGGCCAGCGCGGCTACGGTGCGCGCGGTGTCCGAGACACTTGCGGCGCACCGCAAGCCTCCCGTGGTGCTGGATCCGGTGCTGTGCTCCTCCTCCGGGGGCGTGCTGCTCGATACGGACGGTCGCACCGCGCTGCTGGCCATGCTGCCACAGGCGACGCTGGTGACGCCGAACCTCCCGGAGGCGGCGCAGCTTCTCGGGGTGCAGCCAGCGCACGATGAAGCCGGGGCACTCGAGCAGGCCCGCCAGTTGCTGGCGCGCGGTGCGCGCGCGGTGCTCATCAAGGGCGGCCACGCACGCGGTCCGGAGAGCGTGGATTTGCTTCTGAGCAGCCACGGGGAGGCGCGCGCCTTCAGCGCGACGCGTCTGTCGGCCGAGATGCGTGGCAGCGGCTGCGCACTCGCCACGGCCATCGCCGCGTATCTGGCGCGCGGCCTGGCACTGCCCGCGGCTTGCGCGGCCGCCAAGGACTATGTGACCGCGCTGCTGCAACGACACGACTGAAGCGCAGCCGCGTGTCGGCGCTGCGCGACAGTGCCGACTGACCTCTTTGGCGCGGCGGCGTCAACCGATCCCTCACTGGCTCGCTAATGCTCACCAGCCGACTCACTTCGGCCAGTGATCTAACAGAGGGAATTGGACCATGCACCGGAATATGTTGCAAAGCGCCGTTTGCAGTGCGCTCGTCACGGGTCTCGCAACCACTCTCACGGCGTGCGGTGGCGGCGGGGGCTCGAGCTCGGTGAACTCGCCCCAGGGCATCTCACTGGTCTCCCTGCCGCTCACCCTGAGTGATGCGTCCTCGGATGACTGGGCCACGATTGGCGTCAAGGTGCTCAGCATCGCCCTCATCCCCCAGGGCGGCGGCGCCAACGTTACCGTGTGGACCGCGCCCACGCCCGCCCCGTGCGTGAACCTCGAGCAGCTCGATCAGCTTGGCGAGATTCTCGGCAATGTCAGCGTGGCGCCTGGCACTTATACCGGTGCAGTGCTCACGATTTCCGCCAACCCGGGCGATGTGCTGCTCACGGTCGCTGAGAACCCGCAGAGCGGCTTCCCGGTCGCTGCCGGCACCAGCATTCCCGCCGATCAGATCCAGATCCAGGGAAAGCAGGGAAGCAGCGGTAACTACACCGTACCGGTGGATGTGAACTTCGTGGTCCCGCTCCTCGTGAGCGCCACGCAGACCAATGCGCTCGATCTGGAGTTCGACCTTGCCAACCCGGCTTTCATTCTCGGTCATACGCCTCCGGCTGCCATGGGCGCGACGCTGTGGGCGGTGAACTTCAAAGGCCCGTTGCGTCATCACCCGATTTACGACATCACGCGACTCGTTCTGCGCCACACCTATGGCACCGTACAGAGCGTGGCGGGCGATGACAGCGCTTTCACGATGAGCAAGGATTTCCCCGTGCTGCCGGTGAGCAACCCTGAAACCGCAGTTGCCAGCGCGCAGTCGCTGACGATCCAGGCCGACAGCACCAACGGCACCATTTTCTTCGATGTGGATGCGAACACGCGCGCCGTAGTGCACGACTTCTCGGCCGAGGCGCCGACGCTCGTGGGCAAGTACGTGCGCGTCGCCGCGCGTTACCAGCAGGACGGCACGCTGGTCGCGGTGCGCGTATGGGCGAGCAGTGACTTCAATAGCGTGTGGCTGAGCCCGGAAGGCCACGTCACGCACGTCGATGCGACCACTGACCTGATCAGTGTCGCCGACGAGTCCGGCACCTCGACTCCGGTGCTCGTGGACGCCAATACCCAGTTCTTCTTCCGCACCCCCTGGAATGCCGTCGCGGACGCAAGTCCCATCGCAACCGGCACCGCTTTCCTCGCCGATCAGGACCTGGTGCGCGGCTTTAAGGTGCACGTGAGCGTGCTCGACCCCCTCGCCACACCGATGGTGGCGCAGACGGTTGACATCGAGACGGCCGCCTACTCGGGCCGCATCTCGAACGCGAATGACAGCGGGTTTACCTACACGCGCGATTTCGCCCGCGCCACGGATGACTACTCGGTGAACCTCAGCTACATCTCCGACAGCACCCCCAACGGTATGGACGCGATGGGCAATCCGATCCTGGGCTTCAAATGGTGGAACTTCACCTTCCCGACGCTCGAGACCAGCGGTACGGGCGCCATCGGGGCCTTCGTGACCGCGACTGACGGCGGGGTGAACTTCGGCGGCAGCGTCGGCTCACTCACCGCTTGGGGCGTGAGCGCGGCCACGTGGGCAGATCCGGGTAGTGCCTGGGGGCTACGCGATGCGGTGCTCATTCCGACGCCGGTGCCGCTGGGAACGGTGAGCACGCCGTTCTCGAGCAACACCAACACGTTCGCGATGAGCGTACTCGGCGGTGCGGTGCCGGCCACGGTTGCTGTGGACACCACCAGCCAGTCGGCCACGCTCGTCTACCAGGTGGATCGCTCCAACGGGGTGGTGACGGTGAGCCCGATCAATCTCACCAGCGCCAGCGGTCTTAGCACGTTCGCCGCGGCGATGGTGGCGGGCGTACCGGTGAAGGTGTACGGCGTCCCGCAGGGCGCCGATACGTTGCAGGCTTACGTTGTGACCTACTACACCGGCACGCTGCCGAGCATGTAGGTGGCGCAGAATCGGGGCGGGGCAGGACGCCTCGTCGCGAGAAGAGGGGCGGTGTGGAGTTGCTCTGCACCGCCCTTCGCTTTTTTGCAGCGCGTGATGTGCCTGCGCGCGCGGCACGTTCACGGTTATGATGCTGCGATGCCACAAGGTACTGATGCTGCGCAAACTGCGCTGAAGAGCATCGCCCACCGGGCGATGCTCGAGAACGGTCTGCAGCCGGATTTCCCGCCGGCGGCCATGGAGCAACTGCGCCAGATCAGCGGCCCGGCCGTCTCGAGCGACCCGAAGATCCGCGACCTGGGCGCGCTGCTGTGGTGCTCGATCGACAACGATGATTCGCTGGATCTTGACCAGCTGTCGGTGGCCGAGCCGCAGGCGAACGACGTGGTCAAGATCCTGGTGGCCATCGCCGATGTGGACGCAACGGTCGCGGCCGGGTCCGCACTCGATGATCACGCCCGCGTCAACACGACCTCGGTGTACACCCCGGCGCAGATCTTCGCCATGCTGCCCCCACGGCTGTCGACCGATCTGACCTCCCTCGCCCCGAACCAGACGCGCCTGAGCCTGGTCATCGAGATGAGCATCGGGGCGAGCGGGACGGTGGAGGACTCAGACATCTACCGCGCCCGGGTGGTGAATCGTGCCAAGCTCGCCTACAACAGCGTCGCGGCGTGGCTGGACGGTAAGGCACCCGCCCCCGCCGCGGTCGCTGCGGTGCCGGGCATGGATGCGCAGTTGCGCCTGCAGGATAAGGTCGCGCAGCTGCTCAAGGGGGTGCGCATGAGCGCAGGCGCGCTGGGTCTTACGACGCTTGAGGCGCAGGCGGTTTACGAGGGCAGCGCGCTCGCGGACCTGCGACCGGATGAGAACAACCGCGCCAAGGAGCTCATCGAATATTTCATGATCGCCGCTAATGGCGTCGTCGCCCGCTTCCTGGAAGCGCATCACTCCGCCTCGCTGCGACGCGTGCTGCGCACGCCCGAGCGCTGGCCACGGATCGTGGCGCTCGCGCACACCCTGGGCGAGACGCTGCCGCAGGTGGCGGACGCCAAGGCCCTGAGTGACTTCCTGGTGAAGCGTCAGCAGCTCGCCCCCGCGCTCTTTGCGGACCTGTCGCTCGCGGTGGTGAAGCTGCTCGGGGCTGGCGAGTACGTGCTCAAGCAGCCCGGACAGCCCGCCGAAGGGCACTTTGGTCTGGCCGTGGATGATTATACCCACGCGACTGCACCCAACCGGCGCTTCCCGGATGTGATCACGCAACGCTTACTGAAGGCGGCGCTGGCGGGCACGGCTCCGCCCTACGCCGATGCGGAGCTGCGCACGCTCGCCGCGCACTGCACCCTGCAGGAGGGCAACGCTGCGAAAGTGGAGCGTCTGGTACGCAAATCCGCCGCGGCGATGCTGTTGCAGTCGCGGATCGGGCAGCAGTTCGATGCGATTGTGACCGGTGTGTCAGACAAGGGCACATGGGTGCGGATCATGCAGCCGCTCGCGGACGGGCGGCTCGTGAAAGGTTTCGCCGGGGTGGATGTCGGGGACAAGGTGCGCGTGCAGCTCACGCACACCGACATGCAACGCGGCTTCATCGACTTCGCACGCGTTGTCCCCTGAGACGCGTGCGCCCGGGTGCGGGCTTGCGCTGTCGGACAAGACTGACGTGCGACTCCGAATGCAGACACGTTGCCGTGGAACCCGCGCAGGTTTTAGATGGTCGCAACTTGCAGCACATGCTGCCCTTGACTTCCCGCGGCGGGAACCGTGTGACACGGAGGTTTGCGGTTCCCGACGCGGTGAAGTTCCGCGGCTCAGGAACGGCCGCGGGCGAGGCTGCGGCGGACCCCAACGAACATGGAGGTGTGTGATGAAACGAATGTCCCGGCTGATGCTCGCCTTGCTGGCGTACGGGGCGGTGGTGGCCCTTGCGGGGCAGCCCGCCGATCCGGGAGCACCCTCACCACCGTACCCTGATCCGGGCGCGACGCACACGACACCGGATGCCGCAGCCGGCTCGGGCTCGTACATGACGGCGCCAAATTCGAGGTCCAATACGTCCGACAACAGCCGGCTCGCGGCGCTGCTGCCGGAAGGGGTGAGTTCCGAGGCCGCCTGCCGCGGGATCAACAGCCTCAATTTATGCGCCGCCACGTTGCACGCCGCGCAGAACCTGAATGTCCCTTTTACGGATCTGAAGAGGAAGGTCACGGCGGGTGATCGGCTGAGCGCCGCACTCCATACGCCCAAGCCCAACGTGGATGCAGACGCAGAGGCGCGCCGCGCTGAGGATCAGGCCCTCAGCGACCTGCAAAGTCCGCGCGGCTAGAATCGAACGGGCCGTCGTGGGGGAATGACCCCCACGACGGAAGCTTGTCAGGCCTTCTTCGCCATGGCGTTCTTGATAACGCCCACGATCAACATCACGACCACGCTGCCGACGCCGGAAGAGGCGATGTTGCCGACCACTGAACCCCCGGCTGCGCCGCCGGAACCTAACACGGCGTTGAGAATCGCGGTGCCTGCGCCGCCGCCGACCACGCCGGCGACGGTATTGCCGAGCGTGCCCAGGCTGAGGTTCTTAAAGACCGCACCGGCGACATTTCCGCCCACGGCACCGGTGATCAGACTGATGATCCATTCCATAAATTCCCCTTTTCGTTGTTCTGTGTTTTTCAGTGGGCGCCGGCATGCAACGCTGCTCAGGCGCCGGTTCCACCGCCAGTCATCCTAGCCACTTGGCCCGGCCCGCGCCACGCGCATCGGCCGCGGGCCTCTACCGGCCGGGGCGCGCACCGCGGAGGCGCGCAAGCGCTACCGCGACCATTCCCAGGCCCCAGAACAGCAGGAGCAGGAGGCCCGCATTACCCAACACCCGTGCGGTTCCGAGGCTGCCGAGGTCGGCGAAGGGATAGAGGTAGCGGCCCGTGAGCATCCCGAGGATGACGCAGAAGACGAAGTAGGCCAGCGGGTAGGCGAGCCACCCCAGAGGCCCGCTCCAGCGCAGGCCCTGCTTGGGCGCGTACAGCAGCCACCAACTGACGAAGAGCACCGGGATGAGCGAGTGCAGAATCGCATCCGCCAGCTTGTGCAGCCCCGTGGGCGCCCACAACGAACGCAGCAGCAACGCATAGATGAGCCCGACGACCAGGATATAAACGGCCGCCGCCGCCAGCGTTCCCGGACATCAAGAGAAAGCCACGCGGTCCGCGCCACGCGAACTGCATTGCGATCAGCGTGACGAGGATGTTGGTGAGCACGGTTAAGTAGCACAACGCCTGCACGATGCCCTGCCATGGCGAGTGCCCGTTGCGCATCGCCAGGTGCGCCGACACCCACAGCTGCAGCACGATCCCGAGCCAGCCGAGCAGGCCAATGACGATGAGAAAGGCCCGCTCGAGCGGGGCGGGTCGCGTCACGGTGAGGGTTCTCGGTGCGCCCTACGGCTCTGCTATTGTAGGTTCCGGGAGCCTTGCGGGCGCCGGCCGGGCTGATCCGGTGAATTTCCTATAACGATCGGGGAGAGTGTATGTCGCTTACCAAACGCGCGGCGGCTGAGTTCCTGGGGACATTTTGGCTGGTATTGGGCGGTTGCGGGGCGGCCGTGCTGTCGGCGAAATTTCCCGACGTTGGCATCGGTCTTCTGGGAGTGGCGCTGGCCTTCGGACTGACCGTGCTCACTATGGCGTTCGCCATCGGCCACATTTCCGGCTGCCACCTAAATCCTGCGATTTCACTGGGTCTGGTGGTTGGCGGGCGTTTTAAGGCCGCGGAGCTCGTTCCGTATGTGCTCGCCCAGGTGCTGGGGGGCATCGTCGCCGCCGCCGTGCTGTACTTCATCGCCAGTGGCAAGGCTGGTTTCGAACTGAGCTCGGGGCTTGCGGCCAACGGCTACGCGGAGCACTCCCCCGGAGGCTACTCACTGCTCGCCGGCTTCGTCACCGAGGTCGTGATGACCTTCATGTTTCTGATTGTCATCCTCGGCGCCACCGACGCGCGCGCCCCGGCGGGCTTTGCGCCAATCGCGATAGGGCTGTGCCTGACGCTGATTCATCTCATCAGCATCCCCGTAACCAACACCTCCGTGAACCCGGCGCGCAGCACCGGCCCGGCGCTGATCGTGGGCGGCTGGGCGATCTCGCAGCTGTGGCTGTTCTGGGTGGCGCCGCTGCTCGGCGCGGCGCTCGCCGGTTTGGTGTACCGCGGGATCTGGGGCGACGGGCAGCGCCGCTGAGGAGTAGTCGCGCCTTAGCCGGCGGACGGATCCGCGGGCGGCGCGGGCGCGGCAGCCACGGCGGGCTTCTCCCAGTCGCCCCCGAGCGCCCGGATGAGCAGCACGGTCGCATCCGCGCGGCGGATCTCGATGTCGACGGCGCTCACCCGCGCGGCCAGCGCGGCGTTCTCCGTTGAGACGACCTCAAGATAGGTGACGATGCCGCCCTTGTAACGCAGGTTCGCCTGATCGAGCGCGCCCTGAGTGGCCTTGACCGCCGCGGCCTCGCTGACGCTCTCCAGCTGCAGCTGGCGCAGCGCGGTCAGATTGTCTTCCACGTCCTGGTAGGCGCTGAGCACGGTCTCGCGGTAGTTGGCCACCTGCTGGTCGTATGCGGCATGGGCGGCCGCGGACTGGGCGCGATGCAGACCGCCGTCAAAGAGCGTGAGCACGGCCTGCGGGCCGATCGACCAGAATTGGCTCGGCGCGGTGAGCCAGTTGGAGGTGGCGGTGCTTTGCAGCCCACCGGAACCCAGGAGACTGAACATGGGGAAGTACGCCGCGCGCGCTACGCCGATGTTGGCATTGGCGGCGGCCACGCGCCGCTCGGCGGCGGCGACATCGGGACGACGCTCGAGCAGCTCGGAGGGGAGTCCGGGATCGATCGCCGGCAGCGGCGGGAGCGTATCCGCAGGGTGCGGCGCGAGGCTGAAGCTGGAGGGCTCGCGCCCCACCAGGACCGCAATCGCATGCTCGGTCTGCGCGCGCCGCAAGCGGTTGTCCTCGGCCTGCGTGCGCGCGGTCTGCAGCTGCGCCTGCGCCTGCTGCACGTCCGACAGGGGCGAGGCACCGCCCTTGTACAGATTCTGCGTCAGCTGCAGCGCGCGGGCATAGTCGACGACCGTCTGGTCGAGCAGCCTTTGCTCCACATCCAGCCCGCGCAGCGTGTAGTAGTCCGTGGCGAGCTCGGCATGCAGCGCCAGATCCATCGTCGCTACATCGCCGGCGGTGGCCTGCTCGCTGTAACGCGCATTGGCCACGGTGTTGCGCACGCGTCCAAACACATCGGCCTCGTAGGAGAGGTTGCCGCCGAGGGTATACAGGTTGCTGGTCGCGGACTTGCCGGCCACGTAGTTGGGTGAATTGATCGACACCCGCTCGCGCGTTGCGCCCACGCCGGCGTCCAGGGTCGGGAAGTAGCTCGAGCGCGCGATGCGCGTCTGCGCGCGCGCCTCCTCCAGCTGCGCCAATGCTGCGCGCAGGCTCTGGTTGGCGTCGGTCACCTGGGCTTCCAGGTGATCCAGTTCCGGGTCCTGAAACACCGACCACCAGGGCCCCCGCGGCGTGGTGTCCGCCGGGGTCGCGACTTTCCACTCGCCGGCTTCCTTGTAGGTATCCGCCGGCTTGGGCGTCGAGGGACGATCGTAATGCGGGGCGAGCGAGCAGCCGCTCAGCCCGAGGAGCATCGCGACGGCCACCGCAGCTGCGCGCATCAGGAATGTCCGTTGCCTGGTGGCTGGCTGCCAGGGGGTTGCGGTGGTGCCAGGCGCACCTGCATGCCATCGCTGATGGAATCGGGCGGATTCGCCACCAGCACATCGTTGGCGGTAATGCCGGAGAGCACCTCGATCTCGGTGCCAAAATCACGGCCCTCGGTGATGGTCTTCAGATGCACGCGGTGCTGCTCATCCAGCACCGCCACCCGCAGGCCATCGGTGCGGAAAAGTACGGTGTTCACCGGAATGCGCAGCGTGTTGTCAGCGCCGCTGAGCGTGAAGTACACCTGCGCGTACGATCCGGGCAGCAACGCGCCTTTGGAATTGTCGATTTGCAGTTCGACCTGCAGCGTGCGCGAAGTCGCATCGAGCGCCTGTGCGGAGTTCGCCACCACGGCCTCGTAGCGCCGGCCGGGGTGATCGGCGAACACCAGGTCCGCGGTGAGTCCCTGATGGATGGCCGAAGCGTACGGTTGTGGGACGGAGACGTAGATGCGCAGGCGATGCACGTCCGCGACGCGAAACAAGGCATTGCCCGCGCTCTGACCGGCATTGATCAGCGCGCCCACGTCGGTGTTGCGCTGCGTAACGATGCCATCGAAGGGCGCGAGTACGCGCTTGAAGGATTCCAGCTCCTGCAGGCGGGCCACGTTCGCGGCCGCTGACTGGCGCGCGGCGGCCTTGGCGGCCGCATCGCCGGCGCGCTGGTCGGCATCCTGTTGCGAGACCGATTCGGTGCCGAGCAACCCCTGCCAGCGCTCGTTGGTCGTGCGGGCCAGCTGATAGTTGGCGGCGGCGGTCGCCAGATCCGCCTGCGCCTGCAGCAGTTCCTGATCCACTTCGGGTGTGTCGATCAGCGCCAGGAGCTGCCCCTTCTTTACCGGCGTGCCAATGTCGGTGTTCCACACCCTCAGGTACCCGCTGGTGCGCGCGTAAATCGGTGCCTCGTAGAAGGCCTGCACGCTGCCGGGCAGCACCAGCGTGTCGGATCCGGGACCGGCACGGGCTTTGGTGGTCGTCACGGTGGCGACCGCCGCCGCGCCCGCCTGTTTCTCCAGCGCGATGCGCGCGCTTAAGCGGCTGACGATGCCCCAGATGGCAAAGAGCACCGCAAGGGCCACCAGTATCAGCACATAGCGCCGCGTGCGCGGATCGGCCGCCGTGGGCGGGGCTGCTGTGTTGGGTGGGTCGGGCATCAGCTGCTCCGGCGCGAATGAATGAGTGAAAAGACCGTGGGGACGAAGAAAAGCGTGGCCACAGTGGCAAAGATGAGCCCGCCGATCACCGCGCGTCCCAGGGGGGCATTCTGCTCCCCGCCCTCACCCAGGCCCAGCGCCATGGGGACCATGCCGATGATCATCGCGAGCGCGGTCATGAGCACCGGGCGAAAGCGCGTGGTGCCCGCCTGCAGCGCGGCGTGCGTGGCGTCATCCCCGGCATTCATGCGCTCGCGCGCAAAGCTCACCACCAGCACGCTGTTCGCGGTCGCCACGCCCATGCACATGATGGCCCCGGTAAGGGCGGGCACGCTCACCGGGGTGTGCGTGAGGAACAGCATCCACACGATCCCGCCGAGGGCGGCCGGCAGGGCGGTGATGATGATGAACGGATCGAGCCACGACTGGAAATTCACCACGATCAGGAGGTAAACCAGGATCACCGCCCCTGCCAGACCGACCAGCAGCCCGATGAAGGAGTCCCCCATGGTCTTGATCTGGCCGCGCACGATGACCTTCGAGCCGCGCGCGAGCGAGTGCTTGGTGTCGGCGACCAGCTTGTTGATCTGCGTTGAGATATAGCCGAGGTCCTCGCCATCGGCGGCACCGTAGATATCGATGACCGGGGTGGCGTCGTAGTGACTGACGACCGCCGGCGTCATGCTGCGGCGGAAGGAGGAGAGATTCGCGAGCATCTGCGGGGTGCGGCTGGCGGGCCCCGTGACGGGCGTGGTCGTCAGATCGGTGAGCGTCGCCAGGCGAAATTGCGGCGTCTGTGCCACGACCGGGTACTGCGTGCCGGTCTTCGGGTCGATCCAGAACGACAGCAGGTTCTGGCCGCTGCCGGAGAGGGAGGTGAGCAGGTCCGACGCCACGTCTGTTTCGGTCAGTCCCAGGAGCGCCGCTTTGCTGCGATCGACATCCACGTTCAGCGTCGGGTAATCGAACGCCTGCTGGATGCGCAGGTCCGCGATGCCCGGGATCTGGTGCATGCGCGCCAGCAGCGCATTGGCGTAGGTGCGATTGGCTTCGACATTGAAGCCGGACACCTGCACGTCAAGGGGCGCCGGCAGGCCAAAGTTCAGGATCTGACTGACGATGTCCGCCGGCAGGAAAGCGAAGGTGGTGGAGGGGTAGAGCAGGTTCAGTTGCGCGCGCAGTTTGCGCACGTACTCGATGGTCGGGCGATGACCCTCGTTGAGGTTCACGAGGATATCGGCATCGCCGGAGCCGACGGGCGCGGAGCTTGAGTAGGCCAGATTGATACCGCTGTAGGGCACGCCGATGTTATCAACGATAGTGGCAATCTCGCGTGCCGGAATGACCTCACGGATGCTCGCTTCCACCCGATCACACAGAGTGGCCGTCTCATCGATGCGTGCGCCGGTGAAGGCGCGCACGTGCAGCTTGATCTGCCCGGCATCCACGCTCGGGAAGAAATCCTGCCCGAGCCCGGGCAGGTAGCGCCCGAACGGGAACGCCAGTAGCGCCGTCAGCGCCATGGCGCCGAGGAAGGGGGCGGCGAAGCGCATGCCCGCCGCCAGCGCACGCTCGAGCAGCGCGTGGTAACCCTCGCGCACTCCGTTGAACCAGCGTTCGAAGCCTTGCTGCAGGCGCTGGAAGAAGCCGCGGGCCGTCTCGTGGGCGCGCGGGTCGTGCTTGTGCAGCCAGTACTTGGCCAGCGTCGGCACGAGCGTCCGCGACAGCAGGTACGAGGCGAGCATCGCGAACACCACCGCCTCGGCGAGCGGCACGAACAGATACCGCGCCACACCGCCCAGCATGAACATCGGAATGAACACGATGCAGATTGCGAGCGTCGAGACCAGCGCTGGCAGCGCGATTTCGTGCGCGCCGTTGAGGATCGCCTCCTCGACGTCCTCGCCGTGCTCGAGGTGATAGTTGATGTTCTCGATCGTAACCGTGGCGTCATCGACCAGGATGCCAACCGCGAGCGCAAGCCCGCCGAGCGTCATGATATTGATCGTCTCCCCGAGCGCCGATAAACAGGTGATCGATGCCAGGATCGACAGGGGAATGGAGATCGCGATGATCAGCGTGCTGCGCACGCTGCCGAGGAATAAGAGGATCATGAGCGCGGTCAGGGCGGCGGCGATGACGGCCTCCCGCACCACGCCGGAGATTGCGCCGCGCACAAACAGCGACTGATCGCCCACCAGATCGATGTTGAAGCCCGGGGGCAGCTGTGTCAGCACCCCGGGAATGCGCTGTTTGATTTCCTTGATGATGTCGAGAGTTGAGGCGCTGCCGGTCTTGAGCACGCTCATGAGCACGCCGCGGCGGCCGTCGCGGCGCACCATGTTCGTTTGCGGCGGATAGCCGTCGCGTACGTGGGCGACGTCGCGTACGTAGATGACCGTGCCGTTGCGCGTGGTCACCGGCAGGTCATTGAGCTCCGGTATGGTGCTCGGATTGGAGTTGACCGAAACGAAGTACTCGCGGTCGCCGATCTTCTGGGTGCCGGCCGGCAGAATCGAGTTCTGATTGCCGATGGCGTTGGTGACGTCATTACCCGAAAGTCCCTGCGCACGCAGCGCGTCCGGGTTCAGATCCACCTGCACCTGGCGCTGCAGACCGCCGTAGGGGTAGGGCATGGAGGCGCCCGGCACCGTGGCAAGGGCGGTACGGATGATGCTGTTGCCCAGGTCGAACAGCTGCGCCTCCGAGAGCGTCTCGCTCGAGAGCGCCAGCTGCAGGATCGGCACTGAGGAGGCGTTGTAGGCGAGGATAAAGGGCGGTGTCGTGCCCGGTGGCGCCTGCCGCAGCCCGGTCTGCGAGACGCCCGTGATCTGGGCGAAGGAAAGTTCCTCGTTGACGTTCGGCTGGAAGAAGTACTTCACCACCGAGGTGCCGCTGAGTGACTGCGACTCGGTGTGCTCGACGTCGTTGACGGTGGTTTGCGCGGTGCGCTCGCTCGCCAGCACCAGACGCAACGCCATCTCACCGGGGGACAGACCCGTATACCTCCAGATGGCGGCCACCACCGGAATCTTGATGTTCGGGAAGATGTCGGTCGGGGTGCGCAGGATCGAGAACACGCCCAGCAGCGTGATCAGGATGGCGAGCACCAAAAAGGTATACGGGCGCCTGAGCGCCAGTTTGACGATCCACATGCCGCCGCCAAAGCTACCGCAGGCGTGGCGAGTGACGATTACGCGTGCGCGGCGCCGTGTTACAGGTGAAATGCAACCCGCAAGCAGGCTGCGACACGCGGCGTAGAGATTTGTCCCCCAGGACCGGCAAGAACCGGCACGGCGCGCGGGGGCGAGCTAGGTGACAGAGGGCGATTCAGTAAACGGCTTCGACAGTGACGGCCAGGCGATAACCGACGCCGCGCTCGGTGACGATGATTTTGGGCTCCGCGGCATTGACCTCGATCTTGCGCCGCAGGCGCAGGATCTGCACGTCGATGGCCCGGTCGTACACCTCGTTGTCGTAGCGCCGGCTCATCTCGATCAGCTGATCACGGCTGACTACGCGGTTGGCCGTGGCGAGCAGCGCCGCAAGAAGGTTGAATTCCCCGTTGCTGAGGGCGATCTCGCCGCCAGCGCTTGCTGTCAGGCGGCGGGTTCTGAGGTTCAGTTCCCAGCCAGGAATGCGGTAGGCGCGGCAAACGCGCGTGCCCTGCGGGTCCCCGCGCAGCTGCGTACGGCGCAGCACCGTGCGGATGCGTGCCAGGAGCTCCCGCGGGCTGAAGGGTTTGGTGAGGTAGTCATCGGCGCCGAGCTCGAGCCCCATGACGCGATCGGCTTCTTCCGTGCGGCCGGTGAGGATGATGACAGGGATCTGCGACTCGGCGCGCAGCTGGCGCAGGAGGTGCATGCCGTCCTCGCCGCGCAGCCGCAGGTCCAGCAGTACAAGATCGACGACTCCGGCACGCAAGGTGCCCATCAGCTCGCTGCCGCCCGCAGCGCCGGTCACCCGAAAGTCATTCTGGCCGAGGTACTCTTCGACCAGCTGCCGTACCGCGCTGTCATCATCGACCACGAGCACGTGGGGCACGGGCACTTCGTTCATGCGGGAGGCCCGGCATGAAGCGCGTGCTGGTCGTCGAGCATGATAGTCTTCACCGCGAGCTCATCCGCGAATGGCTCGAGGAGGGCGGTGTGCAGGCGCTGTGCGCCGATGTCAGGGAAGAGATCCCGGCTGACATCGATGCAGTACTGGTGGATGTGTCGTGTCAACAGCAGGCTCATGCAATCCTTAATGCCTGGCGACGGGCCTATCCGCGCGCGGCCATCGTGCTCGCCTCCGGGCGGTTCGCCGCCGCCGATATGGCCAATGATGCCATGGCCACCCGTCTGGGCGTGACGCGCATCCTCGCCAAGCCCTTCACCCGGGCCGATCTATGGGCCGCTCTCGGTCTTCCGTGTCCGAGCGCGCCGCTGCGCTAGCAGCGGGCGCCGCGCCCGATGGCCGCGGGCGCGCGTTGCGGCTGCGCCTGGTGCTGGTCGTTGTGGCCGTCTGCGCAGCTGTCTGGCTCTCGGCGCTGTTCGATGCCCTGCGGGACCGCTCGGCCACCCTCACGGAGGCTGAACGGCAGTACGATAACGTGGCCGGGGCACTCGCCGAGCAGGCGGCGCGGGCCCTGCAGGCCACCGACCTCATTCTCAAGCAGGCGGCGATGCTGGACCCGGACGTCGCAGGTGCCCCTGCCGATCGAGCCGCGATTGCGGATCTGCTGCGGCGGCACATGAGCGGCGTGCCGCAGGTGCGTAATCTCTTTCTCTTCGACCCGGCGCGCGGGCTGCACGTGAGCTCAGCGCCCTCGAGTTCCAACGCGGATCTGAGCGATCGCGCCTACTACACGGCGCAGCGCGACGATCCGGCTCTCGGACTGTACGTGAGCGAACCATTTGTGAGCCGCGTGACCGGCGACCCGACCTTCGTGCTCAGCCGGCGTCTGGCCGGGGAGGGCTTTCGCGGCATTGCTGGAGCTGCGGTGGACGTCGCCTATATCCGTCGCTTCTATCACGCGCTGGATCTGGGCGATGGTAGCAGCATTGAGCTGCTGCGCTCGGACGGCACGGCGCTCGTCAGCCGCGAGCGCGAGAGGCTCGAAACGGGGCCGTCTCCCTGGGGCGGGGCGCTCGCAGCACTGGCGCACGGGGATGCCCTGCACTTGAGCTTCGAGCATCCCAGTCTCGGGCGCATGCGTTTGAGCCTCCGGCGCGTTGCGGGCTACCCGGCCATTGTCGTTGCCGGTCGCAGCGAGCGGGCGATCCTCAAGGACTGGCGCGCCAAGACCTGGACCAACGTGATTCGTACGTTCGTCATCACGGCCCTCGCCACCGTGCTGCTCGTCGCCTTCCTGCGCCAGCTCGCGCGCCACGAGCGCGTGACGCGGCAGCTGCATCAGTCACAGAAGCTCGAGGCCCTGGGGACGCTCGCCGGGGGTATTGCGCACGACTTCAACAACGTCCTTGGCGCCATCCTCGGCTACGGGGAGCTCGGCATCGAACACACGCACCCCGGGACAGCGCTGCGACGCTACCTTGAGAACATTGTCATGGCGGCCAACCGGGCGCGGGACCTGGTGGCACGCATTCTCGCGTTCAGCCGCCCCGGAGTCGGCAGCGCTGTGCCCCTTGTGCTGCAGCGAACGCTGAGTGAGGTGCGTAATCTGAGCGCCGCCGCACTGCCGCTGCGCGTGCGCATCGAGTTGCGAGTGCCGCGGGAACCCCTCGTCGTGGCCGGCGATGCCTCGCAGCTGCACCAGATGTTCGCGAACCTCGTCACGAATGCGATCCAGGCGGTCGGGCAGGCGGGGCAGGTCGAGATTCGTGCAACCCATGCGGACGTGGACAGCGAACGGGTCTGCACGGTCGGGCGTCTGCGGCGCGGGTCTTATGCGCGCGTTGACATTGCCGACACCGGCATCGGCATGAACACGAATCAGGTCGAGCGTATCTTTGACCCGTTCTTCACCACGAAGCCGGTGGGTGAGGGCACCGGCCTGGGCCTCTCGCTCGTGCACGGCATCGTACTCGATCACGGCGCGGCGCTCGAAGTGGACAGCCACACGGGGGCGGGGACCACCTTCAGTGTCTATCTGCCGCTGGCCAGCGGGGAGCCGCTGCAAGAGCCCATTCCGCTCGCACCGCCCGCAGGCGCCGGTGAGACCATTCTCGTGGTCGATGATGAGGAAAGTCTCGTACGCCTGGCCGAGGAGGTGCTGGCGGGCCTCGGCTACGAGCCGGTCGGCTGCGTGGGGCCCACGCAGGCGCTCAAGGTCTTCCGCGCCGCGCCTGAGCGCTTTGACGCCGTCGTGAGCGATGCGATCATGCCGGACGTGTCCGGCACGGAACTCCTGGCGCAAATGCGCCAGCTGCGGCCGGACCTTCCGGCGATCCTCGTCAGTGGTTACGGCGGCCCGGATCTTCAGGCACAGGCAGCCGTAGCGGGCGTTCAGGCGATCCTGACCAAGCCACTGCACGCGGCCGAGCTCGCCGCGTGTCTGGCGACGGTCCTGGCCGCCCGCCCCGCGCCCCCGGCTCACCTGCCCTCGAGCGCTTCTGATCCGCAATCCGTCGCACGGCCGACGAAGGAAGAAATCTCATGACCCGGCGGCTTACGTGTTTATTGGCAGTCTTGGGTCTTATCGGGATCCTGCCATTGAGTGCCCAGCAGGGCGGCCGGCCAGTCGCCGCCGAACCGCGCCCGGAGATGCCGCACGGTCCGAGCATGCCGCGCGCCAACCAGGGACACATTCCGCCAGCGCCCGTGGCGCGTCCGGACCGCACGGCGCCGCCGCGGCCGGAGATCGATGAGCGCAATCGCATCAACAACCACCCGCACGTGAGCCACGACGAATGGTACGGGCACGATCGCCCGGATGATCCGCGCTTCCACCTGGATCACCCCTGGCCGGCCGGGCACTTCACGCGCTTCGGGCCGAACTACCGCTACGCGGTCACACGCTTTGATCGCGATCGGCATCGTTTCTGGTTTGCGGGCGGCTTCGGGTTTGAGGTGGCTGCGTGGGATTGGACGCTCGCGGCGGAATGGTGCTGGACCTGCGGGGATGACTTTATTGTGTATGACGACCCGGACCATCCGGGTTGGTATCTGCTCTACAACATCTATACCGGCGCCTACATCCACGTGCAGTACCTGGGTACCTGATGTGCGGGGGTCTTAGGGGCGTGGACGCGTCGGGCGCGGGCATTCGCTGAAGGCGGGGTAGGTCATGGGCGCAGGACAGTCTGCCAGCGAGACACACGGCGCTGTTCGCCGGTGCAAGCGCAGCGGCTGCCATCGGCCATACCTCTCGGGCTTGCTGCTGCTCGTACTGCTCGCAGGGTCAGCGGTCGGGGTCGCCGCTGAGGCAGCACAGGTCGACGCGCGGCTCGATGTGCTGTTCGGGGAGCACGAACCCTACCGCAGCTGCTTACGCGAGCTGCAAGCCGCCGTGAGCGAGCAGGCGCGTGAGCAGGTAGCCAACATGGTCAGCTACCCGCTCCGTACGCGACTCAAAGGTCAGTGGGTGCGACTGCATACGCCCGCGCAGTTTCTCGTGCACTACGACGAACTGTTGACATGGAAGACCCAGCAAGCGATCGCGCAGCAAGCGTACGGGGATCTGTTTTCCAACAGCCTGGGCGTCATGATCGGTAACGGTGAGCTCTGGTTCGGCAGCGTCTGCAACGATCACAGCTGCAGCGCACGTTCCGTGAAGATCATCGCCATCAATCCCTAGGCTTACCGCCGCGTCGCGGATGGCGATTGCGCGCGCGGCGGAGTACGCTGCCGGCCCTACGGAGGAACTTAATACCATGTCACAGACTCTGCGCAGAATAACGATTGCGGCGGTCGTACTGCTCGTGGCTTGCAGCACCACGACCTTCACATCGACCTGGAAGGCCCCGGGAACGGCGCCGATCAGCCCCATCGGCAAGAAGGTGGCCGCGGTTTTCGTCTCCCGTAACGAATCCCAGCGCCGCGCGGGTGAGGACGCACTGGCCGCGGACCTCACGCAGCGCGGTGCGGTCGGCATCCCGGCTTACACCGTCGTGCCCGACGGTCTGCGCGGCGACGGTGAAGCCGCACGCCAGCGCGTGCGTGACGCCGGTGCCAATGGCGCGGTCATCATGCGCGTCGTCGGCAAGGACCAGCAGGTCACCTACACTCCGGGTATGTCGGTGCCGGTTTACTACGGCGGATTCGGTCCGTATTGGGGCTATGGCTGGGGACGCGCGTACGATCCGGGTTACGTGACCACCGATACGTACGTTTCGGTCGAGACGCTGGTCTACTCGCTGCAACCGGACAAGCTCTTGTGGGCGAGCACCAGCCGCACGGCCAATCCCAAGGACCTGGATACCCTCATCAAGGAAGTCGCCGATGCCACGGCGAAGGAAATGGCCAAAGAGGGCCTGCTCGCGCCGCGCTGATCGCAGTCGGTTACGCCGGATCGGTCGCGCCAGCGGTCTGGCTTGCGTTGCGGCTTGGGCCTGCGCTGCGGCCTCGACGCCGCAAGCCTGGAGTGCCTACGACCAGGAGGTTCTGAAGGCCTGCCGGGCGGCGAGCTCGCTGCGTGCGGCGCGGCCGGCGGGGGAGCGGGTGGATTTTGATGACCGCATTGGGTACTCCGCGCTGCTCATCGTGGGTCATCACCGGCCGCACGTGAATCATCAGCCCGGCCGGCAGCTGTGTCTGTTTGACCGACGCACGCGCACCGCATCGGTGTCGGATGCCGCCCGCTTGATCGTGCGCAAGCCCGCCGCCCCTCCGCCCCCTAGCTCCGTCTTTGGGCGCTAGGGTCCGGGAGCCGCGGCAGCCGCGTGGAAAGCGTTGATACGCTCGCGCACATTCACGCGGATGTTGGTGTAAAAAAGATTGTAGTCAAACACGTGGTAGCTGCCGGCGAGCGTCATCACGTTCACGAAGCCGTGACGCTCGCGCAGCGGAATCGAAACGCGCAGCAGCCCCGCCTCGCAGCTGGCGCCGGTGAGCTGCGGCACCGGGGGCAGCAGAGCTTCGTTCGCGCGCACGCCCGGCAGGGCGCCGAGATTCAGCTGCGCGGGGGCCGTGGCGTCTGGCGTCCAGTTGAGCGGATTGACGCATATCAGTCGGCGCAGCTGGAGGTGCTGATAATGCCCTTCCAGCCAGATCAGGTGATGGCTTCGGCGTGTGCTGTCGCTGATGCCTGCCTTGACGCTGTTCCAATCAACCAGGCAGCCGGTCTGGGTTGCCGAGCGGCACACGGGCAGTCCCGCGCGCTCAATATCCTCCGGAATGTCGTAGCCGATCGCGTACGCCACCACGAGCTGCTGCTGCAGCGGCTGGCCGGCAATGCGTTCCTGCAGCAGCCGCATGGCGTGCAAAGAACCCTGACTGTGACTGGCGATGATGAAGGGATGCCCGTGGTTCTCGTGCTGCAGATAGTAGTCAAAGGCGCGCAGCACATCGGCGTAGGCGAGCTTGAAGGCGGCGATGGCCTGCGCGTCATCATCGGTGAGGAAGGCGCTGATGGTCGCCTGACGGTAGCGCGGGGCATAGATGCGGCAGCAGGCATTGAAAACGCTCGCCTGGAAGCGCAGCACGCCGTGCTCGAGCTGGCTGCCGGTCAAGCCAGGCTCGTCGTAGCGCGCGTTGGGCTCGCTGCCGGTGAGGTAGGTCGTCGGGTGAATGAAGAACACGTCGACCCTGGCGTTATCGGGCGCGGATGCATCCGGCAGGCCCGGGGCAACGCTGTCCGCGCTGCTCGCACGCCCGGGCCACGCGGCCCACGTGTCCGCGCGGCTATAGTCCGGTGCCGGGGGTGCATGGGGTGCTTGAGTGTCTGCGCCGGAGGGGCGCGCGTTGAGTGCTGCGAGGAGCAGCACGGCGGCGGCCGTGAGAGGCGCGCGGCTGAGATTCACTTCAGCTGTGATAGTCGCTCGCCAGCGTCTCATCCGTGACATCGTGGCGTGAACCGAGGGCATTGAACAGCAGCGTCAGCACCACCGCCAGGAAGAGATTCAGCACGAGCGTGTAGAGGGCGGAATAACCGGGGAAGCTGTGCCCGGCGAACGCGAGCGGATAGGTCGGTTTCAGTTGCGCCGCGACCGCCATGGCGGTTCCAGCTACGGTGCCCGCCGCCCAGCCGATCAGCAACGCCCAGGAGTTAAACCAGCGCGTATACGCGCCCAGCATCACCGCCGGCAGCGTCTGAATGATCCAGATGCCGCCGAGCAGTTGCAGCTGAATGGCATACGTCGTGGGCACAAAGAGGATGAAGGCGAGTGCGCCGACCTTGACGATCAGGGACACCCACTTGGCGATCTGCGATTCCTGCTTGTCGGTGGGGTTCTTATTGATGAACTCGCGATGGATATTGCGGGTATAGAGATTGGCGGCGGCGATGGACATGATGGCCGCGGGCACCAGCGCACCGATGCCGATGGCGGCGAATGCGACGCCGACGAACCAGGACGGGAAGCTGTGCAAGAGCAGGGCGGGAACGGCGAAGTTGTTGCCGAACTGCTTGAAGCCGGCCGCGTATTCGGGGAGCTTGGCGACGTGGGCGGCAACGGCGAAGAAGCCGATCAGCGCGAGCAGCCCCAGCATGAAGGTATAGCCGGGCAGCATAGCCGCGTTGCGCCGAATCGCACGACCGCTGCTGGCACTGAGGATGGCGGTAAGCGAGTGCGGATAGAGAAATAGGGCCAGCGCCGAACCCAGGGCGAGCGTCGCGTAAGCACTGTAGGCCCCGGTCGTGTTCGGTCCGGGTACCGCCAGCACGACATTCTGGGGGGGCAGGGCCGCGAAGATCTTGCCAAAGCCGCCGAGCTGCATCGGGATCACGATCACGGCCGCAAAGGCGGTGATATAGATGAGGATGTCCTTGACCACTGCGATGGAGGCGGGCGCGCGCAGGCCGCTCGAGTAAGTGAAGGCGGCCAGCACCGCAAAGGCGATCAGGAGCGGCAGATCGGCCATGAGGCCGGTACCGGAGATCCCGAGCGCGCCGATGACCACCTGTATGCCCACGAGCTGCAGCGCGATGTAAGGCATCGTCGCGACGATGCCGGTGACGGTGATGGCGAGCGCGAGCCAGCGGTTGCCGAACCGACCCTTCACGAAATCCCCGGCGGTGATATAGCCGCGCTTGTGGCACACGTACCAGAGCCGCGGAAACACCAGAAACAGAATCGGATAGATGACGATGGTGTAGGGAACGGCGAAGAACGCGAGCGCACCGGCGCCGAAGGCGAGGGCGGGTACGGCGATGAAGGTGTAGGCCGTGTAAAGATCGCCGCCGACCAGGAACCAGGTGATCATCGTGCCGAAGCGGCGGCCACCGAGTCCCCACTCGTGCAGCAGGTCAAGGTCACCGCGGCGCCAGCGGGCCGCGGCAAAACCGAGCCAGCTGATAAAGACGAACAGCAAGGCGAAGACGCTCAATGCCACCCAGTTCACGCCCTGCATCTGACTGTCTCCGGCTCGTGTGAGCGGGCGCTATGCCCGGGTCGCGAAATACACCACCGCCGTGAACGCGGCGCTGATCAGCACCCAGAGCATCTGGTACCAGTAAAAGAAGGGGATCCCCATCCAGGACGGTTCGATGCTGTTGTAAAAGGGCGGCCAGAGAACCGCGACGAACTGCACGATGAACAGCAGGTACCACCAGCTCCAGCCGCGACGCTTGTCTTGTGCATCGTTCATAGCGTGCATCCCTCTCTGATCGAGCGTCTGCGCCGGCCAGCCTCGAGAGCATCCCGCCGCCGGGACGCTTCGAACGCGCAATGCTTCCCGAAAGTCATCGCCACCTGCGCCGCTGCGGCGCAGGTGGCTTGCCGATGGCTTTACGGATTCTGCGGCAAGAGCGGTTGCGGCTTCAACCGAAGCTTGCCCGCTGGGGGGCTCGCCCTCGGGTCGAGGCAGGCTAAACGAAAGGGCGTGGAGGCGGTCGGGGTGTTACCCGCCCCGACCGCCGCTCTTACGCAACTGACCGCCTGAGGTTATCGAATCGTCCGGTCCTTGGTTTCCGGCAGCAGCAGAAAGCCGATCACGACCGTCATCAGGGCAATGAGGATCGGATAGCGCAGCCCGTAGTAAATATCGCCCGTGAGTGCCACCAGGGCGAAGGCGATGGTGGGCAGGAAGCCGCCGAACCAGCCGTTACCGATGTGATAGGGCAAGGAGAGGGAGGTGTAGCGGATCTTCGCCGGGAAGAGCTCGATCAGCCAGGCGGCGATCGGGCCATAGACCATGGTGACGTAGATCACCAGGATCACGAGCAGCACCAGCACCATCGGGTAGTTGATCTGCGCCGGATCGGCCTTGGCGGGATATCCGGCGGCCTTCAGCGACGCGTTGAGGCTCTTCGAGAATTTATCCGTAGCGGCCTTGAAATCCGCGCCCGACATGGTGCCGCCTTCCACCGCAGGCATGAGCGGCGCATCGCCGATGCGGATCTGCGCGACGGTTCCTACCGGGGCTGCTTCGTTGCGGTACGGCACGCCCGCCTTGGCGAGCGCGGCTTTGGCGATGTCGCAGGACTGGACAAATTTCTTCTTACCTACCGGATCGAACTGGAAGGAACACGCATCGGGGTCCGCGACGACCGTCACGGGCGAGTGGCTGGAGGCGCTCTCGATGGCCGGATTTGCAAAGTGCGTGAGGCCCTTGAAGATGGGCACGTACGTGATGGCCGCGATCAGGCAGCCGGCCAGGATGATCTTCTTGCGGCCGATGCGGTCTGAGAGGGCGCCAAAGATGACGAAAAACGGCGTGCCGATCAGCAGGGCCGCGGCGATCAGCAGGTTCGCCGGCTGCGCGTCGACCTTGAGCACCTGGGTGAGGAAGAAGAGGGCGTAGAACTGCCCGCAGTACCACACCACGGCCTGGCCTGCGGTCGCCCCGAGGAGGGCGAGGATGACCAGGCGCATGTTGCCCCAGCGTGCGAAGGATTCCGTCAGCGGCGCCTTGGAGTTCGTGCCCTCGGCCTTCATCTCCAGGAACACCGGTGACTCGGCCAGCTGCAATCGGATGTAGACCGAGACACCGAGGAGCAATACGGAGATCAGGAACGGGATACGCCAGCCCCAGGTGTCAAATTCGGGGCCGAGCCAGGAGCGGCAAAAGAGTATGACCAGGAGGCTCAGGAAGAGCCCCAGGGTGGCCGTCGTCTGGATCCAGCTCGTGTACAGGCCGCGCTTGCCCGGAGGTGCGTGTTCGCCGACGTAGGTGGCCGCCCCGCCGTATTCGCCGCCGAGGGCGAGTCCCTGCAGCAGCCGCAGCGCGATAAGCGCCACCGGAGCGATGACACCGACGCTGGCGTAACTGGGCAGTGCCCCGACCAATGCCGTCGAGAGACCCATGATCACGATCGTGATGAGGAAGGTGTGTTTGCGACCCACCAGGTCCCCCAGGCGGCCAAACACCAGCGCGCCAAAGGGCCTTACGGCAAAGCCGGCAGCAAATGCCAGGAGCGCAAAGATAAACCCGGTGGTTTCATTGACCCCGGAAAAGAACTGTTTGGAGATAATCGCGGCCAATGAGCCGTAAAGATAGAAGTCATACCACTCGAAAACCGTTCCCAGACTCGAGGCGAAGATGACGCGGCGGTGTGCCTTGTCGATCCCGTACTCACTCACAGGCAGCGTGTTTGTGGCCACTGTTACGGCTCCTAATCTGCTGGTTGTTGTCGGGACTTCGTCGACTTATGGTTTTTGCGCTACAGACGGAAACCCCACGTGAAGGGAAGTATTCCATAGCCAAGGACGGACAAGGAAGCCCTTTCAGACTGAACCACTTGGCCGATAAAGCCGAGAAGGTACGTTATGGCGCCTTGTTGTACGAGCCGTGCCCAAATCGCGCATGGGAGCGGGGGCTGCAAGTGGTGTAACCGGGGTCCGCCGGCCCATCATGTGGTTCGGCCCCTGCTGAGGGTCGCCTCAACCACCGGCATGCGGTGTTGGCCAGCGAAATAGGTATTTACCACCTTGCGCCTAAGTCCCTGGGGGGGTATCAGTTCGCTGGTGAGCCTGCGATGCCGGGCACGTTTTGACTGCTTCGGGAACAGCCACGCTTGCGCTGGTCCCTGAGCAAGCAAGGTCGAGCAGCGACGTGGCGGACAGTGACAACATCCATTTTGTGGAGTGCATTAATGACGAAATTAATCGGCGCAGGTCTCTGCGCATTTGGACTGGTGGTATTGACTGGCTGCGCGATGCAGGAAAAAAAGGAAGAAGCGGCGGCTCAGGCTATGCCTATCAACTGCGCGACTGCCCCGGGCGACTTACGGACGCTGAACTCCGAGAAGGCCAGCACCGCATCAAAGATCGGTAATGGTGTCTCGATGGTTGTGCCTATAGGCCTCGTCGCTGGGTTGGTTACGGGCACGGAAAAGACCAAATACCAGGTGAGCACTGGCGAATACAACAAGGCGCTAGACACTAAGATCGCGCAAATCAAAGCGGCTTGTCCGGGGGCTCAGGCTGATTAGGGAGCCGATCCGGCTGCCGGCATAGCTGGCTAGGCCCGTCGACTGATACTTGCCCGAGGCGGGATGCTGCCGGGCCGTCTGCCTGCGCGCTCGCGAAACATGAAGACGTCGGATCGCGCTGAATGCCGTGCAAGCGGAAAGCGGGCAGGAGGCATCGTATGCCGTTCGGGGGCCGCTGTCTGGCAAAGTCAGCCACATTGGGCACAAGCGGCAGGACTGCGCTATGAGCCGCGCGGACAAGAGTTAGCGCCGGCATTTGTCCCAAGCTCCCTTCAACGGCCTAGAGGCACCTGGGATGATTTTGAACTTCAGCTGACTAAGGTCGTCAGTGGAGATAGTAACTGCGCCCGATACGGGATCACCGCGGGTTCAATTCTCGCCGTTGTTGCTCGCCCGGAGCTCCTAGGCCTGCGGACGAAGGCGTTGAAAGCGTTGCAAGTCGCTGCGGCTAGTCCCTTGGTTAGTGACTTGGATTTGCGTGGATACAGTCGCTCGGAGCCAGGCTGGATTGCCCACCGGATTGCCTGCCTGGTAACTGCGCTTGAGCTGACGAGGCTAGCGGCGAACAGCCGACCCATGCTGCCCAGCGTCCGCGCGCTCGTTGAGGAGTCAGCCTAGCGAAAATGGCTCTCGTCCGGCGCGTCAGAATTCTTGTCAGAACTCCGTAATTGAATCTAGAGATGACCCGCGACAGATCTCAATGTCAGGAATTCCGGCAGTGAGAAATCCGCAGATGCGCTTAAGTCATTGTTCGGAGAAGAGGCTCGGTGATTGGTGGCGGTCTGACAGGAAATCTGAGACGCGACAGCCGCAGGTCTTCGTCGCATCATATGCTATTTAACTTAATATACATTATGCGAAGTAGACTCTTTGGACCGGAGGCCTGACGTCGGGCGAGACACGCTACCGTGCATGCGAAGACACTCAGGTAAAGGGATCTCTCACGCGTACCCCAGTTGGCGCGTAATGGGCGACATTGCGTGAAATGACTTCAAGACCGTGAATCAACGCCGTCGCGGCAATCTGTTTGTCGAGTGGGTTCTCGGGATTGGGAACGCGAAGACGGCCCCAGATGTGTGCGGTCTCCTCGTCAAGGGGAAGGATTCGATCGGCGTATGCGGACGTTACTCGCAGCAGCCATTCCTCGAGCCGTTGCGCATGTAACTTATCGCCCCGGTGGCGAATTCGCTCGACCCCTTGCCGGAGCTCGCCGATTGTTACCGCCGAAAGGTAAAGCTCGGCCCCTTCCTGAGTGGCGCGGGAGAAGAATGCTCGCACGCCGGCGTTACCCTGGTCCCCCTTGCGGGCCTCGCTGATGACGTCGGTGTCGACCAGGTACATGTCAGCGCCTGCGGTCGGCTTGCTCGCGCGCGAAGTCCGCGTCTGTGCCCACGTTCGGCATGCTCGCGAGCACCTCTGCCAGCGATTTCCGTTGGGGACCCTTTAGAGCGGCCTTCAGGATTTCACGGTGCTCCTGTTCGGCACTGCGGTTGCGCTTGGCGGCTCGCTGCTTGAGTGCGCGAACTAGGTCATCTGGCAGGTTTCGGACCATCAGTTGTGCCACTGTAGCTACCTCGAATGGATGCGATGCTAGCAATGCTAGCATCGCATCCCAGCCGCTGCAAGCATTGACAGCACCGGGCCGGGGCGGCGCCCTGCTCCGCTGCGAACTCAAACCGCTTTCGCTGAGAATTGATTTTCGCTTGCTATACATTATGCGAAGTAGGATACGAAGGGCTCGTCCAGTCTAGCCCGGTGCCAGGAGACTCACCGTCGGGAAGTACGTCCCGTAACGTTCGATGTCCCGTGTGAGAATCGGTGAGCCGGTTACTGCTGCGTGTGCACCGATGAAAAAATCAGGCAGGACGCTGGCTTTCGTCCCTTGCTGTTTTCTGTAGCGGAGAAAAGCCTTGCCCGCCAGAAACAACGCCTCGCGGGGTATCGGTTCGACGGTTAGTGCCCCGTCGATGAGGACTTGCTGCAGTTCTTCGATGCGCGCAAAGGCAAGCGAGAGTTCCGCGTAAATGACCGGGTTAATTGCGAGCGCGTCCTGGGCAGCGGCTGACTCCAGCGCTTGGAGCGACCAAGCTCCCCACGTACTGTCGTCCTGTAGAACGTCCAGCAAGACATTCGTGTCGACAAGAATCAAGACTGCTTAACCACCGCGAGTCAGAGCGAGAATGTCCTCAGTCCGCATCGTCACCGTTGCGCGGCCCCGCAATTTCGCGAATCGGCTCCGCCGGCGCGTTGCCGTACGCTTTGTTGGGCGCAACGTCACCTCACCCGCACCCGACACTTCGAAGTCAACGGCGGAACCGGGCGCTAGACCCAGATAGTCCCGAACCTTCTTCGGGATGGTGACTTGCCCCTTCGACGTCACAGTTGTGGACATAGTAATACCTTGCGTAAGTCAGGTATTACTTTACCATAGGCAGCGGGACTCGTGCGCAATGCCGCATCCATCGAGATGGCCCGAGAACACCCGTCCAAGGGATTGATTGACCTAAGCTATTCCTGCGTGACGGCTGCCATACATTATGCGAAGTAGCAGGACCTAAAGTTCGAGAAGCTGCTGGCCGGATACGCATCAAAGGATCGCGTAGACCGAGTAATGCCAAAGGTCGATCGCGAGCAGGATCACCAAGCCCAAGTAATGTAGGGCCCGAGATCGCACAAACAACAGCACCACGGGAATCAGGATGAGCGCGCCCCACTGTATCGCGATCATTGCGACCGCTGCACCGGGCATGCGCGCGAACTGGTCGGCGACAAAGTGGACGCCCAGGGCCACATAAAGCGCCTGGAAGATCGTGACGAGGCTCCAGTAGTAGCGCCGGTTCGACTCGTAGAACACCCGCAGGTCCACCGGTCCGACCACCTCGTCGGGCAGGCTTGAGGCGGAGATGAGAAACAACACAAAGAACGATGCGAGCAGCGCCAGATACGAGAAAAAGTGCCGCACGGAGGTCGCGTGGCGGATGCCCCACAGATCAAACCACATGCCGATCGTCATCAGCAGTGCGAACAGCGCACCGAGCAGGGTCAAGGGGTCCCAGCGTACGGTTTCGCGGTGGCGTATGAGCCGGTGGAGGCTAAGGGCAATGTCAGTGATGGCAAGGCCAATCATCACCGTGAACAGTCCCAGGGCGAATTCGAATGCGCGAATCTCGGGGGTCATCGTTGTGTCTCCATCGGCACTCAGGCGGCAAACCTTGACGCTGAGTTTCCGCGGGTCAGGCGAGGGTAGTTGGGTGGCTGCCTCGTCGCCGCATTCATCCTCGGCGGTCCCTGAGCCCCGCGAGCCGGATCACTTCACCCCGAATACCGGGAGCGCGCCCGAGTTTTCGATGAACGTGCACTTCGCGTCCGCGCACACCCGCTGCTCCATCTCAATGCGTTTGAGCTGCACGTACTGTTCCGGGGATAAACCGATCGCCTGCCGATAGGCGTTGTCCGCGGCAGCGCGTGCCTCCTCGGCTGACTTGCGCTGAACCTCGGCGAGCTTGGTCTGCTGCTCGGTCTGAATGCGTTGCTCCTGCGTCGCAGTCTCGATGCGCTGGTTCTTGATGGCATCGGGCGGATTGGCGCGTCCGACGGTCATCGTGATGACCTTGACCGGCAGCCCCTTTTCCTTGATGAACGCCACCAGCGCCTCGCGGATTTCCTCATCGATCGCATCGAGCGCCGTCGTGCTGATCGCCGTCTCGTTCATGCCGCGCTTTCTGACCGCCTGTCGGACCATCGTCTTGAACTGCTCCTCCAGATTGTTTCTGTACCAATCCGGGCCGAAGTTCTTAATGAGGGAAACGGAATCCGTGACCTGCAGCACCATGATCGCGTGAAAGCTGATCGGCACGCCATCCGAGGTCATCGTGTCGTGCATCTCGGTCTCGGCTTTCATCGGCTGCATGTACACGTCCACGCCCGCCGTGCTGAGCGCAGCGTACGTGCGGCCGGGCTTTACCGGTTCAGGATCAACGCCGCCATGTCCGAAGAACCAGGGCTTCTCGACGAGCACAACCTCGTGGCCCGCGTCGGGCGCGTAGACGCTGCAAGCGATCAAGAGCGCTGAGAGAATTATAGGAACGCAGTACTTCACGTCTTTACTCCGTATTTTTGATTCCGCCCGCGACGCACAGGGGCCGTGCCCTCCCCTGCGAAGCTTGGCTCATCCGCAAGCGCTCTGCGGACCCGAGATCGCGCGGGCGACGGAGGTGACTTCTGCCTTCGCTTGCAGAACACATTGTGCGAAGTCGGGTCAGTACGTCGTTGTCTCCCAATATTCCCCATAATCCCCGAACTCATCGTATCCCCACGAGACGTACGTGACGGTGTAAACCGGTGAACTCGGCGGGATTGTATAGATCACTTCGGGCGGCCCGGCAGCAACGGCCCACGGCCCCTGAGGGCTCGGAGCCATGAACCAGGCGCCGCGTCGGCTGAGGTAGTACACGCTGCCGATCAGAAGCACTTTGTCGCGAGTGTTGCTCGCGTACTGCATCGTCGTGCCTTCGACCGGCAGGAACTGCGGGGTACCACCGAGGTAACTGACGCTCACCTGCGCGGCTGACGGTGCGGGGACCCTGGGAACCCGCGCGAGGAGCGCCGCGGCCTCAGCCTGCGAGGTGCCGGGCACGGCCGCGAGAACGGCACTCGCGGGGCTGTCGGGCGGGATGTCAGAGAAGTCCGCCGGCAGCGCCGAGGTTACATCGGTCCACGGACCCTTCAGGCCCGGGGCGCTGAACCAGCGTCCGCCCGCGAGGTAGTAATAGGACTGGCGGTTGAAGCGAAACAGCGGACTGCGGGTGTTGGTCGCTCTTTCCAGCCGGGTACCCTCAATCGCTGCGTAGGCAGGCTGCCCCTCGAACAGGATCAGGTCGGCCGCCGAGCTGCTGTGCAGTACCTCGGGCACGACCGGGTCGCGCACGTGCGGGGGTGGCACAAAGGTGCGCACCGCCGCAAAGCGCCCGGTGGCGGGGAGCTTGCGAAAGTCCTCCGGCAGGTGTGTGGCGCGCAGCCAGGGACCGTCGAGCTTGCGCGCCTCAAGCCAAAGGTTGTTGGCCAGCAGGTAGAAATGGCCCGTGCCGGAGTCCTTGAACAGCGGCCATGAGGTATTGGCCACGAATTTCAGGTGAGTGTTCGGCACCGGTGCGAGGACCGGCGGCCCCTTCAGCCGCAGGAGGACCGCGGGTGCAAAGCTGACGAGAATGACCGGCGCCGCCGCGGCGCGCGGCTGCCTCATGCTCGCGGGCGTGCGCATATAGGTAACGAGGCGCTCGAGCGAAATATCGAACGTCGGTGGCGCGAGCGAACTCAATAGCGCAACCAGCGATGGCGGTGCGGGGCCGTTGAGTCCGGGAAAGAAGGTGCCGTTCACCTGCACCCCGGAGATCGTGATGATGTGCGTCTCCGTGTTCGTGCTGCTCGCGCCCTGGAAGGATGCCGCGCCAATCGTGATGGTCCCCCCGGCCGGCGTCAGCTGAAACGCCTGGCGCCAGACGACCTCGCTATCCCAGCTGTCGATGTGGGGCTGGAAAAGTACAAGCTTCCCCGCGGGCCCCGCGGTGGTGCGCGGCCAGCCCAAGTCCTGCGCGAACGTGGCGGAACCGGTCACTACGAGGCTAAGCAGGAAGCCGGCAAGCGTGGTCAGACGTGTCATGGAGACTCTTTCATGAGGCGGAACGGTTGTCGGGGAAAGCCGGCCGCACGTCCACAGCGCTTCAGCCGTCGCAGCGAGGACGGCGTATCGGGCGATGCCCGCCGCGCACTCACCCCACCGAGCGGCGCATGTTAACAGCTCGGGGGCGTCGCGAGGCGAGCTAGGAACAGCCGTCGAGGTACCCGCGAGGCAAAAGCACGGCACCCAGGCTCAGCCGCTGGCGGGCTCGTTGCGCACGGATCGCGGCAAGAGCTCGGAAGACAGGCCGCACGCCTCGCTCACGATCCTAAGCGGCTGTGCGTCGCGCGACGTGCCAGTGCACGGCCGCGATTGCATGGCACCGCGGCGGGCGGTGCGCGCCGCGGCTCAGAATTTGTACGTAACCTGGCCGCGCACCGTGCGCGGATCGCCGGGGCGGCCCGCGACGCCCGCCCCGTAGTTGACCGTGCCGGTCACATACTGGCGCTGCGTGAGGTTCAGGCCGATCACGACGAAGTTCCAGCGGCTGTCGGGGCTGTTCCAGCCCGCGCGGGCCGAGAGCAGCCCATAGTCCCCCTGCTGCTGCGGATATCCCGTGACGCCACCGACGCCATTGTTCGCGGGCGTGAAGTAGACGCGCGATTGGCCGGTGTAGTCCACGCCGGCGTACGCCGAACCGAGGTGGCCGAGGCCGAATGTGTAAGTGGCGCCGCCGGTGTAGGCCCAGTCGGGAGCCTGGTTGAGCGCGTTGCCGCTCGCGTTAAAGTTTCCAAAGGGATTGACGTAGGCGCCCGGGAAGTTCTCGTAGCGCGCGTGCAGGTACGCGAGCGTCGTATGCAGCTCCAGGGGCGCGATGGGACGTGCGGCAACCTCCAGGTCCACGCCCGAGATGTGCGAGGTGGCGGCGTTCTCCGTGATGGCGTTGGCAGGCGGCACGAACACCTCGACCTGCATGTCGGAGTACTGGTAGAAGAAGCCGTCGAGGTTGACCCGCAGGCGGTGCTGGAACCATTCCGACTTTACCCCGAGCTCGTAGGCCCACAGGTACTCCGGGTTGTAGCCGTTGGTGGCGTCCTGCGCGGTGGGCGAGCCGAAATCGAATCCCCCGCTCTTGAAGCCGCGCGTCGCCGAGACGTAGGTGAGGATGTTATCCGTCGGGGTGTAGTTGACGCCGAACTTCGGCGTCGTGGCGCTCCAGGAGCGCGAGGGCATGACCACGAAGGCCGGCGGGAAATACGGCGGCCCGATCACCGGTGCGTTGTTAACCTGCGCCGGATCGGCCGAGGCCACCCAGGAGTTCCACTGGCTGTAGTCCTTGCTCTCGTGGGTGTAGCGCAGGCCGACGATGGCGGAAAGCTTGGGCGTGAAATGGTACTCGGCCTGGCCATAGAGTGCTTCGGACTCATCCACGATCTTGCCCGAGTTCAGGTTCGCCACGTTCGCGCCCGGCACCAACACGGTGAGCGGCTCGGCGTCATTCTCGGTGAAGTAGTAAGCGCCCACCACGTAGGTGAGCGCATCCCAGGTCGCGTTGAGGTTCAGCTCCTCGCTGATCTGGTGCTGGCGGATCGGATTCTCGATCGTGTAGAGGATGTTGAGGCTGCTCGAGTCGGCATCCAGGCCGAGCTCGCCCCAGAAGTTCTGGTACGCGGTCAGCGACTTCAGCGTCATGGTGTCACTGAGGTGCAGGACGAAGTCGGCCGCCAGGCCGAACTGCTTGAAGGTGGAATACGCCGGAGCGTTGAGCGCTACGGTGCGATAGTCCCCGAGGATTGAGTCATCGAGCGGTACGCCGATCGGCACGAGCAGCTTCGGGTCACCGCCAAAGGCGTCGCTCGAGTAAGCGTAGTTACCGCGCAGCGTCAGACTAGCCGCGCTGCTGAACGGGATCAGCAGCTGCCCGTGCGTGCCGTAGTGGTCGGCATTCTCGACCCCGCCGCCGGTGGAGACGTTGTCCAGGTAGAAGTCGTGCGTGTAGCGGTTCAGAGCCAGGCTTCCGAGCATGCCGGAGTCCCCCAGCGGGCCACTGATGTAGCCCTGCGCCCCGACCTCGCCGTAGTTTCCGCCGGAGAGCTGCAGCTCTCCGGTCAGTGTCGATGAGGGGGCGCGCGAGATCACGTTGATCGCGCCGCCGATGGCGTTGCGCCCGTAGAGGGTGCCCTGCGGACCCTTCAGCACCTCGACGCGGTCGACGTCCAGAAAGTCAGTCGTGAAAGAAAGCGGTCGCGCCTGGTACACCCCATCGACACTGAGCGTGGAACTCGGGTCGGAGCCGACGTAAACGGTGTTGGAGCCCACGCCGCGGATGAAGAGCTGGGTATAGCCGGAGAGATCCGTGAGCTGCAGCCCCGGGGTGTCGGCGAAGATGCCGTTGATGTTCCCAATCGCGCGCTGCGACATCTCGTCCGCGCCGTAGACGGTGAGTGCGAGCGCGGTGGATTGCGCTGCAGTCTCGCCGGTTTTCGTGGCGGTGACGGTGACTTCCTGAAGACCCGCGGACTCCTCCTCGGCCGCGATTGCGCTTGAGGACATGCCGGCGGCCAGACTCAGCGCCGCGGTGATGGACCAGCCGAGATCCCGTGTTGAGGACATGCTGAACCCCCCTCTGCTGTTTATATGCGCAACTCAGACCACGTAATCTACGCAGTCTTGGCGTCAGATGCTCCAAGGAACCCTAGTCGCGTATCTCATGACAAAAATACTACGCAATTGATTCGGGTGACAATCAGTTTCTTTAGGCTGCACCAGGGCCGGTGGTCCGGCAAGGTGCCGGGCCAGGGCCTTTGTCCGGTCAAGCACCCGGGACGGGGTTTCGAAAGCAGAACGAAGTAGCATGGGTGTGCGGCAGCCGAGGAAACAGCGAGGCCTCACGTGCGAAGAGTAGCGTTTGTGACCGGTGCGACGCGCGGCATTGGCAAGGCCTGTGCGCTGAGTCTTGCGCGCGCTGGCTTTGATATCGCGGTGACCGGTCGCACGCTCAAGGAAGGCGAAGGCAAGGTACCGTCTGCGAGTGCCAAGGACCCAAAAGAGCTGTCCGTGGCCGGCAGCATTGAATCCACGGTGGCGGCGGTGCGCGCTCTGGGTCGCGAGGCGCTCGGTCTGCGTCTTGACATCCTCGCGCGCGCTTCGATCGATCAGGCACTCGATGCCGTGCTGGCCAGCTGGGGTCGCGTGGATGTGCTCGTGAACAATGCGATCTATCAGGGGCCCGGACTCATGTATCGGTTCGCCGAGTTTACCCAGGAGCAGCTCGATGCCTGCCTCCTTGGCACGCTGGTAAACCAGGTCCACATCACGCGCCGCCTCCTCCCGGTGATGATCGCTCAGGGCGGGGGTACGGTCGTTTGCATCGGATCTGTCGCCGGAGTCGGGCCTCCGCCGGTCTCACCCGCCAGAGGCGGCTGGGGCTTCCTCTATGGCGCGAGCAAGAGCGCGTTTCATCGGCTCGCGGAGTTTTTGCACTTGGAACACGCCGACGAGGGCATACGCGCCTTCCTCGTCGAGCCGCAGATGACTGTGACCGATACGATGGCGGCCGTCTTTGGCGAGCAGATTCGCTCGCTCATTGCCGCCGGTCGCGCGTTCACCCCGGAAGCGACCGGCGAGGTGGTGGCCTGGCTCGCCACGCATCCTGAGGGGAACGCGTATGCGGGCAGACTGCTGAGCACGCCGACCTTCTTCCGCGACAACGGGATACATCCGGGAGGATTAGGCTAAAGGTCCGTGCTTTCTCCGGATTTTGATCGTTGTGGCTTCGTCATCGCTTCCGGCGGTGTCATGCCCACACACGAAGCGCTCACCCTATCGCCTTCACTGGCGTAGACGGTTGCGATTTGCAGGGCTTTCGGAATCGCGTCCTTGCAGGAGCCCTCGTCCTTGAACAGGTAGGAGTCCACGAAAGTGACCTCGAGGGTCTTCGGCGCGTAGTAATACAAGTGCATCACGGCCATATTGCCGAGAGTGCGTGGCTGCTTCGCGTCCTCGGCCCAGGCAAAGATGGGCAAGAGTGCCAAAAGTAGGATGCTGAGTTTCATGATCACCTCACTCCCGCGGCCCGCACGGCTGGCGCGGCGCTTTCGGGACAGAGACTATAAGTAGCTCACTCGGTAGACCTAGCAGCGGCGGGCGGGTTGCAGTGTGAGTAATCGGGAAGTTCTCGATAGGATCGGGTCGCACTGAGCTTTGTCTGTGCCGCGACGGTTACGTCCCCTCGGTCTCGATCCACCCCGAGATGTGACCACAGGTGAGGTAGATTTCCCGTCCGCTGGTGAAGTGCACGACCTCATCGTCGCGGTCGTCCTGCGAGGGGTCATAGCGGCGGACGTTGCCGTCGCAGAAGCTGAGCATGTAGCCGACGGTGTGGAAGCCCTGGTTTACGTAAGCGTCCGCGGGCGAGAAGAAATTGGCGAACAGGCGATTGTGCCGGGAACAGATGTGCGTGTGATAGTCCGCCACGATCCGCCAGCCGGCGGGTGTCGGCTCACTGTACTGCAGGATCTCGAGCCCGAAATGCTTGTGGGAGCTCAGGGGCGGACTTACGCGGTAGTGCTGCTCTGAGTCTTCGTAGATCACCCCGCCGCACTCATACTGCCGTGGGCAGTCGCGCGCGGCGCTCAGCGCGGCGATCGCGGCTGAGTCCATGTCCCCGAAGATAGCGAAGAGCAGCGGTATCATCGGCCGTACTCCCACCCGATTTCAGATGGTCGACGTTCAGGACTCCTATTTGCCATGTCTGCACGGCGCAGCGGTGAAGGCACGTCACAACCTTGACCTCCCGGATGTGGATGGATTCCACAGCCCGAGCGGTTGATGCGCGGCCGGCGCCCTGGGTGCTCGGATCGGCGGGTCTGGTCGCAGTAAGCGGCCGCTGGCCGTGGCGAAACGAGCGCGATCCACGTGCCGCCGTGGCGCGTGACAGCAATCACCTGCGGGAGGTAGCTTGTCCGTGGCCGCTGAAGGAACCGACCAATGCGCGCGCAGCTGACCGGCATCCGTGCCTGCGTCTTTGACGCCTACGGCACTCTTTTTGATTACGCATCCGCCGCTGCGAGGTGCCGGGACGTGCTCGGCGAGCAGGTGACGGCGCTGACGGCGCTCTGGCGCGACAAGCAGCTGCAGTACACCTGGCTGCGATCGCTGCAGGGCCGCTATGTGAGCTTCCGGCAGCTGACCGAGGATGCTCTCGAGTTCTCACTCGCGGCGCTCGGTCACACGGACCCGGCCCTCAGGGGGCGCCTCATGAATCTGTACGCCTCCCTTGATTGCTTTCCCGAAGTGCCGGCGATGCTGGCACGGTTGAGGGCGGCGCGGCTCCAGACCGCGATTCTTTCCAACGGCTCCCCCGACCTGCTGGCCTCGACGCTGGCGCACACCGGACTTGCGCCGCTCTTCGACGCCGTGCTGTCTGTTGAGGAGGTCGGGGTCTATAAGCCGCACCCGAAGGTCTATCAGCTCGCGCTCGAGCATCTGGGAGTACCTCGCGAGGCCATTTGCTTTCAGTCATCAAACGGCTGGGATGCGTATGCCGCATCCGCCTTCGGTCTGCGCACCGTGTGGTGCAACCGCTACGGACTGCAGGCAGAGCGTCTGCCCGGCAAGCCGGACTTTGAACTGTCCTCGCTCGCTGAGCTGCCGGGGCTGCTGGGCGTCTAACTGCGCGAGCGGCCCGCACCTTCAGTTCTCCTGTGTCCACTGCGCCGCGCCTGCGTGCGCGGTTCGCGCTTGCCGGCCTGGTGCTGGCCGAAGAGCGCGATCATTTCCCGGTTAAATGCCGGCAGATCGTCCGGTCTGCGACTGGTGAGGAGATTCTCATCGACGACGACCTGCTCATCGACCCACTCGCCGCCTGCGTTCTTGATATCGGTCCTGAGTGAGGGCCAGGAGGTCATGCGGTGGCCGCGGGCGGCGCCGCTTTCCACCACCGTCCAGGGCCCGTGGCAGATCGCGGCGACGGGCTTACCGGCATCAAAGAAGGCCTTCACGAAGGCGACCGCTTTCGGCTGCGTGCGCAGCGTGTCCGGATTCATCACCCCGCCGGGCAGTACCAGGGCGTCATAGGCATCAGGATCGGCCGTGTCGAGGGATTGGTCGACGTCGACCCTGCGGCCCCACTCTTGGTGGCTCCAGCCCTTGATCGCATCGTCCTCGGGGGACACGACCTCCGTTGTCGCGCCGGCTTCATCCAGGGCCTTGCGCGGCTCGGTCAGTTCGGACTCCTCGAAACCATGGGTGGCGAGAATTGCGACGCGTAAACCGGCCAATTTGTTGTCCATGATGCGTACCCTCCGGCGCGAATGGGGCGGACTGCGGTGCGTGCACTTTTAAGGGCTGGCGCGCCTGCGCGTCAGAGGCGATCGGGACCGCTGTGGGTCGGAGGTTACTGACCGCCCGGCGGGACCGGGTTCGGATGCAGCCTCCCAGGAACGCTCGGAGGCTTATATATATAAAAGAACCCCGTGGCCACGAAGGCTGGGCTTCCGCTGCGACGCTGCCGGCGCATTTTGCCGCGTTATGTGCATTCGGAGCGACCGTCCGTAGGTGCCCAGTGCCCGCTGGTCGGACGGCCGGCCGGATGTGATGCAGTACCCCTTTGCGCCCCTTCCACCTCCAGTACATTGCCGCCCCATGAAGCGGCAAAAAGGTTTCACGCTTGCGGAGCTGATGGTGGTCTCGGCGATCGTCGCGATCCTGCTCGGGATCGCGATTCCTTCGTACAAGTACCTCACCACCTCCTACCGCATGTCCGCGGAGGTCAATGGCCTCCTGGGCGACATGCAGTTCGCACGCGGCGAGGCGCTCAAGGAAGGCAATGGCGTGACCGTCTGTGTATCGACCGACCACGCCAACTGTACCGGCGGCTCTAACTGGAACCTTGGCTGGATCGTCTTCTCGGATCTGAACTCCAATGCCGTGGTCGATGCGGGCGAGCGCGTACTGAAGGTGCAGGCCGCCTTCACCGGCGTCGTGGTTCCGGACACTTTCAGTGCGAGCGGCGGTGTGACTTCCGTGACCTTCAACCGCGAAGGCTTCGCCACCACGGTCAACGGGTTCGTGCCGACGACCCTCACACTGACGGAATGGACGCTCAACACCCAATACACGCGCTGCCTGCAAATCACCGCGGTCGGGATGATGACGACCCTCACTCACACGTTTAATCCGGCGAGCTGTTGATGAAACGCGCCCCTACACCACTTGTGCGCGCACCGGGCTTCAGCTTAGTTGAGGTCATGGTGGCCGTCGTTGTGATCTGCGTCGGTCTGCTCGGCATCGCCAAGATGCAGGCCATGGCCGTCTCCAACACCAACATGTCGCGCCAGCGCTCGCTCGCGGCGATCGAGGCGGCGAGCTTCGCTTCCGCCATGCACTCCAACCGCGAGTACTGGGCGAGTTTCCCCGCGGCCTTCTCGGTGTCAATCGTCTCGGGGGCCCCCGCCGGCGCTGTCCCCGTGGTGGTGTCCACCGACCCGTCACTGCAGGCGCAAACGATCGCAGACATAGGTCCGCCCGTCCTCGGCCCGTGCATCGGCACCAACAACGGCCTCCCCACCTGCAGCCCCGCGGCTGCCGGGAACAGTGCGGCCCTGGCGGCCTTTGACCTCTCGCGCTGGTGGAACTCGCTCTCGGCACTGCTGCCGTATCCGGTCACTGCCACGATCAACTGTCCGGCAACCCCGGTGGGCAATCCTGCACCCACCAGCTGCACGGTGCAGATCCAGTGGCTCGAGAAAGCGGTCGCGATGAACACCCAGGAGGCCAAGGTGGAAGAGGCTGCCGCCGCCGGCACGGGTGCGAGCACGGCCGAGCAACCCATTTTCACCCTGTACGTCGAGCCATGAGCACACACGCCAACAACCGCATGCGGCCGGCGCGCAACGCGCGTGGCTTTACCCTGGTGGAGCTGATGGTCACCGTGGCCATCGCCCTCTTCCTGCTCGGTGGGCTCCTCACCATCGTGCAGACGGTGCGTCAGTCCAATATCAGCCAGCAGGCGCTCGCTCAGCTGCAGGACGAGCAGCGCTTCACCATGACCGTCATCACGGATGCGATCCAGTCTGCCGGTTACTTCGCCAATCCCCTGACGGACACGATCGGCAACTTCGGTGCAGCTCCGAACCCGGCGCCGACGACGGGGACGGCGGCATTCCTGGTCGGGTCAGCCTTTACGGGCTTTCACACGGTGGGCGCGGCCGACAGTGCTGCAAAGGACACCCTGGCCACGCGTTTCATGGTCTCACCCGGCCACGGTCCGATCCTCTGCGACGGTACCGACAGCTCGCTGGTGGGCGCTCCGGCGACCTATACCGTGGCTTTCTTCGTACAGGTCACCGCGGGGGTCGGCACGCAGCTGATGTGTTCGGTCAATGGTGCTGCCCCGGTGGCGCTCGTCACGGGTGTAACCGCGATGGCAGTCTATTACGGCGTGAAGCGCGATCTGACGTTCGCCGATTACAACGTGGACACCTACCTGACCTGGGACCAGATGCTGGCGCCCGGTGACATGCAGAGCGTGAGCGCGGTACGGGTGGTGCTGAGCTTTGCCAACCCGCTCCAGGGGCTGACCGGCCAGCCGCCCGTGATCACGATGGAGCGTGTGGTCGAGGTGATGGGACGCGCGGGGTTGCACACATGAACCACCGGCACGTCCCGGCATCGAACCAAACCGGCGTGGCGCTCGTCACGAGCCTGCTGCTGCTCGTCATCATCACCATTCTGGCGCTGACCATGTTCCGCAGTTTCGGCACCCAGGAGCGCATTGCCGGCAACCTGCGCGAGAAAGAACGCGCCTTGCACGCCGCCGACAGTGCGCAGCAGTACGCGGAATGGTGGCTGCTGCAGAGTAACAACACCGCCTCCGGCGCGGTCGCCTGTACCGCCTCGGTGGTGGCGACCCCGACGCAGGGACAGATCTGCAATGCGACCCCGACGGCGGCCGGCATCAGCATAACGACGCTTCCTGTTCCCTGGCCGGTGCAGGTGACTTATACGCCCCAGGGCATGTTGCTCGTCGGGCAGCCCGCGCAGGCGGGCAATCCTCCCTACTTTAATACCCCCGCCTTCTGGATCACCGATCTGGGCATTGCGGCCGATGCCGCCGGCGAGGCTTATCAGATTGATGCCTACGGATTTGGCAGTGCGGCCAACACGGTCGCGATTGTTGAAAGTGTCTACGAGGTCCAGCAGGGCGTCGTCAACAGAGGTGGTTTGTGATTAACCGCAACAGCTTTTCTATCGTACTCGCCGCGATCGTGGCGCTCGCGGCCCCCTTCGCCGTCGAGGCGCAATCCTCTGTTAAAGAGGATTTCACCACGGCGAACACCATCAACCCCTGGTACTTCTTCAACGGCGCGTGTCTTACGGCCGGAAGCGCTACGGGCGCGGAGCCCACCACGGGGACCGGACAGCTGCCCGGTTGCACCACCATCGCCGCAAGCTACTACAACAAGAGCACAGGCGAAGTGCTGGTGGGCGGCAACAGCGGCACTTTCCCCGATCCGATCGGCAAGGGTGCGCTGCGCTTCACCAATGGTTCCCCCTATGGTTACAGCGAGAACGGCGGCATCGTGTCGACCACGCCGTTCCCGACCGGCCAGGGCGTCTCCATCACCTTCAAGACCGTGACTTACCTGGGAAATTCCGGGGGTAGCGGCGCGGACGGTGCCGACGGCATCAGTTTCTTCCTCATGGACGCAAGCAAGCTCAACACCGCCACGATCACCGGCCAGGCGGCCGGCGATGGCAACGGCCTCGGGGCCTGGGGTGGCAGCTTGGGTTACAGCTGCTCGAACTCAAACTCGCCCTACAACGGTTTGAACGGTGGGTATCTTGGGGTTGGCATCGACGAGTACGGCAACTTTCTCAACGGCGTGACCAACACGCTCGGGGAGACCGGTACGACGGCCTCGGGGGACAACACCGCGACCGGCGGCGGCTATCAGCCCGGGCGCATCGGCCTGCGCGGCGCCGGCAGCATCTCCTGGAACGCGCTCACCGGGGCGTACGGCACCAATCCGGGTAATCCGGCAGCACCCTACTACCCGTCCTCGCTCACCACTTCCTGCGCGATCAACGGCGGCACCTACAACTCGAGCACCGGTACCTGCATGAGCTGCAGCACCGGAACCTACAACCTCGCGACCAACTCCTGCGTGACCACGCTCTGCAGCAGCGGTACGTATAACGCCACCACCGGTCAGTGCGAGAGCTGCCCGAACGGGGACACCTACAACTCGGGCGTCAACAACTGCTCGACCCAGACCTGCTCCAGTGGCACGTACAACTCCACCACCGGTCAGTGCGAGAGCTGCCCGAACGGGGACACCTACACCTCGAGCACCAACACCTGCACGACCCAGGTGTGTTCGAGCGGAACTTACAACTCCAGCACCGGCAAGTGCGAGACCTGCGCGAGCGGCACGTATAACTCGAGTGCCAACAAGTGCGAGAGCTGTACGGTTGCCAACAGCACGTATAACCCGACGACCGTTATATGCGAAGTGTGTACGGCGGGCTACGCGTGGAATTCGGGCACCGGGCTGTGCACGAAAGGTATGCTGACCGCGGCGCCGACCACCCACGCCACGACGACCGCGAACCCGACGGCGAGCTCGCCCACGACCATCACGGCGAGCGCCAGCGCCACCAATACCATCGGGGCGACGGCGAGCGCGACGCAGAGCCCTGCGCCCTCTTCCGCCCGCACGGACTGGTACTACGCGGTGAAGAACACCTGCAGCAGCGGGAACCTCTGGAACTACGCCACGCCCTCGAGTCCGACCAACGCCGGCGCGGCCGCACTGACCAACACCCTCAATACCGCGGGCATTCTCGACTACGGTGCGCTGCCGGGCGGCTACACCGTGCTCAGCGCCGGCACCAAGATTGCGGCGGAGAGCGCGACGACCCGTCCCCAGGCTACGCCGATCTATTATCAGCTGAAGATCACGCAGAACGGCCTGCTGAGTCTGTCCTATTCGCTTTGTCCGGCCGCCGGCTGCGGTGCCTGGCAGGCGGTGCTCACGAAGCAGAACATCACGACCGCCAACGGCCCGCTGCCGCCGAACTTCCTCTTCGGCTTCGCCGGCTCAACCGGCGGCAGCACGAACATTCACGAGATCCTGTGCTTCCGGGCGGATCCGGCGACCTCGGCGGCGAGCTCCGCGGGCGCCAGTGAACGTGAGTCCGCCAAGCTTGAAACGGGTGTGCAGGCGTACTTTGCCTACTACAACCCGAGCGACGGCTGGACGGGCGCCGTCACGGCCAGCAGCCTCGGTTTCGATCAATACGGCAACGTCACCATTGCCGCCACCCCGAACTGGGACGCTTCCTGCGTTCTGACCGGTGTGCCCACCGGCAGCACCTGCAGCACCACGGGCGTCGCGGGGCTGATCTCGGCCGAGTCGCCGAACCTCGGCACCGCCTCGGCGGGTGGACGCCAGATCATCACCTGGAACGGTACGGGCGGCGTTCCCTTCCAGTACAACAACCTCTCGGCCGCGCAGCAGGCCGCGATCGACCTGGCCGACGGCACCCCCGGGTTCCCGGCGCTGAGCAACGTGGCCGACCGCGTGAGCTACCTGCGTGGCGATCGCACCAATGAGATCAACAGTTCCGGGGCGGGTGAGTTCCGCCGCCGCACGAGCGTGCTCGCGGACATCATGGACTCCAGTCCCGCCTGGGTTGGGGCGCCCGGTTCTCCGTATGCGGTGAACTGGACCGATCGCCTCAACACCGCGGCCACAATGCCCGAGAACGTCACGAGCGCGCAGAGCTACTCCGCGTACATCAACGCGGAGCTCAACCGCCAGCAGGTGGTGTACGTCGGCGCCAACGATGGTCTGTTGCACGGCTTCCGCAGCGGCGTTTACAACTCAAGCTCCGGCAACTGCGCGACTACGCCGAGTGCGAGCTGCTTCACCAATAACGACGGTCTGGAAGTGCTGGCGTACATGCCCGGTTCCACGATCAGTGGCACGGCCGCAGACCTGATCCACCCGAATGTCGCGATCGCCGCGAACGTTGCGGTCGACTATGCGAGCCCGCTGTACGGACATAACTACTTCGTCAACGCGACGCCGGGTACGGGTGATCTGTTCTACGGCGGTCAGTGGCACACCTGGGTGGTGGGTGGCCTGGGCGCCGGCGGCGCGGCCATCTTCGCCCTCGATGTGACCAATCCGGGTAATTTCTCCGAAGGTAACGCCGCAAGCCTGGTCATGGGCGAGTGGAACAGCAGCACGATCAGCTGCGTGGGTAACGCCACCTGCGGCCAGAACCTCGGCAATACGTTCGGCACACCCCAGATCCGACGTCTGCACGATGGGCGCTGGGCGGTGCTCTTTGGTAACGGTATCGGCAGCTCCTCGGGCGATGCGGGCATCTTCGTGATGACGCTGGACCCGAACACCGGGGCCCAGAACGCCCTCATCTACTACCTCAGCACCGGCGTCGCCGGGGGCAATGGGATCTCCTTCGTCACCCCCGCGGACCTTGATGGCGATCACATCACCGACTATGTGTACGCGGGCGATCTCAAGGGCAACGTCTGGCGCTTTGATCTGACCGATCCCAACGAGGGGAACTGGAAGGTCACCCCCGGACCGATCTTCCAGACCGGCGGCCAGCCGATCACGACCCAGGTGGTGGTGGCATCCGGCGCGCCGAGCCCCGGCATGGAGCAGCAGATCATGGTGCTCTTTGGCACCGGGCAGAAGATCGGCCTCACCAACGCGGGCGCCGCGACCTACGCGAGCGGGACGCAGTCGCTCTATGGAGTGTGGGACTGGAACGTAAGTACGACCGACGGCGGCCGGATCGGCCCCGGCGCCGGTAACCCCCCTGGCTGGGACGGTATCTCCAGTGCGCAATACGCGAGTCTCACGCGGGCGACCGCGGGACTTGTGACCCTCACGCCGGCGAATCTGCAGAACCAGACTGTGAGTACCAGCACGTACGGCAGCGGCTCCTCCAGCACCACCAACGTGGACATCAATGTCAACGCGAGCATCTGCTGGACCGGCGCCTGCACCAGCGGCAGCCAGCCGCGCCAGTATGGCTGGTATCTGAATCTGCCCGGCGCGGGGGAGCAGATCATCTACAGCCCGGAACTGGTGCAGCAGGCGATCACGGTCAACTCGATCGTCCCGGCGCCCAACTCGCCCACCTCGTGCGCGATCAGCAATGACACGGGCTTCACCTATGTGCTCTCGGCGCTGACCGGCGGGGCCTTCAACGAGGTGTTCCTGCCCCCTGGCGAGCAGGCGTACTTCAACGCCAACCCCACCGCCAACGCGGCCGCCTACCAGGATGCACACGCGATCGCCATGCAGACCAATGCGACCGGCAGCTCCTTCGTTACGAGCAACAGCGCGGGCACGGAGTACCTGGTGTACGAGACCAACATGATCCAAAGCAGCAATGCCGGCGTGGGCGGTAACAACATCCAGGGCGGTACGCTCGGGCTGAACCTGCCGCCCAATACCACCGGCCATCGCCTGAGCTGGATCGAACTGCGCTAACGGGCGCACGAAAGAGGCACCATGGATCTCCGAGCAGCACGATTCTCCCGCGGCATGACGCTCATCGAGCTCATGGTGGTGGTGGTGATCGCCACCATCCTCATGTCCATCGCGATACCCTCCTACATGTCCCAGGTGCGCCAGTCGCGGCGCGTGGAGGCCAAGACCGCGCTTCTGGATCTGGCCGGACGCGAGGAGCGCTACTTCAGCACGAGCGTGACGGGCGCGAATTACACGCAGACGACCACGGACCTGGGCTACCCGGTGGGGGCCTGGCCGCAAACCGTGGGCAGCGGGTACTACACCGTGACGGTATGTGCGCTCGGCCCCGGCATGGCGGCCGGCTGCGCGAATACGACCCAGACGGCGCCCGGCTACGAGATCGATGCGGCCCCGGCCGCCGGCAGCTCGCAGCTGGGAGACACGCGGTGCGCGAAGTTTGCGGTCGACAATACCGGCACGCAGTGGGCGTTCGATATCAACAACAACAACACCACCGCCTACTGCTGGGGCAATTAGTTCGTATAATTAGTAAGATACACGAACTTATTGATGTGATATCCCGCTAATGGAGCCTGCCCCGCCGCGCCCCGCCGCGCCCCGCCGCGCCCGGGAGCCGTTGACGGGCCGCGCACGGCAGTCCCGGCGTGCGCCCGCACGGTCAGCGTATTTTTTTCCTAGAGTCTGAGCTATATTTCCCTCGCAGCCGCCTGAGCGGCTTGGGATTCCATCACCGACCGGACAACAAGAATTCACCGACGCCGCCGTACGCGCAGGCTCGAACCGGACGAACCTACGCCGGCGTCACCGAGGAAGCAGTGATGAGCACCACTTGGGAACAGCTTGAGGGTGCCGCCGTGTCGTTAGCGCGCGCCGGCTCGATCAAGGATCGCCTCACCGATGCCTTTCGCAATCATCTGGCGCAGATCGATGTCGAAGAGCTTCCGGATCCGCTGCGCGCGCAGTACCGCGCCTGCCATGAAGCCCTCACGCGCGAGCGCCCGCAGCGCGGTGAGGATGCCGTGCGCGCCACGGTGCGCAAGATGTCCACTGGCGAGGCGGACGAAGTGGCCTCGAACGTGGTGCGGCTTTACGGGGCGTTCGCGCGCGAATGGGCGCGCGAGACGGCGCCGCTGCCGAACGTGGTGATGAACGGCGCGGTGGTCAGCGGCGTCACCGCGACGCGACCGAAGAAGGGGGTCCCGCAGGTCATCTCGCTCTACGCCCACGAGGCGTAGTGCTTTTTTTGAGCGCTAGTCGAGTTTGAACTCGATCGTGTCCCAGCGCCCGGTCTTCTCGTGACGGGCGTGCTCGCGGATCGCATCCACGAGCGCCCGTTCGTCCCAGTCAACGATTTCGTTGGCCAGATCGAGGATCGCTTTCGGCGGCTCCTGGCCGCTGCCGAAGGGCTTCATGAGGATCACGGCCTTCTTGCTCGCCTGCGCGAACAGCAGCTGAAAGGTCATGAGGTCCTTCTGCGTCTCGTAAAGACTTGACAGCGCGATCACCGCCTCGACCGGGGCAATCTGGCGGCGCAGGTCCTCGCGCAGCGCTTCCTTGTCACCCGTGACCGGCTTATCGGGCGTGCTGTAATTGCGGTAGAAAAAATTGCGGGCGCTCTCGAGGTACTCGAACACGCGCAGATAATCGTCACTCATCTGCCACGCGTGGGTGATAAAGAGCCGGAGGGGGTTGTCCTGTGACACGCAGCGAAGTCTGGCACAAGCGGCGGTGGGGGGGAACTTGGGCAGCCCGGTGACGCGTAACGGCGACGCGGCGCCGCCCGTCCCGTGGCGCAGCGCCACACGGGGGCGCGCCGCACGCTAGAATGATTGCTTTACGGCCCACGCGCAGATACGCCCCCGGTGCGACTTCTCGTCTACAACATCCGCTACGCCACGGGCACCGGCCCCGCGTTCCACCTGCCGCTGCCCGGGGCCGGGTACCTGCGCAGCAACCGCAAGGTGCTCACGGGCATCACCGACTTCATCCGCGCCGAGCACCCGGACGTGGTGGGGCTGGTCGAGGTCGATACCGGCTCGATCCGCACCGGCATGCTCAATCAGGCCGACCATATCGCGCGTGAGCTGGGCCATTACTCGACCTACCAGACCAAGTACGGCGCCGACTCGCTCAATCAGTTCATGCCGATCGTGCGCAAGCAGGGCAACGCGTTCCTGTCCGCGCCCACCGTGCACGGGGAGCGCTTCCACTACTTCGACACGGGGATCAAGCGCCTCATCATCGAGCTTGAGCTCTCGCAGGTGTGCGTGTTCCTGGTGCACCTCTCGGTGAAGTACCGCCACCGCCAGTACCAGCTGCGCTCGCTGCACGATCTGATCCGCCAGGCCGCCAAGCCCGTCATCGTCGCCGGGGACTTCAATACCTTCTGGGGCACGCACGAGATCTACCTCTTCATGCGCGCCGCGGGGCTGCGCAGCGCCAACACCGCGGGCCTGCCCTCCTTCCCGGCGCGCGTGCCGCGGATCGAGCTTGACTTCGTGCTGGTGAGTGAAGGTATCGAGGTCACTGATTTTCGGGTCCCCGACGTGCGCTTCTCCGATCACCGCCCGCTCGTGTGTGACTTCGAGGTGCACGGCGCCAGCGCGCGCGCCTCGGCCGCCTGATCCTTCCACCCGAAGACGACGAAGCAACATGACTGAACCTGCCGCCGCCTCCTGGACGCTCGCGTACGATGCGGACGGCATCGCGTGGCTCACGCTCGATAAGCCCAACACCTCCGCCAACGTGCTCTCCGGCCCGGTGCTCGTGGAGCTTGATGCGTTTCTGGGGCAGGTAGAGGCCCGGCGACCGCGGGGCCTGGTGCTCATCTCCGGCAAGAAGAGCGGCTTCATCGCCGGCGCCGATATCCGCGAATTCACCGCGCTCGCGGATGAAGCGGCCGGCTACGCTCTCATCCGCCGGGGCCAGGCCGTCTTTGATCGCCTGGAGGCGCTCCCCTGCCCCACTGTTGCCGCCATCCATGGCTTTGCCCTGGGGGGCGGGCTGGAGACCGCGCTCGCCTGCCGCTATCGCGTCGCGGTCGCCGATGAGCGCCTGTCGCTCGGGCTGCCGGAGGTACAGCTCGGGCTGCACCCGGGCTTCGGCGGCACGGTGCGCACGGTGCGCCTGATCGGCGTGCGCCCGGCGATGGAGATGATGCTGACCGGCAAGCCGGTGCGCGCCGAGAAGGCGCTCAGGCTCGGGCTCGTCGATCGGCTGGTCGCCGAAGGGGAATTGCGTGCCGCGGCGCGCGAGCTCCTGCTGCAAAGTCCCGCGGTGCGCCGCGCGCCCTTAAGCGAGCGAGTGCTGAGCAGCGCCCCGCTACGCGGCTTCCTCAAGTCCGCGCTGATCGCCCAGGTCGCCAAGCGTGCGCCGCGTGCGCACTATCCGGCCCCCTACGCGATCATCGACCTGTGGGCCCGCTACGGGGCGCACGGGGCGGCCGCTTACGAGGGCGAGGCGCGCTCCATGGCGCAGCTCTTCACGACCGCGACCTCGCGGAATCTGGTGCGCGTATTCCTGTTGCAGGATCGCCTCAAGAGCGCCGGCGGCAAGGCGGGCAAGGATCTGCAGCGCGTACACGTCGTGGGCGCGGGCGTCATGGGCGGGGACATCGCGGCCTGGTCGGCGCTGCGCGGGTTTACCGTGACGCTGCAGGACCGCGCGCCCGAGTACGTGGCACCAGCGCTGAAGCGCGCCGGGGAACTCTTCGACAAGCGTCTGAAGGACCCGCAGCAGAATGCCGCCGCGCGCGCGCGCCTGCGTGCCGATGTGGAGGGTGCGGGGGTGGCGGATGCGGACGTCATCATCGAGGCAATCTTCGAGAGCCTTGCGGCGAAGCAGGCGCTTTACGCGCAGCTTGAGCCGCGCATGAAGCCGGGGGCTCTCCTCGCCACCAACACCTCGAGCATCATGCTCGAGCCGCTGGCGGCGAAACTCACGCAGCCCGAGCGCCTCATCGGCCTGCACTTCTTCAACCCCGTGGCGCAGATGCCCCTCATCGAGGTGGTGCACGCGCCGCGCACGGCTGCCACGGCGGTGCAGATCGCCACCGGCTTCGCGCGCCGCATCGACAAGCTGCCCATTCCGTGCAAGAGCTCCCCGGGTTTTCTCGTGAACCGGGTGCTCACCCCCTACATGTACGAGGCTATGCTCGCATCCGGGGAGGGCGTGCCGCTGGCGAGCATCGATCGGGCCGCGGTCGAGTTCGGCATGCCCCTCGGACCGATCGAGCTCATCGACGTCGTCGGGCTTGACGTCGCGGCGCACGTGGGCGAGATCATCGCCGAGCAGCTCGGGCGTCCCGTGACGCAGATCCCCCGCCTGAGTGAACTTCTGGCGGCGAAGAGACTCGGCCGCAAGAGCGGCGCGGGCTTCTATGACTGGCGCGACGGCAAGGCGGTCAGGCCCGAAGGGGCCGTGCCGCCCGCACCGGCCGATCTCATCGACCGGCTGATCCTCGTCATGGTCAACGAATGCGTCGCCTGCCTGCGCGAGCGCGTGGTCGAGGATGCTGACCTCATCGACGCTGCGGTCATTTTTGGCACCGGTTTTGCGCCGTTTCGTGGCGGACCTCTCACTTATGCGCGCGCGCGGGGGGTCTCGCAGCTCGTGGCGCGGCTGCAGGAACTCACCGTGCGCTACGGTGCACGGTTCACACCCGACAGCGGCTGGGCGGCGCTCTCCGGCGACGGAAAAGCGTGACAGGCGTCCGGCGCGCCGAAGGGCCTGTGCTACCATCCAACAGGGGTCGCACCGCGAGGTGTGTGATCCGGATATTGTTTTAGTTTTCGTCCGCTTAGAGTCGAAATTCGCAAGCCCTTGGGAAGACATGGCCGAAGAGCAGGCAGCCACCGTCGATGTACTCAGGAAGTTCGCGCCGCTCGACGGAATGAAGCGCGAAAACCTGACTGCGCTCGCCAAAAAAGTCACCGTCAAGAGCCTCAGTCGCGGGCGCGCGCTCTTTAGCGAGGGCGACACGGACAAGCGCACGGTGTGGCTGGTGAGCGGGCGCGTCGAGGCACTGGAAAAATCCCGCCTGATCGGCACCGTCAGCGGCGGCACCCCCGAAGCGCGCAATCCGCTCTACCCGAGTCTGCCGCGCCGTGCCACGGTGCGCGCGATCGATGACATCAGCTTCCTCTCGATCGACAGCGACCTGCTCGATGTCATGATCACCTGGGACCAGACCGGCAGCTACGAAGTCGAGGAGCTGCAGGCGCAGTTGCAAAGCGCCGGCTCGGATGACTGGATGACGACGCTGCTGCAGACGAATGCCTTCCATCGCATCCCGCCCGCCAACATCCAGGCAATCTTCCAGCGCCTGCAGCGCACGCCGTGCAAGGCCGGCGAGGTGGTCATCAAGCAAGGCGATGAGGGGGATTACTTTTACATCATCGTGCAAGGCAAGTGTGCGGTGACCCGCGAGACCCCCCTGAGCCGCGAGGGGATCAAGCTCGCCGAGCTCAACGTCGGGGATACCTTCGGCGAGGAGGCGCTGATCGCCGAGGCCAAGCGCAACGCCACCGTGACGATGGTGACGGACGGGGTGCTCATGCGGCTGAACAAGCAGGACTTCCGCGAGCTGATGAACGCACCGCTCCTGCAGTGGGTGAATCCGGAGCAGGCGCGCAAGATCCTCGAGCGCGGGGGTCGCTGGCTGGATGTGCGCCTGCCGAGCGAGCATCAGAACCTTGGCATCGAGGGCGCGCTGAACGTGCCGCTTTATCTCATCCGCTTGAAGCTCTCGACATTTGATCGGAAAAAGCCCTACATCGTGTACTGCGACACCGGGCGGCGCAGCTCCGCGGCGGCGTACATCCTGGTGGAACGTGGCTTTGACGCCTACGTGCTCACCGGCGGCCTTGGCAACGGCGCAGGCCTGCAGCTCACCCGCGGCGGCGCCGCGGACAAGCCCTAGGAAAGAGTGCTGTCGGCGGGCCGCATGGGCCGGCACTCGCAGGGTGTGGGTTGCTTCAGGGTTGTCGGCATCCTTGCTCGAACGCGGCTTCGAGCCCCAGGGTGCTGCGCGGTGGCCTGGGCAATGGCACCGCACCTGCAGCGGGTGCGCGGTGCAGCTGAGGCTAAACCTTAATTCCGCGCTCGTTTCGATCCGCTGAGTTGCGCAGGGCGGTGCGCACCGCCCACCGTACGGCGCGAGCGGCGATGCATCGCCAGCAGGCCCGCCGCGGCCAGTGCCCACAAAGACAGGACCCCGGGTTCAGGTACCGACACCGACGCGGCCTGCCCCTGCGGCACAACATCCAGCTCACCGAAGGAACCGGACAGGATGAACAGGCTGGTATCGGTGTGGTAGCTCGAAGTACTCAGGAACCCCGCCCAGTCCGGCGGCGCCTGGGCATACTGGGAGGCAAAGTCGGAGCCGCCACCGCCGTCCGGCAGCGACAGGCCCCCGAAGAAGCTACCCGACGGACCGTAGTCGGAAGCTCTGTCGCCGGAGAAGCTGAAGGTACCCGAGGCTGATTGCTGCAGGATCTGCCCATTGGTCGTCAGCGTGATGTCACTTGCCGTGAACGTCTCGGCGACGTGTCCCAGCACGGAACCGCCCTGCCGCCCGGGCTCGGTGAAAAAGGTACCGGTCGCCGAGGCGGGATCGACAAAAAAGGTCTCCTGCAAAGTGCTCGGTATCGGACCCGGGCCGTTCCAGACATTGGGTGGCCAACCCTCGCCGCCCTGGCCGGTGGGTACGACGTAGAAGGTGAACTGCATCTCCACCGCAGTACCGGCAGCACAGGGCTCAGGGGTGCAGGCACTCTGCGCCCAGGCGCTGGACGCTGCCGCACACCAGGGCACGGTAAGCAACCAGGCAAGTGCACGCACGTTGACCCCCTGTTCTGCGGTAGCGCGGCACGGTCACTGTCGCGCGGACGCGATTCGCATCAGTTGACGAGGCGAGACTACGCCGGGGGTTACCCGCGAGCAACAGAGAGCTTACCGGCGCAGCCACGGCCCACCCGTCGCCCGCGCTCACATGGTGTGCGTCGCCTTATCCCCGGAGAGCGCTCCGGCGAGATAGGTTTCGATCTTCTTCTGCGTCTGGCCGCGGTCCTGTTCAGAGAACTGCACCCCGATGCCCGCAGTGCGCTTGCCCTGATTCCCCTGCGCCCCCTTGGGGGTCACCCAGATGACCCGTCCGGCGACGGGCAGCTTTTCATCTTCACCCATGAGATTCAGCAACATGAACACCTCATCGCCGAGGCGGTAGTTGCTGTTGGTCGGGATGAAGAGGCCGCCGTTTTTCACAAACGGCATGTAGGCGAGGTACAGGGCACTCTTGTCCTTGATGGTCAGCGTGAGAAGTCCCGGTTTGTTCGCGCCCGCTCTCAAATGCCTGTCCCCGTCGCCAATACTTGCCGGTGTTGCCGCCATCCCCTCATTCCTTTTTTGCTGACCCGTCCCTCAAGGGGCGAGCCGCCTGAAAAGAACCTCCAGCGCCACTCCCCGGTTCAGTGGGACGTCGAGCGTGGCGCGCAGTTCCCGCACCTCGTCAACCAGCCGGAAGAGTTCCCGTATATTCAAGACCTGAGTGCCCCCTGACAAGTAGGTCCCAGCGCGCATTTCTGTCATAAAGGCCCCGGTCCGCATGCCCTGCCGGATGCGTTCTGTGAGCCAATTCTCAAAGCACTGCAGCCTCAGCGGCACTTCCGCGCGCGCCCAGCGCTCGGCGGTCGCCGCCGGGTCTGCACGGCCGGCGGCCAGGGCGTCCAGGGTGCGCTGCGTCTCAGCTCCCACTGCCGCCACTTGCTCCGGATCGCAACGCACGGCGATGAGCGGCGCCTCCCCGAGGGTGTCCAGCGCTGCCTCCCAGGGATGCGCGCCGCGGGCCGCACTCAGCCACGCGAGCGCCTCCGCCCGAGCCGGCGCCCGCACCCGCAGGCGCTGGCAGCGGCTCAGAATCGTCGGCGGCAGCCGCGAGGGCTGCGTTGCCACCAGTACCAGCAGTGTACGCGCCGCCGGTTCCTCCAGGGTCTTCAGCAGCGCGTTGGCGGCAAAGCGATTGAGGGCATCCGCCGGGCTGATGATGCCGACCTTATAGCCCCCCGCATGACTGGTGAGCGCAAGTTCGGCACTCAGATCCCGCACCTGCTCGATGCGGATCTGGCGCGAGTTCTCCTGCGGGCTCAGCCAGGACAGATCCGGGTGCTGCCGCAGCGCCACGCGGCGACAGGCCACACAGGTGCCGCACGGGGCCGCAGTGACATCGCGACACAGCACGAGCGATGCGGTCCACAGCGCGAGCCACTCACCGCCGGCTCCCGGGGCCTCGTGGATCAGCAGCGCATGCGGCAGGTGCTGCGCCTCAAAGGCATGCTTGAGCCGGCTGCGCTCGGGGGCGGTCCAGGCCGGCTCGGGCAGCGTCAGTTCCACGCTCGCGTTCATATCCGGGCGTGCGCGTTCAGCGAAGGAAGAATCGCGCCGATCGCCGCCTCAACCTGCGCCCAGGGGACCGCGGCATCGATCAGATGCACCCGCTGCGGTTCAGCGCGTGCGAGCGCCAGGTACCCGCCCCGCACCTTCTCAAAGAAGCTCACGGTCTCGGCTTCGAAGCGATCCGCCGCGCCGGCGCGCGCACGGGCGCGGGCCAGCCCCGCCGGCACGGGCAGGTCCAGGAGCAGCGTGCAGTCCGGCTGCAGATCCCCGTGCACCGCGCGCGCGAGCTGCTCGATGAGTGCCGCATCGACACCGCGGCCGCTGCCCTGATAGGCGCGCGTGGCATCGGTGAAGCGATCGCACACGACCCACTCCCCGCGTGCGAGCGCCGGGCGGATGACGTGAGTCACGTGCAGCGCGCGCGCGGCGAACATGAGGAGCGTCTCGGTCAGGGGTGTCACGGGCTCGCTGCCCCGCTCCAGCACGAGTGCACGCACGCGTTCGGCGAGGGGCGTGCCCCCCGGTTCGCGCGTCAAGAGCACCGTGTGTCCCGCCGCGGTCAGCGTTGCGCTCACGAAGCGCGCCGCGGTGGACTTACCCGCCCCCTCGATGCCCTCGAGCGTGATGAACCTGCCGCGACTCATGGATGCTGTGGGGCCTGTGGGCGCGCGCCCGGGGCGTGGGCCTGGCCGCGCAGGCGCGCCAGATATGCCTGTACCGCCTGGTTGTGCTCCTCCAGGGTTCGCGAGAAATGATGCGCGCCGTCACCGGCGCCGGTGGCGACGAAGTACAGCGCGCCGGTGTCCTCCGGTTGCACGGCGGCAAGAAGCGACTCGCGCCCCGGCAGAGCGATCGGCGTGGGCGGCAGGCCGTCGCGGGTGTAAGTGTTGTAGGGCGTATCGGTCTGCAGGTCGCGCGTGTGGATCGAGCCGTCGTACTGCTCACCCAGACCGTAGATCACGGTGGGGTCGGACTGCAACCGCATGCCCTTCTTCAGGCGATTGACGAACACCCCGGCGATCGGCGCCCGCTCGCTCTTGAGGGCTGCCTCCTTCTCCACGATCGAGGCGAGGATCAGCGCCTCATACGGGGTCGTGAAGGGCAGCCCGGGTGCGCGCAGCTGCCAGGCCGCGGCGAGCTCGCGCTGCATCGCCTCGTACGCGAGCCCGAGGATCACCGCATCACTGGTGTTCGCGGCAAAGCGGTAGGTATCCGGAAAGAACTGCCCCTCAGGCGGCACGCCGGCGTGCCCGAGCGCCGTCATGAGCTCCGCGGCGCTCTTGCCGCGCAGGGTATGAGCGATGCGCGGGTGTGCGGCGAGCACCTGGAGAAAATCGGCAAACGTGGCGCCCTCGACCACCGTCAGCTGCTCGAGTACCACCCGGCCTTCGCTGAAGAGCGCGAGGATCTGCGCAGGACTTGCGTGCGCGGGGATCTCGTACTCACCGGCCTCGACGCGCACGTGCAGGCCCCTCAGGCGCACGTACCACTCCACGGCGCGGGCGTTGCGCACGCTGCCGCCCGCCTCAAGATGACTCAGCACCGCCCGCAGGCTCGTGCCCGGTGCAACTTCGATGCGCGTGGCCTGCGCGGCCGGCCCCGCTGCCTCGAACCCCTGCTGCAGCCACAGGTAGGCCCCGGCGGCAGCGGATGCGGCGAGCACGAGGAGCCCGAGGAGCCCGAAGAGGCCCGCGCGGCCGCGCTGGCGGTGGCCACCCTGAAGCGGCCTAGCCACCGGGCAGCTTCCGCGCGCCCTCAAGGAACGGCGCGAGCGCTGCTGTGAGGCGCCGCGTCACGGGCCCGACGCTGAGCGGCCGGCCGGCAAGTTCGCGCACCGGGCGGATCGCCGTGAGCGCGTTGGTCAGAAAAATCTCCTCCGCGCAGTTGAGGTCGGCCGGCTGCACCGCGCGCTCTTCGAGGCGCAGGCCTGCCAGGGGCGCTACCTGCGCCACGGCCGCGCGCATGACGCCCGCGACGCCGCAGCGGTCCAGGCGCGGCGTGACCAGGACGCCCGCGAGCACGAGGAACACGTTGCTCATGGTGCCTGAAATCAGCAGCCCGCTGCTGCTGAAGAGCAGCGCCTCGGTGATGTCAGGATCGGACCACTCGCGCCGCGCCAGCACCGGTTCAAGACGGTTCAGGTGCTTGATTCCGGCGAGTGCCGGATTCTCACCCAGCCGCAGCTGCGCGAGCCGTACGCGCACGCCCTCAGGGGCGGGCGGATCGGGCGCGGGGGGCGCGTAGCGCAAGAGGATGCGCGTCGGCTCTTCCTGCCCGCTCAGCGCGTAGCCGCGCGCGAGGGCAGCGCCGCGGGTGAGGATCAGCTTCAGTGTGGCATCGCCACCGTGCGCCGCGAATGCCGCAACTTCGCGCGCGAGTGGCGCGCCCTGGCGGGGCAGGCCCAGCCGCGCGCACCCGTGCTCCAGGCGCGCCAGGTGCAGGGCGAGAAAGCGTACCCGGCCACCCTGACAGGCCATGGTTTCAAAGAGGCCATCCCCGTACTGCAGGCCCCGATCGAGCACCGTGACCTCGCCGCCCGGACTCCCATCGATCCAGATCGCCTCGGGGCCGCCGGCGGTTATGGCGTTCATGCCGGCGCCCCGAGCGCGGCGAGCAGTCCGCGCGCCTTGGCGCGCGTCTCTTCGAGCTCGCGCGCCGGATCCGAGTCCGCGACGATCCCGGCGCCGGCCCGAAACTGCAGGGCCTGCCCTTGCAGCGTCATGGTGCGGATGAGGATGTTCAGGTCGAGCCGGCCCTCGGGTGTGAGGTAGCCGAGCGAGCCGGTGTAGGCGCCGCGTCCGGCGCCTTCCAGTTCGGCGATGATTTGCATGCAGCGAAACTTGGGCACCCCGGTGATGGTGCCCCCGGGGAACACCGCGCGCAGCGCGCCCACGGGCGTCACGTCCGGGCGCAGTACGCCACTGACGTTCGAGACGATGTGGTGTACGTGCGTATAGGACTCGATGGTCATGAGCTCATCCACCCGCACGCTGCCCGCCTCACACACCCGGCCGAGGTCGTTGCGTTCCAGATCGATGAGCATGATGTGCTCGGCGCGCTCCTTGGGGTGCGCGGCAAGCTCGGTCATCTCGCGCGCATCATCGCCGGGGCGGCGGCTGCGCGGGCGCGTGCCGGCGATCGGACGGGTATCGACATGGCGTCCGATGACGCGCACCAGCCGCTCGGGCGATGAGCTGACGATGGCGACCCCCTGCCACTGCGCGAGCGCGGCGAAGGGTGCGGGATTGGCGGCGCGCAGGCGCCGGTAGAGGGCGGACGGCGCCGGCAGGCCGCTCACGGCGCCGATGGTGACGTCCCAGGGCCGCGACAGGTTCGCCTGATACACCTCCCCGGCGCGCACGTACTCCTTGGCGCGCACCACGCGCGCGAGGTACGCCTGCGGCTCTTCCTCGCGCACCGCGAGAATCCGCAGCGTGTCGGGCGCTTCGGGCGCGAAGGCCGCAGCGCGCGCATCCGCCTCAAGTTCTGCGAGCGCTGCCTCGGCCTGCGCTTCGGCCACGGCGAGGACGCGGCCGCTGGCGAGCTCGTGCACCAGCGCGCACGGGGTGCGCAGCGCGAACGCCTGCCAGGGCAGCGGCGTGCGCGGCAGCTTCAGGTGCGGCTCGACCTCCTGCGCGAGCTCGTAGCTCAGAAACAGTGCCCAGCCACCGCTGAAGGGCAGCGCCGCGGAAGTCGGGGCGCCCGGCGACGACTCGGCGCGCCACCAGTTCTCGAGCGCCTCGAGAAAGCTGCGCCCCTGGATACTCACCCCGCTGCTTCTGAGTTCGCCATCGGCCGTGACCCACAGCGCTGCGCGCGGCTGCGCGAGCAGCACGCTCGTCTCGCTCAGGGGGCCGGCGGCGGCACTGTCGAGCAGGAGCGGATAGCGCCCGGGGGCGCGGGCCGCCAGCGTCCTGAGCACCTGTGGCGGGACATGAAGTTCACGAACGAGCGGCGCGCGCGTGGGCGGGACCCTTGAGCCTTGGGATTTCAGGCGCTGAAGCGCTTGAAGATCAGTGAACCGTTCGTGCCGCCGAAACCGAAGGAGTTGGACAGACTGACATCGATCGGCATAGGCCGCGCGGTGTTGGGCACGTAGTCAAGGTCACACTCCGGATCCGGGGTGTCGTAGTTGATCGTGGGCGGGGCCACGTTGTCGCGGATCGCGAGGATCGAGAAGATTGCCTCGACCACGCCTGCGGCCCCGAGCAGGTGTCCGGTCATTGACTTGGTGGAGCTGACCGCGAGTTTCCTGGCGTGCGCGCCGAAGGCACGCTTCATCGCGATCGTCTCGGCCTTGTCCCCGAGCGGGGTCGAAGTCGCGTGCGCGTTGATGTACTGCACGTCGGTCGCGTTCAAAGACGCATCCCTGAGCGCATTCACCATGGCCAGCCGTGCCCCCTCCCCGTCTTCCGGGGGCGCGGTGATGTGATGCGCATCGCCACTCATGCCGAAGCCGACGATTTCCGCATAGATGCGCGCGCCGCGCTTCCTGGCGTGTTCGAGCTCCTCGAGCAGCACCGCGCCCCCGCCATCGGAGAGCACGAAGCCGTCGCGATCCTTATCCCACGGGCGGCTCGCCGCCTGGGGGGCGTCGTTGCGCGTCGAGAGCGCCTTCGCCTGGCCGAAGCTGCCGAGCCCGCAGCGCGTGGTCGCCATCTCACCGCCGCCGGCGATGACCACGCTCGCATCGCCGTACTGGATGGTGCGCATCGCCAGCCCGATCGCGTGTGTGGAGGTGGTGCAGGCGGTGACGACGCCGAGGTTCGGACCCTTCAGGCCGTAGCGGATCGAGAGGTGTCCGGAGATCATGTTGATGATGGTCGCGGGCACGAAGAACGGCGAGATCTTGCGCGGGCTCATCGCCTTCAGGTAATCGCCGTAGTCGTTCTCGATGGTCCACAGCCCGCCGATGCCCGCGCCGCACACGACGCCGCACTGCGTCGGATCGGCCTTGGAGAAATCGATGCCGCTGTCGGTCACGGCCTGCACGCCGGCGGCGACGCCGTAGTGCATGAAGTCATCCATGCGGCGCGCTTCCTTGGCCGGCATGTACTGGTTGACGTCAAAGTCGCGCACCTGCCCGCCGAAGCGCGTGGGAAACGCGGACACATCAAAGCGCGTCACCGGACCGATGCCGCTTTGCCCGCGCAGCACCGCATCCCACGCCGATGCAACCGTGCTGCCGACGGGGGACACGACCCCGAGGCCTGTTACGACAATCCGGCGCTTGCTCACGCGCGACCCGTATGGCGCCCTTCCATAGGCGTGGGCTCAGGACTTGCTGCGGCGCTCGTTGATATAATCGATCGCCTGGTGAACGGTGGTGATCTTCTCGGCGTCTTCGTCTGGAATCTCGATTTCGAATTCCTCTTCGAGGGCCATGACCAGCTCGACCGTGTCGAGTGAATCGGCTCCCAGGTCGTCAACGAACGAAGCCTCGTTCGTGACCTGTTCCTGTTTGACGCCCAGCTGTTCGGCAACGATGGCCTTGACCTGCTGCTCGACTGTGCTCATTAGCGGTTGGTCCTTATATAGACTGAAAAAGGGTCTCGCCCTGCCACCCGGGCCTCGGGTCTGGCAGCGGGCGCGGTATTGTAGGGGAACACCCCCCGGGGTGCCACTCGCGCGAGTGATTGTTTTTACTGGCGAAACTGCCGCCCCGTTCCCCCCTTGAGGTCTTCCTCGGCACGGACGTGTCGCGCGGCTCCAACGCATGCGCGGTGCGCGTAAGAGCCCGGGCGCAGCCCGGCGCGTTCGCCATCGGCACACCTTGTCGTGGCGCAGCCGCTGCGCTGCCGGAGCTGGCGGCAACGGCAGCGTCGTTTGGATGCAACGGGCCTCGGTAGGGTCCGTCGCGCGCCTGCCCGCGTGTTTGTCTGGGGATTCCGATGCGCGAGTCCGCCGTCACTGCGGCTTGCAGGCGTTGATGATGCGCAGCCGCAACGGCGTGAGATTGAGCTCAAAGGCCTCGTGGTTGAAGTACCGCCTGATGGTCTCGTCGGTGTCGGTGGGGATGCCGCCTGAATACGAGCGGCGCTGCTCGCGGGTCACGGCCGCAAGCTTCCGATGCTTGAATCAAGAGGCGTGCCGCTTCGCCTACGGCATGAACATGCCGCCGTTGACGTGCAGGGTGTCCCCGGTGATGTAGCTGGCCTGCGGCGACACCAGGAACAGCACCGCCGCGGCGACGTCCTCGGGCGTGCCGAGGCGTCCCATCGGAATCTGCGTGAGCAGCGCCGCGCGCTGCTCCTCCCTCAGACCCCGGGTCATGTCGGTATCGATGAACCCGGGCGCCACCGCGTTCACCGTGATGTTGCGCGATGCGAATTCCTTGGCGAGGGACTTGGTGAAGCCGATGAGGCCGGCCTTCGCCGCCGCGTAGTTGGCCTGGCCGGCGTTGCCGGTGAGGCCGACCACGGAGGTGAGATTGACGACGCGCCCGCGGCGCTCTTTCATCATGCGCCGCACGCACGCCTTGCACAGACGGAACACGGCCGTGAGGTTGGTGTTGATCACCGCGTCCCAGTCTTCCGGCTTCATGCGCACGAGCAGCGTGTCGCGCGTGATGGCCGCGTTGTTGATGAGGATCGTCGGGGACTCCCCGGCCGCATCAAGCTGCCCCATCAGCGCATCGATCGAGGCAGGATCCCCCGCATCGAGCTGCGCTCCGCGGCCGCGGTAGCCGAGGCTGGCAAGCTCGGCGCCGAACTTCGCCGCGCCCTCGGTGCTGGTCGCGGTGCCGATGACGCGCGCGCCGGCGCCGCCCAGGGCGAGTGCGATGGCATGACCGATACCGCGCGAGGCCCCCGTGACGAGGGCAACTTCATTTTCAAGCATGGGTGTCTCCGCGCGTCGCCGTGAGCGCCGCCTCCATCGAAGCCGGATCCTCGAGCGCGAGGAAGCTGAGCCCCTCGCGCCGCTCGATACGACGGTTGAGCCCGGTGAGGACCTTGCCCGGACCACATTCGATCACCTGCGCGATCGGGGCGCCGCTCAGCGCGCGCAGCGTGTCGGTCCAGCGCACCGGGCTTGAGAGCTGTCGCACGAGCAGCGAGCGAATGTCCTCCGGATCCTCGTGCACGGCGGCATCCACCGCACTCACGTAGCGGATCTTCGGGCGCTCCAGGCTGAGCGAGCGCAGCTGCTGCGCCAGACGCTCGGCCGCCGGACGCATCAGGCTCGAGTGCGCGGGCACGCTCACGGGCAGGAGCACCGCACGCTTGGCGCCGCGCGCCCTGGCGGCCTCCATCGCGCGGGCGACGGCAGCCGCCTCGCCTGCGATCACCACCTGGCCCGGGGAGTTGAAATTGGCCGGCGCGACGACCGCGCCCTGTGCAGCCTCGGCGCACGCCGCCTCGATATCCGCATCCTCCAGGCCCAGGATCGCCGCCATCGCGCCGCTGCCGGCGGGCACGGCCTGCTGCATGAGCTCGCCGCGATAGCGCACCAGCTCCACCGCGGCAGCAAACTCGAGTGTTCGCGCGCACACGAGCGCGGTGAACTCACCGAGACTGTGACCGCTGAGGACCTTCGGTGCCGCTCCGCCGCGTGCGCCCCACACGCGCCAGGTGGCCACTGCGGCGGTGAGCATCGCCGGCTGCGTGCGTTCGGTGGCGTTGAGGGCCTCGGCCGGCCCCTCGCTCACGAGCTGCCACAGATCGTAGCCCAGCACCTGCGAGGCCTCCTCGAACGTTGCCCTAACCTGCGGTTCCGCGGCCGCCAGGGTGCCGAGCATGCCCACCGACTGCGAGCCCTGACCCGGGAAGACGAACGCAAACCCCATGCACACTCCTGTAAAGACCGGCCGCCTGGGAAAAAAAAGGCGCCGCGGATTATAGCGGCCGCGGGCGCGGTTTCAGGCCGAGCGCGGCGCTCGCCCCGCCGAGCACGCCGAAGAGATGCGCATCGACCACCACCTCGGAGGTGCCCGAGAAAGGCAGTGGCCCCACCCGCTGCTCGTACAGGAGCTTGCCGGCAATGAGTGCCGCGAGCCACAGCCCCTGCGGGTCGCGGCGCCTGAGGCTGGCCACGGTCCCGGCGGCCAGGATGCCGTGCAGCACCCCGGAGGAACCGACGTACCAGCGCACGGTCGAATCCCACAGCCAAAGCCCCGCATCGACGGCCCCGAGCGCCGCGAGCACGATGAGGAGCCACTGGCGCATCGAATAGTCGCGGACAAACAGGGCCCACATGAGGGCGAACCCCAGCACATTGACCAGCGCGTGCCGCAGCCCCAGATGTACCCAATGAGCCGTCAGCAGCCGCCACAGCTGCCCCTGCGCCAGGGCCTCACGGTCGTAGCGCAGCGCCAGTCGCCCGGCCTCGCCCCACACGGTGGGCAGGAAGAGCACAAGGCAGGCACCGAGGAGCGCGAGCCCCAGGCGCCCGTCGCAATTGAGCGACGCGAGGGTCCGGTGCACGCGGTTCACAGGCTGTGAGACCCCCTTTTGTTATGATCCGCACCGCTTTTGGGCCTCAACGGGCGGCCTCGCCGCCTACGGACAGCGCATGACCTACAGCACCTACGAGGTTAGCAGACACCGCGGCGGCCGGTACGCAGGCGGCTTTACCCTCATTGAGATCATGGTGGTGGTGATCATCATCGGTCTGCTGGCCGCCGTGATCGTCCCCACCGTCATCGGCAAGGTGGATGAGGCGCGCGTGGTGAAGGCCAAGCAGGACATCCAGGCGCTGGAAACCGCGCTGCAGATGTTCCGCCTGCAGAACTCCAAGTACCCGACCACGGAACAGGGTCTGCAGTCGCTGGTGACGCAGCCCACCGATCCGACGATCAAGCACTGGCAGCCGGGGGGCTATATCCAGCGCATCAGCAAGGACCCCTGGGGGAACGACTATCAGTACGTGTACCCGGGCCAGCATGGCAAGGAGTACGACCTCTACTCCCTAGGAGCCGACGGTGCCCCCGGGGGTGAGGGGATCGATGCCGACATCGGCAACTGGAACGTCGGCGATTAGGCCTGCGGTGGGCGCAGGCCGCGCGCGCGGCTTCACGCTCATCGAGATCCTGGTCGTGGTGGCGATCATCGCCGTCGTTTCCGTCGGCGTGCTGTTGTCGGTGAATCTCGCCGGCCGCGATCGCGACCTGGAGACTGAGAGCAACCGGCTGTACACGCTCTTTAATTACGCGCGCGAGCAGGCCGAGTTGCAGACGCGCGAATACGGCGTGCGCTTTGATGACGATGGTTACGAGTTTCTCACGTACGACAACCACCAGGGTGTGTGGCGCGACGTCAGCGAAGATGACGCCCTCGTGCCGCGCAAACTTCCCGACGGCCTGGACGTCAAACTCACTGTGGAGGCCCGCCCCGTGGTCCTCAAACGGCCCGCGAACGACAAGGACAAGACCCCGCAAGTCATGATCTTCTCCAACGGCGATCTGACCACCTTTGCCGCAACGCTCGAGCGCGACGGCGGCGTGCGCAGCGTCACCGTCGATGAGGACCAAAAGGGCGAGGTCACCGAAGAGGCCATGGTCGAGGCGAAACCCAAGTGAGCCGGGCGCGCGGTGTGCGGGGCTTTACCCTCATCGAGGTGCTGGTCGCGCTCGTGATCGTGGCGGTGGGCATGTCAGCGGTGCTGAGCGCCCTGTCCTCTTCGGCGAACACGCTGAGCTTTCTGCACGATGAGACCTTTGCGCAGTGGGTGGCGCTGAACCAGATCGCCACGCTGCGTATCTCCGGCCAGCAGCCGCCGACGGGCATCTCGAATGGCGACACCGACTTTGCGGGCCGCAGCTGGCACTGGCGCCAGGAGGTGCTCACGACCGAAGTCCCCGGCGTGGTGCGTATCGATGTGAAAGTGCGTCCCAAGGAAATCAAGGCAGGCGATGACGAAGCCTGGACCACGACCGTGAGCGGGATCTCGGGCAACGCGGTCGGACTTCCCGACGGCTACAACCCCTCCTGGGGGGCGCAAACCCCGCGCTACGCGGCCGCCCCGGGCGGCACTCCCAACGGCATCGGGGTGGGCGCCGGTGGCATCGGGGTCGGCACGGGCGGCACCAACATGCAGATGGCGCCCCCGGGCACCGGTTCGGGCCTCGGCAGCACGCCCGATTCGGGTCTGGGTTCTTCGACACCGGACCCGGGGCTGCTCATCAGCCCCACGCCGCAGAGTCCGCAGCAATGAGCGCTCGCAGCCGCGGCTTCACGCTCGTCGAGCTCGCCGTCGCGATCCTGATCGTCGCGGTCATTGCCGCGATCGGCTACGGCACCATCAATCAGGCCATCAAGAGCCGCGAGATGCTGAAGGATCAGCAGACGCAGCTGCTCGGGCTGCAGAGCGCGGTACGCCTCATGGAGCAGGACTTCGTGCAGGCCGCCGCGCGCCCGGTGCGCCAGGCCGTGGGCGATGATCCGCCGCAGCTCGCCTTCGCCGGCTCCCCGCCCGGCACCCAGCCGGTCGTGGCGCTCACGCGCACCGGCTGGGCCAATCCGGCCGGCCTGCAGCGCCCGGGGCTGCAGCGCGTCGCCTATTTTCTCGAGAACGGGACGCTGCGACGCGAATACTGGAACGTGCTCGACCCGACGCTCGCGAGCACGACCATCAAGCACGATCTGCTCACGCACGTGAAGAGCTTCACGCTGCGTTACCTCGACGTGAATCACAACTGGCAGCCGCAGTGGCCGCCGACCACCAGCTGCGTGGGCTGCGCAACGCAGGAGCAGGCGCTGCGCCAGCGCCCGCTGGCGGTGGAGATCACCATCGATACCGAGGATTGGGGCAAGATCGTGCGCATCATCGAGATCGCCGCATGAGCGTGCCCCCGGCCCTCAGGCATCGCGGGGGTTGCCCGGGTCCCGCCGGGCAGCGCGGACTTGCGCTGCTCGTGGCGATCCTCATCGTGGCGCTCGGCACCATGATCGCCGCTGCGGTCGCGTACGAGAATGCGATGACCGCACGCCGCGGGGTGGCCACCTATGCCTTCGATCAGTCGATCCTCATCGCCCAGGGCGCCGAGGCGCTCGCCGCCTACGGCCTGCGCCAGATCGTGCAGAGCGACCCGAAGGAGATCTACCCCGGACAGGGCTGGGACAAACCGCTCGGTCCGATGGAGGTGGTGCCCGGGGTGATGCTCGAGGCCTCGCTCGAGGATCTGCAGGGGCGCTTCAACCTGAACAATCTGGTGACCCAGTCCGGCACGCCCGATCCGGTGATGACGGTCGCCTTCACGCAGTTGCTGGCGCTCGTCGGGCTCGAGGAGAAATGGACCGGTTACATCGTCGACTGGATTGACATGGACGGCATCCCGAGTACCCCGGACGGTGCGGAGGACAGCGTCTACATGGGTCAGACCGTGCCCTATCGCACGCCGAACCGCTACATCACCAGTGCGACTGAGCTTCTGGCACTGCCCGGCTTCGGGCGCGACCGGTATCTGAAACTTGCCCCCTACGTGACGGCGCTGCCGTACGGCACAACCATCAACGTGTGTACCGCCTCGGGCCTCGTGCTCGATGCGTTCCTGGGTCCCGGGCACACCGACTTCAGTTCCGATCCGGAGGCGCTCGGCAAAAATCGCCAGACCGCGACCGGGTGTTTCCCGACGCTCACCAATTTCCAGAGCGCCTTTGACCCTAAGGTGTGGGCGGGTACGGGCACGCCGCAGACAGCCCCGGGGGCGACGGGGACTCCGGGGCAACCGCTGCAGCCGGGGGCCCCGACCGGGCCGCAGGGCGTGCAGGGGAAGTTCGGCCAGACCTCCAGTTACTTTCGCCTGACGAGCGTGGTGAGTATTGGCAGCACGGAATTCAACTTGTACAGTCTTTTGTATCAGGATACGCAGCAGCGGATGGTGCGTCCGATCCAGCGCAGCTTTTCCCCCGACTAAGGGCGCACGGACAGTGACACGATCGATGAGCGCGGCGGCACAATCGGTGAGAGGATCGGCGCATGGCTGAGACGCTGCTGCTGCGCCTGCCGCGCGCCACCGATGAGATCGCCTCCTGGCTCATCGTTGATGCCCGCGGCGCGCCGGTCGGGCCACCGCAGAGCGGCCCGCTGAATCTGGCGCTGCCGCGCGTGGCCGGAAGACGCGTGTGCATCCTGGTGCCGGGTGCGGACGTGCTGCTCGCGGAGCCTGATCTGCCGCCCAGGGCGGGCGCGAAGCTTGCGCAGCTGGTGCCCTACGCGCTCGAGGAGCACCTGGCCGACAGCATCGAGGATCTGCACTTCGCCATCGGCAAGCGCAGCCTCGAGACCTCGCGCGTGCGCGTGGCGGTGGTGGCGCGGGCGCTCCTGAACGAGTGGCTCGCGACCCTGCGGGCCGCGGGCATCGTGCCGGATGCGCTCTACGCCGACAGCGACCTGCTGCCGCAGAACCCCGGGCAGGCGGTGGCACTGATGGAAGCGGATGCGGTGTTCGTGCGCGCCCCCGGGGCGAGTCCCGTGACGCTGCCCGCCGATGCGCTCGGGCAGGCGCTCGAGATCGCCCAGTCCGGCGCCGATACCGCAAGTGGCGCCCGCGGGCTCATTCTTTACACCGGCGCAGCGGAGTGGCAGCAGCACGCCGCGCAGGTCGAGGCGGTGCGCGCACGCTTTGACGGCATCAAGGTGCAGTTACTCACCGGCGGTCCCCTCGCCCTCTTCGCGCAGCAGCTGCCGGCGGGCACGGCCATCAACCTGCTGCAGGGCGAGTACGCACCCGAGAGCGGGCGCGCGGTCGGCTGGCAGGCCTGGCGCGTGGCGGCACTGTTGCTCGCAGGACTCGTGGCACTGCATGTCATCGGCAAGGCGACGCAGCTGCATTTTCTCAAAACGCGCGAGCGCCAGGTGGATGCCTCCATCCGCGATCAGGTGCGCACCGCGATGCCGGGCGAGCCGAACCTGCTCGATGCACGCAAGCGCATGGAGCAGCGCCTGGCGGTGGCGCGCGGGGCCGGCAGCGGGCTGCTGCCGGCGCTGCAGGCGCTGGCGCAGGCCGGCGCCGTCGCCCCGGGCACGCATCTTCAGTCGGTGAACTTCAAAAACGGCGCGGTCGAGATGAAACTCTCCGCCCCCGATGCGGCGAGCCTCGATCACCTGAGTCAGGCGTTGCGCAGCAACGGCTGGCAGGCGGATCTGCTCGGCGGCACCAACAGCGGCCAGGGCTACGAGGGGCGCATCCAGGTACACGCCAACGGCGGCTGATATGAAATTCACCCTCCCGAAATTCGCCCCCGCTTCCAAAGCCTTCGCCGCTCTCACACCCGAGGCGTTCGCGAACCTCTCCGAGCGCGACCGGCGCCTGGCGCTGATCGGCGCCGTGGCGCTCGTCGCGCTCCTCCTCTTCGGGCTGATCGTGCCGCTGGATCGCAGCGTCACACGCGAGCGCGTCAAGCTTGCGCAGAAACGCGCAGATCTGGCCTGGATGCAAAGCGTGGCGCCCGAGATTGCGCGCACCGCGCCGCCCCCATCAGCCACCGGTGAGTCGCTGCTGGTCATCATCGATCGTTCGGCACGCGAGTCGGGGCTGGGCAACGCGCTCGCGGGCAGCGAGCCGGGGGCGGCGGGCAGCCTCTCCATTCGTCTTGAGAAGGCGTCCTTTGATGCTCTCATCGGCTGGCTCGCACGGCTCTCGCAGCAAAACGGCGTACTGGTGGACTCGGCCATCATCGAGAAGGCTGGTGCACCGGGTGTGGTGAACGCGGCGATCGTGTTGCACTCGGGCTGAAGTGAAACGCGGTATCTGGATGGGGATGGCGGGGCTGCTGGCCTTCGCAGCCATCCTCGTGGCGCGCCTGCCGGCGAGCTGGATCGTACCCGGCGGTGCGAATGCGGCCTTCAGCTGCGCGAGCATCGAGGGGACACTCTGGAGCGGCGTCTGCGACGGATTGATCGTGCAGCGCCTGCCGCTCGGGGATATGACCTGGGAACTTCAGCCCGCGGGACTCCTGCGCGCGCGGCTCGGCGCCCGTGTCACGCTCAATCGCGGCGCGGCCCACGCCAGCGCCGATGTGGAGCTCGGGGTCTCCGGCGCGCTCAGCGCGCGGGCGGTGCAGGCGGACCTGCCGCTTGATCCGCAACTCTTCCCGGCGCTGCCGCCGCAGCTGCGCGGACAGGCACACCTCGAGCTGGCGCACGCTGAGATAGCGCGGGGGATCATCACGCAGCTGACGGGCAAGATCGAGCTGCACAACCTCGAGGATCGCGCCGGTTCCGTCACGCCACTTGGCAGCTACCTCGTCAGCTTCCCCGAGGGCCACGGTGAGCCGCTCGGTCAGGTGCATGACCTGGGCGGCCCGTTGAGTGTCGAAGGGACGCTGCGCCTGACGCGGCAGGGTGGATTTGAGGTGCAGACGCTCGTGGCGAGTCGTCCGGAGGCGGACCCGGAGCTGGCCAACAACATCCGCTTCCTCGGCTCACCGGATCGCTCCGGGCGGCGGGTGTTCGCGATGTCGGGCACTTTCTAGCGCGGCTTCACAGCTCGCGAAACGCCCGCAGGAGCGGAAAGTACAGCGCCGCGCGCACCGGCTCGGGTCCGAGCGCGCCCGCCAGTTCGCGGTACGTCTCAAGCTGCGGGCGATAGCGCGCGAGCTCCTCGGCGAGGAACGCCTCAAGCCCCCCGCCCTCGTGGCGGCTCGTCTTGAAGTCCACCACCCAGCGCGTGCCGCCCGCATCGATGAACGAGCGATCGATGATGATGTTGCGCAGCTTACCTTCACTGACTCCGGTGAGCGCCAGTTCGGAGCGCGCCTCGCGATGTTCGGGACTGAAGATCCAGCGGCCGCGCTCATCGGTTAGCGTCTGCGACAGCGCCGTAACGATCAGCTGTGCCGCGCGCGCCTGCTCGCTCGCCGGCACCCCGCTGCGCGCCAGCTGCGCGTGCAGCGCCGCCCGCTCGCTCTGGATCGTCTCGGGCGAGGGGAGCGTCGGCTCCTGCGCCAGCCGCGCAAGACATGCGTGCACCAGGGTGCCGATATGCCGCTGCGTCTCGCCCACCCAGCTGAATTCCACCGGCTCTGCGGCCAGATGCGCCGGGGGCAGATGCGTCAGCGCCGCGGCCGCGGGCAGCGCAGCGGGCTGCCAGCCGGCCACGAGGCGCCGCAGCGGGGCCGCAACGCTCGCGGGGCCCGTCGCCGGCGCATCCGGCACCACGGTCTCAAAGCGCGCTGACAGTGCGCTCCAGAGCGCGCCGAGGAGACTGCGCTTGTCCGGGTGCACGGCGCCATCCGCATCCGTCCGCGGCGCTGCCGACAGCCACAGGGTGCGCCGGGCACGGGTCGCTGCCACATACAGCAGCCGCCTGCGCTCGTTGGCCTCACGCTGGCGCAGCAGTTCCTTCAGATACCCGTTGAGCGCGCCCTCCTCCTCGCCCACGACCGGGGCGGGCGCGATGAGAAGCTCGCTGTCCTCGGACTCCCCCGGCAGGTCGATCCAGCGCAACAGGCGCCGCTCGAGCGCACGCGTGGTGCGCTCGAGCGCCGGGACGAAGACGTGGTCGAACTCGAGTCCCTTGGCGCGATGAATCGTCATCACCTGCACCGGATTCGCATCCGCGGCCGCCGCGGCGCTGAACAGGCTCTTCAGCAGCGGCCCGAAGTCCTCGGGCCCGCGCCACTGGAAGGCGGCGGCGCGCTCGGCGAGCGCGCCAAAGAACGCGCGTGCATCTTCCAGTTCTGCGCCCGTGTAGGCATCCGCCGCCCCCAGCTGCAACCAGGTGCCCTCGAGCCAGTCGGCGGGCGCCTCGCGCGCGCGCCGGGTGAGCGCGCCCTCCAGGATTGCGCGCAGCCGCGCAAGGCGCGGCCGGTCCTCCGCCGCGCAGCGCGCGAGTCGCTCAGGATCTGCCAGGGCTTCGAAGATCAGCTGCCGCTCGTTCGGCCCCGAGAGCGCACTCAGGCTCGCCAGACGCGCCCCGCACCAGGGTGCACGCAGCACCGCAAGCCAGGCGCTGCGGTCGGCGAGGTCGTACAGCGCTCGCGCCAGCTGCACCAGATCTGCGATCACGACGCGCTCGCCGAGGGGCACGAGGTCGACCCCGAGTGCCTGCAGGCCCTGCGCCTGCAGGGCCCCGACGATCGGCACGGCGTGCGCGTGCGCCTGAACGAGCACCGCGCACTTCCCCGCCGGGTCGCGCGCGCGCAGGCGCTCGATGCGCTGCGCGAGCGAGTGCGCCTCGGCGGCGCGGTCGCCGAAGAGCCTGAGGGTGATCGGCTCGGGCTCGGCCGCGCCGGCCTCGGCCGCGCGCGCCGCGACACTCGCGCTGTAAGCGACCGCCCCGGTACGCAGGTCATCGTGGGACGGGAACACCTGCGTGAACACCTCGTTGGTGAAGCCCACGAGGGCCTCGCTCGCGCGGAAGTTGCGCGTCAGGCGCAGCGGCGTGAGGCGCACGGTGCCGATCCTGTGCGCACGTGCCCGCAGGAACAGTCCCACCTCCGCATCGCGGAAGCGGTAGATCGACTGCATCGGGTCACCCACCACGAAGAGCGTGCGTCCGTCGCCCTCCTCCCAGGTGACCGTGAGCGCCTGCAGCAGCTGGAACTGGGCGAGCGAGGTGTCCTGGAACTCATCGACGAGAATGTGCCGCAGTATGAGCCCGGCGCGCAGCGCCAACTCCGTCGGCGCGCCCGCCTCGGTGAGCGCGGCCCGGGCCGCGCCGGTGATGTAGGTGTGGTCCACGAGGCGCGCGGCGGCGAATTCGCCGTGCAGCTGCGCCGCGGCGAACGACAGCAGGCGCGAGAGCGCCCCGATCGCCTGCGCATCCTGCGCCGAGAGCTGCGCGGCCGGGGCCCCCTTGAGCGCCTGCAAGGCCTCGCGTGCCCCGGCGATCAAGCGCAGCTCAGCGATCAGATCGCGCAGCGCGCCGGTGGCGGCGGGCTCGGCGAACGCAGCGCCGAGAAGGCGCGCGCCCAGCTGCTTGCGCCAGTCGCTCGCGGTGAGGGTGAGGCGCGCGAGCTCTTTCCACGCGGCCAGATCGCCCGGCTCGCTGCCCAGGTGCCCGACCCCGGGCAGTGCCGCGGCGGCGCGGCGCGTGGCCTGCGGCAGGAGGGCGCACAGCTGTGTGAGGTGCGCGCGCGTGATCGCCGCGAGACTCTCATCCACCCGACGGCACAGCCGCTGCGGTTCCTCGCCGAAGACGAAGCTGAGCCAGTGCCCGCGCGCGCGCAGCATGTCCGCGAGCAGTCGCTCGAAGTTCATCCAGTGATTGTCGAGGCGCTCGAAGAGCAGCTGTGCGTCCGGGGCGAGGGTCGCGTCGGTCTCGGCGCTCACGAGCGTGCGCCGCGCGGCGCGCCGGTAGAGCTCTTCGGGGGCATCCGTGACCGTCAGCGTCCCGCCGATGCCGGAGGCGACGGGCAGCTGGTTGGCGAGCCAGTAGTTGAAGGAGTCGATCGTCTGGATGCGCAGGCTCTGGGGCTCCTCGGCGAGGCGCCAGCCGCGCGCCATCCCGTGTCCGAGCGCGGCCGCGGCGAGCGCACGCAGCTCGGTGGCCGAGGGGTCTGTGTCCGGGATCTGTCCGCGCAGCGCCCGTGTCACGCGGGCGCGCATCTCGGCGGCCGCCTTGCGCGTGAAGGTGATCGCCAGGATCTCCCCCGGGTCCTCGACCGTGCACAGAAGTTTCAGGAAGCGCTGGGTGAGTACGGCCGTTTTGCCCGAGCCGGCGGGCGCTTCCAGGAGCACGGACGCGGCCGGGTCACTCGCCTGGCGGCGCGCGGCTGCATCCGCACGCTCGAGCGAGTCACTCATCGGCGTCTTCCGCGCCGGTGAGCTCGGCGGCACCGCCACGCTGCTCGGCGATACGGCACAGTGCACTCAGGTGGCAGTAGTCGCAGGCGCCCGGCGCCGGATCCACCCGCGCATCTCCGGCGAGGAAGGCGCCGATCAGGCGCTCGATCAGGCGCTGCCACTGTGCCTGCTGCGCCTGCCAGGCCGCGGCGAGATCCACCGCCTCGGCACGCACCGCCTTCACGCGGGGCAGCAGCTGCGGGCCGGCCGCGACGCCACAGAAACGTACCTCGCGCGTGTTCACGTGCACGGTGGCCAGTGCGATGACCTTACTTCCGAGGGCGCTCAGGTAGGCGAGCAGCTGCGGATGCGTGGGGCGCTCGCCGTACCAGTCCGGAGTGCCGGGCTGGCCGCTCTTGTAATCCAGAATCACCCGACCGGAGGCGACCGAGTCGATCCGATCGAGGCGCATGCGCAGCCGCGCGCCGCCGAGTGCGAGTTCGGTGGGCGCCTCGGTCGCTTCCACGGTGAACGGTGCGCGCTCGCGCTCCAGCTCGCACAGACGGCGGATGAGGCGCTCGGCGCGGCGCGATTCGCGCGCGAGTACCGGCGGAATGACGGCGAAGAGATCGAACTGTCCGACCGGGGGGCCACGGCGGCGCCGGCGATGGCCGCGCGGCTCGGCCTGCAGCGCCAGGGCCGCCTGGGCGACCGAGGCGCGGATGAGTTCCTCGAGCGCGCCGGGGCTTAAGGCGGCGAGCGTCGCCGAATCGCGCAGGCGCTCCCACAAAGCCTGCAGCGCGGCATGTAAGAGCAGTCCGCGCTGATCCATCGGGATGCCGGGCTCGGCGTTCTTTGGCGGCGCGGCCCCGAGTCGCAGCTCCGCGTAGGCGCGAAACGGACAGGCATTCTGCAGCGTGAGGGAGCGGGTCCCTTCGGGCAGCGGCGCCGCGGGGTTCCACGGCAGGCCGCGCGCGTCCGCCAGCGCCTCGGTGAATCCTTCGCGGTGCACCCGGGCGGCAAGCCAGCCGCTGCGGGGCGGGGAGTCCCCCGCCAGTGCGGCACCGAGCAGGGGACTCGGCAGCAGCTCCAGGTCCTGATCGTGCGCCGGCACCGACAACACCAGCTCCGCCGTTCCCGCGCACCAGGACTCGAGCAGCGTCTGCGCCGGCGCGCGCCGGCCCGCCGCACTGGCTGCGGGAACCCCGGCCGCCAGCTGCGCCGACAGCGGCAGGAACGGGTCCGGCGCCACCGGCTGCGGCAACACATCCGCGCTGAGTGAGCCGACCCACAGGCCGTCGTAGCGCACCACAGGATCGGCAAGCATCGGGGAGAGGGTGACCGAGACATCCTCATCCGCGGGCCGATACGCGGTGCGCGCCGCGAGTGAGTGCACGAGATCGAGCGCCTGCTCGCGGGTGAGAAGCGCCACGCACCCCTCGAGTGCACCGAACTCCTCCAGCAGCTCCCGCCAGCGCAGCCGCGTCTGCTGCCCGGCCGGATCCGCCCCCGCGCCGCCCGGCCAGGTGAGGGCGGCCAGGGCCGCCTCGAAGCGCTCCGCCCAGCGCCGCGGGGAGCCGCGGGTCTCCCCGAGCGCGAGCGCGGCGCGGCGCAGCAGCCCATCCAGTGCGCGCGCCGCGGGAGTCAGTTCCGCAGGCGCGAGCTGCAGTGCGCCCAGAAGTCCCCGCAGAGTCAGGCTCGTGAACGCGCGCTGTCGCAGCATGAGCGCGAGAGCTGCGCGTTGCGCGGCCGGAGGATGCAGCCACTGCGGGGCCATGAGCCAGCGGCCGAGGGACTCAGGATCGGTCTCGCCACCACCCAGCAGCGCAAGGCTCGCGAGCGCCTGCGCCGGCAGCGGCAGCTGCGCGAAGGGCTGTCCGCCTTCGATGCCCACCAGTGCCCGGTTCTCGCGCGCCACGCGCACACTGTCGGACGGGTCGAGCACCTCGCGGATGAGCGCCGCGAGGCGCTCGCGCGCACCCGGAGGGCCGGGGAGCATGACGAGGAGGCGCGCGTCAGGTGCAGCGCCGAGGCGCGCGCCGCACCAGGCGGCGATTGCCTCGAGCTCCGCGCTTGCCTGCGCGGTGCGCACCGCGCGCGGCACGCAGCGGGGCGCAGCACCGGCGGCTTCCTCGCCGGTGGCGCGCGCGGCGGCGAGCGTGCGCAGGCGCGGTGAGCGGGCGTCGAACCCGCGCAGCAGCAGCGAGGGCTGCGGCCCCGCTGCGCTCATCAGGAGACGCGGCGCGAGTGCGCTGAGGCTTGCGGCGTTGAGCTCCCGGCAGCGCGCATCGAAGAGGCGCTGCGCCGCGTGCAGGAGTCCCGCTTCGCTCCCGGGCGCGCCGGCGGGCACGGCCACGCCGTACTCGGCCGCAAGTTCACTCGCCCGCAGCAGCGACTCGGCCAGTGCGCCATCATCGAGAAACACATCCGCCCCCGCGGCCTCGCGGGCCGCCTGTCGCCACAGCAGCCACTCCTCGGCCCCCCCGAGAAGGCGCGGCCAGCTGAACGGGTCTGCGGCGGCGCGCCGCTCGCATTCACGGCGCATCCAGGCGGCGGGGGTGAGTACGTCCGCGCTCCCCCACACGCGCAGGCCGCGCGCGAGTGCGGCCGCCGCATGCGCCAGTTGCACGGCGCGCACGCGCTGGCGGGTCGGTACGAGCAGCGTACCGCCGCGCTGCAGGTGTGCGTCCAGATCGGGGGGCAGCCTAAACAAATGAGGCGGTTAGATTTCTTTCGCCAGAAATCACTTGAAGCGACCGCGGATGACCTTGCCGGGCGCGACGCCGTCGCGCCGCGCGGAGGCATAGGCGCCGAGCAGCTCCTCGATACGCGTGAACACCTCGCGCAGCGTCGCCGCGTCGGGCAGATTGGTGATGCGAAAGTGGTTGCGGTACGGGACGTTGAAGCTCACCCCCGGTGCGACCAGCACGTGCTTCTGCTCGAGCAGATCGAGCGAGAACTGCTGATCATCGAAGTCCGGCAGCACCTGCAGGTCCACGCCGGGAAAGGCGTACATCGCCCCCGCCGGTGGGGCGAGTGTGAGGAAGCGGCTGTTGTTGGCGGCATCCAGGATCGCCGCGCGCGAGTCATACAGACGCCCGCCCGGGGCGACGAGCTCGCGCACGCTCTGGTGGCCGCCGAGCGCGGTCTGCACGGCCCACTGCGCCATGACGTTGCTGCACAGGCGCAGCGAGGAGAGCAGCTCGAGCGCGTGCAGGTAGTCGGCCGCCGCGTGTATGCGCCCGGAGAACACCGCCCAGCCGACGCGGTAACCACAGGCGCGGTAGACCTTGGACAGCCCCGAGAGCGTGGCACAGAGCGTGTCGTGCACCAGCGTCGCCATCGGCACGAACTCGGCGTCCGCGTAGGTCATCTGGTCATAGATCTCATCGCTGAAGAGCACCAGAGCGTGCTCCTCGGCGAGCCGCGCCAGGGCTTCAAGCACGGCGCGCGGATAGACCGCACCGGTGGGATTGTTGGGATTGATGATGACGATGGCGCGCGTGCGCGCGCTCAGCAGCTGTGCCACTTCCTCGGGATCAGGCACGAAGCCGTTCTCCGGGCGGCACGGGTAGTGCACCGCGCGTCCGCGGTTCAGGGTGACCGCGGCGGTCCACAACGGATAGTCCGGACTCGGCACCAGCACCTCGTCGCCCTCGTTGAGCAGCGCCCGCAGGGTGAGATCGATCAGCTCGCTCACGCCGTTGCCGATGAACACCTCCTCGGCCGTGACGCCGGTGATACCGCGCGCCTGCTGCTGCATCACCACCGCCTCGCGTGCCGGGAAGATGCCCTTCTGGTGGCAGTAGCCTTCCGCCTCGCCCAGGTTCTCGATCATCGCCAGGCGCATGGTCTCGGGGGTGCGCAGGCCAAAGGCGCGCGGGTTGCCGATGTTCAGGGAGATGATCTCGTAGCCCTGGCGCTCGAGCTCGTGGGCGCGCCGCGCCAGGCGTCCGCGGATCTCGTAGCGCACATGCTTGAGGCCCTCGCTCGGGCGGATGGTCGGTTCGCTCATGGGCCGAAGAATAGCAGCTGCCGGGCGCCCGACCCGCCTTCCGGGGGGTGGAACTGTGACGGGCACTTCAGGCCGACGGCAGCTCCCGCCAGCGGTGACAGGCGACCGAGTGACCCGCGCTGATTTCTTCCCACGGCGGTACGCGCTCGGCGCACAGCGGCAGTGCCAGCGCGCAGCGCGTGCGGTAGAGGCAGCCACTCGGGGGGTCAAGGGGTGAAGGCGGCTCACCGGCGCGCACGCCCGTCAGGCGCTGCGGCTGCAGGTGCGGATCCGTGCTCGGCATGGCGCGCAACAGCTCGTGCGTATACGGGTGGCGTGGATGGGCGTAGAGCGCCTCCGCGGGCGCCAGCTCCATCATGCGGCCCAGATACATGACGAGCACCCGCTCGCACAGCGCGCGCACCAGGGCGAGGTTGTGGCTGATGAAGATGAGACACAGGCCCGTCTCGCGCGTGAGCTGCCCGAGCAGGCTCACGATCTGCTCCTGGGTGGGGACATCGAGCGCGCTCACCGGCTCATCGCACACCAGCAGCTTCGGCTCGAGGATCATGGCGCGTGCGATGCCGACGCGCTGGCACTGACCGCCGGAGAGCTCGTGCGGGTAACGCGCGGCGAGCTCCCCGGGCAGCCCGACCGAATGGAACATGCGCAGCACCGCCGCCGCCCGCTCGGGGGCGCCGATCTGCGGCGCGTGCACCCTGAGGCCCTCGGCGACGATCTCGCGCGCCGTCAGGCGCGGATCGAGGCTCGCGAGGGGATCCTGAAAGACAATCTGCAGATCGCGCCGCAGGGCGCGCAGGGGGGCGCGCGCGAGCTCATCCAGGCCCTGCCCCATCCAGATCACACGCCCGTGGGAGGGACGCACGAGCTCGAGCACCGCGCGGGCGAGGGTTGATTTGCCGCAGCCGGACTCCCCGACGATGGCCAGGGACTCCCCGGAGTGCAGCTGAAAGCTCACCGCCTGCACGGCGCGCAGCCGCGCGGGGCGCCGCAGCAGGCCGCGGGTCAGGTAAAAATCCACACCGACCTCGCGAAGGCTGAGGGGCGCATCGGTGAGGGCGCCGGGCCGTGCCCGAGCACCCGCAGCGCTCAGGCGTGCGGCCTGCCGCAGCAGGATCTGCGTGTACGCTTCGCGCGGCGCGCCGAGGATCTGCGCCACCGGGCCCTGCTCGATGAGGCGCCCGGCGCGCATGACGGCGACCCGGTCGGCGACCCCGGCCACGGCGCCCAGGTCATGCGTGATGAGGATCATCGCCAGGGCGTGCGCGCGCTTCAGCTGAAGCAGCAGCGAGAGGATCTGCGCCTGGATCGTCACATCGAGTGCCGTTGTTGGTTCGTCCGCGATCAGCAGCTGCGGCTCGGTGGCGAGCGCAATGGCGATCATCACCCGCTGGCGCATGCCGCCGGAGAGCTCGTACGGGTACTGCTGCAGCCGTCGCTCCGGATCGGTGACCTGTACCTGGGTGAGGAGCCTCAGGGCGTGCGCGCGGGCGTCGCGCCAGGATTCCTTCAGATGGTGCACACGCACTTCGGCGATCTGCTCCCCGATGCGCAGGTGCGGGGTGAGAGAAGTCATCGGGTCCTGGAAGACCATGCCGATTTTGGCGCCGCGCACGCGATCCAGCTGCGCTCCGCTGAGCGACAGGAGCTCCTCGCCGCCAAAGCGCGCGCTGCCATGCGCCGTGCCGTTCGCGGCCAGAAGGCCCATCAGCGCGAGGAACACCTGGCTCTTGCCGGCGCCGGACTCGCCGACGACCCCGAGGCACTCCCCGCGCGCGACCGCAAGCTCGATGCCGGAGGCGGCGTGCACGGTGCCCGCGGGCGTGTGGAAGTCCACCCCGAAGCCTGCGAGGCGCAGTACCTCGCCCGCGTGCGCTTCAGCGTTCACGCGGGTCGAGGACATCGCGCAATGCATCACCGATCAGGTTCAGGCACAGCAGCAGCAGCACCAGGAGCGTGGCCGGCACCAGCAGCATCCACGGCGCCGACTGCATCTCCTGGGCGCCGACGAAGATGAGATTGCCGAGACTGGCGCGTGGCTCCTGCACACCCAGTCCGAGGAAGCTCAAGAAACTCTCGAACAGGATCATCTGTGGAACGGTGAGGGTGGCGTAGACGATGACCGGACCTAACAGATTGGGGATGACGTGGCGCACGAGGATCGCCGACGGCGCCACCCCGAGCGCACGGGCGGCCTCGATGAACGCGCGCCGCTTCAGGGCGAGGGTCTCCCCGCGCACGATGCGCGCGGTGGTGAGCCAGCCGACCGCCCCGAGCCCGATCAGCAGCGCCGCAAGGCTGCCGCGCGGCAGCACACTTGTGAGGATGATGACGATGAACAGGTACGGCAGTGAATACAGCACATCGACGAAGCGCATCATGAGCTCATCGGTGCGGCCGCCGGCAAATCCGGCCACCGCGCCAAAGCTCACCCCGATCGCCAGGCTCACGAGGCTTGCGAGCACGCTGATGAGGAGCGACAGGCGCAGTCCATAGAGCGTGCGCACGAAAAGATCGCGCCCCAGGCGATCCGTGCCGAACCAGTGTGCGGCTGTCATGCCCGGGGGCTGCGCGAGGTGCTGCCAGTCGAGGCTGTCAAAACGCCACGGGCTCACCCACGGCCCGAGGAGCGCAAGTGCGCCCATGAGGGCGAGCAGCCCGAGCGCGAAGCGCGCGCCTCCGTGTGCGCGCAGACGCCGCCCGGCATCGCTGTAGAGTCCGCGCGCTGTGGGTGCCGCCAGCTCAGCCATGCCGCACGCCCGGGTCGAGCCACCCGTACAGCAGGTCGACCAGGAAATTCATCAGCAGCGTGAGCACGGCATACACCACGATCATGCCCAGGACGAGCGGGTAGTCCCGGTCGATCGCACCCTGCACCAGGTAGCGCCCCGTCCCGGGCATTCCGAATACCGTCTCGACCACGAGGGAGCCGGTGACGATGAAGGCCACCGCGGGACCTAAGTAACTCACCACCGGCAGCAGCGCCGGCGGCAGCGCGTGGCGCAGCAGCACGCGTGCAGGCCCAAGCCCGCGCGCGCGGGCGCTGCGCACGAAGCCGGTGCGCAGCACCTCGAGCAGACTCGCACGCGTGAGACGCATCAGCGCTGCGGCCACGGGCACGGCGAGCGTTACGGCCGGCAGCACCAGGTAGCGCACGCTCCCGGGCGCCCAGCCGGCCACGGGCAGCCAGCCGAGCGTGAGGCCGAAGATGAGGGCCAGAAGCGGGCCCACCACGAAACTCGGCAGCGCAAGCCCCAGGGCACTCAGGGCGCTCAGTCCATAGTCGGCGCTGCGATGCTGCCTCAGGGCCGCGGCGATCCCGGCGGGGATGCCCAGCAGGATCGCGAGCAGCAGCGCGCTCAGCCCCAGGGTCACGCTCACCGGCACTCCCTGACGGATGAGCTCGGTCACGGTGAAATCCCGCTCGCGCAGGGAGGCGCCGAAGTCCCCGTGGGCCAGCGCGCGCAGGTAGCGCACGTACTGCACCGCGAGGGGCTGATCCAGGCCATAGAGCCGCTCGAGGTTGGCGCGCACCGCCGGCGCGAGTGCCTGTTCCTGATCGAACGGGCCGCCGGGCGCCACGCGCAGGATGAGGAAGGAGACGCTGATGATGATGAGGAGCGTCGGAACAAGTCCGGCAAGGCGGCGCAGCACGTAGCTCAACATGCGGCCGACTTTAGGTAGGCTGTGCGCAATTCGTCAACGCCGCGGCTTCTCCCGGCAACACCGCCCGGAACCGCCCCGTTATACTGCATTTCTTACCGCCCGCCCCGCCGGGCGCCTGTAAAGAGCTATGGGAATGAAGCGCATCCTGGTCGGCATCAAGCGCGTGGTGGATTACAACGTACGCATCCGGGTGAAGCCTGATAACAGCGGCGTCATCACCGATGGCGTCAAGATGAGTATCAACCCCTTCGATGAGATCGCGCTCGAGGAGGCGCTGCGCCTGAAGGAGCGCGGCGCTGCCGAGGAGGTGATCGTTGCCACGGTGGGACCGGCGGACTGCCAGTCGCAGCTGCGCACCGCCCTCGCCATGGGTGCCGACCGCGCCCTGCTCGTGCAGGCGGACGGGGTCATCGAGCCGCTCGTGGCCGCCCGGGCGCTCCTGAAGCTCATCGAACGCGAGCAGCCGCTGCTCGTGATCCTCGGCAAACAGGCGATCGACGATGACAACGGCCAGACCGGTCAGGTGCTCGCCGCGCTGTGGAACCGCCCGCAGGCCACTTACGCCTCCAAGCTCGAAGTCACCGGCGACACGGCGCGCGTGACGCGCGAGGTGGACGCCGGGCTTGAAACGCTCGAGGTCGACCTGCCGGCCGTCATTACGACGGATCTGCGCCTGAATTTGCCGCGCTACGTGAAGCTGCCCGACATCATGAAGGCGAAGAAGAAGCCCCTGGACACCCTCACGTTGAGCGCGCTCGGGATCGAGCCGCGCCAGCAGCTGAAACTGGTGCGCTTTGAGCCCCCGCCCCAGCGCCAGAAGGGCATCCGGGTGAAGGACGCCGCAGAGCTCGTCGAGGCGCTGAAGAAGAAGGGACTCCTGTGAGCAGCAAAATCCTCATCGTCGCCGAGCACGACGGCGCCAGGCTCAATCCGAGCACCGCCCGCTGCGTCAGCTGCGCCCGCACCCTTGCCGGGGCTGAGATCACGATCGTGGTATGCGCGGTGGATGCGGGCGCGGTGGCCGCGCAGGCCGCGCAGCTCGGCGGGGTGAACCGCGTGGTCACGCTCGAGAATGCCGCCAATGCGCATGCGCTCGCCGCGGTGCTCGCCCCGCAGATCGTCGCGATCGCCGCGCCCTACACGCACCTCTTCGGGCCCTCGACCACCTTCGGCAAGGACCTGATGGCGCGCATCGCAGGCCTCCTCGAGGCCCCGCAGGTGAGCGACATCATGGCGATCGAGAGCGCGACGCGCTTTCGCCGCCCGATCTTCGCGGGCAACGCGATCCTCACGGTCGAGACGAGCGGCGAGGGCAAGATGGTCGGCACCGTGCGCGCGGCCTCCTTCGAGGTAGCCGGCGGCGGGGGCGCTGCCCCGATTGAGAAGGCGCACGTTCAGGTGCCGCTGCCCACGCACACGCGCTTCGTGTCAGTGTCGGCGGCCAAGACCGATCGGCCGGACCTGATGAGCGCCGCGCGCGTCATCTCAGGCGGGCGCGCGCTCGGCAGTGCCGAGGGCTTCAAGCTCCTCTACAGCCTCGCTGACAAGATCGGCGCGGCGGTCGGCGCCTCGCGCGCCGCGGTAGATGCCGGTTACGCGCCCAATGAGATGCAGGTCGGCCAGACCGGCAAGATCATCGCGCCGGAGCTGTACATCGCGGTCGGGATCTCCGGGGCGATCCAGCACCTCACCGGGATCAAGGATGCGCGCACGATCGTCGCCATCAACAAGGACGGCGAGGCGCCGATCTTCGAGGTGGCTGACTTCGGGCTCGTGGGGGACCTCTTCCAGGTCATCCCCGAGATCGAGCGGCTGCTCTCCTAGGGCTTCAGAGCTGCCCGAGCACGTACTCGGCGGCGGACACCTTGAACTGGCCCGGCGCCTCGACGTTGACGTCGGTGGCGACGCCATCCTTCACGATGATCGCGAAGCGCTGACCGCGCATGCCCATCCCGTAGCCCTTGGCGTCGAGCTCCAGGCCCAGGGCGCGGGCGTACTCGCCGTTGCCGTCGGCGAGCATGAGGATCTTGTCCCCGACGCCGCCGGACTTGCCCCAGGCGTTCATGACAAACACATCGTTGACCGCCATGCAGGCGATGGTGTCGACCCCCTTGGCGCGGAGCTGCTCGGCGAGCTCGACGAAGCCGGGCAGGTGCTTGGCATCGCAGGTCGGGGTGAAGGCGCCGGGCACCGAGAACAACACCACGGTCTTGCCCTTGAAGAGCTCTTGCGTGGAGAGATCCTTGGGGCCCTCTTTGGTCATGCGCTTGAGCGTGCCCGCGGGCATGCGCTCACCTGCCTTGATCGTCATAGGTGCTTTCCTCTTGCGTTAGTGCCGCCGCCTGGTGCGCGCACGCTGTAATGAGAAGGGCCGGGAGATTCTCTCTCGCCGGCCCCCCGGATTTCCAGACCGCGACGCGCCCGCGCCCGCCGTGGCTTGAGCTAGGCGGAGCGCGCGTGCAGTATCCACAGGCTCGCCAGCCGCTCGAGCACCGGGTCACCCTTGACCGTCTTGAAGGTCTTCACCGCATCGTCCTTGTGACCGGCCTTGAGCTGCGCGATGCCCAAGAGCAGATGCGCGTCGGCATCGTTGCGCAGGCCACCCTTCTGGATGCCTTTCTGCAATTCTTCGACCGCCTTGTCGTACTGGCCGTAGCCGAAGTAGGCGAGCCCGACGGCCACGTTCTTGGCACCGGTGGGCGCAGCGTCCGCGTCCTTCTCGCCCTTAGCGAGGGAGGCCTGATCGCTCGCGGCCGTCTTCTTGACCGTTTCAAGGAGGCGCGTATTGCGGTCCTTGATGCGCTGGTCGGTGAAGACATTCGCGGCAAAGCCGCGCTCCAGAATCTTCTGCGCTTCGCCCGGTGAGCCGGCATCGACCGCCAGCTGCGCGGCCTCGTTGTAGTCCCCCGGATTCTTCAGCGTGTCCGTATCGAGCATCAGCCGGAACACCTGCAGCGTATTGGTGTCATTACTGCCGCTGCTGCTCTGCACCTGCTGCAGCAGGAACAGCCAGTACTCGGGCTTGGGGTAATAGGTGACGAGCTTTTCGAGGACCTTTTGCTGGCAGGCGTTATCCTCGAGCTTGATGCAGCTGTTGAGCATGAGCCCCAGCTGCTGATCCTTCGGCACCTGCCCTGCCTTGAGCTCCGCGTCCACCAGCGCGTTTTCGGTCGTGAGCGTGTTCTTCCAGTCACCCTTGAGGTAATAGGACTGGCCGAGGATCGTGCGGTCCTCCTCGGTCGCCGTCCCGGCCTTCACCGCGCGGCTGCCAAACTCGATCGCCTTGTCGTAGTTTTTGATCTGGTAATTGAGCGCCTGCAGAATGTGCACCAGACGCGGCACGTTCGCCTCGGTCATGAAGCTGTTGTTCAGCTGCTCCTCGCAGGTCTTGGCGGCCTCGGCGTAGTTTTGCGCACCGATGTTGGCCTGGCAGGCGAATTCGGCGATCGTGTAGACATCGAACGGGGTTTTGTCTGAGACCGCCTCCGCCTGCTTGATCAGTCCGAGCGCGCCGTTGTAGTTCTTCGCCTTGAGCATCTCCTGCGCGGGCGCCAGCAGCTTTGCCACCTTCTCGGAGTTGGTGTTCTTGCCGGCCGCGAACGCGGGCGTGACCGTCACTAATGCCAGGCCCGCCAGGAGCGCGGATGTCAATGCAACCGATACCTTCATGGGATTCTTCGCACTCTTTCGTAACTTAAAAACTAATTGCCGAATTCAGCGACGTTGGTGAAGCCGATCTTCACCATGCGGTTGCGCTGCGCGGCCGCCAGCACCTGCGCCACCACGCCGTACTTGGCGCGCCGATCCGGGCGCAGATGCACCTCCGGCTGCTCCTCCTTGATGGCCTCGGTGTGGAAGTAGCCCTCCAGCTGGTCCATCCCGGTTACGGGCGTACCGTTCCAGACGACCGTGCCGTCCGAATCGATCTCCAGATCCACCACTTCCGGGGGGTGATCGGGCGGGGGCGGCTGGGCGTTCGGGTTGGGCATGTCGAGCTTGACCGCGTGGGTCATGACCGGCAGCGACACGATCAGCGTCACGAGCAGCACCAGCATCACATCGATGAGCGGCGTCGTGTTGATATCGCACATCGCCTCGCCGCTGGTTCCAACACTCATTGCCATGGATAAGACTCCTGGGGAACTTCAGCGATAGCCACGCACGCCGTGGTCCGGTTCGGTGAGGAAGCCGACCTTAACGATGCCACCGCGCTGGATCATGTACATGACCTTGCCGATCGCCTCGTAGCGAGTGTCCTTGTCACCGCGGATGTGGATTTCCGGCTGCGGCTTCTTGACCGCGGCCGCCTTGACATCCGCCAGCAGGTCCTCGCGGCTGCCGACCATCTTGTCGTTCCAGTAGACGTTGCCGTCCTTGTCGACCGCGATGGTGATGTTCTCAGGCTTCGTCTGCGTCGGGATATTGACCGCTTTGGGCAGGCTCACCTTCACGGTCTTGTTGATCACCGGGATCGTGATGAGGAAGATGATCAGCAGCACGAGCATCACATCCACGAGCGGGGTGGTGTTGATACTGGCGATCGCGCCCTGCTCACCGCCCGATCCGCCGACATTCATTGACATGAGCCGCTACTCCTGCACCCAGCGTATCCGCAACATCGCGGGGCGCTAACCCGCCCCGCCCTTCAAAGAACCAACCGCGTACGGCTTAATTACTTGCTGACCGGGGACGCCTTGGCAGCGGCCGGGCGTGCACCGCCGCCCATGGCAGCCCCGCCACCGGTGTCCACGCGCGCGCCGCTCACCAGATAGGCATGCAGGTCGCCGGCGAAGTTGCGCAGAGAATCCTGCAGACTCTTCTGCCGGCCGAGCAGCCAGTTGTAACCCATGACCGCCGGCACCGCGACGAACAAGCCGATGGCCGTCATGATCAGCGCCTCACCGACCGGGCCTGCGACCTTGTCGATGCTCGCCTGGCCGGCGATACCGATGCCGACCAGCGCGTTCAGGATGCCCCACACCGTGCCAAAGAGGCCCACGAACGGGGCGGTGGAGCCGACCGTGGCGAGAAGGCCCAGGCCGTTCGAGAGCTTGCTGTTGACGCCATCCACGGCGCGCTGCAGCGACATCGTGATCCACTCGTTCAGATCGATGCGGTCCGTGAGACGCCCGTCGTGATGCGAGGCGGCGCGCAGGCCATCTTCGGCGATGCCGCGAAACTCATCGCCCTTCTTCAGCCGCTCGACGCCGTCCTTCACCGAGGGCGCGTTCCAGAACTGCTTCTCGACCGCGCGCGCGGATTGGCGCAGTTTGCGCTGGTCCCACAGCTTCGTGAGGATCACGTACCAGGAGGCGAGCGACATGATCAAAAGAAGAATGAGCACCGAGCGCGCGATGATGTCTCCGGTAGCCCACAAAGCGGCAAGGCCATAAGGATTATCAGTGCTGACGGTGGGGACGGGAGCAGGTGCGGCTGGGGTGTTTTCCATAGGTTCCTCGAAAAAAAAGTCCGCCCGTTGCGCGGGCGGTGCTGGGGATCAATTAGTTATGTAGCTTGAAGCGTACGTTGAAGCTGAAGCAGCTGTCGATCGGTTTGCCGTCGTCGGAGCCCCCGAGATAGCGGACCGCCTTCGCATAGGTGACCGCGGCCTCATCGAGCTTCGGAAAGCCCGAGCCCTTCTCGACGGTCGGGTCACCCTGCATCTTGCCGTTGCTGCCGATGCACACGTGCACCTGGGTCACGCCCTCCTCGTTGTTACGTCGCGAGGCCGGCGGGTAGTACTGCTCGGAGTCCACGGGGTGCTTGGAATCGATGCCGGCACCCTTGTGCACGCCCACATGCGGCGCCGGGGCGGCGGCGACGTGCTGCGTCGTGGTGTTGGTGATCGCCGTCGTGGCCACTGCCACCGGGATCTCGACCACGGTATCGGTGGGCGGGATCTCCACCGGCGGACGCTCGAAGGTTGGCGGCGGTGGTGGTGGCGGCGGGGCTTCCTTGTGGGTCTCGGTCTCGATGACGGTCTGGATCGGCGGGGCGATCACCTCGATCGCCCGGCGCGCCAGGCCCGTTGCCAGCGCCCACGCGATGAACACGTGCAGTGCGAGGATGGCAGCGACTACGACGCCGCGTCGGGTAAAAAACCCTGAGTCTTCTTCTAAGTGCGCTGCCATGTGTGTGTGCTAATCATCGTCAGCCAATCCACTACACCGAATCGCATTCGACTGCCCACGACCCCCGTCGTCTGCCCGCAGTAGAAGAACCCGGACCGTGGGACCGCAGCACCGGGCTCTGCGGATTCCCCTGCATCACATTGCGAAATAAACCTTTTCCGGCATTCGGTCCGGCGGGCGCGTGATTATAAGAATCGGCCCCGGACGGTGCGCGCAACCTGCGCTGCAGCGAATGCTTTCGCGAACTGTAACCGCTGCGTTTCGGACTGACAACTCCGGCGATGGCTTAAGAGTTGCGCGGACGTGCCTGTATCGCCTCAGTCACCGCTCCGCGCGAGGCGCTGCCGACCAAGTGGGCGTACTTGGCGAGCACGCCATGGGTCGCAAAGGGCTTCGCGGGCTTCCAGGCCGCGCGGCGGCGGCGCAGTTCCGCGGCCGAGAGCTGCACGGAAAGCTCGCGTTTTCGTGCATCGATGCGGATGCGATCGCCCGTACGCAGCAATCCGATCGGGCCGCCGAGCGCGGCCTCCGGAGAAATATGTCCGACGACAAAGCCGTGACTGCCCCCGGAGAAACGTCCGTCCGTAATAAGCGCGACCTTATCGCCGAGGCCGCGCCCCATAATGGCGCTCGTGGGCGAGAGCATCTCGCGCATGCCCGGGCCCCCGCGCGGACCTTCGTTGCGGATCACCACGACGTCGCCTGCGCGGACACGTCCGGCGAGGATCGCCTGCGTTGCACGCTCCTCACCGTCGAACACCCGTGCGCGACCCTCAAAGCGCTCACCCTCCTTGCCGGTCACCTTCGCCACGGCCCCCTCCGGGGCGAGATTCCCGTACAGCACCACGAGGTGGCTGTCCTTCTTCAGCGGGTTCGAGAGCGGGCGCACAATGTCCTGCCCGCTCATATACATGGGGACTTTTTCCAGATTCTCCTGCAGGGTCTGGCCGGTGACGGTGAGGCACTCCCCGTGCAGCCGCCCGCCGTCGAGCAGCATTTTCATCAGCGGCTGGATGCCACCGATCGCGATGAGCTCGGACATGAGGTAGCGCCCGCTCGGGCGCAGATCCGCAAGCACCGGGGAGCGCTTGCCGATGCGGGTGAAATCATCGAGCCCGAGGCGCACGCCGGCCGCGTGCGCGATGGCGAGCAGGTGCAGCACGGCATTCGTTGAGCCCCCGAGTGCGATCACCACGGTGATGGCGTTCTCGAAAGCGCGGCGCGTGAGGATGTCGCGCGGCTTCAAGTCCGTGCGCACCAGACGCACCACCGCCTCGCCCGCGCGGTGGCAGTCAGAGCGCTTGTCCGGCCCGATCGCTTCCTGGGCGGAACTGCCCGGTAAGGATAAGCCCAAGGCTTCGATGGCCGAGGCCATCGTGTTGGCGGTGTACATGCCGCCGCAGCTGCCGGCCCCGGGAATTGCGGTGCGCTCGATCTCAAGGAGGCCCGCGTCCGAGAGCTTGCCGGCCGCGTGCGCGCCCACCGCCTCAAAGACCGAGACGATGTCGCGGCGCTGCGCGCCGGGGCGGATCGTGCCCCCGTAGACGAAGACCGACGGACGGTTCAGCCGCGCCATCGCCATCGCGCAGCCGGGCATGTTCTTGTCGCAGCCGCCGAGGGCAATGAAGCCGTCGAATCCGGCCGCTCCTGCCACCGCTTCGATGGAATCGGCAATGATCTCGCGCGAGACGAGCGAGTAGCGCATGCCCGGAGTCCCCATGGAGATCCCGTCGGAGACCGTGATGGTGTTGAACAGCACGCTCTTGCCGCCGGCTTCGTCCACACCCGCGCACGCCTCGCGCGCCAGCTCCCCGATGTGCATGTTGCAGGGCGTGACGTTGCCCCAGGTCGAGGCCACCCCGATCTGCGGGCGCGTGAAATCCTCCTCCGTGAAGCCGACCGCGCGCAGCATGGCGCGCGAGGGCGCCTGCTGCTCCCCATCCACCACCACGCGCGAGTAGGCGCGCGGATCGACGCTTTTTTTTGCCATCTTTCGACCTCTGACAGCTGCGCGCGGAAAAAATCCCTCAATCCCCCAGCGCCCGGCGCATGCGGGTAAAGCCCCAGGCACCCGCGCTCGTCAGGGCAAGGGGCAGTACGAGCGCGTACTGCCCGGCGCCCGGGTGCCAGTGCTCAAGTCCCATGTACGCGAGCACGCCCAGCGGCGGCGCCACGCCCCCGCGCAGCCCGGTGAGCGTCACGTGTACGCCCATGTACTGCTGCGAGCGCCCGAGGGAGGCAAAATCGTTGTGCCCCAGATTCCATCCTAGATTAGCACCCGCCTGTGCCGCCCCGAGCAGCACCGCGCCGCTCCAGAGCAGCGTCAGCGAGCGCGCAAACACCCCGAGGCACAAGGTGAGACTGGCGAGCACCAGCGCCCAGCCCTGGCGCGAGCGGTAACGCACCACGTGGGAGCCGTCAAAGAGGCGCGCCCACCAGGGCAGAAACAGCGGCTGGGTGATGAGGGGCACGACGGCGAGGAGCGCGATCTGCAGCGCGCTCGTGAGGTGCAGCTGCTCGGAGAACAGCAGCACCAGCTGCGCGGTCAGCATGAGGCTGCCGGCGCCGAAGATGCCCATCCACCCCATGTACTCGCGGTAGGCGGGGTCCTCGCGCAGAATCTGGGCAAACATCGCAAGGCTGAACGGCTCGCTGCGTGCGCCGCTGGCCGCCTCTGCGGCGAGCAGCTGAAATTCGCGCCGCACGCGCATGGCCCGATACAGCCACGCCCCGAGAAGCCCCGCGAGCGCGCCGGCGCCGTAGAGCCAGCGCGCATCCAGCGCGCGCGCCTCGAGCACCCAGCCGACGAGCGCGGCGGAGGTGCCCACCGCGAGCGCGTTCACGATGACGATGCGCCCGGTGATGCGGGCGAGCACGTTGCGCGGGTAGTTGGCGGTCCAGATCGCCGCGCGCACTGTGAGGATGCCGGCCCACACGACGCGCGCGGCGATGATCGAGAGCACGGTCACGAGGAGTCCGGAGGAGGCACGCGAGGCGAGCGCCACGCAGCCGACCAAAAGCGCAAAGGCCGCCTGCAGCGCCACCATCAGCTGTACGCGGGCCCGCCCGTGCGCCAGGTTCGCCCACACGAAGCTCAGCACATTGGAGAACGCCGGCGCGCCACTGACCAGGGCGACGGCGATATTGACCCCGAAGAGCGAGGCGGCGCCGGCGAAGTGCTGCTTGATGAGCACCGCGGCGGTGGCCCCTTCGACCAGCCCGAGCGTGAGCCCGAGGCAGCCCCACGGCAGGATCTCGCGGCGGAATATGCCCTCCGCGAGAGCGCTGGGCTGGACGGTGCGGCCTGCGGGCACGCCGCGAAGCTTAATCGGCCTCACGCGCCGGGGGCAGTCTCGTTGACAAGTTCCGGGCCGCTGTGCTCCTATCGGGCGCATCAGGATCTGTTCGCCACCCATGAATCACCCTGCAACAACGGAACTGTCGATGGCTGCGCCCCGGAGCGCGCGTCGGCCGTTGCTGCGGGTACTGCCTGTACTGCTGCTCCTTAGCGGAGCTGCGCGGTGCGGGGCACTCGCGAACGCCTGAAAAAAAACCAGGCACGAGCGAAGTAAGACACCAAAAAACCCCGCACCGGCCAACGCCGCTGCGGGGTTTTTTATGCTTGCACACCGCCCCCGAGGGCCTTGAGGAGTGACCGATGAGGCTTTATTCGCACAAAGACGTCGACAAGCGCGCGCTCAAGGGCGCGCGCATCGCCATCCTCGGCTACGGCAGCCAGGGACGCGCACACGCGCTCAACCTGCACGACAGCGGCCTTGATGTGGTCGTCGGCGTGCGCAAAGGGGGCGAGGGCTGGAAGAAGGCGAAGAAGGCGGGGCTGAAGGTTGCCGAGCCGACCGAGGCGGTCAAGGGGGCGGACCTCATCGCGATCCTGATCCCGGACACGGCGCAGAAGGCGTTCTACCAGAGCATCAAGCCGCACCTGAAGAAAGGGGCGACGCTGCTCTTTGCCCACGGCTTCAACGTGCACTTCAAGCAGATCAAGCCGCGCAAGGACCTGGACGTGGTGCTCATCGCCCCGAAAGGTCCGGGGGATCTGGTGCGCCGCCAGTACCAGGAGGGCGCAGGCGTCCCCTGCCTCATCGCGGTCGCGCAGGATGCGAGCGGCAAGGCGCACGCGAAGGCCCTCGCCTATGCGCACGGCATCGGCGGTACGCGCGGCGGGGTGCTCGAGACCACCTTCGCCGAGGAAACAGAGACGGATCTGTTCGGGGAGCAGGCGGTGCTGTGTGGCGGGGCGACGGAGCTTGTCGTGAAGGGCTTCGAGACGCTGGTCGAGGCGGGCTACCAGCCGGAAGTTGCCTACTACGAGTGCCTGCACGAGCTGAAGCTGATCGTCGACCTCCTGTACGAGGGCGGGCTTGCCAAGATGCACCGCTTCATCAGCGAGACCGCCAAGTACGGGGATCTCACCCGCGGCCCGCGCATCGTGAACGAGCGGGTGAAGAACGAGATGCGCAAGGTGCTCAAGGAAGTGCAGAACGGCAAGTTCGCGCGCCAGTGGATCAAGGAGAACGCCGCCGGCAAGGGCCATTACCAGAAGCTTCTGAACGATGATGTCGGTCACCAGATCGAGAAGGTCGGCGCCGCCCTGCGCGCGCGCATGCCCTGGCTGCAGGAGAAACGCACCTGAACAGGCGGTGCGCCCTTTCAGCGGGGCGCACCCTCCCACCAACCTTTGAACATCGGAAGTGCCCCATGGTCGCCAATCCCGACCGAGTATTGATCTTCGACACGACGCTGCGCGATGGCGAGCAGTCCCCCGGCTGCAGCATGACCCGGCCCGAGAAGCTGCGCGTGGCGCGCGCACTCGCCGAGCTCGGCGTGGACGTCATCGAGGCGGGCTTTCCGGCCGCCTCGCGCGGGGACTTCGAGAGCGTGCAGGCGGTGGCGCGCGAGGTGCAGGGCCCCATCATCTGCGGGCTCGCGCGCTGCAATCCTGATGACATCGGGCTGGCCGCCGAGGCGCTCGAGGATGCCGCGCACAAGCGTATTCACGTGTTTCTCGCCACGAGCGCCATTCACCGCCAGTACAAGCTCAACATGGCGCAGGAGGAGATCCTGCGACTGGCGGCCGCCGGCGTGACGCGCGCGCGCGAGCTGTGCGCGGACGTGGAGTTCTCCCCCGAGGATGCCTCGCGCACGGAGCTGGAGTTTCTGGCGCAGGTGGTCGAGGTGGCAATTGCCGCCGGGGCCACCACGGTCAACATTCCCGATACCGTCGGTTACACGGTGCCGGATGAGTTCGCGGAGCTGTTCCGTTACCTGCGCAAGAACGTGCGCGGCATCGACGGCATCCGCCTCTCGGTGCACTGTCACGATGACTTAGGCATGGCCGTCGCCAACAGCCTCACCGCGGTCGTGGCCGGTGTGCGGCAGATCGAGTGCACCATCAACGGCATCGGCGAGCGCGCCGGCAACTGCTCCCTCGAGGAGGTGGTGATGGCGCTCAAGACGCGCGCCGCGTTCTTCAACGTCGCGACCGCCATCCACACCAATCGCCTCTATCCGACCTCGCGCCTCGTCTCGAGCATCACCGGCATGCCGATCCCGCGCAACAAGGCGGTGGTGGGCGAGAACGCCTTCGCGCACGAGAGCGGCATCCACCAGCACGGCATGCTCAAGCACTACTCGACGTACGAGATCCTGCGGCCCGAGGATGTCGGACTCTCGCGCAGCCACCTGGTGCTGGGCAAGCACTCCGGGCGGCATGCGTTTCGCGAGCGCGTCCAGGCACTCGGTTTTGAGCTCGATGAGCTCGAGTTCAATCGCGTGTTCGAGGAGTTCAAGGCACTCGCGGACAAAAAGAAGGAGCTCTTCGACGGGGACATCGAGGCGCTGGTGCTGCGCGCGGAAGGCTCCGCCAGCGGCCCGTGGCAGCTCACCGAGCTCACCACCGAAGCTAAGAGTGGCGCCAGCGCGCGCGCCATCGTGCGCCTCGAGCACGCCGACGGGCGCAGCGCCGAGTGCACCGCGAGCGGGGACGGGCCGGTGGATGCGGCCTTCAAGGCGATCGAGGCGGCGACCGGGATCGCCGTCGTGCTGCGCAAGTTCGAGGTGCACGCGGTGAGTGAGGGCGAAGATGCCCAGGGCGAGGCGCGCGTGTACGTGGAGTACAATCAGCGCACCTATCGGGGCGCAAGCGTCAGCACCAATATCATCGAGTCTGCCACGCGCGCGTTCCTCGAAGTGATCAACCGCATCGAGCTGTCGCAGGCGGGCGCGCGCACGCGCGAGGAGCGCGTCGCCGCCGCGACGAGTGTCTAAGGAGCCGCCATGCCCATTCCGGCCACGCAGTTCATCTGGTTCAACGGCAAGCTCGTGCCCTGGGAGAAGGCCACGGTGCACGTGCTCACGCACGCCCTGCACTACGGCTCCTCGGTGTTCGAGGGCGTGCGCGCCTACGAAACCCCCAAGGGCGTCGCCATCTTCCGGCTGCGCGATCACACCCGCCGCCTGCTTGACTCCGCCAAGATCTACCGCATCGGGCTGCCGTACTCGGCCGAGCAGCTGAACGAGGCGTGCCGGCAGGTGATCTCGGCCAACGCTCTGAAGCGCGGCGGCTACATCCGCCCGGTGGTGTTTCGCGGCTACGGGGAGATCGGCGTGACCCCCAAGATCGAGCCCCCGACCGAGGTTGCGGTCGCCGCCTGGGAATGGGGCAAGTACCTCGGCGCGGACGCCGAGGAGCACGGCGTGGATGCCTGCATCTCCTCCTGGCAGCGGGTGGCCCCGAATACCCTTCCGGCGCTGGCGAAGGCCGGCGGTAACTATCTTTCGAGCCAGCTGATCGGCGCCGAAGCGCGCCGCCTGGGCTTTGCCGAGGGCATCGGGCTGTCCTCGGACGGCACTTTGAGCGAAGGCTCGGGCGAGAATCTCTTCCTGGTGAAGGACGGGGTGCTGCTCACCCCGGCGCTGGCGCATTCGGTGCTGGGCGGCATCACGCGCGATACCGTCATCCGCCTTGCGCGCGAGCGCGGCATCGAGGTCAAGGAGTCGGCGCTGCCGCGGGAGCTTTTGTATATCGCCGATGAGGCCTTCTTCACCGGCACGGCGGTGGAGATCACCCCCATCCGCTCGGTCGATCGGCTGGCGGTCGGCAACGGCAAGCGCGGCCCGATCACCGAGTCACTGCAGAATGCGTTCTTCGGGCTCTTCAGCGGCAAGACCGCCGACAAGTGGGGCTGGCTCGACTACGTCGACATGGCCGCGCCGCGCGTCGCGGCCTCCGCTTAAAGCGGATTGGATGGCAATGAGCGCCGCGCCGCAGACCCTCTTTGACAAGGTCTGGCAGCAGCACGAGGTCAGCCCCGAGAGCGCGAGCGCCCCGGCGGTGCTCTATATCGACCTGCACCTGGTGCACGAGGTCACCTCGCCCCAGGCCTTCTCGGTGCTGCGCCAGCGGGGCCTGAAGGTCCGTCGTCCCGAGCGCACGCTCGCGACCATGGATCACTCGACCCCGACGCACACCGCGCAGGTCTTTGGCGGCGCGCCGATCGCGATCGATTCGGCGGCGCGCCAGGTCGAGGCGCTGGAGAAGAACTGCGGGGAGTTTGGCGTGGAGCTGCTGGCACTGCGCCACGCGCAGCGTGGCATCGTGCACGTCATCGGGCCTGAGCTGGGCCTGAGCCAGCCCGGGCAGACGATCGTCTGCGGCGACAGCCACACGAGTACGCACGGGGCGGTCGGTGCCCTCGCCTTCGGCATCGGCACCACCGAGGTCGGCCACGTGCTCGCCACGCAGTGCCTGCTGCAAAGAAAGCCCCGGGCCTTTGCGCTCAACGTCGAGGGCGCCCTGGCAGCGGGGGTGACCGCCAAGGACCTCATCCTCGCCATCATCGGGCAGATCGGGGTCGACGGGGGCACCGGCTACGTGCTCGAGTACCGCGGCGCCACCATTCGCGCGCTCGACATGGAAGCGCGCATGACCGTGTGCAACATGTCGATCGAGGCCGGCGCGCGCGCCGGCATGATCGCCCCGGACGAGATCACCTACGCGTACCTGGCGGGCCGCCCGCGCGCCCCGCAGGGGCAGGCCTGGGAGCGGGCCTTGAGCGCCTGGCGCGCCCTGCCGAGCGATCGGGGTGCGCATTTTGATCGCGAAGTGGACATCGATGCGGCGGGGGTTGAGCCGATGATCACCTACGGCACCAATCCTGGGATGGTGATCCCGATCGGCGGGCAGATCCCCGCGCGTCCCGGGGATGCGGCGTTCGCGCGCGCCCTGAGTTACATGGGACTGACGCCCGGGCAGGCGATCAAGGATCAGAAAGTGAACGTGGTGTTCCTGGGCAGCTGCACCAACGCGCGTCTCTCGGACCTGCGCCAGGCGGCCGGTGTGCTGCGCGGGCGGCGCATCGCCCGGGGACTGAAGATGCTGGTGGTCCCCGGCTCGCAGCAGGTGAAGCGCCAGGCCGAAACCGAAGGACTCGACCGGGTGTTCCTCGCGGCGGGCGCGGAGTGGCGCGAGTCGGGCTGCTCGATGTGTTTGGGGATGAACGGGGATCTGGTGGCGCGCGGGGAGTACGCGGTGAGCACCAGCAACCGCAATTTCGAGGGCCGCCAGGGGGCCGGTGCCCGCACGCTCCTGGCAAGTCCCCTCACCGCTGCGGCGAGCGCGGTCACCGGGCGCGTCACCGACCCGCGCGAGCTGCTGCAGGCGGGGTAAAGCGATGCAAGCCTTCACGCGCCTCACCTCGCGCACCGTCGTGCTGGCGGATGCCAACATCGATACCGACCGGATCATCCCGGCGCGCTTTCTCACCACCACCACGCGCGATGGGCTCGGCCAGCAGCTCTTCGCCGACTGGCGCTATGACGCGAGCGGCGCCCCGCGGGCGGACTTTGCCTTGAATCAACCGGCCGCCCAGGGCTGCCAGGTGCTGGTGGCGGGCCGCAACTTCGGCTGCGGCTCCTCACGCGAACATGCGCCCTGGGCGCTCATGGACCACGGCTTTCGCGCCGTCATCAGCACCGAGATTGCGGACATCTTCCGCAGCAACTCGCTCAAGAACGGGCTCCTGCCGGTGCGGGTGCCCGAAGGCGTGAGCGCGTGGCTCATCGGGCACCCCGGTGTCGAGGTCACGCTCGATGTCGCCACCCGCACGCTCACGCTGCCGGATGGGCAGCAGGTGAGCTTTCCGCTCGAGGCGTTTGCGCAGCACTGCCTGCTCGAGGGGGTCGATGAACTCGGCTATCTGCTCGCGCGCGAAGGGCAGATCGAGGCCTTCGAGCGCCGCGCATGAGAGCGCACATCGCGGTGCTGGCAGGCGACGGCATCGGGCCTGAAGTCATCGCGGAAGGGTTACGGTGCCTGCGCGCGCTCGCGCACCTGTACGGACACGAGTTTGAGTTCACGGAGCTGCCCTTCGGCGGGGCGGCGATCGATGCGTACGGGGAGCCGCTGCCCCCGCACACTCTTAAGACCTGTCGGGCGGCGGATGCGGTGCTGCTGGGCGCCATTGGCGGCCCGCGCTGGTCGGCGCCTGAGGCCACCGTGCGCCCTGAAGAGGGGCTGCTGAAGCTGCGTGCCGCGCTCGGGGCCTTCGCCAACCTGCGTCCGGTGCGCGTGCACCCGGCGCTGGCGGAGGCCTCCACGCTCAAGCGCGAAGTGATCGAGGGGGTCGATCTGATCTTTGTGCGCGAACTGACCGGGGGCATCTACTTCGGCGAGAAACGCCGCGATGCGCTCAGCGCGGCGGATGTGTGCAGCTACACCGCCCCGGAGATCGAGCGCATCGTGCGCGTGGCCGCGCAGCTGGCGCGCACGCGCCGCGCCCGTCTGACCTCGATCGACAAGTCCAACGTGCTCGAGACCTCGCGCCTGTGGCGTCAGGTCACAACGCGGCTCATGGCGCAGGAGTTCCCCGAGGTCACGCTCGAGCACCTGCTGGTGGATGCGGCGGCGATGCACCTCATCCGCCGGCCGCGCGATTTTGACGTCCTCGTGACCGAGAACATGTTCGGCGACATTCTCACCGATGAGGCCGCGATGCTCCCCGGATCCCTCGGTCTTCTGCCCTCGGCCTCCCTGGGCGAGGGCAAGCGCGGTATCTACGAACCCATCCACGGTTCCGCGCCGGATATCGCCGGCCGCGGCATTGCCAATCCCTGCGGAATGATCCTGAGCAGCGCACTGCTGCTGCGCCATTCCCTGGGCCTTCACGCCGAAGCCGCCGCACTCGAAGCGGCGGTCTACGAAGCGCTGGCGCAGGGGGCACGCACCGCAGACCTCGCCATCGCCGGGACGCGCGCCTCAACGACCGCCGAGGCGGGCGCCGCGGTGCTCAGCAACCTGCGGCGGCCCGACTGAGTGTCGGCTGCCGGATCACCCGCGCCACCCGCTCAAGTGCGCGCGCCAGGTCCGCGCGCAGATCCTCGAGTCCCTCGATACCCACCGAAAGACGGATCAGACCGTCGGTGAGTCCGGCGCGGGCGCGCGCCGCCGGATCCATCGCCGCGTGCGTCATGCTCGCCGGGTGTGCCACGAGGCTCTCCACCCCCCCTAAGGACTCGGCGAGGGAGAAGCACTCGAGCCCCGCGACAAACTCGCGCACGGCTTCGTGGCCGCCTTCAAGTTCCAGCGTGACGACGGCGCCGAAGCCTTTCTGCTGGCGCTTCGCCAGTTCATGCTGCGGATGCCCGGTGAGACCCGGGTACCACACCGCCCGCACCTCCGCACGCTCGCTCAGCCATTCGGCGAGCGCCTGGGCGTTGCGGGCGTGATGCTCCAGACGCGCATGCAGCGTGCGCAGCCCGCGCAAGGTCATGAAACTGTCAAAAGGGGCGCCCGTGAGCCCGAGGCAGTTGGCCCACCAGGTGAGCTGCCCGGCGAGCGCCGCATCGCGCGCGATGACCGCACCGCCCACGACGTCGCTGTGGCCGTTGATGTACTTCGTGGTCGAGTGCACCACGAGGTCCGCCCCGAGTGTCAGCGGCTGCTGCCAGGCGGGCGAGAGGAAGGTGTTATCGACCACCGTGAGCGCACCGCTCGCCCGCCCGAGCGCCACGCACGCGGCGATGTCGGTGATGCGCAGCAAGGGATTGCTCGGGGTCTCGATCCACAGCATCGCTGCGGGCCGTGCGAGCGCGGCCTGCAGGGCCGCAGCGTTACCGAAGTCCACGAACTCCACTTGCCGCTCGCCGCGGCGGTGCCAGGCATCAAAGAGCCGGTACGTACCGCCGTAGCAATCGTGCGGCACGATGATGCGGGCAGCAGCGGGCACGAGGTAGCCCGTCACGGTGATCGCGGCCATGCCGCTCGCGGTGATGACGGCGCCCGCCCCGTGCTCGAGCTCTGCGAGCGCTCCTGCGAGCAGGTCGCGCGTCGGGTTGCCGGAGCGGGTGTAGTCGTAGGTGCGCTTCTCGCCGAAGCCGCGAAACGCGAACGTGGAGGTCAGGTGCAGCGGCGGCACGACGCAGCCGCTGGCATCATCGCACTCGATCCCGGCGCGCACCGCGCGCGTGACCTCCGAGGCGCCGCTGTTGGCGGCACTCTTGGGGGTGATCAGCCCGGGGGTCTTGCTCGGGGAACGTTCCGCACGCGCACGTGCGCCGTGCGGCAGCTCACCGGGGGGGTTCAAATCGCTGGGGGCACTCATCGCAGTCTCCGCTAAAGCCCTGGCCGTTCTCACCGGGCATCCTGCGGAGCGTGCCTGCGCGGGCAATCCGCCGCAGGCTTGTCGCGTCCATCCCCCTCAAGGTGTCCTTCACGGACGCCCCGGGGGCCACGCTGACCGCTCATCTGTCGATGCCTCAAGGACATCGCAGGAGTTGGCACCTTTCCAGAGTGGTTAAGTCTGGCGGTTGCCCCGGCGTCTAAGGGCCTTATCCCTCAGCCGGTCTCGATGAGTAGCGGGGAGTTTAGGGGGCCCCCGCGGACCGTGCAAGTTCGGAACCTACCTGGGCGGGCCATGCCGGGCGAGGCGGATTCACGCTCAGGAGCGCCCGCTCATCGAGGCAAGCCCGGTTATGTCCCCCCCGCCCCTGAAGGCGCATACGCTTCAGCGCGAAGCCAGCCCCTGCGCGTGCTGTTCGGCCTCGGCGGCATCCGCGTTGCGGCCCCGGGCCCGGAACGCATCGGCGATCAGGTGCCAGGCCGAGCTCTGTGCGGCCGGATCCCCGGTGGCCAGCGAGAGCGCCTTGCGCCCCATCGCATCCGCCTGCGCGGGGTTGTTTTCCCCGAGGCGTGCCCGCCCGAGCTCGGTCCACAGAAGCGGGTTATCCGGCTCGATCCTCAGTGCCCGCTCGAGGGTCGCTGCCGCCTGGCCAAAATCCCCGCCCGCCGCCTGGGTGTGCGCCTGGGCGACGAGCGCGCCCGAGGCGGCACTGAGCCGGAACTGCTTCGGCGGCGCGGTATACGGCTTCTCCGGGGGCGCGGGCGCAGCGCCCGGGGCCGCCGGCGCGGGTGTTCCCGGGGCCGGCTGAGCCGCGCCCGCCGGGACCGGCGGGGCACCGGGGGCGTGGGAAAAAGGCGGCGGTCGGGTGAGCGTGCAGGCGCTCGCCGTGAGCAGTGTGACGAGCAGCGCAAGGAGCGGGCGTGCGGGCATGACCCTCATGATATCGCCCGCCTAGTGCACCAGGCCCTGCAGCCAGTGCGCGGCGCGCTCTTTGAGGGTCGTGAGGGGATGCGGGTTAGCCGGCGGGCCGGGGGCCTCCGGGAAGGCACAACCGGGCTTCACCGGCACCTCGGTGCCGGCGGGCACGGCAATCGCGATCAGGTTATCCGAGCAGCCCGGCAGCGCGCGCAGTCCTGAGTCAAAGTCGATATGGATCTCGGTGAGCGACTCGGGCATCGCCGTGTCCCAGGAGCGCGCACCGAGCCCGCTCATGACGCGCGCCCACACGGGCAGCGCGCCCGCGGAGCCGGTAAAACCGGTCGGTTCGTCATCGTCATACCCGACCCACACCACCACCAGATCGTTACCCGAGAAGCCGGCGAACCAGCTGTCGCGGTAGTCCGAGGAGGTTCCGGACTTTCCGGCCACGATCAGATCCGGCGGCAGCAGCGCACGCGCCGCGCGTCCGGTGCCGTGCTCCATGACGGACACGAGCATCCGATCGAGCTGGTAGACGTGCTCCGGGGAGGCCACCTGTGTCACCTCGAGCGGAAAGGCCTTGAGCGCCTTGCCGTCGCCGCCGATCACCGCGCGCACCGCACGCAGCGGATTGCGGAAGCCGCCGTTCGCGAGGCCATTAAACAGCTGCGCCGCCTCGAGCGGGGTGACCTCGACCGCGCCGAGCAGCATCGCCGGCACCTCGACGGGGGGCTGCGGCAGACCGAAGCGCTCGAGCGTCTGCGCGATCTTCGGCAGCCCCACCTCAAGTCCGACCCCGACGGTCGCCAGGTTCAGCGACTCGGAGATGGCGCGCACCACGGGCACCGGCCCGTAGGTCTGGTGCGTGAAGTTCTCCGGCTTCCAGTGCGTGCCGTTCTGCAGCTTAAGATCGATCGGCGCATCCTGAACCACCGTCGCTGCGCTGTAGCGGCCGCTTTCGAGCGCGGTGAGATAGATGAAGGGCTTCACGAGCGAGCCCATCGAGCGGCGCGCATCGAGCGCGCGGTCAAAGCCGTCGTAGCCCACATCGCGCCCGCCCACGATCGCACTCACATCCCCGCTCTGCGGGCTCGTAACCACCACGGCCCCTTCGAGGGGGGCCCTGGCGCTCTTGCGCAGGTGATCAAGGCGTGCGAGCTCGTGCTCGAGCGCCTGCTCGGCATCCTCCTGCACGCGCGGCTCGAGGCTGGTGTAGATACGCAGCCCCGCTTCGGTGAGGTCCGCTTCCCGGTAGTCACGCCGCAGCGTGCGGCGCACGAAATCCAGGTACGCCGGGTAGTACGCGCCGGCGGGGCGGCCCGTGACCCCGAGCGGGCGGTGCGCGGCGGCGCTGGCCTCCTCGGGCTTCACGATGCCCTGCTCGGCCATGAGCTTCAGCACCAGGTCGCGCCGCAGACGCGCGCGCTCGGCATGCCGGCGCGGATCGTAGTACGAAGGTCCGCGCACGATGGCCACCAGCAGCGCCACTTCGGAGAGATCCAGCTCCGCGAGGGGCTTACCGAAGTAGAACTGGCTTGCGAGCCCGAAGCCGTGGATGGCGCGGTCGCCGTCCTGGCCGAGGAAGATCTCATTGATATAGGCGTTCATGAGATCCGCCTTGGTGAAGTGCGCGTCGAGCGCAATCGCCATAACCGCCTCGCGCAGTTTGCGCCCGAGGGTCTGACGGGAGCTGAGGAAATAGCTGCGCACCAGCTGCTGCGTGAGGGTGCTGCCGCCCTGCTCGATCTGCCCGGCGCGCACGTTCACCCACAGCGCGCGCAGCATGGCGAGCGGATCCACGCCGTGGTGGGTGTCGAACTTGCGGTCCTCGACCGCTTTGAGGGCCGCGGGCAGGAGCGCCGGCACCTCCTCGGGCGCGACCACGATGCGATCCTCGCCGTGGATCGGGAAAATGCTGCCGATGAGCAGCGGCTCAAGTCGCAGCACCGGTATCTCGTGGCCGGAAGTGTCGTGCAGGCTCTCCAGGGCCTTCGCTCCCAGGATGAGGTTCAGCTGCTGCGCCGGGCGGCTCTCATCAGCAAAACGCGCCGGCCGCAGCGCCACTTGCAGCTGCGCGCCACTGAGGCGGTAGCTGCCCGGGTGTTCGGCCTTCTCGTCGCGCCGGTAGTGCAGCCGCTGCAACTCCTGCTCCAGCTCCGCGGGGGTAAGTGGCAGACCGGCGTAAAGTTCCAGCGGCGCCGCATACACCTGCGCGGGCAGCGTCCAGCGCCGTCCTTCGAATTGCCTCGTGACCAGTCGATCGAGGTAGATGAGGTAACCGATCGCCGCCAGCACCACGACGCCGGCGATGAAGAGCGCCAGGCGTCTCAGATGAAGCGCTCCGCGGCCGGGGGCCGCAGATTGTAGTGAGAACTCATGGCGTGCCCGTAGGCACCGGTGTTGGCGATCAGCAGCACGTCGCCCTCGCGCGTCACCGGCAGCAGCCGATCGTGGCCGAGCACGTCGGCACTTTCGCAGATCGGACCGACCACGTTGACCAGTTCGGTCGCCGGCTCATCCGCGCGCGTGAGATTGACGATTTCATGATACGCACCATAGAGCGCCGGACGGATGAGGGAGTTCATTCCGGTCGCAACCCCGACGAAGCGCACGCCGCCCTTGGTCTTCAGCTGCGTCACGCGCGCCAGCAGCACCCCGGCGGCGGCGACGAAGTAGCGTCCGGGCTCAAGCCACAGCGCCAGCCGCGGGTGCTCGGCGCGTATCGCAAGGAGCAGCGTGTCGAGCTTCCCCAGGTCCACCTGCGGTTGCTCCGGGTGCTCGGGCACCCCGAGACCGCCGCCGACGTCGAGGACCTGCACGCTCTCAAACCCCTGGGCGGCGCCGGCGAGTACGCGCGCGGTGTGCTCCCAGCTGGTCACATCGAACACGCCGCTGCCCACGTGCGCCTGCAAGCCGACGATGCGCGCGCCGGCCGCCTGGGCAAGACCGCCGAGCATGCGCAGCTCCGAGAGCTGCACGCCGAACTTTGAGCGCGTGCCGGCGGTGCGCACGTGATCGTGGTGGCCGCGGCCGACGCCGGTGTCGACGCGCACGAAGATCTCCTGCCCCTGAAACAGCTGCGGCCAGCTGGCGAGCACGTAAGCATTGTCGACCGTGACGCGCACCCCGGCGGCGAGCGCCCAGGCGATCTCGCTGCGGGCGGCAAAATTCGGCGTGTAGAGGATGCGGTGCCGGACCAGCTCGGGAAACTGCTGCTGCAGCCGCTCGATCTCCCCGCGCGAGACGCATTCGAAGTCGACGCCCTGCGCGTGCAGCGCCGCGAGGATCTGCGGGTGCGGATTCGCCTTCATCGAGTAGTGCACGCGGGCGATGGCGCTCAGGCCGCGCAGCGCCTGCGCCGCCGCCTGCACCACCTCCAGGTCGTAGACGTAGGCGGCCTCCTCGCCCCCGAGCGCCTCCAGCAGCTGCGCGCGCCTGGCGCGCCACCAGGGCGTGGGCGCGGAGCCTTCCGGCGGGGGCTGCGAGAACAGCTGCTGCCAGGTGGGCCCGAGCACCCTGTCGCCCGGCACGGGACGGATGAGGAGCTCGTGCAACTGCCCGACCAGGCGATGGCCCTGGTTCTCATCGACGACGAAGGTGAAGTTCAGGTCGTTGGCCGCCTGGCTCACAAGGTAGATCTTCTGTTCCTCGAAGAACTCGAACGCGCCGCCGAGCTGGTGCAGGATGGCGCGGATGTTGCGCCCGACGAGGCTCACCGAGGCGCACGGGCCGATCACCTGCACGCGGCACAGCCGCGAAAGATCCGCGACGAGTTCTGCGACGCGTGCGTTGTCGAGGGTGTTGGCCGCAGGATCCAGCGACACCGTGACGTTGGTCTCGGAGGTGGACACCAGATCCACCGACATGCCGTGCTGCTTGAAGATCTGGAAGGCATCGGCGAGAAAGCCCACCTGGTGCCACATGCCGGGGCTTTCGAGCGCGATGAGCGTGATGCCCTTCTTGGTGCAGATCGCCTTCACCTGCGCGCCGCCGTCGGCCGCCTTCGGCGCCGAGCACCGTGCCTTCCAGCTCCGGCGCCTGGGTCGCGTAGACGTGCAGCGGGATGCGGTACTGGCGCGCCGGCAGGATGCAGCGCGGGTGCAGCACTTTGGCGCCGCTGCGTGGCGATCTCCTGCGCCTCATCGTAGTGCAGCGCCCGCAGCAGGCGGGCGTTCGGGGTCGCGCGCGGATCGGCACTGAAGAGCCCCGGCACGTCGGTCCAGATCTCCAGGCGCTGCGCCCGCAGCTTCGCGGCCAGATACGCGGCGGAGGTGTCCGAGCCGCCGCGGCCGAGGAGCACGGTGTTGCCGTCCTCGTCGCTGGCGATGAAGCCTTGCGTGAGCACGAGCGGCCCGAGCGCCTCGAGGCGACCCTCGAGTGCGGCATCGGGGGCAAAGCTGCACACCACCGAGAGCATGCTCGGCCGGGCACCGCCGGCGGGGCGCTCGGCGCGCAGCATGGTGCGCGCATCGGCCCAGGCGACCTGAAGACCCCGCGCGCGCAGGAAGCGCGCGCCGAGTGCGGTCGCGATGAGCTCCCCGCTCGCCATGACGCGCGCACGGGTGCGTTCGCTCACCTCACCGATCAGGGCGACCCCGGCGGCGATCTCGCGCAGCTCCGCGAAGTAGCGCTCGAGCTCGGCATCCAGGGGCACGCCGAGTTCGGCGGCCAGCCGCCGGTGGCGCTCCTCGATCCCCTGCAGCTCCTCCTCCTGCGCCTGTCCGATGGCCGCATCGAGCAGACGTTCGAGCCGATCGGTGACCCCGGCGAGCGCCGAGTGCACGATCAGCACGCGCGCACCCGTTGCGCGCCGCGCAGCGACGATGTGCGCGATGTTGTTCCAGTTGGCGAGAGTCGAGACGCTGGTACCGCCGAATTTCAGCACGATCCAGGTCGAGGGCGGGGTCACTGAAAGAGTCTCTCCAGGCGCTGGGCAGTTCCTGAGCGCACCGGGGACGCGGGCCGTCGCGCCGGCACCTGATCAGCGCCGCAGCGTACCGTACGCGGGCTTTCGCTAAAGCTCGTCGTCGAAATCTTTCAGATCTTTCTCGAGTTTCTTGTCGGCCAGCACTTCTTCGAGCCGGCTCCAGGCGGCCTTGCCGCGCTTGCCCTGATTGCGCACGCGCTTGTCCACCCGATCGAGCAAACGGTCGTAATCGGTGCCGTCCTCAGTCGGACCGCTCAGGAATTCATCGTCGAGATCAAAGCTCTCGTTGTCTCTTTCCGACATCTGACGGCGTAAATCCCGAATTAATTCAATGAGTAACGTGCCTAAAGGGGCACGGACAAGGCTGCGAACTATAGCGGATTCGCGCCGCCGATCAACTTTTAAGCATTCGTCGCTTTTTTGGAGCGCGAGCACGGGCGTAGCCGCAAGCCTCAGCGCGGCGATCGGCGCCGCCTCAGGGCTGATCGGTGCGGTCGCGCACCACGACCGGGGCGCCGCGGCTCAGCCCGAGGCCCTCCGCCGCACTGCCTTCGGCGCGGGCGATCTCGATGACCCCGAAAGAGTTCACCAGCGCCAGGTACTCCCCGGGGTGCGTCTCCCCGTAGGTGCGCAGCATCGGAAAGGAGTGATTGCCGGCGTGCACCAGGGGCAGGCGAAAGCGCTCCGCGAGTGTGCCCTCGATGTTGGTGATGAGATTGCCGAAGTGATCCTGCGTGATGATGACACCGCTCACGCTGCGCGCTTCGACCGCAGGCTCCTCCACCCAGGAGGGCACGAGCGTCGTGGCGATCTCGCCAAGCTCCTCGGGCTGGATGTGTCCGGCGGCGAGCTCCGCGGCGATGGGCGCAAAGATGTCGCGGCCGTGAAAGGTGGCGCTGATGCGATGGATGCCGAGCCGCACGAGCGCGGGCGCCGCGAGGTGCACGATGAGCGCCTCGGGTGCGCGGCTGACGAGCGGGGCGAGCAGCCCGTTGTCGGGCGCGAGAAATACATGACCGCCCGCGCGCACCACGATGATGCTGCGCGCGGTGCCCACACCCGGATCGACCACCGCGACGTGCACGGTGCCGGGGGCGAAGTAGGGGTAAGCGCGCGCCAGCCAGAAGCCGGCCTCGGCCGGCCAGTGCACCAGGATCTCGTGGGTGAGATCGACGATGCGGGCCTGCGGAAAGCGCGCCAGCATCGCGCCCTTCATGACCCCGACGAACGGACCCTGATGACCGAAGTCGGTCGTGAGCGTGATGACCCCGGAAGGGGCGCTCATGCCGGAAGTATCATCTCAGCCACGCGGTGCGCCGCGCCGGGCGGCGCTCTCCGCGCACGCCCGACAGCGATCCGTGTAGGGCACCGCCGCGAGCCGCTCCGGCTCGATCTGCTCGCCGCAGGCGGCACAGCTGCCGTAGCGGCCGTTCGCCAGACGCCGCAGCGCCTCCTCCACCCGCTGCAGCTCAATGCGCGCGGAGTCCGAGATGGCCCCGAGCACATCGTCGTTCTCGCGCTGCGTCACCTGCTCGGCGAAATCAGCCGAGAGGGGATCGGCCTCGTGACGCAGGTCAGCGTTCGCCTCGCTCGCACGCTTGCGTAGTTCTTCGCGCCGCCTGAGCAGTCGCTCGCGTACCGCCTCGTTATCCACGTGCGCTCCCCCCGGACAATTGCCGCACCCTCAGCCGCTGAGTTGCTCAGCGGCTGTGGCGCTTGTCTTCGAGCCATTTTTGCAGTTTATCGAAAGGCTCGACGAACTTGGTGACGCCCTCGCGCTCGAGCTGCTGCGCCACGGCATCCAGATCAATGCCCAGCCGCTCGAGTCCTTCGCGCGTGTCGCTGCTGTCGGCGATATGACGCTCGAGACGCAACTCCGGCTCCCCGATGCGCCGGTAGGTGTTGAGTGTTTCCAGCGGCATCGTATTCACGGTGCCCGGCACGATGAGTTCCTCGACGTACTTTACGCGGCTGAAGCTGGGGTCCTTGGCGGAAGTGGAGGCCCAGAGCAGTCGCTGCGGCCGGGCCCCCTGGGCCGCGAGCCCCTGCCACTCGGCGCCCGCGGTCAGCTCTTCATAGATCTCAAAGGCGCGGCAGGCGCTGGCGATAGCCGCCTTGCCGCGCAGCGTGCGCGCCGCCGGCTGGCCGCGCGCGGCGAGCGCGTCGAGCTCCTGGTCCACCGCGGTGTCGATGCGGCTGAGGAAAAAGCTCGCCACGGAAGCGACCGTGGCGAGGGGCTGGCCGCGCTCGGCGCGCGTGCGCAGCCCGTGCATGTACGCCAGGGCCACCTGGCGGTAGCGCTCGGGCGAGAAAAGCAGCGTCACATTGACGTTGATGCCCGCGGCGATCAGATCGCAAATCACCGGCACTCCCGCCTGGGTGCCGGGGATCTTGATGAGCGCGTTCGGCAGCTTGAGCCGCTCCCACAGGCGCTTGGCTTCGTTAAGACTTCCGGAGGCATCGTAGGCAAGGTGTGGCGAGACCTCCATGCTCACGAAACCATCCCCGCCGCTCGTGGTGTCATACGTCCCGCGCAGCAGCGCCGCCGCATCCTTCAGATCCTCGAGCGCGAGTTCCTCATAGAGTGCGGTGCCGGAGGAGACGTGGCTCAGGAGCTGGGTGATCGGCGCCGCGTAACGCGGGTCGGTCATCATGGAGTTGGCGAAGATCGCCGGGTTCGAGGTGAGGCCCGCGATCCCGTCATCGTGGATCAGATGCGCAAGGCTGCCGTCCTCGAGCATGCCGCGGCTGATGTCATCCAGCCACGCGCTCTGGCCAAGCTTTTTCAGTTCCAGGAGCGGATTGGGCGCTGTGCGAGCCATCGGAACACCAGGGTGCCAAAGCAGAGTAACGCAGCGCGCCGCGCGAGTCTCGCGGTTTCGGTCCGGATGTGCGTAAATCTGCGCCGCTGGAGGACCTTGCAACCAAAGGGCACGCCCATGACCGAGACATTCGATGCCGGAAAACTCGCCGACGAGTTGCGTTCGCTCGTGGGCGAAGCGGAGGCGCTGCTGCGCTCAGGTGTCAGCAGCGGGACTGCGGAACTGCAGGATCGGGCGCAGGAGACGGTGCGCGAGCTTAAGGGCCGTCTTGCGGACCTCGAGCAGCAGCTGACCGCGCGCGCGCGCGACGTGGACAGCTACGTGCGCGAGAACCCCTGGCAGGCGGTCGCCGTGGCCGGGGGCGTGGCGCTCCTGCTCGGCCTCATCATGGCGCGCAGGTGATCAGCGACTCTCCGCGCGGCGCGGCTGCGCCCGAGGCCCGCTCAGGCGGGCGCGGCTTTGCGGCCGCGGCGCTTGAGGCCGTGCGCACGCGCCTGGACCTGGCCGCGGTGGAGCTGGAGATCCATCTGCTGCTGCTCGTGCGCCTGCTCGCCTGGATTCTGGGCGCGGTGGTGTGCGGGCTGCTCGCGCTCGCCTTCGGGCTCACCGCGCTCGTCATGGCGCTCTGGGACAACCACCGCACGCTCGGGCTCTTGAGCGCAAGCCTCGTCTTCGTCGCCCTCGGCGCGCTGCTGGGTTGGCTGGGCCTGCGCAGCGTGCGCACGCGTCCCGGACCCCTGGAGGGCTCGCTCGCACAGCTCGCCGAGGATGAGCGGCGCGTGGCGGGGGAGCCGTGAGCCGCCTGACGCAGCTTGAGGCACGCCGGCACCGGCTGCTCGCGCAATGCGAGCGGCAGCGTACGGATCTTGCCGCCCGCGTCGAGGAGCTCAAAGAGGGCCCGGTGGCGCGGGCGCTGGGCGGGGTGCTCTCGGGCGCCCCCGGACACGGCCCCTCGCTCGTGCGGCCGCTCGCCTGGGCCGCAGCCCTGGCCGGGGTGCTCCTGCTGCGTCGCCCGCGTCAGCTGCTGATGCTGGTGGAGCTTACCCGCACCGCGATCGCCCTGGGCTCGCGCGCAGCGGTTGTGCTGCGCATCGTCAATCAGCTGCGCAGCCGGCGCAGCGAACGCCACGCCGCCAAGTCCTAGACTGCGCTCGCCCGCTGCACGCGCGCGCGAAAACAGCGCGCTAGCGTGAGTGGTGCGCCGGTGCGCTCACGGCCGCGGTCGCGGTCGGCGCGGTGCGCGGTTCGGTGGCGATCCCCACCAGGGTCGGCATGCCCTTGGAGGCGACGAGGGCTGCGCGTGCCGCATCCCAGTTGATGGCCGCATGGCTGTTGCCGAGCGCGTGCTGAAGCATTTTCGAGAGCAGCTTCAGGTCCGGCTCAATTGACTGTCCTTCATCATTCACGGGCGGGTGCGCCTCGATGTACAGCTCCCCGTCGACCCAGGCGACCTTCACCGGCTCGTTGATCAGGCGCACCTTGGTGCCGACCGGCACCAGCGCGAAGACCGCCGCCACATCCTCCGGATACATGCGGATGCATCCGTGGGTGACCGCCATGCCCACGGCGGTGGGGTTGTTGGTGCCGTGGATGAGGTAGGTGCCGTTGCCGGCCGCCAGACGCATCGCGAAATCGCCGAGCGGATTGTCCGGTCCCGCCGGCACCATCTTCGGCAGCGGATCCTCGTTGGCCTCGTGCTCCTTGCGCACCGACTCAGGCGGATACCACACCGGGTGTTTGATCTTGGCGATCACGTGCGTCTCCCCGAGCGGCGTGCGCCAGTCCATCTTGCCGATGCTCACCGGGTAGGTGATGACGATCGGTTTGTCGTGGCCGTTGGGCTTGGGGTAGTAGTACAGCCGATGCTCGGGCAGATTCACCACGATCCCTTCGCGCGGCCCCGCGGGCAGGATGCGACGGCCGGGCAACACGATCTGTTTGTCGGCGCCCGGGATCCACACATCGACACCCGGATTCGCGCGGATGATCTCGTAGTACCCGAGGCTGAACCGATGCGCCAGATCCGGCAGCGTGTCCTCATAGACCGTGGTGACGCTCGTGTCCTCCCCCACGATCGAGGAGCCATCCGTCGGCAGCGGATAAAGCGATGCGAAGCACGGCACACTCACGAGCAGGGCACCGAGGAATGTGCTGAGGCGTCGGGTCGGTGCATCCTGCTTCATGTGTTTCCGCTGAAGGTCCCGTATCTTACTGATCTGCATGAGCGTGTTCCGCCCGGTGCGGCCGCCCCGTGCCATTGTAGTGGATTCCTTTACTATCGCGCGCGGTGAGTCTTCCGCGAAAGCCCCCCCGCCGCTTTTTCATGCAGAGCACCCTCACGGTGGCACGCGAGCTGATCGGCATGCACCTGGTGCACGCCGACGGGGAGCGGCTGCGGCGCGGGCGCATCGTGGAAACGGAGGCGTACCTGGGCCCGGCGGACCTTGCGGCACACTCCGCGCGCGGGCGCACGGCGCGCACCGAGGTGATGTTTGGCCCTCCGGGACACGCATACGTGTATTTCATCTATGGCGTCTGGAATTGTCTTAACGTGGTGACCGCCGCGGCCGGCACCCCGCACGCGGTGCTCCTGCGCGCGCTCGAGCCGGTCTCGGGCGTGAGCGAGCACACCTGGGGGCCGGGGCTCTTGTGCCGCGCGCTCGACATCGACCGGCGGCTGAACGGGATCGATCTGCGCGGGGATGTGCTGTGGCTTGAGCGCCCGCCGCCGCGCGCGCCCGCCCCGCGCATCGCACGCGCGACGCGCATCGGAGTTGAGTACGCGGGCCGCTGGGCGAAGCGGCGCTGGCGTTTCTTCGATGCGCGCTCCGCTTATGTCTCGACGGCATCGGCTGCCGCGCGCCGGCATTTGCGTGCGCCCGAGGCCCGCGTTGGGAAATAATGGCCCCGTCCATTGCCCCAGACTGACCTTGAAGCACACTCCGCACCCCTGCTGCCCGTTATGATGAAAGGACCCCCTGCATGAGGATTCGCCACCGTGTTGTGGCCGTTGCCGGCGCCGTACTCGCCCTCGCGGGGGTGTTGCAAGCGCCGCCGGCGCGCGCCCAGGTCGAAGGCACCGACTACGCGCTGCTCACCCCGAACCAGCCGACGCAGAGCCCCGGCAAGATCGAGGTGCTGGAGTTCTTCTCCTACGCCTGCCCGCACTGCGCGGAGTTCTACCCGCTCGTGACCACCTGGCTGGCGATGCAGCCGAAGGATGTGACGTTCCGCCGCGTGCCGGTGGGCTTTGAGCGCCCGCCCTGGATCAACCTGCAGCGCGCCTACTTTGCGCTGCTCGCGAGCGGGGACTTCAACCATCTTGACGGGCAGCTCTTTGCGGCCATCCACCAGGAGCACCAGCCGCTGTTTGAGGAATCCGCTCTGGCTGACTGGGTGGGCAAGAACGGCGGCAACGCCGAGAAGTTCGCCGCCGCCTACACCTCCTTCGGCATCAACAATCAGACCGTGCAGGCGGACAAGATGGCCGAGGACTACCACATCACGGGCGTTCCCACCCTGGTGGTGGATGGCAAGTACACGGCCCTCGGTAACACGCTGAGCGAGCTGCTCGCCAACACCGACAAGCTGATCGCGAAGGTGCGCGCCGAGCGCGCCGCGGCCGCCCCCGCCAGGAAAAAGTGAGACGCGGCCTTCAGGGGGCGCGCGCGAGCTCCAGCAGCGCGCTGCCCTCGGCCACGCGATCCCCCGGCGCGAAGTGCAGTGCGGTGACGCGCCCCGCGTAGGGGGCGCTGATGGCGTGCTCCATCTTCATCGCCTCGATCACCATGAGGACGCTGCCCGCCTCGACCGCCTGGCCGAGCGTGACCGGCACACTCACGACCACACCCGGGAGCGCGCTCGTGAGGCCGCCGCTTGCGACGCTGGCGCGAAACTCGCGCTCGCGCGGATCTTCGAGCAGCAATTCCTCGTGCGTGTCCCCGATCCACAGGTGCACGCGTGTGCCGCTGCGCAGTGCCCGAGCGGTGAAGCGGCGCGCGCCGATGCGCACTGCCACGGCCGTATCGCTGACACTGAGCTCCGCAAGCGCGACGGCCGTGCCGCCATCCACGCGCGCCCGCACGGGGCTTGCGCGCTCAAACTCCAGTTGCACGACGTGACTGCTGCCGCGACTGCTGAAGCCGATGTCGATGAGGGCCGGAAGATTGGGCGTGAAGCCATCGCTCAGCGCCCAGGGGTCCAGGGTCGTGTCCGCGGCGGGCGGTGCCTTACTGAGCAGGGCCGCGAGGATGAGCGCCTCGGGGCGCACGCCCGGGGCGGGCGGGATCCGCGCCGCCGCCGTATCCAGGAAGGCGATGCTGTGGCGCACTTCAAGAAAGTCCGGCAGGCGCAGGAGGCGCGCGAGCCAGTGCTCGTTGCTGCGCACGCCGGCGCAGTAGGTGTGCTCGAGGGCGGCGGCCAGGCGCGCGGCCGACTCTTCGCGACTCGGCGCCCAGGCGATCACCTTACCGAGGAGTGAATCGTAACTGTCCGGCACGCGATCGCCGCTGCCGAAACCGGCATCCACCCGCACCCCCTCCCCCTGCGGCCACTCCAGCAGCGCCAGCTCACCTGCGCTGGGCAGGAAGCCCGCCTCCGGATCCTCCGCGCACACGCGCGCCTCGATGGCGTGGCCGCTGAAGCGCACCGTCTCCTGCGTAAGCGGCAGCGCCTCGCCGGCGGCGACCCGCAGCTGCCACTCGACGAGGTCAAGCCCGGTGATCGCCTCGGTCACGGTGTGCTCGACCTGCAGGCGGGTATTCATTTCCATGAAGTAGAACTCGCCCGCGTCGAACAAAAACTCCACCGTGCCCGCGCCGACGTAGCCGACCTCGCGGGCCACCACGAGCGCGGCGGCCCGCAGGCGCGCGCGCACCTCCTCCGGGAGCGCGGGCGCGGGGGCTTCCTCGATGAGCTTCTGGTGGCGCCGCTGGATCGAGCAGTCCCGCTCGCCCAGGTGCAGCAAGTGCCCGTGCGTGTCGGCGAACACCTGTACCTCGATGTGGCGGGGCGCGGGAAGGTAGCGCTCAAGCAGCAGCGCCCCATCGCCAAAGGCGCTCTCAGCGAGGCGCCGCGCCGCCGCGAGCGCGGCCGGGATCTCGCGCTCGTGGCGCACGATCTGCATGCCCTTGCCGCCGCCGCCGGCGGCGGGCTTGACGATGAGCGGCAAGGCCATCGCACGCGCCTCGCGCGCCAGGTGCTCGAGGTCCTGTTGCGCGCCGGCATAGCCGGGCAGCACCGGCACGCCCGCCGCACGCATGCGCGTCTTGGCGAGAATCTTCGAGCCCATGGCGGCGATGCTCTGCGCGGGCGGGCCGACGAAGATGCGGCCGGCGGCGACACAAGCGGCGGCGAACGGGGCATTCTCGGCCAGAAAACCGTACCCCGGATGGATCGCCTCCGCGGCACTGTCCTGGGCGGCAGCGAGGATGCGCGCCACATCGAGGTAACTTTCGCGCGCGCTCGCCGGACCCAGTCGCAGTGCCTCATCGGCCGCGCGCACGTGGCGGGCGCCGGCATCCGCATCCGAGTAGACCGCGATGGTGCGCACGCCAAGACGGCGCGCCGTGCGAAAGATGCGGCAGGCGATCTCGCCGCGGTTGGCGACCAGGAGGCTCCTGAGCACGCGCGCTGTCCCCTACATCCGAAAGATGCCGAAGCGCGAGGCTTGCGGCGGGGCGTTGCGTGTGGCGGCCAGTGCCAGCGCGAGCACGCGCCGCGTGTCTTTCGGATCGATGATGCCATCATCCCACAGGCGCGCCGAGGCGTAGTACGGGTGGCCCTGGCGCTCGTACTGCTCGCGGATCGGGGCCTTGAAGGCCTCCTCTGCGGCGGCCGGCCACTCGCGCCCCTTCAGCTGGTCGCGTTTCACCGTCGCGAGCACACTCGCGGCCTGCTCCCCGCCCATGACCGAGATGCGTGCGTTGGGCCACTGGAAGAGAAACCGCGGCGAGTATGCCCGGCCGCACATGGCGTAGTTACCCGCGCCGTAGCTGCCGCCGATGATCACGGTGAGCTTCGGTACGTTGGCGCAGGCGACGGCGGTCACGAGCTTGGCGCCGTCCTTGGCGATGCCGCCCGCCTCAGCGCGGCGCCCCACCATGAAGCCGGTGATGTTCTGCAGGAACAAGAGCGGGATCTCCTCGCGCGCGCACAGCTCGATGAAGTGCGTGCCCTTGAGGGCGCTCTCGGAGAAGAGCACGCCGTTGTTGGCGAGGATGCCGAGCGGATAGCCGGCGAGGTGCGCAAAACCGCATACGAGCGTTGTGCCGTAGAGCTCCTTGAACTCATCGAGCTGCGAATCATCCACCAGCCGCGCGATCACCTCGCGCACGTCGTAGGGCTTGCGCAGGCTCGCCGGCAGCACGCCGTAGAGCTCGGCCGGATCGTGCTGCGGCGCGCGCGCAGCCCCCGGGGCCCCGCTCGGCGGCGGCGCCTTCAGGTGCGCCACGATGCGGCGCGCGATGGCGAGGGCGTGCGTGTCGTTCTCGGCATAGTGATCACACACCCCCGACTCGCGGCAGTGCACGTCCGCCCCGCCGAGGGACTCCGCATCGATGTCCTCGCCGGTCGCCGCTTTCACCAGCGGCGGACCGCCGAGAAACACCCGGCCCTGATTCTTCACGATCACGTTCTCATCCGACATCGCCGGCACGTAGGCGCCCCCGGCCGTGCACGAACCGTGCACCACCGAGATCTGGGGGATACCCGCGGCCGAAAGCGTCGCCTGGTTGTAGAAAATGCGCCCGAAGTTGTCGCGGTCCGGAAAGACCTCATCCTGCGCCGGCAGGAACGCCCCGCCGCTCTCGACCAGGTACACGCACGGCAGGCGGTTGTCGCGGGCGATCTCCTGCGCGCGCAGGTGCTTCTTCACGGTGACCGGATAGTAGGTGCCGCCCTTGACGGTCGGGTCGTTGGCAACAATCACGCACTCGCGCCCCGCCACGCGGCCGATGCCGGTCACGATGCCCGCGCTCGCGATATCCGCGCCATACATGCCGTGCGCGGCGAGCTGCGAGAACTCCAGAAACGGACTGCCGGTGTCCAGCAGTACCCGCACGCGCTCGCGCGCCGTGAGCTTGCCCGCGCCGCGGTGCTTGTCGGTGGCCGCCGCGGAGCCCCCGCGGGCCACGCGGGCGACTTCACTCGCGAGCCCCTCGACGAGCGTGCGCATGGCGCGCTCGTTGTCGCGGAACTCGGCGCTGTGCGGATCGACGCGGGAGGCGATGCGGGGCATGGGACTTGCCATGGTTGCCGGTTTGTCCGACAATCATACGATCCAGCCCCAAGGGAAGGCAAGCCCATGAGCACGCTCGAGTGCACCGACAGCGATTTTGGTCTGAGCGCCGAACTGGAGGAGATCCGCCAGCAGGTCCGGCGCTTCGCCACCGCCGAGATCGCCCCGCGTGCCGCGGCCATCGACCGCAGTAACGAGTTCCCGCGCGAGCTGTGGCCGAAGCTCGGGGCGCAGGGGCTGCTCGGTATCACCGTGCCCGAGCGCTACGGGGGGGCGGAGCTGGGGTACCTCGCGCACGTCATTGTCATGGAGGAGATCTCGCGCGCCTCCGGGGCGGTGGGACTCTCCTACGGCGCGCACTCGAACCTGTGCATGAACCAGCTGCGCCTGAATGGCAGCGAGACGCAGTGCGCGCGCTACCTGCCGCCGCTCGTGAGCGGCGAGCACGTCGGGGCGCTGGCGATGTCAGAACCGGGCTCCGGCTCGGATGTCGTGTCGATGCAGCTGCGCGCGGAGAGTCGCGACGCAGGCTACGTGCTCAACGGCCGCAAGATGTGGATCACCAACGGTCCGGATGCGGACCTCTTTCTCGTCTACGCCAAAACCGACGCGGCCGCCGGCGCGCGCGGCATCAGCACCTTCATCGTGGAGCGCGGCACGAACGGCTTTGCCACCGCCCAGAAACTCGACAAGCTCGGTATGCGCGGCTCGGGTACCTGCGAGCTGCTCTTTGATGAGTGTTACGTGCCCGCGGCGAACCTGCTGGGTGAAAAGAACGGCGGGGTGCGGGTGCTCATGAGCGGCCTGGACTATGAGCGCGTGGTGCTCGCCGGCGGTCCCCTCGGACTCATGGCCGCAGCGCTCGACCTGGTGCTGCCTTACGTGCGCGAGCGCAAGCAGTTCGGGCAGCCGATCGGCACCTTCGAGCTCATGCAGGGCAAGCTCGCCGACATGTACGCCCAGCTCAACGCCGCGCGCGCCTACGTGTACGCGGTGGCGCGCTCCTGCGATGCGCGTACCGTGCGCCGCCGCGATGCGGCCGCCTGCATCCTCTTCGCCGCCGAGCGCGCCACGCACGCAGCGCTCGAGGCGATCCAGGCGCTCGGCGGCAACGGCTACATCAATGACACGGGCGCCGGGCGGCTGTTGCGCGATGCCAAGCTCTATGAGATCGGCGCCGGCACCCAGGAGATCCGCCGCATGCTCATCGGGCGCGAACTGTTCGAGGCCGCCGCGTGAGCGTCGAGTTCACCCAGATCCAGATCGAGCCTGCCTACCGCAAGGTGGCCGCCGCGATCGGCGCGCGCATCCTCAGTCGGGCGCTGCGCGAGGGTGAGCGGCTGCCGGCGGAGACCGAGCTTGCGCGCCAGTTCGGCGTCAACCGCTCGACCGTACGGGAGGCGCTGCGGGAGCTGGAGAGCCGCGGCCTGGTGCAGCGCCGCGCGGGCTCCAAGCTCATGTCGGTGAGCCGTCCGCAGCAGACGAGCGTCGCGGTCGGGATCAGCCATGCCCTGCTGCTGCACGATGTGACCGTGCAGGATCTGTGGGAGGCGCTGACGATCCTCGAGCCCCCGCTCGCGCGCGCCGCCGCGCGCGCCCGCAGCCCCGAGGATCTCAAGCACATCATCGCCGCCGCCGAGGCGCTCGGTGCCAGCGGTGCCGACACCGAGCAGGCCGTACTTCGCACCGCGCAGGTGTTCCGCTGCATCGGCCAGGCGACCCACAACCCGGTGCTCGCCCTGGCGCAGGAGCCCCTGCTGCAGCTGCTCGAGCCCTCCCTGCGCGTCATGATCGATCAGCTGCCCCAGGCGCGCTCGCGCATCCTCACCGCGCACCGCCGCCTGGTGGAGGCGCTGCAGGGCCAGGATGAGGCCGCCGCGGAGAGCTGGATGGCCCGCCATATCCGCGATTTCAAGAAAGGCTACGAGCTGGCCGGAATCGACCTCACACTGCGCCTGAGCGCAGCGTGACGGATGTCGCTGAAATGCTGCTCCGGGTCGGTCCCGGGGCGTACCTGAGCGTATGCTTCGCCCGCGCAAAGCGTTCCGATTCCTGAAGCGGGAGCCGCCCCATGTTGCCGTCGCTGATCGTGTTGTTCTTGCTGCTGGCCCTGGTCGGGTACCTGGTCGGGGTCTACAACGGCCTCGTGCGCGTGCGCGCCGCGGTCAAACTCGCCTGGTCGAACATCGATGTGCTGCTCGCCCAGCGCCACGATGAGCTGCCCAAGCTCATCGAGGTGTGCAAACAGTACATGCAGTACGAGGCCGACACGCTCGAGCGCGTGATGCGCGCCCGTGCCGGGGTCGATGCCGCCCGCAGCTCGGGCAACATCAGCAGCCTCGGGCCCGCCGAGCGCGAACTGCGCAGCGGCCTGAGCAGCCTTTACGCGGTGGCGGAGAACTACCCGCAGCTGAAGGCGAGCGAACCCTTCCGCCACCTGCAGGAGCGCATCAGCGGTCTGGAGACCGCGATCGCCGATCGGCGCGAGGTGTACAACGACGCCGTCAACACCAACAACGTGCGCATCGCCGCCTTTCCGGATCTGCTCGTGGCGCGGCTCGGGGACTTCCCCGAGGCGAAGCTGCTGCACCTGCAGAGCGATCAGACCGCTGACGTGGATCTTAAGGCGGCCTTCTCGCGCTGAAGCGCTCGGCGCCTGAGCCGCCATGCGTCCGGTCATCGTTGCCGTCGCCGCGGCCGGTGCCCTCCTCGCCCTCTACAACACCCTGCGGCGCCTGCGGCGCGACCGCCTCCTCGCCGACACGCCGCCGGTGCGCATCCGCTCCGCCGCGCAAGGCTACGTAAAGGTGAGCGGTCGGGCCATCCCCGCCCACGCCGAGCCCACGCGCGCGCCGCTCAGTGGCTTTCCGTGTCTTTGGTGGTCGTACGAGATCGCGCAGCACGAGGAGAACGAGCGCGGGCGCAGCCAGTGGCGCACGGTTGAGCGTGCGGCGAGCGTGGAGCTGTTCATGCTCGTGGATGAGGATGAGGCGCGCTGCCTCGTCGGCCCGGTGAGTGCCGAGATCACCCCGACGGTGCGTAACGTCTGGTACGGCGAGGAGGAACGCCCGGGCGGCCCGCCGCCGGCGATTCCCCCGCCGGTGCGACTCGGGGGCTGGCGCTACACCGAGCAGCGCCTGGATGTGGGGGTGCGGCTCTCGGTGATCGGCGAGCTGCGCTCGCATTCGGAGGTCGGCGACGTCAACCGCGTCACGCAGGAGAAGCTGCGGCTGTGGAAGCAGGATCAGCAGGGGCTGCTCGCGCGTTTCGACACCAACCACGACGGGCGCATCGATGCGGCCGAGTGGGAAGCGGTGCGCACGGCGGCCGCCCAGGAGGCGCAGGCCCAGGTCCTCACCTCGCAGGTGGCACGTGTCAGCGTCATCTGCCAGCCGACCAACGGCGAACCGTTCCTCATCGCCCCGCTGAGCGCAGCTGAGCTGGTGCGGCGTGAAAAAATCTTCGCCGCGCTCTACCTCGCCCTCGGCATCGCCTGCGTCGTCATCATCGCCTGGGCGCTCAAGCAGCCGCCCTAGCGCATCACCTCGAGGTGCCCGAAGAGCCCGCCCGCCTGCTCCTTGAGGAGCGCGGCAAAGAGCGGCTGCAGGGAATCGAGCTGCGCTGCGGGCAAAGCCTTCGGATCCGCCGCTGCGGTAAAGCCGGTCCAGCTCTGCGTGCGCGCCCCGCCCCACTCGCGATCCACGAGTATCGGCCCCTTGGGGGTCAGTCCGATCAGCAGCAGCTCGGTGAAGTTCAGCAGCGTCGGGGCGCTGGCATCCTCGGCGCTCACGAAGCACCAGCCGCGCAGGTACTCGGGCAGATCCTTGCGCCGCGTCGCCTGCGCATGGGTCGAGTCATTGAGTCCCGGCCCGAGCACGATGAGGGCCGCGAGCTTCTCGGTCGCCGCGAGCTTCTCGTAAAGGGCCGCACAGCTCTTCGGGAGGGACTTGGCAAGATTCGCATTGAGGAAACACTCCTCGCGCGCGCGACTGAGGGGATCCCCGGGGGCGATCGGCACGGGCAGAAAGCCCAGCTGCGTGAGCCGCTCGCCCGCGGCCTGCGCGAGCATCGCCCCCACCGACCAGTTCACCGGATAGGTCTTGAGGAAACTGTCCTGCATGCGGCGCGCGCCGTGAAAATGCGTGACCTCGGCGTCGAGAAGAGTGACCAGACCGATGCGGGCTCCCGCCGGCAGCGGCAGCAGCGCGGGCTGGGGGGCCGCCCGCGCGGGCGGGACGAGCAGGCAGGCGCCGAGGATCCACGCGGCCGCGGTGAGGGCAAGGAAGCATCGGCCTGTTGACATGAGAGCACCCGGGCAAACGCTGGGGGGCGTGCGCGAGTCTAACCTGAACGCGGCGTGCGACTTCAGCGGAACGCATCCGCTGGCGCTGCGCGCCAGCAGAGGCCTAATGGCCGCCCTCGATGAGCAGGCCCGCATCGGCCAGGGCCTGTGCGAGGGCCGCCTCGATACCGGCCGCCTCCGCTCGGGCGATGTGCTGCAGGTGCAGTGTCGGGCCGGTGAGCACCTCAAGGCCGCGCTTGAGCACGCTGCCGGCGGCATGAATGCCGGCCTTGTGCTGATCGAAGCGCTCGGCGGGGGTGTAGCGGCTCATGCCGACGTAGAGGCCGAAGGGGCCGCGCCGGCGCTCGGCAAAATCCAGAAGCACCAGGTACACGTTCGAGCGCCCCCTGCGCTGCGCGCTGAAGGTGCCGGCGATCTGGTACACGCCTGGCAGCCAGTCGATGTAGCGCATCGGCAGCCACTCGGGAATGGAAGCGGCGGCGTGTGCCCACAGCGCGTTCAGGTGCTGCTCGACGTGCGCCGCAAACTCCCCGCGCATCCACAGCTCGTGGATGCAGTGCGCGCCCTGAAGGCCATCGTGGGCGCGCAGCGCGGCCGCGAAGTGCGCCTCGATCTGAGCGTGCGGCAGCGCACCCAACGGGCGCGCACCCGGGGGCAGCGCAACCGGGCGCGCGCGCCGAGTGCGTTTCACGCCGCCGCCGGCGCCTGTGGTACGCGCGCGCACACGAGCCAGATCAGCCCCGCAATCAGCACGGCGACGGGCACGATGAGCACCGCGTGCGCGAGCGAGCCTCGGTCCGAGAGGTAGCCGATGAGCACCGGTGAGGGCACATCCCCCAACAGATGGATGACGACCATCGTGAGCGCGGCAGCCGAGGCGCGCTCCAGCGGAGAGACGATGTTGACGATCGCAGCGTTTACCGGACCTGTGGACATGAAGAGCAGCAGCTCCGCGGCGATGAGCGCCGACAGATAGAGCGAGCGGTCGGTCGTCGTCAGCGCCAGGAGCGCCGCCGGCGCGGCGAGCACTGTGACAATCCCGGAGAGCCACAGGTAGGACTGGCGCGAGTAGCGCAGGCAGTAATCGGCCAGCCACCCCCCGGCCACCGTTCCCACAAGACCGGTTCCGAGCACGATGACGCCAAAATCCGTGGCCGCGTTTGCCTTGGGAATTCCGCGCACGCGCTCGAGGAAGGCGGGCATCCAGTAGGCAAGGCCGCCGAGGGCGAACGTGTACGCGGCATAGCCGAGCACGATCAGCATGTAGCGCCCGCGCCGCGCGAGGCTCAGGTAGATCGCGAGCGGTCCCTGCGGCGGGGCGCTCGCCGGGGCAGCCGGCGTCGGCGCATCGAGGAGCCCCCGCGGCGGATCCGGCAGCCACAGCGAGGCGATGGCGAGGAGGATCCCCGGAGCGCCGGCGACGAAGAAGGCCGCCCGCCAGCCGTAGTGCGCCGAGACCTGTCCGCCGACCACGTAGCCGAGGGCGGCGCCGACCGGAATCGCCATGTTGAGCACCGCGTACACCCGCGCCCGCCCCTGCGGCGGGAACAGGTCCGCCAGCAGCGCCGGTGCGATGGCCACGATCGCCGCCTCGCCGATGCCGACGAGCGCACGCGCGGCGAGCAGGTGCGCATAGTTGGCCGCGAAGCCGGAGAGCACGGTCGCCACGCTCCAGATGCCGATGCCGAGGGCTATCGGTCGGGTGCGCGAACCGCGGTCGCCCCAGGCGCCGAAGACCGGGGCCGCCACCATGTAGACCAGGATGAAGACCGGCAGCAGCCAGCCAAGCTCGGTGTCCGAAAGCCCCATGGCGCTTTTCAGATCGCTCGTGAGGGGGGCGACCACATAGCGATCGAGGTAGTTGAGCAGGTTGATCGCCGTGAGCACGCCGAGCGCCCAATAGGCGGTACGGCGCGAGGGCGCGGTGATCTTCAGCGGCGATGGTCCCACAGCCTCAGGCACGCGCGGGACTTTACCTTGTCGGCTCAGGCCGGAGCGAGCTTCAGGTGCTCGAAATACTGGCGCACCGGCTCGCGATACCCCTCGCTGCTCGTCACGGTCGTGCCGCCGGCCACGACCAGGATGAAATCCCCCCGCGGCGTGCGGCTGACCTCCCTCACGTGACGCATGTTGACGAGGCAGGAGCGGCTGATGCGCAGCATGGGCTGGTTCTGGAAGGACTTCTCCGCCTGTTGCAGGGTGCTGCGGGCATGAAAGCTCTCCCGACCGATGATCAGGCGCACGTAGTTGCGGTCCGCTTCGATGAGCTCAACCTGCGAGACATCGAGCATGTGCATTCGGCTGCCGGCCTCGGCCAGGACGCGCGGCTGCGCCTCCGCGCGCAGCCGTGCGCGGTTCTCCAGCTGCTCAAGGAGCGTGGCGAGGGCCCCGTGCCGGTCAAAGCCGCCGGCGGCCTCGTGGCGGCGGCGCACGCGCGCCACGGTGGCCTTGAAGCGCGCATCATCGAAGGGCTTGAGCAGATAGTCGACCGCGCTCACCTCGAAGGCCTCGAGCGCATAGTGATCGTAGGCGGTGACGAAGACGATGAGCGGCAGCGTCAAGGGATCAAGCGCATGCGCGAGCTCCATGCCGGTCATCGAATCCATCTGGATATCCAGGAACAGCAGCTGCGGGGGCTGCTGACGGATGGCCTCGAGCGCTGCGCGCGCATCGCCGTACTCACCCACCACGCGCAGATCCGCCTCCTGCTCGCAGCACTCGCGCACGGCGCGGCGCGCGGCCGGTTCATCATCGACGATGATGACGTTCATCATGCGCCGGCGCCGGTCTCCGGACGCGCACCGTCCGGGCCGTCACGCAGCAGGGGCATCTGGATCTCGGCCACCCACAGCTCCCCTGGCGTGGGCGCCGCGGTGAAGCGGGCGCGCTCGCCGAACTGCACCTCGAGGCGCTCGCGCACGTTCGCAAGTCCGATGCCGGTGTGCCCGAGTGCCTTATCCGGGGCGATGGTGTTGACCACGCGCAGAAGGAGCGTCTCCCCGAGCACGCTCGCCTCGACGCGGATGTTGACGGCGCCGTCATGACCGGTCAGGCCGTGCACCACGGCGTTCTCCACCAGCGGCTGCAGGATCAGACTCGGCACCCAGGCGCGCGGCACCGTGGCGCGCTCGGGCACGCTCACCGTGAGGCGGTCGGCGAAGCGCTTCTGCTGCAGCTCAAGATAGAGCGTCACGAACTGCAGCTCATCGGCGAGCCGCGAGAACTCCCGCTCGCCCGCACTCAGCAGTCGCCGCAACAGGTCCCCGAGCTGCACCACCATCGTTTGCGCCGCCGGCGGATCCCAGATGATCTGGCCGCGGATGGTGTGCAGCAGGTTAAAGAGCGTGTGCGGCGAGAGCTGCATGCGCAGCGCCTGCAGGTGAGCGCTCGTGAGCGCGCGCTCTAAAGCGGCGGAGCGCAGTTGCGCATCGCGCAGGCGCTGGTAGAAGGCAAAGCCCATCACCAGCACCACACCGAAGCAATAGGTCACGAGAAAACTGGTGGCACTGGCGATCCAGGTCGGGATCTCCGGTCCTGCCAGAAACTCCCTCCAGGTGGGCCAGCCGCTGCCCATCTCATGCGCCGGCAGCCCGTACCACTTGCTCGTGAGCACCTCGCCCAGCATCAGCAGCGGCGAGGCCGGCACGACGAACAGCAGCGCCAGGCCGATCTGGATCGGCAGCGTGCGCCACAGCGGCTGCCAGCCGGTGCGCAGCGAGCGCCACATGCACAGGATGAACAGCGGATAGAGCATCAGGTGCTGCAGGAGCCTCGCATCCGCCGGGGCGAACACGTGCTCGACCTTCATCGAGGAGAGGCTGGCCTGCATGTTGGTGGCGTACATGACGTTGGAGATCCCCACATACACCCAGAAGGCGGTGAGCACCCACAGGAACGGGCGAAAGCCGCGCGCCGCCTGCGTCGCCGCGGCAGCGAGGCGCTCGCGGCGTGAGCCCACGGCCGGGGCCGCCAGCGACGGGGCGATGCGTTCGAGCGGTGACACGCTCATGCCAGTGCGAACCTCTGCGCGCGTGGTGGGCTCACAGGCCCCCATGGAACGCTAGCGTACGCCCAAGCGCGCCGGCTGTGCGCGCGGCACGGGCGAATCCGGGACGAGCGCGTGAGCGGCGGGGACGAGTTCGCGAGCTGCACTGCAACGGCCTTCACAGTGCCAGAAACAGCGCAAAAACCGCCCTGCAGTGCCACGATCCCGCAGGTGGCGTGCGCGGTACGAGTCCGTCAGTCACGGGGATCAACACGCGCAGCGGGGTCTTCGCGCGCGCCTCGCAGGAGCGTCTCCTATGAGGTGTCGGCAGGCATGAGCCGACGCGCAACCGAAGCACACTCAAGGAGACTCCCATGACCCTCGACCGACGTTATGACTCACGCAAGCGCGCATTCCTCACCGCCCTCACCGGCTGCGTATTGATCGCGGCCGCCGCCGCAGCGCGCGCCGGCGATGCCTGCCCCGAGGAGGCGGTGATGAGCGCGGTGCCCGCCGGGACCGCGGCGATTCGTGTCAGCTACGCGGACCTCAATCTGGCCACCGACGCGGGCAGCCGCGCGCTCTACCAGCGCATCACTGCCGCCGCGCACAGGGTCTGCGCGGTCAGTGACATCCGCGATCTTGACGGGCTGGCCGCCGACCGCAGCTGCGAGCAGGCCGCCATCGAGCAGGCCGTGCACCAGGTGCACAGCGCAGCGTTCGCCGCGCTCAACGCACGCACGCCGCCGCGCGGCTGAGGGGGTGAGCGTTGGCGTGAAGCGGGCGATCGGCCCAAAGGGTCGCCCGCTTCCGGCCGCGTAACCTTGTTGCCCCCGTGTGGACGCACCTGCGCCGCGCGCGGGTTCCGGCGCCGTTCCCGCCGCTCTGAGACAGTTCCGTAAGGCAGGAGTAGGATCGGTGCTGCAGCGCCCGACGACCGGGTCACCACGGAAAGCACATGAAAGCCCCCCTTCGCCCGCACCGGGCCGTACGCGACTTCCTCCTCGGCAGCGGCCTCTGCCTGAGCGCTCTCCTGGCCGGGCTTGCCCCGGATGCGGTGAGCGCGGCCGAAGCCGGCGCGGCCGCCGCACCGCAGGTGCAGTTCGGCGGCCAATGTGCCGAGGGACTCGCACAGGGGCAGCACGTGGCGACCAACTGCAGCCTCACCTGGACGGATAAGGACGGCAAGACCTACTGCTTCAGCAACCCGGCCGCCAAGGCCTCGTTCCTGGAGAACCCGGGCGCAAACCTGCAGAAGGCGCGCGACTTCATGGCCGCGAGCAGCACCGAGTCGACCGAGAAGGCGATGCAGGCCTTCGACAGTTCCGATGCCGAGAAAGTCGTCACGGAGCTCATCGAGTCCACGGCCAAGGCCAACGGCGGTGCCTTCCCGCTCGAGGACCCGCTGAACGGCGCGCACCTGAAGCTGCTCTTCGATGGCATCGATTTCACGCGCACCATCGACGGCTATGGTTTCTTCCCGGACGTGAAATTCCACGACCCGGCGGATGCGCAGAAGCACTACCTGATCGATTTCTGGGTGGCGCCCGCGCAGGGCGCGCTCAAGGTGCAGGAGATCCGGATCTACAAGGAGCCGCTGCAAAGCGAGGGCAGCTGGACCCTCACCGCGCGCTCACCCATCCCCTGGTGGTGGATCCCCGCCTCCGAGCACCCCGGGCACATGGCCAACAAGCGCGGCTGGGAGGTCATGTCCGCGGTCGAACAGGGGGCGCTCACGCAGGCTGCGAAGAATAACGGCGTCTTCAAGCTCAAGGATGACAAGACCGGCCAGGAGCTGAACCTGGAGTTCATCGACACGCACCAGCCGATCCGCCAGCTGGATGAGAACGGGCACTACTTCGCCTGCACGGATTTTCGCGTGGTGGGCACCAAGGACCAGATCTACGACATCGATTTCTGGATCACTGACAAGGACGGCACCATGAGCATCGAGCAGACCCGGGTGCACAAGGTGCCTGAGCTGAAGGACGGAAAGTGGATTCAGGTGCCGCGCTACGAGTGGAAGGATCTGGGCGCCTCGCACGTGGTGCCCTGAGCCCCGCTCCTGCGGCGGGGAGCCTCAGCCGATCGCCGCCATCTCCCTGGCGCTGAGCCTGATCCGGGCCGCCGCAACGTCTTCCTGCAGATGCTCGACCGAGGAGGTGCCGGGGATCGGCAGCATCGCCGGGGATTTCGCGAGGAGCCACGCGATCGCCAGCTGCAGCACGGTCACGCCGCGTGCCTGCGCCACCGCCTCGAGCCCCTTGCCGCTGTTGTTCTTCTCCAGGTTCTCCGAGGAGCCGCGCGCGAGCGGCGCCCAGGGAATGAAGGCGATGCGCTCGCGCGTGCACACCGTGAGGACGTCCTCGGAGGCTCGGTCCCCGACGTTGTAGCGGTTCTGCACCGAGACGATCGGCACCACGCGCCGGGCACGCTCGAGCTCATCGAGCTTGAAGTTGGAAACGCCCACGTGACGAATCTTGCCTTCCTGCTTGAGCCGCGCGAGCTCGCCGACGGATTCCTCGAGCGGCACGTTCGGGTCGATGCGATGCAGCTGGTAAAGATCGATGCGCTCGAGCTTCAGTCGCCGCAGGCTCCCCTCACACGCCTCGCGCAGATGCTCCGGCCGACCGTCCGGCACCCACTGTGCGGCGCTCGGGCGCACCTGGCCGCCCTTGGTCGCGATCACCAGACCACGCGGATAAGGGTGCAGCGCCTCGGCGATGAGACGCTCGCTGACGTCCGGGCCGTAAGCATCCGCGGTGTCGATGAAATTGACGCCGAGCTCGAGCGTACGCCGCAGCACCCGGCGTGCCTCGGCCGGATCCTTCGGCTCACCCCAGATGGACGCCCCGGTGATGCGCATCGCACCGAACCCCATGCGGTTGACCGCGAGGTCGCCGCCGATCGTGAAGGTCCCCGCCGCCGCAGCCGCTGCAGCGCCGGTGGCGTGCGCGCTCTGGCGCGGCCCGAGGAGCGCAGTCACGCCCGCCGCAGCACCCAGAAGCACCCCCCGTCGTGTCAGTGGCCGGACGTTCATGCATGAAATCCTACAACCGGGGCGCCCGGAAAACCATGAACGCCGCGGGGCGCGACGCCTGCGCCGCGGCGACCCGGGAGCAAGGTCGCTGCCCCGCCCGTGGAATCGCGGGTCAGGGAAACGACACGAATGTTAGCTTGTAGCGCATTGATCTATTGGTAGTTATTGGTTGACCCTGTTGCGGCCGGGTACGAGCGCGGCCTCAATTTGTGGGCGGGGTGCTCGGGTGAGCGGCCGCAACGATCTCGCCGCCAGGAGCGCCTTGGTAAGATTCACCGCGGCGCGCGCGCGCGCGTGCACGGGACGCAGTAAAGGGCGGACAATGACCGAAGAGAAAATGTCGGTGCCGGATCTGGTGAAGCACGTGGGGACTGAGGTCGGCGTGTCCTCCTGGATCACCCTCGATCAGCAGAAGATCCAGGAGTTCGCGCATTGCACGGGCGATGATCAGTGGATCCACCTCGACCCGGAGCGGGCGGCACGCGAGACGCCCTTCGGCGGCACGATCGCGCACGGCTTCCTCACGCTCTCACTGATCGCGCCGACGGCGTTTGAGCTGCTGGTTGCGCGCGTGCAGTTGAAGTCCGTAGTCAACTACGGTCTCGAGAAGGTGCGCTTCGTGACACCGGTGCGCGCGGGCAAACGGGTGCGCAACCACATCAAGCTCGCCGCCGTCGATCACAAGGGCAGCAATCGCTACCTGGTCACCACGGATAATTCGATTGAGATCGAAGGTGAGACCCGTCCGGCACTGACCGCGAGCGCGCTCGCGATCTTCATGGCCTGAGCGGGCTGCGCTAAGCGCGCATGCGCTCACCCTGCGGGTCGACGAAGGCGCCCGCCTCACGCTGCGCCTTCCTTCGCTCGCCGATGATCTCGATCTCGAATCCGTCCTGGGCGGCCGCGAGGGTCGCCGGAATGTAGCCGAGTGCGAGCGAGCGGCCGACGCTGTGGCCGTAGGCACCCGAGGTGACCGAGCCGACCACCCGCCCATCATGCCAGATCGGCTCATCGCCGCTCGCATCGGCATCCGCCGCATCGACGCTGAAGCTCACGAGCCGCAGCTCCCCGCCACTGTCGCGCTCCTCCAGCGCCGCGGCCCGTCCGATGAAGTCGCCCTTCTTCAGATCAACGAAACGCCCGAGACCGGCCTCGTAGGGTCCGTAGATCGGGCGGTACTCGCGCGCCCAGGTGCCGAAGCTCTTTTCGATGCGCAGCGTGTTGAGCGCACGGCCGCCAAAGAGCTTCAGCTCCTGCGCACGGCCCGCCTCGCGCAACAGCTCATACAAGGCGCGCTGGTACTCGCTCGTCACCCAGATCTCAAACCCGAGTTCCCCGGTGAAGCTGATGCGGCCGATGAGCGCCGGTACCATGCCCACGTCGATGCGCCGGAACGAGAGGAAGGGAAAGGCGGCGCCCGAGAGATCCTCGCGCACCAGTGTCTGCAGCAGCTCGCGCGAGTGAGGTCCGGCGACCGAAAGGCCCACGTACTCCATCGCACAGGGACGCACCAGCACGCTCGCCGGCGGCGCGTGCCGCTCGAACCAGCGCCGGTAATGCACTTCCGCAGCGTAGGTGCAGATGAGGAACACGCGCTGCGAGGACACGCGGCACAGGGTGAAATCACCGATGAGCTTGCCGCGCTCATTGAGCATCGGCGTGAGGGCAATGCGGCCGACTTTGGGCACGCGATTGGCCATCACGTACGAGAGCCACTCCTCGGTGCCCGGACCGGTGACTTCGAACTTGCCGTAGTTGGAGATCTCGAGCAGTCCCACCCCCTCGCGCACGGCGCGGCATTCGGCGGCAACGTGCGGGTGAGCGTTGGAGCGATGGAAGGTGATCTCCTCCTGCGCCTGCGCCGCAGTGGGTGCAAACCACAACGGATGCTCGAGCCCGCAGTAATCGCCGAACACGCCATGCTCGGCCGCAAGCGGCGCGTAAATCGGCGTGGTGCGCAACGGGCGGGCGGCGGGCAGCTCCTCGTTGGGAAAGCGGATGCGGAAGCGGCGCGAGTAGTTCTCGCGCACCTTGGCGTTGGTGTAGGCAAGGGTTGCCCAGTCCCCGTAGCGCGCCACATCCATGCCCCAGATGTCCGCGCCCGGATCGCCCTCCACCATCCACTGCGACAGGGCAAGCCCCACGCCCCCGCCCTGACTGAATCCGGCCATGACCCCACAGGCCACCCAGAAGTTCTTCAGCCCGCGCACCGGTCCCACGAGCGGATTGCCATCGGGGGCGAAGGTGAAGGGCCCGTTGACGACCTTGCGGATGCCCACGGTGCCGAGCGCCGGAAAATGCTCGAAGCCGACCTCCAGACTCGGCGCGATGCGCTCAAGATCATTGGGCAGCAGGCTCTGGGCGAAATCCCAGGGCGTCTCGAGGGGCGACCAGGGGACACCGGCGCGCTCGTAGGTGCCGAGCAGCATGCCGCCGCGCTCCTGGCGGGTGTAGATCTCGCCCTCGAAGTCGATGCAGTGCAGCTGTTCCTTCTCACCCTGCAGCTGCGGCAGATCCTCGGTGATCAGGTACTGGTGCTCCATCGCGAGCACCGGCAGTTCGAGCCCCACCATGCGCCCGACTTCGCGTGCCCAGAGTCCCGCCGCGTTCACCACGTGCTCGGCGTGCACGTTGCCCTGCTCGGTGATCACCTCCCAGCTGCCGTCCGCGCGCGCCTTAAGCTCGAGGACGCGGTTGTGCCGCACCACCTCGGCGCCGCCGAGCTGCGCGGCCTTGGCGTAGGCCTGCGTGACGCCCCAGGGATCCACGTGTCCCTCGATCGGATCAAAGAGCGCGCCGAGGAAGTGCTTCGGGTTCATGAGCGGGAAGAGCCGCGCGGCCTCCTCGACCGAGATCAGCTCGAGCTCCATCCCCAGATAGCGGCCGCGCGCCTTGGCCATCTTCAGCCAGTCAAGGCGGTCGCGCGTGCCGGCGAGCATGATGCCGCCGGTCAGGTGCATGCCGCAGGACTGGCCGGTGAGGCTCTCCAGCTGCTTATACAGATTGATCGTGTACTGCTGCAGCTTGGCGACGTTCGGATCGCCGTTGACCGTGTGCATGCCGCCGGCGGCGTGCCAGGTCGAGCCGCAGGTCAGTTCCCCCCGCTCGATCAGCAGCACATCCTTCCAGCCGGCCTTGGTGAGGTGATACAGCACACTCACCCCCACGACCCCACCGCCGATCACCACCACCCGTGCGTCGCTCTTCACCGCGCCCCCGTTATTCGTTCGCGACCGCCAGCTGCACGGCCGGCTGCGCAGCGCCGCCGCGCGCACCGAAGCGCTCGATCAGCCAGGAGCGGAAGAGCGCGATCGCCGTGTCCGCCAGTCCCTCCGCATGCGTTGTCAGGTAATACCCGTAGCCATCATCCAGGGTGGCCTCGAAGGGCTTCACCAGGAGCCCGGCCCGGATCTCTTCGGCGAAGAGGTTCGTATCCACGAGCGCGATGCCCTGGCCGCCCTGTACGTACTGCAGCGGCGAGCACGGCCGTGTCGAACACCAGGCCGCGCTCGATGTTCACGCCCGTGAGTGCCTGGGCGCGCACAAACTGCGACCACGCATGATGGCGCGGCAGGTCCGCGATACGCACGTGCACGATCTCGTTCGCCTCGATGAAGGCTGCGAGGTCCTTGCCGCGATCGCGGGCGGCGATGCTCGGATGACACAGAACGCTCAGGCGCACCGACCACAGAAGATCCGTGACGAGATCCGTGACCGCAGGCCTGGAGTACACCACGGCGACGTCCACATCCCCAAGCGGCGGCCCCACCCCGTAGGGACTGATGAGGTCGATATCGACCTCGGTGCTCGCGCGGCGGAAGTCCTTGAGGATCGGCACCGCCAGCTGCACCGCGAAACTCGGCGGCATCTGCACCCGCAGCGTGCGCTGTGCGGGCGCCCCCTCGTTGCGGATGTCATCGAGGGCATACTCCAGGCGGTCAAAGGATTTGATGACCGCCGGCAGCAGGTGCTGCCCGGCCTTGGTGAGGGTGAGGGCGTGCGGCCGGCGCTCAAAAAGCGGCACGCCGGTCAGGCGCTCGAGCGCGATGACGTGTCGCGACAGCGCGCTTTGGGAGATCAGCAGCGCGTTGGCGGCGGCGGTGAAGCTGCCGTGCTTGGCGACGCCCTCAAAGGCGCGCAGCGCGTTCAGCGGCAGCCAGCGCCGATCGATCATCTTCTTCTGCTGCATCCGTCCCTCCGCCGGGGGTCATCCGGGCGCCGCCATACTCGCCCAGAGTGCAGCGTCCCGCCAAGGGATCCTTGTTTTCCAATGCTTTTTTTCGATGTGGGTAGTGAATTTCTCGGCTTTAAGGCGCGGGGCGAGCTGTGGAACGCTCCCGGGGTAAAGACCCCCTCCCGACCCTTATGAACGCACGTTCCGCGATCGTCCCCACCCGCACATCCGCGCACAGGATCGCAGGGGTTGCGATCACTCATCATCGCCTGCCGCTGCAGCCGCCGTTCAACGCAAGCTGGGACACGAAGCCGCGCGTGTACTTTGATGCCACGGTCGTGCGCGTCACGTACAGACAGCGGCCTCAGCGGGGTCGCCTCGGGCGATCGCATGCTCGGCTTCGAGGGCCACGAGGATCTGTTCATCGGCCAGGACCCGCTCGCGCTCGAGCGCCATTATCGGGTGCTGTCCAACATCGATTTTCACTACGGTCGGTGCTGGCCGCTGGATCTGGCGCTGTGGGATCTTGCCGGCAAGATCCTGGGCGCGCCGTGCTGGAAGCTCTTAGGGGGCCTGTCCAACCGCGTGCGCGCCTACGCCTCCTCGGGCACGCTGCGCGATCCGTCCGCCCAGGCGGATGCGGCGGAGCGCTACCTGGCGCAGGGATTTCCCGCGGTGAAGCTGCGCTTTCACCGTGGCGACTGGCGGGATGACGTCAAGGCACTCGAAGCGGTGCGTGCGCGGGTGGGCGACCGGCTGGAACTGCTGGTCGACTGCAACCAGGGCTGGCGGCTGCCCTGGGACACCGAGGCTGCCTGGACGTTCAAGGATGCGCTGACGGTGGCGCGCGAGCTCGAGCGGCTCGACGTCTACTGGATGGAGGAGCCGCTGCACCGCGCCGATCACGCGGGCATGCGCGCGCTGCGCGAGGCGACCGATGTGCGCGTGGCCGCCGGTGAAATGACACGCCAGCTGCACGAGCTGCGCGACCTCATGACCGGTGGCTGCATCGACGTGCTGCAGCCGGATGCGGCGCTCGTGGGGGGCATTACCGGATTGAGGCGCATGGCGATCATGGCCCAGGAGCATCATCTGCTCTTCACCCCGCACACCTGGACCAACGGCATGGGTCTCACCGCCAATGCGCACCTCGTGGCGGGCCTCGCCGATACGCCGTTTCTTGAGTTTCCGTTCGACCCGCCCGAGTGGAGCCTCGAGCGTCGCGACTTTCTCATGAGCGAGCCGCTCGCGACCGATGGCGCCGGCTGGATCACCCTCAGCGAGAGTCCGGGAATGGGTTATGCGCCGGATGAGGGACGGCTTGCCGCCACGCGCATCGGCTGAGCAGCGGTCTCACGCGGTTGGGGTCTTAGTCGCGATAGCGGATCAGGGCATCCCCGAGGGCGCTCTTGAGCGGCTCGAGCCACGGTTCGAAGTGCTTCCATTGCCCGAGTCCCTCTCGATAGATTGCCTGACGCACCTGCTCGGAGCTGGCCGTGCGCACGCTGCGCTTGGTCTCGTGGAAGCTGATGCACTGCGGCTCAAAGGCAAGGCCGCAATAGGCGAGAATCTGCCGCACGCTGCCCTCCAGATCCTCCACCACATCCTCGTGTTGCACGCGCAGGATGCGCCCCGGGGGCAGCGCCTGGTCCCAGTGCCGCATCAGCTCAAGATATGTGCGGTAGTAACGCGCGATGTCCTCGACGCTGTAGGTGAATTCCTGCCCCTGGGCAAAAAGCTGTTTCAGATTGCTGAAACAGCAGGCCATTGGCTCACGCCGTGCATCGATGATACGGGCGTTGGGCAGCATCAGGTGAATGAGCCCGAGGTGGCGGAAGTTGTTCGGCATCTTGTCGATAAAAAAGGGTCGGCCGCTGCGATAGGCGCGCGTTGCGGCCAGGTACTCCTCGCCGAGCGTGCGGAAATCCGCGGCACTCAGGCGCCCGAGGATCGGTGGATAGCGCGGATCCTGAGGGTTCGGATCACGGCCGCGCAATCGGGTGACGATCTGCTGGATGTTGGGAAGCTCCGTCGTGCCCTCGACCTGCGAGTGCGAGGCCAGGATCTGCTCGAGCAGCGTTGAGCCTGAGCGCGGCAGGCCCACGATGAAAATCGGATCGGCACCCGGCGCTCCCCACCCACCTCGTTCCACGAAGAACTCGCGTGTACAGACTTTGATCTGCTGCTGTGTGTTGTTCTCGACGATCTCGGGGCGATAGCGGCATTCGGGGCGCTTGAGCGCGTTGCCAAGCTCGTAGTAGCGGAACGACTCGGCGAAAGCGCCCTCGTCCTCAAGCGCCTTGGCGAGCGCGAAACACAAGTGATAGCGATCGACGGCTGCCGTGCCTGGCGCATCCACCGTCTCGCGTATGCGCGCCAGCTCCTCATCGGTGAAGCGATAGGTCTTGAGATTGGCGAGACTCCAGTACGCATCGCCGAAGTCCGGGCGGCCAGCCGCGGCGCGGCGGTAGCTGCTGATCGCTTCCTGGGTCTGCCCCGAGGTCTTGAGCGCATGGCCGATCGACAGGTGCACCTCGGGGTCCCTTGGGGTTTCGTCAAGCAGTGCACGGTAGAGCTCGATCGCCCGTTCGTTTTCACCCAGCCCGATCGCGCTGGCTGCATAAAGTGTCCTGAGGGTCAGGTTCCCCGGGTCATCCTTGAGCAGCGTGTCAAGCTCGCGGCGCGCATCCTGGTAGCGGTGCTGCTCGATGAGCACCCCTGCGTACTCCTGGCGCGCCGCGCGATAATCCGGCGCCAGCTGCAGAACTGCCGCGAGCAGCAGCTCCGGGTCGTCAAAGATCTTGAGGGCAATGCCGATGCGCGCCAGCAGCCGCATGCCCTCGATATGATCGCCGTGCCTGAGCAGATAAGCGCGGATCAGCGACTCTGCCGCATCCAGATCGCCATCCATGAACAGCCCGGTCGCCGTCACGATTTCCTGGGGCAGATTGCGCAGCGTGGCCACGTGACTTGCGGCCGTTCGGGCATTGTCGGTGTCTCCGGTCATGCGGTAGAGGCCTTCGAGCATCGTCCAGCTGCCCGGCAGTGCGTGATTGAGGTCTACTGCCACACGAAACGCCTCGATCGCCTGGGGAGCCTGGCGCAGCTCGACGTGACAACGGCCGCGCTCCTCATACAAGCGGCTGAAACGAGGATGGTGGCGCTCGAGAGTAGCCAGGGTGCGCAAGGCCTCGGGGATACGGTGCAGATAGCGCTGCGCCACGGCGGCGCACAGCAGCGCTTCGCGGTTGCCGCGCGGGTCGGCGGACAGCCCCTCGGCCGCCGCCAGCACCTCGGGGAACTTATGCTCGCGCAGCAGCGCGCGCAGGCGCGCGATATCCGGGGCACTCGCGGTGGTGGTTGGGGCCTCGGTCACTTCCATGAGGGCTCAAAATAAAGGGCGGACCCGAAAGGCCCGCCCTCTATTGTACTGCACCGGCCCGCAGGGCAGCCGGCACGTGAGCGCGCTCCCTCAGAACTTGAAGCTCATCAGGAACATCACGACGCGCGGACGCAGGGGGATTTCCGCCTTGATGAACTGTCCGGAGGTGACGTTCGAGGGCCCGTATGAGTTGCCGAGGTTCGTGCCCGTGAGCTGCGCGGTCCAGTTGTCCTTGCTGGTGCCGATCGCCGCATCGTAGGTGGTGTAGCTGGGGATATCGTAGAGCAGCAGCGTCGTGATGGGTCCCGTGCCATTCGGATTGGCATACAGGGGATTGTTCCCGTCGAAATAGTTCCTCGGGTTGTTGGTCATCGGACCGACATGGCTCGCACCCACCCACGCGAAGGGCTTGTAGTTGCCCTGCGTCCAGTCATACCGCGCCCGCGCGTTAAACATCCAGGGCGGTGAGAAGGCCGGCGGGGCCCCGTACGCACCCAATGCATTCGGGATCGGACCTGCTGCGGAATTGATGACGATGCACTGGCCGGCCGGGGTCGGATTGTTTGCGGTCTTCGGATTGCTGGGATCGACGCCCACTGAGGATAAGCACGGCGAATTCGACTGGCTCGAGCTGTTGACCGAGCTTGATCCCTGCACGGTGAGCCCCTCGGTGACGCGCGCGACGAACTGAATCTCGAAGCCCTTGATGATGTAGTTGGGCCCGTTGACGTTGAAGGTGGTGTTACCGAGGATCGACGGCGCGAACAGCGACAGCTGCTCGTTCTCCCACTTCATGTAGTACGCCGAGGCGTTGAACAGCAGCCGATGCTGGAAGAATTCGGTCTTGAAGCCGACCTCCTGGTTGATCAGGTTGTCCGAGCTATACCCTGCGGGCTTCTCGTACTGGTCGCTGTTCGCGACGCAGGTCTTCACGCCACCCGGGTAGGTGCAGTAGGGGACCTCGGCGGCCAGCGAGGGCGGCTGGCCGGGAAGCGACGACGTACGGTTGAAGCCACCGGGCCGGAATCCCTGCGAGAACGTGTAGTACGTCATGATGTCCGGCGTGATGTGCCAGGTGAGGTTGATGCGGCTGCGCGTGCCGGTCTCAGTCTTGGACAGATTGATCGGGAAACCGCAACCGCCCGCCGCAGTGCAGGCCCCGTTGGGATGATTGACGACCAGCGGATTGCCGGTCTCGGTATAAAACTCCGAACCCTCCTCGTACTCGTTGTAGTCGTACCAGCGCGTGCCGCCGCTCAGGGTCAGCACCTTCGGGATCAGGTCGATATCGACTGAGGCGAAAACTGCCGTCTGCTTGTAGCCGCGCTGCGCATCCTCGCCGAAAGCGGTGTTCGAGTTCTCACGCAGGCTCGGATCGGTCGCAAACGAGCCGGGTACCGGCCCGACGGCGGATATGCAGTTCTGACCGGGTGTAACGCTCGCCCCACACTCCGGAATTCCCAGGTAATTGAAGTTCATCTGGTCATCGATGTTGAACTTCTCCCAGTAGCCCCCGAGCAGTCCACGGATCCGATAGTCCTGGTTGGTAGTGAAGCGCAACTCGTGGCTCTGATGCTGGTTTTGCACCGTATCCACCCAGTTAGCGAGGGGCGCACCGCATTGCAGGGGCGCGTTCGCCGCAATCGAAGGAAACTTTCCCGGGTTGAAAAACGGAGCGCCTTTGCCGATGCAGGCATAGTAGGACCCATAGACGCTGCGCAGGTAGTTGGAATAGTCCTGCTGGCCCTCGATGTGACGCACCATGTAGCTGCCGGTGTACACGACCTGCAGCAGGTCGCTCACCTTGCCGTTCACCGTCCAGGCGGTGCTCTCGTAACGGTCCTTGTTGTACGCGGGGGTGAAAGCGGTGAGCGTGTAGCGCGGCAAATTAACGCCGTTCGAGTCCTGCGGATAAGCGTAGAACCAGCCATCCGCCTGCAGGGTCTGGTAGTTCTGCTGCAGCAGGAAGTTCCAGTCGTCATTGATCTTCCACAGTGCCGAGAGACGAAATCCCTGGTAATCGACGGGGTTGGCGTCGCTCTGCAGCAGATTGGCGTTGCTGGCGGTCGGATTACCTGCCCCGCCCATGGAGGTCGGCAACGAGGGTAACGTGCCCGGTGCATAACTTATCGTGCTGGGCGCGTTCGAGATGTAACCGCCCTGGTGTTCATTGAAAACCACCGCCCGCAGCCCCAGCGTGTCCGTAATCAGCGGTACGTTGAGCACGGCGTTGAGCTGGCTATTCTGATCGCCGCCGGCCGTGTAGCCGTAGCCGGCATTCACCTCCCCGGAGGTGGCATTCAGATTCGGCTTGTTGGTGATGTAGCGAATCGCGCCTGCCTGCGCGCCACCGCCAAACAGCGTGCCCTGCGGACCTTCGAGGACCTCGACGCGCTCCATGTCAACCAGGTAGGGGTCGTTGTTGCGCGCGGGGAATTGCATCGACTGGTCATCAAGATAAAGCGCGACGTTCGGGAATGCGGCGGTGGTCGACTGCGACTGGTTGCCCGAGCCGATGCCGCCCAGACCGCGCATGAAGATGTTGCCGGTGCCCGGGCCGTTGCCGCTGTAGGTCACGTTCGGCGTGTACTTCAACAGGTCATTGAAGGTCGTCACGTTCAGCTGCGTCAGCTGTTCGCCCGTCATCGTCTGGATCGTGATCGGCACATCCTGCACGTTCTCGACACGGCGCTCGGCGGTGACCGTCACCTCCTGCAGCTCCGTTCCCGTGGTGGCGGTGGCCGTATCGGCCGGTGCTGCAAAGACAACCGCTGTACTGGATGCACCCAGGATCGCGGCTACGGCCGCAGAAATCTTCGGATTTGCCTTCATCGCGACTGTCCCCCGAGGGTTGGTTGGTATTTCCCCACTCGAACGCACTCCGCCTCCCCAGGCGGTCCCCACTTCAACTTTTATACCACACCCTAAAAAGGGTGCTTGCACAAACACGCCATCCGGCTATGACCGAGGCGCAAAATCTCGACCTTCACATCCGCGTAACTCAGCTGTGCTATCCGCCGTGCGAAAGCTTTTCACACCCCACGGCGCCCTCCCAGCCGAGAAATTGACTAGCCCCATCTGAAAAAGGAATCGGGCGCGCAGGAGACCCGCGCATCCGTGGGGCAGCCGGCGCGAAAAAGCCTCGCTATTGCCACGAATTGGTGCGAGGAGTGGAAGTCGGGTCTGAATGTTGCATCCGCGCATCAAGCGGACGCGGGGAAAGGTCAGCCCCGGGGCGCCCGTGAGGCGGGTCGCCCGGGGCTGCCGGGGATTTCAGCGGTGCTGGTCGGCGGCCTGGATCGCCCCCTTGGTGGCATCGATCGCCGCATCGATGTGCACAACCGCGCGGTCGCGCAGCTCACGGGTCATCGGATCGTCCTCCTCGCGGGCGACATCCGAGTGCACCTTGTTGAGCAGGTCAAGCGCCTTGTGCAGGCGACCGTGATAGTCGGCGGGCAGATCGACGTTCGGGTGATCATCGATGTTCTTGCCATCATCAATGGCGGCGTGCTTGATCGCCCCGATCGCCTTGTTGATCTCGGTGACGGCGACACCTTCGTTGGCGCTCACCGCCGCCCCGCCCGGGCGGTTCTGGATCATCCAGCGCGCCGCGCGCAGATCCGAGAGCGCGTGCAGATAGTACGGATGCTTGCCCGGCACATCCGCGCTCGCCCACGTCGCCACCAGCAACATCGCTGCCGCAAGGAGCATGCTCTTGAGTCTCATCGTTCCTCCTCCTGATGTAAAAAAAGGCCGCCGCGCACCCTAGAGCGAGCGCACGCCGATGCACCATGAACGGCTTGGCAGTTCCGCAGTTGACAGGCGCCCGGTTCCCGCCCGGGTTATCGTCAAAAGGTGACGCAGTTGGCTTTTGCCCCGGCGCAGGAACGTGCCCGGGCTTATCGCTTGCTCCGCCCGAGATTCTCGGCGAGGCTCACGCCTGCAAGGGGGGAGCGATGCCAGAAGATGCCGCAGGCGTGGATGCATCAGCGCACTGGGCGCCCGGGCGCGTGCGCCTCGGCGAGCTCATCTCCGAGTGCATGGCGACTTTTATCATCCTCGGACTCGGCGACTCGGTCGCCGCCATGTATGTGCTTTACGATCCGAGCCCCTACCAGCACGCCTACTGGGGTGTGTGCATCGCCTGGGGCCTTGCGGTGACGCTTGCGATCTACGTGACCGGCGCGGTCTCAGGAACCCACGCGAATCCGGCCGTGACACTGGCGCTCACCGTCTACCGCGGCTTCCCGGGGCGCAAGGTGCTGCCGTACATCGCCGCGCAGCTGCTCGGCGCCTTTCTCGGCGCCGCGCTCGTGTACTTACTCTTCGAGCCGGTGATTGATCACTTCAACCTCGTGCATCACCTGACGCGCGCCGGCGACGGCGGCGCCGCGGGCGTATTCTTCACCCACCCGGGTGAGGGTATTACCCCCGGCCACGCGTTCGTCGATGAGATCGTGCTCACCGGTTTTCTGGTGCTGGGGATATTTGCCATCACCGAGGAGTTCAACACCCTCGCCCCGGCCCCCAATACCGGGGCGTTCATGATCGGCCTGCTCGTGGCGACCATCGGCGCATGTGCGGGGTATCTTGAGGCATGGCCCATCAATCCGGCGCGCGATCTGGGCCCGCGGGTGTTCTGCTTCTTCTTCGGCTGGGGCGCGCAGGCGCTTCCTGCGCCAGAGCACTACTGGTGGGTGCCGATCGCAGGTCCACTGCTCGGGGGACTTGCCGGCGGCGGGCTCTACCAGCTCACGATCCACCCATTCCTGCCCGCGCGACGCTGAAGGTAGGCGCCGTCGCGTCACTGCACGAGGCCACACGCATGAGTCAGCCCCAGCACGTTCTCGCCATCGATCAGGGCACGACCTCAACGCGCGCGATGGTGTTCGATGAGCAGGCCCGCACGCTCGTCACCGCGCGGCGCGAATTCACCCAGCACTATCCGGCCTCCGGCTGGGTCGAGCACGATCCGGAGGATATCTGGCGCGACACGGTCGCAACGGTGCGCGAGGCGCTCGGGAAATCCGGCCTCGGTGCGGGGAGTATCCGCGCCCTCGGCATCACCAACCAGCGCGAGACCGCCGTGATATGGGAGCGCGCGAGCGGTAAAGCGATCCACCGCGCCATCGTCTGGCAGGACCGGCGCACCGCGGATGTGTGTGCGCAACTGAAAGCCCAGGGCGCAGAGCCCCTGGTACGCGAAAAAACCGGACTGCTCCTCGACCCGTACTTCTCCGGCACCAAGGTGGCCTGGATGCTCGATCACGTGCCCGGGGCGCGGGCGCGCGCGCAGCGCGGCGAGCTCGCCTTCGGCACCATCGACACGTTTCTCCTGTGGCGCCTCACCGGCGGCAAAGTGCACGCGACCGACGTCACCAATGCCTCGCGCACGCTGCTGTTCGACATCCACGCGCAGGACTGGGACGAGGAGCTGCTGCGCCTCCTGCGCGTACCGCGGGCGCTCTTGCCGGCGGTGCGCGACAGCAGCGAGGTCTACGGCACGACCGAGCCGACGCTGTTTGGTCAGGCGCTGCCGATCGCCGGCATCGCCGGGGATCAGCAGGCCGCCCTCGTCGGCCAGGCCTGCTTTAAGCCCGGCATGGCCAAGTCCACCTACGGCACGGGCTGTTTCCTGCTGCTGAACACCGGTGAGATCGCCGTGCCCTCCGCAAACCGCATGCTGACGACGCCCGCGTATCGGATTGGCGGGCGCATCACGTACGCGATGGAGGGCTCGATCTTTGTGGCTGGAGCGGCCATCAAGTGGCTGCGGGATGGTCTGAAGGTGATTGGAAGCGCGGCTGAGACCGCCGCCCTCGCCGCGAGTGTGCCTGAGGATCAGGCGGTGTACATGGTGCCGGCCTTCGTGGGTCTGGGCGCCCCGCATTGGGATCCGGCAGCGCGCGGCCTCATCTGTGGGCTCACCCTGGATGCCACGGGCGCGCACCTGGCGCGCGCCGCGCTGGAGTCCACTGCCTACCAGACGCTTGATCTGACGCAGGCCATGATGCGCGATGGTGCGCGCCGCGCCGAGGCCATCCGCGTCGATGGGGGCATGGCGGCGAACGACTGGTTCTGCCAGTTTCTGGCGGACGTGCTCGATGCGCGGGTGGAGCGCCCGGCGGAGCTCGAGACGACGGCCCTGGGGGCGGCGTTCCTCGCGGGCCTCGCCACCGGGGTGTGGAGCGGGCTGGACGCCATCACGGGCACCTGGGCGCGCGCTGCGGTGTTCGTGCCGAAGATGAGCGCCGCGCGCCGCGCACAGCTCGTCGCCGGCTGGCACCTCGCCCTGCGGCGCGCCCTGCAGTTGCCGCCCGAGAAGCCGGCCGGATCAGCCTGAAGCGTGCTTGCGGTACCAGCGACGTAAGGCGACCGCGCACCAGATGGCTTCGACGACCCCAAAGGGCCACGCACCCTGCAGAAAGCCGTACACGGACCCCAGGGCGCAGGAGAACGCAAAGCCGAGAATGAACCAGGGGCTGCGCTCTTCGAGCGCGTAAGTCACGAGCATCGCGGTGACGGCACAGAGCCCGAAAAGCGTCAGGCCGTTCAACTCAGGCCCCTGTCATGGGTGGGATGACGTAATACGGGCCGCGCGCCCGTGTCTGTGACGGGCGACACGTGCCGGGCGGCGGTGCGCTCACGTATGATCGCGGCCAGGTGCAGCTGATGCGGAATTCCCCCCTGAGCCATCGATCTCCCCCGCCGAGCTCCCGGCGTCAGTTTCTGCGACGCGCGGGTGCGCTCGCCTTGACGGTGCTCCCCGCCACCGCACTTTGGGCGCACGCCACGCAACGGCGCTCGCTGTCATTCGTGCACACGCACACCGGTGAGCGACTCTCGAGCGTGTACTTTCAGGACGGTCAGTACCTGGACGCGGAGCTGGCGCGCATCGATCACGTGCTGCGGGATTTTCGCACCGGTGATGTCCACCCGATCGATCCGGGCGTGCTCGACATCCTCGCCGACCTGCGCGCGCTCGCCGATCGCGACGAGGCCTTCGAAGTCATCTGTGGCTACCGCTCCCCGGAGACGAACGCGGCGCTGCGGCGCCGCTCGAGCGGGGTCGCTGAACACAGCCTGCACCTGGAAGGTCGCGCGATCGATGTGCGTCTGCCCGGGGTGCCCACGGCGCGGCTGCGCGAGCTTGCACTCGGCATGAGCCGCGGCGGCGTCGGGTTTTACCGCACTTCCGATTTCGTGCATCTCGACAACGGGCGCATCCGCACCTGGTAGCCCGCTCCCCCTGCGCTTATCGCACCGGGTCAAGACCCAGCGAGCGCTCGAGTTTCTTGTCGTAGCCGTAGATATCATCGAAGAACAGGACCGGTCCCGCTTCGGTCGCGAGCGCCGTCGCGTACAGAATCAGCACATTGATCGGGCTGGTGAGGTTCACCCGGATGGTGCTCGTGCCGCTCATCGCCGCCTGAATCTTCTCGCGCGTCCAGTCCCCGGGCGCATCCTTCAGTACCAGGGTGGCGAGCGCCAGGGGATCCGAGACGCGAATGCAGCCGTGGCTGAAGGTGCGCACCGACTCCTGGAACAGCCGGTGCGCGGGCGTGGAATGCAGGTACACGTTGTAGCTGTTCGGGAACATGAATTTCACCAGTCCGAGCGCGTTGTCCTCGCCGGGCTGCTGTCGCAGGCGCAGCTTGCCCGCCGCGAGCGCTTCGATGTTCTCCGGTGTGGGCGCTACCACCGGTGATGAGTCACTCTGGCCGTTGACGATCTCCAGGCGCTGCGCGGCCAGATAGCGCGGATTGGCACGGATCTTAGGCAGCATCTCTTTCCTGGTGATGCTGTAGGGCACGTCCCAGTACGGGCGCAGCACCACGTAACGCATGTCCCCCTCAAACACCGGCGTTTGCGTGTGCGCGAAGGTGCGCCCGACGATCACGTTCATCTGCAGAATGTCGGCGACGCGATCCTCGGTGGTGCGAAACGCGAACAGCTCGAACTGCGGGATGTTGACGATGATCGGCGGGGACTTGAAGGGCGACAGCCAGCGCCAGCGCTCGAGCGTCAGGCTGAGCTGGCGGATACGCTGCGCGATCGGTGTCTGCAGCACCGTCAAGGTGGACTTGCCGAGCACCCCGTCGGGGGTGAGTCCGTGGCGCTGCTGGAAGCTGCGCAGTCCGGCGCTGAGAGTCGCATCGAAAATCGGCTGCGCCGCGGTACTCGCATCCCCCGCCGCCAGATCCCCGCGCGCCTCGAGCAGGTGGCGCAGCTGCGCAGCGCCTGCGTACGCATCACCGACCTTCACGGTGGCCTTGATCGGTGGCAGGTCGGTGAGGTGCGGCTCAAGTGCCATCTTGCGGTAGTGCGCGAGTGCGTCCTTCAGCAGCTTGTAGTGATAGAACGCCGGCTCGACCGCGGTCACCGCGCCGGGCATGTCCGGGGCGCTCGCCAGGCTCTTCAGCGCCTGCCCCAGATCGAACGGCTCGCGCGGTTGCTCGAGCTGAAAGCCGGCCGCCTTGGGGGAGACGCGACCGAAGTGCAGATCGGAGATGAAGCGCAGCGCCGCCACCGACAGGCGCACGTCAAAGTGCCCCAATGCCTCCGCGTTCGGCGCGGGCGCACCGGCGGTCCCGCCCGGGCCGGCCAGGGCGTAGTCCTGCGGACGCAGACCGTAGCTTTCCGCATCCTGCAGCTCCTGCAACAGCGCACGGGCCTGTGCGGTGAGCTGCCCGTCGCCGCTCCAGAGCGGGGCGTTGCCGTTCGCGGTGTAGACCTGCAGCAGCGCCGGAAAGGCCCCGTGACTGAGCGCGGACTTGCTGAGTTGCGCCTCCGCGGCCGGCAGGGCTTTCTCGATCGGCGCGCGCGCGCCCTCGACGCTCTGCGCGTGCAGATTGGGACTGGCCCACGCTGCGGCGGCGAGCAGTAACCCGAGGGCACTGCGAGCACACCCACGTCCCCGAAGCACAGCGCTGACCTCAACCGACATGTCTCACCTCTGTTGTGTGAAAGTCATTATGGCCTGAAGCCGTGATGCGGCCGCGGAGCGGCCGCGCGGCATCAGGCAAAATCCGCCATCGTCACGCGGATCCACGCGAGCAGATGCTCGGCGTAGGCGCGATCGAGCACCAGCTCTACCGCTCCCGGCCGTACACACAGGGCGAGCACGGGCACGTCGGCCATGCGGCCGCGCCGCGACTCCCCACACGCGGGCATAGAGGCGGTGCCGCCCAGGCGACACAGGAGTGCTTCGGTCTGCTCGCCCTGCACGTGTACCACACTCAGGCCGCCGGTGAGTTCGACCCAGCAGCCGTCCGCCGTGCCGGCGAGGGCCGCTTTGAGCTCAAGCAGCCGCTGCGCGCGGCGACTCAGACACCAGGTTTCGGTCGGACTGCGCCACGCCAGACACAGGTCGCCCCCCGCCTCGCTCGCCCGCCCGGTTTCGGGCAGCACGGCGCCGGCGGCGCGCGCGGCCGCCGCAAAGGCTCCCGCGCGGGAGAAGTAGCGCAGCGCGGCGGCGGGCACGCCCTCCTCGACGCGCACGGCGAGGCCTGCGCACTCAGGCAGCTGCGCGGCCTCATCCATGGAGCCGCTCGCCCTTCGGGTCCACGAATGGGGTGCTCACGATGCGCGCGGTAACGGTCTGACCCAGGTGATACACGCGCACCTCCTCGCCGGTACGCTGCGCGCCGCCCCGGAGCATCGCCAGGGCCACCGGATAGCCGAGCTCAGGGCTCATGTAGCTTGAGGTGACATGGCCCTCGGTGAGGGTCGGCGGCGCGGACTGCGCGATCTGGCCGCCGACGGGCAGCACCGTGCGACCGTCCACGGGGGTCAGGCCTACGAGCTGCAGGCGCTGCGGGTCGCGCGCGGCGGCGCGGGTGAGGGAGCGCCGACCGACGAACGCGGCACTTTTGCGTTCCAGCTGGCGCGCAAAGCCCACATCCTGGGGCAGCGTCGTGCCATCGGTATCGGTGCCGATGTGCAGGTACCCCTTCTCGACCCGCATCACCTGCAAAGCCTCGATGCCGTAAAGGGTCGCCCCGAATTCTGCGGCGTGTGCCCACAGCCGCTTCAGGAGCCACTCAGCCTGCGGGGATGGGAGGTTGACCTCGTAACCGACTTCGCCGCTGAAGCTCGCACGCAGCACGCGCAGCGGCACCCCCTCGAGCACGCTCGTGCGCAGCGTCATGTGCGGCATCGCGCGCGGCGCCAGGGCTTCCTCAAAGCCGGCCGCTGCAAGCCACGCCCAGGCCTGCGGCCCGGCCACCGTGAGGTTCGCCCAGCGGGAGGTCACCGGTGTCACGAGCACCCGCAGATCCGCGTACTCGCACTGCAGCCACTCCTCAAAGGCGGCCGCCGTGCGCTCGGCGCCGGCGGTGGTGGTGTTCACCCAGTAATGCTCAGGGCCCAGACGCGCGACGATGCCGTCATCCACCAGCGTACCGTTCTCATTCAGGAGCAGCCCGTAGCGCGCCTGCCCCGGGGCAAGCGTCGACATCGTGCCGACGTACATCAGATCGAGGAAGCTCGCTGCATCCGGGCCGAAGAGCTCGAGCTTGCCGAGCGGGGAGCCATCGAAGAGCCCGGCCCGCTCGCGCACGCAGCGCGCCTCGCGCAGCGCCGCCGTTTCGAGTGTCTCACCGGGCAGCGGGTAGGCGGCCGGGCGGCTCCAGTCGCCGAAGGTTTCGAACAGCGCCCCGTGCGCGGCGTGCCAGGCGTGGGCCGGCAGGCGCTTGAGCGGCCGGTACAGCGCCCCCACACGCCGACCGACGATCGCCCCGAGCGTCACCGGCACGAACGGCGGCCGAAAGCGCGTGGTGCCCACTTGCTCGGGCGCGCGGCCCGTGTACTCACCCATGAGGATGAGGGCGTTGACATTGCTCGTCTTGCCCTGGTCGGTGCCCATGCCGGTGGTGGTGTAGCGCTTCAGATGCTCGACGGAGCGGTAGTTCTCGCGCGCCGCGAGCGCCACATCGCTCGCACAGACATCGTTCTGCAGGTCGACGAACTGCTTACCGCCGCCCGCAGCGCCCCCCGGCACCACGGCGGCGCCCGTGCCGCCGACGGGGGCGCCCGCGGGCGGGGCCCGGCCGTGCGCCAGGGCCTGCGCGACTTCCGCTGCGTGTGAGGCGAGCGCCTGCGGCTCAAACACCCCGGCACAGGCGCCGACGCTCGAGAGGTTCCCGGCCGCGCCATCCGGCACAAACATCGCGCTCTCGTTCACCCAGCGCAGCTTGCCGCCGGCCTGCGAATGCAGGTGCACGGCGGGCGCGAAGCCCCCGGCGCTGAGGATGAGATCGCAGGTGAAGCGCTCCTGACGCCCGTCGGCGAGTGTGACCGTGCAGCCGCGTACGCTGCGTGCTCCGTGCACCGCGCTGATACGGCCGCGCAGCAGCGGTACGGGCGCTGATGCCGTCGCTGAACCTTCACGCCCCTCGATGAGGGCTGCGATGGTGACGCCGGCGCGTGCGAGCGCTGCCGCGACGGCGTACGCCGAGTCATTGTGCGCGAGCACTACGGCGCGCTCGCCGCAAGCGACCCCGTAGGCGCAGGCGTACTTCGCAGCCGCTCCTGCGAGCATCACGCCCGGACGATCGTTGTCCGCGAAGAGCAACGGGCGCTCGAAGGATCCGGTGGCCGCGATCACGGCACGCGCGCGGATCTTCCACAGCCGCTCGCGCAGCACGCCCGCCGGTCGCTGCGCGCTGCCCTCGCCGCTCAGCGTCTCGAGCGCACAGACCAGGCCGTGGTCGTAGACGCCGAAGGCGACCGTGCGGGTGAGGATGCGCACGCCCAGCCGCTGCGCGCTGGTGTGCAGGGCCGCGATGCGCGGATCTGCGGTGCAGGCGAGCCCGCCACCGACCCGCTCACTCGCGCTCAGGAGCACGGTGCGCGCGCCGCCCTGTGCGGCGGCCACCGCGGCCGTAAGTCCGGCGAGTCCGGCACCGACGACGAGCACTTCGGCGGTTGCCGCGATCTCCTCGTAGTGATCCGCATCCGGCGCCCGCGGCGCGCGACCCAGGCCTGCCATGCGGCGGATCGCCGGCTCGAAGAGCCGCCAGTTCGGCCACATGAAGGTCTTGTAGTAGAACCCGGCGGGCAGAAACCCGGCGAAGGCGCCCGTCACGGCGCCCAGATCCAGCCCGACGCTCGGCCAGCAGTTCACGCTCGCCGCGCACAGGCCCTCGACGATCGGCAGCAGGGTGGTGCGCACGTTCGGCGTGCGCCGCGAGCCCTCGCCTACGTCCACGAGCGCGCTCGGCTCCTCGACGCCGCAGGACCAGATGCCACGCGGGCGATGCAGCTTGAAACTGCGCCCGACGAGGCGCACGCCGTTCGCGAGCAGTGCAGAGGCGAGCGTGTCGCCGCGAAACCCGCTGAGCGTTCGACCGTTGAACCTGAAGGAGAGCGGGTGCGAGCGATCGATGAACCTGCCGGCCGGGGCTGCGAGGCGCGAACTTCCCATGGCGCTTCAGCCCACTTCCGGCGGCGGATCGTTCATGCCGTACACCGCAAGCACCGCGTGCGTCACGGTGTGGCGTACCACATTGAACCACTGGCCGCAGCCGTATGCATGGCGCCAGCGTTCGCGGTGCACGCCCTTGGGGTTCTCGCGGAAGAAGAGGTAATCGCCCCACGCTTCATCGGTGACGCCCATCGCGGGACGGGCAATGTGCGTCGTACCGGCGCAGACGAACTCACTTTCATCGCGCACTCCACACCACGGACACGGCAGCTGCATCATGAGGCACCTAGGGCCTGTTAACACTAAGTGATATGCTGTGGGTATGGAAATCACACCCGAACAGTACGCACGCATCGAGCCGCACTTGCCGATTCATCGTGGCAACGTCTCGCATGAGAACCTCAACGTGATTAACGCGATCCTGTTTGTCGCAGAGAACGGCTGCAAGTGGCGCGCGCTGCCGAAGCGCTTCGGTAACTGGCATACGATCTACACGCGCATGAATCGCTGGGCAAAAGCCGGCGTTCTGGATCGGCTTTTTGCGGAGCTGCAGCGCGAACAGCTGATCCGCATCAAGATCGAAGCGGTGAGTCTGGACAGTACGATCGTGAAGGTTCATCCGGATGGTACCGGTGCTCTAAAAAAAACGGCCCTCAAGCGATCGGCAAATCCCGTGGCGGCTGGAGCACAAAAGTTCATATGGTTGCCGCGAGTGCTCGATGCGCCATAGGGTTTTCACTCTCCCCAGGACAAGCCGGAGATGCTCCCGAGGGGCGCGCGTTACTGCGCTCTATTCCCGAACTGCCCATGGCCTGCCACCTGCTGATGGACTGCGCGTATGAAGGCGATGAAACCCGACAACTTGCTTTCGACCTGGGCTTCATTCCCGTCGTGCCACCGCATCCGAATCGCGTCGAACCGTGGAGGCTCAAGAAAGCTCTATATAAACGTCGCAACGAGATCGAGCGCTTATTCCGACGGCTCAAAGGCTTTCGCCGCATCTTCAGTCGCTTCGACAAACTCGACCTGGTGTTCATCGCCTTCATTTATTTTGCGCTCATCGTGGAAGCACTACGTCAGTAGTGTTAACAGGCCCTAGTGGGCAATGCCCGCTGCAGCGGCCTCATCGATGAGGCGGCCGCTGTGGAAGCGCTCGAGCCCGAAGGGCTCGGCGAGCTCATGATTGCGCCCCGTGGCCAGCACATGCGCCAGCGTCCAGCCTCCGACCGGGATCCCCTTGAAACCGCCGGTCCCCCACCCGCAGTTGATGTACAGCCCGGGCACGGGCGTGGCGCCAATGATCGGGCTCGAGTCATGCACCACATCGACGACGCCCGCCCACTGGCGCAGCAGACGCAGGCGGCTGAAGGAGGGAAAGATGGCGAGCGTCGCGGCGAGGATGCTCTGAGTCACGGCGAGACTGCCGCGTTGCGCGTACGAGGGGAAAAGATCAAGGCTCGCCCCGAGCACCATCTCGCCCTTGTCCGACTGGCTCACGTAGGCCCCCGTGCCCGGGGAGAGCACCACGATGTCGAGCGCGGGCTTGACCGGTTCGGTCACCATCGCCTGCAGGCCGTAGCTGGTTACCGGGAGCCTGAAGCCCGCCCGCTGCGCGAGCACCGAGCTGTGACCGGCGGCGGCGATGCCGATGCGCTCGCAGTCGATGCGTCCGCGGGTGGTCTGCACGCCGCTGACGCGCCCGCCGGCGCCCCTGAGAAAGCCGGTGACCTCGCAGTTCTGGATGATGTCGACCCCGCGCGCGTCCGCGGCGCGCGCATACCCCCACGCCACCGCATCATGGCGCGCGGTGCCCGCGCGCCGCTGCAGAAAGCCCCCCAGGATCGGAAAGCGCGCTGCGGGTGACATTTCAAGGAGCGGCGCGCGCGCGGCCACTTCTGCGCGGCTCAGCAGCTGCGCGTCGATGCCGTTCATCTGCATCGCGTTCGCCCAGCGCGCCATGGCGTCCAGATCGTGCCGGCCGTGGGCGAGGAGCACGAGTCCGCGCTGGCTGAGCATGATGTTGAAATTCAGCTCCCGCGCGAGGTTCTCGTAGAGCCTGAGGGAAAAATCGTACAGCCGCGCGCTCTCGGGGAAGAGGTAATTGGAGCGCACGATGGTGGTGTTACGCCCGGTGTTACCCCCGCCGAGCCAGCCGCGCTCGAGGACCGCCACGTGGGTGATGCCGTGGTTGCGGGCCAGGTAATAGGCGGCGGCCAGACCGTGACCGCCACCCCCGACGATCAGGGCATCGTAGGCGCGCTTGGGCTCCGGCGAGCGCCACGCCGGGGTCCAGCTGCGCTGCCCGGTGAGCGCCCCGCGCAGCAGTGCCAGGGCGGAGTACTTCACCGCGGCCCTCAGAGCTTCGCGCGATAGTCGATCTGGATCTTCCTGATGCGCTCGGTGTTGCCGAAGAAGGCATGCCGCGACATGTCCACCGAATAGCGGCTGGCCGGGGGCTTGCGCCCGAGGCTTTCCGCCAGCGCGCGGATGTGATGCGGGCCGGCCCCGCAGCACACGCCGAGGTAGTGGATGCCGAGCGCGTAGGCCTCCTTGCCGAAGTCGAAGATCTCCTGGCGCGTGCACACGAACGGGTCAAGCCCGACCGGGAAGGCGCGCGCATTGCCGCAGCAAGGATCGGTGAGTGACATGAACGAGGGCTGCGCGGGGGTGGTGCGATACGGCACCGGGAGCGCTGCGACATGGCATTTCACCGCGGCGCGGATCTCGCGCATCAAGGGCATGATGGTGGCGGGCCCGCGGTGGCAGTTAAGTCCCACCACGTCAGCCCCGGCCGCCTCCAGTCGCCGGCACACCTCCGCCGCCGTCCAGCCCTCGCGCGTGACATCCTCGCGATGCATCGCCATCGTGATGACCGCCGGGACCTTCGAGTACTTGCGGATCGCCGCGAGCGCCAGGAGTGCCTCTGCGCCCCAGGAGAAGGTCTCCGCGACGAAGTAATCGACTCCGGCATCGGCTGCCCAGCCGACCTGCTCGGCGAAGATGCGCTCGATCTCCTTGACCGATGCGGGGTCGGACGGATCGTAGATGTTCGTGTTGCACAGGTCGCCGGCGAACAGCGTCCCGGTGCGGCGCGCCACGGACCTGGCGATGCGAAGCGCCGCCCGATTCATCGGCACCAGATCCTTTTCGCGCCCGATGACGCGCAGCTTCTCACGGTGCACATAATAGGTGAGCGCCTGCGTCACATCGGAGCCGGCGTGCACGAAGTCCAGGTGCAGTTGCTCAACTACCTCCGGATGATCGAAGAGCACCTCCGGCACGAAGGCGCCGGCCTGAAGGTAGCCCCGTCGCTCGAGCTCAAAGACGTACCCTTCCGCGCAGATCACCCCACCGTTCTTGAGGCGCCCCAGGAGGTCGCGCGTGTCCGCGCGCGCGGGCACGGCGCGTGCGCCGGCAGCGGTGATGCGCGGAGCGGATTTCGCCTTGGCCCTGGCGCGCACCCGCGCCTTTGGCTTACGGGGTGGCTTCGCTTTGGATTTGGCTCTTGCCATGCAGGCTCTCCGGTCGCAGGTAGCGCCCCCGTCACGGGAGCGCGTTATTCTAATCAGGGCGCCTCAGGGTCCGATGCCTCTTTTAGATGGGGCTATTCAATTTATAGGCAGCGATCGCCCGCGAGGGCGTGGAAGCATTAGCACATGGATACCACCGCGGTTCCGAGTGATCGGGCCACCTGGGAGCGCCTGGCGGCAAAGCTGCATCCGCAGGCTCAGGCGTGCATCGACGGGCAGGCGCGTGCGGCGCAGGACGGGCGCGTGTTCGATGACGTCAGCCCCATCGACGGGGCGCTCATCTGCCAGGTGGCGCGCTGCGGAGCTGCCGATGTGGCGAGCGCCGTGGCCGCCGCCCGCCGCAGCTTTGAGGCCGGTGTCTGGCGACGCACCGAGCCGCGCGAGCGCAAGCGCATCCTGCGGCGCTTCGCCGAAGCGATCCGCGCTGACACGGTGCGCCTGGCGCTCCTGGAGACGCGCGATGTCGGCAAACCGATCCGCAATTCCGTTGAGGTCGACGTCGCCAACTGCGCCGACTGCATCGAGTACTACGCCGAATTCGCCGACAAGCTCAACGACGAGGTGGCGCCGACCGGGCCGCAGGACCTCGCGCTCATCCGGCGCGAGCCCTTAGGCGTCGTCGGTGCGATCGTGCCGTGGAACTACCCGCTCATCATCAGCTGCTGGAAGGTGGGCCCGGCCTTGCTCACCGGCAACAGCGTGGTGCTCAAACCCGCCGAGCAGTCCCCTCTTTCGGGCCTGCGTCTCGGAGAACTGGCGCTCGAGGCGGGCGTACCGCCAGGGGTGTTCAACGTCGTACCCGGCTTTGGCGAGGAGGCGGGCAAGGCGCTCGCCCTGCACCCGGATGTGGATCTGATCACCTTCACCGGCTCGACCGAGGTCGGTCGCCTGATGCTGCGCTATGCCTCGGAATCGAATCTGAAGCGCGTGGCGCTCGAATGCGGCGGCAAGACCCCGCAGGTGGTGTTTGCCGATGCGGATCTGGAGGCCGCTGCCTACGGCATCGCCTGGGGCATCTATTACAACAGCGGCGAAACCTGCCACGCCGGCTCGCGCCTCATCGTGCACGAGAGCGTCAAGGATGCACTCCTTGAGGCGATCGCCCGCGTCACCGCCACCATCACGCTCGGGCACCCGCTTGAGGCGAGCACGCAGATGGGGGCGCTGATTGATCAGAAGCACATGCAGCGTGTGCTCGGCTACATCGAGGGCGCCGTCGCCGCCGGTGCGCGCGTGGCACTCGGGGGCCACCAGGCGCTCAAGCACAGCGGCGGCTTCTATGTCGAAGCAACGGTGCTCGATGGCGTGCGCCCGCAGATGAAAGTGGCCCAGGAGGAGGTTTTCGGCCCCGTACTCGCGGTCATGACGTTCCGCGAGGAGGCCGAGGCGGTGCGTCTGGCCAATGACACCCCGTACGGACTCGCCGCGGCGGTGTGGACCGCCGACATGAACGTGGCGCACCGACTGACGCACGCGCTGCGCGGTGGTACGGTGTGGGTCAATACCTTCGACCGCTCGACGATGGCGACCCCCTTCGGGGGCTTCAAGCTCTCCGGCTCCGGACGCGATCGCTCCGCGCACGCGATCGACAAGTACTGTGACCTGAAGACGATCTGGACCGCTTACCGATGAGCCTGCGCGCACACGTCGCGGGACTGCTCGCGGCACGCCAGCCCGGACGCGCGCTGCCGGGGGCATTCTTCAGCGACGAGGCGCTCTATCAGGCCGAGCTGGACTCCATTTTTGCGCGCAGCTGGCTGTTCCTGGCGTCCGAGGCGGAGCTGCCCGAAGGCGGTGACTACCGCACCTACCAGATCGGTCCCTACCCGATCTTTCTCCTGCGGCGCGACGATGGCTCGATCGGCGCCTTCCACAATACCTGCCGGCACCGCGGTTCGCGCATCCTGCAGCAGGACAGCGGCGTTGCCGGGGCGACGCTCATGTGCCCCTACCATCGCTGGAGCTATGACCTCGAGGGCCGCGTGCTCAGCTGCGGCGCGACCGGGGAAGTGCCGCAGGGGCAGCCGGCGCTCAAGCCGCTGCACGTGAAACGCCTCGCGGGCCTGATCTTCGTGTGTCTGGCGGATGAGCCGCCGGAGGACTTCGAGGACATGGCACAGCGCATGACGCCTTATCTCGCGCCGCACGCGCTCACCCACACCAAGGTCGCGCATCAGGTCGATGTCATCGAACAGGGCAACTGGAAGCTCACCATCGAGAACAACCGCGAGTGCTTCCATTGTGCCGGGCACCCGGAGCTGCTGAAATCACTGTTTGATTTCTTCGGCGAGGTTAACGCGCAGCATCTGTCAGCGCAGGAACACGCGCACTACTGCCGCTACCTGGGCGCCCGCCAGGAATCCGAAGCGCTCTGGCAGCGCTTCGGGCTGCCGTGGCAGCCGATCGAAGAACTGCGCGGGCGGCCGACCGGCTTTCGCACCGAGCGACTGGTGCTCGACGGTGCCGGTGAGTCCATGACGCCGGACACGCGCGCCGCCTCGCGCCGGCTCCTCGGGGAATTCACCGAGGCGCGCCTGGGCTCGCTGCATTACCACGTGCAGCCGAATGCCTGGTTTCACTTTCTGTCCGATCACGTACTCACCTTTGCAACGCTCCCCCTGGCGCGCGACCGCACGCTGGTGCGCAGCACCTGGCTCGTGCACGCGCAGGCCGTGGAAGGCGTCGACTACGATCTGAAGAACCTCACGCACGTGTGGGATGCCACCAATGCGCAGGATGCCGCTTTCGTCGCCGAGACGCAGCGCGGGGCCTCGAGTCCTGCCTACCTGCCAGGTCCGATCGGGGGGAACGAGTACATGGTAAATCTCTTCCACGCCTGGTACGAAGAGCGCATGCGCGCGGCCCTGCAGCTTTGAGGCATGCCGTGCGCGTGCCGCGCGCCTCTAGTAGAGAGGCTGCTAGAGAGGCTGCCCCGAGCTATCCAGGTGCAGCTGCCGGCCGCTGTAGGGATGGCGGGCGATGAACGCCTCGTTGAGCTCGACCCCGAGCCCCGGCTCGCTCGGCGGAATGACATACCCGTCCTCCCAGCGGATCGGCTTCAGGAGCAGGTCGGCATGAATGCCCTGCCAGCGCTCGATGCCCTCGAGAATCAGGAAGTTCGGACTGCAGGTCGCGAGCTGAATGTTGGCGGCGCCGACCACCGGTCCACAGTACAGGTGCGGGGCGATCTGCACGTGCTGCACTTCGGCCATGGCGGCGATCTTCTTCGCTTCCAACAGGCCGCCGACGCGGCCGAGATTCATCTGCAGGATGGCCGCGGCATTGGCGCGCAGCACGCGCGCGAAGTCGTACTTGGTCGTCAGGCGCTCTCCGGCTGCGATCGGAATGCTGGTCGCACGCGCCACCAGCGCCATCTCTTCCGGGGCATCCGGCGGCACCGGTTCCTCAAACCACAGCGGGTCATAGGGCTCGAGTCGTTGCGCCAGGCGGATGGCGCCGGCCGCCGTCATCTGTCCGTGCGTGCCAAAGAGCAGGTCGGCGCTCGTGCCGACTGCGGCGCGCAGCTCTCGCATGAAGCGCTCACAAAGCTCCAGCTGCGTAAGCGACAACTGCCGCCCGTCGAAGGCGGTGTAGGGCCCGGCGGGGTCGAACTTGAGGGCGGTAAAGCCCTGCGCCACGTACTCTGCGGCGCGCTCGGCCGAGAGCTGCGGATCCTGGTACACGTCCACGGTATCCCCGGGGCGCGCGTAGATGTAGGTATAGGAGCGCAGCCGCTCGTGCACGCGCCCGCCCAGGAGCTTGTAGACCGGCTGGCCGGCTTCCTTGCCGATGATGTCCCAGCAGGCCATCTCGAGCGCGCTCAGCACCCCCATCAGGGTCAGATCCGGATGCTGGGTATAGCCGGCCGAGTACACCCGCCGCCAGATTCGCTCGATGTCGTGCGGGTCTTCGCCGAGCACATAGCGCTCGAACACATCGACGATGAGCCGCGCGACCAGCTGCGGATGAAACGGAACGCAGTATGCTTCACCGACCCCGTGCACGTTGCCATCGGTGCTGAGCTTCACAAACACGAAGTAGCGACCACCGTAGCCAGGGGGCGGATTGCCGACGACGAAGGTCTTGATGTCTGTAAGTTTCATCGGCGGATGCTTATCACAGAATGACGGAGTATGACTACATCATCGTAGGTGCCGGCGGGGCTGGCTGCGTGCTGGCCAACCGCCTGAGTGCGGGCGGCGAGCACCGGGTGCTGCTGCTCGAGGCGGGCGGCTCGGACCGCTCGCCCTGGATTCAGGTGCCGATCGGCTACGGTCGCACTTTCAACGATGCACGTTTCAATTGGATGTACGAAGCGCAGCCGGATCCGGGTCTGAACAACCGCACGCAGTTCTGTCCGCGCGGCAAAGTGCTCGGCGGCTCCACCTCCATCAACGCCATGGTGTTTGTGCGCGGGCAGCCCGGAGACTTCGACGACTGGGCGGCCTCCGGGGCCACCGGCTGGTCGTGGGCGGAGGTGCTGCCGTACTTCATCAAGTTCGAGGATCACGCCTGGGGTGCCTCGGCGTACCACGGCGCGGGAGGACCGGTGCACGTGAGCGACGTGTCGGCGAACGTGCATCCGCTCTGCGGTGTATTTCTGCGCGCCTGCGAGGAGATCGGTATTCCGCTCACGCGCGATTTCAACGGCGCAGAGCCCGAAGGCGCCGGGCTTTGGCAGGTGACGATCAAGGACGGTGTGCGCGTCTCCAGCGCCAGTGCCTACCTGCGGCCGGCGGCCCGGCGCGCGAATCTCGAGATCAAGCTGCACGCGCTCACCGCGCGCGTGCTGTTCGCAGGCCATCGCGCGAGCGGCGTCGAGTACCTGCAGGGCGGCGCGCGCCACAGTGCGCAGGCGCGCCGCGAGGTGCTGCTGTGTGCCGGTGCGATCAACTCACCGCAGCTGCTGGAGCTGTCCGGCATCGGCGACGCACAGCGCCTGCGCAACCTCGGTATCCCGGTGCTCATCGACTCGCCCGCCGTCGGTGAGGGGCTGCAGGATCATCTGGCGGTCTCATACTTTTACCGCTCGCGCGTGCCCACGCTCAACAACGAGCTCGCACCCTGGTACGGCAAGGTGCGGGCGGCGCTGCGCTACCTGCTCACCAGGGGCGGGCCCCTCGCCATGAGCGTGAACCAGGCGGGCGCCTTCCTGCGCAGTCGCGCCGGGCTTGCGCGCCCGAATCTGCACATCTATTTCAACCCGGCGAGCTACAGCACCACGACCCTCGGCACCAAGCGTCGCCTGCTCAACCCGGATCCGTACCCCGGCTTTCTCATGTCGTTCAATACCTGTCGGCCGCGCAGCCGCGGTTCGGTGCACATCCAGTCGCCCGACCCACAGGTGAGTCCTGCGATCCTGCTGAACTCGCTGGCGGTGGCGAGTGATGTGGAGGACGTATTTGAAGGCGCCCGCGTCGTGCGCCAGATCGCCGCAGCCGCCCCGCTGGCCGCCGTCACCGCCTCCGAGCGCGAGCCGGGCGCGCAGGTGCGTTCCCCCGAGGAGTTGCTCACGGACTTTCGCCAGCGCGCGGGCTCTGTCTTTCACGCCAGCTGCACCTGCGCGATGGGTTCTGATGCGCGCGCCTGCGTACTCGATGCGCGGCTGCGCGTGCGTGGAGCTGCGGGGCTGCGGGTCGTGGATGCCTCGGCGTTTCCGAACGTCACCTCCGGCAACACGCAGGCACCCACCATAATGCTGGCCGAAAAAGCCGCCGACCTTATCCTGCAAGACAGTCACGCGTCACAGGCGTAACCTTTCGCACGACACAGCCAAGCGAGACGGCATGAGTGAGCTCGAGTCCAGCATAGCCTCGGAGGGTTCCGGCCTCAGCGGTGCACCCGTTCAGGGCGCCTCGCTGATCGAGCGCTGGTACGTGCTGATCATGATGTGTCTGGTGTACACGCTCAGCATCGCCGATCGCTACGTGGTGTCGACCGTCCTGGATCCGATCCGCCGCGAGTTGCACCTCACCGACTCCGGCATTGCGCTGCTGACGGCGGTGCCGCTGGCGCTCTTTTACGTCGGCCTGGGTTTCCCGCTGTCGTGGCTGATCGACCGCCGCAGCCGCCGCAAGATCATCGCGGTTTGTCTCGTGGTGTGGTCATTCATGACCACGCTGTGCGGTTTTGCTCAGACCGTCGCGCAGTTCTTCCTGGCACGCGTGGGAGTGGGCGTGGGTGAGGCCGGGGGCACGCCCGGCGCAAGCTCGCTGCTCTCGGACTACTTCCCGGCCCACCGCCGTGCGATGGCGCTCACCGTTTTCTCCCTCGGCGCGCCGATCGGCGCCTGGCTCGGCTACAACGTGGCCGGTACGATTGCCGATCACTACGGGTGGCGCTCGGTGTTCTTTGTCCTGGGCGTTCCCGGTGTCCTCGCCGGTCTCGCCGTGTGGATCACGGTGCGCGAACCCAAACGCGGCTGCCTGGACAGTGACGACGACACCGCAACACCCTCCTTCCTGGACACGATGGCATTTCTCTGGAAGCAGCGCTCGGCGGTGCACCTGATGATCGGCAGCGCGTTGTGCGCCCTGTGGGGCTGGGGTCTGATGTACTGGACGCCGGTATTCCTGCAGCGCACGTACAGCATGTCCCTCGGTGAGGCGGGTGAAGTGACGGGCAACGTGCACCTGTGGGGTGGCACGGTGGCTACCCTGGCGACCGGGTGGCTCATGGCACGGCCGGCCATGGCGGATTCGCGCCGCATCGTCTGGCTGCTCGGCGTCGGCACCGCCATCGCCACGATCGCTTCGGGCGTCATTTTCTACACCCGCGACCTGGCGCTGGCGAAGGCGATGTTCTGGATCTACATTCCGGCGATCTACTTTTACATCGGACCGTGCTTCGGCCTGCTGAACAATCTCGCGCAATGCCGGATGCGGGCGATGTTCTGCGCCACGACGCTGTTTCTGGCTAACGTGGGCAATCTTGTGATTGCACCTCCCCTGATCGGCTCCCTCAGCGACTGGTTTGCGCCCCATCACGTGTCGAATGCCGCATCGCTGCGGCTGGCTATGCTCTGTCTCGTGCCGACGGGCTTATGGGCGACGGTGCACTACTTCATCGCGGCGCGTGATCTGGAAAAGGATCAGCTGCGGGCGCGCACCTTCCCTTACTGACTCAACTCGCGCCGCCCCTGCGGCGCCGCCTGAGCTTCCCGCGTTCCTCCACCCCTGGGGTTGAGTGCGTCCAACACTCCACACCCCGTGCCCGCCGTCGCGATGACGCTGAAGCGAGCGCAAGCCTGGCGGCGCACTCTTATATATCTTGACTCCATATATCTTGCGCGCAGCCCACTGTTAGGTTGCTGCGCCGCAGTGAAGCGCGGACGTCAGCACGACTGCGGCGCGCGGTCCTCAACTCCCGATGGCAGCTGCCAAGGATGTGGAGTAAGAAGGAATCGTCTTCTCGTGAACGCCCCGGGTTACTAACACCACAAAGGATGCAGGGGAAAAAGTTATGGCTACCTCAATGATGGACTCGATCCTCGCCATGGTTACGCCGGATATGAAACAGGCCATTGCCTCACGACTGGGTGAATCCACTCAGGCCGTGCAGGGAGGGCTGGGAGCCGCTGCCGCGGCGACGCTCGGCGGGCTCGCCGGCAAGGCGGGTGACTCAGGTTTCCTGAGCCAGATCATGAACCTCGCCGGCACCGCCAACAGCCAGAACGTGCTGGGCAGCCTCTCCTCCCTTGCCTCCGGCGGCGCGGGCGGCGCCGGCGGAATCGGGGACCTGGTCGGTAAATTTCTGCCGCTGGTATTTGGTTCCCAGCAAGGACAGGTGGCGAGCGCGATCGCGCAGCACTCCGGGCTCGGCGCAAACTCGGTGATGAACCTGTTAAGGATGGCAGCGCCGCTGGTGCTCGGATTCCTCGGACGCGCGCAGAGTACAGGGGCGCTCAATGCGAGCTCCCTCGGCAGTGCGCTCAAGGCCGAGGTGCCGAACCTGCAGGGTTTTCTGCCCGCCGGACTCATGAGCAGCCTCACCTCCGGTGCCGGCACCGCCGCTACGGCCGTGGTCTCCAGCGCGAGCGCCGCAGCAAGCGGTGGTTCGCGCTGGCTCGTACCGCTGGCGATCCTCGGCGCGCTGATTCTCGCCTGGCTGTTGTTCCGCTCCATGAGTGGTCCGAAGGAAGTGGTGCAGAGTGCCAGCAATGCGACCACGACGGCGGCGACAGCGGTGGGCAACGCCGCAACGGGCGCGTGGGCGGCGCTCGGGGACATGATCAAAGTCAAACTTCCCGACGGCACGGAGCTGAGCGCGCCGGCGCTCGGGGTCGAAGCGAAGCTGGTGAAGTACCTGGATGATCCGAACGCGACAGTGAGTGATGATCAGTGGTTCGACTTTGATCGGCTGCTCTTTGATACGGGCGCTGCCACGCTGCAGCCGGCCTCTCAGGAGCAGCTGAATAACATCGCCCTGATCCTGAAGGCCTACCCGAAAGCAAAGGTGCGCATCGGCGGTTACACGGACAACACCGGGGATGCGGCGGCGAACCTGAAACTCTCCCAGGCACGGGCGGACGACGTCATGGCGGAGCTCGCCAGGCTCGGTGTCGATCCGGCGCGCATGGACGCCAAGGGTTACGGCGAGGAGCACCCGATCGCGGACAACTCGACCGACGCCGGGCGGCAGCAAAATCGTCGCATCTCACTGCACATCACGGAAAAATAGCGCACCGATTCCCGGGCGCATCCGCGCCGCGTGGCCTGTGAGGCCACGCGGTCCGCTCGGCCTGCGCTTTTTTTTCGTTAGCGCCCGTCGCCGGCAACGCTTCAGCTACCATGGCCGCGCCCATGGCTGATCCTCCGCTGTCACCCGCCCGACGCTCCCGCACGGATACGCGTGCGGCCCGCAAGGCTCGCCGCGCCCAGGCGCCGGTGGCGCCGGCCTTCATCACCCGGCAGTTGCCGCCCTACGCACCGTTCGCCGAGGAGGCGCTGCTCGCAATCGAGGCGCACGCGGATCAGCTGCTGGAGGAGATCGGCATGGAGATCCGCGGCGACGAGGCGGCGCTCGCGCTGTGGCAGAAAGCCGGTGCACGCATCCGCGAGGGCTGCCGCGTGCACGTACCCTGCGGACTCGCGCGCGAGATCGTGCGCCGTTCGGCGCCCGCGCAGTTTACCCAGCACGCGCGCAATCCCGCGCGCAACGTGCAGATCGGCGGGGCACACTGCGTCTTCGCACCCGCCTACGGTCCACCTTTCGTCAGTGACCTCGAGCGCGGTCGCCGCTACGGCACACTCGAGGACTTCAAGAACTTCGTCAAGCTGACGTACCTGGCCCCCTGGCTGCATCACTCCGGCGGCACGGTGTGCGAGCCGGTCGATGTGCCGGTGAACAAGCGCCACTTCGACATGGTGTACGCGCACATGCGCTACTCGGACAAGCCCTTCATGGGGTCGGTCACCAGTGCCGCGCGCGCGGCGGATTCGATCGAGATGTGCCGCGTGCTCTTTGGCGCGCAATTCGTCGCCACGCACTGCGTGATCCTCGGTAACGTCAACGTGAACTCACCGTTGGTGCTGGATGGGGAGGCGAGCCGCGTGATCCGCACCTACGCTGCCGCCAATCAGGCGAGCGTGTGCGTGCCCTTCATCCTCGGGGGCGCGATGGGACCGGTCACGACCGCTGGCGCACTCGCGCAGTGCTTTGCCGAGGCGACCTTCTGCGTGGCGCTCACGCAGCTCGAACGCCCCGGTGCACCGGTCATCCTCGGTAACTTCCTCTCCTCGATGTCCCTGCGCAGTGGCGCGCCCACTTTCGGCACGCCCGAGCCCGCCCTCGCGTATCTGGCGATCGGCCAGCTCGCCCGGCGCCTGGGCGTACCGCTGCGCTGCGGCGGGAATCTGTGCGCCTCCAAGGTCGCCGACGCGCAGGCGGCGACCGAGAGTGCCAATTCGCTGTGGCCGTCGTTCCTCGCCGGGGCCCACTTCATGCTGCACGCGGCCGGGTGGCTCGAGTCCGGCCTCACGATGTCCTACGAGAAGTTCGTCATGGACGTGGACCAGCTGGGTGCGTTCCACACTCTTGCGCGCGCTCTGGCGCTCGATGAGAACGGGTTTGCCCTGGATGCGTTCCGTGAGATCGGACCGGGGCGGCATTACCTGGGCGCGCGCCACACGCTCGCCAACTACGAGAGTGCGTTCTACGACTTCGAACTTGCGGACAACAACTCCTTCGAGCAATGGAGTCAGGAGGGTGCGCACGATCAGTTAGCGCGTGCCCACGCACGCTGGCGCGCGCAACTCGCCGCCTACCAGGCGCCGCCGCTGGATGCCGCCCTCGATGAAGCGCTGTGCGATTACATCGCGCGCGCCAAACAGGCGCTGCCGGATGAGTTCGCCTGAGGGCTCAGGGTGCCTTCGCCGGCGGCGGTTCGGCGACCAGCACGTCCGCCTTAAGACGGGTACCCCCGACCTGCAGCTGATACGGGATGCACGTCGAGCTGTACTCGACGTTGCGGCTGGTGAAGAGCGGCAGGATGCGCTGCTTGATCTGCTCGGTGAGCTCGCAGTCTCCTGCCGCGTTAAGCGGCTCGCCGCGCGGGGCGATCACGACGCTCTTCCACTGCGCATTGACGGGCTGCGTATCCGCAGGCGGCGCCTTGTCGCCGAGGGGCACCAGTACCTGTATCGTGCCGGATACACCCGGAAAGTGACTGGGAGTCCCGAAACCACGGTCGCAGCCGGTGGCCGTCACCTTAAGGTCCGCTCGCGCGCCGAGGTCGAGGAGGATCTTGCGCACCTTCTCCAGAAGCCCGTCACAGGAGTAGCGCGCGGTGAATCCCATGAAGGTGAAGTTGACCTTCTTGGCCGCCCACAGAGCCTGCACCGGGGCCTCATCCGCGCTCGCCAGGCTGCATGTGCCCAGACACAGCCCCGCAAGAGCGCTGAGCAGCACACGCCGCACCAGAGCCGATTGACACACTTCCATGACTACCACCTCACGTGTGCGCTAAACGCTGATGTTGGTTCGACGTTGACCGTTGCCGCGCGGTTCCCGTACAGCGCCCGGGTGCGCCAGGAACGCAGCCATTATTGCCCGGCAGGGGCCGACCGACCATCAAGGGCAGGTCGGGCGCGAGCGCCTGCCGGTTGAAGCGGAGGCGGACGCCGCGGCGGCGCCCGCCTGCTTCCCCCGGAAACAATGGGGTTCCCCGAAGCACTAAGGCGCGGCGGCCTCATCCAGCAGGTGCGGCAGTTCCGCCATGAAGGCCGTGCGGGCCCGCCGCCCCGCATTTGAGCCCTCGGGCTGCTCATCGGCGATGACGTAGGCAAAGACGATGGTGCGCCCGCCCCGGCTCGCCCAGCCGACGAGCCAGCCCACCTGGCGCTTCAGATCCGGGCCGCCGGCCTGCATCTGATAGCCCGTGCCGGTCTTGCCGTGCACATCCCAGCCGTTCGGCAGCGCGCCCAGATCGAGGATGCGCGCGGTCAGCTCGTACGCGTGTGCCGATACGGACAGTTGCCGCGTCACGAGTCGTTGCAGAAACCTCACCTGCTCGAGCGGCGATATGCGCAGCGATGAACTCAACCAGGCCTGTGTGAGGCCATCATTCATGCCCGCGTTGCCCGAGATATCCTGATTGCCGTACTTGAAGCGTACGAGGTAGTTGCGCAGACGCTCCGCGCCGAGCCAGACGGTGAGCTGCTGGGAGTACCAGACGACCGAGTTCTGGATCCAGCTCGTCGGGTCCACCGTGGTCTTCCAGGCCGGGTCCGTCGCAAGGTAGCCCTCACGGTAGGGCAGCGCCGGGTGGTGCTCATCGGTGAGGAAGCCGGCGTCGTAGCCCATCAGACTCAGCGCGACCTTGAAGGTCGAGGCCGGTGTCAGCTGCTGCTCGCAACTGCCCTGTTGTTTGAGAATCTTACCCGTGGCGCCATCCGCCAGCACCGTGCACAGAGGCGCGGCGCCTGCGAGCGACGCACAGCAAGCCCCGAAGAGTAGCAGTACTCCTGCAGCGGACCGCGACATAACACAAGGGCCGAGGCGGGGCGACCAACCCCGTGCGGGCTCATTCTAGAACAGCCACGCTGTCGCTGTCTTTGATCCGTACGCGCCCCGACGGCGCGCCGCGGTGCGTGCCCTCGCACGGGGTGGCTCAGCAGGATTGCGAGTCGGCTGCTCAGGCGCTCGAGGGCCGCGCCGCGCCGGGGGAGGCCGTGGCGCGACTGCGCAGCGCCGTTCCCAGGGCAATCAGGCCGGTGCCTTCAAACAGCAGATCGATGCCCACGGCCAGACCGAGGAACCACAGACTCGAGGCCGGCAGCTGCGCCAACAGCAGAACACCCAGGGCCACCGCAATGATCCCGGAGGCGGCCGTCCAGCCCCAGTTGGGAAAGCGCAGGCTCGCCGCTCCGACGGCGCGAAACACCCCGCCGACAATAAACAGCGAGGCCAGGAGCAGTGTCAGGCTGAGCGCGCCGATGAGCGGGTAGCGAATGAGCAGGAAACCGGTGACCACACGCAACACGGCGCTCAGCAGGTAGAGGAAGAAGCCGCTCCAGGTACGGGTGCGAAACGCGTGCACGAGCGCCATGACACCGCTGAAGAGGAGCAGCCACCCGAGCACGATCACCGTGATGAGGGTCGTGGCCACCTCGCCGAGAATGCAGAAAAAACCGAGCACCAGCAGCAGCACACCGAGGCCGACGAACCAACCCCAGGCGCGATGCAGATGCTCAATGCCGCTGCCGAGAGATCTGAGGGAAGGCTTAGGGTCTGACATGGTCCGTACCTCTTATTCGACTCGCCGGGACCTGAGCTGCGGATCGACCGCGGGCTGGTTTTTTTAGCATGGCCGATGCTTCCGGCAAGTGCAACATGACGCGTCATCTCGAGCCTCACCGGCGCAGTACGCCGTGCGGGCCGTGACGCAGATATAACCTGCGCTCGACTGCTTTTCCAACCGCTGCGACCGTAGGCTCTTTGCCGATCGTGGCGGCGCCCCGGGCTGCTGCGTTCCAGGAGACATCCATGGCAACACTCGTACTCGAAGCCCCACTCCATCCTGCAAGCGCCGTGGCGGCGGCCGAGACCGTCTCCCTGCGCGCCTGGCTACGCGAGGGCTGGGCGTTACTGTTTTCGCATCCGGACGATTTTGTGCGCTGCGAGTTAGAGATGGACCGCTGGCTGGCGGTGATCCAGCGCGCTTTTGCGGGCCACAGGGTTCGGCCGCTGGCGCTCGCCTCGCGTGCGGCGAGTGCGGTGGGCGGCTGGATCGGGGCAGTCAGCGGCGATCAGCGCCAGGTGCTCTTGTGCGAGGCGCCGCGCGGGGCAGACCGTGCCTTTGACCCGCGCTCGGCAGCGCTGCGCGCCCAGATCGAATCCTTCGGGCAGCAGCATTTCGTCATGGTGGTGGATGACTGCCTCTACAACCGCCGCACCTGCAGCTACAGCACGCTCGCGGAGGTGCCCTCGCCGCTTGAGTTCCTCGGCTGGGCGGACGCGGTGCGCACGCGCCAGCCGTGCTACAGCGAGCCGACGCAGACCGGACGTGTCGGCGGCTCGCGCCGGCGTGCACCGCAGGCCGCGCTGCAGCACTAGGAGCGGCGCACGCGCGCCTCGACGGCACCGCATTCGACGGCGAGCTGGAACAGCTCGATGTCCGACTCGATGGCCAGTTTCTGCCGGATGAGGGAGTGCTGATTGGTGATGGTCTTGATGCTCAGATGCAGCAGCGCTGCGATCTCCTCGTGCGTCTTGCCGCTCGCGATCAGACGGAAGATATCGAACTCGCGCACCGACAAACCCAGCGTCGGCTGCGTGGCGCGCGCGCCGCCGCCGCGTGCCATCTTCACGGAAAGATCGGGACTGACGGCGAGCTCCCCGGCCATCACCCGTCGCACCGCACTGACCATGAGCTGCGGGTCGCTGCTCTTGGTGATATAGCCGTTCGCTCCCGCGCGCAGCGCCTGGATGGCGAAGGCCAGATGGTCGTGCATGCTGAACACCAGCACCGGCAGCAGCGGCCAGCGCAGCTTGAAGCGGCGCAGCGCCGAGAGGCCCCCCTCCCCGGGCATGCTCAGATCCAGAATCACGATGTCCGGCGCCTGCGCCTGCAGCAGCGCGTAGGCTTCCTCGCCCGAGCCGGCCTCGGCGATGACCTCATACCCCGGCTCCTGCTCAAGGAAGCGGCGGTAGCCGGCGCGCACCACCGCATGGTCGTCGATGAGTACAATACGCACGCTCTCAGGCATCGGCCGGCTCAGCGGAGGATGCGCGGATCGGCAACCAGGCCTCGAGCGCGAGACCCTCCCCGGGCTGGGTGCTGATCGTGAGCTCCCCGCCGTGTGCCTCGACCCGCTCGCGCATGCCGAGCAGTCCCATGCCATGAGCGGCCGGCGTGGCCGCGTGTGCCTCAAGACCTGATTCCTGCACCCGCAGCCACACGCGCGCCGGCAACTGCCCGCAGGGCTGCGGCTCGGCGGCCAGCCGGATGGCGACGCTGCGGGCGCGCGAGTGGCGCACCGCGTTGGTGAGACATTCCTGCACGAGGCGGTAGAGGGTGATGTTGAGCTCGGGTGAGAGTGTATCGACCGCCTCATTCATCGTCAGCGAACAGCTGAAGCGCTGCGCGACGCGACTCTCCCAGCTGCTGATGAGTTCCTTCAGGGACTCGCGCAGCCCCACCGTCTCCAGACCATGCGGCCGCAGACGCGCGAGCATCCCGCGCGTCAGCTCCATCACCTCGCCGCTCAAGGTCTCGATGCCCAGCGCACAGCCCTCAATGCGCGGCGCCTTACCGGCGGCTTCGCGGGCGATGTAGGCGGCATCCACCTTGATCGCCGTGAGGCTCTGGCCGAGTTCATCGTGCAGCTCGCGGGCGAGGCGCGTGCGCTCCTCCTCTTCGACGTTGATGAGACGGCGGGTGAGCTCGCGCCGGCTCGCGGCCGCCTCCTCGAGCGCGGCGGCACAGTGGTTGAAGCGGTCGCAGATCTCCTCCAGATCCTTGAGGCGAAAATGCGGCAGGCGTGTTTCGAGCCTGCCATCGGCCAGCTGCGTGAGCGCGGTCTTGATCTGACTCACCGGGCGCAGGCCGCGGCGCACCATCCAGTAGATGCTGACCGCCATGGCGAGGATCGCCAGCGCCAGCAGCGCGATGTCACTCGTCACGCGATCCTCGAGCTCTTCGAACTCAGACAGGGGGTTGGAGGTCACCCGCAGCGCCCCGAGCGGGGTGCCGCGGAAGATGAGCGGGTAGGCGAGCGCGCGCTCCGCGCCCGGTGGCAACAGCGCCCGCGCCAGCCAGCTCGCCCGCGCGGCATCGTTGGGCGTTGTCACGACCTGCGCCCCCTGGTCATCGATGAGCGTGACGCGCACGTGGCGCAGGTGCTGCGCTGCGCGCACCTGCTGCGCGGCCGCCGCGCGCGCATCCGCTTCGCTTTCGCTGTTGCGGATCCCGGCCTCAATGTCCAGCAAGAGACGGGTCAGCTGCATCGAGGCATCGGTCTCGCGCGAGACGTCCTGGCGCAGTGAGGCGAGCGGCACCAGCACGCTCACCAGCAGCGCAAAGAGCGTGACCGCGAGAATCCCCAGCAGCAGCCGCGTGTGCAGGTACATCCGCTAGTCCTCGCAGACGCAGAGGCCGCGTCGTTGGGAAGTGACCGTGACCGTTGCGGCTTAGTGTAGTACGCAGGCCTAGTCGAAATGCACCCGCACGCCAGCCCACACCGCCAGCGGCGTGCCGGGCGAGACGGCGTTCTCGTTGGTCCAGTCGTTGGGATTGAAGCGGAAGGTGCCGTTGGGGTTGAAGGTGTTGGTGGTCAGAAAGCCGGCCGTGGCGTACTGCCTGTCGAGCAGGTTCACGAGGCGTGCGAACACATCAACGGCCTTGCCGAGGTGGTAGGTGCCCTGAAGATTCACGACCGCATAGCCGGGAATCCAGCCCGTGCCGGAGATGTAGGCCCCCTGACCGTTGGTGCCACCGGCCTGGTTGGCGTTGTTCTCATTGCCGTGCAGGTATGAGCCCGACACGATCAGGAGATTGCCGCCAAGCTGCAGCCGCGGGCTGACAGCGTAGTCAAGCAACAGCCGGCCGGTGTTCTGGGGTATCAGGGGAATGCGATCCCCTGGATGCACCTCGATGTTGCCGTTCGCGTCCGCGGTGCTGTTGGAGCCGGCACTGACGGCGAAGCTCGACTGGAAGGTCGCAGCGACGAAGCTGTAGGCCAGGCGCCACTTGAGGGCGCCGCTTTGGCCGCCGAGCGCGAGGTCCACGCCCTGACGGCGCGTGCTGCCGACGTTGTCAAAGTAGCCGGCGTTGGTACTCGTGGCGACAAACTGGATGTCGTCGCTGTTGAGGGTGCGAAACGCATCGGCGCTCCAGTTGAGGCGCTGACCCGCCAGCTCCCCACGCACCCCGATCTCGAAGGTGCGGGCGACCACCTGCTTGAGGTCCGGGTCGCTCGCAAAATCATTGGGCAGACCGCACGGCTGCTGCGGATTCGAGCAACCCAGCTCCACCACGCTCGGCGCGCGGCTTGCCTCGTTGTAGTTGGCGTAGTAGGTCAGCCGTTCGCTCGGTGTCAGTGTGAAGCCGAGGGCCGGGTTGACGCGGCTGAAGGTGTGATCGCCGGTGAGCGGGGAGGCTTCATCGAAACCTGCACCCGCATCACTGACATCGGTGTCGATGCTGTAGCCGCTGAGCGTCTCGGTGCTGCGGTTGTAGCGCGCCGAGGCGGTGATGTGCAGTAACTCGCTGGGCGAGAACGTATCCGTCAGGTAAGCGCCGAAGATGCGGTTGCTGCCGCTGAGCGAGATCACGGTTTCATCATTGAGCGGATTGTCGAGGTAGATGAGCGTGCGGTCCGGGGCGAAGGCGCCGTAGAGGAAGGCTTGCGCGAAAATGTCGTCCGCATCCGTGTAGTCCGCGCCGACAATCGCCTGATTCTTGGCGCCGAAGAGCTCCTGCGAGTCCGTGAGCTGCACGCCGAAGCCGGAGGTGCGCTGCGTGAGCTGCGACACCTGCGTCGTGGCGGTGGAGCAATATGCAATGGTGACACGATCTTCGGGCGGTGCGCTGCAGTCGAGCGGCGGACCCGGGTAGCCGCTCGACAGATAGTTATCGTTGTTACTGCCGTTGCTGCTGCCGGTGATGAGGTGGCGATAGTAGGCGTTCGCCGAGAGCAGCAGGTGCTCGGACAGAAGCTGCGTGCCGGTGAGGTTCACGAAGTCCAGCAGGTTGTGCGTGAAGTCGGGCGTGTAGCTGCTCTCGCGCCGGTAATCGAGCATGCTCTGCGGGGTTGCTCCGTTGCCGAACAAGCTCGAATCCACGTACGTGTAGCTCAAATCAAGGTCAGTCTTCTCGTTCTGCCAGCCCACCTTGCCGAAGGCCTGCCACAGATGCGTGGGCGACAGGTCGCGCCAGCCGCGCTCATCGAAGTAATTAACGGTACCGAAATAATCAAACGCGCCGAGCGCCCCGCCGCTCTCGCCCCCAAAGGAGCGCCGGTCGAAAGAGCCGCCATCGGCTTCGAACTCAGTCCCCGGATTGTCGTGGCCGCTCTTGGTCTGCACCGACAGCGCCCCGCCGAGGGTATTCAGCCCGAACACCGGGTTGGAGCCGGAGATCAGCGACACGGTGGAGATCGCCGACTCCGGGATCAGATCCCAGTTGACCGTGTCGCCAAAGGATTCGTTGACGCGCACACCGTCGACATAGACGGAAAGACCCTCCGGCGTTCCCAGCAGCGGCGAGGCGGTGAATCCGTGGTAATTGATGTCGAGCTGGAAGGGGTTGTCGGCGCTCTCACTGACGTTGACGCCACTGAAGCTGCGATTCAGGTAGTCCGCCAGACCCGTCGTCTGCGCGCGCTGCAGGTCCTGGCTGTCGGCACTCTGGACATTGGCCGGAACCTGATTCAGGGGCAGCCCGAAGCCGGGCAAGGGCGCGTTACCGATGACGAGAACCTGCGGCAGCTCCTGGGCGGTGGCGGAATTGCCGGGAGCGGCGGGTGCGTCGCCTTCGGCAGCTGCGCCTGCCTGTGACAACAGGACCGCCATCACCGCGACCAGAACCCCGATCGCTCGCCCGGCCCGTTGTTCCGCCACCCTGCGCCCTTTTTGTCCGCCTAAGACCACGTCCCGTACCGCGCACAATGCCGATGTGCGCGTCCCCGATCGGACATGCACCGGGCATGAGCGGACTCAAGGCCGTCCCAGACCCGGGGGCAGCCTACCGGAACAGCTGTGGGAAGATTTCCCGACGGTGTCGGGTGCGACCGTGTCAGATCTGGCGCTGTACTGAAGCAGGGCTAGACGCGGGGCGCCGCCAGGACCTGGACCCAGTACAGACCGTGCTTGGTGCCGCGTCCGGCGGCGAAAGCGAGGCCCATTTCCGCAAAGCGCGGATCCATGATGTTTTCGCAGTGGCCCGGACTGTCGAGCCAGCCCTTGACGACCTCATCGACCGTCTCAGGTCCGTAGGCGATGTTTTCGCCGACCAGCTTCTCCTTGTAGCCGACGGCGCGCACCCGATCGGCCGGAGACTGCCCCGCCAGGTCCTGATGCTCAAAATATCCATGCGTGGCCATGTCTGCGGCATGTCCAAAGGCAACCGTACCGAGCGTGCCGGACAGGCTCACCGGGGGAGCGGGCGCGAACGCGCGCTGTCCGCAGCGGGTACCACGGGCGCGTACGTCGTTCACAAGCTCCAGGGCGCGTTTGGAACGCACCGCCGTGGGTGATGCCGTCTGGACGCGAGTGACGGGTGGTGGTGCTTTTGTGGGCACCGTGATGCTCGCGGCTACCGCCCCCGCACCGAAGGCCACCACCAGCCAGGTGTCAGTGCTGCGCCGGAACGCCCCGATCTCCTGAAGTCCGGGGTTACTCAGTGCGCGGCACTCGGAGCGGCTCAGTTGTTGCAGCAGCCCGGTCTCGGATCCTGCGACGTGCACGCCGGTGAGCGCCGCAGAGCGGTAGCCCCCCTCCGCAGCGACCTGCGGCAACGGCCGCCCCGCCGCCCATTGCTCGGCTGCGCGGTCGAGCGCGGCGCTGTGGTGCAGAGGCCGGGCGATCGGCACGACGCCACCGCAGCCACCCTCACGCAGAACTTGCACGGCGGAAAATGCGTCCGCCTGCGTGCGCAGGCTCACGCCCGCGCCGACAAGCATGACCAGCAGTCCCCACATCCGTTCGTGGGATACGCAACGCATGAAGTGCTCCCGTTGTCCATTTCGAGGGCGCCCGGCATCGGCTGACACGCCACGTTCTCAAGGCTACCCAAGGCAACGCGCGGACCGAAAGACGGATGACCGCACAGCGCGGCTTGCTTCACAGAAATTCACGGCATTGGTGGCTTAGCGCATATGCCAGACCGGTCCGCGTGATTGCCTCCGGCAGCACCCTCCTCCCCAAATCGAGAGGGACGCGCTCCTCACTTAATCGGCCACTGACGTGCCTCGCGAGAGGGCAGCTCTTTGGAGGCGTCGTCTCTAGACTGCTGTGCATGTACTGGATGTGGTGGTGGCTCGTGGAATTCATCTTTCTCGATATCGTTGCAACCGTGGCCCTGGTGTCCGGTTATCTGGCCGTCGTGATCAGTAAAGCCGTCGTCTGACGCAACCCTCAGCGCGACCATTGCGCAACCAGAGACAAGCTGCTGCGCGCGTATACTGCCGTGAGCCCGGAGCTCGATAAAGTACGGCGGGACACAATGTCGAAGATGCGTGCGGTGATCGTCACGGAGGCCGGGGCGAAGTTGCGCCTGCAGGAACGGGATATTCCGGAACCCGCCCGTCATGAAGTGCGTATCAAGGTGCAGGCCTGCGGTGTGTGCCACTCCGATGCGCTGACCGTTGAGGGGCATATGCCCGGGCTCAAGTTTCCGCGCATCCCGGGTCACGAGGTCATCGGCACGATCGATGCCGTGGGTGCGGATGTCCAGGGCTGGCAAACGGGCAGCCGTGTCGGCGTAGGCTGGTCCAGCGGTGCCTGCGGCTACTGCGCGCCGTGCCGTCACGGGGATGCCTTCGCATGCGCCAACATCCAGGGTGCCACGGGCGTAACGCGCGACGGCGGCTATGCGACCCACATGCTTGCCCATGCCAGCGCGCTGGCGCGCATTCCTGCGCAACTGGATGCGGTCGAGTCCGCGCCCCTGCTTTGCGCCGGCATCACGACCTTCAACGCACTGCGGCACTGCGGCGCCCGACCCGGTGATCTGGTCGCGATCCAGGGTGTCGGCGGCCTGGGGCATCTGGGCATCCAGTTTGCCGCCCGCATGGGCTTTCAGGTGGCGGCGGTGAGTCGCGGCGCGGATAAGGAGTCCCTCGCGCGCAGTCTCGGCGCACACGCATACGTGGACAGCGCGCGAGGCGATCCGGCGGCGGCACTGCGCGAGCTGGGTGGCGCCCGCGCCATACTCGCCACCGTTACCGATGCCGCCGCCATGCAGTCGATCGTGGGCGGTTTGGGTCCGAATGGCACGATGATGGTCATCGGTGCGGTTGGCGCATTTCCGGTTGATTCGCTCGAGCTGCTCAGAAAGCGCGCCGCGGTGAAGGGCTGGTACTCAGGTACGAGTGTGGACTCCGAAGATACCTTGCTTTTCAGCCAGCAGACCAAGGTTGCCTCCATGAATGAAATCTACCCGCTCGAGCAGGCGCAGGCTGCGTATGACCGCATGATGAGTGGCAAGGCTCGATTCCGCGTGGTCCTCAAAGTCGAGTAAGCACCGCGGCCTGCGCGAGCAGCGTGCGCGCACGCTCGCGAGCGGTGCCGCTGTGGCTCTGCGCGCATGCGGGGTTCACACGGAACGGCGCACACCGATTCTCAGGGGCGAGACATGCCGCCGCTCAATTGCGCGAAGTCCTGAACGCAGCGCATCGGAAAAATATGCTGCTGGTGTGTGCCCCGTCGGGAGGGATTTCGGCCTTGTCGTAGAAGCCGTCGATGACCGGCTGCTGCTGAGACTTGCCGCAAAAGTCATTGGCAAGCTCGACCGCGGCCTCATGACTGCCGTAGAAACCGCCCGATGGCGCAGTGGCATTGAGCGAGTGTCGGCCCACTCCCAGATCCAGTACGTCGGTGTGCGTGCGGGCACATCCGAATAGCAGACAACTGAGCGCTGCCCGTGCGGCTTTCATGCGGCCATAATTATCGCACGCGGCCCCCTGGGCCGAGGAGACCGCATCGCCGCACCGACACCACGTTTAGTCGCACATCCCGCAGCCACGCTCAGGTCCCACTTGCAGCTTGCGAGGCCATTTCATGAGAGGGCTGCCAAGCTGGTACGGTTGCAGCCCCTTCGGAAGTCCGTGCGAGAGGAGCCACCCCATGATCGCCCACGTTTCGTTGCCCGTAAGCGATTTCGCAAAATCGAAAAGCTTCTACCTCCGGGTGCTTGCCCCGCTCGGGTACCGCAACAACATGGAATACGACGAAGCCGCGGGATTCAATGATGGCAAGAACACCGACTTCTGGATCAGCCAGCACGATGCGGTCGTACCGACACACATAGCCTTCGAAGCCACGAGCAGCGCGAAGGTCGCCGAGTTCTACAAGGCGGCCCTCGCGGCCGGCGGCAAGGACAACGGCGCCCCCGGCTACCGGGACTACTGGCCCGGCTATTACGCTGCTTTCGTCCACGATCCGGATGGTCACAACGTTGAAGCGGTGTGGTACGACTACAGCAAGTCCGGGTGACGCGCGAGCCGAAGGTCGAAGCGATCAGACATGCCCTACTTCGCTGATGGTTGATCGGCCGTGAGGACAAGAGTCTTGAAGTCGCTTGTGGCAAAGCTCTGGGGCGATCGTGGCGCGGATCGCCAGTCTCCGGCGCGCGCGCCCCCCTTCAACGCGCCCGTACAGCCTAACTTGCGCCGCGCAGAGATCGAGGGGCCGTTATGCATCCATATTGGTGAGATGGAGTGCCAGGAAATGTTGGTAACCACGTGCGCTCCGCACGTGCCGGGCGCACATCGTTGACATTGGAGCACCGCACAGCCCCGGCGGCCGCCGGAGGAGTGTGCGAAGAACGGGTTCAAAGTCCCCCGCCGCGGTTCCATGGTCTCGCCCAACGTGCCAGCATTGATCTGCGCGCAGAGCGCGACGCATTCATCGCAGATGAAAACACACAGTGATGCACCCCGATTGCTGCACCCGCCTTCAATGAGGCTGCGCACCTCGTGCTGCGACTTACCGCAGAACGAACAAGACGCCTGCTCCGGAGCAGTAATTGGGGATATCTGGCCACGCTCCATCGGGGGACTACGAGCAACCTGAGCGCCCGCAGTGAGTGTGTCAAGGGCCGGATCAAGCAGCTTAAGTTTCGCCCACCGGACCCTGTAGCTGGAATTGCCCTCAGGATTCTCAAGGGCAGGAGGAGCGCAGTGCTGTTTTGCGCTTGACCGCAACGCTCAGCCGAGGCGATGCATGGCTGCACTACTCTCGTTCAGAAGCCGTAGAGCATTTCGCGCAGCGCGTCCTCGTATTTCTTTTTTGCTGCCAGCACTTTGTTGCGAATTTCGTCTTCTCTGAAATGCGCCTGCTCCCATTGATCGAGCTTCGCTACCGAATGCCCGACGGAAGCGAGTGCTTCTTCATGCTTTATGGCGGCAATCCATTCCCCGACGGCTGCCTTATAAGCGCTCTGCAGTTGATCAAGATCCAAATTACACCTCCACCCAGCCTTCACCCCGCTGCTTTCAGCAAGCTCCGAACTCGCCGCAGCCCCCATCCTGAGTCGCGCGATCGTGACGCGTCGCAGCGAACGAGATTACGCACCTAACGTGTTGCATGGACCGAACATTACCCAAGGCACGGCACGCCAATATACCCAATCCACGTGTCCACTTTGTGGCACGGACTCGATCTGCATGCGCGCCTCATATGCATCATCACATCTGGTGTTTCCTGGACGGCGGCGGAGCCGGTGAACCGTCGGACCAGCTGCGCACGGGAATGAAAAGAACCGTGGATTCTATAGTGCTGCCCTCTTGTCCGATGATGGGCGAGCCTTCCTTATTCGCGCCCCACTCATCGGCCTGGCCGTACGGGATGAAAAACATCACGTGAGGAAGCCAGGGGCCAGCCGCTTCGTCGCCCAAGTAGCCGTCCTTCGACAGCATGAAGGAAAAGGCGCCCGCCTCGGGGGCCTTAAGAGTGTGGCGGGCGAAGGCCGCCTTGGTTTTTTCGATCAGCTGCTCCCTCGTACTGCCCGCCAGGACCCACTCGGTGCGCTTGAGGTAGTTGGGCAGCTCGGTGCGCACGGCGGGCGGGTTGAAGCAATTCGGCGCGCGTAGCTTCGGGTTCCAGAAGTCGGGATCGTGGAAGCCCGCCGCCCAGGAGCGCTCGACAAAACAAACGAAGCCGTTCTTGCCGTTCACGGCCGTCTCATAGCCTTGGCTACCCAGCACGAGCACCGTTGCATCCGCGGAGATTGACGGCGGCGCGGCACTGCGTGCCAGGGCGATCTCATCCGCGCGGTTGGCGATGCGGTACTGATTAACCGGCGCCATTTCCGGATAACGGGTTTTAAGGGCTTGCGCTTGTGCCGGACCGCTCCAGCTCAATGCTGCGAGGAGCGCTGAGGAGAGAATACCCACAGCCCGGCGCTCGTTCATCATTGTTGTCTCCTCCGTAGTGCTGTGCCAACCGGCCCGGTGGCGAGTATCAATGCTTGCCGAAAGCCCGTTCGGTCATCTCTCACGACGGACGACGACCGCCTGAGCAAGCGCCAAGTTCATATCGACCCTTCGGTCCTTATGCAGCGACCGATGTGTCTCGTCAAGCGGCCAGAGTCCTGATCCCAAGCACCCACGGGCACCTTGAAATGCGCGACGCTACTTCGCGATGATCAGCGACTACGCCCGCGACGGGCGGCTGCACGGCGCGTACGCCGATGCCGAGCTCACAAGACCAAGAGACCAGCTGGCCGAGCTGACCTTCGAACGAGCGGGATCGCACGGTGGCTGCGCATCGGCACTGCAGCCAAAAACGCGAACCTGTTCACACTAAATGCGCCTGTCGCTGGCGCGGAGCCACCGGAAGGTCGCGTTCTCGCATGGAGTAGAAGCTCACATGCGACATAGTTCGCTGTGCGAGGCGGTGCCCCGTGGTGCAATTCGCGCCAGTTTGTCAAGTGGCCGGGGCGAGAAGCCGGCCACCGGCCACGTGGGAGCGCCCGACAGTGCTTACGGTGTCACAGCTGAGACTCGCCATTGCCGGCGATCGAGCGCCTCGATGAAGACTGCAAGCGTTGCGAGTCAGAACTCCGACGTCACGGGCCTATTCAAGATATCCGGCGATCTTCGGCCCGTCGAAGCGTTATTGCGCAATACCGTCGAGCATGCGCCGGTCGGCATTGCCTTCGCAAACCGCGACGGAACCTTTCGCCACTGCAATCGCGCGTTCTGCTCGATGCTCGGCTTCGCTGTCGAAGAGCTCGGCAGCAGGTCAATCGCGACCCTCACGCATGCAGAGGATCTTGCGTCCACCGCCCTGGGGCTTGAACAACTCTGGCGCGGAGAGCTGCCTCACGTAGACGTCGAGAAGCGCTACCTGCGCAAGGATGGCAGCGCTCTGTGGGTGCGCGTGACCACCTCACTCGTTCGGGGCGGCGGTGCCGAGGCGGAGTGCTCGGTCGAGTTCCTGCGTGACATATCCACACGCAAAGAGATGGCCGCCGCCCTGTTGCAAAACCGCACTCTGCTGGCGACCGTCATCGCGGAACTGCCGCTGGCGCTTATTGCCTGCGACGTCAACGGGCAGGTGACCCACTACAACCGCGCCGCGGTCAAGCTTTTTGGAATCTCTGCGGAGCAACCCACAGGCTCTGTCCGTGGCGCCGACCCAATCACTGCCAAGGTCTATCTCCCGGATGGCAGCACACCGGTGCTCCGAGAAAATCGCCCATTGGCACGTGCCCTGCGCGGTGAGCACGTCAGCGACGTCGAGTTCATCATCGTCCGGCCTGATGGCGCCGTACGCACGGCGCTGTCGAGCGCCCAGCGCTTGGTCGGGCCTGCCGGCGAGCCCCTCGGCGCGCTTGCGGTTGTCGAGGACATCACCGAGCGGCGCCTCGCCGAGGAGGAGCTCGAGCGCGTACACAAGCAGCTGCTCGTCGCGTCACGGCAGGCCGGCATGGCCGAAGTAGCTACCAATGTTCTGCACAACGTTGGCAACGTGCTCAACAGCGTCAATGTCTCGGCGAGTATGGTCTCGGAGCGCATCCGAAGATCGAAATGCGAGGGGCTTGCGCGGGTCGCCACCCTGCTGAACGAACACGCAGGGGATCTGGCGAGCTTTCTCGGAGGCGCGCAGGGCAGACACCTGCCGGTATACCTGCAGGAGCTTGCCGCGCAGCTCATGGCTGAGCGCGATGCGGCCGTCACCGAGCTGTCGGCGGTACGCAGCAATATCGAGCACATCAAGGAAATCGTGGCGATGCAGCAGGGGTATGCCAAGCGCGGTGGCATCATCGACACGGTCGACGTGCGGACGCTGGTCGAGGACAGCCTGCGGATGAATGAAGGGGCCTTCAGCCGCCACGGTGTAACGATCGTGCGTGAGTTCGCGGAGGTGCCGCTGATGCAGGTCGACAAGCACAAGGTGCTGCAGATCCTGGTCAACGTCATCCGCAACGCTAAATACGCCTGCGCAGAAGCGGCAGGCAGCAGCAAACGCGTGACCGTCCGCGTGCGCGCGGTCAACGGATCCATGCTGCTCTCCGTCAGCGATACGGGAGTCGGTATCCCGAAGGAAAACCTCGCACGGATCTTTAATCACGGCTTTACGACACGCGCCGATGGACACGGTTTCGGACTTCACAGCAGCGCGCTCGCGGCAAAACAGCTGGGCGGCTCCCTGCAGGCCGAAAGTGCCGGTCCGGGCCAAGGCGCCACCTTCACCTTGACGCTGCCGCTCGCCTCCCCGGAGCCGACCCATGCCGACTGAGCCTGAGCTGCTCACGCATCGCATCCTCGTGGTGGATGACAATCCGGCCATTCATGAGGATTACCGGAAGATCCTCGCCGGCCACGAGGACAGCGGCATGTCGGCCGCGGAAGCCGCGTTGTTCCACGAGCAGCGACCGGCCGTTGGACGCCCGACTTTCGATCTCGATTCGGCGATGCAGGGACGCGAGGGCGTCGAACGCGCCCGCCTGGCGCTCGCCGAGGGCCGGCCGTATTCGGTCGCTTTTGTCGACATGCGCATGCCACCCGGGTGGGACGGGCTTGAGACGATCGAGCACTTATGGGCGATCGACCCAGACATACAAGTGGTGGTCTGCTCCGCCTACACTGACTATGACTGGCTGGAGCTGTTGGAGCGCCTCGGGCATTCTGACAAACTCATCGTCGTCAAGAAGCCCTTCGAGCCGATCGAGATCCTCCAGTGCGCGAGCGCCTTGAGTCGCAAGTGGCAGAATGCCCGCGCACTCAAATCCCACGTCGAGGGCCTCGAGCGGGTCGTGACCGATCGCACGAAAGGGCTCGAAGCGGCGAACCGGCAGCTGCGACATCTTGCCTCCCATGACGCACTCACGGGTCTTCCGAACCGCATGCTCCTCGATGACCGCATCACCCAGGCGATCGCCCAGGCCGATCGGCAGTCACACGAATTCGCGGTGCTGGTGATCGACCTCGACAGATTCAAAGTAATTAACGACTCGCTGGGACACCGGGCGGGCGATGATCTGCTGCGCGAAGTGGCGCAGCGGCTGAAGAGCGCTGTGCGCGCGGTCGATACGACCGCACGCCTCGGCGGTGATGAGTTTGTGCTCCTTCTCGCAGGACCGGTAACGCAGGCGGAAGCGGTCAAGGTGGGCACGCGGGCGATTCAACTGATGGAGCCCTCCATACGACTGCTCGGGATCGACGTTCACATCTCCCCGAGCATCGGCATCGCGTTCTATCCGCGGGACGGGCAGACCGTGGACACGCTGCTCGCGCGAGCTGACGCTGCCATGTACAGCGCCAAGGAACGCGGTCGCAATAATGTGCAGTGCTACGCCGTGGGCATGAGTACCGTGACCCAGGAGCGCGTCAAGCTTGAAAGCGAACTGCACGAAGCACTTCGCAGTGGACAATTCGAGCTGCATTACCAGCCAAAGGTCGACACCTCTACGGGCCGGATTAATAGCGCCGAGGCCCTGATCCGCTGGCAGCATCCGCAGCGCGGGCTCTTGCTGCCAGGCGCCTTTATCGCAATCGCCGATGATTGCGGGTTGCTCGACGACATCGGTGAGTGGGTGTTGTTTGAAGCCTGCCGTCAGGCGAAGGCATGGCAGCGTGACGGGCTGCCTCGATTGCGCGTCGCGGTAAACCTCGCGCCCTCGCAGTTCAGACTCACAAAGCTCGTCGACCAGATTCGCCGGGCGCTGGAAGCCGCGGAATTGGACCCGGAGCTCCTCGAAGTAGAACTGACCGAGAGCGCGGTCATGAGTGACGCGGAGGAGTCGATCCTCATTCTGGAAGCAATCAGCAGCATGGGCGTGCTGGTATCGGTGGACGACTTCGGCACCGGGTACTCCAGTATGAGCTACCTGCGTCGCTTTCCGATCGACAAGCTGAAAATCGACCGCTGCTTTGTGGAGGAGATGACCCGTCGTCCGGAGGACGCATCGATCGTACGCGCGATCATTTCACTTGCGCACAGCCTGCACCTCAAAGTGATCGCGGAGGGTGTGGAGACACCCGAGCAGCTGGCATTGCTTGCGAACTTCGGATGCGATCAATACCAAGGCTTCCACTTCAGCCCCGCACTGAGTTCTGCACAATTCGTGGCTCTCGTGAAGGAAGCGCGCGCCGGGCAGCCGAGTCTGACCGACGAAGAGGCTGCGCGGACACACAGCAAGCTTGCCGGGCTGAAACGCGCGAAACGCTGAGGCGGGTGCCGGTTTGCCGATGCGGCCCCCATGCGCTGCCCTGTCCTGTTTTGTGGCGCCACGGGACCCCTTGCACGCCATATCTGAGTGGGCGACCGCGGTACTCCCGGATGCGCTCCCCGCCGGTTGACGATCTGCGGTATAGGTACGCCGGGTAGCGTCGAAGAAACAAGCGTCACATAGCGTCGCTATGAGCCAATTCCAATCAGAACTTTGCCGGCCTGAATCTTGACCGGATAGCTGCGCACGCCGAATCCGGGAACTCCGTTCACGAAGCCGTTCGTCACGTCGTACATCATTCCGTGTCCCCTGCACCTGAGCATCTTGCCCTTCAGCTCGCCGGAAGCAAGTGACGACCCGGCATGCGCGCATGAGTCGTCGATGGCGTAGATGGTGCCGTCCACGTTGAATAATGCCACATCCTTATCCGCCACTCTGACCAACTTGCTCGTCGCCAATGGAATCTCGGCCAACTGCGCCGCCTCAATAAATGTAGCCATTCCATTTGTCCTTGGTCCGCTGCATGCCTGGGAGATGCCGGCCGCGCACAGCACCTCTATGCACCCTCTGCCAATTTGAGGGACTCATGCAGAAAGGCTCGCACCTTCTGACTTGCGGCGAGACGGTTTCCGCGATGTTGAGAAAGAAGCCTGCCATGAATCGATGCCTACTGATTCCCTTGCACTCTTATATTCCCTCAAATCCGCTAAAGACCCGGCGATCCGGCGCGCTTGCTCCTACGTCTTTGCCTGTGCAACGTCCTTGAGGCGAAGCACCGTGGCGGCAACGGGAATCATAGTGACGATGCCTATCACGAGCGCCGTGATGATCATGAGCAGCATCGTGCCTTCGGAGGGGAAATTGGTGACACCCACCAACATGGCGGCAGAATAACCGCGCACACCTGTGTTCAGTGCGAGAACCGACCTATTAAGTTGCCGCGGACCGCCCAGCAAGTAGCCGGACGCAAAGGCTGCCCAGACGAAGATCAGTGAGGAGAGGATCACTCTTTGACCCCACGTTCCCATGATCTGATTAAAGTAGAGCACCACGAACATCGAAAGCGCCACGGCAATGACGACGGAGGAGAACCTGTCAAGGAGCCCAGACAGCAAGCGGGCAATTCTCTGGTAGCGTGCCCGGACAAAGAAGCCGATTGCCAACGGGATCAACATGAGAACGCAGGGGCTTTGCGATGTCGAATGGATCCACCTTCACGCCGGGAAGTAGGAACGGCAGTACGATGGGCATGTAGAGGACCGTGACGACTTGTAACGCCACCATCAGCGCCACGGTGTAGGCGGGATCCCCTTTCGCGATCTGCGACGCCTTGGTCACGAAGGGATCGCCCGCCGCGGTGGCCAGCAGAATCAGCCCCAGGGCATACCCGTGTTCGAGGTGAAAAGACTGCACCAGCACGTAGGCCACGATCGGTACCAGCACGAAGTTGGCCAGAAACGCTTTTACGCTTAGGGCCACATTGCGCAACGGCGCGATGATCTCCTTGAGTGTCAGGCCCATTCCCAAGGCGAGCATGTTGGTGACGACAAATAGCAGCACGAGCCGCTGGGCTAGCATGATGAGAAAATGGCTGTCAGTCATCGATCATTCATCCTCACGGGTGTAGGCATCACGCCCCGGGCCTCAGCACTCGGGCTAGGACCGTTCGCGCGCCGCAAGCTCCTCGGCCAAGATCGGCACACCGAGATTGCAGGCCTGCACGCCCTGGATGACGCAGAGCTTCAGCACCTCCATGATCTCTTCCATCGTCGCCCCCAGTTTGAGCGCTGCCTTGATGTGACGACGCGTGCCCGTGCTGGGGGCGGAAAGGGCTGGCTTCGCTCCGACGTTGAACGTTGGCTGATCGGCGGCGGTTCAGGCGAACCGCTATAAAGGCGACTCGTTGCGTGGGATCAAAATGTCCGCGTTCGCATCTAGGCCGCCAAAGCCTTCAGAACGTGCGTCGGATCCCGACTAATCGCCATCAAAAGAGCCTTGGCGGGTCCGGTCGGCTCGCGCAGACCCTGTTCCCAATTCCGCAGCGTGCCCACGTTCACGTGCAGCAAAGCGGCAAATTTGGGCTGGCTCAGACCGATCTTTGAGCGCAGCGCTTTGATGGCGACTGCATCGACGTGGAACTCGCGCGACGGAGCCCGCTCACCGCGCACAATTTCGTTCATCTGGGTCATGCTCTCCACGAGCTCGGCAAACAGCTTTTTGTTCATAGAAAGCCTCCTACCAGTCCTGGTTCAATCGACGGAGCGTCTTCTTCTCCGCCGCGGTCAAATCGTCCTTAACGCCCTTGCGGTAGATCAGCAGCAACCGTACCTGGGCGTCCGCGGCTACGTGAAAATAGATCACGCGAACGCCACCGCGTTTGCCACCTCCGGACGCCGACCAGCGCACCTTGCGCAAACCGCCCATTCCCTGGATTACCTCACCGGCTTTCGGATTAAGAGCCAGGTGCCATTGAAACGCTGCATAGCCTTCATCGCTCAGAAGTTCCTGCACCTGTCGAGTAAAGACCGACGTCTCGATAAAGATCATGCAGTATAGTACACCATTGGTGTAGATACGTCAATGGTGTATGCTGGTTCGGTTTCTCTGGCGCCACGGTCGCGCCATTCAGAACACGAAGCGCTCGCGTTGTGCCGTGCGTCACATAGTGTGACTATGAGCCAATTCCAATCAGAACTTTACCGCCGTCAATTTGCACTGGATAGCTGCGCACGCCGAATCCGGGAACTCCGTTCACGAAGCCGTTCGTCATTCGTACATCATTCCGTGTCCCCTGCACTTGAGCATCTTGTCCTTGAGCTCGCCGGCGGCAAGGGACGACCCGGCATGCGCGCATGAGTCGTCGATCGCGTAGATGGTGCCGTTCACGTTGAAAAGCGCCACATCCTTATCGACGAGCCTGACCAACTTGCTCGTTCCCAATGGAATGTCGGCCAGCTGCGCCGCCTCAATAAATGTAGCCATTCTCTTGGTCCTTGGTTCGCTGCATGCTTGGAAGATGCCGGCCGCGCAGAGCACATCTATGCATCGTCTGCCAATTTGAGGTGCTGATGCAGAAAGGCTTTCATTTTCTGGCGCGCCCGCTGCGCCTCGGGTGCATCGGGCATCCGGTCCTGGAAGTTGTGGACCATCCCCTCGTACAGGTCGAGTTTTACCGGTACGCCTGCAGCGTCGAGCGCCTGATGGAGCCGGACGAAGCCACTTAACAGGACCTCCTTCAAACCGCCCTGAATGAGTGTCGGCGGAAAGCCTTTGGAGAAGTCGGCGTACGCCGGCGACGCGTACGGATTTTTTTGATCCGGGGGATCAGCGAACGCCGCCGCGGCCTGCTTACTGTGCTTCTCGTAAAGCAGAGTCGGGTCTGCGTGGCACAGTGTCGTTTCCGTATCGCCGCTCGGCGTAATGTCCACCCAGGGGTTCCAGCTACCGCTCACTGTGACAGAGTGCCGTCCGCGCCGGATGTCGACGCGTGACCTCGAGACTCGGGCGCGTCCGCTCCCAGAACGCGTACCGGGAATTGATCAGGTGCTGAGCACGCGCGACATTGAGCGGATCACCGGTCGGCACCGCTGCACGATCTATCGCTGGGTGCGTGCGGGCACGTTTCCGGAAAAGCGTGCCGGCGGGGGACAGGGCTGGCTCCGGTCCGATGTCGAGCGTTGGTTGCTGCAGGGAGGCGGCCTCGCGGACGGTTGCCGCACCGGTCCGAACTCCCTGACGTGAGCGGTGCTTAGTTCAGCCCACTTTCCGGGATCGGTCCGCGACGCGCTCAATGACCTTATTCTGAGAGTCAGACGCTCTCTTAAGGACCGAAGCGTAGATCTTGGTCTTAACTTCCGAGGAAGTATTCCGAACGAATTCGGAAAGAGGCGATGTGCTGACGCGAACTTTTGTCTTAAAGAACAGCATGACTACCTTTGAACTGCCAATAGCCGGGCAAGTTCCTCTCGCGTGTACCTCTCCGGTACGTGATAATCGATTCTATCGATTCCCACCCTTGAAAGCTTGGCGGTATTGTCGTTCGGCTTAAAAAGAAGATCCACGGAAACATTGGGGCCAAATTCGGCCTTTAAAGCGTTAACCACTTCTCGCGCCTGAAAATAAATCTCGATAAAGCGCTCCGTAGAGATGTGCCTTCCCTCTTCGGCCTCCCTAGCTTGCACGAATCGCCAAGCGAGCAGAGGATCCTGATAGACATATAAGATCTTCACAGCACGCCCGTGCCTCAGGCACCGTTCTATGTTCCTCCTGGCCCGATCAAGGTCGGACAGCGTGCCGTCCAGGATGAAGCTTTGACGTTGGCTGAAAGCGAGATCTAGCATCCTGTCGACCCAAGTTGAGGCGGCGCCTTGAAAGAGCCACGAGTTTTTACCGTCGTACCCAGGAAATTCGGATCGCAGATCGTCGGGATCAATTCGCAAGACTCGTGAGCCTGGTGTCCTAGCTTCTCAGCTCCCCTCGGTCGGTGCATGTGCAGACAGCAGTCTACGCGCTTGATCCAGGGGACAGGTTTCCTGCGGGAGCCGACTCGCAGCCCAGAGCTAAATGCGGCGGGACTCTGAAGGGATGTGACCACTCATAAGACCACCGGACGTTCCGGGCCTGCTCTAAAAGGCTGATCGGAGCGCCGAGATTTGAACTCGGGACCCCTTGCACCCCATGCAAGTGCGCTACCAGACTGCGCCACGCTCCGACTCGGTTTTTGGACCCAACGCACGGGCGGGGAATTGCCGCGCGGGACGCAAATGATACGCCGTTTTTTCACACCCTGCGGGCGCTTCAGCGTCGCAGAATCTTCATCAGCTCTTCCAGCTCGACGCGCAGCTGTTTCACGATCTGCTGGCTCTGGGTGACGTCGGTGCGTGCTTCCTCACCGCCGAGCTTGTTGCGGGCGCCGCCGATGGTGAAGCCCTGATCATAGAGAAGGCTGCGGATCTGGCGGATCACGATAACGTCCTGGCGCTGGTAGTAGCGGCGATTGCCGCGACGCTTGACAGGCTTGAGCTGCGGAAACTCCTGCTCCCAATAGCGCAGCACGTGCGGCTTCACGCCGCACAGCTCGCTCACCTCACCGATGGTGAAGTAGCGCTTGCCGGGAATCGCCGGCAGCTGAGCGTTATTCTTTGGCTCCAACATAGGCTTCGACCCGTGCCTTCAGTTTCTGCCCCGGACGGAACGTCACCACGCGGCGCGCGCTGATCGGAATCTCTTCGCCGGTCTTGGGATTACGGCCCGGACGCTGATTCTTGTCGCGCAGATCAAAGTTGCCGAACCCGGAGAGCTTCACCTGCTCTCCGCCCGACAGCGCGGCACGAACCTCCTCGAAGAACAGATCCACCAGCTCTCGTGCTTCGCGCTTGTTGAGCCCGAGCTGGTTGAACAACGCTTCCGCCATCTCCGCTTTGGTCAGGGCCATTTCTTTATTCTCGAATTCTTGCGTTCAAGTTCTCGCGCAAATCCGCGACCACAGAGGCCATAAGGCGCTCCACATCATCGTCGGTTAGAGTGCGAGAAATATCCTGAAAAATCAAGCCTAAAGCAACGCTTTTTCGACCTTGTTCGAGGCCCGGGCCCCGATAGACGTCGAAAACGCGGAGTTCACGCAGAAGGCTTGATGCCGCCAAGGTTACACGCTCAGCCAAGGTACTTAAAGTGACCGACTCATCCAGCACCACGGCCAGATCACGGCGGACCTGCGGAAAGCGCGAGATCTCCTGATACGCGCCCGCCCGCACGGCAAGCCCCGCCACGTCCAGCTCGAATAGCACTGGCGTATATGTAAAATCCATCGACGCTACGAGTGTCGGATGCAACTCACCGACCCAGCCAATGGGTGCCCCGCGACGCAGCACGCGGGCGCTGCGGCCCGGGTGCAGCGCCGGATGCTCCTGCGCTTCGAAGGTGAAGGCCTCCGGCTCGCCGGTGGCGGCAAGCAGCGCGCCCACATCGGCTTTCACGTCGTAGAAATCCACGGCCGCCCGCTCGGCCTTACCGATGCCCCACTGCTCGGGCAGCCGCGCGCCGCAGGCAACTCCGGCGAGCGAATCGATCTCGCGTGTGATAGGGCCGCTGAGCTCAAAGCGCGTGCCGTGCTCGATCAGACGGAGGCGGTCCTGCTGGCGGTGTTGGTTGTCGAGTGCCGCGCGCAGAAGGCCGGGCCACAGCGACACACGCATGACCGAAAGGTCAGTCGCAATCGGATTAGCGAGCGTCAGCGCCGGCTGCCCGGGGAACAGCCGCGACTGCAGCGCCGGATCGACGAAGGCGAGCGTAATGGCTTCGTGATACCCACGCGCCGCAAGCGCCTCGAGCACTGTCGCCTCCGAGGCGCGCTCCCCCGGCAATCGCCGGAAGCGTTGCGGAGCGAGCGCATCGGTCTCCGGGATGGCATCAAAGCCGACGATGCGCGCAATCTCTTCGATCAGATCCGCCTCGATATTGATGTCGAAGCGGTACGAAGGCGGCGTGGCCTGCCAGCCGCCGGCCGCAATGGCGACCTGCATGCCGAGGCCCTCGAGGGCCCGGGTAACGCGGCTTGCGGGCAATTGCGCACCGAGCAGGCGCTTCAGTTGTGCGGCGCGCAGCGACACGGAGGGGCGCCTCGGCAGGTGAGCGGGGGACTCTGCCAGCCCGACACCGCCCGCCGCGCCACCGGCGATCGGGACGAGCAGCGCGAGCGCGCGCTCGATGGCACGCGTCTGGCCGCCAGGATCCACGCCGCGCTCAAAGCGCTGTCCCGCATCCGTCACGAGCCCGACCCGTCGGGCGCGCCCCAGGATCGCCTCGGGGGCAAAGAACGCCGATTCCAGAAAGACATCGCGCGTGTCCGCCGATACCGCACTACGCAGGCCGCCCATGATTCCGGCCAGGCCCACCGCCCCCTCCTCATCGGTGATGAGGAGCATGTCGGGTTCGACGCGTAACTCCTTGCCATCGAGCAAGGCCAGTGCCTCGCCCGCGCGCGCGTGGCGCACGCGTATGCCGCCTTTGAGCATTGCCAGATCATAGGCGTGCATCGGCTGACCGAGCTCGAGCATCACGTAGTTGGTCACGTCGACCACCGGGCTGATCGAGCGCACGCCCGCACGCCGCAAGCGCTCGCGCAGCCACAGCGGCGTCGCGGCGCGGTTGTCGATGCCGCGCACGATACAACCGGCGAAGCGCGGACAGGCAGCCGGCGCCTCGAGCGTGACGGACAACTGCTGCGGGTGCGTCGCAGTGACGGCGACGATCGCCGGGCCGGTCGTCGCCGCACCGGTCAGAGCCGCCACCTCGCGCGCTACCCCGAGCACCGACATCGCATCGCCGCGATTGGGTGTCACGTTCAGATCGAGCACCGGCTCATCAAGATCGAGGTACTCGCGCAAGGACTGCCCCACGGGTGCCGCAGCGGGCAGCTCGAGTATGCCGCTGGAACTTTCCGCGAGCCCGAGCTCCCTGGCCGAGGCGAGCATGCCCCGGGATTCGACCCCGCGCAGCGTGGCCGCCTTGAGGGTGATATCACCGGGCAGCCGCGCGCCGACCTCGGCCAGCGCGCTCTTGAGTCCTGCGCGTGCGTTCGGTGCGCCGCAGACAATCTGCAGCACCGCGCCGCTGCCAGTGCTCACCCGACACACCTGGAGCTTATCGGCCTGCGGATGCGGCTCGGCGCTCAGGATCTCCGCCACGATCACGTTCGAGAACTCAGGCGCGGCGCGCTCGAGCGACTCGAGCTCAAATCCCGCCATGGTGAGGCGCGCGCCGAGCTCGCGCGCGGGCCAGGGAACCGGCACCCACTCGGCGAGCCAGCCGTACGGGATCTTCATGCGCTGAAAGCCCGGAACTGCCTGAGGAATCTCAGGTCATTCTCGAAGAACAGGCGCAGGTCGTTGACCCCGTAGCGCAGCATGGCGAGCCGGTCGATCCCGGCGCCGAAGGCGTAGCCGGTGAAGCGCTCCGGATCAACCCCGCTGGCGCGCAGCACGTTCGGGTGCACCATGCCGCAGCCGGAGATCTCCAGCCAGCCGGTGTGTTTGCAGGTGCGACAGCCCTCGCCCTCGCAGAAGACGCACGACATGTCCACTTCGGCGGAAGGCTCGGTGAAGGGAAAGTACGACGGCCGCAACCGCATCGCCAGATCGCGCTCGAAGAAGGCCTGCAGGAATCCGTGCAGCACCGCCTTCATGTTGGCGAAGCTGACATCCTCGCCCACCGCCAGGCCCTCCAGCTGGTGAAACATCGGCGAGTGTGTCATGTCCGAGTCGCAGCGATACACGCGGCCGGGTGCGATGATCGCGAGCGGCGCGCCGTGCTCGAGGAGCGCGCGGATCTGTACCGGGGAGGTGTGCGTGCGCAGCAGCCGCCCGTCGGGGAAGTAAAACGTGTCGTGCAGGGCGCGCGCCGGGTGATTGGCGGGGATGTTGAGCGCCTCGAAGTTGTGGAAGTCATCCTCGATCTCAGGACCCGCGGCGACCTCAAAGCCCGCGCGCCGGAACAGCGTCTCGATGCGCAGCCGCGCCTTGGTGACCGGGTGCAGGCCGCCCATCTCCTCGCCGCGTCCCGGCAAGCTCACATCGATGCGCCCGGCGCTGAGAGCCTGCTCAACGGCTGCGCGCTCAAGCTGCGCCCGGCGCGCCTCGATGGCCCCCTGCACCTGCTGCTTCACCTGGTTGATGCGCGCGCCGGCCGCGGGTCGCTCGGCCGGCCCGAGCGCCCCGAGCCCCTTCAGCTGCTCGGTGAGCGTGCCCTTCTTGCCCAGCCAGCGCACGCGCGTTTCCTCGAGCGCCGCAAGATCCTCACAGGCAGCCACCTCGGCGAGCGCCTGGCCGCTCAGGGCCGTCAGGTCTGACAAGACCTGCCCCTTAAGCGGTAATACCGAGAGCGGTCTTTGCCTGCTGCGCGATCGCCCCAAACGCGGCGGTGTCATGCACCGCGATGTCGGCGAGTACCTTGCGGTCGATCTCAACGCCGGCCTTGCTGAGGCCGTTGATGATGCGGCTGTAGGTGAGCCCGTACAGGCGCGCGGCCGCGTTGATGCGCGCGATCCACAACGCGCGGAACTCACGCTTGTTCTGCCGCCGGTCGCGGTAGGCGTACTGGCCGGCCTTGATGACCGCCTGCTTGGCGGCCCGATAGGTCTTGCGCCGGGCGTTGTAGTAGCCCTTCGCCTTGCCGAGAACTTTCTTGTGCCGGCGCCCGGCCGTCACGCCACGCTTAACTCGTGCCATGGTGCTGCTCGCTTACTTGGAATAGGGAAGAAGCTGCTCAAGACGACCCACGTCAGTGTGGTCGACGAGACTCGAGCCGCCGGAGCGGGCCTGGCGTTTGACCTTGCGGGCCTTGTGGCCGAGGTTGTGACGACGATTGGCCGCGTAGCCTTTGAAGCCCTTCGCCGTTTTGCGAAAGCGCTTGGCCGCGGCCCGGTTGGTTTTCAACTTGGGCATCGACTTGAACTCCTAACTTGTATAGCCCCGCTCACAAGGTGCACTGGCACCCGCTTGCGGGCGAACGCTTCAGGTTGCCGGAGCCTCACGGGCCCGGCCGCCTCAAGCGCTACTTCTTCTTCGGCGCAAAAACCATGACCATCTGCTTACCCTCCATGAGCGGGTTCTGCTCCACCACCGCGTGCGGGGCGAGGTCAGTGGAAACCCGATCCAGGAGCTTGCGCCCGATGTCCTGGTGCACCATCTCACGGCCACGGAACCGTAAGGTCACCTTGGCCTTGTCACCCTCGGTCAGGAAGCGGGTGAGATTACGCAGTTTGATCTGGTAATCCGCCTCTCCCGTACCGGGACGAAACTTCACTTCTTTGACCTGAATCTGCTTCTGCTTGCGCTTGGCAGAGTGGGCTTTCTTGTTCTGTTCGAACAGGAATTTGCCGTAGTCCATGATGCGCACGACAGGCGGTTCAGCCGTCGGCGATACTTCCACCAGGTCCAGCTCCGCGGCCAACGCCATTTGCAGGGCGTCATACCGCGACATCACTCCAGCCTGCGACCCATCGGCCGCGATCACGCGCAGTTGCGGCGCGCTGATGTCTTCGTTGCGCCGGACCCGCTTTGTTGCACTAGCGATTCGTTATCCCTCCAATACCCGGCGCCCGCGGCTTTCGAGCTCGATGCGGAGTCGTTCGGCGAACGTCTCCGGGACCATCGTGCCCAGGTCCTTGCCGCTACGTGTGCGCACTGCAAGCAGATTTGCGGCCACTTCCTTGTCGCCCGCTACCAATAGATACGGAACACGCTGGAGCGTGTGCTCGCGGATTTTAAAGCCGACCTTCTCGTTACGCAAGTCGGACTCGACCCGAAATCCCTGATTTTTCAGGGATTCCGTGATGCGACGGACGTACTCGTCCTGGCGGTCGGTGATGCTGAGGACCACCGCCTGCACCGGGGAGAGCCAGGCGGGGAGTTTCCCGGCGTGATGCTCGAGCAGGATCGCGAAAAAGCGCTCCAGGGAACCGAAAATCGCGCGGTGCAGCATGACGGGCGTGCGCTTGGCGCTGTGCTCGTCGATGTAATAGGCCCCGAGGCGCTCAGGCATGTTCAGGTCCACCTGCAGCGTGCCGCACTGCCAGTCGCGCCCGATGGCATCGCGCAGGACGAATTCGAGTTTCGGCCCGTAGAAAGCCCCCTCCCCCCGGTTCAGGGTGTACTCGATGCCGGCCGCGTCCGAGGCGGCCCGAAGAGCCCCTTCCGCCCGATCCCAGATGTCATCGCTCCCGACCCGCTTGGGCGGGCGATCGGCGAACTTGATGCGCACGTCCTCGAAGCCAAAGTCGCGATAGATATCGAGGATCAGCTTCGTGATGGCCACGGACTCTGCAGTGATCTGATCCTCGGTAATGAATACGTGGCCGTCGTCCTGGGTGAAGGCGCGCACGCGCATGAGGCCATGCAGCGCGCCGGAGGGCTCGTAGCGGTGCACCTTGCCGAACTCCGCGAACCGCACCGGCAGTTCCCGGTAGCTGCGCAGGCCGTGCTTGAAGATCTGCACGTGGCCCGGACAGTTCATGGGCTTGATGGCGTAGACGCGCTCATCGGGCGTCTTGGTGAGGTACATGTTCTCGCCGAACTTCTCCATATGCCCGGACTGTGCCCACAGCTGCGCATCCATGAGCTCAGGCGCACTGACCTCCTCGTAGCCGGCGACGCGCTGGCGCTCGCGCATGTAGCCAATGAGTGCCTGGAACACGGTCCAGCCCTTGGGATGCCAGAACACCGCTCCCGGGGCCTCTTCCTGCAGGTGAAAGAAATCGAGCTCTTTGCCGATGCGACGGTGATCCCGCTTCTCGGCTTCCTCGAGCCGGTGCAGGTAGTCATCCAGCTGTTTCTTGTCGGCCCAGGCGGTGCCGTAGATCCGCTGCAGCATCTCGTTGCGCGAATCCCCGCGCCAGTAGGCGCCGGCGACCTTGGTGAGCTTGAACGCTTTGAGCTTACCGGTGGAGGGCACGTGCGGACCGCGGCACAGATCCACCCAGTTGCCCTGGCCGTAGAGACTGATCTCATCCTTGTCGGGGATGCCGGCGATGATCTCCGCCTTGTAAAGCTCGCCCTGAGCGCGGAAGAACTTCACCGCCTCATCGCGTGACATGACGCGGCGGTTGACGGTCTGGTCCTTCTTCGCAAGCTCCGTCATCTTCGCTTCGATCGCCGCGAGATCTTCCACGGTAAAGGGTCGCGCGTAGGCGAAGTCGTAGTAGAAGCCGTCCTCGATGACCGGGCCGATGGTCACCTGCGCCTCGGGGAAGAGTTCCTTGACCGCCTGGGCGAGGAGATGGGCGGTGGAGTGACGGATGACTTCCAGCCCCTCCGGATCCTTGTCGGTGACGATCGCAAGATTCGCGTCATCGGCGATCACATGCGAGGTGTCCACCAGTTTGCCGTTGACGCGCGCGGCGAGTGCCGCTTTGCGCAGCCCCGGCCCAATGCTGCCCGCCACCTCGTCCACCGTCACCGGGTGATCGAAGACACGCTGGCTGCCGTCGGGCAATGAGACAACGGGCATATCGGCTCTCAACTCATGCAATTCTGCCGTGCGGCGGGGCACTCTCAGGCGCCAAAAAAAGGGCGCTGCGGCTTTTAAGCTCTGCCGCGAGCGCCCTCTTCTTGGCATCTGGTAGGCGCGAGTGGGATCGAACCACCGACCACCACCATGTCAAGGTGATGCTCTACCACTGAGCTACGCGCCTGCAACCGCTTCCGCGCACGGCGAGGGGGCGCGAACGATACAAGAGTGAGCCGGTTGAAGCAAGCTAATGCGTGAGTTTCCAAGCACTTACGTCTGCGTCCGTGGCGGCGGGAAGCCGAGTTCCAGCTGCTTGAGTCGCTCGATCTCATCGCGCAGGCCGGCGGCTTCCTCGAACTCAAGATTGCGCGCCCTGCGCAGCATTTCCCCTTCCAGGCGCTTGATCTGCTTGACCAGCGCCTCGGGCTTCAGATCCGCCGCCGACAGGGGCTTGCCGCCGCGGCGCCTGTACCCCGGCACCGGAGCTTCCGCGCGCGCCCCTTCCATGATGTCCGTGACTGACTTTTGAATACCGCGCGGGGTGATGCCGTGCTGCAGGTTGTACTCGACCTGCCTTTTACGTCGGCGGTCGGTCTCCTCGATCGCGCGCTGCATCGAGCCGGTCATGCGATCGGCGTAGAGGATGGCGCGCCCGTTGATATGGCGGGCGGCGCGTCCGATCGTCTGGATGAGGGAATTGTCCGAGCGCAGGAAACCCTCTTTGTCGGCATCCAGAATTGCGACCAGCGCGACCTCGGGCATGTCCAGGCCCTCGCGCAGGAGGTTGATGCCGACCAGTACGTCGAACTTACCCAGCCGCAGGTCGCGAATGATCTCGGTGCGCTCCACGGTCTCGATGTCCGCGTGCAGATAGCGCACGCGCACGCCGTGCTCGTTCAGGTACTCGGTCAGATCTTCGGCCATGCGCTTGGTGAGCGTGGTGATGAGGACGCGCTCGTCCTGCGCTGCGCACTTCTTGATCTCCGATAAGACATCATCGACCTGGGTCGCCACGGGGCGTACCTCGACCTCAGGATCGATGAGGCCGGTCGGGCGCACGAGCTGTTCCACCAGCTGCGCGGACTGCTTGGACTCGTAACGGCCCGGTGTGGCGGAGACGAAGATCATCTGCGGCGCCAGGTGCTCCCATTCCTCGAACTTCAGCGGGCGGTTATCGAGCGCCGAAGGCAGCCGGAAGCCGTACTCGACCAGCACCTCCTTGCGCGAGCGGTCGCCCTTATACATGGCGCCCAGCTGCGGGATCGTCTGGTGGCTCTCGTCCACGAACAGCAGCGCATTTTTCGGCAGGTAATCGAAAAGACACGGCGGCGGCTCCCCCGGAGCGCGCCCCGAGAGATAGCGCGAATAGTTCTCGATACCCGCGCAATACCCCACCTCCTTGATCATTTCCATGTCGAACCGCGTGCGCTGCTCGAGCCGCTGCGCCTCGACCAGGCGCCCGGCCGCACGCAGCTCGGTCAGGCGCGAGCGCAGGTCCTCGCGGATCTGATCCACCGCGCCGACCAGTCGCTCGCGCGGGGTCACGTAATGCGTGCCCGGATATACCGTGAAGCGCGGGACCTTGCGATTGATCGCCCCGGTCAGGGGATCAAAGAGGGTGAGGGAGTCGATCGTGTCATCGAAGAGTTCCACCCGCACCGCCTCGCGCTCGGATTCGGCCGGGAAGATGTCGATCACATCCCCGCGCACCCGGTAGGTGCCCTGGGTCAGATCCAGCTCGTTGCGCGTGTACTGCATGTCCGCGAGTCGTCGCAGCAGCTGCCGCTGATCCAGGCGATCCCCGCGCTTCAGGTGCAGCACCATCGCAAGATACGCCTGCGGGTCGCCCAGTCCGTAGATCGAGGAGACGGTGGCGACGATGATCGAGTCGGAGCGCTCAAGGAGTGCCTTGGTGGCTGAGAGTCGCATCTGCTCGATGTGCTCGTTCACCGAGGAGTCCTTCTCGATATAGGTGTCTGAGGAGGGCACGTAGGCCTCGGGCTGGTAGTAGTCGTAGTAAGAGACGAAGTACTCGACCGCGTTGTGCGGGAAGAACTCGCGAAATTCGCCGTAGAGCTGCGCCGCAAGCGTCTTGTTGTGCGCCAGGACCATGGTCGGTCGCTGCACGCGCTGAATCAGTGCGGCCGCTACGAAAGTCTTGCCCGCTCCGGTCACGCCGAGCAGCGTCTGGTGGGCCAGCCCCTCGCTCAGACCCTCGACCAGCTTGTCGATGGCCTGGGGCTGATCGCCGGCGGGGGTGAAGTCGGCCTGAAGCTCAAAGGGACGCGAATCCATGCGAGGTGTCTGTAATCGTCTATATATAAAAGGTGTGCGGGGCGAGGTCGTGGCTGCTGCGGGCGTAATCCCTTAATATAGCCGCGCGGCCGGATTTGAAGCGAACCACAGGAAATTTAAGTGACTGTGCCTGTATCCCGACGCGTTCAGCGCGTAAAACCCTCTCCCACACTCGCGGTTACAGCGCGCGCCGCGCGCCTGAAGGCCCAGGGCAAGGACGTTATCGGTCTTGGGGCCGGAGAGCCGGATTTCGATACCCCCGCGCACATCGCTCAGGCCGGCATCGAGGCGATCAGGGGCGGCTTTACCCGCTATACGAGCGTCGATGGGATCGATGAGCTCAAGGACGCGATCATCGCCAAGTTCCAGCGCGACAATGCGCTCACCTATGAGCGCTCGCAGATCCTGGCCTCCTCCGGTGCCAAGCAGACGATCTACAACCTGTGCATGGCGGTCCTCGATCCGGGCGATGAGGCGGTCATTCCCGCCCCCTACTGGGTGTCGTATCCGGACATGGTGCTGCTCGCGGATGGCCTGCCGGTCATGCCCTTTGCCGGCATGGCTCAGGGCTACAAGATCACGCCGCGCCAGCTGGCCGCAGCCATTACACCCAAGACGCGCCTGCTGCTGCTGAACAGTCCCTGTAATCCTACGGGCGCGGCTTACACGCGCGCGGAATTGAGAGCCTTGGGCGAAGTGCTGCTCGAGCACCCGCGCATCGTCATCGGCACCGATGACATGTACGAGAAGATCTACTGGGAGCCAGAGCCCTTCTGCAGTCTCGTGACGGCGGTTCCGGAGCTTTATCCGCGCACGGTGACCATCAACGGCGTCTCCAAGGCCTACGCGATGACGGGCTGGCGCATCGGCTATTGCGGCGGCCCCAGGGAGGTCATCCAGGCGATGAGCACCATCCAGGGGCAGTCCACCTCCAACGCCTCGAGCATCTCGCAGAAGGCTGCCACCGTCGCGTTGAACGCTGACCAGAGTTGCGTCGGCACCATGAATGCCGCCTTCAAAGAGCGACGGGACTTCGTGGTGCGGGCGCTGAACTCGCTGCCCGGGGTCAGCTGCCTCCCCGGAGCGGGCACCTTCTACGCCTTCGCGGAAGTGTCGCGCGCAATCAGCGCACTTGGCTGCCGGGACGATAATGAGTTCGCCGAGCTGCTCCTGAACGACGCGGGGGTTGCGGTGGTACCGGGCTCCGGTTTCGGTGCGCCGAATCACATGCGGCTGTCCTTTGCCTGCAGCATGGAGACTCTCGAGAAGGCGCTCGGCCGCATCGCACGTCTTTTGCTCGAGCGCGTCGCCGCGTAGCCGTTTTCCGAGCGATGCTCTGGTCGCTCCTGGCTGATGCCCTGGTAGTCGTTCACTTCGGCTTCACCAGCTTTGTCATCTTCGGCGGATTTCTCACCTGGCGCTGGCGCCGGGTGATGCTCCTGCATCTGCCGGCGCTCGCGTGGGGATGCTGGGTCGAGCTGTCCTCCTCCATCTGTCCGCTCACCCCGCTCGAGAACTACCTGAGGCAGCGCGGCGGCGCTGCAGGCTACTCCGGAGGCTTCCTCGCGCACTATCTGTCTGCGCTGCTCTATCCCGTCAATCTCACGCCCCACATTCAGTGGGTGCTGGCGGGGCTGCTCGTCATGGTTAACGCGGTCGCCTACGGCCGGCTGCTGCTGGGGACGCGGGCACGCTAGAGGCTGCCGGGTTCCGGGAGCCTGCTGAGCCCTTCAGGCAGCCCGCGTTTCTTGACCCAGTGACACCATTGCCGGAGAATCCGCGCCCTTCGAGCGGCCTGCCTGTTCCCCGGTAGCTCAGCGGTAGAGCGTCGGACTGTTAATCCGTTGGTCGTTGGTTCGATTCCAACCCGGGGAGCCAATTGACCCTAATCAGCGTTACTCAAGTCGAATCGCCGCGCTCGCGGCTCAACTATTTTAGTCTTTAAAACAGCGGCTTACGCGCTCGGCGCGTCACACTCGGTAAATTGACAGCACCTCGGCTCCCGGGGTACTCAGCGGGGTAATCGCCGTGCGGAGAATTTCTATTCCCGGCGGTTTCTTTCCCAAAACGCCCTTTTCCGAGGTTCTATTCCCCATGAGACTTACCGATACCGCAATCCGTAACGCCCGGCCGGGGCATCCGCCCGAAAAAGATCTACGACGGTGACGGGATGTTTTGCTGCTGGCGCCCTCCGGGCGCCGCACCTGGTACTTCAAATACTTCTTTGGCGAGAAGGAGAGGCACGTTCGCTTTGGCCGCTATCCAGAAATCTCCCTGAAGATGGCCCGGGACATGCGACTGGAGGCGCGCCGCGCGCTCGAGCTGGGGAATGATTCGGGGACAAAGCAGGAAGAGGAGCGCTCGGCGCACTCGGCGACCTTCGAAACCGTGGCCAACGAATGGATGGAAATTCAGCGCTCGAAGCTGGCCCCGAAGACGTTCGAGTGCAAGCTCGAGCGCTTCCGCGCCTTCGTATTCCCCTACATCGGCCAACGGCCGATCGCAGCAATCAAGGCCCTGGATGTGCTCGGCGTGCTCCGGCGCATCGAGGAGCGCGGCCGTAACGAAACCGCCCACCGCGTACGCTCCGAATGCGGGAATGTCTTTCGGTACGCGGTCGTCACCGGCCACGCTGAGCGCGACCCAAACTAGCGGATACGTCCTTTCCACCGGGCGTTTGGCCGCAGTAACGACGCCGGGGTGCGCTCCGGACTGGTGGACAATCGCCGGTGACGTCAGATGTTGCGCGGACGCGGATCGTTAGGTGCTGTGCTTGGGGGCCTGCGGCATCGACCAAGGGTGCTCAGACTTACCGTTGAAGATCGCCTCCGGCTCGGCGCGCCTGAGAGTCCAGGCACCGATCGCGATCTCGGCTTCAAGCTGACCTGGCGCCCAGCCGGCGTGGCCGAGGAAGACCCGCAGACCGTCCATGGGCTTATCGCGGTGGAGCAGCTGAAGCAGCAGCTTCCGATCCGCGCTCAAGTAAACGCCGTCACAAGCTTGGATTGCATGCTCGGGCGGCGTGGTAGCGCGGAGCAGGAACCACACAGACCCGAATTCAAGGGGTCCGCCGAAGTACACCTTGTCGGGCACCTGCGCGAGGCGCTTGAGATCAGGAAAGAGACGCGAGACAGGCATCGGCATTGGGCGGTTGATGATGATACCGACCGGGGCGGGAGCGAGGTTGTTCATCACGAGCACAATCGAGTCCGCGAAATTGGAATCGTTCAGGTCGTCACCCGCGACGAGGAGGATTGCGCTTAAAGGCTTTGTGTCGGCGGCGGATGTTGGCCACGATGACGCAGAAAGAAGCAGGAGAGCGCAGAGTGCTCCCGTCACGTAACGCTTTAGGCAGAAACCGCTTCTCACCGGTGAGGCTCGCCTCCGCGTTATTGCACGGGGTTCGACCAACCTCAGAGAATGTTACGCCGTCGACGCTACTGGTGCGCGTCCGCAAAGTTACATGCGCCAATGTTCTTATTCTGTGCCCCGATATTGCGCATGACACCTATCAGGTGAGTGGCCGCATGACGGCGACTGCCGCTTCTTGACCCGGAGCCGCCTATCGTGAGTGTCCGGTATCGGGCGGCCCAATTCGAGTGTCTACGAGTTCTCTCGACGCGAGGATTCTAAGGGAACACTGCACGACCCAGCCGGCCAGGATCGCGATCAGCTTCATAATCGCCGTCGAATGCCCAACCGTAGAGGAGATCCCGATGTACGACCAATCCAAGCAATCCGAGTTGATCCGGTTCGCACGAGTCGATGCCGGCTCCACCGTCATCGACGTTTACCCAGGCGACGGCGACTGGACCCGTCTCTTCTCGGACATCGTGGGACCCGAAGGACGGGTCTACAGCTTCGTGCCCGCCGAAGTCGCCCACTTCACGAACGATCCGGTCGGCCGCATGCGGACGCTTGCGAAGGAGCCGGGCCGAGAGAACGTCGAAGCCGTCTCGGCGGACCTTGTGGCGATGCCGGAGGCCACGCAACCAGCGGATGTCCTATGGCTGCACCTGTTCTACCACGATCTTCACACCGCGCTGATCCAGGCCAGGGGCGCGACGGCGGCTCACTTCAATCGAGCTGTCTACGAGCGGCTGAAGCCCGGTGGGTCCTACGTCATCGTAGACCACGCCGCCGCCGTCGGGGCGGGCACGAGCGACGCCCAGTCGCTGCATCGGATTGAGCCTGCATCCGTTCGCGAGGAGGTGGAGGCGGCCGGCTTCGTACTGGACGGGGAAAGCACCATGCTCGCGAACAAAGACGATTCGCACTCGATCAAGGTGTTCGATCCCTCGATCAAGGGCAAGACCGATCGCTTCGCCTATCGGTTCGTGAAGCCGTGACAGGTCCCGGCGCCGACTTCATGTCACCTCCCCAATGGGTGCAAACAAGCCCATCGAAGACATCGAGGCAACCCTGCTTGCCGCCACGAACGACTGGCTGTCCACGTATCTGGGCCGAGGCGCGTTGCCACGCGACTTGAGCGGCGTCGAGATCGAGTAGCTCCTCCCGCGCGGCCAGTTGATGATCCAGCCAGTCGACAGTGCGATTCTGCAGGTAGGCTAGTGGGTCATGACGAGCCGTACCCGGCAATTCGTGCTCCGCGATTGCCGTCTGCTTCTTCCATGCATGCACGCTGCCGCCGCACTCGGCCAGCCCCCGAGTTGAACGGCAGCTTCAGAGAAGCCAATTCGAGCCACTGATCTTCCGCTCTTGGCCGGCTCCGGCTCCCGCCAGTCGCCGTAACTGGAGCTGCCCGCTTGACTGCTTCGCCGTTGGCGTGACCGCTCGCCGCAGTCTCGCGTTCGCGGACCGGGCCCTGATTAGCGTGATGCGGGCACGCCTCGTGAGGTGATTGTTGGCTATAATCACCTCATATTGTGAGGCGATTATGGCGACTAAGCACCTCAAGCCCTGGATCTGGCAACGCCCCAAGTGGCCCGAATTTCATTGGGATTCGGCTCGTCTGGCGCAACCGATCGCAGCTGCCCGCAGGGCACAGGGGGAGCTCAGCGGGATGGCCCGGCTGCTCGATCCTGATTCCGGCCTCCATGCCCAGCTCGAGGTGCTGATCTCGGAAGGCGTCGCAACCAGTGCGATCGAAGGCGAGCGCTTCGACCCCAATGCGCTACGCAGCTCCCTGGCGCGTCGCCTGGGGCTGCCGACCGCCGGACTGCCCGCACCACCCCGTTCCATTGAGGGGCTCGTCGATGTACTACTGGATGCCACTCAGAAGCTGGACAAGCCGCTAACGCAAAAAATGCTGGCTGGCTGGCAGGCCGCACTCTTTCCGAGCGGCCGCTCGGGGGTAACCAAGATCCGGGTCGGCGCATTGCGCGGAACATCCCCCATGAGGATTGTGTCCGGCCCGATCGGCCGTCAGCGCGTCCACTATGAGGCGCCGCCGCGGCTCAGGCTCGAGCAAGAACTGAAGCGCTTTCTGGGCTGGTTCAATAAGCCGCCGGCAGACCTGGATGGACTGCTGCGCGCGGGGTTGGCTCATGCCTGGTTCGAGCTCATTCACCCATTCGAGGACGGTAAAGGACGCGTCGGTCGCGCCCTCCTCGATCGCGCTTTGGCCCAGGACGAGAACCGATCATCGCGGCTCTATAGCCTCTCGGCACGTTTCATGGCCGTTCGAAACGACTACTACGATGCCCTTCAGGCACTCTCGCGTGGAGATCTCAACGCCACTGAGTGGCTCAAATGGTTCCTGGAACAAGTTGTGGCCGCCTGCGGCGAAAGCGCGGGTACAGTGGAGCGCGTGCTTCAGAAGGCGCGATTCTGGATGCGGCACGCCCAATCCGGCTTGAACGAGCGGCAAAGCAACGTGCTCAACGCGCTACTCGATGCCGGGCCAGGTGGGTTTGTCGGCGGAATGACTAACAAGAAGTACGCCCACCTCACTCGCGTGAGTCCAGCAACCGCGCAGCGTGATCTTGCCGAGCTCGCAGAACGTGGAATACTGCGCACGGAAGGTGCGGGTCGGAGCGTGCGTTACGTGCTTCAACCGTGAGAGGGATGTAACCCCTCAAAACGGCGAAAGCTGAGAAGCGGAGACCTTATCGCTGAACAGCGGGTATCAGCAAATTTACGCAGGTATCGCTGCAGCCCAGGAATCCAGGGGAACTCACTGCCCCGCCGTTTTCTTGAGCAACGGTCAGCCCACGACACCGATCGCCAGCGGTGTGAGTGTCACTGGAGAAATCGTATACGACAATGCGACCGGAATCGGCGAATATAGCGGCATCAGCTATACGATCAACAACCTTGCGCCGGTCCCCCTCCCCGCCGCCGCCTGGCTGCTGCTGAGCGGACTGGGTGGACTGGGCTGGCTGCGTCGGCGCTCGGCCGCCGGCTGAACCTGCGCGAGGACTCAATGTCCAGTCCTGAGCGCGGCAAGGCCAAGCCTTCGCGCGACCAAAGGGCGGCGCGGCTCTATCAGTCCCCGCATGCGCCCAAGGGTGCGCCGGAGGTGTTTTGCGTGTTCAAACACTTGCGTAGGCAAAATGAACTGCCGTAGCGCAGCCAGTGGTCCCTGGGACGCAAGGGCGGGGGCGCGTCCGCTGCGCCCGCCGACGAGTGCGAACTATTTCAGTACGGCGACCTGCACGGTGTCTGAACCCAACACGGTGCGGATTTTAGCGCGGTCCGCCTCGCTCTTATTAGCGGCGTCTACCGAGCCTTCAACCTTGGCGCTGACCTCGTCGAGCTTGCTGCCTAAGTGATCGAGCGCCGCCCAGTTCTTGTACACGGTGATGAGGATGATGTCGGCATCCTGCGGGTTGTGCGGCTGACCGACCAGCACCTCATAGCTTGTGATGAGGCCGGCGGCCTTGGCGGCCTCTTGCTGTTTCTTGTAGGTGGTCGCGAGCCAGTGCATGTAGTCATCGAAATGGCCGTCGACGGTGCGGATGAAGGCCACGTTCTGTACCGGTCCGTCGGTCCAGTCGCGGCCATCGGCGTAGGCCAGCGAACCGAATGACAGAACGGCGCCCACGACGAAGAGAATTCGGCTGATACGGATCATGAAGTGTCTCCCAAAGTCAGTTATGCGTTGGTTTTAATACCCGCGGGGAAGCCCGAGGGGGTGCGGGACGCTACCCTGCTGAATCCGGGACCGCAAGCGCCTCGCATTTCTGGCGCGTTCATCCAGGATCTCACGTGGCTTAATACTGAATAGACGCACCGCAGCAATCGGCGGCAGAATCTCTGCATGCCGCGTACCCCAAAACGGCCTTTTTCGAGTTTGGGTACTCCGTGCGGCGCACAGAGAGATTGCCCCACGAAGGAGAAAGCGGCAAGCGGCGATGCGCCTCATAGCATCGAGGTCAAAGGGCAGCTTTTATGGAGGACAATTAAGCCCACTGAAGGACCGCCCTTGGCCGGTTAGCGAACTCTGGGCCCAGTCCCTACAGACGCGGCGACCTCCTCGACCTGGCCGAAGCTGCGAAAGGGGCGGAAGCTGACGCTCTTCTGCCGTCGGCGAGCGAGGGCTTTGTAGCATCTCAAAATTACTCCACACCCGCGGTACTGAGCATGGATAGGAACGCGGTGATGTTGTTGCGCACCGCACATTCCTCCGTATGCTTCAATCTGGACTGCCCGTAGTACTCATCCGAGAGATGCAGCGTGCAGGCACCGCTAACGAGTTGGTCGAACGCGGGCTTACCGCCTGCTCTGTTTGTGAGCACATAGCGAATCAGGGTGGTGACTGTCGTAGTGTAGCCAGCGGCCGGTCTGTCGACGCCAACCACCCCTACGGTCAGTGTGATCGTCGCCGCCTCGGGTGCTGGGCTTAGGTATCCCGCTTGCAGTAGCGATAATCTCAAGGCCTCGCGGAGCTGCTCGTTTCCAACCTCCGCAAACATCATTGGGTTAGTCGCCTTTCCGCCCGTCACGTCCCCGATGGCAACTTTTCCAAGCAGCGCTGCGGGGGCTCGCTGTACTAGCGTTTGCGTGGCCATCTGCTCAGGTCTCGCCGGAGTCGCACATCCACCCAGTAGCGCCAGTCCCAGGCTCGGCACCGCGATAGCCAGGCGATACGGTAAGGGATACGTGCGCATGTTATTTCCCCGGACTTCAGGGCTTTAGCGGTCTAGTTTAGCGCTCAAGTCGGCCACAACGCGTTGCGCATCAATTGCCTCCGGGCCCGCCGGCGTCGCGTCCGGGCGCAACACATGAATAATGAGCGCCGCAAGCTTGTTCTCATCGCTACCCACCTTTATCGGTACGAATGTGCCACCAATGCCCAGGGGAAGTGCGGTAAGACGGTCAGTTTGCGCCAACAGATTCTTAGAATGAATGATCTCGAACCGATTGCCGCCCCTCTCCAAGGTCAGGTGGGCCGCCCGCAGCAGTACGAGTTGCGCAACGCGCTCGTCGGAGGTCGCCGAGTTCGCCTTAACGAGGATACTGTAGTCGTCACCTCCCTCAGCGCTATCAGAGTAGCCGTAGGTCGCGTAGGAGCTGTTGGCTGCGACATATCCCGTCGGGCGCATGGCGCACCCGATCGCGATGAGAAGCAAACATGACAGAAGTGCTCGGCACATGGTTTTGCTGCTCTGTAGCTCAGGTCTCGCGTCTACTCATCTTCCTCTCGCTAGTAGTTAATACATGACAGAACCGCGTGCTCAGCGCGACGCTTCTGCGGACCTGCCTGGCACGTAATGCCCGGGTCGCCTGACTGCTTCATGGCTGCCGACGGGCGACCGATCATCTCCCATCAGCACTGAAGCTAGTCGTGGCGCCTTGGGCGGCACCTTTGAATAGCCGAATCTCAGGATGAACCAGATGTCGTCGGCCGCGAAGCGCTCGCGCAGGTGGCGACTGCAGGATGCGTTGGTCATCATCGATCCGTAGGGCAGCATGTAGACGCCGTGACGGGTCATCGCCAGCCACAGATCCATCAGCATGCGCCCGGCGGTGACGAGCTCGGACCAGGAGCCGAAAGGGCCGCGCAGAATCGCGACGTGGCGCGTGCCCGCCTGTGTGCGCAGGTACTTGCGTCGCACGATCGAGGCGATGCCGGGCAGGAGAAACAGCCGCGGCGTCCTGAGCGCGATCCGCATTTCCCACCGCGGCTGGTTCAGCGGACCGGACCAGAGCCCGTCGCCAATGTCAGGTGTGTCCGCGATACGAATCCAGCTGCGCAGCTCGGCGAGCTCCTCGGGTTTCAGGTTGTTCTCGAGGAGCGCTGTGACGTTGCGCTCGAGGACATCGCGGACGACCTCAGGCTCGTCGAACGATTCAAAGCGGTGTCCGTAGGCTGCGGCGATGCGGCCGAGCTCCCCGAGAATGTGCGGCGCCACCAGGCGGTCCTCGTAAGGCAGACGCGACGTCCGGCGCGACTCGAGCAGGGTCCGCTCGTCCTCCGGTGGGCAGCGTCCCAGGGCCTCGGCGCGTCCCAGCAAGAGCGGGCCCACACCCGGCCCGATGGCGGCCGGCACGACGTCCGCTTCGGGCGTCACGCAGAGGTGCACGCCGAAGTGCCGCGCGGCGCGCTCCAGGGTCTCCGCGAAGATGCCGAACGAGGACAGGACGTAGAGATTGTCCGTGTCCTCGACCGGCAGCATGCGCTCGCGGAGCGAGACGATCTGGGCGATGCGTGCGCTCAGCGGTCGAATCCGGAACGGCTGCGTGTTGTGCGGCGTTGGAGCCAGGCGCGCGAGTGTCGCGATCTCTTCCCACGGACCGAAGCTCATGGGTGTTGCTCCTCGCGGGCGCGGCGAAGCGTCGGCAGCCACCAGTTCGCCCGGCCGAGCAGCGTCATCAGCGCCGGCAGCAGCATGAGACGCACCACGGTCGCATCGAGGGCCACCGCGAAGGCGAGCCCGAGGCCGAACTCGCGCGTGGCGATGAGGTGCGTGCAGCCGAAAGCGAGGAACAGGGAGATCATGATGGCCGCGGCGCTCGTGATCATCCCGCCGGTGCGGGCGATGCCGCGCGCGACCGCCGCTGCGGAGCTACCGGTGCGCCGGTACTCCTCGCGGATGGCCGAAAGCAGGAACACCTCGTAGTCCATCGACAGTCCGAAGAGAATCGTGAACAGCACCAGCACGATGAAGGCGTTGAGCCCGCCAGGTGGCGTGAGACGGAGCAACGTCGCGCCGTGGCCGTCCTGAAAGATGAGAATGAGGAAACCGTAGCTCGCGAGCACGGACAGCAGATTCAGGACGATCGCCTTCAAGGGAATCAGGATCGAGCGCAGGTGCACGAGCAGCACGACGAACGTGATCAGCAGAACCGTCGGCACGACCAGCCACATGCCGGCGAAGATCTCCCGGTCGAAATCGATCAGCATGGCGGGCGCTCCGGTGATGCGCGCCGTGAGGCCGGTGCCGGCGAGCTCGGGCAGCGGATCGGCGCGCAGCGTCCGCACCAGCGCGGCGGCCGACTGCGATTCCGGCGGATCGCCGCCGATGAGAGCGAGGAGCGCGATCCGCCGCTCGGTGCCGAGCGCCTCGCGCGCCGGAGTGCGCAGCAGCTCGGGGAGCTCGCCCGGACCCGCATCGCGAAGTCCAGCCCGGCGCAGCGCGGCGTCAAGGTCGGGGAAGCCGCGGATCGAGAGGATGCGCGGATCGCGCTGCAGGCGCGTGGCCAACGCCTCGATCGCCCGACGTGAGGGGCCCTCGAGAACGGTATGCCCCGGTGGCGCCTCGAGCACCACCGCGGTCGGTCCCATCCACCCGGGCGCAAAGTCGCGTGCCAGGATCTCGTAGCCGCGTCGCGCCTCGAGATCGGCGGCCAATGCCGAGGCACCGAGGTTCCAGTCGGACAGACGGAACACCGGTGCGATGAAGAGCGCGAGTATGAGGAGCGCCAGCCCCGCCCAGAGGAGCGGACGGCGCATCACGAGCTGCGCCCAGCGGCTCCAGAATGCGGCGGGAGCCTGCCGCCGCTCGCCTGCGCCGGGCCAGTCCACGCTCGAGCCGAGCCGCGCGAGCACGGCGGGCAGCAGAGTGAGCGTCGCCAGCACGGCGGCCAGGACGACCACCACGCCGCCGAAGACCAGCGCCTTGAGAAAGGGCAACCGCACGAAAGACAGGGCCAGAAAGCCGACTGCCACGGCGGTACCCGAGCAGACGATCGTCCCACGCACCTCGCGCACCGCACGCCTTGCAGCCTCGTGCGGGCTGCGCTCGCTGCCGAGCGCCCGCCGGAATGCGCCCACCAGCAGCAGTGCGTAGTCGACGCCGACTCCGAGCCCGATCATGGTGACGGTGTTCTCGGCGAAGACGCTGACCAGGGTGAAGCGGCTGAGAAGATAGAGCGCCGCCATGCTGATCGTGGTCGCGGTGAGCGCGAGCGCGATCGGCAGGAGCGCCGCGAGCGGCGAGCGGAACACCAACAGCAGGATCAGCAGCGTCAGCGGCAGGCCGATGCGCTCAGCGTCGAGGAGGTCTGCGGAGCTGCGGCGGTTCAGGTCATAGAGCACGGCGGGCTGACCGGTGACCTCGCAGCGGAAACCGGCGGGCAGCGCCACCGAGGCGACCGCCGCGCGCAGCCGCTCGGTGGCAAGCTCTGCCTCGCTGAAGGTGCTCGCCCGCGTCCGGATGAGGAGCAGCGCGCTGTGCCCGGAGCGCCCCGCGAGCCGCGCATCACCGCTGTTCCACACCGACTGCACCGCGGTCGCGCTGCCGCGCTCCTCCAACGCACGGGTGAGGTCGCGACCCAGCGCTGCGAATTGCACATCGCTCACTGACCTTGCGTCCGAATGCAGCACCGCGACGAACGGATAGAAGGTGCCCGAGGGCACACCGGCGGCGACCGCGGCATCGACGGCGGCGATCGATTCGCTCCCGGGCACTCCGTCCGACCCGCCGCGAACCACCTCGTTCACGCGCATGGCGAGCGCGCCGGCAAGCAGCAGGATCACGAGCCACACCGCCAGCACCGGGAACTCCCGGCGAGCGCGCACAGCGATCAATGCGTCCAGCATGGTGTGCTCCTCAGGCGCGCTTCAGCAGGCGGACCTGCTTGATCCGTGTCGCATCGGCGGCGAACGGCCCGGTGCTGCGCCGGTGCAGCTCGATGATCGGCGTGACGCTCTGCGGGTACTCCTTCCACGCCTCGCGGAAGTCGGCGTTGAGCGCGATCAGCCGTTCGAGCATCGAGCTGCGGAAAGTCTCAACGAGCTCCGCGGTGGGGTCGGCGTCGATCTCGAAGATGAACTTCGGGTTGACCGCGGCGCCCGCGCCCTCCTCGAGCCCTAGGCAGAACGAGTGCGTGATGCGCGCCAGCGCGTGCTCTGCGTACAGGCACTGTTCGATGTCCTCAGGGTAGATGTTGGCGCCCATCACCGAGACGGTGTGATCGCGACGCCCGTACACCCAGAAGAACGGCAGCGGCAGCGGCCGCCGGCCGGCGCGCGCCCCGAGCGCCTCGAGATCGATGCTGCAGGCGGCGAGCCGCCGCTGCATCTCGTCGTAGCGGGCCACCCCGCCCTCGTCGTGCACGTTGTAGCGCACGCGCGGCGAGAGCAGCGACTTGCGCGAAATGGTGAACAGCAGCTCGCGATTCGCGTTGACCTCGACGTAGTGCACCAGCGGGTTGTACTGAAACAGCATCGGCAGTCGCGAGTCCGCACCGAACAGCGCCGCGCGCAGCTGCGGCTGCTGACGGCACAGCCGGCGGATGGCGATCGCCTGCGGCGTTTCGCCGGCGATGCCGATCTCGAGATCCGTAGCGCCAAAGCCGCTGAAGACGCTCGCAAAGCGGCGCAGCAGGTAATCGCGCAGCCCCTCCGCCATGCCTTCGCCGCCGACCAGAGCGCGCATCTGGAACTCCGCGAACGGAAATCCCTGCGCCTCGCCGACATCGATGAGGTGCTTGAGGAAGGGCGGATAGCCGGCGATCAGGTAGCGATACGAGGGCCCGAAGAAGCGCATGGTGTCGAGGATCTTGTCGACGTCCGGACCGGTGCACTTGACGATGCCGTGTCGCGCCATTGCCACCCCCATGTTGATCCCCGTCGCCCAGGCGCCCATCGAGAAGGCGTTGAGGGTGATATAGGGCTCGCGGCCGTAGCAGTACTGCGCGAAGTAGCTGACGAAGATGTGACTCTGGTGGCACTCGCACGCGCTGCGCACCCAGTTGTAGGGCGTGCCGGTGCTGCCCGAGGATTCATCGATGGTCACATCGCGCCCGGGCAGCCGGCCGCCGACGCAGCGCCGCTCGGTGCGGTAGCGTTTGATGTAGCTGTCCTTATCGGTCTCGGGCGGCGTGCCTCCACGGAAGCCCGCCGACCTCAGGAACTGCCGGTAGGCCGGCACGGCGCGCGCCGCGCGGTAGAAGGTAGCGCGCGCGCGCCACCGTCCCGCCCAATCGAGAAAAGCCGGCGTCAGCCGCTCGAACAGCGCGAGGAAGGTCTCGAAGCGGATGCAGGCGAGCTGCAGCAGCAGGTTGAACGGCGCGAGCGCTGCGAACCGCATGCGTTCCCCGAGCGTCGGCCGCAAAATGGCGGGGCGGGCTCGGCGGAAGCGTGTGCCGGTCGGGCCTCGCAGGAGCGTGCTCGCGACTGGAAACATGCTCATGGGATCCTCCGCGCCAGGGGTTCATATCTGGCAGGGAGTACTGTCGGGCGCGGGTGGCTACGGCCGGCTCACGGATAGCTCACAGATGACTTACAGCAGGGCTTGTGCGCCGCAGCACAGCCTTTCCGGCCGATGGAGTTGATTCAGGTGCTCAGCTTCTGATAGAGGTCCTGCGTCGCTGGGGATGGCTCGCCCTGCTGCGCGGCGCGCAGCGCGGTGCGAAAGGCGAGAAACACCTCGCACGCCTCGGCGCGCTGTCCGGTCTGCGCGAGCGCGCTCATCAGGCGACGGCACAGTGGATCCGACAGCGGCTCGCAGTCGAACGCGCGCCGACAGACGTTCAGCATCTCATCGAGCCAGCCGGCTTTCTCGGCCGCCTGCACCGCAGTGGTCACCAGCCGCACGAGCACGGTGCGATAGCGCTCCCTTCCGGCGCCGACCCAGGAGACGTCCGCGTCGGGGCCGAGGAATGGTCCGCGGTAGAGCGCCAGGGCCTGGCTGATCCCGGCGAGCAGCTCGCTCCTGCGATCCTTGAGGTCCGCCGCGCCGAATAGAGCGTGCAGGTTCTTCGCCGCCTGCTCGAACGCCCAGGTATCGAGCCACATCAAGCGGCGGTTGAGTGCGACCTCGCCGCCCTCGAGAAGCACCGCGGCATCGTCCCCCAGCCACTCGCGCAAGCGGTGCAGCGTCGTGTTGAAGGAGCGGTGCGCGTAGTCGCTGTCGACGCGCGGCCAGAGCGCGTCCGCCAGGCGCTCGATGCGCACGTGCTCGCCGCCAAAGGCGATGATCGCCGACAGCAGCTCGAGCGGGCGCACCGCCTTGCCGACCGTGACCGCCTCGGCGGCGGCGTTCTCGATGCGCAACGGGCCAAGCGCCCGGATCCGCCAGCGCCACGGCCACTCGGTGACCAGATACGGAGGCGGATCGGGCAACAGCGCGCGCCGCTGCAGCAGGTGGCGCAGGAACTCGCTCTCGATGCCGGCGGCGAAGGCGATGCGGCACAGCTGCGCCGCGAGGCGCGGCTCCCACCACAGCCAGTGCATGATGCCGCGCTCACGGGCGATCGCGAGTCCCTCGCGCAACGGCTCGAGCGCCTCCGACTCGCGTCCGCGGGTCACTGCGAGGGCGGCGCCGCAGAAGTGTCCCATGAAGTCGAGCAGGCGGTTCTTCAGCCGGCCGGAGATCTCGAGCGTGCGCGCCAGCTCGCGGTCCGCCGCTGCCTCGCTGCCGCTCGCCTGCAGCACCTGCGTGAGCGCGAGTCCCGCGACCACTTCGAAGAATGGCGCGCCGAGCTCGGTGGCGGTGCGCACCCCGGTCTTCAGGTGCTGCAGCGAGAGGTAGAGCTCGCCGCGCAACATCGCATACCACGCCGTGGCATAGGAGCGCAGGAACAGGTCGAAGCGGCGCGTGCCGGGCCCGCGTGCCTCGATGCTCTTGAGCCACTGGGCCGCATCCTCCAGGTCCCCTTCCCCGAGCGCGCTGCACAGCGCGTTGATGAGGAAAGTGTCGTTCCAGATGCGCACGCCACTGCGCTGCACGATATCGATCCCGGTGCGTGCCGCGTTCATGCAGCCTGCGTGATCGCCGGCGAGCATGTAATAGGTCGCCTGCGCCTGGGCGAACTTGGTCGCAGATACCGGCGTGACGTTGGAAAGCGCGACCAGGCTGCGAACGTGCTCGACCAGGCGCTCGGCGCCGGCGAACTGGCCGTTCCAGGCAGACAGCGTGATGAGCACGGCGTCGATGCTCAGGCGCACGTTGGGGTCGCGATGGGTCTGGCTCAGGCGCTGCGTGCGCTCGCGCCAGACAGGCACGTCGGGATGCCATGGCTGGCGCAGCACCAGCGCGATGAACATGTTGCCGGTGAGCCGCGCCTCGAGCTCCGGCGTTGGCCACTCGGTGTTGGCGGCGATCCACTGCGCGCCGGCCTCGATCCAGGGGTCGAGCAGTGTAAAGTCGTCCGGATCGTGCAGCGTCGCTTCCAGAGCGCCGTTGATCGAGGCCAGGACTCCGGCGGTCGAGACCGGCGTCGTGCGCGTGAACAGCCGAAACGCGCGCGCATAGAGCTCGCGTGAGTCGCGCGGCGCGTAGGGATAGCGCGCGGTCGCAAGCCAGTAGAGCAGCCACGGGTTCTCGCCACGGCGCGCCTCCGGCAGCGCGCTGATCCAGTTCTCCAGCGTCTGCCCGCGACCCTGTGCCAGCAGTCCGTCCGCCTGACTCAGAATCCGGCTCTCGAGCCCGGCCCAGTCGCGCAAGCGCACCAGCAGCGCCGCCGCCGCCTCGAAATGCTCGTAAGCCGACAGCACCTTCACGGCGAGACGCTTGCGCGTCGCAATCTCCTCCGCGCTGCCGGTCATCTCCGCCCGCGCCTCGAAAAACTCGCGCAGCAAAGGGTGCAGCTGGTAGACGGTCTGCGGCTCCCCGGGAATGGCCGTGACGAGAAAGCCCTTTTGGGCGAGTCCCAGCAGCGTCTTGCGCGACTCGGTCGCAATGCCGAGCTCGTCCGCCATCGGCTCGGTGATCTGCGGGAGGTACGCCAGGCGCAGCAGCGCCTCCTGCGTCTCCGGCTTGAAGCGCTGCAGCACCTCCTCGGCCAGGTAGTCGAAGATCACCGACGGTGTCTCGGCGTCCGGGGCGCTGACCGCCGAGGAGCGCGCGTCCCGATTCTGCAGCAGCAGGATGAAACCGGCGGCCCAGCCGTGGGTGCGTGCGTGCAGACGCTCGACTTCAGCCGGGGTGATTCCCGGATCGCGCACCGCGGCAACTCCGCAGGCCTCCTCGAGCGTGAACCGCAGGTCCGCCCAGCCGAGCAGCGTCAGGCGGCCGCGCGCGCGCAGCCGCGCAACCCCCGTCGGCGGACTCAGGCGACTGATGATGAAGAGCCGTCCGCCTTGCGGCAGCTCATCGATGGCGACCCGCAGCACGCCGTACAGCGGGTCGGCGGCCTCGACGTCGTGACAATTGTCGAATACCAGGCAGGGCTTCTCTATCCGCGCGAACAGATCGCGGAAGTAGTTGCGCGCGAACGCCTCGACGTTGCCCGCATAGGCGGACCCGAACTGCGGCAGCGGCTTGCCGCCGCGCCGCTCGCCCTGCACCGCCTGGGAGAGGTAGAAAAAGAAGGAGGCGATGTCGCTGTCACCACGGTCGACCTGGTACCAGAGGCTCGGCAGCCGCCGGGTTGAGGTGTAGTCGGCGATCAGCGTGGTCTTACCACTGCCCGGGGGTCCTACCAGCCATACGGCGGGGGCGGCATCAGGCTTGTCGAGCTCCTCGAACAGCCGCATGCGTGTATAGATCGCGGCCGTTGCGGGCCGTGTGAGCTTCGCCAGTCTCGTTCGTGTGGCCATCGATGTCTGCTGCTGCGATGCGGTCGAGACAGCGTCCATGCGGCACCTGTTCCTTATAACCTATAACCGTGAATCCAACACCTGGCACCGTACCAACATCGGGCCGCTTGCAACAAGGCCGCCGCCTCAGGGCACCGGTGGCACCCGGGTGCTCTGGTCAGCTGATTCCGCGGCACCACCCGTCTGCATCACGAGCGCAAGGCGGATCGCACCCGTCGGATGCGCAGCGGCGAGCCAGTGCGCGACCTCCCCGGCGAGCGCCTGCTCGAGCGCGGCCTGCCGGCGGGCCACGGTGGCGACGCCGTACACCAGGCTGGCAATGAACTCGGAGTAGTTATCGCGACCAGCAGCGCGTCCGCCGCCTGCGAGGCCGACAGCGCGGAACGGGTCTGGATCTTCTCGTATCCGACCCAGGTGACCGGGAAGTAGGGAAATGGCGCAGCCGCCCCGCTGTCGTGCAGCTGCCGGTATATGGGCTCGCCCACACGCAGCGGGTAGGTCGCCTCAACAGGCGGCGCCGCGGCCGAACGGCGTGCCGCCAGAAGGTCGGACAGCGTCCCCGAGCCGCCCGGCGGGACAGTGCTCAGATACTGCGTCGCGTCGATGAGGACGACCCGCGCCTCGACACGCTCGATCGACTTCGCGACGGATTGCGGCACCGAATCCCTGGCGCCTGATCTGATGGCGAGGGCCGATGCCTCGATCGGCGAGTGCGCCACGGTCGCCGTGGGTTTGTACGGGATGGGGACGCAGCCGCTCAGCGCGCCGAGCGCCAGCGGGATTGCGATGCAGACGGATGCACTTCCCATGCGGCGGGATGTCGCTTTAGTCATCGATCGCCCGCGCATGTTCGTCACCCTCCCTCAGGCCGATGAGCGGGATTCGCGGGGGACTATTGCTGCAGCATGGCCACAGCCGCCATACCAGCGGCTTACAGATCACTTACATCGCGGCAGCGACGAGGCGTGAGGCGCGCAGGTGTCAGTGAACTGTAAGTGCCACGTAGATCGAGCGTAAGGGTCGCGCCCGTACGTTGGTTCCCGGCGGGCCGGAACGACTGTCCCGCCGCGATCGACTATAAACCTTGAGGGAGAGCGACCATGAAGCGAATGATGAACTACGCGCGAACGACCGTTGCGCTCTGCCTGCTCGTCCTGAGCATGGCACCCGCAGCGGCGCAAGCGTACGAGCCGAGGGGCTTCGTGTTCTTCGGCGACAGCCTGTCGGATCCGGGTAACTACTATACCGCCTTCGGCGAGGTCAGCCGGCCGCCGTACCAGCCGGTACCGATCTACCCGTATGCGATTGGCGGGCACCACTTCAGCAACGGTCCCACCTGGGCCGAGGACCTGGCGGAGGAGCGGGACACACCGGCGAGCGGCCAGCCGGCGCTACGCGAGCCGGGCGTGTTCACCAACTACGCCGTGGGCCGGGCACGGGCGCGCCCCAACGCACCGGCGTTCCCGGACTTCGATCTGGGCACGCAGGTGAGGGCCTTCGTGAGCGACTTCGGCGGTCACGCGCCCGCCGATCGCACCTACGTCGTCTGGATCGGTGCGAATGATCTGTTCGATGCGCTGGAGGCGCTGCAGAGCGATCCCACTGGCGCAACCAGCACGGTGATCATCGAGCAGGCGATCGGAGCGATGGCCGAGAACCTGCAGATGCTCTGGGGAGCGGGTGCCCGGAAGTTCCTGATCCTGAATCTGCCCGATCCCGCCCTCACTCCGTTCGTGCGCTCGCTCGGCCCCGAGGACGAGGGTGCGGCGACGCAGCTGACGGCGGCGTACAACGGCGCACTCGCGCAGCTCGTGGGTACGCTGAGCGGACTGCCACAGATCCACATCGAGCCGTTCGACACCAACGCCCTACTGCACACCGTCGTGTCGGCGCCGGCCCGCTACGGCCTGCGCGATGCGGTCGATTCGTGCCTGACGTTCGGCGTCGCGGTGGGTGCCGTATGTCCGGATCCGGAACACTACCTCTTCTGGGACGGAATCCATCCGACACGGACCGGCCACCTGATCATCTCGTTCGCAGTTCTCAGAGCGGGCTGCGTGGCCGAAGAGGAAGCGGGACACTGAGCTGTTGACTGACGCGCTCCCGCGGTGACACCCAACCCGCCCCCGGAGACACGGACGCTCTCCGGGGGCGCATAGCGGCGGCAGAGCAGGCGGCAACGTGCCAATGGAGAGGTATCAAAATGACCCGGCAATCGCTGCGAGTTGTTACACTGCGACTATCAGCATCAGCACGCCGGGCTCGTCGACATGCGCCTCGTACCACAGGCGTCCTTCCACGGGGGCCGGATGGAGCGAGGCATGTCTGCCACCCACCGGTGTTCGTTGACTAGCTGGAGCGCGCTGTCACAACGAATCTCACGTACGCGATGACGCCAGCATTCGGGGCGTTCAGATCTCTGCAAGTCGGCGCACAGTGTCCGGGAAGCGCTGCACCATGCGAATCAGCAACGCGGCTTGAGCATTTGGCTTGGCCCGCCCCTGCTCCCAGTTTTCAAGCGTCCGGACATTCGTACGCAAATACCTTGCGAACAGTCCCCGTGAGAGATTCATGTCCTGTCGGACCTTCGCCAGTTCGCGAGCGGTGATCTTCGGCGCCGGTTTCACCTTCAGCTCGTGCGTACGCAGTGTTCGCTTGCCAGCGCGCTGATCAGCCAGAGCGTCAAACCCTTCCAGCAATTCATCATACAGGTCACGCTTTTTCCTCATCTCTTTCTCCTCATCTTGAGTTCGCCCTTGACACGCTCCTTCAGTTCCGCTCGTTGCCTGGGTGACAAATCAGCCATTTCGTCCTTGTCATACAGCGTGAACAGCCAGAACTCAGGTCCGCCGGTCCAGTAGTAATAGATGACTCGCAAACCCCCGCGCTTGCCTTTGGCGCGACGGGAATCGGCAAAGCGCACCTTACGCAGTCCGCCAGTTCCCTCAATGACTTCGCCAGCTTCAGGATTGTCCATTAGGGCGTCCTGCAAGCGGTTGAACGCGTCGTCATCGAGGTAGTCCTTGAGATGCCGCTCGAAGGCCGGCAGCTCGATGAAGACCGCTTTCATCCAAGCGTATTATACGCAGATTGCGTACAGACGCCAGTGGCGCCTGACAATCGCCGCGGAGGCCTCCGGTTCGGCGCGAGGTGCAGGGGCCATCAGTCGCACCGCCGGTCTCAAACGCATCTCACGCGAGATCGTCACAGCCCACGTTTCGTGGGGCGTCTGCAGGGGTAGCCGCACGGAAGACTCGGCTAGAATTCCTCGGTGCTCAGGTACTTGCGCTACTGTCCGCGTTGCAACCCGGGGAGCCATTAAAACAATCACTTAGCTCCGTTTCCTCAGGTTTTACGGAGTCATTTGTTTCCCACGTCTGAGAGCCCCGCCAACTCAGCGATTTTGTCCGCCGAATTATTCCGGGTGCGGCGCATGAAGCGCGTGTAGATCGCGGGCGTACGGGGCCGTCCCTGTCGCCAGGAGAAATTTCTCTTCGTCAGCTTGCGCACCCGGTCCGGCGGTCGATAATCGATGACCTTCAGGCGATCGAGTCGAACCGTTCCCTCGGAAACGACAGTGGCAGACTTGAGGTCGCTCCATCTACTGCGCAAGGCTTCGTGTTGCTCCGGACGCTGCGTTGCCTTTGCGTTCGTGATCTTGTGTGCCGCGGGCTCTTGGGGTTCGCCAAAAAGCTCCGTCGCAGACATGGCATCACCGGTCGGTCGCTGGACACTGATCGATGATCAGACGAATTCCCCGCGCGCTGTAGTGGAGATAACTCAGATCGATGGGGAACTGCAGGGCCGGGTCGTACAGGCCTTCTTGCGTCCAGGCGAAGAACCCAACGCGTTGTGCGTCAAGTGCGAGGGCGAGCGAAAAGATCAGCCGATGCTCGGAATGATCATCCTCTGGGGTCTGAAACAAGACGGCACGGTGTGGGAGGGGGGGCATATTCTCGACCCGACCAGCGGCCGAACTTACAAGGCCACTCTGAAGCTCGCCGATGGGGGCACCAAGCTACTCGTGCGTGGATACATCGGGTTCTCGTTTTTAGGACGTACGCAAACATGGACGCGCCGGCCTCCGTCGGCGCAAGACAAAAGCGCTCTATCTCCGTGATCCAGGTGCGTGGGTACCGGTGACTGAGAGCCCAACATCTCGTGCCCTTTGGATCGGGCAGCGACCCGACTGACACGGCGCGAGGTGTTTGTTGAGTAGCGGCGCGGCCAGTCTCAACGCATGTCACGCGAGATCGTCACAGCCTACGTTTCGTGGGGTTGCTGCAGGGGTAGCCGCATCGAGCGCTCGTCATGGCGCGACCACGGGTGGAGTTGCCCACCGTTCAAGTATTTGCTGGTCGCTGCAAATAAAGATCCGTCTCTTAGGAATTATCTGCCCCTTATTTCTAAGATAAATTGATCGATTCAACACTGCTTGCGGGCGAAACCCCCGGCACATGGCCCGGTGTTTTCTGGCGTACGAGGCGGGCTCGACAGTAATCTTCAATCGTCCCCGTCGTACTTCTCCCCTGCAGCGACCTCGACGCCGAGTCGATTTTCAGCCGGAGGCACGGGGCACATGACGTACGAATTGACCGAGCAGTACGGATTGAACGCTTTATTGAAGTCCAGCATTGTTGTCCCGCCTCTTGGCATCGGCGCGTAGAGAAACCGTCCGCCGCCATAGGTCTCCCGCCCGTTGGTCCTATCTTGGAACATTAGGAAGAGCCGATCCTTATCGGTAAATGATTTCAATCGGACGGTGGTGCCAGCCCACTGGAACGTCACATCTCCCCTTGATGTCATTGTTTCCTTGGAATCCACGTGGGTCATTGGCACGGGTACCTGTTCCGGTTGTGCATAGGCAGTGAACCGCGCTTTCACCCGGTACGCACGGTCAATGGGAAACCAACTCGTACCTTTGAATCTCGCAACGGAGGGATTATCTGAGTCCCGAACCAGCAGGTAGAGGTCATCCCCAATAACCCGAACGGCAAAACTGTAGCTGCCGACTTTGACGCGTCCGGAGCCGGTCTTGGTCGAAAGCTCATTCACGGCGGCAGCGGCATTGCCGTCGACGGTGGCCGCCACGCCCTCCGCCGGCTCGAATCTTACGGCCCCACCCTCTCGAATCACCGTGCCGATCCGCTTAGGCGCCACTGGTGGCAGACGCAAAGTGGCACCGGATTCGCTACCGAGCGTTGTCGCGCCCTGTTCGAGTTTGAGACGCCCTATCAGTTCGAGCCAACCGCCCGTGCGCACGTCCTTGTCGAAGTCGTCCCGCCATTTCTGAATCTCAGCGACATACGCGGTGTCATGCGCATTGCCCACAGGGGTGAGCAGCAATAGCGAAAGAAGTGACAATCCAATCGAGCGCGGCCCTAGCATGCACACGATTTTCTCCCTGATCGACCGACGGCGCAAAAATACTAAGCGTGCAGGCCCTCGCGCGCTACCACTTCGCGAGCGACTTACTGCCCGACTCAGACGTCTCGAGGCTGGGAGGCGCCTTAGCGCATTTTACTGCTGTTAAAGGCTGCGGCGTTGGTGATCGATCGGCTCAGGACAGACCATCCGGTACCCTGAATGACGGTGCTTGGTCGGGAGCGGAGTGCTCGTTCTAAACCAAAAATTAGCATTTGCCGCTTCAGACCCTCAGCCCGGTCCCTGAAGGCAACCCGGGGGGCCATTACGCGATAAGCAGCGCATCTTAGGGGCACTCTGATTTACTGACTTGGGGCGTGAGCGTTGAATGCCTTGTGGTACGAAACAGTGCCGTGCGGCCGAGATGAGTCGAACGAGACGGCCTGGAAGTATTCCTGCGGAACATCGGGAAGAGTAAGGCTTGGGTCGACTTGAAAGCCGAACCGGCTGTAGTACCTGGGCTCTCCAAGCACTACGCAGCCCGCCGCACCCTGGTCACGAAGGATGCGCAGGGCTTCGCGCATCAAACGGGAGCCCACACCGCCGCGTTGATGCTCCGGCATGACTGAAATCGGGCCGAGCGCGAACCAACCAGGCGCGCCGTCCGATATAAATGCCGGAGAGACCGCAACGTGGCCAATCACTTTGCCTGCAGCCTCGGCGACCAGCGAAATGGTCAGTTTTCCAGCCTTGCGCAATGCGCTGACGATGAACTGCTCAGTGTGACTTGTGTGTGGCGCGTTCAGAAAAGCGGAAAGGGTCACGGCCTCAATCTCCGTAACATCCGCTGCGGTCTCGTTTCTGATCCCGATCTGCACGGCTCTGGTCCCGCCGGGTACGCGCAGGTTTCTGCTTCAGCCCGGATCAATGTTGTGGGTGTCAGCGCTTGGTGCCACGCTCTTCTTGGCCGCCGCGTGCTGCGTGAACCACCGGCCGAGCAGCACCAACCCCGCAAAGTAGGTCACACCGAAAGCCAGCGTCGCAAGCAGGTTAGGGAAGCTGACGTGCGCCTGGACCAAGGGCATCGAGGCGATCGTGAGAAATGTCATTGTCGTGAGATTCACCATCACCGTGAGCCAGCCCATGATCTGGCAGTAGACCATCGCCAAGATCACGCACAGGAGCGGCACAAAGGCTGCCACTCCCAGCAATGGCGGCAGCTGCTGCAGCGCGTACGCGACGAGCACGCCGACTAGGGCGCCGACGGCACAATCGGCTAGCCTGGAAAAATCCATGTGGCTGACTGCCCAGCACACCAGAAACAGGAAGCCGGACCAGCTCTCGGTGAGCCCCATTGCATGATTCAGCGCCAGGAAGATCGCCACAAATACGACGACCGCCGCCAGGATCAGCAGTCCGTTGACCGGGCTGATCGGGGCAGTGGCTTGCGCGCTGTTCCCCGGTCCCGCCGACGGAGCTGGTTGGTTCATATGCCGCTACTGTCACGAATATCAAACGTCAGGGCAAGACTCGCGCTCGGCATCCGAGGCACTGGAACCGGGTTTTTCAGGATCGCGAGCACCTTAACCCGTTGTTGCTGAACGGCCCGCCCCCGCGGACCAACGGGTTGCGAATCCGGCGGTCACTGGTTAAAACAGGGCCGACGATCCGGAGCGGTCTGTACGCTTACCGGGCTGAACGAATCTATTGCTCCACATATCGAGCAGCGGCATCGGGAAATAGCGGCGGCGTGTGTCGTACACCGACAGCACAATGTGGCTCCTCCATTTCAGCCGCGCTTGGGTTCCTTGGTTAGCTCCGCCCAACGTCGGCCGACTTCTTTTGCCTTCTGGCGCAGGCTGCGGGCCTCAAGCTGTGCAGCATTCTTTTGGGGACCGCTCAAGCGTTGCGCGTGCTTCTCACGATCCCCAGCTTGCCGTTCGAGTTCATCACGCTCCGAAGCGAGATCCACGATCAGCTTCTTTCGCGCCTTGGTATCCATCATTTTCCCTTTGCTTTAGGGAGTTTCACTCCGGCAACTCCCTTCTTATAGGGCCGCATGCACATCGGGGTTAAGGTAGACGTTTGTGATGACCAAAACAATCAGATCCCCCTGGGTGATCGCCACCATGCCCGACCAGTGTATCGGTGTCTTCAACGCTGCGCCGGTATCGATCGCATTCTTCTAGCGGTCGCGCCGCGGCGGAATTCGCCCCCAACGTACCTGCCGCGGGGATCCTTTGGCGCGAATGGAAACTCGCCATCGGCCGTATGTCCCGTCATCCGGCCAAATCACGATCCAGGTCCGTCGTATCCAGCTCGAAGACATGATTGTCGTAGTCGAAGAAATAGAGCGCGGTGTCCGATCTGGCAAGAAAGAACTCCATGTTCATGCGCGCGAGCTTCTCCGCCGTTTCCAGAAGCGTGGTCTTTGAAACCAGGAAAGCGATGTGATCACCACTGCGCGGACGAACCACTTCCGCCTGCGCGAGAACAAACCAGGTTCGACCAAGTCTCACGTAGGTCTCCTCATGGCCATCGCCATCTTCGCGCACCACAATCGCCGCGCCGAACAAGTCCTTAAACAGCGTGGCCGTCCTGCCTGAATCTTTAACGATCAGGGCGATATGGCCAATTGTGTCCAGCATAGGTTTTCCCACGGACCAGCGGAGGTAGTCACCGCCCAATCTCCGTAACATCGACTGTGGTCTCGTTTCTGATCTGTATGTCCATAGCGTTCTCAGGTAGTGGATGTTGATGCCGTTTGCTTCGCAGACCCCGGTCATCCAGATCGTCATTGAAGATCTCCGTTCGGGAGATGGCTGAGAGCCTCTTTGGGCGGCCACTTCGGAAAACGTATCTCAAGGACGGCCCAAATGCAGCCGAGCAATCTGACGTTCCCGAGACCGAAGAGATCACTGCCGCTTGGCCACAGAAAGTGTGCGCCAATCGCCGAGATAGCCGCCACCGGGGTTTCCTCTGCGACCTTCGAGGATACGTCACAGCGAACATTTCGCCCGATGACCCTCGGTAGCCCGATCGCCCCGGATCGCGCAATTCTCAGGCACTCAATGACTTAGCCGATTCCTCACCTGCAACCCGGTGATCGACAAAAAACCCGGCTTTAGGCTAAAGAATATGCGCATAAGCCGTGTCCGTCGCACTTTCGCGGGCGCAAGACAACTGACCCCCGAGTGGCCTCGTGATCCTGGCGGTAAAAAGCGGATGGCCCACGATGCAAGGTTGCCTGAGATGAGGTGCTCGGGGCATTCTCATTCGGCCCGCAGAGATTATGAGGGCTGGGATGGAGGGGAGTCGCCTAAGCCGGCGCATACACCGACGGGGGTGGTGTTCTTAAGCTACGCCTCAGAAGATCGCTCGCACTTGATCACGGCCCACGAGGCCTTCCTGGTGCCTGTGGTCATCGACGACGCCGGAGAGGACGAGGAGCATGTTCCGGAAAAGTTTCGCGAGGTGCAGTGGACGCGCTTGCCCGCCGGGCAGACCCCGGCCAGGTTCATCGCGCACATTCGGCAGCTGCCGTCCGGAGAGCCCGGCCGCGCGCTGCTCGGGGCTAGGCCGCCTGCGGTGGCCCGCGATAACTTTCACCCTCAGTGCTTCGGCGAACGCGTGAATGATCGGGCCGGCATAAGACACAGATGAAGTAAGACCATCGATTGAACAGATTTAACACCAGCCTTAGAGCGATCTTCATTGCGCTGGCACTGATATTTGCTGGCGCGTGCGTTTTTATCTTCGAGGGTGTTTACGAGCAGGCCAAAAGCGCCGCGATCACGAAGCTGGATCAGCAGGAGATGATCTATGCCAGGCAGGCGGCGCGGGGCATCGAAGAGTACTTTGCAACCTGGACGGGAAACTTAAACGCCCTGTCGCAGATGAATACCGTCGTCGTGGATGGCCCTGAAGGCAAGGCCGTTCTGAAGCTGTTTTACGAGACTAACCAAGCGCGGATCATGGAGATCAGCCGCGTGGATGAGAAAGGCGTGATCCGCGATGACTTCCCGGATAGCAACGCGGTCGGATTAGATATCTCGAATCGAAAGCACATTGTCACGCTGATGCGCGAACACAAGCCCGTGATCAGTGAGGTGTTCAGGACCATAGAGGGAATTGACGCGGTTGCACTTCATGTGCCTGTCTTGCAGGGGACCGAATTCAAAGGCTCGGTGGAGGTCCTGGTCGACTTCCAGAACCTCGCGAGGCGCTATCTTGATGTGGTTAAGGTCGGCCCGACAGGCTACGCCTGGGTGATCAGTCAGGCCGGAATCGTGCTCTATACGCCAGTACCGGGCTTCACGGGCAAATCCGTATTGGAAGCCAACAAAGACAACCCTTCATCAGGTGCCCTGGTGAGCGCCATGCTCCAGGGTCGCGAGGGTACCGCGGAATACACCTCGCAGAATATCGCCGACCGGCGGGTGAGCCCGACCAGAAAATATGCCGTGTTTGTCCCCGTGCACTTAGGGAACACCTTTTGGTCAATTTGCGTGGCCTCGAGCGAACGGGATGTTTTTGCCGATCTGACCACCTTCCGTAATAAGCTGGCCGTGGGCATGAGCATTTTTTTTATCGTGGGCGTCGCGTTGTCAACGCTCGGCGCAAGAGCCTGGTTGATCGTCAAAGAACAGGAGAAGAACGCACGTGCAGAGCTGCAGATCGCGCAACAGCGAAATCAGCTGGCTCATCTTTCTCGCGTAAGTACGCTTGGCGAACTGTCAGGGTCCATCGTCCATGAAATAAGCCAGCCGCTCACCGCCAGCCTCAGCTACGCACATTCGGCGCAACGGCTCCTCGGCAAGTCCGAACCAGATTTAAAGGAAGTGCGGGAGGTCCTCGGGGAGATCGTGGCTGCCGCTCATCGAGCGGTCGAGGTCATCCGTCGCCTGCGGCAGCTGCTCAAGCCAGGCGAAGTCCAGTTCCAGCCGCTCAGTGCGAACGAACTCGTCGAGGAGGTGCTGAAGCTACTGCGGGGCGAACTCATCGATCGGGGCGTCACGGCTCATTCAGAACTCGCTCCGGAGTTGCCGGTGCTCCAGGCTGATCGGGTGGGACTGCAGCAAGTGCTGATCAACCTGGTGACGAACGCCTGCGACGCGATGGCCGACACGCCGCGCGAGGCTCGCTCCTTGACAATCCGCACCGGACTGGACGGCAAGGGTTTCGTGTTGATCTCGGTTTGCGATTCAGGCCCCGGCATCGCCGAAGGGAAACTGGAACAGGTCTTTGAGCCCTTTTTCACCAGCAAGGAACATGGCATGGGCTTAGGACTGTCCGTCTGCCGCACCATTGTAAACGCCCACGGTGGAAGATTATGGGCTGAGCGCAACACGGATCGCGGTGCCACGTTCCATCTATCGCTGCCGGTAAAATCGCGTAGACCCGCGCAGTGATGGCCAAATTCGCGCCCGCACGAGACTCGCAACCCCATCTGAGGCAAAAGCGGCGCAAACGCCACGCTATGTCAAACGCTGCGCACGACGCTGGGCAGAAAACCACGTAAGCGAAAACTCACAGCCGGATACCGGGCAGCTGCTGACCGCCCGGCACGGATATATGGGACACTCCGGCAACGCATGGAGGCGCTCCACAGCCAAATGGAACAGGGAGCATCAGGATGAGCGCAGAACCCGACCTGTCAGCAGCCGCAGTCGGTGCTCGGGAGCCGGGCGAGGACACGGTCGAGCTGGAGCTGACGGCCGCTGAGCAGCTCGAGCTTGCGCAGGCCGCCTACGCAGTGGCTCGGGCACCCGGGATTCTGCCTGCCAAGCCCGGGCACGACACCTTCATATGCCGGCGTACGGAACGGGTGGATTTCGTCTGTACCGTAACGTTCGTCGCGCTGCTCCTGGGGGTCGCCGTGGCCAGCGGGTGGCACACCTTGGTGGGGCGGCCCACTGCGCCGGCGGTCGCACTTGCCGCCCCCGTGGCCCCCGCTCCGGCGGCTGAGACGCAGCCGCGGGCTGCTGCCGTGCAAGTCACAAACCCATTCGACGCCACGGAAGTGTTCGAGTTTCCGGCGGGGACCAGTGAATCCGCAGCACGAGATGCGATCGCAGAACGGTTGCTGCAACGTGCCCGGGAGCGGCGTCAGCAGGGTCTCGATCTGCGTCGCGCGAGCCACCATCATCAACTGCCTCCTATTGCGGCTGGCAACCCACCCGATATTTTCGTGACCCGGCTGTCTGACGCTGCCCCGACTCTGGCCAGCGTCACCCGTTAGCCAACGGAGTCTTTGCCGCCGAGCTCGGTGCACCAAACCGGCGCCCGGCTACCGGTCGCGACTTTCCGAAGGGTTCCGACAGGTGATCGTCACCGCACGGAATTTGCACTGACGAGCACCACTCAATGTACGTGAAGGCTTGTCGCCGGCGACGCCGTGTTCAACACCAACGGATTGCGAGTCCCTCCACAGCGATCGGGCCGTTTCTGCGAGAACGCATCGATTGCCCGCATTTCCTCTTCACCCTGCCGGGCGCAGAGTTGCCGCACCGAGGTACCCATCGGCACACGAGGGGCGCGCAGGGGAAATGGCGTCGATTCAACGCCTCACGAGCCCGCTGACCGGTCGGATCTCCTTTCGGGTGCAGATACGACTAACGGGACACCCAAGCCAGAGCGAAACCTTCCGCAATCGGAAGGACGCCGGGCGGTGGGCGAACTCCATCGAGTCCGCGATTCTCGAGGGTCGCCATTTTGCGCATGCCCGGGCGCTGCGACTCACCTTTGCGTCTCTTGCGCAGCGGTATCGCGAAAGCATCCTCACCGACGCCAGCGCCTCAAAAAGAGCGAGCATCGAGCGGCACGTGGCCTGGTGGCTGGACTGCTTTGGCACGCTTACCCTTGCCGAGGTCACTCCGGATCGCATCGCAGAGGCCCGGGATTTGCTGGCCTCGCAGGCGTTCACGCGCGCCAAGCTCAGCCGATCCAAGGAGGGGCAGCACATCATTCCGCTGTCGTACAAGCGATCCGGCGCCACCGTGAACCGCTACCTCGCAACACTGTCTCATATGTTTTCGACGGCCCTGATGGAATGGCGGCTGATCGACAGAAATCCCGTACGCGACATCAGCAGAAAGAAGGAGGCGCGAGGGCGCATACGCTTTCTGCGTGACGAGGAACGAGACGCCCTGCTGAACGCCTGCGCCAAGTCTGGCTGGCCCGCTCTATACGCTCTGGTGCTGCTCGCGATTTCGACCGGCGCCCGTCGTGGCGAGTTGATTCGCCTGCAATGGCCCGACGTCGCCCTCGACACACCGGCGCCTCAGGCGATCGTTCACGACACAAAGAACGGCGATCCGCGACGGTTGCCTTTGGTCGGGAAGGCTCTCGGGGCCGTAAAGGCACTTAAACTTTCGAACAACGGCCGCAGCCGGTTCGTCTTTCCTTCAAGATCTGGGTCGGACAAGCCCTACGACGCATTCGATGCCCACTGGTATGCCGCCTTGGAGATCGCAGGGATAGCGGACTTCCGCTTTCATGACCTGCGACACACGTGCGCCTCATATCTCGCGAGCCAGGGGGCAAGCCTCCTTGAGATTGCCGACGTGCTCGGTCACCGCACCATGGCGATGGTTAAGCGCTACAGCCATCTGGCCGAGGAGCACAAGATCGCAGTGATAGAGAAGATGACTCGCGCGCGCGGCCTGTGAGCGGGCCGATGCGTGCGTCACCGGGGGCTCGGCTCCTGCAGCCCACAGCCCTGCCGCTTCGATCGCGATACGCCGGATCCGCTTGAGGCAGCTCTGCGCTCACCGCTTGATGGGCCGGTTTGCTACGCCTGAGCTTCGTCGAGTTCTTGCCGAGGCGCTGACATCGTTTCACCCGTGACGATTGTCAACGCCCCGTAAGAGGTAGTGGCGGGTCTGAAACCGGTTATAGGTTGCATCTGCCGGCCCAGGCTCGCGCACCGATCGTCCCGAGGACCATCCTAACGGGTGGATAGTAAGCCAACATTCCGCCATCATTCCCAACAAGTCTCCCGGTGGGCCGTCGGCGCATGGCGCGATGGCGTAGGTCGAGCAGCGGGATGTCGCGCTCGTTTTCCACGAAGCCGCTTGGGCAAGGAAATCGCCGGTACGGCAGCGGTCTCCATCGGGTTCTGGGATTGACCTTAACCCTGGCGCTTGACCTGCAGGGATTGAACTACGAGTGATTCCGCGAGGTAACAGATGACATCACCTGTCGGTGGCGGCGCTGGGCCGGCCTACCCCGCCGCGAAAGCCTGGGGTCACTACGCAACGATTTCGCTGACTGCTGCGGTACTTGCCGGCTGCGCCGTAGGTCCTAATTTCAAGCCGCCGCAAGCGCCGCAAATCGAGACCTATACCGCCGAGCCACTACCGAAGCAGACCACGTCAAGCGAAGGCCCGGCCGGCGCGGCACAGACCTTTGCATATGGCGATGACATCCCGGCGCAGTGGTGGACTCTGTTCCACTCCGCAAAACTGAATGCGCTGGTCGAGCGTTCGCTGCAAGCCAGTCCCGACGTGGCCGCGGCGCAGGCCGCCCTGCGACAGGCGCATGAGGACTTCCTCGCTCAGACCGGTGCCCTGTTACCCACCGTCGACGGCAATGCCTCCGGAGTGCGCCAGAAAATCTCCGGGGCATCGTATGGGCAACCGCAGCTCGGCTCTTTCATCTACAACCTGTACAACGCAACCGCTAACGTGTCCTACACGCTGGATATCTGGGGCGGCGTGCGGCGCAGCGTTGAAGCCGCCGGGGCGGCGACCGAATATCAGAACTTTCAGCTGGAGGCCACCTATCTCACGCTGTCGGCTAACGTGGTCACCACCGCCATTCAGGATGCCTCTCTGCGCGGACAAATCGATGCGACCCAGCAGATCATCGACGCCGACCGCAAGCAGCTGTCCGCAGTTGAGCGGCAGCTGGCCCTGGGTGGCGCGTCGCGACTCGACGTACTGACGCAGCGCACGCAGCTTGCGAACGAACTCGCCAGTCTGCAGGCGCTGCACAAGCAGTTGGAACAGAACCGTGATCTGCTGGCGGTGCTGGTCGGGCAGCTTCCCAGCCAACAGCCGGGTGCCACGTTCCGTTTGGAGGACCTGACGCTACCGCCGGACCTGCCTCTGAGCGTCCCCTCGCAGCTGGTAGCACAGCGGCCGGACGTCCGCGCCTACGAGGCGCTGCTGCATCAGGCCAGCGCGCAGATCGGCGTGGCCACCGCCAACATGCTGCCGCAAATTACCCTTACCGGTGAATTCGGCGGCACGAGCACCGAATTCTCGGATCTGCTGAAGAGCAGTAGCGGTGTGTGGAGCATCGGTGCCGGAATCACCCAGCCCATCTTCCACGGCGGCACGCTGCTGCACAAAAAGCGTGCCGCGGTGGCCGCCTACGACCAGGCGGCTGCACAGTATCAGACCACCGTGCTGACCGCCTTTCGCAACGTCGCCGATGCGCTGCACGCGGTGAACACGGACGCCGCTGCCCTGAACGATCAAGACGTGGCCAGCGAGGCAGCGGGCGAGGCGCGCGAGATTGCGCTCAAGCGTTACGCGGCCGGCTCGATCAGTCCAATTGACCTGCTGATTGTCGAGCGCGCGTACTGGCAGGCCCGCATCGCCCAGTTGCAGGCCCAGGCGGCGCGCTACGCCGACACTGCCGCGCTGTTTCAGGCGTTGGGCGGGGGCTGGTGGAATCGCCATGGACCGGTACCACCGCTCGCTGATTCACGACCGTAAGCAGCGAGAATACACGAGGACGCACGGGTGACCCGATGAAACGCTGGCTGGTACTCATCGCCGTCATTGTCGGCTTGCTCGTGCTTATCGGCGGCGTCAAGGGCTACGGGGCCTACAAGATGTTTCAGGGCTTCGGCGCGCAGGGCCCGCCGCGGTTCACGGTGAGCACGACTAAGGCTCAATATCAGGACTGGCAGCCGCAGCTTGGCGCGGTGGGCAGCCTGCGCGCCGAGCGGGGCGCGGACCTGAGCGCGGAAGTGGGCGGAATCGTCGACCAGATCCAGTTCAGTTCCGGTGACAACGTGCGGGCCGGTCAGCTACTGCTGCAGCTGCGCGCGGCCGATGACCTTGCTCATCTGGAGTCGCTACGCGCCACCGCTGAGCTGGCTGAAACCAACTACAAGCGCGATAAGGCGCAATTCGAAGCGCAGGCCATCAGCCAGGCGGTGCTCGACAGCGACGCCGCCACCCTGCGCAGCGCCCGCGCTCAGGTAGCCGAGCAGCAGGCGCTGGTGGCAAAGAAGTTCGTGCGCGCGCCGTTTGCCGGGCAGATCGGCATCCGTGCCGTTGACCTCGGACAGTACCTGGCGCCCGGAACCAAGATCGCGACCCTCCAGCAGCTGGATCCGATATTCGTCGATTTCTCCCTGCCGCAGCAGTCGCTCACTCAGGTCCACGTCGGCCAGAAGGTACAAGTGCTGGCGGACGTTTTGCCCGACAAAAGCTTCGCGGGCGAAATCGCCGCGCTTGATCCCCAGGTCGACACCGACACGCGCAACCTGAAGGTGCGTGCGCGGCTCAAAAACCCCGAGCACAAGCTGCTGCCGGGAATGTATGCCAACGTCAGCGTCGAAGTGGGCGGCCCGGTGCACTACCTGACGCTCCCGCAGACCGCCGTGGCCTACAACCCGTACGGCGCCACCGTGTACGTCGTGGTGCCCCAGAGCAAGGAGGCCGGCGGGAAGGCGGCACAGCCCGAAGCGCACGCGCCGGCTGCCGCAAGAGACAGCGGTGCCAGCGGCTCCGTGCATTCGGATCTGGTCGCCAAGCAGACCTTCGTGACCACCGGCGCCACGCGCGGGGATCAGGTGGCGATCCTCAACGGCATCAACGAAGGCGACGAGGTGGTGACCTCCGGACAGATCAAGCTGCGCAACGGCGCGCTGGTCACCATCAACAACAGCGCACAACCAAGTGAAGATGCAAATCCGCAGCCCCAGGAGCACTGAACCACCGTACTGGCGCCGGCCAGGCACCAGTCTGCCACGTCCTGTCCGGATCAAGAGTACCGAGCGCCCGGCTGACAAGGACGGCTGATGACGTTCACTGACATCTTTATCCGCCGGCCCGTGCTCGCCACGGTCGTGAGCCTGATGGTCCTGGTGCTGGGTCTGCGCGCGCTGGTAAGCCTGCCAATACGGCAGTTCCCCAAGACGGAAAACGCCACGGTCACCGTGACCACGCAGTACTACGGCGCCAGCGCCGACCTCGTCGCGGGCTTCATCACAACCCCGATCGAGTCGGCGGTGGCCGAGGCGCAGGGTATCGATTACCTGACTTCCGACAGCGTGACCGGCACATCCACCGTCACCGCCTACCTGCGTCTCAACTATGACTCCAACCGGGCGCAGTCCGAGATCAGCAGCAAGGTTAATTCGGTGCTCAATCAGCTGCCGACGGGCACGCAGCAGCCGGTCATCACCGTGCAGGTGGGCGAGCAGACCGCCGGCATGTACATCGGTTTCAACAGCGAGACGCTGCCGGCCAACCAGCTCACCGACTACGTCATCCGCGTGGTACAGCCGAAGCTGCAGGCGGTGCCGGGGGTGCAGCGGGCGGAGCTGCTCGGCGGGCGGCAGTATGCGCTGCGTGCATGGCTGGATCCGGCCAAGCTGGCCGCCAACGGCGTCACCGCGGCGGATGTCGCCACCGCCCTGCAAGACAACAACTATCTCTCGGCGCTCGGCACCACCAAAGGACAGATGGTGAGCGTCGACCTGACGGCCGCCACCGATCTGCATTCTGCCGAGGACTTCAAGAAGCTTATCGTCAAGCAGAAGGACGGCGGCTTCGTCCGACTGCAGGACCTCGGCAGCGTCGTGCTGGGGGCCGAGGACTACGAGTCCGATGTCGCCTTCAAGGGCAAGAACGCCGTCTTCGTCGCCATCAATGTGGCGCCGGAGGCCAACATCCTCACGGTGATGGATACCATCCGCAGGATCTTTCCTGAGATCCAGTCGCAGCTGCCAGCCGGCTTGCATGCCGAAATCGGTTACGACGCCACTGGCTACATCAATGCCGCCATTCGCGACGTCGTGCGCACCCTGCTTGAGACGCTCGTGATCGTTACGCTGGTGATCTTTCTGTTCCTCGGCAGTGTGCGCTCGGTTCTCGTCCCGGTCATCGCCATGCCGCTATCCCTGATCGGCGCCTTCTTCATCATGCTCACGCTCGGCTACACCATCAACCTGCTGACCCTGCTTGCATTAGTGCTAGCCATCGGCCTGGTTGTGGACGACGCCATCATCGTGGTCGAGAACGTCGACCGCCACATGAAGCTCGGTCAGCCGCCGCGTGAAGCGGCGCTGGCCGCGGCCCGCGAACTCGCCAGCCCGATCATCGCGATCTCGGTCGTGCTGGTGGCCGTATATATCCCGATCGGCTTCCAGGGAGGCCTCACCGGTTCGCTGTTCTCCGAATTCGCCTTCACATTGGCCGGGGCGGTCGCGGTGTCTGCCCTGATCGCCCTGACGCTTTCGCCGATGATGTGCGCGCGCTTCTTCAAGATGGAGCACGGCGGTGCCAATCGCCTCGTGCAGTTGATCGACCGCAACTTCGAGAGAGTGACTACCACCTATCATCGCCTGTTGCACACGATGCTCGACGCCTGGAAGGCGGTGGTGGTGTTCGGCGCGGTCGTGATCGTGCTGATCGTCGTGATGATGGCGCTGCCCTTGATGGGGGTCGCGGCGAAGAGCGAACTGGCGCCGCCAGAAGATCAGAGCTTCTTGTTCTACATCGCCACCGGGGCGGCCAATGCGTCAATTCAGCAGATGGGCGGCTACCAGCGCCAGGCCTTCCAGTCCCTGAGCACCATTCCAGAGTACGAGAACGCGTTCCAGTTCGTCGGCCAGGGCACCGGAACCAGTAATACCGGCTTTGGCGGCATCATCCTCAAGGACTACTCGCTGCGCACGCGCGGCGCTGCAGCCATCCAGCTTGACTTGCAGCAGCGGGCCGCGCAGATCGCCGGCGCCAACGTCTTCTGGATCAACCCACCGTCACTGCCCGGATCCAACGGTGGTTACCCGGTACAGTTTGTCATTCAGACCTCCGCGCCGTTCGCGCAACTCTATGAGGTCTCGCAGACGGTACTGGCGAAAGCGCAGGCGACCGGAAAGTTCTGGGTACTCGACGACAGCCTGAAGATTGACAAGCCGCAAAGCACCGTGGTGGTAGATCGCAACAAGGTGGCGCTGCTTGGCCTGACCATGAAGGATCTGGGCGCGGCACTGAGCAGCATGCTCGGCGGCGGCTACGTCAACTACTTCAGCATCTCCGGGCGCTCGTACAAGGTGATCCCGCAGGTCCTGCAGGTGCAGCGTCTGAACCCGGGGCAGCTGGACAACTACTACATCCGCACCGCAAACGGCGGCGTGGTGCCAGCCTCGACGGTTATTACCTTTCGCACCGATACGGTGCCGGAGTCGATCAGCCACTTCCAGCGGCTCAACTCGGCCACCATCCAGGGGGTGTACGGGGGTACGCAGGGCGAGGCGCTGGCCACGCTGGCCAGGATTGCCGCGGAAACTCTGCCGCAGGGCTACACCATCGATTACGGCGGCGAATCGCGGCAGTTCAAGCAGGAATCCGGTGGCTTCGTGGCGACGCTTGGCTTTGCCATAATCATCATCTTCCTGGTACTGGCGGCGCAATTTGAAAGTTTCCGCGACCCGCTGGTGGTGATGATGTCGGTACCGATGGCGATCTTCGGCGCGGTGGTGTTCCTGTTCCTGGGCTTTGCCACCCTGAACGTCTACACGCAGGTTGGCCTGGTGACGCTCGTCGGCCTGATCGCCAAGCACGGGATCCTGATCGTGCAATTTGCCAATGACCAGCAGCGCGAAGGCAAGTCCAAACGCGCGGCGATCGAGGCGGCGGCGACCATCCGTTTGCGCCCGATCCTCATGACTTCCGCGTCGATGGTGTTCGGCGTCGTGCCGCTGCTCATCGCGACTGGCGCTGGTGCGGTCGGCCGCTACCACATGGGCCTGGTCATCTTCACCGGCATCTCGATTGGAACTCTGTTCACCCTCTTCGTCGTGCCGGCGATGTACATGTTCCTGGGCGCCGAGCATCACCAGGCCGGCGAACTTCACTCTGTATGAGTGTCATGTAGGCCCGGCCCATCGCGGTGCGCATGTTTGAGCCGTTCGAGCAGTTGCAGAGACTGCCGACTGCGATTTCACTCGCAGTCGGCAGCTATCGCTCACTTCTTGGCAGTGATCTGCGGATTTAGCATCTTTTCAACGGCGACCTCGGTCAGAGATCCCGAAGAGGGACTCTCCGGAGCTGATCCCGAAGCTGGCGTGCGCGGCACTCCTGCACCCTGTCGGGTGGCGCCAGACATTTGCCCGGGCGGCCGCGCCACGGGTTGCTTCGGATTCGGCCGCGAGGCGTCGGCAGGACCCGTCTGACTGCTGGAGGGAGAATCCATCTCAACGCGGCCGTTGAATGTAGCGCCTTCCATGATTCCGACGCGAGGCGCAAAGATGTTCCCGCGTACCTGGGCCGTCGCCCGAACGATCGCCGCCTCGCTGCAATGCAGGTCGCCTTCAACCAGACCTTCGACCGTCAGATGGCGGGCATAAACGTCGCCGAGCACCGAGCCGTCAGTTCCGATGATGAGATTGCGGGCGTGGCGGATCGAGCCCTCCACGCGACCCTGGAGAATCACGTCTTCCTCGGCCGTGAGTTCGCCGCGAAACAGCAGAGTCTTGCCCAGGACCGGAATCTTGGATAGCTCGGCATCACCGGCACCGACATCGTGTGCAGGTGCTCCGAGGGCCGAGTCACCTTGCGGATGCCGTTCCGTAGGGACCGTACGTTCAAAATTCGAATTGGCTTGAAGCATTTTCGCTCTCCCTGGCTACTTGGCAGCCCCCGAGACCTTCGGTGCGCGGTTGGCGTTTGCGGTGCTGGCCGCTTCGGCTGCCGCCGGCCGCCTTTCCATATCGATGCCTCCCGTGAAATGAGCGCCCTCGATGATGCTGACGCTGGGTGCGGTGATGTTGCCGCGTAACTTCGCAGTTTCCTTGACCATTACAGACTTTTCGGCATGCAGGTCACCGCTGAGGGTTCCTTCGATCACGATGACCTGAGCACGCACATTGGCGGTCACCGCGCCTTCAGCGCACACCGTGATCCGCTGTGAGTGCGTAATAGAGCCCTCAATGCGACCCTTAATCAGCAATTCCTCGTCGGCGTGCAGTTCCCCTTTGAAATGTAGTGTCGGACCCAGAACAGAGACCCGCTCTGACGCGTTGTCGTAAGGATTTGACATAGGCACCACTCCTCGCAATGGGTGAGATACTGTCTGCAACTCACTTGCAAGCGTGTAATCGAAGGTTGCAGCCAGTGTCCGTGAGCGTACCGTCTCGGAGCGAACACGACGCGACGCGCGTCACGCATCGCTGCGCTATCACAGCTCGATCATCGGGGCGCACGCGAAATGAACCGCCTCATCCGACATATCGTTCAATGTGACGAATGAATGGCAGGCTCGTTGCAAGTGCGAGCGGCTCCAGCATCAGCGTGGAGCGCTGCAACGATACGCCTTGACGGACGGTGCTCGTTGTCGTCGGCGACGCCGCGCGCTGGATCTCCGGCGCGACCGTGCCAGTGCATGGCCGCTTGAGGCTCTGAGGCCGGGCCTCATGCTGTGAAGCGATCACGAGCCGGACCGACGTGCTATTGAGGCGACTCCGAGTGACGGGCATCGTCCGCCTCGTGTTACCTGGCCTCGGATGCGGCCGCAAACGGGCGCGGAATATGACGTAACCGGGAGCCACAGCGCCAAAGATATCAACGCGGCGCTTCAGCCTCTTAAGGCGAAGGATCAGGCTATTTCGGGAGCGCCTGGGTGAAGTAGATACCGGGAACGCGTTTCGGACTCCTGGATTCAGTCCACTCGCACCGCGGGCAGCGGCCGGCGCTCGTTCTTCCTGCCTACCCCTACCATTGGGCGACCAGATCGTGAAACGGCCGCTGCAAATGCATCCCTTCGTCGCCGAAGTCACCCCGCGGCTTACCATCGACCGTCACCGATCTCGGCCGTTGCCGCGTGGGCCAGCTGACAACCACCTCCGTGGTGGGACTGAGCGCAGGACCAAGGTGCATGCGCAGCGTGGTGTCATCCTGCTGAGCCGACATCGTCAGCGGTCCGAAAGCGGTCGCCAGCCGGTCGATCGCCAGTCCCTGGCCGGCCACCCAGTCAGGCGGGGTTCCCGGGAGCAGCTCGAGGCCCCTATCGCTCTCGTGCATGAGCATGCCGATCACCGCGCGCACGTACTCCGCGCCGACCCAGGTGTGCGGCATATCCCCGAGGTAGAACACCGAGCGGATCGGTGAGCGCACCACTTCCGCGAACGCCTGCCAGGCGGGCGGGTAGTGATTGGCGCGCAGGCGGTTCAGGAGCTCCGCCGCGAGCAGTGGCTCATCGAGATGCACGAACGTGAGGACGTTGCGGAACTCGTACGGGGTGTAGGCGTAGCGGGCGCCCGGGAGACTGCGCTTGCGAACCTCATCGAGGTAACGCATGAACGTGGTGCGCAGCGCGGTGTCGGGCAGCACCCCCTGCTCGCCGGCAGGATCCAGCGCAATGGAGACGCTGGTTGGGTCGATGTCGGCGAAGTCGGCCGAGGCCGGAATGTAGTCGATGTGTTTCCAGGCGATCGTGGCGCGAATCGAAGCCGCCAGCGAATCGCGCAGCGCCGCTCCCTGCTCTGCGGCCCATTTGGCCATAGCGTTCATCTGCCACTGCCGGGCGAGCCAGGCGCCGTCGTGCCATCCCTTGAGCGCCCAGTAGTCATCCCAGTAGCTGTGGGTAGGTGCAGGGTAACCCTCGTGGCTGATCGATGGCGCGAGGATGCCGCGGAAGCGCGGTGGCGCGTCGCTGCTCGCCTGGTAGCCAGGCACCAGGGTGCGCTCGCGCTGCATTTGCAGAAACTGCAGTGCCCCGCGTACCGCCGGCAGGTACTCGCGCACGCTCGCGGCGCCGCCATCGAGTTGGGCCACGTCGGCAACCAGCGCCACGAACTCTCCCTGGCTGTCGTACTCAAGTTCCGAACCGACGCCGCGGTTGACGCTGCCATCGTCGTTGAGGATCGGAGAAATCAGGCCGTTCGGTCGTGTGCCGTGCTCTGCGTACCAACGCAGGTATTCGCGCGCCGGACCCGGAATGCCCATGCGCAGCAGGATGGCCGCCGTGGCCGAACCGTCGCGGATGAACGAGCGGTTGTAGTTGCGCGGACCGGCCAAGAGCACCGGGCCCTTGGCGTTCACCAGCATGTAGCCAACCTGCGCCCGCAGGGTATCGACGAGGGACTGGTCGGGCAGCTCGATACCGACGTGCAGCAGGCGTGCGCGCCAGTCCTGCTCAGTTAAAGTAGCCAGCTTGTCAAAGTCCGCAGGCGAAGTGATCGCCGGCAAGCTCTCCCTGGCGTGTGGCTCACGCCGCGTCTTACCGAGCGGGTCGGCCGTATCCCCGCCGACCGGGAACATGACGACCACGTCGGTTTGCTCGCGCGGCTCGAGATTCACCGCGTAGAGCATGGCGGCCGCCCCGAGGCCGTTGGGGTCCTTGATCGAGGATGCGGTCGGTACGCCGCCTTCGACCACGTAGCGCGTGATCTCGGTCTGTCCGGTTGCACCGAACGCTGCAACACCCTGAGCCGAGGGGCCGCTGAGAGCGGTCAGCAGCCGACGGCCGTTCACGAGCAACGCCGTGTTGGGGCCCGTCCCCTCGAAGCTGACGCTGCGAATCTCGGAAATGCCGCCGTTCTGCCACACAGGATTGACCTGCATGGGCCGCACCAGCAGCGCGAGCTGGCCCTCCACGGTGCGCGGACCACTGTTCTCGAGGCGATACCTCACCAGCGTGGCGGGACCGGCGGCCGTATTCACAGCGATCGCCTCGCTGCTCAGCAAGAGTCCGGGCTGCGGGGACCATTGCACCTCGGGCATGGGTATCCAGCCCTCGCGCAGGTGCTGCGTACGCGTCACGTTGAACGCGGCGACCACGCGACCCGAGGCATCGCGCCACAGCGGCTGCAGCAATGGGCCGTCCTTGACGGGCTCGAGGTCACCGTACTCATCGAAGAGGCTCTTCTGCTCGCCTGCGGGCACGCTCACCGCCGTCCAGTACACCTGCTGATGGTGCAGGGTCGGCGGGAACAGTGCCGGATGTTCGCGCCCGGCAAGGATCTCGTAGCGCTTAAGAGGCGTCATGGTCTGCGTGCGGCTGAGCAGCCGCAGGCGACGGATCGCCGGAGTCTCGGACCCCGAGGCAAACACCGTCAAACGCAGCTCCCGCACCGGGCGGGCTGTACTGGCGGCAAGGTACGAGCTGTCACCGAGCGGGCTTGAGTCCTCGCCCATCAGGTGCCACTCGCCGGAGGCGTCAAGATCCTCAAGTCGTGCGCCACGGCGGGAGGCGTTCCAGAACACTTCCAGTCCGCTCACCACCAGGGGTGTGGGGAAGAACACGTGCAGCTGGCGGGTGCCGAACTCGGGGCCGGGCTCCACCAGGTCACTGTGCACAACTGCGCTCCACAGCCCGGCTGCATCCAGTCCTTTGTCAGCCCCGGCAATGCGGGGCGTCTCGGCCGCGGGCAGCGGCTCGAACTCGAACAGCGAGACGCCTGCATCGGCGGCATCCCTGGGACTGGCAAGGCGCAGGTAGCGGGCCCGTACGGACGGGAAAAGCACGTAGTCCACGCCACCGAGTGAATCGGCCGTCTGAAAGACGTTCTGCCAGCGTTTTCCGTCCGTTGAGGCCTGGATCATATAGGCCGGCGCAAACGCAACATCCCACCGGATGATGACGCCGCCGATCGTCACGTCTCGACCCAGATCCACCTGCAGCCAGTTCCCGGGCGCAAAGCTGCCGTCCCACCGGGTCCCCGGGTCCCCGTCAATGGCCATCGCCGGCGTCATGCCGCGCGGCGCGGCGGAAGAGGCGGTGGCGATCCATTCGTTACGCGGCGGCAGCGACTCCTCAGCGCCCAGGGCGAGGGGTGCCTGAAGCACACACCAAGCAACGGCAATCAAACCCGTCAGTGCGCCGACAGAGCGGTACCGCAACGGGGCTGCCTTCTCAGTGGCAAGGAGCGAAATGACGTGGCATTCGCCGGGCAGCGGACTTTGGAAACTCTCGCGCACTCAGCATGTTAGATGCTGCAACCCCGGAGAGTCCATTAAATCATGACCTTAGCATTAATAATAGATGTCGATTCGAGATAGAAGCCGGCACGTGGCGTTCTTATCGCGCGGCACATTCACCTTCTGCCTCCCGAATCAATTGAGGCCACTGCAAGCACGCTCGTTGGGCCTGCGCTGACTGGACGAACTGCGCTCTATGCGACGGGTCGCTTTGACACGAGGGCTGCAGTGCGGTGTGGCAGCCCCATCACGTCACTCAACGCCTTTATATCGGCCCGCGCATTACCCAGAGCCTCGGCCACCCTCGGATTCATGACCTGTTCAACCCCGCCTTGAATCTCGGCGAGCCACTCCGCCCCGCGTGCCGAATCATGCACATCGCTGGCGAACATATTCATGAGGTCGTCGACGCGCCGCGCCGCCGGTTCGAGCGTGTCACGATCGACACGGTCGGCTTTGAAGTGCATGAGCGCATCACGCGCATGCGTCAGGCTCGTGCGAAGCGTTCGCAGGTGAGCTCGAACCTCAGCCTGCTCCACACGCGTTAGGCTTGTATTGTTCGTCATAATAGAGCTCCCGACGTTGAGCCACCATTGTACCCACTTCCGGCTGAGCTCGATCGTTGCCGGTACGGTTGCGGACACCGATTCGTCGGCTTTGATCCTACCTGAGGAACCTGTCTGCGGCTTTCGGGTCGTAGCCGCCGTTACGTGCCGCTTGAAAGAAGTGCAGCGACAGCCCCGAGGAAGCGACGTTCTGCCCGGACCCCCAGGCGGAGCGTGACCGCCGCCGCAATCAGCATCAGAGCAGCCCCGAGTGCGTATCCTGCGGCGATGACGCGTCGCTCGCCGCTGCCGATGAGGTACCAGGCAGCCACGGGCTCACGACTCCGCCGTCCCGAGTGCGCCGAACAACGCGATCCGCAGCCCCGCCGCGGAACGGAGATTTCACGCGGGTTGGATGCTCGTACGGACAAATCCATTGAGCGTCATGGGGGAACCGCTTCCGGTGGGGCCGCTCCGAATAATGATCTTGCCACGAGCAACGCCACGAGTGCGCCGAGAAGTTGGGCAGCGACAAAGCCGGGCACGTCCCTGGGCCGGATACCCGCAAAGGTATCCGACAGTGAGCGGGCGATCGTGATGGCCGGATTGGCAACGGAAGTCGAGGCGGTAAACCAATAGGCCGCGCCGATCCACGCGGCCACCATCCAGGGCGCATCCTCGGCGCGTCGGTGTCCCAGGACAATCAGAAGTAAGCCGAACGTCGCGACCGCTTCGGCCAGCCACTGAGAAGCACCGGTGCGGATGTGCACGGATGCCTGCAGCCACGGCAGGTCGAACATCGCATGAGCGAGGAGCACGCCCAGACAGCAGCCGCCCACCTGAACGAGGGCATATGCGCCCGCATCGCGCCAGGAAAGTGCATTGCGCACCGCCTGGATGAGCGAGACTGCCGGATTGAAATGGGCGCCGCTGACGGGGCCCAGGAGCGCAATTAAGGTGGCAAGTACCGCGACCGTCGCCCCGGTGTTCGCCAACAGCGCGATGGCCATATTGCCCCCGGCCAATCGCTCGGCCATGACTCCCGAACCTACCACCGCGGCTGCCAGCAGTATCGAACCGATCGCTTCGGCAGCGAGGCGCTTTGGCAAGTTCATGCCGGCTCTGCAGGCGGCGACTGGCCGATCGCGTCCAGGCGCTTCTGCAGATCTATGCGATCGAGCGAGGCGAGCGGCAGACGGGTAAAGATCTGGATGCGGTTCTCCAGCGCCTGAAAGGCGTCCCGGAACGCGACCCACTTCTCCGTGTCCGTCCCCTCCACCGCCGCCGGATCTGGCACGCCCCAGTGAGCGGTTATCGGCTGCCCGGGCCAATAGGGGCACGCCTCGCCGGCCGCGTTGTCGCAGACGGTGAAGACGAAATCGAGGGGCGGCGCGCCGGGAGCGGCGAATTCGTCCCAGCTCTTGCTGCGCAGACCCTCGGTGGGCAGGTTCATGCGCTGAAGCAGCTGAATTGCGATCGGGTGCACGGCACCCTTGGGGTGACTGCCGGCGCTGAAGCCCCGGAACTCTCCGCGTCCCCACTGGTTAATGAGCGCCTCGGCAAGGATGCTGCGCGCAGAGTTACCCGTGCAAAGAAAGAGTACGTTGTAGGGTCGGTTCGCCATTGTCGCTACTCGGAATCGGCCAGAACTTTCATCATGCAGGTCGCAGAGGCCGGACAAAGAGAACGGAACTCGTCACTCGCCTGGACGTCTATCGGCGCATCGAATCGCTCGATCACCCGATAACCCTGGTGCGCAAAGAAATCCGCAGCGGTCAGGGTGAGCATAATGAGGCGCCCGACCCGCGCAGCCCGTGCGATTGTCTCGAGCTGCTGCACGATGATCCGGCCTAACCCGACTCCGCGCCGGTCCCGGGCAACGACCACGGACCGCATCAGTGCCACTGAGCCGAACGTCTGCAATGCGCCGGCCGCAACGATGCGTCCGCCCTCCCGGACCACGGCGAATTGAGGGTTTGCCTCTGCCAGATCGCTCGTCGGCAGTCCGGCCTGCTCGAGGAGCCCCCGGATGACCGCCAGATCCGCCTCAGTAAGGGCGCGCGACACGCTCACACACTTAGACCTGGGCAGCGCTCGGGCGACAGCGGCCTTAGGGTGCAGCAAGAGGCTTCGGCTTTCGCCTGCTCCTGCGTCGAGCGGATCTGGGCCGTCCCATATACGGTGCTGTCCCCCACCCTCAGGAACACCTTCCACCGGATCCCCTGTGGATCCTCGACCCACCCCCTTTCACTCTGTGCATAGCAACCGGTGATCGCCCCCTGTTCAATGAGGCGACCCTCGGCACGCTTCAGCCGCGCATACACTTGCGCGAGCTCCCCAGGATCCTGCACTTGGATCCCGAGATGCTCTACTCCGGGCTCGCCACGGCGCTGACTGATGGCAAAGTTCACGCGCGGGTCCTGGAGCATCCATTTCGCGTAGTCGTGCTTGCGCACCGAAGGCTGCGCGCCAAATAGCCGGGAATAGAAACGGATCGATGTGTCGAGATCGTTCACCGCCACATGGACATGCAGACGCTTCATGCCCTTTTCCTTCGTGGCGCGGGAGTGGCCAGCGGCTCGCAATCCGTGCCGCAGGCTTTCCCGGCAAGAGTACAACAGTTCTCCGTCAGGAAGCCGACGAGCGAGTTCATGCGCTCGAAGTTCGGGCTGTAAAAAAGATTCCGGCCGTCGCGTCGGCTGGCCACCAGACCGGCCTGTGCGAGGCCCTTGAGATGAAACGACAGGGTGGGTGCAGGCAGGTCCAGCCGAGCCGTCAATTCTGAGGGGGTATAGCCCTCGGGCCCGCGCTTCACGAGTATGCGAAACACCGCCAGCCGGGCCTCCGATGCCAGGGCGCTCAGAGCTTCGATGGCTTCCCGTGATTTCATACTTTCAATTATATGGAATGCTTAGATGTACGCAAGCCCCTGTCGCGCCCGATGCGTATTTTTAGGCGTAGTCGAACAGCGCCATGAAGCCGAAGTCCATGTGCAGCTGCTGGTGGCAGTGAAACAGGGTCATCCCGGGGTTGTCGGCGACGAAGTCAAACTCCAGCTCCTGGAATCCCCCCAGCATCACGACATCCTTCATTACCCCGGCGGTGGGCCTGCCGGCGATGCGCGTCAGCTCGAAGCTATGGCGGTGCAGATGCAGCGGGTGAATGTCGTCACTGGCGTTACGGAACCTCAGTCGATACCGCCGTCCCTGCCGCACGGTGTACACCGGCTTCATGTCCCGCATCGAAAAGGCTGCGCCGTTCAAGGTCCACTCGTTGAAGCCCTCAAGCGCCGCGTTGTGCTTGAGGATACTGAACTCGATGGTCTCGTCGGCGGGCGCCGGCACGGTCCCGACCTTGCCGAATTGCGCATAGTCCCAGCGGAACGGTTTGGGTTTGAGCCATTGCGGCTTGCCCTTTTGGCCCGCGTACTCCACGACAATGCCCATGCCGTGGCGCCGGTCGTCATCGGCGAGGTCCCCCATCACCCAAACTCCCGGGTGATTCATGGTGACCAGTGCGGATACCCGCTCCGCCGTCCCCAGCCAGAGAAGCGGTACATCACTGGGCGTCGGTACGGGGTTCCCGTCGAGTGCCACGATTCTGAAGACGTGGCCGGGGAGTGCGAGACTGCGAATTTCAGTGGCACTCGCATTGAGCACGTGGAACAGCACGCGCTGCCCGTGCTTCACCCGGATGGGATCGCCGTGTCCGAGCATGCGGCCGTTAATGGCGAATAATTCGTAGCCGACCTCGAACCCTTTGGTTTTGTCCCTGGCCGCCTCATCCGCTGCGCGTCCCTTCTGTTGCAAATCCGGGATGGGCGTGCCGAGCAGCGCGTTCATCGCCATGTCGCCGCCGCGGCTGAATGTCGGTGCGAACTCCTTCATGACGAGGAAGACTTCGAGATCGTACGCTCCAGCGTTGTGCTGGGGTTCGATGTAGAGCGGTCCCGCCTGCCCGGTGTAGGTCCCGCGCGAAAGGTCGCCACCGGCAACCACATGCGTATGGTAGAAGCGAAACCCAGACGGGCGAGGTACGAAGGCGACACGCCGCATGCCATGCGCCGGCACGAAGGGGGTGCCCTCCTCGGCTGCGCCGTCTACAGCGCTCGGGATCATCTGGCCGTGCCAGTGAACCAGCTCCGGGGTGTCGGTGTCGTTGTAAACATCCACAACGACCCGCTGCCCTTCCTTGAATTTCAGGAGTGGTCCGGGGAATTGGCCGTTGTAGAGAGTGGTTGAGACGATGTGCTCGCTCGATAGCTCGACCAAACCGGTTCCGATGCGCAGCGTGTAGTCGGCCTTACCGCTCAAGCTCTCGTCAGCGGCAACCGCGAGCCGCGGCGCGGCCCTCAGCAGGGGCGCCAGCCCCGCGAGTTTCAGCAACGCGCGGCGACTCACGCTCATGGCTTTGCCTCCTTCGAAGGGATCCGCTGCGAGAGAACGGCGTCGAGCGACCAGGTCCCCGCGCCCTCGATGAGCAGGTAGAGCAATGCGAGCAGCATGGCGAGATCCAGCCGAGCCTCGTGCAGGGCGCTCCACGTGCCATAACGGGGCAGCTTGCTCACATGAAAGATCCAAAAGTCATGCCCGAGCAGGATGGGAATCTTCGTCGAGAGGATCGCCACCACCATGACGCTGATCAGCGGCACCGAAGCAACTCGGGTGAGCAAGCCCATAATAAGGAGCGCACCGCATACGATTTCGACCCAGCCGACAAAGGGTCCCATAACATTCGGGTACGGAATGCCAATGTGGGCGAATCGTCCGGCGCCCAGAATCTCCGGGAAGAGCAGCTTCTGAACACCTTCGGGGACGAAGACCACAAGACCCACCAGCAGGCGCACCAGAAGCAACGAGCCGCCCGTGCGCGTGCTGAGAAGCCGTGCGACCCATGTCCTGGGTGCGATTCTTTCGGAGACGGTATCGCCCATGAGGTACCTGCGGCCCAGTCTCAGTTAAAGAGTTGCGGTCCTGACGACTTGAACAGCCGCAGCGCCAAGAATAGCCAACCACAGGGCCTGTATGACACTTTGCGGGTGTAAGGCCGCGCATGCGTCTTGCGTCAGGCACATGCACATTCAGCATCGGGTGAAGTTGACTGGAAAAACCCGAGGCCGCCCATAGGATCCTGACTCGAAGCGCTGTTCTACCCGTCAGATCCTCGGGCGCGGGGTCGAGTGCCTCAACGCCCTTGGAACCGGGCCGCCCTGCCCCCACCCATCGGTAAATGCAGTCCACACAAGGTCTTAAGTACCCGAGCTCGGCCTCGGCGGTTGGCTCCGGTGCACCCCACGCGCCGCGGAGCGAGAATGTCCCGTCTCGGGGGGCCCGGGGGCAACAACACACATGAGTACCGAAAGACATTACGGCTGGATGTGGCTTCAGGCGTTGGAAAGTGCCGATGAGGCGGAGCGCCTGAAGCGGCGCTTCCTGCGCTACCTCGGCCCTGGCGCGGATGCGGTCACGTGGGAGCCGCCGGTCGACATCCACGAAACGCCGGACGGGTTCTTGTTGCTGTTCGCATTGCCGGGCGTGGCTCCCGAAGACATCGAAATCGCTCTCGAGTGCTCGGCACTCACGGTCAGCGCCCGACGCCCTGCGCGACCGACGCAGCGTGACGCGCTGATCCGGCGCCTGGAGATCCCCTACGGCCGCTTCGTGCGGCAGATCGCCCTCTCAGGACCTGCACTTCGCATCGAGGGTACACGCTGCCTGAACGGCTGCCTCGAAGTGCGCCTGACTCGGGCCGAAGGAGCGCAGTAACCATGGCAGACAAAGCTGAGGCAGCGAAGCGCATCGAGCTGCCGCCACTGCCGGCCGGCGCGCTCCCCGTCGTCCCCGTCCGTCACCTGTCGCTCTTCCCGGGCACGGTGATGCCCGTCAGCCTCGGGCGCGAGATCAGTATCGCCGCCGCGCAGGAGGCGGTGCGCAACGAGCATAAGATTGCGTTGCTCGCGCAGCGTGACCCATCGGTCGAGAAGCCCCGCGTGGGCGATCTCTACGAAGTCGGCGTCATTGCGACCGTAATCCGATACGTGACCACGCCGGATGGCACGCATCAGCTGATCTGCCAGGGTGAGTCGCGCTTTCGCCTGCTCGAGATGATCCGCGAGACCCCTTTTCTCGCTGCCCGCGTCGAACCGATTGCGCAGCCGACGACGCTCAGTCCGGAGATCGAAGGCCGGTTCGCGTACCTCAAAGAGCGGGCGCTGGAGGCTTTGGCCTTATTGCCCCAGGCACCGCCCGAGATCACGCGGGTCATCTCCGAGATCGACTCCCCCGGAGCGCTGGCCGATCTGATCGCGAGCTTCATGGATGCGAAGTCGTCCGAGAAGCAGGAGATCCTCGAGGCCATCGATCTTAAGGAGCGGCTCGATAAAGTCATCAGGCTGCTAGCCCACCGCGTCGAGGTGCTCAAGGTCACCAAGGGAATCTCCGAGCAGACCCAGGCCGCACTCGGTGAGCGTCAGCGCGAGGCCGTGCTGCGCGAACAGCTGCGCCAGTTGCAGAAAGAGCTGGGCGAGGAGGACTCCGAGCACGGCGACCTCGCCGAACTGGAAAAGCAGGTCGCCGGCGCCGGCATGCCGGCGGAGGTGGCTGAGCATGTGAAAAAGGAACTCAATCGCCTGAAGCGCATGCAGGAGGCCAGTCCCGAGTACGGCATGGTGCGCAACTACCTTGACTGGATGGTGGCGCTGCCCTGGAGCAAGGCCGATCCGGAGGATATCGACCTCGCCCGCGCGCGCGCGGTTCTGGATGAGGACCACTACGGGCTGGAGAAGGTCAAGCGCCGCATCCTTGAATACCTCGCGGTCCGCAAACTGAACCCCAAGGGCCGCAGCCCGATCCTGTGCTTCGTGGGTCCCCCGGGTGTCGGCAAAACCTCCCTCGGCCAGAGCATTGCCCGTGCGCTGGGGCTGAAGTTCGTGCGCGTGAGCTTAGGCGGCGTGCACGATGAGGCGGAGATCCGCGGTCACCGTCGCACCTACATCGGCGCACTGCCGGGCAACATCATCCAGAGTCTGCGCAAGGCCGGCACGCGCAATCCGGTTTGCATGCTCGATGAGATCGACAAGGTCTCCGCCGGCTTCCACGGCGACCCCGGTGCGGCGCTTCTTGAGGTGCTGGACCCGGAGCAGAACTCGACGTTCCGCGACAACTACATCGCTCAGCCCTTTGACCTGAGCCAGGTGCTCTTCATTGCCACGGCCAATGTGCTGGATACCGTTCCGGGCGCGCTGCGCGACCGGATGGAGATCATTGAACTCAATGGCTACACCGAAGACGAGAAGCTGCAGATCGCCCGGCGTTACCTCGTGCAGCGGCAGCTGAAGTCCAACGGGCTCACGGCCGCTCAGGTCACGATCACCGATGCGGCCCTCGCACGGATCATCCGCGACTACACCCGCGAGGCCGGTTGTCGCGCTCTCGAGCGCCAGATCGGTGCCCTGGTGCGCAACGCCGCGATGCGTATCGCGGAGGGCAACGCCGCCGCGGTCACTTTCGATGCGCAAGACGTCGAGCCGGTGCTCGGCCCCAAGCGCTTCGAGAATGAAGTCGCCCAGCGCACCAGCGTTCCCGGGGTTGCCACGGGGCTCGCGTGGACTCCGGTGGGCGGGGACATCCTGTTCATCGAGTCCGCACGGCTGCCGGGCCGCGGCAAGCTGATCCTGACCGGACAACTCGGCGAGGTCATGAAGGAGAGTGCCCAGGCGGCTCTGAGTCTGCTGAAGAGCCAGGCCGCGGAATTCGGAATTGACGCGGCGCTGTTCGAAGATACGGATGTGCACGTCCATGTCCCCGCGGGTGCAATTCCCAAAGATGGCCCGAGCGCCGGGGTGGCGATGTTCATCTCCCTCGCCTCGCTGTTCCGCGGCCAGCCGGTGCAACCGGATGTGGCCATGACGGGCGAGATCAGCCTGCGCGGTCTGGTGCTGCCGGTTGGCGGTATAAAGGAGAAGACGATCGCCGCGGCAAGGGCGGGCATCAAGCGCGTCATCCTGCCGGCACGCAACCGGCGCGATCTTGAGGACATCCCGGAGAGCACTCGTGCGCAGCTGGAGTTTATCTGGATCGACCAGGTCTCGCAGGCATTGCCGGTGGCGTTCGACGCGGCAGGGGCGACCGCAGGCTCACGTGAATCCGCTCCGCCGCGCCTGAGCGGCACACAAAAGCCGCGTTCGCGAACCGGCGACGTGCACCGCCCCGCCGTCTAGGAGCACTCGCTCCGGCCAACGGGTAAACTTTCCCCGTTGCGAGCGTACGGCTGAAACGCTGCGGCGGCTTCGGAGCGTCGATGGCTCTCTATGCCGCTGCGCACGGCGTGCGCTACCCTGCAGCCACCATGCGCCTGCTCCTCGTCACGCCGCCGATGATCCAGCTGAATACGCCGTATCCGGCGACGGCGTATCTCATGGGTTTTCTGCGCCTGCACGCAGCCGAACTCGGGCTCGAGCTCACGCAAGCGGATGCCTCGCTTACATTATTCCTGCGGCTGTTCTCGGCACCGCTTATCCGGCGCATGGCCGAGGTGTTGCGCCGGCGCGCACAGCGCGCGGGCAAGCGTGCCCCGGTGCCGCACCCGATCGCTCACTTCCTCAAACACGCCAAGCGTTACGCCGACACGGTGGGGCCGGTGATTCGCTTCCTGCAACGCCGCGACCCGAGCCTGGCTTTTCGTATCGTCGGCCGCGCGTTTCTTCCGGAAGGACCACGCTTCGAGCACTTAAGCCCGCCACCGGCGCGCGAGCAGTCAGCGTTCGACGATCAGCTGCTGTCCGCGTTCGGTACGCTCGGCACGACCGAGCAGGCGCGCTACCTCGCAAGCCTTTACATCGACGACCTCGCGGACGTTTGGCGCCTCGGCATCGATCCGCGCTTCGAGCTTGCGCGCTATGGCGAGCGACTGGCCACAGGTGCCGCCTCGTTCGAACCTCTCCAGGAGGCGCTGACGGGTAAGCCCACGCTCATTGACACGGCGCTCGATGAGCTCACGCGCGAGCTCATCACGCAACCCCCCGACGTCATCGCCGTGACCGCGCCGTTTCCCGGCAATGTCTACGGCGCATTTCGCATGGCGCGCACGATCCGTACGGCGATACCGGGGGCAACGCTCATTCTCGGCGGCGGCTGGGTCAACACCGAGCTGCGCTCGCTGCGCGATCCGCGCGTTTTCGACTACTTCGACTTCGTGACTCTCGATGACGGCGAGCGGCCGCTGCTGAATCTGCTGCGGCGGCTGCGGGGAGGTCAGGCGGCGCTCGTGCGGACCTATGTGCGCGAAGGCGCAGAGGTCGTGCTCCGCAGCGATCCAACTCAGCATGACATTCCACAACGCGACACCGGCATTCCGACGTATGACGGCCTGCCGCTCGGTGACTACGTGTCGCTCATGGAGATGCTAAATCCCATGCACCGCTTCTGGTCAGACGGCCGCTGGAACAAGATCACGCTCGCGCACGGCTGCTATTGGAAGAAATGCTCCTTCTGCGATGTCTCGCTCGACTACATCCGCCGCTACGATCGGCCCGGCGAGGACATCGTGATGCAGCGCATCCGAGCGCTGATCGCCGAGACGGGCGAGACGGGCTTTCACCTGGTCGATGAGGCCGCGCCGCCGGCCGGCATGCGTGCACTCGCTCAGCGCCTGATGGAGGAGAAGCTCAGCATCACCTGGTGGGGCAACATTCGCTTCGAGAAAACCTTCACTCCGGAGCTGTGCGGTCTCCTCGCCGCGGCCGGCTGCGTAGCCGTGAGCGGCGGCCTTGAAGTGGCGTCCGATCGGCTGCTCGAGCTCATGCACAAAGGCGTCACCGTCGAACAGGTGGCGCGCGTGACGCGCGCGTTCAGCGATGCGGGCATCATGGTGCACGCGTATCTGATGTATGGCTTCCCGACGGAGACCACACAGGACACGATCGACGCCCTGGAGCGCGTGCGTCAGCTTTTCGCGGCTGGCTGCATTCAATCAGCGTACTGGCATCGCTTCGCGGCGACGGCACACTCACCCATAGGTCTGCATCCGGAGGAATACGGCATCACATTGCGGCCGCCACTCAGTGCTAGGTTCGCGCATAACGACATCGGCTTCGACGACCCCGTCGCCACGGATCATGACTTCCTAGGTCGCGGTCTGCGCAAGGCTCTTTACAACTACATGCACGGCGTCGGCCTCGATGCGGACGTGGGCGAGTGGTTTGAGTCTCCCCCGGAGCGCCCTCGTCGTGGCGCGCGACGCCACGATCGCCGCGGTTCTGTGCCACTCACGACCGTGCCGCCAGACTTAATCGAGCGCTTTCTCGCGTAACTCACGCGTGCTGATTGCCTTCAACAAGCCCTTCGGCGTGCTGTGCAAGTTTAGTCCGGAACCGGGCCGGCGCACGCTTGCCGACTACATCAGGCTCGCCAACGTCTACCCCGCCGGTCGCCTGGATACCGACAGCGAAGGATTACTGCTGTTGACCGACGATGGCGCGTTGCAGGCACGCATCGCCAATCCACGTCATAGCCTCCCAAAGATCTATTGGGCGCAAGTCGAAGGGGCGCCGACCGAGGCTGCGCTCGGGCAGTTGCGTAACGGCATAGATCTCGGAGATTTCACGACGAAACCTGCTGGCGCACGACTGATCGATGAGCCCGGTGATCTTTGGTCACGCGATCCGCCGATCCGCTATCGCGCGAAGATTCCAACGTCATGGGTGGAACTTACGTTGCGCGAAGGCAAGAACCGCCAGGTGCGCCGCATGACGGCCCGCGTCGGCTTCCCGACTCTGCGACTCGTGCGGGCAGGTATCGGGCAGATCAGGGTGAACGGCTTAGCGCCCGCCGCGTGGCGGGAAATCGACACGAGCGCGCCGTGGTCGCTTACGTAACCTCACCGAACCCCCGCGCGCGAGCCATCGCTCAGACGAGCTTGTGGGCGGCAACCGGCAGGGATCTCAGGCGCTTTCCGGTGGCCGCGAAGATGGCGTTGCATAGTGCCGGCGCTACTGGCGGCACACCCGTTTCGCCAATGCCGCCAGGGGGGGCATCGCTCGGTACGATATAAACGTCGAGTACGGGCATCTCGTCCAGCCGCAGCACCCGGTAATCGTTGAAATTGCGCTGCTGCACGCGGCCGCCGCGCAGCGTGACCGCACCCCAAAGCGCGGCCGACAGGCCGTACACGATGCCGCTCTCAAGCTGCGATTCGACAATACGCGGGTTGACGGTCTGTCCGCAGTCGACGACGCAGGTGATCTTGCGGACCTTGAGCTCACCGGCCTCGATGGACACCTCCGCCACCTGGGCGATGTACGAGGTGTAGCCTTCCATGAAGGCGATGCCCTGATAGTGACCCTTGGGCGCATGACCCCACCCGGCACGTTCGGCGATCGTTCTGAGCACGTGCACATGGCGCGGCTTGCCGGCCAAAAGCTCCAGGCGCAAGTCGAGGGGATCGCGCGCCACCAGTGCGGCGATCTCGTCCATCGAGCTTTCGACCGCGAAGCAGTTTGGTGCGTGGCTCACCGAGCGCAAATAGCCCACGTCGATGCCGATCTCCTGCCGGGTATAGCGTAGGTCGAAGTTCGGCACGGCATAGGGGAAGTTCTGCACGTACTCAATCACCGAATCGAACGGATCCTTGTTCGTCGGATCGAAGCGGGCCGTGATCGAGGGGCTGGTGATATGCAGCATCCAGGCAGTGAGCTTGCCGTGAGCATCCAGGCCCGCGCTCACCGCCTCACGCGCCGGTGGCCGGAAAAGATCGTGGGTCATGTCATCTTCACGGGTCCAGATCAACTTCACCGGTGCGCCGACGGCCTTCGATGCCGCCACCGCCGCGGGCACGAAATCCACCTCCAGCCGCCGCCCAAAGCCGCCCCCCAGAAGCGTGGTATGGACGTTGACCTGGCTGGGTTTCAGTCCGGCCGCCTCGGCCGCTGCAGCCTGCGTCAGCTGCTGAACCTGCGTGCCGACATAGACGTCACAGCCATTCGCCCTGACGTCGGCCGTGCAGTTCATCGGTTCCATCGTCGCATGCGCCAGCAGGGGCAGCTCGTACACGGCGGCGAAGGTCCTGGCCGCACCTTTCAGGGCCTCGGCCGCGTGACCACCCTTCAGCGCGGCTGACACATCATCGCTCGTGAGTGCGGATGCGGCGGGTTTTGTCGCCGCCTCATTGAGTCGCGACCAGATCACCGCATTGTCCAAAGACGCGTTGCGACCTTCTACCCAGACAATCCGCAGGGCATCGCGTGCTTTCTTCGCCTGCCAGAAGTGCTCCGCCACGACAATTACTGCGTCCGACGTCGGCAGCACGCGCCGCACGCCGGGCAGCGCGAGCGTCGTGGCCGAGTCGACCGATCCCACCCTGCCGCCGAGTTCGGGACAGAGCGCGATCGCGGCATAGAGCATGCCGGGCAGCTTCACGTCCAGGCCAAACTCCGCCTTGCCGTCCACCTTGTCCGGCGTATCGAGGCGCGCCAGGGGCTTACCGATCAGGCGAAACTCGCCCGGCTTCTTGAGCGACACCGCCTTGGGTACCGGCAGCTTCGCGGCTGCCTCGGCCAGCTCCCCGTAGCTCGCGATCCGCCCCTGGGCACTGATGATCCTGCCGTCGCTCGCGCGACAGCTCGAGGGATCAACCCGCCAGCGCCGTGCCGCGGCCGTGATCAGCATCGATCGCGCCTGCGCGCCGGCCTTGCGGAGCTTCTCCCAGGCCTCCGGCACACTGTTGCTGGTGCCCGTGATCTGGCCGCCGTTGAGCGGGTTCACGTAGGCCTCGCCCGCCGGTGCGGCAGCGATTTTGATCTTCGCGAGACCGACCTCAAGTTCCTCGGCGAGCAGTGTGGGCAAGGCCGTGTATACGCCCTGCCCCATCTCTGAACGATCCACGAGGATGGTGATGGAGTCATCAGGGCCGATTCTGAGCCAGGCATTCAGCTGGCTGTCCGGCAGTGCCGCCGCACGGGCACCACTTCTCAGTACCGGAAGAGCCACGGCGAGCACCAGGCCGCCGCCCAGGCGAGCCGTGCGCTGCAGGAACTCGCGACGCGAGCAACCGGGGGCGCGGTGCGCATCGCGCGAACGGCGGATCACGATGATTTCGCTTCTTGAAGCAGTTCTGCGGCCCGGTGCATGGCCTTGCGGATGCGCGCATAGGTGCCACATCGGCAGATGTTCCCGGCGAGCGCCGCATCGATGTCGCCGTCGGTCGGCGATGGGTTGGTTCGCAGCAGTGCCACGGCCGACATGATCTGCCCGGACTGACAATAGCCACACTGAGGCACGTCCAGTTCGATCCAGGCGCGCTGCACCGGATGACTACGGTCCCTTGACACTCCTTCGATCGTCGTGACTGCTTTGCCCTCAAGCGCGGCCAGCGGCAGCACGCACGAGCGCACAGCCGCGCCATCGACGTGCACCGTACAGGCGCCGCAAAGCGCCAGACCGCAGCCGTACTTGGTGCCGGTGAGCCCCAGGTGGTCGCGCAACACCCACAGCAGTGGCGTATCAGCATCGGCGTCGACGCTCTGCTCTTGGCCATTGACGGTAAACCGGACCATGGCGGAAGGATGACTCCCAGTTCCAGACTCACCGGATGCTACGCGAATCGGCCGCGACGCAGGAACTCGCGGGTTTGTGCCGCCACTGCGGGTGTCGGAATCGACTGCGCGTGCCAAGTGCTGCCGTTCGCGGCAGCGCGGCAGGCCGTGGAATCCCGCGTCCGGGGCCCTCGACCCGCTCAACATGCGACTTTCCGCCGCTCGTCCAACAGTGAAGCGAGAGATCGGGCACGGTTCGTCGGCCGTTATAAACGTAACATTTGGGTGAATATGCGCAAGCCATTGATTACCGTAATTATTCTTGCCGCTGCGATTGGCGCCGCACCCCACCGGGGTCACGGGGAATCGAGCTTCAGGAGCGGCGCCGGCGTAGTCACAGCGACCGCCCATGTGGATTTCCAGATCACGATCCCGCAGTTCCTCTTTCTGCGGGTCGGCACGGGCACGGGCACGGCGGCCGGTGGCTACGCGACGCGGGCGAAGGTCGACAGGATCAGCTGGGCACCCACAGGCGCGCAGGTCGGGGCAGGTCCGCTTGCGGGAACCGGCGGCGACCTCACGGGCGGTGTCGAGACTGCGGTCGTCGTCGCCAACAACGGCAGCGTCGCGCTCAGTTCCGCCACGAAGGGTCCACTGACCGACGTCAACGGCGACACCATCAGCTTCGGCACGATCAATACCACTGCGAGCCATAACACGACCGGAACCACGCTCGCCGCTCCGGCGCTCGTGGATGGCGCGACCACGAACATTACGCTCACGGCGGTGAATAAAATCGTGCGGCAGGATGCCAAGTGGGCGTACAGCTACGCCAATGCCACCACGCCCGCCGCGGGCACCTACGGCGGCGTCAATGTCAGGAACGGTCGCGTCACCTACACCGCCTCGGTTCCCTGAGCGGTAATTCGATTCCGGCGCGCGGTTCGCTGGCACGAGACCCAGTGACACTTTCGTGCAACCCTTCCTGATTCCTTGTGAGCGAACCTCCGGCAAGCCGCCCCTGCGCCGTGAAGCACATGCGCTGGCACTTCGGGCGTTCAGGCCTAAACCAGAGAGTTAGATCGCTCGATCTAGCGGCAAACCGTGCCGATTGAAAGCCGGGAAAGCCATCGACGCCCCAGGCCTGGCGCGATCAGTGGCTGAGGCCTGCTCAACCGATACAATTGCGCCCGGTCCGACGGAGGCTCTCGACAGTTCTGCGATGAATCGCCTACGCTCGGATCTCAAATTCCCGGCGCGTAGCACGCTCCCGAGGAGAGTTCATGAGAATCCTGTGCCTGGGCATGCTTGCGAGCGGCCTCATCGCCACGACCGCCCCAGCGTGGAGCGCCACAGCGGGCGCCGCTGCCACCCCGATGGCCGACAACCCGTTCGCCCACCCGAGCACGCTGGCGTTCGAGATGCCACCGTTCGATCGCATTCGCGACAGCGACTACCTGCCGGCGTTCGCGGCGGGGATGGCCGAACAGCTGCGCGAAGTCGCCGCGATCGGTGCTAACCCACAGCCGGCGACATTTGAGAACACCATCGTTGCGCTCGAGCGCAGCGGCCAGCTGCTGACACGCGTGCGGCTGACCTTCTCAAACCTTAATGACTGCAATAGTGATCCACAGATGCAGAAGATAGACGCCGAGCTGTCGCCGCGGCTCGCCGCACACCGGGATGCAATTCACCTGAATGCGGCACTGTGGGCACGCATCGACCGGCTGTACCGCGAGCGCGCCAGCCTTAACCTGGATCCTGAGTCGGCGCAGCTGCTGATGCGCTATCACGCGATCTTCTTGCGTGCCGGTGCACGTTTGTCGCCCGCGCAGCAAGCGCGACTGCGGGAACTCAACAAGCGGATTGCCTCCCTCACCACCCGCTTCCGGCAGAACGTGCTCAAAGCCACCCAGGACGGCGCGGTTCCGGTTGATTCCGTGGCCGAGCTCGAGGGGCTCTCGGCCGAGCAGGTCGGCGCCGCCGCGGCGGCGGCGGCGGCGCGCGGGCTGCAGGGCAAGTGGCTCATCACGCTGCAGAACACGACCAATCAACCGGTTCTGACGAACCTGAGCAATCGCGCGCTGCGTGAACGCATCTACCGGGCCTCGATGAGCCGGGCCACCTCGGGCGCGGCTGACAACACCGGGGTGATCGCGCAGATCGTGAAGCTGCGCGCGGAACGCGCCGCCCTTCTCGGCTACGAAAATCACGCCGCCTACCAGCTGGAGGACGAATCGGCCAAGACGGCCGCAGCGGCGCGCGACATGATCGGGCAGGTGGCGCCCGCGGCCCTGGCGCGGGCGCGGGCCGAGGCGGCCGACATGCAGCAGCTGATCGATACCCAGGCGGCCGCCACCGGGCGGGCACCGTTCGCGCTGCAGCCCTGGGACTGGTTCTATTACTCCCAGCAGGTGCGCAAGGCGCGCTACGACTTCGATCAGGCGAGCGTCGCCCCGTACTTCGAGCTTGAGCACGTGCTGCGGGACGGGGTGTTCTACGCCGCGCACGAGTTGTACGGGCTGACATTCCAGGAGCGCCACGACCTGCCGGTCTATAACCCGGAGGTACGCGTATTCGAGGTCTCCGGTGCCGACGGCAAGCCCCTGGCGTTGTTCCTTGCCGATTACTTCGCCCGCGACAATAAGCAGGGTGGCGCCTGGGAGTCGACCTACGTCAACCAGTCCGGGCTGCTGCGCCACCGGACCGTGGTCGCCAATCACCTGAACATCGACAAGCCGCAGCCCGGACAGCCGGTGTTGCTCAGCTTCGATGAGGTGACCACGATGTTCCACGAGTTCGGACACGCCGTGCACGACATGCTCTCGGACGTACGCTACCCGCTGCTCGCCGGTACCCAGGTACCGAACGACTTCGTCGAGTACCCCTCGCAGTACAACGAGATGTGGGCACGCGAGCCGGCGGTCGTGGCCCATTACGCCCGGCACTTCAAGACCGGGGAGCTGATGCCCGCGGCGCTCCTTGACCGGGTCATCGCGGCGCAGAAGTTCAACGAGGGCTATGCCACCACTGAATATCTGGAGGCGGCGCTGCTGGATCTGGCCTGGCACCAAATCACCGTGTCCTCAGCACCGGTGGCTGCGCAGGTCCTGAGCTTCGAGCAGGCGGCGCTCAAGGCAAGCGGGCTGGACTATGCACCGGTGCCGCCGCGGTATCACTCGCCGTACTTCTCGCACATCTTCTCACCGGACGATAATGACTATTCGGCCGGCTATTACGCGTACCTGTGGAGCGAAGTGCTGGCCCGCGACACCGGGCAGTGGTTCCACGCGCACGGCGGCCTCACGCGCGCCAACGGCGAGTATTTGCGAAGCCACGTACTGTCGCGCGGCCGGACCGAGGAGCCCGAGGTACTGTTCCGTGCCTTTTACGGCGGGCCGCCCGAGATCGGGCCGCTGCTTGAATACCGCGGACTTACCGGCACAGCCGGCAGCAACTAGAGTGGCGATCGGCGGCAGGTAACCGTGGATCCTGTTGTTCAGTTGGTGGTTGAGATTGCCGGCATCCTGCTGCTGGGGGCACTCGGGGAGTTCATCTTCGCGCGAACGCGCGTGCCGGATGTGGTCTGGCTGGTGGCCGCGGGGATTCTCGCCGGCCCGATCTCGGGGCTTATCCCGGCAGGCCTTCTCACCCCAGGCATCCCGTTCTTCGGAGCGATCGCTCTGACCATCATTCTCTCGAGCGGCGCGTTTCGTCTGCAGCTGACCGAGGTGGCCGCGGCCGCGCCGCGCGGCATTTTTCTGGGTTTGGCGGGATTTTTCTTTTCCGTGGTCGCGATCTGCGCGTTCTTGTGGCTCGCCACCGCACTGGGCTATGCGCGCCCGTCGCCGCCCCTGGTATGGGTGATGGTAGGCGCGATCGTCGGTGGTACCAGCTCGGTCATCATCATGCCAACGATGGCCATGGCCCGGGTGCCCTCGAGAATAGCGCGCATGCTGGAGGTCGAGTCATCGGCAACTGACGCGCTGACCGTCGTGGTAACCATGGTCATCATCGACCTCGTTGTGAGCGGCAGTGCGGACATTTCCCGCCCGTTCATTGCCCTCGCGCGAGAACTCAGCATCGGGGTAGCGCTCGGTGTGATTGCTGCGGCATTGCTGGTCCCGGGAATACCTTCGATGCGGGACCGGCCTCACGGCTACACCATCTTTCTTGCCTTGATGCTTGCCTTATATGGCATCACTGGTTTGTTTAAGGGCAATGGCGCCATGGCCGTGCTGGTGGCGTCGCTTCTGATCGGTAACGCTTCGTATCTCGTGCCACGGCTGTTCCCGGGCGCCCATGGGTTGCAGTTTGCAGCTTCGCAGATCACGGCGGTCATGCAGGACCAGATGACGTTCCTTATCAAGTCATTCTTCTTTTTTCTCATCGGCCTCATGTTCCCGACGGATCTGAAGCTCATTGTGATGGCCGGGATTGCTGTGCTCTTCCTCATCGCGATGCGAGTGCCGGCGGTGCTGCTCTCAACGAGAAGCATGAAACTGGGGAACAAGGAGTTCTGGTTCCTGGTGGCCGCAATACCCCGCGGTCTTGCCGCCGGGGTGCTGGCGACCCTTCCAATGCAGTACGGGATTCCGGGTGCCGATAATCTCGCCCCGGCGATCTTTGCGGTGATTGTCCTCAGCGTGCTCGTCTTTGCGATCGGCTTCTCGATCGTGGGCCGCTTACCCGAGGAGCCCGAGCGCACCGAATGATCCAGGTTCCCTGGCAGATGCGCGCTTGAGTGATCGCACGCTCAGGAGCCGCTAGCGATCGCCGGATCGCTTGGGACGGCGGACGGCCCTTACTTTGCCGCTCTTTCCTCCCCCGCAGAAGAACTGATCGGCGCCATCGGACTCGAGCCCGGAAACGCCCACTCCGGGCGGCATCTCGAGCCTCTCCCGGACCTCTCCTGTTTGAGGATCGAGGCGCCGCAATTCGCTCTCCTCACCCTCCCATGTGGCATGCCAGAGCTCTCCGTCGACCCAGGTGACGCCGGTGACGAAGCGATTGGACTCGATCGTGCGCACAATCGACCCTGTCGCCGGATCGATCTGATGAATCCTCCGGTCCCGATACTGTCCTACCCAGAGCGATCCTTCGGCCCACGTGAGTCCCGAGTCACTGCCGTGGCCGGGCGCGGGGATCGTGGCGAGCACGTGCCCGGTGTGCGGATCGATCTTATGGATGCGATCCTCGGCGAGCTGAAACAGGTACTGCCCGTCGAACGCCGTCCCGGCGTGCGCAGCGATATCAATTGAATGCGTGACCTGTCCGCTCGCAGGATCGAAGGCGTTCAGCTTGTCTCCCGCGGCGAACCAGACGTGGTGACCGTCATAGGTGACCCCATTCACCTGGTCGCTACCCGGGAAGGGGCCATATTCGCGAACGATCTCGGCCTTTGATCGACTCATGCCCATGCCTGCATCTTAGCCATCCGGCAGAGGAGCGGGGAGTAACAAGGTCGTCGTGAATCCGGGCACCGGCGGGGTCATCCAACGGCGAGCGCGCCCGCGCCCCACAGACTGCACCTTGCCTGCCGAGGCAAGGGAGTCGAGCGCCCGCTGCACGCTGCGCTGGCTCGTTCCCAGCGCAACCCCAAGGGCTGAGCTCGCCCACGACTCCCCATCGGCAAGGAAGGCAAGCACCATCGCGTGCGCCTCCTCGACGGGTCGCGCCAGAACCACTACTTCGCTGGCATGGCGCGGTACCAGCGCAAACCCGCGCTGCGTCGCACGCACATCCGCCAGCTTGCGCAGAACCTTGCGAAGCCGCCCTGCTTCGACACGCAGGCGCGCGCGATGCGATTCATCGGCACGCTTGGCCCGGAATGCGCGCGCGACGAGCGTATCCCTCGGAACATCACCTGGCCACGCTTCGGCGAGTGCGCGTGCCAGCACGAACAAGACCGGACGCCGTGCGAGCGAAACCACCTCGCTGCCCTCACGCACAACATAACGGCACGCATCCACGATGAGTGTCTTGGAGGCGAGTAACCCTTCAACCTCCTCAAGCAGGAGAAGTCGCTGTGCGCCGCGCGCAATGAGGCGCGCCGCGGGCGTATCCAGAACGAGGAATGTGCTTTTAACCTCTGCCGCGAGTGACGCAATACCGGCGTGGCGCGCGGCGCGCTCTGCCCGAGCAAGCGCGGCGCGTGCCATCTTCGTCCGCAGCCGTCGCATTGCGATCCCCGCCACCACCAGCTCGTGGGCGACTCTCGAGGCCGGCGGCAAGGGTGCGGCGTCGAGTCCGGCGAGCCGACGTTCGGCCTCATCGAGGCGCCCGAGCAGGAGCAGACGCCGCGCCTCGAGATAGCGCGCATGCGCACCGTTCAGCCAGTCGCCGTGCTGTTCGAGCGTCACCCGCGCCGCATCGAGCGTCTTCGCCGGCCACCCCAGGTCGCGTGAGACGAGCGCAATCTCGGCTTCGGCGACCACACATCTCGCGCGGGCCACTGCCTCCTTCGGACCGAAGGCCCGCGCGGCACTTCTCAGGAGCGCCTTCGCTCGAACCAGATCACCGAGCTGCGCCATCGCGGTACCCCGCAGTGCAAGAGCCGGCGCGTCGTTGCGTAGCGCGACCCGCTTCAGTGCACCGAGGGGATCACCGGCGGCGAGCGCACGTGCAGCAGCCGTAATCAGCGAATCCATCGGAATCCCGCCACACTTGTCACTCCCACCGTTCGATCCTCGGTCCTAATCTATCCGTCCACGAGCACATCGGATCGATCACGGTACGAACGAACCCTGACACCTGACACCAGAGAGAGACACTATGACGACACACATGTCCCTGGCACAGAGGCCCATGCTGGCCGGCCAATCACCTGCGGTTGATATTTTGCACAAGGTCGGCGTTAAGTCGTCCTCCCGCAGTGATGCGTATCGGGCACTGACCACGATCGAAGGACTGTCCGGTTGGTGGACGAGCACGACACACGGGGACACCAAAGTCGGCGGCGTGCTCGAGTTCCGCTTTAACGCCGGCCATATCGACATGAAGGTGCTTGAGCTTCATCCGGAGAGGCGCGTGCGCTGGCAAGTCGTCGGTGGCCCCAAAGAATGGCTCGGCACCACGGTCAGTTTCGAGCTCAGGCAGGAAGCAGAGTGGACCATCCTCCTCTTCAAACACGAGGGTTGGCAAGCACCGGTTGAGTTCATGCACCATTGCAGCACCAAGTGGGCAGTCTTTCTGCTGAGCTTAAAGTCGCTTCTCGAAACCGGTAAAGGTGCCCCCCATCCCAACGATATCAAGCTCGACAGCTGGGAATAAAGCCCTGCGCCCGAGGAGCAAGACGATGATCAACCACAAGAGCGGAACACGTGCGGAGTGGCGCGCGGCGCGGCTCGAGCTGCTCAAGGCTGAGAAGGCGCTGACCCGGAGTCAGGATGAGCTGGCGCGGCGGCGACGGGCGCTGCCGTGGGTGCGGATCGATAAGGAGTATCGATTCGAGACCGACGCGGGGGACGCCTCGCTGGCAGAGCTCTTCCGCGGGCGCTCGCAGCTTCTCGTCTACCACTTCATGTTCGGGCCTGACTACGCTGCCGGCTGTCCCTCCTGTTCAGCGATCGCGGACGGGTTCGAGGGCTTCGTCGTACATCTGGCGAACCACGATGTCGCGCTTTCGGCGGTATCTCGGGCGCCGCTCGCGAAGCTTCAGGCGTACCAGCGGCGCATGGGCTGGACGTTCCCCTGGGCGTCCTCGCTCGGCGGGGAGTTCAACTTCGACTTCAACGTTTCATTCACCGAGGAGCAACAGCACGCGGGGGTTGTCGAATACAACTACAAGCGCGGCGGTCACGCGATGGACGCGACGCCCGTTGCGAGCCCCGTCGCCCAATTCGCGGCCACCTGCGGAACGGACGCCGCCACGTACTCGCGCGAGCGGCCGGGCATGAGCGCCTTCGCGCTCGAGGGCGGTGTCATCTACCACACCTACTCCACCTATGCGCGCGGACTGGACGGCCTCTGGGGCATGTACCAGTGGCTCGATCGCGCGCCGAAGGGACGCAACGAGACGGGGCCCTGGTGGCGCCGCCATGACGAGTACGACAGGGTCTGAACTTAGTCTCAGCCCCGACTGTGCTCGCGCAATGGCAGTTCTCACGCATGGTCTCCGCGGGCGCTTCCCAGCGAGCTTTCTTCGGCGTGTCGGCATTGCTCTTCGCCGCCAGCGCGGCAGGAACGATCGTCTGCTGCGCATCCATGTCCGCGATGGGCGAGATGCCGATGCCCGGCGGCTGGACGATGTCGATGGCGTGGATGCGGATGCCCGGGCAGACGTGGGCGGGCGCAGCCGGGTCGTTCCTTGGCATGTGGGTCCTGATGATGGTGGCGATGATGCTGCCGTCGTTGCTGCCGATGCTGTGGCGCTATCGGCGTGCCGTGGGCGCGTGCGCGACGCGCCTGGGCAGGCTTACGACAATCGTAGCTGTCGGTTACTTCTTTGTCTGGACCCTGGTCGGTCTGGCCGCCTTTGTGCTGGGCGTCGCACTGGCCGCCCTTAATATGCGGGCGCCTGAGCTCGCGCGCGGCGTGCCGCTCGCGGCCGGCGTGGTCGTGCTCATCGCCGGCGCGCTGCAGTTCACGGCGTGGAAGGCGCATCAGCTTGCCTGCTGCCGCGCGGCGCCGGCGCGCGGAGGCATATTGCCGGCGAACGCGGCGACGGCGTGGCGACACGGCCTGCGCCTCGGACGGCACTGCAGCAACTGTTGCGCCGGCCTCACCGCGATTCTCCTGGTCATCGGCATCATGGACGTACGAGCGATGCTCGTCGTGACCGCAGCCATCACTGCCGAGCGCCTCGCGCCAGCCACTGGGCGAATTGCGCAAGCCATCGGGGCCATCGTCACCGCGGCAGGGCTCGTTCTCATCGCGCAAGCAGCCGGCCTTGGGTGACGCTGGATACTCGCTCCCAATCGCCCTGCACAGAACAGCTCGCGTATCGATGTTAGCTCCGCGCCGAGACGCTCTCGGGATGTGCGGCATGCGGAACACGGGCGATGCTGCGCCCGGTGGCGTCAGCCTCCAAACGCTGGACGACATCGTATACTGTGCGGGTCGCTGAACCTGGAAACGCACTGCTGAGTCAATCGCTCCGGACGCACGGGTTCACCGAGTTCATACTTCCAATTCCGGACACCTCGCTCACAACCGGGGAGCTGCTTCCTTTGCTCGGAGGCTTCGCATGAAATCCCTGCTCGTTCTGGTGTTATTCAGTGCATCCGCAGCAGCGGCTCTGCATGAAGCGACTAAAACTACGTTTACGCCCGAGCAGATCCAGTACGGGCCGGTGCCTGCGTTTCTGCCTCCGGGTGCGCAGCTTGCTGTGCTGGAGGGGGATCCGAGCGCCACGACGGGGGATTTCACTATCCGGCTGAAGATGCCCAAAGGCTACCGCATTCCGCCTCATTGGCATCCCAACCGGGAAAATGCGACGGTGATTAGCGGTGATTTCAGGATGGGCATGGGCGACACCTTTGACGAAAACAAGATGCTTGCCTTCGGGGCTGGAAGTTTTGGTTATGTGGACCCGAACATGCACCACTACGTGATGGCCAGCACAGACGCGGTTGTACAAGTGCATGGAATGTCGCCGTTAGAAATCCACTACATCAATCCCGGCGACGATCCGCGAAAAGACAAGTAAAGCAACGACCGTCCTGAGAGGGCTCCGTGCGCTCGAAGGGCGAAACCGCGTAGGTCTCGCTAATGCGCGATACCCTCCAGGATCAGCGGATCCGGGACCTCGTGCGGCTTCCAGCCCTGATCCTTAAGGGCGCTGCGGGCGCGCTCGCGAATGGTTCCCGACAGCCACAGCCCGCGCGGCGCGAAGCCGACGCTGCAGGACTACCGAGCGCACGATCAGGCCAATTTCGGCGGCATCCCGGGGTCGCCTTTTGTCATGGCGCGCTGGTAGGCGGGCCGTTCACCGATACGGCGCAGATAGGCTCTGATATGCGGCAGCGGCGACAGATCTCGACGCGTGAACGCGCGCATCGTCGACAGCGGGAAGAGCATCATGATGTCGGCTGCCGTGAGTTCATCACCAGCGAAATAGGGAACATTGCCGAGTCTACCCTCGATTAAAGAAAATGCGCGCTCGCTGCGGGCCCGGAGGATCGCGGTAAGCGGATTCCCCTCCGTCAGGCCAAGCATGGTGGACATGAGGCCACTCATCTCGCTCGGCATGAGGGTGCCGTTCGCGAAATGAAACCAGAAAAGATACTCGGCGAAGTTCGCCCGGTTGGGAGCGACGGCGAGGCGGCCGTTACCGTATCTTGCGATCAGGTACTCGAGGATGGCGCCCGACTCCGCCAGCACGAGATCGCCATCGGTAATGACCGGCGCGATCCCCATGGGATGTAAGGCTCTGTACTCCGAGGGAGCGAGACCTGTGGTCGGATCGCGATCGTAGCGCTGTAGCATGTAGGGAATCCCGAGCTCCTCGCAGGCCCAGACAATCCGCTCAGACTGGGAAACCCCCAGATGGTGCACAGTAATCATCGCGTCAGATTCCTCTTTTAGTCTTCACCGAACGCCAGCACACGGACCGTACGACCGCACGCCAGATAATGACTCGGCGCCGCCCTCGCGTCGCATCAGCCACGCGAGCACGTGCGGACTCGGAGCCAGCGGCACAGGCGTGCGCGCCTTGGCGCCGCAGCGCGGTCGTTCACTTTTAACATCGCGCTCCTCACCCGTGTCCGAGACACTATACGTACTCTTACGCATGCAGCGCACCGCGCACTGGAGTAAACACAGGCGATGTGCCCTCTCGGCGAACCGCGGGGGCGCCGTGCTCACGGATATCGCGAAAAACCGAACTCCGGAGATGAACGTTCTTGAGGGGATTGTTCACGAACTAATTCTGTGACGATTGCGCGGCAACGCTTGCCGCGCCGCAACAATTGCCTTTCACGATGGGGACGTACCAGCGCGAAACCCGCTCGACCGAGGCCTGCCGTCGCCGGAACGTCAGCCCTCTGCCGCGCAACCACGGACGCGGGCGCACCGAGCGTGTGCGCATCGTGTGAACTTGACACGCTCAGGCTGACACGCCCGTGCGACGCAGCCGACTGACCAACCTGACGAGGGCGACCGTCTCAGTGCGACAGAGCCTTAGGCAGAACACTTCGGAGATAAAGAGATGAAGGTGCGTTCAATTAGCGCGTTCGCGGCATCAATCCTCATTGTCCTGGCCTGCGTGGGACTTGCCTCGGGCCAACAGGTTACGGGCACGCTCGGCTCACCCGGTGCCACTACCACGCTCAAGGGGCAGCAGCTTCCGCCGCCGCCACCGAAGTTTGGGGGCGTCATCAAGGAGGACGCCAGGGACTCCAAGCCGTGGTGGCCGCCGCGCGTTGTGCCACCCAAGGGCGCGCCGAACGTATTGCTGATCATGACGGACGATCAGGGCTACGGCGTATCGGGCACCTTTGGCGGTGTCATCCCGACGCCGGCAATGGACCGTATCGCCAAGGCAGGTTTGCGGTATACGCAGTTCCACTCCACCGCGCTGTGCTCGCCCACGCGCGCGGCGCTCATCACCGGCCGCAACCATCACTCGGTCGGCTTCGGTGTCATCGGGGAGCTGTCGACGGGCTTTCCGGGCTACGACTCCATCATCGGCCCGGAGAATGCGACCATCGGCGAAATCCTCAAGGAAAATGGCTATGCCACCTCATGGTTCGGTAAGAACCACAACACGCCGAGTTTCCAATACAGCCTGGCGGGACCGTTCGAACAATGGCCGAGCGGTATGGGCTTCCAGTATTTCTACGGTTTCATGGGCGGTGAGACCGACCAGTGGACCCCCTATCTCTTCCGTGATCACACGCAGATCTTCCCGTGGATCGGCAAGCCCAACTACAACCTTACGACTGACTTAGCGGATGAAGCCATTAAGTACATGAGCGGCCTCAATGCGGCCGCTCCGGATCAGCCGTTCTTTGTTTACTACGTTCCCGGGGGCACCCATTCGCCGCACCAGCCGACCCGGGAGTGGATCGACAAGTTCAAAGGCAAGTTCGACATGGGTTACGAGAAGTTGCGCGAGCAGATCTTCGCCAACCAGAAGCGGCTCGGCGTGATCCCCGCAAATACTCAGCTGACCCCATGGCCGGACGGGCAGCCCGGCTATGGCGGCGCAAAGCTTCCACGCTGGGATTCACTTTCGGCCATACAAAAGAAGCTTTATGCACGCCAGGCGGAAGTCTTTGCCGCCTACGCCGCCTACACCGACCATGAGATCGGCCGGGTCATCCAGGCGGTCGAGGACATGGGCAAGCTCGACAACACGCTCATCATCTACATCAGCGGCGACAATGGCACCAGCGCCGAAGGTACGACGGCGGGGACGCCGAATCAGATGACGGCCTACAACGGCATCCTGACACTCCCCGAGATCGAGCAGATGTTGTATTACGAGTCATGGGGCTCCGATAAGACGTACCCCCACATGGCCGTGCAATGGTCATGGGCGTTCGACACGCCCTTCAAGTGGACCAAGCAGGTCGCGTCGCATTTCGGTGGCACGCGCCAGGGTATGGTCATCTCCTGGCCAGGGCACATCAAGGACGTCGGCGGCATGCGTTCACAGTTCCACCACATGATCGATATCGTGCCGACGATTCTCGAAGCCGCCGGCATCCCGGCTCCGACCACGGTCAACGGCATCACGCAGCGGCCCATCGAGGGCGTGAGCATGGCTTACACGTTCGACAAGGCGAATGCCAATGCGCCCTCGAAGCGCGAAACACAGTACTTCGAAATGGTCGGCAATCGCGCGATCTATCACAACGGTTGGATTGCCTCAACGACGCCACCCTCCCCATCCTGGCTTCTGGGTACGGGCAAGCCCACCCCGATGGGCGAGTACAAATGGGAGCTGTACAACATCGCGGAGGACTTCTCGCAGTACAACGACCTGGCCGCAAAAATGCCGGACAAGGTGAAGGAAATGCAGGCGCTGTTCCTCACAGAAGCCGCCAAGTACAACGTCCTGCCTCTGGATAACTCAGGCTTCGTGCGCCTGCTCACGCCCCGCCCGAGTGCGGTCGCGGGGCGCACCGTGTTCACCTACAGTGGCGAAAACGTCGGTATCCCGGTCGGCAACGCCCCGAGCATTCTGGACCGGGACTACACGATCACCGCCGAAGTAACCGTGCCCAAGTCCGGCGCGGAGGGAATGATCGTGACGATGGGCGGCCGTTTTGGCGGTTACGGTCTCTACCTCCTCAAGGGGAAGCCCGTTTTCGTATACAACCTGCTCGATCTGAAGCGCTATCGCTGGGAAGGCGGGGTCGGAGGTGAGGACTGGCTGGGCGACTCACTCAAGCCGGGCAAACATACGATCGTGTTCGATTTCAAGTATGACGGACCCGGTCCCGGCAAGGGGGGCACGGGCGTACTCTCGGTCGATGGGAAACAGTTATCCACCCAGAAGATCGACCACACGATCCCGCTGCTCATGTCGATCGACGAGACCTTTGACATTGGGGCCGATACCCGCACGACGGTGGACGACAGCTACAAGCTGCCGTTTCGATTCACCGGTACGATCAACAAGCTGACCTTCAATCTGGGGAAGGAGCAGCTGACGGCTCAGCAACGCGCGGTGCTGCAGAATGCCCTGGCGCGCGCGCGCGACTAGCGCGGGGAAGACAACAGACCCGGGGCGCTATCCGGCACGTGGCAGAACCGTGCTGGCCGGGTAGCGTCCTCGTCTCTTCTGCAGTGTTGCGCTCCTGGAGAAGGGTCCCAATCGCATGGATTCGTCCGCATCCAGCTGCCCCAAGAGCTACCCTCGCCTCGGCTTCATGCGGACTCGCGCTTTGTCCGTAGCCGTTCCGGGCGCAGGGCTTCCGCTGTGATCCCGTGTGCGGCAAGTTGCCGCGGGAAGGGTCGACGCAGAACCAGGGAGGCGCAGGCCTCGCCCATGGCGGGTGAGGTCTGAATGCCATAGCCCCCCTGCCCCGTCAGCCAGAAAAATCCCGGCGCATCTGCATCGTAGCCGCCCACGAGATCTCCATCGGCCACAAATGAGCGCAGGCCTGCCCAGGTACGCGTCGGCCGGGTTATCTGCAACGTCGTTGCGGCCTCGATATTCTGAATTCCGATCGCCACGTCGAGCTCCTCGGGCTGTACGTCGTGAGGCTCCGTGGGATCCGCATTGGCGGGTGAGCCGAGCAGCAGCCCGGCATCCGGCTTCATATACCAGGATTCGTCGATTGCCCCACACAGCGGCCAGTCACGAATCGGAAAGTCTGCACTTGGCCTGAATAAGAAAGCCGATCGTCTTTTCGGAATCAGCCCGATCGCTCCAACGCCCGCCAGGGCTGCAATCTGATCGCACCAGGCGCCGGCGCAATTGATGAGGACACTGGCGCAGTACTCCTGCGTCTCCGTCTGCACGCGCCACTTCGCGCCCAGCTGCGCGATGGCCGTAACGCGTGCCTGCGTAGCCACTGTGCCGCCGTGCGCGCGGATGCCGCGCAAGAAGCCCTGATGCAGCGCGTTGACGTCGATGTCAGCCGCCGTCGGATCGAGGACCGCGCCGACCAGTGCGTCCTGTCGCAGGACCGGGACAAACCCGAGCGCTTCCTCCGCGGTCAGCTGCTTCGCCCTCGGGGTCATGCGACGGACGACTTCAAAGTGTTCGCTCAGCAGCGCGGATTGGCCGGGACGTGCAACCATCATGACCGCGCGCGGCTGCAGCAGCGGGGTGGCCGAGAACTGCGCGGGCGGCTTATCGAAAAAGGGACGACTCGCCGCGGTCAAAGCCCGGACTTGAGCCGAACCGTAACTGTCAATGACCATCGCCGCGGAACGTCCGGTCGAGTGGTAGCCGGGGTGCGACTCCTGTTCGAGCACGACGCTCCTTAAGTGCGGAGCAAGGAAGTAGCCCACCGAGGCACCGGCAATGCCGGCCCCGATGATCAGGCAATCGACCTCGAGGAAGTTCACGACCGAACGCCCTTTCGAATGATTCGCATTTCTTCAGATACTAATCACTTGTCATTCGGCTCATGAGCCACATGCCACGGATCCGCTGGCGGGCGTCATTCGTTGAACCACTCTGACCGGCGCACGTGAGTACGCCAGCGCACAGACTGGCGGCACGCAACGTGTGCTACTTATGACTGGGATGCCCGTTCACCTGCCGAGTCCTCCCCCTCCCAGTGACGATCCGGGTGTCCTACGAGGTGCCTTCGTGGCACCTCGTTCGTTTGGCCCCTTAGCGCCGGTTGCACCATCAGCATCCGGCAGCAGCTTTCATCAGCGCCCGCCGCAGCGCATGCCGCCAGCACGCGTCTTCATTGCCCGTATCCGGTCAGCACTCCCCATACCCATGATACGGTTCCGCGGCCCCTGGCGTGCGGGCACGGCAACTTTCGATTTGGGCCGGTGGAGGCCTTGCTTAGGCGATCATAGGCGCCGACGCCGAGTGGGCGTCAACGCGGAGCGTCCTGCATGATCAGCAACGCCGTTTTTGTCACGTGTGCGGTGACCGGCTCCGGTGACTCCGCCGGCAAGAGCCACCACGTTCCCATACTACCCTCACAGATTGCCGCCGCGGCTCTTGAAGCCCACGCCGCGGGAGCTGCGATCGTGCATCTGCATGTGCGCGATCCTGCATCCGGCAGGGCGAGCCGCGATCCGGCACTTTTTCGCGAAGTCTACGAGCGCATCCGATCGGTCAATTCCGAAGTAATTATTAACCTGACCGGCGGCATGGGCGGCGATCTGCTGCTCGGCCCGGATGATGACCCGCTTGCATTCGCGGACGGCACCGACTTCGTCGGTCCGCAACAGCGCGCTGCTCATATTTTGGAGTTGAAGCCCGAAATCGGCACGCTTGACTGCGGGTCTCTGAACTTTGACGAGTCCCTCTACGGAACCACCCCACGGTTCTTACGGCACATGGCGCGTGCTTACCGCGCCTGCGGCGTACGGCCGGAAATTGAGGTTTTCGAACTCGGCCATATCGAACTTGCCAAGCAGCTCATGAGTGACGGCCTCATCGAGGCACCTGCCTTGTTTCAGCTGTGCCTCGGAATCAAGTACGGAGCGCCCGCCACCTCGGCGGCGATGCTCGCGATGCGCGACGCACTGCCAGCTGGCGTACGCTGGTCAGCGTTTGGAGTTGGCCGCATGCAGATGCCGATGCTGGCCCAGGCCGTATTGCTCGGCGGCAACGTGCGGGTCGGCCTGGAGGACAACCTGTATCTTGAAAAGGGAGTCCTGGCGACGAATGGCCGCTTGGTCCAGCGTGCCTGTCAAATCGTAGAATTGCTCGGGGCACGTGTGCTTTCTTCCGCCGAGACGCGTGAGCAGCTGGGCCTGAAACGCTAAGCGTACCGGAGCGCGTTCGCTCTGACGGCTTACCGCGCCCGGTCGCGGGCCGCGAGGGTGCCTTCGATGGCGCCCGTGAGCTTATCGACGAGTTCCGCGAGCTCCGCGTCACTGGCGTTGTACGGAGGCGCGATCAGAATCGTGTCGCCGAGCACACCATCGACGTTGCCGGCGCACGGGTAACAGATCAATCCGTTCGCGAAGGCGTTTCGGCCAATCTGATGACTCAGCGCCTGCTGCGCGGGAAAAGGTGCCTTGGTTCTACGGTCATGAACGAACTCGATACCAACCAGATAACCCCGGCCACGCACATCGCCCACCTCATCGAACCGATCCAGCGCCCGCCGGAGCTCCTGGCGCAGCCTCTCGCCGCGCACGCGCACACGCTCAACGAGTGATTCGCGCTCGATGATGCGCTGTACCGCGAGTCCCGCGGCGCATGCCGTGGTGTGTCCGGAAAACGTGTGACCCGTGAGAAGGGAGCCGTGTTCCGCGAGAATTACGTCGGTGAGCTTCTGCTGCACAATCGTGGCCGCGAGCGGGATATAGCCGCCGGCGAGCCCTTTCCCCACCGCGAGGATATCGGGGACTACCGAATCGTGCTCGAGCGCGCACCAGGTGCCGCAGCGACCGGCACCGCACATCACCTCATCGGCGATCATCAGTACATCATGCCGCGCGCAAACCGCACGTACCGCTTGCGCGTAACCCGGCGGCGCGGGCACGGCGCCACCGGCAGCGCCGACCACCGGTTCGAAGATGAACGCTGCAACCTTCTCGTGCCCGAGCGCGCGGATGCAGGCCTCGAGCTCATCGGCCAGCGCGGTCGCAAGCTCACGCCCCGAGAAGCCGCCCAAGGGGCGGTAGGCGTTTGCCGCAGACACGAACGTTACGTCCAGCAGGCTTCCTATAAATGGACGTCGCCGCTCAAGGTAACCCGACACCGAGAGTGCTCCGAGGGTATTGCCGTGATAGGAGCGCTCGCGGGCGATGAAGCGCTTTTTCCCGGGCAGACCGCGGGCATCCCAGTATTGCAACGCCACCTTCATCGACGATTCAACCGCTTCGGAGCCGCTCAGGGAAAAAACAATTTGCGCAAATGCTGGCCCGCAGCGTCTCAGCAGCAAGCTCGTGAGTTCTTCGAGCGCCTCGCTGCTAAAAAGGTACCGGTAGCCACACGCCACCTTTTCAAGTTGCTGGGCGATCGCGGCATTGACCTCGCGGCTGCCGTGGCCGATGCTGAACGCGGCCGGGCCACCCGAGCCGTCCAGATATCGCCGCCCGTCAGCGTCGTAAAGATAGCTACCCTCGCCCCGGATGATGCGCGGCAGCGCCTCCATCCCCCAGCCGATCGCCCGGTTCGCCGTCATGGTGCGTGGTATCGGCGCGCTAAAGCGCCACTTGTGTGCGGCCTCGGCCTGGCGGGAGAACGAACTACTGTGGCGCAGTCGCCACCGCGGGTGTGCTTTGCACAGCGGGCACACCTGGCAGGGCGTCCGAATTCCACGTATCGCCGATGATCATCCACTTCCCGTTCCTTCTCCCAAAAAGCGTGAGCAATTTCCCCGCATCCACCAGCGCGCCCGATTTGTCGGTGACCCGGTAGGTCGCCCACTGAAAACCAAGGTCACCCGAGGCCGCGACATCGCCCATGGGGGCGTCCGCCACCGTGAGCCCCGCGGCCGAGAACTCCGCGACTTTTTTCGTGAAATACTCGCTGATCGCAGACTTGCCCCGCAAAGGGTGCTCACCCGGGGCGCTCAGCACCGCATCCTCGGCGTAGAGCGCTGCGACCGCGGCAGCATCCCCTGCGTTGTAGGCACTTTTCCAGGCGAGGCTCACCGCGCGCAGCGCGGTCCGGTCCGCAGCAGTATCCGGCGCCGCCGTCCTGGCGCAGGCCGTCAATACGGTCACGCTGGCGATGAGAAGCAGCAACTGTCTACAGTGACTCACTTGATCTCCGTCTTGCCCCTGGATCTCAAAGGACTCTCAGCGCGCACGCTCTGATCTACGTTCGCGTTGGCTGCGAGACTCGAGCAATTACGTCCCGCAATCCGAGTCGGTATAGACGTTCACCGTGTCGCCGTCGTTGAGATTTGGCTTGTCGCGGCGCCCACACCTGCGCATGTCCTGGCCCGCTGTCGTCGCAGTCCACGACAAATGCCCCGCACCGGAGTCATCGGCTTCGATCGTGACGGTAAGCGACGCAAATCCATTGATGGTTTGGTCCGAAATCACACGCGTGACCGGACTGGCATTCAGGTCATAAACAGTCACGAGAAGATTGTCCGTCGTGTTGTTGTTGATGGTAATGCTCAGCCCATCGCCCGCGAATGCCGAAGCAGTCATCACTATGAGAAGGAGCTGAAAAAGCTTCTTCGTCGACCCATTTGAGACGCGCATATTCGTAATCCCTTCAGAGTGGCTCGGTACGACCAGCTTCCCATCGCTCCCCGCAGGTCTCCCATGAGCCGTACCATTATGTGGCCGAGTCAAGCGACGCCACAATGATGGTCGGGCTGCGCGGGCGCGTGACCGGCTAACCTGCGGGTGAGGAGCCTCCCGAGAAGAATTGCGCGGCTCGCATCCCCGCGCCTGGCAGGAAGCCCTGAGCCGCCGAGGCCTTCACGCCGGTTCGACCGTACGTGGCGCTTGTGAGGATCGCAGCTGAGCGTACCTGTGCCTGCGCGGTGCTGATCGGCACTGCCTCGATCGCCATCCGGACGCAAACCGCGCTCGCGGCGGACGCGGACTTCGGCATGGAGGCAGCCGGAATGAGTGGGTTGCAACGTGTGAGGGTGACGCTCTCCCGGCCGCACTCGCGCGGCTCAGGTTCAGTTCACGCAGCGCCTTGCAAATCAGCGCATGACACGCTTCAATTCCCAGCCCCTGCCGGGATTTCAGTACTCATGAAAATCGGATTCATCGGGCTTGGCAACATGGGGGCCGCGATCGCCGCCAATCTGGTGCGCGCCCACCACGACGTCACGGTGTGGAATCGCTCCGCAGAAAAGGCCCGAGGGCTGCTCGAAGCAGGCGCGGTCCTTGCCGCGACCCCCCGGGCTGCCGCCACGGATCGCGAAATCGTCATCACCATGCTCGCAGACGATGCGGCGCTCGAGTCGGTGCTGTCTGGCGCTGAAGGCGTCTTTGAAGGACTTCGCCGCGACGCGCTGCATATCTCGATGAGCACCATTGCGGTCGCCACCGCCGAGCGGATCGCCGGCGAACACGGCGCGCGCGGGCAACGCTTCCTGAGCGCACCGGTATTCGGTCGACCCGAGGCCGCCGCCGCCGCCAAGCTGTTCATCGTTGCCGCCGGCACTCACGAGAACTACCAGATGGGCGGTCCATTGTTCAGCGCGATCGGCCAGCGGGCCTTCTATGTCGGCGAGACCCCATCGGACGCCAACCTGGTGAAGCTCTGCGGCAATTTCATGATTCTGTCGGCGATTGAAGCCATGGCCGAAGCAATGACGCTTGCGCAGAAGGGTGGCATTGCCAAGAAGCAGCTCCTCGAGGTGTTGACCGGAACACTCTTCGACTCGCCCGTCTATCGAAACTATGGTGCCGCATTGGTCGAGGGGCGATTCAAACCCGCCGGCTTTGCCGCACCGCTGGGTCTGAAGGACATGCGCCTGGTCGGGCAATCCGCCGAGGCGTTACGCGTACCGATGCCGCTGCTGAATGTGCTGCGCGATCACCTGCTGCAAACAATCGCTACGGCGGGCGAAGATGTCGATTGGTCGGGGATTGGCCTGAGTGTCGCCGGCAACGCTGGCCTCTAGGCAGTTACGCCGGCGCCGGAACTGCTGACCCCTTGATGGTTCCACCCGCCGACGCGCGGCGGACGCGGCCGACTCCCGGCTGATCTCGCAGACCCCCTTAACAGCTGAGCTAAGTTCGCAGCTCAGCCTGCGTGCTCACTCATTCAGCGCGCGCAGAGCATGGCCGGGGGCGCCAAGTCCCCAGTTCCGACTAAACAACGGAGGCGAAATGAAAATGACCCCGGGAACAGCGGCGCCATATCGGGTGGGTGAATGGCTGCCCTCGGATCAGGCCTTCCTTGATGCGTGGTTGGCGGCGATGATCCAAAGAACTCATGCCGCGCAGCGACCTTTGCATCCCGTGATCGCCGGGTTTCGCGATCTCATCGAGCAGGATGCACGCATCTTCATGCTGTTCCACCAGATGTTCGACCAGGTTCCGAGGAAGCCGCCCTACAACAAGGATCCCACGGGCAAACCACAGGTACGCGACTACCTTCACATGCTTGAGATCTTGAACACGATCCTGACGCATGCGCCTGAGTTCAACCGATCAGGTCTGGTCGGCTGCCCCATCAACGCAATTTTCGACTGGCCGATGGGGACGACGGCCGGATGCGCCGCGTTCCTGGACGAACGCGTGAACGCGCAGCTGAAGGCGGTGTTGAATGAGTGGGCCCGATACCTGAGCTCGAGTGATTCAACCTGCGTCCTCAGCCAAGACCCGCGCCGCGGCTGGTTCGGCGCAGACGCCCAGAAAGCCATGCCGAACTTCGACAAGGAGTTCATATGCGATCCAGGACAACCCCACCACGGCTTCCGGTCGTGGGATGATTTCTTCACCCGCGAATTCCGACCGGGCGTGCGCCCGGTCGCGCTGCCCGAAGATGACGCGGTCATCGTCAACGCCTGCGAGTCCGCCCCCTACAGACTCGCCCGCCACGTCAAACTACACGATAGGTTTTGGATCAAGTCCCAGCCCTATTCGCTCGCACACATGCTCGCGAACGACCCGCTGGCGCCGCTGTTCGCTGGTGGAACGGTCTACCAGGCCTACCTGAGCCCCTTCTGCTATCACCGCTGGCACAGCCCCGTAAGTGGCCGGGTCGCCAAGGCGTACGTGAAAGACGGGGCCTATTTTGCCGAGGCGCTCTCGGAGGGCTTCGATCCGGCGGGTCCAAATGATTCCCAGGCCTACATCACGGCACTGGCGACGCGCGCAATCATCTTCATCGAAGCGAACGGCCCCGATATCGGACTCATGTGCGTCCTGGCCGTCGGAATGTCCGAAGTCTCCTCGTGCCAGATCACCGCTTATGAAGGACAGCGTGTCCGCAAGGGCGACCAGATTGGAATGTTTCACTTCGGCGGATCCACCCATTGCCTGATCTTTCGGGCGGGTGTGGCTCTTGCCTTCGATCTTCAAGGCCAGACCCCGGGACTGCAGTCAGACAACATTCGCGTCAATACCAAGATCGCCGCGTTAAACCGGTAAGTGATGTCGTAGAGCAGCACTCCCTCGAGGGGGTACGCTTCCAACACTCCACCGCCCCGCTTACGCATTGCTCCCTCCTAATGGGTAGGCGGTGCCGTATCAGCACTAACACGATGTTAGAATGACTTCAGCTGTTGGTTCGACCCGCTCCGTCGTGTTGCACAATTGTGCCCTGCAGGGGCCCGCGTGGCGCGGTTTGGTCAAAGGCCCCGATCGAAAAATTCGCCGGCTAAAAGCCCGCGCCGCTGTCAGGGACTGCGACGATGACCCGAAATGCCCACCTTGCGTGAGCGCTCGCTTGCGCTCAAAGCCGCTCAGCTGGTGAGCGCACGGGCGGATCGCGCCGGCGGTGCTCACACTCCATGGCAGGCTGCGGCGCAAGCAGTGACGACGAGTGTTCTGCACTCCCCCAGAGTAAGACGCCACGGACGATCCACTTTAGGCGCCCTCCTCTTGATGGCACTCGCGCGCGGTGTGCCGGCAGATGCACTGCGGGTCAGCGCAGGTTATGGACAGGACATCAATCTGTACGGGGTGAACCTGCAATTTGACCGGCCTTCGCCAGTGCACGAGTTCGAGGCCTCGACCCTTAGCGCGCATCTGGATCTTGAATTCGACGAATTTCGGGGTCACGTTGCATCGGTCAGCAACGCCACCACGCGCGCCGTCGCCGCCATCGGCAAGCTGCGCTGGCAACGCCGGCCTGCAGGCGGTCCCTCTCCCTTTGTCGAATTGGGCCTCGGAGTCGCAGGCTTCTCCGATACCCTGCTGGGAGGCTCCCGTCAAATCGGGGGAACATTTCAATTCACCGAGGTGCTGCGCACGGGCGTCCGGTTAGGAGCGCACGAGCAGTTTGAAATTGCACTCTCCGGCCAGCACTTCTCGAATGCCGGGATTCACCACGTCAACGAGGGAATCACCTACGCGGCCGTTTCGGGCGCCTGGTACTTTCGTTAACTGCGGCCCGCACATTCTTAGGCGCGAGGCGCCCATCGGGATGGTTGGACAACAGCACTTCGCGCGGACGCTTGTCCTCGCGAAGACCCAGGAAAACCGGCTGGCGCAGTTTCTGGTCCGACGTCCACTCCTGAAACGAAACCTGGGCGATCAGGCGCGGTACGAGAAACACGGCTCCCTTCTCCTGCGGAGAAACCTCGAGCGCCGGGCGCGCGCTCACGAGCGGCTGGAACTTTTGATGCAGCGCGGCAAGAGTCTTGTGATCGAACCCCGTTCCAACCTTTCCGACGTATCGAAGCTGCCGTCCCTCATAGGCCCCCAACAGAAGAGCACCGAAGTGCTTCCGGGAGCCGGCTGGCCGGGTGTAGCCGGCAATCAAAAACTCATCTTCCTGATGCACCTTTACCTTGAGCCAGTAGGCGGAACGCGCCCCGACATACGGGCTCGACAGGTCCTTTGCCACCAGCCCTTCGTAGCCCTTGCGCTTCGCGATGCGGAACGCCTCGAGCCCGTTCGGGGCGAGCTCGCGGGAGGGCAGCAGCACGGGGCTGGCGCGCATTGATCGCATCATGACGGCCCGACGCGTGGACAGGGGCTCGTCTCGGAGATCCCTGCCCGCGCAATAAAGACAGTCGAATACCACGTAAACCGGCTCGCCCCTGGCCTGCTGCAGAAGCTGAAATCGCGATACCCGGCGCCGATCGAACACGACCACCTCCCCATCGAGCAGCAGCGTGTCCGGAGACAGGCTCCGGATCGCCGCGGCGATCTGCGGGAAGCGCTCCGTGCGCTCCTTGCCGTTGCGGGAGAGCAGACGTACCCGGCTTCCTTCCTTGTAGCCGAGGATCCGATCCCCGTCGTACTTTTCCTCGTAGTCCCATCCGGGTCGGTTAAACGGCTGCGGAACGAGTGTGGCGAGCATCGGCCGGGCACGAAATGGAATCTTGCTGCGCAAACACACTCTCGCGGCGGCTTCGCTCACGATCGCATCGTACGGCGCGCGTTTGCGCCCGCCAAGCGCGCCCTCCCCAACCTTCAGCGAGGGAATTCATACCCTGGCGGTATAAACCGGGTGCAATGTTTTACAAGACCGCAGCGGCAGAGCCCGAGCCAGCACCGATGGCAACACGCTCTCGCCACCCTGAAGCTCAGGCGCCTGCCTCATCGGGGCGACGATGGGCCGATCCGGGGCGAGCGCCAGTCTAAGCGCCGGCTGTTGGCTCGTTTGAAACCGCGCCGGAGCAGGCAAGACTCGGCGGCCCTTGCCTTGTGAGCAAGCATCCGAGAGGCTTAAACTCATCCGCTGCGCCAGCATCCAAGGGGATCTTCATGGTGGACATGACGCGTCGCCAGTTCCTCAGCGTAACCGGAGCCTCGCTTGCCGGCTCGAGTCTTGCGCTGATGGGCTTCTCTCCTACCGCGGTTCTGGCGGAGGTGCGCGAGTTCAAACTCGCGCGTGCCACAGAGACACGTAACACCTGTCCGTACTGCGCCGTCGCCTGCGGCGTCATCATGTACGGCCTGGGCGACGGGGCGAAGAACGCCACCGCCAGCATTATCCACATTGAAGGTGACCCGGATCATCCGGTCAATCGGGGCACTTTGTGCCCGAAGGGCGCCGGACTCATTGATTTCATCCATAGCCCCTCCCGGCTGCAGCAACCTGAGTACCGGGCACCGGGTTCGGACCGCTGGGAACCCATCGCCTGGGACGACGCGCTCGATCGCATCGCGGCGCTCATGAAGAAGGACCGCGATGCCAATTTCGTCGCCAGGACGCCCGAGGGGCTCACGGTGAACCGCTGGCTGACCACGGGCATGCTGGCCGCCTCGGCCAGCAGCAACGAGGTCGGTTATCTCACCCACAAGGTGATGCGCAGCTTCGGCGTACTGGCCTTCGACAACCAAGCGCGTGTGTGACACGGCCCGACGGTGGCAGGTCTTGCCCCGACGTTTGGCCGTGGAGCGATGACGAATCACTGGGAGGACATCAAGAACGCCGACATCGTCCTGATCATGGGCGGCAATGCCGCCGAAGCCCACCCCTGCGGCTTTAAGTGGGTCACGGAAGCCAAGGCGCACAACAAGGCGCGTCTCATCGTGGTGGATCCGCGTTTCACCCGCTCAGCCTCGGTGGCGGATGTTTACGCGCCAATCCGCACCGGGACCGACATCGCCTTTCTCGGCGGGGTCATCAGCTACCTCCTCGCCAACGACAAGATCCAGCACGAGTACGTGCGCAGCTACACGGACTTCACCTTCATCGTCCGCGAGGACTTCACCTTCGTGGAAGGCCTGTACTCCGGCTATGACGCGGACAAGCACAGCTACGATAAGACGAGCTGGGACTACGAAATCGGTACCGACGGCTACGTCAAGACCGATCCCACCCTCGCGCACCCGCGCTGTGTGTACCAGCTGATGAAGCAGCACTATGCGCGTTACACACCGGAGATGGTGGAGCGCATCTGCGGCACCTCGCAGGAGAAGTTCCTGCAGATCTGCGAGATGCTCGCCTCGACCGCCACGCCGACGCGTGCGGCGACCATCATGTATGCCCTGGGGTGGACGCAACACTCCGTGGGCACGCAGATGATCCGCACGGGGGCGATGGTGCAGCTGCTGCTCGGTAATATCGGCATCGCCGGCGGTGGCATGAACGCGCTGCGCGGACATTCAAACATTCAGGGACTCACGGATCTGGGGCTGATGTCCAACCTGTTGCCCGGGTACATCACCTTGCCGAGCGAGAAGGAACAGGACTACGACAAATATATCGCCGCCCGCGCCTACAAGCCGCTGCGGCCGAACCAGCTGAGCTACTGGCAGAACCTCGACAAGTTCTTCGTCAGCTTCATGAAGGCCTGGTGGGGTGAGGCGGCCACCGCCGAGAATCACTGGGGATATGACTACCTGCCCAAGCTCGACAAGCTCTACGACATGCTGCAAACCTTTGAGCTCATGGCGCACGGAAAGATGAACGGCTTCATCTGCCAGGGGTTTAATCCCCTGGCCGCAGCTCCAAACAAGGCGAAGCTCAATCTGGGCGCTGGCGCAGCTGAAGTTTCTCGTGGTGATGGATCCCCTGGCGACGGAGACGTCCGAGTTCTGGCGCTCCTATGGGGAGCACAACGACGTCGATTCATCCAAGATCCAGACCGAGGTGTTCAGGCTGCCGACCTCCTGTTTTGCCGAAGAGAATGGCTCGCTGACGAACTCCTCGCGCTGGCTGCAGTGGCACTGGAAGGGCGCTAACCCCCCGGGTCATGCGCGCACGGATCTGCAGATCATGGCGGGAACTGCTCGTGCGCATGCGCACGCTCTACGAGAGCCAGGGCGGGGCCTTCCCGGATCCGATCGTGAAGCTGTCTTGGAGGTACGCCAATCCCCGAAGCCCGACCCCCGAGGAGCTCGCCAAGGAATTCTCCGGTCAGGCTCTTAAGGACCTGCCGGACCCGAAGAACCCGACCCAGATCGTGCGCAAGGCGGGCGAGCAGCTCGCAGGCTTCGCTGAGCTGCGCAACGACGGCAGCACCGCCTCGGGCTGCTGGATCTTCTGCGGTGCCTGGGGGCCGGGTGGCAATCTCATGGCGCGCCGGGACAACTCCGATCCCACCGGCATAGGGCAAACGCTCAACTGGGCCTGGGCCTGGCCGGCGAATCGCCGCGTACTCTACAACCGTGCCTCTTGCGATCCGAGCGGCCACCCCTTTAACCCGCAACGCAAACTCATTGCCTGGAACGGCACGGCCTGGTCAGGCGCGGACGTCCCGGACTTCAAGGTGGACGAGAATCCCGCCGGCGGCATGGGGCCGTTCATCATGAACCCGGAAGGGGTGGCGCGCTTTTTTGGCCGCGCCAATCATGGCTGAGGGGCCCTTTCCGGAGCATTACGAGCCCTTTGAGACCCCGCTGGCCTAGAATCCTTTGAATCCCAAGCAACCCGAAGCGCTCAACAACCCCGCGGCGCGCGTGTTCAAGGACGATCGCGCCGCCTTCGGTAAGGTCGAGCAGTTTCCACACCTTGGCACCACGTATCGCCTGACGGAGCACTTCCACTACTGGAGCAAGCACGTGCGGCTCAATGCCATCATTCAGCCGCAACAGTTTGTGGAGATCGGCGAGGCGCTCGCGCAGGAGATTGGCATCAAGGGCGGCGATACGGTGCAGTGTCGCCTCCAATCGCGGCTACATCACCGCCGTGGCGCTGGTGACGAAGCGCCTGCGGCCGCTCAAAGCGGACGGCAAGGTGGTTCACCACGTGGGCATTCCCATCCATTGGGGCTTCACGGGTCTGGCCAAGCCCGGCTTCCTCGCCAACACGCTGACGCCGGTCGTGGGGGATGGGAACTCCCAGACCCCCGAGTTCAAATCCTTCCTCGTCAAGGTCGAGAAGATCTAGGAGCCCCCATGCCGCTTCAGTCCCTCGACATCGTCCGACGCTCGGCGACCACGCTCCCCACCCCGAGCGTGCGTTCGCCCGCTACGGCTGCGGTCGCCAAACTCATCGATACGACCAAGTGCATCGGCTGCAAGGCCTGCCAGGTCGCCTGCATGGAGTGGAATGATCTGCGCGATGAGATCGGCACCAACGTCGGCAGCTACCAGAACCCGCATGACCTCTCGGACAAGTCCTGGACGCTCATGCGCTTTGCGGAATACGAAAATCCCAAGGGGGATCTTGAGTGGCTCATCCGCAAGGATGGCTGCATGCACTGCGAGGATCCGGGGTGCCTGAAGGCCTGTCCTTCCCCGGGCGCGATCGTGCAGTACGCCAACGGTATCGTGGATTTCCAGGAAGAGAACTGCATCGGCTGCGGCTACTGCGTGACCGGCTGCCCGTTCGACATCCCGCGCATCTCCAAGCGCGACCACAAGGCCTACAAATGCACCCTGTGCTCCGACCGGGTCGCCGTGGGCCTTGAGCCCGCCTGCATCAAGTCCTGCCCCACCGGGGCGCTCGTGTTCGGTACCAAGGAGGACATGCAACATCACGCCGCCGAGCGGATGGAGGACCTGAAATCGCGCGGCTTCGAGCACGCCGGTCTTTATGATCCGGCCGGTGTCGGAGGCACGCACGTCATGTACGTGCTGCATCATGCCGATCAGCCGGGGCTCTACAGCGGCCTGGCGCAGGACCCGCATATCAGCCCGACGGTTCGCCTGTGGAAGGGCCTGACCAAGCCTGCCGCGCTGGGCGTCATGGCGCTCACCGCGCTCGCCGGGTTCTTTCACTTTGTTCGCGCTGGCCGCAACGAGGTCACCGAGGAGGACGAGGCGGCCGCCGCGCGCTTTGATGCCGCCGGAGATCCCCCCGCTGCGCGGCCCTCACAGGAGCCCCGTCCATGAGCAGCCCGAACGGCCGAGACACCATCGTGCGCTACACCGCAGGTGTGCGCACCAATCACTGGATCGTGGCGATCAGCTTTATCCTCGCCGCGCTCTCAGGGCTCGCCCTGTTTCATCCGGCGCTCTTCTGGCTGAGCGAGCTCTTTGGCGGGGGTCCCTGGACGCGCATCCTGCATCCGTTCATCGCGCTCGTCATGGTCGCCGGCTTCCTCTTCCTCGCCTTGGTGGTGTGGGAGGACAACCGCATGCAGCCGCGGGACTGGACCTGGCTCAAGCGCTGGCGGGACGTCGTCCAGAATCGCGAGGAAGACCTGCCGGAGGTCGGCCGCTACAACGGGGGCCAGAAGCTGCTGTTCTTTCTCATGGTCGCCTGCCTCGTGGGGCTGTTCCTCTCAGGCATCGTCATCTGGCGCGCCTACTTCAGCCTCTACTTCTCCGTGGGCCTGATCCGCGTGGCCTCACTCCTTCATGCGGTCTGCGCCCTCATCCTGATCTGCGGGATCATCGTGCACATCTACGCCGCCTTCTGGGTGAAGGGCTCGGTGGATGCCATGACAAAGGGCACCGTGACGCCCGGCTGGGCTTTCAAGCATCATCGGGCCTGGCTTCGCGAGGTACGGCATGCAGCGCATTCTCGACCCCGCCCGGATTGAGGCGTTCGCCCAGCGCTCGATTCCCCGCATTCGTCTGCCGGATCGCGCCCGGGTGTTCACCCAGCGGGCCGAGCGCCTGCGCGCGCTCGCCACTCAGCCCATCGGACAGGCCATCGCCGAGTATCTGCGCCTGATGGCCGCGCTCGCCGACGCGCAGCAGTCCGCGCTGGCCCACCTCCCGATCACGGCGCCGGGTGCGACCGAATCCCCTTCGCCCCCGCCGCAGCGTGGGCCGCCCGCCCCGGCCACGCAAAGCCCGCGTGCGGAGTGCTGGCGCGACGTACTGGCGATGCTGTGCGACACACTGATCAGCCGGCGGGAGTTTCCCGCCACGGTGTCACAGATCTGCCAGCGACTGTGCGCCGCCGCGCCGGCAGAACTTGAAGCGCAGGCGGATGCCCTCCTGGCAGCGCCGGCTCAGGCCATCGATGCGGCTGCCGCGCCCTTCCTCATGGCGGCGCTTCAGGTGTGCTGGACCCACCGCGCGAGTGCCCTCGAGCCACGGGACGTCATGGCCGCAGCGCTGCCGGGGGTGTGCCCGGTGTGCGGCACGCTGCCCGTGGCGAGCATCGTGCGTGTCGACCAGGGCTCCCAGGGGTACCGCTATCTGCACTGCCCCTTGTGTGCGAGCGAATGGCACCTGGTGCGGGTCACCTGCACTCAGTGCCAGGCCACCAAGGGGGTGGCCTACCACTCGATCGAGGGCGGCTCGGAGGCGATCCGGGCCGAATCCTGCGACGCCTGTAAGAGCTACCGCAAGATCCTGTATCAGGAAAAGGACATGGGCGGTGAGCCGGTGGCGGATGACCTCGCCAGTCTCGCGCTCGATCTCCTCATGAGCGAAGCGGGCTATCATCGCGCGAGCGGCAATCCCCTGCTGTGGCAACGGCCCGGCGCCTGAACCGGGCTGCCCGCGCCCCGGCGGGCCTTTTTCAGCGAGACGATGGACGGGACAGCTTGGCAGCGCTGGCAGACACCTTGACCGCGAAGGCGGCGGACATTCCCTCCGTCGACAAGCTGCTGCGCGAGCCGTGCCTGGCACCCCTCGCGCAGCGTCACGGGCGCGAGCCTTTGACCGCCGCCCTGCGCGCACACCTGGAGCATCTGCGCCGCCAGGCTCTGAATGCGACGCTGCTGCGTGCCGCGCTGGATCCAAACGTCATGGCCTTGGCGCTTGAGCAGGAGCTGCACGCGGCGCAGGAGCCGCGGCTGCGTGCCGTATTCAACCTCACCGGCACGGTCCTGCACACGAACCTCGGCCGCGCGCTGCTGCCCGATGAGGCCGTACGGGCGGTGGTTACCGCCCTCACAAGTCCGGTCAATCTGGAGTTTGACCTCACCTCCGGCGGCCGTGGCGAGCGCGATGCGCACATCGAGGGGTTATTGCGCGAGCTGACTGGTGCGGAGGCGGCCACGGTGGTCAACAACAATGCGGCCGCGGTGCTGCTGATGCTGAGTGTTCTGGCTGCGCGGCGCGAAGTGATCGTCTCGCGCGGTGAGCTGGTGGAGATCGGCGGCTCGTTTCGTATCCCGGACATCATGCGTCAGGCCGGGGCGCGGCTCATCGAAGTGGGCACCACGAACCGCACCCACCTGTCCGACTATGCCGAAGCCATCGGGCCGCGCACCGCGCTCATCATGAAAGTGCATGCCAGCAACTACGCGATCAGCGGCTTCACGAAGAGCATCGCCGTCGAGCAATTGGCGCCCCTGGCGCGCACCCATGACGTGCCGCTCGCGGTGGACCTCGGCAGCGGTACGTTACTGGACCTGACCCGCTGGCAGCTGCCTGCGGAACCGACCGTGCGGGACACCCTGCTGGCGGGGGCGGATCTGGTCAGCTTCAGTGGCGACAAGCTCCTCGGCGGCCCGCAGGCCGGAATACTGGTCGGCGGCGCGGCACTGATCGGCCGGATGAGAAAGAGTCCGCTCAAGCGCGCACTGCGGGTCGGCAAACTCACCCTCGCCGCGCTCGAAGCGGTTCTCGCGCTCTACCGTGCCCCGGAATCACTGGCGCAGCGCCTCACGACTCTGCGTCTGCTGACACGGGATCCTTTGAGCATCAAGGCGCAGGCCGAGCGCCTGCACGGGCTCGTGCAACGCGCGCTCGGCGAGGAGTACGCCGTCGCGACAGCCCCGATGCAAAGCCAGGTCGGCAGTGGCGCCCTGCCGGTGAGCGTGCTCACGAGTCACGGTCTGGTGGTGCGGCCCGGACGCGGCAGCCCGCGCACCCTCACTCGCCTCGACGCCGTCCTGCGCGCGCTGCCGCGTCCGGTCATCGGTCGCCTGGCCGATAAGGCGTTATGGCTGGACCTGCGCTGTCTGGAAGTCGGCGACGAACCGCTCTTCGCCGCGCAGTGGAGCCAGCTGCCTGCACCCCAGGGGTGGCCCCGCTGAGCTCACTGGCACGCGCGCGCACGCCCGCATGATCATCGGTACGGCAGGTCACATCGACCACGGCAAGACCACGCTCGTGCGGATGCTGACGGGTGTGAACACCGATCGGCTGAAGGAAGAGCTGGAGCGCGGCATCTCTATCGAGCTCGGCTACGCCTATGCGCCGCTGCCTGATGGCGCGGTACTCGGGTTCATCGACGTGCCCGGGCACGAGCGGCTGGTGCACACGATGGTCGCGGGCGCGTGTGGCATCGATTTTGCGCTGCTGGTGATTGCCGCCGACGATGGCCCGATGCCGCAGACGCGCGAGCATCTGGCTATCCTGGAACTCCTGGGCGTGTCGCAGGGAGCCGTGGCGCTCACCAAGGTCGATCGGGTCGATCAGGAACGGCTGCGCAACGTGACGGCCGAGGTGTCACAACTGCTCCGCGCCACGGTCTTCGCGCAGGCCCCGCTGTTCCTCATCAGTGCTACCGCAGGGAACGATCCCGGCACCCAGCTTCTTAAAGCCCACCTGCACGCGGCTGCCCTGCAACACTCGGTGCGCACGGCGCCGGCCGCGGAGGATCTTTTCCGGCTGCCGGTCGATCGCGTCTTTACCCTGGCCGGTCACGGTACCGTGGTCACGGGAACGGTGTTTTCCGGGCGCGTGCAGGTGGAGGATGTCCTGACCGTGATGCCCGCCGGCTTGGCGGCCCGCGTGCGCAGCCTGCACGTCCAGAACCAGTCTTCCGCCAGCAGCGCGCGGGGGGATCGGTGCGCACTCAATCTCAGCGGCGTGGAAAAGAGCGAGCTCCGTCGCGGCGACTGGCTCGCCGATGCCCGCGCGCTCACACCCACCACGCGCATCGACGTGCGACTGCAGGTGTTGCCTGACAGCCCCAGCGCGCTCGAAACCTGGGGCGCCGTGCACTTTCACGCCGGGACCGCTCATCGCCTCGCGCGTGTCGTGCCCCTGGAGACGACCCGCATTGCAGCCGGCGAATGCGCGCGGGCGCAGCTGACCTTCGAAATCGCTGTTTGCGCAGTTCCGGGCGATCGCTTCATCGTACGGGACGCGCAGGCCTCGCACACGATCGGCGGCGGCGTGGTGCTGGATCCGTTTGCGCCGGCGCGCAAGCGCCGCACGGCCGAGCGCCGGGCGTACCTCGGTTCGCTCGAGCACATGCTCGCCGGCGAGGGTATCGCGCCTTTGCTGCAGCAGGCGCGCTGTGGCATAGCGCTCGAAGAACTCTCCCGCCTGAGCAGCAAGCGTCCCGAAGCGCTGGCGCTGCCCGCCAGCGCACGCCTGATCGAGGCGCGGCCAGAGCGCTTCGTGATCCTTGAGGATCACTGGGCCGTGCTGCGGCAAAAGACACTCGCCGCGCTGCGCGCGTTCCACGCGCATACGCCCGATGAGGCAGGGCCTGATGGCGCACGCTTGCGCCGTATCGCCGCCCCGCAGCTCCCGGAAAGGCGGTGGCGTGCCCTCCTCGATGAGCTGCTCAGGGAGACCGCGATCGAGCGCAGCGGACAGTGGTTGCGCCTGCCGGAGCACGTGGCGGTGCTCTGCCCCGCCGATGAGGCGCTCGCGCAGCGCCTGCAGCCGCTGTTAGCTGCGGGTGGCTTTGATCCGCCGTGGGTCCGCGAGCTCGCGGTGACGCTCGGGACCGCGGAGGATCAGGTACGCCAGGTGCTGCTCAAGCAGGTGACCCGGGGCGCGGTCTACCAGCTCGTGCGCGATTTGTTTTATGACGCCGCCCGCATGGGCGAACTGGCGGCACTCGCAGCGGCGGTGGCGGGCTCCGAAAAAGTCATTACTGCGGCGGAATTTCGCGACACGATTGGCCTCGGCCGCAAGCGCACCATCCAGATCCTGGAGTTCTTTGATCGCGTCGGCTACACGCGCCGGGTGCACGACACGCACCTGTTGCGAACCGACAGCGCCTGGGGCAGTGTCGCGTCTGCGGTTCGAGCGCCGCCGGCGGTTTCTCGCGCGCCGGCTGCCCGCTGACGAGGGAAGGCACACGTAACCCGGTGGTGCGCCTGGGCTTCAAACCCGGGAGGGGGCGTCAGACGCTTCCTGGTAGGTTCGACTCCTGCTGCCTTCCGCCATCTCAGCGGTGAGTTCGCGCGCGTGGAGGTCGTAGCGAAACGTCGCTGGCTCAAGGCTGTCCATGCGCTCGCCGCCCGTCTCGCCGCTCGGGTACATCAGGAAAGGGATCGGCGGCTTCGCGGAGCCGGGCAACACCACGTCGTGTCCGTGGTTATAAGCCACCCAGTTCATCTCCCAGGAACCAAAGAGCGCGCGGCGCGCCGCCTGCACCCTCGGATCGCCCAGCGGCAACCCCCCGGGCACTTCCTCCAGCATCACCTTCCGCACATCCGCCGGATCGACCGGAATCCACCCTCTCCCGTGTGCATAGAATTCGGCGCGGCAATGCTGCGCCTTGCTGACATCGCCACTGCGGCCGAGACAATGGTAGCCCAGCCGTGAGTCAGCGACCCGCACGCCATAGGCGTCACGCGCGGGTATCGCGACCGAACGTGCCAAGGCCACGAAAAGCGCGTTGATGTCGGCGCACTTGCCGCCCAAATAGCCCGATTTCAGCATCGAAGCGACGTCGCCCATCCCACAGCCGGGGGTGTGTGGATCGCGGCTGGTGTTCTCGACCACCCATTCGTAAATGGCGCGTGCCTTGTCGATGTCAGTTTTATGACCGGCACAGATGTGCTCCGCCGTGTCACGCACGATTCCGTCGGTCGGCAGGAGCGCCGTGGCGCGCAGGTACCTCTGCAGAGTGCTCGCCGATGCGCCCGCTGCAGCCGCCTGGCGCGCCGTGCCCAGGTTTGCGCGGCGATCCCGGGTGGCAATGCGGTTTGTGAGGCTAACGCGGCCGACAGCAGCAGGATCTGACCACTCAACGTTCAGCAATTGCACGTCGTAACCGGGTAGCACGATGAGCTGGCTGCGCACGGCCCCCGGGGCATCGTATTGGGTGCTGATCAGACGCTGGTAGTCGCTCGGTGCGCTCATCGGGACCGGCAACCAGAGCTGCGTCCGTGCCGAAGGGGCCGCCACCTCGACCGAAGTGACGAGCTCAAACACGCGCCACCCAGCGGGCGCCGCTTGCGGTTCGTCGGCCGATGAGGTGGCCAGGGCGGCAAGCGGGAGCGTGGCCGAGCACAAGAGAAAGTCACGGCGTCTCATCCCCTCGTCTCCTTGGAGCGGCAGAGCACTGATTTTCGCGTAATGTATCTTCGTCGTCACCTCCCGCGCGTCGACCGCGCACACGATGCAGGGACCCATGAATCCCACACCCCGACTGACTTCGCTTTCCCACGGCGGCGGCTGCGGGTGCAAGATCGCCCCGGGCGTACTGAGCGATTTGTTGCGACGCACGGCACCGGCCAAGACGTTTGCCGACCTGCTGGTCGGTACCGAGACGGCCGATGATGCGGCGGTCTATCGACTCAATGCGGAACAGGCGGTGGTTGCGACCACCGACTTTTTCATGCCAATTGTCGACGATCCGTTCGATTTCGGGCGCATCGCCGCCACAAACGCGCTCTCCGATGTCTATGCGATGGGCGCCGCCCCGATCCTCGCACTCGCCATCCTGGGAATGCCGGTCAACCTACTCTCGCCCGAGGTCATTCGCGAAGTCCTGCGTGGCGGAGAGGCGATCTGCGCACAGGCCAACATTCCCCTCGCCGGTGGCCATAGCATCGATTCGGCAGAACCGATCTATGGCCTGGCCGCTCTCGGGCTCGTGCATCCCGACCATCTTCGGCGCAATAGCAGCGCTCGCGCCGAGGACCTTCTGGTGCTGGGCAAACCTCTCGGAGTCGGTATCCTTTCGGCCGCGCTGAAGAAGGATCAGCTGGGGCCCGCCGGCTATCGGACCCTCATCGAGACGACGACCCGCCTCAATAGCGCGGGACCCGATCTCGCTCAGCTGCCAGGCGTGCACGCCCTGACAGACGTGACCGGCTTCGGGTTACTCGGACATCTGCTCGAAATGTGTCGCGGCGCTATGTTGGGGGCACGCGTCCACATGGGGGCGATACCGTTGTTGGAAAACGTCCTGACCCTGGCCGAATCGGGGCTCGTGACGGGCGCTTCGGCGCGTAACTGGACCTCCTACGCGGATGAGGTCCGGCTCGACTCGCACCTGGAGGGCGCATCCCAGGCCCTGTTGTGCGATCCCCAGACCTCCGGAGGTCTGCTCGTGGCCTGCGCGCGCGAGGCGAGCGACACGGTCCTTGCAACGTTGGCACGGCATGGATGCGTGCAAGCGGCAGTGATCGGTGAGCTGCACCCGGATCCGCCTTGCGTGACCGTGAGCCCGTGAGCCGCTGCAGGGGCCCGGGCAGGCCTCGGCATCGGAGCGGATTTGTCTCTAATCCGCGACGCGATATGTGCGGGGGCGTACAGACCCCCCAAGGCCGGGGTCCCTAGGCTCACCCGGCTGCGCTCGCCGCCGGATACAGTACGTGTTTCTACCGATGACGCGCCCCCCGGGCTTCCGGCACGATTTGCGCAAGCATAAAGAGGGAGCTCCTGATGAAACTGACCACCCGTTCTGCAGCGCTTATTGCGTTGACCACAATCGCCAGCGCCGCCTCGGCTGCGCCGGATGTCATTGCCACCTCCTCCGCCAACAGCTGGGGAGGGTTTTACATGGGACTCAACGCCGGCGCGGGCATCAACACCACGTGTAACACGTGGGATGCGAATGGTCCGTTGGCCAATACCCCGGCGTTCAACAATCGAGACTGCCCGAACCGAACCGCATTCGTCGGTGGCGTGCAGATCGGCTACAACTTCACGTACCAGCAACTGGTCTGGGGGTTTGGAGCCGATTACGACTTCTACAGTGCCAGTAGCAAGAACCGCTCATTAGTGTATGGCGGGCCGAACTTCCCGAATGGCACTTATACCTTCAGCGGCAAGAACAGCCCGAGCGGTTTTGGCATTCTCGGTCCCCGCATCGGCTACGCGTTCGACCAGTGGCTGCCCTACATCCGAGTGGGTGGCGTTTTTACAAGCGGCTCGAGCAATAGCAACGTGAGCTTCACGCCGACCGGAGCCACCTCCCCGACCGCCACCTTCAACGGCGGCAGAAACTATAAATCCAGCGGGTGGGGCATCGGCGCCGGTGTCGACTATAAGCTGGAGGAGTCCTGGTCGGTAGGCGCACAGTACACGTACGTGAATCTCGGCAAGGGCAGCAATACGACGACGACCTGTACGGGCATCAGCACGGCGGCCTGCAACGCATTCGCCGGGTTCTCGCTCGACAGCATTCACAATAGCCTGACCTTCAGCGTGATCCGTCTTAACGTCAACTACTACTTCAATTGAACATGATCCCGTGTCTGATGTGGGCCACGAGGCCCGCATCAGCTCACGCACCCAGCGCCTAACATTGACCTCGGGAGAAGAGCGTGAGTAATCGATACGATCGGTGGATCCCGGTGCTTTTGTTGGGTTCGCTGGTCCTTCTGGGACTCGTCCTCTTACACCCCAGCGCGGTGCAGGCCCAGCAGTACCCGATGGCCGATAAGCTGGCCGACAAGATCGTACAAAAATACCAGAGCTCAACCTGCGAGCAGCTGTGGGAAAAAAAGGCCGCACATGCTCCCCCGAGCGTGGAGGAACAGCGCGCCATCGGCATTCTGCGCAACGACCCGCAGATGCGTTCCGAATTCATCAACCGAATTGCCGCACCCATTGCGAACAAGATGTTCGAATGCGGGATGATTCCCTGAGCGGCAGCCGGCCGTAGCTCAGAAGTCCTGAGCTGAGGCCCCGAATCAGCCTGATTGCGGTAGCCGCCGCGCCTTGCGGCTGGCCGCTTCACCGTGCTGGCGGGCGCGGTTGATGCTGCCCACCGGCACGCTGTCTGCCAGAGTGTTCGCCGTGACGTCAAAATAGATCGCATCGGCGAGCTCGCCCGCCAGGCCTGACTTCGGTAGCAGGGTGAGTCGCGCAACGTTGTGAAACGGGGCTTCCGCCTCTTTCCACTCGACACTGGCGTTCTCCGTCCAGAAGCTCGCATCCTGGCGCTTGCCCCAATACGTCATCCGCTCGGGGTCCAGCAGCTGCAGTCCAATCTCAAAGCCGCTCATCTGGGCATCCTCGTTCAGGTGCCGCAGCAGCTCCTCCTGCAGCGCATTCGGGTTACTGCGTCGCAGGGGTCGTGCGGGATTCTGCGCGAGCGGCGTCGCCGTATGCTTCACAACGTCTGTCGGTCCGTGTCGAAACGGCACGTTGCTGCCGTAACGTAACAGCTGATAGGGTTTTATCTTCTGATGTGCCTGTCCCTGCACCAGCGCCAGAATCCTGAAGACACGCAGCTTGTCCTTAAACGGTAACGACCAAAGACCCGCAGCCGGGTTCGAGGCTGTGAGCACCTTCATGATCGCCAGAAACCCGTGGGAGTCGTTGATGGGCAGTGTCGTGGTGTTTTGCAGCGAAAAATCCTGTCGGGAGACGTTCGCGTGCGGCAGCGTCGTGCCATTGCGAGTCAGGTCCACCGAGAATGACAGCGAGCGCACATCGGCCTTGAAATCGGAGTTGACCTTGGGATCTGCGTTTGCAAAACGTACCGTGGCCGGATAAACACCTGGAGTCACGAAGATCCCGCGCGCGAGCCGCCGCGCCAGCGCAGGATCGCGTCCCTGAGTGACATCGAATACTTCGAACTGAGCCTGCGCACAGGTTCCCTTGACGTGAGTGCCACGCCCGCGCGCTCGATGCTGTTGCGTCGCCGCCTGCGACTGCAGCAGGAGCACCTTCTCGACGATCGCCTGGATACGGGACTGCTCTTCACCGAGCCCTCGCTCCGCATCGCTCCCGGTCACCCCGAACATCCGCATCAGGCCCAGCACTGTGAACTCTCAGGCCAGTCGGGAGATGAATTTCAGGGCGGTGATGCTGGGTAGAAAGCAATAGGCGGCGGCTTTGGTGGTGACGAAGCTCGAGAAACCGGTGATCTTGAGCGGCGGCGCACCATTGGGTTGCGGAATCACAAAAATGCTTTCGTTCGGATCCTGCGCGCCAATCATCGGATCCTTCGACTTCGGGTGCAGCCGCACCGCGCCGGCGTACTCGCTGTCATTGACCCACTGGCTCAGCACGAACTCATACTGATTCTCGAGGCTGGAATTGATGAAGTAACCCAGCAGCCCGCGCTCGATGCCGTCGTAAGGCTTGGTCGGATCGTACGCCGGCCCGTAAGGCATGCCGCGACGAATCAACCGATGAGTGTTATTGCTGCCGCCGGGCAGGCCCTGGCCGGTAACGGGCTGACCGCGCGGATTGATGCGGCGCATGTGCGCACCGACCGGACAACGCACACCCTTCGGATCCCCGCTACCGTCCGCGTTGACGTACTCGAAGTTATTCAGCTGCTCGAGCTCAATTCCGCCCGCCGGGGAATCTGTGTCGGGGGATAAGGCCAGCGGCACCCCGTTGCGCCAGCGACCGCATATCTTGGCCGCCAGCAATTCGGGATGGATCCTGTCCTTGTTCGATTGCAGAAAATTCTCGAACCCGACAACGTCCGTCATCGCGATCTTGAAGCACGCGAAACTGCCGTTCAGACCCAGTTCGCGCGGCTCGGGCACGGTGTAGTTCTCCGCATCATCGCGTAAGACGAAGAGCCACGGTTCGCACGGCTCCTGGTGATCCGGCGGATAACGCTCCGGCCCGCCGCGCAGGGCGGTCATGCTGATGCCATCGGTGTAGCCGAAGTGAACTCTGGAGGTCGGGACCAGCTTGCCGTCCTGCATCTCGAGCAACGCCATGCCATCGCCCCGCCAGATTTCCCGAAAAGCCCCGTCCGCGGAAAACAGCGCCGCGAGCCGCTCGCTGTAGCTGGCCATCGCCTCCGGACTCAAGGCGTGCAGCGTCACGAGCACGTGATCACTTCCCTTACCAAAGCCGCCCACCCAGTGCTCAGGCGCGCCCGGCCCGATATCCCCCACCCGCTGGGCGCGCGCGGCCGCACCGGCCGTGAACGCCGTAAACGACTGGAAGGACATCCCCGGCAGCCGATCCTTGAGTTCCAGCGCGATCATTCCCGCCCAGGTAATGCCGAGGTTCAGGCAATAATCGGGTTTGCGGCGCGGGGTGTCCGCGGTATTGTCCGCCGGTCCGGGGGCAAACCCGACATGCCAGTCCGCGGCCGTTGTGATCTGCGGAGCGTCAGCCTCATCGGCGCTCACCAATCGTCCGAGGAGTTTGCGTGCCTGTGCCGCATGGCCGACCGTCAGTAAAAAATGGCGCACCATCGGCATCCGGTAACCGCGCAGGATGAACCCCTGAATATCCTCCAGGTCGAGGGTGCTCTTATCGCGCGGTCCCGAAGGGCGCTCTGCGGAAGAGTGCTCGCCACGCCCCACCAGACGCCCCCAGAGCCCCCCGCTGCCCTTTCCAGCAGGTGACTGAGGCTTGTCCTCGCTCATCGCGCCGCCGCCCCGGCCTTGCTGTCGGCGATCAGCGCGTGGATATCGCGGACCGAGAGCCCCGGATAGGCCTGATAGAAGCCGATGGGAGTGCGGTTCGCGCCCGCCGCAAAATCAATGAACTCCTGCAGGTGCTTGCGGCACGGCGAAGGTGGCGCACCCTTGGTGAATTTGAAGAGCAGATCGAAGATCGGGCCGATGTTCTTGGTGAAATCGGCGATGTAATCGTTGAAGTTCCCATCGTAGACCGTAAAGAAACCGATCTGGTTGTCTTCCAACGGAACGAACTGGGCGAAATGCGGAGTGCCAACCTTGTCCAGATCCTGGGTGGTACCGCTGCCCCGCGCGCGCAGGATGAGTTGGACTTCGATGGCGGCAAGTTTGGACTTCAGCGGCAATATCACCAGGAACGGATGCAGTTCACCGGCGCCACTGACGTCGGCGGCAACCGCCAGGGACTTGATCTCCTGAACCGTGACAGCCGGGTAGGCAGTGTAAAGATTGACGGCCGTGAGCAGCCGCTCGCCGGCCCACTCTGCGAACGCATCTGCGTGCTCGGCGGCCGGCATGGCTGGCGGATCGGCGACATGCGCAAAGATCGCGTCGAATACCGCTCCGGCGCGCTTCGCGAGCTCGCCCATAAGGGGACCGAATTCCCCGTCAAAGTCCCCCAGAAAGAGCAGCGTCTTGTCGCTGAGAATGGTGAAACGCGAGTAGTGCACCGTCCCGATGGCATCCTGCGCCTGGATCATCGCGGGCATCAGTGGCGGTAACTGCTCCGCCAGCGCTTTGGCGTCCGCGGGCGACTTTAAGGGAAACTGCACCGTAAAGTGGTTCTGGCTCATTGAAGACTCTCCTTCACTCGCGCTCGCGCGTTCAGGTGCGTCCCGGGCCGATATCGCTCGCTGGCGGACGATCCCGTTATGCACGCCGTCCACCGCTCAGGTCCAGGACGGAGTCTGAGTGTGTTGACAGCGCCGGGGATTCGAACCCGCCCGCGGCTTATCGTTTCCCCGCACGCTTGCTGTTCAAAGTCTCACGCGGGAGGCGGGCTGCGCTCAATACGTATCAATGCGTATCTGCGGCGGTCGCCGCAGAGGGGACCCCCATCAATTGAACGGATTGAGCGCAACACCGCGCCTCTGCATTCGGCGCCCCGAGCGCGTCCTGAGGGGGTGTGTCGAGGCTGCGCGCCCCTGCGCCGCGGCGCTCCCCTACGGCTTTCCATGCTTCTCTTCGGGCGATACATTGTCCGCCGGGGCCCCCAAGGTCCCGTGAGTTTTCTGCTTAGGGCCATATGCGCCGCTGCCTGATCATTGAGGATGACGCTGATAACGCGCGCTACATCGCCGATGGCCTGCGCGAGCTGGGCTGGTTCGTGTCCTCGGCGCGAGACGGCGCGGACGGCATCGAGCGAGCCACACGGATGCCTTGGGAGCTGATTGTCCTCGATCGAATGCTGCCGAATGAGGTCGATGGTCTGGCCATCCTCAAGACGCTGCGCGCCCTGGGTCAAAGTACGCCGGTGCTGATCCTAAGCGCGCTTTCCGCAACCGATGAACGCGTCCGTGGCCTGCAGGCCGGTTGCGATGACTACCTCACCAAGCCCTTCGCCTTCTCTGAGCTCGCCGCTCGCGTTGAAGCGCTCGTGCGCCGCTCTCAAATTGGCAAGGACGTGCGCGAAATGCGCGTTGCCGACATGAGAGTCGACCTCATAGCACGCAGCGTGGAGCGCTCGGGCAAGATCATTGCTCTGCAACCGCGCGAGTTCCGTCTGCTTGCCTATCTTCTCTTCCATCAAGGCCGCGCCGTCACACGAACCATGCTGTTGGAAGCCGTCTGGGATTACCGCTTCGACCCGCAAACCAATGTGATCGATGTGCACATCAGTCGCCTGCGCAACAAAATCGACCGGGATGCTGCGGTGCCTCTCATCCATACCGTGCGGGGGGTCGGGTATATGCTGTCGGCCGACGGGCTTACACCTCAGACGCCCACGTGACGGTCACGGTCCCACGGTGGTGGACCTCCATCGCCTTTCGCCAGTCGCTGATCTATGCCTCGCTGGTAGTCCTGACCATGATCATCCTGCTTGCTGTCTTCTATCAGCAAACCGTGGGCGTATGGCAGCAACGCATCGATCACCAGATCGATTCCACGACGCAGCGGCTGGTTGACTACTTCGGGCACCGCGGTGCAGCGGCGCTTGCGAACCACATCACCGGGCTACTCGGCGACGGCATCGACTCGGATACAGAGGTCTACACGCTCGTCGACTCCGCCGGGCACAAGGTGGTGGGAAACCTCGCGCTCGAGCCGGACATCCTCACCCCTACCCGCGACATCGTCGAACATCAAGTGCTGCGCGCCGGACGCAGTTCCGAAAGTCGCCTGCGCATCACGCGCCTCGGTGACGGTGGCGTGCTCGTAGTCGGACGCGACATGCAGGATCAGCACGAACTTGATCGTCTCGTTCGCCGCGCGAGCCTGTTGAGTGCCCTGATCACCTTGTTGATGGCCGTGGCGGGTGCGCTGCTGCTGCGCCGTCAGCTCGAACAACGCATCAGCGCCATCCGCCAAACGGCCGTACGGATCGAACGTGGCGATCTTGCCCAGCGCGTTCCCATCTCGCAGCAACAGGACGAATTCGCACGCTTGAGTCGCGACATCAATGCCATGCTCGACCGCATCCACGCTCTTATGGAAGGTGTGCGCCATGTCTCCAACACCATAGCGCATAACATTCGCACACCGCTGTCGAGGATTCTTGCACGCCTGCGTACCGCGCAAGCAGAGCGCCCGCAGGCGGCAGCGCTGCCGGAAGCGGTTGCGTTCGCCATCACGGAAATCGAAGACCTGAACATCGTCTTTGACAAGCTGCTGCGAATCGCCGAGGTCGAGTCCGGAACGCGCCGACAGCGCTTTGGTCCCGTGTCGCTCAACGCCATCGCAATCAATGTGCTTGAACTGTACGATGCCGTCGCCGAGGCGAAGGGCGTGACGCTCACTCACACCCTCGACACGGATCCGGTCACCGCCGGGGACGGTGACCTCCTCGCAAACGCCACGGCCAATCTGCTGGACAATGCGATCAAATACACCGACGTCGGCGGGGCAGTTCACGTGGACACGCGTCGCGAGGGTGCGGCGGTAACGATCAGCGTCCGCGACAACGGCCGCGGCATCCCCCAGAGCGAGCGCGCGCGCGTCGGCACGCGCTTTCATCGCCTGGATCGCAGCGTACCGGGGTGGGGCCTGGGTCTTGCGAGCGTCATTGCCATTGCCCGCCTGCACGGCGGAGATCTTCACCTCGACGACGCGCATCCGGGACTGATCGCTCGCCTGGTATTACCCGCACTGGAGAGCGCCTGATGCCTCCCGCGTAGCACATTACCAATCGGTAATGTTTAGTTCATCGCCGCCCTGCGCGGCTGCCTTTTAAACTTCAGCGGGCGCGCGTTTGCGTCGCCGCGGGCCTGGACGCCAGGCCCGCGCTTGCGTTCAGGTGTTCTTGTCCTCATCGATCAGCGATCCATCTGCCATGCGAGAACCTCACATAGCCACCGGGGCGCGCGGGTCAGCCATCCTGCTGGTGCTGCTGGCCGCCTTTGCGAGCGCTTGCGAGTCGGGCTGCAGCCGCGGTGAGTCTGCCGCCGCGACTTCACTGCCCGCGCAGCCGGGCATCTCCAAACCGAGCGACAAAACAGTTGACCTCTCGCACGAGCAACTCGCCGCACTGACGATCGCGGCGGTGGGGACGCATCTGTTCAACCTTGAAAAGGAAGCCGTCGGCAGTATCACCTTCGATGAGGACCCGGCGGTGGTGCAGGCAGAAGCCACCTTGGTGGGCGCTGCCGCGACCTTCGACCTCACACGCAAGGAACTGACCCGCGTGCAGGCCCTCGGGGAGAGCAACGGCATTGCACCGAAAGAACTCGAGCAAGCTGTTTCGGCGTACCAGACTGCAGCCGCGACGCTCAAGAGCGCCCGTGATGCGCTGCGCGCCCTCGGTAAGACCGACGCGCAGATTGATCGGCTGGTCGCCAGCGGTCATCTGGGTGACTCCGCGCCTGCGCATCGCCAGGCCAAATGGGTGCTCGCCAATGTTGCCGAAACCGATAGCCCGCTCGTACGCCTCGGTCAGCAAGTGCGGGTGAGCGTGCCTGCCTTTCCCGAGCACACGTATGTCGGGAGCATCTCCAAGATCTACGCCGTGGTGGATCCGGACACGCACCGCGTGGCCATTCGGGCCGCCCTCGCCGATCCGAAGGATGAACTGCGACCCGGCATGTTGGCGAATGTCGCGATCCGTATTGCTTCCCCGATCGAGTCGATAGCGATACCGGCGACGGCAGCGGTACGCGAAGGCGACGGCTCGATGATCGTCTGGATGACCTCTGATCGCCATCGGTTTGTGCAGCGGCCGTTGACCCTCGGTCAACTGAGCGACGGCTACTACCAGGTTCTCGCGGGCGTGCAGCGCGGGGAACTCGCCGTGACCGCGGGCGGCGTGTTTCTGAGCAATATGCTGAACGCGCCGCCCAGCGACTAGCCTCGATCCAGCCCGCCCGCGCCCGATGTTCAAGTCCCTGGTTGCCTTTTGCCTCAGCCGCCGTGCGATCGTGGTGTTCGGTCTGCTGCTGTTTGTCGCGGCCGGAATCGCTGCGTTTCAGCAACTGAACATCGAGGCTTATCCAAACCCCACCCCGGTGATCTTGGAGATTACCGCTCAGGCACCCGGCCTATCGGCGGAAGAGATGGAGCGCTACTACACGCGCCCCATGGAGATCGGACTCTATACAACGCCGGGCATTGACGTCATCCGCTCGACATCCTTCTACGGCCTCTCCTTTGTCCGCGTGGTGTTCAAATACGGCGTTGATTTTCACTTCGCCTACGCTCAGGCGGCCATTGCCCTGCAACAGAACGTGACCCTCCCGGGGAGTGTGACACCGACGATCCAGCAAAACAGCACCACAGGAGAGATCTATCGCTACCAGGTGGTTGGCCCGGCGCACTTCGGGTTGAGCAACCTGCGCACGGTTCAGGACTGGATTGTGCGGCGGCGATTGCTGACGATTCCGGGCATCGTGCAGGTCAACAGCTGGGGCGGCCCGACCAAGCAATTTGAAGTGGAAGCCGATCCGCGCAAACTGGAGGCTTACAACCTCTCCCTGACGCAGCTCCTGAATGCGCTCGCCAGTGCCAATCTGAACGTGGGTGGTCGCGAAATCCGACTCGGCCAGCAATCGATCAATATTCGCGGGATCGGCCTGATCGATGATGGGGGCAACGACGATCTGACGCACGGCGATCGCCTCGAGGACATCGAGAACGTCGTGCTGACCCAGAGCAACGGTGTTCCCGTGCTGATCAGGGACATCGCACGCGTGTCGGTCGGCTTTGTCCCCCGCCTTGGCATCTGGGGCCACGACGCCGAAGACGACGCGGTGGCCGGCATCGTCGTTATGGGCCGCACCGAGAAAACCGGCGACATGCTGCCGAAGGTCAAGGCCGAAGTCGCACAGATGAACCATGACGGCAGTCTGCCGCCCGGTGTGCGCCTTGTGCCGATCTACGATCGCGGCGCCCTGATCGGTATCACCACCCATACCGTCTTGCACAACCTCGTTCTCGGCTGTGCGTTGGTGTTTCTCATCCAGTGGATCTTCCTCGGCGACCTGCGCAGCGCAATTATCGTCGGCCTGAATATCCCCTTCGCCCTCTTCTTCGCCATCATCGTCCTCGTCGCCCGCGGCGAAAGCGCCAATCTGCTCTCCCTGGGGGCTGTCGATTTCGGCATCATCGTCGAGTCCGCCGTAATCCTCGTCGAGAACATCTTTCGCAACTTTCAGGCGCCGGCCGCTGACAGGCAGAGCTTGCTGCAGCGCCTTGCCGCCGGATTCTGGGGTCCTGATCCGACCACCATCGCTCACCATGCAGCGCCGATAACCGGCTGGACCGATCGTCTGCGCCTGATTCTGGTCAGTGCCCTGCAGGTTGACAAAGCCGTGTTCTTCGCGGCCCTGATCGTCGTCGCCGCATTCGTTCCACTCTTCACCATGCAGGGCGTCGAAGGCGCGATCTTCGGTCCGATGGCACGTACCTACGCGTACGCCCTGATCGGCGCACTGTTCGCCACGTTCACCGTGACGCCGGTCCTCGCATCTTTGTTACTGCCAGAGCAAGTGAAGGAGTCCGAGACCCTGATCGTGCGCGCGCTGCACCACCTCTACGATCCCGTGCTGCGCTTCGCGCTGCGCAGCCGTTGGGTGATGATCGCACTCGGGTGCGCCTTCCTTGCCGTCGCGGCTTTCCTGGTACCGCGGTTGGGCAGCGAATTTCTGCCCGCGCTCGAGGAAGGCAACTTCTGGATTCGCGCCTCCATGCCCATGACCTTGTCGCTCGAGGACGGCGAGGCGGCGACGCGCAAGATGCGCCAGATCCTGATGCGCTATCCGGAGATCGTCACCGTCTTCTCGCAGCACGGCCGCCCTGATGATGGCAGCGACGCCTCGCCGTTCTCCAACGTGGAGCTCTTCGCGGTGCTTAAGTCGCAAGACCACTGGCGACCCGGCATGACCAAGGGCAAGCTGACTGACCTCATCAATACCGCCTTCGAGCACGAGCTGCCGGGGGTGATCTTTAATTTCTCGCAATATATTCAGGACAATATTCAAGAGGGTATTTCGGGCGTCAAGGCGGTCAATTCAGTCAAGATCGTCGGCCCCAACCTTGAAACCCTTACCGAGCTGGCCGCACAGATTCAAGACGTGATGAGCCGGGTACGCGGCGTGACGGACCTGGGCATCTTCCCGGTGCTCGGACAACCCAATCTTGATATCCGCATCGATCGCGCCAGGGCTGCCCGTTATGGCCTGAACACCGGCGACATCAATGCGGTCATTCAGGCGGCCATGGGCGGAACCACCGCGACCGCGGTGCTCGAAGGGGATCGGCAGTTTGACGTCGCGGTTCGCTATCCTGCACGTTACCGCGAGGGTATCGCCGCGATCCGCAATATCCGCGTGCCCGCACAGTCCGGCGACGGCGCAAACGCCTATATTCCGCTCAGCGAGCTTGCCGCCATTACTCTGGATACAGGCGCCGCATGGATTTACCACGAAGGCAGCCAGCGGTTCATCCCGGTGAAGTTCAGCGTACGGGAACGCGATTTGGGCAGCACGGTCGCGGACGCCCAGGCGCGTATCGCCGAGCACGTGAAATTGCCGAGCGGCTACCGTCTCGTTTGGGCGGGAGAATTCGGGCAACTCCAGGCGGCCAAAGAGCGCCTGGCAATCATCGTGCCGGTCAGTCTCGTGCTCATTCTGGGCTTGCTGTACGCGCTCTTCAATTCCGTGCGCGAGTGTCTGCTCGCCTTGCTCGGCATTCCGTTCGCAATCGCAGGGGGTATCGTCGCGCTCTACGTCTCCGGGCTTAACTTCAGCATCTCCGCGGCGATAGGCTTTGTCTCACTGTTTGGTGTGTCGGTCATGATCGGCATCCTCATGATCACCAACTACAATCAGGCGCGCCTGCGTGGCGGTACGCCGAAGGAGGCCATGTTTTTTGCCGCCGCGACGATCATGCGTCCCTTGCTGATGATGAGCCTCTCCGCCGGCATCGGTCTGTTACCCGCGGCACTCTCCACAGGCATCGGCAGCGAGGTACAGCGTCCGCTCGCAGCGGTAGTGGTCGGCGGCATGCTGCTCGGCTCGATCATGTTGCTGGTCGTGGTGCCCGCATTCCAGATGCTGTTTCTGGGCCGCGATGTCTCGCAGCCGAAGCCCGAAGCGCCATGAATCGAGACTGCAAAACCCGCGCCTGGCGCCTTCTGGCGATCGTGGCTGCCTCACTCCTCACTGCCTGCACTGTGGGCCCCGACTTCGTGCGGCCGGGCGCACCCGAAGGCGCCTCGTATGCGGCAGCGCCCCCGCCCGTCACCGCGGCTGCTGCGCAGCTTCCCGGCGGCGCCGCGCAGCGGTTTGTTTCCGGGATGGATATCCCGGGAGAGTGGTGGATGCTCTTTCACTCGCCGGCGCTTAACACCCTGGTCGAGCGCTCGCTCAGGAACAATCCGGATCTGAAGGCCGCGCGTGCCGCATTGACGGTGGCGCATGAGAATGCTCTGGCGCAGCGCGGCGCCTACTACCCCACGGTTACGGCCGGGTTCTCCGCCAACCGCAGCAAGACATCCGCGCAGCTCTCCCCCGTACCGAACTCCGGGGCTCTGCTTTACAGCCTCTACACCCCGCAGGTCAGCGTGTCCTACGTTCCTGACGTCTTCGGCTTGAATCGTCGTACGGTTGAGTCCTTGAAGGCCCAGGAGCAGGAGACCCATTTTCAACTGGCCGCAGCCCATATCTCCCTGAGCGCAAACGTCGTGGCCGCCGCGATCCAGGAAGCCTCCGTGCGCGCCCAGATCGAGGCCACGCGTGAACTGATCGGCCTCAACGACAATATGCTGCAGGTGCTGCATCAGCAATTCAGTCACGGTTACGCCAGCCGGCTCGACGTGGCCGCTCAGGAGGCGCAGCTCGCCCAGGTCAACGCGACGCTCCCGCCGCTACTCAAACAGCTCACCCAGCAACGCGATCTTCTGGCGGCACTCTCGGGTGTCTACCCCAGCCAGGCCCCCCCGGAGCAGTTCCAGCTGACGCAGCTGCAGCTGCCGCAGGATTTGCCGGTCACTCTTCCCTCGCGGCTCGTCGAGCAGCGACCGGACGTGCGCCAGGCCGAGGAGAACCTGCACGCCGCTTGCGCCCAGATCGGAGTGGCCGTTGCGAACCGGCTGCCCAATATCAGCCTCTCGGGCGACATTGGGGCCTCGGCACTCGCCATCAGTCAGCTGGCCTCCGCGGGCAGTGGTTTCTGGGACCTGGGGGCCAGCGCGATGCAACCGGTCTTTCAGGGCGGCGCGTTGTTGCACAAGGAGCGCGCGGCACGCGCAGCTTATGATGAGGCGAGCGAGCAATATCGCAGCACGGTGCTTCTGGCGTTTCAGAATGTCGCGGACACCTTGAGCGCGCTCGAGCATGACGCAGATGAATTGCAGGCCACCGCAGCCGCGCGTGAGGCTGCCCAAACGAGCCTCGCACTCGTGCGCAGCCAGCGACGGGCCGGCTATGCCAGCTACCTGCAGGTACTCAACGCCGAGCAGGCCTATCAGCTTGCGCTCCTCAGCCAGGTGCAGGCCGAGGCTAACCGCTACGCAGATACCGCGGCGCTGTTTCAGGCACTCGGCGGGGGCTGGTGGAATCGCAGCGACATCGATATCGCTGGCGTACCCAGCGCTGGCGCGGCGCCCGGTCGCAGAGCCACACAGGACTGACCCGGGGCCTATCGCCGGGCTGGTTCTTGAGCTCGGCAGGTGTCTGCGGCATTGCCGGCCCAATGTTCTTGTGCGGGGCGCTGCCAGTTTAATAACCTCAGCTGTCCTGTTCGGCATCCCCGCCGCACACAGCGCCATCGAGAGCCTCATGCAGTCACTGCAAAATCACAGAATGACAGGCACAAGTTGCATCTCTCCGCCGGTACGCTTCCTCGGGATGCTGCTGCTTCTTTGCGCCCTGGCGTGTGCCGGTCGCGTGCACGCAGCGACCACAGCGGCGCTCAAGATCGCCGTATTTGAGTTCGAACTGGAAGACGTCAGCGCGGCCGGCTCCGCCACGCCGGGTGACACGGCGCGCAAGGCGCCGCGCATGCAAGCCGTCACCGACGAAGCCCGCCGCGTCCTGGTGCAATCGGGCCGCTACCGGCTGGTCGATATCAGTGGCGCCGACGCTGAGGCGGTGAAGGCCAAATCCCTGCGCAACTGCGAGGGCTGCGAGGCCGGGATCGCGCTAAAGCTCGGTGCGGATCGCTCTCTTATCGGTGTCGTGACGCGAGTCGCCCAGACCGAATATTACGTCTCACTTCGCATCACCGACACGGCAACCGGCAAGGTCGTCAACCAGGAGTCCGCCTTTTTCACGGGTGCGGAGGACGCCTGGGCGAGCGGCGTTGCCATGCTGATCGAACACCAGGTGTTGGTGGATCCAACCTACTGAACCATTCAGAGCACGTCACGCTACCCCGGACCCCTCGAGCTAGTGGCAGTGCTCCTCGTGTTCCCCACACGCCGACCACGCATGATCGTGATACCAGCGGTTGTGATCGTGGTCGTAGTACCCCTCGCGCGGTTCGGCAACTACGCACCCGGAGAGTAACGACAGCAGTCCAAACAATAACAAGCTCGCCCGGACCAGTGATTTAAAAGTTCCCATGAGGCTGCCTCGTGTTTGAATCTGGTGCTACGGTACGCCACCCAGGGCCAGCCAGCCGTCCGACCATTCGCAGACGTCGCGTGAGCCCATGCCTACACGATCCGGATCGTCGCCCTGCTGCAACAGTTCAGCGAAAGTTCAGGGATCCCGCAAAGAAAGCGAAAGAACAGGGAGTCTGGTGTGTTCAGCGCCGGGTCAGCTGCGCAGACGCAGATTGTCTGGATCGTAGAGCGGCTCGCGCGCCACAACGGCCCTTCGCCGCGCACCGAGAACTTCCACCTCAAGCACCGTACCGGGTGTGGTGAGATCGCTGCGCACATAGCCGAGCGCGATACTGCAGTTCAATCGGTACCCATAGCCGCCGGAGGTGATGAGCCCGACCGCCTCAGCGCCGCGGTACACAACTGACACCGGCGCGGCATCCGCCTCCCCGGCATCGACCGCGAGCGGCACGAAGCGCTGCGTCGGATTGATGGCAGCCTCAGCACGTAGCGCCTCGCAGCCAATGAAATGGGCCGGCTTCTCCAGGTGTACGAAGCGCCCGAGCGAGGCCATGAAAGGCGTGTACTCACTCGTCAGGTCCGCCTTCCAGCTGCGGTAGCACTTCTCCAGCCGCAGGCTCTCCATGGCATAAAGCCCCAGGTGCGCCAGCCCCAATGTGCGGCCGGCTGCACGCAGCACCGCATACACGGCGGCCACGTGCTCGATCGGCACGTGAAGCTCCCAACCGAGCTCACCCACGTAGTTGACCCTCATAGCGAGAACCGGGGCGCGTGCGATGCAAATCGTGCGCACGGCGAGCCACGGAAAGGCCGCGTTCGACAGATCCGCATCGCTGGCCTCGGCCAGTAACTCGCGCGAGCGTGGCCCAGCCACGATGAGGGATCCATAACGGGCCGTAACGTTGACGAGGCTGACGGGACCGTGCCGCTGCGACAGATGGCACCGAAGCCAGTGTTCATCGTGATGCTCCGCGGCCGCGGCGGAAATCAACCAGAAGCGTCCATCGGGAAGCTGCGACACGGTCATCTCGCACACGATGCCCCCGCGCGCCGAGCAGAAATAGCTGAGCGTCGTGCGCGCCTCCCGGGGTAAGCGCCCGGTGATCATGTGATCCAGCCAGGCAGCCGCGCCCGCCCCCTCGACCCGGAACTTCGCAAAGCCGGGCAGATCCAGCAGCGCAACGCCGTTGGCAACAGCGGCGCATTCCCGCGCTACTGCACGATGCCAGTGTGGCCGGCGGAACGAGCAGTCCGGGCCGGCCGGATCGTCCGGCCGTGAGAAATATACGGCGCGCTCCCAGCCGCCGCGCGCTCCGAACACCGCGCCCTCAGACTGCAGATGCGCGTGAAGCGGAGAGATCTTCGCCGGCCGGCCGGCCGGACGCTCCTCCTGCGGATAAGCGACCGCGTATTCGTGCCGATAGGTCTCGAGTGCCCTGGCGAGTGCGTAATGCCTGCCAGCGAATGGCAGGAAGCGGCGCGCATCCAGGGCCCAGACGTCCCAGTCCGGCTCGCCGTTGACGACCCATTCTGCGATGACGCGGCCGGCACCGCCCGCCTGTGCGATCCCGAACGTGAACGCACAGCAATGGAAGAAATTGCGCACGCTGGTCGCCGGACCCATCAGCGGGTTGCCATCCGGTGCGTAGGGGATCGGCCCGTTGATCACCCGTTTGATCCCCACGGATCCAAGCAGCGGCAGGCGTTCGCAGGCGGCCTCGATGTAGGGGGCGAGGCGCTCAAGGTCGTCATCGAAGAGCTGGTGCGCGAACTCGCTGGGCAGTCCCTCGAGCCAGTGAGCGCGGGGCTGCGACTCATAGGGTCCGAGCAGCAAGCCGTGCCGCTCCTGGCGCAGGTAGTAGCTGACGTCAGGATCGCGCACCAGGGGCAGGCGTGCCTGACCGCGTGCCACGAGTGCGGGGATGTCATCGGTGATGAGGTACTGGTGGGACAGCGATACGATCGGCAGGTATTCGCCCACCATCGCCGCCACCTCGCCGCCGCGATATCCGGCCGCGTTGATGATGTACTCACTCTCGATCGCCCCGGCCGAGGTCTCGATGCGCCAGGCGCCGCTGCCGAGCTGCCGGATGGCGGTAACGGCGGCGTGCCGGTAGATGCTCGCACCGAGATCTCGGGCACCCTTGGCGAGCGCCTGGGTCAGCTGCGCAGGATCGATATCCCCGTCGTTGGGATCCCAGAGCGCCAGGCGAATGTCGTCCAGCTCGAGGAACGGGTGACGTGCACTGATCTGCGACGGTGAGAGCAGCTCAAAGTCCAGCTGCTGTACACGCGCCTGTGCGGCCACGTGACGAAACTCGTCCACCCGGTCGGCCGTGTGCGCCAGGCGCAGGCTGCCGGTGCGGTGATAGTTGATCTCGTACCCGACCTCCCGCGCCAGCCCTTCGTACAGCCCCGTCGAGTAGCGCTGCAGCTTCAGGATGCTCCAGAGGGTGGAAAAATTCGGGCAGTTTCCGGCCGCGTGCCAGGTAGAGCCTGCGGTCAGCTCGTCGCGCTCGAGCAGCACCGCGTCCGTCCAGCCGAGCCGCGCGAGATGGTATAGCGCACTGCAGCCGACCGCCCCGCCACCGATGACGACCACGCGTGCCTGGCTTTTCATCGGGCGGCTCGCATGCGCATCCGATGCGCTGCGCGCCCAAGCCGCCGGGAGCGGATGCCCGTCAACGCTTCACCCGCTCGCTCGCTGCGTCATAGAAGGGCCGCAGCGAAACCCGCGCCGGGACGCGCTCACCCGCCACCTCCACCTCGTAGTGCCCGGCGGCAATCCAGTCAGCACCTACGGGCGCGCCGTCGTTGGAGAGGTAGCCGAGACCCAGGGCCGTGCCGAGGGTGTGCCCGAACATCCCCGAGGAGATCTTGCCGACCAGTGCACCGTTTCGCCAGATCGGCTCGTTGTGATAGAGCAAGCGATCCGCCCGCTCGAGCGCAATCGCGACCAATCGCCGGCGCACGCCGGCCTCGCGCTGGCGCGCGAGCGACTCGAGACCGATAAAGCCCCCGGGTTTGTGCCACGCGACGGCGAACTGCAGGCCCGCCTCGAGCGGGGTGTCCTCGTCGCACAGGTCGTGACCCCAGTGCCGGTAGGCCTTCTCCATGCGCAGGCTGTTCAGGGCATGGTAGCCGGCGAGGCGCAGGCCAAACGGGGGGCCGGCCTTAATGATGAGGTCGAACACCGACTGCGCAAACTCCATGGGAATGTACAGCTCGTAGCCGAGCTCGCCCACGTAGGTGATGCGGCTTGCCCGCACGCGCGCATAGCCCAGATCGATGATCTGGGACGTGCCGAAGGGCCACGCGGCAGTGGACAGGTCCGCCTCGGTGAGCGTTGCGAGCAGGTCGCGGCTGTGCGGGCCCATCAGAGCGAGCGCCGCATACGCTGAGGAGACATCGAAGGCGATGGCATGAGCGGTGCTTGGAATGTTGCGGCACAGCCAGCCGAAATCGCGCGTCTGTGTCGCGCAGCTCGTGACGATGAGATAGGCGTCCTCGGCCTCGCGGGTGATCGTCAGATCCGCCTCAATGCCGCCGCGCACGTTGAGCCACTGGGTGTACACCACTTTGCCGATCGGCGCGTCAATGTCATTGGCGCACAGGCGCCCCAGTACCGCTGTGGCGTCGCGGCCCTTGAGGACAAACTTGGCGAACGAGGACTGGTCGAAGAGCCCGACGTGCTCACGCACCGCCTGATGCTCGGCGGCCGATGGCTCGAACCAGTTCTGGCGACCGTAGCTGTACTCGTAGCGCGGCTGCGTACCGGGCGCGCCGAACCAGTTGGCGCGCTCAAAGCCGGCTATCTCGCCAAAGCATGCACCTGCTGCTGCCAGCCGGTCGTGCAACGCGGACTTGCGTACCCCGCGCGCTGTCTCCGCCTGCCGGAAGGGCCAATGCATCGCATAGAGCAGCCCCAGGGACTCGACCGTGCGGTCGCGCAGGTAGCGCTTGTTGCGCTGAAACGGCGCGCAGCGGCGGATATCGACGTCCCAGAGGTCAAACGGCGGATGTCCGTCGATGATCCAGTCCGCCAGCACCTTGCCGGCCCCGCCCGCCGACTGGATGCCGATCGAATTGAAGCCGGCGGCCACATACATCCCGTGCAGCTCCGGTGCCTCCCCGAGCAGATACCGATCATCCGGCGTGAAGCTTTCCGGTCCGTTGAAGAACACCTGCACCCCGGCCGAGCCGAGCGCCGGCACACGCTGCATCGCACGCTCAAACAGTGCCTCGATGTGGCTGAGGTCCGCGGGCAACTGATCGAAAGCGAAATTCTCCGGGATGCCCCGCTCGCCCCAGGGCTTCGCCTGCGGCTCGAACCATCCCACGAGCAGCTTGCCGGTGTCTTCCTTGAAGTACGAGCAGGCATCGGCGTCGCGCAGGATCGGCAGCCCCGCCGCCAGCCCGGCAATCGGCTCGGTCACGATGTAGAAGTGCTCGGCGGCGTGCAGCGGCACGCTGACATTTGCCCAGCCGCCGACCTCGCGCGCCCACATGCCGGCACAGTTCACGACGACATCGGCACGGATCTCTCCCTCCGGGGTTGCTACGCCCGTCACCCGGCCCTGCGCGGTACGGATTGCCGTGACCTTGAGGTCCTCGAAGATGCGCACGCCGGCGTTGCGTGCCCCGCGGGCGAGGGCCTGGGTGGTATCGACCGGATTGGTCTGGCCGTCTTTGGGCAGGTAGACCGCCCCGACCAGCTCATCCGTGGCCAGCAATGGCCAGCGCTCTTTCGCGGCACCAGGGGACAGGATCTGCACCTCGAGGCCAAAGCAGCGCGCCATGGAGGCCCCGCGCTTGAGCTCTTCAAATCGCGCCGCGCTGGCTGCCACCGCGATGGAGCCCACCTGCCTGAAGCCGGTGGCCTGACCGGTTTCGCGCTCGAGGCCCTCGTAGAGCTGCGTCGTGTACTGGGCGAGCCGCGTGAGGTTTTGCGTCGCGCGCAGCTGGCCCACCAGCCCGGCGGCATGCCAGGTCGTGCCGCACGTCAGTCGCCGGCGCTCGAGCAGTAACACATCGGTGCAGCCGCGCTTCGCGAGATGGTAGGCGACGCTACACCCGACAATGCCCCCGCCGATGATGACGACGCGGGCGTGGGAGGGAATGCTTGACACCGGAGCTCTCCTGATGGCTGGCTCACTGAATCCTTCGGGGCCTTGCCCCGAGCGGCCGTTTTACCTGCATCTGCGCGCGCACTTGCGAGGCTGCGCCCGTGCCTGGCCGCAGCAGCCGCGCTGCGGCAGGACCGCCGATCGAGTGCTCGTCACAGAATCCCTGTATAACTCTTTAATAATAAGTCGCTTAAGAGATATTCCTCTTGCCATTTCGTTGTGCGCTCGGGGCGCATCGCTCCAAGGTTCGGCCGCGGCCCGCGGTGGACCTCAGGATAGAATCGTCCGCATGCGCTCGTTCCCGGAAATGACATTCTATAGTTCGCGGGAACGTGAACGTTTCTCTGTACGCACCCTCTTCCCTGCCAGGGCCGCACTGCGATGACCACTGAACCGTACCTGCTGACCCCCGGACCCCTGACGATCTCGCTGCGCACCAAGCAAAGCATGTTGCGCGACTGGGGTTCCTGGGATGTCGATTTCAACAAGATCACGGCCCGCATCCGCGAACGGCTCCTGCAGATCGTGCACGGCGCGGGCACGCACGAGTGCGTGCCGATGCAAGGCAGTGGCACGTTCGCCGTCGAGGCCGCGATTGGCACCCTGGTGCCGCATGGCGGGCACGTGCTGGTCCCGCAAAACGGGGCGTACTGTCAGCGCATCGCCCGACAATGCCGGGTGCTCGGGCGCAAGCTCACGACGATCGACTACCCGGAAAACGCCCCGGTTTCCGCCGACCACATCGAACGCACGCTGACCGCGGACCCCTCGATCACGCACGTCGCGCTGGTGCACTGTGAAACCAGCACCGGAATCCTCAATCCGCTTCAGGAGATCGCGCGGGTGGTTGCCCGTCACGGTAAGGGCCTCATCGTCGATGCCATGAGCTCCTTTGGCGCCCTCGAGATTGACGCACGCACGACACCCTTCGATGCCGTTGTGGCGGCCTCGGGCAAATGCCTCGAGGGCCCTCCGGGGATGGGTTTCGTCATCGTGCGTCGCGCCGTGCTTGAGCGCTGCGAGGGCAACTGCCACTCGCTTGCGCTGGATCTGTACGATCAGTGGGTCTACATGCAGAAGACCACCCAGTGGCGCTATACGCCGCCGACCCACGTCGTGGCAGCCTTCGATTCGGCCATCGCGCAGTATCTTGAGGAGGGTGGACTGCCCGCCCGCGGCGCCCGGTACGCCCAGAACTGCCGCACGCTGCTCGAGGGCATGGCGAAGCTGGGGTTGAAGAGTTTCCTGCCGGTGGCGATTCAGGCGCCGATCATCGTCACGTTCCACGCGCCGGATACGCCGCGCTACACATTCAAGAGCTTCTACGACGCCGTCAAGGCACACGGATACATCTTGTACCCGGGCAAACTGACGACGCAGGAAACGTTCCGTGTCGGGTGCATGGGGCAGCTCGGCGAGCGCGGCATGGCCGGGGCGGTCGAGGCAGTCGGCAAGGTACTGGCGCAGATGCGCGCCGCGGCCTGAAACGCTTCGGTAAATAGTAATATGCGTCGCATCGAAGTAAACGGACGGACCTATCAATTGCCCGGGCAGCCCTCGGTGGTTGTGTGCGTGGATGGCTGCGAGCCGGATTACATCGCCCAGGCGGTGGCCGCGGGTCACATGCCCTGGATGAAGCGGGTGCTGGCGCAGGGCAGCGCCGTGGTCGCCGACTGCGTCATCCCGAGCTTCACCAACCCGAATAATCTGTCGATTGTCACCGGCGTGCCCCCGGCGCTACACGGTATCTGCGGCAATTACCTCTACGACACCGAGAACGGTGTCGAGGTCATGATGAATGACCCGAAGTGGCTGCGCGCCCCGACCCTGCTGGCCGCGCTGGCCGAGGCCGGCTGCAAGGTTGCGGTCATCACCGCCAAGGACAAGTTGCGCAAGCTCCTCGGGCACCGGCTGCGCGGCATCTGCTTCTCCGCCGAGAAGGCCGATGAGGCCACGCAGGAAGAGCACGGCATCGATGGCGTGTTAGCCCTCGTCGGCCTGCCGGTGCCCAGTGTCTACAGTGCCGCGTTGTCCGAATTCGTATTCGCCGCGGGCGTGAAGCTGATGCAGACGCATCGCCCGGATATCATGTACCTGTCGACCACCGACTACGTGCAGCACAAGCACGCCCCGGGCACGACCGAAGCGGATGCGTTCTACGCGATGATGGACCGCTATCTTGCCGAGCTCGAGCGGCTCGGGTGCCTCATTGCGCTCACCGCCGATCACGGCATGAACGCCAAGACTCGGCTCGACGCAAGCCCCAACGTCATTTATCTGCAGGACGTGCTCGACGGCTGGCTCGGCGCCGGGCGCGCGCGCGTGATCCTGCCGATCACCGACCCCTACGTCGTGCACCATGGGGCGTTGGGTTCCTATGCCACGGTCTATCTGCCGGCCGACGCGGATGCGACTGCCCTCGCGGCGCGGATCAGCGCGTTGCGAGGCATCGAAACGGTACTCGCGCGAGCTGAGGCCGCCCACCGCTTCGAGCTGCCGCCCGACCGCATCGGCGATCTGGTCGTCGTCTCCGGCCGCTCGGTCGCCCTCGGCGGCGCGGCGGCCAAACACGACCTCTCGGGCCTTGATGCGCCGCTGCGCTCGCACGGCGGCATCTCCGAACAGGCAGTGCCGCTGGTGCTGAACCGGCGCATCAGCGGCCTTGATGAGAATCGGCGCTGGCGCAACTTTGATGCCTTTGACTGGGTGTTGAACCATGCCCAATGAGTCGATGCGAACCGCAGATGTCAGCCGCGCTGCCACCGTGCGGCGCGAGGGCCTGCGTATCGGCGGCGTGCGCCTCGCCACGGAGTGCACCAGCGACGTCTTCAATCCGTACACGGGCGCACTGGTAGGAACGGTGGGAAAGGCTTCCATCGCCGAGGTGCACCGCGCGATTGCGATCGCCAAAGCCTTTCGCTCGCGCCTGACGCGCTATGAGCGCTATCGCATCTGCTACGAGACAGCCTCGGCACTGCGGGCGCGCGCCGAGGAGATCGCCAATCTCATCACCGCCGAGAGCGGCCTGTGCAAGAAGGACTCCACTTACGAGGTGGGTCGTGCCTGCGACGTGTTTGTCTTCGCCGGGAACGCCGCGTTGCAGGACGATGGACAGATCTTCTCCTGCGATCTCACCGCCCACGGCAAGCAGCGAAAGGTCTACACCCTGCGCGAACCTCTGCAGGGAGTCATCTGCGCCATTACTCCCTTCAACCACCCGCTGAACCAGGTCGCGCACAAGATCGCCCCGAGCATCGCCAGCAATAACAGAATGGTGCTCAAGCCCTCAGAGAAGACCCCGCTCAGTGCGCTCCTCCTGGCGGATATTCTCTATGAAGCCGGCCTGCCGCCAGAGATGTTCAGCGTGCTCACCGGCGACCCCCGGCAGATCGCCGATGAGCTGTTGACGCATGCGGATGTGGACCTGGTCACCTTCACCGGCGGCGTGGCGATCGGCAAGTACATCGCCGCCAAGGCGGTCTACAAGCGCCAGGTACTCGAGCTCGGCGGCAACGACCCCCTCATCGTCATGGAAGATGCAGACCTTGAGGAAGCTTCCACCCTGGCCGCAGTGGGCTCGTACAAGAACTCCGGACAGCGCTGCACGGCCATCAAACGCATGCTGGTACAGGAATCCGTGCGCGAGCGGTTCGTCGAGCTGCTGCTCGAGAAGACCCGCGCGGTGGGTTACGGCGACCCGATGGACCCTAAGACTGACATGGGCACCGTGATCGATGAGGCCGCGGCGCGCGGGTTTGAGGAGAAGGTCAACCATGCCGTCGCACAGGGCGCGCGGCTGCTGTACGGCAATATTCGGGCCGGCGCGCTCTACTCGCCCACGGTCCTTGATCGGGTCACCCCCGAGATGCCGCTTGTGCGGCAGGAAACCTTCGGACCGGTATCACCCGTTATCGGCTTCCGGACGATCGACGATGCGATCCGCATCTCGAACTCCACCGCCTACGGGCTCTCATCCGCGGTGTGCACCAATCGGCTCGACTACATCACCCGCTTCATCTCCGAGCTGAACGTGGGAAGTGTAAACGTGCGCGAGGTGCCCGGGTACCGGCTGGAACTCACCCCGTTCGGCGGCATCAAGGACTCGGGCCTGGGCTACAAGGAAGGCGTACAGGAAGCGATCCGCAGCTTCACGAACACCAAGACGTACTCGTTGCCGTGGTCGTAGTCGCGCCGCCGGTGGCGCTGGCTGCCGTGCCGACGAGGTGCGCGCTGCGCATCCACTACGCGTCGCTCAAATGGTGCAGCGCCTGATGCCAGAGCGGCTCGGTGGCTGCCGCGACCACACGCCCCTCGGATGCGCTGGTGAGAGGCGCTCCGCGCCAGTCGCTGATCCTGCCGCCGGCACCCTCGATGATCGGGATCGCGGCCATGAAATCATGGGGTTTCAGCTGCACCTCGATCACCAGATCACAGTAGCCGCCGGCCAGCATGCCGTAGAGGTAACAATCCCCGCCAAAGCGGCGCAGCGCGGCGCGCGCGCTCAAGGCCTCAAAGCGCTGTCGTTCGCCAGCATCAAAGGTCTCCACCGTGGTGGTGTAGACCACCGCCTCTTCGATCGCCGAACAGTCGCTGGTGCTGACTGGCTTGCCATTGAACAGCGTCGGACGACCCTCACAACCCACCCAACGCTCCGCAAGGGCGGGCGCCTCGATCACGCCCAGTACCGGACGGCCGCCCTGCAGGAGCGCGATCAGCGATCCGAAGAGCGGGTACCCCGTGATGAAACTCTTCGTTCCATCGATCGGATCGAGCACCCAGGTGAACTCACCGGATCCTTCGGCGGCAAATTCCTCACCCCGGATGGCATGCTGCGGAAACGCTGCGCGAATCATGCGGCGCATGTCCGTTTCGATCTGGCGGTCCGCCACCGTGACCGGACTGCCGTCGTGCTTGCGCTCCACGGCAAGGGGCGTGCGGAAATGCGCGCGCGCGCTGGCGCGAGCGCTGTCAGCGAGCCTTTCGGCCAGCGACACGGCGGCGGTAAAATCCGGATGTTCAGCGAATTTCATGGGTGATCAGGTCCTCGAGGCCGAGCGGCCTGGTCGATGGCAAATTTGCTCGTCAGGCGCACGGGCAGCGCAAGTTGAGCGGCTTCGCCCACTTCGGTCATTGGGACGCTTGACCCGTCTCACGCTGGACCCTGTGGCCTCGGTGGCACCGGCATGCCGTGCCGCTCGAGCAGCGCGCGCAGCACGTCCGGCCGGTCGCTGATCATCCCATCCACATTAAACGCCAGCATTTGCTCCATATCCGACGGTTCATTGACCGTGAACGGCACGACACGCAGCCCCAAAGCATGCGCCTGCTCAACGCGCGACGCATCCAGATCCCGGTAGTTCGGCCCCCAGGTGCCGGCGCCCGTGGCCTTGACCAGACGCGCGATTGAATCACCGTAGTCAGCCGGATCACGGCCATCCAGCCACGGTGAGGGAGTGTCCGAGCCGAGTCGCACGGTGTCTTCGCCCGGCTGCTGCTCGGTCAGAGCCACGGTCCCGACCTGCGGCATGAGGCGCTGCGCAGCGCTGAGCACCCGCCAGTCAAAGGCGAGAACCGCGATCAGTGCGGCAGCACCGCTGCGTTCGACGTCCAGCCCCACTGCCCGAACGAACGGCTCGGGTGCAGGGGTGAGTTCGGGTTGTTCGGGAAAGGTCTTGATCTCAATGGCGAGGCGCACCCGAGCACCACCGCGGGTGCGGACCAAGGTCAGCACCTCCGACAGACGCGGTATGCGCTCGCCGTCCACCGGCTGCTGCCGCGGAAAGCGCGTCGCGTACGGGCTCCCGGGCCGCAGCCGACCGACGTCATAAGCCTGCAGCTGCGCGTAGGTGAGCGCGCAGACCGCCGGACCGGGGCTTTCGAGAAAACGTCCGTGGGCGTCGCGGGTGCAATCCGGATTCAGAAGCGGGTCGTGCGTGACGACTACCACGCCATCGCGCGTGATGGCGCAATCGAGTTCGACGGCGCTCACGCCAAGTTCAATCGTGCGCGCAAACCCTGCCAGGGTATTCTCGGGCCATAAGCCCCGCGCCCCCCGGTGACCCTGCAGTTCAAGCACGAAGGCACAACCCGTGAGCCGCGATCGGACGAGAAGCCAAGAGGGCGATGCCATATATCCAGCCCGTTCGCAGGGCGTCACTACCTCCCGTCGGCATCTGCGCGTCCCCTCCTCTTGATGGCCTCAGCCCCCATGCACAGTCACGCCTACCAAAGCAGGCGCCAGTCACCGCGTCCGTAAGAATTCCGAGGCGCGCCGTCTGACGCAGGATTTCAGCCGTCGCTTGCACGCTGTCAGTGCAATGCGTCTCCCGCCGGTGATGCTGTCGAGCCTCTATCCGTTACCGCCCTGTGCCGCGCCTTGGACAAATCCCGCCTCCTCGCAGAGTATGCAAAGAAGGACGCACCGAGCGAGAACTGCGCTCGGTCCGCGCGTCACCGTCGCAGCCAGCGAGCGCAACGCCAGCCACGCGTTACGACGGGCTACCACCATGGTAAGAGTCTGCGCCATCACGGCGAAGCCATCTACTGCACGCGTAGCCTGAAATTCCCCGCAATCCATGAGGAGCGCTTCGCACGCGGAGCCCTCGCTTCGCCCCAATCAGGTCCGCCAGGCGGTTGCGGCTGTGATACCGTGAGCGTAACCGCAAGAGACAGGATTCCCCTGCGCGGGGCACGACCGCATGACCCATTCGCCGGACAGATCTTGTCCCGCTCTTGACAATTCCTCGCAACCGCTTCCGCGCACGATCGCCTGCGCGGACGGCGGCTCACTTTTGATCGCTTCCCGGCCTGAACGACTGGCTCCATGAGGCGACTCAGAAAATCCGCCGTGTGCGCAGTACTGCTCGTGGCCGGGTGCGCGCTGTCCGGCTGCGCCCTCGTTGACCGGTGGAACCCATCGAAGCGGGCCGCTCACGAGCGCGCGCAGCAACTGCAGAGTCTGCAGTTGAGCGTGATGCGGTTTGCGGATGAGTACGTGGGCCTCACCCGCGAGGCTTTGAATCAGTTCCAGGCAGATTCCCAGAACCCCGAGGAGCGGCTCAACGTCCAGAACTGGAAAATCCAACAGGCGACCGCCGCGTACACCATCGCGAGCGGCCCGAACCCGGTCAACAATGCTCTCGACATGGTGGTGCTGGCCTCCCTGAGCCGCATCATCCTTGATGAAAGCTGGGTGGGAGAGCAATACGGGGGCGCCCGTGCGGACCCGGTCCGGGAGACGTACCGCACCGTTGAAACCGACGCCTGGCAGCTGCTGAGGGGTATCCTCACAGACGAACAGACGGTGCGCCTTCGCGAACTGCTCGCGCGCTGGCGCGTGGAGCATCCGAACGTACGTGTGGTGGCGGACATCCACTTCCGTGACTTTGCTGAGTTGATCGGCGCGCCCTCCGGCGCTGAGGGGAAGTCCGGCGGCACCAATCTCTTCTCGATGCTCGGAATCGACCCGTTTACCACCCTTGATCCGGCCGTCAGAGAAATTGCCCAGAGTCGTGAGCTCGCCGAGCGGTCGATCTATTACATGCAGCGCGCCCCGGCTCTCCTTGACATGCAGGTGGAACGACTGACCTATCAGTTTGCCGTAATGCCCGAAACCAAGGCGCTGCTGGGCGACGCGCAGCGCGTCTCGCTCGTCGGCAGCGCCTCCGATCAGCTCGTGCGTACGTTTCCCGAGGTCATCGCACGCGAGCGCGAAGCCCTGATCGCCCAATTGGTACATACCATCAACGACGACAACGCCACGATCGGCTCGCTGGCGGCGCAGCTGCGCACCACCTTGCAGGCGGGGACCGAAACTGCAAATGCGGTCCACGGTACGCTCGATGTCTTCGAACGCATCAAAGCGCAGTTCGGTCCCAAGCCCGGAGAGCCGATCGCGCAGGAGAAGGGGCCACCGTTTGACATCCGTCAGTACACCGAGATGCTGCGGGAAGCGACCAACACCAGCCGCGAACTGAACACCCTGGCGCAACGGGCGGACGCGCTCCTACCGGCGCTGCGAACTGCGACCCAGGACGCGAGCGGACACGCCAACAAGGTCCTGGATCACCTTTTCTTCTTGCTGCTGCTCCTCATCCTGGCCGTGGCCGCGGCCGCGCTGCTTGCGGCGCTGGCGTATCGGCGCCTCACGGTTCGCTACAATCGCGGCGGTTGATCCCGCGCAATCAGGCGCGCGGCTGCCGTTGTGATCCTTGAGCGTTGCGCGCATGCTCCGGCGCCTGCCGCTGGTCGGTACAGCAACAGCGCGGCCCTTTCCCAAGGCGCCGTCGATCCATTTTTATTTCGGGGGATTGATGCAAGCCATACTCAAGACTCTACTCGCCGGGGCCCTTCTCGCACTCAGCGCAACCATAGTCATCGGCGCGCCGCCGACTCCGGACCCGGCAATCGGCACTTGGAAGCTGAACCTCGCAAAATCAACGTACTCTCCCGGTCCTGGCCCGAAGAGCCAGATACGTACCTACGCCGAGACACCGCAGGGTGTTCAGCTGACACTCAGGACGACAGCAGCGGACGGCAAGGAAACGACCGCAACGCTGACTTTCAGTTACGACGGCAAGCCCTACGCGGTTACGGGCAATCCTGATTTCGATACGGTCGCTGTCACCCGATCGGATGGGACGACCCACAGCACCCAGACCAGGGCCGGAGCCACCGTCGGTACCGGCGTGCGCACCGTGTCGAAGGACGGTAAGACGCTGACTTTCGCGCAGAAGGGCACCCGTGCGAGCGGCACAGCTTATGATGATGTCGCGGTCTACGATCGACAGTAGTCGTTAACCCCTTTGTAGCAAGGCGCGGGCGCAGGCTGCTCTGCGCCCCGTCGTTTAGCTGCGGGCAGTGGGAGTAAACTCAAACCCGCGACGCGGCTAGCGCGGCTGCCATGTTTTTGCTGCCGCGGGTCGCGCGCCCCATGCACAACGGAGCCCATGCCATGTCCAAGCAGGCGAACTCTGGTTTTTCGCGTCGTGTCTTCCTCGAAGCCGGCACGTTCGCGGGCCTCGGTACCCTGCTCGTGAACCCCCTGGGGGCTATCGAATCGCCGGCAGCCTCATCGCTGCCACTGATCACGAAGGCAATTCCTTCGAGCGGCGAGCGAATCCCAGCGATCGGAATCGGCACGGATTCCTTCCGTGAGGACCTGCAGGATGAGATCCGCGCGGAGCTGCAGCGCATGAACGAACTTGGTGGCACGGTGATCGACACGGCCGCCGCCTATGGTGACAGCGAGGATCTGATCGGTCAGGCGCTCGTTAGCCTCAACGCGCGCGACAAGGTGTTTCTTGCCACGAAACTCGTGGGTAGTGCCGGTGGCGCCGGCGCTTCAGGTGCTGCAAGCTTCGATCGCTCGCTCGAGCGCCTGAAAACCCGGCGGGTCGATCTGCTGCAGGTCCACAACCTCAATGGCGTGGCGCAACTGATCCCCCTCATGCAACAGTGGAAGAAGGCCGGAGCCATTCGCTACGTCGGCGTAACGACCTCCCGTACGAGTCAACACGCCGAGCTTATCGAGGTGATGCGCCACTACCCGCTCGATTTCATCCAGGTCGATTATTCCATCGCCGATCGGGATGCGGCGGAGAGCATTCTTCCCCTCGCGCTGGAGCGCAAACTCGCCGTGCTGGTGAACCTGCCGTTTGGGCGCTCGTCGCTTTTCCAGCAAGCCGCCGGCCGCACGTTGCCGCCCTGGGCGCCTGATATTGATGTGGCGAGCTGGGCGCAATACTTCCTCAAGTACGTGATTGCCCACCCGGCGGTGACCTGTGCCATTCCGGGCTCCACGAAAGTGAGCCACCTGGTCGACAATCAGGGAGCCGGTCGCGGCCGGCTTCCGGACTCAACGATGCGCCGCAAGATGGAGGAGTACTGGGACGCGAGGACCTAGCATCCGCGCATGGAAGCTGTTGAGGACCCGAGCACAGTCCTCTTCCGTGAGCAACGCTTCCGTACACGCTTCGGCTGGCCGCGGTACGCCAGCGTGCGAGCCCGCACTTATATGTACATGGGTTCCCTGTTCTCGAAAAGTGACACATCGCGCACCGCGCGCCGCAGGAACTACTTGCGTGCGAGGGAGTCGATACAAAAGCGTGCTCCTGAGGTGACTATGACGCCTTTGCATGCGGGCGCTGCCGGGGTGGGCGTTCTTTCGGTACTCGCGCTATTCGGGGCGGCGGCTGCAGCCACGCCGCAATCCCCTGGCACGCCGGCCATGTGGGTTCCACACGCGATCATCGTCGATCTGGACCTGCCGAAGCGCTACTCGTGCGATGAGCTCTGGTACAGATTTCGGGCGATCCTGCTGAGTATCGGCGCGGCCCCGGATCCGAAAATCGTCCCCTATCAGTGTCCGGGCCAGTCACCAAAGGTGCAGTTGCAGTTCTCCGTGCCCGCAGCGGTAGAGGGCGCGCAAGCGCGCCTGGCCGACCTTAGGGCCTCAAATGACACGATTACACTCGAGCCCGGGCACCCAGCTCCGCTGGATGCGGCAGACTGCGAGCTGGTGCGACAGATAAAGGATGAGTTGTTGAGCGAACTTCCCGTGCGGGTCCTCAGCTCCGAGCTGTCCTGCGCGGCCGCCGCAGCCGGGCACGGTCGTTTCCGCCTGTCGCTTCAGGGGCTCAGGGCCGATTCGCCGCCCGAGTCGGCCACAACCGCGCCGGCGACGGGCGGTGCTGCGCAAGCTGGAACTGCAGCTGCGAAGCCGCAACACTAGTGTCACGATCGGGTGTCTTCAGCCCCTGCGAGTCCTGCCCTTATAGTTCACAGGCCCCACGGCAGCGGGAGATTGCGTGACTTTCAGAAGCGGACTGCTGGCGGCGCTAAGCGCCGGCTCGCTGGGCCCGATCATCTGTGTCGCGGCCCCGTGCACCGGAAGCGGGATCGAGATGCAGGTGCTCGGATCGGGCGGGCCTGAGCTCGAGGACAAACGCGCCTCGAGCAGCTATCTCGTATGGCAGGACGGTCGGGCGCGAGTGCTCGTCGACAGCGGTGGCGGCAGCGCGCTGCGCTTCGGTCAGTCCGGCGCTCACGTCGCGCAGTTGGACGTGATCGTGTTCACGCACCTGCATATCGATCACAGCGCCGATTTTCCGGCGCTCATCAAGTCCTCTTATTTCGAAGACCGGCAGCTGCCATTGCCGGTTTACGGTCCGGTGGGTAACGCGCTCTTCCCCGCGACCACCCAGTTCGTTGCCGATCTCTTTGATCGCAAGCGCGGCGCTTATCGTTATCTTGCGGACTTCCTCGCCGGCGAGGACGGCGGCTATGTGCTGCGAGCACACAATGTCACGCTGGGGGCACACGAGTTGCGCACGATCTTCGCCTTACAGGGCTTGGATCTGTCTGCAACGCCGGTCGTCCACGGCGGCGTTCCGGCCCTCGCCTGGAAGGTCAGCATCGGCGGCAAAGTCATCGTCTTCTCCGGCGACACCAACGGTGAGAACGGCAATCTCGAGCAGCTTGCCAAGGGGGCGGATCTCTTCGTGGCGCACAACGCGATTCCCGAAAGCGAGAGTGGCGCGGCAAGACAACTGCACATGCCCCCCTCGGTGATCGGCCGCATCGCCTCAACCGCAGGGGTAAGACAGCTCGTGCTTTCGCATCGCATGTTGCGCACCCTCGGACGCGAGACCGAGACGCGCGCCATCATTGCCCGGGTATACTCTGGACCGGTGACCTTTGCCGACGATCTCGATTGCTTTCGGTAGTCGCCGCACCTCCCCGAGCCCCGCACCCGCCCTCGCATAATCCGATGTTGTATTTCGCCTCGACCTGGGTGATTCCGGTGCTTCTCGCGATCACCCTGCACGAGGCGGCCCACGGTTTCGTGGCGCATCATTTTGGGGACGACACGGCCTGGCAGCTCGGGCGGGTCTCACTCAATCCGCTGCGACACATTGATCCCTTCGGTACACTGCTACTCCCTGGACTGCTGTTATTGACCCACGCACCCTTTCTCTTCGGCTACGCCAAGGCTGTGCCCGTGAAGTTCGCGCAGCTGCGAAATCCTCGTCGCGACATGATCTGGGTGGCGGCGGCCGGCCCGGGAATGAACCTCGCGCTGGCCATCGCAGCGGCGCTGCTCCTGCACACCGTTCCGTTGCTTCCGGCCGGGGTTGATCAGTGGTTTCTGCGCAATCTCGTCAACGCCATCAATATCAATGTCGTCCTCGCGGTCTTCAACCTGATCCCGATCCCGCCCCTGGACGGCGGCCGCGTCGCGGTCGGTCTTCTGCCCGACCGGCTTGCGCTCCCCCTCGCCCGACTCACCCCCTACGGTATCTGGATCGTGATCGGGGCCTTGTTCCTTCTGCCGACCCTCGCGGCCTACATGGGCGCGGGATCCAACCTGTTTGATCGGATCATCACCGGCCCTGCCACGGCCATCATCAACACCATCCTGCGTCTGACTGGCACAGGCTAAGCCAAGTCATCGTCATTGAGACCGGTGGGATCTGACATCGCCGTGTCGATCCTGTTTACATTGCATGTTAGGTTCGTTCGGTCTAGTGTGCGTTAGAAGCCTGTATTGGCTTGCATTCTCGAAGTTGGCACACGCTTTGCTCGGACTGCCCTGATAGGGCGCCGGATTTTGCGGGACCTTCGGCGGGACCGACATTTCCTCCGGACTATAAGAACCAAGAATCTCCAAGGAGACCGCGATGAGCTCTCGTTCACTTCGCCCCTGGCTGGGTGCCCTGGTTCTGCTTTGCGGATGGGCTGCCGCAGCCAACGCGCAGACCCTCACGGCGAGCTGGTACACCGTCAGTTCCAGCGACCCGGACCGTCCGTTCCCGTATACCGGCGGTGCGGTGTACTCCAATGAGGTACTCGCTGCCCTCGGACCGAACGGGTTGCCGGAATTCAACAGCAGCTACCCCGGCCCTGCGATTCACGACCTCTACAGCAGCGGTGGCGTCGAGCAGATCACCTGGTGGAGTCCGGCGCATGATTCGAACGTGACCGAGACGGGTACCAGCACGATCGCCCTGCCGCTCAATTTCCCCTGCACGAGCAGCTCTAACTGTATCTTCCCGCCCAACGGCGGCGGCACGCAGGATGCCGGAACGGCCGGATACCAGGCCGCGACCTTCAGCGGCACGCTCTCGCCCAAGACCAGCGAGTCGGTGAGCTTCTCGGTCGGGGCCGACGATGTCGCCTTTGTTTACCTCAACGGCCAAATCGTCTGTGACCTCGGCGGGGTACACCCGGACAGCCCGGGCACCTGCACGACGGGAATGCTCACCGCGGGCACCTCGAACAGCCTTGAAATCTTTTATGCCGACCTGCGCCCCTCGGCGGCGGCGTTGAGCTTCAGCATGGTGACGACCAATGTCACCGTGTGTCCGACGGGCACCTCCGGACCGTCCTGTACCCCGACCACCACCGGGACGGGGGGCGGATCAGGCGGCTCGACGGGCGTTCCGGAACCGGGGACGCTCGCTCTGATGGGTCTCGGTTTCATCGGTGCCGCGTGGTCGCGCCGCCGACGCGCGCGTGCCGCGCGCGGCTGAGCACGGACTGATCAACAGCCAGGAGGCGCCCGCCTCCAAAGCGAAGCGCCCGCTCTGCAGCGGGCGCTTTCATTTTGACCGATGCGGAACGGGTGGGTATCCCCCGGGCGGAAACTCTCGCCTCGCGACCTCGCGCGCTTCTGGATCCTGCCGAGCAGCGAAGCTGCCAATTCAATGACTTACGTAGTCAGAACGCTCGGGAGGCTTGCGGGGGCGGGCGAAACGCCACACGTTTCCCGATATCGGCGATCCTCCGCCATCCAATAGATAGAATAGGAACGAAACGGGGTTCGGCCGCCAGTGGTCCTCGTGAGGTGAGACGCCTTTCGACTGAGGCCCCAACAAGAAAATCAGGCAGCCTTCAGGCGCCACCACTGATACATCCTGGTCGCAAACAGTTGGAATGATCCGCACGGTCCGCCAACCTCATCGCAGCCGCCGCCATGCATCCGGTGCATGCACCATGATTCCGCGGTTTCCGCTGGCAGCGCTCGCCGTAGTGGTGTGCGTATCGGGGTGTTCGCTGCTATCGCTCAAAAGCCCCGAACGACCGTTGTCGACCCGCGATCTGAACGCACGGATTCTCACCCGCCAGTTTTCTGTCGACTTTATCGCGGCAGTCGAGCAGTGCGCCGACACGATTGCCATTACTGACCCGGATCCGACCATCCAGCGAAACGCCTTGCGCTGGAAGATCGGCGCAACCACTGAGAGTCAGCACGCCGCCTTGCAGGTGGCACCGATGATGGCGGTGCTCGACACCTGGACACTGGCGATCGCGATGAAACTCTTTCTCGCCCCCGGAGGCGCCGGCGGCGCCCTTTTCGGTAAGCAGCAGCCGTACGCCTCGACCGTTGCCAATGAATTCTCCGCCGCCGCCGAAACGATTGCACGACAACTCATTGAGCCGCGCGAGTTTCCGCGCTATCAGGCCTTCGTTGACGAATACACACGCGAGCATCCTTTCGTGAACCTCACATTCGTGCGCCCGTCGGTGGTGCAGCTGTGGATGCAGCGAGGCGGTATGGACACGCCGATACTTGATTCGCTGGGCACGATTCCTGAAGCCCTGGCGGACACGTCCGATCGCGTGCAGATGCTGAGTGAGACGCTTCCCGAAGAGGCGGTGTGGAGGACCCAGCTCGCGTTGCAGGATGCCGGCGTCGGCGGTGGCGACCTGCACCAGGCGTTGCGCAAGCTTGACGAACGGCTCGCGCACATGTCGGATGCGGCGGACACGGCGCCCCAAGTCATGCGGCAGGCCGTCGCGGATGTCCGCCGCAGCCTGCTGGACGTCATCTATCGGCTCGATGCCTCCTCGGCTGCCACGCTCGCCACGCTGCGCGCGGAACGCGTCGCTCTCTCGGCGACCGTGAGCAGCGAACGCGCGGCAGTCGTCAGCGCCGCGGACGCTCAGCGCAGGGCCATTGCCCGCGATGTCGCCGGTATCGCCAGCCAGGTCGTAACCGACTCCGGAGTCGAGGTGCGACGCCTGGCGCGGGAGGTCATGCTCTTGATGATTGCGCTGTCGATTGTCCTCTTAGCACTGCCGTTTGCCGCCGGTTACCTTGTAGGACGGGCACTGCGCGTCCGCGACCGGCAGTCCGCTCTCTGACCTGCGGACGCTGAGCCCAAGCCAGCCGGGTCACGCCGGCTGAGTCTGCACGCCAGAAGCCCTGCGTGATCGGTCAGCGCACCGGATCCACGAACAGCAGCCTCAAGGATCCGGGAACGATGGTCGGCCGGCTGCCTTCCGCGGCCGCAGGCATGGTATCGGCGGCCACGACATAGAGCCTTCCCGAGGCCGGATCAATGTCCATCGTGCGCGCCGATACGGCCGTCTTGACGGTCGCAAGCGGCACAAAGGTGTCCGGATCCTTCTCCTGCAGGACCGACAATGTTCCGTCGCGGCCATTGGAGCTGAAGATGCGCTTGCGGGTCGGGTCGAACGCCGCGGAATCCGTGCCCGCCCCGATCGGCAACGTGGCCACCGTGACGCCTGAATCGACGTTCACCACGACGAGGACCTTGTTGACACAGCTTGCAAACAACCGACGGCTCTTGTTGTCGATGGCGATGCCGTGCGGACTCTTGCATCCCGGGATCGGCCAGCGCGCGTCGATCTGATTGCTCCTGGTGTCGATCCTGAGGATCTCGCTCTTCTCGGCACCGTTGACATAGAGCTTGCCGTCATCGCCGGCGACCGCCGCTTCTAGTTTTCCGCCGCCCTTAATGTCGGTGACCGCTTTTTCCTGCTTTGGGTCGATGACGGTCACCGTTCCGGTATCCCCGTTGACCACGAAGACATGCCCGCTTTTCGGCTCGAAGACCATGCCGTCCGCGTCCTCGGCCGTCTTGATGCGCTTGGACGTCTTCAGCGTCTTCAGGTCGAAAACTCCTGCCTCACCCGCGTGTCCGTCATCGGTGAAACCACGCCCGAGGGCGGGGACGACCGCAATACCGTGCGTACCCCCGGAATACCCCTCGACCTGTCCTATGAGGGAGCCATCGAGACCGTCAACGACCGTGACACGGTCGCCATGCGCCACATACACGCGGTGTGAAGAGGCATCGAACATCACATAGTCCCAGCGGTCGGGCGCGCCGAGCGGCACCGTCTTGGTAATCTGATAGCTCGTCCCCGGCTCATCAGCCGAACAGGGCGCGGCGCCGCCAATCAAAGCCGCCGCGGCAGCGACCAGAACGCCGGATAACCAGGACGATTTCATTGCCTCAAACTCCTACTGATCAGGGTATCGGGCTGGACCGGGGCGTCAAAGTCAGGAGCAACGCCCATAAGGGCCCCGGTCATCACCGCCGTACAGCCCCTGCCCCTGGCGATTCCGTGCGGTAATCGCGCGGGGACCGTGCCGCGCCGAGCTCCCACTGTGTCTGAAGCTCTATTGAATGGCGCGAACGTTCCGCGCGAATCATAGCCAAGATCCTCGGGCTCTGCCGGTTACTCCAACCGGGAGACTCATTTCACCCGTAACGAAACCCGTGCCGGGCGCATCAACTGCGCAAGCCGCTGTGTAATTATTGGCCAGGCGCCCGGCGCGGATACACTTCCTAGACCGCCATGCGTCAAGAAATCTTGAGCTTCGCTTCGGTGGCGGCGCTCTCTTGTCGATCGCATCGTGCGCGGTTACGGCGAAATGGAGCGATTTTGATGGGTAACGAGGCAGCGGTGGCTTACAGCAAGGTCCCGGAAGTCACTTTGATTTTCTGGATCATCAAGATCCTCGCCACAACGCTCGGAGAGACCGGGGGTGACTCGCTGTCGATGTCAATGCATCTGGGCTATCTCGTCAGCACGGGAATTCTCGGTGCAATATTTCTCGTCATGGTCTGGTTGCAGATCGCGGCGAGGCGCTTTAATCCCTGGCTTTACTGGGCGACGATTGTTGCGACGACGACCGTAGGCACGACGCTCGCGGATTTTGCGGACCGCTCCCTGGGGATCGGGTATGCGGGGGGTACCACGGTACTGCTGGTGCTGCTCATCGCATCACTCGCGACGTGGTATCTCACTCTCGGCTCGGTGGCGATCAGCACTGTCGGCTCACCGAAAACCGAAATGTTCTACTGGGTGACCATCATGTTCTCGCAGACCCTCGGCACGGCCCTGGGGGATTGGACGGCCGACAGTGCGGGGCTCGGTTACGCCGGCGGTATCGTAGTGTTTGTCTCGCTGATTACCCTGGTTGCCGCCGCCTACCATTGGACCTCGATATCTCGCACGCTGCTTTTTTGGGCCGCCTTCGTGCTGACCCGACCGCTCGGTGCCGTTCTCGGGGACTTCTTTGACAAGCCCCTGGACGCCGGCGGTCTCGCCTTGAGTCGCTACTCGGCCTCGGCGCTACTCATCGCCGTGATCGTTGTCGCGATCCTCATTTTTCCGCAACGGGCCGCCAAGCAGGTGCACTAGGGCCTGTTAACACTACTGACGTAGTGCTTCCACGATGAGCGCAAAATAAATGAAGGCGATGAACACCAGGTCGAGTTTGTCGAAGCGACTGAAGATGCGGCGAAAGCCTTTGAGCCGTCGGAATAAGCGCTCGATCTCGTTGCGACGTTTATATAGAGCTTTCTTGAGCCTCCACGGTTCGACGCGATTCGGATGCGGTGGCACGACGGGAATGAAGCCCAGGTCGAAAGCAAGTTGTCGGGTTTCATCGCCTTCATACGCGCAGTCCATCAGCAGGTGGCAGGCCATGGGCAGTTCGGGAATAGAGCGCAGTAACGCGCGCCCCTCGGGAGCATCTCCGGCTTGTCCTGGGGAGAGTGAAAACCCTATGGCGCATCGAGCACTCGCGGCAACCATATGAACTTTTGTGCTCCAGCCGCCACGGGATTTGCCGATCGCTTGAGGGCCGTTTTTTTTAGAGCACCGGTACCATCCGGATGAACCTTCACGATCGTACTGTCCAGACTCACCGCTTCGATCTTGATGCGGATCAGCTGTTCGCGCTGCAGCTCCGCAAAAAGCCGATCCAGAACGCCGGCTTTTGCCCAGCGATTCATGCGCGTGTAGATCGTATGCCAGTTACCGAAGCGCTTCGGCAGCGCGCGCCACTTGCAGCCGTTCTCTGCGACAAACAGGATCGCGTTAATCACGTTGAGGTTCTCATGCGAGACGTTGCCACGATGAATCGGCAAGTGCGGCTCGATGCGTGCGTACTGTTCGGGTGTGATTTCCATACCCACAGCATATCACTTAGTGTTAACAGGCCCTAGCGCGACCACCGGGGCGTGCGCCATGCGCGCGGGCTTAGCGGACTGCCTAAGGTACCGCGTGAGCGAACGACTCCGCATTCAGTTCCGAGCGCCGAGCCGCAACCTCCCTAGCCCCGTAAACCTCCGTTGCATTACACTCATTCGCGCCCCCGCTTCTGCCGCGATTTGTCCTTGCTTGCGGGCACGGCGTAGCCGAACAACTAGACAAGAGGGGGTGCGTCGGTAAGAGGCGTGCGCTGGATGAGGCGAGCGCCCGCGCCTTACGGAGGGGTCATGCGCGAGAATTTCAAGGCGACCAAGACCTTAGTGTTTATCCTCTCGGCGGCGTGCGCTTCCCTGGCGCTGAGCGCCTGCATGGTGGGCCCGGACTTCGTGCGTCCCAAATCCCCCGTGGCTGAGCGGTGGATTGGCGAAGCACCGGATGCGGCGCCGCCGGAGGCGGACACGGCCGACTGGTGGAAGCTCTTCAACGATCCAACCCTGAACAGCCTGATCGACACCGCGTATCACAACAATCTGTCGCTGCAGACCGCTGGCGCCCGCATTTTGCAGGCGCAGGCGCAATTAAACGTCGCGATCGGCGAACTGTTTCCGCAGACGCAGGCACTTGGCGGCGAGGCGCAGTACCAGCGCCAGAGCCAGGCGACCCTGCTGGCCCCGGGGCTGGATCCGACGTTGCGAACGAGCCAGCTCGGCCTCAGCGCGAGCTGGGAACTGGACTTCTGGGGGCAGTACCGGCGCGGGATTGAGTCGGATCGGGCGGCCATGCTCGCCTCCGTGGCCGCCTACGACAGCGCCCTGGTCAGCCTCACCGCCGGCGTTGCGAACACGTACCTGAACATCCGCACGTTGCAACAGCGTATTCAGGTGGCGCAGGACAACGTGAAGACCCAGCAGGAGAGCCTGCGGATCGCACGCGCGCAGTTTGATAACGGCGAGACGAGCGAGCTGGACGTGCAGCAGGCACAGACACAACTCGCCCAGACACAATCGCAGATTCCGGGCCTGCAGAACTCCCTGCGCGCCGCCAAGGATTCCCTTGCCGTACTGTTGGGCACGACCCCGGATGCGGTGGACGCGCAACTGGGTGCCGCGGCGCCGATCCCCCTCGCCCCGGCGCAGGTGACGACGGGTATGCCGAAGGATCTTCTGCGCCGCCGCCCCGATGTGCGCCAGGCCGAATTCACCGCGGCGGCGCAATCAGCCGGCATCGGCGTCGCCAAGGCCAATCTCTACCCCTCTTTCTCGTTGGGTGGCAGCTTCGGTTACGTCGGCACCACGCTGCGCGGCGGCTCCATCGGGGACCTCTTCAACTGGGACAACCGGGCGGTGGCCGGCAGCGCTTCCTTCGTGTTCCCGATCTTCAACTACGGGCGCATCGTCAACTCGGTGCGCGTACAGGATGCGGTCTTTCAGCAGGCGGTACTGAGCTATCAGAACACCGTGCTGCAGGCCCAACAGGAGGTCGAGGACGCGCGCTCCGCCTTCGCCGCCGCGCAGTCGACGCTCGACATCCTGGTTGAAGCGGCCGCCTCCGCCCAACGAAGCACCGAGCTCGCCATCGTGCGTTACAAGGAAGGTGCGTCCGATTACACAACGGTACTCACCGCCGAGCAGTTGCAGCTGCAGATCGAGGATGCGCTCGCCAGTAGCCGCGGCGCGGTGCCGATGGCACTCGTATCGGTCTACCGCGCGCTCGGCGGGGGCTGGCAGCTGCGCACCGGTCAGAATCTGCTGCCCGCGGCCACGCGCGAGGAAATGGAGAAGCGCACCAACTGGGGACGAATGCCCGACGAAGGCGCACGCCTGCCGGCGACTGAAGAGGCGCCCAAGGGGAAGAACTGGTGAAGCCAACGAGCACTGAAACGCCCCCGCACGTGTCCCCCTCGGCCCTCGCCCTCCTTGCCGTGACCGCCGCCGCGCTGCTCACCGGGTGCGGCAAGCGCAACCAATATCAGCCGCCCCCGCCGCCTGCGGTGACGGTGAGCAAGCCCGTGAGTTTGCCGGTTACGGACTATCTGCAAGCGACCGGCTCGGTGGCCGCCTCCAAGACGGTGGATCTGGTCGCGCGCGTCGAGGGGTATCTGCGCAGTGTAGATTTCAAGGACGGCAGTCTCGTCAAGGCCGGCGAGCTGCTGTTTGTCATCGAGCCGGAGCCCTACGCGGCGAAACTCGCCTCGCAACAGGCGCAGCTGCTGAACGCGCAATCCGAATACGAGCGCCAGCTGCGTATGATCAAGGAGAACGCCACCTCGCAGGCCAACGTCGAGAAGTGGCAGTCCCAGCGCGACCAGGCGGCCGCCGCGGTCACGCTCGCCAGGATCAACCTCGGCTACACGCGCATTACCGCCCCCTTTGCCGGGCGCATCGGCCGCCACCTGATCGACCCGGGCAACCTGGTCGGCAGCGCCGGCAGCGCCGGCAGCGCCACCAAGCTTGCGACGCTTGAGCAGATCGAGCCCGTCTACGTCTACTTCAGCATCAACGAGCGTGACGTTTTGCGCGTGCGCGCGGCGGCGATGGCACGTGGCGCCCCGATCAACGGCCAGGCGCCCGCGGTTCCCGTGATGCTCGGTCTACAGACCGAAAGCGGCTATCCGCACGAGGGCACTCTGGACTTTGCCGATACCGGTCTTGACAGCGGCAGCGGTACCTTGCAGCTGCGTGCCGTGGTAGCCAACCCGCGGCGCCTCTTTCTGCCGGGCCTGTTCACGCGGCTGCGCATTGCACTGGATGCGCCCACACCACAGCTGACGGTCCCCGACCGCGTCGTCGGCAACGACCAGGTCGGCGCCTACGTATTCGTCATACGTGCCGACCACAAGGTGCTGCAGCAGCGCGTCGAAACCGGCTCGGTCGAGAATGGCATGCGCACCATCCTCTCCGGGCTCACACCCGCAAGCGAGGTCGTCGTCGATGGGCTGCAGAACGCCATCGCAGGTAACACGGTAACGCCCGTCGAACAGCCACTGAGCGCAGCGGCGCCACCGCCGGGTCCGGCGCGCTAAGTCACCGCGCATGCTCGCCAAGTTTTTCATCGAGCGGCCGGTCCTGGCCAACGTCATCGCGCTGCTCACGATGCTGCTCGGTTTCGTCGCGCTCTTTGCTCTGCCGGTCTCCCAGTACCCGCCCATCACACCCCCCACGGTGCAGGTGAGCACCCGCTACCCGGGTGCCAACGCCCGCACGCTCATCAACACCGTCGCGCTGCCCATCGAGCAGCAGGTGAACGGCGTCGAGAACATGCTGTACATGCAATCGACGAGCACCAACGACGGTAACTACACGCTCACGGTGACCTTCAAGGTCGGCACGGACCTGGACTTCGCCCAGGTCCTGGTGCAGAACCGGGTCGCTTCCGCGCTCGCCTCGCTGCCGGATGCCGTACAGAACAACGGCGTGGTCACGCGCAAGAGGTCCACCGCCATCTTGCAGATCGTCACCCTTACCAGCGACGATCCGCGCTTTGACAGCCTGTTCCTCAACAACTACGCCTCGATTCGCATGCGCGACGTGCTCGCGCGGCTGCCAGGGGTGGGCGACGTCACCGTGTTCGGCATCGGCCAGTACAGCATGCGCGTCTGGCTCAATCCGCAGCAGCTGCTCGCCCGCTCGCTCACCCCCGGGGATGTCATCAACGCGATCCGCCAGCAGAACCAGGAAGTCGCCGCCGGGCAGATCGGCACACCCCCGGCCGCCGCCGGGCAGGACTTCCAGCTCACGGTCAACGTGCCGGGCGCGTTCAACGATGTCGAACAGTTCGAGGACATCATCGTCAAGACCGACAGCGCCGCCGGCGGCAGCCGCTCGATCACACGCCTGCGCGACATTGCCCGCGTCGAACTTGGCGCCCAGACGTACAGCCAGTTCTTCACCATGGACAGCAAGCCGGCCGCGGGCATCGCGATCTTTCAGTTGCCCGAGGCCAACGCGCTCGACATCGCCAAGGAAGTGCAGGCGACGCTGCGCGGGTTATCCAGGGACTTCCCGCCGGGCATTGCCTACAGCATCCCCTTTGACACGACCCGGTTCGTCTCCGCCTCGATCAACGAGGTGTACCACACGCTCATTGAGGCGGCGGTGCTGGTGCTGATCGTGATTCTGGTGTTCCTACAGAACTGGCGCGCCACTCTGGTGCCGGCCACCACCGTCCCGGTGACCATCATCGGTGCCTTCGCCGCCATGGCGGCGATGGGCTTTTCGGTGAACATGCTGACGCTCCTGTCGATCGTGCTCGCGATTGGTATCGTGGTCGATGATGCCATCGTGGTTGTCGAGGGAGTCAGCCTCAATATCGAGCGCGGACAGTCACCGCACGACGCCTCGATCGCGGCGATGCGCGAGCTTTTCGGACCGATCATCGGCATCACGCTGGTGCTCATGTCCGTGTTCTTGCCGGCCGCGTTCATGCCGGGCATTACCGGGCAGATGTACCGCCAGTTTGCCCTCGTGATCGCCGCCACCGCCCTCATCAGCGCCATCAACGCCGCCACGCTCAAACCCACACAGTGCGCGCTGTGGCTGCGCCCGGTGCAGCCCGGCCGGCGCAAGAACTGGTTCTATCGCGGCTTTGATGCGCTCTATGAGCCGATCGAGCGTGCCTATGCGCGCCTCATTCGCCGCATGATCGGGCGCAGCGGCCTGATGCTCGTCATCGCAGCGGGCCTGATCGCCTGTGCGCTCTTCGCACTCGCGCGCATCCCGACGAGTTTCATACCGCTCGAGGACCAGGGCTATCTCTTGATCGCCGCACAGCTGCCCGATGCGGCTTCACTGGAGCGCACGCAGGCAGTGATGGAGCGCATTGCCACCACAGCCCTCAAGACCCCCGGGGTCGAGCATGCGATCACGATCGGCGGGGTCTCCGCGCTCGATGGCAACGCCTCGCTTGCCAACGCGGGGGTGGTCTATCTCACGCTCAAGGACTGGGGCGAGCGCGACAAGCACAAGGGACAGGATTTGAAGGGGCTCTACCAGAGGCTCAGCCAGGAGATGGCGCAAATCGAATCGGCGCGGATACTCGTGGTGCCCCCGCCGCCGATTCAGGGCATCGGTATGTCGGGCGGCTTCCAGATGCAGGTCGAGCTCACCGACGGCAGTTTTGACTATCGCAAGCTGCAGCGGATATCGGACGTGCTGGTGAGCGATGGCAACACGCAAAGCGGCCTGGAGCGCGTGATGACGACCTTTCGCGCGGACGTGCCGCAGATCAGCGCCGAGATCAACCGCTCCAAGGCGCAGGCGCTGAGCGTCCCGATCGGCAACGTCTTTGACACCCTGCAAAGTTACCTTGGCTCCACCTACACGAGCCAGATCACCAAGTTCGGGCGCGTCTTTCCGGTGTTCGTGCAGGCCGACAGCCAGTTTCGCCTCACCCCGCAGGATCTGCGCCGCTACTACGTGCGCAGCAACAATGGCGACATGGTGCCGATCGGCACCCTCGCGGATGTCGAGTATGCCCAGGGACCGGCACTCATCAGCCTCTACAACCTCTACCCCTCCAGCTCGATCAATGGCATGACCGCCAATGGCTTCAGTTCCGGACAGTCGCTGCAGACGATGGATCAGCTGGCCGCACGCACTCTGCCCCCGGGGGTGAGCAGCGAGTGGACGGCCATGTCCTACCAGGAGAAGCTTGCCGGTAACTCGGCGTACCTCGTGTTTGCGCTCGCCATGCTGCTCGTGTACTTCGTGCTCGCCGGCCAGTACGGCAGCTGGGTGACCCCCGCCGCGGTCATCTTCTGCGTGCCGCTCGCCTTGCTCGGTACCGCCGGCGCCCTGCTCGCTCTGGGCATCGCCAACAACCTGTACACGCAGATCGGTCTGGTGCTATTGATCGCGCTCTCCGCCAAGAATGCGATCCTGATCGTCGAAGTGGCGCGTGAGCTGCGCGCACACGGTCACAGCATCACCGAGGCGGCCGTTGAAGCGGCACACAAGCGCTTCCGGCCGATCGTGATGACCTCCTTCGCCTTCATCCTGGGCGTGCTGCCGTTGGTGCTGGCGCGTGGCGCAGGAGCCTCCGCGCGCGCCTCCATCGGAATTGCGGTCTTCAGCGGCATGATCGCCTCGACCTGCCTCGCGGTGCTGTTCGTACCCTCGTTCTTCGTCGTTCTGCAGCGCTGGCAGGAAGGCCGGCAGCCCCCGCCCGCGGCGCCCGCCCCCGAGGAGTCGCCCGGGCGAGCGCGCTAGCTGCTCAGTGCGCGCGCAAGATCCGCGCGCTCTTCAACTGAAATCAACCACTGCCGATCGCAGCTCATGCAGTACGCCTCGATCTCCGCTCCCGAGCGCAGCAGCTGCACGAGCTCCTCGGGCGCATATGCGGTCTGCAGGCGCTCCTGATTACAGTGCGGACACTCGCAAGCAAAGGTGCCCGGGGCGCTCATCGAAGGCCTTGCGGGGCGCCCGGACCCGGGTGGCGCCTTAAGTCATGCACGCAGCGTCGTTTGTTGCCCACCGAAAACCTCCCGTCAACCCGGCCGGCCGCTCTCGTCCCAGCGGTCTCCTGAGCCCGCAAGCTTACCCGCAACGCTATACTGAAGGCTGTCCTTGAGCAGCGTGTGAGGGTGCTCGATGAACGCTTCACCGGATCCCCTGGCGCGGCGCAGCGAGGCGGAGCGCAGGGCGCGGATCGATCTGGCCGCCTGTCACCGTCTGGCGGCCCGCTTTGGTCTCAACGAGGGGATCGACAATCACCTGACGATGCTCGTGCCCGGCCATCCGGATCGCTTCTACCTGGCGCCCTTTGGCCTCCTGTGGTCGGAAGTCAAGGCGAGTGACCTGCTGGAGGTTGACTTCAGCGGCACCGTGGTGGCAGGCAAGGGACTCATTGAGGACACCGCGCTGTACATCCACCTCTCCGTGCACCGCCTGGCGCCGCAGGCGCGCTGTGTCCTGCACACGCACATGCCGCACGCCACGGCCCTGAGCATGCTCGAGGATGCCTCCCTGCAGATGGCCGGACAGAATGCGGTTGGCTTCTACAACGACATCGCTTACGCGGACTACAACGGGCTGGCGCTGGACTACGGCGAAGGCGAGCGCCTGGCACGGGCACTCGGTGACAAGTCGGTGCTGATGCTGCGCAATCATGGCGTGCTGGTGACGGGGCGCTCGGCTGCGCACGCCTTCGAACGCCTGTACTTTCTTGAGCGCGCCTGCCAGGCGCAGAACCTGGCACTCGCCACGGGGCGCAAGCTGCGCGTCCTGCCCGAGTCTGTGGTGCGGGCGAGCGCGGCGCAGTTCCAGGGCTGCGAGCGGGTCGGTGGCGAAGAGCGTATCGAGCTGCACTTTCGGGCGCTGAAGCGCCTCCTGGATCGCGACGATGCGGACTATGCCCGTTGAGGCCCACGGACACCGCGTCTGAACAAAGCGCCACGGGCCGCTGGAGCATCGTGGCACTGCTCGCCGCGGCGCTCTTCATCAACTACGTCGATCGCGGCGCGCTCCCCATCGCGGCCCCCCTGGTGCAGGACGATCTCGGGTTCTCGCCGCGCCAGCTGGGCCTCCTCTTCTCCGCGTTCTTCTGGTCGTATGCGCTGCTGCAGATACCGGTCGGGTGGCTGGCCGAGCGCTTCGGCGCGCAGCGTGTGCTCTCGCTCGGTCTTGCTCTGTGGGCAAGCGCGACCATGCTGGTCGGCTTCGCGCACTCCTTTACCGTGCTGTTCCTGCTGCGCCTGTTGCTCGGCGTCGGCGAGAGCGCCGGCTTCCCCTGTGTCTCAAAACTGCTTGCCACCGTGGTGCCGGTCGGCAGCCTCGGCAGCGCGAACGGCATCGTCGGGTTCGCCTACAACTTCGCCCCGGCCATCGGCGCCTACTGTGGTGGACTGCTGATGGTGCAGTTCGGCTGGCGCGCTGCATTCTGGGTATTTGGCGCGCTCTCGCTGCTTTGGCTGCTGCCCTGGTCGCGCATCAAACTGCCCGCGCGCGGCGACGGCGGCCTCGCGGGCGATGGCCCGGACCTGCACGCGCTCTTGCACGAGAGGTCTCTCTGGGGCACGAGCCTCGGGCACTTCGCCAGCAATTACACCTTCTACTTCATGCTGACGTGGCTGCCGTTTTACCTGGTGCGCGAGCGGGGTTTCTCGACCACCGCAATGGCGACGCTCACCGGCAGCGCCTACGTCGTGAACGCGCTCACCGCCCTCTTCGCCGGATGGGCGATCGACCGGGTAAGCGCGCGCACCGGGCGGACCAGTCTCGCCTACAAGTCGGTGATGATCGCGGCACTGCTGGGGGCGGTGGTGTGCATGCTCTGTATCGGGCTCGGCACGCCCTTCTGGGCACTCGGCGCCATTTTCGGCTTTCAGGTTCTGATGGGCATGTCTTCGCCCGGTACGTTCGCCATCTCTCAGATCCTCGCCGGGCCGAGTGCTTCGGGCCGCTGGGTGGGAATCCAGAATGCGATCGCGAATCTTGCCGGCGTCATCGCCCCCGCACTCACAGGGGTCCTCGTCGAGGAAACGCATCACTTCGCCGCCGCCTTCGTCTGCGCAGCGCTCGTGAGTGTGCTCGGGCTGATCGGCTGGGTGTGGATGGTGCCGAAAGTCGCCCCTTTGCAGTGGCCCGCGCGCGGCGCTGCCGCGCAGCTTGCGGCGGTGCCCGACACGCCCTCCTGACGTAAGAACCGCCGCACTGACTGCGCCGGAACCTCAGCTTCGTGGCGGGACTTCCCCGGGAGGACTGCCCGGCACGGTGCCCGGTGGCTCGTCCGGAGGCGGGCCCGCGTTGCCCGGCGGGGTAAATCCGGGGGCGGGCGCCGGGGACCCGGGCGGAGTGAAGCCGCGTATCAAGATAGTGCCCGGCGGCGTGAACCCGGGTGGCGTCGGTGCGTTCCCCGGAGGCGTAAAGCCCGGCGGTGTCGGCGCGCTCCCCGGTCGCGCAAAGCCCGGTGGTGCCGGCGTACCTGGCGTGCCTGACGGCGGAGCTTGCGGACCCGGGCTCATGGCGGCGCCTGCGCTCGCGGCACCCGGAGCCGCGGCGCCGCGCGCAGCGCCACCGGAGGCGGCGCCACCCTGTGACGCCAGCGTGAGCGCGCTCAGGCCGAGAAGAAGCGCGGGCGCGAGGGCAGCTGTGGCGATTGGTTTCATCGGACACCTCTTGCCTCGCCAGCCTAGCCACCTGCGGCCCCGAAAAAACGCTCCCGGGCGCCGCGAGCGCTTGTCGGCGCTCTCCCAGGCCGGCCGCTTCGGGCCAGCGGCCGAAAGTGTCGTTGGCGCTCCGCGCCGGTTACACTTTTGTGCCGCTTCACCGCAGCCTCGCCCACGCTTGTGAAGCCGGCGATCACGGAGATCAGCATGAGCAGCAACGCGCCTCGTTGGCGGACGGACGGTGTCAGGATCATCCGCTCGAGCGAGCTGGATGATGCGACGGCGCAGACGCTCGGCATGCACCGGCGCGCGGCGGTGACCACCGAAAAGACCGGTGCGAAGACGCTGTGGGCGGGTACGGTCACGATTGATGCGAACGCCAAGACCGGTGCGCACCACCACGGGGATCTCGAAAGTGTCATCTACGTCGTGAGGGGACTCGCGCGCCTGCGCTGGGGCGAGCACCTGGAGTTCGTCGCCGAGGCCGCCCCGGGCGACTTTATCTACGTACCCCCGTACGTGCCGCATCAGGAGATCAATGCGAGCGAGGAGGTGCAGCTGCACTGCGTGCTCGCGCGCAGTGGCCAGCAGGGTCTCGTGGTCAATCTGGACATCACGCCGGTGGAAGTGCCGGAACTGGTACGCTGGATCGACGATCTGCACGGGTAGCGCCTCCAATATGAATCACGCTTCGCGCACTGCTCACCGGCACCCCGGGATTCGCTGCACCGCCCGCCCCTGCGAGCGCGCACGATGAGCGCAGCGCCGTACCAGCTCTACGGGCGTCAGAACGCCGGCTCCCTCGCAGTGCAGATCGTGCTCGAGGAGATCGGCGCGCCGTACCACTTACACTGGGTCGAGCGCACGCCCGCAGCGCTCGAGGCCTACCGCCGCATCAATCCGGCCGGGAAAGTGCCCGCGCTGGTGTTGCCCGATGGCACGGCGGTGAGTGAGTCGGCCGCCATCCTCACTTACCTTGCGAGCGCGTATCCGGCGGCACAACTGGCACCGGTGGTGGGCAGTGCCGCGCACGCCCGCTTCCTGCAGTGGATGGTGTTTCTATCGGCCAATGTGTACGAGACGGCGCTGCGCTACTTCTACGCCGGGCGCTACTCGAGCGCCGGCGCCGCCGCCGAAGCGGGTATCCAGGAGCAGGCGCTGCAGGACTATTCAAGACAGCTCGAGGCGGTGCACGAGGTACTGGCACCGTATGTGCTCGGGAGCGCTTATTCAGCGGTGGATCCCTACCTTTATATGCTAAGCGGCTGGTACCCCGGTGATTTGGCCGCCTTGCATGCGCGACTGCCCAGGCTCGCCCGGCATACCGCGCTGCTGCGCCAGAGGGCCGCCACCCTCAAGGCTGACGCAGATCACGCGGAAAAAGCGCCCTCCGGCTGAGGGCGGTCGGCTTTAGGCCGCGCCCACCGTGCGGCGGCGAGCCGCTTTGAACGCCCGGAAGCGTCCGGTCGCGGAGAGCTCCTCGTGGCCGCTCTGCGTGGACCACAGCGCGTTGCGGCGCGCGACAAAGGCGCTCTTGGAAAGCTGTTCGAGGGAGCCGGCTTTGGCAAACAGAAATCCCTGTCCGGCGACGCATCCGAGGGCGAGGAGTGCTGCGACCTGGGGCTCAAACTCGATGCCCTCGGCGACCGTGTCCAGGCCCAGGGTCTCCCCGAGGGTGATCACCGCGCTCGCCAGCTCCGGGCCGTGGTCGGAATTGGTGAGGCGGCTGACAAAGGAGCGATCGATCTTCAGGATGTCAATCGGGAAGCGGTGCAGGTAGGAGAGCGAGGAATAGCCGGTGCCGAAGTCGTCGATGGCGAGGCGCACGCCGAGGGCTTTGAGGCGGTGGAAGCGCTCTAGATTCGCATCCGTGTTGTACATGATCGTGCTCTCGGTGAGCTCGATCACCAGATTCCCCGCTTCCAGGCCCGATTGATGCAGCGCCTGGGCGACATCGTGCACCAGCTCCCCGTGCTGCAGATGGCGCCCGGAGATGTTCACCGCCAGGCGCAGCCGCGCCCCGCCCGCAACGCTCCCGCGCCACGCACACAGATCGCGGCAGGCCTGATTCAGCACCCAGCGCCCGAGCTTGTCGATCTGACCGCACTCCTCGAGCACCTGAATAAAGCGCGCCGGCATCAGGATGCCCGCCTCCGGGTGGCGCCAGCGCACCAGCGCCTCAACGCCGAGGAGGCTGCGGGTGCCAAGATCGATGATCGGCTGATATTCCAGGAAAAATTCCTCGCGCGCAAAGGCGCGACCGATGTCCGCCTCCAGACGCAGCCGCTCGTGCAGCATGTCCTGCATCTGCGTCTGAAAGGTGACGTGCCGATTCTTGCCCGCCGCCTTGGCGTGATACATGGCGATGTCCGCGTTACTGAGCAGCGTCTCAGTGCCCGACTCGCGCGCGGAGAAGGCCACGCCGATGCTCGCGCCCACACGCACTTCCATGCCATTGAGCGGAAACGGCACATCGAGCGTGGCAATCAGGGCATCGGCCAGGCGCTCGACCTCCGTAATGGTTGCGATGCCCTCGACCAGCACCGCGAATTCGTCCCCGCCCAGGCGCGCGACTGTGTCCGAGGAGCGCGTGGTCTTCACGATGCGCTGCGCGACCGCCTGCAGCAGGCGGTCGCCGGCGTCGTGGCCGAGGGAATCGTTGATGTTTTTGAAATTATCCAGATCCAGGAACATGACCGCGACGGAACTCTGTCCCCGTTGCGCGAGCGTGAGTGCGTGCTGTACGCGATCGCGGAACAGGTTGCGGTTGGCGAGCAAGGTCAACGGATCATGGAACGCCAGCTGGCGCAGCTGCTCCTCGAGCGCCTTGCGTTCACTGATGTCGCGGAAATTCAGCGCCAGACCCTGTACGGCCGGATCCAGCGTCAGGTTACTGCCCACGCTCTCGATCACGTAGCGTTTCGTCCCCCGCTCGATGCGCAGTTCCACCGGGCCGACGGTGCCCGAGGGTGCCGCGGCGACCTCGGCCAGAAACAATCTGAGCCTCTCGCGGTCCTCACCCGCCCACAGTTCAGGCAGATTCCTGCCGACGATTTCCTCTGGCTTCAGCCCCAGGGTGCGCACGGATGCCGGGGAAACGAAGCGCAAGGTCCCCGCAGGGTCGACGATCATGATGACGTCGGAGGCATTGGCGATGAGCGAGGCGTAGCGCGCCTCGACGATGCGAGCGGCCTCGCGCTCGCGCAGCAGCGCATCCCCGCGCAGCACGACCCCCTGGCGCACCATGAGCAGCAGCGTGAGCGCAAACACCACCATGGTCATGATGGGTGCCGGGCCACCGATGTTGCTGCGGCTGAAGTACACCAACACCACAAAGGCGACCAACATCGCCGCATACGGGAGCGAACGCGCAAGAGCATCCGAAGTATTGGAGAGGCGGCGTGCCGGAACCGCCGCCGAACGCATCTGCTCGCGCCCGGCGAGCGCGATCGGCGCGTAACAGCAAAGGTACAGCACATCCTGGAACTGCCCCGGCAGATAGTAACCACGCACCTTGGCGAGCGACCAGAGGATGTCGCCGAGGAACATCATGGCGAAACCGCTGAGCAGCAGCAGCGGGACGCGCCGCCCGCCAGCGTCGCCGCCCGTCAACAGCAGCACGCCGAACATCAGCATCAACACGCAATCGAGGGCGACGTAGCCCAGGGTGAGCGCCTGGCGCAGGAAATCCAGTTCGGTCGACAGGGCTGCCGGACGGATCACGAGAAACCAGAAGAAGGCACCGAAACCGACCACGAAAATGGTCGCATCGAGGGAGAGCTGAATCCACGGCACGCGCACCGCGGCCGCGCGGATCAGCGAGAACGCCGCGAGCGACAGCGCAAGATAAAAGGCGCAGTAGCACACATCGGCAGGCCCGGGAAACGGGTCGACCTGGAACAGCCAGGACGTGGTGCCGATCGTGACCCCGACGAAGTAACACGCGAGCGCGATGGCGAGCAGGATCCACGCGCTGCGCAGCGCGCCGCGCTGCGCGTGGCGCGCCGTGACCGCCGCCACCAGGGCCGTGGCAAACGCTGCCGGCAGGTCCGATAGTAAAGCGACGTAGTGCGTGACCGTCGGGCCGCCGAGCCCGGTGAGCATCCATACCGTGCCGGTCGCCGCGTAGCAGAGCAGCCCGAAGACCACGGGGTCGACCCAGCGCGGCTCGGTGACGAAGCGAATCGATGGCGCGACTTTTGGTGTTCTATCCACGCTGGACATCAGTGCTGCAGATCCGCCGGGCAAAGTGGCCGTGCAGCCCGCCAATGCCCCGGCCGCAACAAGTCAAATCTGCGTCTAAACCCTTAACGGGGCTATTAGAAGAGTGCCCCGGCGTGACGCAGTTCTCATCGCCTCGGGCGGAACTGCGCAGTTCGTTCAGATCTGACCGCGGGCGGGGAGCTGTGGTATAGCGGCCCCGGGGGCAGGATGAATGCCCCGGGGCGACAGTCTGTTACTCGCGCTAACACCGTTGGACGGCTCAAGATGCTCTAATCCGCCTCGCCTGCCTCGTGCCCCGTCCTGGCGGGCAGCGACTTCACCGGAGAGACCCCGCACATGCGCTTTTCCCAGCTTACGCTCAGCGGCAGCTGCCTCACCCTCGCGCTTCTTGCTGGCGGCTGCAATTCCACCGGCACCGATTCCAACACCAACACGACCCAGTCGGCGACCGGTGTGTGGAGCGGGAGCGACTCGGTGAGCGGCCTCGGTGTGACCGCGATCATCAATTCCGCCGGCCAGGGCACTTTCATGCGCAGCGACGGTGTGCTGTTCACCGGCTCGGTGCAGGTGTCCGGTAGCAGCGTGGCGGTCACCGTGGACGGCTATCCGGATTTCAGCGCCACCTTCAGCGATGGCTCCACCTACGGCCTCGGCACCCTGGATGGCACCGTCACGACCGGAAGCACCCTCACCGCTACCCTCAGCTTTACCACCAACGGCAACACCGCGATCACCGGGAACTGGTCACTGTCGTATGAGGCGCTGTCCGACACCGCATCGTCCACCACGGCGATCAGCGGCAATTACACCGACACCGTCACCGGGGCCGTCATCGCCATCTCCACCAGCGGCGCCATGAGCGGTCAGACCGCCTCGAACAGCTGCGCGTTGAGCGGCTCGGTCTCCACCAGCGACAGCACGCACAACGTCTACGAGGTCGCCTACACCTACAGTGGCTGCACCAGCACTTATTCAGTGCTCAACGGCGTGCAGTTCACCGGCCTTGCGACCCTCAACCCGAACCTGTCCCCGGCGCAGATCCTGATGGGCGTCACGGGCACCGCCTCCACCAGCGGCGACAAATACGCGATCATTTCCTCGCTCGGCGCCAGCTGAGCCCTCATCGGCGCGTCGGCTACGCTGGAGGCTTGTCCCCCGAAAAATGAACGGGGGTCGCACCGCTGATCGGTCCCACGGTCGCCTTATCGCTCACGTAGAGCTGTACCTCGCGCTCGAAGCGCAGATCGCCCTGCACCACCGCCCCCGGGCCGATGACGATGCGCGGCTTGCGCGCCTGTGAGTTCCAGCTGAATCCGAACCAGCTGCCGCTCTTCTCCACAAGTATGCCGCCCTCGACCCGCGAGTCACCGCTGATATCGATGTCGCCCTCGACGGTGCGCAGCCCGCCCGCCACATGCGCCCCGGTGAGTTCGATCTGTCCGTTGACGTTCGTGATGCCGCCACCCACATCCGCGCCGCTGGTGAGGTTGATCGAACCGTTCACCGTCTTGACACCCTGGGCGACGTGCACTCCGTTGCCCAGGGTTACCGTCCCATTGACCGCCGTGACGGACTGCGCTCCGGCGTGCGCGGCGATGTCGATCTCGCCGTTCACCGTATGAACCGCCCCCACCACCGCGTTTTCGGCAATGTCCACCGAACCATTCACGGTGCCGACCGTACCGGTATGCTCGCCCGCCGGCACATGCACCGACCCGTTGATCGTATTTGCACCCGTTCCTGATGCGGTGACATCACCGCTGTCACATCCGCACATCAGGGCGCTCGCCCCCAGCACAGCCAGCACACAGCGCTTCATCATCCTGAGCCTTCCTTTTTTCTTGCCCGCGCAAAGTTGCGCACATTGCGGTCGAATTTTAGCGCCCCGCGGAGGCAATCGCCGCTGCCTCCGGGGGAACCGCGCTCCCTGAAGGCCGCTGGCCGGCTCCCGCTGCAGCTTCTGGTGCCGCCGGCAACCCCTGCAGGCCCCACCTTGAGACCGGCTGTGCCGAAACGCGACTCTTTTCTGAACTACCGGACCTGCAAAACTAATAGAGTTCGGCTATGCGCTCTCAGCACCCTCAGCCGCCCGGCGCCCCCAGCGCCTGAAAGTCCGCCCCGATGTCGCTCCTGCGCGGCCTTCTCGACCGATTGCTGCTCGTCGCCGCGGTCGTGTGCGGAGGGCTCGTCCCGGGCTTTATCGCGCAATACCGTCAGCGCCTCGGCGGCCGGCTCGATCAGGCCCGGCTGGATCTGGCCCCCTGGCAGAAGCTTGCCGATCAGTACCATCACGGGGACCTGCAGGAGCTGATCCGCTATCACCTCTTGAGCGAGGATCCGACCTTTCACGCCGAGGGGGGCCTCATCCAGTCGCTGCTCGCCACCGTGCAGCAGCTGCAGCAGGCGGCGGACGCCCTGCACAGCAGCCTCATCCGGCAGGTGGGCTACCTCACGCTGCACGCGGATCCGGCCCTGACACGTGCCACCTTCAGTGACTGGGTACCCACCTTTGCGCTCTCCACCGAAGGGGTGCTGTTTGCGCTGCTGTTCGGCTTTACCGTGTGGCTGCTGTTCCAGGGGCTGTGGGGGCTCATCGCCCGGGCGTCCGGGGCGTCTCGCGGCGCGGCCCGCCGCGCGCTTCGCTAGAGGCGCTTCCAGTCCCTGAGGATCTCGCGCGCGGCGTTGTGGCCCGGAATGCCCGAGACGCCTCCGCCCGGGTGGGTCGATGAGCCGCACTGAAAGAGTCCCCGCACGGGGGTGCGGTAGTCAGACCAATGTGCGGCCGGGCGCTGCCAGAACAGCTGATCCGCCGAGAGCTCTCCGTGGAAGATATGACCCTGCGGCAGCCCGACGATGGCCTCCAGATCCGGCGCTACCAGGGTCTCGATGTCGATGATCTGCGCGGAGAATCCCGGGGCCATTTCCTCGAGCACCGCGAGCGCAGCCTTCGTGAGGTTGGGTTTTTCCTGCGTCCAGGAGGCCCCATCGCGCAGCTCATAGGGGGCGTGGCCGCCAAACACATTGATTACGTGCTTGCCGGGCGGGGCGAGCGAGTCATCCACGATGCTCGGCGCCACGGGGGTCAAGAACGGCCGCGCCGAGTACCACCCGTACTTCGCATCATCGTAGGCGCGCTCGAGGTAATCGATCCCGGGCGCGATGTGCACGTAGGTCGGGTACCGGAACCCGACACGCGCCGCATCAAAGGCGCGGTAGCCCGGGGGCTCATGCGCGGCGATATTCATCTTGAAGGCGCTCGAGAAAGTGCGAAAGGTCTCGATCTCGCGCAGCAGTTCCGCGGGCAGGTGCTCGGCGGCGACGAGACGCTTGAAAAGTGTCGTGGCCGGGACATTCGAGACCACCGCCCGGGCGCGAAACTCGCGGCCATCGCTGGTGCGCACGCCGGTGGCCCGGCCGCCCGTCACACACACCTCGCAGACCGGCGCCTGCGTCAGCACCTGCATGCCGTAGCGCGCCGCGGAGCGGGCGATCGATTGCGTGATCGCACCCATACCGCCGCGGATGAATCCCCAGCCGCCGGCGCCCCGATGCTCCCCCATGAGGTGATGCATGATGACGTACGCGGTGCCCGGGGACTTCGGACCTGCGAACGTGCCGATGGATGCGTAGTAGGCGAGCACGCTGCGGATGATGTCGTTCTCGAACCACGCAGCCAGATAGTCATGCGCGCTCTGGGTGAGCAGGTCGACCATCCGGTAGGCCTGATCGCCGATGCGCCGCTGGCGCCAGAGAAGCGCCGCGCTGCGCCTGAATGAGCGCCAGTTGCGGCGCACCGGATCGACCGGGGTCTCAAACAGCAGCTGGCGCACGAGTGCCGCGGACTCCTCAAGGTAACGGGCAAACTGCGGGTAAATATCTGCATCGTGGCGCGAGAAGCGGGCAAATTCCGCCTGGATCTTCTGCGTGTCGTCGCTGAAGACAATGTAGTCATCGCCCCCCAGGGGGCAGAAAAGATCGTTCGCGGGCAGCACCTCGAGCCCGAAGGACCTCAGCTCCAGATCGCGGATCACGCGCGGGTGCAGCAGGCTCATCACGTACGAGAAGCGCGAGGCGCGGAACCCGGGACTGAATTCCTCCGTCACGGCGGCCCCGCCGAAGATCTCGCGCCGCTCCAGTACGAGCGTTCTGAGGCCGGATTTTGCAAGGTAGGCACCGCACACCAGGCCGTTGTGCCCGCCCCCAATCACGATGACATCGTACGTATCCGTCATGGTCACCCCCGAAACCGCTCACCCCGCACCTTCTCGTCCGCAGAGCCTCGCACACCCGAGTGGAAGAGCCACAGATTCCCAGGCCCGGCGCGCTCGGTGCCGTGAGTGCCACACAGAGTCGCGGGAACTCTTAGTCGCGTGTCAGCTTGCGCTCAAGTGCCGCCACCCTTTTCGCGCCCGGCGCAGAAAGTCCTGCGGCGCATCGAGGAAGAACACGAGCGAGGTGGCACTGGAGAAGCAGTAGAGTTTTTTATCGTCCGGATCGACCCAGTTGATCGAGCAGTCGGCGGCAATCCGCACCCCGGCCGTGAGCCCGATCGGATCGTTATTGTCGAACTCACCGTGCATGGAGCCGGCGGGCGGCACAGCAGCCTTCCAGATTCCGACCCGGGCGGGATCGGAGGAGCGGCCCCCGTGCTGAAGAGCGGCTGCGGTGACATCGGCCGGGCCGACATCAGCCCCCGCGGCCGGCATGACCAGCAGCCAGCCACAAAGAGCGGTCGCAACGGTCCACGGGGTCCAGTAAAACGCATAAGCGTCCACGCCAGCGCTCCTCGGTCCGATAGGCCCAATCTTGGGGGTCGTTGGGGCAATTTAGCGAGGAAGGTTCGCCGAGATCAAGAAAGCCCGCGAAGCGGCCGCGCTAGTGCTTGGAGCCGTGTTTCTCAGCAGTGCGGCGCGCTTCGCCCCGTCAACACACCTGAATCCAGGGGCGCGTGCCAGCCTCGTGCTCCTGCGCCGCCGCAATACGCGCCAACAGAAGCGCGCCTTCCAGGCCCGCATCACTTATCTGGGCCGCCACGAGGAAGTCTGCCTCGGATGGTCCGTGCACACTGTAGTCACCAATGGCGGCCCGCATCGCGTGCCGGACTTTCTCGATCAGCCCGGGTGCCGCCATAACGCCGCCGCCGAAGACCATCCGGTGCGGCGCCCACGCCAGCACCAGATTGGCCGCCAGATCACCCAGGTAGCCGGCCACGGTTTCCATGACCTCGGGGGCGTCCGTCAAAGCTGCGCGTCCTTGCAGGCGGCGGGCAATGGCCGGCCCTGCCGCCAGCCCTTCCGCACAGTCCTCATGAAACGGGCAGGTACTGAGGTGTCGGTCCCCCGCCCGGCGACCCAGGCGCATGTGACCGACTTCCGGGTGCAGGGCGCCCCGGTACGTGCGGCCCTCGATCGCAAGCCCCCCGCCGATCCCGGTTCCCACTGTGACGTAAGCCGCCGTGGAGAAGCCGCGAGCAGCGCCGGAGCGCTGCTCCGCCAGTGCGGCCGCATTGACGTCGGTGTCGATCACGAGCGGCACGGGGAATCGGCTCGCCAGGGCGGTGCGCAGATCAAAGCCGGACCAGCCGGGCTTCGGTGTCGCGAGCAAGCGTCCGTACTGCGGGGAAGCCTCATCGACCACGATCGGTCCGAAGCTGGCGACACCGAGCGCGCGCAGGCTTCCCGTACCCAGGGCTCCTTCGATGCACTGGGCCAGGCGGTCGATCGCCGCGGCCGGCGTCGAGGTAGCGAAGCGCTCCTCTGCCAATACACCACGACCCTCCTCGAGCACCCGGCAGGCGATCTTGGTGCCCCCCAGTTCGATACCCGCGTACAAGTCTCCCCGTGCAAGGGTCATTGCGGCGCCCATGCTCTGCGGTACGGCAGCTCCGCTCGGTCGCTGCGGGCAGGTTGAGCCAGCGCTGTCGCTCGGGCGCGCCAGGCGAACACTCGCGTGTCACTGCGCAACGCAGACTCAGCAGGAAGGGGAACCCGCATCTGTTTCACGTCGCACTTGCGCGGGCCGATGATGACCGCGCTCGATTCTACCCCCTCGCGCAGCGGACCCCTAAGAGCCCGCCTGAAGACCTGCTCAAGACCGCCCGAGTCGCGGGAAAGGCGAAGGGTCCGTGGCCTTCAGAGCCAGGGCGGGTCGTAGTAGAGGATCAATCGCCATTGCTCCGTGCGATGAGGGGAGCCCGTCTGCGAGACTTCTCCGTACCGGGCGAGGAGCTTCAGTCCGCGCAGCTTTCCGCTGGTCACCTTATATTCCAGATTGGCATCGTACTCATCCTGCGCGTACTGGTTTTTTGCGTCCGGCTGTCCACCGTGCACATACAACACGTAGGCACTCAGACCCTTGACGTATTTGATGTTGTAAGCAGCACGCAGCATCCGCGCGGTCTCGCCACCGCGGTCGAAGAACTCAACCTGAACGGCGGTGTAGCCCGGAGGACCACTCCAGGGGCTTTGAATACTCGTGCTGGCGTTACTGGTGCTGGTGTAGGCGCCCGTGAGCAGTGCGCCGCCAAACGCCAGCTCGGCCTTCAGGCCGTACTGGTTGACCGAGAACTCGTGGCCCGTCAGCAGGTCGTCGCCGACGCTGTGCTGGCTTGTGTACTGCGCCGCGAATTGCAGGCGCAGTTGCTTGGTGAGCGCCAATGCATCCTTTAGCTCAAAGTAGGCGATGTTGATGATGTCGCTGCTGTAATAGTCGATCCCGCCCAAGGAGAAGTCCCCCGCAGTGTAGTTCGCGCCCGCAAGCGACACGCCACGCGCAACGCCGGCCGGCGCGCCGGCGGCCTCAGCCATCGACACAAATTCATCCGCATCCCGCTCCTTGATCTTGTCCACCCAGGCTGCGCCGAAATGCAGGCCGGGCGCCCCGTCGGTTCCGCCCAGGGTGCCGATGACGGTGGCTCCTTCGAAGGTATTCGGGGTCATACGCGAATCATTCAGGCCCAGATAGGGGGTATCCATCCCCCGTAAACCCACATCGGCCTTGAGATTCTTGGTGAGCAGGATCTCGGTGTAGAGCTCGCCGAGCACCGTGTAGCCATGCTGGTTGTTGGGCGCGAGTAAATCTGAGCCCGTTTTGTCCAGGGGTCCGTAAAGTTGCTGCGAGGTGTAGCCGGTCGCGCCGAACGCGAACAGGTCGCGGAAGTAGCCGGTCTTAAATCCGAGTGAGCCGCCGAGTGCCCAGGCTTCATTCTGGCTGCCGTTCAGATTGTCGCTGTCGTAGTAGAAGGAGCGCAGCTCCCCGTAGAACCTCGTATCCTTGAACGCCTCACGTCTCGTTTCTGCGGCCCACTGAGCACTCGTCAAGTGCTCGAAGCTCTGATCCAGCGTCGTGCGACCCTGTTCGGTGGAGGTCGGGGTCTCGTCCTCTTCGTCGTTCGTGTTGGCGGCCTGCGCCGTGAGGCTGTTTGATCCTGGTGTCGCACTGGTAGGTTCCGCTGGCGTCTGGTCCGCGCGCGCCGCCACGGTGGTTACAGACGACAGCACGACCACCCAGGCGCAGATCAGCGCCTTGGCGGTGGCGTCTACTCCGTCGCGCGGGTTCCTGTACTCATACACGACACGCCTGCCCTTCATGGGGCAAGTGCCTTGACCGGCCATGCCCTCGCGCCTCACTGCACCGCTCACCTCCGGGCGGGTGGTACAAACTCGGAGGCCCACCTTCTCGCGAGCATCCCTCGCAGCACCTCTGGGTCTGAGCGGTCCCCGGTTCTTACCAGCGGAAAGTGGCGCCGATCAGGGGTCCATCGAAATAGATATCCTCAATCCTCTGGGTCGCTTGCGGCTTGTACTCAAGGTACCGCCACAGCGCGGTGATCTCACCCCAGTGGAATGAATAACCGATGCCGCCCAGCACCTGGTAGGTGCGCTCCGAATCACCCGAGCCGGCATCAAAATAGAACGGTACCGACCACCTCCGGTCCGCTCCGAAGGCGTACTGGCCCTTGATACCACCGATGCCGGTCCAGATGTGTACGCTCGTCTCGGCGCCGCCGAGGCGGCTGGCCGGCGGCAGCGGGCCGATAGAGCCGGTGAAAGACCAGCTGAGGGTCGTGTTCACATCCCCGTAGCGAGCGCCCGCCAGCAGGTCGACCGTCCACTGCCCATCGTCCACGATGCGGTATTCGGGTGCTATGGTCACGATCCAAACCTTAAGAGTGCCCTGGAGGAACGCGGTGGTGCTGGCCGGAATCATGGCATCAGTGATCGTGAAGTCGCGCGTATTTGACTTTTTGTCACCGAGGTTCAGGTAAATGAGATCGGTGAACGCGCCCCAGTGTCCGTAGTGCACATCGAACGCGCCCGTCGCGCCCAGATTGACGTTGCTGTACAGCTGGTTCGAGTCGATATCGATGCCTCTGCTGGTCCCAAGTATGGGGAAGTTAACCGTCCCCTGGACGCTCGGAAACCACCCGTACAGGGTCGCCGCAAATTTCCAGGTGTCCGAATCGGCGGTGGCGATCACCGAGGGGTCAGCGGCGGCCAGCGCTGGCAGAAGTCCCGCGGTGGCCAGCGCGAGCAGGCTCGCCCGCGGGCGCAGGTGAGTGCGGATCCGGTTAAAGGACGGTGAAGTGTCAGCGTTCATATGATTTCCTGGCTACTGTCGATGCCTACTTCGCAAAAGTAGACCCCGCACCCCGGGGTCGCTGCTGCCCTAAAAGAAGGCCAAGTTAAGTGTCAATCCCCTCGCAGCCTGACTGATATGAGTACTTTTACCTAACGGGATCGCGCTGCGCCAGGCTGACGACTGCAAGACTACTAAGAAGCATTGCAGCCGGCCCCACGTTCGGCTCATCGAGGATCATGCTCCCGTTCTCTTTAAATGCTCACGGCGGGCGCTCGATCCGAGCCGCCCGCCGTGAAAGTCCTCGTCGTCGTTCTAGTTGCTGGGGCCCTTAGAGGCCGCCTCTGCTTCGGCCATCCTCTTTCCCATCTCCGCTTTCAGCGCGTCCAGGTTGAAGCTGGCGCCACGTTGCATCGGAGGATAGTCAAGGAAGGTCTGGATCTCCTTGGCCATCACCTGCTGCACGAACACAAATCGCCAGAACTGGTACTTGAACCAATCAAAGTACTGCTGTGCGCCATCTTTGGTCCCGTTGCTCGGCCAGCCCGTGCGCTCGAACGGATCCAGACGCAGGTTGGTGATGTAAGGCACGTCCGGGTGGGTCTTCTCTCCCAGCCAGCCTGCGGGCTGGTCGATGAAGCGGAATTTGTAATCATCGATGCGCACTGCGCCGACCGTGCTCTCGCCGAGATAGAAAATCTCGTGGCGAGCGGAGGGCCCCTTGCCCGTGATGGCAGCCATCTGGTCATAGCCGTCCAGATGGTTCTTATACGTCCGGTCGCCGAGCTTCACGCCCTTGAGCAACTGCTCAGTGATGTTCGGGTTACCGGCCGCATCGAGGAAGGTCGGATACCAGTCCATGCCGGAGAAGATGCCGTTCTGCACCGAGTCCGCCGGTACGTGACCCGGCCACCACAGGATCGCCGGTACACGGAAGCCGCCCTCGAGAACCGTCCCCTTGGACTGCGCGAAGGGAGTTTGACCGCCATCAGGCCAGGTGAAGACCTCGGTGCCGTTGTCGGTCGTGAAGACGACGATGGTGTTCCCGTCTTCGCCCATTTCCTTGAGCTTCTTCATCACCAGGCCGACGTCGTCATCGAGCTGGGCCATGCCGGCCTCTTCTTCCGACCAGCCGTTCTCGGCGGTACGCGTCGCCTCATACTTCGGCGACAAATGCGTGACGATGTGCATGCGGGTCGGGTTCAGCCACACGAAGAACGGCTTACCGTCGCTCTTGGCCTTCTCCATGAACTTGATCGCCAGATCCCGAATCTCATCGTCCACCGTTTCCATGCGCTTCGGGTACAGCGTGCCCGCATCCTCGATCTTCTGCTTGCCGACCTTGCCCCAGCGCGGCATATCCGTCGGATCATCGACGTTCGTCGCCCAGCTGTGCACCATGTTGCGCGGACCGACCACGCTCAAAAGATTCTGCGGATAGTTCGGATGCGCCGGGTCTTCCATCGCGTCCAGGTGGTAGAGATAACCGAAGAACTCGTCGAACCCGTGGACGGTCGGCAGATACTCGTTGCGGTCGCCCAGATGGTTCTTGCCAAACTGCCCGGTCGCGTAGCCTTGTACCTTCAGTGCCGTCGCAATGGTGCTGGCTTCAGCGGGAATTCCGATCTTGGCCCCGGCCTGACCAACCGTGGTCATGCCCGTACGGATCGGCAGTTCGCCGGTAATGAAATTCGCCCGACCCGCCGTGCAGCTCGCCTCGGCGTAATAATCGGTGAAGATCATGCCTTCTTTGGCGAGCTTATCGAGGTTCGGCGTCTTGCCGGCCATCAAGCCGCGGTGATAGGCGCCGATGTTCCACATGCCGATGTCATCGCCCATGATGACGAGGATATTGGGTTTCTTGGTCTGCGCTGCTACAGGGGCGGCTGCCAGCGCGAGACATATCGGCAGTGTCGCTAACGCCAAGGTCGCCGTTCGGAGAAATTTCATAAATGCTCCCGGAATCTTCAAGGAAAGCGAACAGATTCGCGTCTGGATCTGGTTCTTGATCCGCGGCGTTAAACGCCCCTTCGCCTGCAAGGCGCCGCCCCGTGAAAGGTAGAGGCATCAGGTGCCAGAGATCATGAGTACTTCTACCTATCCCGCGTCCCGATCCCCCTCCGCCACTCCTCATATATCAGCTGCCTTCCCCTTCGCTAACGATCCTGCTGGCGAGCACCGGTGGCATCCAAACCGACTTTTCTCAGCTGAGTGCGCGCTCCCATGAGGAAAGTCCGTATTGACTTGCCGGCTGAAAAGTGCCGAGCAAAGGGTTCCGAATCCTGCATGGCCGGAGAACCCTTCCATGCTCTTCACGCGATCAAGTACGATTGGCTCGTCTCAAGGCCGCGCCGCCGGGCCGAATACACTTGTGCCCCATCGAATGCTCCACCGGCTCGAATGCTCGCAGTAGGATCGCCGCAAATGAAGCTCACGATTGCCCGTCGCCTCCTTGCTGGCCTGCTCGCCACGGCTCCGCTGGTCGCGCAGGCGGATAACCTTGCCGGCGTCAGTCGGTTCCTCTGCGCATCCACCCTGGTGACGCGCTGTTATGAGATTGGCGACTGCGAAACCGGACCTCCGGGGCTGTGGAATATGCCCTCGTTCATTGAGGTGGATCTGACCAAGAAGACCCTGAGCACTCCGGCGGCGAGTGCCGAGCAGCGACGCACGCCCTTTACCCATCTGACACGAGAGAACGGTCAGGTCTTTATTCAGGGCATGGAGAACGCCCGCGCGTTCAGCCTGGTGATCGTCGAGGAGACCGGTGTTGCCACGATGGCGATTGCTCTTGATGGCATTACGGTCAGCGCATTTGCTGCCTGTACGCCGATTCCAAAGCCGTAGAGTTACGATCCTTCGACTCAGAGACTGAGGTCACTCCCGATGCGGATCCCGAATGCCCTGCCCCTCCTGGCCGCGAGCGTCGTCGCTGCGATGGCAAACGCGCAGACACCGCCGGTGAGCGCGCCGACGGGTCAGAAGACCCTCGCCTCAACGCTCAATGTCTACGCCTTCCCGAGCGCGGGTCAGACAGCGAGCCAGCAGTCGATTGACGAGAGCGCCTGCTACAACTGGGCGGCGCAGAACACCGGCTACGACCCATTCCAGATCGCCAAGAACACGCAAACGGCCCAGCAGCAAGCGGCCCAGCAGCAAAAGCAAGTGCAACAGGCCAACGTGGGTGCCGGGGCCAAGGGCGCCGTAGGCGGCGCGGCGGGGGGTGCGTTGATCGGCGCCATCGCCGGGGATGCGGGCAAGGGCGCGGCGATTGGTGCGGGCGTCGGCTTTCTTGGCATGAAGATCCGGGCGCGCGAACAGGAACAGCAGGCCTCGCAACAGGCCAACCAACAGGTGCAGTCGGCCACGCAGACCGCCGCCCAGCAACTTGACGCCTTCAAAAAGGCGTTCTCAGTCTGCCTCGAGGCCCACCAGTACCTGGTCAAGTACTGACGCTCCCCTGGACTTGGGCCTCGACGAGCTGTGACACCTCGGCGCTCTCGGCACTGAGAAGTGCCGGTCATTCCCGCGGCCGTCGCACACCCCACTCTGAGGCGGCGCAGCGCCCCGATCGATCGCCGTAAACCGCAGGCTTGACGGCCCCCCGCGATTGCTCGCCGCTCGCTGCGGCACGGCCCCAGTGCACCCCGTTTCTCCTCATTCCGGCATCGGCCGCGCGGCGGCGTGTCGCGCGGTGAACTAGGTATAAGTACGGGTGCCAATCGAAGACTCGGGGAGCAACATCAAATAAGAGCCGAGGTTGCCTGAGGGCACCATAGGATCGGAGCGCACCCGGCGGTCGCGCGAGGATCTTTCGATGAGTAGGGTTTTGTCCCTGAGCTACCGACGCCTGAGCATCGGATGACAGGCCGCGCACGAAGCCAGCAGGTTCGAAGGTACACAAGGGCGGGAGAGGAATAATGGGATGCAAACTAGTAGTCCGCAGCGCGGCCCTCCTCGCGCTGGGCGCCCTGTTCTGCGCAGGTGCCGGCGCACAACAGTCACCGCAGTCGGCAAAAACGGCCAGCAAGTCCGCCGCCAAAGCGGCCGTCCCGGATTTCATCCCCGGCCTTGAGCCGCGTGCGATTGAGATCCTCAAGGCGGCGAGCAAACGCCTCGCTGCCGCCAAGACGATGTCCTTCACGGCGGTCGTTTCCTACGAGAGTCCGAGCCGCCTGGGTCCGTCGCTGATCTACAGCACCAAGTCCGAAGTCACCCTGAAGCGGCCGGACAAGCTGCGGGTCCTCACCCTCGGTGACGGTCCCGCCTCCGAGTTCTACTACGACGGCAAGGTCATGATGGCGTTCGCACCCGCGGAGAATCTGGTCGCCGTCGCCGATGCGCCACCGACCATCGATGCGGCGCTGGAGGCTGCTTATAAGACGGCCGCGATTTACTTCCCCTTCGACGACGTGATCGTCACCGACCCGTACAAGGACATTGCTGCGGGGCTTAAGCACGCGTTCTACATCGGCCGGTCGATCGTGGTCGGCGGCACCACCACAGACATGGTGGCGTACGTGACTGGCGATGTATTCGTACAGGCCTGGATCGGTGCCGAGGATCATCTGCCGCGCCGTCTGTACGCTATTTTCCTCAACGATCCCCTGCAGCTGCGCCACGTGCTGGAATTGTCCAACTGGAAGCTGGATACCGCCGTTGCAGCCGACGCGTTTGGCTCCCCGAAGGCGGCGGCCGCCAAGCACGTGGCGTTTGCCGCCCCTGATGCGAAGCCCGCCGGCATGCAGCCGCCCCCGAAGAGCCAGACCGGCAAGGCGAAGCCCGGTGCCACACCATGAAAGGTGCCCTTATGAACAAGTTCGTCGCCCCTATGGCAGGTACGTTGATCGCGCTCTTGGTTGCGGACCGTGTCGACGCGTGGGCCCATGCTAACTCCTATGGCGGCGGGGCTACGTATCACGCCCCTGGGTCCGACTCCACGACGCGCACCAACGCCTACGGTGGCAGCGCGACGCATACCGCCGGTCAGGGGACTAGCGCCTCAAACGCCTATGGCGGTTCGGCCTACCACGCCGAGGGGTCTGGGACCACGACCGCGTCCAATGCCTACGGCGGCAGCGCAACGCACGTGGCCGGCGTGGGAACGACCGCAAGCAACGGCTATGGCGGGACGGCGACGCACGCCTACGGCTCTCCGACCACGACCTACACCAACGCCTACGGTGCGACCGCCTATCACAGCCCGTATTACGGGGCGGCCTACCCTGCCTACCATCCACCGACGACCGTCAACGTCTACGGCTCCAGTTGTTACAACTGCGGCGGGTGGAGCACGGCCGGGGCAGCGGCGGCAGGCGTGGTGGTGGGCGCTGCAGTCGCCACCACAGTGGTCGCGGCCAACAACGCCGCCGCCACGAGCAACGCCTATAACGCGGGCGTTGTCGCCGGCGCCACTGCCGCAGCCGTACCGAGTGCAACTTTCCCTGTCGGGGCCATGTACGGGGTGCTGCCAGCGGGCTGCGTCATGCCCAATGTGCAGGGCCAGACGTACTACCTGTGCGGCAACACCTGGTTCCAGCCCGCCTACGGTGCAGGCGGCATTTACTACCGCGTCGTGCTGCCGCCCGCCTGAAGCCATTCCATCCCGCAAGACGCTTTGCTCGTGCGTGTGCTGCAGAAATTCCTACCCTCATCCCCGCGGACTGCCCTCGATGGCTTGAACTGCGGACCCGGGGATGACGTCCGAGTGCTAAGTCCGAGCCGGCGACGGTGGCCCGAACATCATCTGCCACAGCTTGTTCGGACCCAGGGCGCGGGCCAGCTCAGTAATCAAACAGTAGTTGAAAACCAGCACGATGATGATGATCTCGAGCCCCCAAAAATGTGCCCACACAATTCGTTCCAGCAGCAGGCGGTTGCCCGCCACAAAACCGCCCGCCTGGCGCCAGAAATCAACGAGATGCTCCAGATAATGGATCGCCGTGGCCATCACCGAATAGATCAGCGTCTTCCAGAGCACGTTGTAGATCAGTGCCTTATCCGGATAACGGTTGATGGCGGGCAAAAGGTCCGCGAGCAATACGGCCTTCCCCAGGATGAGGGCTGCCAACGCAATTTCCAGGGGCGTGCTCGGTGGTATGCCGGTCCCCTTAAGCATCAGCGCACGAATCAAGGCGATGATGTTCAGGGCGACAAAGAAAAAAATCATCGGAGGAATGAGGGCCTCGATCTCTTCTTTGATCTTGGCGGCTATGTTGCTCATGGTATTCCAGTGTGGATGAGGGAGACTGCACGCAAGGTCTCACGCACGCGAGCTGCAGTGTCGTCGCCTCGGAAGAGCGCGTCAACACTCCGTGTCAGCGCACATGTTCACGCCCGTCGGATCGATCGAATCAAGCGATGCGCGCATTTCACACACGATGCATTATGGATTCATTCGCGTTTCGGGAGATTTTTATGAAACGAATATCGCGCAGTGCGCTGCCGTTGCTCCTCTTCCTCGGCGCCTTTGGCCTGGCGCACGCGGATGCTGACAGCGACACCGTGAAGCTCTTCAAGAACGCCGGCCAAAGCGCAGGCTTCTTTTCCAAAAGTTACGGCTACGCCGTGTTTCCGACGATCGGCAAGGGCGGCTTCGGCGTCGGTGGCGCACGCGGCTCCGGGCGCGTGTACGCACACGGTAAAGTGATCGGCGATACCACCATGACGCAGCTCAGCGTTGGCTTTCAGGTGGGCGGTACCGCGTACAGTCAGATCATCTTCTTCGAGGACAAGCGCGCGCTCGATGAGTTCACGTCGGGGAATTTTGAATTCAGCGCGGGCGTGAGCGCGATCGCTATTACCTCCGCGGCGTCAGCTAGCGCCAGCACCGGCGGTTCTGGGGCATCCGCGAGCGGGGGCAAGAAGGACGCCACAACGGCTGGTGATTACTACAAGGGGATGGCCGTCTTCACGATCGCCAAGGGGGGCCTCATGTACGAAGCGGCGGTCGCGGGGCAGAAGTTTTCCTACAAGCCACGGTGAAATATGAAAATACGCGGATATTTGCTCGTCGCGGCGGTCGGCCTGAGCGCTGCCGGATGTCAGTCGGTCCCCTTTATCGATGCCGCTCAGCCGCATGCCATCGACTCGGCGCAGCGGCGTGCGCAATTTGAGTGGAACTGTCCGGCAGCCACCGGCCAGGTGATCTCGAGGGAGATGATCCAGACCCCGAGCGTGCCGATGCGCTGGACACCACCTGAGCGCGCCGAGTACACGATCGGCGTCGCCGGGTGTGACAAACGCGCCACGTATCTTGTGATCTGTGCGGAAGGCGGCGGTTGCGTGGCGGGCGGCGGACGCACGGGATAAGTAGACGACGCCGAATACAAGTGCCCGGGGCGTGCGCAGCCCGCCCAGGCCGCGTTATTGCTACTGTCCGGCCGCTGCTTTGCTGAGCCGCCGAACGTCGGATAACGCCCGTGTAGCCAGGAGAGCTTGCAAGGAGTGTGCGGCGTCGCACCGTGCTCTCGGGCGCCGCGCGTACCCAATTGCCACGCGCACGCTGCGCAGCGAGCCGGCCGTGAAAACCCCCGTGCGGAGGTGTTCTGATGGCGATGGCTGAAAAACTTACAAGACACGTCTGGCTGCTCGCGCTTCTGGTGGCGATGGAAATCGTCAACCCGCTGCTCGCCGAGGAGACACCCGCCGCACGGCTCCTGTCGACTGTATTGTTCATCGGCGTCGCCGTAGCGGTACTCGCCGCCGTGCTCGGTAGCAGGCGCCAACGGTATCTGGGAGGGGCGCTTGCGGGCACGGCGATTGCGCTGGATATCGCACGCACCGCGGCAGCGCCCGAACACCAGCTGCCCTTGGACATCTTGGGAAGCATCGTCGTCGCTGCATTCTTCCTGTTCGTCTTCTCCATCATCCTAAGTGAACTCTTCAGTACTCGTCGCATCGGATTCAACGATGTGATCGGCGCATTTTCCGGCTACATTCTCATCGCTTTGGTCTGGGGGCGGCTCTACACGGTGGTGTGGCTGCTCGTGCCGCGCGCCTTCAGCATCAACCCGGACATCAAGTGGCAACTCAGTAACTGGCACACGCTGCACACGCTTTTTGACTACTACGCCCTGGCGAATCTCGCGACCGTCGGCTACGGCGATATCACAACCACCGCGCCGGCCTCCAACACGCTTCTTTGGCTTGAAGTGCTGGGCGGGCAGTTCTATCTCGCCGTTGTGGTCGCCACGATCGTGGGAATCAAGATCTCTCAGGCGCTCGCCGCCCCAACTGACAGCACCAAAGCCTAGTGGCGCGAGAAAGGGTCTGCCGCGGAAGCAGCCGAGCAGACTAACTTGAGATAACCGGCTCCGCGCGTCATAGTCGCAGCTGCAGCGCCGGGGCCAACGCACGGCCGCTCACATTTCACTTGGGACGACAGCCTGGACACCTCTTTTGGGGGCAAGATCATGAGTTCGACGCTGACTGGCATCCTGGTGTTCGTGTGCACCTTCGCTGCCGCACTTCTGGGTATTCTCCTGAGACAGAAGCTGCCGGCAGCCCATCTGGAGCAAGACTCCAAGGACGCCATCAAGCTGGTGATGGGATTAATCGCGACCATGGCTGCACTGGTGCTGGGACTCTTGATTTCCACGGCAAACACGTCTTTCAACGCACAACAGGCCGAGATACAGCAACTCGGTGTTCACGTATATCAACTCGATCGCATCCTCGTGCAGTTCGGTCCGGAAGGGACGGGACCACGCGCGCAGCTGCGCAATCTGCTCGCGGCCGACATTGCGCGGACCTGGCCTCAGGATCCGACCAAAGCGATTGTGCGTGCACCCTTACAGCTGCGATTGCAAGGCGAGCAGCTGTTTGAGCAAATCGCAAGCCTAACGCCCACCACGAATCTGCAGCGGTTGGGGCAGACCCACGCGCTCGAACTACTGAGTAGCATCGGCGAGACCCGACGCCTTTTGAGTGAGCAGGCCGAGGGGCCGCTGGCCTGGCACGTGCTCCTCGTACTGGTGTGTTGGCTTGCGCTCCTTTTCTTTGGCTTTGGCCTGTTCGCGCGCTTCAACACCACCGTCGTTGTTGCCCTGTGTGCCGGCGCGCTGAGCGTTGCCGCTGCGTGCCTGATCATTCTTGACATGAATCAGCCCTACGGCGGGTGGATCCAGATCTCGAGCGCCCCCCTGCGTCAAGCTCTGGCGCAGATAAGCGAATAAGCGCAGCGCGCGTGCTCACGGCGGATTACCGCGCCAAAAGCGGTCAATCCCGCGCTTGCCGGGCGGCTCAGCGCGGTCCGTAGAGACCTACCTAGGGCGAGGCGCGATCGAGCGCCCGTATCGAGTCGGCAATGTCCTGGCTCATACGCGCGACTGCCCGGCTGTGGGCAGCCACGAGCGCATCGTAGCCTTTTTGCGTGGTTACCTCGCGATCGCTCGTGCGGCCGGTGTCGGTTTTGCCATCCTTGACCCGCCGCACTGTCCACAGCGCGTTCACCGTCGCGGCCTCCCCCGGCACGGACTCGAAGCTTTGTACTTCGATCGCCACCTGGTAATCGGGCTTCGTGTTCAGAGCCTGCTGGAACACCATGACTCGCGGCGTCCCCAGTATGGTAACGAGGTCCTCTGCAACCACGCGCGCGATGTTGCTCTGCAAAGGTGATGCCCAGCGATTGAACTCATCGTGTGCCAGCTGATTCGGGCCGGTGCTCACGACGATCTGGGGCACATCCACGGCGGCTGGAATCGACACCGGTCCGACCATGACACTCACGTTGCAGGGCGTCTGGCCTGCAGCCGCAGGAGCGGGCGTCAAGGTATACAAATGGGAAGCCGGACTCGCACATCCAGCCACGAATGCTGCAAGAACGCACACGGCGGCGTTGGAGGCGATGCGTCGCATCACGGGATCTCCTGTTGTTTCTTGCCGCGGATCAGCGCTTCAGGGTGTCGTTGCAGATAGTCCACCAGGACGCGTATGGACCGCGCCGCGCCGGCCATCTCCTGCAGGGCATCGCGCAGATCCTGCCGACCTGCGGAATCCTCGCCGAGCAGCGCCTGATCCCCATCGGCAATCGCGTGATGCAGCTCCGCGAGTGTCTTGGTGCCTTCGGGGAGAAATTCCGTATCGACGCGCTTGATCATGCTATCCGCGTCCTTCAGGGTCTGATTGAGAGTGACGATCATATTTTTGACACCCGTACCCATCTCCTCGAGCGGCATTTGATTGACCTTCGTGAGTATGCTGTCGAGTTTGGCCTCGAGGCTGGCCAGACCCGCGTTGCTGACGGGCAGTTGCAACGGGTCTTGCGTCCAGTCGACCTTCACTTTGGCGGCATTCGGGAAGTACTCGAATGCGACGTACAGCTCCCCGGTGAGGAGGTTGCCGCTTTGCAACGTAGCACGCAGCCCTTTCTCCTCCACCATCCGATGCAGCATGCGGTCGCGGTTGGCCAGGTCCGACTTCACAAACGTCTCGGCGCTGCTCTTTCCTCCCGCAGAGACATGCTGCACAAGGCGCTCCGGGAAGAAGGTGATCAGCACACGCGGCCGCAGATCGACTGTCTCGGGGTTGAATTCCAGACCTACATCGGCGACCTCCCCGACCGGGAGCCCGAAAATTGTGACGGGGGCGCCCACCGATAGCCCCCGTAGTGATTCATCGAAGTACAGCACGAAGCGCCGCTCGAGCTGGTCCGGTTGCTTCATCGCGACGGTTCGGTTCGGATACAGCGTAAAGACTGTATCTGTATTGGCCGGCGCACCGGCGGGGAGAAAATCCGGTGAATCGAACGCGAGCCCTCCGGCAATCACCGCCACGAGGGATTCGGTGTGCACCTTCACGCCCTCCGCCCCGGCCGAGACGTCAATGCCGCTGGCATTCCAGAAACGCGTGTGCGCGGTGACATACTTGTCGTACGGTGCGTACACGAACACCGTGATATCGATCGATTTACCGTCCGCGGCCAGGCTGTAGGCGGCGACCTCACCCACGCTCAGGCTGCGGTAGTAGATCGGGGCCCCGATACCCACCGAACCGAGGCTGGCGGCCCTCAGCAGGAACTGCCGCCCGGGCTGATCCGGAATCGCCGGCGGCACCTCGAGACCGATGAAGCTGCGTCGACGCGTGGCCGACTTTCCGACCTGCATCCCGATGTAGTTACCCGACAACAGCGTGCCGAGCCCGGAAATACCACTCAGGCTGGCGCGCGGCTGGACGATCCAGAACTTCGTATCGTCGCGCAAAAGTGGGGCGTTATGTTTGGTGACCTTTGCCGTGACCAGCACCCCGGTGTAGTCCTCCGACAGCTGCACCGCGCTAACCTGGCCGATGGTCACGTCCTTGTACTTGATAAAGGTCTTGCCTGCCTCGATGCCATCGGCGGCCTTGAATGCAATGGTGATCGTCGGACCTTCGTTCATCGCGCGCTGGATCGCGATCCCGAGGGCGATGACACCGGCCAGGATCGGAATGATCCAAACGATGGAGATGCGCCGGCGTTTCTTGCGCTCGATCGTAGCCTCCGGCAGCTCGCTCAGGTCGGTTTCGTTAGGCATGGCGCACTTGGTGAGGGTTAACGGAATCCCAGATCAGGCGGGGATCGAAGGCCTCGGCCGCGAGCATGGTTAGCACCACCACCGCGGCAAAGAATAAAACGCCCGGACCGGGCGCTACGGACATGAGCGGTTGCAACTGCACGAGCGCCACGGTAAAGGTGTCGGCAAACACATCCAGCATCGACCAGCGGCCGATGAAGACCACCATGCGATACAGCCGCGTGCGCTCATCGTTGCTCAGGGTCGAGCGGCGCTGCACGGTAATCAGAAGATAGATGAGCGCTGCGATCTTCCCCATTGGGATCATCACGCTTGCGATCAGCACCACGAGCGCCAGCGGCCAGGAGCCGGAGGTATAAAGAAAGATCACGCCGCCGAGAATCGTGTCACCCTCGGTCGAGCCCAGGCTGGTCGTGTTCAGTACCGGCAAAGCGTTGGCCGGGATGTAGCAGATCGCAGCAGCCAGCACCAGCGCCCAGGTGGTCTCGATCGAACCGTGGCGGCGAACTTCGAGCTTCTCGCCGCAGCGGCGACAGTATCCGGGCTCGCCCGTACTCGCCGGCCGCTCCAGCAGATGGCAGGCCTCACAGGACACCAGACCCGCCTGCGCGGCCGTGACCATGCGGCTGCTCATCGCTCTGCGCTCGAGCGCGCCCCATCTCGGGCCGCAAGCGGCAGCTCACCGTCAGCCCACTCGACTTTTTGCCACAGTTCCTCTTCGTCAAAACTGAGCATGATCGCCGGGCACAGAATGACCAGTGCACCAAACGCGAACATGCCGATGCCGGCATCCACCGTGGCCAGTTCCGCGATCTTGATCAGCGAGACGAGGATGCCGAGCATCATGACTTCGAGCATCGACCAGATCTCGAAATGCCGCACCCAGCGCAGCATCTCCCCGGCCCAGGCCGGGGGCGGTTTGCGGCGCACCGCGAGCAGCAGCGTCAGCATGAAAAGAATGTAGCCCCCGGGGGCGAGTACCCCGCAGAACGCCACGATAACGCCCGTGATGCGCTGGCCCTGCTCCCACATCGCATAGGCACCCCCACTGATCGTGGTCTCAGCCGTGCGACCCACGACCGAGAGGTTCATCAGGGGCAAGACATTGGCGACCGCGAAAACAAACACGGCCGCCACGGCCAGTGCGAGCGCCAAGTCGGGTGGTGCGGCCGGTCGTCGGGCGAGTACATGCTTGCAGCGCCTGCAGCGCCCCCGTGCCCCGGGAGAAAGGGCGGGCAAGCGCTGCATCAAGTCACAATCCGGACACGCGACCAGCGAGGACCACCAGGGCGCGTTCACGGCATTACCCCGAACGGGCGGGTGAGAACGATGCGGCGGCGAGCCTGCAAGATATCGTTCTCGCACGGAGGAGGGCCTGACGCTTCGCGTCAGGCCCCACGCCCCGCGATGCGCGAGTTACTTCGGTGCCATCCCGGGCGAGGCCGCTGCACCAGGCGCTCCGGCGACCGAGAATCGGTTCTCGGACACCCATACCGTCACCTTGTCGCCCGGCTTCAGATCCTTGTACTGCGTGGCCTTGCCATTGACGTACAGGACCGAGTCGCCGACGGGCTTGTACGTGAAGGTGCTCAGGTCATCTCCGGCGACGTTCAGGAACGTAAGAGTGACAGACCCGTCCTGATCGACGAGGTAGACCTTCGCATTGAATTTCGCGTACTTCTTGCCCTTATATACGCGCGCCTCCTGGCAGGCGGCGGGGGCCTTCGGATACTTCGCGAGGAACTGCTGGTTCCAATGCAGGGTGGAGCAATCCACCAGCGGCAACTTGTCCGGATTGACCTGGGGCGCCGCAGTAGCAACCGTTATTGACAGCGGCAGCGACAGTGCCGCGAGAACCATCCACCGAGAAAAACTCATGACAGAAACCTCTCTAGGTCGTTGTGGTCGGGTGTGGGTACATCACGGCTGACCCGGAAAGCCGCGATCGGGATGCGTGCCTCAGCATTTTCTAAAAATGTAGCAGGGTGAGCCGCGCGCTCCCCATGTTAACTCTCTTACCGGCCTTGCCGCTCGCTTTTCGCGTGGCGCAGCATTTGCAAAGCAGCATCCCGAGGACGCGACACATCAGCAGCGCCGTGACCTCTCCTCCGCACCGAGATCGTCCAGGTCCATCGGGTCTGCAACCTTCGAGGCGCATCATCCGCGCGCACACCTTGTCCCGCCAGATCCCAGTGCGCGGATAGTTTGCAGCCCTTTTAGGTGAACAGCATCCGGAATTGTGCGTATTGCCCTGTCGGCTTGCCAGGGGGCTGCTCGCCGCCGCGCTTGCGCTTGTTGGAATTTCTGCCGCCCGAATATGGCCAGTCGGGACGGCTCTTAAGCGCCGGGCGTTTGCGCGGCTGAATGCGGGCGGGCGCCCTCGCGCCCGGGCCGCCCCGGCTGGTCAGTCGATAAAAGCGTACTGCCAGGCCACGCCGATTGAGCGAAAATTGCCCCCCACGCGGGTCACCGCGCCGTTGCTGTAGGTGAACTTGAGCGATTGCGTCCGCGCCAGGGGCACGGAGGCTGTGGCGCCCACGCGGACATTGCTTTGCGAGCCGGTATTGGGGGCGCCGTTAATCGTAACTGCGCCGCCCGTGTAGTACGTGGCATCGAATGCGAGCCACAGCCGCGGCTGCACCGTGTAGCTGACATGCGCCTGGGTGCTCACGATCGGGTCTTCGGCACGGCGGTGACCTCCATAGAAGTTGTCGTTATCCTGGAAAACCCAAACACCCTCGTAAAGGTCCCATAGCCACCGCCCTGCCGGAACGGAGAGGCCAATTTCCGGCTGCGCCGCCCAGCGGTTAGTACCGATGTTGATGAGTTTTCTGCTGTCGTATTGCCCGCTCGGTGCGACAGCCGTGAGACTTATGCCAACGATCGTTTGCTGTTCTCGTGACGCATAGGCAGCCGGTGTGAGGGCAGGGCCGCCCCAGAGCAGCATGCTGAAGCGCAGCCGCGCATCGGCGAGGCCCGAACGATCAGCCCTGTCCGCGTTGCCGCCGACGTCGCCGGTGACGTCCCCGCGCGCATAGGGTAATACGACCAGCACGCTCGACTGCCGGTCCGCTAAAGAGAACACGTGACCGACGCTGACCGCCGCTTCATAGAAGCTCGCGTGGACGTTCGAGAAGGGCGATGTCGCGTCGAAAACAGCCGAGCCGCTCGACTGCGTATCGCTGAGCACCAGGAAGCTCGTTCCGACCGGCGTCGGCACGAAGGCACGTGGCTCAAGTTCCTGTGCCATGGCGACGATCGGCAGCAAAGCTAAGAACACCAGCCAGCGAAGCGCCCGCCTGCCGGGGGGGGCCCGGGCCGCGCGGCACGTCATGGAGCCGGTCAGTGTCACGAGTGACTACGCGGGTACTGAGGTTGTGCCGTGCGCTCGCAGCCACCGCAGTTGCCGCTCATGCGCGGCCAGATACAAGCCCATCCCAAAACCGAAGCTTGTGAGTAGGCTGAGTACGAAGTAAATCCAAGGCTGCTTCATGCCCAGTCGCCGCCCGTCGATGATCGTCCACAGCGGAAACAGCAGCACGTTTGCCGTGACCAGGTCCTGAGAGCCTGAGGAGGCCGCCGGGTTAGTGAAGAGGAGCTTGGTGAAATGGACCCAGCTGGCCTCGGCCGGGTATTCCTGCACGTACTGAACGTTGAAATAGTACCCGGTCGCGAAGGAGCAAATCGCGATCACGCAGTAGAGCGCTTCGAGGCCGGTTACCCCTGCTCCCTTCCAGCCGGATCGGTACAGCGGGGCGTTAAAGTAGAAGAAGAGCGCAATGAAGAGGAGTGCGAGGCCAAAGTGAATCAGGAGTGCATTCATGACGGGATTCTCTTTTTTTGATGTCGTTAGTGATCGCACGGCAGCCGTGCGGGAGTCGAGAGGGGGGCGCTATCCTCAGCTAGGCCAGCGCATAGAGATACTCCACGAATGAGGCCACTGCCCCGTCGAGCCCCTGCACCTTGGGATTCGTGGACTCGATGACGTAGTACTCATCCGGCGCGTGTGCGCCGGTGCCATTACCCAGTCCGAAGTGGCCGGCCGGCAGACTTAGCGGCGCATCGGTAAACACGTAGCCGGGCCACGATCCTGCCGAGCGCGGCCACAGCTGCGGATCGGTACCGAGTTTGCGGTAGGTGGCGATCTGCGTTTGGATCAGCCGGCTTTGCGGGTCGGTCTGCGTCGGGTTGTAGCCGCCGCTCATGTTGACCTCAATATCCGCAAAGCCGTGCTGCGCCAGATGACTCTTAAGCTTCGCGAGCGTATCCGTCGTGGTCATATCCGGAACCAGGCGGATGTCGATCTTGGCCACCGCCCTGTGAGGCAGCACGGTCTTGCCCCCCGGTCCGGTGTAACCGGCGACCAGACCCTCGATGTTGATCGTGGGCTTGGACTCCAGCAGCACCAGCGAGTCGAACCAGTTCTTGTCGTGTACCCAGTGCTGCACGCCGTAGGTCTGCTTGACCGTGTTCTCCGAGGTCTTGGCCGCATGGTTGCGGATCATTTCAAGCTGGGCCGGGGTGAGGGGCTTGGCCTTCTCGAAGAACCCCGCGACCGCCGGGGTGTGCCCGTCCGGTCCCACCAGCGTGTTCAGGGCCTGAACGAGATGCCAGGTGGGGGAGTCCAACTGGGCTTCCAGACTCGAATGTACATCGTGGGCCGGTCCGCGGCCCCATTTCTCACCGCTCGACACCAGTTCCAGCTCAATGACGCCCTTGGCACCGAGGGACACCTGTACGCCCCCGTCACGGTCCTGCCCGGCTTCGGGCATGAACACCCCGGAGCATTTTCTCAGCTCCGCCATCACCTTGGGGGTTTGAACGACTTCGTGAAAGTGCGGCGAGCCGATCTCTTCCTCGCCCTCGCACACGAGCACAAGGTTCACGGGCAGCCGCTTGCCAACGGCCTTGAAGGCCATCAGAGCGCCGAGGAAAGAGTTCTCGGGTCCTTTCTGATTCACCGCTCCGCGGCCCATACACACGGTCCCCAATCCTTCCTTTTGCACGAGCCGCGCTTCCAGGGGCGGTGAGCTCCACTCCTCGGGCACGAATTGCTTCACGTCGTACATGAAATAGATGCCCACCGTCGTGGGCGCACCCGCATCGATCTTGGCGAATACACCGGGCTTGCCGGAGGTGGGAATGATCTCCACGCCCGTAAAACCCGCATCGCGCGCGAGCCGCGCCATGTACTCCGGTCCTTGCGGGTAGTTGCGGTTCTCGGCCGCGATCGAGGGCAGCGCGATCCACTCCTGCAGGCGCTTCACATTGGCAGCGTGCATGGTGGGGATTTGCGCCAGCACCGCGCTTTTATCGGCGGATGCACCACTCGCCTCCGCCTGCACCCAGGTGGGTATCGCCGCCAGCGCGAGGCCCGAAGCGGCCCCCTGCACGAACTCACGCCGGTTAACGCCCGGCTCAGCTGTATCGCTCATGCCTTTTCCTTTCTCCGGTACACATTATTTGAAGGACGCGCGCCTCACGCCGCGCTTGCGGACCTATTGCTGGCTGATCGCGCTTCGGCCCTTGCGCAGCACGTATTTTTGAATCTTCCCCGTCGCGGTCTTGGGCAGCTCCTGCACGAAGTGGATCAATGTGGGCACCTTGAAGTGCGCAATGCGCTCGCGGCAGTGCTGCTTGAGAATCTCCTCGGTCGTGGTGGCACCGGCGCGCAGCACCACGTGCGCCACCGGGGTTTCGCCCCACTTCTCGTGCGGCATACCGACGACCGCTGCTTCCATGACCGCCGGATGCGTCAGCAGTACGCCCTCCAGCTCGATCGAGGAGATGTTCTCACCGCCGCTGATGATGACGTCCTTGAAGCGGTCGCGTATCTCGACATAGCCATCCGGGTGCACCACCGCCGCATCGCCGGTGTGGAACCAGCCGTTACGGAAGGCGACCGCCGTGGCCTCCGGATCGCGGTAGTAGCCGTTCATGACGACGTTGCCGCGGACCACGATCTCACCGAGCGTCGTCCCGTCGGCCGGCACCTCCTGCTCCTGGTCGTCGACGACGCGCAGTTCGCCTGAGGTGATGAGCTCAACCCCCTGACGCGACTTGAGCGTCGCCGACTGTGCAGCATCCAGGCCCGCGTGCTCCGGACGCGGCTCGCACACCAGAATGAAGGGGGCAGTTTCGGTCAGACCGTAGATGTGTGTGACGACCCAGCCGAGTTCTCCTTCGATGCGCCCGATGGTCGCCGCCGCCGGCGGCGCGCCGGCCGTCAGCACCCGTACCCCGCGCCGTAGCTTGCCTCGCAGCTCCGGTGGTCCATTGGCCGTTGCGATGAGCACCGTGGGCGCCGCGCACAGCATGCTGACGCTTTCGGTATCTACCAGCGCATAGATGGCCGCCGCGTCCACTTTGCGCAGACAAATATGCGTACCTCCGGCGGCGGTCACCGTCCAGACGAATGTCCAGCCATTGGCATGGAACATGGGTAACGTCCACAGATAGCGCTCCCCGACCGCAAGCGGGAAGTGCACGAGTGTGCCCACAGAGTTCATCCAGGCGTTGCGATGCGTGATCATCACGCCCTTGGGACGCGAGGTCGTGCCGCTGGTGTAGTTGATGGTCAGCACATCGGTCTCAGCGATCGGCGGCCGCACGAACTGCAAAGGCGCGGCCGCCAGGGTGGCTTCGTAGTCCAACCAGCCCGGTTGGCCGCCCTCCAGAGCGACGAAGTGCTTAACGCTCGTCAGCTCAGCGCGCATCCCCTCGATCGAGCCGATGTAGTCCGGGTGCGCGCATACGATGACCGGTTCGCAATGGCCGATCATGTAACGAAAGTCGGCGGCACTGAGCCGATAGTTAAGAGGTACCACGATCGCCCCGAGCTGCGGCACGGCGTAGAACTGCTCGAGCATCGCGTGCGTGTTGGGTGCGATCACCACCACCCGATCGCCCGCTTGTACGCCAAGCTTCTGCAAGGCCGCGGACCAGCGATCGCAGCGCTCCAGGAACTGCGCGTAAGTGAAGCGCGAAGTCCCATCGACCACCGCCTCCCGGTCCGGGTACAGCAGCCGCGCCCGGCGGGCGAACTCAAGCGGGGTTAGCGGAATTTCCATGGTTGAATGCTCCGCGTGCAAAACGGTACCAGTTGCCTAAGGCTACGGCGCGGCAGCCCTGCGCGCACCTGCGAGCGGCCCAAGCTCTGTGCCAGAGATGGCGCAGCAGCGAGACGGTCGCGCCTCCTGGAAACGCCTGCATGGCCCCTCTTTTCGTTCTTGGTGAGGCTAACAGTATGCGGGGTCGCTGCTTACGCGTCACGCACCGCGGCGCACGGGCGCATATGAAAGCTCGGAGCCTGCGCTCACGCCGGGATCGGCCGGGAGGCGGCTACTACCTTACTTAAGGGAGCGACAGAAACGTCGGGAATCGCTCTGGGGAATCGTGAAAGATCGAGGCCGCCGGTCCGTGCCGGCGGCCTCGCACTCCTTCCCGGAAACGTAACGCGACTGCCTGCCTTTAGAGTGAGCGCAGGAAGTTAACGAGGTCCTGCTGATCCTGGGGACTCAGCGCGGCGAAGCTTTGCACGATCTGATTCGCTTCGCTGCCCGAGCTGGCGTGGAACTGTATGGCCTGAATGAGATCACTGGTGCGTCCATCGTGCAGGAAGTACACCCGCTGCCCGAGCCCCCACAGAGGCGCGGACCGAAATTCATCAGGCCCCGCGGCCCCCTGCGTAATGCCGTCCGCCAGTCCGGTCCCCATGTGATGCACCAGCAGGTCCGAGAAGAGCGGCACCTGGATATTGGCGATCGCGGCGCTCGGGAGTCTGCCGTGACCGGTCGTACCGCTCGCAGTCGCGGTGTTCAGCGCGGGCGTATGGCAGAGCGAACACCCGACACTTGCGAACACGGCGCGGCCATGCACGGATGAGGTGGTGGGAGCCGCGGGCGCCGGCGGCGCGAGCATGCGCATGAAGATCGCGAACGCCTCGATGTCCGAGAGCACCGCCGGCGGTGCGGGCGGGTCGGCGGGATTCGGAATGTTGATCGTGTCGTTGGGGGTCGTGATACCTCCCTGGCAGTTGGGCGTCTCGTCGCGCTCCTGCGCGAACAGGTCGTTCGAGACGCCCATCTCCACGTTGTAGGCCTCACCGGCAAACATCAGCAGGGATTTGTTCTGCGCCTTCCATCCGAAACGCGTGATCGTGCCATCGTTGCCGCTGCGATTGGGATGGCCCGCCACGCCCAAGCGCTGCCTGGCACTGCTGGTGAGCGTATGGTTGGCGAGGATCACCGAGTCCGGGATCGCCTCGATCAGGCCGGCGCCCAACGTCGGCGTAGGAATGCGGAATACGACGTTGCTGTTGCCGCCCTGACCGGTCACCGGATTGCCGGCCGGCAGAAAATTCGGCTGGCTGATAATGCAGCTGCCTGCATCCGCGCGACCGGTGATCACAAAGAGGTCATGCACACCCCCGTCAGGCACCCCGTTCGACTGCACGAAGCGCGCCTCACGCACCGGCCCGTTGTGTGCGATGAACCACGGCATCTGGTTGCTCGCACCGTCCGCATTGGCCACGCTGTAGAGCGGGTTGGCGGCCGGGCTCGAGCCGCCGACGTACGGCTGCGAGTGACACGAAGAGCATTGATTGGAGTTGAAGCGCGGACCGAGACCGTTGTTTTGCGTCCCTGACACCGCCTCGAGGGTGGTGAAGCGGGTCAACCCGTCTTGGAAGAATGCCAGGTCCTCGGTGGAAAGCGCAGGTAGCGTCGGTGGCGGACCGCCGTCGCCACGCGCCTTGCGCAGCCCCGGATCCGACACCTGCGCGTGGGCAGTGAGCCCCCCCAGGACGCAAAGGCCGAATAAGAGTCGCGCCAGGACGCGAGAGCCGCTCGCTGTGTACTTAAGCATGGGATCCCTCCCCCGTTGACGAATCGTGTAATAAGCGCTTTGTGGCTGCGCGGTTTACGCGCCACGACGCGCTGTGTCGATGTGTCGCGCGTTTAAGACGCAGCTCTGGCTTGCCCCAAGCGCAAAAAAAACGCGGAAAAAAAGCCTGTTTTCGGCGCCTGCCCAGCGCGCGCGCTGAGTCAGAAATTCATTGAACGAGTTGCGGTTTGTATCGCGCGGTGGCAGCGTGCAAGCATGACTACATGCGCACTCTCACATCGCCATCGGAGGACGTAGTGCAACTGCGCTCTCATCTCACCCCGATCGCGCTCACGGACGAGGAGCGAGCGCAGCTGAACGAGTGGGCGCGCAGCCGCCGCCGGCCTCGCACGCTCGGCAAACGCGCGCGCCTCATCCTCGCCTGTGACGGCAGCCGGACGAATCGTCAGGTCGCGCGACGCCTGCAAGTCACCACCCAGACGGTCGGCAAGTGGCGTGCGCGCTTCGTGGCGCGGCGCCTGGGAGGACTCACGGATAAGCCGCGCTCGGGCGCACCGCGCTCGATCAGCGATGCTCTGGTAGAGGCGGTACTGACCAAGACGCTACACGAACAGCCGCCGCACACTGCGCGCTGGAGCAGCCGCCAGCTGGCGAGCGCTCTGGGCATCTCACAGCGTGCGGTGCTACGCATCTGGCACGCCTTCGATCTGTAGGCACGACGCCGCGCACCGGCCGCCGGAGAGCGGTCCTGCGTCCCCGCGCCGGGTGGATACAGTTTCGGTGTTGCGAGCGCACGCGCCGCGCAGGAAGCTCTCGCATGCTCCCGACACTGCTCTTGCCCTGGCTGGTACTTGTCCTGCTGCCACCTGACCGTGGCAGCCCGCACAATCCGACCGAGCAGCAGCTCGGCCCCGACCGGCCGCCTACGGATACGTATCTTGCTCTGAAAGAGGCTCTGCAGCTGTGTTCCAATGGTGCGCCCGCTCGAGCGGGTGTCGCTCGGGTGGAGTTTGGCCAACATGACGGATTTGCGGATCGGGTTTATCGGGCTCGGCAATGTAGGGGGCCAGCTCGCCGGCAATCTCCTGCGCCACGGCGTGCATCTGACCGTGCGTGACATGGAGGCGGCGCGCGTCGCGCCATTCGTGACTGCGGGTGCCAGGAGCGCACCGAGCCCCCGAGAGCTTGCCGAGGCAGCCGATATCGTCATCACCTGCCTGCCCTCGCCATCAATCTCGGCCGAGGTCATGGAGGCCTCCGATGGCGTCCTCGCGGGGCTGAACGCGGGCAAGATCTGGCTGGAGATGAGCACCACCGATCAGACAGAGGCTCGACGCCTCGCGGCCCGCGTCGAGGCGCAGGGGGCCTTCGCCATGGACTGCCCGGTCTCGGGCGGCTGTCACCGGGCGGCCACTGGCAATATTTCCATCTTCGCCGGCGGGGCACGCGCCACCTTTGAGCGAGTGCTGCCGGTGCTTGCAATTCTCGGGCAGCGCATCCTGCACACAGGACCCGTGGGCTCAGCTTCCGCGCTCAAGGTGCTCACCAACTATCTGTGCACCGTGCACCTGGTCGCACTGTGTGAGGCCCTCACAGTCGCCAAGGTCGCAGGCCTCGACCTCAATACCGCGTACGAGGCCATTCGCATTTCCTCGGGCAATTCCTTCGTGCATGAAACCGAGTCGCAGGTGATCCTGAACGGCAGCCGTGACATCAACTTCACCATGGATCTGGTCATCAAGGACGTGGGACTCTTTGATGCCATGGCACGTGCGCACGAGGTGCCGCTGGAGCTCTCACCCCTCGTTCTTGAAATCTTCAAGGACGGTGCGCACCGCTACGGTCCGCGCGAGTTCTCACCCAATATCATCCGCCGCCTCGAGGAGCCCCTCGGCGTGCGCGTGACCGGCGAGGGCTTTCCGGCGCAGATGCTCGACACGGAACCGAAGGTACCGGGCTACGAAGTGCCTGTGCGTCGCGGCGCGCACGGCGGCTGACCGCGCCGCCGGCTGCGCCTCTTCGCGGCGCGACCGCTCACTTCAGCGGCTGAATGCGCGCGTTGACCATGAAGGGGCTGTCAAACTGAGTCATCTCACCGGCCTTGCGGCCTCGTACCGGCTGCAGGCGCGCCGTGAGCGGCTTTTTCCACTTAAAGGCGAGCACCGCAACGTCGCCCATGATGCGCGCGAGCTGCGCCTCGGTGACATCTCCGGGCAGCGGCACGGTGTCCAGCCCGGTGCCGCACACGGAGGAGTATGCAAGCAGGGAGTCCAGGTTCACGGCGCCCTCGCCCCAGCGCTGGCCGATGCGGCTGTCTTCCAGCACCGGCAGCATGAGACCGGAGTAACCCACGCGTGGACCGGGTACCTGGCGCTCGGCCTCGGTGATGACATAGGCGGCCGTCATCGAACCGGGCGACCCTAAGGGTGCCGGCTGAAACGCCTCGAGTGCCGCGCCGATCGAGTCCTCCTTGAGCGGTGCGGGTGTCGGATCAAAGCCCCAGAAGCTCCAGCCGGTGCGCGCTTCGATGTCCGGTGCGAGCTGCTGAATCGTGCGCGCGTAGGCACTGAGCGCATCGGCGAGCGCGCGAATTGCGGCCGGGGGATCCCCGTGCGTGCGCGCAAACACTTCGGCGACCGTGCCCGCCGACTGCAGGCCCACCGCGAAGCGTCCCGCCTGACCGGTATGATAGGAGCCGGGAAAAAACGGCGAACCGGGACTGAGCAGCGCGGTCGCGGCAAAGGCAAACGTGCCCTGGCTGTGGGGGCTGCGCGCGGCCACCCGTGCCACGTGATGTGCGGCGGCGCGGATCGTGTTCCAGTGAATGCCCGCCTCGTCCGCGATGATCATGCTTGCATTCAGCTGCAGGCCTTGCGAGTGCACCTCCTCCAGCAGCGCGAGCGCGCGCGGGTCGGGTTGGTCATCGAGCACCGCCGGTCCGATGTTGATGGCCACCTGCGCCTGGCGGCCGAGCTCATCAAGGTGCCGCAGCAGTGCCAGCGCCTGCTCCGGGCTCAAGGCGCCGACATAGCGCATGAACGGCTGGGTCGTGATGCGCACGGTCTGGACCGTAAAACCGGCCGCCTCGAAGCGTACCTGCGCGACTTTCAGCCGCGCGGCGGCGTCAGCGAATTGCCGGGCGTAGTGCTGCGCATCCAGATCGATGAACGCGGTGATGGCGCGCACCGGCGCGATTGCAGCCGCCGCCGTGACGCAGGTGATGAGCGCCATTGCCAGCGCGGCGAGGGCTCGGACGATGAGTGTGCGCGCCGCGGCAGGCTTGCGCGTACGGATCACGATCAGGACGCCTTCGGGACGCGCGCCGCCGCGATCGGCAGCTGATCGATCGCGCGCATCGCATCGTCGCTGAAGTCGCCGGGATTCTTCAGATAATCGAGCGCCATGTCGATGGCATCGTGACCCCAGAAGAGCTCCTCCCCGATCACGAGCGTCGGTACGCCGAACACGCCGCGCTCGCTCGCCCACTGCGTGTTCTCGCGCAAGTGCGCCTTGACGCCCGGGTCCGCGAGTGCCTCCTCGGGGTTCGCCACACCCAGCTCCTGCGCGAGTTCCGCCACGACCGCCCGCTCACTCACGTCGCGTCCGGCCCCGAAGACGGCCGTGAGCACGGTGCGCGCGGCGGGCAAGGTGCTGCCGGCGGCGATGATGAGCCGCAGTGCGGCGAGCGGATTGAACGGGTGGGCGGGCGGAAACCGCATCGGTAGCTTCAGGCGGCGCGCGCGCCAGAGGGCGAAGCGGTAGGTGAAGCGGCGTTTGGAGGGAATCTCCGCCGGCCCGCGCTGGCCGAAGTGATCCAGGAGAGCGGCAAACAAAACCGGCATCGCGGTCAGCTCCACGGTCTCGGGAAACTCGGTAAGTCGCGGCAGTGCGAGGTAAGCAAACGGGGAGATGACGTCGTAGACCCAGACCACCTTGAGGCGCTCGTCCATACGATCCTCAGCTCGCCGAGACCCGAACCACGAGCTTGCCGAAGTTCTCCCCGCGCAGCAGCCCGATCAGCCCCTGTGGCGCCTGCTCCAGGCCCTCCAGGATCTGCTCGCGGTAAGTGATCTTGCCTTCCTTCAGCCAGGCACTCATCTGCTCGTAGAACGCCGGCATGCGCTTCAGGTGATCGAAGATGATGAAGCCCTGCACCTTCAGACGCCGCCGCAGCACGGTCGTGAGGATCAGCGGTGAGCGATCGACGCCCTCGGGGAGCTTCGCGAGGTTGTACCAGGCGATGAGGCCGCAGACCGGAACGCGCGCATGGACATTGAGCAACGGCAGGACTGCGCCGAGCACCGCGCCGCCGACGTTCTCGAAATACACGTCGATTCCCTTGGGCGCCGCGGCGCCGAGCCGCTCGCGCAGATCCGGCACGCGATGATCCAGGCACGCATCAAAGCCAAGCGACTCGACGGCGAACTCGCACTTCTCAGCGCCGCCGGCGATGCCGACCACGCGGCAGCCCTTGAGCTTGGCGATCTGGCCGACGATGGATCCGACCGCCCCGGTGGCTGCGGCCACCGCCACCGTCTCACCAGCGAGCGGCTGCCCGATATCCAGCAGGCCCACGTACGCGGTCAGTCCGGGCATTCCGAGGACGCCGAGCGCGCAGGACGGTCGCGGAAGGGCCGGGTCGAGCTTCACCGCGTGGCGGGCATCCACCACCGCGTAGTCCTGCCAGCCGACGGTGGCCACCACGAGGTCGCCGACCTCAAAACCGCTCGCATTGGAGGCCTCCACCACGCTCACGGTCTGCCCGGTCATCGGTGCACCGACTGCCACCGGCTCCGCATACGAGGGCGCATCGCTCATGCGTCCGCGCATGTACGGGTCGAGCGACAGGAAGCGGGTGCGCAGGAGCAGCTGCTCCGGGCCTGCGGCCGGGACGGGCGCCTTCTCCAGACGAAAGTCCTCGATCGTGGGCTCCCCTTGCGGACGACGCGCCAGCACGATGCGACGATTTATGGCTTGCGGAGCACTGTTCATCGCACTGCCTCATTCGTACAGGAACTGAAGTTTCACACCGGGCGGGGCGGCGAGGGAGCAATCCACGAACAGATCCGCAAACAGTACCCCACCCGGTTCCACACTGTAGGGCTCAAAGTCGCGCACGCCGGCCTCGTAGAGCACGCTGTCATCGATGAAGAACTCTCCGGTGCACTCACGCGCGCGCCTGCAGAGAATCACATGGGCGGCATCGGCCACGATCTGCGGCTTGCGCGAGCGCTGCAGCATCGCCGCCCCGCCGAGCGCGAACTCGACCGCGGCGGTCGCGATGGTGGTGCGCGGCCACAGCGCATTGCAGGCGATGCCCGCGGCGCGGTACTCCGCCGCCATGCCGAGCATGCACAGCGACATGCCGTACTTGGAGAGCGAATAGGCGAGGTGCGGAGCAAACCATTGCGGTTTCAGATCGAGCGGCGGGGAGAGCGTGAGCACGTGCGGGTTGGGGGCGACTTTCAGGTACGGCAGGCAGGCGCGGGTCGTGAGGAAGGTGCCGCGCGTGTTGATCTGGTGGATGAGATCGTAGCGGCGCATATCGATCTGCTCGGTCGGGGCAAGGTTGATCGCCGAGGCGTTGTTGATGCAGATGTCGATGCCGCCGAAGCTCTGCGCGCATTGCTTCACCGCGGCGAGCACGCTCGTCTCATCGCGCACGTCCACCACCAGCGGCAGCGCCCTGCCCCCGGCGCGCTCGACCTCCTGCGCCGCCGTGTAGATCGTGCCCGGAAGCTTCGGGTGCGGTGTCGCGGTCTTGGCGGCGATCGCGACGTTGGCGCCGTCACGCGCGGCGCGCAGTGCGATCGCAAGACCGATGCCGCGGCTCGCGCCGGTGATAAACAGTGTCTTGCCCTGAAGGCTCACAGCGGACCCTTTCACAGATGCGCCCTTCCGCAGGGCACTGTAAGTGTACGGTCATCCGCGCGCACTCGCGAACGCCGCGGTGCCCGAGCTTGAGCGCGGGGGGCGATGGACGGTGCGCGCGGCGCGCGTGTTAGCATCCGGCGCTCCCAACGGCCCCGGAGATCGCGTGCATGCGCCTGCGCCCCCTCATCTTCAGTCTCTTGCTCGCGGCGCCCACCGCCCTGCCCGCGCAGGAGCAGGACTTCAGCAAGGTCCAGATCAAAACTGCACCCCTGGGTGGGCACCTCTACCTGCTCGAGGGCTCGGGGGGCAACATCGCGGCCCTCATCGGCAGCGAAGGCGTACTGCTGGTGGATGACGAGTTCGGCGCGCTGGCCGAGAAGATCCAGGCGAGCCTGAAGGAGCTCGGGACCGGCAAGCCGGTGCGCTTCGTGGTGAATACCCACTACCACTTCGACCACACCGACGGCAATCTCGCCTTCGCCGCCGCCGGCGCGACCGTAATCGCTCAGGACAACCTGCGCACGCGCCTGGCGAGCGGGGGAACCGCGGGCAACGGCGGCTCGATCACGCGTGAGATGAAGCCTGCAGAGGCCGGCGCGCTGCCGACCATTACGTACGAGCGGGAGCTTACCGTGCACCTGAATGGCCAGGACGTACGCGTGCATCACTACGCCAACGCGCACACCGACGGGGACTCGGTGGTGTTCTTCCCGGGCGCCAAGGCCGTGCACATGGGTGACATCTTCGTGCGCTACGGCTTTCCGTTCATCGACATCAGTGGCGGGGGAAATGTGCGCGGGATGATCGCGGCCTGCGAGGACGTCCTGCGCGTCGTGCCGCCCGACACGCAGGTGATCCCCGGTCACGGCGAGCTGGCCACCCTCGCGGACCTGCGCGAGTACGTGAAGATGCTGAAGGACACGAGCGCCCTGGTCGCACAGAAGCTCGCAGCCGGCGAGAGTCTGGCGCAGATGAAGCAAGAGAAGCTCCTGGGCCCCTGGAGCGCGCGCTACTCACCGGCCAAGGGGTTCGTCGACACGGATGCCTTCACCGAGTCGCTCTACAACTCCCTGGCGAGGCCCATCGCGCGCCACGGCCCGGCGCCGCGCCCGAGCCGGTGAGCTGGCTTTCGCGCGCAACGCCGGTATAGCGTGACCCGGTACCGGCCCTGAGAAAACCAAGGAGAACGCCGTGCGCTGGGACGATCTTCGCCAAAGTAACAACGTCGAGGACGTGCGCGGCAGCACCGGTGGGGGCGGCGGGCGGGGGCTCAAGCTCGGCCTCGGGGGCACGCTCCTCGCACTCGTGGCCTCGTATTTCTTTGGCATTGATCCGCGCGTGATCCTGGGTCTGATGAGCGCAGTTCCGAGCCAGCAGCCCACACCCGTCGCCGCCTCCGGCGCGCCTCAGGATCAGCAGGGCCGCTTTATCGCCGCCGTGCTCGGTGAGACCGAGGACACCTGGAGTGCTATCTTCCGCGCCAACGGCGGCCAGTACGTGCCCCCGAAGCTCGTGCTCTACCGCGATCAGATGCCCACCGCCTGCGGCTCTGGCCGCGCGGCGGCGGGTCCCTTCTACTGCCCGCTGGATCGCAAGGTCTACCTCGATCTGAGCTTCTTTCAGCAGCTCGCGGATGAGTTCCAGGCACCCGGGCAGTTCGCCGAGGCTTACGTGCTCGCTCACGAGGTGGGGCACCACGTGCAGAATCTGCTCGGCATCGCTGACAAGGTGCGCGCAGCGCAGCAGCGCGGCTCGGATGCCCGGGCGAATCAGCTTTCGGTGCGCCTTGAGCTGCAGGCCGACTGCTTCGCCGGGGTCTGGGCCAAGCACGCCGATCAGAGCAAACACATTCTGGAACAGGGTGATGTCGATTCTGCCCTGCGTGCCGCCGCGGCCGTGGGCGATGACACCCTGCAGAAGCGCGCGCGCGGCTATGTCGTGCCCGAATCCTTCACACACGGCAGCGCTGCGGAGCGCACCGGCTGGTTCAAGCGCGGCCTCGCCAGCGGCTCGATACGGGACTGCGATACCTTTTCCGGCGGCGCCTGAGCGGCGCATCAGCTTCCGGGATTTCTTTGCGCCGGCGCTAGGACTTTCCGGCGTACGCAGCGCTCAGGTAATCGAGGATGCTCTTGGCCTCCTCATCGCTGATCGGCGCCCCGAAGCGCTCGCGCATCTTCTGCACGCTCTTCTGCCAGGCGGCGCGATCCATGGCCGGGGCGTTGCTCGGGATGTATTCCAGGCTGTGACAGATGACACAGCGGCTGCTCGTCACGTCCTTGCCCGGGCCGTCCTTGAGCGGCACGTCCTCGGCGAGCGCCGGAGTGGCGAGTGCCATCGCCACCGCCACCACCACGCCGCCCGTGATAGACGCGCGCCTCATACGATCCTGAGGCTCACGCTCTGCACGATGTTGTCATGGTAACCGGCCGGGTTGAAGGTCAGCTTCTCCGGCTGCTGCAGCCCGCTGCGGCTCCTGGCCCGCACCGCGACTTCGAGGTCCCCGCTCCGTGCGGTATCGAGCGGCAGGGTGAACTCGCGCCACGCATAGCGCCCCAGATCGCGTCCGAGCTGCGCGTCGCACCAGCTCTGGCGCCCGTCGGTAGAGATCTCGACGCGCTCGATCCCGGCACCGTTGTCCCAGGCCTTGCCGGCAAAGAGCACGCGTCGGCCACGCGGCAGGGTCTCGCCCGTGAGGTGACTCGTGATGAGCGAGTTGACCAGGATCTCGGTGATCGGGGTGGTCTCCGGGGTTTCCTGGCTGACAAAGCGGGCACCGGGGAAGGCTCCGGTGGGGAGCCGGTAGGCACTCTTCATCCAGAAATTTTCGAGCGGCTGCGGCTCAACGCGAATCTCGCTCAGATGTTTCATCCAGTACGTGCCGGTCCAGCCGGGTACCACGAGCCGCGCCGGGGCGCCATTCCAGTGCGGCAGCGGCGCCCCGTTCATGGCGAAGGCGATGAGCGTGTGCTCATCGAGCGCCCGCTCGATTGGCAGACTCTTCTGGAAGTCAGGTGTCGCGGGCAACACGGCGCTGTCCGCGCCCCGGAACCATACCTCGAGCGCATCCGCCGCGACACCGGCCCGCCGGAGCACGTCGCGCAGCCGTACGCCCGTCCAGCGTGCGTTACCCATCGCCCCGTTGCCCCACTGCACGCCCGGTACGCGCGGGCTGAAGAGTCCGCGCCGATTGCCGGAGCACTGGTTCACGGCCGCGAGCGTCACGGGCTCGAAACGGTGCTTGAGGTCCTCCAGGGACAGGGTCAGTGGCTGCTGCGCGCTCGCGCCGGCCACCCGCAGCTGCCAGCTTCGTGCATCGATCTCCGGAATCACCGCGAGGTGATAGCGCACGTAGAACGCCTCGTTGCGCGTGAACGGCGCGCGCAGATCGATGAGGGGGGTCTCGTAATTCGGCGGCCGGCTGGCGCGACGGATGAGCGGCTGCTTGCCCGCCAGGGCACTCAACACCTCCGGCGCCGCCGCGTCCCCGGCCGTGTCATTCGCCCATGCCCGCGGCACGGCCAGGCTTGCGGCGATACCGGTGAGCAGCTCACGCCGCTTCAGCATGGGCCGCCCGGGCGCCGACGCCGACCGATCGGGAAAGACGCGCCGCGCCCGGCGCGCGCTGCCGTGCTCAGGAACAAGGCTTCCCGGCGTCGGGACGGTTGCCTGCGGCCTTGGCCGCCGCCTCGGTCATGTATTGCCCGGCCTTGGTCTTGCCGTACCAGACATCGCCCTGACAGTGATAGACCTTGCTGCTCGTATTGACCCACACCTGCCCGGGTCCGCCCCCGGCCGCCGGCTGCGCCGGCGGGGTGTACTTGGACATCGCACCCGCCGGGGCCGTGGTGGCCGCAGCCGGCGCCGCTGCCGCCGCCGGAGCCGAGGGGGCTGCCGGTGCCGCAGTGCCGGCGCCCGGGGCGTTCTTGTTGATGCCGCCGTGACCGCTGCAGGCCCCGCGCCCGCCCTTGGAGCTCGTGCCGTCGCTGCAGGTGACCATGGCCGCGCCCGCCGCGCTCGTCGCCGAGGTGCTTGCAGGAGCCGCAGCTGCAGGAGCCGCTGGCGCTGCGGGGGCTGCCGCCGTGGTGGCGGCGGACTTGTTCACACCGCCGTGACCGCTGCAGGCCCCGCGTCCGCCCTTGGAGCTCGTGCCGTCGTTGCAGGTGACCATGGCAGCGGTCGCGGTGCTCGCGGGAGCGGCCGCCGCGGGGGCCGGGGTCGATGCCGCTGGCGCGGCGGGGGCCGTGCTGGTCGTACTCGTCGTGGAGGCCGCCTTGTTGATGCCTCCATGGCCGCTGCAGGCGCCGCGTCCGCCGTGCGGGGAAGTCGTGCCGTCCATGCACGTGACGGGAGTGCTCGAGGTGTCCTGTGCCAGAGTGACCACCGGGGCCGCGAGCAGTGCTGCGGCGAGCATCGCTCCCCAGACCCGACCCTTGGAATTCGTTACGTTCATTTGCAGTGCTCCGCGGGAGTGACCGCTTATTCTAAGGAGTCGCAGAATACCCCAATCCCGCAACTCGCGGTATTGGCGGCAGATTTGCCGGTCCGGGACGCTGGACGGAGGGTGGTAGGCTTAGCGCCCGCAAACTTCGGAGGCAGGTCCGATGATTATCTCGCCGCTGCGCGCCCTGGTGGGGCTCGCCACACTGGCCGTCGCCCTCCCGCAGCTCGCAAGCGCGGCCTGGATGGATCGCACCGAAGCGATCATGGGTACGCGGGTGTACGTGCAGGTGTGGGCGGACGACCCGGTCAGGGGTGACGAGGCGATGGAGGCGGTGATGGCCGAGATGCGCCGCATCGACGATCTCATGAGCCATTACAAGCCCGAAAGCCAGCTGTCGCAGATCAATCAGCACGCCAACGAGGAACCGGTACAGGTCGACAAGGAGCTGTTCGATCTCATCAAGCTCTCGACCTACTACTCGCAGATCACCGACGGGGCCTTCGACATCACCTACGCGAGCGTTGGCTACCTGTACGACTACCGCAAGCACATTCATCCGACCGAAGCGCAGATCCAGGCGGCGCTCCCGGCCGTCAACTGGCGCAACATGCTCCTCGATGAGGCCCATCACACGGTGCGCTTCGAGCACCCCGGGATGCGCATCGACCTCGGTGGCATCGGCAAGGGCTACGCGGTCGATCGCGGCGCGGCCATCCTCAAGGCGCGCGGCATCGAGCACGCGGTGGTCACCGCCGGCGGCGACAGCCGCCTCATCGGGGATCACATGGGACGGCCGTGGGTGATCGCCATCCAGCATCCGGACAACCCACAGAAGGTGGTGACGCGCATCCCGGTGTCCGACACCGCCGTCTCAACCTCGGGGGACTACGAGCGTTATTTCGATGAGAACGGCGTGCGCTACCACCACATCATCGACCCGCGCACGGGGCACTCCGCGAGCAAGGTGCGCAGTGCCACGATACTTGCACCCACGGCCACGCAGACCGACGGCATGTCCAAGACCGCGTTCGTCCTTGGCGCCGAACGCGCGCTCGAGATCATCAACCGCATGCCGGATTTCGACGCCGTATTCGTCAACCCGGACGGCAAGGTGCTGTACTCGAAGGGCCTGCGTCCGCCGAAACCGCGGCCCGGCCCCGCCTCTTCCGAGGCGCCCGCCGCTACTGCGGCGAGCCCCCGTGGCTGAGCTTCAGCAGCGCATCCACTTCCGCCTCGGCGGCCAGCCAGTCTTCGGTTTCGTACCCGGGCACAAAGCCGCGCCGCTCGGCGCGCAGGTACGCACTCTCGGCGATCATCGCGCGGCGGGCCTCCGCGGTGAGTGCCACGTGCAGCGGCGCTGCGGCGGGTTTGCGCGTGCCGGGTAAGGGCGGAGCGCGGCTGGGAGCGGCAGAGGATTTCGGAGGTCGCGGAGCATCGGGTGTGCGACGACTGGCCATGGACTCCTCCTGAGTAAATCGCTGAGGCGGACTTTCGCGCCTCGCGCGCTGCCACGCAAGCACCGCACCCTGCCCCGCGCTCTGTCCGCCTCTGTCCGCGTCCGTCCGGCGGACACCCGTACGCACGCCCCGCGGCGCGGCTTCGGGCGGGTTTCTTCAGCGCAGTCAGGTGCTTGAACGGGGCCCGGCTGAAGGCGCCCGCTTGGCACGCGACGTGCACTGACTGGTGTGCATGAAACTTGCTCAGCTGAGGAAACTCCCCGAGACGACCACCGATGCGGTGCGCATGCGCGGCACGGACGCGCAGGATGCCCTCCTCACGAAGGCCGAGCCGCACTGGCGTCGCTTCAAGCTGCGCTATGCCTTCGGTGGTGCGGCGCTGCTGCTGCTCGTGCTCGCCTGGCTGCTGCACGGCTGGCTCAATACCGCGCACGTGCTCTCGCGCGAGCGGTTGCGCATCGTGCAGGTGACCCGTGGGCACTTCGTACGCGATGTCGCCGCCGACGGCACCATCGTGGCTGCGGTGAATCCGACGCTGTTCGCGATCGCCCCGGGCACAGTGAGCTACCTTGTGCGCGCCGGGGATGCGGTGACGAAGAATCAGCCCCTGGCGGTACTCGACAGTCCTGAGCTCGGTAACGAGTCGCAGCGCGAGCGCGCGACCCTCGACAGTCTCGATGCCGCCCTCGCCCGTCAGCAGATCGAGATCCGACGGCAGATCATGACCAGCCAGCAGCAGGCGGACCTTGCGCAGGTTGCGATCAATGCGGCCCAGCGGGAGCTCAAGCGCTCGCAGTGGGCCTGGGATCAGCGCGTCATCAGCGAACGCGACTACCGGCGCAGCATCGATGACGTCGCCACCGCGAAACTGAACTTCGAGCACGCGCGCGACACTGCGCAACTGGAGCGCGAGAGCCTCGCGCTCGATTTACGCACCAAGCGCCTGGAGCGCGACCGCCAGGCGCTGGTCGTGAGCTCCCTGAATGAGCGCGTGGCCGAGCTCACCGTGCGCTCCCCGGTCGATGGCACGGTGGCAAACCTCGCGCAGCCGGAGAAGACCCGCGTGGCGGTGAACGCTCCACTGATCACGGTGGTGGACCTGTCGCGGTTTGAGATCGAGTTCCAGGTCGCCGAGTCCTACGCGGGCGAGATCCGCCCGGGCATGCTTGCCGCAATCACGCTCGAGGGGCGCGAAGTAGCCGGCCTCGTCACGGGCATCTCCCCCGAAGTGCGCCAGAACCAGGTCATCGGACGGGTGAAGTTCAAGGACGCGCAGCCGGCGGGCCTGCGCCAGAACGAGCGCGCCGCCGTGCGCATCGTGCTGGATGAGCGCGACAACGTGCTCAAGTTCGAGCGCGGCTCGTTCATCGACGATCAGACCCGTGCGCTCTACCTCGTACGCGGTGGCAGCGCGCAGCGCGTACCGGTCGTGCTCGGCGCCGCCTCGGTCGCGGAGATCGAGGTGACGCGCGGCCTCGCCGCCGGCGACAGCGTCGTCATCTCCGACACGCGCGATTTAAACCAGGCACCGCAATTCGCCATCTCAAACTAGATACGCCGTGCCGGTCGCCGGCACTTCAGGAGGACCCAAGCGATGCTCAAGATGCAGGACGTCAGCAAGATCTACCGCACCGATCTCATCGAGACCTATGCGCTGCGCAACTTCTCCCTCGAGGTCGGCTCCGGGGAGTTCGTCGCCATCACCGGCCCGTCCGGGTCCGGCAAGACCACCTTCCTCAATGTCGCGGGTCTTTTGGAGAATTTCGAGTCGGGCCGCTATGAGCTCGATGGCAATGATGTGCGAGAGCTCTCGGATGATGCGCGCTCGCGCCTGCGCAACGAGCGCATCGGCTTCATCTTTCAAAGCTTCAACCTGATCCCGGATCTGAACATCTTCGACAACGTCGACGTGCCCCTGCGTTACCGGCGCCTGAGTGCCAGGGACCGCCGCGAGCGCATCGGCAGCGCGCTTGATCTCGTCGGACTGTCTTCGCGCCTGAAGCACATGCCCTCACAACTCTCCGGCGGGCAGCAGCAACGCGTGGCCATCGCGCGCGCCATCGCCGGTGACCCGGCGTTTCTGCTGGCCGATGAGCCGACCGGAAATCTGGATTCCCTGATGGCGCGCCAGGTGATGGACCTGCTCGAGCAGATCAACGACCTCGGCACCACGATCCTGCTCGTGACGCACGACCCGGAGCTGGCGCGCCGCGCGCAGCGCAACGTGCACCTGGTGGACGGCCAGATCTCGGACTTCCGCAGTTACGAGGCGCGTCCTGCCCCGGCGAGCGTCGGCGGCACCGCGCTCGCCTGAAGAACGCTGGCGCACCCACCAAGGAGACCCCATGTTCAGCTACTACGTACGCCTGGCGCTCAGGAGCTTCGGCCGCAATCCGGGGCTCACCGCACTCATGGTGCTCGCGATCGCACTCGGTATCGCGGTGTGCATCATGACACTCACGGTGTACCACGCGATGTCGGGCAATCCGATCTGGTGGAAAAGCGAGCGGCTGTACGCGGTCACCATGGACAACTGGGATCCGAAGCAGGCCTACAACCACGACGGCTCGCTCATGCCGCCACCGCAGCTGACCTACCGTGACGCGCTGCACCTGTTGGCCTCCAACATCCCCGAGCGCAAGACCGTCATGTATGTGGTCGACGGCGTCGTGAGTGGCGCCGGTGCCGCGCCGGCGCGCGTGGAGACGCGTCTTGCGACCGCGGACTTCTTTGCACTGTTCGACGTGCCGTTCCTGTACGGCGCCGGCTGGAGCGGCGGGGCGGACAGCCCGCCGCAGCCGGTGATCGTCTTATCGCGCGCCGAGAACGAGAAGCTCTTCGGCGGCGCTAACAGCGTGGGCCGTACCTTGCGCTGGAACGATCACGAGTTCCGCGTGATCGGGGTGCTCGATGACTGGCTGCCGCGACCGCGCTTCTACGACCTCAACGGCGGCAACTTTCAGCTGCCCGAGGATGCCTACATTCCCTTTGCCTGGGGCAAGGAGCTCGAGCTGCTCAGCAGCGGCAACACCGACTGCTGGCGGCCCGAGAAGGTCGACACCCTGGCGGATTTCCTCAATTCCGACTGCATCTGGCTGCAGATGTGGGTCGAGCTGCCCGACGCGCATGCTCGCGAGCGCATGCAGGCCTACATGGACAGCTACTGGAGCGAGCAGCACAACGCCGGTCGCTTCGAGCGGCCGCGCGACAACCGTCTGACCAATGTGGGTCAGTGGTTGCGCGATCGCAAGGTGGTCGATAACGACAACCGTGTGCTGGTGGGCCTTGCCTTCGCCTTCCTCGCCGTGTGTCTCATCAACACCGTGGGGCTGTTGCTCGCGAAATTCCTGAACGGTGCACCGATCACCGGCGTGCGCCGCGCGCTCGGTGCCAGCCGCCGGCAGATCTTCCTGCAACATCTGCTCGAGGTCGGCAGCCTTGCGGTGTTGGGTGGCGCGCTGGGCCTCGGCCTGGCCACCCTGGGCCTGGCGGCGGTGCATCACATGTATGCCGCCGCTCACCTCGGTCACCGCGGCGGCTACCAGGAGCTCGCCCACTTTGATTCGATCGGGGTCATCTGGGCCGTGGTGCTCGCGATCGCCGCCACGCTCGCGGCGGGGCTGTATCCGGCGTGGCGCGTCGGTCGGCTGCCGCCCGCGCAGTATCTGAAGAGCCAATAAAGGAAGACCGCCATGAGCCTCAACATCCGCCCGATCCTGTCCGCGCTGCTGCGTAACCGCACCGGAGCGGTGCTGGTGGCGATGCAGATCGCCATCGCGCTCGCGGTGCTGGTGAACGCGCTCTACATCGTCATGCAGCGCATCGAGGCCATGCGCCGCCCGACGGGTATCGACGTCGACAATGTGCTCATCGTCTCCAGCGCCGGTTTCACCGAGCGCTACCATGCGCAAGCCTCGATCCAGGAGGACCTGAGCTACCTGCGGGGGCTGCCGGGAGTGGTTGCGGCGACAGCCGCCAGCAACGTGCCCTTAAGCGGCGGGGGCAGTGCCACGACCCTCGTCACCCGTCCGGACCAGCACGCCACCGAGAGCATGAACTACTTTGAAATCGACGAGCAGGGAGTGGATGCTCTCGGGCTGCAGCTCGTGGCGGGCCGCAACTTCCGCCACGATGAAATCCAGCCGCCCCTCACCAAGACCGACGCCTCGCGCTTCGTGCCGCAGATCATCGTCACCCGCGCACTCGCACGGTATCTGTTCCCCAAGGAGAACGCCCTCGGCAAACAGGTCTACGACTCGATCGGCCAGGCGGCCACGATCATCGGCATCGTGGATCCGATGCTCGGCTCCTGGCCCAGCAACCCGCACGCGGACTGGGTGTACCTCGTGCCCCGCAGCCCCTTTACCGAAGGCGGCGGCTCACTCATGTATTGGGTACGCACGCAGCCGGGGCAGCGCGATGCGATCCTGCGCACGGCCGAGGAGCACCTGTCACGCTCGAATCCCGACCGGGTGGTGCATTTCGTACGCACGCTCAATTACTTTCGCGATCTGACCTACCTCGGTGATCGCGCCATGAGCATCTACCTCATCACGGTGACCGCGCTGCTGATCGCGGTGACCTGCCTGGGTATCTTCGCGCTGGCCACTTTCAACGTGAGCACGCGCACCAAGCAGATCGGCACGCGGCGCGCCGTCGGTGCGCGCCGGCGCGACATCGTGCGGTACTTCCTCGTCGAGAACGGCCTGATCACCAGCACCGGCATTCTCGCGGGGTGCATCCTGGCGCTCGGCGTCGGCTACTGGCTCTCGCTTCAGTACGAGCTGCCGCGACTGAACCTCTACTACCTCATCGGGGGTGTGTTGGTGCTCTGGGGGATCGGACAGCTCGCGGCCTGGCAGCCTGCGCGGCGCGCGGCCGCCGTCTCTCCCGCGGTGGCGACGCGCACGGTGTGAACGGCGCCGCCTGCAGGGTGCGCCGGAAAGGAGAGCGCCAGTGTTAGCATCGCCTTCATGAGCCCTCTCCTGCCCGATGCACCGCGCGTGAGTCTTGCGGGCCACACCATCCTCGTCATCGATGACAGCGAGGCGGTGCGCACGGCATTTGAAGTGCTGCTCGCGCTGCACGGCGCGCAGGTGCTCACCGCCGCCAGCCCCGCGGCGGGTCTTGAGCGGCTGCAGCGCGCGGACGTGCACCTGGTGATCCAGGACATGAACTTCCAGCGCGAGGCAACCAGTGGCACGGAAGGGGTGGCACTGTTTCGTGAGATCCGTGTGCAAGCCCCGCAGCTGCCGATCATTCTGCTCACCGCCTGGACGCACCTCGAGACCGCCGTGGAACTGGTGCGGGCGGGCGCTGCCGACTACATCGCCAAGCCCTGGGACGATACGCGCCTGATCACGACGGTGAGAAACCTGCTCGATCTGGGCAGCGCCCGCGCCGAGGCCGAGGCGCTGCGCGCCGGACAGCACGCCGCGCGGGTGGCGCTCGCCGAGCGCTTTGACCTCAAGGGCATCGTGTACGAGAGTGAGGCGATACATACCCTGCTCGCCATGGCAACCCAGGTGGCACACGCGGAAGTTCCCGTGCTCATCACCGGTCCGAACGGTGCCGGCAAGGAAGTACTGGCCGACATCGTGCACGCCAACTCCGCGCGTGCCGAAGGGCCCTACCTCAAGGTGAACCTCGCCGCTTTGCCGCAGGAGCTGATGGAAGCGGAGCTGTTCGGCACCGAGGCCGGCGCCTTCACCGGGGCGCGCGCGCGCGTCGGGCGTTTCGAGGCCGCCGACGGCGGCACGCTGTTCCTCGATGAGCTCGGCACGCTCGGGGGCAGCGGCCAGGCAAAGCTCTTGCGCGTGCTGCAGACCGGGGAGTTCGAGCGCCTCGGCTCGAACCAGACGCGTCGCACGCGCGTGCGGATCATTGCCGCCACGAACACCCCGCTGCGCGCGGCGATGCGGGCGGGGACCTTCCGCGAAGATCTCTTCTATCGACTCAACGTCATTGAACTTGAGGTGCCGCCGCTTGGCGCGCGGCGCGCCGACATCGTGCCCCTGGCGCGCCACTTTCTGGAACCTGGCTTTGCCCTCAGCACCGATGCCGCACGCGTGCTCGAGCGCTACGCCTGGCCGGGTAACGTGCGCGAACTGCAAAACGTCATGCGCCGCGCCTGCCTGCTCGCCACAGGCGCGCTCATCAGCGCGGCCACCCTGAATCTGCCCGCCGCGCGCTCCGTGCTGGCCGAGGAGCCGGAACTGGACCGCGCGAGCATCGAGCAGGCGCTTGAGCGCGCCCGCGGGGTCATCGCCCACGCGGCACGTGACCTTGGGCTCTCGCGTCAGGCACTCTACCGCCGCATGGAGAGACTGGGCCTGAAGAGCGATCCCCCCCGGCCCGCGCTGCCGCAGTGATGCGGCGCTGGTCGCTCGCCGGCCGGGTGGCCGCGGCACTGGCCGTGAGCGCGCTGGTGGCGGCCGCCGCGACCGCCCTCGCCGGCCGCTGGCTCTCCGGCGCCGCCGCCGTACTCGCAGGTCTCCTGGTGACCGCACCGCTCGCTGTGTGGGCTGCGCGGCACCTGACGCGCCCCTGGGTGCGGGTGCTGTACGCGGTGCGCGATGGTATCGTGAGCCTGCGCGATCATGACTTCAGCGTCAGCATCGCCCGCACCTCGGACACTGAGCTCAACGAGCTCACCAACGCCTACAACTCCCTCGGGGATCTGCTGCGGCGCGAACGGCTGGATCTTTATCAGCGCGAGCTGCTGCTCGATACGGTCATCCAGAGTTCCCCCCTGAGCATGCTGCTCACGGATGCCGGCGAGCGAGTCGTCTACAGCAATGTCGCCGCGCGGCAGCTGCTGCGCGGCGGCCGCAAGCTCGAAGGGGTGGAGTTTGCCGTGCTGCTGGGCGATGCTCCGGCGGCGCTGCGGGAGGCGGTCGGCGGCGGCGGGGATACGCTCTTCACCATGGACGTCGCCGGTGAAGCGCAGGTCTATCACCTCTCACAACGGCGCTTTCTGCTGAATGCGCGCCCGCACCGCCTCGTGTTGCTCAAGCAGCTGACGCGTGAGCTCGCCGCGCAGGAGGTGGCGGTGTGGAAGAAGGTGATCCGCGTCATCGCCCACGAGCTGAATAACTCCCTTGCACCGATCACTTCGCTCGCCCACTCCGGGCGGCTGCTGGCGCGGCAGCCGGATCCCGCGCAGCTTGAGCGCGTGTTCGCCACGATCGGTGAGCGTGCGGGGCATCTGGCGAGCTTCATCGATGGCTATGCGCGCTTCGCCAAGCTTCCGCGGCCGCGCCCGACCACCGTCGCCTGGACGGAGCTGCTCGCACGCCTGGAGGGCACACTGCCGTTTCGCACCGCAGGCTCCCTCCCGGGGCGCGCGGGCCACTTCGATGCGGGTCAGATCGAGCAGGTGATGATCAACCTGCTGAAAAATGCCGCCGAGTCGGGCTCGCAGAGCGGCGCGATCACGGTGGCCATCCGCGAGGAGGCGAGCGGTTTTCGCATCGACGTGGCCGACCGCGGCAGCGGACTGAGCGAGCACACGCTGCGCGATGCCCTGTTGCCGTTTTATTCGACGAAGGCGACCGGCACGGGCCTCGGGCTTACGCTGTGCCGCGAGATCGTGGAGGCACACGGCGGGCGCCTGAGCCTGGCGAATCGCGCCGGCGGCGGCGCGCTGGTAAGCGTCTGGCTGCCTTAAAGCTCTTACTTGTGCCTGCGCGCGTCCGCGCGCCGCCGGGCTTCGCCGTGGCTGGCCGCCGCGTCGATGTCCAGGTGCTTGAGGTACTTGCGAAAGTCCTTTCCCAGATCCGCATGCCCGAGGGCGTACTCGACGGTCGCCTGCAGGTAGCCGAGTTTGCTGCCGCAGTCGTAACGCTTGCCGCTGAAGCGGTAGGCGTAGACCGCCTCCTCGCGCATGAGTGCGGCAATGCCATCGGTCAGCTGGATCTCCCCGCCGGCACCGTGGCCCAGTTTTTCCAGGTGCTCAAAGATCGACGGCGCGAGCACGTAGCGGCCGACGACCGCGAGCGTTGAGGGTGACTGCACGGGCTTGGGCTTCTCGATGATGCTGCGCACGCGGCTGGTGGCCGAGTCTTCCGCCTCGACCGCGACGATGCCGTATTTCTCGGTATCCGCGCGCGGCACCCGCTGCACGCCGAGCACGCTCGCCCGCTTGGACTCGTAGACCTTCGCCATCTGTGCGAGGACGGCGACTTCGCTGCGGATCAGATCATCGGCGAGGTGCACGAAGAAGGGCTCAGCGCCGACCGCCGGCTGGGCGCACAGCACCGCGTGTCCCAGACCTAAGGGCGCCGGCTGACGGATGTAGATGCAGGAGGCATAGGAGGGCAGCACGCTTCTCAGCTGGCTCAGGAGCGCGCTCTTGCCCTGCTGCGCCAGCATCATCTCCAGCTCCGGGTCGGAATCAAAATGATCCTCGATCGCGCGCTTGGCGGCGCCGGTGATGAACACCAGGCGACTCGCGCCGGCGGCCAGGGCTTCCTCCACCGCGTACTGGATGAGGGGTTTGTCGACCACCGGCAGCATCTCCTTCGGACTCGCCTTGGTCGCCGGCAGGAAGCGCGTACCGCGTCCGGCCACCGGAAACACCGCAGTGCGGATCAACGCTTTCGAACTCATCTTCATCGCAAACCCTCTGTCCGCCAGGAACGGCAAGCGCGTGAGTTTAGCCACACCGCAGCGCCCGCGGCAGGACCTGGCAGCTAATAATCGCGTAGGGGAAGCGGCGACGCTACGAGGGTCGCACCGCGTGATCGGCTCGCTCGGCCCACTTGAAGACCGCCGGGCGCATGCTGTCCCAGGAGTGGCACTTCGGGCAGCGCCAGTACCAGCCGACGCTGTTCAGGCCGCAGTCATCGCACTGATAGCGCCCGCCCGCATCGCCGATGCGCGTCAGCAGCGCACTCAGGGAATTGGCCTCCGCCGCCGATGCAACACCGAGTCCAAACTCGGCATTGACGGTGGGCAGCCGCGCGACCTCCTCCGGCGGCACGGCGGTCGCCAGCAACCACGCCAGTTGCCGCGGACTCACGCGCCCGCTCTGGCGCAGGCGGCGGCCGAGTTCATTCAACATATCCACGCCCCCGGCGCGCCGGGCGATCGCGAGCACCGCCGGAATGATCTCGAGCGCGAGCCCCGGAGACATCTCCAGCGCCTGCAGATACAAGATGAGTGCGGCGGGGGCATCGCCGGCGCCGTCGGCGATGCGGGCGGTGAGCATGTCTGCCCGCGGCAGCTGCGGCTGATGCGTGCGCGCCTGCTTTAAAAGTGTGCTGGCGCGCGCGGCCTCTCCCTGCAGCAGCGCCTGCTCGGCGAGCTCGCACAGGTAGTGCGCGGCCACCTGCGCGCGCTCGGTCTGCACGCTCGCGGGCAGTTCGTGAAAAACCTTCAGCGCCTTCGCCCAGTCGCCCTGGGCTTCATAGATCCCGACCAGGTGATCGAGCGCCTCGCGCCGGTAGTCGCCCGAGGCGGCCAGCTCCTCCAGCACGCGCTCGGCGCGGTCCATGAGCCCGGCGCTTTGGTAATCCAGCGCCAGTGCGAAGGAAGCCTTGTCCGCCAGACCCGCACCGCCGTGCTCGCGCAGGCGCGAATGGATCGCGATGGCCCGATCGACTTCCCCGCGGCGGCGGAAAAGGCTGCCAAGCGCAAACTGGATCTCGGCCGCATCGCCATCCGCGGCCGCCATGCGGGCGAAGATCTCCGCGGCGTGATCAAAGCGGTCGTTGATGAGGTGATCGAGGCCTTCGTAGTAATCGCGCGGCAGGCGAATGGTGCGCGCAGCCCCGTTGCGGCGACCGAGAAAATAGGCGGCCACGCCCACCAGACTGAAGGCCAGCGCCAGAAACATCGGCGGCAGTTCGAACACGAACCCGAGACTAGCAGGTTGCGCGCGGCGCTGATAACCACGCGGGGCCCGGCTCGGGCACCGCGCGCCATCCGCCTGTGAGCCTCAATCGCGGATCGGGCGGTCGGCGCCCTCGTTGACCCGCTCGCGCAGGTCCTTGCCGGGCTTGAAGTGCGGCACGTACTTGCCCGAGAGCGCCACCGCCTCGCCGGTCTTGGGGTTGCGCCCCTGGCGCGGCGGCCGGAAGTGCAGCGAGAAGCTGCCGAACCCGCGGATCTCGATGCGCTCGCCCTGCGAGAGCGCATCGCTCATGATCTCCAGGATCTGCTTCAGCGCGAGCTCGACATCCTTCGCCGGCAGATGCTTCTGCTTGGCGGTGATGATTTCGATGAGTTCCGACTTCGTCATTGCGCTTTTCAGCGGCTTTCTCCGGAGCCGATGTGCTCCTTGAGCAGATCGCCCAGGCTCGTGCCCGAGGAGCTGCCCGACTCGGAGCGGTAGCTGTGCACCGCTTCGGCTTCCTCGTGCGCTTCCTTGGCCTTGATCGACAGCGAGATGGTGCGCGACTTGCGGTCGACGCCGGTGAACTTCGCTTCCACCTCCTCGCCGACCTTGAGCACCGCACGCGCATCCTCGACGCGGTCGCGGCCGAGCTCGGAGGCGCGCAGCTGCCCCTCGATGCCGTTGCCCAGATCGATGATCGCACCGCGCGCATCCACCTCCTTGACCACGCCCCTGACGATCGTGCCCTTGGGGTTCTCGGCGATGTAGGCCGAGAACGGATCCTTGGCGAGCTGCTTGATGCCGAGCGAGATGCGCTCGCGCTCCGGATCGATCGACAGCACCATGGCCTCCACCTGCTGGCCCTTCTGGTAGTTGCGCACCGCCTCTTCGCCGGGCTGGTCCCAGGAGATATCCGACAGGTGCACCAGGCCGTCGATGTTGCCGGGCAGGCCGATGAAGATGCCGAAGTCGGTGATCGACTTGATCTGGCCGCCGACCTTGTCGCCGCGGTTGTAGTTCTCGGCGAACTCCTTCCACGGATTGGCCTGGCACTGCTTCAGTCCGAGCGAAATGCGGCGGCGCTCCTCGTCCACGTCGAGCACCATGACCTCGACTTCCTGGCCGGTGTGCACGACCTTGGCCGGATTGACGTTCTTGTTGGTCCAGTCCATCTCCGAGACGTGCACCAGGCCTTCGACGCCGTCCTCGATCTCCACGAACGCGCCGTAGTCGGCGATGTTGGTGACCTTGCCGAACACGCGCGTGTTGGGCGGGTAGCGGCGGGCAATGTTCTCCCACGGATCCGCCCCGAGCTGCTTGAGTCCGAGGCGACACGCGTGAGCGCTCGCGGTCGAACTTCAGGATGCGCACCTCGATCTCATCGCCCACCTTGACCACTTCGGAAGGGTGCTTGACGCGCTTCCACGCCATGTCGGTGATGTGCAGCAGGCCATCGATGCCGCCGAGGTCGACGAACGCACCGTAGTCGGTGAGGTTCTTGACCGTGCCCTTCACCACCGCGCCTTCCTGCAGGTTGTCCATGAGCGCTGAGCGCTCGGCGGAGAACTCCTGCTCCACCACGGCGCGGCGCGAGACCACGACGTTATTGCGTTTCTGATCGAGCTTGATGACCTTGAACTCGAGCGGCTTGCCTTCGAGGTAGGAGGTGTCGCGCACCGGGCGCACGTCCACGAGCGAGCCCGGGCAGGAAGGCGCGTACGTTCTCGATCTCGACCGTGAAACCGCCCTTGACGCGACCGGTGATGACACCGGTCACGATCTCGGACTTGTTGAAGGCCTCCTCCAGGCGCGTCCAGGTGCGCGCGCGCTTGGCCTTCTCGCGCGACAGGCGCGTCTCGCCGGTGCCGTCCTCGACCGAATCGAGCGCGACCTCGACCTGATCGCCGGCCTTGACCTCGACCTCGCCGCGTTCGTTCTTGAACTGCTCGAGCGGGATGACGGCCTCGGACTTGAGGCCGACGTTGACGATGACGACGTCGTTTGTGACATCGACGACGAGTCCGGTGAGGATCATCCCCGGGCGGATGCGCTGGTTAGCGAGACTTTGCTCGAAGAGCTGGGCGAAACTTTCTGTCATACCTTCACTTCGCACGCCTTCGGGCGTGCATGTACTGAACCCTCATCCTTCGAGTCCAGGAAAAAGTAACGGACACCCGCATCCTGCGTGTGCCAACTCACAATCCTTCCGTGCGTATCGCGACGAGCGGCTAGCGGTGCCACAAGCCTCGAGCGGCCCCCAAATCCAGCACCCGTCCCACCACCTCCCCGACCGCAAGAGCGGTCGAGTCGATCACGCAGGCGTCGGCGCGGGCTTCAGGGGTGCGACCTGACGGGTCTGATCCCTGGCGTCCCGCTCGGCTATCTCGCGCGAAAGGGCGGGAAGGCTAACATCGGATCCCTTGTCTTTCAACTGCTTATAGCGCCGCAGGGCCCGCTCTTCGGGGCTGGCGGTCAGGAATATCTTGAGGTCGGCCTCGGGGAAGACCACGGTACCCATGTCGCGCCCGTCGGCGACCAGGCCCGGGGGCTGGGCGAAGGCTCGCTGGCGCTCCAGGAGGGCGTTGCGCGACCTCCGGCCAGGCCGCCACCCGCGAGGCACCCTGCGCCGGCGCTTTCCGAGCGAATCGGCGGCGCTGACGTCCGCCCGCTCAAGCTCGACCCGCTCGCTGCCATCGGGGGCGGACGCCGAAGAACACCTGCATGCGTGGCGGCGAGCTGGGCGTGGCGCGCGCGATCCTCCTGGGCGGCATCGCTGCGCGCCCCGGCGAGCGCCACCAGGCGATAAAGCGCGCCGCTGTCCAGCAGGTGCCAGCCGACTGCGCGCGCCACGGCACGGCTGATGGTGCCCTTGCCCGAGCCGCTCGGACCATCGATGGTGACCACCGGACACGAGGCGGCTGCACGCATCTTCAGCTCAAGCGTCCGTCAGCCGGGCTCGATCTGCAAGCCGGCCTGGCGCGCCGTGCTCACGAAGCCCGGAAAGGAGGTCGCAACGTTCGCCACGTCGCGCGATCTCGATCGGCGCGCGTGCCTCGAGGGCTGCGACCGCGAAGGCCATCGCGATGCGGTGATCGCCGTGGCTGTCGATGCGGCCGCCGCCGAAGCGTGTCCGCGCCGCGGATGCCACAGGCCATCCGGCAGCAGCTGATGCTCGACCCCGAGCGCTTCAAGGCCCTGCGGCCATCGCCGCCAGCCGGTCGCTTTCCTTGACCCGCAGCTCCAGCGCCCCGCGCACCAGGGTCTCGCCGCTGGCGCAGGCGGCGGCGATGAAGAACACCGGAAACTCATCGATCGCGAGCGGCACCAGCGCCTCCGGTACGCTGATGCCGTGCAGCGCGCTGGTGCGCACTTCGATGTCCGCCACCGGTTCGAGCTCGCGCGCCGCGGACGCGCCGCGCCGGTGCAGGCGGATATCCGCGCCCATGCGGTGCAGGATCTCGAGCAGCCCGGTGCGCGTCGGATTCACGCCGACATTGCGATCAGTACGAGGGGCTCATCGGCGCGCGAGCACGCCGGCCACGATGAAGAATGCCGCGGAGGAGAAATCCCCCGGCACCTGAATGGGCGTGCCGGTGAGACTCTGTCCGCCCTCAAGCGCCAGCGTCGGCCCCTGCTGCAGCAACTCGACGCCAAAGGCGCGCAGCATGCGCTCGGTGTGATCGCGTGAGGGCGCCGGCTCGGTGACGACGCGTGCGCCCGTCGGCCTCGAGCGCCGCCAGCAGGAGCGCGGACTTCACCTGCGCACTCGCAACCGGCAGCTCGTACTCGATGGCGTGCAGCGCGGGGGTCCCCTGGATCTGCACCGGCGGCCAGCCGTCGTGCGTCTCGATATGCGCCCCCATCGAGGCGCAGCGGCGCTGCCACCCGCTCCATGGGCCGGCGCATGAGCGAGGCGTCGCCGATGAGCGTGGAGGCGAAGCGCTGCGGTGCGAGCAGCCCCATCATCAGGCGCATCGCCGTGCCCGCATTGCCCATGTCCAAAGGCGCGCTGGCCGCGCTGCAGGCCGCCCTCACCCACCCCGCGGATGCGCACCTCGGTCGGTGCCGGGCGACTCGATGCGCACGCCGAGCGCCCGGAGGGCGTGCGCGGTTGCCAGGCAGTCCTGCGCGGCGAGAAAGCCGCTGACGGCGGTCTCCCCCTGCGCGATCGCCCCGAGCATCAAGCGCGCGGTGCGAGATCGATTTGTCCCCGGGCACGGTGAGGGTGCCGCCCACGCGGCCGCCGGGAGCGATGCGGTAGTGCTGCACCGCCGGGCTCGCTCACTGCACCGCCCGCGGGTAGGAGCCCAGCACGCGAAACAGCGAGGCGCGCTTCTTCAGCGCCGCGAGCGCCTTGCGCACGTGCGGATCCTCGGCGTGCCCTTCGATATCGATGAAGAACACGTAGTCCCACTTGCGCCGCCGCGAAGGCCGCGACTCGATGCGCGTCAGGCTGACGCGGTGCTTGCGCCAGCGGCTCGAGCAGCCGATAGCAGCGCCCCGGGCGCATCGCGTGTCGCCGCACCGAGACCAGCAGCGTCGTGCGATCCTCGCCGCTCGGGCGCGAACAGCTTGCGGCCCAGCACCAGAAAGCGCGTCGTGTTGTCGGCGCGATCCTCGATCTCGGCGCGCGAGCACCTTCAGCCCATAGACCTCGGCGGCGGTCTCGCCGGCGATCGCCGCCGTGCCCTGCTCATCGCGCGCGCGCCGCGCGCCCTCGGCGTTGCTCGACGACCGGCACCTGCTCGACCCCCGGCAGATGCTCCTCCAGCCACTCGCGGCACTGCGCGAGCGCCTGCGGTGCGAGCACACGCGCACGATGCGCCCGAGGGCGTTCATCTTGCCCATCAGGTGCTGGTGGATGCGCAGCTCCACCTCGCCGCAGATCTGCAGCGGGCGAGCTCAGGAATCGATCGAGCGTGTTGGTTGACCGTGCCCTCGCTGGAGTTCTCGATCGGCACCACGCCAAAATCGGCAGCTGCCGGCCTCGACTTCGTGAAACACCTCATCGATGGAGGCGAGCGCCAGCGCGCGCACCGAGTGTCCGAAGTGCTTGAGCACCGCGGTCTGCGTGAACGTGCCCTCGGGCCCGAGGAAGGCGACTTTGAGCGGCTCCTGCTGCGCCAGGCACGCCGACATGATCTCGCGGAACAGCCGCAGCACCTCCTCGTCGCGCAGCGGTCCGGCATTGCGCTCGCGCGCCGCCGCAGCACCTGCGCCTCGCGCTCCGGCCGGTAGAAGTCGACCGTGTGGCCGTCGGCGTCTTGGAGATGCCGACCTGCTGCGCCAGGCGCGCGCGCTCGTTGATGCAGCGCGTGGATCTGCTCATCGACCGCATCGATGCGCGCGCGCACCGCCGCAAGGTCGAGTCGCAGCGGTTTGGCGCCGCGCGATGGCGCCGGTTGCTGTTCTTTTCTTCTTCTTACGGGCGGCCATGGGCAGGGTCGCTCAGAGAACGCGGGCCGAGAGTACGCCCGTCGATGGCGCGCAGCCTGTCGAGCAGCTTCCTCGCCCACCGCGCCATCGGTGTCGATCAGCGTGTAGGCGTATTCGCCGCGCGACTTGTTGAGCAGGTCCGCGATATTCAGCTGCGCGGCAGCGAGGCAGGTGGAGATCTGGCCGACCATGTTCGGCACGTTGCGGTTGGCGATCGCGAGGCGCGTGGTGCCGGGCATGCGCGGCAGCACGGCCTCCGGAAAGTTGACGCTGTTGCGGATATTGCCGTTCTCGAGGAAGTCGCGCAGCTGTTCGGCCACCATGACCGCGCAGTTCTCCTCGGCCTCCCCGGTGCGAGGCACCCAGATGCGGCAGCGTCACCACGCGCGGGTGATCCTTGAGCGCGCGCGTTGGGAAAGTCGCACACGTAGGCGTGCAGGCGCCCGGCATCGAGCGCCGCAATGCACGGCCGGCCTCATCGACGATCGGCGGCGCGCGCAAAATTCAGCAGCGTCGCCGCCGGTCTGCATGAGCGCGCAGGCGCGCGGCGTTGACCAGCCGCGCGTGTGCTCGTTCAGCGGCACGTGCACGCTGATGGCATCGGCGCGCGCGAACAGATCCTCGAGCGAGAGCGCCTGCTCGACGCTGGAGGACAGCTGCCAGGCGCGCTGCACGGTGATCTGCGGGTCGTAGCCGAGCACCTTCATGCCCAGCGCCAGGCGCTGAATTGGCCACCTCGACCCCGATCGCGCCCAGGCCGATCGACCCCGAGCGTGCGCCCGGGCAGCTCGAAGCCGACGAAGTTCTTCTTGCCCTCCTCCACCGCGCGCTCGATCGCCGCATCATCGCCCTGCAAGGCTGCGCGCGAAGGCCCAGGCCTGGCAGATGTTGCGCGCCGCGAGCAACAGCCCCGCCAGCACCAGCTCCTTGACCGCGTTGGCGTTGGCGCCGGGGGCATTGAACACCGGGATGCCGCGCCGGCTGAGCGTCTGCGACCGGGATGTTGTTGATGCCCGCCCCGGCGCGTGCCGACGGCGCAGCACCGATCCGGCGCGATGGCCAGCCCGTGCATGTCGGCCGAGCGCACCAGGATCGCATGCGGGCTGGCCGATCTCGGCAGCCACCTCGTAGCGCTCGCGCGGCAGGCGCTCAAGGCCGCGGGCGCTGATCTCGTTGAGCGTGAGGATGCGGTAGCTCATCGTGCATTCTTCAGCCGTAGCGGCGCTCGAAATCGCGCATGAATCGCCACGAGCGCCTGCGACGCCGTCGAGCGGCATCGCGTTGTAGAGACTCGCGCGCATGCCGCCGACCGAGCGGTGCCCCTCGAGATTCGTCAGCCCGGCCGCGCGCGCCTCGCTGAGGAACGGCTGCATCGAGTTGCGGGCTTCGCGAGCGTGAACGGCACGTTCATCCACGAACGGCACGGTGCTGCGACCGGATTGCGGTAGAAGCCCGGAGTCATCGATCGCGCGGTAGAGCAGCTGCGCCTTGCGCCTCGATTGCGCTCGCCCGATCGACCGGCAGGCCGCCCTGGCCCTGCAGCCACTTGAAGACCAGTCCGGCCACGTACCAGGCAAAGGTCGGCGGGGTATTGAGCATCGAGCCTTCATCCGCCATGGCCTTGTAGTTCCACACCGCCGGGCGTGCCCGGCGCGCGCCTGACCGAGCAGGTCCTCGCGCACGATGACCACGCACAGCCCCGCCGGGCCGATGTTCTTCTGCGCGCCGGCGTAGATCAGCCCGAAGCGGCTGCACGTCGATCGGGCGCGACAGGATGGTCGAGGACATGTCGGCCACCAGCGGCACATCGACGCTTCGGGCACGTAGGGAAACTCCACCCCGCCGATGGTCTCGTTCGGCGTGTAGTGCAGGTAGGCGGCGCTCGGATGTCAGCTTGCAGCGCTCCGGCGCCGGCACCGTGGTGTAGCTGGAGGCCGCCGCGTCGGCGGCGACGTTCACGCTGCAGTAGCGCTGCGCCTCGGCGAGGCGCCTTCTTCGACCAGGCGCCGGTGTTGAGGTAGTCGACGCTGCCGTCGGCGGTGCGCCAGATTCAGCGGCATGGCGGCGAACTGGCCCGGTCGCCCCGCCCTGCAGGAACAGCACCCGGTAGTGCGGCGGCATCGCCAGCAGCTCGCGCAGGCCGCTCTCCGCCTCGCGCGCCACGGCCATGAAGGCCTTGCTGCGATGGCTGATCTCCATGACCGACATGCCCGCTGCCTGCCAGTCGGTCAGCTCATCCCGGGCCTGCTCGAGCACTTCCAGGGGCAGCATGGCCGGCCCCGCGGCGAAATTGAATACGCGCACGAGCAGCACCCTCTTACGGGTCGGATTAAACCATCAGGGAACGAAGGATCTTAACAACGCGAACCGCGTCTCGCGTGAGAAGCTTTGCGCCTACGATTCCGCGGCCGGTTCGGCGGCGTCGGGTTCGGGCTCTCCGCCGTCACGGCCACCTCGTCGGCGCCCTCCAGGCTCTCGACGCGCTCGATGCCGGTCAGGCGCTCGCCCTCGCCCAGGCGGATCAGGCGCACGCCCTGGGTATTGCGGCCCACGCACCGAGATCTCAGCCACCGGGGTGCGCACCAGCGTGCCGGTGGAGCTGATCAGCATGAGCTCCTGCCCCGCCGTCACCTGCAGCGCCGCCACCGTGGCGCCGTTGCGATCGGAGGTCTGCAGCGCGATGACGCCCTGGCCGCCGCGGCCGTGCGCCGGGAAATCCTCGAGCGGCGTGAGCTTGCCGTAGCCGTTCTCCGAGGCCGTGAGCACGTGCCCCTCGCCCAGCACGAGCAGCGCGATCACGTCGCTGCCCGGCGCCCAGCCGAACGCCGCGCACGCCGGCGGCCTCGCGTCCCATGGGCCGCACTTCCTTCTCGTGGAAGCGGATGGCCTTGCCGCCGCTGGTGACGAGCATGATCTCGCGCTCGCCGTCGGTGAGCGCCACGCCCGACCAGCTGATCGTCGTCGCGCAGATCCACCGCGATGATGCCGCTGGTGCGCGGACGCGAGAACGCCGCGAGCGGGGTCTTCTTGACCGTGCCGCTGCTGGTGGCCATGAACACGAAGTGCTGCTCGTCGAACTGCTTCACCGGCAGCACGGCGTTGATCTTCTCGCCCTCCTCGAGCGGCAGCAGGTTGACCATCGGCTTGCCGCGCGAGCCACGCCCGGCCTGCGGCAGCTCGAAGACCTTGCAGCCAGTACACCTTGCCGCGGTTGGAGAAGCACAGCACCGTGTCGTGGGTATGCGCGACGAAGAGCTTCTCGACGAAGTCCTCGTCCTTGACCGCGGTCGCGGTCTTGCCGCGCCCGCCGCGGCGCTGCGTCTGGTACTCGGTGAGCGGCTGCGCCTTGGCGTAGCCGGCGTGCGAGAGCGTCACCACCACGTCCTGCGGCTCGATCAGATCCTCGGTGGTCAGATCCAGGTGATCGCGGTTGATCTCGGTGCGGCGCGCATCGCCGTAGGCCTCGCGCATCTCGAGCAGCTCGGCGCGCACCACCTGCGTCAGGCGCTCGGGACGCGCCAGGATATCGGTCAGATCGACGAATGCTCTCCAGCAGCTCGCGGTACTCGGCGATGATCTTGTCCTGCTCGAGCCCGGTGAGGCGGTGCAGGCGCATGTCGAGGATCGCCTGCGCCTGCGCTTCAGAGAGCCGGTAGCCTTCCGCCTGTCAGACCGAATTCCGCCGCGAGCGTCTCCGGACGCGTGGAGACGGCGCCGGCGCGCTCGAGCAGTTGCGGCACCACGCCCGGCGGGCCAGGCTGCGCGCGAGCAGCGCGGTGCGCGCCTCGGCCGGGGCGGGAGCTGCCTTGATGAGCGCAATGACCTCATCGATGTTGGCCAGCGCCACCGCCAGGCCTTCGAGGATGTGGGCGCGCTCGCGCGCCTTGGCGCAGATCGTAGATCGTGCGGCGCGTGACGACCTCGCGCCGGTGGCGGATGAACGCCTCCAGCATCTCCTTGCAGCGACATCAGCTTCGGCTGCCCGTCCTGCAGCGCCACCATGTTGATGCCGAACACCGTCTCCATCGGCGTCTGCGCGTACAGGTTGTTGAGCACGATCTCGGCGACCTCGCCGCGCTTGAGCTCGATGACGATGCGCATGCCGTCCTTGTCGGACTCATCGCGCAGGCTCCGGCGATGCCGTCGATCAGCTTGTCGCGCACCAGCTCGCGCGATGCGCTCGAGCAGGCGCGCCTTGTTGACCTGGTAGGGCAGCTCGGTGACGATGATGGCCTGCCGATCGCCCTTGCCGACTTCCTCGATGCTGACGCGCGCACGCACCGACAGCCGCCCGCGGCCGGTGCGGTAGGCGGTGGCGATCTCCTGCGCGCCGTTGATGATGCCGGCGGTCGGAAAATCCGGACCCGGCACGTGCTGCATCAGGCCGGCGAGCGGCAGCGCCGGATCATCGAGCAGCGCCAGACACGCGTTGACGATCTCGGTGAGGTTGTGCGGCGGGATGTTGGTGGCCATGCCGACCGCGATGCCGGTCTGGCCGTTGATCAGCAGATTCGGTACGCGCGTCGGCAGCACCGACGGCTCGTGCTCGGACTCGTCGTAGTTGGGCGCGAAATCGACCGTTTCCTTGTCGATGTCGGCCAGCAGCTCGTGCGCCAGGCGCGACATGCGCACTTCGGTGTAGCGCATGGCCGCCGGCGTATCGCCGTCGACCGAGCCGAAATTGCCCTGGCCGTCGACCAGCAGGTAGCGCATCGAGAACGGCTGCGCCATGCGCACGATGGTGTCGTAGACGGCCGTGTCGCCGTGCGGGTGGTACTTGCCGATCACATCGCCGACGACGCGCGCGGACTTCTTGTACGGCTTGTTCCAGTCGTTGCCGAGCTCGCGCATGGCGTACAGCACGCGCCGGTGCACCGGCTTGAGTCCGTCGCGCACATCCGGCAGTGCGCGGCCGACGATCACGCTCATCGCATAGTCGAGGTAGGACTGCCGCATCTCGTCTTCGAGACTGACCGGCAGGATTTCGCGGGCAATTTCAGCCATTAACCTGGTGTACTCATCCGGCCCGTGGAGGGCCGAAACAAAGCGCGAATTCTACCACGAAGCGCTGTCTGAACCCTCACCTTCGCACCCCCGCGCATGCCTTGCGGGCGCGCGCCCGCGGGCACGCACCGATATACTGCCGGGCAGCTGTTTTCACGGTGCCGGGCGCTGTCCCATGCGAGAACCGACCGACCTCTTGATCGAGCCGCGCTGGCTGCTGCCGATGACGCCGGCGGGCGGCGTACTTGAGGGTTATGCGCTGGCGGTGGATGCCGGGCGCATCTGCGCGCTGGGGCCCGCGACGGAGCTGCGCGAGCGCTTCGAGCCGCGCGCACACGTGTTGCGCGCGCACCATGCGCTCATGCCCGGACTTGTCAACGCGCACACGCGCGCCAGTTGCGCGCTGCTGCGCGCGGCGAGCTCGCCGACCGGGAGCCTCCACGGGCCGGCGGCCGCTGCACTTGCGCAGCGCGCCGGGGCGGATTTCGCGCGCGACAGCACGCGCTTTGCGATTGCGGAAATGCTGCGCGCCGGCATCACCTGCTTTGCCGACTTCGGTGCGCACCCGGAGGAAGCCGCACGCATCGCAAGCGCCGCGCAGATGCGCGCCGCCATCGCTTTGCCCGTGTGCGAGGCCCCCGGCGGCACTGAAAATGTCACCGCACAGTTGGCGCGCGCGGAGCGGCTGTGGGATGAGTATCGCTCGGATCCGCGCATCAGCCTCTTTTTTGCACCCCTCGCGGCCCACGGCTTAAGTGATGCGACCCTCACGCGTGTGCGTCGGGTGGCGGACGAGCTGGATGCACGGCTCGCCCTGTGCCTCACCCTGCCGGAGGATGCCCGGGAGATGCTCGCGCAGGTGCGGGATGCGCCCCCGCGCACGGTGAGCGGTGTGGACCTGCTGCACCGTGTGCACGCCCTCGGTCTGTTGCGGCCGGGCTTTGCGGCCATCGCGGTGCGGGCCGTGCCAGCCCGGGACGGGGAACTGATCGCGCGCGAGGGCGGTGCGCTCATCGCCTGTCCGCAGGCGAGCCTGCGCGCCGGCCCCGGCCCGGTTGCGCTCCTTCCCGGGCAGCGCACGGGGCTCGGGAGCGACACTGCGGCCGAGGTGGGCGGGTTTGATCTGCTCGCCGAGGCGCGCACCGCAGCGCTGCTCTCGGACTTCTCTGCCGCTGCGGCGCTGCGCCTGATCACCCTCGGCGGCGCCACGGTGCTCGGCCTGCAGGGGCACATCGGCTCCCTGGAGCGCGGCAAGGTCGCTGATCTGACCTGCATCGATCTTCAGAGCCTTGCCTGCCGCGCGTGCGCGCACATCGAGGATGCCATCGTCTTTGGTGCCACCCGTACGGATGTGAGCGATGTCTGGGCGGGCGGTCGCGCCGCGGTCAGCGCCGGGCGCCTGCTCGCCTTTGACAGCGAGGAACTGGCCGATCTGCCGCCGCGCTGGGCGCAGCGGCTGAAGTTGGCGGCGGCCGCATGAGCACCCCGGCTGCTGCCGAGCCCGCGGGCACGCCCGGCAATGCTGACGCCGCGGAGCTGGCCAAGTTCGAAGCGGGCGCCAGTACTTTCTGGGATCCGCAGGGAGAATTTCGCCCGCTGCACCTGCTCAATCCGCTGCGCGCACGCTTTATCAGCGAGCGCGCCGCGCTCGCCGGCCGGCGCGTGCTGGATGTCGGCTGTGGCGGCGGCCTTCTGGCCGAGACGCTCGCACAGGCCGGCGCGCGCGTCACGGCGATTGACCTGGCCGCAGGCATGATCGAGGTTGCGCGTCTGCATGCCACGGCGGGCGCTGTGAGCATCGACTATCGCATCACGAGCGCAGCAGAGCTTGCCGAGGCGCAGCCGGCGAGCTTTGATGTGGTCACCTGCATGGAGATGCTCGAGCACGTCCCGCAGCCGGCGGCGATGGTGCAGACCCTGGCGCACCTGATGAAGCCTGACGGGGCACTGTTCGTCTCGACCCTCAACCGCAACCTCAAGTCCTTTCTCCTGGCGATCGTGGGCGCGGAGTACCTCCTGAGGCTCATCCCGCGCGGCACGCACGAGTACGAGCGGCTCATTCGCCCGGCCGAGCTTGCACGCTGGTCGCGCGCGGCGGGGCTGCAGCTGCGCACGCTCGCCGGTCTTGAGCTGAACCCCTTCACCGGCCGCGTCACGCTCACGCGAGACGTCGCGGTCAACTACCTCGCGCATTTCACCCGTTGATCACGCAGTTCATTTACATCGTGGTGGGCGCAACGTTCCTGACGGGCGCGGTGCTTGGCGCCCTCGTGAGCCACATCCGCGCGGCGCATCGGATCGAATCGCTGCGCGTGGAGCTCGTCGCCACGCAGGTGCGCCTGCAGACGCTGACGCTCAGGGAAAGCGAGCGGGTGAGCCTGCTCGAGCAATCCGAGACGCGCTTGCGCACCGCTTTTGATTCCCTCGCCGGGGAAACCCTGCGCGCCAACAGCGAGCTCTTCCTGCGGATGGCACGTGAGGCGCTCGGGCGTGACCAGGTGCTCGCTCAGGGCGCGCTCAAGGAGCGCGAGGTGGCGATCGCGCAGCTGGTTGAGCCGTTGCGCGTTGCGCTCGAGCGCACCGAGGCGCAGGTGCAGGCGCTCGAGCGCGAGCGGCGCGATGCCTTCACGAGCCTGCGAACCCAGATCGAAACCCTCGCCGGCAGCCAGGCGCAGCTGCAGCGCGAGACGCGCAATCTTGTGACCGCGCTGCGCCGTCCGGAAGTGCGCGGCCGCTGGGGCGAACTCACCCTGCGCCGCCTGGTCGAACTCGCCGGCCTCTCCGAGCACTGTGATTTCACCGAACAGGTGCACCTGGTGGGCGCGGAAGGCACGCTGCGCCCGGATCTCGTAGTGCACATGCCCGATGCGCGCGAGCTCGTGATCGATGCGAAGACCCCGCTCGATGCGTATCTGGCGGCCCTCGAGGCGCCGAGCGACGAAGAGCGTCAGGGGTGCCTGCGCCGGCACGCGCAGCAGGTCGAAACGCGCGTGCGGGAACTGGCCTCCAAGGCCTACTGGGCGCAGTTTGAGCGCAGTCCTGAGTTCGCGGTGCTGTTCCTGCCGGGTGACCAGTTCCTCTCGGCGGCGCTCGCCGAACGCCCCGAGCTGTTGGAAAGCGCGCTCGGCCAGAGCGTCATCATCGCCACACCCTCAACCCTGGTGGCGCTGCTGAAAGCGGTGGCCTACGGCTGGCGCCAGTCCGCCGTGGCGCACAACGCGGCCGTGATCCGCGATCTCGGGCAGGAGCTGTACCGGCGCCTGGGGAGCTTCAACGGGCACCTGGGCCGCATGGGGCAGCGGCTGGGCGCGGCTGTCGAGGCCTACAACGCCGCCGTCGGCTCGCTCGAGCGCCAGGTCCTGCCGCAGGCGCGCCGCTTCAACGATCTGGGCGTCACCGCCGATGCCCCGCTCGCCCCGCTTGAGCCGGTCGGCCAGCTGGTGCGCAGCACCGCCGCCGCCAGCGCGGCGGAACCTGCCGGCGCTGTGCCCGCGGAGGCTGAAACGAGCGGCGCCGCAGGCGCCAGCCATGTCCGCAAAGGCTGACGGAGCGCGCGAGCTCGCCCGGCTCTACTGCCCGCCCGCGCAGCGCGCGGTATTCGACGCCCTCAGCGGCATCGAGGCGGAGATCCGCGCCGGCCTCGACGGGCGCCTCGACCACGCTCTTGCGCACGCGCGCCTCGGCTGGTGGCGCGAAGAGTGTGAGCGCCTCACCCAGGGCGCACCGCTCCACCCCCTCACCCGCGAGCTTCACGCGCGCTTCGGCACGAGCGGGCGCACCGTGCTCGGGGGGGTCCGCGGCTTCGCAGATCTCGCCACCTGGGATCTGGCCGCGGCGAGGTTTGCCTCGCGTCGCGAACTGAACGCCTACTGCGAGCGCTGGAGCGGCGCATGCATCGAGCCGCTCGCCTACTTTGCCCTCGGCGAGCCGGCGCGCGTACGCGCGCGCGAGCTGGGCAGCCGCCTGTGCGAGCTGGAGCTGTTGAACGGGCTGGCCCCCGCGGCGCGCGCCGGCCGCGTGCGGCTGCCGCTCGATGAGCTCTCGCAGGCGCAGCTCGTCCCCGAGGCGCTGCAGGCGAGGCACTGGGAAGCCTCGCTCGCATCGCTCGTGCGTGCGCGACACGCCAGCGCCCGCGATGCCCTCGCGCGGCAACTGGCCGTGTTTGCCCCGCCCGAGCAGGCAGCGCTGCGGGGGCTGTTCGTCTGGGCCGCGCTTGCGAGCGTGCACTCGCAGCGCCTCACCGCTGCCTTGCCTCGCGCCACCCCCCCGGGCGACCATCACGCGATCCTCGACGGCTGGCGCGCCTGGCGCGCCGCCCGCCGCGCGGCGGCCGGGCGCTTCACGCCCCGCGTTGGGCCCTACGGAGAGCGCTCTTGAGTGTAGCTTTCGATCCGCGCACCCACGTTCCGCAGCCTGCGGAGCTCGCCGGCCGCATCATCGCCATCACCGGCGCAAGCGATGGAATCGGGCGCGCCGTGGCACTCGCGTGCGCGCAGGCGCAGGCGCAGGTGATTCTCATCGGCCGCAACGAGCGCAAGCTCGATGCCGTGCACGCCGCGATCCGTGCGAGCGGCGCCCCGGAAGCGACGATCGCCATCCTTGATCTGGAGAGGGCCGTGGCGCGCGATTACGATCAGGTGGCCGATGCGCTGTCGGAGCGTTACGGACGCCTCGATGGGCTGCTGCACAACGCGGGCATCCTCGGCACGCTCACGCCGATCGAGCACTACGACGTACCGACCTGGTGCCGCGTGATGCACGTGAACGTCACCGCCGCCTTCGCCCTCACGCAGGTGCTGATGCCGGCGCTGCAGGAAATCCGCGGACGCCTCCGTGATCTTCACCAGCAGCGCCGTGGGTCGCCAGGGGCGCGCCTACTGGGGCGCGTATGCGGTGTCCAAGTTCGCCCTCGAGGGCCTAAGTCAGGTGCTGGCGCAGGAGCTCGAGGGCATCAGCCAGGTGCGCGTGAACGCGCTCAATCCCGGGCGCACGCGCACCGCGATGCGCCGCCAGGCTTATCCCGCCGAGGACCTGCAGACCCTGCCGCTGCCGGCGAGCCTGACTGCGGCCGTACGTGAGTCTGCTGGGTCCGGCCAGCCGCGGGGTGAGCGGACAGTCCTTCGATGCTCAGCCGCCCGCGGCCGCAGCCCCGAGCGCGTCCAGCTCCTCCTGAGTCAGCTCGCGGAACTGGCTGCGCCCGAGCGTGCGCTCCAGCGTCAGCGGCCCAAGGTGCGTGCGCATCACGCGGCTCACGAGCGCTCCCTGGCGCTCAAAGAGCTGCCGCACTTCCTTGCCGCTCGCCCCGCGTGCGGCGAGGGTGTACCAGCGATTCGCCGCCCTCCCCGCCCGCCGCCTCGCAACGCTGCACCGCCAGCGGCGCGCCGCTGTCGAGGACGCCTTCGAGAATTCCCGCCAGCTGTGTCTCACTCAGCTCCCCGCGCACGCGCACCCTGAATTCGCTCGTGAGCGCGTGCACTTGCCGCTGCAGGCGTGCCGCGAGCGCGCCATCGGAGCTGACCAGCTCAAGCCCCCCGTCCACCCGCGGCATCGGGCTCACGCTGATGAAGCGTCGCCCCGCGCGGCGGGGCAGCCGCTCGATGAGTCCCGGGCGCGGGAGGCGGGTCTGCAGGTCTGATGCGGCGCCCTCGGGGGTGCGCAGCGGCTCACCCGGTGAGCGGTGACACAGAAAGACGCGCGCGCCGCCGGCGGCCGGCCGTGCGCGCACCAGGCGACCATCGAGGCGCACCTGGTCCTGCGGGGTGACGCGCGCACCGAGGGTGGCGGGCGCGCCGTTGATCGTGAGGCGACCGGCGCGGATCCAGCCTTCGGCTTCGCGCCGCGAGGCCAGCCCCGCAGCCGCCAGCATCTTCTGCAGCCGCTCGGCGGGCGCGCTCGCGGGAAGCGCGCGTGGTGTGGCGCTGCGGCGCCGTGCGCCCGGGCGCGCAAGCCCGCGGCGCATCAGTCCTCCAGATGCGCGGGTGCGGCGACCAGTTCGCGTGAACTGCCACCTTCAGCGGAGAGCTCATCATCCTCACCGCTCTCATCGCTCTCGAGTGCATCCGCAGCCGCCGTGGCCTCGAGAGTCTCGGGCAGCTCCGCAGCGGGCTCCTCACCGGGCAGTGCCAGCTGCAGGTTCACGTCCGCAATCGCCTGCAGCTGCGCGAGCGGGGGCAGCTCATCGAGGCTCCTGAGCCCGAAGTAGTCGAGGAACTCGCGCGTCGTGCCGAGCAGTTCCGGATGCCCGGGCACATCGCGATGACCGACCACGCGCACCCAGTTGCGCTCGATCAGCGGTCGGATGATGTTCGGATTCACTGCCACGCCGCGCACCGCCTCGATCTCAGCGCGGGTGATCGGCTGGCGGTAGGCGATCAGCGCCAGCGTCTCCAGCAGTGCGCGCGAATAGCGCGCGGCGCGCTCGGGCCACAGCCGCGAGATCTCGCCCGCGAGCTCGCGGCGCACCTGGATCCGAAAGCCGCTCGCCGTCTCCTTCAGCTCAATGCCCCGCCCGGCATACTCAGCGCTCAGCTCGGCGAGCGCGGCGCGCAGCGCCGCCGTATCCGGACGCACGTTCTCCTCGAACAGCGCGTTGCAGCTCGGCGAGCGGCACGGGGTTCCCAGCCGCCAGCAGCGCCGCCTCGATCACGTTCCTGACGTACGACTCGCTCATACCGGATCCTCATCAGAGGCCGTCGCCGCGGGGCGGCAGCAGCGGCGCTGGTGTCATTGCTCACCACGCGCAGCTGCGGCGCCGGGGTCGCGGCGCGCACGTGCAGCGGCGCGTAGGGCTCGGTCTGCACGATATCGATCAGTCCTTCGCGCATCAGCTCCAGGATCGCGACGAACGTCACCGTAACCCCCATGCGGCCCTCCTCGGCACGGAACAGCTGAATGAAATCGCACGAAGCTGCCGTGGCTCGAGGCGCGCCAGGATGTCACTCATGCGCTCGCCGCACCGACAGCCGCTCGCGCTGCACGTGATGGTGCGCGAACATCTGCGCGCGCGCACGACGACGTCCTTGAAGGCGACCAGCATCTCCTGCAGCGTGACCTGCGGCAGCGCGCGCACGACTGGCGCTGCTCGGCAGCTCGGCGCTCGGCCTGCCACACGTCGCGCTCCAGGCGCGGCAGCGCATCGATGTCCTCGGCCGCGCGCTTGAAGCGCTCGTATTCCTGCAGCCGCCGCACCAGCTCCGCGCGCGGATCCTCCTCACCGCTCGTCGTCGAGCCTGCGGCCGCGGCAGCAGCATGCGCGATTTGATCTCGGCCAGCGTCGCGGCCATCACCAGGTATTCGCCGGCGAGCTCGAGCTGCAGGTCCTGCATCAGCTCGATGTACTGCATGTACTGGCGCGTGATCTCGGCGATCGGAATATCCAGAATGTCGAGGTTCTGCCGGCGGATCAGGTACAGCAGCAGATCGAGCGGGCCTTCGAAGGCCTCGAGAAACACCTCCAGCGCCTGCGGCGGGATGTACAGATCGCGCGGCAGCTGCGTGATCGGCTCGCCGTTGACCACGCGCGAACGGCATCTCGACCTGCTCCGGCGGCAGCTGCGGCCGCGACGCCGGCGCGGGCGGATTGGAGACGACGATCTTCAGATCCGGTTTCACCATGGTCTGCCTCGCACGTCATTCGGCGCGCAGATGCATGGCGCGGCGCACTTCATCGAGCGTCTGCGCGGGCCGCTTCGCGCGCCTTCTCCGCGCCTTCGGCGACGATGTTGGCGCACCAGCTCCGGGTTGTCCTCGAATTCCTGCGCGCGCTTGCGCATGCCGCTGATCTCCTCGACGATCTTCTCGATCAGCGGCTTCTTGCAGTCCAGGCAGCCGATGCCGGCGCTGCGGCAGCCCTCGTTCGACCCACTGCCGCGTGGCCTCATCCGAATAGATCTTGTGCAGGTCCCACACCGGGCACTTCTCCGGATCGCCCGGATCGGTGCGCCGCACGCGCGCCGGATCGGTCTGCATGGTCGCGCAGCTTCGCGCGCCACCGCGTCCGGCTCCTCGCGCAGCCCGATGGTATTGCCGTAGGACTTGGACATCTTGCGCCCATCGAGTCCCGGCACCTTCGGGCGTGGCGGTCAGCAGCACCTGCGGCTCGGGCAGAATGCTGACGCCCGTGCCCTCGAGATAGCCGAGCAGGCGCTCGCGATCGGCCACGGTGATGCGGGTGTTGCTCTGCACCAGCGCCCGCGCGCGCTCGCAGCGCCGCCGCATCGCCGGTCTCCTGGAAGTTGCGCCGCAGCTGGCGGTAGCAGCGTGATGTTGCGACCGCCGAGCTCTTGACGGCGCGCTCGGCCTTCTGCTCGAAATCCGGCTCGCGGCCGTAGAGATGATTGAAGCGGCGCGCGATCTCGCGCGTGATCTCCACGTGCGCGACCTGATCCTCGCCCACCGGCACGAACGCGGCGCGGTACAGCAGGATGTCGGCGCTCTGCAGCAGCGGGTAGCCCAGGAAACCGTAGGTGGCCAGATCCTTCTCCTTCAGCTGCTCCTGCTGATCCTTGTAGCTGGGCACGCGCTCGAGCCAGCCCGAGCGGCGTGATCATCGACAGCAGCAGATGCAGCTCGGCGTGCTCGGGCACGTGCGACTGCACGAACAGCGTCGCCACCCCGGGATTGAGGCCCGCGGCCAGCCAGTCGATCAGCACCTCGTGGACGTGCTCCTGCAGGCTGCGCGGTGTCCTCGTAGCCGGTGGTCAGCGCGTGCCAGTCGGCGACGAAGAAAAAGCACTCGTACTGGTACTGCAGCTCCACCCAGTTGCGCAGCGCGCCGTGGTAGTTGCCCAGATGCAACGCGGCCGGTGGGCCGCATGCCGGAGAGCACGCGCCGTGCCGGCGCGGGTGAACTCACGTGCCTCCCCGCAGGCCGGCGGGGCATGCGCGAGCGGAAACGTGATCGGCGGGGGCGGCAGCACGCACGCGACGTGCGCGGCGCAAAAGACTCAGGCTTGCACTCACAGGGGACAATTATAGCGCACGGCCCATGATGGGGCCGAGACCACCCTTGCCGATACGTACGATGACCGGCGGCGTGACCGACAGATCAACAACGGTGGTGGGCTCGATGCCACAGTCCCCGCCATCGAGGATGGCGTCGATCTCGTGCTCGCAGGCGTGCGCGCGATCTCGGCCCCCGAGGTCAGCGGCTGCGGGTCCCCGCCCGACGAGCAGCGTTGAGCTCATGAGCGGTTCTTTCAGTTCGGCCAGCAGCAGCTGAGGCACCGGGTGATCCGGGATGCGCACGCCGATCGTACGGCGGCGCGCGTGCTGCAGGCGGCGCGGCGTCTCGCGCGTCGCGCGCAGGAGAAAGGTATAGGGACCGGGCAGGCACACCCGCAGCATGCGGAACTGCCAGGTCTCCAGGCGTGCGAAGCGCCCGACCTCGGCGAGGCTCGCACATACGAGGGTGAAGTGGTGGTGGCGGTCGGCCTGGCGGATGCGGCGCACGCGCTCGAGTGCCTGCGTGTCGCCCAGGTGCCACCCGAGTGCGTAGCAGGAATCGGTCGGATAGGCGATCAGACCGCCCCCGCGCAGCACTTCCGCGGCCCGCCGGATGAGGCGCGCCTGCGGGTTGATCGGGTGCAATTGCAGGTATTCGGCCACAAACTCTTACGTTTCGCAGAAAAAGCAACCCGCGTGGCACTTGCCCGCGGCGCGTGACAATATACGCGGCCCTTTGCCGGGTATACCGTCGCCTCCTCAGGACCGTTCGCCCCCCAACTTCCGCCGATGCAGACTCTCACCGGCCTGGCGCCACTCGTGGCGTTCTTCGTGACCTATCGCCTGCGTGGCCTGTACATGGCCACCGCGGTGCTCATGGTCGCGATGCTGCTCGTCCTTGCGCTCGATTGGCTGCGGGAGCGCAAGATTCCGCCCGTACACGCCTTGTCCGCCGTGCTGGTGCTGATCTTCGGCTCGGCCACGCTCTTGCTGCACAACCGGGCGTTCATCCAGTGGAAGCCGACGGTGCTGCTGTGGGTGATCGGGCTGGGCTTTCTCGGCAGCTTCTGGGTGGGCACGCGCACCCTCACCGAGCGCTTTCTGGGTCCGGCGGTCGAGGAGCACCTGCGTGTGAGCCCGGCGCTGTGGCGCACGCTCAACGGCTGGTCGGTGGGCTTCTACGGGATCGCAGGCGCGCTGAACCTCGCCGTGGCGCATTACGCGAGCGAAAGCGGCTGGGTCAACTTCAAGATCTTCGGCCTGACGATCCTTACCTTCGTGTTCACCGCGCTGCAGGTGCTGTGGCTGACCAATCGCGCCACCCCGGTGAGCGCTGAGTCTTCGGCGCGCTGACATGGGAGGCGAGGCCATCATCGGGGAGCTGCGCGCCGCGCTTGAGGCGGCCCTTGCGCCCACCTCGCTCGAGATCCTCGACGACAGCGCGCGCCACGCGGGGCATCCGGGCGCCCGCGCCGGCGGGCACTTCCGCGTCACGCTGGTCGCCGAGGCCTTTCGCGGGCGCTCGCCGCTTGAGCGGCATCGGCTGGTCTATGCGGCCGTCGCCCCGCTGCTGCAGGGTGCGGTTCACGCGCTTAACATCAGCGCGCACACGCCCGATGAAGCCCCTGAGGGGGGCGGCGCACATATTAAACACCTGCGCTCCTGATCAAGCGCTCACTTTTTTCTATCCACTGCCCACATCGGAAAATTCTATGAACTATCTGCGTACCCTCCTCCTGGCTGCGGCCCTCACCATCCTCGCCGCCTGTCAGCCTCAGCCCGCGAGCACGGCCGCCGCGGACACCACCCCGCCGGTTGCGACCGTCAACGGCAGCCCGATCTCACGTGGCTTCTACGACTTCTACATCAAGGGCGTCACCGGTAAGAGTGCCACGGATGTCACCCCGGCGATGCGCGCCAACGCGCTCGACAACCTGATCCGCGCGAAGCTCGTGGGCGAGGAGGCGCTGAAGGAAGGCCTCGAGAAGAACACTGATACGGCCTACCTGCTGCAGCTCTCGCGCATGCAGGTGCTCGAGCAGGCGGTGCAGGACAAGTATCTGAAGGACCGCGGGCCGACCGAGCAGGAACTGCGCGCCGAGTACGAGATGCAGATCGGCCAGACCCCGAAGGTCGAATACCACACGCGCAACATCCTGGTCGCCACCGAGCCCTTCGCCGACAAGGTGATCGCGCGCCTGGAGAAGGGGGAGAAGTTCGAAGAGGTGGCCAAGAGCACCTCGATGGATCCTTCCAAGAGCAACGGCGGGGACCTGCCCTGGATGACCGCTGAGCGCATGCCGCCGCAATTCGCCGGCGCCGTGCAGGCCCTCAAGCCCGGCGAGTACACGCACAAGCCGGTGCAGACGCAGTACGGCTGGCACGTCATTCAGCTCGTCGAGACGCGTGATGTTCAGCCGCCCCCGTTTGACCAGGTGAAGCAGCGCCTCGAGCAGATCGTGCAGGCGAAGAAGTTCCGCAACTACATGGATGAGCTGATGCGCAGCGCCAAGATCGAGAAGTTCGATCAGACCCCCGCCACGAGCGCTCCGGGTGCCGCCCCGGCAGCCCCGGCACCGGGCGCCGCCGCTCCGGCCGCCGCACCTTCGGGTGCCGCCCCCGCCCCCGCCCCGCCGCCCGCTCCGGCAACCGGCAGCGCCCCGACGACGCCGCCCAGCAAGTAACGCACGGATCCACCGGGGGCGGCGGAGCGATGCTCCGCCGCCCCCCGGCTCTCTTTAGTCCCGGCCGAGGAGCTTCAGCAGCTCGGCCTCATCGAGCACCGTCACGCTCTGCTCGCGCGCTTTGTTGAGCTTTGAGCCCGCATCCGCGCCCGCGACGACATAACTGGTCTTCTTCGAGACGCTCGCGGAGACCTTCGCCCCGCGTGCGAGCAGCGCCTCCTGCGCCGCCTCGCGCGTGAGCGTTGCGAGGGTGCCGGTGAGCACGAAGGTTTTGCCCGCCAGTGGATCGGTGCCGGCGGATGCCTGCAGCGGCAGGTCCGGCCAGTGCACCCCCTTCTCCTGCAGCACCTGGATGACCCTGCGGTGCTCGGCGGAGGCGAAGAATGCGGCCACGTGCGCCGCGACGATCGGTCCGATGTCGGGCACCTGCTCAAGAGTGGCCGCATCGGCACTCATCAGCCGCTCGAGCGAGCCGAAGTGGCGCGCGAGCGCGAGCGCGGTGGCCTCGCCCACCTCGCGAATCCCGAGCCCGAACAGCAGACGCGGCAGCGTGGTTTCCTTGCTGCGCTCGATCGCGGCGCTGAGGTTCGCCGCCGACTTCTCGCCCATGCGCTCCAGCTGCGCCAGTTGCACCTGCGTCAGGGCATAGATATCGGCCGGGGACTTCAGCTCCTCGCGCTCGACCAGCTGTTCGATCAGCTTGTCCCCGAGACCTTCGATGTCCAGCGCGCGCCGGCTGGCGAAGTGCCGTAACGCCTCCTGGCGCTGCGCCCGGCAGATGAAGCCGCCGGTGCAGCGCGCCGCGGCCTCCCCTGCCACGCGCAGCACGGGTGAATGGCACACCGGACATTCACCCGGCAGCTCCACCGCGGCGCTGCCGGGCGGGCGCCGTTCGGGCAGCACGCTCACCACCTCCGGGATCACATCCCCGGCGCGCCGCACGATCACCGTGTCCCCGACGCGCACATCCTTGCGGCGCACTTCATCGATGTTGTGCAGCGTCACGTTGCTCACCGTGACGCCGCTTACGAACACCGGCTCCAGGCGCGCCACCGGCGTGAGCGCGCCGGTGCGGCCCACCTGAAACTCGATCGCCCTTCACGACGGTGAGCGCCTCATCGGCGGGAAACTTGTGCGCGATCGCCCAGCGCGGCGCGCGCGACACGAAGCCGAGGCGCTCCTGGTCGGCGCGCGGCTCGAGCTTATAGACCACGCCATCGATCTGGTACGGCAGCGTGGCGCGGCGCGCACCCAGATCGCGGTAGTAGGCCAGACAGCCCGCGACGCCGCGCACCGCGCGTGTCTCCGGGGACACCGGCAGCCCGAGCGTGCGCAGCAATTGAAGCAACGCCAGCTGCCCGGGTGGCGGCGCCGCCCCCTCGAGCACGCCCAGGCCGTAGAAAAAAGCGCTGAGCGGGCGCGCCGCGGTGATGCGGGCATCCAGCTGTCGCAGGCTGCCGGCGGCGGCGTTGCGCGGATTGACGAACACCTTCTCACCGCGTTCGCGCGCCTTCTCGTTCATGCGCTCAAAGCCGGCGAGCGGCATGAACACTTCCCCGCGCGCCTCCAGTACATGCGGCGCCGCCCCGCGCAGGCGCTGCGGTACGGCGCGGATGGTGCGCACGTTGGCCGTGACGTCCTCGCCCGTGACCCCATCGCCACGCGTGGCCGCCTGCGCGAGCAGGCCGTCGCGGTAGATCACCGACACCGCCAGGCCGTCGAGTTTTGGCTCGGCGACGTACTCAAGTTCGCCGCTCACGTTCAGCCGCTCGTGCATGCGCCGGTCGAACGCGCTCAGGTCCTCCTCGGTGAAGGCGTTGTCGAGCGAGAGCATCGGCACGCTCATGCACCACCTCGCCAAAGGCGCCGCTCGGTGTGCCCGCAGACGCGCTGCGTGGGGGAATCGGCGGTGATGAGCGCCGGATCGGCGGCTTCCAGCGCGCGCAGCTCGCGCATCAGCCGGTCGTATTCGGCGTCCGGCACCTGCGGGTCATCGAGCACGTAGTAGCGGTAGTCGTGCTGCGCAATCTGCGCGCGCAGCTCGGCGGCGCGCGCCGCCGCCTCGCCTGTCACCAGGTGGCCCCGGCGTTGAGCCGCTCGCGCAGCGAGGCGATGCGCGAGGGCGTGAGCGGGCCGCCCTGCTCATCCTGCAGCACCCCGTGCAGACGCTCATTCAGGCTGCGCGCGGTGAAGACGAGTTCATCGAAGGCCTGGGGCGGAGACTTCGGGCCCGGCAGCACGGCGAAGAGCGAGAGGCCGCCGTAGTGCTGCGAGTCCATGGTGTCGGGGTCAAACGTGCCGGGACGGTTCAGGCTCGCCGCGCTCAGCACCGCGCGCCGCTCCTCGTCGGGTTTGTGGAAGATCGCGAAGCGACCGAGCACGAAGCCCTCCGCGGCCAGCGCCTGGCGCAGCGAGCGGCCGGCGAAGCGCTGCGGCTGCGGCGCCACCAGACGCAGCGCGACGACGCGCCGCTGTTCATCCGGGGGCCACTCGACCACGGGCGGCGCGGCGGAGGGCAGTTCCGGGAGTGCTTCGCGCAGCGGCGCGAGTGCCGGGGGGGCGGTGCGGCCGCCGCGGACGGGGCCGACGCGAGCGGCGCCGGCGCAGGCTCGATCCTGGGCACGTAGTCGAAGCCATCCGCCTCTGCCGCGAGCGGCGCAGGGTCGGGCGCGCGCTGCGCGGGGAGGTCGGCCTGGCGGTGCTCGGCCGCGCTGCGGGTCTCTGCCACATCGGCCCGAGCGGGGACGTCGGGGGGCGGGGTGTCGGGGGCCTCGGTGTGCGGCTCAAGCACCGGCACGCTCGGGGTATCGGGCAGATTCACAACCGTCAGCTCGTGCGGCACGAGTGGTTCCCGTGCACGCATCTCCGGCAGCGTCAGCGCCTCGCGCGGGGCACGCGCGCCACTCTCGCCCACCAGGTCACGCGGCGCGGGGCGCTCCGAGGCGCTGCTCGCGCTCGCCTGACGCGGGCGGCGGCGCTCCCACCAGGCGAGCCCGGCGATGAACAGTACCCCGAGGAGGAGGAGGATCCAGCGCAGCTCAGAACTCATGAGGGCCGCCACCCGTGCGGATCAGACGGCTGCGAGGCGCACGGCCTCATCGACGTCCACGGTCACCAGCCGCGAGACACCCGGCTCGTTCATGGTGACGCCGATCAGCTGCGACGCAAGCTCCATGGTGCTCTTGTTGTGAGTGATGAACACGAACTGCACGCGGGCGGACATCTCGCGCACGATATCGCAGAAACGCCCGACGTTGTGCTCATCCAGCGGTGCATCGACCTCATCGAGCAGGCAGAACGGCGCCGGGTTCAGATCGAAGATCGAGAACACCAGGGCGACGGCCGTCAGCGCCTTCTCGCCGCCCGAGAGCAGGTGAATGGTGCTGTTCTTCTTGCCCGGCGGGCGCGCCATGACGGCAACGCCTGCGCTCAGCTTGTCCTCGCCGACGAGCTCAAGATAGGCGTGCCCGCCGCCGAAGAGGCGCGGAAACTTCTCCTGCAGACCCAGCGTTGATGCGCTCGAAGGTGTCCTCGAAGCGCGTGCGCGTCTCCTTGTCGATGCGGCGCATCGCCTCCTCGAGCGTGCTCAGCGCGTCGAATTGAGGTCGGCGAACTGGCGGTCGAGGTATTCCTTGCGCTGCGTCTGCTCCTTGAGCTCATCGATCGCCGCCAGATTCACCTGCCCGAGCTTCTCGACATCCGCCCGGGCCTCGCTCAAGGACTGCTCCCAGGCGGGCACGTCTGCCGCGGCGGTGAGCCCGGCGAGCACCGCGGAGAGTTCGCAGCGCGTCTCGGCAAACTGTTCGGCGAGTGCGGCACGCCGCACGTGCGTCTCCTGCGCGGCAAGGCGCGCAGCCTCCATCGCCTCGCGTGCCACACTCACGCGCTGCTCGGCGTTGAGGCGCTCCTCGTCAAAGGCGCGCAGGCCGGCTTCGGCGGCCTCGAGCGCCGTGCGGGCGCCGGCGAGCTCACCCTCCACGGTGAGCCGCAACGCGAGCGCCTCATCGAGGCGCGCCTGCGCCTGCAGGATGGGCGCATCCCCGGAAGCGAGCTCTGTCTCGAGCTCCTCGCGGCGGCGCAGCAGCTGCGTGCGCTGCTCGATCATGCGCCCCATGCCGACCGCCACCGAGCTTTCGGTCGAGCGGCGCGATTCGACCCGTACGTGCAGGTCGCGCGCGCTCAGCTGCAGTGTCTGGGCATGGGCGCGCGCACTGGCGAGCGCCGCGCGCCGCGCCTCGCGCTCGCGCGTGAGTTCCCCGTGCTGCCCCTCAAGGCTTGCGAGCGTCTGTGCGGCGCGCGCCAGCTCCTCGCGGGCGCGTGCGAGCGCTTGCTCTGTCGCCGCCCGCTCACGTTGCACTTCCCCGGCATCGGCACGCAACCGCTCGCCGCGTTGCTGCGACTCGGCAGCGCGGGCACGGGCCCCCTGCAGCGCCGCGAGCTGATCTGCATGCGTACGGTGCGCAAGCTGCAGCCCCTGCTGGGTGCTCTCGCGTTCACTCTCCGCCGCCGCAAGCCCTGCACGCGCTGCCGCGAGCGCCGCCTGCGCCTGGGTGACGCGAGTGCCGGCCGCCGTAGCGCTGCCCCGCAGCACTTTCAGTCGGTGCTCGCGCTCGAGCACGCCGGCGCGCTCGTCGCTGCCGCGACTGACACGCAGCCACGCCCGTCCGACCCACTCACCGGCAGCGGTAATGTAGGAGTGCCCGTCCCCGAGTGCAGCGCGCTGCTGCAGCGCCTGCGCCAGCGAGGGCGCCGTAAACACCCCCGCGAGGCGGGCAAGGATCGCGCCCGGTCCGCGCACCCGCGCGGCGAGCGTGCCCGCCGCAGCGGCCTCGCCACCGGCACTGCCTTCGATGAGCGTCAGCCGCCCGGCACTCAAGCCGCCGAGGGAGCCGGCCGCAGCGTCGAGCTCCTCAACACACACCGCCTCCAGGTAGTCCCCGAGCACGGTTTCAACGGCACGCTCCCAGCCGCCCTCGACCTCGAGCGCCGCGGCAAGACGCGGCCGGCCCGCAAGTCCGGCGGCGCTGAGCCACTGCGCGGTCTGCCCGGCGTGATCGCTCAGGGCCGCCGCCTGCAGTGCCTCAAGCGAGGTCAGCTCCGCGCGCGCCGTCTCGCGGGCGCCGCGCGTGGCTTCCAGCTCCCGCTCGGCGGCGAGCTGCGTGGCACGTAAGGCCTGCACCTGCTCGTGCGCGCCGTTGAGGGCGCGGGCGACTTCCTCGCTGCGCGCGCGCGCTGCGGCTTCCTCGGCGCAAAGTTGCGTAAGTTCACTGTCCGGGTGAGAGGCGCTGAGGGATTCGTGTTCCTCGCCGAGGCGTTGCGCCTGGGCACTCAGCCGTCGCAGCTGATTCTCCAGCTGCTCGATGCGGGCGCGCTCGACGCCGCTGACCTGCTCGGCGGCACCGATCGCCCGGGTATGCGCCTCCCAGCGCTGTTGCCAGTCGTGCACGGCGCGCTCGGCGGCTTCGTGCGCACCGGCGGCCTCGCTCTCGGCTTCCTGCGCCGCCTGCAGCTGCGGGGCAAGCTCGGCGAGTTCGGCGCGCACGGCGGTGAGCTGCTGCTCGTCGCGCCCGATGTGCGTGGCAAGTTCGCCGAGCGTCGCGTGAGTCTGCGTGAGATCCGCGCGCTGCCGTTCGCGCAACTCACGCGTGTGCTCGATCGATTGCTCGAGCCGGGAGATGTCCGCGCCCACCTCGTAGTAGCGTGCCTGCACGGCAGAGAGGGCCTCCCCGTGCGCGCCGTGCACGGTACGCTGGCGCTCGATCGCCGCTTCCGCCGCGCGCTGCTCGCTCAGGGCCGCCTGCATCGCAAGCTCGCGCGAGCGCACGGTGGCATCGTGCACCTGCGCACCGCGAGTCAAGCTCACGCAGGCGCAGGGCGAGCAGCTCCGCGGTCAGTCGCCGCTCCTGCTCCTTCAGCGCCTGATAGCGTCGCGCCGTGGCGGCCTGGCGCTGCAGGTGGCGGATCTGTTTCTCGACCTCATCGAGCACGTCCTGCAGGCGCTCAAGATTCTCACGCGTGTCGGCGATGCGCGCCTCGGTCTCCTTGCGGCGCTCCTTGTAGCGCGAGATACCGGCGGCCTCCTCGACGAAGGCGCGCATGTCCTCGGCCTTCGCGTCGATGACGCGCGAGATCATGCCCTGCTCGATGATCGCGTAGCTGCGCGAACCCAGGCCGGTGCCGAGGAAGAGGTTGGTGATGTCCTTGCGGCGGCAGCGGCCGCCGTTGATGAAGTATGCCGACGTGCCATCGCGCGGCCACCTGGCGCCTGAGCGAGACCTCACTGTAGCCGGCGTAGGCGCCGCCGATCTTGCCGTCAGCGTTGTCGAACATCAGCTCCACGGAGGCGCTGCCGACGGGCTTGCGCGCGCCCGAGCCGTTGAACACCACGTCCGCCATGTTGTCCCCGCGCAGGTGCTTCGCGGACAGCTCCCCCATGACCCAGCGCACCGCGTCGATGACATTCGACTTGCCGCAGCCGTTGGGGCCCACGACACCGGTGAGATTACTCGGGAAGTTGATTTGGGTCGGATCGACGAAGGACTTGAAGCCGGCGAGCTTGATCTTGGTCAGCCGCATCTCTACTTACTTCTCGCCCCGTACAGCAGCCCAAAAGGATGGTGTAGTGTAGTGGAATATGCCCGCAGCGCCCACCCGTGAACTGGAGACTTTCGCCAATCCCGCACCCGCGCGCGACTACACCATCCGCATGCAGATACCGGAGTTCACGTGTCTGTGTCCGCGCACCGGGCAGCCGGACTTCGCCACGCTCGAACTGGAGTATGTGCCACGATCGAGCGGTGCGTGGAACTGAAGTCGTTGAAGCTCTACATCTGGTCCTTCCGTGACCGCGGCGTATTTCACGAGGCGGTCACCAACGAGATCGCCGATCACCTGAACGCCGCATTGCAGCCACGCTTCCTGCGCCTGAGCGCCCGCTTCAACGTGCGCGGCGGAATCTACACCACCGTTGTCGCGGAGCGACGACAGCCGGGGTGGCAGGCGGCGCCGCCGGTAGCGCTGGCGTAACCCGCGCGCCTCAAGGCAGGATTCTCCCTTCCTGCGCTGCGGCGAAGCGCCCCGCCGCCCCCCGAAATTGCCCGGATCCGAGAACACCTGTACAGCCCGGAGTGCGCCGGTATAATCGCGCGTTCTTTCACGGCCTGAGGCTGTTTTCTGAGGAGTCATTGATGCCGGCCAAGAGACCTGCGCCGAAGTCCGCCAAGGGCAAGAAGGTGGTGAGCCGGCCCCCGGCACGAAAGGCGGTCGCCGCGCGCAAGCCCGAACCGGCGCGCCCACGCCCGGTGAGCGCGCAGGTGCGCAAGAGCGTGGCCGCCGTGCCGAAGAAGCCCGGCGCGCCCGCGCAGCCGGCCTCCGCCGCACCGGAGCCGGAAGTGAAAAAGCCCCTCGCGCGCAGCGCGCTGCCGGTGAGCCCGCCGGCCCCCGCCGCGCGCTCGCTCGCCCCGGCGGCTGCAGGGGATGCCGACGATGCGGAGGCGCTCGAGCCGGGGAGCCTCTTAGCCGGTCCGCGCAACGTACAGCCCTACATCGTCAAGCGTGGCGAGCAGTACATGAGCAAGGAGCAGCTCGAGCACTTCCGCAGCATCCTCAACAGCTGGAAGCGCGATCTGATGGTGGAAGTGGATCGCACCGTCTCGCACATGAAGGACGAAGCGGCGAATTTTCCGGATCCGAACGATCGGGCCACGCAGGAAGAGGAATTCAGCCTGGAGCTGCGCACCCGTGATCGGGAACGCAAGCTCATCCGCAAGATCGACGAAGCCTTGAAGCGCATCGAGGACGGCAGCTACGGCTACTGCCTTGAGACCGGCGAAGAGATCGGCATCAAGCGTCTTGAGGCGCGGCCCGTGGCGACTTTGAGCCTCGAAGCCCAGGAGCGGCGCGAGCGGCGCGAGCGCCAGTACGGCGACCGGGACGATCGCTACCGCTAGTCGAGGCGGCCCCTCCCCCGCGCGCGCACCGACTGCGGTCGCGAGCGCGGCCTACATCGGGCGCTTCGCGCCCTCACCCACCGGTCCGCTGCATCTGGGCTCCCTGGTCACAGCGCTCGGGAGCTTTCTGGATGCCCGTGCGCACGGGGGCCGCTGGCTCGTGCGTCTGGAGGATCTGGATCGCGAGCGCGAGATCGCCGGCTGCGCGGCCCAGATCCTGCGCACGCTGGAGGCCTTCGGCCTGCACTGGGATGGCCTCATCGAGTACCAAAGCACGGGCACGGAGGCCTATGCCGCGACGCTGCAGCGCCTGCAGAGGCTCGGTTTGACCTTTGAGTGCAGCTGCTCGCGGCGCGAGCTGGCCGATGAGGCGGGGTATCCGGGCACGTGCCGCGCCGGGCCACGCTCGGCCGGACCGACCGCCACGCGCTTTCGCGTGCCCGAGGGAATTCTTTCGTTCGAGGATCGGGTGCAGGGCCCCTGCACCTTCGAGCTCTCCGAGCGTGGGGACGTGATCATCCGTCGCCGCGACCAGGCCTTCGCGTACCAGCTCGCCGTGGTGGTGGATGATGCACGGCAGGCCGTCACGCACGTCGTGCGCGGGGCGGACCTCTTGGACAGCACCCCCTGGCAGATCAGCCTGCAGCGCAGGCTGCAGCTGCCGACGCCCCGCTACGCTCACCTGCCCCTGGTGACGGAACCGGGCGGGGCGAAGCTCGCAAAATCGCGCCGATCGGTGGCACTCGAACCGGCCACGGCCGGGGGGCAGCTGTGGCAGGCACTGGGGCTACTGCGCCAGAACCCAGCGGCTGAGCTTAAGCTTGAGCCCCCCGCGCGGATCCTCTCCTGGGCCATCGAACACTGGACACTCGCGCCACTGCGCGGTCTGCGGCAGCTGCCGCTGCCCGAGCGCTGAGGCAGTTTTGCCGTGTGCGGGTGGCCGCCGGGGTTCCACTTGTAATAAGGTATGGCGAAACGCCCTGCACTAAGGAAGGTGCAATAACAACCCATAGTGAGGGACGTGCGATGAGTGAAGCGCGCACCATAAAGAAGTATCCGAACCGGCGGTTATACGACACGGTTGAGAGCCGCTACATCACCCTCGCCGACATCCGCCGCCTGGTGATCGAGCGCATCGACTTTGTCGTGATCGACAAGAAGAGCCAGGGGGACATCACGCGCAGCATCCTGCTGCAGGTGATCTCCGAGCAGGAGCATGACGGTGAGCCGCTCATGAGCCGCGACTTTCTCTCGCAGGTGATCCGCTCGTACGGGGGCACCACCCGGGGCGTGATCGGCAACTACCTCGAGCAAAGTCTGCGGCAGTTCGCCACTCAGAACGGGCGCGGTCCGCAGGGCTGACCGCGCCGGATTCGCTTCTGTCGCGTGCGGCCGCTTCAGGCCGCGTCGACGTTGCGCATCGACAGGCGGATGCGCCCCTGCCGATCGACCTCGAGCACCTTCACGCGGATCATGATCGCCTTCCTTGAGCTTGTCGCTGACCCGCTCGACGCGCTCGTCGGAGATCTGCGAGATGTGCACCAGACCGTCGCGGCCCGGCAGGATCGTCACGAAGGCGCCGAAGTCCATCAGCTTGGCGACCTTGCCCTCATAGATCTGGCCGACTTCGACGTCGGCCGTGATCAGCTCGATGCGCCGCTGCGCCTCGCGCCCGGCCGCGCCGCTGACCGAGGCGATCTTCACCGTGCCGTCGTTCTCGATGTCGATGGTGGTGCCGGTCTCCTCGGTGATCTGGCGGATGACCGCACCGCCCTTGCCGATGACGTCGCGGATCTTCTCCGGATCGATCTTCAGCGTGATGATCGAAGGCGCCCACTCGGACATCTTCGCGCGCGGCTCGCGGATGACCTTGTCCATCTCATCCAGGATGTGCAGCCGCCCGGCGCGCGCCTGATCAGCGCCACGCGCATGATCTCCGGCGTGACGCCCTCGACCTTGATGTCCATCTGCAGCGCGGTGACGCCGTCCTTGGTACCGGCGACCTTGAAATCCATGTCGCCCAGGTGATCCTCATCGCCGAGGATGTCGGTCAGCACCTGGAAGCGGCTGCCCTCGAGCACCAGGCCCATGGCGACGCCGGCCACCGGCGCCTTGATCGGCACACCGGCGTCCATCAGCGACAGGCTGGTGCCGCACACGCTCGCCATCGAGCTCGAGCCGTTGGATTCGAGAATCTCCGATACCACGCGGATCACGTACGGGAACGTGGCCATGTCGGGCATCACGGCGTTCACGCCGCGGCGCGCCAGGTTGCCGTGGCCGATTTCGCGCCGCTTGGGCGAACCCATCATGCCGGTCTCGCCCACCGAGAACGGCGGGAAGTTGTAGTGCAGCATGAACGGTTCGCGCCGCTCGCCCTCGAGCGCATCGATGATCTGCGCATCGCGCGTGGTGCCGAGCGTCGTGGTCACCAGCGCCTGGGTCTCGCCGCGGGTGAACAGCGCCGAGCCGTGCGTACGCGGCAGCACGCCGACCTTGACGGTGATCGGGCGCACGGTCACGGTATCGCGGCCGTCGATGCGCGGCTCGCCCGTCCAGGATGCGCTCGCGCACGATGTTGCTCTCGAGCTTGAAGCAGCTCGCCGCTCGACCTGCTCGGCCGTCCACTTCGGCGCCTCGCCCGCGCTCAGCGCCGCGAGCGTCTGCTTCTTGATCTCGGACGAGGCGGGCGTGGCGCTGCTGCTTCTCGGTGATGCGATAGGCCTGCGACGAGCGCGGCCTGCGCGTGCAGCGCCACGGCCTCGGCCAGCGGCGGCGTTGTCGGCTGCCGGCTGTCCAGTCCCAGCGCGGCTTGCCGGCCTCGGCGGCCAGCTCGCGGATGGCGCGGATCGCGATCTGCATCTGCTCGTGGCCGAATACCACGGCGCCGAGCATCACCTCCTCGGACAGGCCCTGGGCCTCGGACTCGACCATCAGCACGGCAGGCTCGGTGCCGGCGACCACCAGATCGAGCTGCGAGTTGCCTGAGCTCGGTGCGCGGTCGGGTTCAGCAGGTACTGGCCGTCCGTTAGCCGACGCGCGCGGCGCCGATCGGGCCATTGAACGGCAGCCCCGGCGAGCAGCAGCGCCGCGGAGGCGCCCAGCAGCGCCGGGATGTCCGCATCGATATCCGGATCCAGCGACAGCACGGTTGCGACGACCTGCACTTCGTTGTGGAAGCCATCCGGGAAACAGCGGGCGGATCGGCCGATCGATCAGTCGCGAGGTCAGCGTCTCGCTTCTCGGTCGGCCGGCCTTCGCGCTTGAAGAAGCCGCCCGGGATGCGCCCGGCGGCGTAGGTCTTCTCGATGTAGTTGACGGTGAGGGGAAAGAAATCCCGACCCGGCATGGCGGTCTGCTTGGCGCAGGCGGTGACCAGCACCACCGTTTCGCCCATGGAGACGAGGACCGCGCCATCGGCCTGGCGGGCGAGCTCGCCGGTCTCGAGGGTGACGGTATGCTGGCCATAGGGAAAAGACTTGCTTGAAGAACGCTCACGCTTCAATCCTCGAAAGTGAATTCGGTGGGCAAGAACACAAGGGCCGCGCGTCGGTAAGCGCGCGGCCCAGTGCGTTCTCAGCGGCGAAGCCCCAGGCGCTCGACGAGCTCCTGGTACTTGTCCGGTTGTGTGGCTTTCAGGTAGTCGAGCAGCTTGCGGCGCTGGTTGACGAGCTTGACCAGCCCGCGGCGCGAGGAGTGATCGCGCTTGTGGGCGCTGAAATGCTCGCCCAGTCCGTTGATGCGCTCCGAGAGCAGCGCGATCTGAACTTCAGGCGAGCCGGTATCGGCCGGGTCGCGGCGGAACTGTGCGAGGATGCCGCCCTTTTTCTCGCTGGTTAAAGCCATTACGCGATTGTCCTAACTACTTGTCTTAAGAGCCTTTTGGTAAGCCGCGAATTCTAACGGCGAGCCACCTTCCGGACAAGTGTTAACCGCCCCGAGGCGGAAGGATCTGGTGCGCGGCGCCTCCCCCGGTGCCGGGCCGATGGGCGGCGCGAACGGCCTGCGTGCCCGGTATAGAGAGCCGGCACGGTCTTTCCGGAGAGCCGAGCCCCTGCAATGCCGCGCTCCGCGCGCTTGCAGGGACCCGGCTCAGTCCCGGCGCGCCCGAGGCGGCGCGCCGGCGAGGCGCGGGAGGTCTACTTCAGCTCCGCCGCCTGCATGGTCTGTGAGCCGAGGATCGTGCGGATCTTGGCCCGATCGATCTGCGACTGCTGCGCCTTGTCGAGGGATCCTTCCACCTGAGCGCTGATGCCATCGAGCGTGCCGCCGAGATTATCCAGCGCGGCCCAGTTCTTGTACTCGACCACCAGGTACACGTCCGGGTCGGTCGGCGTGCGCGCCTCAACCACGTACACGCGGTAGGAGCTGATGAGGCCGGCCTTCTTGGCCGCCTCTTCCTGCTTCTTCCACGAAGTCGCGAGCCACTTCATGTAGTCATCGAAATGCCCATCGACGGTGCGGATCGCCGAAACGTTGATGACCGGGCCGTCATTCCAGTTACGACCGTCCGCGTAGGCAACGGTGGCCGTGGCGGACAGAGCCAGCAGCGCGCCGAGGGCGCACAAAGGGCGAGTTACTTTTGACATGGGAGTTTCCTGAGTCTGTGGGTTATTGGAGTTGTAAGGGCCCGGGCCGAAGAACTCGGCGCGGACATGGGCCGTGGAGCCTACGCTTAAGCCATGGCGCTCACAGGAAATACCGTCTCGGCGCATACGGGCGGTGCGCGTTCGCGCGCGCCGCCGACTTCAGGACTCGCCGTTGAACAGCCGGCGCGGCTGCAGCGCTCCGGTTGGATCCGTTTCGCCCAGCCCGACGAAACGGCCGGCCGCGTCATAGACGCGCACGCGCGCGAGTGCCCCGCTCAGTGCGCTCGGTAACTTGCGTCCCTGCCCGAACGCCCGGGCTTCCTCGGCATTCAGGCGCAGCTCCGGCAGGTGCTGCAGCGGCCGATCGAGCGGCAAGAGCGGCAGCGTCCCGCCGGCTTCCTGGCACGCGTGCAAGGCCTCCAGGGTGTGCATCGGCTCATCCGCGAAGGGCTCCACATACAGGCGCCGCAGGGCCGCGACGTGCCCGGCGGTGCCCAGGGCTGCGGCGATGTCCTCGGCCAGCACGCGCATGTAGGTGCCCTTGGAGCAGGAGTCTCCAGCTGCAACTCCTGGGCGGTGAAGTTCAGGAGTGACAGATCGAACAACTCGATGGCGCGCGGCGCGCGCTCCACGGTGAGCCCGGCGCGCGCGAGCTTGTACAGCGGCTGCCCGTCGCGCTTGAGCGCCGAGTACATCGGCGGGATCTGCGTCTGGGCGCCGAGGAATCGCGCGAGCGTCGCGTGCAGGCTCGCCGGGGTGAGCGGCGGTACGGCGCCGTGCTCGTCACTTCGCCCTCGGCATCCCCGGTCAGCGGTGCGTCGCCCCAGAGCCGACGCTGAAGCGGTAGCGCTTGCGTCCGGCGAGAATGTCGCCGGCGATCTTGGTCGCCTCGCCGAGGCAGATCGGCAGCATGCCGGTGGCGAGCGGATCGAGGCTGCCGACGTGGCCGGCCTTCGCCGCTGCAAAGAGCGGCGCACCCGCTGCAGGGCCGCGTTCGACGACAGGCCGAGGGGCTTGTCGAGCAGCAGCACGCCGCTTGGCATCGATGCAGCTTCAGCGCCGCGGCGGATCGGGGCTGCCGGGTACGCCGGCGGCCGGCTCCGGATCTGCGGCGCGATCCGCCGCCACCGCCTCCTCGATGAGGCGCGTCAGCTGCTCGGCCCCTTCCACGCTCGCATCGAACACGAACTCCAGGCGCGGCGCGTGCCGCAGCCCGAGCCGCCGTCCGAGTTCCCCGCGCAGGAAGCCGGCGGCATGCGTCAGGCCAGGCGCACCTGCTCGGGTGGGTTGCTCGAGGCAAAGGGCGTAAGAAGATGCGCGCCGAGCTCAGATCCGCCGCCATGCTCGACCGCGGTGAGGTGACGTTGCCGACGCGCGGATCCTTCACCTCGCGCGCGATCAGCGCGGCGAGCACGCGCTGGATCTCCGCTTCGATGCGTTGCGTGCGCGGCTGTGCCATTACTGCAGCGTGCGTGCCACCTCGACGCGCGAGTAGCACTCGATCTGATCGCCGACGCGCACGTCCTGGTAGTTCTTCACGCCGATGCCGCACTCGGTGCCGGCGCGCACTTCGCTGACGTCGTCCTTGAAGCGGCGCAGCGATTCGAGCGCGCCTTCGAAGATCACGACGTTGTCGCGCAGCACGCGGATCGGGTTGTTGCGCTTGACCGACGCCCTCGGTGACCAGGCAGCCGGCCACCACGCCGAACTTGCTGGAGCGGAACACCTCGCGCACCTGCGCCACGCCGACGATCGTCTCCTTGATCTCCGGCTGCCAGCATGCCGCACATCATCTGCTTCACATCATCGATGGCTTCGTAAATGATGCTGTAGTAGCGCACCTCGACGCCGGTTTCCTTGACCGCCTCGCGCGCACCCGCATCGGCGCGCACGTTGAAGCCGATGATGAGCGCCTTGCGAGGCGGCCGCGAGCTGCACATCCGAGGCGGTGATGCCGCCGACGCCGCTGGCGATCACCTTCACCTGCACCTCATCGGTGGAGAGCTTGTCCGAGCGCCTCGCGCAGCGCCTCGGCGCTGCCCTGCACGTCGGCCTTGATGAGCACCGACGACCACGCCGGCCTTCGCCTCGCCCATCTGCGAGAACACATCCTCGGCACGGGTGCTCGTGCGGGCGAGCTTGACGTCGCGGAACTTGCCCTGGCGGTACAGCGCCACTTCGCGCGCCTTGCGCTCGCTCTCGACCACCAGCAGCTCATCGCCCGCGTTCGGGCGCCGCCGACAGGCCCAGCACCACGACCGGCATCGAGGGCGGGGCTTCCTGCACCGGCTTGCCGTTCTCATCGAACATGGCGCGCACGCGCCCGAACTCCGAGCCGGCGAGGATCGGATCGCCCATGTGCAGCGTGCCGCGCTTGACCAGCACCGTGGCGACCGCGCCGCGGCCCTTCTCGATGCTCGACTCGATCACGACGCCGGAGGCGAGCCCGCTGCGCGGCGCCTTGCAGCTCGAGCACCTCGGCCTGCAGCAGGATCGCCTCGAGCAGCTGATCGATGCCCTGCGCCGGTGCGCGCCGAGACGTGCACGAAGATGTTCTGGCCGCCCCACTCCTCGGGGATGACCTCGTGCTTGGCCAGCTCGGTGCGCACGCGCTCCGGATCGGCGTCGGACTTGTCGATCTTGTTGACCGCGACGACGATCGGCACGTTGGCCGCGCGTGCGTGCTGGATCGCCTCGATGGTCTGCGGCATGACGCCATCGTCGGCCGCGACCACCAGCACCACGACGTCCGTGGCCTTGGCGCCGCGGGCGCGCATGGCGGTGAAGGCCGCATGGCCCGGGGTGTCGAGGAAGGTGATCGACGCCGCTTGCGGCGTCTCGACGTGATAGGCGCCGATGTGCTGGGTGATGCCACCGGCCTCGCCCGCCGCCACCTTGGTGCGGCGGATGTAATCCAGCAGCGAGGTCTTGCCGTGATCGACGTGGCCCATGACGGTGACCACCGGCGGGCGCGGCTCGCGCGTCACTTTCCGCCTGCGCGACGCCCTGCAGGTCATCCTCGATCTGGTTCTCGCTTCAGGAGCTTGGCGCGTATGGCCCATCTCCTCGACCACCAGCACCGCGGTGTCCTGGTCGATCGGCTGGTTGATGGTCGCCATGACGCCCATGTTCATCAGCACCTTGATGACCTCGGTCGCCTTGACCGCCATCTTCTGCGCAAGCTCCGCCACCGTGATCGTCTCGCCGATACCGACTTCGCGCTTCACCGGCGCGGTCGGCATCTCGAAGCCGTGCTTGCGCCTCAGCTGCCGCCGAGGGCACCGGACGCGCCTTGACGCGCCGCTTCTTCTTGTAGCGCGCGCTGACGTCGCCGGCGACGTGCAGCTCCTGGCGGCCGTAGCGGGTGTGCTTGTCGTCCGCGGGCGCTTCGGGGGTCGGGCGCACCACGGCTGCGGCGACGGCCGGTTGCGGCCGCTCGCGCTCACCGGTGCGTCGCTCGTGTTCTTCGCGCTCGCGGGTGCGGCGCGCCTCATCATCGCGGCTGCGCTGCTCGGCGACGCGGCGCGCGTCTTCCTGCGCCTTCTTGCGGGTCTGCTCTTCCTCGACACGGCGGCGGTTCTCCGCCTCGAGACGCTCGCGCTCGCGCCGCTCGGCCTCGGCGCGCTCGCTCTCGCGCGCGCTGCGCTTCCTCGGCTTCGCGCTTCTTGTGATCGATCTGCATCCTGCTGCGCGCGCGCCTGCTCCTCGAGCACGTCGCGCTTGATGTAGGTGCGCTTGCGGCGCACCTCGACATTCACGGTGCGTGCGCGTCCTTGGTGCTGGCGAGCTTCAGCTCGCTTTGCGTCTTGCGCTTGAGCGTGATCTTGCGCGGCGCACCGTCGCCGTCGGCATCGTCGCTGCCGTGGCTGCGGCGCAGATGCGTGAGCAGCTCGAGCTTGGCATCGTCGCTGATGCGGTCATCGGGCCCGGATACCTTGATGCCCGCCTGATCCAGCTGCACGAGCAGCCGGTCCACGGGTACTTTCAGTACCTCCGCAAATTGGGAAACGGTTACTTCAGCCATACGCTTGAATCCTTGTCCCGTTTCAGTCAGTTACCCGCCTCGAACCACGGCGCGCGCGCCGTCATGATCAGCTTGCCGGCCTCGTCGGCCGCGAGCCCCTCGATATCCGCCAGGTCATCGACCGACTGCTCGGCCAGATCCTCGCGCGTGCGCACGCCGCGCCGCGCCAGCGCCAGCGCCAGGTCCGGGCTCATGCCCTCGAGCGCAGCAGGTCATCCGCCGGCATCGACTGATCGAGCGTTTCCTCGCTCGCGATCGCCTGCGTCAGCAGCACGTCGCGGGCGCGGTTGCGCAGCTCCTTGACGATGTCCTCGTCGAACTCCTCGATCGCCGCCAGTTCCGCCTGCGGCACGTAGGCGACCTCCTCGATGGTGGAGAAGCCCTCCTGCGCCAGGATCGTCGGCGACGTCCTCATCAACGTCGAGCTGCTTCATGAAGGTCTGCACCAGCGCCTCGCGCCTCCGTCTCGCTCTTGGCCTCGGCGTCCGACTCGGTCATGACGTTCAGATCCCAGCCGGTGAGCTGGCTGGCGAGGCGGATGTTCTGGCCGCCGCGGCCGATGGCCTGCGAGAGCTTGTCCTCGGCGACCGCGATATCCATGCTGTGCGAGTCCTCGTCGACCACGATCGACATGCACCTCGGCCGGCGACATGGCGTTGATGACGAACTGCGCCGGCGTTCTCGATCGTGCGGAATGATGTCCACGCGCTCGCCGGCGATCTCGTTGGAGACCGCCTGCACGCGCGAGCCGCGCATGCCGACGCAGGCGCCGACCGGATCGATGCGCGGATCGCTGCTGCTTGCACCGCGATCTTGGCGCGCACGCCCGGATCGCGCGCGGCGCCCAGGATCTGGATCAGGCCCTGGCCGACTTCGGGCACCTCGAGCTTGAACAGCTCGATCAGGAATTCCGGCGCCGTGCGCGTCAGGAACAGCTGCGGGCCGCGCGGCTCGGAGCGCACTTCCTTCAGGAACGCCTTGACGCGGTCCTGCGGCTTGGCCTGCTCGCGCGGGATCATGTCGGTGCGCGGCACGAAGCCCTCGGCGTTGCTGCCCAGGTCGATGTAGATGCCGTTGCGGTCGACGCGCTTGACGACGCCGCTGACCAGCGTGCCGACGCGGTCGCGGTAGGCATCGACCACCTGGGCGCGCTCGGCCTCGCGCACCTTCTGCACGATGACCTGCTTGGCCTGCTGCGCGGCGATGCGGCCGAAGGCCACCGACTCCATCGGCTGCTCGACGAAGCCGCCAGGCTCGGCCTTGCGGGTCCACGTCGACGCGCGTCCTCCAGCCGCAGCTCGCGCTCCGGGACTTCCAGCTCCTTGGAGTCATCGGCGAACACCTTCCAGCGGCGGAAGGTCTCGTAGTCGCCGCTCTTGCGGTCGATCGCGACGCGCGCGTCCCACTCCTCGCCGTGCTTCTTGCGGGTAGCCGAGGCCAGCGCCGCTTCGAGCGCCTCGAAGATGACTTCCTTATCGACGCCCTTCTCGTTCGAGACGGCATCGACCACCATCAGAATTTCTTTGTTCACAGTCTCACTACCTTCTGAATGCCTCCAGCCGCGGCTCAAGCCAGCGCCCCGCTACGAGGCGAGCCGCGCCTTGCCAATCTCTGCAAACTGCATCGCCACCTGCTCGCTGGTCCACTTCCAGGGCGATGCCACCCTCGTCCGACCGCCAGCAGCTTCCCCGTGTAGCGGCGCCGCCCGGCGCGCGGCTCCTTCAGCTCCACGAACACCCGCGCGCCGACGAAGCGCTCGAAATGCGCCTGGGTGCGCAGCACCCGATCGAAACCCGGCGAGGACACCTCCAGCGTGTAGGCGCGTCGGGATCGGATCCTCGACATCCAGCAGCGCCGAGACCTCGCGGCTCACGCGTTCGCAGTCCTCGACCCCGACACCGGCCGGGGCGTCGATGAACACCCGCACCAGCGCCTGGCTGCCCCCGGAGGTGTACTCCAGGTCCACCAGCTCGTAGCCGAGCCGTCCGAGCAGCGGCTCGAGCAGCGCCATGAGGCGCTCACGCAATACCCGCGTCACGTCGCATCCCCTTTGGGCCCCTTCCTAAATAAAGGTGCCCCTGCAAAACAAAAATGGGCCCCAAGGCCCACCCAAAAAAAAAGCCCCGCGGGGGCTTATCGGTCTTCGTTTTCGGGGGCGCCGCGCATCTGCAATCAAGATGCCCCGACACCAGCCACCCGTCCTCGCGCCGCCTTGCAGCCGCTCGAGGGCCGCGCATTCTACCGGAAGAGCGCGGGGGAGGAAACTGTCCCGACGCGGCCCCCGAAGCCGCTGCGGTCTCACCCACCCTGGACCTGTATAGACAAGAAAGCTTCGCCATGCCAGCATTGGGGCTCTCGCCCCCCCCTTCAAGAGGCTCTTCTGGTGCTCATACCCCGGGCCGCCGCGCGTTACCTGCAGGTAAAGCACTACGTGCTCGAGCGCATCGCCGCCGGGGCGCTGCGCGCCGGGGCGCGCGTGCCCTCGGAGAATGAGCTGGTACGCGAGCTTGCGGTCTCGCGCATGACCGCCAACCGCGCGCTCAAAGAGCTCGCCGCCGATGGCGTGCTGATCCGGGTCGCCGGCGTAGGCACCTTCGTCGCCGAGCAGCGCGTGCACGCGCACCCGCTGGAGGTGCGCAACATTGCGGATGAGATCCGTGCGCGCGGCCATGAATACCGCGTCAAGGTGCTCGCCCTGAACTCCCTTACCGCATCGCGCGAGCTGGCCGAGCGCTTTGAGCTCAAAGCCGGCGCACCGCTCGAGTACTCGCTCCTCACCCACTTCGAGGGGCCGCTGCCGCTGCAGCTCGAGGAGCGCTACGTCAACCCGCAGGTGGCGCCTGGCTACCTCGCCAACGATTTCACCCGCATCACCCCGCATGAGTTTCTGATCCGCATCGCCCCGCTGCAGCGCGCCGAGCACACCGTGCGCGCGCTCGTGCCGGAGCGGCGCATCCGGCGCTTGCTGAAACTGGAGCCCGACGAGGCGTGCCTGCTGATCCGCCGGCGCACTTTCTCGCAGGGGCGTGTCGCCAGTGTCGCCGAGCTTTATCATCCCGGTTCGCGCTACGAACTCGCCGCGAACTGTCAGCCGAGGTAACCGACCATGTCTGACTCGCACACCCGCATGCCGCTGCGTGCCCCGCGCGGGCCGCAGCTTTCCTGCCGCAGCTGGCTCACGGAAGCGCCGCTGCGCATGCTCATGAACAATCTGGACCCGGAAGTCGCCGAGCGCCCCACAGAGCTGGTGGTGTACGGTGGCATCGGCAAGGCGGCGCGCAACTGGCAGTGCTACGAGCAGATCGTGGCGGCGCTGCGCGAGCTGAAGGACGATGAGACGCTGCTCATCCAGTCGGGCAAGCCCGTCGGGGTGTTCCGCACGCACGCGGATGCGCCGCGGGTACTGCTGGCGAATTCCAACCTCGTCGCCCGCTGGGCCGACTGGGAGCACTTCAACGAGCTCGACCGCAAGGGGCTCATGATGTTCGGCCAGATGACGGCCGGCTCGTGGATTTACATCGGCAGCCAGGGGATCGTGCAGGGCACCTACGAGACCTTCGTCGAGATGGGACGGCAGCACTACGGCGGGGACCTCAGCGGCAAGTGGATCCTGACGGCCGGCTTGGGCGGCATGGGCGGCGCGCAGCCCCTCGCGGCCACCATGGCCGGTGCCTCCATGCTCGCCATCGAGTGTCGTCCGGAGCGCATCGCCAAGCGCCTGCAGACGAAGTACCTGGACGTGGAGGCGCGCAGCCTCGATGAGGCGCTCGAGATACTCGCGCGCGCGGCGCGCACCGGGGAGGCCCGCTCGGTCGGGCTGCTCGGCAATGCCTGCGAGGTGCTGCCGGAGCTGCTGCGCCGCGGCGTCAAGCCGCACGCAGTCACCGATCAGACTTCCGCGCACGATCCGGTCAATGGCTACCTGCCGGGCGGCTGGACGCTCGCGCAGTGGGATCAGCTGCGCGCGGAGAACCCGACCGAGGTCTCCCGTGCGGCAAGTGCCTCGATGGCGCGGCACGTCGAAGCGATGCTCGCCTTCCAGCGGCAGGGTATCCCGGTGTTCGACTACGGCAACAACCTGCGCCAGGTCGCTTTCGATGCCGGGGTGAAGGAGGCCTTTGCCTTCCCGGGATTCGTGCCGGCGTACGTGCGCCCGCTCTTTTGCCGCGGGGTGGGCCCGTTTCGCTGGGTGGCGCTTTCGGGCGATCCGGAAGACATCTACCGCACGGATGCCAAGGTGCGCGAGCTGTTGCCCGCGGATCAGCACCTGCACCACTGGCTCGATATGGCGCGCGAGCGCATCCAGTTCCAGGGACTGCCGGCGCGCATCTGCTGGGTGGGACTCGGGGATCGGCACCGCCTCGGAGTCGCCTTCAACGAGATGGTGGCGCGCGGGGAGCTCAAGGCGCCGATCGTCATCGGCCGCGATCATCTGGACTCGGGCTCCGTTGCGAGCCCCAATCGCGAGACCGAAGCGATGCGCGACGGCTCCGATGCCGTGGCCGACTGGCCGCTCCTGAACGCGCTGCTCAACACCGCCAGCGGCGCCACCTGGGTCTCGATCCACCACGGCGGCGGGGTCGGCATGGGCTACTCCCAGCACGCCGGCGTCGTCATCGTCTGCGACGGCACGGCGGCGGCGACGCGCCGTCTGGAGCGTGTGCTGTGGAACGACCCGGCCACGGGCGTGATGCGCCACGCAGATGCCGGCTACGAGATGGCCATAGAGTGCGCGCGCGCGCAGGGCCTGAACCTGCCGTTTCTTGGCAGCGCGCCCTAAAGCGCGGAGCCGCCGCCTTGCCGGAAACGCTCAAACTGTGGCGCAACGCGCAGCTCGCCACCTGTGACGCCGCGCAGCGCACCGTGGCGCACGGCGCGCTGCTGACACGCGGCGCGCGCATCGAGTGGGTGGGGGAGGAAACGCAGCTGCCCGAGCACCACGGCGCTGCGGAAATTCACGATCTGCAGGGAGCGTGGGTGACGCCCGGGCTCATCGACTGCCACACGCATCTGGTGTTCGCGGGTAACCGTGCGGATGAGTACGCCGAGCGGCTGCGCGGGCGCTCGTACGAAGAGATCGCGCGCGCCGGCGGCGGCATCCTTTCGAGCGTGCGCGCGGTGCGCGCGGCGAGCGAGGAGCAGCTCTTTGAAGAAAGCGCACCGCGCCTCGCGGCGCTCCTGGGCGAGGGCGTCACGGCGATCGAGATCAAGTCCGGCTACGGCCTCACCCTGCAGGATGAGGCCAAGATGCTGCGCGTCGCGCGCGCGCTCGGGCGCGCCTTTGGCGTAACCGTGCGCACCACGCTCCTCGCCGCACACTCCCTGCCGCCGGAGTACCGCGGCCGCGCCGATGAGTACATCGATGCGATCGCCCGCGAGTGGCTGCCCGCCCTCCTCGAGGAGGGGCTCGTCGACGCGGTGGATATCTTCTGCGAGCGGGTCGGCTTTGACCTGGCGCAGGCCGAGCGTCTGTTCAGCGCCGCCGAGGCGCTGCAGGTGCCGGTCAAGATGCACGCCGAACAGCTGAGCAATCTGCGCGGTACGCTGCTCGCCACGCGCTTTGGCGCCCTCTCCTGCGATCACCTGGAATTCGCCGGCGTCGCGGAAGCCGAAGCGCTCGCGCGCGCCGGCACGGTCGCGGTCCTGCTGCCGGTCGCCTATTACTGTCTGGCGGCCGAGCGCAAACCGCCCATCGCGGCGCTGCGCGCCGCGCGCGCCGCGATGGCGGTCGCGAGCGACTGCAACCCCGGCTCCGCCCCCGCCACCTCGCTGCTGCTCGCCATGAGCATGGCGACGCGGCTTTTTGGGCTCACGCCGGAGGAGGCGCTGCAGGCGGTCACGCACGCCGCCGCGCGGGCACTGGGTCTTGCGCACGAGCGCGGCACGCTTGCTGCCGGCTACGCGGCGGATTTTGTGGTGTGGAACGTGCGCTCGCTCAGCGAGCTGTCTTACTGGATCGGTTTCAATCCGCGCCGCACCGTGGTGCGCGCGGGCGAGGTGCAACGATGGCCGAACTCGAACCCCTGAAGCTCGGCACGCGGCCGCTGCATCTGGCGGACCTGCGCCGCATCTATGCCGGCGCGCTCAGCGTCAGCATCGATGCGGCGGCCCTCGCCGCGGTGGAGCAGGCGCACGCGGTGACGCTACGCATCGCTGCGGATGATGCACCCGCGTACGGGATCAACACCGGCTTCGGCCTGCTCGCGCAGACGCGCATCGCGCCCGCGCAGCGCACGCTGCTGCAACGCAACATCATCCTCTCGCACAGCGCCGGCGTTGGCCCGCCGCTGGATGATGCGATCGTGCGCCTCACCCTGGTGCTGAAGCTGGCGAGCCTGCTGCAGGGATTCTCAGGGGTGAGCACGCAGCTCGTGCGCTTTCTGGAGGCCCTCATCAATAAGGGGCTGTACCCGTGCGTTCCGGCCCAGGGCTCGGTGGGTGCGAGCGGGGATCTTGCCCCGCTCGCACACCTGTCGCTCGCGGTCCTGGCCCAGGGGCAGATCCGGCGGCGCGGGGAGATTCTGCCCGCCGCCGAAGCCCTGGCGCAGGAGGGACTCACCCCGCCGACGCTCGGACCGAAGGAGGGACTTGCGCTGCTCAATGGCACGCAGGTGTCCACCGCGCTCGCGCTCGCGGGACTCTTTGAACTGGAGACGGTGTTCGCCGCGGCGATGGTCTCCGGCACGCTCTCGCTTGATGCGCTACAGGGGAGTGACGCCCCGTTTGATCCGCGCATTCACCACGTACGCGGTCACGACGGCCAGGCGCGCGTGGCGCAGGTGTACCGCGCGCTGCTCGCGGGCAGTCAGATCCGCGAATCACACCGCACCTGCACGCGCGTACAGGATCCGTATTCGCTGCGCTGCCAGCCGCAGGTGATGGGAGCGTGTCTGGATCTCATGACGCAACAGGCCGGCACGCTGGTCACGGAAGCCAACGCGGTCACAGATAACCCGCTCATCTTCCCCGACACCGCCGAGGTACTCTCGGGCGGTAACTTCCACGCCGAGCCGGTCGCATTCGCCGCCGATGTGCTCGCGCTTGCGTGCGCGGAGGTCGGTTCCATCACCGAACGACGCGTCGCACTTCTGGTGGATCCGAAGATGAGCGGACTGCCCGCGTTTCTGACCCCCGAGAGCGGGGTGAATTCCGGTTTCATGATGGCGCAGGTCACCGCTGCGGCACTCGTGGCGGAGAATCGCATGCTGTGTCACCCGGCGAGCGTGGACAGCATCCCGACCTCCGCCAATCAGGAAGATCACGTGAGCATGGCCACACACGGGGCACGGCGCCTGCTCACCATGACGGCCAATGCCCTCAACATCGTCGCCATCGAGTTCCTTGCGGCCTGCCAGGGGATCGATCTGCGCGCCCCACTGAAGACCTCCGCGCTGCTGAAGGCTCCCTACGAAGCTTTGCGGCTGAAGGTGCCCTTCGCATCGAGCGATCGGCTCCTCGCCCTCGATATCGAGGAAGCAGCGCTCGTCATTCGTCGGGATGATGTGCAGTCGCTGGCGCAGTCCTTGTTACCCAGTTTCCGCTAAGCCCGCACCACCGCATCAGCGCGCAGAATCCTCGCGAGCTCCTATGCGAGCCAACTGCGGCACCCGAACGCCCAGCGGCCCGAGGACTGCGAATGCCTCAGCGCGCCGCGGCCCGAAGAAGGCTGCGGCCCGGTTACGTATCGTGGCAGCGCGTGCGGCGGCCCCCCGGCGCAAGCGCTGCGCGCCTATGCCGAAATGAACTCCGAGGTCTTGGGCTTCTCCGCCGCGATCTCATCGGGATGCTGCTCGCGCTTGATGCGCTCGTAGATCTCCTCGCGGTGGACAGCCACATTTTTCGGCGCATTGATGCCGACGCGAACCTGGTTTCCCTTGACCCCCAGAACCGTGATGGTCACGTCATCGCCGATCATGACCGTTTCGCCGACCCGTCGCGTGAGAATGAGCATGCCAATTCCTCTTACTTTTATAGTTCTAAGTCTGCCCCGGCGAACTTAACGTTCGCTCCTTGCTTATCGGTATGTGGTGCGGACGTATGCGGCATACGGCGCCACAAAAATTCTAATCCTCCGCCGCAACAGCAGGCTTGCATGTTCCCGCCATGAGCTGGCGGCCAAGCCTAGACTAGTCCGGCCTTGTTTTCGCGAGAAGCTGTCTAAGTATCGCTGCCGCCCCGAGTCTGGCGATAAGGGCTTTCCGCCAGGTCATCGCGCAGCTGCGGGCGCGGGCACCGCGGAGCATGCGGCAAGCCCGGCGCCAGGGCCGCCCGCGGCCGGGCCGCAGGCTCGAGCGGGCCCTGCGCTTGCGATCCGGGCGCCCGCCTGGTCCGGCTGGCCTCGTCCAAATGCAGGATATAGCTATAGCCCTAGCGCAGCGGACGGGGGCGTCTGGAAATTCCCGGCCCGGTAGGTCAGCACCAGCGTGTCGCGCGCACCGTCGGTCCCGTCGGCCTGAATCGGCGTCGTCTCGTGGATGACCCGCGCATCATCCATCAGCAGCATCGACCAGGGCTCCTGCAGCGTGAAGCGCACACCGGAGGCTCCGCGCGCATCAAACACTCGCGTCTCACCGCCGATAACGTGGCGGCGGCGGACCAGTATCACCGCGACGAAGTCGACCCCGTCGCGGTGGGCACCCTCGGGCGTCGGGCGCCCGATCCCCCGGGCAGTGTCGATGCGGAACTGGTGCGCCTCGATGAACCAGCGCGGCACCGGGTGCAAGGCGGCAAACACCTCGCCGATCACCTCCAGCAGCTGCGCCCAGGCCGGTGCAGCACGTATGGTCAGCTCGATGGGCTCGAACCAGCGGACAAGTCCGCCATGCAGCGCGTTGTAATCGGTCGGCTGCCAGTGCGCGCGATGCGGCACCGATGCGAGCGCGCCTCCGAGGGTGTGCACGAAGCAGCTGTGGCGGCGCGCGCGGTAGTCACCGGCGTCGCGCAAATGGGTATCCCGCGGCAGGTGCTCCCAGCTCCCGCGCAGGGCCTCAAGCCCGGGCAGGTCAATCTTGAGTGCGCGCACCGCCTCGGCGGCCGAAAGCCGTGCGAAGCCGGCATCCGTCAGCTCGTTCAGCAGCAGCCTACGCTCGCGATTCATCGGCGCGCTTGTACCATGAAGCAACGGGAAGTTGTGACCGCGCCGCGACCGGTCGCGTGCGCAGAGGAGCGAGCGGTAGATCAACGAGCCAGTTCATGCCGAATCGTCCCGCGCGCTGCTATTGCTTCGCGCCGCCTCTTTCGGCATCTTCCCCGCAGATGAATGAGCCTGCTCCTGCCGCTTCGTTCACCCGCACGCTTCGCCTGACTGTGCAACCGTACGGAGTCCGGTGCGCTTCGCGAGAGCATCCCGGAGCGGCGTGCGTACGCGCACAGGCGCTTGCGATTAACCGCCAGCCCACCGTGACCGGGGAGGCGAAGAACGTGCTTTTCGGACCGGTTGCGCGCTAAGGCGCCCCGCGTGCTCCGCGGCGCACTCACGCGCACTCTGGCGGCCGCCGCACTCCTGGGCGCCTCGTTCGGGCAGGCGGCGCCACTGGCGGCGCAGGATCTGAGGATCGCCGGTTCCACGGTGCAGATGGACTACGCCGCGGCAGAGTTCCTGCACGGGCCGGCGCAGTTACTCGAGTGGGTGCGCCGCTCCGGCGGCATCGTCGCGGCTTACTACGCGCAGTTCCCGGTAAGCCATCTGACTCTGCGCATTGATGCCGTCGCCGGCGAGGGCGTACACGGGGGCAAGACCTTCGCCAATCCAGCCGCGTTTATCCGCGTCGGTGTCGGACGTGAGGTCAGCGCCGCACAGCTGCTCGCTGACTGGGTGCTGGTGCACGAGATGACCCACCTCGCACTGCCGGATACCGGTGAGGCGCATGCGTGGCTCTCGGAGGGGCTGGCAACCTATGTCGAAGGCGTCGCGCGCGTGCAGGCGGGCAACCGCAGCGAAGCGGATGTGTGGGCCGAGGAGTTGCGTTCGATGCCGCGCGGGCTGCCGCAGCCCGGGGACCGCGGCCTCGATCACACCCACACCTGGGGACGCACGTACTGGGGCGGCGCCATGTTCTGCCTGCTCGCGGACGTGGACATCCACCGCCGCACGCACAACCGCCTCGGCCTGCAGGATGCGCTGCGCGCGATCCTCAAGGCCAGCGGCGGCCTTTCGGCCGACTGGCCGATCGAGCGGGTGCTGCGCACCGGGGATGCCGCCGTGGGCGTGAGCGTGCTCGAGGAGCTTTACGCTCAGTTCAACGATGGCCCCGTGTCGCCGGACCTGATGCAGCTGTGGCAGGAGCTGGGAGTCGAGCCGGACGGGGACGCCGTGCGACTCAATGACGCGGCGCCCCTGGCGGTCATCCGTCGCGCCATCATGCGCCCGCGCCCGGACGCGGCGCCGCCGCCCTAATCCGTCGGCGAGAAGAAACCGGTCAACGCTGCGGTCGCGATCAGCACCGCGCCAATCAGCGCGTACTCAGCGTCCAGCGAGCGCCGTAGCAGAGTGAGCGCCCGCGCCTCACCGCGGGCCAATGCCGGGGTGAGCGTGTGGCGATTGAGCGCCGCCAGTGCCAGGAGGGCGGTAAACAGCACCGCCTTCAGGCACAGCAGCAGCCCGTAAGGGCGCCGCAATGCCGCAAGGTCCGGCAGCAGCGCGCAGCAGAGCGTCACGCCCGCCAGCCCCAGCAGCGGCACGAGCCACAGGGCGTACCTGGAGAAATGGCGCAGCACCCGCGCCACCACCACCGGAGGCTCGAGGCGCGCCACGGTGTGCAAGGGCATAAGCGCACCGAACCAGAACGCGACGAGTGCCACGTGTAAGCCGAGGACTGGCACGAGCAGCACGCGGTGCGGATCGCGCCATACGTGCCCGCTCACCAGGAAGGAGCCCAGTGCGAGCAGCGCGCCAGTCAGCCCGAGCCCCACGGCGCGCGGCGGCCCTTCGTGCCGCAGCGCAAGCGCAAGAAGCGTCAGTCCGAGAAGGCGCAGCGCCGGCACGGCGGCGCCGGCAGAGCCGAACGCCAGGCGGCGCAGTGCCGGCTCGGCCATGCCGTCCCAGGCGCCCGCGAGGTGTGCTGGCTCAAAGAGTCCCTGTACCAAGACCATCGCGAGCGCGGCCCACGTCACGCGCGCGGCGGCGGCCCGCATCGGCCTGAGCACATGCGGTGCCAGCGTCCGCGCAATCAGGGCCAGGAAAAGCCCAGTGCCGGCCGCCTGCAGCACCAGGATGAAGGCGGCCGCGCGAAGCGCCAGCCACAAGCCGTCGATCATTTGATGCTGAAGCGGATCTGTCCGGGCACCACGTGCCCATCACTGCCCAGGGTGCGCCAGCGTACGACGTACGCTCCACGGGAAAGCTTGGGCAGCGGCACGCTGATGCGCGCGGCGACCTGCTCGGGCGGCACGAGCTTTTGCAGCGCAGCGCCGCTTCGCTGGATCGAGAGCGCCGTCAGCTGCACCGCCTCCGAAAAGGTCAGTACGAGCGTCGCGGGCCCCTCGAGGAACTGGCTGCCATCGACGGGGGAGCTGTCGGTGAGGTGTGCGTGAGCGAGTGCACCGGTGCTCCAAAGCAGCACCAGCCACATCGCCGCCGCGCGCCATCGCCTCATGAGCGAAAGGCTACACCGAGCGGCGGGCGCGTGAGAAGCCGCTCGAGTGGTAGCTGCGCCCCCCGCCGCGGCGCGCGCCCTGCGTGTTGCCGTGCGGCCGGTGAGCCTGCCGATGCGCTCCGGTGCCGCTGCTGTCGCGTTCGGCGGCCGCGGGCGCCGCGGCACTCACCTTGAAGGCCGGCAACGGTGCGACCGGCAAAGTGCGCTTGAGCAGTTGTTCGATGTCGCGCAGCAGCGGGGCCTCATCCGGCGCCACGAGCGATACAGCCGCGCCACTCCCGCCGGCGCGCGCCGTGCGGCCGATGCGGTGCACATAGTCCTCCGGCACGTTCGGCAGCTCGTAGTTCACCACGTACGGCAGCTCCTTGATGTCGAGCCCGCGCGCGGCGACCTCCGTGGCCACCAGGGCGGTGACCCGGCCGTCCTTAAAGTCAGTCAGGGCGCGCACCCGCGCACCCTGGCTCTTGTTGCCATGGATGGCGGCGGTGCGGATGCCGCTGCCCTCAAGCTGCTGGGCGAGGCGGTTCGCGCCGTGCTTGGTGCGCGTGAAGATGAGCACCTGCTGCCAGTTACCCTCCTCGATGAGGTGTGCCAGCAGGTGGCGCTTGTGATCCTTCGGCACGCGATAGACGTGCTGCTCGATGCGTTCGGCGGGGGCGTTGCGCGGGGCGACCTGGATCGCGATGGGCGAACGCAGCATGCGCTCGGCGAGCGCGCGGATGTCTTCGGAATACGTCGCCGAGAACAGCAGGTTCTGCCGCTCCGGCGGCAGCAGCTTCATGATCTGGCGCAGGGCGCGGATAAAGCCCATGTCGAGCATGCGGTCGGCCTCATCCAGAACCAGACAGCGCACGTGGGACAGATCCAGTACGCGCTGCTGGGCCAGATCGAGGAGCCGCCCGGGAGTGGCGACCAAAAGATCGCAGCCGCGGCGCAGCGCCTCGATCTGCGGCCGCTCGCTCACCCCACCGAAGACGACCGTGGTGCGCAGCTCAACGAAGCGCCCGTACTCTTCGGCCATGGCGGCCACCTGCGCGGCGAGTTCCCGCGTCGGGGTGAGCACGAGCGCACGGGCGGCCGTGCCGCGCGGCGCGCCCAGATTCTGCAGGATCGGCAGCACGAAGGCGGCCGTCTTGCCGGTACCGGTCTGGGCGCCGGCGAGCACGTCGCGGCCGGCGAGCACCGCCGGAATCGCCTCGCACTGCACGGGCGTGGGAATGGTGTAGCCTTTTTCGGCCACGGCACGGGACAGCTCGGGCTTGAGCCCAAGATCTGTAAATAACATGTTCGGGAAACCTCTGTTTGAGCTCGCCCGGCAGCGCTTTTCGTGCTGCGGCGGTCAGTGCGAGGCTGAATTTAATGGTAAATCGAAGTGCGTCGGAATAAGGACAGACTGCGAGCGAAACGGTGCTGACCGAGCACTTACAGGTCGTTTGGCGCGCGCACTGTACCGGCTTCCGCCCGCAGAGTCCAATGCGCGTCTCAAATCGACAATTCGACACAGTTGTCAGCGACTTACACATTGCAGCGTTAGGCTGAATCGGCGCATCATTCTTTCTCGCATCGCACAGGGATTTGCATGAAATACCGCTTACCTGCCGCGCTGGTGGGCTTTGTCGCCATCAGCGGCCTGCTCGCGGGCTGCTCTGCGCGCACGGAGGTGTCGCTGTCTGGCAACACGCCCGCCGCCTATTCGCACATCTACATCACCGCGCAGGCGGTGTGGTTCAACACCAATGCGAATGCGGGACCGGATGATTCGGGCTGGCAGCAGTTCCCGCTCTCCACGCCCACGACCGTGGATCTGGTGGCCGACCAGGGCGGAACCCTCGGCACGATCAGCAGCAATGTGAATCTGCTCGCCGGCACGTATGCGCAGATCCGCCTGATCCCCGTCGATTCGTCCGCCACCCTGACCGCCTCGGCCCAGGGACTCGGTGCGCTCTATAACGCGGAAGCCGACTACGTCGATGCCGCCGGCAACACGCAGCAGCTGCCGCTCGAACTGCTCAATCCCGACAAGGGCATCGGGATCCAGGCATCGCTGAAGGTACCGATCGGCAGCATCGGAAGCGCGGGGCTGGGTACCGGCACCGCGACGACCGGTGCGCTCGGCACCACGACGACCGGCACCACCACGGGCACGACAACGACCGGCACCACCACCGGCACGACAACGACCGGCACGACCACGGGCACGACCACGGGCACGACGACGACCGGGACCACGACGTCCACCGGCTCGACCACGACCATCGCCTCCTTCACCATCAACATCGACGGAGGACGCGACCTCGTACCCTTCACCTACGCCTCCACGCCGACGACCGGCATTCTTCTGAGTTCGCACGCGAGCGCCTACGATCTTTCGCAGGTCGGTGGAATCTCCGGCACCCTCACGCTCACGAATCTTACGAACTATTCTGCGATCAGCGGGCTGCCGGACATCCAGGTGAGCGCCGAGACCCTCAGCGCCGACGGCACGCGTCACGAGTTGGTGTTAAGCACGCCGGTGAACTCGGACGGGACCTTCCTGCTCTACCCGCTGCCCACCAGTTCCTCGACCCCCGCGTACTATGATCTGGTGATCCACGGCGGGGGCATTGCAACCATCATTATCAAGAACGTGGAGCTCACGCTCGGCACCACGAGCACGCCGCTCTCGGCAGCCACCATTCCGGCGACCGACACGAACACGAGCGTCTCGACCATCAGCGCACCGAGCCTGAGCACCGTCTCGATCGGCACACTCACTCCGCGGGCCGCGACCACCTATACCGCCAACGTCACGACCACTGCACCCAGCCCGCTGCCGGCCGGGGCACTCGTCGGCTTCTATCAGACCCTCAGTGCCTCCGGCGAAGTGCCCTACGTGATCGAATCCAGCCCGATCGACCCCTTCAACCAGGTCCTGTTCAGTCCCCAGGTGCTCTCGAGCGGCACCGTGGATTCGGGCACCTACGTCGCCAGCGGCGATACCGTGACGGTGGTGAGCGCCGCTCCACGCCAAGGTGGGGGCAAGTATGTCGTGGCCGGCACGGCCCCGAACTATGCGGATGGGCCGCTGACCGCGCTCGTGGCCCCACCCGCTTCCGGCACGACTCCCGCGACGGTCACCGTGCCGGGCCTGTCACTCGGCGCCGGCGCGAGCGCCGGGTCCATCGTCGCGACCGTGACGCCTGCCACCGCCGGCAAGTACAACCAGGGTGAGCTCCTCATCTCGCACGAGGGGGCGCTGGTGAGCAGCGTGCCGCTCGGCTCGGTGCTGGCGCAGGGCGGCAACGTGTCCGCGACCGCGCCCGCCGGCACCGCTTCCTCCTACTACTACGTCTCGGTGCGGGTGTGGAACTCGAGCAATCCGTCCGGCACGCTGGCGCGCCAGTGGTACCCGAGCGTCATCGATCTGCGCTCAGGCACCAGCGGGTCGGTCTCGCTGACGATCAACTGAAATCCGCCGCAAAAGCGGTAAACTAGCGGGCTCGCCGCCCTTATATTAGGGCGTAAGTCTCTGTATTGACCGGGAACGTATGGGGCGCGGGCGGCCTCTAATGTCACGGCTGCGCCTCGCTGGCGCGCCGAGATTAAAAATTTGAAGGGGAATCCTTGATGTCAGTCGTTGGTTACGGCCGCTCGCGCGTGGTGCGCGTGCTGATGGGTCTCGCCGCCGCCGTGAGCGTGCTGCTGCTGAGCGCGTGTGGCAGTACGTCCATCCCGCCGCCCGGGACACCGGTGCTCACGCTGACCGGCTCCAATACGCGTTTCGCCGGCTACGTCGTCGCGATCGACTCGATCACCTTCAGCGGTGCCAACGGGATCTACGCGACCCCCCTCGTGACGCCTGAGACTGTGGACCTGGTCACGACCTCGAACGTCGGTGAAGTGCTGGCCGCCCCCGCCGTACCCTCGGGGACCTACACCTCGGCGACCCTGACGCTCGATTACACCAGCGCTGCCATCTGGGTTGCGGACAACGACGAGGCCGTCTTTGCCTCTCCGGAGGCACCGGGCGGCACCGCGATGTCGACCGCGACCATCACCATTACCTTTGACCCGGCGAATCCGCTGGTCATTACCCAAGGTGAATCCACGCGCGTCGCGATCAACCTGGACCTTGATGCCTTCAATTCCCTGAGCGTGACCTCGAGCGGCATCGTCGACACGGTGCAACCGTTCGTTGCCATGAGCGCGGCACCCGCCGATACGACGCCGCTGCGGGCGCGTGGGCTGTTCGTGTACGTACCCACCTCGAACACGGGGTTCGTGATGAACATCCGGCCCTTCAACGATCTGATATCGGCCCTCGGGGGCATTACGGTGAACACCAACGATCAGACGTACTTCAATATCAACGGTACCGCCTACATCGGCGCGGCGGGCCTCGCGGCGCTGGGGGTCCTGCCCGAGAACGTGACAGTGGCCGCCTACGGGACACTGGATAGCGTGACCAACATCGGCATCACCCCCGCCTTCACGGCGAGCATCGTGCTCGGCGGCACGAGCCTTGAAAGTCCGCTCGAAGATCACCTCATCGGTACTGTCGCCGCGCGCAGCAGCGATACGCTCACCATCCGCGGCGGCCTCTACCTGACTGCCCTCGGGGTGACCAGTTTCGTGGCCAGCGCAACCGTCCCCATAGGCCCTGACACCCTCGTGATCAAGGACGGCTTCGCAGAGCCCGGGCTCTCGCCACAGTCGATCTCGGTCGGACAACGCGTCGATATCGGTGGCGTCAGCTCGATCAGCTCGGCCAACTATCTGACTCTGGATGCCACGCAAGGCCAGGTGCTGCTCGCCAACACGCGCGCGTGGGGCGTGCTGAGCAGCGCGACGCCCAGCAGCCTCACGATGGATGTGCTGACGCTCGCTAACTACACCCCGCCGGGCTTCGACTTCGCTGGCACCGCAACCGGCGGCGGCGCGGTATCCCCGGCCGCCTATCCGGTGAATACCGGCACCATCGATGAGAGCGGCACGGCTGCGGGCACGCTGCTCGCGGTCGATGGGTTCGTGACCGCGTTTGGCAGCGCACCCCCGGCCTTCGACGCCACCACGATCACCCCCGGCTCGGCCACCGAGCAGGCGCTGGTCGTTGAGTGGCTCGCCGGGGCTACCGCGCCCTTCACGAGCATCAGTGACAGCGGGATCGTCGTGGATCTGGCCAGTCCGCACCTCGGTCTCGTGCACAGCATCACCACCGGACCGCAGTCCCTGGATCTGAAATCCCTGCCGGCGAGTCCGTTGATCACGACCACCGGGGCCACCGGGACACTGATGCTGGGTGTCGGCAGCACCGCTCTGGCCACCGGCGTGAGCGTTTACAACAGCGCCAGCGCGTTCACGAGCGCACTGAGCGCCACATTCAACGGCACCAACACCATCTTCCGCCTGGTCGCCGTCGGCCAGTACAACAGTGCCAGCAACACCTTCGTGGCCTCGCGCATCGACGTTGGACTGCAGGAGCCTACTACTTAACCGCTCACAGGGGGCTACGCGATGCCTTGGAAGCGACGCCCGTTCACGCGCGGGCCGCTCGCGCGCGCGCTCAATATCGCTGACCTGCGCGAACTCGCGCGCCGCAGTGTGCCGCACTTCGCGTTCGAGTACGTCGAGGGGGGCGCCGAGGATGAGCTCACGCTGCACGGCAATCGCCGTGCTTTCGGCCGCTGGCGCTTTATCCCACGTACGCTGAACGACACGCGCTCGCGCCATCTGCGCACCGAGATTTTTTCGCAACCCAGCAGCGCGCCGCTCGTGATCGCGCCAACCGGGTTCAACGGCATGCTGTACCCGGAAGGCGACCTGGCACTCGCGCGCGCGGCGGCGCATCTGGGCATCCCCTTTACCCTGAGCACCTTCTCCACGGTGCGCCTGGAGGATGTGGCGACCCGCGCCGGGGGCCGTCTGTGGCTGCAGTTGTACGTCATGAAAGACCGCGCCATCGCGCGCGAGCTCATCCGGCGCGCCGCCGCCGCCGGGTACGAGGCGCTGGTGTTTACCAGCGACGCCAACGTCTTTGGCAGCCGTGAATGGGACCGGCGCAATTATCGCGCGCCCGGCAAACCCACCCTGCGCACCACGCTCGACGTGCTCAGACATCCCCGGTGGCTGACACGGCACGCGCTGCACGGCGGCCTGCCCCACTTTCGCAACCTGGAATCGTTCCTGCCGGCGCGCGCAACCACCGCGCTCGGCGGCAGCACCATCATTCCGGAGCTCCTGGATGCCAGCATCTGCTGGGAGGACCTCGTGTGGATGCGCGAGCTGTGGCGCGGCAAGCTCCTGGTGAAGGGGATCCTCGATGTGCGCGACGCCGAGCGTGCCGTTGCCCTCGGCTGTGATGGCATCGTGCTCAGCAACCACGGCGGGCGGCAGCTCGACTCGTGCGTGGCGCCCATCGAGGTGCTGCCTGAGATGGCACGCGCGCTCGGCGGGCGCAGCACACTCATCCTCGACAGTGGCTTTCGCCGCGGCACAGAGGTGGTCAAGGCGCTCGCCCTCGGTGCCCAGGCCGTCATGCTCGGGCGCGCGACCCTCTACGGACTCGCCGCAGCCGGCGAGCCGGGCGTTGCGCATGCGCTTACCATTCTGACGAGCGAAACCGAGCGCGTGCTCGGCGAACTCGGCTGCACCTCGGTTGCGGACCTGACCCCCACGCTGCTGCGCGCCAGCCCGGATCCCCTGCTTTAGCGCCGTTCAGCGCTCCGGGGACTGCAGCAGCTCTTCCAGGTACGACTTCCAGAGCACCGCATAGGTGTGCGAACCGTGTCCGTGTGTGTGCTCGCTGAAGGGGATGACGGCGGCGCGCCCGTGCGGCACGCGCGTGATCTCGCGCTCGAGGATCCTCAGCTCCGGCGGATTGATCAGATCATCGGCCGAGTTCACCGCGTAGAGCGGCGCCTCGATTTTCTCCAGCGCCGGCCCCGGATCGTAGTCCTCCGAGGCCGACACCGCGTACAGGATGTCGTTGGCATCCTGGGTCTTCATGCCCTCACTCACGTACGCATCGATGACGCGATCGGCATCCGCGCAAGTAGGGGCCTCCTGCTGGCGCAGTATCGGGTTGCTGCCGACCAGCCACAGCATCTCGAGCGCGGTGCGCAGGGCCGGCGGCTGCGCGCGGTACTCGCCATCGCGCCAGTCCGGATCGTTGCGGATCGCATCGATGATCAGTCGCCGCCATACGCGGTTGCGCCCTGACACCTGCGTCGGCAGGCTCGCGAGGGGCATGAGCGCGTCCATGAACCGCGGGTGCAGCTCACCCCACAGCCAGGTGTGCATGGCACCCATGGAGGTGCCCAGGATGAGGCGCGCGTGATTCACTTTCAGGCCCTGCGTCAAGAGCAGGTACTGCGCCTGCACCATGTCGCGGTAGCCGTAGTGCGGGAAGTGCGCGTGCAGGCCCTCGCTCGGCTTACTCGAATGCCCGTGCCCGATACCGTCGGGCAGCACGATGAAGTAGCGGCTCGCATCGAGCAGCTGCCCGGGCCCGAAGAGCTCGCCGGCGAAGTCCTCGCGCACGAGGCTCGCGCCCGTGCCCCCGGTGCCGTGCAGGATGAGCACGGCGTTGCGCACCACGCCGTGCTCATCCGTGCGCGGGGTGCCGAAGGCACGGTAGTGGATGCGCAGCTGCGCCAGCGACTCGCCCGAGGCGAATTTGAAATTCTGGACGGTGAAGTCCCCCTCGATCGGTGGCGGATAGTTGCCCGCCTGAGTCGTCTGCGTCAGCTCAAGTATCACGCCAACACCCAGTGCTGCGATCCGCAGCAGCAGCCGCCTCAGGGCACTCATGCCGCCTGGCTCCGCACCCACTCATCCATCACTCGCTCCAGCACCGACATCGGCATGGGCGCGGCGGTGAGTCCGGCATCGTGGAATGCGCGGATGTCGAATTTTGCGCCGAGACGCTCCCGCGCGTTCGCGCGGATCTTCAGCCACAGGGTCTGCCCGACCTTGTAACTGCTCGCCTGTCCCGGCCAGGTGCAGTAGCGCTCGACCTCGGTGGTCATGGAATTGCGATTGTCGCCCGTGGTCTCGACCATGTAGTCGATCGCCCGCTCGCGCGTCCAGCCCTTCGCATGCAGTCCGGTGTCGACCACGCAACGAGCCGCGCGAAAGGTGGCCGCCTGCAGCATCCCCAGGCGCCCGAGCGGATCCTCATCATAGAGCCCCATCTCATCGCACAGCTGCTCCGCGTAGAGCGCCCAGCCTTCCGTGTTGGCGGAGAAGCCGCCGCCGGCCTTGCGGATGAGCGGCAGCGTGGGTATCTCGAGCACGAGCGCCAGCTGAAAATGATGGCCCGGTGCGGACTCGTGGTGCACCAGGGTGGGCAGGGTCCAGCGCGGCAGCTCGTTGGTATCGCGCAGATTGATGTAGAAGGCCCCCGGACGCGAGCCATCCAGCGCCGGGATGTTGTAGTACCCACCGGGCGCGCCGGCCTCCGTGTACGCAGGGACGCGCCGGATCTCCACGGGTGCCTTCGGGAGGATGTTGAAGTATTGCGGCAGATGCGGCTGCAGCGCCTTCAGCAGCCCGTTGCAGTAGTCGAGGATCTGCTGTCGGCCGGCCTCGGTGTTCGGATAAAGATACTTCGGATCCTTGCTGAGTGCCTGTACGCGCTCGCGCACCGTGCCGGAGGTTCTGCCCTCCTTGCGCAATAGCGCGTCCATGCGGGCGTTGAGTTCCTCGGCCTGCGTGACGCCGAGCTGGTGCACCTCTTCCGGGGTCATGTCGGTCGTGGTCGCGAAGCGCAACGCCACCCGATAGAGCGCTTCGCCCTCGGGCAGCCGGCCGATGCCCGCATCGTGCACCGCGTGGCCGCGCAACTGCCCCAGCGCCTGCGCCTGCCGCTCGAGTGCGGGGTAGACCTCTTCGGTGACGATGCGCGTCGCCTGCGTGCCGTAGTCGCCGGTGAGACCGAGCTTGGCCGTGCGCGTGACGAGCGAGGTCGTAAGAATGGACTCTCCCGGGGCGGCGCTGCGCAACTGCCGCATCTGCTCGAGCGTGCGGTCGATCAGAAAGTCCGGGGGCACGACCTTCAGGGCGGCATCGTGTCGCACACGGTCAGTTTCCTGGTCGAGCACCTGCGCGAAGGCCCGCAGCCGCGCAAGGTAGGTCTCCGCATCTTCCCGGACGGCGATCTGGTGCTGGCGATCGAGGAAAGTCGGCACCTCCTGGTAGGCCCCCGTCAGCTGGCTCACAACGTACGGGCGCACAAAGTCGCCGTACTGGAAGCGCATCGCGCGCGCGATCGTTTCCATCTGAAATTCCACTGTGTCGAAATTGGCACGGTCGCGCCCCTCAAGTCCGGCGCGGCCAAAGGCCCGCAGCCGCTTAAGGCGCGAGGCGTTTTCCAGTTTCGCCGCGCGCGCGCGTGCCAGGGAAGCGTCATTGAGCTTGGCGCGCGCCCAGGCATACCGGCCCTTATCCAGACCCAGACTCGTGAGTAACTGCGGGCTCTTGGCGAAGCGCTCGTCCATGAAGACATCAAAGAGCGCGTTCAGGCGGTTCTCGGCCTGCGCCGGGGGCGCGGCGGCAGCGGGCGTGGCCGCCCGCAGCGAGCCGGCCACGGATACGGCGATGAGGGATGCAGCGGTGCCCAGAAACTGGCGGCGGTCAATCACCTGAGACTCCTGCACATAAAAAAGCACCGGCGCCGGCTGCCCGCGGGCAGGCAGCGACGCCAGTGCGATCGGTTTCGGCCATCGAGCCGGTGAGCCGCTCTAGGCGGCGAGCGTACCCTTTGCCTTGGCGCTGTGCGTGGCGATGAGGTCCATGAGAGCCGGGGAAAGACAGTCGTAGGTCTCGAGCTTCAGTTCCTTCAGGCGCGCCCGCACTTCTGCCATGCGCGCCGGCGGAAAGCCCGACTCGATGATGGAGGAAACGAAAGCGGCGAACTCCGGAGCCGACCAGCCATTTTCCTTGGACAGCTCGGTATGCACAAAGTCAAAGCCGTGGAACGGATGGTTCTTGTTCTCGATGCGCCCATACATGTGCACGCCGCAGCCGCTGCAGGCGTACCGCTGGATGGGGGCCTGTTCGTCGACAATCTTGAGCTTGTTGCCGTTGGCAGTGACGGTGAGCTTGTCGCGACCGACCACGGCGACCTGCGAGAACGTCGCCCCCGCGGGCTTCCAGCACTTAGTGCAGCCACAGACGTGGTTGAATGCCGTGTTGGCGCTGAGGCTGACCGTCACCGGCGCGGATGTGCACTTGCAGGTGAGGGTGCCGCCGGCAAAATTGGGCGAGCCGGCCCTGACGCCATTGTCGACCGCCGGGTGAATTGAAACTGCCATGGTGTTCTCCTGAATTTCGCGTTTGTGCCTGCAGCGCGGCGGGCGCACCGGGCGCCGAATCGCGCTCTTTAGAAAGTGACGACGCTGCGGATGGACTCGCCCTTGTGCATGAGGTCAAAGGCGTCGTTGATCTTCTCCAGCGGCATGACGTGCGTGATCAGCGGGTCGATCGAGATCTTCTTGTCCATGTACCAGTCGACGATCTTCGGCACATCCGTGCGCCCGCGCGCCCCGCCAAAGGCGGTCCCCTTCCACACCCGCCCCGTCACCAGCTGAAACGGGCGGGTCTTGATCTCCTGCCCCGCCCCTGCCACCCCGATGATCACCGATACCCCCCAGCCGCGGTGACAGCACTCCAGCGCCTGGCGCATCAGATTCACGTTCCCGACGCACTCAAAACTGTAATCCGCTCCCCCATCGGTGAGCCCCACCAGGTGCGCCACCAGATCCCCCTCCACCTCCTTGGGGTTCACAAAGTGCGTCATCCCAAACTGCTCCGCCAGAGCCTTGCGGTTGGCGTTTAAATCCACCCCCACAATCTTGTTCGCCCCCGCCAGTCTCGCCCCCTGGATCACGTTGAGGCCAATCCCCCCCAGCCCAAACACCACCACGTTCGCCCCCGGCTCCACCTTCGCCGTGTTGATCACCGCCCCAATCCCCGTCGTCACCCCGCAACCGATGTAGCACACCTTCTCGAACGGGGCGTCCTCGCGGATCTTCGCCACCGCAATCTCCGGCAGCACCGTGAAGTTGGAGAACGTCGAGCACCCCATGTAGTGGTACACCACATCCTTTCCCATATGAAAGCGGCTCGTGCCATCGGGCATCACCCCTTTCCCCTGGGTCGCCCGGATCGCCGTGCACAGGTTCGTCTTGCGCGACAGACAGCTCTTGCACTGGCGGCACTCGGGCGTATACAGCGGTATCACGTGATCGCCCTTCTTGAGCGAGCTCACCCCAGCCCCCACCTCCACCACTATCCCCGCCCCCTCGTGCCCGAGAATCGAGGGAAACAGACCCTCAGGATCCGCCCCCGAGCGGGTGAACTCATCCGTGTGGCAGATCCCGGTGGCTTTGAGTTCCACCAGCACCTCCCCCGCCTTCGGACCCTCCAGATCCACCGTCACGATCTCAAGCGGTTTGCCCGCAGCGTAGGCAATGGCAGCCTTGGTCTTCATGCCCGATCCCCGATTCTTCAGTGCGTGCGTAAGAGAGTTCAAGAGTGTACCTGCCTGCCAGCCAATTTCCATAAACGTGCCAAGACGTGCACGCAGTGAGACACAATTGGCGCACTCGGCGCGTCACTCTTCTTATTAAGGAAGCACACACATGGCAGATACCGTGTTCGGCAAAATCATCCGCGGAGAGATCCCTTGCCACAAGGTGTACGAGGATTCGCAGGTGCTCGCGTTCCTCGACATCAATCCGCTGAGTCCCGGTCACACGCTGGTCGTGCCGAAGGAAGCGGCAGCGACGCTCGATCAGCTCTCGGATGAGTCAGCGGCGGCCCTCGGCCGGGTACTGCCGCGGCTGTGCCGGGCGGTGGTGGCCGCAACCGGGACACGGGAATACAACGTACTGGAGAACAACGGCACGCGAGCCCACCAGGCGATCGCGCATGTGCACTTTCACATTATCCCCAAGCCCAACGTGCACGAGGGTCTCGGCGTCGGCTGGCCGCAGACTAACCTCAGTCCCCAAGCCGGAGCGCAGCTCGCCAAGCAGATCGCAGACGCGCTCCTCTGAGCGCCGTGGCGCGAGGCGTGTGACCCGCGCCTAACACAATCACTTTGACGAGGTGATGCCGCGCGGGAAAGGATGGGGAAGCCTGCCGTCCGACCCAGGCTCTCGCATCGCGCAGACGGCCTCGTCTTCGTTTTCGCGGCGCAGCTGGTCGCGCTCTTGCTGCTCGTGATGGTCACACGACATCCATGAACGCCGCCGCGTGGGCCTAAGCACGATCATTGATCTGCGGTACGCAGCCGGCGCAAGTCTTTGATTGGATGAGCCGTTCTTTTCGTGTTGCTCCCCTCGTCAGGCGCTTGTAGAATGCGCGCCCCTCCTGGTGCGGGGTGGAGCAGTCTGGCAGCTCGTCGGGCTCATAACCCGAAGGTCGCAGGTTCAAATCCTGCCCCCGCTACCACTTAATTCTGTGTAAGGTCTCAGGACTTCGTTGACAGACTGGCCTTGGTTTTCGCCAGGAGCCGTTCGTATGGGGTTAGCCCATCTAGGGCTCCGTGCGGCCGATGGTAAGTGTAGTAGTCCTCTCACTCGCGAAGCTTGTCATCGAACAAGCGGGCATCGGTTCGGTCCCGTCCCTACTTCAGGGCGAAGGACACGCGGTCGGATTTGGCGGCAAATTAGCAATTGGGAACTGCGTCTCGGGTGGAGTAACGCAAAGCGTGCACCGCGCTCGAATCATGGGAGTCATGTCAGTAGCGGTGCCTCCCGGCCGCGCATAGAAAACGATGCCTTCGAGTTGGAATCCATTGGATAGCTGGCCCTCAGCATTTGAGTCAAACGTCCAAAAATGCACATTGGTGGTCGGGTTATAAAAGCGGTAAACGGGCTGAGCACCATCGGTCGCGACATTGAATACCCATCCGGTCTGGCCTTCCAGTGTCCAGCCGGTTAGTAACTCACCGCTTGGATAAGCCGTCCAAAAGTGCGTGTGCGTCGAAGCGTTGAGATATCGATACAGCGGAATCAGGTTCGGATTGACAGCGTTCGTCGACGGATCGATATTCGTAGTCGCAACGTCGTAAACGGGGCCGTCTATCGCGTAGGCGCCGTTCGTGTTGGCGATCAACGCATCGATCTCCGCAGACGAAGAGGACCAAAACCAAAGATCGCCAATCACAGCGATCTGCAGTGACGTTGAGATCTGATTTCCGCTCATAAGCGCTTCCGTGAGTGTCAGCGTAGACACGCTGGATGCGCTTGCATCAACTAACCCGTACGAGGGTCCCGCTGCGAGATTTACGGACGATCCCACCACAGTCCACGTCGACGTCGAACAGCTCTGTGGTGGCGTAATTCTGCCCGTGAAGAATCCACGCTGCCCGATTAGCATGCTAACCGTCTGTGCTGGCGAGAATGGAGGGATCGTGACGCTGGCTGCTCCGGCGCAAGCGGGCACACTGGTTGCCGGGAGGCTCAACGCGTCGGTCGTGATAGGCGCATTACCTGCGATGACGTTGACGTCGTAGTACAAGTGATCGAACCGCATCACCAAGGTACCGGACGGATTCTGATCCGCGGCGGGCGGGATGCCGGCTACGAAATCTCCAGCCGTGGCGGGCGCGTTCACCAGGGCATTCACGTATTGCACGCCGTTCCAAAGTGAGTTGAGGGCGCAGCTGTAACTACCCGCGGAGAAGTACGCCTGGCTCTGGGTGATGTAAAATTGAATCGTCGACACTACGCCGATGTTGGTGTTGTCGACGATCTGCCCCGCGTTGATCAGCTGGGTGAAGGCCGCCTGCAGGTTGGCGAACTCGCCACCGACGTACGCGGCCGTCAGGCTGACCAGCGCGGCACCCTGGACCACTACCGATGGGTGGTTGCCTTTGCCAGCGGGCGGCGGGTCGGGCACGCACGCCACCGTAATGTCGATGAGGGTGTTGCCTTCCGGAATATTCGACTCGACTCCGGGTAGCGGCCCCCAGGCGACGATCGGACCATTCGGATCGCCGCAATTCGGATTCGGATTGGAACCTGCAGGAAGAGTCACGCTCGGGCTGACAATGAAGGTCGTCAATGTGTTGTTGACGTTCTGCTCAAGCGCCGCAGCCGGTGTGAGCTTCGCGATACTGAGCCCCGCTCCCGTGGGACCCGACTTGCCGCACATATTGCTCGACAGGAACAACTGCGGCATGTTCGCGCAGTAATTACCGAGATCCAGCGTCTGCTGCTGGCAGCTCCAGATGCCATCGCTGATCGTGACGCGCGGGTCGGGCGTTATCGTGCAGCTGTCCGCAACAATGCTGGCGTTTTTCGGAATGTTGGCGGTACCGGGGCCGGTAATATCGAGCGACAGCTGTGGAAGAATGACGCACCCGGAAGCGTTGTTGATGCAGCCGCCCGCCGACGTGGAGCCGGAGTTCGTCACCGCCAGACCCGTCGGATTGCTGACACCCTTGCTGATGCTCGCGAATGGCTTGGTGTCGGAGCCACCCGCCCGGGGCGCGGCAAATTCCAGAATCTGCCCCGGAAGTTGCTCGACGAACACGTACTGGCTGCTCTGGAAGGTGCCGACCTTCAGCCGCGTCAGGCCGAGCCCGAGGTTTATCGCGTAGGGCGTGATGAAGGCGTTCTTGGCGGAGTCAAAATCGAGGATCCTGCCGCCGGCGGTCGAGAACAGCAGGGTCACGTCCTGCGTGTTCGGATCCTGCGCGATATCCATTCCCCCCACCACCGGAGGAATCTTCAGGACCGCCTGGGTCAAGAACTGCGCCTGGGTCACTACCGTAGAAGTCGGACCGCGCAGCGAGCTCTGCGAAGCGATGACGTCTTGAATCTGAGCCTGCGAATAGCGGATCACTCGCGTGCGGAACGTGTCGCCGACCAGCACGAGCAGGTCGAGCGGATTCCATGCCGGTGCTGCCGCGCCCACGGGGCTCGCAGTAGTGCCCGCCACCAAGACCTCGGCCAGAGCCAGGGTGGTGACGGGTTTGCCGGTGTTAGGATCGTTGAACGTGTTATCGATGAGAATCGGCGCGCCATAGCTGCCCGCGCTCGCGCCCGTAGCAATGATCGGCAGCACCCACACACCCGGCTTGTCCCAGGCACAGCTGGGTGAGATCACGTACACATTGCCGGCGGTATCCGCGGCCAGGCCCACCGGATACGGTGGTCCGGAGCCCTCACCTGACCAGGAGAAGATCAGCGTCGGGGCCGAATAGCCCGGGCCCGGCAGGCGCCAGATCTTGTGCTGCTCCGCATCCGCGTAAATCAGGTCCAGCGTGCCGGCGACCGGGTTCGTGACCCAGGTGAGCGCGGTATACAGATTTTGCGTCGTGCCGCCCGTATAAAGTGGCTTCGTGGCTGCGATCGCCGCGCTGTTCGCATTCGGCATCGTCAGAATGTCGACCGAGCCGTTGGGGAAGGCGTTCGCGAAGGCCACGGTGAGCTGCTGCGGCGGAAGCGGCGAAGTGTAAGCCACCGCGGAGATCAGCAGTGCGACGGCCGAGACCACGTACCGTGCCGGAACAGGACAGACCGACCAGACTTTTCCGCTGAGAACTTTCGTAATGGCATGACTGTGCATGGGTTGTTCCCCGGGAATTTGCTCTAAACAGGGATGTCGGGCGTGCCCTGCCGTGGCGCTCCACGCGGGCTTTGTTTTTATTTTTTAACGTTGACAGAGCTATTGTTGCACACCCGCGCAGGTTTTCGGAAATTTGCCGCAGTAACTCGCGTGACGCGCCAGTCGCTCACGCGTGCAGTGCTCATTTCACGGTGCAGTCCCGTCGCGGACCGAATACAGGTGTGACGGTCCGCTATCCCCACCCTTAATGATAGGAAGGAGGCAGCTCGCGTGTCGCTGAAGGGTCGAGAGCGGCCAGCCGTCAGAATGCCGGCCCCAACCTGTCCACGGGTGAGCGCCCGACCCGTTGGGGACCTACTGGTCAAAGCGCTGAGTGAGCCCGCTACCACTTAAGGCTTTCGATACGACATATCTTGATCGAAGAGGCCCAGGTCGTAGCGCATAGGGCTCCCCACCCAGACCGTCTGTTTGAGCCGTCTTACGTCTACCGTCCGACGGCGACGGGCTGGTTGAGTTTGTTCTTCAGCGGCGCGTTATCTCGGCGAAGACAGGAGCCGACGGGTCGTGCGCACGACCCGCCGCCGAAGCTTCTCGCGATGCAACTCTACGGGCTCCTACGGTGCCGAGTTGAATCGTGAGCCCAACTCAATTGATCGCGTGGTTCGCAGCGGCTGCAGCGTGTGGTCATTCCCGACCGCCCGGACCCGACGATATTTCGGCTTCCTTTCGTCGAGACGTGACTCAGGTCGTATCGCGCACGGGCGCTCGGCCTGCATCGCAGCGCTAGTGTGTCGCTCCGAGAAGATTTTCAGGCGGGGTCGCGGCGCTCACCGGTATCAGATGTAGCCCGGCAAGCGCAGGTAAGTCGACCGAGACCTCGCCGGCGTTGCCGCCTGCCGCTTCACTAACTACCAGTCGGATCGGAGCCGGGGTCACAGGAAAAAACGCGCTCTTTTGTGCTTGAGTTCCCGGAGCGATTTGCAGCGGAGTAGAAAGTCCCCGCTCCTTGAGTTTACTTTCGATCAGTACCTCGTCCTCTTTGTCGCGATGGTGACGACTGATGACGTAGCTGGTGCCGCCGATCAGACCGATCGGTATGGCAACGATGCCGACGGCCGCTGCCGCCGCCCCAGCGGTGGACGCCGACATGATGCCCCCACTCGTTCCGACCGCTCCGACGATCAAGGCGGAAGGTGCCACGATCCCAACGCCACCGACGATTCCCACGTCTTTCAGCGCGCGCAGAGTGCTGTTTGATCGCGCATCCAACTGATCCCGTGACGTGCTGCTTTCCACGGGTCCCGATAGTTTAGCGCTATACAGATTGATATCCAGAAGCTCGACCGTCTGCTGAGAGTCATTCCTGATCGTCAGCACGTATTCGTCCCAGTTCGCATCCCGAACCCAACTGCCGTCGCTGTTGCGGAATATCAGCTGATGTACCTCGACTGTAAGTCCCCCAGGTGTCGAGGCAGTCCAACCCACGTCTGCTTTTGTGGGTGGTCGCGGATTCTTGATCAGACGTGACGACGCACAGCCGGCTAGCAGGATACCGCTCAACATCGACAGACTGCCGACAAGCGCGTGGCGCCGCCAGGGCGTGAGGTAGGTGTTCATGCGCTCATTCTCCTCGGGCGATCACCAGTAGCAGCGACGCGCAGGGCTATTGTGGGAGCCGTCGAACCCCTTTGCCAGACATTTACATCGCCCCTAGAGCGAGGCCCAGAACGTGAGCCGGTTCACACCAGACGCGGCGGCCACAGGCGCCCGGCCGCGCAAGCGCGCGTCGCGCAGACGCTGTCCAAGTTGCGCGCGACCTGCCCTGCCATGCCGTCTCACGAATCGGCGAACCCAAGCGTCGCGGTGGCTCAATGCAGCTTAACGTGCGGTTCAGTGCGCCGCGTGATTAGCCGTGCGAACGTGTCGAGCGCCACCTTCGTGTATCCATGCAGCGCAAGCTCGTGCAGCTTGTACAGTGACGTGTACATAACCCGGGCGATGTAACCCTCGATTATCATGCTGCCGCCGACGAGTGCTCCCATCAGGTTGCCCACGGTGGTGTATTCACCAAGTGAGACCAGCGAACCGAAGTCGCGGTAACGGTAAGGCTGCAATCGCTTACCTCCAAGGCGGCGCGTGATCTGTTTGACCATGTGACTCGCCTGCTGATGCGCGGCCTGTGCCCGCGGCGGTACGTTCACATCCTTCTTCCCCACCCAGGCACAAGCGGCACAGTCGCCGATGGCGAATATGTTCGCATCGCGTGTCGTTTCCAGCGTCGGCCTTACGATCAGTTGGTTCGTGTGGTTCGTCTCGAGCCCGTCCAACTCCTTGAGGAAGTCGGGGGCCTTCACGCCCGCCGCCCATACGACCAATTCCGCAGGGATGATATCTCCGGTCGCCAGCCGGACCCCGTTCGGCAGTACTTCGGCAACGCGCGCGGAAGTTCGAACCCGCACACCCTTGCTTTCCAGGAGCTTGGTGGCAGCGTCAGAGAGCCGCTGCGGCAACGCTGGCAGGATCCGATCGGACGCCTCGATCACGTTGATCTTGATGTCCTCATCGGGATCGATCTGGTCGAGGCCGTAAGCCACCAGTTCGCGCGTAGTGTTGTGCAGCTCGGCGGCAAGCTCGACACCGGTAGCCCCTGCTCCGATGATTACCACCTGCAGCTGCTCTGGCCGAAGCCGTCCCGGCTGCGCGTGCGCACGCATCAGGGCGTTAATCAGCCGACGATGGAAGCGCGCAGCCTCACTTGCTGTCTCAAGCGCAATCGAGTGTTCCTTGACGCCCGGAGTTCCGAAATCGTTCGTGAGACTGCCAACCGCGATCACCAGCGTGTCGTAATGGAACACGCGCCGCGGCGTGATCTCATTGCCGTCCTCGTCGCTGACCGGAGCCACGTGTACCTGGCGCCTCGCCCTGTCAAGACCGACCATCTCTCCTAGGCGATACCGGAAGTGATGCCAGTGTGACTGAGCCAGATAATTGAGCTCATGTACGCCGAGATCCATGCTCCCGGCGGCGATCTCGTGCAGCAGCGGCTTCCACAGGTGGGCACGGGTCTTGTCAACCAGCTGAATCTGGGCCTTGCCGCGTTTGCCCAACCTATCACCTAGCATAGTTGCGAGTTCCAAGCCGCCCGCCCCTCCACCGACGATCAGTACCTGGTGCAGGCCGGGATTTTGAGCGGTGTGCTGGAGAATGTTCATGCGGTGACGTCGGAGATGCGCCTCGACACTTCGGGCTGGCCTTGGCTGACCGGCTAAAAACAGCCCTCCAACAAGGGAGCGAACCTAAGCGGGGATGATACCCCCTGAATTGAACCACCTGGCGGAAGCCAGAGGAGAGTAGCCGAGCAGCAAATCAGGCTCCCGCTACCACTCTTGCCGACTCTGACAGAATCGGGAGGGTTTCGGCGATGTCGAAGACGTAGCCGACGCGCGCGAGCGCGTACACCGCGCCGGGTGTGCTAGATCCGTTGACAGAGCCAACAGAGCCGCTATGCGAGCCGAGCGATGTGACTCGCGATAATGCCACTGCGCAATCGCTGAGTATCGCCAGTTGGTTTGCGAATCGACGCTTCACGCCACTCTTCCGACGGCACGTGCGGCATTTGGAGTATCGCCCGGCGCGCTTCCGCAAGCTGATATTTAAGCAAAGGTTGCAGCGCCTGCATCGGGGCGACCTTATGCTTTTCTTCCTCGGTCTGGGCCAACTCCACGTCGCAGAATGTCCGGAAGTAGTCCGCGTACTCGCGCTCGTAGATTTGCAGCGGCTCGTCAAGCGCCCCGTCTCGCATCAGATGCTCGCCGAGATAATTCATACACAGATAGCTCGAACTGCAGCGCACGTATTTGCCGTGCTCCGCAAGCACGGCATTGGTGTAATCACGAAAGCCGTAGAAGAGGCCAAATAGTCGATGCCGCCTCGCGCCCGTCACCTGGCAGTCGCGCAGATATTCGAACAGTGCCTTGCGGTGCACGAGCGCGCATGCTGCGGAGCGCAACACCACGACCTGACGCGACAATTGCGCCTGCGCGGAGACCGCGCGCAGCAGTTGAGCGTGCTCCGCCTCCCAACGGCGATAGGCATCGGGGTGCTCCAGTATCCGGCTGGCTACGAGCCTGTCGGCCTCGGACTCAAAGCACCCCGCCATTTCAACCCGCGCTTCGGACTCATCCATGAGGCGCGCGTGTTTGTACGCATGAATTTGCACGCGTCTCCCGCACCTGGTGGCAAGCGTTCTTTAGGACGTTATGTCCTGAGTCTCATCCCCCGTGCGAGGGGATGCAAGTCTCGGCAGCGATATGTAAAACGGTGCGCAGCTGAGCCTATAGCGCGGCGAGACGGGAGAAATGAAGGCAACTGAGATCCGGTACGTCCGGTCGACGCGCTACGTTCGCGTTAAGCCGCCAAATCAGGCCGCCAGACACAGTCGGCAACAGGTTAGTCGAGTCGCAATTCGTGCCCGACTCCCACTTTCCTTGCCCGTGCCTGTGATTGCGCTTCCATCGCGTGTTTACTCATGGCGTAAGCACTCAGGTCAGTGGACGCCAGGATGCCCGATATCGATCCGATGATCGTAATGCGCCCTTGTTGGGCAATGATCAAAGGTTGGAAGGCCTTGGTCACGCGCCAAGGACCATACACGTTGACAGCCATCACTAGTTCAACTTCGTCCCATTTGGAATCCGCGACGGTGCCCGCCGTTGCGATCCCCGCGTTGTTAACCAGGCCGTACAACCCGCGGCCAGCGCTTGTGATTGTCTCAACGGCAGCGTCGATCTCTACTGGATTGGTGACGTCCAGCCGCACGGCCTGTACGTTCTTGAGCGCTCCAAGTGCCTTCAGATCCGCATCTTTACGAGCCCCCGCATAGACAAAGTAGCCATCCATTGCAAGCCTCTCTGTGATCTTGCGCCCAATGCCCGTGCTGGCACCGGTCACGAGCACGCCTTTCACCTTGGTATCGCCGACGGGCTGGCCTGCGGAAGCGGTCGACGCCACGAGCAGTGTCAAGAGCGCTACAACGAATCGAGCCATAACAGGTTCTCCCATTCTTTAACGCAACAGTAGCACCCAATCCCGGCGCATTGACCAGCCGCTTTGGCGCCGCTACCTCGCGCGGGCGCGAGTGGCGGCTCTTGGCAGATTCTGGCCGTCGATACTGAAATGCCTTCCACCTTGGCACCGGTCTGGGTGCCTGCCGCATTGCGGCAGCCGCCTCAACACGGCACGTTCGCTTCCTTGATCTTGAGAACGCCGGTGTGCATCCTCCAGCGCTCGCTCCAGATAAACCTGGAGCGCATCGCAAGAAAGTTAGAATCTGCACTCAAGGGGGATAACGTGAAAAGGATTCTCTCACTGATTTTGCTCGCCGGAGTTTTCTTCGCCGGCCCTGCTTTCGCGGCAGACCCAATCGTGGGTACTTGGAAGCTCAACGTTGCGAAATCTAAGTTCACTGCGGGCTCGGAACTGAATGCTGGCACCCGCGTCTACAGCGAAGCCAATGGCCTGTATACACTCGACCAAAAGCTGACAGGCGCAGATGGCAAGGAGAGGTCGAACCGGGTGCAGTACCGCGACGGTAAAGACGAAAAACAGGCCACGGCCGGTCCGGCGGATACGACGCTGGGCAAGAAAATCGATGCAACCACGTGGGATTTCGATCTAAAGAAGGATGGCAAGGTCGTTGGCCATGTCCACCGGGTGGTATCGGCTGATGGCAAAACGCTCACCGTACATAACACAGGTGTGCGGCTAAGCGGCGTCACGGGCGACGAGACGCTCGTATTCGACAAGCAATAGGGATTCCGAAAGGGTCGCGCGCACACGGACGTGCGCACCCTGGTGTTAGCGAGAATCCCCCGCCAGCGGCTGCATGCGGGTTTCAGCAGCGGCTCGATTGCGCATCCGAGTTCAGATTGCCACGCTCTTCGGAGTGTATTCGTGTTCACTCCGAACGCTCCAACGGTACAGGTCTTCATTCCCACAATGGGGGCATTTGAGCGCCGTCAGTTGATCGTCTCCCTCGGGCACGGCCACTTTGCCTCCTGCCGGCGGGAGTGCAATGGCAATGACGACCCCGCATAACCGGTTCTTACACAGCCATCCAAGATAGCGATCCCCTGCAACCATCTGCTGCTTCGACCTGAGGTCGACATGGCGCACGGCAACTGAAGCCACCGGCTTACGCAACGGCGTACCCCTGCTCTTGGACGGACGTTTGATCGCCATTGATCCCTCCCGCTTAAGAACTGCGGGACAGCCTACTGCGCCCGCGACGACTCTACTAGTAGCGCCACCCTACCGAAGAGAGCTCAACGACCGAGGAGCGCAAGCATACGAAATTCCCAGGATCCGCCATCGTCTGGTCCCTTCGACGCTAAGCAAGGTAGTGGCGCGATTCTTGCTCACTGCTTGTATTCGGCGTACGGATCGAACAGCGCGCTCGGAACACATCTGCGGCGCCAGACTAAAGCGGAGGCATAACATGACGTCTCGCATTCTTGGCATGGCGATTACGGCTAGTCTTATGCTGTCTGCGGGCGGCGCCCATGCGGCTAATCCGATTGCGAATGGAGACTTCGAAACTCCGCTGGTCCCGGTCGGGAGCTTCACTAACTTCGACACAGGATCCAGCGCATTGACCGGCTGGACCGTCACCGGACCCGGCGCCGGGGCGAACGTCTCGATCGTCAGCGGGACCTTCAGCCAGGGTGGCGTGTCCTTCGAATCCGAGGCCGGCAAGCAATGGCTCGATCTGACCGGAGATGGCAGCAACACCACCGAGGGCGTGTCTCAGGTGCTCAGTACCACCCCCGGGCACGAATACGCGTTGACCTTCTATGTCGGAAACACGACCGGAGGCGGAATTTTCGGGACAATGAGTACCGTCAATCTGTTTGTAAACGGGTCGGAGACCGCATTCACGAACTCGACCGTGAGCCCCACGGACCTGAACTGGAAGCAGTTCACCGACACATTCGTCGCGACCAGTACATCCACAACGCTGCTTTTTCAAAATGGCGATCCTGGCAACGACAACAGCAACGGGCTTGACAACATCACGCTCAGCGACCAGGGAGCGGTCACCACGTCAGTCTCAGAGCCCTCGATGCTGGTACTGCTCTGCCTCGGAGTCTTTGGTGTCGGATTCATCAGACGAGGTACGCTGAGGCTCGCACAAGGCTCCCCGCTTCATAAACTTTGCTGCGCGCGGGTGTGCGGGGATGCAAGCCGTTTCGCGCGGCTGTGGCGCATGATGTGGATCCATGCTGAACTTCCCGCACCTGGCCGGCATCGTTGGCCTGATCATGATAACTGTCGGGTCAATCATGTGCTTCTGGTTCCCGCCGGACGCAAAGGGATATCTGAAGAAAGGCACCTGGAGGACGGAGGCAGGGTTCACGCGGATCGGCACGGACGAAACCGATCGTCTCTATCGCTACTACAAGTCCGGCTTTTACATTGCCCTGCTGCTGATTATCGCCGGATCCCTCTTCGGATTGATCGATTATCTGATCAAGACTAACGCCTGAGCGGCAATGCCGCGGCGCGCGCATCAGCGTGCAACCCGCTCAGTAAGACGGCGGCGCGCGGCCGTTATCAGCGTACGCGCCGACATCCGGTTCAGGGAGGGCTCCCGCACGCCGGTCGAGTTGAGGAGCAAGATTGCTCGTGACACCCATTGCTAAACGCTCTTGGGCGTACGTTGGGCTGGATCGTAAAAGAAAGTCTCCTCCGCAATGTGCTCGCCCTCCCAGCGCTGGTATGCGAGCTCCTCCATACGCGTGACGGTCCCATCGAGCCATTCGAATCGGAAAACCCAGCGTATGACGACTCTGTCGCCATTGACGAATATTGGGCGTACGCATTGCGATGAGATCGACTTTGCCCGCGACATGACCTTTCGCTCCGCCGCGACATGTTTGTCGCGCCCTACTCTCGGCAAAGACTGGTTCTCTTGCATAGATGACTCGGCCGCATAGAACTCTTCGACCGCCTCCGCATGGGCGTTCTGTTCGACCCGAGCTATGAATCGTTCAAGGGTCTCGCGGTAGGCATGCGATCGCTCCGGATTAACTACGTTTGTACTTTCGCATGAAGAAAGCGACAACCTCAACGTCCGCTCACAGAATTGCGGGTAGACAGGTCGAATGCCTGCAAGCTGGCACCCGCGAAACGGCGAGTGTGGCAACGGCATCAGTAACATGCGGCCGCCGGTACCTTATGGACGTACCCGGGCACGGGCAAGAGAATTCGCACCGGGGCGCTGTGGCTCGACAGCCGCTCGCGATGCTTGCAATTCGTAATCCCGACCAAACCGGACTTCCCCCGTTCGCCCGCGGGATTGGCCCGAGCGAGCGCCTCCTCACCTCACCGAAGAGTCCCAGTTGCGGTAGCGACGTGACTAATGTGGGTAAGCGTCTTCCCCGGTGTCAATGAACCACCCCAGGGCCGTTGAATGCGAACGGCTCCCGGAATACAGTGATTGAATGATGTCATCGCAGCAGTATCGGGGAAGATCTTGAGATCTGTTGCGCGCCGCAAGTTCTTGAAGACTGCAGCGCACGTCTTGGTCGCTGCGCCCTTTGTGCTTCGAAGGAATTATCGAGTTTTCGCCCTTTCGACGCGGGAATATCCGGAACGGGTTGTGCGCCTCGTAAGGGAATCTCTCGTGATTGACATGCTGAACCAGTTTTTATACCGCTCGGACCAGAAGGAACTGGCGGAAAAATGGCTAACTCAGCCGGGCACATTTACGGAGGCGGACTTTCGGCGATTTCAGCATACAGGCGTTTCCGCCATCAACTTTGGCCTCGGCGCAGATGACTTCGCAGATGCTCAGCAGCTCTTTGCAAAGTGGAACAGCTTTATTGCTGAATATCCACAATGGTTGATGCGTATCAGCACCGCCGGGGATTTGGCGGAGGCTAAGGCGCAAGACAAGTTTGGAATTATCTTTGGGCTGCAAAGCAGTGGCCAGTTTGGGACTCTCGAGGACGTGAATCGCTGTTTCGCGTACGGACAACGCATTTCACAGCTGAGCTACAACTTCAGAAGCCGCATCGGGGATGGCGCGTTCGAGCCATTCGACGGTGGGGTGAGTGAGTATGGCGGAAAGGTCATCGAGCGGATGAACAGCATCGGAATGGCAATAGATCTCGCACATGCCAGCGACAGGTCGAAGATGGATGCGATCATGAGATCCAAAACACCGGTAATTCTGTCACACGGAAACTGTCGTGCCCTGAACCCTAACTCCTTACGCGCAAGCACCGACGACGCAATCCGCAAGCTAGCTGAGAAGGGTGGTGTTATGGGCATTACTGACATCGCCTTTATGGTAAAGGCAACTGAACCGGTCGGCATCGATGATGTGATCGATCACTTTGATCATGTACGCGACCTTGTCGGCATAGAGCACGTTGGTGTCGGTACTGACGCCGGCATCGAGAGCAACGACCTCGGCTCTCCGGCAATCCTAAAGGACATGTTGGAAAAAGCTGATCCTCGCTACCATGTACATGGCGAGCACGAGGTGGTCGAGGGGCTCGGCGGAACGACTCGGATCTACGAGTTGACGGCTGCGCTTGTACGGCGTGGGTATACCGATGAGCACGTGCGCCTTGTGCTCGGTGGAAACTGGGCACGAGTCCTCAAAGACATCTGGCATCCTCGGAGATAGCAGCGAACTCTGAAGGCCGGGAGAAAGGCCGTACCACCACGCTGCACGCGGGCCGCGGTCGATCGCGAATGACCGCAGCGCTGACACCCCACGTCGCAAAGCGCAGCGGCTGCCTTGATCCCTACACCGTTGCCACCGCCGCCCGCAGTCGCCGGTTATGCGCCATCGGCAGATATGCCGGAGCACGGAAGGCCGCCGCGATCAGCCCGATACCAGCCTTTCCGCCGTGACTGCACGGTGGCCGCGCAGCAGATGGCTGTTCGACTAAAGACCGCCGGATACCCGGACACGGATGTGTCGGTATGTGTGCCTGAGCCCCATCCAAAGGAAGGGGATCCGTGGCCCTACTTCACGGTTGCCACCCCAAGGCCAACGCGACTCTCATGCTCGCCCATTCGATGGCGTGGAGGCCAAGCGCGAGGACTGAACCCGTGACCCTTTCCCGGTGATAGAGGAGCTTAGACACTTCTACGGACGCAGTACGAGTGACGTGAATGCTCAGGCAATAAGCGGTAATGGCCACGTTTCCTCTCGTTCCGTATACCACGCAGTGGGCTTCGTATCGGCCCTGCTGCCGCATACGATAGGATTCTCTTTGGTCGCTACGCCCTGAAAATGAACCCTCGGCGCCCGCGCCGGAGCCGGGACGATTACGGCCGCGCTTCGCGCCGTCCAGGACGAGGCTCGAGATGTCGCTGACCGCCCCCCAGCCTCGCTCCACCTGTCTTGGCGACCCTAGTTTTGCCTTGCCCGCTTCAACGCGCAGATTCTCAGCGCGTGCGAGAGCATTCACAAAGTCCCGAATTGAGCCTGAGGCTGTCTCTTGTGTTCGGATCAGCCCAATCAGTCGCTGAGCGCCGCGGATTGCCGCCCGGAGAACATTCTTCTGACGTTGAACGTGCGCCAGAAGCCCTCCCCCGGCGTCTTCGAGGCGACGATGACCGCCACTTGCTCAGACGTGCATGCGGGTTCAAGCTGCCCTCAGTCGCCATAGTGATCAAATCCTCGCGGGACCCGGCGCGGCATCAATTCCCTTAATACCTTATCGAGTCAGCGCGAAGAATTGATGCCTCCTCAAGCTTCCAACGATCTCACGCGCATTATCTTGGTGGTCTTGATCATCGGTGTATTGATTGCCGGTAGTTTCTGGACGTTGCTGCCCTTCCTGGGCTCGTTTATCTGGGCGGTTACAATTGTTGTCGCGACATGGCCGCTGCTGCTTAAGGTCCAGCGCATCACGGGCGGTCACCGCGTGGTTGCCACGGCGCTCATGACAGCCGTGATGTTGGTGATTTTCATCGTACCCTTCTGGCTCACGATTGGTGTGTTGCTCCATGCAACGGCCCAGGGAGTTGAGCTGGCTCGCACGTTTTTCACCGAAGGACTCGGGCCACCACCGGCTTGGGCAGGCCGCCTGCCGTGGGTAGGCCAGCGAATTGCCGAGGAATGGCAGAAATTGGCGGCGGCCGGCCCGCAAGCGTTAGTGGAAGCCAGCCGGCCATACCTTCGTTCGGCCGCGGCTTGGGTCATCTCGATTACCGGCGGCTTAGGCATCGTGATAGTGCAATTCATTATCACGACTATTATTACAGCGATTCTCTATTCGCGAGGGGAGCTTGCCGCGAAGGGAGCGCTGATGTTTGCACGACGGATCGGCCAGGAACAGGGTGAACAGGCGGTTCGTCTGGCGGGGCAAGCGGTTCGCGGGGTCGCGTTAGGGGTAATTGTCACGGCTCTCTTGCAGTCCGTGCTCGCTGGCCTCGGTCTGTGGATAACCGGTGTGCCGCGCCCCGCACTCTTGTTAGCGCTGATCTTTGTCCTCGGCGTGACTCAAATTGGGCCATTACCGGTGCTCGTCCCGGCGACGATTTGGCTTTACTGGTCGGGAAACATCGCTTGGGCCAGCGTGCTGCTCGTATGGACTTTGGCGGTGACCCCGCTAGACAACATTCTTCGCCCGATCCTGATACGCCGCGGCGTGAACTTGCCTCTACTATTGATCATCGCCGGAGTCATCGGAGGGCTGATCGCCTTCGGTGTGATCGGTTTGTTCGTGGGCCCCGTAATTCTGGGTGTGACCTATACGCTGCTTCAATCGTGGGTGAGCGATGCCGGGCAGGTCAACAGTGACCGCAAATGCACGGATGGTGAATCAGAACTCATGGATAACCACCTCGATGATAAAAAAACATAAGTGCTGCACGCCCCTCACAAAGGCGATCAAGGGCGACGCGCTCATCGTCGGCGGAGGTTTAAATGGTGTCAGTGGGCCGGCGAACCTGTACTGAAGTGAGGGTGAGGCCAACTGCAGGCCCAGGCGATGTTTGGTGGGCGCGGACAGAAGATGCCCGCTGGAATGTGGCGGCTGACTTTCCGGCTTTTGCGCTCCCGATAACGATTCAGTCGACGATCGGTGTCACAATGTGCCAACGCCCCAGGAAACTGCAGGGCGGGCCGTGCACGGTGCTTATCTGCGCGGCGAGGAATATCACTAGGTCGAAATCTGCCCGCCGCTTAAACATGCGCGAACGGCCGAATTCAATGTCGGATAAACCTGCACCTTGCGCGTTTCCTCTCCGAACCCTCGGGAATCTGCCCACTGACTCCACTGTGCTTTGCGCCCGGCCGCGGCCAATGTTATGCCACGACCTAGCAGCTCATCCGCCAGTTCTTGCGCTGTCTGCAGCCCAGTCGCATCAACCATCGTGATCGGAATCATGTCCAGCACAATCCATTTTGGAAGAATTGCAGCAGCATTGAGTGCTTTGAGGACTTCGCGTTTGAAGTAAGGAGCGTTGAAAAACACGATGGGCCCATTGAAGCGAAGTACGAGCAACCCGGGAATCGTCTTGGCCTCCGGATGCCGATCAAGCGCGTGATAGCCCGGCATGCCCTCCACTTTCCCCAGCACCTCAATCTTCGGCCGTGCCACGAGACGCACGAAACGAACAATCGCAAGGATAACGACAAACAGGATGGCTTGAATCGCGCCAATGGCCACGACGCCGAGAGTCGCGAGAATGGACAGCGCGAATTCTCGGCGCTCGATTCTGAAGATCAGTTTGAGTGCCTTTAAGTCAATCAGCGAGAATCCCGCCTTCACCAGCACCGCGCCAAGCGCGGCAATCGGCACAAAACGCAGCGGGCCGGTAAAGAAAAGAAGGACTAAGGCGATAGTTCCTGCAGCAACCAGCCCTGCGACCTGGGTTCGCCCGCCGCTTGCATCGTTCATAGCGGTGCGTGAGTCCGCTCCACTCACCGCAAATCCCTGCGAGATGGCGGAGGCAATGTTTGCCATCCCCAAGGCGGCGAATTCCCGATCGGCGTCCACGTCATATCCGTTTCGGGCCGCGAAACTTCGCGAAGTCAGCATCATGCTGGAGAAAGTCACGAGCGCAAGACCTGCGGCGTCACCGAGTAGCGATGGGATGAGCTCCAGGGAAAAGGTAGGAATATGCAGATGGGGCAATCCTGCGGGCACATCGCCGACAATTTTGACGCCAAGATGTTCCAGGCCGCATAGGCGCACGACTAACGCACTCAGAACGATCGCAACCAGTGCGGCCGGCACACGCTTCAACAGCTTAGGGGTGACCAGGAGCACTACGAAGGTGCCGAGTCCGACGGCCAGTGTGGGCCAGTGCGTTTGACCCAGCTTTGCAATGAATTCCAGGAGCCGCGGCACAATCCCGCCTCGGTCGATGGCAAAGCCGAATATCTTGCCGATCTGGCCCAGGATGACGCTCAAAGCGATCCCATTCAGGAAGCCAATCAGGATAGGCTTCGACAGAAAATCGGCCATTACTCCAAGCCGCAAGAAACTTGCGCCGATGCACAAGAAACCCGCAAGGAAGCACAGCGTGACCGACAAGGATTCGTAGTCCTGCGGATTGCCCTTGGCCAGTGGAGCCACTGCCGTTGCAATCAGCGCGCAGGTGGCCGCGTCCGGTCCGATTATCAATTGCCGCGACGTGCCAAACAGCGCGTATGCGACAAGGGGAAGAATGCTGGAGTAAAGGCCTACCGCTGGATTGAAGCCGGCCAATTGTGCGTACGCGACGCCGACCGGCAACGCCACCGCCGCTACGGAGAGACCTGCGATCAAATCATGGGACAAGTTAGAACGATTATAGGGCCAGAGTGCTGGCAGGCCGGGAGCGAGCTCGAACAATTTGGCGCGCCAAGTCCTTGTCTTGGGGTTAGCGGGGACAGCCACTGCCGTTCACCTCGAAGCACTTTCGGAAACGAAACTTGGGAACTTGGCGTCATAGGCGTGCGTCTTCGAACGCTGCGGCAATTTCGCTTTCTCACGCGGAGTCTTGTTGTGACGAACCCTGTTAAAATTTACGAGATCCGCCTGGCGCGATGAACGGTTAGGCACCGCGCCCCGGCGTGGCCGGAGTGGTGATGAGGTCCACTGGCATGTTGAGCCGATCCCGGCGATGGGCCACCCATCCGTGGCGGAGGGGAAGCATTTCAGGGACACGCCCCCCTCCTCGGCTTTCAAATCCCAGCTCACCGGGCCGGGTCGACCCGCGGGCGCCTTCCAGTGCGCGTGCGCCTCCCGCGGGCAAGTGTCCCTCAATTTCTCGCTCATCGTGTGACGCTCAGCCCGCAAATGCCGATGGGACATCAGCCGATCTGCTTTGAAACGCGTGCCCGACTTCATCGCTTGGCGTGTCCATGTTGTCCCTCTTTCGCTCAGACGACCGAGCCTTTACCCCAGTCCTACGCCATCTTCACAGTGTCAGCTGCCGACCACACGTCGGCAATCAGGAGTTGTACGCATGAATCGCGGATCAATTGCGCCGCAGCGCAAGTCGCTCGGGTCGGCGGTACTTGTCGCACTACCGATCACCGGCGCTGTCGGATTTTCTTGAGTAAGGAAGCATGCGGTACCCCTATTGCTTTGCCGGTAACGGACGTAACTCACGTGATAACATCATGAGCACGCCGCAAGCCTTGCCAAGACAGCGGTGCCTACTCAAAAGCCGCGGGCGTCGGCCTATCACCCGAAGGACTTGCAGGAGGGCTGAAGAGGAGCGTCCTATGAAGAGTGTCCCTTGCTTGCTAGCGCTGGCGATGATCACCGCCGCGCTCGCGGCGCCTACCCATGCGCAGCCGACCATCACCTCAACTAACCCGACACGAGACGAGAGCCCCGAGCTTCGCGTAGCCGTGGTTATTATCCCACCGTTCGTGATGGAACAGAACGGAGCGCTGACCGGGTTCAACATCGAGCTCTGGGATGCGATCGCTGCGCGGCTGAAACGAAGGACCACCTATCAGATCGAACCAAACGTACTCACGCTCGAAGAGGCGATGCGATCCAAGAAGGTTGATCTCACCGTGGCACCGGTGATTGTAACCTCCGCCCGCGACGAGGATTTCGACTTCTCGGTTCCGTTGTTATCGGCGGGCCAGCAAATAATGGTGCGGGACACTCACCAGAAGACACAGAGCGAAAACCCCTTATGGGACATGCTGCGTCTGATTATTTCGCGAACGACCGCTCTGTGGCTCGGTGCGGCCGTACTGCTGGCACTAATCCCGGCTCATGTGGTCTGGCTACTGGAACGGTGGCGCGAGGACGGCATGATCTCGAGCCGCAAGTACTTCCCAGGCATCTTTGAGGCACTCTATTGGGCACTAGCGGCGCTGGCCTCGCAGGCGCAGAGCCTGCCGACCCGATGGCTGGCACGCGCTGTCTCGGTTTACTGGATGTTCGTAGGAGTGGTCTTTGTCGCGTTCTATACGGCCCAACTGACCACGTCACTGACGGTCGAACAGATTCGCGGCGCCATCGAGGGACCGAATGATTTGCCGGGTAAACACGTCGCCACGCTCTCGCACGGCCTTGGGGCCGACTATCTGCGGGATCATAATGTGGAGTTCGACGAGTTCCCGACGACCACTCAAGTATTCCAAGCGCTGGTGGACAAGAATCAGAACGTGGATGCTGTAATGTTGAGCGCACCGATCCTGCACTACTACGCGGCTCATGAGGGCAAAGGACAGGTACAGGTGGTGGGTCCGGAGATCAATATTTTGCCGCTTGCCATCATGGTGCAGTTGGACAGCCCCCTGCGTAAAAAGATTGACCTCGCGTTGCTCAAGCTTCGTGAGGACGGCTCCTATGATCGGATCTACGGAAAATGGTTCGGCAGCGACTAAGGCGACGTACGTCCTGCGCGAGTGGACTGATCGTACGATTTTAGACTCTTTCAAACCAAGCACGACAAACAGTGGCAGACAACATCTCAAAGCGGCGATAGCCGTCGTTGGCTTTGTCGTATAGGTATCGCCTTGGCGCCCTGGGGCGATCTTCTCCAGCGCCTCGCGCTCGGCCGGTATCCCTCCGAGGGCTGCCGAAGCTCGGCTCGGTTTCACCGCGAGCGGCTGATGTTCTCCGCCGCTTCAGCCGCTTGCATAGGCATTTCTCCCTAGTGACATTGTATTTCAATCTGGAACAATCGCCTTGCGCTGAGCCGAGTCATTTTCCGCTTATCCTGAGAGTAAGAGCAGTTGTTGGCATCACCGACGACTCGCTTTGTGACCTAAGGACAGTCACCGCCCATCACGCTGATGAGCGCGGGGCAGCCCAGCGAAACATTAAGAGGACTTTTCCGATGCTACCCACCGAGAAACCCAAACTACTCGAAGGCAAGAGAGGCCTGATTGTCGGAATCGCAAATGAACAATCGATTGCGTGGGGTTGCGGCCGGGCGTTCCGCGCGTTTGGAGCAGAACTTGCGGTCACTTATCTCAATGAGAAAGCGAAGAAATACGTTGAACCACTAGCGCAGGCGCTCGACGCGCCAATTCTAATGCCGCTCGATGTTCGTGTGCCGGGCCAGATGGAAGCAGTGTTCGAGAGGATCACACGAGAGTGGGGCAAGCTAGATTTTGTGGTGCATTCAATCGCCTTCTCACCCAAGGAGGCGCTGCAGGGGCGTGTGGTTGATGTGTCATTAGATGGCTTCGCTGCCACGATGGAGGTTTCGTGTTGGACCTTTATTCGCATGGCGCATCTCGCGGAACCGCTGATGCGCGATGGCGGCACCCTGTTCACCATGACGTATTACGGCAGTCAGATGGTCGTTGAGAACTACAACATCATGGGGGTTGCGAAAGCTGCTCTCGAGGCGGCCGTTCGGTACATTGCCGCTGAGTTGGGGCCCAAGGGAATCCGTGTCCACGCGATCTCGCCGGGCCCTTTGGCGACGCGCGCTGCCTCAGGAATTCCGGAGTTTGATGAGTTACTCGAGAAAGCCAAAGCGAAGGCGCCGACGCGAAGCCTGGTCAGTATTGAGGACGTCGGAAATGCGACTGCGTTTCTGGCTCATGACGCGGCGTGCCTGATCACCGGCGAGACGCTGTATATCGATGGCGGCTATCACATCATGGATTAGCTCTGAGCCTGCAGCCCGAGGAGCTCAGTCGACTGACATGCATCGGGGGTTCGATCTGCTCCTCGTGAGAATGTCACAAAACCTTCACTTGGCACCCAAATCAAAATCCAAGCCTTGAGGGCCTGAGAGATTGCTCTTCGATGCGCGTACGCGCGTATCACACGGCCGCGCTGCCTTAATACGCCGGCTGCGGGATCCATAAGCACTTGCCCTAATGCTTGGCGAATTGGGATTCCTGCTATGGTCTATTCAGCCCATTGCTTGATATCGCGCACAGGGGACGAGCATGACATCAATGAAAAGTTCAACCGGCATTCCCGCTTCATCGCTCGGCCCGGCGGTCGAGTACCTCGTGGACAGCGCCCAACGCAGCGTGCTGTTTTTGGATGTCCTGCGTCAACGGGGCAATCAATATCGCGAACATTTAGCGGAAACGGCACCGCATGTTCTGGATTATCAAGTCGAGCTCGTCGTCGACGGTCGCCAGCTAAAGCGTCCCGTGAATTACGGTCTCGTGCGGGTTGTTCCGCCGGCAGGCATCACGATCGACGAGACGAAAAGGCCATTCGTCATTGTCGACCCGCGCGCCGGACACGGCCCCGGGATCGGCGGTTTTAAGGCAGACAGCGAGATCGGCGCTGCTTTCGGCGCCGGTCACGCATGTTATTTCATTGGTTTCCTTCCGGACCCGATGCCGGGACAGACCATCGAGGATATTGCCCATGCCGAGGGGCAATTTCTCGAGCGGGTCATTGCGTTGCATCCCCAAGCGGATGGCAAACCCGCTGTCATCGGCAACTGCCAAGCCGGCTGGGCGGTGATGATGCTTGCGGCCCTTCGGCCGGAACTTTTCGGTCCGATCATTATCGCCGGGTCGCCGCTTTCATATTGGCAGGGTGTGCACGGCAAGAACCCCATGCGCTACTCGGGCGGGCTGCTCGGCGGCAGCTGGTTAACCGCATTAGCCAGCGATTTAGGCCACGGCAAATTCGACGGCGCGGGCTTAGTGCAAAACTTTGAAAATCAGAATCCCGCAAACACCTTTTGGAGCAAGCAATACAATCTCTACTCGAAGATCGACACCGAGGCGCCGCGCTATCTCGAATTCGAGCGCTGGTGGGGCGGTCATGTGAATTTGAATGCGGAGGAGATCCAGTTCATCGTCGATGAGCTGTTCATCGGCAACAATCTGGCTGCCGGAAAAATCGAAACCTCCGACGGAGTACCCATCGATCTGCGCGACATCCGCTCGCCAATCGTGGTCTTCTGTTCCAAAGGCGACAATATCACGCCCCCGCAGCAGGCTCTCGGCTGGATTCTCGATCTGTATCAGGACGCCGATGAGATTCGCTCTTACGGTCAGACCATTGTCTACACCATTCACGAGACGATCGGTCATCTGGGCATCTTTGTTTCTGGCAGTGTGGCGCGGAAAGAACATGGTCAGCTTTCCAGCAACATCGATCTGATCGATACATTGCCGCCCGGCCTTTACGAAGCAACCTTTGAAGCAAAAAGCACCGATACGGCAAATCCTGATCTCGTCAGCGGCGACTGGGTCATGCGCTGCGAAGCAAGAACACTCGACGATATCCGCGAGCTCGGGGGCAACGACGCGGCAGACGAGCGCTGCTTTGCGGCCGCCGACTGCGTTTCTCAGACCAATCTCGCGCTGTATCGCACATTCCTGCAGCCCGTTGTTCGGGCCTTCGTCAACGCGCCGCTGGCAGATTGGATGCGGCAGCTGCATCCGTTGCGCTTGCAATATGAGGCTTTCTCCAACGCCAATCCCATGATGGACTCGGTTGCCGCCCTGGCCGAACAGGTTCGCAAGGAGCGCAGGCCGGCGGCAGCGGATAATCCCTTCCTGGCCATGCAGGATAGCGTTTCGCGCCAAATCGTCTCCGCACTCGATGCATACCGTGACGCGAACGAGGCCATCGCCGAAAGCGTCTTTATGATGATATATGGCTCGCCAACCGTGCAGGCGGCGGCGGGCGTCGACCCGGCGGGCACGCGACCACTGCGGCGGGCGGCCCAGAGTGCGTTACATCGCGAAGTCATCAAAAAACGTACTGCAGAGTTGAAGGCAAGGATTCCCGTCGGTGGGCTGCGCGAAGCGCTCATCCGAGCGCTGCTGTTCGCGGGCATGGCGCGCAACGTGGTGGACGAGCGCGGCTTCGCCCTACTGAACCGCATCCGGCAAGCGGAAAGCGACATCTCTTTGTCGGCTTTCAAGGCGATCGTCCGCGAGCAGTTCTGCATGCTGCTGATCGATGCCGAACTGGCGTTGACGGCCATTCCAGCGATGCTTCCGGCCGATGCGGGCGCGAGGCACAAAGCGTTTGAACTACTTCTTCAGGTGCTGGCCGCCCGCGGCGAATGTTCAGCCGAAGACAACGAGCGCATCCAACGGCTGCAACAGCTCTTTGGCGTTGAGGCGCGGATGACTGCGGAACCGAAACCGCCACGCCGGCAGCGCGCGCACGGCGCGGCGGATGTTGAAATGCATTTGAGCGGCCTCCGATGAGGCATGTTCTTCAACCCATGGAGCCGAACATGTCGATCCCAGCGCAAAGCGAGCTAGGCGTAATCAGTACCAAAGGTTCTCCGACTCATCTTCCGGAGTCAAAATACGACCGCCTGATCGCGCGGGCAAAGGCCGTAGCCCCTGCGAGAACGATCGTTGTCTATCCCTGCGACGAGACTTCGCTTCGCGGCGCGACCGATGCAGCTGAGATCGGGATCATCACGCCGATCCTAGTCGGCCCCGCGGCGATCATTAACGCCGTCGCTCGCGAGCATAAGATCGACATCCGCAATTTCAAACTGGTCGACGCACCGGACAGTGAGACGGCCGCGGCTAAGGCCGTTGCGATGATCCGTGGAGCAGAAGGCGAACTGCTGATGAAAGGCAGTTTGCATACCGATGAGCTTATGCGTGCGGTGACCGCTGCGAGCACCGGCTTGCGAACGCCCAGACGCATCAGCCACGTCTTCATCATGGATGTTCCGAGCTATCCGGAAACTTTATTCATCACCGATGCCGCGATCAACATTGCTCCCGACCTCGATGCGAAGCACGACATCATTCAGAACGCCATCGACCTCTACACCCAGCTGGGACTGGGCACCCCGCGGGTCGCGATTTTATCTGCCGTCGAAACCGTTACCGCCAAAATCCCATCCACCCTCGATGCGGCAGCGCTCTGCAAAATGGCCGATCGCAAGCAGATCACCGGGGGCATAGTCGACGGACCGCTCGCCTTCGACAACGCCATCGATCCGCAGGCGGCGAGAATCAAAGGCATCGAATCCCCGGTCGCAGGACGAGCACAGATCCTGGTGGTGCCCGATCTGGAAGCTGGCAACATGCTCGCGAAGAACCTCGTATACATGCTGAAGGCGGACTCGGCCGGTCTGGTACTCGGAGCGCGCGTACCGATCATTCTCACCTCGCGTGCCGATTCCGTACGCAGTCGCATGGCATCCTGTGCCGCCGCCGTGCTCTACACTGCAGGCCTCCACACCAGCGCAAAGATGTCAGCGGCGTGAGCTGAGATGGATGCGATTCTTGTCGTCAACGCCGGCTCCTCGAGCGTTAAGTTTCAAATATTTGGCCTCGTAGCCGCCGGTGACCCACGGAGGCTGCTCAAAGGACAAATGGACGGGATCGGAACACAGCCACGGCTGCGCGCCGAGAGCGGCGACGGCTCGCCACTGATCGACAAGTCGTACGCGCCGCCTGCGATGCCCGATGTCCCCGCCGCGATCGCAACGATCGGAGAGTGGTTGCGGGAGACGCAGAACCTCGACTTGGCCGCGGTCGGCCATCGTGTGGTTCATGGTGGCCCACAATATGATCGACCTGTCGTTGTCGATGATGCCGTGCTTGCCAATCTCCAACGCTACGTTCCGCTTGCGCCGTTGCATCAGCCGAATAATCTCGCGCCCATTAAAACACTACGCGTGCGTCGGCCGGAACTGCTCCAAGCTGCATGCTTTGACACAGCTTTTCACCGCAGCCACAGCAGTGTCGCCGATCACTATGCAATTCCTGAAAGCTTCTACGTCGAGGGCGTCAGGCGTTACGGCTTTCATGGGCTTTCATATGAATATATCGCTGGCCGCCTGCGCGACATAGCGCCTGCCGCCGCAATGGGTCGTGTCATCGTCGCTCACCTCGGCAGTGGTGCATCGATGTGCGCGCTGGACAGCGGGCGAAGCGTGGAATGTACGATGGGGTTTACCGCGCTCGACGGTTTACCAATGGGCACCCGCACAGGCCAGATCGATCCAGGGGTGATTTTGTATTTTCTTACCGAGAAAGGAATGAGTCCTGCCGCAATCGAAGCGTTACTCTACCGGGAGAGCGGGCTCAAGGGCTTATCCGGTATCAGTAACGATATGCGAGACCTGGAAGGCAGCGATGCGCCCGGCGCCGCACTTGCCATCGACTATTTTGTCTACCGGATCGTTCTCAACGCCGGAATGTTGGCGGCGGCGCTCGGCGGCCTCGATGCTTTTGTGTTCACCGCCGGGATCGGCGAGAACTCCGTAAACATTCGCGCCCGAGTCGCGGAGAAGCTCTCCTGGATTGGCGTTGCGTTGGATCCGCGTGCAAACGCGGACCGAAAATCGCTCATATCGCAACCGGAGAGCCGGGTCGGCCTCCACGTCATACCGACCGACGAGGAACTCATGATCGCGCGGCACACGCTATCGCTGCTCAGAACGGGCGATACTTTGGTAAGCGCGACTGCGTAGCCCTCTGGCTGCACGACGACCCGCCCGATTTCAGCCAGTTAGTACCGTTGCCCCTCCCCGTCCGCCGGTTCGACCATCGGGCTAAGGTAGCGGCGACCGCGGAAGTCGTGGGTGGGTGTTCTCCTGGTTGCAGGCGAATGCAAGACGTCGCAAAGCGTCTCACCAATTCGCTAAGAGGCGCCCGGAACCGCCCCCCCCCGAAAGGACAAGCGGGCACCCGAAAATGGAGGACGCGCAGCCCGCCAAACAAGGGTCCCTCGGCGCAGCCGAACTAGCGGCCAAGTCAAACGCTGCCGACCCTAGGGCCACGCCGTAGGCGACCCCGATAGACCCAAAAACCAAGATATTCCTTTTCACCACCGAGAACACATGGTCATTCGGGATGGCATTGACTTTCTTGGTCCCATTTGTTGCTCTGATGCCCGACGATGCGAGAATCTAGGCTTTTGTTACTCCGTTGCACTTTTAAGTACAAGCCACAATGGCTGTCCACGAAGATCCCCGGTAGCGTGCAGTGCCAGTGAAAGTCACGGGGTTGCGCCGTGGGCCGCTTGATTTATCATCGGCCCGCAAGAGAGAAGTATAAGCCCCATCCGAAGCATGCTGAGGCTTTCCCAAAACAGCTGCCGAAGCTGTCGGGTCGATACGTGGAACGTTGACCGGAAGATCTGCAAATTGAGCCCGATGGACCTTGGGTCGCACCGGGTCTGGTACGACTTCTCTCGCGCTGGGGATGAAATGTTGCAGGCACCCGACGAAATCGCAACGCGCGGAGATTGCTCGCCGAAAATGCGGGTGTCGACCAGCTGAAGCACACAACATCGACCGACATCCCCCCGAGCAAAACTGAACGAATATTGGGAGCGAATCGAAATGCGCTGGATATCGAGTGGAGTCATAACGTCGGTATTGCTATCGGGCTGTGGAACGCACGGTACGCCGGCGGAAGGGGCGCAGACGGCAGAAGTCGAGGTGATTGTAGTGTCGCCGCGCACGACGCCCGTCACGTTCGAATATGTTGGCCAGACGCAGAGCTCGCACCAGGTACAGATCGTGGCGCGCGTAAACGGTTTTCTCGAGAAGCGCGTGTACACCGAAGGCAGTCTCGTCAAGTCCGGTCAGGTCATGTTTCGGCAAGACGCAAGGCCGTATCAGGCTGCACTCGATGCGTATCGCGGTGCACTCGCCGAACAGCAGGCGCGCCTCCAGGTTGCCAACGACAATCTGGCCCAGGTGAAACCACTTGCTGCCCTGAATGCGCTTTCCCAGAAGGACCTGAGCGATGCGACCGGGCAGCAACAGGCGGCCGCCGCCGCCGTACAGACTGCCCGCGCCAATGTGGAGCAAGCGCAACTCAATTTAAGCTATACCACCATCGCCACTCCGGTGACGGGATACGCAAGTTACGCTCGCGCACAGGAGGGTCAGTACCTGAGCGGGCAGAGCAGTCTGCTGACGTACGTCGACCAAGTCGATCCGATCTGGGTCAACTTCAGTCTGACCGAGAACGACATGCTGAATTTCCGGGAGCAGAAGGCAAGCGGCCAGCTGAGCCTGCCCCAGGCGGACAGTTTCGAGGTCGAAGTCGTGCTCGCTAACGGCACGGTCTTCCCCAACAAGGGACGTATCACCTTTACCAATGCTGACTACAACCCGCAGACGGGCACGTTTTTGTTGCGCGCCACGTTTCCAAACCCCGACGGGACCTTGCGAGCTGGCCAGTTTGTGCGCACGCGCGTGTCTGGTGCAACGCGGCCCAACGCAATTGTCGTGCCACAAAAAGCGGTACTGCAGGGTGCGCAGGGGCACTTCGTCGTCATTGTCGATAAAGACAACAAGGCACAGTTTCGTCCGGTAGAGCTGGGGCCATGGAACGGCGATAACTGGTTCATCACCCGCGGCCTGGCTGCCGGTGACACGGTCGTCGTTGATGGACTCATGAAGCTTGCCCCCGGGGCGCCGGTCAAGGTCCTCGACGCGGCAGCAAAGGCCGCATCGGGCGATTCTAAGCCCGCCGCGGCGGCTACCAAGTAAGGAGAGACCGTCCATGCTCTCCCACTTCTTCATTGACCGTCCGATCTTTTCGGCGGTGATCTCGCTCGTCATCACGATCACCGGCCTGGTCGCGATGCTCAAACTGCCGATCGCCCAGTATCCCCAGGTCACTCCTATCCAGATCCAGGTGACCGCGAACTATCCGGGCGCGAACGGAACGCTGGTCGCGCAAAACGTGGGAGCGCCGATCGAGCAGCAGGTCAACGGCGCCAAGAACATGATCTACATGTCGTCCACCAGTTCCTCGACCGGCAACTACACCCTCACCGTCTACTTCACGCTCGACACCGATCCGGCGTTGGCACAGGTTGACGTGCAGAATCGCGTGAATCAGGCGTTGGCGCAGCTGCCGCAGGCGGTCCAGGCGCAGGGCGTTAACGTGCAGGAGAAGACCTCCACGTTTCTCATGGTACTGGCGTTCTTTTCTCCCGATGGAAGATACGACAGCGACTACATCTCCAACTACACCAACGTCCAAATTCTGGGCGCCATTAACCGCATCAATGGTGCCAACCAGGCCGCCATTTTCGGCGTGCCCCAGTATGCGATGCGGGTGTGGCTAAAGCCCGACCGCATGGCACAGCTAGGGATCGATAGCAGCGACATTGCCAACGCCGTCACCCAGCAGAACCAGCAATTCCCGGTCGGGCGAATCGGCAACCCGCCGACCCCATATCCCATCGCGCAGACCTTTCCGATCACTACGCCCAGCATCAGCGAACCCTCGCAATTCGACGACATGATCTTGCGCGCTGATAACGGCGGGGCGGCGATCGTGCGCGTGAAGGATGTCGGTTACGCAACACTCGGCGCGCAAAGTTACACGCTGCGCACGAGCTACCAGGGCAAGCCAGCGACACTGATCGCGGTTTATCAGCAGCCTGGCGCAAATGCGATTCAGGTGTCGAAGGATGTCCGCGCAACCCTGGCCACGCTGTCCAAGGGATTCCCGAAGGGTCTGCAGTACGAAATTGCTCTCGACACCACCTTGTTCGTGCAGGCATCAATACACGAAGTGGTGAAGACATTCTTCGAAGCAGTGGTGCTGGTGGTGCTGGTGGTTTTCGTTTTCCTGCACAGCATGCGTCTCACCATCATTCCGACGCTGGCCGTGCCCGTCTCGATTCTTGGAGCCCTGCTTGGCATGTTGGCGTTTGGCTTCTCCATCAACATGCTCACCCTTTTCGGGATGATTCTCGCGATCGGCCTGGTGGTGGACGACGCGATTGTGGTCGTCGAGAACACCGAACGCAACATGGTCGAATTCGGTTTGACACCCAAAGCCGCTGCCAAGCGCGCGATGGACGAAGTGAGCGGCCCGGTCATCGCCGTGGTGCTGGTGCTCAACGCCGTGTTCATTCCGGTCGCCTTTCTTGGCGGCATCACCGGCGCGCTCTACAAGCAGTTTGCGGTCACCATCGCGATCTCGCTCTTCTTCTCCGGTATTTTCGCGCTCACCCTTTCGCCGGCGCTGGCGGCCATCCTGATGCAGGCCAAGCACGGCGAGAAAAAGGGATTCTTTAAGTGGTTCGACGTCACCTTCGATCGCATAGCCGGAGGCTACGTGCACGGCGTGAAGCGGGTCATGACGGGGTGGCGCGGGGCTCTCGTGGTCTTCGCGATCGTCATTGTCGCCTGCGTTGTGCTGTTCAGAATTCTGCCGACCGCGTTCGTGCCTCAGGAAGATCAGGGTTACGTTTTTGTGGCTTATTTTCTCCCCGATTCGGCGAGTCTTGATCGCACCGGAGACGTGGGCAGGCAGGCGGCGGAGATAATGCGAGAACAGCCTGCGGTCGCCAACGTATCTCAGGTGGACGGCTATAGCCTGATTGACTCTCAGAACAAGACCAACTACGGAGTCTTGTTCGTGTCGCTCAAGGACTACGAGGAGCGCAAGGGCGCAGCGTTCTCGGCGGACGCGGTACTTGCGGCCGCAAAAAAGCGCTATGCCCACATCCTCGGCGGTCTCGTCATCCCGGTCAACCCGCCGGCGATCCCCGGCCTGGGCATTACCGCGGGCTTCCAGATCTGGATCGAACAGCAAGGCGGCGGCGACTTCACGCAACTCAGCGGCGTGGTCGAGCAGATCATCGCCGCAGCGCGCAAGCGACCGGAACTCGCCGGGCTCAACACTACCATCCGGCCCAACGGCCAACAGCTGCTGGCTGAGGTGGACCGTGAGAAGGCGGAGGTTTTGGGGGTGCCGGTACAGAATGTCTATGCGACGATGCAGATCATGTTCGGATCGCTGTATGTTGGCCAGTTTCCGAAGGACTCACGACTATATCAAGTCATTCTGCAGGCGGAGCCACAGTATCGAATGACTCCGGAAGACATTGGTAAGTTCTACGTCAAGAACCGCGACGGCAAGATGATTCCACTCTCGGCGCTGGTGACCACGCGCTATGTTGCCGGTCCCGATCTGGTGACACGATTCAACAACTATCCGGCAATCGCGATCAACGGCGCGCCAGCGCCGGGCGTTAGCTCGGGTCAGGCGCTGGCCGCAATCCGGGAGGTCGCGCAGGAGATCATGCCCGCAAGCTACGCCTACGAATGGTCAGGGGAAGCGCGCGAACAAGTGTCGTCGGGTTCTACCTCGGCCATTGCACTGGTCTTCGGACTGATCTTCGTGTTCCTGATTCTGGCCGCGCAATATGAAAGCTGGTCGCTCCCGGCCGGTGTGATGTTGGCGGTGCCCTTTGCGATTCTGGGTGCCCTGGTGGCCATCGCGCTACGCGGCCTGCAAAACGACCTTTACTTTCAAATCGGGATGCTGACCCTGGTCGGCCTTGCCGCGAAGAACTCCATCTTGATCGTCGAGTTCGCGGTGGAGAAGAACCGCAAGGAAGGCATGAACTTCTTCGACGCGGCGGTCGAGGCGGCGAGGCTGCGGCTGCGGCCCATCATAATGACGTCGTTCGCGTTCGTGCTCGGTTGTATACCGCTCGCCATCGCTAGTGGTGCCTCGGCCAACAGCCGGCACTCGATCGGCACGGGCGTGATCGGCGGCACACTGGTGGCGACGGTCGTCGCGATCTACTTTATTCCCATGTTCTATTGGTTGCTTGAGACCCTGAGCGCCAAGTTCTCTGGAGCTGAGAAAAGCAAAGAGTCTAGCGACAAGAGCGCGGTGGATGCGGAGGGCGCTGCGGCCACACAAACTCGGGAGGGCAACTGACATGCGTGCTGCCAGTGTGGCAAGTGTGGCGGTCCTGCTCCTCGCCGGATGCAAGGTCGGTCCCGACTACCATCGCCCCACCGTCGATGCCCCCAAGTCTTACCGGCACGAGCCCGCGCAAGCCGCCGCCACTACCGCGAACGTCGATTGGTGGAGCCAGTTCGACGATCCGGTGCTCGATCAGCTGATCGCGGACGGGCTGGCGCACAACAACAACATAAAAATTGCCGCTGCCAACGTCGAGCAGGCCAGCGCCGTCCTCACAAGCACGCGCTCGCCGCTATTTCCGCAACTCAACTATCAGGGTACGGCCGGGCGCTACCGCTTTTCGGAAGGCAGTACCGTTGCACTGCCCGGCAATCTTTCGAATCCGACCAACGCCTATCAGGCACTTGCCGGTGCCAGCTGGGAGCTGGATCTTTGGGGCCGCATCCGTCGTCTCACCGAATCGGCCCAGGCGAACCTGCTTGCGACCGACGAAGCTCGTCGCGGAGTCATCCTCAGCTTGGCAGCTTCCGTGGCGAGCGACTATCTGAGTTTGCGCGGCCTCGATGAGCAGCTCACGATCGCAGAGCGGACACTTGGGACATACAAGGAGTCGCTACGGTTGATGGAGCTGAAGTACCAGTACGGCCGTGTCTCTGAGATGAACGTTGACCAGGCGCGCGCGCGTTACGAAACGGCTGCCGCGCAGATTGCGCAAATAAAAACCAGCATCGCCGTACTGGAAAACGCTTTGTCAATTCTGCTCGGCAGGAATCCGGGAAACATCCCACGTGGCAAGACGATCTTCGAATTTGCATTGCCGACAATACCCGCCGGTGTGCCCTCTGAGCTGCTGGAGCGTCGGCCCGATTTGTTGCAAAGCGAGCAACAGCTGATCGCAGCGAACGCACAGATAGGCGCGGCCAAGGCACAATTTTTTCCCACGATTGCGCTGACCGGCGCGAGCGGCTATGTCAGCACCGATCTTAATAACCTATTCAAGGGGGCCGCTAGAACCTGGAACTACGGGGGCGGGATTACGGGGCCGATCTTTACCGGTGGCTTAGTTTACGGTCAGTACAAGCAGGCGAAGGCCGCGCAGAAGGCGGCGTTGATCAGTTACGAGGCGGCGATCCAAAGCGCGTTCGCCGACGTCGATGACGCTCTGGTATCCCAGCAGGAGCTCAGCGAACAGATTGCGGCTCAGGAGCGCTTGGTCGTTGCCTTACGAGGATACACTCAGCTTTCACAGCAGCTGTTCGACAACGGCCGTGAACCCTATTCAACCGTGTTGCAGGCTGAGCAGGAACTCTTCCCGGCCGAACTCAACTGGGCCGCGGAGCGCGCCGGCCTTTGCATTGCCTTTGTCAACATCTACAAGGCTATGGGGGGTGGCTGGGTCGACGATGCAGCTAGGCTCACAGAGGCAACGTCGAGTGCTGCGCCGCCGATCGCGATCGCCCCGTTAGCGGCTCAGCAGAAATAGCCGACTGTCGGACTGCGCAGGCCACGACGGCCGTCGAGCGGTTTTGCGTACGCGTTCAGAACATGCGTCGCCGCGTCGCGCGCGCAAGCAACTACGGTTAGGTACTTCTCACAATGGTTGTGCGTGAAGATTCCCGCTAGCGTGGAATGGGAATGTAGCGAGTTGGCACCAGGGGCATAACGATGAACCACGAATCGCGAGACAAGGAACTGGCAAGGGCGGCGGCCAAGGCAGCCAAGAAGGATCTGAAGCATGGCGCTCGTGCGTCTGAGAAGCCAGAAAAGCTCAGTGGTAAGGAGTTCCAACGCCAACTGGAAAAGCTCGAGGCCGAGCTCGTCAAACTGCAGTATTGGGTGCAGAAGGAGGGCCTGAAGGTCATGGTCCTGTTCGAAGGACGCGATGCCGCGGGCAAGGGCGGAGTCATCAAGCGCATCACCGAGCGAGTGAGTCCGAGGGTGTTTCGTGTGGTCGCACTGCCGGCTCCCACGGAGCGCGAAAAATCGCAGATCTATATGCAGCGGTACATACAGCACTTTCCAGCCGCTGGCGAGGTGATCATCTTCGATCGCAGTTGGTATAACCGGGCAGGCGTCGAGCGCGTCATGGGGTTCTGCGCCGAGGCTGAGGTCAATCGATTCTTGTTGCTGTGTCCCTTGTTTGAGCGAACCATCGTTGAGTCCGGAATCATGCTTATTAAGTATTGGTTCGAAGTAAGCCAGGAAGAGCAGACCCGACGCTTTAACGCGCGGATCCACGACGGCCGTAAGATCTGGAAATTGAGCGCCATGGATCTTGAGTCACACCGGCGTTGGTACGACTTCTCACGCGCTAGGGACGCAATGCTACAGGCAACCGACACCTCGATCGCGCCATGGTACATCGTCAATGCAGACGATAAACGGCGGGCTCGCCTCAACTGTATCTCTCACCTGCTCAGTCTCATCCCCTATCGGGAAATCAAGCGCGACAAAGTCAACTTGCCCGAGCGCCAGAAAGCGAAGGGTTATAAGGAGCCGACCAATCGCAGCTATAAGCGCGTACCCGAAATCTACTGAGCGTACGGCATGAGTCCTCACTAATGCTGCGGCTCTGGCGTCGCGCGAGATAAAATGGCATACCGTTTGCGCGAGGGACACTGCTGCTTGCGCGAGCCCGACGGCAATACCTTCCCTCGTGGCCTAATGAAGCAGCGGGCCGGTCATGCTCGCGCGTGACTTTCCTGAAATTGCCCGCACCAGGCCGCTCTGGGACTGGCGGTGGCTCCTCGTCGGGCTGCTTACACTAGCCGTCACGCTTTGGGCTGCGTTCGCGCTGCTCCACCCACTCCCGGGCCGCACGGTAGTCTTTGCGACCGGTCCGCAAGGCAATGCGTTCGCGATCTTTGCCGAGCGTTACCGCGCATCGCTTGCTCGTCATGGGGTAACTCTGCAGCTAGTCCCGACGGCGGGCGCGGTCGACAATCTCGCCCGGCTCAAGGACCCGACCAGCCACGTAGATGCAGGTTTCGTACAGGCTGGCACGACTACGAGCGAGGAATCACCGGGGATCGAGTCCCTGGGCGCAGTGTTTTACGAGCCGCTGTGGTTCTTTTGCCGGTGCGCGGCACGCGGACTGGGTGTGCAAGATCTGCCGGGAAAACGACTGTCGATCGGACCGGAGGGTAGTGGCACGCGTGCGGTCGCACTCAAGCTGCTCGCGCTCAATAAGATCGAATCCGACAAGCTGGAGTTGTACAGCTACCCTCCTGCCGAGGCCGCCCGGCGTCTCGAGCGCGGCGAGCTCGACGGCGTGTTGATACTCTCCGGGTGGGAATCGGCCAACGTGCAGCGCCTGCTTGCAAACCCCGACATCGGGCTCATTGGTTTCCCCCACGCCGATGCCTATGTCGCCCTCTTGCCGTTCTTGAACGAGGTGAGAGTCCCAACCGGTCTCGGTAACCTGGCGGCGAACCGGCCCCCCACGGACACGGTGCTGCTCGCACCGGAGGCGAGCCTTGCCGTGCGCGCGAGCCTGCATCCCGCGCTGCAATACCTGCTGCTCGAGGCGGCGAACGAAGCGCACTCGGGACCGGGGGTGTTTCAGCGCAGCGGCGAGTTTCCGGCCGCACGCGTGCTTGACCTGCCGCTCAGCCGGGAAGCTCGGCAGTACTACAAGTCAGGCCCGTCTGCTCTGCAGCGAAATCTGCCCTTCTGGCTGGCCCCGTTGGTGCAGCGCTTGCTTTTCATCGTGCTGCCACTCGCGGGCATCATTTACCCGGTGTGGTCGATGCTGCCGCAAGCACTCCAATGGCGCGCGCAGCGACGCCTGTACCTGAGCTATGCGGAGCTCACGTACCTCGAGGCCGAGCTGCGTCGTACCGCGCCTGCGCAGCACCCTGCACTGCTCGATCGGCTAAATATGCTGGATAAACGCGTAGCGGCCCAACAGGTTCCGCGCGGGCTAACCGAAACACGCTACAACCTGCGCGTTCATATCGACCTCGTTCGCCAGCTCTATCGGGCCTCGGTCTAGTCAATTCGGAAACCTCATCGGAGCGCCATTCGATGGGCAAGAACGCGCCGGCCCGAGGGGCGATTGCCTATACTTCTCAGCCCTACCGGCACAAATCCGAGGCTATCGTGCTACGCCAAACTGTATGGCCCTTATCCCGTCGGCGCTTCCTTGAGCTGAGCATGCTTTCGGGCACGGCCGCCGTACTGCCTTACCCGGGCCGCGCGGCTGATGACCTCGGGCCTCTCATTACCAAGCCCATCCCGGGCACCGGTGAGAAGCTCCCCGTGATGGGGATCGGCACCAATCAATTCGGGCGCATACCCTACGAGAACGTGCAGGCAATCCTGCAACGCATGCATCAGCTCGGAGGCACGGTCATCGACACCGCGGCGCTCTACGGGGAGAGTGAGGTGCAGATCGGCAAAGCGCTCACCGAACTTAAACTGACCAGCAAGGTGTTCATCGCGACAAAGCTCAACGCTCCGGGTGGCCCGGGTGATGGGCTCGGGGGACTCGCGAGCTTTGAGCGCTCAGTACAGCGACTGCAGAAGGTGGACGTGCTCTTCATCCATTTCGTTGACAGCGTGGAAGCGATGATGCCCGTGGTCACCGACCTGAAAAAGCAGGGCAAGGTACGCTACATCGGCATCACGTCCATACGTTCCTCGCAGTACCCGCAGTTGCTGGAGTACATGCGCAAGTACCCGATGGACTTCTTGCAGGTGGACTACTCGCTTGGCGATCGTTCGGCGGAGGCCGAGGTCTTGCCGCTCGCGCATGAGCGCAAGATCGCCGTCATGGCGGCGGTGCCACTGGGTGGCGGCCGCAATCTCCTGATCCAGCAGACCGGCACCCGGCAACTCCCCCCGTGGGCAGCCGAGTTTGGAATCGCCAGTTGGAGCCAGTTCTTTCTGAAGTACGTGATTTCACACCCCGCGATCACGTGCGCCATTCCGGGTTCAAGCAAGCTCGAGCACCTGGAGGACAACCAGGCGGCCGGACGTGGCCACCTGCCGGATGCGGAAGCGCGTCGGAAAATGGAGGCTTTCTGGGCGCAGAGCTCTTAGCGACTGCCCGCGCCCCGGAGCACGCACACTGCCCTGCGCCGGCCGGTCCGGCCTGGTCATCGAGTCGGGCCGACCATTTATCACCCTCCTCGCCCGCACCCGGCGCCGATCCGCTGCTTGGCCGAAGGGTGGTTCACAGTGTCGCAGCGTTTTACAAGTTTGCGTGCGGTGCGCCGGCCAGAAAAGTCAACACGTTGAATGCAAACGTTTTACCTGCGACTGGCCCGAAACGTGCTGATGCAGTCCCTGGCGCCTCGTTGACCCGCGGCGCCGTCCAGTCAACGAAGCAACAAGGAGCCGTCCATGAAGGTCGCATTCGCCCGTCTCGCCGTCCTCGGATGCCTGGTCGTCGGAACCGCGAACGCGGAACCGATCACCGGCGAGTGGTTCGGTACGGGCACCCCGATTGGATCCGGATACGATCAGCTGATGGACCTCTTTATCAATAGCGCGCTCCCAACGAACCCGAACCCCGCGCTGCTGAACCTGGCGGGCACGGTCGACGTGACCTGCATTGGCAGTCCCGATCCACTGTGCGGCAGCGATGGCACGCTCCCAGCCTCCGGCACGCTCAGCACGGAAAGTGGCGCGGTCATGCTCGGCACCGTCTCGAACCCGACCGCCTTTGCGGGGATATTCTCCGGTACGGCGACCTGGGGCGGGATCGTCACGAGCCTGGACGGCTCACAGGAATCCTGGACCTTCACGCGTACGGAAACGAGCGTTCCGGAGCCGGCCACACTCGGGCTCCTCGGCCTTGGCTTAGCGGGCGTCCTGGGCGCGCGCCGCAAGCGGCACGGCTGAATTCCATAGTCTGCGGGCGACAATTGCAAAGCAACGGACGCGAGCCCGTTGCGGCTTATCCTGTGGTCGGTCCGGGTCTATTCAAACGAGATGCGTGACGCCGCGGCTCGGGTCGCGTAAGCGACCGTTGCATCACACGGATTCAGCCGCTTCAGGCGGCTCGTTCCGGATGCACATTCTCTGCCACTCAGCATACAGATCCGCACGGGGTGCAATCGGCGTCTCCGCAACCTGCGCGTCCACGAACGCCTGAAAATCCTTGCCAAACTGTGCGGCTGACAACTTCCAGGCGGCGCGAAATCCCGGGAAGCTCATGTAGCTGCGAACGCCCGCGCAATAGCTTTCGAACGCGGCTTGATCCAACGTACCGGCCTTGTGTTGCAGGAAGGAATCTTCCCCGCTCAGGAACGCAGAGCGGCACAACAGCAGCCACTGCGTGACTTCCTGGCGCGTCATCGTGCGATCCGCGTCCATACCCCTTTGCCACACGCGCGCAAGGTCTGCGCTGGCAACGGTCAGTGAGGCCTTGCTGGTCCGATCGGCACGACCCTGCTGCATGATCGCCCGCTGGCTTCGATCGGCCCCGCGCACTTGCAGACCCAGGTAAATGAGCGAACCCACGACGGCGACCGACGCGATGGACTGACTCAAATAGAACAACTGCTCAAGGGACATCATTTACTCCGGGTCTGGGTTTGCGAGTCCGATCGGGAAGGAAATCCAGCACTGGCAATCTTGCGCTTTACACGCGAAGACACCACAACGCCTAGCGACGGCTCAATTTTTCATACCCCAGGGTTCTGCTCGGACCGCCTTTACTCGGTCCGTATATGGCAAGCAGACGCGCATACTTCGGCGCCCAGTACCGGCCCACTGCCCCGGAGGGGACTCGCACGAGGTCGCCCGTCTCTGCCTCGACGGTCACCCCGCCGGATTCTACGAACAGCTGGCCTTCTATGACGAAGTTGTACTCGCAGTGCGGATGCTCGTCAGTCCACGATTCCCCGGTCAGCTCCCACTCGAACAACACCGGCTCAGACCAACCCCCCTGCACGGGTGGCATGATGACCCGACACTTCGGTTTGTTGTGCCCGACTAACTCGCCTCGCGGGAATTTCCTCGGTGTGCTCACGAAATCGTCCACGGGCGTGTTCCTCTGGTGCGGTGCCTCGGGCTCCCGATTATATGGGCAGTGCTTGCCTGGCGCGCCGATGCCCGGGCGCTTGGGTCTGCAGCAACCTACGGGCGGCTGCTTGCCGGAAAATCCCGCGGCGCGCCTCAATGAGTGCCGCCGGGCCGCGGAAGGATCAGGACCGAGAGTTACGGATCAGTCGCCTGCAGTTGCGCCGCAGGCTGCCTCGCGCTAGCGAGCGGGCGATCTCTACCGTCACTCGCAAACGGCGGTCTTCAGACAAGACTCCGACCCACCGGTCCACTCTTCACCCGTCGTGCATGAGGCTTGCTGTAGCGCACTCTTATGCGTGCCCGTGCGCCGTTTCCCGCTACGGCCTCTTCCCGCCACGCGAGGCTCGCCAATGCACCGGTGTGAGCAGGAGGGCGCGCGATGCCCGTGCGCCGCTCTCAATCCCTGCAGGCAGCCACGCTGCGAGAGAGCGAAGCTAGCTTCCGACGGCCTTGGTGGTGGCGTCTCCCGCGTCACCCAGATCTTGTGAAGCATCGAGCGGCAAGCGGGCATGGGATGCCGTCTGCTCCAGCAATCCCTCCGCCAGAAGCGCTTCCGTCGGAAGACCGGTGCGCGCCTGGATCCAGCGAAAGGCCGACTCGAGCGAGGGCGCAGACCAAAGTCTGTGGCCGTCGCCCGAAAAAATATCCCAAGGCGCGAAAGTCTTCAGGTCCTGGGCGCACCGGATGATGCGGGTCATGCCCGAAATCTCGACGCGCCACTCTCCAGGCTGAATTTCTTCAACGTGGTAGTCCATTACACTTCTTCCCCGATATCGACGCTTCCCCGACGTGTCCTGCGACCATGCATCGCCGACCGTCCGCGTCTCACAACGAGCATAGTGCATCAGGCGGTGATCCCTGTCAGGTCACATTGAATCGCAATTGAACATATCTAAGGAAAAGGCCCCCGATTCGGCCCTGAACCTTCTGAAGAGGGTGCTGATGGTGTAATCCGCTCTGCGTTTTCGGCCGCAGATGGGTCCAAAGCATTCATCGTCGGGCCCACACCCACTTCGCAGATACCGCGCTCAGCAAACGCGCAGCCCTTCGCGAGCTCGCGCACTAGGGATGGCGCGCGTTGTGCCACACGGCCTGCACTTGGGCGAATTGCGGCACGCGGGGGTAAAAGCCTGCCGTACCCCAAGGGCTCGGATCATCGGCCTCACCGTGACAACCAGCACAGTTGGTCCGGTAGAGCTTCATGCCAGCCAGCAACTCCGCTTCACTCGGCTCAACCGGGTTACGAAGCCGCGCTGCGCGGCGAGCGACCGAAGCGTCAAAGGCCATTCGCGCCACGTCCGTTTCCCACGCCGGCGGCTCTTGGGTCGCACGCACGGAAAAGAACCCCACGCGTGCGGCCAGGAGTGCCCCGAGAATGGGCGCCAGAAGCCCTACACATATACCCCAGAAGAATTTACGCATCCCGCGCTCACCCCCGTGTCGGCCACGCTCGCAATGCACCAAGGAAGCCTGCCGGAGTTCGAAGAAATCCAATTAAGCGACACGGGACCGCGAGGCGCAACGCGAACGCGCCCCTTCCGGGGTGCGCTGCTGCGGGGCTCGAGGCCGGAGCCGGACCGCGCGCGTGGTGGCCGCGCTGACACCGTCTTCAGCCCCAAGAGGGAGCCATCGCGGTGCGGGACATAACGCGAACCGATCATTGACCGCCCCGCCGCGATTCGCGCCGCGATCACAGCAGCGCTTGGCACTCAATGCATTATGACGTGTCATCGATGTCGGCCTGCACACTGCTTGTAGCGTCACGGTCGCTGCTGTGACCGGGTGCGTAGAACGTGGATACGTCAGACCACAGAATCCACCTTGGCTCGGCTTTCCGCAGGGAGCAACTCCATGGTGCTAACAAAATGTGGATGCTTGCTGGTCTTCTGCTCAGTGCTCGCGGTGTGCCTATTCTGTTGGCTAAGTTACGCAAGCTTCTCGGGCCCTGGAACCCGCCGGCCCGGGAAACCACAGTCTCGTGCTGACGAAGTCGCGCGAGACAGCCACTCTGAGGCTGAGGGTGCCGTAATCCCCGGTTAGCTCGCCCCTTTTTTTTTCCGGCGCGCGTCTGGTTCCGCAACGGAACGACCTACCCTTCAGACCAAGCCCGCTCCGCCGTTCATCGCGGGCCGTCATCCCCAGGCAGCACATCGCTGCTGGCACTCAAGACTGCGCTTCCTAGCGCGACCCTGATGCGCACGCCCTCGTCAGGCCCCAGGGAACCTGGACCTGCGTCCTCAGATTCCAGACTTTGGCGCGCAATTGCTCCTTGATTGCAAAAAGCGAGGCGCTCCACGAACATGCACGTCAAGACTAGGAGAGACGTGCATGGGGCATGGTGTGTCCAGTGGAATACTCGAAATTCAGGGCAGAACATCCGCAACGCCAGGCGGCGGGGACTCGAGCGACGGGTTCGATGATTCGGAGAGTCAGCTGACCTTGCGAACGGCAGGTCATAGTATGCGGGCGGCTGCCTTGCGCCTGCGTCGGATAGACCGCGAGTCGCGCGGTTTATTGTCGGGCACTAGGAGGTCAACTCGTTCCGTGCCGGTGCTGCTGCAAGTATCCAGCGTGCTCTTAGCCGCGCTGTCGGTCGCCTGCACTACGTCAGGCAGCCACGATGCCTCTCGGAAGGAGCTCCTGCAAACACTTCGACAATGTCTCGTGCAGGTATCCATCCACAACGGCAGGGAAGGCTATCAATCGCCGTGTGCACGCGAGGACGTATCCCGCCTGAACGGTATCTCGCGCGCTGAACTGATTGAAGCACTCGGACCTCCGCAGTTCTGTACGAGTGCCACCGAAGGAGGCTTCCCCGAGAAAGACGACTGTCCGGCGGATCAGAACCCGCAATGGAGCTTCTATCGCTTGCCTCAGGGCATCTACGCGGGCGGGGGTCCGGACTTGGTGTGTGAGTCAGACAAGCGTCGTCGCTGCGTGCAAGTGCGATGGCGCTCACCCAAGTAAGCGCCTTTTCGCCGATGTCGGACGATATAACGGGTGCCGTCCCAGCGGTTGTCACGACGAGCGCTGCATGCCGCTGCCTTTGACCATGAATGGCGTCCTGCTTGAGGGTCATGGCGGATTCGATCGGCTCACCTATCGCACGGATCCGCCTATCCCCACCCTGGCAAAGCCACCCTCGCCCAGGACGAGGATCCGCTCAGGCGCCCGGCGCCTGAGGGAGCCCCTGGCGGATGCGACTGGAAAAATCAGGGGAGTCGCCGGCGGCCTTTGCACTGGCTGTGATGTTGCTGCGCGCCCGCAGCTCGTCGAACGGCAGACGCGTGTCTATTTCACCGCGCTCGTACAGCAGTTGATCGAGACGCCCGTTCGCCAGCAGCCTCCAGTCGAATTGCCCGCCGGCGCCGACATTCTGCGCGTGCCCCCGAATCGTAGTCGTGCAGTTTTGCGTCAAGGCGTTGTACCACTGAGGCTGTTCGGCGAGGCGATTGATCTCTCTCAGGTAATCGATGAGCAGAGCCCGTGCCTGCGAGGCAGAAGCACGGACGTGGTACAGATACACTTGCTCAGCCCGCTGGTTCGTCCGCAATCCGATGACATCGCGCTCGTCAGCCACTACGTAATAGAGCTCGTACTGGCGGAAAAAACCCCGTAACGCCGAGTATGACTCGCCTATTTGCTTGCGCGTCTCGATGGATATCGCCAGGTGCTGGCCATCGTCGAAATCCCAGCTGGCGATCGTATGTGCGATCTGGGTCGGCCCCCAAAATGACAGGAACAGATCCACCCCGCGAATCTGATCCAGGTTGTAAGTCCGCGTTTCCCAGCGCGGATCGTAATCGGTCTCGGAACGATAACTGAAATTGCGCACGTTCTGGATGGTGACACTGGAGTCGCTAAAGACTGCCCGTGCTGTGCGAGCAACGTCGGGCGCCCAATCGCGGGCGTTGCTGGGCGCAAGCGACGCCCACCACGCGCCGACCAGGACTGTGGGCAGCAGTGCAGCGACAAGCCCCTTCAAGAAGGGCCGAACCCGTACGACCAGAAGCAGGCTGCTAAGAACCATCGCGGTGCATACCGTTGCCGCCAGTACGCGCGACCTGGGTCCGTCGAACCACAGAGCGAACACCGCCCAGGTGATCCCGGCGATCACGATCGCCGAGAGCACCACGGTCACCATCGACAGGAAACCGCGTCGTATCCTCATTGAATTGCCGCGTGTTCATAGAGGATACGGCGCACCTCTTCGATCGTCTCGGCCGTGGCCTGGGTGGAGTGACCCGAGCGCACGATGAGCTCGGATTCGACGCCCTCGATATGTGCGCTCTTGTACGCGACGACCCCATCGTTCCCCTCCTCAACCGGCCCGCTGCCCTTCACGGCAATGATCGAGTTGACCCGCACACCGGAAGCAATCGGCAGCGAGGCAAGGGTCTTCACGAACGGACTGGAGGGATCCATGTTGTCGAGCGCGGTCGGAAGGGAAAACGGCGCTCCCCCGATATTCGGCCCGTGCAGCTTGCCGATCTCTGTGGCCGCCTTGGCGAGGCTGCCCGGCAAGTTAATGAATTTGTTAGCGAACTTGGCGATGCGATTGTTCGCCAAAAAGCTGCCCTGATGCGGCGTGGCGATGAAGATTACGCGCTTAACGAACGGCAGCGGTTTGACGAAGATCGCGCGAGCGAGTAGGTCGCGCGTTGCCGGATTGAGATCAGCCTGATCAAACGGAACCTTGGAAACATTCTCCCAAAAGCGATCGCCGCTATCGACGACCGTCATCTTGGTCAAAAGCCCCCCCTGACTGTGACCAATGATGACCATCTGATCGAGCGCAGGATCTTTACCTTCCGGGTCGACGTCGTGGCGCACCTTGGTGAGCGCTTCGCGCAAACGCATTGCCGACAACGGAATCGGGTTGCCGCTGTTATAGATGATCCCCCAGATCTGATAACGCGAAGCGATCGCAGGATCCCCGAGCAGCTCGTTGGCCATCTCCGCCCAGCGCGCCGGGCTCGACGCCGTGCCGTGTACCAGCACCACCGGAATCATGTTCCGATGGTACGGGTGCAGCATGTACAGACCGCTGTCTTCGGTGTTCTCGTCAACGCCCCAAAACGAGAAATCTCCGCGCCGAAAGCCGGCAATCTCAAAGTCCCAAATCGGGGAACCCTCCAGGCGATAAGCCAGGGCTGCGCTGGGATCTGACTCGAGCGGTACGGAGTAGTGACCGACCTGTACCGAATCCGTCTTGTCCGGATCGTATAGTTCCACGGTCGCATGCAGCCTCCCGCCGCTCATCGCATGCTGCGGGTCATCGAAACGCACGAACGCCGTAACCGGCACTTTCGCAGTGGGAGTTATCCAACGACTGGCAGCATCCTTTACTACCGGCACGACGCCCGCCGATAGCGCGGCACCGATCCCCGCGGTGCGATATGTATTGCGGAGCCCTCGCACTTCAAGGTCGGCGAGCGATACGAAGTTGGTCAGCTGATTTCCGCCGTACCTAAAGCCCGCCGGAGCGATCGTCAAGTCCAGCCAGCCGAACGGCAGAACCAGCTCACGCGCACTCAGGTCGACTCCTGTCCCGTCCGCTGTCGCGAGGCCCAGAGCGATGTCCCGGTTGTAAAGGTCAGCCGCGAGCCGCAGGCGCGGGTCGTACGGCCCCGGCGCTTCAGCCGGGTTTGTCGGAAACAGATACGCATAGGCGTATGCCGCCGACGCCAGATAATAGCTTTGATCGCGCGAATTTTCGGCGTAAGCGAATGAGAGTTCGCACAGCGCAAATAGCCGGTCGCGTTCGTCTATCCTGCCAAGCCCGGCATTCAACTGCGCCAGCACGGCTTCCGGATCTTCCTTGTAGGGCTCGGTGAGAGCGGCGCGCTCGAGGATCTGTGTCGAATAGGCGCTCAGCTTATTTGCCGACAGGACATTAGCGTTGAGCTTACGATGGGCCGCCTGCTCGCTGAGACGCGTGACGCCGACGGGCGTGGCGCAGCCGCCCGCTAAGAGCGTAATGAGCGCGAGCGCGAGCGCGCAGCTACTGACGGATCTTGTAATCGACACCAGTGATCTCTTGAGGCGGTGCGCGCCGTAAAGCTTGTGAAAACCCAGGCGAGCGAGATCGTGACAAAGCCACGACGATCACGCAACGGCGAAACGCGGTGTTACGCCGGCTGACGCGTCTTATATTGGCACCTCGCGTGCCGGCTCCCGGAAACGGGGCACGAGAGTGAACGCGGCTCAATCCGTGACTTTACTCCACGAATTGTCGGGATTGAATTCCGTGATGGCCTCGGCGAGCGCGGGCGTGTTCTCGCCCAAATCCTTCTGATACACAACGCCGTACTGGTTAATGATGAAGGTCATGACGCCGCTGCTCTTGTAGCTCGCGGGATACGCCACCAGGGCCACGCCTTCCTTGAGCTGACCGTCGACCAGATAGCTTTTTGCACCGCCTTCGGCGCCAGCGCCTTGCGCCTTCACGCTGCGGTAGAGGTAACCGTGATATGGGGCCCGTGGGTCGCTTCCCTTATATCCCTCGTCAGCGGCCTTGGCCAGATAGGGGCCGGCGGGACTCGGGGGTTCGTCATTCTTAGTCTCCCAGTACAAGCCGTTTTGCTTGCCGGGATCGCTCGCGAGCATCTGTGCATAGATACCGGCAGGCAGGCCATCGTGCCCGACTTTGGCATAGTCTTTTTGTGCAGCGATGAATCCTCGGCACGCGGCAATCGCACCGAGTTCATTCGCTCCTATGCGCCGATAGATAAGTTCCTGCTTTCCGGCGGCGGTATCGAAGCGCCAGCGTTCGCCCGCGCGCACAATGGGAATGGGCAACTCCCAATTCTTGCTGCCTACACGCAGTAGCCGGGTGTCCGCATCCGCTTTGACGATGACATGTTTGGCCTTGTACAACTTCACGAAGTTGTCGAACGCGGTGTTGTCCTGGACTGTGTCACCCGAGGCAATTAGGTCCTTGCCATCGTCGCCAAAGATGGACATAAGCGCATCCTGATCATGGGACTGCGCGGCCACAATCACCGCTTTGACGGCTTGGTTGGGGGTCGCAAAGGTCTGCTGGTCGGCCGCCGGACACGTTGCCACTGCACCCAAGGCCCACAGCGCGATTACCAGAGCAAATTTATGCATTCTCATAGCCGCTTACCTCTTTCTCGGAGCGGCTTTGTTGCCACCGCTGGGCGCCCGCTGCGGCGCCCCCATGCTGGCGTGTCCGCGTGTGCTCGCCGCACGGTCAGTCCCAGGTTGACTTGCGCCACCGAAAGCCCCTTGCGGCCGACTTGCCGGCGCACTGGCCGGACGGCCGGCAGCTGGACTTGCGCCGGCGGGCCGATTCGTGGACACGTTTCCGCCTGCGGGCCGTGCACCGCCTGCATTTTGCTGGCCTCCGCTGGATTGGCCGAAGCCGCGATCGACGGCGCGGTTGCCCGTGTCAGCGGGACGATTCGCCGCGCTTGTGCCGCCGGCTCGCCCGGCCTGAGTTGCAGCGCCATTCGCCGCGTTTCCGCCCGGACGATTGCCCCCTGCAGCAGAACGATTGGCCGCGCCTATAGCAGGGGAAGCAACCTGCGCAGTGGGACGATTGGCCGCGTTTGAGCCCCCGGGGCTTTTGCCCTGGTAGGTCGTTTGGCCCTTCCAATTATTGGCGTTGGCCGCAGCGGGCCGCTGCTGTGCGTTTCCGGGCACTGGGGTGCTTGCCGAGTTTCCGCCGGGCCGATTGGACTGATTGCCTTGGGCGGGGCGCGTGCCCGGATTGCTCCCGTTCGGGCGGGTGTAGTTCACGCCCTGGTTAGCGCCGGGCTGATTTCCCATGCTGCGGGAATAGACGCCGTTGGGCTTACGGTCGTACGGCACGGGCATGGGCTTGTAGTTGGGGCGCAGATTCGCATTGTTATTGAAGCGGTTGTAATAGTTATTGTTGTTATTGATGTAGATGTTGTTGTTCCCATAGTGCACAGGCCGCTGGTACCCGTACCCTGGCCCCCAGCCCCCGCCATATACGGGACGATAGGGCGGCGGGTAGTAAGGGCGCCCGCCGTAATACACGCCACCGTAACCCCAGCTTGGGTAGTAGTAGTTGTTGTTGTTGCTGATGGCCGCACCGATGATCATGCCCACACCAAAGGACAGCAGTGACGCGGCGACAACGTCGCTAGTGGTTGGCCCCTGCTGTTGCACGACCACGGTACTGCTCGTAGGAGGCGGTACGCCATTCGTGGTGGTCGTGGTCGTGGTCACTCCGCCGCTGGTGCTGGTCGTCGTTGTGGAGCTGAACACCTGCTGCGGGTTGTACTGCGGCACGTAAACTACTTGCGGGTTTGCCGGTTGAACCTCGACGATTTGCTTACCCTGGTCCTGCTTCACCTCCACTTTCATTTTGTCGGAGGTCTTCAGCGCGCCATTGTCGACGGCAACCGCGCGAAGTCGTTGCGCGGAGTCCAGGACCGCCTTCGGATTTGCCAGGTATGCAGCCCCGAGCTGCTTGGTCCAGTCAAACTGCTGGCACATCATGTCGACGACGGTCGGATAGTGCAGCAGCGCCTGCATCACTGGCGTAAATCCGGCCTTCTTCGAGGCTTCGTCCAGCGCCGCCTCTTTTAAGTTCTGATTCTGGTCCAGTGCCAGCCAGTTGCCTCCATCCATTACCTCCTGAGGGTCGGTGGCAGCCTGCAACATCACCGCGAGAACCGGATCGGGATACAGGGCCACGGGTGCCAGCAATTCGTCCAGACCCTGAGCCGTCAGGTTGATGTCCGGTAATTCCATTTGCGGCGGTTGAGCCGCTGCCTGCTGCGGCTGGGAGTTAGCCGGGGTCGGTTCCGCGGTCGGTTGTGACGCCCCAGCCGCGGTCGGAGCGGCGGCGGTCGCCTTTCCTTTGGCGCAGCCGATTTCCGTAACTACGAGACCGAGCACCAAGGAGATAGAAGAAAGCCAAGCCAAACAAATTCGAACGTATTTCATAGTGCCTCGCGCTACAGATACTCCACCGCGGCGCGCTGCGGCCGCTTCGGTTGGCGCCACGAGCTCGCGGATGCTTCAAATTCTTTCACGCCGACTCAACGTGCAGCGTTGTCGCCGCAATGGTCGAGCCTCTTACAGCGCGCGAGAGGTGCCCGGGTGTCGGACTGTCAGATTTGCTTGCTTCCCAATCATTGAGCGAGCGTGGAGGGTTCTTTGCCTTGTGGATTAATGCATTCGACCCGTTTGCGACCATCCTTACGGGCTGAATTGCCGTTTCTCGCACGTACATGCCCCGCAGCATCGAACGGCGCCACCGAGTTGTCCATCCGTAGATACCGAGGGACCACCGTAGCGGCCTCGGGGTGGGAGCCGTTCCGCGACAAAGTAGGTGGAAGTACGCATCACGGCGCGCCGCGAAAGGGAGTAGCTTGCGCGGCGCGCAGTGATAACGGCTTAAATAGGGTATGAAAATAACCACGCGGGTCTCTCGCGGTATTGCATTCTGGACCATATTCCTGGCGACCCCGGCCGCGCATGCAGAATTGAGCGCGGAGGATCTGGCAAAGATCGCGCAAAACCCCGTGGGCAATCTCATCAGCGTGCCCTTCCAGGAAAACGCTTACTTTAACGTCGGTCCGCAGGATCGCACGCAAAACGTACTCAATATCCAGCCCGTGATCCCGATTTCAATCGGTGACCACTGGAACATCATCACGCGCACCATCCTGCCGATCATCTCGCAGCCCGCATTTACCCCAAACGGAAGCCGTACGAACGGCATCGGCGATCTGCAGATCTCGGCCTTCCTGTCGCCGGCAAAGCCGGGTGCATGGATCTGGGGCGTCGGTGCCATCACGCAGCTGCCCACCCACAGCAATGATTTGCTGGGGAACAACAACGCGGGGCTGGGACCTACGGCAGTATTCTTGCACCTCGAGCACGGCAGTCCGTGGGTGTACGGAGTGCTCGCCAACAATGTCTGGTCGGTCGGCAACAGCGGCAACCTCCTGAGCGACTCGGCCAAGTACAACAACGGGCTGATACAGCCGTTTGTTAACTACAACTTCAAGGGCGGGGCTTACCTTACAAGCTCACCCATCCTGACGGTCAACTGGGAGGCTAGGGGCTCGCAGCAGTGGAGCGTGCCTATGGGGGCCGGCGTGGGCAAGATCTTCAAGCTGGGTAAGCTGCCCGTGAATACCTCCCTATCCGGGTACTACTACGTGGTCAGGCCTGATTACTCGCCGAATTGGAATATTCGCTTTCAGGTGCAATTGATGTTTCCAAAGTAGAGCTGCGCGGCACTCCACCCCGTTAGTCCCCGTGCCGCATCCCTCGGAGAATCGGCGACTGAAGAAATCGCCCGACATCCGTGGCACACCCATACCGGCTCGATTGCAGCTCCACGGGATCGATCAGCGACCCGTCCGATACCCTGGTCAGGATGCCTCGCAGGAAGCAGCGCTCCTGTGTCGACGGCGCGCATATCGCATATCGATATGTCATCCGGTGATTGAAACCGGACCGTCCAAGAGCTGAGACTCACCGCTGCCGCTCGTATCGCGGCCCAGTCACTCTTCGCACGCAAGATGAGTACGCATACCTCTCCCGGATTGCGCCGCACCCTCCGGCGCCGGCACATGGAAATGATCGCTCTCGGCGGGGTGATCGGCGCCGGGCTCTTCGTCGGCAGCGGCGTAGTCATACACGCCGCCGGTCCGGCAGCGGTTCTGTCGTTCGCCCTCACCGGTGCCCTGGTCGTGCTCGTAATGCGCATGCTTGGGGAGATGGCGGCTGCCTTTCCCGCAGTCGGGGGATTCTACGAATACAATCGCCTTGCGCTCGGCGAACTGGCGGGCTTCCTCACCGGCTGGATGTACTGGTACTTCTGGGTCATCGTCGTCGCGCTCGAGGCGGTGGCTGGCGCGCGCCTGCTCACCTACTGGTTTCCGCAGATGGCACCCTGGATGCTGACCTTGGGCCTCGTGCTCGCATTCACGCTGCTGAACCTGCTGTCGGTGCGCTCCTGGGGGGAAGCTGAATACTGGTTCGCCTCCATCAAGGTGGTCGCCATCGTGGTTTTCCTGTGCGTGGGAGCCGCCTACATATTCGGGGCATGGCCCGGGGCACACGGCGGCCTCAGCAACCTCACGAGCCACGGGGGATTTGTGCCCAATGGCATCGGCCCGGTCCTCACCGGGGCGGTGGCGGCGACGGGCTTTTACTTTGGCGCGGAGCTGGTGACGGTCGCGGCCGCCGAGTCGGCAGCGCCCGAAGAAGCCGTGGCCGCCGCCACACAGTCGGTCATCTCGCGGGTGCTGGTCTTCTACGTAGGCTCGATTTTCGTCGTCGTCACGCTGCTGCCCTGGAACAGCCCCGGGATTGCACAGCCGTATGTGAGCGCTTTGCAGCAGCTGAAGATCCCCGCCGCCGCTCACATCATGAACGCCGTGATCCTGACCGCGGTGCTTTCCGCCCTCAATAGTGGTCTGTTTGCTTCATCCCGCATGCTGATGGCGTTGGCGCGACGCGGAGATGCTCCGCGCGCGCTCGCGCGCCTGAATTTGCGCGGGGTGCCCACACGCGCGATCCTGACAGGCACCGTGTTCGGCTATGCGGCCGTCATCATGAATTACCTGTCACCCGAGCGCGTCTTTGCGTTTCTGGTTAACTCCTACGGGACGGTGGCGATCTTCGTCTATTTACTCATCGCCGTCGCCGAGCTTCGGCTGCGCGCGAAACTTGAGCGCACGGCGCCCGAGAAGTTGCGCGTGCGGATGTGGGGCTATCCGTATCTGACCGTGCTCGCGATCCTCGCGATGATCGGCATCGTCACGGCGATGGCCTTCATACCCGAACAGCGCTCACCACTGGTCTTCGGGATCGTCAGCGCCTTAGTAATGCTGTGCGCGTACCTGCTGCGGCGCCGCTTTGCACCGCCCTAAAAGGGTCTGTCGCCATTCACGGTCGCCCGATGCATCGTGCGCCGCTCCGGCAGATAGTCCGCAATCGCATAGTGCTGCGTGGTGCGGTTGTCCCAGAAGGCCACATCGTCGACCTTCCACGACCAGCGTACCGTGAGCTCCGGCCGCGCCACATGCGCAAAAAGGTACGCGAGCACCGCCTGACTCTCCTGCGAGGTCAGTTCGTTGATGTGAGTGGTAAAGCCTTCGTTGACGAACAGTCCTTTGCGGCCGCTGACGGGATGCGTGCGCACCACCGGATGGTTGACAGGCGGGTGCTTGGCGACGGCGCGCTCATAGCGCTCCTTGGAGGCAGGATCACTGCCCCACCGCTCGGCCGGGAAGGACTTGGCCACCCAGTGTTGCGCCGTGAGTCCGTCGAGGAAGCGGCGCATCGGCTCCGAGAGGCTCTCGTACGCTGCCGAGCTGCTCGACCACAAGGTATCGCCGCCCACTGTCGGCAGGCGCTTGCAGGCCAGAATTCCTGCCAGCGGCGGCGTCGGGCTGAAGGTGACATCGGTGTGCCAGTTGTCGTTATCCGGAAGGAAGCCCGGATGCGTGTCGATCAGCATGATCTCAGGCAGGTCCGGCAGCACCGGGTAAATGGGGTGCACGTGCAGGGAGCCGAAACGCGCCGCGAAGCGCGCCTGCGCCTGCGGCGTGATGGGCTGGTCACGAAAGAACAGAACCTGGTGCTCCACCAGCAGTTCCCCGAGACGGTCCACCTCGGTCTGAGAGAGCTCCCGCGATAGATCCACACCCCGGACGAGGGCGCCTAAGGCGCGGGCGACGCGGGTTACCTCAATGCTCATGTCAATACCCTCTTACCTTCACCACCCGAATCGACACCGCACGACAGCGACGACCGAGGACTTTCTACTGTCCGATCTGCCGAAACACAAGCTCCGCGGTCATGAGGTCAAGGTGCGCGCCGCCCGCGTTCTTGAAAAAGGTAATGTCGGAGGGTGATCGACGACCCAGGACGGTACCCCCGACAAGATCATAGAGGTCGCCCAGAACGTCGCTGCTGCGAATCGCGCCGTTCGCGATTGGCTGCAGAATGTCCCCGACACCGTCAAATGCCGATTCGCGCCGGTCAACAAATACCCGGGCACGCCGCGCGGCCTCATCGTCGGCCTCGCGCGTCTCGGGGGTATAGCCGCCTACGAGGTCAAGATGAACCCCGGGTCTGAGATTGCCACCCAAGACCAGCGGTTCATGGGAGCGGGTGCAGGTGCTGACAAGGTCCGCCAGCCGGGTGGCGGCCGCAAGATCCCTGATTGCCTCGGTCTCAATCCCCTCTTCCCTCAGGAGGGTTGCCACTTGGGTCGCACGCTCTGTGCTGCGATTCCAAATGAGCACGTGTCGCAGTGATGGGCGCACGGTGCGGTGGGCGCGGACCAGCCACGGCGACATTTGTCCGGCGCCGACCAGGAGCAGGGTCGTGGGGGCAGCAGGCGCCAGGATCTGGGCACCGAGCGCAGAGTCCGCCGCAGTTCGCCAGTATGTGATCTCGGTGCCATCCATCACCGTGAGCGGTCGCCCGTTTGCGCCGTCGAACAGGATGCACACCGCCTGCACTGCCGGAAGCTCGTGGGCGATTAAGTTGCCCGGAAAGCTCGTGATCAGTTTGCTGGCCATGAAACGACCGCGATCGACCGCATGCCGCACAAAGTACTGCTCCTTCTCGCTGCCCAGGAACCCGTCCTGAATCTCGATCTTTGGACGGCGGTGTCCGGCCTCCAATGCCCCTATCAGCATCGGGAAGCTCAGCACTCGTCTGATCTCCTCGGCGCCCACGAAGCGCATTCACGCCCTCCTCGTCAAACGGACTGCCATCCGCGTCTGTAGCGCGAAACGCTAACACGTCCGTATCGCCGCGCACGAGACCCCCGTGCCTCGCGGGGTAATTGCGCCGAGCCCTATGCCCTTCGCCGGAGGGCCAATGCACCGAAAACTGGCTTTCCGGCGCCGCGGCCCTCGCTCGTGAGCAGGGTCTGGATGTCCTGGTCGAGCTTCCGGCAGTAGGCCACGGCATCCTTATCAGGTGCAGCTCGCGATATTCCCGGGGTTCTGCGCGCGCAACCCAGCTTTGACACACCAGGCAGAACGCGGCCCGTCACTGTCGGTGTGAGGACAATTGGCAGCGGCTCGAAAGTGCGCGCGCGGCTCAGCGCTCGAGTAAACGCCAGAGCGATGCCAGGCCGATCACGGCCAAGAGCATTGCAACGGTAATGCTAAGCGACCACCGGGATAAAAAGACCAGTTCATCGCGCCGCAGCCGCCGCAACATAAGCCAGTGGGAAACGCCCGCCAGCACTGTTGCAAATATCCCCAGGATGACCAGGGCGGTGCCGAACATGATCGCGCCCTCATGCAGGCGGGCGGTCTCTGCGTTCGGCGAGTGTTCGCGCAACGTGCGGAAGAACGCGACCAAGGCAAAGCCAAATGTCGCCATGGTGAGCGTCGTGCGGATCCAGGCGAGCGTGGTGCGGTCGAGCGAGAGCTGCGTTCGCAGTTTCGCCATGTTCGTGCGGTCCAGCTGCGCAGCAACCGCATTCGGGCTTTGTATCTGGTGGTTCACAACCCGCTCGATCCGGCTATTTCAGAGATGCTCTATCCGGGTGCAACCGTACAAAACAAAGAGCGCCGACTCTGCAATAAGAGCGGCTCTCAGAGCCGGCCGGGGTGAAGGCTCAGCGAAACAACGGGCGGTCGACCTCACCTGGTCGACCGCCCGGCTCTCATCAGCTTCCCGCCGGTACTACATTGATTGCCAGCGATTCCGTGTAGGTGACATCCACCTGGTCACCCGGCTTCAACGTGCGCACGAACTGAACCATGTTCGGTGATTTGACGGCGACCAGATGTATCGATCCATCTGTGCGCTTGAAGGCAACCGTATTGGTGTCCGAATTGATGGCCACGATGGTGACCGTGGTGGTGACTGAAGCGCCGATGCCACCGCCGGGCTTCTTACCAGGCTGCGACTTGTAGGCAAATTCCGCAGCCGCCGGCTCGGTCACCTTCGTCTCGCCCTTGGCCATCTGCACGGCAAGACCTTGGTAGTAACTCACGACGACCTTGTCGCCCACGTGCATCTTGTCGAAATTCTTGACGTCCGGACCGATAACGACGCTCACCGGTCCATCCGGTCCGCGCAGCTGCACTTCTCGCGTGGCGGGATTGATAGCCTCGATCGTGGCCGTCACCTTTTCGTAGTGACTCCTGACAACCGGCTGATTCTGCGCCAAAGCGCAGGTTGCCGTCGCCGCAAGAACCAGTGTGGACAGTGTGACAATCATCTTGTTCATTAGGAAGCTCCGTACAGGGAAGATCTAAACGCGCTCAGCGCGATGGTACACGAACGGTCGCTTGTGTCGTCCGTGAAAACCCCTATATCAAGTACCCATCTTGGGCTCCGCCGCCGCCCACAGTTCTAAGCGTGCAAATCCGGTGTCCGCACCCCTCATCCCTTGATACACCGCTGCTGCACCCGCCCGCAGCGGGGCCGGCGATGATGGGCGCCGACTTAGGCAGGAAGCTGTCTTCGATAAGGCCATCGCGGCTTTCTCAATCGCCGATGCCGACCAAACTGAGCAGGACTATCAACTGGTCCGCAAGGCGGCCCGGGCGGGCACACCGGCAGTGGCGCTGCAACGCTAACCGCCCCATCCCCCCTTGGCCCCGTCCATTTGCGGGATAAACGTCTCTGCCTCCGCTCCTGCCGCGGATCGACGGTTGCGCGGCCGATGACGTTTGCCATAAAGCTTCCGCGGCACCCCGGGCTCTTTGCCCCGCGGCAGCGGCTGAGGCCGACTGGGCGGAGCACTTCGAGCTGCCGCTGCAGCTGCGCCCGGTCCGGCAGTATCGGGGCAACATCCTGACTCGCGCTGAGTCCACGGGCGCGTTGCGCTGCATCTTTTTTTCGGGTATCCGCCCGGCCGGGCAGACTTATAATTCCTACCTCAGCGCGAGCCGAGGTAAGCTAGCGGCGCCGCACTTCCTTTGTGGCGCCCCGCCGTTGAGGTCCAGCAGACATGGCCGACGTGTTCGTATCCTACTCGCGCAGCGACAAGGCACGCGTTGCGCCCCTCGTCGCGGCAATCGAGGCGCAGGGCTGGTCGGTGTGGTGGGATCCGGCGATTGACGCGGGTCAGCAGTTCGACGACCAGATCGACGCGGAGCTGCAGGCGGCGAACGCGGTGCTGGTGGTCTGGACCCCAACATCCGTGAGTTCACGCTGGGTTCGTGGCGAGGCGCGTGATGCTGCCGAACGGGGCATCCTGGTTCCCGTTCGCTTCGAGGATGCCCGCCTGCCTATCGATGTGCGGGCGATTCAAACGACCAACCTCGATACTTGGGAGGAAGACCCCGCCAGCGCACCGTTCCAGGATCTGCTGCGTTCCCTTAGTGCCGTCATCAAGCGGCAACGCGCCTCCGTGAAGTCGGCCGCGAGTTCCGCGCAAGCGGCCTCCACCGCCGTGGCGGCGCGCGTTGCGATCTGCGTGCTGCCCTTCGCCAACATGAGCGGCGATCAGGAGCAGGAGTACTTCAGCGACGGTATCACCGAGGACATCATCACCGATCTGTGCAAGGTTTCGGCACTGGCCGTCGTTTCGCGTAACAGTGCCTTTATGTACAAGGGCAAGCATGTTGATGTGCCGAAACTCGCCCGCGAGCTTAAGGTCGGATATGTTCTGGAAGGCAGCGTACGCAAGGCCGGCGGCCGCGTCCGCATTACCGCCCAGCTCGTTGACGCATCCAGCAACGATCACGTTTGGGCCGAGCGTTACGATCGCGACCTGAATGACATCTTCGCGTTGCAGGCAGAGATTTCCGAAGCCATCGTGAAGGCGTTGAAGCTCAAACTGGTGCCGGCAGAAAAGAAGGCCATCGAGCGGCGCGGCACCGACAATGTTGAGGCCTACAATCTGTATCTCATGGCCCGTCAGGCCTACGTCACCGGCTATGAAGCCGACGCGCGGCGGACGGAAGCAATTATTCGCCTGTGTCGGCGTGCCATTGAAATAGACCCCAAGTATTCGCGCGCCTGGGCGCTGCTGGCCATAGGCCAGATGCATTTGCGCTTCGTGCACGGCAAGAGCGTCGATGATGGCTTGGTCGCGGCAGAGCGGGCGCTGGAGCTGGACGCCAATCTGGCCGAAGCCCATGCGGTCAAGGCGAGAATCTTGTCCCAGCACGGTCGTCACGACGAGGCGACGGATGAGATCAGCATCGCTCTGCGGCTGGATCCGGAATCCTATGAGGTTAACCGTGCGGCTGCCTATTTGCGCTTCCGGCAGCAGCGGCTGGATGAGGCCATCCGTTACTACGAAAAGTCGATGAGTCTGATGGAATCGGATCTGAATTCCGGGTCCATGCTGCTCACCTGTTACACCGCGGTGGGGGACTCGCGGGCGGCGCAGCGGGTTGCGCAGATCACCCTTTCCCGAACTGAGAAAACTCTCGCACAGGATCCGAACAACGGCACGGCCATGGGCTACGGCGCGATTGCCCTGGGGACGCTGGGGGAGGCTGAACGCTCGAAGGAATGGATCAGCCGTGCGCTGCTGATTGATCCGGACAACATGAATGCGCGCTACAACTTTGCCTGTACATTGGCGACCCACTTGAAGGATGTCGACGGTGCGCTTGAGCTGCTCAGCCCCTTTTTCGAAACGGTGGCGATCGGCTTCCTGAATCACTCCAAAGCCGATCCGGATCTCGATCCCCTGCGGGATGATCCTCGTTTCAAGGCGATGGTGGCGGCCGCCGAGAAGCGCCTCGCCTCGATGAATGAGCGGGGCCTCGTATCCGGGTCCTGAGCCGCGTTGGCGCCTGGGGATGCTGCTGATGAGTCGCACACGATAGCCGCCGACCGATAGGTACGTCATGGCAGATATCTTTGTCTCCTACTCCCGAACTGATAAGGCGCGTGTCGCACCCTTGGTGGCCGCCCTTGAGGCGCAGGGGTGGTCGCTCTGGTGGGACCCGGAAATTACTCCCGGCGATGAATTCGACGCGCTGATCGGCGCCGAGCTGGAAAGCGCCAGCGCCGTTGTGGTTGTCTGGAGTCCTGCCTCGGTCGATTCGCGCTGGGTGAAGGGCGAGGCGCGCGACGCCGCCGATCGCGGGGTGCTGGTGCCGGTGCGCTTCGAGAATGCACGCTTGCCGATCGACGTACGTGCGATCCATACGATCGACCTGGATGATTGGGCCGGCAAGCGCGACAGCGCGGCCTTCCGTGCACTGTGCTCGGCGCTCGAAGCAAAACTGAAGCGCTCGGCGGGAAAAGCCGCGGCACAGCCCCCAAAAGACAAGCGCCTGGCGGTCACGATCTGCGTGCTGCCCTTCGCCAACATGAGCGGGGATCCCGAGCAGGAGTATTTCAGTGACGGCATCACCGAGGACATCATCACCGACCTCGGCAAAGTCTCGGCGCTCTCGATCGTCTCACGCAATACCGCCTTTTCCTTTAAGAGCGCCGCCGCCGATGTTGCGCAGATCGCCCGCCAGACCAAGGCTGCCTACGTCCTCGTCGGCAGCGTGCGCAAGTCCGGCAGCCGGGTGCGGATTACCGCACAGCTGATCGGCGCCGCCAATGACTCGCAGGTGTGGGGGGAGCGTTACGACCGCGATTTAAACGACATTTTCGCGCTGCAGGATGAGATCTCCAGGGCGATCGTCGCTGCGCTGAAACTCACGGTGCTGCCGGAGGAGAAACACGCGCTCGAGCAACGCGGCACTACGAACCCGGAAGCGTACAAACTTTACCTCATGGCGCGGCAGTTCTGGCTGCTGGATAACGAGCGAAATAATGAGATCGTCGTGCGTATCTGTAATCGCGTGATCGAGATCGATCCGCATTATGCGCAGGCCTGGGCGACGATGGCCCTGGCGCAGTGGAACATGTTCTGGCGCGGGGATTCAGGCGATGATGGCGAGCACGCCGCCGAAATCGCGCTGCGCCTCGATCCGAGTCTCGCCGACTCCCACGCCGCGATGGGCGCAGCGCATCGCAGCAAGGGACGCTACGAGGAAGGACTGCTCGCCTGTCAGAACGCGCTGCGTCTTGAGCCCAATTCGTACGTCGGCCACCGCATCGCCGGACTGTGTTGTCTTGGCTTGCGACGCTATGACGAGGCAATCAGCCATTTCGAGCTCGCTGCGGCGGCGATGGAATCTGACTTCACCGCATCGACCTTTATCTCGCAGTCCTACAAGGCCAAAGGCGATACCGAGCGCATGCGCAACGCCGCACGGCGGGCGCTGGATCGCATCGAACGGGTGGTCGCGGCCGAACCCGGTCACAGCCGCGCCATCGGCATGGGCGTTGCCATGCTGGCCACGCTCGGCGAAAAGGAACGCGCCCGGGAGTGGGCCACGCGGGCAAGGCTCGTCGACCCGGAAAACGTCAACCTGCACTACAATCTCGCTTGCGCGATGTCCTCTTTGGGGGAGATCGATCTGACCCTCGAGACCCTCGGCGGTATCGCCCCGCGACTCTCGCCGGGCATGATGAGCTGGATGGAGGCGGACCCGGATTTCGATTCAATGCGCGACGAACCGCGCTTCAAGGCCATGATGAAAGCGGTGAAGGAACGGTTCGCCAAGGCCTGATAGCGCCACTCGGCCGAGCGTGAGTCGGAGTACTCAAGGCTGCGGGGGCGGCGGTTTGCGGATGATGCTCGTTGCCATCGTAACGACGGACGCAAGATCGCTCAGGTTGCCCGGCACGACGAGCGTAGTGCTCTCCTTGGCAAGCTTGCCGAACTGCCGCACATACTCCTCGCCGATCCGCAGCTGCATCGCCTCGATGCCACCACGTTCGCTGAGCGCGCCGCCTACCCTGCGCAGGCCCTCGGCGGTGGCGGTCGCCACCGCAAGGATTGCGGCAGACTGGCCCTCGGCTTCGTTGATCTGCTGCTGTTTGTTTGCCTCGGACGCCTTGATCACGCGCTGCTTGTCGCCCTCGGCCTGATTGATCTTCGCATCCCGTTCGCCCTCGGATGCCAATACCACCGCGCGCTTCTCGCGCTCCGCCCGCATCTGTTTTTCCATCGCCGTAAGAACGTCCTTCGGCGGGGTGATGTTCTTGATTTCGTAGCGCATCACCTTCACGCCCCAGGCAACTGAGGCCTTGTCCAGTTCGGCCACGACGTTCGCGTTGATGGTGCCGCGGGCTTCGAAGGTGCGATCAAGCTCGATCTTGCCGATCTCGCTGCGCAGCGTCGTCTGTGCGAGCTGCGAGATGGCGAAGTTGTAATTGGTGATGCCATAAGAGGCCAGGTGAGGATCCAGCACTTGCATGTAAAGGACTGCATCGACGGCGACCTGGACGTTGTCGCGGGTGATGCAGATCTGCTCGGCGACATCCAGCGCCTGTTCTTTGAGACTGTGGCGGTAGGCCACGCGCTCGACGAAGGGGATCAGGATGTGGAACCCTGCCTGCAGCGTGCGGCTGTACTTCCCGAGGTTTTCAATCACGTACGCGCTCTGCTGCGGCACGACCGTGGCCGTGCGCGCCACCACGATCACGGCAATGACGGCAAGAGCGATGAATACGTAGGATGTGTACATGGGGCTTCCTGCAGATTACCTAGACATCGGCGCGGACCAGGAGCGTCAGGCCGTGCACGCTCGCGACACGCACACGACTGCCGCAGGGCAGCGCCGCGTCAGTGTCGTTGCGCAAGGTCCAGAACGTGCCGCCGTGCTCGGCCTGGCAGCTCGCACCGGGTGCCAGATCGACCTGCAGCGTTATGAGACCACCGGGCGGCCCGGTGTGAACCGGGGCCACACGGCCGCGCAGATTGCGGTAAATGCGGCTGCGGAACATCACCATGGACACGATGGCCAATACCGCAAATAGCGCCCATTGCGCCCACACTGCGATCCCTGAGGCGAGCGCGCTCACTAAGCCGACCACGATGGCTGCGCTGCCGATAAAGACCAGGTAGAACTGCGCGTTCACAAAGGCTAGTTCCGCCCCGAGCAGTATCGCGCCGGCGATGACCCAACCCCACCAACTCATCTGCGCGCTCTCCTTTCCCGGCGCCCGCGCCGCGCTGTCGTCGAGTACTAGCTACTATATACCCGAACCTTGGGGTTGCTCCGCCGCTCCCTGTGACACGGATTGATTTCGCCACGAATGCCATTCAGGAATCGATCGGCTGTGCCCGGCGGTCACTCAGCCAATAAAGCTCAAAGCCGCCTCACGGCCAGGCGCTACCCGATCGAAACGCGCTCACCGAGCATCCGGGCGAAAGAAGCGACGCAGGCGCCCCGCCCCACCCCCGGAAACGCGCCGCCACGCGTTCCATTCACCAACGATGCCGCGACGGAAGGACAACACACACGCCACGAAGATGGCGCCGATGATGGCGGTCACCCAACCGCCGACGAGATCGGACAGGTAGTGTTGCAGTGTGACAACGATCGAGGCGCCGAGTACCGGACCGAAGAACGTGCCGGTGCCACCGAGCAGCGTCATCAGTATGACCTCCCCGGATGTGGCTTGCTGCACGTCTGAAAGCGTCGCGAATCCCAGGGCCAACGCTTTCAACGATCCGGCCAGACCTGCCAGGGCTGCGGAGAGCACGAAAGCCACCAGCTTGTAGCGATTGACGTCATATCCGAGTGAGACGGCGCGCAGCTCGTTCTCGCGAATCGCCTTCAGGATCTGGCCGAAGGGCGAGTAAACGATGCGTCGGATCAGCACGAACACGGCGACGAAGGCGGCGAACACGAGATAGTACATCACGACGTCAGACTTCAACGGCACGAACCCGAACAGTCTCCCGCGCGCCACCCCCTGCAGGCCGTTCTCCCCGCCGGTAAAGGGCGCCTCCAGGCACACGAAGTACACCAGCTGCGCGAGCGCGAGGGTAACCATGGCGAAGTAGATGCCGTGGCGGCGGATGGCAACCGCGCCGATGACACCCCCGAGCAGCGCCGCCACGAGGACGCCGGCCAGAATGGCCGCCGCCGGACCCCAGGCGTGCGCCGTGACCAGCCAGCAGGTGGCGTACGCCGCCGAACCAAAGAACGCCGCGTGACCGAAGGAGAGCATCCGGCCGAAGCCCAGCAGCAGATTGTACGCGCACGCGAACATCGCGAAGCACAACAGTTGTATGGCGTACACCGGGTAGATGCCCGTCAGCGGCAGGCTCAGTGCGAACAGCGTCGCGAGCAGGTAAAGAAGCGGCGTCGCTCGCATCATCATTCCCGGCCGAAGAGTCCCGCGGGCCGCAGGATCAGCACCACGGCCATGATGACGAAGACGACGATATTGGATGCTTCCGGATAGATGACTTTAGTGAATCCCTCGATGATTCCCAGTGCCAGACCGCTCACGATTGCGCCGAAGATCGAACCCATGCCGCCGATCACAACGACCGCAAACACGACAATCACCAGCGAGGTGCCCATGTGCGAATTCACGAGCACGATCGGTGAGGCGAGCACCCCGGCAAGTGCAGCAAGCGCCACGCCGCCGCCGTAGGTCGCCGCCTTGAGCACCGGTACGTTGATGCCGAAGGCCTGCAACAGGGGTGCGTTAGCGGTGGCGGCACGCAGCGTCGCCCCCAGACGGGTGCGCTCGATGACGAACCAGGTGCTGAAGCACACGACCACGGAGGCGAGGATCACCCACGCCCGATACAAGGGCAGGAACATGAAGCCAAGATTGAGCGCGCCGGCCAGCGCCTCGGGCACCGGATAGGACTGGCCCGTGGCACCAAAGACCTGGTGCAGGGAGCCCTCTACGATCAGCGCCAGACCGAAGGTGAGCAGCAAACCATACAGAGGGTCCAATCCATCGAGGCGTCGCAGGAAAACACGCTCGACGAGGATACCCAGCAGCCCGACCAGCAGCGGTGCGAGCCACAGCGCCAGCCAGTAGTTCACTCCGAACCACTGCAGGCCCAAAAGAGCGGCGAAGGCCCCGAGTGTGTAGAAAGCGCCGTGAGCGAAATTCACCACGCCCATGAGACCGAAAATCACGGCAAGTCCAAGGCTCAGCAGGGCATAGAAGGAGCCGTTGACGAGCCCGAGCGTCAGCTGCCCGAGGATGACGGCGACGGGTATGCCGAAGATCTCGGTCACAAGGTTGCGCGGTGTCTTAAGGCGCGGGACGCACGGGCGACCGCGGGCGGGGGACGCTCATGCACGCCTCACTTGGGCGCAAGCGGACACAGGCCGGTAATCGGACCAAAGGCCTCTTCACCGCTCATAGTCCTCACCAGCTTGTAGTAGTCCCAGGGGTACTTGGATTCCTGGGGTGTCTTGACCTGCATCACGTACATCTCGTGGATCATCGCGCCGTCCGCGCGGATGTACCCGCCTTTGGCGAACATGTCATTGATCTTGGTCTTCTTCAGTTCCGCCATGACCTTGTCGGCATCGGTACTGCCCACGGCCTTGACGGCCTTCAGGTACGTCAGGGTGGCCGAGTACACCCCGGCCTGATCCATGGTCGGCTCGCGGTTCATCTTGGCAAAATACCGCTTCGCGAACGCACGGGTCTCCGGATTCAGGTCCCAGTACCAGCCGGTGGTCAGGTACAGACCCTGTGCGGCCTGCAGACCGATGCTGTGCACGTCGCTCAGGAAGGCAAGCAGCGCTGCCGGTTTCATCTTCGCGGTGATGCCAAACTCGTTGGCGGCCTTCAGCGAATTGCTGAAATCGGTGCCCGCATTCGCGAGCCCTAATACCTGCGCACCGGAAGCCTGCGCCTGCAGCAGGAAAGAAGAGAAATCGGACGCTCCCAGCGGCACCCGCACCGCGCCGAGGTTCTTGCCGCCATGCGACTCGACGACCTTGGAGGCGGCGGTTTGCAGCTGAGTGCCGAACGCGTAATCCGCCGTCAGGTAGAACCAGGTCTTGCCGCCGGCGTTCACGATGGCCGTCGCGGTGCCGTTCGCCAGTGCAGTCGTGTCATAGACGTAGTGGACGGAGTAAGCCGTGCAGTCCTCGTTGGTGAGCGATGCGCCCCCCGGACCAATCGCGATGTATGGCACCTTCTTCGCCGCCGCCACTTTCGCCATCGCGATATTGACGCCGGTGTTGGACCCGCCGAGCAACAGGTTCAGGCCATTCTGGTCGGCCCACTCGCGGAACTTCGACGCCCCTATGTCCGGCTTATTCTGGTGATCGGCCACCAAAGTCACGATCTTCTTGTTGAGAACGGTGCCGCCGAAGTCTGCGATGGCCATTTTGATGGCCTCGACACCCCCGGCGCCCATTACGTCGGCGTACACCCCCGACATGTCGTCGATGTCACCGATCACCACTTCGTCGGCCGCCCATGCTACACCCGGGCCTGCCAGCACCACCGCCGCGAGCGCTGTGGCAATCGTCGCTGTCGTCACGTTCATGATTTCCCCCTCATTTGGTCGTTCTCAGACTCACACGCCCAGATATTTGTGCAGCGTCCCCATCCTGTCCCGAAGCTGCGCAGCCGCAAACCCGTCGACGATCTGCCCGTGCTCCATGATGTAGAAGCGATCGGCCAGTGGCGCGGCGAAACGGAAGTTCTGCTCCACCAGAACGATCGTGTAGCCCTGTTCACGCAGGCGCTGCACGACGCGTGACAGAGTCTGCACGATTACCGGAGCCAGGCCTTCGGAAATCTCATCCAGCAGCAGCAGTCTGGCACCCGTGCGCAAGATCCGCGCCAGGGCGAGCATCTGCTGTTCACCGCCCGAGAGGTGTGTCCCCTGGCTCTGACGACGCTCCTTGAGATGGGGAAACATCGCGTAAATCTCATCCAGCGACAGTCCGCCCGGTGCCAGCAGGGGCGGCAGTAACAGGTTCTCTTCGGTTGAAAGGCTCGCGTATATGCCGCGCTCCTCCGGGCAATACCCGATCCCCAGGCGCGCAATCTGGTGTGTCTGCAGTGCGATGGTCTCACGGCCATTGATGAGAACCGAGCCGGAGCGTCGGGTGACGAGCCCGAGGAGCGCCTTCAGTGTGGTCGTCCGTCCGGCGCCATTACGGCCGAGGAGTGTCACCACTTCGCCGCGATTAACGTAACACTCCACGCCATGCAGTACGTGTGACTCACCGTAATAGGCGTGCAGGCCCGAAATGCGCAGCGGAGCGTCCGTCACGCGTGCGCGCTCCCGATCCCGGCGTCCGAGGAACCCAGGTAGGCCTCCATCACCAGCGGGTTGCGCGAGACCTCGGCGTAGGTTCCGCTGGCAATGACCTGCCCGCGTTGCAACACCGTGATCGTATCGGCGATGCGTGCCACAACCTGCATGTTGTGCTCGACCATGAGCGTCGTGCGACTGACCGACGCCTGCTTAATGAGCGCGGTCACCCGGTCCACGTCCTCGTGCCCCAGCCCCTGCGTCGGCTCATCCAGCAGCATCAGTTCGGGCTCCATCGCGAGCGTGGTGGCGATCTCGAGTGCGCGCTTGCGTCCGTAGGGCAACTCGACGGCAACCTTGGCGGCCAGTGCGCTCAGATCCACGCTGTCGAGCAGCTCCATGGCACGCGCATTAAGAGATGACAGGCTCGACTCTGCTTTCCAGAAATGGAAAGTCGTCGGCAGCGAACGCTGCAGCGCGATACGCACGTTCTCCAGGACGGTCAGGTGCGGAAATACGGCAGACAGCTGAAACGAGCGCACGACGCCGCTGCGGGCGACTTCCGCGGGCCGCGTGAAGGTGATGTCCCGGCCTTGATAGAAGATCTGGCCCTGGGTCGGAGCCAGGAACTTGGTCAGCAGGTTGAAAAAGGTGGTCTTGCCTGCGCCGTTGGGGCCGATCAGGGCATGGATCTGCCCGCGACGCACCTGCAAGTCAACCTTGTTAACGGCGACGAAACCGCTGAAGTGCTTACACAAGCCTCGGGTTTCGAGGATCAGATCCTCAGCTGTGAGCAAAGCAGCGGCAGCCATAGCGATGCCTATAAGACCCCTGACCCCCGGGCCCGTGTGTAAGCCGGTTCGGGGTGGCAGTCTATCGACGAGTCGATCCCTGGGTCGAGAGACCGCGAAGGCCGTCGCCTGCGCGGCGGCTTGAGTCTCTCATCCGCGGGCCGCTCTTCCTAGTGCTGGCCCGCGTCATCGGCTGCTGAAGGAGCAGTCTCCGCCAGCCGCTTGTTATAGGCTGCCGCGCGTTTTAGGTCGCCGGCATCGCGCGCGTATGCCGCCAAAGCAGACAGCAGATTCGGATCGTAGGGGAACCTTATGAGCGCCCGTTCCATGACCGATTCGCCCTGCTTCGCATGGCCACTGTCGTGCAGTGCCACCCCATAGACATAGGCGTACCGCGCGTTGTTCGGATCCGCGCGAGCCGCCCCTTCCAGCAATGGCAAGGCATCCGCAAGGCGTCCCTGTCGCACGCGCAACAGACCCAGCGCGTGCTGCAAATCAGCATTACCGGGCACTTGCTGCAAGCCGTCGGTAAGCTCCGTCTCGGCGTCGGCCTCGCGATGGTAGATGCGATACAAATCCGCCAGGTTGACGTAAGCGGGTACGAAATCGGCCTCAAGCGCCAGGGCTGCGCGATATTCGGCTTCCGCCTTCAGCGGGTCGCGACGCTCCACATAAAACAGACCGAGATTCAGCCGCGCTTCCGGACGATCGGCATTGGCTTGCTGGGAGGCGACGTATTCGGCGAATACCCTCTGCAGCTGCGCGCGCATGGCCGCATTCCCCCCCTGCTCCGGCATGATCGCGAGTACGCGCGCGGCCTTGATCCGCACGATTGGCGATGGATCATCAATGAGGCCAAGTCCCAGCCGCAAGCGCTCCTCGGGCGCCGCGGCCAGCAACGCATCCAGGGCCGCGCCGCGCAGCATCGCGTCCGGCTCCGCCAGGCCGGCCTCAAGGCCCGGCAGGACGGCACCGCTCAAATAAGGGCCCAGATCGGCGAGCGCGGTCGCGCGCGCGATGGCCGGCGTCTGCGTATCCTTCGCTACCGCCAGCAGTTCGGGGACGGCATCCGGGGCCTCGGTGCGGGCATCGTGCAGCGCTGCGCCGAAGCTCTGGAAGCCCTTACGCTCGGGGCCGAACGCGCGCGCGATAACAGCCGCTGCCCAGGACGCATCACGATCCTTGTGGCAACTGGTGCAGGCATTCGGGGTCTGCAGGCTCCCGCTCAGGTCCGGCCGCGGGATGCGCATGGAATGGTCGCGCCGCGCGTCGATCACCATGTACTCGCGCGTCGGCATGTGGCAGGCCGCGCATTGCGCACCGGCCGAGCCCTCGGTGTGCAGGGTGTGCGCCGGCGCGGCGTACTTGGCGGGTGCGTGGCACTGGGCACACACCGCATTGCCCGGCGCGCGCAGCTGGCCCGAATGCGGCTCGTGACAATCGCTGCAGGTGACACCGTGGGCATGCATCCGGCTCTGCAGGAAGGAGCCGACCTCGTACACCTCATCGCGTTGCTGGCCATCGGGAAAGTACAGCCGGTCGGTCAGTAGCGCGAGGGCGTGCGTATCGAAAAAATGCCCTTCATGATTCATGCCCGCCGCAAATGCCTCACGTCGCGAGTGGCATTGGGCACAGACACCGAGCTCACGCTGGCTGGTCAAAGGCGCGCTGCGCAGCGCATTACCGCTCGATGCAACCGCAGTCCAGTGCACGTTCCGACGCTCATCCAGAGCGACAACCAGGCCCTGGTCCGTGACTTTCTCATATCCGGGCGCGTGGCTGGCCCAGGAGACATGCTTTGAGCCCGGACCGTGGCAGGCTTCGCAGGCGACGTTCATCTCGGCCCAGGTGGTCGCGTAAGTGTTGTTGGCGGCGTTGTAATTGCGGTCGAGTTTCGTGGTATGGCAGTCCGCGCACATCCAGTTCCAATTCTGGTTCAATCGTGTCCAGTGCAGCGGATCCTTGTAGCTGATGTGTTCGGAGGGATAAAGGTGATACCAGCGCGCCCCGCCCTGCTCCTTGCCCCGCGCGTCCCAGGCGATCGACAGCGCCTGCAGGCGTCCGTCCGGAAATGCAACGAGATATTGCTGCAGGGGGTACAGACCGAACGCGTAGAGAATCTCAAAGTCGGCCAGCTTTCCGTCTGCGCCATCGGTGTTGACGAAAAATTTGCCGTCACGCCGGAAGAAACGCGAGACGGTGCCGTTGTAGCTAAAGCGCGCGTTGTCGAAGTTACCGAGAACGGTCGCAGTCGTCGCATGCTGCATGGCCTTCGCGTGCTTGGAGCTCTGCCAGGCGGCGCTTTCGGCGGCGTGGCACCCGGCGCAGGCTCCAGCGCCTACAAAGCTAGGCTTTTGAGTGTCACTCGCCGGGGGTGTGAGGCTCGCGAGCGCCTTGTTTGGTCTCGCGTTCGTCCACCAGATGCAGGCGATCGCGGCGAGAATCGCCGCGGCGACCGCGGCCAGCACGAGCCCACGGTACCGACGCCATGCGCCGGCTTGAGCGTGTGGCGGCGACTGAACCGAACTTGCGGCAGGCTTCTTATCGGTCGGACCGCGGTTGCGGTTGCGCTTGTTCCTACTCATGTGAATCGTTTGATTTTACGGCTGCCGGGCTCAAGGAAATCGCAGCTCGGCGCGCGGCGCTACGTGGTAGACCCGTTTGGTGCCGCATAGATCTCAAGAAACCCGGACGCATAGTGCCATGAACCCACCCCGCCATGCGCCTGAAGCCGGGCGGGCGTATCCACCAGGCCCGCTTGCGCGTCGCTGGGGGGGGGGGGCGCGAACCCGCGTACCAGCCGTGTCTCCCGCGGGCGGCGCACTGCGTTGCGCACCGGGTTGACCGCTGGCGCGTCCACCACTGGGAACCTCTCGCTAAGCTTTTAGCGCAGCGGTAGAAATCTGAGCATCGGCACCGCGAGCGGTGCGGCTATTCGGCGGCGAGGGACGCGTTTTCCTTGCCACAATCTCTGGCCGGATGCAGTCCCTTCGCCCGCGCAGCCGTAATCTCAGCGCCGGCGGTCGCAAGATCCGCCCGGAAGTCAGCCTGACTGTGCAGCATTGCCACGGTGGCCGAGGCGAGCACCCGACCCTCTTCCACATCGCTGAGCCAATGAACGTTGCACACGACGCGGCTGTCGCCGAAGGAGCGCCCGCGCGCAAGAATGGCATCGGCCCGCTCCGGCGCGATCTCCGTCAGAATCAACGCCCAGCCCCAGCCGATGGCGCTGTGACCCGAGGGATAGGAGCCATTCGTCCGCAGGAACGTCTCATCATGCGGCGTGCAGATGGCGGAGGCATTGATCGTAAACGGCCGGGCGCGCTGGTACTTGTTCTTCGCTGGATAAGTCGCCAGGCCGTTGTCGGTCATGGTCCGGCGCAACAGAACATACAGCCGCGGGGTGTCGGTCTCGTTGATGGGGACATCCACCGCGCAGGCGAAGGTCTCAACGGCCTTCGGAGAACTCAGATCCGCATCCTCCATCGCCTGCTGCCAGCGCGGCGTGCCGCGCAGCACGAGTGCCGCCTTCGCCGCCTCTTCATCGCGTGCCTGCGCCGCGGAACCCGGCGCCGGCGGTGGCGGCAGGAGCCTGAGGCTGCTCGGCGCCGCGCCGGCCGGCAGATACCCCGGCAAGAAGCCCGGTCTGAGCGGGGGCGCGGACTGTGCCACCGGCTGCGCCTCGGGGGCCCGCAGCGCCTTCGACTCACAGCCCACGGCAAGGGTGGCGAACGTCGCGACCGCCAGATGTGCGAGCCTCAGCATATGCAAGCTTCCCCTGGTTCTTTCAAGCCGGTTCTCACCTAAAGAGCTTCCAGGTCCGTAAGCGCCGAGCGCACCACCCGTCCGTTCTGAATGGATACCCCTTCCGCGCGCAACCGCCGCGCCTGCTCCCGGTATGCCCGTGAGGCGGTCGGAAAAACGATGCGCCCACCGGCACCGACAACCCGATGCCACGGCAGATACAGTTCCTCTGGCGCAATCCGTAACGCAAATCCTGCCTGGCGCGCACGACCCGGCAGTCCGGCGGCCCGGGCAACCGCTCCGTAGGTTGAAACCTGACCGCGCGGAATCGAACACACCACGTGCCAGATCCCCTGGAGCGCCGGATTGTCTTCGGCGCACATCGGCGCGCGCGCGCTTTTTGACTGCGCGGGCCGAAGCCACGCTGCGGTCGGCTTTTTCGGTCGGGTCACGGGGCACTCATGCAAAGCACAGTGCGCCAATATAAATATGCCGCCGCCGCGCCGCTATCCCCTTTGTAATAACACGCAGGCGCTGCGGCGCGCGCAGAGCCTGCCGTTGTTGTAATCTGCGGCCGCGACTGATACGCCTGGGCTGCCCGTTTTGTAAAGCATCGCGAGGTGACCTCATGAAGGCACGGTTGATCGCGCTGAGCTTTATTGGCATTTTCAGTTTGAGCGTACAGGCACAGGAAACCCCACCTGCCGCAGCCCCGGCGCAGCCGGCCGCGCCGGAGCCCTCCATGCAACAGGCCTGCAAAGCTGACTACAGGGCGCTGTGCGCCGGCGTTCAGCCCGGTGGCGGTCGCATCGTCGCGTGCTTGAACGCGCACAAGGATGAGCTGACCACGGCGTGCCAGGAGGCTTTGCTCAAGGCGCACCCGCCGGCACCCAAGAGCGATAGCGGGCCGGCTCAGCCGACCAAGACGCAGTGATCCGCCACCCACCGACCGTGCAGGACTGCCGCCGAAGAGTGGGCGCTGGCGGCCGCACTCTTGCCCGTGCAGTCATTTCTGCTGCATCAGGTAGGCGATGACGTCCGCGCGACTTTGAGCATCGGTGAGCAGGAAATACATCTTCGTGCCCGGCACCAGGGCCTGTGGGTTGGTCAACCAACGATCCAGGTTCGCCGGATCCCAGGTAAGACCGGAGGCTTTCAGGGCATCAGAGTAGGCATAGTCAGGCACCGTTCCGGCCCGGCGACCCACGACACCGCGATGCTTGGGTCCTATGTCGTTGTCCTCGAGCGAATGGCAGCTTGAACAGGCCTGATAGAGGGCTTTGCCGCGCACGGCATCGCCGCTGAGGGTCTGCGGGGCTGCCTGAGCGTAAGCGGCTGCGCCCGATATCAGGCTCAGGACACAGTACGCTGCCGAAGCGTACGCGGTGTGGCGGATAATCATGCAGGGTCCTATGAGTAGCGGGGGTCCGGTAGCTAGACTGGCGCGCAGCGGCTTTTATTCCTGCCGCCCGCGGTGCAGCGCGTTGCGCGCATCGGCGGCCGCCGACAGAAAACCCAACTACCGGACGCTGCGCGGCCCCCATATGCTTTCAGCATCAGAACCCTGTGGACCGCAGGAGCCAGAGGCATGATCCGCAAGCTCAAATCAGGCGAGTACCGCCTGTACTCCCGCAAGATCGACCCGCGTACCAAGCAGCGGCGAAACCTCGGCACCTTCAAGACACGCGCCGCGGCCGAAAAGCACGAACGCGCCGTCCAGTTCTTTAAGCGCCAGTAGCGCCATCCGAACAGGGTGGCGTGCGTGCACCGGCGGCCATCTAGTGCGGCACGACCGCCAGGCCGCCCTGTTTGACCACCTCGCCGCCCTTCATCACGAACGTCACCGATTGCAGCACGGCGATGTCCGCAGAGGATCGCCTGCGACCCCGATCAGATCCCCGAAGCGCCCGGTTGCGATCGCGGTGGCCGCCGGTTGCGCCAATCGCGCACGTGGCCGGAACCATGCGCGGCCCGCTCATGTAATCCAGTTCCCCGGCAGATCGATGCGCCGTGTGCCGGCGGCGACCGGCGTATTCTGCGAAGTGACGCTGACGATGCGACCGTCGGTTATAGTGATCTGAGGATGCTCGACAAGCCGGCCCCTCTTCCTCTGACGTGCTGCGCGCGGGGTCACACCGGACCTGTGGGCAGCGGCCAGCCGGTCCCGCACCTGCAGTGAGCGGTCCTCCCAGCAGCAGTGCTGCTCCGGATGGCGCCGCCTCGCCGCTGCGCTGGGTCGCCCTCGGCCTTGCAGCGATCGCGATCTTCAGCAGCTACTACGAATCCGATGCGATCGGTCCGATCGCGGATCTGCTCGGCCGCCAGCGAGGATTCACTCAGTCCCAGATCGGGGACCTGACCGCCGTTATCAGCCTGCCGAACATTCTGCTGGCAGTACTGAACGGGCTGCTGATCGATCGGTATGGCGCCGCGCGCGTTGCCTTGTGGGCCGCCTTCCTCGGCTTCGTGGGCGCCGTGCTGACCGCGATCGGCACGCCCTACGCACTCATGTGGAGCGGCCGCCTGGTGTTTGGTGCCAGTGAAGGGGCGATCTTCATCTGCCTGATCGCAGGTCTTGCCCAATGGTTCCCGCGCAGCGGCATCGCACTCGCGACGGCGCTCTTTCTGAGCCTCGCCCGGGTAGGCTCCTTCTCGCTCGACACCTCTCCTTCGTGGGCTCGCTCCTTGTATGACGGCGGCTGGCAGCCGCCCTTATGGCTCGGCGCCGGGATTACCGCGATCGGCCTGGTGGCGGCGATTCTGTTCCGCCTGCTCGACCGCTGGCGGGTGCCCGCGGCATCGCCGGTTCGCGTGGCGGCCGAGCGCATCGAGTGGTCGGCGATCTGGAGCTTTGATCTGTCGTATTGGTACATCCTCGGGCTGCATTGTCTTTACGCGATGGTGTTCTTTCCGTTCCGCCAGACCTACGCAATCGAGTATCTGCAGCATGTCAAGGGCCTGACACTGCAGCAGGCCGGGCAGGTCAATTCCGGCGTATTTGCCGCGGCGGTGTTCGCGACACCCTTTTTCGGTCTGCTCGCGGATCGCTTCGGGCATCGCACGGCGATGCTCACCCTGGGGACGCTGTTGCTACCGGTCACTTTCATCGTGCTGGGCTTCACCGACTTAAGTCCCTGGGCCTCCACGGTACTCATGGGCGTGAGCTTCTCGCTCGTACCGGCGATCATCTGGCCGGCCACCACCTTGATCGTGGAGCCACGGCGCCTGGGGACGGCCCTCGGTGTCATTACGCTGCTGCAGAACCTGGGGCTGTGGGCCTCCAACCGCGCGGCCGGCTGGCTCGCGGACCGCTCCGCTGCGAGTGCGGCGAATCCGGACGGTTACGCTACGATGATCTGGTTCTTCGGCTTACTCAGTCTTGCGGCGCTGTGGTGTGCGCTCTTGCTGTGGCGGCGCGAAAGCGGCCCGTTCGCTCACGGCCTGGAAAACCCCCGCGCGGCGGTATCGCGCGCCGGACTGGAACCATGAAGATTGCCTCTCTTGAGACCTTCGCCAACGAGTTCGTGTGCTTCGTCCGGCTCACCACCGACAGCGGCGCGGTCGGCTGGGGCCAAACCTCGACCTACAACGCGGACATCACCGCGAGCATCTTTCACCGCCAGGTCGCCCCCTGGGCTCTCGGCGCCGATGCCCTGCAGATCGCGCCGCTCATCGCGCGCATCGAGGAGCGCGAACACAAGTTTCCGGGCAGTTACCGCTGCCGCGCGCTCGCGGGGCTGGACACGGCCCTCTGGGACCTGCACGGCAAGCTTGCCGGCAAGCCTGTGGTGGAACTGCTCGGCGGCACGCCGCGGCGCCTGCGCGCCTATGCCTCGTCCATGCGGCGTGACATCTCACCCGAGCATGAAGCACAGCGCCTGGTTCGGCTGCGCGATGCGAAAGGGTTCGACGCCTTCAAGTGGCGCGTGGGGGCCGAGTGCGGCCACGACGTGGATGTGTGGCCCGGCCGTACCGAGGCCATCGTTCCCACGGTGGCACGCGCGCTCGGCGAGGGAGTCGCCAAACTCGTCGACGCCAACAGTGGCTTCTCCCCGCCACGCGCAATCGAGGTGGGACGGTTGCTCGAGGCCGAAGGCGTCAGTCATTACGAGGAACCGTGTCCGTACTGGAAGCTCGAGGAAACCAAACTCGTCACCGATGCGCTCGAGCTTGATGTGACCGGCGGGGAGCAGGACTGGGATCTGGCCACCTGGGCGCGCATGATCCAGACGCGCACCGTGGACATCGTGCAGCCGGATGTCATGTACATGGGCGGCATGTCCCGCACGCTCCAGGTGGTGCGCATGGCCGCCGCCGCCGGGCTGCCGTGCACGCCGCACAGCGCCAACTTGTCACTGGTCACCCTCTGCACGATGCATCTTCTGGGTGCGATCCCAAACGCGGGCAAATACCTGGAGCTCTCGATCGAGGGAGCCGACTATTACCCCTGGCAGGAGGGGCTGTTCGTGGAGGACCCCTACAGCGTCAGGGAGGGTCACGTCGTGATTCCCTCCGCCCCCGGGTGGGGTGTCGAGGTAAGCCCTGCCTGGCTGAGTCGCGCGGTCTATCATCGCAGCACGCTCGCCGCCTGAGTCGGCACTGGACCGCCGCGCTGCCTAACCTGCCGCGCCATCAGAAGGGGCGGCGCGGGATGTGCCGCTGCGAGCTGACGATGCGATGCGCCGCTCATCGCATCCTGAAGAGGATGCGGAAGTGATAGCAGTTTGGCACCGGCGTATCGCCCTGCACCGAGCGCGCGTAGCGCCCGTGACGCGCGACATTGAGTGCTCCCTCATCCAGGCGCGCATCGCCCGATGACTGCTCAACGCGCGGCTCGCCCTGTCGCACGCCTGCCCCGTCCACACACACGCTCACGTACGTCGCCCCTTCGACGCCAAGGCGTCGCAGCGCCGGCGGATAAAATTCCTCGGCATCCGGCAGCTGGTTTTTTCCCAACACACGTACGGGTAGCGCCGGTATCGCGCTGGTCTGTGGACCGCTTGCGGCCTCACCGTCCGTATCGGCAGGGGTCGGCGGTGTTGCCGGCGGCGCGCTCGGGATGGGGGGAGGTTCCGCGCTCACCACAGCCCTCGGCGCGCGGTGCAGGTCGAGCCGTGCGGGTGGCGGCGGTGGCGGCTCCGGGTGCGCTTCTATCGTAACCGTACCCACGAGCGGGGGTTCGATGACCGGCAGGATCGTAGGCATCAGCCCCGTCAACAGCAGGTAAGCCACGAGCAGATGCAGTGCGATGATGCCGGCGACTGCGACCGCGCGGCGCGGCAGAACTGCGAAGGACGCGTAATGCTCCGCCATGACTCTCCGAGCCTCCCGTTTTGGAAGTTGCGCTCCGATCGTCGCTGGCAAAAAGGGTAACGGATTTGCGGCGGGAAAAGGTCCCGACGTGGCGCGTCAACTCAGGTGCGAGCGTGGCGCTGCGCCCGTGAACGGCCGGCCGGGCCCCGTAGCGCTGCTGAGGCGCGCAGGGGCGCAGTCTCCACGGCACCTTGTCGGCCAGGCGCCGGAGATGCCCGTCAGTTACGGGTATTTGCTCTCGACAACCCCGCGCACCGGGTGAGTGTCATAGACCAGTACGATCGACTGGATGTGTCCGCTGCTCGGATCAAAGTTGAAGACGTCCGCGCAGTCGAACGCCACCCGCGAACCGTCTTTCAGCCGCCAGTCGTACAGATAATAGGCCACCGCTCGCAGGTGCCCCTCCGCGCTTACCAGCACGTCGTGCACGGTGAGCTTTGTTTCCTTGGACGCATCGGCGACCTTCTTCACGAACTGACGCACCGGCAGTCGTCCAAGAAAAGGCGATTCCACCCAGCCGTCGGGAATGAACAAGGACGCAGCCTTCTCGGCATCCCCCGCTTCAAGCGCCCTCAGATAGGCGTGCACCGATCGCTGCATATATCCCCCGTGTGCGTCTGAGAACCCCGAAAAAATGACCGTCATCTGCAGCGCAGCAATTTCGCCATTGCCAGCCGCCTTGCCACCCTGAGCCGACTGCATCCACCCGGTCAAGTCCGGAACTGCACTGTTCCGGATTATTGCTTTCGCTGGATCGTCATCCATATGGCAATGTCCCAGGCATTACGGATGCCGATGAACAACAGGGAAAGCACCACCGCGGCTACACCGAACAGAGTCTGCCCGGGCCAGAACCAGATCAGGATCCCCAGGAAGAGAAGCGCTCCGTAGAGCAGCGTGGGTACGATGACATTAAAGATCCAGTCTTCGCGCACCGGCACGTACTCGGCGCCCTGGCGACGCAGGTTCACGCCCGTAATCAGGCCATACGCCAGGCCCGCCAGTCCGCCCGCTATGAATCCGGCGCTGAGCGTCGCCACGTGCTGGTGCGGCATGCTGACAAAGGCGGCCAGCGCAAGGACGCCCCCGAAGTGCACGATCGTCGGGGTCACGAAAGCGCGCAGTCCCGTGGGACGCACGCTGCGTGCATCCCGGATCAGCGCGATCACGACGAAAGTGAGCCCGGTCAGCCCGCCGGCGGCTGAGCCGACGATGACGTAGAAGTTGTCCCAACCTGCAAGCGGTGAGGCGTTCATCGGCAAACCCTCCGCGGAGCCGGTTCCCCTAGCGCACCCGGTCTGAAAGCGAAGCCACGGTGGCATTGACCTCGGTGAGCTGACTGCCAAGGCCCGCGAGCTGACGCACCACGGTGCCATGGGCGAGGGTCGTTTCCGAGGCCGCCTGGGCCGACTGGGTCTGCAGTGCGGCCAGCGACTTCTCCAGCGCATCGAACCTTTTATTGATCCGCGCCAGCTCGGCACTCGCGCTACAGGCTTGCAAGGTGCCCTCCCCCGCTGCTGCAACGCATACGGCCACCATCGCCCCCCAGGTGGCGGCGGCCACAAGACGGCTCACATCACTCATGGCACGCTCCGCGACGAGAGACGAAGGTAGCGAATGCTAGCGCGTGCCGGGCACGGGCGGCACGCGTGCCGCGCTTTGTGCCTTGTGCCTCAGCGTCAGGGCGCTGAAGAGGATCGTCAGCAGGCAGCAGGCGACCATCGTCGCGAAGACACCGCCCCAGCCGAAATGGTCCGCAATCCAGCCCACGCCGCTGCCGGAGATCGCCGAACCGAACGCGTAGCCAAAAAAGCCGGTGAACCCGGCGGCGGTGCCGGCCGCTTTCTTGGGCACGAGGTCAAGGGAATGCAACCCGATGATCATGATCGGCCCGTAGATGAGAAAGCCGATCGCAATCAGTGCCGCGTAGTCGATCCAGAGCGGACCCTTGCCATTGAGCCAGTACACGACGACGGCAATCATGGTCAGCGTCATGAACAGGATGGTGGCCGGGGCGCGTTTCCCCCTGAACCACTTATCGGAAATCCAGCCGCAGGCGATCGTGCCCGGAATGGCCGCGTATTCGTACAGCGACCAGGCGAAGCTGGACTGCCGGAATGAGAATCCCTTGGCGGTCTCAAGATACGTGGGGATCCAGTTCTCCACCCCGTAGCGCACGAAGTAGCAGAATGCGTTGGCGATGGCGATCGCCCACAGGTAACCGTTGCTCAGTACGGACTTAAAGAGGATCTCACGGAACGTGAGCGTGCGTTCACTGGCTTCCGTGTATCCGGGCGGATAGTCGTTCTTGTACTGCTCCACCGGCGGCAGGCCGCGCGACTGGGGCGTGTCCTGCAGCAGCAAATAAGCTCCCACGGCAATCGCTGCGGCGATGAGGGCGTTGAAGTAGAATTTGGCCCGCCAATCGTGGAACAGCGTGACCCCGAGAAGCGCCAGATTCGCGACCAGTGCCCCACCGACGTTATGCGCGGTATTCCACACCGACACCGTGACGCCGCGCTCCTTGGTGCTGAACCAGTGCACCATCGTCTTGCCGCACGGCGGCCAGCCCATCCCCTGCACCCAGCCGTTCAGGACCATGATCGCGACAATGACGATGAGCGAGGCGTAGGCTGCGTGGCTGAGGCCAAAGGCGGCCATGATGGCACTCGACAGCAGCAGTCCCAGGGGCAGGAAGTACTTCGGATTGCTGCGGTCGGAGACCGAGCCCATCAGAAACTTCGACAGACCGTACGCGATGGACAGCCCCGTGAGCGCGCTCCCGAGTCCTGCCTTGGTGTACTCAGGGTGCTCGCGCAGAATGTCGGGGATCGCGAGCGCGAGGTTGTTTCGCACCAGGTAATAGCCGGCATAGCCGACAAAGATGCCCAGGAACACCCGGCGGCGCAGGCGCCGATACTCCGGGTCGATCCGTGCCTCAGGCAGGGGCGCAGCGAACGGGGCGGGTTTGAGGAATCCGAACATCAGCGCTCCCTGAGGCGTTGCGGAACGCCAGCGTGGATACTAAGTGGGCCCCTGCTGCACCGCTACAGCACGCGTCGTCCTCATCTTCGCTCAGGAACCCTGCGCCGCCCTGGCACTCAAAGGAACTACCATCCCGTCACGAGCGTCGCTTCGATGAGCTTGTCCCGTTCCTGGTGCGCGTTGGCTCTGCTGGGCGTTCTTGCCGCTCTGAACGGTTGCGCGGGTTACGACGCGTACCGAAAATGTGGCTGGCACGGCTGCGCGGGGGATGTGCAGATCACGAGCGCGGTGCAGTTGCTCCTGCAAGCGCACCCGGCACTCGGTCCCCCCAATCAACTCTACGTGCAGACCTCGGATCGGGTGGTGTTTCTGAGCGGTCAGGTGGCCACGGACTACCAGCGCGCAGAGGCCGAGGCCCTCGCGCGCACCGCGCCGGGGGTGCGTCGGGTGATCAATTCGGTTGCCCTCGATTACAACGGCAGATAGACCAACTTCCCGGCCCGGGGGTGCGTGTTTGCGGTGCCGGCCTGGGATAAGCCAAGATCGCCGCCTATGAGCCGCGCGCACACGGCGACGATGCCCGCCGCACCCACCCCGCATGAACTCGCGCGCCGCGCCCTGCTCGCCTTTGTGCTGACATTCGTTCTGGCGCGCACGGTTGTATTTCTGATCATGGCCCGGCGCATTCCGAACCTGTATCTGTTCTTGAGCAGCACCCACGTACATCACCTCAACTACGGCATCTTCCTGCTCGCCGCAGTGGGCGCCTATCTGCTGTTTCGCGCCCCGACCGGGGATGCGGCGCGGCGCGCCGCATTCGCCTACGGCATCGCCATGGGCCTGACTTTTGATGAGTTCGGGATGTGGCTGCACCTCGGGGGCAGTTACTGGCAGCGTGCGAGCATCGATGCGACCGTGGTCGTCGCGGCGGTTCTGGCATTCATCGCCTTCGCGCGCTCGATCAAGACCTTTGAAGCTCGCCACGTACGCGCCTTCGTGGCGCTCGGGCTCGCCCTCGTGGTGTTCGCCGTGGTGCTGTACCGGGCTTCGGTGGTTCTCGGCCACGTCGCGGGCCCGCGCCTGCAGGAGCTGGAACTCGCCTCCTCGCCCTGAACGCCCGCGCCGCGGGCGCCGGCCCTACAGCAGTCCGAAGACGGCGACGCCGTTCTGCGTGCCCACGAACACCTTGCCGCCGATGATGACCGGCGTGATGAACTTGTTACCCGCTCCGAACTGGTCGCGACCGTTGGCCGCCTGCGAGCTGTTGTACAGCTCGTGGGTGAGGTCGCTCGCATCGAAGGCGTGCAGAACCGCGGGGCTGGAGTTCTCGTGCGCCCACACGATGCCGCCACTGCTGCCGTTGGCCGAGACCGCCGGGGCGGTGCCCGGGTAGGCGAAGGTCGTGGCGGTGCTCGAGGCTGCAGCCAGGGTGGCATTACTCACGGCGAATGCCATGAGCGGTCCATCCGTTGGGCCGTAGTAGACGGTCTGGTTGTAATAGGCCGGTGTCGACCAGATGCCGCCGCCGAGGACGTCGAGGAGCACCTGGTAGTTGTTATTGCTGCCGGTGTTGAATTTGCCCATGTTATCGCGATCAACGACGTAGAGGTTGCCGTCCTTACCCGCCCCGACCGCCAGGTGCCGCGTGGTGTTCGTGGCATCGGTGAGATCCGGCAGCAGCAGGATACCGCCCGAGCCCAAGTCCTGATCGAGATTGGACTCGACCACCTCGTTGTACATGGTGAAATAGTCAGCCACCGTGAGCATGCCGCCGCTGCTGGTGAGTTTCAGGAAGCTGTTGCCGTAGTCCTGCATATTGGGGAAGCCGTTCGCATCGAGCGTGGTCTCGAAGGCGCCGTTCGCGGTGAGCAGATAAACGTTGCCGGCCGAATCGGCCGCCGGGCCGCCCCCGGACATCCAGATCGAAGGCCCCCCGCCTCCGCTGTTGGGCGCCGCGTTGAAGACGGCCGCCTGCGCCAGATTGCTCTCGCTGTAGGCGATGACCCAGCCCGAATAAGGCGGGGTATCGCAGTGTGAGGTAAAACTGGTGTAAATCGCCCCTTGGGAGAGCAGCAGCGCGGCGCGCTCCTGGTACGCCTCCGGCGCGAAGCTCATCGAGCCGCCCTGAATCGGATAGTTGGCCGCAATGTCCACCGGGCCGTTGAGCAACTCCGCACCGCTCGTCACGTCCAGCGCATGCAGGCGCTGATGGTACGTGGCGGTGGCGGTGGTCTTGGACATTGCCACGACAAAGAGCGTGCCGTGAGCGCCGGCCGCCCGATCGATCACCGGCGTCGCCGTGACGCCGACCGTCGGTGTCGTCTGATCGCAGCTGTCCACCATGTCGCTCGGGGCCTCACCGCTGCCAAGGAGTGAGACCTTCCAGAGGACGGCGCCGGTGTCGGCGTCGAAGGCGTACACCGTATCGTTCTCGGTGGCGACAAACACCACGTTGTGAGTGCCCCCCTGCACCGTCAGCGGCGACAGATACAGCGGCTGGGCATCGACCTTGCCGTCGGTGGAAAGAAAGCGCAGCAAGCCGAAGCTGCTCGAATTCACGTTCGCCGGCGTCAGCACCGTCTCGGTAACGTTCTGGCCGGTGCGACTGATGTCATTCTTGTACGTGACGAAATCGGTGGTCGCGGCCGGCGGCGGCGTGCCGCCGCCCCCGCTGGGCGGTGGCGTCGTCGACGCAGTGGAGCTCACACCGCCACCACCGCTACAGGCGGTGGCCAGCGCGCCAAGAAGCAGCGGTAGAGCGATGTAGAGACCGGCGCGTTCGCGCATCATCCTTGACCTCGATATGAACCAAGAGAATCTAATGTCCAACACCAAACAGCAAACCGTCGGCGCGATGCGACGATCGGGTTGACGCTCTTGCGGGCGCTTACACAGACGCTAGCCTAACTCATCTGGGGCGCGGGTCAGAAAGTCACGCTTTTTGACAATATGTTGCAGGAACGTGCATCGCGGCCGCGCCGTCCCGGCATGAAGGCTCACCGTGCCCGCCACGGCGGCAGGCCTTCGGTTGCGGCCCGACTTTCACGAACCAAATGAGCCGCTTAGCCGCCTCTGCTCTCGACCTGTCGAAGGACTGCCTGGCCAGGGCACTCGTGAGCGGCCGCAGACTCTTCTTACACTGGGCGTCAGACAACACGCCATCAGCCGTGCGGCGGCACTGCTCAACGTGATGCGCCCCGCCGCCTGTGCCGGTGCGAGGCTAGGGCTTCTCCCACGACTCCGTGGGCAGGTTCTCCGGTGGCGGAATTGAGCGCAGGTAAGTCACGAGCGTCCACACGCCCTCCTCGCCCAGCGCGCCGCCGAAGGCGGGCATGCCTTTCGGACGCCCGTAGTAGATCGACATGAAGACTTCGGCGTCCGCGCCGCCGTAGCGCCAGCGTCCATCCCCGAGGTTCGGTCCCACCGCGCCGGTGCCACCCGGGCCATGGCAGCCGTCACAGTTCATCGCGGTGAAGAGCAACGCCCCGCTCGCAGCGACCGCATTGTCACCCGCATGGGGGTTGTGCAGGGTGCCACCGGGCGGCACGCGCCCGCCGGCCGCCACGTGCGATGCGTACGCCACCCCGGGCGGCGCCGGCGCCGCATCTGCGACCGGTGCATTCGTGCGCTGCTGACACGCGCTCAAGGTGAGTGCGGCCAGCAGTAGCGCGAGCCCGAAGGGGCGTGAGGACAGGCGGGTGTGCGCGCTCATAGGCCGAAGATCCAGATGATGCCGCCCTGACTTGTGTGGCGGGCGATGTCTTTCACGTAATCGGCCGGTGCGCGCACATCGGTCGGATCATCGGAGCGCACATCCCCGGAGAGCAGCAGCCAATCCCCGCCGATGCCCGCGTACACGGCCACGTACTGCTTGCCGTCCGGTGCGCGGTAGGTGATCGGGTTGCCGACCACGCCCGAGCCCACCTTGAACTTGGATAACACCTTACCGGTGCGCGCATCGACGGATTTGAACCAGCCGTCGAGCGTGCCGTAAAATGCGACGTCGCCTGCGGTCACGAGGGCGCCGCTCCAGTTGGGAAACGCTTCCTTGTTCTCCCATACCTTCCTGCCACTGGCCGCATCCCACGCCATGAAGGAGCCGAGATACCCCCCGGGGCCGGGCGAGTACGGATTGTTGATGCCCATGAAAGGCGTGCCTTTCAGGTACGAGGCACGGGTGGAGGCGTAGTCCATGCACAGGTTGTTGGTGGAGGTATAAAAGAGGTGCGTGCGCGGGGAGTAGGCCGGCGGCGATGCGGGACTGACGCCACCCTCAAGACAGGGGCAGATGTCCTTCACCGTGCCCTTCGAGGCGCCGGTCTGCTTGGCCGGGTCGAGAACCGGCCGGCCGCTCTTAAGATCCACCGACTTCGCCCAGTTCACCGCCACGAACGGCTCAGCCACGAGCAGCCGTCCGGTGGTCCGATCAAGCGTGTAGGCGAAGCCGTTCTTGTCAAAGTGCACCAGCGCCTTCACCGGCTTGCCGGCCACCACCAGATCCGCCAACACCATGGCCCCGGTCGCATCGAAGTCCCAGTTGTCGTGCGGCGTGAACTGATACGCCCACACGAGCGTGCCATCCTCCGGACGGCGCGCCAGCACGCTCGCGGTCCACTTGTTATCACCGAGGCGCTGCTCGGCGTTGTACGGGCCGGCGTTGCCGGTGCCGTAATAGATGAGTCCCAGGTCCGGGTCGTAGGACAGCCAACCCCACACCGGTGCACCGCCGGTGCGCCAGCCGTCATTGGTCCAGCTGCTCGCACCCAGGTCCGAGCCGCTGTCGTAAGGGGGTTTAAAGTCACCGGACTTCGCCAGCATGTCCGCATCGGGTCCGAGGTTGCGGGCGGTCCAGACAATGCTGCCCGACTTCAGGTCCAGTCCCTTGATCGAGCCGTAGATGCCGAACTCGCCGCCCGCGGCGCCGACGATGACGCGGTCCTTCACCACCAGCGGCGCCATCGTCACGGTCTCGCCGCTGCCCACATCGGCGATCTGCGTCTTCCACAGCTCGCGACCGCTCCTGGCGTCGACGGCCACGGTGTGCCCATCGAGCAGGTTGTAAATGATCTTGCCGTCCGCGTAGAACGCTCCGCGATTGACCGTGTCGCAACAGGACACGCCGATGGCATTGGCGCTCACGTCCGGGCGGTACTTCCAGCGCAGCGGATAGCCTTCCCTGGTGAGATCGAAGGCGTACAGCACATTCGGCCAGGGCGTAACAACGTACATGGTGTCGCCCACCACCAGCGGTTGGCCTTCGTGGCCGCCGAGCACGCCGGTCGAGAACGTCCATACCGGGTGCAGCCCGGTGGCGTTGCGGGCATTGATATCCCCGAGACGGCTGTAGCGCGTGGCGGCGTAATCCTTGGCCGGCATCTGCCACTGTCCGTCATCCGCAGCGGCCGCGGCCGTTGCCGAGTGCGCCGCGTGCGCACCTGCGCCAAGAGCTGCGAGCCCCACGAGGATCGCCGTCGGCGCTGCCGGTGTCGGCCGCATAAAAAGTTCCTTGTTGTTGATTCGGCCCAAGGGTGGGGCAGAGCGCCGCGAGGGTCAAGCCACCGCCCCGATTGCCACGCGCAGGCGACGTCGATCGTGCGGGCAGCGGCTCACCGACATGGAACCCACTAATGTGAAGCTATAGCGCAGTGCTGGCTGCTTCCTGTACATTTTGGCTACTGCGCGACCCAGCACCAACGACCCAGCAGGATGCGACACCCCATGCGGCGCGGATCTAGACTCCTCTGTGTGCTGAGCAGCGTGCTCTGGTACCTGAGCCTCGTGCTCTCGACCCACAACGCGTATGCGCAGAACACGGCGTTGCCTACGGCGGATGAGCTCGATCAGCTCCTCGCCCCGGTCGCGTTGTATCCGGATGCCCTGGTGGCACAGATCTGTGCGGCCTCGACCGATCCGCAGCAAATCCTCGACGCCAACACCTGGGTGAAGCAGAACTCGGGTCTGAGCGGGCAGGCACGCACCGATGCCGCACAGGCGCAGGGCTTTGATCCGGCGTTCATCGCGCTGGCCAATTTCCCGCAGGTTCTCGACATGATGGCGCAGAACATCGACAGCTACGCCACCATCGGCCGCGCCTTCTCCGCCAATCAGGCAACGGTGATGGATGCCATCCAGCGTCTGCGGCAGCAGGCTTACGCAGCCGGCGCATTGGAGAGCAACCAGTATCAGACCGTTCAGGTGCAGGATCAGGGCGGCGTTCAGGCGATCACCGTCGTACCTGCAAACCCGCAGGTGGTCTACGTCCCCGTGTACAACCCGCAGGTCGTGTACGTGGCTCCGAGCACGAGCACGGTCGTGATGACCTCGCTCGTAACCTTCGGTGCCGGGATCGCGCTTGGCGCCTGGATCGCCAACAACAGTTATCCCTGGGGCTGGGGTGGATGGGGCTGGAACTGGGGTGGGCGCACGGTGATCGTGCACCACAACACCTGGGTTGTGCACAATTACTATCGACCGCCCCGTCCTTACTACAATTACCGCCCGCCCCACTACGGGCCCCCGATCTACGTTCGCCCGCCGAACAACTGGCACGACCGGCCTTACTACCGCCCGCCATCCGGTGGCAGACCTCCGGGCGGGGGTGCTCCTCCGATCGCGCGGCCGCTCCCCGCGGGACCGGGCGGTAAGCCTCCGGGCGCAGGTGCTCCGGGCGGCGGCTCCGGTGGCAAGCCTCCGGGTAACGCTGGTCCGGGTGGTGGATCCGGTGGCAGGCCTCCGGGTAATGGAAATCCGGGCGGTGGTCCCGGGGGTAAACCTCCGGGCACCGGTGGACCGGGCGGCAAACCGCCGGGCACGGGCGCTCCGGGCGGCGGCGGCAAGCCTCCGGGCAACGCCCCAGGCACGCGGCCGGCCCCGGGCGTTCCGCCGCAGACGCGGCCGGCGACGCGCCCGGCAACCCCGAGCGCGGGCCGTCCACAGCCGCAAACGCGCCCGAGTCCTTACGCGGGTTATCCGAGCAAAACGCCGAGCAATGCGGGTGCGCGACCGACCGCCTTCGGGGGCAGTCATAGCGCTTCGGCCGATCGCGCCGCCGCCAGTCGCGGGCGCGCGAGCGTCGCCTCGCAGCAAAAACAACCGAACACAGGAGGACAGCGCCGGTGATCAGCGCCCCACGCCCGTGCCAGCGTGCAGTCGCCGTGCCGGCTGCCCTCCTCCTCGGCTTCCTGTGTCTGCTGCTCGTGCCGGCGTGGTCACGGGCCGAGGAGGCGACTCAACAGACGTTTGCCCGCGCCAGTGACGCCGTGCGGGCGCTGGTCGCGGCCAACAAGGCGAACGACCTGGCCGCGCTCAACCAGATCCTGGGTCCGCAGGCCGCCACCCTCATCTCCTCCGGCGACGAGACGCAGGACCAGACCGGGCGTGCCCAATTCGTGTCCTTGTACGAGACGCATCACCGCTTGGTACGCGCCGGGCCCGGCAAGCTCACGCTCGTCGTCGGCAAGAACGAATGGCCGCTGCCGATCCCGCTGGTGAAGGACGACGGGCGGTGGCGTTTTGACAGCGAGGACGGCGCCCGGGAGCTGCTCTATCGGCGCATCGGGTCCAACGAACTCGCCGCGATCAAAGTGGCGCGCGCGATTTACCAGGCGCAGCTGCAGTACGTGGCCAGCGGTCACGACGGCCAGGACAAGGGCCTCTACGCGCAAAGATTCCGCAGCAAGCCCGGAACGCAGAACGGTCTGTACTGGCCGGTGGCGGAAGGAGAAACCCCGAGTCCGGCTGGCCCGTTGGTCGCCGACGCGGAGGCCGAGGGCTATGAAGGGGGCAAGCGTCAGCCCTTCTACGGTTATTACTTTCGCATCCTGAAGTCCCAGGGATCGCATGCACGCGGCGGCGCCAAAGACTACGTGGTCGATGGCAAGATGACCGGCGGCTTTGCCATCCTCGCCTACCCGGTCGAGTATGGTTCAAGCGGCGTCATGAGTTTTCTCGTCGACAGCCACGGCGCGGTCTACCAGGCGGACCTGGGTGAAGCAACGGCCGAGGCGGCCAAGGCCATGAAGGCCTTTGATCCGGATCGTTCCTGGAAGCGGCTGGAGAATTGAGAACCCGCCAGATAAAGCCGGCCGAGAGATAAGCTTCGGTCCGGCGGCTACCGGTATCTCAGCGCTGCCGGTCGCTGATAAATACAAGTGCCCGAGGGTGAGCATCGGGTCGGCTGGGAGTCGCGCATGTATGAACCACCGACGGCGCTGATCCCCACGAGTCCGCTCTTCAAGACACAGCGGCTCGGGGAGATCGAGCTCGGACGACTCGTGCTGCTGCGCGAGGCGAACGATGCCGCCGGCGGCGCCGGGCTCGGTCTGCGTGTTGAGGCGCTCTCCGCGCGCGGCGATCTGAGTGAAGGCGTGCTGCGCCTGGGCGCTGGTCCCCCGCGCTTTGAGCGCCGCGCACTCGAGGATACGCTGATCGCGCTCGACATTGACTATGTGCTCGAGGCCGACCTTGCCAGCGCCGCGGTGCGCGCCCTGATCTCCGGGGACCTCGTCGTGGCACCCAACCGACCGGCGGCGGGTGTGTACATCGGGAGTCTGTGGCAGGGTGCCGGCGGCCTGCTCGACATCGCCTCGGCGATCATCCGTCCCTTCACCGCGCCGGCAAGTCCTGCACACCTCGTACTCGCGTGGAAGCTCGTTGAACGCGAGCACCGCACGCGCACGCTCTTCGAGCATGTGCAGATCGAGCCACCGCTCATGCATCGCCCGTCGCGCAAGATGAGCGGCGAGGATTGCGACTGAGCGCGCGCTGTGGCGGCCCATCACCGATACCGCCCGATCGCACCGCGGCGACCGATGAGGCCGCACAGGACGGCCGCAAGACCGACGATCCGGCTCGCTCAAGGACATGTTGAGCATGTGGCGGTCTCGTTACCGCCGAGGCTACGGCTGCGCATGTTGAAGGTCGGTGTCGGGCGGCGTTTGGGTCTATAGTGCTTTGGACGGATCGCTCACTGCCCGTGCTGCGCGCGACGTCCCTGCCCCAGGGCGCGTCCCCTCTCCGCTGACACAACGATCCTATCAAGTTGCCCGCACCCGCGGCTGCTGTCAGACCGACGCAGCGCCGCGGCGGCTTTCCTTTCATCGCAAGGAGATCACACGATGAGCGCTGTTATCAAAGAGACACAGGCATCCAGTCCGGTCGCGCAATTCCTCGCGACCCCGAAAAAACTGCTGATCGATGGCAAGTGGGTCGCGGCCGCCTCCGGCAAGACCTTCGAGGTGAAGAACCCCGCGACGGGCGCGACCATTGCGCGTGCCGCGGAAGGTGACAAGGCGGATATCGATCTTGCGGTGCGTGCGGCGCGGCGCGCGCTCGAGTCCGGTCCCTGGGCCACAATGAGCCCGTCCGAGCGTGGCAAGACCGTCTGGCGCATCGGGGATCTCATCAGCAAGTACGCCGACGAGCTCGCGGAACTGGAATCACTCGACAATGGCAAGCCGATGGCCGTCGCGCGCGCGGCGGATGTCCCGCTCGCGGCGGACATCTTCCAGTACATGGCGGGCTGGTGTACCAAGATCGAAGGCAAGACCATCCCCCTGTCGGTGCTCTACACCCCGGGCGTGCAGTACCACTCCTATACGCGTCCCGAACCGATTGGCGTTGTCGGACAGATCATTCCCTGGAACTTCCCGCTCCTCATGGCCGCGTGGAAGCTCGCGCCCGCGCTCGCCACCGGCTGTACCGTGGTGCTGAAGGTGGCCGAAGAGACCCCGCTGAGCGCGCTGCGCCTGGGCGAGATCATGCAGGAGGCGGGCCTGCCGCCCGGCGTGGTCAACATCGTCACAGGCTTCGGCGAAACCGCCGGTGCCGCCCTCGCCGCACACCCCGGCGTCGACAAGGTGGCCTTCACCGGCTCGACCGAAGTCGGCAAGCTGATCGTGCAGGCTGCGGCGCGTGATCTGAAACACGTCTCGCTCGAGCTCGGTGGCAAGTCACCGAACATCGTCCTCGAGGACGCAGACCTGGACGTCGCCATCCCGGGCGCGGCGAGTGCGATCTTCTTCAACCACGGTCAGTGCTGCTGCGCGGGCTCGCGTCTTTACGTGCACGAGAAGATCTACGACAAGGTCGTGGCCGGGGTGGCCGATCAGGCCAAAGCGATCAAGCTCGGTTCAGGACTGGATCCGGCGACGCAGATGGGTCCGATGGTTTCTGAGATCCAGCGCGACCGCGTTTGCAGCTACCTTGAGGCAGGCAAGAACGAGGGGGCCAGAGCGGTGACCGGTGGCAAGGCCCGTGAGGGCGCCGGCTACTTCGTGGAACCGACCGTGTTCGTCGACACGCGGCCGGGAATGAAGATCGTGAAGGAAGAGATCTTCGGGCCGGTCGTCACGGTGATGCGGTTTAAGGAGGCTGACGACACCCTGGTGAAGGAGGCCAACGACACCATCTACGGACTTGCGGCCGGGATCTGGACACGTGATGTGAGCAAGGCCCACGCCCTGGCCGCGCGCCTCAAGGCCGGTACGGTGTGGATCAACTGCTACAACATCTTTGACGCCGCCCTGCCGTTCGGCGGCTACAAGCAATCCGGCTGGGGGCGCGAGATGGGTGAGGCGGTGCTGGAGAATTACCTGTCAACCAAGGCTGTGACCATCGCGCTTTAGGCTGCGCTGAGCTGCTGCCGAGACCCCGCCCCACGGCGGGGTCTCATGCAGCAGCACGGTACGCATGAGCTGAAGGCCCCCTGGTTATTCTGAAGAATGGCGCGCGCGGGCACTCCGGCGCGAAGCTCAGCCAGACGCCACTTTCCCCAAACCTGCCGATGCGTCTGTTATGGTCGCGCCCTGGCACCCTGACAGGGATAGCGAAGCCTTCGCCTCGTGAACAGAATTGAGATCCGCACCCGCGACGGTCTGTGCCCGAGCTACGTTGCGCATCCTGCCGGCTCGGGTCCCTGGCCCGCGGTGCTGGTGTTCATGGATGGAATCGGCATCCGTCCGGCGATGCTGGAGATCGGCGAGCGCCTGGCAGGGTACGGCTACTACGTGCTGCTGCCGGATCTGTACTACCGCGCCGGTCCTTACGCGCCGATGGACGCACGCGCCATCTTCGCTGATGCCGAACAGCGCCGCATACTCAGCGAGAAGTTCTTTGCCGTGGCCACCGCGGCGAACATCATGTCCGACACGCGCGCCTTCTTCGAGCATCTTGCGGCACAGTCCGACGCTTGCCCCGGGGGCATCGGCACGACCGGTTACTGCATGGGCGGCTTCATGTCGCTGACGGCGGCCGGCACCTTCCCGGAGCGCATCCTCGCGAGCGCGTCCTATCACGGCGGCCGGCTCGCCACCGACGCGCCCGACAGTCCGCACCGGCTCGCCGCCCAGATCCGCTCCCGGGTCTACATCGCGGGCGCTACCGAGGACGCATCGTTCCCGGATGACATGAAGGAGCGATTGGCAGATGCACTCACGCGCGCCGGGGTCGATCACCGCATCGAGACCTACCCTGCCCGGCACGGCTGGGTGCCGCGCGACACCCCCGTGCACGATGCCGCGGCGACCGAGCGGCACTGGCAGACGCTGACCGCGTTCCTGGACGGGACATTGAAGAGGCCGTGAACCGCGCCGCGCACGGCGCTTCCCAAGCGATCAGGCAGGCTTGGGAACCTCCACGGCGCGCATCACCGCCGGACGGGCGACGAACCTCGCGAGCGCAGCTGCAACCCGGGGAGCCATTACGTCCTAATCACCGCGTCTCAAGTAGTCTCACCGTGCTCTAATCTCGCCTTCTTATCAATAATAATCAGTACGTTATGATATCCGTGCGTCCCAGACGGTAACTTGACAGCTCGCGGCTCGCGGGGATACATATCGGGGTAGCTCACCCCCGCGTGGCGTAGCTCAGAGGTCAAAAGCTACCCCTAAAAGCGATTTTCCCAGGAGCTACCCCCATGAGGCTCACGGACAACGTAATTCGCAACGCTGGGGCGGGCGAACGTCCGATTAAGTTGTTCGACGGTGAAGGCCTGTATCTTCTCGTCAATCCCTCAGGCACGCGAGGCTGGCGCTTCAAGTACTACTTTCAGGGTCGCGAAAAGCTCCTCTCCCTTGGGCCCTACCCCGAGATCACCCTTAAAGTGGCCCGCGACCGTCGCCTGGAAGCTCGCCGGCTGGTGGAGATGGGGACGGATCCGAGCGTTCGGCGGCAGGCAGAGCGTGCCGCCCAAATCCGACACGTTCGAACTGCTCGCCCGTGAGTGGCTCGAGGTGCAGAGGGGCTCACTCAGCGAGAAGACCTTCCTCAATAAGCAGGAGCGCTTTGAGGCCTTTGTCTTCCCATACATCGGCAAACGCCCCATCGCCCACCTCAAGGCAGTCGACATCCTTCCCCTGCTAAAGAGAGTCGAGGCCCGCGGGCGAAACGAAACCGCCCATCGAGTGCGCTCCGAATGCGGGAACGTCTTCCGCTATGCAGTGGTGACTGGCCGTGCCGAACGGGATCCCACCGTCGATCTGCGCGGCGCGCTCGCCTCAGTCGTTCGTCGCAACCGCGCGGCGATTGTCGACCCAAGCCGCCTGGGTGAACTGATGCGCGCGATCGCGGGCTACCGCGGCGACATCTCGACTGAGTTCGCCTTGAAGCTCCTTCCCCTGACATTCGTCCGGCCCGGCGAGCTGCGAGGGGCTGCCTGGGACGAGTTCAACCTGAAAGGCGCCGAGTGGCGTATCCCCGCCGCCCGCATGAAGATGCGCGAGCTTCACGTCGTGCCTCTGTCGACCCAAGCAGTCGCCCTCCTTAGCGACCTGCATACCCTGACCGGCAAGGGCTACTACGTCTTTCCGTCCATTCGCTCCAAGGACCGGCCGATCAGCGACAACACCATCAATGCAGCGCTGCGAAGGCTGGGATTTAGCGCCGACGAAATGGTCGCACACGGTTTCCGCTCGACTGCCTCGACCTGCCTCAATAAGCTCGGGTGGCACCCCGACCTCATTGAACTGCAACTTGCTCACGCCGAACGCAATGAAAGCCGCGGCGCCTACAATCGTGCACAGCGGCTCGCCGAGCGGCGAAAAATGATGCAGGCCTGGGCCGACTATCTTGAGGAACTCTGCGCGACGAGACGGAGCGCCTCTGGTTCAAATGCAGCGCTCGGCGAAAGCGAGTCAACGCCAGCGATGTTGGCCGCGGTGCCCTGTGGGTTCTCTGGAGGTCGCTAAGTCTTCCAGCGCTCATTCTGCTCGCGATCGTCGAGCCGATTGTGAGCTTCGTATTGGGTTCACTTGCGTTGCTCGGCGTCCTAGCGGCTTTCTTTTTCAAGTTGATCGGGACGCCGCACTTTCCCTTTGTCGCGATGCTCGCCACATCACTCGGCCTCGGATTAGTGCAAATCGGCTATCGCGGGCTGCTGCGTGTCATCAGCGAGTACTGACCCGAACGGGGATTCCACGGGTGGAATGCCGAACAGCCCACCGATGGAGGGCTCAAACGAAGGACTCATGACATCTTCGACTCCTGAAGCTGCGCGCGCACCATCCCGGTGCCCACGAAATGCGATAGCAGGCGGTAGTTGCCCGTCTCGTAGCGAACGCGCCCGGCGACGATTGCCGGGTGAATGCTCAGCCGCTGAGCGAGTTCCATGACCGCAAGCGAAGAAGGGTTGTCCTTGACGGAGCTCGTGTTCCACACCTCCGCCGGGACGAGACCGTTCTCGGCCCACTCATCGGCTTCATCCTCCCTCGGATGCCGCGGTGTGCCCTTCACGTGACGAAGACTCAGATCATCGACGAATCCGTCCCCTTTGGTACCCGCGAGGTGCCGCCCGACATGGGCCAGCTCGTGCAGGAGACAGAACCAGAAGTTGTCGAGCCGGTCATAGCGTAGGGTGAGGCCGATGACGGGTGTGCCGTCCGCCAGCTGCAAGGCGGCGCCATCAAGATACGTGCGCGCCATATGCTCAAGACAGATGAGATGGATGCCGTGCTTTGCGAGGAACTCCCGCGCCAAGCGCGGTCCCTCGTTCGACCAGCTGAGCTTCGCGACCTCGCGCAAGAAGACCAGATCCACTGTGCCTACCTTGTACGGGACGGGGAGTGGATTTGCGTTCGCGCGAGCCAGGACCTCCCAGCACCAGGCCTTCAGCGCATATGGGTCAGTCTTGGCATTGAGGCGCGCATAATCAGTCTTGCGGTAGAACGCCGCCGGGAGGGCGTGTTCCCCGCCCGCACGGCGAATGAGGCCGCGCATCAGGGTCTCTGCCTCCGCCACCGGATTGCGGGACTTCGCTATCCAGCCGCGTGCAATCATCTCGGTGAGTGGGAACCGGTGCCACTCGATCCCGGTCAAGGCCGACGGCAACTCCCCGCCCGGCTGTTGCAGCAACACGTCCGCGGGAATTCCCAGGTTCGCATGCAGCGCGCGCGCGATCTGCATCGTAATCGGTCGCTTGCCGGAGAGGATCTCGGAGACCTTGGCCCGGGTACCAATGAACGGCACCAGATCCCGGGGTGACAGCCCGGCCTGCTCCATGCGAAAGCGGATCGCCCCGAGTGGCGTGGGGTATCCCATCGGCACGTGCTTGTCCTCGTAGAACTCGACGAGGTCGGTTAGGACGTCTAGTTCGGCGCCCTCCGGAGTATCCATCTCCGCATCCATGAGCTCATTGATGCGGGCGAGCGCGGCCTGGTAATCCGCCTCGTTCCGGATCGCTCGAATTGCAGGGCTCATGTCACACCTCCTCCACGTTGATGTCGTCGTACTGCGCGTGCGTCCCCACGAAGCGGATGTAGAGCATCCGGTACGGGTAGTTGATCTTCACGACCAAGCGGTAATCGTTCCCCTTGATGTTAAAAACCACCCGGTTGTCGCCCACCACACTGGCACTCCGGTACTTCGCCTTCACGTGCGTCGGCTCACTCCAGTCTTCCTTTTCCACTTCGCGGTACCACGCGAGCAGCGGTTCCTCCGCATCCGGGTACTCTTCCCAGAACGCCCTCAGGGTGCTTTTCGCGACGATACGCACCATGGGCACTATAAAGTGATCCCAGAACGATATCAAGTACTTCTAATTATTATGGGAGCATATATATCTATATGATTATATTACACTAATTAGCGCTTTTAGCCCGAATAAGGCGGCTTTGAGGCTGACGACGTCGGGTTCTTGGCTCGTCATGCGCGGTAGGATCGGACGAGAGTCCCGTGCAGGAGACCGTCGGAGAGCGATATGAGTGAGAAGCGTGACGACCGTTCTCGGCTTCATTCGTGAATGGCGCCGGAAGGCCAGGAACGTGGCGGCGAAGGCGAAACGTTGCCCGCCGGCTACGGTAATTCTATGAAATTCTGGTCCTAACGATGAACCCAGTCCCAGACCATTTGCTCGAAACCACTGCAGCCGCATTCATTGTCGGCGACCTGCACCTTGATGTCGGGCAGCAACGCGTCACTCGCGCGGGAAGCGACATCCCCTTGCCCAATCTGTCGTTTCGACTTCTCGTGGCATTGGTCCGCGCCGCGCCGAATGTGCTCAGCAGCGACGCTTTGATGACGCACGTGTGGCCCGGTCTTGTCGTGAGCCCGGAGACGGTAAACAAACGCGTCAACCTGCTCCGCGAGGCGCTCGGCGATGATCCTCGCGAGCCCCGTTACATTGCGGGCGTACGCAGCAGGGGCTATCGGCTGATTGCCGCGGTATCTCCGACCACCGATGCGGCGCTGCTACCGAATCTGCCGACGCCGATACCGGAGGGTTCCCCACGCGCCGCCGAGCTACCCGTTCCCCCAATCCCTATCGACGCGCACCCACCGGAATTACCGACCGCACGGTCTCGATTGAGGCGCTGGGCCGCGTTGTCCGTCCTCACGGCAGGATTGCTCATCGCCGCCACGATTGGTGTTCGATGGGCCGCACGGCATCAGGTTGAAGGGGCCATTCCGGCTCCCGTAGCACCCGCGACGACCACCGCGGCCATTGGAGCACTGTCGCGGACGGTCGCCGTACTGCCCTTCGACAGCATCAGCGCAGACCCTGCGGACGCCTATCTGGCACAAGGCCTCCCGGAGATGATCCTCAACCGTTTGTCCCGCGTCAGTGGGCTTACGGTCATCGCGCGCAATTCCTCGTTCGCGCTTGTCTCCAAGAGCATCGATTCGCGCGAAATCGGTGGGCGCCTCAATTCCGGATATCTGATTGGCGGCAGCGTGCAACGCGAGGCGGATCGGTTGCGGGTGGCGGTGCAACTCGTGGATAGCGCCGCGGGCACGCTGATTTGGTCGGCACATTTTGATCGCGGTTTGCACGACATCTTCAGTATCGAGGATGAGATTGCCGACCAACTCGCTGGTGCACTGTCCGTGCGCCTCGGGGAGCTTGAATCCAAACCCCCACCTGGTGCCCGCAGCACAAATTTGGAGGCTTATCTCGCCTTCTTGCGGGGTCGGACCTTGCTGGGTCGCTTCACGGTCGCCGAGTCGGAAGCCGCGGAGCCGTATTTTGAAAGGGCGATTGCGTTGGACCCCAATTTCGCGTCCGCCTACGCTTCGTTGTACGACGCGAGGATGCAAGGGGCCGACCAACGCCGGGAAGATTTGACGGTGGCCAGGAAGCGCTACCGTCATTTGGTCGATCGGGCGCTTGAACTAGATCCGAAATCGGGGTCCGCATACTTTGCGCGTGCGATGTGGGGAGAAGAGCCGCATGATGCGAGCGCGACAGCGGGTAACCCGTTGATCGTTGCGCTCGAGCGCGACTTTCGCCAGGGTGCCGCACTTGACCCCAGCAATGGGCGCGGGCTCAAGGCTTACGCCGAGTTTCTTTATAATACGATGTATCGGACCGACGAAGGCAAAAGCGTTCTGAAGCGCGCCTTGTTGGTCGATCCAATGTCACCAAGTGCGCATTTCACGGATGCCATTTTCACTCTGGACGATGGCGGCGCCAAGGCCTCCGAGCAAAAAACACTGCAGGTGCTGGAACTCGATCCGAACTTCGTTCCGGCGCTGCAGCAATACGGAACATTCCGTTGGCTGCTCGACGGCAAGCTCGCCGAAGCAATCCAAATTGTCGAGCATGCCATCGCGCTCGATCCGACCAATTTTGAGCCGCGTCACGCGGCCATATCGATGTATCTCGACTTAGGCGATTTGAAGGCAGCGCGCGATGTCGCCGCCGGCACGCCGCACAGCGAGCGCGCGACGGCGCTGCTCTTGATGCACGAAGGCGATTGGCGACGTGCGGGACTCGCTGCATACGATGAGGCTGTCTGGACGAACGACGACGACTACTGCCAAAACTGGCTGGCGCCCGAAGCGATTCGCGACTATGCGTTAAAGACCCGAGAACTGGGTCGGGCAATTGCGTTCATTAGACTGAAATACTATTTTGGCGACGCTCCAGCGGCGCACTTGGATTATTGCAACTACCGGGCGGCCGTCTCTCTTTCGCAGTTAATGGCCGCTGCCGGTCAAGCCGACGAGGCACTGGCGCTGAGGCGTGCCGTGTCATCCTGGAACGATGCCAACGCGACCAGGTTTTTGGGGGACGCTCGCCGCCTGCGCGCTCGGATTCTGCTGCTCGACGGCAAACCGGACGCGGCGCTCGCCGAGCTGGCGGAATCATTTCGTTCTGGCGAATACGCTGTTTGGTGGTACACCCTAAACTTCGATCCGGTGTGGTTGCCGCTACACAATGACCCGCGGTTCCAGGCCATCGAAGCGGATGTGCGGCACTACACAGATGCGCAGCGCAGCGAACTTGATGCGCTGCGGCGAAACGGCCTAGTTCCGCGGCGTGGCCTTCCAGCCGCTTCGCGCTGAGCAGGAACCGCACGGTCGGTGGGGACGTCGCTGTGCGCTTCTGCGCCGCCGGTTTCGCGCTTCTTACGTACCCATTCAGTTTGGCCTGGGCGCGCAATCCGAGCTGCCGAATCGTCTGGGTCCAAAACTGAGAGGGGCTGGACCGCCCAGACCACCGTGAACTACATGGGCGCCTACCGGGATCCTGGCTCGGTCCCGGCGCGAAAAGTCCATTCGTGGCCGACGGTCGACGTCAATATCGGCCAACGGGTCGACGGTGGCTCACGCTGGTTCGCCAATGCGCAGACCAACCTCCGAATCATCAACGTTTTCGACCAGCGCCCACCCTTCCTCAACCAGTTTGACCTGACTAGGGTAACTTTCGGCTACGACCGGCCAATGCCACGCTGCTTGGGAGGGGGTTAGCCTGCAGGTTATGAAGCGCTGGGGCTCTGAACCCCATTTAGGGGTCCGGGGCGGGCATCGGACCACAGTTGCAGCGGCTTTTCTGAAATCTTCCGGAAAACAGGAAGCCGCCTTCGCGCCGTCTTCATGCACGCCGAGGCGGCTTGCGTAACAAATAACCCCACTGGCATACCGCCAGGAGGGGATTCTCATCTTGCGTTCGGAACTTCCGTGGAGTCGTCACCCGATACCGCGACGCCCTGGCGGACGGGTCGTCTTGGATTCTGGACTTTGGCCATGAGACGCGTCGGCGCACTCATGATCGTGTGCGCCCTCACCGCGTGCGGCGACGGTTCGCCGGCGGCGCCGAAATTATCCTACAACGGTTCGACGCCATTTCCAGCCGTGGTCGGCGAGGCGATCGCGCTGACTCCCGCCGCATTGGGAAGGGCGGACCAATACACAGTGACTCCCGCATTACCGCCGGGCTTAACGCTCAATACACGAAGTGGAGTCATATCGGGCACACCGAAGCAGCCCAGCGCTCCGGCAACTTACTTCGTGAGCGCCACTGGCGCAGGAGTCCGCGTCACGTTTCCGCTGGTACTCAGTGTGACTGAGCCGCCGCATGGCCTCTCCTACGCCAGCCCGGTCATCGCGACCGTGGGTGCAGCACTTGCACCGCTGAGGCCGAGCATCGCAGGAAGCGTTGATCGCTACGCCGTGTCGCCACCCCTGCCTCCCGGCCTCGTACTCAATGATTCCAGCGGGATCCTCTCGGGTACGCCAACGGAAGCCAGGAGCGTGGCGCCCTATACGATCACGGCGGACAGCCTGGCTGGCAGCACGCGCTTCGTTCTGGTGCTGACGGTGACGCCATCGCGGTCAGGAGCCATGGCGAGGCAAGGTCCGACGACGGTAACGCAATTCTGACCCGTTGACGCACCTTCGCGGGCGCGGGGGCCACGAGGCGGGGAGCTTTGCGCACAGGTAACTATGCAGTCATGCCCGTGGACCCAAGTCCGGGCAGCCTTACGGCGCGTGGAGCGTCTCCAAGGCAAGCCGTGCGACCCTCCGCGCAAGTTCCGGATTCATCAGGCAGATGCCGTCGTGCCGAATAGACGGATGCCGACCAGGTCCAGGTACTCAGGCGCGGCCCCGTGCCGAGAGGGCCATACCGGGCGTTGACGCCCCGCGCGCCTGCGGGGCGGGATCCGCACCTGACCGCAGCACGACTAGGGCCTTCCCCAGATCTTCCTGGAAACGGGACGAAATCTTCTGGAAACGTTCAGGCAAGCGGTGCACTGAGGCGCGACAAGTAACGCTCCTCTCAGCAGATGAACGGGGAAGGCCATGTGGGAATCAACTTGGGTTACACGATGCGGCTGCGCCGCGGCGCTACTGGCAGGACTGACGGCCGGCGGCGGGGGGAGATTCGGGGTCAGCCGCCGCCGCTGCACCGGGATCCGTGGCGGCTCCGCGCCGATGTCTTCACCGCAAGCCCGAAGGACGCCGATGAGAGCCAAGCTTCTGCGCAAGGCCGTCTTGTTGCTCGCACTGAGCATGGCGGGCGCCGGGATCGCGCTGGCCTCAAATACCAGCTGGTTCGCCGTGGACACCGCGTACGGGACCAACGGTGTGTCTGAAGCGCTGACCTCGACGAGTTACGGGCAGTCCAACGCGGTGGATCATAGCGACGTCAATCACCGTGTGTATTCGCTCGTCGGCGCGCACCCAAGCGGCTACGTTGGACCGTTCACGCTCACCCGACGGCTCAGTAGCGGCGCCATCGATACGGCCTTCGGCGCAAGCGGTGTGACGACCAGTTTCGGAAATTACAACGACCCGACGTTCATATTTTACGCCCTGTGCATCGACCCGGTGACACACGGCATCGTCCTGGCCGGTGAAGTCCCCGGCGGTGCCGTGGTCGAGCGCTTGTTGCCGCCGGGCGCCAATGGCGTCGCGGCGCTCGACCCCAGTTTCAACCCGACAGGGGGAACGCCCGGGGTCGTGACGTGGGGCACCTCGCGGCCAAGCGTCAACGTGCGGCCACGGGGATGCACGGTCCTCGGCGATCGGTCGATTTTTGTTGCTGGACCGGACGGCTCCGCGCCGAGCAGGCTGGCGATGAGTATGGTGTCGGCTGATGGCGATCCCTCCGGATTCACATTCTGCTGCCGGGCGGGAGTCGTGACTCCCACAGGCGACAACTGGGAGGGCGGCAGCATCGAGTGGAACAGTTCGCAAATGATCAACCCGAATCTGATCATCATGGGTTCTGTCTCTCACAATGCCGTGCTGTACGCGGTCGACCCATGCACGGGCGCAGGAGATGCGAACGTCAACGGCAACGGCTTCCTGTCGGTGCCCGCGATCGATGGTCATACGTACAGCGATCCGATCGTCGGCGCAGTCCAGGGTGACGGCAGCATCCTGCTGGCGCTACTCGCCAGCGACTCGCTGAACGCAGACCTGGTCAGCTGGAGCTACCCAGTCATGCCGAATGCCTGGCAAACCCCGACGGCCCCGGGGATGGTCACCGTTCCAGCTGGGGTCGTGCTCGGTGACGGCAGCCAACCGGCGCCGCTGCGGCAGGCGGACGGCACGATCCTCGTCGGCGCAGAAACAGCGACGAACCAGCAAGCGCTGTTCGCACTTAAGGGCGATCCGGGGCTGGGGTTCACCGTGGCGGCGCCCCCGGCATTCAGCTGCGGCACGGGTGTGGGCGTGAAGGTACCGAACGTGGATAACGATACACAGGCCGAGGCAACCACGACCCTCACGAGTCTCGGCCTCACGGTGGGCACGGTCACTCAGCAGTCGAGCAGCACGGTCCCCTCCGGCCACGTGATCAGCGAGAGCCCGGCGGCGGGTACTGTGGCAGCAGGCGGCACTGCGGTTTCCCTAGTGATGTCGACGGGAAGCGGCAGCGGTGGCAGCAGTGGCAGCACTGGTGGCGGCGGTAGTCTTGATTGGCTGCTGCTAACTGCGCTGCTCGGCGCGTGGCTTACGCTCACGCGCTGTCAGAAAGCGCAGGCGGGATCGCGGAGGGGACCGCAAAGCGCGAAGGTGTCGCCGCGCGTGCGGGCCTGACCCGGCGTTGTGATGGTGAACGTGGGAGGTACGAGCACCGTAGCGAGCGCAACGACCATCGCCCAGGGTGGCGGCACGACGCCGATGCCGTTCAATTCCCTGGACCAGATCGGCGTGGCGCGTGGATGCTGCGCAATGCCGGTCAGTGGTCGCAGACCCTCCCGAGGCCGGGAGCGGGGCGGTCCCACGACGCGCTGTGCGTGGCGACCCTCTGAACTAGCCCCTTCACCTCATCCGACACCCGACACCGAACCAAAGATTCCCGAGCCATGACGAGTGATCGTGGGACAACAGCGGCTGCGAGGCTATCCTGCATAAAACCGGTTTTAGCCGCTCTGGTTACACGCGTTTGGCCGCTCTTGTTATGCAGCGCGTTGGCGCCCACACAACGGCATGGCCTAGGCCTTCCTCCTCAGGGTCGGCCGCAGGTTGAGAACTATCCGGCATCGGTCTAGAAGCCATCGATTGCCGAACAAAACGTGGTTCTCCCGCCTTCGGTCGCACCTTGTCCGAGTGAACACCGCTCTTGACCTAGGCCGTGTGAGAACGTGTTTTTTCAGAAGCGATTGAGCGATATGGCTTTTCGAGAGTTCGGCGTTGCAAGCGGTGGTGGCGCGGAAACAATAGGCGCCTTGCGAACGCCAGCACGTTCTCGCCTCTCAACGCACTGCGTTGCACTAATCTTGGATCGTGATCAATGGAGGATCGTCGGAATCCGGATTAATGACACCGAATTTCGCCGGGATCTTCGAGTAGATCAACCGCACGTGTTCGGCCCGCAGGAGCTCCAGCATCGCGCTCATCTCCTCGTCGTTTACGATGAATTCCACCTCCACGGTAAGGTTGCCCGCGGGTTCGAAAAATCGCGCTTCGTGCAGCACGTGGTGGCGGCCAAACCCTGCCATGGCGCGAAACGCCGATCCTCCACGGATCCCAAGGTCGTTCGCCTGCGTGAGCAGCCACTCCCAAAGGGGGCGATCGTGATGCCGATCGCGCTCGCGCACATAGAATCGGAGGAATGTTCCCTTCATGGTCCTTAGCTCCGCTCGTCTTGCCCGTGCTCGCTCGGCTCCGTTGATTTAACTGGCCGCGGTGACTGCGCCCAGTCCCACCGCCAGCGCCAGCACCAGAGCCAACAGTACGTAAGCAATGTAAGCATTGATGTGCCCATGATGCATCTGTGCGAGCTGACCCGCGAGCGCCATGACCCGGTTCTTCGTCGGCCGCAACAGAAGTCGATCCGCGATGTGCACGGTCTGGCGGTCGCGGCGGATGGCCATACGGAAATGCTCCGCCACCGTCTCGCGCGTGTCCTCGACCGTCGTCGGACGGAATATCGCATCGAAGATCACCCGCACCGGGTTGGAAAATCCCGTCGCCGTATACGTCATTTCCGGTAGTAACCGCCGTACTCCGCCGTCCCAACGCTCACGCCGGATCCAGCGCCGCTCACGCGTCAGCCATAGCCGAATGACCGCCCACGTCAGAGCCAGCAAGCTGGTCAGCGCGAGCAGCATGTAGGAAGTGGACATGGCGAAGACCACCGGGTTCTGCGCACCGCCGCGATGCAGGACTACCAGCCCAGGTCCCGGCAAAAGCCCCTCCCCCACCTGCGCGCCTAGGTGATGGAACTCGCTCACGAATCCTGGGGGCAAAGCACTGTGCCCTTCGGCCGAGGCAAAGAAAGGCGGCACCAACGCGTCGGAACTCGCAGCAGTCCACGGCTCTAATTCACGACTCAGAGCCGGAATCACGTAAGTCGGCAGCACGCCCAGCAGGAAGCAAAATACCCCCAGGAACGCCATCGGCACGATGGACGCACTGTGCGCTTCGACGGCCTTTGCGGCGCCGTCCGAGCGCGCCATGCCGAGAAAGCCCATGGCGAACATCTTCACAAAGCAGGTCACCGCCAGTGCCGCCGTGAGCGCGAGTCCGGCCCCGCACAAGGCGAATATGATTTTGATCGGTACGGAAGGCAGCTCGGCCGAGCGCAACATCGTCTGCAGCGTCAGCCACTCGCTGACAAATCCGTTGAATGGTGGGAGCGCTGAAATTGCGAGTGTGCCGATGAGCACGGCCCCAGCGGTGAACGGCATCACGCGAATCAACCCACCCAGCCGGTTCAAATCGCGCGTACCGGCACGGTCATCCACGGTTCCTGCGCCCAGAAACAGGAGCGCCTTATAGAGCGAATGATTGATCATGTGATAGAAGGCCGCGATGAACGCGATGCCCGCGAGCACGGGCCGACCGTAAGCGCTGAAGATGATCCCGGCGCCGAGACCCGCGGTCACGATTCCGATGTTTTCAATCGAGCTGTGAGCGAGCATCGCCTTGAGGTCGTTTTCGGTCGTGGCGTATAGAATTCCCACCAGGGCAGACACCGTTCCGACGATAAGCACTACGACGCCTGCACCGACCGTCGTGAAGGGCACGAGATCGAGATTCAGGCGAACGATGCCATAAAGGCCCAGATTCAGAATCACCCCGGACAGGATCGCCGACACGTTGGCAGGCGCCGCGGGATGGGCGCGGGGAAGCCAGGTGTTGACGGGTACCAGTCCCGCCTTGACACCGAAGCCGAAGAACGTCAGCAGAAAAACGAGCCAGCGCGCGAGCGGTCCCAGGTTCGAGCCCGCGGCTTTGAGCGCCGAGAATTCCAGCGAACCTCCATGCGCCGCCAGGATCAGGAACGCCACCACCACGGCCATAAAGCCCGCCTCACCCATGGCCAGCATGAGATAGCCCGCGTGGCTGTTCTCGTCGCGCTTGTTCTCGAAGTTGACGAGCAGGTAACTCGTGATTGACATCCCCTCCCACGCAAGCAGGAATAGCAGCGCGTCATTGGCGATCAGGATCAGCGTGATCGACGCGAGCAACAGCAGATACCATGCGTTCAGCGCTTTGAGGCTGTAATGCCCCAGATACCGCTTGAGGTAGCTGGCGGAAAAGATAGAGCTCGCTAGCATCACCAGCGCCGCCACGAACAGAAATAGTGCTGACAGACGATCGAGCGACACGCTCAAGGTTCCGAGCGGCTGGATCGCCCAGAGCTCGCTTTTGAAGACAGCGCCCGAACGCAGCACGTCTGCGCTGAGCCACAACATCGCTAGCGCCGCGAGTGAGCCGACCCAGGCCAGGAACGCCGGGATCCGCCGCTCAGGTACTGCAAGTCCGGCCAGGGCGCCCACGCCACAGAGCGCGAAGACCAAGACCAGTAGCGACCCATCGGTGCTCATAAAGCCTTCCCGACCGCCCGGCGCGTCCGCGCGCGCAAGCTCGCATCACGATGCCGGCAGCACGGCAAAAACGATCAGCAGAGCCAGAAATGCATAAGTCACGTATGCGTTGATGCGTCCGTGGTGCATCGCCGCCAGAGCGCGCGCGATCCACAGCGCCGCCAATCTGACCGGCTGGAACACCAGTCTGTCCACGAGATGCACGTGTTCCTTCTCGCGGCGGATCGCTATACGGAAATGCTCCGCCACCGTCTCACGCGTGTCCTCCACGGTCGTCGGACGGAATATCGCGTCGAAGATCACCCGCACGGGATTGGAAAATCCGGTCGCCGTATAGGTCATCTCGGGCAGCAGCTGCCGCACCCCGCCGTCCCAACGCTCGCGCCGCGTCCGCCGCCGGGCGCGTGTCAGCCACAGACGGATGACGACCCAGGTCAGCGCCAGCAAACCGGTCAGCGCCAGCAGCATGTAGGAGGTGGACATGGCGAAGACCACCGGATTCTGCGTCCCGCCGCGATGTAGCACTACCAGTCCGCGCCCGGGCAGAACCGTCTCCCCTACCTGCGCGCCCAGGTCGTGGAACTCGTCGACAAAACCCGCGGGTAACGCGCCGTGCCCTTGAGCTGAGGCAAAGAACGGCGGTACCAGGGTGTCTGAAGCGCTGGCTCCTGCCAGCTGCGTCGACGCCGGGTCAAGCATCGGGATCACGTACGTTGGCAGCACGCCAAACGCAAGACACAGAACCGCGAGGATCGCCATGGATGCAAGCGTCCGCGGGGCGGCCTCGGTCACCCGCAGTTCCCCATCGAGCCGGCGCATTCCCAAAAAGCTCATCGCGAACACCTTCACGAAGCAGGTCACGGCCAACGCCGCCGTCAGCGCAAGTCCGGCCCCGCATAGAGCGAACACGATCTTCGCGCCGATCGAAGACAGCTCCGCCGAGCGGAGCATCACCTGCAGCGTCAGCCATTCACTGACGAAACCGTTGAACGGCGGCAGCGCGGCGATCGACAGTGTGCCGATGAGGAAGCCGAACGCGGTCAGCGGCATCCATTTGATCAGGCCGCCGAGTTGGTCGATGTCCCGCGTACCGGTCTGCGTCTCCACGGCGCCGACGCCGAAAAACAGCAGCGCCTTGTAGAGCGAATGATTGGCCATGTGGTAAAGCGCTGCCACGAAAGCGATCGTCGCGAGCACCGGATGATTCGTGGCGACGAACACCATCCCCGCGCCGAAGCCCGCGACGACGATGCCGACATTTTCGATGGAGCTGTGCGCCAACATCGCCTTCAGATCGTTGTCCGTTGTCGCGTACAGGATCCCGAGGAGCGCCGAGATGGTGCCAACCACGAGCGTGACCAAGCCCATCTCCGCCTGCGCGGCCGGCAAGAGATCGGCGTTGACTCGCAGGATGCCGTACAGGCCGACGTTCAGCGTCGCCCCTGCGAGCACCGGCGCAAAGGCCCGCGGCGCTCCAACGTAAGCTCGTTGTAGCCAGGAATTGACCGGGACCAGGCCAGCCTTCACGCCGAATCCGAAGAACGTGAGCAGAAACACTCCCCAGCGGGCGGTCGGCCCGAGAGAGGATGCGCTGGACTTGACCGCTCCGAACTCCAGCGAGCTCGCCCCGGTCGCGAGCAGCAGAAATCCGAGGGCACCCGCCAGCGTTCCGGCTTCGCCCATCGCAAGCAGCAGATACCCCGCACCGACCTGGCCGTTGTCACCCTCCCTGCTCGTCACCACGAGCAGGTAACACAGGATGGACATGACTTCCCACGCCAGCAGGAACAGCAGCGCGTCGCCGGCGATCATGATCAGAACGAGCGACGCGTAAAGCGCCAGCAGCATTACCGTGAACACGCGCTCGCGGCCGCGGAACGATTCGCGTCTCAATTCGCCGCCGGCGTAGATCGAGGCCGGGAAAAGCACGAGCCCGGTAACGAGTACGAACGCCCCCGAGAGCGGGTCAAGGCGTAGCGTGAGCATAGTTAGCCCCGGCAACGACCACAGCGGCTGCGTAAATACCTCGCCAGTCAGGAGCACGTGGGCGCCGATGACAACCGCGTCGATCGCAGCCAGGGACCCAAGCGCTGTCAATACCACGGCCTGGCGCCCCGGGCGTATCCAGAGGGAAAGCAGGGTGCCGGCGCCGCAGGCCGCAAAAAACACGATGACGAGTGTCTGGGCGCTCATTATTGCCCCGCGGGACCCGCCTGGTAGTCGCCCTGTGCCAACCGCTCCGGCGGCTTGCGTCCGACTGCTACAAGTAATCCGTGCAGGATGGCAAGCGGTGGCGGCGGATTTCCCGGCACCATCACATCAACCGGTAGGACGTCCGCTACGCCGTTGGCGCACACGAAGCTGTTCGCAAACACCCCGCCCGACAGCGCGCACGCGCCTACGGCGATAACTCGCTTTGGCGTGGGCATCGCCGTGTGGATCTTCTCTAGCGCGAACCGCATCTGATCGGTGACGGGACCGACGACCAGCAGCACGTCCGCGTGGCGCGGGGTCGGCGTGATGAAAAAGCCGAGTCGGTGCATGTTGTAATACGGATTGTTGAGTTGCTTCACTTCATTCAGGCATGCGCCGCAGTCGCCTGCGTCCACCACGAGGATGTGGATGGACCGCCGGAATGGTTCTCCCAACTCGTTGGTCGGCTGCGGCGCCGCGCCCGCCCATTCGTAGGTCGGCTCCCAGTTCAGCGGCTGCTCGATGCCACGGACGCAACGGTAGCAGTGCACACAGCGGCGGCTGTCCACCGAGATGGTCCCCTGCGTCTGAGCGAGGGCGCCCGTGAGGCATCGTGCGACAAGCGCGGGCGCGCCGGCGCCGAAGTCGCCCCCGCGGGGCAGCCCGGGCGTGACGCCGGCAGCAAGTTCCGCGTCGCGCGGATACCCGGTGGTCCTGATCCCCGTGCGAATGCCCTTGAGAACCCATTGGCTCATGTCTTCTGCCCTGCTCTCGCCGTTACCGGTCGTTCTCCGCCACGGACAAATCGAAGGTGGCGAGAATGATGGGAAAGTCCTGGAACGCGAATTTCTCCGCAGCCAGGTGGAAACTGTGCCAGTTGGTGAAAGACGGCGTCACGATCCGGTAGCGCGCGATCCGTCCGGCTTCGCCCAACCTCACCCAATGGAACGTTGCGCCACGCGGTGCCTCGACCCAGCCTAGCGCGGCACCCGAACGGTATTGCACCGCCCGACGCACCTCGCCTTCCGTCAGTGCGGCCACCACCTGCTCCATGATACGGGCCGATTGCCGGCTTTCCGCGAACAACACTCGAAGCCGCGCATAGCCATCGCCTTCGCGTTCGCTCGGCACATCGAAATTGCACGCCTCGTAACCCGAATACGGCAGTGTCCGACGCAGATCGCGGATGAATCCCGAGGCGCGCGCGACCGGGCCGACCAGGCTGTAATCCTTCGCGGTTTGAGCCGGGATGACGCCGACGTCCTCGATCCGATCGAGAAAACTGCTTGAGACGCTCAGCCGCCGTTCCAGTTCATTCAGCCGCTTGAGGATGTCCTCGGCCCGCTCGAGCGTCCCGCGGCAGGCATCCGTCGGCAGATCGCATAGCAACCCGCCCGGGGCGAGCAGGCCGAACAGGTAGCGATGACCGGTCAGTTCGCCCGATAGGCGCAGCAGCTCCTCCTCGAGAAGTCCCGCCTGGCTGGTGGCGATCGCCAGTGCTGTCGACTCGCAGATCTCCTGGATCGCGCCGGCGTGCTGCCGCAGCCGCTCGAGCTCGGCCAAAAATACCCGCAGCGCTCGCGCCCGTGGGGACACCTGCACGCTGCAGACGGATTCGACGCCCTGGCAAAACGCCAGTCCGTGAGCGAAGGCCGTTGTCGCAGCGAACCGCTCCGCCAACAGGAGGCCTTCCTCGACCGTCTTGCCCTCGGCGAGCTTCTCGACGGCGCGCCACTTGTAGAACAGGCGCGTCGATGAGCGGATGACGTCTTCACCGACGGTTTCGAGCAAAAAATGCACAGATTCCGTGATGCCGGAAAACTTAGGCCCTATGGGCATAATGAACGCGCCGGGCTCCTGGACGATGCGCCGAGGCCGCCAGTCGACGTTCGGACGGCGGTTGTGCATCGCCGTCTGCGCGTTGAATCCGTGGCGCATCGGCTCAACCCCTTCCTGCCAGACGTCGTCGTGAAGCACGAAATCTCCGAGATGGGGGTGCCCATCGAAGCGCACGCCGAACATGTCTTCTGCTTCCCTCTCGTGCCAGTCCGCAGCATGAATCCACTCGACCACGCTCGGGAAAACCTTCTCGGCGAGGGGGGCGCTCACCAGCACGTGCACCCAGCTGCCTTCGCCTTCGCCGTAGAACGCGTACCGCAGCTGCCATGCGCTCGCGCCCTCCTCGACGATCAAGCCGGCGAAGCTGTAATGCCACTCCTCGACCATCCGACGGCACACCTCGGCAAGCACGGTGCGCGTACACGTCACTTCGCTCGTCGAAGTCGAGGCGTCAATGCGGCATTGTGCTTGCCCAGCCCAGTGACGCTCGATCTGCTTCTGTAATGTGGAGAAGGTCACAGGCGCCTCATCGGGTCAACGCAGCCGCCGCTAGCGCCAGAAGGTCCTGCAGTGCTTTAGGAACGTAGACGCCAAGCACGAGCACCGGTATGGCAGCGAGAACAAGCGCAAGCTGGCAACTGAAAGGCGCTCGCGGGGGTGCGATTGCCTCCGGCGGCGAATGAGCGGGCTCTGGCGCTGGGCTCATCGGCGCGCCGAAAACCATACGGTTCACGTGGGCCAGGATGCCGAAAAACGCGATGACGATGAAAATCGCGAGTAGCCCCGTCACCAGGTACTGTCCCTGCGCCAGACCGGCTTTGAGAATTGAAAACTCGCTCAGGAAGACCGCCAGCGGTGGCGCGCCAGCGATCGCAAGCGCGCCGAAAACGAGCGCAGCGCCGGTGAGCGGGGAGCGTCGGATCAGTCCGCGTACGGCGGCGATCTCACGGGTCCCCGCAATCAGTAAGGTTGCGCCCGCTGCAAAAAAACAAAAGGACTTGGTCACCGAATGACTGACGACCTGCTGCATCGCGCCGTAATTAGCCGCCGATGAGCCAAGTCCGATCGCCGTCAGGATGATCCCCATGTGCTCGACGGTGGAGAAGGCAAACAAGCGTTTGTAGTCCTTGACTTGCAACAGTAGGAAGGCCGCGGTGCCGACGGAAATGAGGCCAAAGACGAGGGCCCAGGTCGTGGCATGCGCACGCGGCACGGCCTGCATCACCGGAAATAGCCGCATGATCACGTAGAGTATCGACGTAGTTTCGATTCCGGAGAGCAGCGCGCACACCGGCGACGGCGCCTGGCTGTGGGCGTCCGGCAACCACGTGTGCATGGGGACCAGACCTACTTTTGTTCCGAGGCCGATCAAGATCAGCAGAAATGCCGACTGCAGAAGGATCGGCGGCATTTTGGGCGCCGTCGTCACGAGCCCCGTCCACGTGTAGATTTCCCCGCCCCCGGCATGCATGGCGGCGAACAGCACCATAAATCCGAACAACGCGACGCCCGCGCCCATGAGCGACAGCACCACGTACTTCCACGCCGCCTCGAGCGCCTCGCGCGTGTTGTCGAAGGAGACCAGCAGAGCTGAGCAAAGCGTCGTCAGCTCCACCACGATCCACACCAGTGTCGGCTCCGCTAGCACGGGAATGGCGAGCATGGAGAAGATGAAGAGGTTGTAGTTCGCGTGATAGAGGCGCAGTTTTCTGCCATCGAGGTTTGACTGCGCCATGTAGCCGACGGAGTAGATTGCGGCAGTGCTTCCGACAAACGCGATGAGCAGCAGGATGAGCGCGCTCAAGCCGTCGACGGCCAGCCATTTGGACCACGCCGGCTCCAGCAGTTGCGCTGGGACGGCACCGGTCACGACCTGCCGGGCCAGCCGTCCGACCAGAATGAGATCGGCCAGGCAGAAGACGACCGTTACGCCCGGTACCCAGCGTCTGCCCAATGGAATGCAAACCAGCAAGGCAGCGGCGAGCGGCAGCAGCAGAATGACGATGACGCTCACAGAAGCCCTTCGTCCGCCGCCGGCACCGTCACCGTCTCCTTGAGACTCGCCAATTCGCCGACGGCAGTCGTGCCGACCTGCTTTTGCACGGCGCGCACCAGCACGCCCATGATGAACACAATCACCAAGCCGTCCGTGGCGATGGCAAGCTCGACCAGCATCCCGAGATCACGTGCGATGGAAATCCCGGCGAGGAACGCGCCGTTCTCCATCACTAATAGACCGATCAGCAGCGATAGCGCCTCGCGCCGCACGGTGAGGGTGAATGCGCCCAGCAGCAGCACGGCGATGCCGATCGGCACGTTCGGGCCGCGGAATTCCGGTCCGACGGCATTGCTCAGCGGAGTGCCCACAAAATACGCGCCGATCGCGAGCGCCAGAGCGATGAGCAGAGCAGCCGGAATATTCAGGACCTGGTCGATTTCACGTCGGGTGTAGATCTCTGCCGGGGACGTTCTGCGCAGTAGCCAGGGGACGATGATCGGCTTGCTGATCAAGTTGACGAGTGCGACGCCGTAGAGATGTCCGGAGTCGTACCGCAGTCCCAGCAGTGCTGCAGACGCAGCGAGCAGCAGCGACTGTGCGATGAACAGATTCAGGCAGCCTCTGGCCTGTCGCATCGCAACGATGCCGAATGCCGTGAGCAGGAACAGGCCTGCCGCCAAAGCGTTCAGGTTCTCCAGCAACTCCTTTGTTGCAGCGCTCATGGTTCGCTCACGGCAGAAAAACCTGCGACACCATGGCCGCTACGGAAGTGATGAACGCGGCACCTAGGAATTCAGCAATGCGAAACAGCCGCAGCTTGGAGAGGGACGACTCAATCACCACCAACACGAGCAGAAAACAGAAAACCTTAAGGAGCACTGCCGGAATCGCCAGCAGCACGGCTCCGACAGTCTGCTCGCTCGCCAATCCCCACGGCGTCACCAGCACGTTGAGAAAGATGCAGAGCAGTACGAAGAATTTCATCTGGCCGCCCCATTTCACCAGCGCGAAGCCGCGACCGGAGTATTCGAGCGACTTGGATTCGTCGATCATCGCCAGCTCGAAATGACCGGTAGGGTTATCGACCGGGATGCGGCCACCCTCGGCGAGAATCAACATGAGGAACGCGAGCACGAGCAGTACGTGTGACGGCGCAAAGAAATTCGCGAACGGAGTCACCCATTTCTGCTGGACGATGTAGGGAATCGTGGAGCCGGCTACAAAGGAAACGGTGAAGAACACGATCATGAATACCGGCTCAGCGAGAAAGCCGACCATTCGTGTGCGGCTGGCTCCAATAGGTCCGTAGGGGTTGGCCGTATCAACTGCCGCCAGCGCTGCAAAGAAGCCACCGAGAGCCAGCACGAAGCCACCGCCGAGCATGTCGCCCATGAAAGCGAAGAAGAGCGGGTAGCTCGTCAGCACCGGAATCAGCAACGCGACAAAAATCGGCGTGACGAAAACGATGTAGGGCGTAAAGCGAAAGATCCAGGAGCTGTCTTCCGAGACAATTTCGTCCTTGTGGAACAGCTTCCAGAGGTCCCGGTAGGGCTGAAAAATGCTCGGCCCGCGCTTGGACTGAACCATTTCCTTGAGCCGGGCCAGGACCCCCGCCGCAAGTGGCGCGGCGATCATCACCACCGCGACCTGCAGGAGGTTGAACAGTATGCGCGCGGTCACGCTTGTGCTCCTCGGCAGGAGGAGGGAGCGCCGGTGCGTGTCCCCGGACTAAGGCGCAGCAGGAACTGGAACGCCGGCCAAACGGTCATGCCTATCCTCTTCTCCGAAGAGAAATCAGGTAGGCATCATCAGCCGGTCAGGCGGTTTTTTCTTGCAGGAGGAATGCCATCTCCCACGTTGATATCAGCGTACAGAGAACAACGCGCGAGATCAAGGTCGGGGCATAACTGGTCCCGGGCTCCGGCGCGTGTCGTAAGCTACGATGGTCGCGTGAAGGCAAGGGCAAGAGTCCGGGTGCGCACGCGATCTATTGCGTCGCGCTAACGCGGTGGCCATGCACAGTAGTGTTCGCGAACTTCGCTCGGATTTCTTCGATCGCGTGGGGCGCGGTGAGCACCTGATCCTCTACGGCCCGCGCGGTAGTGGTAAGTCCACCCTGGTGTCCCAGTTGCATGCTCGTTTTGCCAAAGCGAACATTCCCTGTGGGGTCGCTCAGTACACTTCTTGCCTGGATGACATTACGCGCACCATGGAAAGCGCCTATCCCGAAATGAACATCCAGGGAGTAGCCCGTAGAACGGCTCGGGCCAGACTGTGGAACGCCGCGGACCGGCGCGGCTGCGTGTTGCTGCTTGATCATCTCACCAAGGTAAGCACTGCCATGGTCGGGTTTTGTCGTCGGCTCCGGGGAGGCATTGCGGGCATGCTGTTCGTCATCGATGTCGACGTCGAGCGCGAGCGACAGCGAATGCGGGCGAAGCGCCTCGCACTGTCGGTGCGCATGCCGCCTGTGTCCATGCGGCAATTGCGCACGCTGCTTCGGTCGCGGTGTGTCGAACACCATCTGACAGTCGCGCTGGACATGGAGAGGCAAATACTGCGCGCGGCACAAGGTCGTCCCGGTTGGATCGTCCAGTGCACGACACTCATGCCTCAGAGCCGGTACTGGCACGACGGGCAGCTCTACCCTACCCTGCTTTGCACCGATACAGAGATCATGCTCCGACAAGGTCATCTGCGTCTGCTGGCACCCGACGGCCAAAGGACGTCAGCTGACATGGCGGAGCCTGACATGCACCGGTGAAAAGGCTGGAGCCCTCGAGGTCGGCGACATGACGCGTATTGTGCTGGTGCGACACGGAGACGTCGAAGGGATTTCCCCGGAGCGCTTCCGCGGTCGCCGCGATGTCGACTTGTCGGCTCTGGGCGTGCGTCAGGCGCGAGCGTTGGCGCAGCGAATCGCAAAGCGGTGGGAACCGAAGATCGTCTACACCAGTCCGCTGAGACGATGCGTCCAGACGGCGGAGGCAATCGCGGCCGCATGCGGCGCGCCTTCGGAAAAACTCGATGATTTGAACGACCTGCACTATGGCGATTGGGAATGGCGCACTCACGAAGAGGTCCGCGCTCAATGGCCTACTCTGATTGAGCGTTGGTTTGAGGCGCCGCATCTGATGCGATTCCCCGGCGGCGAGTCATTGCAGGAGCTGGTTGCACGCGTCTCAAACGTTCCGCGCCTCGTTTACGAACGTTATCCGCAACAGACCGTCATCGTGGTAGGGCACAGCGCTGGCAATCGAGCACTCCTGTTGCAGACTCTCGATCAACCGCTGTCCGCATACTGGCGCTTGGGGCAAGATCCCTGCGGCTTGAGTGAAATCGAAATCTTGGAGCACCGCATGAAGGTAGACCGTCTCAACGAGACGTATCACTTATCGGACCTCCGGTAACCACCGGAGCACTCCGCATCTCACGCTGGATCGCCACAGCCCACGTTTCGCCGGGTAACTCTCGGGGTAGATGTACAGGCCAGATTGGGTAATTGTCGTCGACTCAACGACTTAGGGGGCTGCTCAGCCCCGACCCGGGGAAATTCGTTGAACTGCACCAGATCGGCCGCCGCGTAGTAGCCGATGAGATTGCGAACCCAGGGAAAGACCGCCATGTCGGCGATCGTGTACTCCTCGCCCATGAGCCAGGTGCGCCCGGCGAGGCGCCCCTCGAGGACGCCAAGGAGCCGCCGCGTCTCAGCGACGTAGCGATCGCGCGGCCGCTTGTCCTCGTAGTCCTTGCCGGCGAAGCGATGGAAGAAGCCGAGCTGGCCGAACATGGGCCCGATACCGCTCATCTGAAACATGAGCCACTGCAGCGTCTGGTAGCGGACGGCCGCATCCTCGGGCAGAAACTGTCCGGTCTTCTCGGCCAGGTAGATCAGGATGGCACCGGATTCGAACAGCGCGAGCGGCCTGCCGCCGGGCCCGTTCGGATCGAGAATCGCGGGAATTTTTCCATACGGGTTCAATGAGCGAAATTCTGCCGACGCCTGATCGTTGTTCTCGAAGCGCACCAGATGTGGCTCATACGGCAGCCCGGTCTCCTCGAGCATGACCGACACCTTCACCGCGTTGGGCGTCGGCAGGGAATACAGCTGCAGCCGCTGCGGGTGCTGCGCAGGCCACTTCTTCGTGACCGGATAGGCTGAAAGATCGGGCCCGCTGCTCATGCCGCCGCCCTCACTCGCTTTGTCCTCTGCTGCCTCATGCCTCACCACGGATACAACGGTTGCGAGAGCGCGCGATGCAACGACGGCGCGGGCGTCTCGGCTGCAAGCTCCACGATTATTTTGCCCTGAAACCAGGTGCACGCGTCACCCTGCGCGATGGCGCGGAAATTAGCATCCAGGTAGGCCTGCGCCGACTGCCCGGGCGGTACCGGACTCGGCGCCGAGGCGAGCAGCATCCCAAAGCCGTGCACGATGCCCGCCGCGAAGCGTGGCTCGGGCTCGCGCCAGAACGCGAGGGCAATACGATTGGCGCCGTTCTCCGCCGCATACGACTCGGGGCGGCTCAGGTGTCGGCATGCCTGCCACCAGTGGCCGAGTTCATGCACGAACACCCAGCGGTGCGTGCCGTTTTCGAACACCGACCGGGCCGAGGCATCACCCCCGAGGGTCTGTGCCATCGCCTGAAAGGCCTCACGCTCCGCCACCGAAAGATGCGCCCAGCTTGCCATGAGCACGGCATTGCGCTCGGGCAGGTAGCGGCCGAAGGTGGGTGGATCGCCAAGCTCGATCTGCGGCGCGGGGCACAGCGCGTAGCCCTCCGCGTCGATGCGCCGCAGAAAGGCGGCGCGCACTCGCGTGAGCCGCGCGAGCACGGCCGCATCGGAATCCCGGGCCAACGCAGCCGAGGGTGGCGCCGCCGCGGCTGCGGCCGCGCTCATGATGAACAGGAGGAGTGCGCAGCGCAGTTGCGGGGCGCTGCGGGTGCCGCCCCGGCGGTGAAGCCCCGGCGGCCCTCTCACGGCGCGGCGCCGACCTTTACCCCGGGCATGGCGAGATTCTTGAGCAGGAAGGCATACATGTCCGCCTTCTGCGTGATCGCCTGCGTCACGGTCTCACCGCCACCGTGCCCGGAGGAAAGGTCGACCGCCAGGAGAATCGGCGCCGGACCGCTCTGAGCGGCCTGCAGCGCGGCGGCGAACTTGAAGGAGTGCATGGGCATGACGCGCGTGTCGTGATCGCCGGTGATCACGAACGTGGCCGGATAATGCACGCCCGCCCGCACGTTGTGCACGGGCGAGTAGGCGTACAGCGCCCGGAACTGCTCCGCATCCTGCGGCGAGCCGTAATCGCCCTCCCAGCCCGCGCCCTGCCCGAAGCGATTGAAGCGCAGCATGTCCAGCACGCCCACCTGCGGCACGGCGGCGCCGAAGAGCTCCGGGCGCTGCGTGAGACAGGCACCAATCAGCAGACCTCCGTTGGAGCGCCCGTAGATCGCCAGCCGCGGCACGGAGGTGTAGCCGGCGCCAATCAGCCACTCGGCGGCGGCGATGAAATCATCGAAGACGACCTGCTTGTGTGTGAGGGTGCCCTGGCGATGCCAGCCCTCGCCGAACTCCCCGCCGCCGCGAATGTTAGCGATGGCGTACACGCCCCCCATTTCCATCCAGGCAATGATCGCCGGATCAAAACGCGGCAGGTTCGAGATACCGAAACCTCCGTACCCGGTCAGCAGCAGCGGGTTATTCGCCGTGAGATCCGTTCCCTTGCGGTAGGCGAGCAGCATCGGGATGCGCGTACCGTCCTTACCCGGATAAAAGACCTGCCGCTGCTCGAAGGCGCCCGGATCGTAAGCGACATCCGCTGAGCGAAACACGCTGCTGCGCTTGGCGCCAAAGTCGTAGCGGTAGATCGTCGGCGGGGCGATCAGATCCGAAAACGCGTAAAAGGTCTCCCGGTCACCGGGGTGTCCGGTGAAGCCGGCCGCCGTGCCAAACCCGGGCAGCGTGATCTCCCCGTTGGGCGCGCCATCGAGTCCGTAGAGCGTCACGCGGCTGTGCGCGTCGTGGATGGAGCGCACGATCAGCTGGTGCGCGACCAAGGTGACGCTGTGCTCGTCGAATTCAATCGCATCGTGCCCTTCTGCGATGACGGCTCGCCCGTGGCCCGGTTGCGGCTTGAGCGGATCGATGGCAATGACACGCCCGTTCGGGGCCGCAAGAGAGGTCAGGAAGTAAAGCAGACCGCCGTCGGCGCCGACATACTCGTAGGCGGCCTCAAAGCCGCGGCTGACCGCCACCGCAACCGGCGTCGTGGCGCTCAGATCCATGACATACACATCCTCGAGACCCTTGTCTCCGACCTCGCCCTCACCAACCGTCACGATCAGCCAGCGCCCATCCGGGGTGAGGTGCGGCAGGAACTGCCAGTCAGGATGGGAGGCGTCGGCGAAGACGCGCTGGTCTGCGCCTGGCGGCGTGCCGAACGCATGGTAGTAAACCGCATTGCCCCGGTCGGCGCCGCTGAGCTCCTCACCCGGCACCGGTGCGGGGAAGGCACTGTAGTAAAGGCCGCGCCCGTCCGGGGTGAATACCGGCGGGTAATACTTCGTATGGCGCAGAATGTCCGCCGTGTCCTGACCGGTCGAAAGATCGCGCACGTGCCAGTCGGTCCAGTCCGAACCGGCCGCTGACACCGCGTAGGCGAGCAGCGTTGCGGCCTGATTGGCCACGTACCCGATGACCACGGGACGGTCGCCCGGGGGCAGGAGGTTCGGATCGAGCGCGACCGCAGGCATGCCCGCCAGCGGGGCGACGCTCAGCAACACGCTTTGTTCCTGCTGCCCGCTGTTGTTGGTGTAGAAGTAGTGGCCGTTTTCCGCAAACGGAACGCCGGTGCGCTCAAACTCGTAAAGCTGCGAGAGCCGCTGACGCAGCGTTGCGCGCTGCGGGATGTCCTCCAGGTACGCCTGGGTGAGACGCGCCTCCGCGGCGACCCAGGCGCGGGTCGCAGGCAAGTCCAGCTCCTCGAGCGCGCGGTACGGGTCGGGGACTTTGACGCCATGATAGTCATCGAGCGTGGTGCCGCGCGGGGCGGGCGGATAAGTCAGACCCACGTGTTCCTGCGGGTGCTGCTGCAGCGGCGCACAGGCGCACAGCACTGCCAGCAGCGTCGCAAGCGCCGCGCCGCGGTGATCGGTTCGGGACGTCATGAAACTCCTCGAGCGGGCAGCGATTATGCCGGGGCGCAGGTGTCCCGCGCTAGAATCTCAGCCATGGTGCAACACATCGGCATCGTGGGCTGTTCCGCGGAGGGTGCGGCGCTGTGTTACCGCACCGTGTGCCTTGAGGGGGAGCAGTGGCTCGGCGCCTACCAGCATCCGGAAGTCTCGCTGCACACGCACGCACTCGGGGAGTACATGCGCTACGTGAGCCGCGACGACTGGGCCGGCGTCGGGGAGCTGATGCTCTCCTCCGCGCACAAGCTCGCGCGGTCCGGTGCGGATTTCCTCATCTGCCCCGACAACACCATTCATCGGGCGCTGCCGGCAATTATTGCGCGCTCACCGCGGCCGTGGCTGCATATCGCGGAGGTGGTGGCGGATGTGGCTGCGGCGCGCGGCTGGCGCACGCTCGGGATCACCGGCACACGCTACCTTGTCGAGAGCGAGGTGTATCCGGAAAAGCTGAGTGCGCGCGCCATCGCCTGCCTGCGGCCTACGGAGGCGGAGCGCACGGAGATCAACCGCGTCATCTTCGAGGAGCTCGTGCGCGGGGTCTGCAGCGCCGCGGCAGTCAGTTACCTGCAGGGGGTCTTCGGGCGCATGCAGGGGGCGGGCGCGGACGCGGTGGTCCTCGGTTGCACGGAGCTGCCGCTCATCATGAGCGATGCGAACTCGCCCCTGCCGACGCTTGATTCGACGCGCCTCCTGGCGCGCGCCGCACTGCTGCGCGCCATCGGAGAGGTCGCCGGACCTTAAGCACACCACTGGCGGCGCGTGGGTGAGGGCCTCTACGAGGTGCTGACCGACTTTCTGATGAAAGGCAGACTGAACGCTGCGCTTCAGCGTGCGCATTGCAGCAGGTGAAGACCGCCGCGGCAGGCTGAGACTGGCTAGGAGAGCGCCACCGCAGGCGGACGGGCGCTGCGCCGCTCGGTATCGGACGGGGAGCGCCATACGGGCCGGCGCACCAGCGTGCTCTTGCCGAAGAGTGACTCGATGAGATCCACCGCAAGCACCGCGGTGCGGTTGTGCACGTCAAAGGCGGGATTCAGCTCAACCACGTCCAGGGAAGCCAGACGGCGCGTGTCGGCGATCATCTCCATGCACAGCTGCGCCTCGCGGTACGTGGGCCCGCCGGGCACCTGGGTGCCGACCCCCGGGGCGATGTCCGGATCGAGAAAGTCGACATCGAAGCTCACGTGCAGGTGCGTGTCGGCATCGAGTCCGGCAAGCGCCTGGGCCACCGCCTGGCGCATGCCCATCTCATCGACGTAACGCATATCAAAAACGTCCAGCCCCTGCTCGTGCACGAAGCGCTTCTCGCCCTCATCGACGCTGCGGATCCCGATCTGGCGCACCCAGGAGGCTTGCAGGGCGGGCCGCGCACCGGCCATGCCGGTCAGTTGCGCCGGCCCGAACCCGCACAGACACGCGACCGGCATGCCGTGCACATTGCCGCTCGGGGAGAGGGCGCTGGTGTTGAAATCCGCGTGCGCGTCCAGCCACAGGACCCGCAGCTTCCTGCCCTCTTCGCGGCAGTGCCGGGCGACCGCACTGATCGAACCGATGCTCAGGCAGTGATCGCCCCCGAGCAGGATCGGGACTCTCGCGGCGCGCAACTGCCCATACACCGCCTCATGCACGAGCTCATTCCAGCGCACGACCTCGGACAGGTGCCGATAGCCGTCCTGCGGCGCGGCCCACGGATTTCCTGGCCCGTTCAGATTGCCCAGATCCTGCACCTGCAGCTCCCGCGCGCGCAGTGCCGCGGCGAGTCCGGCGACCCGCAGCGCCTCAGGTCCCATCGAGGCACCGCGATCGGCCGCGCCGACGTCGGTGGGCGCGCCGATGAGCGCGGCCGTGCCCCGCAGGCTCATGCCGACACCGCGGCGCGCGCGAGCGCATGCGCCGGCTGCGGCGCCAACAGCGCGAACAGGTCCTTCGGATCATCCAGGTCCGGCACCAGATCGATCTGCGGCCGCGCGCCGCGCTCCTCGTGATGCAGGCGCAGCAGGTAACGCAGCGCGGAGAAGTCCTCCAGCGCGAAGCCCACCGAATCAAACACCGTCACCTCGCCCGGACCGGTGCGTCCGGGGGTCTGTCCCTGAGCACGCGTGTGAGTTCAATCACCGGAAAATCAGCCGGCATCTGCTGGATCTCGCCCTCGATACGCGACTGCGGCTCGAACTCAACCACCACGCGCACGTCCGGACGCTCGAGAATCTCGCGGTGCAATTCCGTCTTGCCGGGGCAGTCACCGCCCACGGCGTTCAGGTGCATGCCCGCGCGGATCATCGAGGGGGTCAGAATCGTCGCATTGCGCTTATCGGCGGTGACGGTGGTGATGATGTCAGCCCCCGCAGCGGCCAGGGCGGTGGAGGCGCAGCGCACCACCTTCAGGCCCGCCAGGCGCAGCGCCGCAAGATTGCGCTCGAGCTTATCGGTGGCGCGCGGGTCGACATCGAACAGGCGCACTTCGCGGACGCCGAGCAGGTGATGAAAGGCGATGACCTGAAATTCGCTCTGCGCCCCATTGCCGATCAGCGCGAGCACGCGGCTCTCGGGGCGCGCCAGGTACTGCGCGGCGAGCGCCGAGGTGGCCGCCGTGCGCAACGCCGTCGTCAGCGTCAGCTCCGACAGCAGCAGCGGATAGCCGGTCTGCACGTCCGCGAGCACCCCGAAGGCGGTCACGGTCAGAAGACCGACGGCGGTGTTCTGGGGGTGTCCGTTGACGTACTTGAAGGCGTACAGATGCCCGTCCGAGGCGGGCATGAGCTCAATGACTCCGACCGCCGAGTGGCACGCGTGCCGCGCCGACTTATCGAAGGCCTCCCAGCGCCGGAAGTCCGCCTCGATCTCCTGGGCGAGTTCCGCGATGAAGCGTCCGGTGCCGCGCCTGGCGACCAGCTGCGTAATCCGCTCGATACCGATGAAATCGACCATGACGTCCCCCTCCCGGAGTCACCCCGGGGCAAAGGCCCCGCTGACGTATGTGCATGGTCGGTGTCGGCTGAACCAAAATAAAGCCAGAAATATGCTCAGATATGGTCACTGGTTGATCACATTGACAATATAATCTGACAATCTGTCATGGTGCTTCGCACCATCCTGGAGCAAGTGCATGGATGACACGGACCGGCAGCTCATCGGGCTGCTGCGCAACGATGCCCGCGCCTCGGTCGCCTCCCTCGCCAAAGCCCTCGGTGTCGCCCGCGGCACGGTGCAGAACCGCATGGCACGGCTGGCCGCGAACGGCACCATCGTCGGCTATACGGTGCGCCTGAAGCCGGACGTTGAGGATCAGCGCATGCGCGCCTTCATGAGCGTCGCGGTGGAGGGCACTCAGGTCGATTCGGTGATCAAGGCGTTGCGCGGTGAGCCGGCGGTCGCTGCGCTTTACAGCACCAACGGGCGCTGGGACATCGTGGCGGAGCTGCGCGCCGAGACGCTCGAGGGCTTCGATCGCGTCCTCGCGCGCATCCGTCTCATCGACGGCATCTCGCAGACCGAGACGAGTCTGCTGCTCTCGACCTTCAAGTTCTGAAGCGCACGCGCTTTAGTCGGCCAGAACGCGCGTCTCAGTCCAGTCAAGGATGAGGAAGCGGTGCTCGAAGCGCCACTGGCCCTCCTCGCGTCGCCAGCGATCCTGGTAACGGATCGCCCACGTGAGGAGCGTCCTGCCGCCCTCCACGGCGCTCAGGTGATCGGCGACGCTGTAGGTCTCCCCGCGGGCGCGATCCCCCTCGATGCTGACGATCTGATTGTGCACACGGTGCTGCGTGGCGACATACAGCCGCGCCATGATGTCCAGCGCCGCCACGATCTCGCGCTGACCGCGCAGAATGATTCCCGGAGCCTCAATCACGCAGTCCTCGGTCGTGATCGCCGCCCAGGTCACTTTGTCGCGCCGGTCGGCGCCCTGCGCGTACAGCTCGGCCGTGCGTCTTAAGGCGCTCTCATCCAGCAGTCGCATCAGTTGCTGATCACTCATCAGTGCACCCATGTCTCATGTCGCCACCGGCGACGCAAAATTCCCGGCTGCCTAGGCACGCACCCAGTGCACCTGTCCGCCCTGCGCCAGGCGTGTCAGGCCACCCCGCAGGTGCAGGTAGCGAATATGCGCGAGCGTTTCCCCGTAAGCGAGCAGGCTGTTCCAGCCCTCGAGCTTGCGGGCGCCGAAGAGCGCGCCCACCACTTGCGCGGTCTCGCGCGGCTCAGCGGTAAAGTCGCTGAGGCGCGCGAGGCGCTGTTCATGGCCGGCCCGCAGCTGCGCTGCGCGCTCCGCGGCACCGCGAAAGGGCTGCCCGTGCGCCGGCAGCACGATCGTCTCGGCGGGCAGCGCTGCCAGGCGTTCGAGGGAGACCAAAAAATCATGCAAGGGATCGCTGGACCCTGCGCCCGGATACAGGCTGATATTGCTCGAGATGCTCGGCAGCAGCTGATCGCCGCTGATGAACAGACTCCCCTCTCGCCAGTGCAGACACACATGCCCCTCAGCGTGCCCGAAGTGCAGCGATGCCTGCCAGGGATCGCGCAGCTCCTCGATGCGCTCTCCTTCGTGAATCGCCGGCGCATCCTGCGGCATGCCGCTCACGAGCCGCTCGAATACACCCGCGGCGCGCGCACTCGTCAGTAGCGCGGCAAAGTCCACGCCCCACTCGTCGCGGTATTCGGCCAGACGCTCTGGGGGCGCACCGGCCGCAGCCGTGGCGCGCTGCGCCGCCGCGCGCGCCGGTGCGCTCATGCGCACCGTGACGCCAAAACGATGCGCCAGGTGCGCCGCCATGCCAAAGTGATCCGGATGATGGTGCGTGACCAGGATGGCCTCGAGTTCGTGCGTGAGCCGCTCACTCGCCGTGAGGGCCTCCCAGGCGGCGTGAGTATCCGGCTGATTCATGCCGGTATCGATGAGCACCCGCCGGGCGCGCCCGGGCGCGAGCCACACGTTGATATGCTGCAGGGCCCCGGGAACCGGCAGCCGGATCCAGCGCAGATCCCCCACCGTGTCGACCGCGGTGCCAAGGGCCGGGGGCTCCCACGCGAGCAGTTCCAGGCTCATCGGGCCGTGCCTGCGCGGCGCGCCGGACGCGGCGTCGCCGAGATCAGCTCCCCCAGGGTGAGCGCTGCGGCATCCAGGCGGCGACGCAGCGGATAGCGCCGCGCAACACGCCAGGCGTGCAGGATGCCCGCGTAGCTGCCGCCGACGATCTCGGCCAGAACTTCCGTGGGCACATCGCGGCGCACGTCCCCCTCGCGCCGCCCGGCATCGAGCACGCGGGTGAAGGCGCGATGGGTACGCGCGGTGCGCGCGCCCGAGTCCGGAGCCGCCCCGAAGGTCGTCTCGGAAGCCCCGATCAGCACGCGCGAGAGCTGCGGAGTCTCCTCGACCTTGGCGGCCGTCCAGCTGAAGAGCGCCGCGATGCGCTCGGCGGCGCTCGCCGGGCGATCAAACTGCGCATCCATGATGTGCAGGAAGCGCGCTTCCATCTCCCGCACGAGCGCGGCCAGCAACAGGTGCTTGGAGGGAAAATAATTGAACGCGGTCGCGCGCGACACCGCGGCCAGACGCGCGATGTCGTCCATGGTGGTGGCGGCCACGCCCTGGCGCGCAAAGAGCTCGCGCGCCGCGCTCAGAAGGCCGGCGCGCACCCGCGCCTTGCCATCGGCGCGGCGCGAGGCGGTGCGCGGCGCTGCAAGCTCGAGCGAGGTCGATACGGAGCTCACCGGCTAGCCCCGCGGTTCCTTGGGCAGGCCGAGCGCTCGCTCGGCGATGATATTGCGCTGGATCTGATTGGTGCCTCCGTAGATGGTGTCGGCACGCGAGGCGAGAAACACGTTCGTGAGCAGGTCCCATTCATAGGGCGCGGCGGCGGCGATCTCGCCCCTGGGTCCCTGCACGTCCGCCGCAAGCTCGCCGAGCTTCTTGCGCCAACTCGCCCAGAAGATCTTGTAAGTGTAGGCCTCGTTTGATAACCGCCCGGCCTCGGCGCTGGCGAGCATGCGCAGGGCGCTGAAGCGCATGAGCTTCAGTCCCACGTGTGCATGCGCGAGGCGCTGCCGGATGAGCGGGTCGCTGAGAAGACCGTTGGTGCGCGCCGCGGCGATGATGGCGTTCAGCTCGTTGCGGAAGCTCATCTGCTGGCCGAGCGTGGAGACGCCGCGCTCGAACGCCAGCGTGCCCATCGCCACGCGCCAGCCCTCACCCGCGGCGCCCACGACGTTGTCCGCCCCCGTGCGCGCATCGGCAAAGAAGGTTTCGTTGAACTCCGCCTCGCCGGTCATCTGACGGATGGGGCGCACCGTCACGCCCGGCTGGCGCATGGGCACCAAGAGATAAGACAGCCCCCGATGACCGCGCGAGCCCTCCTCGGTGCGGCACACGACGAAGGCCCAGTCGGCAAACTGCGCGAGCGAGGTCCAGATCTTCTGACCGTTCACGACCCATTCCTGGCCGCCAGCCGCATCGGTCAGCACCGCACGCGTGCGCACGTTGGCGAGGTCCGAGCCGGCGTTCGGCTCGCTGTATCCCTGGCACCAGAACTCCTCCCCGCGCGCAATCGGCGGCAGGAAGCGTGCCTTCTGCGCGGCGGTGCCAAAGGTGAGGATCGTCGGGCCGGCGAGCTCGACGCCCATGTGCCCAATGCGCCCCGGCGCGCGGCTGCGCGCGTACTCCTCGGCGAAGATCACCTGCTCGGCAAGGCTCGCGTTGCGGCCGCCGAACTGCTCCGGCCAGCCGATGCAGCTGAAGCGCGCGGCTCCGAGGGTGCGCTCCCACTGCATGCGCCGCTCGAGCATGCCGCTAAGACTGCTCACGCCGCGCAGATCCCTGAACGGACCTTGTAGCTGCGACTCAAGCCACGCGGCCGCATCGGCGCGGAAGCGCTCCTCGGCCGGGGTAAATCCGAGTCTCATGACGGGCAACCTCAGAACACCGGCGCCGCCGCTGCGCCCAGCCCCAGCACGCGCATCAGCCGTTCGCGGTGCCAGGCGGAACTGCCGAGCAGGGTGGCGCTCGCACGCGCGCGTTTGAAGTACAGCTGCACGTCGTGCTCCCAGGTGTAGCCCACCCCGCCGTGCAGCTGGATCGCACTCGCGGCGCAGTCGTAGAAGGCATCACAGCAATAGCTTTTGGCGATCGCGGCCGCCTCGCCCAGCTCGTCACCGCCCTCGTCCGCGACACACGCCGCGTACCAGGCGGCCGATTTGGCCGCCTCCACCTGCACCATCATGTCCGCCAGGCGGTGCTTCAGAGCCTGAAAGCTGCCGATCGGGCGGCCGAACTGCACGCGCTGCTTGACGTATTCGGTGGTCATCTCGAGCACCTGCTCGGCGCCGCCGAGTGCCTCGGCGGCCAGCGCGACGCGCGCCAGGTCGAGCCCCTTAGACACCGCGGCGTTGGCCGTACCGGGCGCGCCCAAGAGCTGCCCCTCGGCCACCGACACGTCGGTGAAGGCGACCTTCCCCATGGGGCGGGTCAGATCGAGCATCACGTGCGGGGTGATCGTGATGCCGGGCGTCGCGGCGGGTAACACGACGACACTCAATCCCGGGCTGCCGCCCGTGCGCGCGAGCACGAGCAGCAGCTCCGCGCTCTCGGCATGAATCACGAAATCGCTGACGCCATTTAAGATGCGGGCCCCCGCGCGGGTCTCGAGTTGCACGCTCACCGCCTCCGGCGGCGGCCGTCCGTCGCTTCCGGTGAGCGCGCAGGCCACGCGCGTGCCAGCAGCGATGCGCTTGAGCAGCCCCGGGCGCTGCGCCTCATCGGCAGCCTCGCGCACGATCGCCCCCGCCAGGGCGACACTGGCGAAGAACGGCGAGGCCACGAGCCGGCGGCCCTGCTCCTCCTGCAGGATGCACAGTTCCACCCAGCCCAGACCCGCGCCCCCATAGGCCTCCGGGATCGCAAGCCCGCTCCAGCCCAGATCGCCCGAGATCTGCTGCCAGAGTGTGCCGTCGTAGCCGCCGGGTGCGCGCAGGGCCGCTCGCAGCCGCTCGGAGCTGTACTGCGCCAGCAGCGTCCGCGCCGAGGCGCGGATCATCTGCTGCTCTTCGCTATGGACGAACTGCATCCTCTAGCTCCGGCGTACGCCACGATTCACTTTGCGGCTCGCTCTCATGCGCGCGCCTTGCGTCCCATGCGGCGGGCGGCGACCACCTTCGGGCCGTCCGCGCGCTGGCCTTCGGCGTAGAACTGGCTGAAGAAGTCGCGGAATGCCGGGATCGGTCCGTCCCCATCACACAACAGCGGCCGCGCCACGTGGTGCTGGCGGTCCCAGACCACCTTGTCCTGATCAAGCTGGCGGCAGATGTCCCGGATGATGGCGCGCGCAACCCCGGCGCGCGGGCCGTCGCGATCGGCGCGCTGCTGCGTGAAGGCAAAGCGCAGATGCACCGTGTCCTTCTCCACCGGTGTGCAGCCGGTGACCAGGAGCGTCTCGCAGATCCCGGTGAAGCGCGTCCAGGGCTGACCGGGGCCGACCACCCCGGCCCGAATGGCACCGTCCACCGTCCCGCGCGGTGTTTGCATCTTCGCGCTCACCGTCGTCTCGCGCCGATGACCCTCCATCGTCACTTCCCAGTCCGGGTAGGAGGCGGTGCCGTGGATGTAGCGGAAGTGCGCCACATCGACGCCATTCTCGGCCATGGTCTGCAGCGGGCAGTACACGAGCCACTCGTGTTTCTCGTATTCGGTCCACTCCGCACTCGTGGTCTCGGGGAACTCTTCGACCGCCCATAAAGGCGCCACCGCATCCGGGTGATACCACCCCCACACGAAGCGGTTTTTTTCTTCCGTCGGCCAATGGCGCACGCATTCGCGCCGTGCCTGCGGCGGGATGGCCTTCGCGTAGGGAATCTCGCGCACCACACCCGTGCCATCGTAGCGCCAGGAATGAAACGGGCACTCCAGATACTCCCCGTGCACTCGCCCGCCGAAGGCCATGTTGGCGCCGAGGTGGCGGCAATAGGCATCCAGCATGCGCGGCTGACCGTCCGTGCCGCGCCACAGGGCAAGATCGCGTCCGAAATAGCGCAGCGGCTTCACCTGACCCACGGCGAGCTCATCGCTGTAACAGACGGCGAACCAGCCAAAGGGCAGCGGCAGATCGATGCCGCGCTCTGCGGCGCTCGGCCGGCCGGGGTAAGGCGCGGTGCGCCAGTGCAGCAGTTCCTCGCCCCTGAGGTTCGCAAGGTACTCGCGCGTCGCGACGGGGTGGGAGAGGCCGCCCCGGTTCGCATCGTCGTTCATGTCAGTGCTCCTGCCACGGCCGTTCAGCCGCCGATCGCGAACACGCGGCGCGCGTTCTGCGAGAGAAATGCCGGCCACACCTCATCCTTGAAGGGCACGTCCGGTAACTCGCGAAAGATCCGCTCCAGCGACAGTCCCATCGGATAGTAGCCGGCGAACATGACCTTCGCGGCGCCGCGCGTGTTGGCGTAGTCGATGATCGCCTTCGGATAGTGCTTGGGGGCGAACGCGCTGGTCGTGTAGTAGAGGTTTGGGTACTTGAGCATCAGCTTCACCGCCAGATCCTCCCACGGCTCCCCGCCGTGACGCATGACGAACTTCAGCTCCGGGAAGAACCAACACACCTCATCAACGTGCTCGACCTTCTGCGGGTAGAAGGGAACGCGCGGGCCCGGCACTCCGACATTAATAAGAATGGGCAGGCCGAGCTCAACGCACGTGGCGTACAGCGGATACATCTTCTTGTCGTTGATGGGCACCTGCGGGTTCAGCCCGCAGGGAAAGACGCTCACCGAACTGATGCCGAACTCCGCATGGATGCGTCGCACCCGGCGGATCTCCTCCATGCCAAGATTCGGGTTCGCCGGGTAATCGAAGATGAAGCGGTGCGGATAATCGCGCTTGGCGAGCTGCGCGGGGGCTGAACCGTCGAAGTAGCCGACCAACGCCACCTCGATCCCAAAGGAATCCATGCGCTCGATGAGGAAATGCACGTAGTCCCCGCTCGCCTTGAGCTGCGGGATGTCCTTGAACAGGTACTGTGCGGGCATCTTGAACTGCTGGCGGCTCTCCTCGTCCATGAGCAGCGGCTTGAACTGCTGGTACCACTCCTCGTTCGACTCGCTCACCGGGATCGCCATCATCAGATCGACAACCTTCACGTCACGTGGAAACCCCATTACGAGCCTCCCCCAGGCGCCCGCGCACCTGTGTCTTGATCACCTTGCCCGTGGCCGTGCGCTCGAGCGGTCCGGCCTCGAAGCGCCACTCGCGCGGCAGCTTGTACGGGGCGAGCCGCGTCCGACAGAACTCCGCAAGCGCCGCGCCGTCCACCGCCCCGCCGGCGCGGGCCACGATGACCGCGAGCAGCTTCTCACCCAGCCGTGCATCCGGCACGCCGAAGGTGGCTACCTCCAGCACCTGCGGATGCTGCGTGAGCACGCGCTCCACTTCGGCGCAGTAAATATTCTCCCCGCCGCTGATGATCATGTCGGTCGTGCGCCCGATGATATGCAGAAAGCCTTCCGCATCCAGGCAGCCGATGTCCCCGGTGCGCAGCCAGCCGGCGCGGAAGACGGCGGCATCCGCCTCCGGTCGCTCCCAGTAGCCGAGCATGTTCTGCGCGCTGCGCACGCACACCTCACCGGCGACCCCGGCCGGCAGGGCGCGCCCCGCCTCATCCGCAATGCAGAGCTCGGCGGTCGCGAGCGGCCGCCCGGCGCTGTCCGGGTGAGCCAGGAATTCCTCACCCACCGCAAGCGACACCATGCCGTTGGTCTCAGTCATGCCGTAGCCGGTGCCGAGCAGCGCGCGCGGGAAGCGTGCCCGGATCTCCTGCAGCAGGTTCTGCGGCAGCCCCTGACCGCCGCTGCCCAGACTCATGAGCGAGGAGGTGTCGAAGTCGGCCAGCTCCCTCGCCTGCAGTACATCCCACAGCATGGTCGGAACCGCCGGCAGCGCCGTCACACGCTCCTGCTGCACCAGCTCGAGGGCGTCGGTGGCGCTCCAGCGGGGCAGGAACACGATCTTGCCGCCGCGCGCCAGCGTCGTCAGAAACACCGACAGGCAGCCGCTCGTATGAAAGAGGGGAAACACCAGCAGTGTGCTCGGCGGGGGCGCCTGGCGTGCGAGGGTGGACCGATCGACGCCAAGCTGCGCCGCCATGCGCGCCCCGAGGAGCGCGCCGCTCAGCTGGTTGGCCATGAGCGCGGTGAGGAGCCCCAGGTGATTGAGGACCGCGCCCTTGGGCTCCCCGGTCGTACCCGAGGTGAACATGATGAGCGCCGGATCCTGCGGCGCGCACTCAGTGAGCGGCAGTGCTGCCGTGGCGGGGCCGGCGGTGAGGCTTGCGTAGGTGCGCCAGTGTGCATACCCGGGCGGCACCTCGCCGACGATCACGCCCTCCACTGCCGGATCATTCAGCTCACCAGCGAGCAGCCCCGCGCAGCGCTCATCGGCGATCAGGTGGCGGCAGCGGGTGTAATGGAGACCGTAGGCAAGCTCGGCGGCGACGCCGCGGCTGTTGACCAGCACCGGTACGGCCCCGAGTGCGGTAATGCCGATGAAGGCCACGAGCCACTCCGGGCGATTGCGCATCGCGATCGCAACGTGCGTACCTCGGGTAACGCCGCGTGCGCCCAAGTGCGCCGCCAGGGCCGCCGCCTGCGCGAACACCTCGCCATAGGTGAGGCGTCTGCCCTCGAACACCGTGAACATCCGGCCCGCGTGCGCCTGCGCGACGGGATACAGCTGCGCGAGCGAGCGCGGTGCATGGCGGAAGATACGGCACTCCGCACCGCGCACCACGCTGTCGATCAGCTCAAAGGGCTGACCGGGCGCGGTGAACGCTGCCACGCTCAAAGGATCCGCGCTCGGGCTGCTCGGGGACATGGCTGCCGGGTTTGCAAAAATGGACTCCAGTATAAATATCGCGCGCGAATGTGCACAATAGCCCCGGGCCGGGTCGGCGTCCCTGTGGCAGGGCGGTGCGGCGCCCCGCGCCGGCCCCGCTGAACTATCATTGAGCGATCCTGATGGAGACTGGCCATGCGCTTTACCCTGCAGCTCGGCTTCGCCCGCTACCCCGACTATCAGCAGATCGCCCGCACCGCCGAGCAGGCCGGGTTCAGTTCCATCGGCATGCCCGACAGCTTCTTCTATCCGCAGCGCACCGAGTCGGAGTATCCGTACGCGGACACCTCCATGATCCGCGGCTACATCGAGGCCATGCCCTTCATCGAGCCGCTGGTGGCGATGAGCTGGATGGCGGCGGTCACGCATAAGATCCGCCTCTACCCGAGCGTGCTGAAGGTTCCGACCCGCCAGCCCCTGGTGCTCGCCAAGGCGCTCTCCTCGCTCGCGGTGCTGTGTGGCGAGCGCATCCTGCTCGGGGCGGGCCTGAGTCCCTGGAAAGAGGACTACACCTACAACGGCGTGAGCTTCGAGAAGCGCGGCAAGCTCATGGATGAATGCATCACGATCCTGCGCGGCGCGATGAGCGGGGACTACTTCGAGTATCACAGCGAGAACTATGACTTCGGCCCGCTGAAGATGTTTCCGGTGCCGAAGCGGCCCGTGCCCATCATTGTCGGCGGACACTCGAAGCCAGCGCTGGCGCGCGCAGCGCGCCTCGGCGACGGGTGGGTATCGGCCAACACCGACTCTGCGACGCTTCAGTCGCTGCTGGCCGAGCTTGACGCGCTGCGCGAGGCGGCCGGGACGCGCACACGCACGGACTTCGAGATTCATGGCTTTGACATGGCGGCCCGCAGCGTCGCGGACTTTAAGCGTCTCGCTGAGCTTGGGGTCACGGATGCGTGCGTCGCCCCGTGGGGATTTGACCCTGCCACGGCGTTGCCCGCGCAGCTGGACGGCCTGCGTCGCTTCGGCGATGAGGTTATCGCCCGCCTATAGGCGGGCGCTGGCGCCGCCGGGAGTCGCGCTGATGCGCCTGCAGGGCAAGGTTGCACTGATCACCGGCGCCAGTCAGGGGATCGGCGCTGCGATCGCGGAGCGTTTCGCCCGGGAGGGCGCGAAGCTGGCGCTCTGCGCGCGCCGGCCTGAGCCGCTCGAGGCCCTCGCGCAGAGGCTGCGAAGTCTCGGGGGTCACGTGATCAGCGCAGCACTGGATGTCGCAGAGCACGAGCGGCTGGCGCAGTTCGTCGCGCAGGCGGCGGATGCCCACGGCGCGCTCGATATCCTGGTGAACAATGCCCCTTCGGTCACCTACGCGCCGATCGCGGACCTGCCGATCGAGAGCTTCCGCCGCGACTTTCAGGTCAACGTCGATGCGACGTTCGCCGCCACCCAGGTCGCGCTCAGGTTGATGAGCGCCCGGCGCAGCGGTTCGATCATCAACATCGCCTCCGTGAGCGGCCTGCTGGCGCTCGCGAACCTATCCGCGTACGGGGCCGCCAAAGCCGCCCTCATTCAGTTCACCCGTCAGACCGCGATCGAAGGCGGCCCGCACAACGTGCGCGCAAACGCCATCGCACCGGGGGTCATCAATACACCGGCCACGGCGGCCGGTTTCTCCGGTCCCAACGCCGCCTGGGGCCGCAGGATCGCAGAACACGTCCCGCTGCGGCGTTTTGGCGAGCCGAGCGAAGTCGCCGCGCTTGCCCTCTTCCTTGCCACCGAGGAGTCCGCCTACATCAGCGGGGCCTGCATCTGCATCGACGGCGGCAAGACGGCCGAGCTGTACGTACCCGCACCCTACTAGAAGGCGCGCACGCCCATGAAGAAGAAGCCCCGCAAGTTGCGCGCGCCGGCGCCGAGCCGCCGCACGCGCACCGCCGCCGACGCAGCCCTCGCCCGACGCGTCGAGCGCCTCGAGGCCATCGAGGAGATCCGCATGCTGGCGGCGAAGTATTCGCTCTCCCTCGACATGCGCGATCTGGACGCGCACGTGAACCTGTTCGCGCCCGATATCCGCGTCGGTCGCGACCGGGTGGGCCGCGCGCAGCTGAAGATCTGGGTGGATGCGACCCTGCGGCATCAGTTCACCGGAACCTCCCATCATCTGGGCGGCCACATCATCGAATTCACCGATGCCGATCACGCCCACGGGGTTGTCTACTCCAAGAACGAACACGAGGCCGGGGGCGCCTGGATCCTCATGCAGATGCTCTACTGGGATGACTACGAGCGCATCCGGGGTCGCTGGTACTTCCGCCGCCGCCTGCCCTGCTACTGGTACGCCACGGATCTGAACGCGCCGCCGGTCGGTGAGCGCAAGATGCGCTGGCCGGACCGGGAGCCCTACGAGGGCAGCTGGCATGACCTGTGGCCCTCGTGGAAGCAGTTCTGGATGAGCGCGCCGGCCGCTGAGGTGCAGGTGGCCGCGCCCGCCCCGCTCGGGGAGTTCCTCACGCGCATGCGCCGCGGCGCCCCGGATCCTAAGATTCGCGTGCGCTGAAAGATCGGCATGGATGAATTACTGCAGCCCCTCGAGCTCGGGAGCCTCAGGCTGCGCAATCGCATCATCATGGCGCCGATGACGCGCAATCGCGCGCTGCCGGCAGACGTGCCGGGGGAGCTCGCGGTGGCCTATTACGCCTCCCGTGCCGAGGCGGGCCTGATCATCACCGAGGGTACGCAGCCGAGTCGGCACGGCAAGGGCTACGCCCGCACGCCCGGCATCTACAGCGCCGCGCAGGTGCAGGGCTGGCAGCGTGTGACCGAGGCGGTGCACGCCGCCGGGGGCTGCATCGTGCTGCAGCTGATGCACTGCGGCCGCATCGGCAGTCATTACAACAAGGACCCCGACGCACGCACGGTCGCGCCCTCCGCGGTGCGCGCGGCGGGCAAGATCTTCACCGACGCGGTGGGCCTGGTTGATTTCGACATGCCCGAAGCGCTGACGCTGCCGCAGATTCAGACCGTCATCGGCGAATACGCCGCCGCGGCACGGGCCGCGCAGCAGGCCGGTTTCGATGGCGTGGAACTGCACGGCGCCTCCGGTTACCTGCCGATGCAGTTTCTCTCGACCGGCACCAATCAGCGCGCCGATGGCTACGGCGGCAGCCTGAGCGCCCGGCTGCGCTTTGTCATCGAAACGCTCGAGGCGCTCTGCGGCGTGCTCGGCGCCGGGCGGGTGGGTCTGCGCATCTGTCCGGGCAACCCGTTCAACGATCTGACCGATGAACGCCCGCTCGAGACCTACGCGGCGCTGCTGCAGCAGCTCGCCTCACTGCACCTCGCCTACCTGCACGTCGTGCGCTCACCGAATCCGGCGCTCGATGCCTTTGCGCTCGCGCGTAGCGGTTTTGCAGGGCCGCGCGTGTTTAACGACGGTTTCGACTTCGCCTCGGCCGCGCAGGCGGTGCGCGCGCAAGAGGCGGCAGCGGTCTCCTTCGCGCGCGCCTTCATCGCCAACCCCGACCTCATCGCGCGCTACCGCAACGGCTGGCCGCTGGCGAGCTTTGACCGCAAGACGCTCTACACCCCAGGGGCCGCCGGTTACACGAGCTACGGCGGCTATCAGCCCCCGCCTGCGAGCTGATCAGAACCAGCCATCGTTCGCGCCGTCCCATACGTCAATCTTCGGCAGGCCGCGGTCGGCGCTGTAAGTGCCGAAATGACCGGCGTAGAAGGCGAGCGGCTTGCCGGCGCTGCGCGTGAGCGCCAGCACCTCGCCGACGATGATCAGGTGATCGCCGCCGGCATGCACCGCATGCACGCGGCAATCAAAGCGGCACAGGGCACCCTCGAGATGCGGGGGCTGCGGGTTCGCGCGCCAGTGCTGATCGACCTCGAACTTATCCGCCGTGCGCCGCGCGAAATGCACGGCCATGTCGCGCTGCTCGTGCGAGAGCACGTGCACGGCGAAGGCTGCGCCGGGGGCGAAGGCCACGACGCCGCTGCTGCTGTGGGTCAGGCACCACAGCAGCAGCGGCGGCTCGAGGGAGACGGAGCTGAAGGAGTTGACGGTGATGCCCACCGGCTCCCCGTCCGGACGCACCGCGGTCACCACGGTCACGCCGGTCGCAAAGACGCCGAAGGCGTCGCGCAACTGCCGTTGCGTGAAAGAACTGCTCAATCCGACCTCACCGCTCTCACCCTTACATGACCTTGGCCGGATGCGGCACGCGCGGTGCGCCGAGCATGTCACGGTACGAGGGAGGTTCGCGACCCCCCTCCTCGGTGATGGCGTAGCGGTGCGCGGTCTCCGCCGAGATCAGCGTCTGCCCGCTCAGGCTCATCAGCTGCGGATCGCACGCCAGCGCGTGGATGATGCGCCCGTTGAACTGCGGCGTCTCCCCCTGGCGCAGAAACGCCGCGTACTGCTCCGGACGGCTGCGGCCCGCGGCTGCGGTGCGTTCGGTGAGCTGCGGACCGAGCCACAGCGAGACCGCCGCGACCCCATGTGCGGCGAGATCCACGGCCATGTCGGCGGCGAACTTGTCCAGACCGACCTTCTGTGCCCCGTACGCCGGTCCGTGCATGTAGCAGCTCGCGCCAAAGGAGGAGGTAAAGGCGATCAGTCCGCCGCGGCGGCTCACCATCAGCGGTGCGGCAAAATAACTCGCCACGTACGCCGAGCGCAGCCCGACGTCGAGAATGTCCGCAAGTTCCAGCGGTTTCTCCCAAAAGCCGCCCGGATCGATGAGGGCATCGTGGATGCTGGCGGCGTTGTTGACCAGGATGTCCAGGCGGCCGGACTCGGTGGCGACACGCTCAAAGGCCGCCTGCACGGCGGCATCGTCGCGGTGATCACAGGCGAGGGCGACGCCGGTACCGCCGAGGGCGCTGATCTGCGCGGCGGTCTCCAGGATGGTGCCCGGCAGGGGCGTGTCTTTGAGGCGCCCGAGGCTCGCCGCGGTCGAGCGGCCGGTCACGTACACGGTCATCCCGGCGGCCCCGAGTGCGAGCGCGATGCCCTTGCCGGCGCCGCGGCTGGCCCCGGTGACGAGCGCGACCTGCGGCGCGTACGGGCTCGGGGAACGCGTGCTCACGGGGCAGCGGAGCTGGTTGACTTGGCCAGATGCAAAAACAGCGGCCATTCCCCGCCGCCGTGCACGGCCAGCAACGCGCCGCTCACGTAGGCCGCCAGCGGCGAGGCAAGATAGAGACACGCGTCCGCAAGATCGGCAGGCTCGGCCAGGCGCTTGAGCGGAAACATCGCGCCCATGCGCGCGATGCCGGCCGCGCCGCCATAGTGCTCACTCGCGTTCTCGGTCGCGACGAAGCCGGTGATGATGCCGTTGACGCGCACCTTCGGTCCCCACTCCATCGCCAGGCTCTGCGTCGCGTGCAGCAAACCGGCCTTGGCGGCGCCGTAAGCCACGGTCTGCGGTGAGGGCCGCTCGCCCGCGACGCTGCCGATGTTAATGATGCAGCCGCCTGCCTCCTGGGCCTGCATCAGCTGATTGGCCCCCTGCGCGCACACCAGCGGTGCGGTCAGGTTCAGCTGGATGATGCGCTCGATGAGGCGCGCCGGCGCGCCCGAGAGTGCCCCCGGCGGTCCGCCCCCGGCATTGTTGACCAGCACATCCAGCCGCCCGTGGCGCGCCGCGATCTCCCCGAAAAGGCGCGTCACGGCCTCCGGCTCGCGCACGTCACAGGCCATGAAATGCGCGTGCCGGCCGGCCGCAGCGGGCAGCTCAGCGGGTGTCGTGCGCCCGCAGATGACGACCTCGGCGCCGGCGCCGAGGAAGCCGCGCGCAATGCCGGCGCCGATGCCGCGCGCGCCGCCGGTCACGAGCACCACGGCGCCGGGCAGTCGGATCTCGGCCGTGGGCTTCAGCATGGGTCGCATCGTACGGTGTGGTTTGCTATTTTCAAAGTATGCAGGCCGAGATTCCGCTGACCATCCCGCGTGTGTTGGCGCGCGCCGCGCAGCTCTTTGGCGAGGCGCCCGCGCTCATCGAGGAGGCGCGCCCGCTCAGCTTCCGAGAACTGGAGCATCAGGCCCTGGGTGCCAGCGCGGCGTTCATGAGCGCCGGCATCCTGCCCGGCGACCGGGTGAGCATCTGGGCGCCCAACAGCAGCGCATGGGTGGTCGCCGCCCTCGGGGCACTCGGGGCGGGCGCGGTGCTGGTGCCGCTGAATACGCGCCTCAAGGGCCGCGAGGCGGCCTTCATCCTGCGCCGCAGCCGCGCACGGCTGCTCGTGACGGTCGGTGAGTTTCTCGGAACCCACTACGCGCAGCTCCTCGCGCCGGAGCCACTGCCACATCTGGAGCGTATCGTGATGCTCGGCGAGGACGCCCAGCCGGGCCCCACCCCCACGCAGACGTGGAGTGACTTTCAGGCGGCCGGCCTGAAGGTTGCGACCGCGAGCGTGCGGGCGGCACACGCGCGCGTCGCCCCGGCCGACGTGGCCGACATCCTCTTCACCTCCGGGACCACCGGGGAGCCCAAGGGCGTGCTGTCCAGCCACGAGCAGGATGTGCGCGTGTTTCGCACCTGGAGCGAGGTCGTGGGGATTCGGCGCGGCGATCGCTACCTCGGCGTGAATCCCTTTTTCCACAGTTTCGGCTACAAAGCCGGCTGGCTCGCCTGCCTTTTGCAGGGTGCGACGCTCTACCCGCTCGCGGTGTTCGAGGCCGGTCGGGCGCTTGATTGCATCGAGCGTGAGCGCATCAGCGTGCTGCCCGGGCCACCGACGCTCTACCAGAGCCTGCTCGCGCACGAGAGCCTGGCGCGCCGGGATCTGTCCTCGCTGCGCCTCGCCGTGACCGGCGCGGCGAGCGTGCCGCCCGTGCTCATCACGCGCATGCGCCAGGAGCTGAAGTTCCAGAGCGTGCTCACCGCCTACGGGCTCACCGAGTCGACCGGGGTCGTGACGGTGTGCCCGCACGATGCCGACGATGAGACGGTGGCCACCCGCTGCGGGGTGCCGATCCCGGGCGTGGAGGTGCGCTGCGCGGACGCCGGCGGGCTCAGCGTGCCGGCCGGCGAGCCTGGCGAGGTCCTCGTGCGCGGCTACAACGTCATGCGCGGCTACTTCGAGGATGCGCGCGCGAGTGCCGAGGCGATCGATGCGGACGGCTGGCTGCACACCGGGGATGTCGGCGTCCTCGATGAGCGCGGGTATCTTAGGATCACCGATCGCATGAAGGATGTTTTCATCGTGGGCGGCTTTAACTGCTACCCGGCGGAGATCGAGAAGCTGCTGTGCGAGCATCCGGCGATCGCCCAGGTCGCCGTGATCGGCGTGCCGGACGAGCGGCTGGGCGAGGTCGGCAAGGCCTTCGTGGTGCTGCGACCGGGAGCCCAGGTGAGCCCGCAGGGGCTGCTCGCCTGGGCGCGCGAGAACATGGCGAATTACAAAGTTCCGCGCAACGTGGAGATCGTCGGGCAGCTGCCGGTGAACGCGGCCGGCAAGGTGCAGAAATTCGCGCTACGCGAAACCCACGCGGGCTGAACCGACCCCTTCGAGTTCAAGACGAAACTGATCCCCGGGCTGCGCCGGCTCGAGCGGCACGAGCGAGCCGGAAAGGATGATCTCCCCGGCCTTCAGTTCCACCCCGTAAGCCCCGAGCGTGTTGGCCAGCCACGCCACCGAGGCGAGCGGGGAGCCCTGCACGGCCGAACCGAAGCCCTCCGAGAGTGGCTGCTCGTTCTTCCACACACGCGCCTTGAGCCTGGCCAGATCATGCGCCCGCGGATCCGCGCGCGCCGCGCCGAGCACGAACACCCCGCAGGAGGCGTTATCGGCCACGGTATCGATGATGCGTATGTCCCAGTTGGCGATGCGCGAGTCGACCACCTCAAAGCATGGCGCGATGTGCGCGGTCGCCTCCAGCACGTCCGCGGCAGTGATGCCGGGACCTTTGAGCGCGCGCCTCAGGATGAGTGCGATCTCCGCTTCCGCGCGCGGCTGGATCATGCCGTCCTTGATGCGCACGGTGCCGCCATCGGCCACCCGCATGCGGTCGGTGAGGAAGCCGAAGTCCGGCTGATGCACGCCGAGCATGTCCTGCACGGCGGCACTGGTGACTCCGATCTTCTTGCCGATCACGCGCTCTCCGGCGCGCTCGCGCCGCGCCAGGATTGCGAGGGAGATCGCGTAGGCGTCATCGATCGTCAGCTGCGGGTAGCGCGTGCGCAGCGGCGGCACCGTGCGGCGCTCCCCGAGCGCGGCGTACAGCTCGCTCGCCAGCGCCTCGTGCAGCGCGCGCCGCGCGCCGCTGCCCTCAGCTGCGGAGGAACTCGATGACATGGCGATTGAAGTCGTCCGCGCGCTCGATCATGGCCCAGTGGCCGCAGCGCGAATACATGATGAAACGGCTGTCCGGGACCGCGCGCAGAATCTTCTCATAGCCGCTCGCCGGACAGAATTGATCCTCGACGCCCCAGAATCCCAGGAGCGGACAGCGCAGCTTCACCAGTTCCGGGGTGAGATCGGTGATCGACATGCGCGACAGCACATCCTTCGGCTGCGTCTGCAGGACATTGAAGCGCTGCTCCACCAGCTCATCGGTGATGAACTTCGGATCATAGGCGAGCAGCGCAAGAAAGCGCTTGAGTCCTTCGCGGTCAAACCCGGTGCCGACAAACTGCGACACCATCTTCTGGATACCCGGCATCTTGAAGTACGTCTCGCGCGACTCGATGCCGCCCGGTCCCATGACGATCAGCTTCTCGACCCGTGCCGGGTGATCGATCGCGAATTTCATCGAGATCGCCCCGCCGAGGGAGTTGCCGATGAGCACGCAGCGCTCGATCTCGAGCCGATCGAGGAACTCGCGCAGCGTCGGCACGAACAGCTCCAGCGTGTAGTCGATCCCGGTGGGCTTGGAGGACCAGCCAAATCCCACCATATCCGGCAACACCGAGCGGAAGCCGGCCGCGGCGATCACGCGGTAGTTGGGAAAGAAATTGCTGTAGGCGTTCACGCCCGGGCCGCTGCCGTGCACGAACACCACCGGCGCGCCGCTGCCCGCTTCAAGGTAGTGCACCTCATAGCCCTGTTTCAGCGGTACGGTGTGGCCAAAGGGCGGGGTCGGGGGGCGGTCCTGTGACATGGGGGCTCCTGGGCGGAACACGCAGCGGGCACGGCGTCATCCGCCGCAATCGCCAGTTGTGCAGTATTTTACCCTGCGTTATGCGTAATTTGGTCGCCGTAAAAGTACGAATATAATTGTACCCATTGCAAGGCCCGGGTATATTTCATTTTCACCCGGAATCCGTTCTGATCCTACTCCTCGAAAGTGCCGGAGGTCCCCATGGCCACCCCTGCCGCGGTCGCGGCTGCGATCCCGTCCCGCGAAACCCTGATCGAGCGCGCCCGCGCACTCATCCCGGTGCTGAAGTCCCGCTCGGAGGCGGCGATCACGGCGCGCTGCCTGCCCGAGGAGACGATCCGCGACCTGCAGGAGGCGGGCTTCTTTCGCGTGCTGCAGCCGAAGCGCTTCGGGGGCTACGAGCACGATCCGCAGGTGTTCTTCGACATCCAGATGACCCTCGCCGAAGGGTGCATGTCGAGCGCCTGGGTGTACGGGGTCGTCGCCGTGCACCCCTTTCAGCTCGCACTCTTTGATGCCAGGGCCCAGGCGGATGTGTGGGGCAAGGACGACACGACCCTCATCTCCTCTTCCTATCAGCCCGTCGGCAAGGTCGAGCGCGTGGAAGGCGGCTACCGGCTCTCGGGCCGCTGGGGATTCTCGAGCGGCTGTGATCATTGCAGCTGGGTGTTCCTGGGCGCCCTCATTCCGAACCTCGAGCCCGGCGGACCTCCCGAGATGCGCACCTTTCTGCTGCCGCGCAGCGACTACCAGATCGTGCACGACTGGACCGTGTTCGGTCTGCAGGCCACCGGCAGTCACGGCATCGTGGTCGACAAGGCGTTCGTGCCCGAGCACCGCACGCACCGGGCGGTGGACGGCTTTCTGTGCAAGAACCCCGGACAGGCGGTGAATAGCGCAGCGCTTTACCGGCTGCCGTGGGCGCAGGTGTTCGTGCGCGCGGTATCGAGCGCTGCGATCGGCGCGCTGCAGGGGGCGCTGAACGCTTTCGTCGGCATTGCCGCCAAACGCGTCTCCACGGTTACGGGTAAGGCTTCCAAACTGGATCCTTTCGCGCTGAACGCCGCCGCGCGCACGCAGTCGGCGATTCTGGAGATGAAGACGGTGCTCATGAAGAGCTTCGATGAGATGATGGTCACCATCCGCGCCGGCCAGGAGATCCCGGTGCCGGATCGGATCCGCTATCGCTTCGAGTCCTCGCAGGTGGTGCGCCGCTGCGCGGCGCTGTGCGATGAACTGATGCCGCTGCTGGGCGGACGGGCGATCTACATGGACAGCCCGGTGGTGCACTACTGGCTCGACATCAACGCCGCGCGTGCCCACGTGGCCAACGACCCGGCCATCATCGGTACCTCGCTCGGCGCGCTGTACGTGGGCGAGCAGGTGCAGGAATTCTTCGTCTGAAGGAGCCGCGGCACGCCAGAGTAGGCTCACCGCGGAACGGTTAAGGCACATGGAAAAAATCAAGGCCGCGCTCATCGGCTCGGGCAACATCGGCACCGACCTTATGTTCAAGGCGCTGCGCAGCCGCTGGATCAGCCCCGTGTGGATGGTGGGCATCGATGCCAGCTCCGACGGGCTCGCCAAGGCACGCGAGCAGGGACTTGCCACCACGGCGGAGGGCGTGGAGGGACTGCTGCCGCATCTGGAGCGCGATGGCATTCGCATCGCCTTTGATGCCACCAGTGCCTACGTGCATCCGGAAAACGCACGCAAGCTCGCCGCGCGCGGGGTGGTCGTGATTGATCTCACCCCCGCGGCGATCGGTCCGTACTGCGTGCCGCCGGTGAATCTGTCCGAGCACGTCGGCAAGCGCGAGATGAACGTCAACATGGTCAGCTGCGGCGGCCAGGCGACCATCCCGATCGTGGCCGCGGTCGCGCGCGTGCAGCCGGTGGCCTACGCGGAGATCGTCGCGACCGTCGCCTCGCGCTCCGCAGGACCGGGCACGCGCAAGAACATCGATGAGTTTACCCGCACCACCGCGCGCGGCATCGAGAAGGTCGGCGGCGCGAGGCGCGGCAAGGCCATCATCATCCTGAATCCGGCCGAGCCGCCGCTGATCATGCGCGACACCGTGCACTGTCTGACCGAGGATGTGCCGGATCAGGCACGTATCCGCGCCTCGATCGAGGCGATGATCGCAGAAGTGCAGAAGTACGTGCCCGGCTATACGCTCAAGAACGGGCCGGTGTTCGATGGCAAGCGCGTCTCCACCTATCTTGAGGTGGCCGGGCTCGGGGACTATCTGCCCCGCTACGCCGGCAACCTCGACATCATGACCGCGGCGGCGCTGCGCACCGGCGAGCTGATCGCCGAGGAGATGTCGGCCGGCGCCTTCACCCCGACAGCGAGGGCCTCATGAACCTCAGCGGCAAGAAAGTGATCCTGCACGATAACTGTCTGCGCGATGGCATGCATCCGAAGCGCCATCAGATCACCCTCGCGCAGATGATCGCCGTTGCCACCGGACTTGATGAGGCGGGCGTGCCGCTGCTTGAGGTGACGCACGGGGACGGCCTCGGCGGCGCCTCGGTCAATTACGGCTTCCCGGCGCACTCGGACGAGGAGTACCTGCGCGCGGTGATCCCGAAACTCAGGCGCGCCAAGGTCTCCGCGCTGCTGCTGCCGGGGATCGGCACGGTCGAGGACCTGCAGGTGGCTTACGACTGCGGCGTGCGCTGCGTGCGCGTGGCCACCCACTGCACCGAGGCGGATGTCTCCGAGCAGCACATCTCGCGCTCGCGCAAGCTCGGCATGGACACGGTGAGTTTCCTCATGATGGCGCACATGGTCTCGCCCGAGGAACTCGCGCGGCAGGCGAAACTCATGGAGGGGTATGGTGCGAACTGCGTCTACTGCACCGATTCGGCCGGCTACATGCTGCCCGAGGATGTCAGCGCGCGCGTGGCGGCGCTGCGTGCGGCCTTAAGACCCGAAACCGAGATCGGCTTCCACGGTCATCACAACCTCGGCATGGGCATCGCCAACTCCCTCGCGGCGATCGAGGCCGGCGCGATCCGTATCGACGGCTCGGCGGCGGGCCTGGGCGCCGGTGCCGGTAATACCCCGCTGGAGGTGTTCAACGCGGTGGCGGTGCGCATGGGGATCGAGACCGGCGTCGATGTGTTCAAGCTCATGGACGTGGCCGAGGATCTGGTCGTGCCGATGATGGATCATCCGATCCGCATCGACCGCGACGCACTCATCCTCGGCTACGCGGGCGTGTACTCATCCTTCCTCTTGTTCGCCAAGCGCGCGGGCGCCAAGTACGGGGTGCGCTCGGCGGACATCCTGGTTGAGCTCGGTCGGCTGAAGACCGTCGGCGGCCAGGAGGATCTGATCGAAGATCTCGCACTCAACATGGCGCGCGCCCAGAAGAAACGCGCCTGAGTCACCCCAGGGGAGAGCCGCGACGTGGAACTGGATCCGAAGCTTCGTGCGTACCTGGACTCGCCCATGGGGCAGTTTCCGCCGCTGGAACAATTTACACCTCAGGTCGTGCGTGACCTGCTCAAGCAGTACCCGGCACCGGTGCTCGCACCGCCCATCCACGCGGTACGCGATCTGAAGCTCCCCGGTGCGCAGGCGCAGCTGCTGGTGCGCCTCTACACCCCTTCCGCGGCGCGTAACCTGCCGCTCATCGTTTTCTTTCACGGCGGCGGCTTCGTGATCTGCAACGTGGAGATGTACGATGACCTGTGCAAGTCGCTCGCGAACTATTCCGGCTGCGCGGTCGCCTCGGTGGATTATCGTCTTGCGCCCGAAGCTGCGTTCCCCGCCCCGCTGGAGGACTGCTACGCGGCCCTCACGGCACTGGCCGCCCAGGGTGAGCGGCTCGGCATCGATCCCACGCGTCTCGCAGTGGCCGGGGACAGCGCCGGTGGCAACCTCGCCACGGCGACCGCGCTGCTCGCGCGTGAGCGCGCCGGCCCGCCGCTGCGCTACCAGGGGCTGCTCTACCCGTTCCTCGACCCGGAATGCGCCAGTGCCAGTGCGGCAACACTGAGCACGGGCTACCTGCTGACGCGCGATACCATGCAGTGGTTCTGGGGTCATTACCTCAGCTCCCCCGCCGATCGCACCAATCCCCTGGCGGCTCCCCTGCGCGCGCAGCTCGCCGGGCTGCCGGCGGCCACGATCGCCACCGCCGAACTTGATCCGCTGCGGGATGAGGGCGAAGCGTATGCGGATCGGCTGCGCGCGGCGGGCGTCGCAGTGACCGGGCGCCGCTACCTGGGCATGATCCACGGCTTTGCGAGCATGCCCTATGTCACTTCCGTGGCGAACCGCGCGCTCGCCGACCTCGGTGCGGACCTGAAGGCGGCGCTGGCGGCGTAAGCCTTCACGATCACGGCGGAACCGTGGCCGAAGAGGCCCTGGTTCGCCGTGATGCCGACGCGGGCGTTCTCAACCTGCCGCTCGCCCGCCTCACCGCGCAGCTGCCACACGAGCTCGCACACCTGCGCCAGAGCTTGCGCGGGTACCGCCTCCCCGAAGCACGCCAAGCCCCCGCTCGCATTCACCGGAATGCGCCCGCCGATCGCAGTGGCACCGCTGCGCAGCAGATCCTCCGCGGCGCCCGTCCTGCACAAGCCCAGGTACTCGTACCAATCCAGCTCCATCGAGGCGGCAAGGTCATACACCTCCGCGAGCGACAAATCCTCCGGCCCGAGGCCCGCCTCCTCGTACGCGTGCGCCGCAAGGGAGGCGCGGAAGGAATGACTCGCCGCCGCCGCGGCGGAATCCGTGGCGATGTCCGGCAGTTCCACCTCCGTACTCGCAAAGCGTGGCGTGACGGTTGAGATCGCCGCGATCCGCGGCGTCCTGCGGCCGCGGCGGCGCGCGTACTCGAGGCTGCTCAGCACCACCGCCGCCCCGCCGTCGGAAGTGGCGCACACGTGCAGCAGACGCAACGGATCCGCCACCATCGCCGACTCGAGCACTTCCGCGCGCGTGAAGCGCCTGCGGTAGCGCGCGTTCGGATTCGATGCACCGTGCACGGCGTTCTTCACCTTGACGGAGGTGAAGTCCTCGACCGTCGCACCGTAGAGCTCCATGCGGCGGCGCGCATAAAGGGCAAAGTAGGTCGGATTGGTGATCCCCAGATGAAAGCGCACCCAGTCCGGATCATCGGGGCGGTAACCGGCCATCGGCGCAAGGAACCCCTTGGGCGTGGTGTCCGCGCCCACGACGAGTGCCACCTCGCACGCCCCGGCGAGGATCTGCGCGCGCGCCGCGGCGAGCGCCTGGGAGCCGGAGGCACAGGCCGCATAGGAGGTGTTCACCTGCGCGCCCTGCCAGCCGAGCGCCTGCGCGAAGGTGGCCCCGGCCACGTAACCGGGGTAGCCGCAGCGCATGGTCGCGGCACCGGAGATGAACTGCACGTCGCTCCACGGCACGCCCGCATCCTCGAGCGCCGCGCGTGCCGCGTGCACGCCATACTCGACAAAGTTGCGTCCCCACTTGCCCCAGGGGTGCATGCCGACGCCAAGAACGGCGACCTCGCGGTTCATGAGCGCACCGCGAGCGGCTTCCACTTCCAGATAAGCTTCTGCGTACCGCCCTCGCTGTAGAGCGGCTCGAGGACGAGTTCGACCGGCATACCGACCTTCAGCTGCCTCACATCCACACCCGCGATGACCTGCCCCAGCACGATCATGCGCTCCGCCTCAAGCTCCACGGCGGCGATCGCAAACGGCACGAATGGCTCGGCGGCCACGAACGGCGGTGGCGGCTGATAGCAGGCGTTGGTGTAGGACCAGATACGCCCCGTACGGCTGAGCTTCACCTCTTCGAAGCTCGTGCCTTCGCAGGCGGGATTGCGGCAGTAACTGTTGAGTTTCGGGAAGAAGTAGCTGCCACAGCTGCGGCAGCGCGAGCCGAGCAGGTGCGGGGGCTCCTCGAGCGAGAACCAGCCCTCGATCGCCGCGACGCGCTTGCCCTCGCTCACCGGGCCCCCTAGCCCGGCGGGCTCATCATGACCCCGGCGGTGATGCCGCCGTCGACCACGAATTCGCTGCCGGTGGTATAGGAGGACTCATCGCTGGCGAGAAACACCACGGTGGGCGCGATCTCCGCCGGATCGCCCATGCGACCGAGCGGGGAGTTGGGAAACGGCGCCGCCCCGAGCACCTGCACCGGAACCTTGAAGGACTCAGCGAGCAAGGGTGTCAGCATCGCGCCCGGGCACACGACATTCACGCGGATCTTGGCGGCGCCGAACTCCAGCGCCGCCGCCTTGGTCATGCCCACCACGGCGTGCTTGCTCGCCGTGTAGGCCAGGGCGAGCGGCACGCCCTCGATGCCGGCGGTGGAGGCAATGTTGACGATCGCGCCGCCGCCCGCATCGCGCATCCCGGCAAAGCAGGTGCGCATCCCGAGAAAAGTACCGAGCTGGTTGATGCGGATGATCTGCAGGTACTCCTCGACGCTCTGCTCCGCCGTCGGGCCGGTGCGGTAGATGCCGGCGTTGTTCACCAGGATGCGGATCGGGGCGCCGAAGCGCTGCCGCACCGCGGCCACGGCCGTGCGCCATTCTTCCTCGCTCGACACATCGAGGTGGACATAATGGGCGCGTTCGCCGAGTGCGGCGACGAGTGCGCCTCCGAGCTCATCCCGCACATCCGCAAAGGCCACCTGTGCGCCTTCGGCGTGCAAACGGCGGCCGACAACTTCCCCCAGCCCGCGCGCCGCACCCGTAACCAGGGCCACCTTGCCTGCCAGACGTGTCATGGAACTCCTTGCCGCGCTCCTGCGCGGACTCAAGCGGGCTAGCGTAACGGCGCACCCACCGTGGTCGGCATCACTCATATAGAGTACTCTTTATTAATGGGTCACCGCCTGCGCCCGAGCCGCCTGAATCATCCATGACTCGCCCCGCCGCCCGCTCTGCACCCCGCGCCGCCCCCGCTCCGAAGTCCCCCGAGTTCGGCGCTGCGCTTGATTTGCGCGAACGGCTCGCGCTGCTGATGCACGAGGGAGCGCTGGAGCCGAAGCGCTGGCGCGAATTTCTGGAGGGCCTGGGGCAACGCATGAAGGGCGCCGCCACCTTGTTGCTGCGTTCGCCGCATGTGGCCGAAGCGGGGCTGCTGTATTCCTGGGGGGGAGCGATGAGGTCCTGGCACAGTACGCACACAGTTACTTCCCGTCCGATCCGTTCGTGAATCTGCCGGAGAAGCAGGTGATCTCGCTGCACGAGTTCGTTCCGGTCGAGCAGCTCGAGCGCAGCCGCTTTTACACCGAGTACCTGATCCCCTGGGACGCGATCTATAACCTCGGCGTCGACGTGCGCGACGGCGACCGCCTGTACGCACGACTGCGCGTCACACGCGGACGGCTGGCGGGTAACTTCACGGCGAGCGAGAAGCGCTTTGTCGAGTACCTGGTGCCGCATTTTGATATCGCGATGCGCACCCATGCCGCGCTCGATGTCACCAAGATGGAACGGGCGATCTACGCGGATGCGATGGACCATCTCACCCTCGCCACGGTGATCCTGGATGCCTCCGGTCACGTGATCCACATGAACGCTCTGGCGCGCGACATCCTGCATCGCCAGGATGGCGTCACGCTCGCCAACGACACCCTCGCCCTCACGCACCCCGCGGACGCGCTGCGCCTGCGCGACGCCATCAGCCGCGCGATCGCCGCCGGCCGCGCCTCCAGGCCCGGGATCGTGGACGTGCTGCGCGCACGCCGGCCATCCGGTGCCGGACACTACGGCATGATGATTCGACCGGCGGCCGGCTCGATCGGCGCCGAGGAACCTGCCGTGAGCCCCGCGGTCGTGGTGTTCATCAGCGTGGAAGAAGGCTCGCAGACCCCCGCGCCGGTGGAAACGATCCGCAAGCTCTTCGAGCTCACCCACAAGGAGGCGCAGCTGGCGCTGTGCCTGGCCAACGGCCGCAGCCTGCAGGAGGCGGCCGGTGATCTCGGGATCACGCTCAACACCGCCCGCGCTCACCTGCGCTCGACGTTCTCCAAGACGGGCATCGATCGGCAGGCGCGGCTGGTGCGCGCCATCCTGCGCAGCGTCGCCCAGCTCGGCGGCTGAGGGGTGCGCGCGGCCCTAGTGGTTCTCGGGGCTGACGCTGAAACGGTCCAGGTAGAAACGAAAGCGCTCACGCAGCTGCTGCGGCTCGAGCGCAAAATCGCGCTTGAGCTCGTACAGGACCTGCCCGGCCTTGCCGCGCGGGTGCGCGGCAAGGTAACGCTCCAGTGAGGCGCGCGTCTGGAGGTTGAGCGGCAGCTGCGCCTTGCTGTAGACCTCCTCCAGGATCTTCCACGGATCACGCATAAAGACCTCGAACGGGCAGTCGACGCTGCGCGCCGGCCGGGCAAGGTCGCGGTCACGCACGCAGGCACGCAGCAGCTGCTCGATGCGGGCGACCCAGTAATCGCGCAGCCACATCATCTCTACCTTCGGACGCTGCACGCGCTGGATATAGGCCTCCATGGTGAGGGTGGACTGCACCACGGCGACCGGGTCACGGTGGGTAAAGACCACGGTCGCATCCGGAAACACCTCGAGCAGCACCGGCAGCTGCTCCAGGTGCTGCGGACACTTGAGCACCCAGCGCTTGCCGCTCACCCGCCGCTGCCACTGCAGCAGCTGCAACACGCGCCTGAGGTACTCGTAGTGCGGCGTCTGATCGGTGGCGAGGTAGTGATCACGCCAGCGCGGGGACATGCTGAGCCATTCGAAGTTGTAGGAGGCAAAGTCCGGCCCCATGAGTTCGAGCTCCTCATGGATGTGATCCGGTTCCATCGGATGCATCGAGGCTAAGAGCGGCGTCACCTGGCGCATGCCCTCCCAGGCGGCCGCGCAGCGCGCGTAGCGCGGATCGGTGCCATCCGGCAGCATCGCCTCCCCGGGCAGCGGCACCGGCTCATACGACTCCCATAGCGGCAGCGAGTGAAAGCGCGCATCCGCGGCCAGGAGGTTCACCAGGTGCGTGGTGCCCGAGCGGGGCAAGCCGGTGACGATCACCGGGCGGTCGATGCGCTCTTCGAGGATCTGCGGATGACGCTTGAGGGTGTCCTGGATCAGCAGACGGTTACTGGCGTAGCGTGCGAGATAACCGAACAGTACCGCGCGGTGCATCGCCGTCAGCGGCCGGTCGGAGTCCCATTCATCGCACAGCAGTTCGAGGCGCTCGTGAAAATCCTGCGCACCGAAATCACTGAGCCCGGTACGCGCGCGCGCCGCCGCCAGTACCGCCGCGGCACGCAGCTCCACCGGCTGCGTCTCGCCCCAGGCGAGCGCGGCGCGTTGGGCTTCGTTGAGCTGCGGCTGCGCCAGATCATCAATGCGGATGTCCTCGCCCATGATCAGCCGACGATCGAGTAGCCGCCGTCAACCAGCACGGTCTGTCCGGTGATGTAACTGGCTGCAGCGCTGGTGAGGAAGAGCACGGCGCCGGCGACATCGGCCGGCTGGCCCACGCGCCCGAGCGGGGTACGCGCCAGCACCGGGGCCATCATCGTCGGGATCTTCAGCATCTGCGCGGTCATGCGGCTCTCGGTAACACCGGCCGCCACCGCATTGACACGGATGTGCTGCTTCGCCCAGGTGATGCTCAGCGTCTTCACCAGCTGCACGAGTCCGGCCTTCGCGGCCCCGTAGGCGGGCACCACCTCGAGTCCGAAGAACGAGGTGAGCGAGGCAATGCCGATGACACTCGCACCTCCGGGCAGCTGGCTCTCGGTGAGCCGCGCCCGGCAGGCCTGGGACATGCGGTAGGCGCTGGCGAGATTCACCTGCAGACCCTTCTCGAAGATCTCCGGGTCGTACTCGTTTTGCAGCATGAAGTTGGCGCCGGCGTTGTTCACCAGGATATCCAGCCGCGGGAGGCTCTCGGCGACGCTCGCGATCTGCGCCTTGTCGGTGAGATTCAGCTGCAGGTATCGATACCCGCTCGCCTCGCCCGCGTACTCCTTGGCGCTCGGGCGTGTACCGGTGATGCTCACCTCCGCGCCCGCCTCGCGGTAGGCGGCGGCGATGCCGGCCCCGATACCCGAGGTGCCCCCGGTCACGAGCACGGCCGCGCCGCGGTAGTCATAGCGAACGTTCTGCCAGGCGCTCATGAGCAGGCTCCCTGTGGGTTTTTCAGCCGCCAAGATCGATCACCTGGACCGCATCACGGCCGGTCCAGGCGCGCGCGGCGGCAAGGCGCGCCTCGAGGCCGGCGCGCATCAGCGCATTCATCTCGATGAACTCTAGCAGCAGCTTCGGCTCAAGGGGGTCTTCCAGGTAAGCGACGCGCGTCACCTCGTTGGCGGCCTCAAAGCACACCTCAAGGCCGCGTGCCTGGCCGCGCGCCACCGCCGCCGCCACATCCTCGCTGAACCAGGCGACGTGGTGCATGCCGATCAGGGGCGCCCCGGCGCTGTTGCGATAGGGCGAGGGGCCGTGGCCCAGATCCTCGATGAGCTCGATCTCCATCCCGTCCTGGTAACCGAGCGCCACGTGCATGCGCACCTGAGCGGCCGTGCCCTGATAGGTACCACGCATGGCGACGTTACGGAAGCAGGTCCAGGGGCCGACGCCACTCACGCGCAGCCAGTTCGCCACGCTCTCCTCGAGGTCACGCACGACCCAGGCGATCTGCCGGATCGGACCGAACGGCTCACTCTTCACGGCCCCCTCCACTGCGGCTGCGCCCGCCAGCGCCGGCTGGCCGCGTTTGCCGCTAAACTTGCTGCCAGCATACGCGACGCCGGAGCGAAAGAGCGCCCATGGAAAAGCTGCTGTACGTGTTCTGGCGCGGGCCAGAGAGTGCCGGGGAGCTGCGCCAGCGCTTCATCCGCGAGGTCAAGCCGCGCATCCGCGCCCTCGGCGCACAGCGACTGCAGTTCAACATCGCCGACTTTGCCGATCTGAGCGGCACGCTCGTGAACTTCTCGCTGCAGAACACCCAGCCGGCCCCCGATGGCATCGTGAGTTTCTGGCTGACGAGCGCCTTTCGCCGCGAGCCCGTGGAGCGGCTGCTCGCGGCCACCTTCGCGCGCATTGCCGGTTTCGAGGTCGCCGAGTCGACGATACTGCCGAACGTGCGCCATCGGCCGCGCGAGGACGAGCGCACCTACGGTTTCAGTCAGGTGACCTTCCTGCAGGTGCCGCCGCGGCTCACGTACGAGGCCTGGCGCAAAATCTGGTTCGAGGAGCACACGCCCGTCGGGATCGCCACGCAGGCCAACTTCCTCTACGTGCATAACGTCGTGGTGATGCCGCTGAGTGCTGCGGCCCCGCCGTTTCGTGGCATCGTCGAGGAGTGCTTCCCGCCGGAGGCCCTGCGCGACGCGCAGGTCTTCTACAACGCCGTCGGCGATGAGGCGCGGCATCAGCGCCACCTGCAGCTCATGATGGACAGCTGTGCGAAGTTCATCGACTTCGATCGCATCGACGTCATCGCCACGAGCGAGTACCGCCTGCATGCTGAGGCGGAGCCCGCGCTCTAGCGGTCAGCCAAAGTACGCCTGGCCGCCATCCAGCGGCAGGGTCGCCCCGGTGATATAGCTCATCTCCGGGCCCACGAGCGCCACGACGGCACACCCGATGTCCGTCTCGCAGTCCCCGACGCGCTTGAGCGCCACGGTCTCAAAGAAGGTCTTCGCCTCCGGATCGCGCTGGATCCAGGCCGCGAGCGCCGGCGAGGCGGCCAGCGGCGCGATGTTGTTTACGCGGATGTTATCGCGTCCCCACTCGCTCGCCGCCGCCCGCGTGAGTGCGCGGATGCCCTGCTTCGCCACGGCGTAGGCGCCGTAGTTGGAGGAATCCCAGCGCACCGCGGCCGAGGTCACGAGATTGACGATGTTGCCGCCCCCGCGCGCCTTCAGGTGCGGGTGGCAGGCGCGCATGAAACGAAACGAGGCGAGCGGCCCGGAATGAATCCCGCGCAGGAAGGCCTCGTCATCGAGCGAGAGCAGCGGGCCGAAGGCCCCGTCGTAGGCGTTGTTCACCAGGATATCGATGCCGCCGAGGGACTCGACCGTGCGCGTCACGGTGCGCGTAATGTCCTCGGGCTTGAACACATCGCAGCTGATGACGAGCGCCTTGCCGCCGCGGCTCGTAATCGTCCTGGCACTGTCGGCGATTTTCGCCTCGGTGCGCCCGGCGACCGCCACCACGGCGCCCGCTTGCGCCAGCGCAAAGGCGATCCCCTGCCCTACGCCCTGGCCGGCGCCGGTAACCAGGGCAACCTTGCCGGTGAGGTTAGCCATTGGTCTTGACCCGGGCGCTGGGCGGGGGCACGCGCGCGAGCCAGTGCGCCGTCAGTTTCGGCGGCGTCTCGAAGGACTCGACTTCTTCGTAGAGCCGCTCGTAAACGGACTCGGCAATGCGCCATTGGCCCTGGATCTTGACGTACTTGTCGCGGTACAGCGCACTGCCGGTCGTGCGCACCTTCTCCGCAAGATTGATGAAGACGTCGGTCAGGTACCAAAGGCCGGTCGCGGTGGTGTCGGTGAGCACATCGATTTCCGGGTGATGCCCGGTGTGACAGCCCACGGCGTTGGCGTTGAAAGAGCCGGCGATCGACTCGAGGATCTTTTCACGTCCGGCCATCTGCCAGCGGTAACTGCCGCCGATGTAGTCGACCTTGACGTCCTCGGTCAACACCTCGCGCAGCGTGGCGATGTCTCCCATATCGATAGAGCGAAAGTATTTGTACTTCAGCCGCCGGATGAGCTCGATGTCTTCCAGACGCAGTGACATGAATAGGCCCCCTCTTGATACCGCGGACGCGGTTGAAGTCTAGCGTACAAGCTGCATTCGCCCCCGAATCTACCTTATCCTTGGACAGATACATCGCCAAAACAGAGTAACCGCCGTGACGCAGCCGCTCCACTATTCATTAAGTCATCCGGCGCTGCTGCCGCAGCTGACCCGCTTCGACTACGAGAGCGATGTGATCGTGCTCGGCTTCGGCGCCGCCGGCGCGTGCGCGGCGCTCGAGGCTGCGCGCGGTGGCGCACGCGTGCTCCTTGTCGAGAGTGCCGGCGGCAATGGTGGCACTTCCGCACTGTCGGGCGGGGAGATCTACCTTGGCGGCGGCGGCGGCACGCCCATTCAGCGCGCTGCAGGCTTTGAGGACGCAACCGAGGACCTGTATCAGTATCTGCTGATGGTCGGCGGCCCGAACGCGGATGCCGCCAAGGCACGGCGCTATGCGGAGGGCTCCCTGCAGCACTTTGAGTGGCTGAGCGCGCAAGGCATCGAATACAAGAACTCCTACATTGCCGAGCGCTGCATCGAGCCCTCGACGGATGACTGTCTGATCTGGTCGGGGAGCGAGGAGGCCTGGCCGTTTGTCGAGCGCGCGCGGCCGGCCCCGCGCGGGCACTGCCCGAAGTTCCTCGGAATGGGCGGCGGACGCTATGTCATGGACGTGCTGGCGCAGCGCGTCATCGAAGCCGGCGTGCAGGTTGTATACAACGCTCGCGCCCTGGCGCTCATCGCCGAAGCGGGCCGTGACGTACACGGGCTCGTACTGCGCATCGATGGTGAGGCGCGCTTTGCGCGCGCGCGGCGCGCGGTCGTGCTGTGCGCCGGCGGCTTTGTGATGAACCGCGAGATGGTAAAGCAGCACGCCCCGCTCCTGCTGCGCTCGCAGTTCCCCCTCGGTACCGTGGACGATGGCTCCGGAATTCTGCTCGGCGCGAGCGTGGGCGGCGCAATGATCAATATGAGTGAGGGCTTCGCCACCATCCCCTGGTATCCGCCGGGCTCTCTGGTGAAGGGCATATTCGTCAACAGCCAGGGGCAGCGTTTCATCAACGAGGACTGCTACCACGGGCGCGTCTCCAACTACATCCTGCGCCAGAGCGGGGAGCGCATCTGGCTGCTCGAGGATCATGCAACCTATGCCAGCGGGGAGATGCAGCAGCTGGCGAAGATCGAGATCGGCGCTGCCGGGGAAACGTGGGAGGAAGTCGAGCGGGAACTGAAGCTGCCGCAGGACTCACTCAGCGCCACCGTGCGGCTCTACAATCATTACGCCGCCCAAGGCGTGGACCCGCTGTTTCACAAGGCGGGCAAATGGCTGCAGCCCCTGACGCAGCCGCCATTCGTCGCGCTCGACTGCCGTATCGATCACTGCTTCTACGCCTCCTTCACCCTCGGCGGACTCGATACGCTGCCCACGGGCGAAGTCCTCGACGCCGAGCGCAAAGTGATCCGCGGCCTCTTTGCCGCCGGCCGCACCGCCTGTGGCCTGCCGCGCTGGGGCGAGGGCTACAGCTCCGGGCTGTCGCTGGCGGATGCCACCTTCTTCGGGCGCGAGGCCGGCCGGCGCGCCGCCTTGACTGCGCGCTAAGACCTGAGCGTCTGCTCAGCGTGATTTTCCTGGGAGCGCCTGCCCGAGCGCCGACAGAATCTCCGTCGTGTCCGCCCCGAGTGCGCGCGCGTGGCTTGGGATCAAGCGGGCCTGTGGAGCCGCGATGTCCGCGCCCGAGAGCTGCCGGCTCCACTCCCGCGCGCGCGCGCGCCGCGCCGCGGGTTCCCCGAGTGCCGCGCACCCGATGGCATAGGCCACAACGTCAGCCAGCGCGAGTGACAGCAGCCGCCCTCCGCCCTGCACGAAACTCCCCCAGGCGGCCAAGGCGGCGTGCAGACCCGTGAGCGGATCGGCCAGCGCATCGGCGCAGAACATCGCCCGTCCGGTGCAGTCCCACAGCACCTGTGACAGTCCGCCGGCGACCGCGCCATCATCGCCGAAGGCGACCCAGTTTGCCCCTGGCTCCTCGCGGCCGTAACCGGAGATGCCGATCCAGGTCACCGCAGGGTTCTCCTCCAGGATCTCCTCGGCGACGATGCCGAGTTGACGCAAGGCGCGCGGCCGCGAGGCTTCGATCACGATGTCCGCGCTCAACAACAGCTGTCGCAGCTGCGCGCGCGCGCGCGGCTGCTCAAGGTCGAGCGCTACGCTCGCCTTGCCCGCGTTCAACAGGTCATAAAAGCCCGACGCCGCCTGCCGCATCCCATCGGGGCGTGCGCTGCTCTCCACTTTAATCACCCGCGCGCCCATCAAGTGCAGCAGATGCGCGCACAGGGGTCCGGCCCAAAGAGAGGAAAGATCCACGACCAGGGGCGCTGCGGGCCGCTCGGGGCGCGCAAAACGGTTGCGATACCGTTCGCGACACCACGACACCGTGCACGGCTCGGGCCGCAGCGGCGCAAGCGCAAGGCCTATGAGACGCCCGCGCTCCAGACACTCCGCGACGCGGTGCGACCTGAGCCGCGCGCCCAGCGTTGCCCAATCGGGAATGACCCCTGCCTCCAGCCACGCGGGCAGCAGCTGCCAATCGGTGGTGCGCGCGAGGTTCACCGCGAGCCAGCCATCCGCCAGCGGCAGCAAGCGGCAGCTACCGCCGGCGGCGACATCCCCGCCGCGCCGATAGCCCGCAAGCGCCGCACGCTCCGTGAGCAGTTGCGCGCCAGCGAGCTGAGCGACCGCCGAACACGGGCGCAATTGCGCCAATGCGGCGACGATGCCGTCCGCGTACGAGGCGAGCGGCACCGGGCACATCTGGGGCGCCTCATCCGGATAGCCCGTCAGGGCCATGGCGCCGCATTGCGCCCAGCGCCGCCCCGGATGCGGCTCGGCGCGCACGCTCAGCCTCAACGGAACACCCAGATCCGCCAGCAGCCGGTTGGCGTATGCGCTCGCCCCGGGGGACTCGGTTCGCGACACCTCATTTCCCGGGGAGCATGGCCTCGCACCACTGCGTCACGCGCTCGAACAGGCGCCCGCGGGCCGGGAAGAGAAAATGCGCATGTCCGGTGGCCGCCAGAACGATGAGCGACACGTCGGGGCTTGCGGGATAGTTCGCGGGGACCTCCTGTGGGGGACCTGCCATGTCGCGGTCGCCGAACGCCAGAAAAACGGGCACCTCCACCGCCGCGCATTCCGGGGCGCAGCTGCCGGGAATCATCGAGAAGAGTCCCGCGGTCAACAGCAGCCGGGAGCGCGCGCGCTGCAGCGCCTCCACCCCGCGTCGATCAGCCGTCTCGCCGGCAAAGAGCTCGCGACCCTGCGCCGAACGGGCGACCTCCGGATACGGGTCCGGGGAGCGCAGACGCGCCAGGCGCACCAGGTTCGCGCGCACCGCCGCAGGGTTCTGGGCCAAGCTTGACTCTTCGGGCGACAAAGCCGCCGTGAGCCCCCGGGTGCTGAAGCCGAACAGCGCGAGCGCAGCGTGGCCGCCGTGATGAGCCTGTTGCATCACCGTCAGCATGGCCCCCATCGAATGGCCGACGCCGATCGACTGCAGCCCGGGCAGCGCTTCGCCGGTAATCTCCCCCGCGCGCAGCTCGGTGCGAATGGCCGCCATCGCGATCGCGTTGGCGTGGGCGAGTACGTCCGGGGTGAGCTCAAAGCCGTCGGGCGGTCGGCTGCTGTCGCCCACGCCGAGGTGATCCAGCGTCACGATGATGAAGCCGCGAGCCGTCAGGTGGGCGGCGAAACTGAAGTCGCCCTCCCCCTGCAGGTCGAAGTAGCCGCGGTTCATCGCGCCGCCGGGCAGGCAGAAGAGCACCGCGGGGGTGGCGCGCCGGCGCGCCGGCAGGAAGATGTCCGCGGCGATGCTGAGCGCGCCTGCGCCGGGGAGGAGCTCGCCCACCTCGATCCGGCGTGAGAGCGGGGAAAGTGCGCTCAAAGGTTCGCTCGGCTTGGGGTGGGGCGCGGCGCCTAGCTCTCAGTAGCCGCGCGCTCCGAGGCCTCGCAAGAGCACGCTCAGGAACTCGCGAATCGCGCCGATGCTGAGATTGCCGGGGATGAAGTACATGCGCAGCACCGTGATGCCCATGAGCGCATCCACCGCCAGCTCGACGTCGGTCGTCTTCGGCAGCTCCCCGCGTTCCATGGCGCGCTCGAGCACCACGCGCACCGGATCACGGCGGCGCTGCATCAAAGGATCAAACACCGCCGCGAGCGCCGGGTTGTGGGCGCGTTCGGCCACCAGTGTGGGCATGATGGCGTTGGAGGGCGGCCGGTGCAGGATGCGCAGGAACTGCCGATACAGGTTGAGCAGGTCCGACATAACGTCACCGCGGTCGTGGGGCGTGAGGGCCGGCCAGCGGTTGAAGGCCTCGATCACCAGGTGCTCTTTGGTCGGCCAGCGTCGGTAGATCGTCGACTTGCTGGCGCGCGCGCGCGCGGCCACCTTACTGACCGTGAAGCTCGCATAGCGTTCATCGGCCAACAATGACGTCGTCGCCCGGATGATCGCCTCTTCCGAGCGCTTGCTGCGCGGTCGGCCAGGCTTGCGCTTCGTCTTAAGCTCGGTGGCGATGTGGCTGTTCATATCGTCCTTAAAAGCAGGGCCGGGGCCGCGAAACTATCGCACAACGCCGACGCGCCGGTCCAATAGGTACCGGTGGTTCCGTATTCATTCCAATGCGTATACCATCTGCGGACCGACGCACGCGCCGCGTCTCATCGCGAGGCTTTTCATGGCCACGGTTGCATCTGAGGCTCTCAAAGAACCTGCGCTGGTCAATGGTCTGCCGGTCGTGGGCAATGCCCTGCAGATGGCCAAGGACCCGGGCAGATTCTTCTACGAGTGCTACCGCAAATACGGCCCGGTATTTCGGCTGAAGGTGATGAGCAACGTCTACACCGTGCTCGCCGGCGCTGAAGCTGCCAATTTCATGGGCACCCGCGAAGGACGCGATTCGCTGCGCTCCAAGGAGTTCTGGCAAGGGCTGGTCGATGAGTGGGGTGCCAAGCGCACGCTCACCGGCGAAGACGGCGAGACGCACCAGAAGCTGCGGGCCGTCATGAAGCACGGCTATTCGAAGGAGTCTCTCAAGGGCCGCTACGATGAGGTGATCAAGATCACCGACACGGTGATCGAGCGCGACTGGCCGGTCGGTGAGATGGTGCCGGTGGTGCAGAACATGCAGTACATCGTCACCGAGCAGCTCGGCGCCATGCTGACCGGCACCTCACCGCGCGAGTACGTGGCCGATATCCGCACCACCATTCTCTACATTCTCAACGTGCTGGTGACGCGTCAGCGCCCCAAGTTCATGCTCAAGGATCCGCGCTACAAGCACGCCAAGGAACGCGTGGCCGAGCTCGGCCGGCGCATGATCGCCGAATACAACGCCGGCAAGGACGCGCGCGACCCGACGCGTCGCAATCTCGTCGACGACGTCATGGAAGCGCATGCGCGCGACCCGGATCTCATCCCGGCGAGTGACCTGATCCTGAGTCTCACTGGCCCGTTTGTCGCCGGTCTTGACACCGTGGCCAACACGGTCGGCGCGTTCGTCTACGCAGTCCTCAAGCACCCCGAGGTGCTCGAGCGCGTGCGCTCTGAAGCGGACGCGTTGTTTGCCCAGGGCAGCATCGATGAAGCCGACTTACGGCGCGTGCCGGCGATCGATGGCGCCATCATGGAAGTGATGCGCATGTATCCGATTGCGGTGGCGCAGATGCGCACCGCCACACGCGACTTTGCCTTCCTCGGCCACCAGATCCGCGCGGGCGAGTTGCTCTATGTGGCAACTGCCGTCCCGCATTACATGGAGGAGTTTTACCCGCATCCTGAGAAGTTCGACATCGACCGCTATGCGCGGCCGCGTGCCGAGCATCTGAAGCCAGGCGTGTACTCCCCGTACGGGCGCGGTACCCACACCTGTCTTGGCAAGACGCTGGCGGAAGTGCAGATGGCGCTCAGTATGGCGCGGCTCTTCTACCTGCTGGATCTTGAGCTTGAGTCGCCCGATTACGTCCTGAAGACCAAGGTGTTGCCGACGCCGGGGCCGAGCATGAAGTTCAAGGTGCGCGTCAAAGGACGCCGCCACTGACCCCAAGGTGGCGGCGCCGCTTCAGGCCTTGATCGCCTTCTCGATCAGTTTGCGGTAGGTCTTCGAGTACGGCGGCAGGTTGAAGGTCAGGTCGAGGAAGCCGAGTGGCTGCTCGACGACCGAGCGCGCGTTGGAGAACTCCCGAAAGCCGGTTTCCCCGCCGATTCTCCCGATGCCTGAGTGGTTGACGCCGCCGAACGGTAAGCGCGGATTGGTGCCGGACTGGATCAGATTGTGGTTCACGACCGTGCTGCCGGCGCTGGTGTGCGCCAGAAAGTAATCGATCGCCGCGCGCTCCTTCGCATAGATGTAGAGCGCCAGAGGCTTGGTACGCCGCTCGATGATCGCGAGCGCCTCGCTCTTCTCGCGGTACGGGATGACCGGCAGCAGCGGCGCGAAGATCTCCTCCTGCATGATGAGCATCTCTTCGCTGAGATTGGTAAGGATCGTGGGCGCCACGAAGCGGTCCTCGGCGCGCGTCTGACCCCCGAAGGCGATCTGGGCACCCTTGTCACGCGCATCCTGCAGCAGCCGCGTGACGCGGGCAAAATGCTGGTCATTGATGATGCGCATCAGCTCGGGTGAATGATCGAAGCCGCTGCCCGAGGCGTTGTACATGTCAGTCATCGCCTTCGCCAGCGACTGCACGAACGCATCGAACACTGAGGCGTGCACCAGCACGTAGTCCGGCGCCACGCATACCTGGCCGGCGTTGGCGATCCGTCCCCAGGCAATCTTGCGCGCGGCATTGTCGATTGCCGCCGAGGCATCGACGATGGCGGGGTTCTTGCCACCCATCTCCAGCGTCACGGCGGCGAAATTATCCGCGGCCGCCTTCATGACCAGGCGCCCCACGCGCTGTCCGCCGGTGTAGTAGATGTGATTGAACGGCAGTGTCAGCAGCTCTTGCGCGACCTCCGGTCCGCCTTCAAACACCGCGAACTCATCGTGGGGCAGCGCGCCTTCGAGCACCTCGCGCAGGACGGTGGCGCTGTAGGGCGCCAGCTCCGAGGGCTTGAGCGCGAAGGAGTTGCCCGAAGCGATCGCCGCCACTGCCGGCACCAGTGCAATGGCAATGGGCGCGTTCCAGGTCGACAGGTTGAGCACGACGCCCTTGGGCTCGTAGAGGATGTAGCACTTCTTGCCCAGGGTCGCCGCTGAGTTGCGCACGCGCCGCGGCTTCATCCACCCCGCGACCCGCTTCGCGACGAAGTCGACCTCGCTTTTTACCATGACCAGCTGCGCCGCCACGTCCAGATCGCAGGCCTTCATCTCGGTGTGCGCGGCGTCATAGAAGCGCTGCTTGTTCGCCAGCACCGCCGCCAGCATCGTTCTGAGGCGCTCGGCGCGCGCTGCGCCACTTGCACCCGCCAGAGTGCGGCTGCCTTCACGCAGCCGCGCAAACCGTGCCTTTACGTCCTGCACTTGATCTTCCTCCTCGTGCGCCTGCGGCACGGACATCAGATGTTGAACTGCTTCGCCACCAGGCGCTCGAAGGCGCTCTCCGACAGCAACGCCTGCATGAGCGGCAGCATGCGCACTTCCTTGCCCACCATGTAGCGCGGCTTAAGCTTCGCAACGTCCACCAGTTTCAGCACGCCCTCGGTGACAAAGTCCGGCTCGTTGGCGGTCAGCAGCATTTTGCCGAGGTGATCGGTGATCGGGCGCAGTTTAGCCTCGTAGCGCTGCCGGATCTGTGGCGTGGAGCGCTCCCAGATGCGGGCGGTTGAGTTGATCGGATCAGCGGTCATGTGCGTCTTGACCGCGCCGGGCTCGATCGAGGTGGCCTGGATACCGAACTTCGCCAGCTCGTAGCGCAGGGTGTTGGTCAGACCCTCCACGCCGTACTTGGACATGTTGTACATCCCCGAGCACGGCATCGGCACGCGCACCGCACCGGAGGAGAAGTTGAAAATGCGTGGTGACTGCTTGCTCTGGTGCAGCAGCGGCAGGAATGCCTTGATCACGCGTACCTGACCAAAGAGATTCACATCGAGGAGCCTCTTGCCCTCCTCGAGGTTGACCCCCTCGATCGGCCCGGTGGCGATATCAGCGATGCCCGCGTTGTTGATCAGAAGGTCGAGGCCCGCCCCGCCGAGGGCGTCGGCCACCTGGCGCGCCCCAGCCTGCACCATGGCCTCATCGGTTACGTTCTGTTCGATGACCGTGAGCTTGACCCCCTGCAGCAACTCAGCCGTATCCAGTCCGGGCATCACGCCGGCGAACACGCGCCAGCCGCGCTGCGCGAGCTTGCGCGCCATGAGCATGCCCATGCCCATCGCCGCACCTGTCACGACCGCTGACCTTGTCATAGCCAATCTCCTCCGCCGCCGCGGCTGCGCGCGCGGTTCACGCCTGCGCAACCCGCGCGTATGTCATGGGCTCAATCAGCGCATCGATCAGGCCCCAGGCATGCGCGGTGCGCGCATCGAGCCGGCGAGCCGACAGCGCCAGATACGCCGTGCGCAAGCGGCCGATGCGGCGCGGGATGCTGACACAGCCGCCGCTACCGGGGATCAAGCCGTAACGGATCTCGGGCAACTGAAAAAATGCGTCCGCGGTCGCCTCGAGGTGGCGGCCAAAAGCGGCCATCTCCATGCCCGCTCCGACGGCTGCGCCGTGGACGTGAAACGTGAGGCGCGGGCCGCAGCGCGCGAGCAGCGCCGGTATCGAGCGCGTCGAGCGCACCGCGTGCGCGATGCTCGGATCCGCGGCACTGCCAAACTCCGCGAGGTCGCCCCCGGCGCTGAAGCATTTGCCCTCGCCGCTGATGCTCACCGCCGCGATGGAGGGGTCGGTGGCGACGAGCTCGAGGGCCTCCGCGAGCGCATCGCGCATCTCGACCGACAGCGCGTTACGCCTTGCCGGCCGATTCAGGCGCACTTGCAACTGCGTGCCTGAGCGCTCGAGCAGCACCGGCGCACCGGCCTCAGCCGCAGCGCTTGGGCTGCCGGCAGCGGCCTGGCCGAGCCAACGGTGAAACTCCGCTCCGGCCTGCAGCGTGGCATAGGCGAGGGATTCGAAAGTGAGGGCCCGGCAGATGTCCATCCCCTCAGTCGCGCGCAGCAGCTGTACCAGTACCAGCGCGGCGATGGGCGTGGCCTCGATGTTCGTTACGAGCTCAGCGGCGTCGGCAGCACTGGTGGCCACCGCGTCGCAGCCGCAGGCGAGCGGATGGTTCGGACCCTCCGCCGCGATCCCGATGACCGCGCACGCCTGGCGGCTGAGCCAGCGCCCGAGAGCCTGCCGTTCAAACGGGCGCAGCGAGGCATCCGGCCCGAGCTCGATCAGCAGGCAGGCGCAGCCGCTCAATACCGAGCACGGGGCGTGCGCCTCCTCGGCCAGCGCCGCCTCGAGCAGCCCCTGTGCGTCAAGCCTCGAATAAGTATTCAAAGAGAGTTCTCGCCGCCTGCGAGGCACCGTTCCGGCATGCCGCAGGCTCCCCCAGGTCGATGGTCGTGAATCTTGCTCGCGGTACCGTGGGTACCGTTTTGGTACGCTAGCGGTGGTCGATCGCATCTGTCAACCCTAGAGGTCTGCGCGATGAGCGAGGCGATACTGTTTGAGCTGCGGGGCCCGGTGGCACTCATCACCATCAACAGACCCGAGAGCCGCAACGCGATCAACGCCGAGGTGCGTGCGGGATTGTTCGCCGCCTGGAAGCGCTTCGAGGAGGAGCCAGCGGCCAAAGTGGCGATACTCACCGGCGCGGGCGACAAGGCCTTCTGCGCCGGCATGGACCTGAAGGAGGCGAGTGCCACGGGACTGAAGGTGCCGCCGCGCGGTTTCATCCCCACCCTGGGCGATGCGATCCAGGTGAGCAAGCCCACGATCGCGGCGGTGAACGGCATGGCGATGGCGGGCGGCTGGCTGTTCGCCCAGATGTGCGACCTGTGCGTCGCCGCCGAGCACGCCACCTTTGCCATTACCGAGGCCCGAGTCGGCCGCGGTACCCCCTGGGCAGCGCCGCTCATTCACATGCTGCCGCAGAGAATCATGATGGAGCTGCTGCTTACCGGGGAGCCGATGAGCGCGGCGCGTCTGGGGGAACTCGGCTACATCAACCAAGTGGTGCCCGGCGAGCAGTTGCTGCCGCGCAGCTTCGAGCTCGCACAACGCATTGCCGCGAACGCGCCCCTCACGGTAAGAGCCTGTCGCGCCTTGGTCTATGCGGCCACCGAGACCGGTCGTACGCCGGCACTGCGCACCGGCGACATGCTTTTTGAGCCGGTGTACCTCAGCGCGGACGCGCAGGAGGGGCCGCGCGCGTTCGCTGAGAAGCGTGCGCCGGTGTGGCAGGGGAAGTAGCCGCGCCGGGAGAACAGGAAGCGCTGCATTTTTCGCCGATGGGGCCTCGCCGGGGCCTCGCCGCCGGGGCTTCGCAGTAATCTTTGCGGTCTGCTTCGGCTCAGTGCGATGGGCCTGCGACGATCGCATCCAATGTCGCCGTTTGAATCTCCGACAACTGCGCACGGTCCTTCTGCGACGTCGTGTAAACGGCGTGCAGCAGCGCCTGGTCCCATATGCTGAGGCCCTGGGGCGGCGCGCTCTCTTGTTCGGCGAACACCTTGAGAATGCTCGGCGCTTCCCCTACGCCCTTGTCGGGGTTGATCTCGACCAAGCTGATCATGCTTACGTAATCGGCCAGTTGGCCGAAGGTGAGTCCTGTCACCTTTTGCGCATCGATGATCACGATGACCGACCCGATGGCACGTACCATGGTGTACGTCAGCCGCGACCCCAGAGGTGGCAGCACTTTGCCCGGGTACGATCGCATCCCGGCGCCGGGCGGGCCGACGCTTTGTACGAGCAGGGCTCCGATCTCGCTACCGGAAGCGGAGTCCACCGGGTAATCGTTGTACCACACGCGCACCGGGCGAGGCGTCTCGATGAAACGCTCCACCGGCGCGATTCCATGCTGCGTGTTGAAGAGCCGGCGGTCGTGCTGCCACCACAGCTGCAGGAACTGGCTCGGGTTACGAGCGACGATCACATAGAGATTTGCGGTGCAGGTCTCCCCGGCAAGGGGAGCTTTCGCGGCCCGCGCGACCTCCGACAGGCGGCGCAGCACAAACTCGCCCTCCTCGCGCTTCATGCCCGCTACCAGCGGACAAACCGGACTCTTCCAGCGCAGCAGCGACTCATCGCTATGGGGTTTGACGATCGTGGCATCAACAAACTGCTCAACCTCGCGACGCAGCTGCTCCCGCTCCCGCTGTGCCTCAACCGTAACGGTAGGAGACGGATCAGCTGACGCCGGAGACGCAGGAAACGGGCACAGCGCCGGTGAGGCGATCGTCACCCACAGAACGTACTTGCGAAGCGAATCGACCGAAAGCAACGCCGACCCCCGATGCGCTCGGCGCGCATTATCCCGCCGGGAGTTCAACCTCGATACCGCACCGTCCGTGCCCTGACAAATCTTGAGATACGCACGCGAGCATCGAGCGTCAGACATGTGGAGGCCGCCGGCGCACGGTGAGTGCACGTGTCGGAGAGCGCGCGCTTTCAGAAGCGGAATACGCCATTGCCGGGCAGACCCGCCGGAGCGTTCACGGCCACCGACAGCGCCACTCCCAGGGCATTGCGGGTATCCACCGGATCAAGAATGCCATCGTCCCAGAGCTCGGAGGTCGAATAGAGCGCCGAGGTCTGCTCCTCGTACGCCTGCAGCGTCGCTGCACGCAGTTGCTCGATGGCGACCGGATCTGCGGCTGCGCCGGTGCGCTGCAGCTGCCGCAGCTTGACCTCCGCGAGGGTACCGGCCGCCTGCTCGCCGCCCATCACGGCGATCTGATGATTCGGCCAGCTGAAGAGCAGGCGCCCGTCAAAGGCGCGGCCGCACATGCCGTAATTGCCCGCCCCAAAGGAGCCGTGACACATGAGGGTGAGTTTCGGTACGTGGCTGCAGGTCTGCGCCATGATCATCTTGGCGCCATCCTTGGTAATGCCCGCCGCCTCGTACTCGCGCCCCACCATGTAGCCGGTGATGTTCTGCAGGAACAACATCGGGGTGTTGTTCTGGTTGCACAGTTCAATGAAGTGAGCGCCCTTGATGGCGCTGTCGTTGAACAGAATGCCGTTGTTGGCCAGCACACCGATGCGATAGCCCCACAGGTGCGCAAATCCGCACACCAGCGTCGTGCCATATGCCGGCTTGTACTCATGGAAGCGACTGCCGTCGACGATACGCCCGATGACCTCGCGCATATCGAAGGTCTGCTTGATGTCATCAGGAATCACGCCGTAGAGCTCATCCGCATCCAGTAGCGGCGGCTCGGCCGGCTGCTCGGGCGTGCGCCACTTCGGCAGGCGCTCCCAGAGTGCGACGATCTCGCGCCCGATGCCAATGGCCTCCGTTTCGCTCGCCGCCGGGTAATCGCAGGTGCCGCTCGTGCGTGTGTGCAGATCGCAACCGCCAAGCTCATCTGCCGACACCACCTCGCCGGTGGCCGCCTTCACCAGCGGCGGCCCACCAAGAAAAACCGCGCCGGTGCCGCGCACGATGACGTTGTAGTCGCTCAGCGCGGGAATGTAGGCGCCCCCTGCCGTGCAGTGGCCAAAGACCAGCGCCAGCTGCTTCACGCCCATCTTGCTGAGCACGCTCTGGTTGCGAAAGATGCGCCCGGCCATATAGCGGTCCGGAAAGAGTGCGGACTGCAGCTGCAGCTGCCCGCCGGCGGAATCACACAGGTGCACCACGGGCAGGCGATTCTCGATGGCGATATCCAGGGCGCGCACGATCTTCTTGATCGTCAGCGGATACCAGGCGCCGCCCTTCACCGTCGGATCATCAGCATGAATCATCACTTCCCTGCCCGAGACGACGCCGATGCCGGTGATGCAGCTCGCGCCGGGAGATTCCCCGCCGTACGCCATGTTGGCCGCCAGCGTCGAGAGTTCCAGAAACGGGGTGCCCGGATCGAGCAGCTGGTCCAGGCGTTGTCGCGGCAGGAGCTTTCCGTGTGAGGCCAGCCGTTCCAGGTCCCGGGCCGGTCGCCTGTGACGTGCTGCTTCCTGTTGCGCCTTCAGCTGCGCGGCGAGGGCCTTGTTGTGTGAGTAGCGCCGCCGGAACTCCGCCGAATTCGTGCGCACTACGGACAGCACCGGTTTCATGGTTCTCGTACCTCCGGCGGCCTCAACGACACCAGCAGCGCGCCGCGCTCAAAGACCGCCTCAGGCGCAACGTGCACCGCCTGCACCTCTGCCGCCCGGGACGCCACGATCGTCATCTGCAGCTTCATGCTCTCGAGCGTCAGCAGCCGCTCACCTGCGGCCACCGCCTGGCCCGGCTCGCAGTGCACGCCGACCACGACCCCGGGCATGCTGGCGCGGATCTCATCCTCCGCCCCCGCGCCCTCTGCCCTGGCTTCGCGCCTGACAAACCGCGCGGTATACGTGCGGCCCTCGAGCCGTACATGCACCTCATCGCCGACCGTGCAGCGCCAGCCCTGATAGGGCACCCCATCAACGGTGAGTGCGAATTCATCCGCCGCGGCCGGCGTCGTGGCAGCCGTATGTTCCACCGCGCCGATGCGCACGCGCAGCACTGGGCGCAGCCCGAGGATCTGCACCTCGATGTCGCGGCCGTCGAGCTGTATGCGATAGGGCATGGAGCGGCTCAGTTATGCCACGGACCGATCGAGGCGTAAGGCTCGGGCGCCTCAAGGGCTGCGCGTCGAAAGTCCGGATCAGCGAGCAGCGCCGCGAGCACTGCCGCGGCGGCCTGCCCGGGTCGCTCGTGCGCGAGGAGTTCCAGCGCGTACTCAGTGAGAAACCCGGTATGCAGCGGACCGCTGAGGAAACGCGGATGTCGCAGCACCCGCTCCAGGTAGTCGATGTTGGTCGGCACCCCGAGCAGCACGGTCCCCCGCAGTGCATCGGCCAGCGTGGCCGCCGCAGCCGCGCGGCTCGCCCCGTAGGCGATGAGCTTGGCGAGCAGGGAGTCGAAGGCGGGTGTGATCGCCTGCCCCGCCTGGATGCCGCCATCGAAGCGCAGGTTGGCGCCCTCCGGGACGCGCAGTACGCCGACGCGCCCGGTCGCCGGACGAAACTCATGTTCCGGCTCCTCGGCACAAATGCGACACTCGATCGCGTGGCCGCGCGGTTCAAGATCGCGCTGCGCCACCGAGGGAGCTCCTCCGGCGGCGATGCGCAGCTGCTCGGCCACCAGATCAATGCCGAGCACGTACTCGGTGACCGGGTGTTCCACCTGCAGGCGTGTGTTCATCTCCAGGAAATAAAAGCTGCCATCCGGTGCCAGCACGAACTCCACCGTGCCCGCATTGCGGTAGCGCGCCGCACTGGCGAGCCGGACGGCCGTGGCGCAGATCGCCGCGCGCAGGGGCGCGGGCAGATTCGGCGCCGGTGACTCCTCGATGATCTTCTGGTAGCGCCGCTGCAAGGAGCACTCGCGCTCGAACAGATGCACGACATTGCCCTGCCCGTCCCCGAGGATCTGTACCTCAATGTGGCGCGGCCGCTCGATGTAGCGCTCTGCATACACCCGGTCGTCACCGAAGTAGCGCCGCGCCTCGGCCGCGGCGAGGCGCAGGCTCTCGGGCAGCTGCCCGGGGCTGCGCACGATGCGCATCCCCTTGCCCCCACCGCCCGCGGCCGCTTTGATCAGGAGCGGGAAGCCGACCTGCGCGGCACGCGCCTGAAAGCTCTGCGCATCCGGGGCGACAATGCTCGGCGCCACCGGCACCCCGTGCTCCACGGCGAAGGCGCGCGCATGGATCTTGTCGCCCATGAGCCGCAGCGCCTGAGGGTCCGGCCCGATAAAGGTAAGACCGGCGCCCACGACGCGCTCGGCAAAGGCGGCGTTCTCCGAAAGAAACCCATAGCCCGGATGGATCGCATCGGCGCCGGTGCTAAGGGCGGTTGCGATGATCTGGGCCTGATCCAGGTACGCCGCGCTCGGTACCTCCGCCTGCAGCTGCACGGCCACATCGGCGAGCTGCACGTGCGGTGCCCCGCGATCCTCGTGGTGATAGACCGCGACGCTGGCAATGCCCTCGGTGCGCAGCGTGCGCAGGATGCGGCAGGCGATCTCGCCGCGATTTGCAATGAGCACGCGCCGCAGCACTAAGGAGCCCCTGAGCGCTGGCGGCGGCGCGGCGCGCTCAGGCCCTCGAGGCGCTGCACGGCCTGCTCGAGCCGCACCACCGAGACTGCAACGGCCGCTTCCTTGCGTGCTGCGGGCCGAGCGAGCCCCTGATAGATCAGATTGGTAATGGCGTCGGCCGCCTCATCGGGCGAGAACTGCCCCTCGCCGCGCAGATACGCCCAGGTGTGGTGCTCGGCGCAGCCGAAGATCATGTCGCGCACGATTTGCAGCGGTATCTGCGCCTGAAACTCCCCGCGCGCGACGCCCTCCTTGATGACCGCGAGCGTGCGGCGGGTATAGCGCTGATTGAGCCTGAAGACGCCTGACTGGCGGTACTGCGGCCCCGGCCGCAGTTCATGGACGATCAGCCGGCACATCGCCGGATCCCCATGAATGACGCTCAGGTGCTTCCAGATCAGAAAGCGCAGCCGGTTCCAGGTGCCGCGTACGCCCTGCAGCTGCCGCTCATAATCGGCAAAGATGCCCTCGTAGAAGGCCTCGACCACCTTGATGAGCAGGTCGCGCTTGGTCGGGAAATAGCGGTACAGCGTGCCCTCCACCACGCCCGCCTGGGCGGCGATCTGCGCGGTGGAGGTTTCCGCGTAGCCCTGCTCGCAAAACATGGTGCGCGCCGCGCGCATGATGTCGGCGACCCGCTCAGCGCGTGACAGCCGTTCGCGCCGCCGCCCGCTGCGCGCGCGCACCGTCATGGGCTCGCCCCCAGCAGGCCACCGGCATCAAGCCACGCCCGCGGCACGCGTACCGGCAGATCCATCAGTATCTGCGCGTAGCTTTTTCCCTGCGGGTCATAGCGCAACGAGGCCACACCGCCGCCGCCGAGCGCGCGGTGCAGAACGAAGTTCCAGCCGCCAAGTCCCGGCCAGTCGTAACGCACAACGTCGCCTTCGACCAGGTGTGCCAGGTACGTGCGCACCACCTCCGCGGTGAGCGCCTCGGCCAGCAGCGGCATGAATTCCGGTCGCCGCGCGAGCACGCTGATGTTGGCGGTATCGCCCTTATCCCCGCTGCGGCCGTGGGCGAGGCGCAGGAGCGGAACCTCCGTACACGCGCCTTTCATTTCGGGGGCCGGTGCCGCGCCCGAGGATGCCGACTCGACTTGCAGAGGCGCCGCCTGCGCCGGCGGCACATCCGCTGCCTGCACCGACGGGGCCGAGGGCGTTGCAGCGACCTTGATGCCGACGCCGTCCTTGTCGTGTGCGTCTATGTGCGCGCGCACGAGGATCTTTGGCACCAAACACGAAGCCAGCCGCACTACCGGCTGCACGGCCGGCCGGCCGCCGGCAAAGCCGGTGATCCCCTGGGCCATTGAGGTGGCCGACGGAAAGATTTCCCGCGCAAATAACTCCAGCGCCTGTTCTTCGGGATGCGCGACTGCGATTTTCAGAATCACCTCGCGCGTCATCTCATGACGGGCATGCGGCCCGTACATCGCCTCCGCTCCCAGCACCTCGACTGAGACCGCGCGATAGTCCGCATACCCGCTCTCGGCCAGCAGGCGCCGCGTGCGCTTGAGGATCGCCGCTGCCACATGCTGCGCCTTTTCGCGCGCATCGTTGCCCACGACCATCAAGGTGGCCGTGCAGCGATAGCCCTCGGAGTAGGTGAGGCTCGCCTTGTAGTAGGGCGTGGCCGGCAGGCCGCGGGCGCCCGTGACCCGCACGCGGTTTTCGCCCAGGTCCTGAAGCGCGACGTTGGTGAAGTCGCACACCACATCGGGCAGAACGTACCGGCCTGGATCGTGCACCTCGTAGCTGATCTGCTCTGCAACCGTTGCGGGAGTCACCAGCCCACCGGTGCGAGAGGGCTTCGTGACGACAAAGGCGCCATCTGCGCCGCACTCCACGATCGGGTAGCCCATGTCGTCCCACTCTGCGGCAACGCTGCGCCAGTCCGTAAAGATGCCGCCGGTGGCCTGCGGCCCACACTCGATGATGTGTCCGGCAAGACTGCCCATGGCGAGCCGGTCAAGGTCGCCTTCACGCCATCCGAATGCGTGGATCAGAGGAGCCAGTGCCAGCGCGCTGTCCGCACAGCGGCCGGTGACGACGACGTCGGCACCGCAGGCAAGCGCCTGGGCGATCGGAAAGGCGCCAAGATAGGCATTCGCGCTCGCCACCTGCGCCGGCAGCGGCTGCCCGGATTCCAGATCGAGGACACCCGAGTCGCGCAGCCGAGCAACCTCCGCACTGATGTCATCCCCGGAAACCACGGCGACCGCGAGCTGCACGCCCAGCTGACGCAGCAGTGCCCGCAAAGCCTCACCGCAATCCCCGGGGTTCACGCCACCGGCGTTCGCGATGACCTTGATCTTGCCGGCAGCGATCTCGCGCGCCAGTGGTCGCATGACATCGCCGACGAAGTCCACGGTATAGCCGAGTTCGGGGCGTTTGCGCCGCACCCGCGCCAGCAGCGACAGTGTGATCTCGGAGAGGTAGTCCAGGACCAGCACATCGATGTCGCCCTGGCGCACCAGCTGCGCGGGTCCGGCGGCGCTGTCGCCCCAGAATCCGCATCCACAGCCGATGCGCAATGCCTTGCTCCGCATCTAATGAGTCCACCTCACTTAGGCTCGGAAGTCAATTAGCTCGGCCGGTTTCTAGACATGCTGAGCATTACTCATTAGTCTTCACTGACTGCCCGTGCGAGGGGACTTTCTATGCCCGAGCCCATGGCGCCCCCGGCGACCCCCAGCCCGCCGCTCGCGTTCGACCTGTCCGGCGAGCAGCAGGCGACACTCGAAGCCGCCAGCGAGTACGCCCGGCGGGAGCTGTACCCGCTCGCGCCGCGCATGGATGCTGAGGAATGGTGGCCGGCGGCCGCGTTCGCCCGGCTCGGCGCCGAGGGTTATCTGGGCGTCACGGTGCCGGCGCACTACGGCGGCGCGGGCGCGGACCTGTTCACGAGCGCTCTGGTGCTGCAGGGCTTCTCGCGCTGGAACCATGCCCTTGGGCTTGCCTGGGTGGCGCACGACAATCTGTGCGTCAACAACATCTGCCGCAACGCGAACGATGAGCAGCGGCGCCGCTATCTGCCGGGGCTCTGTTCCGGTGCACTGGTGGGCGCGCTCGGCCTGACCGAACCGGGGGCGGGCTCCGACGCCCTGGGGTCGATGCGCACCAGCGCCCGTCGCGACGGTGATCACTACCTCTTGAACGGTTCGAAGCTCTACATCACCAACGGCCCGGTCGCCGACGTATTGCTCGTGTATGCGAAGACTGCCCCGGAGCGCGGCCCGCAGGGCATCTCGGCTTTCATCGTCGAGAAAGGCTTCGAGGGGTTTCGCGTCGCGCAGAAGCTCACCAAGATGGGCTTTCGCGGCAGCCAGACCGCGGAGCTGGTGTTCGCCGACTGCCGGGTGCCTGCGGGCAATCTCGTCGGCGCCGAGAACGGGGGCCTCGCGGTGGTGATGAGCGGGCTTGACCTGGAGCGCGCGATGATCGCACCCCTGTGCCTTGGCATCGCCGAGCGCGCGCTCGAGCTCGCGCTTGAGTACTCGCAGTTGCGACAGCAGTTCGGCCGCAGGATTGCCGACTTTCAGATGATCCAGGCCAAGATCGCCGAGATGTATGTGGCGGTGGAAACCATGCGCACCTTCACCTATCGCGTGCTGGCAGCGGCGAATGACCTGGAGATCGGCGGCGGCGGCCGCGGCCGCATCCATGCACTCACCGCCGCCTCGGTGATGTACGCTTCGGAGTCGATGAACCGCGTGCTCGCAGAGGCGGTGCAGATTCACGGCGGTAGCGGCTACATCTGGGAGTCGGAAGTGAACCGTCTGTTCCGGGCCACGAAGCTGCTGGAGATCGGCGCCGGCACCACCGAGGTGCGCAAGCTCATCATCAGTGGCGAGTTGCTCGGCCGGAACTTGTAGGGTCTGAAGATGGCATCTGCCCCCGACTCCGACTCCCCGGTACCACCGGCCGGCCTGCGCCTTTCGGACGAGGAGCTCGCCAGCCGCCCCTCATCGCTCGCCGCCGGGCTCCTGAAGGGGCGTACCGTTCTTGTGAGCGGTGCGGGCAGCGGGATCGGCCGGGCGACCGCCTGGCTCGCCGCGCGACTCGGGGCCCGGGTTCTGATCTGCGGGCGCAGCATCGAGAAGCTCGACGCGGTGCGTGCCGCGCTTGCCGCGCGCGAACTGCCCTGCGAGGCGTTTCCTCTGGATATCCGCGAGCGCGCCGCCGTGGACCTGTTCTTTGACGAGGTATTTGCCCGCTGCGGCGCGCTTGACCTGCTGGTCAACAGTGCCGGCGGGCAGTTCCCACAGGCCGCTATCGACTTCAGCGAGAAAGGCTGGCGCGCGGTCATCGACACCAACCTGACTGGCACATTCAACATGATGCAAAGCGCCGCGCGACACTGGCGCACCCTCACCCAGCCGGGCAGCATCGTCAGCCTCGTCGTTTCTCCGCGCGGGCTGCACCAGGTGGCGCACACCCTCGCGGCGCGTGCCGGTGTGGTCGCGTTCAGCGAGGCGGTCGCCGTCGAGTGGGCCCCGCTGTGCATTCGCGTCAACTGCATCGCTCCCGGTGCCATCGTCTCCGAGGGCTGGGCCGCATACCCGCAGGACATCCACCGCCGCTACCGTGAGGCAAGCCCGCTGCGCCTGGCCGGCTCGCCCTGGCAGATCGCCGAGGCCGTGCTGTTCGTCGGCGGCCCCGCCGGTTCCTTCATCACCGGCCAGACGCTGCACGTGAACGGCGGCACCAACCTGTGGGGCGAGACCTGGACGGCCGGCAAGCCTGCCTGGTTTGCCGCGGCCTCGCAGGCCTGGCAGGAGCCGTGAGCGCAAGGGATCCAACAGCCATGAGTGAATACGTCTCTGCCTGGATGAACGAGGATCTGTCGATGTACCGTCAGGCCGTGGCGCGCTTCATCGACAGCGAGATGCTGCCGCAGGAGGCGCGCTGGCGCGCGCAGCACAATGTCGGCCACGAGATCTGGCGCAGGGCGGGAGCGCTCGGGTTTCTGTGCGCGGACATTCCGGCCGAATACGGTGGCGCGGGCGGGGATTTTCGCCACGAAGTGGTGCTCTACGAGGAGCTCGCCCGCCGTGGCATCACCGGCTTCGGCCAGGCCGTGCACAGCATTGCCGCCCATTACCTGCTCAATCACGGCACCGAAGCGCAGAAGCGCCGCTATCTGCCGCTGCTGACGAGCGGCGAACTGGTGGGCGCCATCGCCATGACCGAGCCGGCGGCGGGCTCGGACCTGCAAGGCATCCGCACGCGCGCCGAGCGCACGGGCGATGAGTACGTTGTCACCGGTTCAAAGATCTTCATCACCAACGGTTATCTTGCAGGCCTGGTGCTGCTGGTGGTGAAGACCGATACCGCGCTCGGCGCCAAGGGCACCTCCATACTCCTCATCGAAACTAAGGAACTCGCCGGGTTTCGGGTCGGGCGCTTTCTCGAGAAAATCGGCCAGCACGCTCAGGACACCAACGAACTCTTCTTCGATGGTGTACGAGTGCCCGCAGAGCGGCTGCTCGGCGCGGAGGAAGGCCGCGGTTTCTCTCAACTCATGGGCGACCTGCCCTACGAGCGCATGATCGTCGCGGTGCAGGCCGTGGCGGCCATGGAAGGGGCGCTCGCCGAGACGGTGCGCTATGTGAAGGAGCGCACGGCCTTCGGCAAGGCGCTGGTCGAGTTTCAGAACGCACGCTTCAAGCTGGCGGAGGCGGCGACCGTGACGCGCGTGGCGCGCACCTTCATCGACCGCTGCATCCAGGATGTCATCGAGGGCCGGCTCGATGATGTCACCGCTTCGATGGCCAAATGGTGGGCGACCGACATGCAGCAGCGGGTGCTCGATGAATGCGTGCAGCTGCACGGCGGCTATGGCTACATGAGCGAATATCTGGTGGCACGCATGTACGCCGACGCACGCGTGACGCGCATCTACGGCGGCACCAACGAGATCATGAAGGAGCTGATCGCCCGCTCCTTCTAAGGCGGCTGCTGCAGCTGCTCGCGCACCACGCGGCGCAGCACCTTACCCATCTCGTTGTACGGTAGCTCGCGCGGGAAAACCCAGCGTTCCGGCACCCGCGAGGAACGCAGGCGCTCGCGTACCCACTGCTGCAAGGTGGATACCGTCACCGTCGCGCCCACCCGCAGGACGACCGCGGCGCCCACCGCCTCACCCCACTGTTCACTCGGCACCGCCACCACCACCGCGTCGGCGACCGCCGGGTGTGCCAGCAGCGCCTCTTCGATCTCGCCGGGGGAGATATTCTCCCCACCGCGCACGATGACATCATCCGCGCGTCCCTCGAGAAAGAGATAGCCCTCCTCATCCAGCCAGCCGCGGTCCTGGGTGGCGAACCAGCCCGCCTCATCCAGTACACTTCCGGCGCCCCGATACTCGCCGGCGACCTGGGCACCGCGTACAAACACCATGCCCGATGCGTGCGGGCCGAGCGTTCGTCCGGTGGCATCCCGCACCTCAAGCTCGATGGTGGGCAGCGCTCGGCCGACCGAGCCGAGCCGCCGGCGTATCTCAGGATCTGCGCTCGCCGCCGCTGCACGATGATCCTCCGGGCTCAAGAGGCACACCGTGGCGCTCGTCTCGGTCAGCCCATAGGCGTTGGTGAAATCCACGCCCGGGAATAGCTGCAGCGCGCGCTCGATCACCGCGAGCGGCATCTTGCCACCCCCGTAGGCAATCGCGCGCAGCGCAGGAAATGCAGCACTTGCCGGCGCCTGCGCGAGGTGGTCCATGATGCGTACCAGCATCGTGGGCACCACAAAGGCGTGCGTGATCCTTTCGTGCGAGAGCAGGCGCAGCCACTCCGCGGGCTCAAAGCTCGGCAGCATGACCATGCGTCGCCCACTGTAGGTCGAGCTGAGCACCGCGGAGATTCCGGCGATGTGATACGGCGGCACGGCCACCAGGGCCGCTTCCTCGTCCCCCGCAGCGCCAAACTCCACGCTGCCGAGGATGTAGGAGACGAGGTTCTCATGACGCAGCACGGCCGCTTTGGGCATGCCGGTCGTGCCGCTCGTGAACAGCTGAATGGCGATCGTGCCCGGCTCACTCGGAGGCTCGAGCGGCGCGTCCGGCGCGAGCTGTGATGCCGCGGCAAGCCCGGCCGCGCTGGCCAGGGTTACGTTCGCGGGCAGCACCAGCCGCTCGTGCTGCGACGGGGGGGATACGAGCCACGCCGGTGCAACGCGTCGCAGCAGTGCTTCCAGTTCAGCGCTCGTGAGGCGGTAATTGAGGGGCACGTACGGCAGGCCCGCATAGGCGGAAGCGAACAGCGTGATGGGCGCCGCGAGTCCGTTGGTATCCAGCAGTGCGGCGTGGGAGAAGCCGGCGCCGGCGAGCTGGCGCGCCGCCGCCGTTGCGCGCCTGCGCAGTGCCGCGTACGTGAGGCTCGATTCCCCGCAGCTGACCGCGATGCGCTCCCCGAAGGCATCCGCTGCCATGTCGAGCAGCATCGCGAGGTTCACAGGATCAGTCCGAGGAAGGCAGCGCCTTGGCCTGCTTCACGCTCAGGGGTGCGCCATTGAGGCTCAAGGAACCCTCACCGCCCTTCGTACACAACAGTTCGAAGCGCTCCTCCGCATCGACGTAGCGCTTGCCGATGAGTGAGCCCTCGGCGTGCGCGGGATCCAGCCGCGCCGGCGCGGGCGCCGACTCACTCACGGCGAGCATTTCCGCGCCCCCACAGCTTAAGTGCGCTTCCCCGGCCGGAGCACGGATCACCATGATCTCGGTGGAACATACGGCGCTCTTCAGGCGCAGGCCCGGTTTGATCGATCTCATGGCGCTCTTCGCTTATGCGTTCGCGAGGATCGCGCCGGCCATGCCACAGGAGACCAGCGCGTGGCTCAGATTCTTCACCTGGTTGGTGGCCGTGCCGCGCAGCTGCCGCACCGCTTCGGTGATGTTGTTCATACCGTGAATGTAGGCCTCGCCAATGAGGCCGCCGTTGGTGTTTACCGGCAGGCTGCCCCCGACTTGGATGTTACCGCCCTTGACGAAGTCTTTTGCTTCGCCGCGCCCGCAGAAACCGAACGCCTCGAGCTGCTTTAGGACCTGCGGCGTGAAGGCGTCGTAGATCATCGCGAGCTGCATGTCCTTCGCGGTGAGCCCGGAGCGGGCATACAGGCGCCGCGCGACGCCGCGCGCTTCGGGCATCACGGTGAGATCGCCGTGATAGTAATTGGATATCACCTCGACCTCCGCGGGGATCGACTGCGCCGAGGCCACGATCCGCACCGGCCGCTGCTTGAGGTCACGGGCGCGTTCGAGGCTCGTGATGACGAGCGCCACGCCCCCGTCGCTCTCCTGGCAGCAATCCAGCAGCCGCAGCACCGGCTCGACGATCCAGCGCGACTGCTGATGATCCTCGAGCGTGATGGGCTTGCGATAGAACCAGGCCAGCGGATTGGTCGCCGCATGCTTGCGCTGGGCCACGGACACATGCCCGAGGTCCTGATTGGTGACGCCGAAGGTCTCCATATAGTGCTGCGAGGCGAGCGCTTCCCAGCTCGCCGGTGTTTGCGCGCCAAAGGGCATACACCACAGGAGCGAGCCGGTGCCGTTGCCGGCGACGTTCACCACGCCACCGCTGGGCGGCACGAGCGGCTGTCCGAAGCGGTACGCCGAGCGCTCGTTCATCGCGCGCCAGATGAGGACCACGTCCGCGATGCCGGACGTTACCGCCGCCATCGCCTGGTAAACGGTCGCGACGGAAGCAGCGCCGCCACCGGGGATACGGGTCGTGTAGGCAAGGTCCTTCACCCCGAGACAGCGGCACAGACCGATCTCGTCGCTCGGATCCAGCGTAAAGGTAATCATGCCGTCCACGTCAGCCGGATCGATGCCCGCATCATCCAGGGCGGCCTTGGAGGCTTCCGCGGCGAGCTGTAGTTCGCTGCGCCCGGAGTTCTTGGAAAATTCCGTCTGGCCGATTCCGGCGATGGCGGCGAATTCAGGCACCCGAACCCCCTTGCGGACGGAACACCGGGACCGCGCGCCCGCCGCGGGTGGGTGCGAACGACACCTGCACCGCAAGCCCCGCACGCACTTTTTCGGGACTCACCTCGATCACGTTCGAGACCAGGCGGATGCCCTCCTCGAGTTCGATCAGCGCCACGATCGGCGGCTCGGTGAAACCAAGCGGCGCCGGATGGCGCGGAATGACCCAGCTGTAGACCTTGCCGCGCCCGCTGAGCCGGACGGTCTCGCGCTTGAGGCTGTGGCAGGACGGGCACATGGGGCGCGGCGGGTGCACCAGGCGCTGACACTCCGCGCAGCGCTGACCGAGCAACTCCCCGCGCGCCACACCGTCCCAGAAGAACGCCGCATCGGGCGTGAATACCGGATCGGGCCGGGTAGCGCTGCCTGGGGTCTCATCCTCGTTCGCACTCACGTCTTGTTCTCCGCCGGCGCAGGTGCCGGAGCTTGCGGTTGCCAGGGACTGCGTACCTTGCGGTGACCTTCCCTGAGGCTCCAGGCGAGCACGCAGTCCTTACAGAGCTCTTCGATCTGCTCAGCGGAGTAGCCGAGCTCTGCGAGAATCTCGCGGCTGTGCTGCCCGACGATGAGCGGGGGTCCCTGCACGCGTCCGGGGGTCTCCGAGAAATCAAACAGCAGGCCGATCTGGTTGAGCTTGCCGACGAATGGATGTTCATAGGCCGCCACCCAACCGCGGGCCTTGAACTCCGGATTATCGTGCAGGCCGAGCGAGAAGCGCGGATCGGAGATCTCGCACGGGACCTGCGCCTGGTCGAGGATCGCGAACCACTCCGCGGCGGTGCGCTCGCGCAGCTTTGCCTCCAGAATCGGCACCAGCGTGGCCGAATTCTCGGCGCGCGCTGCGGCGCTCGCGAAGCGTGCATCGGCCGGGAGGCTCTCGAGGCCCGTCGCGATGCAAAAGCGATCCCAGTCCTCCTGTGAAGGCAGCACGACGCACAGCCAGCCGTCCCGGGTCTCATAGAGGCGGCTCACGGTGCCGTGTCCGAGTTGTCGCGCGTCGGTCTTCGGGCGCTCAAACCCGCTGCCATCCGGGCGTGCGACGGCGTAGGAGCTGTTGAGCAGGTGGGCGTTCACGATCGAGGTGTCGCAGAACTGTCCGGCACCGGTTCGCTCGCGGTGATAGAGCGCCTGAATGATCGCGATCGCCGACAAGAACCCGTTGCCGGTATCCCCGAGGCTCGTGAACGACCACAGCGGCTTGCCGCCGCCGGACATGCCACCATCTTCCCACTGCACACCCGCAAGGCAGGCACCGGTCTGATCGTTGCCCGGCAAGCCTTCGCGCGCACCGGTTTCAAAGCCACGCGTATGACAGTAGATCAGCTTCGGGTTGATCTTCCTGAGGCTCTCGTAGTCGATCTGGAGGCGCTCGGCGGCGTCGTAGCGCATGTTGTGCTGCACGACGTCGGCTTTCTCCACCAGTTGCCGCAGTACCTTCATGGCGCGCGGATCTTTCAGGTCCAGCGCAATGCTGCGCTTGCCCCGGTTCGCCATATAGGCGATGTGATTGGAGTGCCAGTAGGTGTCGTAGAGCGCGTTGACCTTGATGACCTTGGCGCCCAGGTCCGAGAGGATCTGCGTGCCGTAGGGACCGGCAATCGCCAGCCCGAGATCAAGCACCGTCACGCCCTCAAGTGGCGCACCGAGTTTGCGCCCGGCGGCGGCTGCCGGCGGAGCCTTCGCGCCCAGACTCGCCGCTTCCGCCTTGACCGAGGCGGTGTGCTCACCGAGGCGCGCGGCCGCACGGGTGATCGCGCTCGGGTTCGCCGCGAGCCGGTACGTCACGCCGACCTGGCGGATGGGTCCGAGTTCCGGGTCGTTGATTTCCGTGACGCAACCGTCCTGGATGAAAAGCGGATCGGTCAGCGCTTCTTCCGGCGGGCGCACGTCCTGGATGGTCATGCCGGCCGCCGCCGCCGCCTCGACCCAGGCGCGCGCCGGGAATTTATGCACCGCCTCCGCGAGCAGCGGCTGGTAGTGCATCATCACCAGCAACTCCTCCGGCCCGGTGCCGAAACGGTCCGGGTCGTTGCGCGCCTTCAGATCCGGCGTGGCGTTGAGGGTTGGGCCGGCGGAGGCCGTGAGCAGGAAGCGTGGATTGGGCACCCAGTTGTGAATCCAGCGTCCGTCGGAGCACTCGAAGTGGCCCTTGGGGGAGCGCGAGCCGAGGATCCAGCTGTTGAACATCGGTACGTCGATCTTCTGCGCGCGCTGCCACACGCCGCTGGCGCAGGCAAAGGCTCCCTGCAGGAGCGAGGTCTCCACCCACTGGCCGCGTTGGGTGATCTCACGCGCGCGCAGCGCCGCGCTGATGGCGGTGGTCGCGGCGAAGAATGCCCCGAGGCTCGGCCAGTACGAGGCCGGATAGAGCGGCCCGGGACGCGCTGCGCCCTGCAGCCACTCATACGGGATCTCCACCTCTGCGTACGGGTCCTCGACGCCCGCCATATGATTGATGGCGCCTTCGGGCCAGCCGCGCTGCTCCCAGTGCAGCCCGGCGCGCGCAGCGACCAGGGCATCGTAACCCGGGCGGGCGGAGTGGCTGTTATCGCGCCCGTAAGCGGTGATGGAGCAGTAGATGAGGCGCGGATTCGCCTCACTCAGCGTCGCGTAATCAATGCCGAGGCGCCGTGTGACACCCGGGGAGAAGCTCTCCAGGAGCACATCCGCATGAGCGGCCAGCGTGAGGAACGTGGCGCGCTCGGCTTCAAGCTTCAGATCGAGCACCGCGCTTTTCTTGCCACGCTGCCAGACCCGATAGCCGAGCTGACCGCGGAACGGATCCCCCCCGGGGGGCTCGATCTTGGTCACCTGCGCGCCGTGATCGGCGAGCAGCATCGCGCTCATCGGACCTGCGATTCCCCAGGACAGATCGAGGACGCGAATCCCCTCGAGCACACCGGCCATGCTGAGCTCAGGCCGGCAGGCCGAACAGACGCAGCGCGTTGCCGCTGACGATCTTCTTGCGGTCCAGTGCGGGAATGCCCGCCTTGTCGAACTGCTCGGCGACCACCTTACGTGAGTTCGGCCAGCAGGTGGCCGGGTGCGGGAAATCCGTCGACCAGTACAGGCAGTCGGGGCCGAAGAACTTGTAGGCGGCGGCCAGTCCACTCGGCTCGTACATGAACGTTGCGCCCATCTGGCGTTTGAAGTACTCGCTCGGCAGCATCTTCACGTTCGGGAATTCGTAGTGCTGGTGCATGCGCGCATCGAGCACCACCTCAAAGAAGAACGGCAGCCACCCCAGGCCCGGCTCGACCAGGATCACTTTGAGCTTCGGGAAGCGCTCGAGCGTGCCGGTGAGGATCCAGAACGCGAGCGGCTCGGCGAGCGCCACCGCGGGCATGGCGGTGAAGATGCCCTTCTGCGGGGTCGGATCGCGGCGAAAGACGTCCCAGAGCGATGCCTTCACGTCGAGGTGATTGAGGATCGTGATTCCGGTCTCGGAGAGTACCGACCAGAGCGGGTCGTAGCGGTGATCGTAGACATCGGGCAGCCCGAACTCGGTGGGGAAGGGGGTGATCTGCACGCAGCGCGCGCCGCGCTTGGCGAGGCGGCGCACCTCGCTCACGGCGAAGTCGATGTCGAAGAGCTGGATCTGGTAAGCCGTCAGCAATCGCAGCGGGTCCACGGAGGCAAAGTCGGCCATGCCGTCGTTGTAGCCCTGCAGCGCTTCCTTCCAGTCACCGCCCATGAGGCTCGGGGTGCAGTACTTGGCGCCGCCCACTTCCGGGAAGATCACCTCCGCCTGCACGCCGTCGCGATCCATCGCCAGGAGCTTCGCGTGCGGCTCAAAGTGGCCCGGGTCCTTGGCCGCCTCCGGGTCCACGAAATCCTCCAGCTGCAGTTGCTTCTGGCCGCGACGCAGTTCGCTCGCCTCGTACGCCGCCTGCTTCTTGCCCGCCTCATCCCAGACCGGATGCAAGCGCGCGGGCAGCCGTGCCTTGACCCACTCGTCGGTGAAGTGAACGTGCGAATCGGCGGAAACCAGACGTTCCAAAACGGCATTCATGACCTGAACCTCCTGGCGTGGCAGCGGGCCGGATGGGGATGCGGCACGGAAGGCCCGCGCGGCCGGGTTATTGTGCGCGCCGCTGCTGCGAGGGTCAATTAACGTACTGGCGGTTTCGATTTGGCAGCGCGCCGCGTCGCCTCGCGCCGGCGGCCGAAATTCGCGCTCCCAAGGGGGCCATGGTAATTTGAGAACTGCCGGTACCGTTGATGCCGGCCGCATCGCGCGCGAAGGGGGCACGGTGGATCGACTTGCCAACAAGACCGCCATCATCACCGGTGGCGCGCGCGGCATGGGAGCCGCGACGGCGCGGCTGTTCGTCGCCGAAGGCGCCCGCGTGGTCATCGCGGACGTGCTCGACGTGGAGGGCGAAGCGCTCGCGCGCGAGCTCGGTACGGTCGCCTTGTTCCGCCATCACGATGTCGCCGACGAAGACGGCTGGCAGCACCTGGTGAGCGAGACGCTCGCGCGCTTCGGCGGCGTCGACATACTCGTGAACAACGCCGGTGTCCTCCTGATGCGCGGCCTCATGGATATCAGCAAGCAGGAGTTCGAGCGCGTGCTCGGCGTCAATCTCGTCGGCACGTTTCTGGGAATCAAGGCAGTCGCCCCGCTTATCATCGAGCGCGGCGGCGGCTCGATCGTCAACATCTCCTCGATCGACGGCATGAAGGGTTCGAACGCCACCGCCGCATACTCGGCCAGCAAATGGGGTGTGCGCGGACTCACCAAGGTCGCGGCGATGGAGCTTGGGCCGCGCGGCGTGCGGGTCAACTCGATTCATCCGGGCGGCATCAGTACCCCGATGACCACCCGAGTTGGTGCGAGCCCCGAGATGCAGGCGGCGACGGCCAGGTTTTACAAGACCGTGCCGCTCGGGCGGATCGGCCAGGCCGAGGAGGTTGCGCGCGTCAGCCTGTTCCTCGCCAGCGACGATGCCTCTTACGTCTGCGGCGCGGAGATCGTCGTGGACGGCGGCATGATCATCGGTCCTTACTACATGAGTCAGCCGGGCGCGCCCGCCCTCGGGTGAGCGCGCCAGGTTTCAGGAGCGAAGCATGAGCAGCGTATTGAGTCAGGCGCCCGGGCGTGTTGAGGTCTCAGGCGGCAGCACCCCCTTCGAGCGGTGTCCCCTGCCCGTCCCCTACGGCTGGTTCTTCGTCAGCTACAGTGAAGAGCTCAAGGCCGGGGAAGTGCGCAACATCCAGTACTTCGGCCAGGAGTGGGTGATGTTCCGCAGCGAAACCGGCGAGGCCGGCGTCGTGGATCCTTACTGCCCGCATTTGGGTGCGCACCTGGGGCATGGCGGCAAGGTGGACGGTGATTCGCTGCGCTGTCCCTTCCATCACTGGGCCTACAACCCCAAGGGCTGGTGCACGCGCATCCCCTACGCCAAGATCATGCCGCCGATCACCAAGCGCCAGGCCATCCTCAGGGCGCTGCCGGTGACAGAAAAGTTCGGCATCGTCTGGGCCTGGTATCACCCGCAAGGCGTCGCGCCGCAGTGGGAAGTTCCGGAAATTCCCGAGCTCACGGATGCGAACTACATCAAGCCCGCCCGCGGTGAGTGGCCGGTCAACACCTTCATCCAGGAGCTGGGCGAGAACGGCGTTGACTTCGCACATCTTAAATTCCTGCACCACGCGCCGATCATCCCGACCGGCGAATGCCGCGCCGATGGCATCCACTGGCACGTCAACATGGCCAACGGCTACATCATCATCGAGCAGACCGGACCGGGCCTGCAGGTGGTGCGCTTCACCAAGGGAGCGGTGGTCACCACCATGGTCAGCTACCCGACCCCGGTGAGCAGCTCGCGCACCATCATGCGCATGAGCTTCACCCACAGAAAATTCCCGGACGGCACGCCGGAGGCGAAACTCGCCGCCGACATGCTGCAGGAACAGGTCGGCCAGGGCAGCGGCGCTGAGGCGGGCTTCGAGTCGGTCGACATGATCGTGTGGAACAACAAGCGCTACCGCGAGCAGCCGCTGCTGTGCGATGGGGACGGGGAGATCCTGAAATGGCGCAAGTACTTCAGCCAGTTCTACGTCAGGTAGCGCGCTGAAGGCCGGCAGGCCCCGCCCCCGCGCTTAGCGGGTGGCGCGGCGCAGGAGCTCGAGCAGCACGCTCGCGAGCGCCTCACCCTGCTCTTCCTGCAGGAAATGACCGGCGTCGCGTATCGTCGTGTGCGGCTGCCCCGCGGCTCCCGGCACACGTCGCTGGAACACCTCCGCCCACGGCGCGGTCGTTGGATCCGCATCGCTGAAGGCGGTCATGAAGGGTTTCTCGAACCTCTCCAGCTGCGCCCACGCCTTGCGGTTCTCGGCAATGCCCGCCATGTCGGGACGGATGGGAATGAGTCCGGGAAAGGCGAGCACGCCGCTTTTGAAGGCGGCCTCCGGGAAGGGTGCATCGTAGGCGTGCAGCGCCTCGGGGGTAGGCGGGTGGCGGCACACCGCGGCGATGATGCCGCTCACCGGCAGATCCGAGGCCGCCGCAGCCGTGGCCACCCAGTTCTCGATGAGCGTGCCCGGCCAGTCGGGTACGCCGCGCGGCGGCGGCTCGCAGTTGGGCAGCAGTGTGTTCGCGGCGAGCACGGCCGCAAAGCGCTGCGGCTGCGCGGTGAGCACGCGCAGACCGATCGGTCCGCCCCAGTCCTGACACACCAGCGTGATGCGCGTGAGATCCAGCGCCTCCACGAAGCCGCGCAGCCAGCCGACGAAGGCCTCGTAGCTGTAGTCGCTGCGGCGCGCGAGCTTGTCGGAGCGGCCAAAGCCGATGAGATCCGGCGCCACCGCCCGAAATCCCGCCTGGGTGATGCGCGGGATGATCTTTCGATACAGGTAACTCCAGGTCGGCTCGCCGTGCAGCAGCAGCGCCACGGGAGCCGCGCGCGGACCCTCATCGATCGCGGCCATGCGCAGGGAGCCGAAGCGCGCATCGCTCACGCTCACGTAGCGCGGCGTGAAGGGAAAATCCGCCAGCCCCGCAAAGCGCGCCTCATCGGTGCGCAGCACGTCCGCCGCCGCCATCCTAAGCCGCCGCCGCCTTCTCGAGCTTCACGAGGCGGCACTCGGGCACCGGGTGTGACTTCGCGCGCGTCCAGCGCAGCAGCATGTGCCCGCTCGTGTGTCCGTCGGTGTCCAGCCAGTTACTGAAGCGGCGATTCTCGCGCGCGATCGTCAGGGTCGCCGAGCCGTCCGCGTTGTAGTGCGCGGTGTGACTGTTCACCCACACCGGCGCGTAGCGGTAATCGAGCGACTCCATCCAGTAGTTATCCAGCTGGAAGTTCCAGAACTCGCACTCGGGCGGCTTTACCGTGATCACCAGGGCCTCATCGGCCTTGAGCGTCCAGTAACCGTGCAGATAGAAGATGTTCGGGTCCCCGCCCGCGCGGAAGAATATGGTCTGGTCGATGGTGGCCAGTTCATTCGGCCTGGCCTGGTAGGAGTGGACCCAGTCGGCAAAGGTGTGTGCGGTGCCCTTCACGAACGCCGCGGTGGAAAGCAGCGCGCGTTCGATGCGCGCCGCCGTCAGGGGCGCAGGCTTCGCCGGGCCGCCGATGCGCTCGATCGTCATGATGGCGGGGGTCTCGCGCTGGCGGTCCAGGATCGTGTTACGCACCAGCAGCATGGTTGAATCGGCCGACATCGGCAGCCAGTTACCCGCCTGGCGGTTGCGGCTCACCAGTACCTCGAAGGTCCCGTCGGCGTTGACCGTGAGGTTCGGCGCATCCAGCTCCCCGGTGGAGGCCAGGGTACCGTCCACGGCGTAGCGATTCGCCTTGGTGCCGAAGGACAGATAGCGCACCGTGCCGCGTGTGCCGCGCAGGCGGTACTCGCGGTCGCCCGCGATGGTCGCGTTCCAGTAAATGTTGTCCGGATTGTCGCCGCCGATTTTCAGCGTCGTGTTGGAGGCCTGGTAGAAGACCGGGAAGTCCGGATTGCCAAACTCCAGCATCATCTCAAGCCCGACCCGCGTCAGGCGCGTGAGGTAGCGCCAGCCCTCGGCGCGGTCAAGCTCGGTGGCCGGGGACTCCGGCCGCAACACCTCAGCCCCCGCAGCCTGCAGCGCTTCGCAGAACTGCGCCCAGGAGGCCCCGCTGATGACTCTGCCGACAACCTCATCCTCTGCCATGGTTACTCCCGCGTTTGTTGGCGCGACGCATGCGCCCTCAACTATAAGCGCAAGGCCCTCGGCCGATCGGTTACGAAGCGGTCACCCTCCGTCAAGGTGTCGCTCGCGCTGCCTGAGGGCTCAGCCTGGCTCGACCTTGACCCAACTGCCGCCTCCGGCGGAGGCGCGCATCGCATCCAGCACGGCCTGGCCGGCAACGCCGTCCCTGAAGGTCGCAAGCGGCGGCGCGCTACCCGCATCCCGCCCCTCGATGCGCGCGCGCATCGCCTCTACCAGTCGCGTGTAGGGGGCCAGATCGGTGCCGAAGGCGTGCGCCTGCTCGTATGCGGTCTGCATGAGCTCCGCGTGCGGGAAAGGCACCGGCGGTGGCAGCACCAGTTCCGGGGGCACCGGCACCAGTTTCTTCTTGCCCGAGCGGTCTGCGACCCACAGTTGCTCCCCCTGCACGCCCTCGATCCACGCCGCCCCCTCGCTGCCGCAGATGCGCACGATGCCGAACATGTCCCCGGGGGCGGCCATCGATTCCACGAACACCCCTTCGAGGCCATTGGCGAGGCGGAACTGCGCCGAAAACGTGTCATCCGCGCTCATGCCCGCCTTGCCCGAGAGCGTCTGCAGGCGTGCGCTCACGGCGACGAACTCCCCGAGCGTGACGCGCACCTGATCCACCAGATGCGAACCCCAGGCGCCGAGGAACCCCCCGCCCTGCGCCGCATCCTCCCACCAGGCGGGGGTTTGTGCGGCCGGGTGCGACAGGAAGGGGACGAGCCAGGCGAACAGGGCCTGTCGCGGCTCGCCGATGGCGCCGGAGGCGATCGTCCGGCGCAGCAGTTCGTGCGCGGTGGCGAAGCGAAACTCCACGCCCAGCACGTGCACCACGCGGGCGCGCTCGGCGGCGGCGAGCATGCCGCGCGCTTCGGCAAGATTCATCGCGAAGGGTTTCTCGCACAGCACGTGCTTGCCGGCGCCCACGGCTTCCTGCACCAGCAGTGCGTGCGTGGCCGGCGGTGTCGCGATGGTCACGATCTGCACGGCCGCATCCTCGAGTGCCTCGGGCAGCGACGTACACGCGCGCGGCACACCGAGGAGCTTCGCGCGCGCGGTGGTCTTGGCCGGATCCCGCCCGACCAGCGCGCGCACCTCTATACCGGCGTTGCGCAACGCGCGCAGGTGCGTGAACACGCCAAAGCCGGTCCCGACCACCACGGCGCCCAGCGCCGACTTATTGGCACTCATGGGTCATTTTGAACCCGGCGCCCCCGCTGCCCGCATCCCCAAGACGGGGTAGCATGCGAGCGAGGATCCCCTTGCGCCGCGGAGGTTGTTGCACGCCATGAGCGAGAAGCCCTTTGCCAGTGAGCAGAGCGCCCAGCGGCTGCTCGGCGGGCGCGCCTGGGAGGACTATTGCGAAGTTCTCAAGCAGGCGGGCCGTCTCATTGAACGCTTTGGTGACGAGCCCACGGAACTGGACCGCGCCGAGTGGTACCGCTTTCTCACCCGCCTGACACGCAACGGCCTTGAGCGCTTCGTGGAGAACTGCGAGCCGCAACGGCCGCGCCTGCGCGATGCGCCGTGGCGACAGTCGATCAACTTTCAGTCCCCCGACCAGGATCACCTGCTGGCCGAGTTCATCGACGGCAGCCACGCTTACCTGATCCGTGGCACGCGCGGCACGGTGCCCTACTTCGTCATGGCCTCCTGGTCAGCGCTGCAGCCGCAGGATGCCGGGGCGAGTGACTGGGCGCCGCGCGGCTTCGCCGGCCTCAAGGACTGCAATCCTGCGCTGCTGCGCACCACCGGGATGCTGCAGAGTCAGGCCATCGACTTTGACGCCGACGGCAACTTCCAGGTGCTGGTGAGCCGCGAAGCACCCGCCGGTGCGCGCAACTGGCTGAAGATCGAGCCGGACTGCGTGGGACTGCTGATTCGTATCGTGTATCACGAGCGCTCCAGGGAGCTGCCGCCCGTGATGCGCATTGAGCGCCTCGATCGGCCGACCCCACAGCCCCTGGATGCTGCGCACCTGAGCACACAGCTGGCCAAGAGTGGACAGCTGGTGCTCGCCTATCTTGAGCTCGTGCGCTCCTGGTGGCAGGACAATCTCTCCGAGCGCCCGAACAGCATCCGCTTCAGCCGCGCACTGTACTTGAGCAACGGCGGCGTGCCCGATCGTCATCACGGCTTTGGCACCTGGCGCAAAGCGCACGAGGAGGCGCTCGTGCTGTGCTTCACGCCGCCCGCGTGCGACTACTGGATCTTCCAGCTGTGCAACCTGTGGCAGGAGAACTTCGACAACTACGAGGATGGTCAGGGTCACCTCACCAAATACCGCTGCCGTTTCGAGCCCGATGGCTCCGTGTGGGTGGTCATCGCCGACACGGACCCGGGCATCGGAGGCAACTGGCTTGATCCGGGCGGGCACGTTCACGGCGGCATGAGTCTGCGCCTCATCCTGACGCAGGCGCCCCCGCCGGCGGTCAGATCGTATCTGCTGCCCCTCGAATCGCTGCGCGCCCAGGGGCGCGCGGCACTCGGCGCCGCCCGCGTCATCGAAAGCGGCGAAGTGTCGGACTGAGGCGGGTGCTCCTCGTCGTACCGGACTAGGAGCAATCGGCGATGGGCGCTGCCCGTCTTAGCGAGTATCTTGCTGGGCACCCTTTCGCACCTGAGTACGCCCGATGAGTGAGCACCTGCTGCCGGCTGAAAAGAAGATCACGCAGAGCGATGAATTCATCGCCGCGCAGCTCGAGGGCGCGAGCATCCCGACGCTCATGATGTCGCTCGTGCATCTCACCGGCGACACGAGCCTGCTCAAGGGCTCGATCCGGCCAAAGGTCGTCATGATGGGCGGCTTCCAGGGCGGCTTGAGTGAGGAGGACCAGGCGAGCGTGCGCCGCATGGCGCTCAAGGCGCTCACCGACTACCGCGATCGCGGCTGCACGCTGCCGCCGCAGCCCTCCCCTGCGCTGGTGCAGGAGATGATGAACTTCATGGTGGGCGAGCGGGTCGGCGATGAATATGTGCCCATGATGCTCGAGGAACTGGCACTCGATGGCAACGATTCGCGCGCGCCGCGCTGGTCGCGTGAAGTACCGGCCGCGGTGCGCGAAAAGTTCCACGTGCTGGTGATCGGCGCCGGTATGTCCGGACTCCTGCAGGCGCTGCGTCTGAAGGAGGCGGGCATCGCCTTCACCGTCGTGGAGAAGAACGATTCGGTCGGCGGCACCTGGTACGAGAACAGCTACCCGGGCTGCCGCGTCGACATCGCCAATCACTTCTACTCGTATTCCTTCGAGCCGTACGCGTGGAGCGAGTACTTCTCGCGGCGCGACGAGCTGCTCGCCTACTTCAGGAACTTCGTCAAACGCCACGAGCTCGAGGCGTACATCCGCTACAACACCGAGGTCACCGCCACGCGCTACGATGAGAAGGCCGCGGTGTGGGATGTGGAGCTGAAGAGCAACACCGGCGGTGCGCCGCGCAAGCTGCGCGTCAACGCCATCGTGAGTGCGGTCGGGCAGCTCAACCGCCCGCGCATTCCCGAGATCACCGGGCGCGAGCAGTTCACGGGCGTGCAGTTGCACTCCGCCGAGTGGGACGCAACGCTCGATCTCAGCGGCAAGCGCGTCGCGGTGATCGGCTCGGGCGCGAGCGCTTTTCAGCTGGTGCCCGAGGTGGCGAAGATTGCCGCAAAGCTCTTCGTGTTCCAGCGCTCGGCGCCCTGGATGCTGCCGAATCCGCTCTATCACGAAGCGGTGAGCCCGCAGTTTCGCTGGCTCGTGCAGCACGTGCCGTACTACGCCCGCTGGTTCCGCTTTCTCATCTTCTATCCGGGCAGCGACGGTATCCTGCCGGCGCTGCGGATCGACAAGAACTTCGCGCACCCCGAGCGCGCCGTCAACGCGCTCAACGACCAGTATCGCGCGCAGCTCGTCGAGTACATGAAGAGCCAGGTGAACGGCAACGAGGCGCTCCTTGAGCAGGTGACACCGAAGTTCCCCTTCATGGGCAAGCGCATGCTGCAGGACAATGGCAGCTGGCTGCGGGCACTGCAGCAGCCGAATGTGGAACTGATCAGCGAGGGCGTGACGCGGATTGATGCGGGCGGCATTGTCGCCTCCTCCGGTCACTACGAGGTGGACGTCATCGTCTACGCCACCGGCTTTCATGCCACGAAGTTTCTGTGGCCGATGAACGTTGTCGGTCGTCACGGCAAGCAGCTGGGCGAGGTGTGGGGCGATGAGCCGCGCGCCTATCTTGGCATCACCGTGCCGGACTTTCCCAACCTGTTCTGTCTGTACGGTCCGGCGACCAACCTTGCCCACGCCGGCAGCATCATCTTTCATTCCGAGTGCCAGGTACGCTACGCGACCGCCTGCATCCAGGCGCTGCTCGAGAACGGTGTCAAAGCCATGGACTGCCGCCCCGAGGTGTACGAGGACTACACGCGCCGCCTGATCGCAGAGCTTGAGACGCTGGTGTGGTCGCACCCGGCCGCGGACAGCTGGTACCGCAACCGCGCCGGGCGGGTGGTGACGACCTCGCCGTGGCGGCTGGCGGATTACTGGAAGTGGACGCGCGCGCCGAACCTTGAGGACTACACGCTCACAAGGTGAAAGCGACCAGATAGTCGCCGAGCTTGGTACGCATGTAGCGGTGACCGCCGGCGGCGATCACCACGAACTGCTTGCCGTTGGCGCTTAAGCGATAGGTCATGGGCGTCGCCTGCGGACCCGCCGGCAGACGTCCCTTCCACAGCTCCTCCCCGGTACGGTTATCAAACGCACGCAGAAAGTCATCGGTCGTGGCCCCGATAAAGGTGAGTCCCGAGGCGGTGATGAGCGGGCCGCCGATGTTGGGAGTCCCGAGCTTCAGCCACAGCGGAAAAGGCGCCAGATCGCGCGTGGTACCCAGCGGCACGCGCCATGCGCGCTTGCCACTTTGAAGATCGATCGCCACGAGCTCGCCCCACGGGGGCTTATTGCAGGGGGCGCCCCAGGGGGAGAGCATCGCGGTCCATCGTGCCGCATAGGGCGTGCCTGCCTGCGCGAGCAGCCACTCGCCCTTGGCAAAGCTCTCATCCGCCTGCGCACGCGGCACGAGCTGCGCGATAGTCGCGACGTGGCTCGTGTTGATGATCAGCAGATGCCGCACCGGGTCGACGGCCGCGCTGCCCCAGTTCATGACACCGAGGTTGTCGGGGTAGGTGATGGTTCCCTCAAGCGACGGCGGACTGAATGCGCCCTCGTAGCGGTACTTGCGAAAGCTCTGCCGGCACTGAGCCTTATCCCACGGCGTGAACCCCCACATGTCCGCTTCGGTGAGCCTGGGACGCTGCAGCACGTAGGTGTCATTCGTCGGCACCGGTTGGGTGGCGGCAAGGTGCTCCCCCTCGACCGCGCCCGCCTGCGGCGCGGGACGCTCTTCGATGGGGACCAGGGGTTCGCCGGTTTCGCGGTTGAGGATGAAGAGGTAGCCCTGCTTGGTGGGCTGGGCGAGCGCGGGCACCGGACCGTGCGCGGTGGGAAAATCAAACAGCACCGGCTGCGAGGGCACATCGTAGTCCCACACATCGTGGTGCACGGTCTGGAAGTGCCACACGACCTTGCCGGTCGCCGCCTCAAGAGCGACGACGGAACTTGCGTAGTAGTCGCGTCCATCCACGTCACGCGTCGTGCCGTACAGACCCACCTGTGCGTTGCCCGTCGGGATGAACACGAGGTTGCGCTCCGGATCGGTGGAGAACACCGACCAGGTGTTGGCGGTCGAGCGCCGGTACGTGCCATCGGGCAAGGCGCCCGGGGCCTGCGGGGGCACCGAATTCCACGCCCACAGCAGTGCACCGCTGTGCGCATCGAAGGCGCGCACCACGCCGGCCGGCATATCGGTGCGCATGTCCTCGGTGATTCTCCCGCCAACGATCACCCGATCGCCGATGATCGCCGGCGGCACCGTCACGCCGTAGTCGCCCGGGAGCGTGTGCCCGAGGTTCGCCCGCAAGTCGACGGTCCCTGCACGGCCAAAATCCGCGCACGGCTTGCCATCTTTCGCATCGAGGGCGATGAGCCGCGCATCCTGCGTCGCGGTGAAGATGCGGCTGGCGCACGCCGCCCCGTCAGAGGCACTCGCGTCGTGGTAGTAACTGACACCGCGGCACACGAGCAGGACAGCTCCCGTGGTGTCAAGTTTCGGATCAAACGACCACAGCTCCTGCCCGCTCTGCGGATCCAGGGCCACCACCCGATTCATGCTCGAGCACAGGTACAGGCGTCCCTCGGCGAGAATCGGCGTGGCTTCGAGGGCCGGCAGGCGCCTGAGTTCGGGCGTGAGACCCTTGGCGAGCATGCCGGGCACGGCGCTGGGAGCGGTCGGATGCGCAGGCACCAGACTCGCTTCGCCGATGCGGTAGACCCAGGCGACCTTCAGGTTCCTGACGTTCTCGGGGGTGATCTGGGTGACGGGCGAGTAGCGCATGCCACCCTCGTTGCCGCCCCAGAAGGACCAGCCGCCGAGGGGGCCCGAGTAATCCACCGGCGGAGTGCGCGAGCAGCTCGCGAGCAACGGCAGCAGAATAGCAACAACCCAATGCGCGCCCGGCACGCTCCGCGCTCTTTGCCTCATCCGACCCCCGAGCTCGCCGCGCTGCGAAAAGACTGGCGATCATAGCCCTTAGCTGATCGCAGCAATCCCTCGTTTGGACGAGGCTAGATTGCTTAACGCGGCAGCCTCCCTTTACCGTTGCGCCAGTGCAACTTCCACTCGACAAGGCACTGATCACGGGTATGATCGGCTCGGCTGACAACGTATCTTAGGGGGATCCTCATGCTGAACTTCGGTTCGCGCTTCGGCGGCGCGATGCTCGCCGTGACGGGGCTCTTTGTCGCTGATGCACGCCTGGCACTCGCCCAGGAGCAGACTCAGGAAGGTCTTCAGGAGGTCGTCGTGACCGCGGAGCGCCGTCAGGAGAATCTGCAGACGACTCCGATCGCAATCACGCCACTGTCGGCCGAGTTTCTCGACAAGGCGGGTGTCAACACCTTCGCCGGCGTCGCCGAGCAGTCGACCAGCATCAACTTCACGCCCTACCCGAGCTCGAGCAACACGCTGATCCTCTACATGCGCGGCCAGGGTGTCGCGGACGCGAACCAGATCACCCAGGACGCCTCGGTGGGTCTTTACGAGGATGGCTTCTATATCGCCCGCCCGCAGGCGGAGACCTTCGATCTCGCGGACGTCGAGCGCGTGGAAGTGCTGCGCGGCCCGCAGGGCACACTGTACGGCCGTAACACCACCGGCGGCGCGGTGAATATCATCAGCCAGAAGCCGACCGGTGACTTCGACGTGAAGTTCAGCGCGGACGGCGGACAGCGTGACTACGCACGCCTCCTGGGCACGGTGAACCTGCCGACCGTCGCCGGGGGCCTCTCGAGCAAATTCACGCTGCTTTACAGCAACCTCGCCGGCAACGTTGAAAACTCCGGCGGCGAAGACTACAACCGCGAGAACCAGAAAGGCGCGCGCGCCTCGCTGCGCTGGGACACCGGCGGCATGTTCACCGCCGATTACTTCTACGAGGTGGGCGAGCTTGACTCGACGCCGATCTACTACCAGGACGCAGCCCTCGCCGCCCCCGTCATCCCGGGCTACCCCCCGACCGTGGGCCTCGCCTCCAGCACCTGGGAGCCGATTGCGCTGCCGATCAGCGAGGCGCGCTTCAACTCCGACGGACTGACGCTGGCTTTCAAGTTGAACGATCAAAATACCTTCAAGTCACTGACGTACTATCGCGGGCTCGATTCGCGCTTCACTCAGGATTACGCCGGTGCGTTTACCAATCCGGCGACCGCGGGTGGTCCTTTCGGCGAGGGCATCACCAACTTCGCCGGCTACGACATCGTGCAGAGCACCGAGTTCACCCAGGAGTTTCAACTCCTGGGTAACGTTGGCACGCAATGGAACTACGTCGTTGGCCTGTATTACTTCGATGAGCACGCGAACCACCTCGAGGACGGTGCCATCGGCATTCCGAAGGAGTTCATTCCCGGTATCCCGATCTACCAGGAAGCCAGCGTCCGTTACGTCACCAATGAGGCGCTCTCGAAGGCCGCCTACGCGCAGCTCACGTGGCAGATCACCCAGCCGCTCTCGCTCACCGTGGGCGGCCGTTACACCAAGGACAACCGCGACGCCACGCGCACCTACGTGAGCAACGCGCTCATCTTTAACCCCCCGCCCGGGATTCCTGGCGTCCCCTGCCCGCCGGTGTGCCAGTACCCGTACGTGCAGCAGGATCCGCCCGGAGCGGCCAACCAAGTGAGCTCCAGCAAGTTCAATCCCGCCGCTACCCTCGCCTATGCGTTCACGCCGGATATCAACACGTACTTCCGCTACGCCACGGGCTACAAGGCCGGTGGTTCCAGCGAGGCGGCGAATTACGGGCAATTCGGCCTGACGTTCCAGCCGGAGAACGATAAGAGCTACGAGCTGGGACTGAAGTCCTACTGGCTCGATCACCGCCTGCGCGCCAACGTCGCGGTGTTCTACACCAAGATCACCGACTACCAGATGCAGTTCGACACGGTGCCGAGTAACCTTGCGATCGTGCAGGGCTACAACGCCGGCACTGCGGAGATCTCCGGTGCGGAGTTCGAGTTCGTCTACCAACCGATCAACGACCTGACGCTCGGACTGAGCGACACGGTGCTCTCGACCGACATTACCGAGGCGTACGCGATCGCCGGTACGCTCTTTGATCCGGCGGTCAACCCGGCCTCCCCGTACAAGGTGGGTGACAACGTCGCGCCGTTGTTCCGCGTACCGTACGCCCCCAACAACATCGTGAACGCCAACCTCGACTGGACGTTCCTGCACACCGGGGATGGGAGCCTCGAGCTCTTCGCGAACTATCGCTTCCAGGGCCGCCAGTACGACACGACCACCACCGGTGTGAGCGTACCGAACTCTGCGGAGTACTACTCCATCCCCGCCTACGGGGTGCTCGATGGCAGGCTCAGCTGGAACTTCAACACGCACAGCAAGAAGACGATGAAGTTCTCGCTGTGGTGCAAGAACGTCACCGACAAGAGCTACCAGGAGCACGTGATCGGCCAGGGTGCAGCGCCGTTCATCGCGCTGCCCGGCCAGCCGCAGACCGGCTACACGTATCAGGCGGCGGCCTGGGCGCCGAAGACCATGTTCGGAGCGCAGTTCCAGTACGGCTTCTAGTTTCCTGCCTTTGTGAGAAGCTCGCGCGGGCCCTACGGCCCGCGCGACTTTTGAGGACCGCCTGAATGAGTTGGGAAGTCCCGGCGCTTCTCGGATGTATCGCGACCGGGCTCCTCGCGGCCCTGCCCGTCGCGGCCGCGGCGCCGCCCGCAACAGCTGCCGATAAGGAATTTAAGCTCCCGCAAGGTGCGAGCGCCGAGGGGGCAGCGCTTTACGCCAGCCGCTGCGCGGCCTGCCACGATCATGCGACGGATCGCATCCCGCCGAAGGTCCTGATCTCCGTCACGCGCACCCCCGAGGATGTCATCGACACCTTGACGCTCGGGGTCATGCGCACTCAGGCCACGGGGCTGAGCGCCGGGCAGATAAAGAGTCTTGCGTACTACCTGACCGGCAAGCAGCCAACGCCGCGTGCCGCGCCCGATGCGAACCTCTGCAGCGCCCCGCCCGCCCCACACCTCTCGGCGGGTGACTGGCGCAGCTGGGGGCGGGATCTTTCCAATTCGCGCTTACAGCCCGAACCGGGCTTCACGGCCGCGCAGGTCCCGCACCTCACGCTACGCTGGACGTTTGCCTACCCGGGACGTGCCGCGTTCGGGCAGCCGGCCGTGGCGGGCGATCTGATCCTCGCCGGCGGTACCGGCGGGCGCGTGTTCGCGCTCGACACGCACAGTGGCTGCACGCACTGGAGCTACGATGCCGGTGCCCTGGTGCGCACCGGCATCGTCATCGATCAGCTGCCGGCGAGCCGCACGGGCGATCACCACGCGCGCCTGGTCGCATGGTTCGGCGATGACCGCGGATTCCTGCACGCCATCGACGTGCGCGACGGCAAGCGCTTATGGAGCGTGCGGCTGGATGCGCATCCGATCGCACGCCTGGTGGGCACGCCGCAGCTCTACGGCGGCATCCTGTATGCGCCGGTCAGTTCATTCGAAGAAGTTGCGGCTGCGGATCCGAAGTATCACTGCTGCACCTTCCGCGGCAGCTTGGTTGCGCTCGATGCCGCCACCGGCAAGCAGTTGTGGCGTGCCTACACGGTGCGCACGCCCGCGACGGAAACGAAGACGGCGAGTGGCCAGACACTCTCGGGACCGGCGGGCGGCTCGATATTTTCCGCCCCCACGCTCGATCCGAAGCGCGGACTGATCTATGTCGGCACGGGCGACTCCTACACCAACGTTGTGACCGACTCCACCAACGCGATACTGGCGCTGCGGCTCGGCGATGGCGCGCGTGTGTGGACCCACCAGGTGATGAAGAACGATGCCTGGATTCTGCTCTGCAGTGGTAAGCCGGTCGGCAATTGCCCGAGTCCCCTCGGCCCGGATTTCGATTTTGCAAGCTCCCCCATGCTGATCACGAGCGGCGCGCGGCAGCTGCTCGTCGCGGGCGCAAAGTCCGGCATCGTTTACGGGCTGGATGCACTCGCCGGCGGCAAACTTCTCTGGCAGCGCGTGCTCGCGACCGGCACACCCAACGGCGCGATTCTCTGGGGGCCCGCCACCGACGGTACGCGCGCCTACATCGCCACCTCCGAGTATGACCCGCAGGCACGCCAGGGCCCGGGGGCGCTGGTGGCGCTTGATCCGGCCACGGGCGCCGTGCTGTGGAAAACGCCGACCCCGCAGACCCCGTGTGCCTGGGGAACGGAGAACTGCGCGCACGCACTGCTCGCCGGGGTCGCCGTGATTCCGGGCGTGGTGTTCGCAGGAGCCATGGATGGCTATATGCGCGCCTACGACGCGCGCGACGGGCACATCCTGTGGCAGTTCGACACCGGCGCAGATTTTGATGCCGTGAACGGTGTGCGCGCCCACGGCGGTGCCATCGACTACGGCGGCGAAGTCATCGCCAATGGCATGCTGTTCGTGAACTCCGGCTCGATGCGCCAGCCCGGCAACGTGCTGCTCGCCTTCGCACCGGGCTCGCCCTGAAGCGCGGCGCACGCAATTGAGGATCGGCGGCCGTGGGGCCACAATCGCCCGCCACTGACGAAAAATCAGGCTCGTTCAAACAGACTAGGAACACCATGGATCCCAGCAGTCCTCTGTGGGCCTCCCCGGTCGAAGCACCGCTCGTGATCGACGATGCGAGTGCGCGTCACTGGGACGACACTGCGGACCTGGTGGTCGTGGGCTTCGGCGGCGCCGGGGTTGCCGCGGCACTGCAAGCGGCCGAGCAGGGCGTGAGCGTGCTGGCGCTGGATCGATACGAAGGCGGCGGTTCCTCGGCCGCCAACGGCGGGATCTTTTATGCCGGCGGCGGTACGAAGATTCAGCGCGACGCCGGGGTGGAAGACAGCCCGCAGGAGATGTTCAAGTACCTGAGCATCGAGGCGGAGGGGGTGGTGTCGGAGGAGACGCTGCGCCAGTTCTGCAACGAAAGTCCCGCCACCATCGATTGGCTGCTGGCACATGGCGCCCTGCTCTCCTCGAGCGGCGTCTTTCGCAAGAAGGTCTCGTATCCGCCGCTCAACTACCATCTCTATCACCCTGACAATTCGCTCGTGCCGGCCTACGCGGCGCGGGCGAAGCCCGCCGCCCGCGGGCATCGCACCGCGGTCTACAACCGCGGCAAGGCCTGGGGTCTGGGCTGGGGCATCTGGAAGCCGCTCGCGGCGGCCGCGCTCAAGGCCGGCGTGCGCTTTGATAAGTACACCGAGGTGCGCCAGCTCGTCATTGACCGCCAGGGCAGCGTCGTCGGCGTGAAGGCGCTCTCGATCCCGGGCGGCAGTGCCGCCGCGCGGCGTTTCGCCCGTTACACCCGTTACGCGAACAAGCTCCTCGAGCTGCTGCCGCCGGTCATCCCGCTGGCGGCGGTCACGATCGGACTGGCTCGGCGCTACCTTGCGGCCGCCGGCCGCATCGAGGCCGAAGAACGCGTCACGCGCTTTATCCGTGCGCGCCGTGGGGTCGCTCTGAGCGCCGGCGGGTTCATCCTCAACTCCGCCATGGTCGAGCACTACGCACCGCTTTACCGGCGCGGGCTCCCGAACGGCACACTCGGTGATACCGGCAGCGGCATTCGCCTCGGCCAGAGCGTCGGCGGTGCGGTCGGCTCGATGGATCGCGTTACGGGCTGGTGCATGATCAATCCGCCGGCGGCCTGGCCGCGCGGCATCGTCGTCAACAAACACGGCGCACGCATCTGCCATGAGGGGGTTTACGGCTCGACCCTCGGGGATGCGGTGGCACACAGCCCTGATGGGGTCGCCTTCCTCATCATCGATGAGGTGCTGTATCGGCAAGGGCTGCAGCAGATCGGCCGCGGTGCCGAGTTCGTCAGGTATCAGCGCCAGGTGGCGCGACTGAATATGCTCATGAATCGCAAGACCGCCGCAACGCCGGAAGAGCTGGCGCAGCGCCTCGGTATCGATCCGCAGGCACTGAAGCGAACGATCGAGGCCTACAATCGCGCCGCACGCGGTGAGGCGCCGGACGTCGTGGGCAAGAGCGCGGAGGAGATGAGCGCGCTCGAGCACGCCCCCTTGCACGCGTTCGATATCTCCGTGCACAGCCGCTATTTCCCCATGCCGATGCTCACCCTGGGAGGCCTTAAAGTCGATGAGCGCAGCGGCCGTGTGCACCGCGAAGACGGTACCCCCATCGGCGGACTGTACGCCGCCGGGCGCTCCGCGGTCGGCATCTGCTCGAATGTTTACGTGAGCGGGCTGGCGTACGCGGACTGCATCTTCTCCGGCCGCCGCGTCGGACGCAGCGTCGCCCAGGCCGATGCGGCAACGCCCGTGGCGCGCAGCGCCTGAGGGCGTCACCGCCTTTGCAGATTCAAGCGAGGATTCGATGAGCAACACAGCAACTCTCGCAACGCTTGGCCTGCCACCCCTGGTGCAGATCGGCTTCGTGGTGCGCGACCTGACTGAGTCGATGAGCAAGTACGATCGGCTCTACGGACCCTGGCAGCACTTCGACGGTTCGGTGCCCGCGGCGAATTACCGCGGGCGCAGCGCGGACGTGAAGCTCGACATCGCCATCGGCCACAGCGGGCCACTCGAGATCGAACTCATCCAATGGGTGTCCGGCTACAGCCCGCACCGCGAGTTCATCGAGCGCGGCCGCGAGGGCATGCATCACGTGCAGTACCGCGTGGATGACGCCGACGGCTGGATCACCCGCCTCGCGCCGCTCGGCTATCTGCCGATCTGGTACAAGCGCTGGTGCGCGGATACGACCTTCGCGTACCTCGAGCGCAGCGGCGATCCGCTCATCGTCGAGTTTCTCGAGATGCCCCCGGGGGGGCCCGGCACGAGGCTGCCCGGATGAGCCTGGCGCAGCTCTCGGACCGCTATGAGATCCGCGCGCTGATCGTGCGCTACAGCAACGCACTTGATGCGCGCCGCTTTGAGCTGCTCGATGAGGTCTTCACGCCGGACGCTTACATCGACTACCGCGCCACCGGCGGGATCGACGGGCATTACCCCAAGATTCGCCAGTGGCTGCCACCGGCGGTCAAGGCATTTCCGCATATGTGTCATCTGGTGGGTAACATCGGGATCAACCTGCACGGCGATACCGCAACGGCGCGCACCCTTTGCCTGAATCCGGTGCAGGTGCCCTTGCCCTCCGGTCAGCAGCAGGTGATGTTCCTCGCCATGTGGTATCGCGACCGCCTGCTGCGCACGGGCGCCGGCTGGCGCATGAGCGAGCGCGTGCAGGAGGGCAGCATCCAGCACAACGTCCCGCGGCACCTGCAGATTCCGGCCGCATCGCACAGCTGATACGCGAAGGAGAAGGTCATGATGAGTCTGCAGGAGCTTTCGGATCGCCTGGAGATCGAGCAACTGATCGTGCGCTACAGCAACAGCATCGATCAGCGCAACTGGGACGGCCTCGATGAGGTCTTCACTCCAGACGCCTACATCGACTACCGCAAGCTCGGCGGGATTGACGGGCCCTACCCGCAGGTGAAAGCCTGGCTCGGGCCGGCGCTCGCTAACTTCCCGCACTATTGTCACCTGGTGGGCAATATCGAGATCACCCTTGCGGGGGATCGCGCGAGCGCGCGCACCCTGTGCATCAATCCCATGGATACGCCACTGCCCGGCGGCGGCTCGCAGGTCATGTTCCTGGGCCTGTGGTACAAGGATAAATTCGTACGCACGCCCAGAGGCTGGCGCATGTCAGAGCGCGTTGAGGAGGGCTGCTTCCAACATAACGTCCCCGCACACATGGTGATCCCGGCCGCCTGAGCGGGGCCGTCGCTGCCGCGTGCGATTTGTGACCGGGTCGAGCCGTCCGAACGGACTACGGGATTCAGGCCGGTTGCGCCTCTGTAACGTTCTGGTAGCTTTCCACGCTGGTAAAGGAGAGTAATCCGCATGGCGCGCACCCAGGACTATGCAATAGGCGAATTCACCTTCCCCCGCGGGTGGTTCATGGTCGCGGACGCGGAGGAGCTGAAGGACCGGCCGCTGCCGGTGCGCTTCTTCGGCCAGGAGTTTGCCCTGTACCGCGGCAAGAGCGGCCGGGTCGTGATGCTGGATGCCTATTGCCCCCACATGGGCACCCACCTGGCCCGCAACAACACCTCCTACGTCGTGCAGGACGGCCAGATCGAAGGGGACTCAATCCGCTGTCCGTACCACGGCTGGCGCTTTGGCCCGGACGGCAAGTGCAACGATATCCCCTACAGCAGTGCCCCCATCCCGAAGGCGGCGTGCGTGCGCGCATGGCCGATCGTCGAGAGCCTGGGCGCAGTTTTTGTCTGGCACGACCCCGAGGGCGGTGAGCCGGAGTGGGAGGCGCCGGCGCTCCCGCAATGGAATGACCCGCAGTGGGTGCGCTGGAAGTTCGACCATCTGGGCGTTATCAACTGCCACGCACAGGAAGTGGTCGACAACATCGCCGACTGCTCGCATTTAGGCCCGGTGCACGGAGAGTCGGTCAAGTTCTACCGCAACGAATTCAAGGGACACCTGGCGACCCAGATCCAGGGCGGCGGCCACCGCACGCTGGTCACGCCCGACGGCATCAGCCCGATCCTGACCACCGACACCACCTATCACGGACCCGGATTCCTCCTCTCGTACATGCTCGGCATGGGTGAGTCGATCATCTACATCGGCCACACGATGGTGGATGATGGTGTCATCAAGGTCTGGCACGCATTGCTGGTGAAGTCTGCCAACAAGGTGGCGACCGAGGCGGACGTGGCCGCGGCGCGCCTCTATCAGGAAGCCTCCAAGGTCGCGTTCGCCCAGGACTTCGACGTGTGGGCGAATAAGCGTCCCGCGGTGCAGATCCTGCAGGTGCCCGGGGACGGGCCCTTTCACAAGTCGCGCATCTGGTACCGGCAGTTCTACAACAAGCGCGCGCGCAAGCAGGAGTTTCTCAAGCAGGTCGAGGGCGTACAGCACCGCGTGGTGGGTATGCCCGCGCGGCTCGAGGAGGCCGAAACGGCCGCCTGAGGGCGGCCGTGGGTGGCGCGCATTACGGCGGGAAGGTCTCGCCGCCGTTGGAATCCAGGATCGCGCCGGTCACTCCGGAAGCGTAGTCGGAGATCAGGAACAGCGCGGCGCGTGCGCACTCGGTGTCGCTCACCAGGCGCCGCAGGGCGATGTTGGCCGCTACCGCGTCATAGAACGTCTTCTCCGGCACTCCCTGTTCCTTGGCGGCGTGGCTGATGTAGTTCTGCACCGGCACCCCGAGCATCCAGCCCATGCGTGCGACATTCACCCGGATGTTGTGGGCACCGAGCTCGGCAGCCAGATACTTGCTCGCGATATTCATCGCGCCCTTGGAGGCGGCGTAGCCGACCTCACCGGTGTGCGGCTTGATCGTCGCCATGGAGCTGATGTTGACGATGGCACCACCGCCTTGTGCCTTCATCGCCGGCACGACCGCCTGCGTCATGTTCATGGTGCCGATCACGTTGGTATTGAGGACCTCTTTCCAGCTCTCCAGATCCGCCGCCTCGGCCGTGCTGGGGGAACCCCAGAAATAGGCGCTGTTGACCAGGCCGTCGATGCGCCCGAACTGCTGCCGGGTGCTCTCGGCGAGGCGCTTGCACTGGGCCGCATCGCGGATATCCGTGACGAGCTTCAGTACCTTGCAGGCCGCGTTCGCCTCGCGCATGCGCTTTTCTGCATCATCGAGCTTCTCCGCGGTGCGCGCGCCGATCGCGACTGCGCGTGCCCCCTCGCGGGCTGCCTCGATCGCAAGCTTCACCCCGAGTCCGGGGCCGATGCCGGAGACGATTACGACCTTGTCCTTGAGTAGCATGGCAGTGCACCTTACGACTTGATGAATGGGAGGATATGTTTTTCGCGGTAACGCTTGAAGCGCTGCTCGAGTTCAGCCCGCGTGAAGCCGAACTCCTCGAGCGTGTATTCATGCTTCGGCCGCCCTTCGCGCGGGTTAGTGCTCATATAAGCACTGATGCCGGCGCGGGTCGCCTCCGTCATCGGCAGGCCGATGCCGCGGTAGATGCGCTCGACCACACGCGCCGGGTCACTGACGGTGTCGCGGAAGTCCACGTCGATGAAGCGGTTCGGCAAGCGCGCCCGCTGCTCCATGCAATGGTTCAGGTGTTGCTCGAGCGTTGCGGACCATTGGCGTGCGGCCTCGCGCGGATCGGCCGAATCGCTGCCCATCGCCCACAGCAAGTGTACGAAGCTTGCGAACGAAGGCATGGTAGTGATCGGGTCACGATGGGTCTGCACGAAGGTGGCCCCGGGCATCTGCTCGGCGATGACCTCCACATACCCAAGGTGCATGGGAGTCTTGAGCACCCAGTACTGCCCCAGCTGACCGCGGCGCTTCTTCTGCCACTGCAGAAACTTCATCAGCTGCACGAGGTACGCGTACGCCGGCCGCAGGTCCTGAGCGTGAATCCAGTCGCGGTAACTCGGGATGCAGGCGAGGGACTCGGCCGTGGTGCTGAGCAGCGTCTGATCGATGAGCATGATGTCCTCATCCGCCCCGAGCGCGTCCCAGGGGTGGATCGCGGCCAGGTCCGGCATCGCCGCGAGTATGCCGGCGACCTCGGCCTTGGCCGCGACGATGCGCTGCTCGCCGGAGATATCGTCCGCGGCCGGCACCGGAAAGCGCACCTCCCACCAGGCGCCGGCATAGAAGCGCGGGTCGGCGGCCAGGAGCCGATGCAGCAGCGTGGTACCGGTGCGGGCGAGTCCGAGAATCACCACCGGCGGTGGCAGCTGCTCGGCGAGGATCTCCGGATGGCGATGAAACCAGTCGCGGGCGCGCAGCCGCGTGATCAGCGTGTTGAGCAGTCGTCCGTGCCAGATGTGCGCGCCGACATCGTTCAGGCGGGCCTCGGTGCGCAGCGCGCGCGTGAGACGCTCGAGGGGTTCCTCGATGGCGGGGCCGTCGAAGGTGGCGAGGCCCGTGTCGCGCTGCGCCTCGGCGAGTAGCTTGCCCGGATCCAGCAGCGCCGCGGCGCTCATGGCCTGCTCCCGGCGAAGTGCTTCGCGGCCTGCCAGGCAAACGTCATGGCCGGCCCCAGGGTGGAACCCGGACCGGGGTACGTCGGCAGGATCGCCGCCGAACAATTGCCGACCGCGTACAGCGCGGGAATGGGTGAGCCGTCGGCGCGCAATACCTGCGCATCGGTGTTGGTCACGACTCCCCCGTGGGTCCCGAAATCGCCCGGATCGATGCGCATCGCGTAGAATGGCGGCTCCACGATCGGCGCAAGACAGGGGTTGGGCTTGATGCGCGGATCGGCATAGTAGCGATCGTACTCCGCATCCCCGCGGCCGTGTTCGAGGTCCTTACCCGTACGCGCGTACTCGTTCATGGCACGCACGGTGTTCTCCAGCCCGTCCGCCTCGATGCCCGCCTGCGAGGCGAGCGCACGGATCGAGTCCGCGCGCGTCAGGAACCCGGAAGCGAAGTAGCTCTTGGGCAGGCGCGTGTCCGGGCGATAGCGCACCGGCCACAGGGGCCCGTTGAAGTACATGCGGCGCGAGCGGGCATCAAAGATCATCCAGGACGGGGCCTGCGGATCGGCCGCCGTGTGGCGCCGGTAGAATTCCAGCTGGTAGGTGATGTAGTTCTGCGACTCATTGGCGATGCGTCGCCCGCGGCGCGTGACCACGATGTTGCCCGGATAGGACTTGTCCATGATGGCGAGCCGGGGCACCGGGTCATCCGGCGCGCGGATCGAGGAGCACCACCAGCCCCCGTTCATGAGTGCGGTCGCCGCCCCCACCGCCATGGCGGCCCGGTGTGCATCGCCGGTGTTGGTGCCCGCGGCCGCACTCCAGCGCGCTTGCGTCGGCTGCGGCAGGTATTGCTCGCGCATCTGCTGGTTGTGCTCAAAGCCCCCGGCCGCCAGCACCACCGCGCGACGCGCGCGGATGGTGAGCGGCACACCCCGGCGCACGGCCCTGGCGCCGCTGATGCGCCCATCATCCTCCACGAGCAGCTCGCTCATCGAGGTCTCGAGCCACAGCGGCATCTTGCGATCCTGCATCGACCAGCGCAGGCGCGCGATCCCGGCGCTGCCGCAGGCAATGCGGCGCGAACGCTTGTGGCGCAGCGCCCAGGACACATCACTCACGTGATCCCAGAGACGTCGCGCCGCCAAGCCCTTCCAGCCCGGCAGCTGCGCCATCAAGACCTGCGCGTCCACCTGGGTCATCGCAATGCGGTCGAACATCCACATCATGTGATGCGTATCGCGCAGCTGCTGTGCCTCGGCCCCGAGCACGCTGCGCGCCACGGGCGCCGGCTCGAGCGAGCGGTGGCCGTGCTTGGCTCCGGGGAGCGAGGACCAGTAATCCGGGTAGTGCGCGAGGGACTCATAGCGCACGCGGGTTCGCTCGTGCAGGAAGTCCAGCATGCGCGGCCCTTCCTGCAGATAGGTCTCCTGCATCTGCGGCGCCACAGCCCCCGCGGGGGTGGAAGCGCGCACGTATTCGAGCGCCTCTTCGTAACTGTCGCGGGCACCGGCCTCGCGGGCATAACGGCTGCAGGGGATCCAGATGCCCCCGCCCGAGGTCGCGCTGGTACCGCCAAAGAGCGGGCTTTTCTCGATCACCAGCACATCGCGCAGGCCCAGTTCGTAGGCGCACAGGGCGGCGGTAAGCGCGCCGTTTCCCGATCCCACGACCAGGACATCGACGCTCAAGTCGCGTGCGTCCTCCAAGCAGCCCCCTCTAGCGCGTTGTGATCAAAGGCAGTGTGCCCTGCGCACGCGCCGCCCACGTCGCCCAAATGAACGATCACGACGGGTACGGGACAGCGGGTATGCTGTGCCGCCCTTCACGACGGAGTCCGCGCGATGCCCAGTCAGGAAAGCATGAAGGCCAGCATGCAGGCCTATATCGATGCCTTTAACAGTGGCAGCGCCGCGGCAGTGGCCGCGCTCTACGCCGAGGACGCCACCGTGGAGGACCCCGTCGGCTCGCCCCTGAAGCGTGGCAAGGCCGAGATCCAGGCCTTCTACACCCACTCGATTGCGACCGGCGCAAAACTCACCCTCGATGCACCGATCCGTGGCTCGCACGGCAATGCCGCGGCCATGGCCTTCAGCGCCCGCATCGGGCCGGTCACCGTGCGCGTCATCGACATCATGACGTTCAACGAGGCGGGCAAGGTCACCAGCATGAAGGCCTACTTCGGCCCCGGCGACATCCTGCAGGGTTGAGCTCACGCGGGGCGCCAGCCGGCCGGCCCCGGACCCAGCACGGCCAATGAGCCGACGTGCGCTCGGTTCACCTTGATGCGCTCCGTGAGCCACCACGTCCCGGCGTGCTCGCGCCAGCGATCGCGGTATTCCCCCAGGGTCTGAAAGGTGAGGTGCGCGTTCGCGCCCGCTCCCAGGTGCAGATCACTCACGTAACAGCGGCTCTGCGCCGCATGCCCGCTCACCTCGACCGTCAGATTGCCGAGCAGATGCTGCGTCGGTCCGCAGGCATCGAGGAAGGAGCGCATGAGGGCCACGATGGCCGCGCGACCTGCGACAGGGCCGGTGCCAAAGTCCGCGCTCGCCTGCGGATCCACGATGGCCTCGAGCTCCGCCCAGGCACGCTCATCCATGGCGCGGGCAATGCGCGTGAGCTGGCGCGCGATGTCGCGCTCCGCCAGAAGCTGCGCAAGCGCCTCCTTCAAGATGCCGCCGGCGTGGCATTCAAAGTAGCGTCGCCGGGCTCGCCGAGCACGCAGGAGGTTCCGCCGGCGGTGTACATCATCGCCACGCAGCGATTGCAGGAGGTGCAGCCGGAAGTGAGCACCTGGCCGGCCGCGAAGGCATTGACCAGGTCCGCCTGGTGGATGAGCACGCGTCCGAGGGCGACCGCGTCGAAGCCCTCCGCCAGCACCTGCTCGGTGTTGGCAAGACTCTTCACGCCGCCGAGGTAGGCGAGCGGCATGCGCGTCGCGGCACGCACCTTGCGGGAATTCTCCAGCTGATACAGCTCGCGGAACGTCACGTTCTTCGGCTCGGTGAACTGCTGAATGAACATCGCCGCCGCCACGATCGGATTACCCACACGCGTGCGGTTCTCCTTCGGGAACGAGGAACCGAACATCGTGGTGATGGATTCGATGTTGAGGCCGGCGCTCAGGACCAAAAGGTGCGCGCCCGCACGCTCGAGAGCCTGGGCGATCTGGGCGCCCTCGACGGCGCTGTTGCCGCGCGGATGCCCGTCGGTCACGCTGAGCTTGCAGACCACCGCCATCTCCTTGCCCACCGCATCAAGCACCCGCTGCAGCACCATGACCGGAAAGCGCGTACGCGCCTCCACGCTCCCCCCGTAAGCGTCACGCCGCCGGTTATAGAGCGGGGAGAGAAATTGGCTGAGCAGGTAGCCGTGCCCCATGTGGATCTCGACCGCGTCGAAGCCGGCGGCGCGTGCGAGGCGCGCGCCGCGCACAAATTCGCCCGCCACGCGCTCCATGTCCGAGGGTTGCATCTTCTGACGCAGCCACTGACCGCTCATGATTCCGACCTTGTTGAACCCGCCGCTCGCCGACAGCGGCCGTGCCGAGGCGCTCGGCGGTACGAAGGTGAAGCAGCCCCCGTGGGTGATCTGAGCGCAGGCCGCTGCGCCGTGCCGCTGTACCGCAGCGGTGAGCACGCGCAGGTGCCGCACGGACTCCTCGTCGAGGGTGATCTGGTCGGTGAACGTGCGCCCGTCGGGCGCGACGGCGCAATAGGCGAGCGTGGTCATGGCCACGCCGCCCTCGGCGATGGCCTCGTGAAACTTCACCAGCCGCCTGGAGGGCACGCCGCCCTTGGCGCTGCCCTCGTTGGTCGCGGACTTGATGAAGCGGTTGCGCAAGGTGAGCGGCCCGATGCGCAGCGCGGTGAACGCGGGCGAGCGGTGGGCAGGCAAGTCATTCACGTCGGCCATCTCCTGCAGGGTTCTCAGGCGGGCCGCGGCTTGGGAGCGCGGCGCACCGGAGTGATCTTGGCGGCGCGGAAGTCGTATTTCAGCGTCTTGACCGCGATCGAGGTTTCCACGTGCCGGACCCCCGGCAGGGCCAGAATGCGGTTGTTAGCCACCTCGATGATGTCCTCGAGCGCACCGAACAGTCCGATGGCGAGGATGTCAAAGCGTCCGAGCATCACGATGACACAGCCGATCTCGGGCATCGCGGCGATCTTCTGGCTCACCGCTTTGAGCTCCCCGTGCTGCGCCTGGATGCCGATCAGCACCACCTTGGGCGAGCCGGCGAACGCGACGTTGGTGACCGCCGTCAGACGGATGGCGCCGCCTTGCTCGAGGCGATTGATGCGGCCGCGGATCGTGCCCTCGGTGACCCCGAGCTGCGCGGCGATCTGGCGGTTGCTCACGCGGGCATCCACCGTGAGCAGATCGACGATGCGCCGGTCCAGGGCGTCGAGCGTGGGCGGCACGGCTTTCATGCAATTTGTGCGCGGTCGAAGTCGTATTTGATGACGTCCGCGGCAATCCCCGCGGCCAGCGCGCGGATGCCGCGAATCTTGGCGATGTCCTGCAGCAGGAAGGTTTCCAGCTCCTCCAGGTCATGCAGGACCACGAGGATCTCGATGTCGCGGGCGCCGGTCACCATGTGTACCGCAAACACCTCTTCGAGCGCGGCCAGCTCGCGGGCGACCTCCTCTGCAGCGCGGCCCTGGACCTCGATCCCCACGGCGAGCAGCACCTTATAGCCGAGCGCGGCGAAGTCGGTGACGGCGACCACGCGCATCGCGTTCATGTTCTCCAGACGCCGGATGCGCGCCCCCACGGTGGCGGGCGAGAGCTGCAGGCTGCGGGCGATCTTCTGGTTGGTCGCGCGTCCGTCGGCCTTGAGCGCTGCGATGATGTGGCGGTCGACTTCGTCGAGCTCGTAATCCGGCGCAGCGCTCATCGGCGTGACCTGCCGCTCGGGGCTTCTCTGTACATGTTCAATACACCTCGAACAGGCCCGCCGCGCCCATACCGCCGGCTACGCACATGGTCACCACCACCCAGCGCACGCCCCGACGCTTGCCCTCGATCAGCGCGTGGCCGACCAGGCGCGCCCCGCTCATGCCGTACGGATGACCGATCGCAATGGCGCCGCCATCCACGTTGAAGCGATCGTTGTCGATACCGAGCCGATCGCGACAGTACAGCGCCTGCACGGCAAAGGCCTCGTTAAGTTCCCACAGGCCGATGTCAGCGACGCTCAGGCCATGCCGCGCCAGCAGCTTCGGCACGGCGAACACCGGCCCGATGCCCATCTCCTCGGGCGCGCACCCGGCCACGGCCATACCGCGGTAGGCCCCGAGGGGTGTCAGGTTGCGCTGTGCGGCGCGCTGCGCGTCCATGACGACGACCGCGGCGGCACCGTCGGAGAGCTGCGAGGCGTTACCCGCGGTGATGTTCTCACCCTTCTCGATCAGCTGGCCGCCCGCCCAGACCGGCTCGAGCTTCGCAAGACCTGCGAGGGTCGTGTCGGCGCGGTACCCCTCGTCCTGCTTGAGCAGCACCTCTTCGGGGTGGGTGGCGCCGCTCACCTTGTCGGTCACGAGCTTACGGCTCGGCAGCGGCGCGATCTCCGCCTCGAAGCGCCCGGCGGTGTAGGCGGCCGCCACGCGCTGCTGGCTCTGCAGTGCGTAACGGTCCTGCGCCTCCCGGGAGATCCCGTAACGGCGCGCCACCACCTCCGCGGTCTCGATCATCGCCGTATACATGTGCGGCGATGCCGCGAGGACCGCTTCAGATTGTGCGCGGTAGGTATTCAGGTGCTTATTCTGCGTGAGACTGATCGACTCCACCCCGCCGGCCACGACCACCGACATACCGTCCTCGGTCACCTGTTTGGCGGCGGTGGCGATCGCCATGAGGCCCGAGGCGCACTTGCGATCCAGGGTCATGCCGGCAACACTCGGCGGCAGGCCGCCGGTGACGACCGTGAGGCGCGCGATGTTGTAGCCTTGCGTGCCCTGTTGGGTCGCGCATCCGAGCACCAGATCCTCGATCTCGGCACCGTCGACCCCGGCACGACGCACCGCCTCGCGCACGACGTGACCGGAGAGCACGGGAGCTTCCGTGTCGTTGAAAGCGCCGCGGAAGGCCTTGCCGATCGGGGTTCTCGCGGTGGAAACAATCACGGCTTCACGCACGTTCGCTCTCCCTTTGCTTCAAAAGTACAACCGGCTCAGGGTATCGGCGACACACACCGGCTTCTCAACCGCCTCCGCCTCGAGCGTCACCCGAATCTTCACCTGTACCGCGCCCTCGCCCAGGTCCTCCACGCTCAGGATCTGCGCCCGCCCGCGCAGGCGCGCACCGGCGCGCAGCGCGGCCGGGAAGCGTACCCGGTCACAGCCGTAATTGATGCCGTGGCGCATGCCCTCAGCCCTGACGAGCTCCGGCAGGAAGTAATTCACCAGCGAGAGCGACAGATAACCGTGAGCGATCGTGCCGCCGAACGGACCCTCGGCCGCGCGCTCCGGATCGACGTGAATCCACTGGTGATCGCCCGTGGCTTGCGCGAACTGGTTGATGCGGTGCTGGTCGACCACCAGCCATTCGGTCGGACCGAAAGTGCGGCCGACGGCGCCTTGATACTCTTCGGGTGAATGAAATACCGCGCCTGTCATGTGCATACCTTCACTGAGTGCTTCACGCATGCTGGCTCGACACCGACACAACCTCACCGGTCATGTAACTCGCCAGGTCACTGGCGAGAAAGACGATCACGTTCGCCACTTCCCACACTTCCGCCGTGCGTCCAAAGGCCTCACGGCGTTTCAGTTCCGTCAATAGCTCATCACTGGTGACCCGATTCAGAAACGCATGCATGGCGATGCTGGGTGCGACCGCGTTGATGCGTACGCCGTGTTCGGCCGCCTCGATGGCCGCGCAGCGCGTGAAAGCCATCACGCCTGCCTTGGCGGCGGCGTAATGCGCCTGCAGCGCCTGGGCGCGCCAGCCGAGCACCGAGGCATTGTTCACGATGGCGCCGGCACGCCTGGCATACATATGCGGCAGCATCGCGCGCGTCATGCGAAAGACGCTGGTCAGGGAGACATCGAGCACTTTGTGCCACTGCTCATCGCTCATCTCGATCACCGCCGCTGAACCGCCGAGCCCGGCGTTGTTCACGAGCACATCAACCTGCCCGAGCGTGTCAATGGCCGCCGCCACGAGCGCACGTACGTCCGGTTCGCGGGTCACGTCGCAGAGCTTTGCCTCCACGCGATCGGCATCCACCGCGCGTAGCCGCTCGACGGCTTCGGCGAGACGCCGCTCGTGCAGGTCGCTCACGAACACACGCGCACCCTCCTCCAGGCAGCGCTTGGCGGTGGCGAAGCCGATGCCGGTGCCGGCGGCGGCCGTTACCAGCACATTCTTGCCCGCGAGCAGGTTGCGCCCGGGCGGATAGGCCGGTGTGTGGAGAGGCGTATTCATGTGCCGTAGACCTTCTTCTGCGTGCGCCGCTGCGCCAGCAGCCCGCTCACCGCCGCACCCACTTCCTCGGCGGCCCAGCGCGAGCGCTTGTCGATCTGCGGGCCATCGTTCCAGCCATCCGCAATCATGATCTTGCCGCCCTCCAGCTCAAAGACGCAGCCGGTGACGGCGCGTGAGTGCGCACTACCGAGCCACACCACCACCGGCGCGATATTCTCCGGGTCCTGCGCGTCAAAGCCACTGGGCGGGCGCTTCATCTTCTCGGCGAAGGCCTCCTCGGTCATGCGGGTACGCGCAGCCGGTGCGAGCGCGTTGGCGGTGATGCCGTAGCGCTGCAGCTCCGCGGCCTGCACCAGCGTTAAGCTGGCGATGCCACCCTTGGCGGCCGCGTAAGCGCTCTGCGCGATACTGCCGTTTAAGCCGGCACCCGAGGAGGTGTTGATGATGCGCGCATCCACCGGCTTGCCTTGCTTGGCGCAGCCGCGCCAGTAGTCCACCGCATGGCGCGCGACGCAGAAATGTCCGCGCAGGTGCACCTTGAGGGTGGCGTCCCACTCCTCCACGGTGGCACTCACGAACATCCGATCGCGCACGAAGCCGGCATTATTGACCACCACGTCGAGGCCGCCAAAGTGCTCGAGCGCCGTCGCGACAATCCTGCCCGCGCTGTCCCACTCGGACACGTCATCGCCATTCGCCACCGCCTCGCCGCCGGCCGCGCGGATCTCATCGACTACGACCTGGGCCGTGGCAGCATCGCGGCCAACCCCGGCGAGCGTGGTGCCCAGGTCATTAACGAGCACGCGCGCCCCGGCGCGCGCAAAGGCGAGCGCGTATGCGCGACCGAGCCCGCGACCGGCGCCGGTCACGATGACAATCCGTCCTGCACACAGGCCCGCCATGTCAGAGTCGCTCGATAATGGTCACGTTGGCCTGACCGCCGCCCTCACACATGGTCTGCAGGCCGTAGCGTGCGCCACGGCGCTCGAGCTCGTGCAACAGGGTGGTCATGAGCTTGGCACCCGTGGCCCCGAGCGGATGGCCGAGCGCGATGGCGCCGCCATTCACGTTCACTCGCTCCAGATCCGCTTTCAGTTCCCGCTGCCACGCGAGCACCACCGAGGCAAACGCCTCGTTGATCTCCACCAGATCGATATCGGCGAGCTTCAGGCCGCTCTTGGCCAGCGCGTGCTGCGTGGCCGCAATCGGCGCGGTCAGCATCCAGATCGGGTCCGCGCCGCGCACCGACAAGTGATGAATGCGCGCCCGCGCCTTGAGCCGGTAGCGGCGCACCGCCTCGGCCGAGGCGATCAGCAGCGCCGCGGCTCCGTCGGCGATCTGGCTCGACACGGCGGCCGTGATGCGCCCGTTGGGTGCGAGCGGCTGCAGCTGGGCCATCTTCTCCAGCGTCGTGCCGAGGCGCGGCGTTTCATCGTTCTTCAGCCCATTGAGCGGGGCGATCTCGCGTTCAGCGTAGCCGCGCTCGATGGCGGAGATGGCGCGGCGGTTGCTCTCGAGCGCAAACTCCTCCATCTCGCGGCGCGTGATGTTCCACTTCTCGGCAATCATCTCCGCCGCTTTGAACTGCGACACTTCCTGTGTGCCGTAGCGCTCGCGCCAGCCGCGCGAGCCGCTGAAGGGGTCGGCCTGGCCAAAGGCCTGCCCGGCGACCATGGCGGCGGAGATCGGGATCTGGTTCATGGTCTGCACGCCCCCGGCCACCAGCAGGTGCTGGGTGCCGCTCATCACCGCCTGCGCGGCGAAGTGCACCGCCTGCTGCGAGGAGCCGCACTGCCGATCGACGGTGGTGCCCGGGACATGATCGGGCAGTCCCGCCGCAAGCCAGCAGGTGCGCGCGATATCCCCGGCCTGCGGCCCGATCTGATCGACGCAGCCGAAGATCACGTCATCCACTTCACCGGGGTCAACGCCGGTGCGCTCCATGAGCGCCTTGATCGCATGCGCGCCCAGATCAGCGGCATGTACGCCCGCCAGGGTTCCTTTCTTCTTGCCGGTCGGTGTGCGCACCGCGCCGATGATGTATGCCTCGTTGCTCATGGATGCTTCCTCAGGCTGTTCGCGCAAATGTCTGGTCGGGTCCGAGCGCCAGCGTGCCGCCACACACGAGCGACTGCACGCGCCGGGCGTGGAAACTTCGGTCGCCCCAGGCGCCCTGCAGCGCCCAGGCACGCTTCATGTAGAAATGCAGATCCAGCTCCCAGGAGTATCCCATCGCGCCGTGCACCTGTATCGCGGTTCGGGCGGCCAGCTCCGCCGCATCCGCGGCAGCCAGCTTCGCATGCGAGGCGGTGGCGGCGGCACGCGCGTCCGGATCCGCCGCGCGCGTGACGGCCGCGTACACCACCGGCCGGGCAAACTCAAGTTTCACCTGCACACTCGCCAGGTGGTGTTTGATGGCCTGGTAAGAGCCGATCGGCTTGCCGAACTGCACACGTTCCTTGGCATATTCGGCGGCGAGGGAAATCAGGCGCTCCGCCACACCCAGACATTGGGCGGCGCTGAAGAGCGCGCCGCGGTTCAGCAGTTGCGCGCCGATCGCCTGCGCGCGCGCGCCGCGTGCGAGGATCTCGCCGGTGCCGGGCCGCGCCTGCGGCTCAAGCAGCCGTCGGCCGGCATCCACCGAGGGAGTCGCCACCGCGGTCACCTCTTCGGTGCGCGCGAGCGTCACCGTGTCCGCGGCGCACAGGAGCCAGTGGGTGAGGCCCGGAGGTACGTTGGCCCGCACATTCTGCGGGTGGGTGACGGCGATGCGCGCGCTGCCGCGGGCGAGCTCGGGCACAAGTGCGGCCGCGGCGGGCTGCGCTGCAAGCTCGAGCAGCGCCGGCAGCGCGAGCGCTGCCTGCTCGGTCAGCGGTTCAGGCAGCCCCGCACGCCCGGCCTCTTCTGCCAGCAGCACGAAATCCGCCTCCGCGAGCCCCATACCGCCGCTGCCTGGCGGCGCGAGTACGCCGAACAGGCCCAGCTCCGCAAGACGGTTCCAGCGCTCCTCGGCCGCTGTGTCGTGGCCCTCGAAGAGCGCGCGCAGTGCCTGCGGGGTACACAGGTCCGCGGTGAGCTCGCGGAATGCCGCGGCCATCATGCGTTGCTCTTCGCTGAAGGTGAAATCCATGCCAGGCCCTAGGCGCGCGGTAAGCCGAGCAGCCGCTCGGCGATGAGGTTGCGCTGAATCTCGTTGGTCCCCGCGTAGATGGGGCCGGCGAGCGAGAAGAGGAAGCCCTCGAGCCACGCATCCGTAGCCGCGTCCTCGCCGGGCACGGGCAGGAGCTCAGCCTGCGCTCCGAGCAGGCTCATGGCGGTGCGATGCAGCTCGAGATCCAGCTCCGACCAGAAGATCTTGTTCAGACTCGCTTCGACGCCGATCACTCCGCCGGCGATCAGGCGGCTCGCGGTGCGGTAGGTATTGAGTGCATAAGCTTCCGCATCCATCCACGCCTGCACGACGCGCCCGATGAGTGCCGGATCCGCCAGCGCCTCGCGCGCACGCCACAGCTGCACCAGGCGCTGCGCAGCCACCTGGAAGCGCGCCGGGCTGCGCAACATCAGACCGCGCTCAAAGCCTGCGGTGGCCATCGCGATCTGCCAGCCCGCGCCCTCCGCGCCCAGACGATGATCGAGCGGCACCCGCGCGTCCTCGAAGAAGATCTCCGCGAAGCCCGGTTCGCCGTGAATCTGCCGGATACCACGCACCCGCACCCCCGGGTGCCGCAGCGGTACCAGCACGAAGCTCAGTCCCTGGTGGCGCTGCGCGTGCGGATCGGTGCGGAAGATGCCGAAGGCCCAGTCCGCAAACGCCGCGCGCGACGACCAGATCTTGTGCCCGCGCAGTACGTAGCTGTCACCCTCACGCACCGCGGTCGCGCGCAACGCGGCCAGATCCGAGCCGGATTGCGGCTCCGACCAGGCCTGGGCCCATATCTCATCCCCCGAGGCCATCTTCGGCAGGAAGCGCGCCTTTTGCGCGGGGGTACCGAATTCCATGAGCGTTGGCCCGAGAAGGAAGATGCCGTTCTGGTTCACCCGCAGGGGCGCGTTGGCGCGGTAGTACTCTTCTTCGAAGATCAGCCAATCAATGAGGTTCGCCCCGCGGCCGCCGTATTCCTTCGGCCAGCTGATCATGCCCCAGTTGCCGCTGGCGAGTGTGCGCTCCCATTGGCGATGTTGGGCAAAGCCTGCTTCGCTCTCGAGCGTCTTCAGGGGGGTCTTCGGCACGTGGGCCGCCATCCAGGCACGCACCTCGGCGCGGAAGCGCTGCTGCTCGGGTGTGAAGTGCAGATCGAACGCCATGACCGCGGGCGCTCAGTACTTCGCGCTCTTCTTGTCCTTGACGAAGGCATCGCGTGCTTTCTGCGAGTCCTCGTGCAAGTACATCTCGAGTGTGAAGCCCTGCTCGAAGCGATAGTCGCGATCAACGTCGCGCGCTTCGATGCCATTCAGGGCTTCCTTGGCCAGCACCAGCGCGCGACGGCTCTTCTCGGCGATGATGGCGGCAAAGGCGCGCGCCTCCTGCAGCAGGTTCTTGGCCGGCACCACCTGCTCCAGAGCACCCAAGCGGTAGGCCTCGGCCGCCGGGATGCGGCCGCCGGTGAAAAATGCGGCACGGACCTTGTGCAGCGGCAGCATGCGCGAGAGGTGCGAAGCGCCGCCCATGGCACCGCGGTCAATCTCGGGCAAAGAGAAATACGCGTCCTCGGCGGCGATGACGACATCGCTCGCCCCGCAGATGCCGATGCCACCGCCGATGACGAAGCCATGCACGGCGGTGAGCACCGGGACTTCGCAGGCACGCACCGCGCGGAATGTGCGGAAGTTGCCGCGATTCAGCTCCACGATGCGCCCCGGGTGCTGCTGCATCTCCTTGAGATCGACACCGGCGCAAAAGCCCTTGCCCTCCGCGCGCACCAGCAGGCAGCGCACCTGGGTCTGCGTGCCGAGGCTGCCGATGATGTCGGCGAGCTCGTTCCAGCCTTTGCTGTCGAGGGCATTGACCGGCGGATGATCGAGGATCACCTCGCCGATGTGCCCGTGTATGTCTGTGCGAATCGCCACGATTCCTCCTCGCGCCCGCCGCCGGCGCGTTTGCCAGCCGCGCTAGGCGGCCCGCGGCGCGCCGAGCGCCGCCAGCCGTGCACGCGCCTCGCGTACGATGCCGCTGATCAGGTCATCGCAACTCGGCAGATCCGCCAGGCGCCCCGCGACCATGCCGGTCGCCAGCAGGCCGCGCTGCGGCTCCCCGGCGATCATGGAACGCTGGAACATCACCGGTGCGATCGCCGCCATCAGCGACTGCGCGAAACTCTTCTCACCGGCATGGCCCATTTTGCGGGCCGCCGCCAGAAGGTCCGTGAGGCTGGCGCCGGTGAGGCGTTTGAGCTGCCAGGCGCTCGAGAGTGCCAGCCACAGCATCCGCACTCGCCCCGCCTTCTCGATCTGTGCGAGCGTCTCGTTGCGGATCATGCGCTGCGGCAGTCCGTCGATCTTGGTGGTGAGCACGATGTCATCGGTGCTCGCGCGCGTGTAGCGCTCCTTGGTGGGCAGCGGTACCGGGCAGTCGCGGGTCATCAAGAAACGGGTGCCCATGGCGATGCCCTGGGCGCCATAGGCGAGCGCCGCGGCAAGACCGCGGCCATCGGCGAAGCCCCCCGCGGCGATCACCGGCACCTGCACGGCATCGAGCACCTGTGGCAGCAAAACCGTGCTCGCCACCGAACCGGTATGGCCACCGCCCTCGCCGCCCTGCACGACCAGCATGTCAACGCCGAGCTCGACCATCTTGCGTGCGTGCTTGAGCGCACCGACGGTGGGCACGCAGGCGATGCCCGCGTCGCGGAAGCGCGCGATCATCTTGCGGTCCGGTCCGCGTCCGAAACTGACCGCCGTCACCTTGCGCTCGATGAGAATCTCGACGATGCGCTCGGCGCCGGGTTGAAACATGTGAAAGTTGACGCCGAACGGGGCGCTGGTGAGCGCGCGTACCTTGTCGATCGCCGGTCCGACTTCCTCCGGGCTCAGCACGGCCGCGGCCAGAAAGCCGAAGGCCCCCGCATTACACGAGGCGCCCACGAGCTCCGGTCGCGCGACCCACCCCATGGCGGTCTGGATGATCGGATAGCGGCAGCCGAGGCGCTGGCACAGGAGCGTATGGAGCGGATCACCCATGGGCCCTCAGGAGAACTTACGCACGCCGGTTCCGGGCGGGTTGCCCTTGAGCACGCCCGCGCGCAGGTCGTGCGGATCCAGGCGCCGGATGATCGCAAGTTGCTCGCCGGTCGGCGCGGCGGTCGTGGGCAAAGTGGCGGGCGCTTGCAGCGCAAAGCCGGTAGCCGCCTGCACCTGAGCGAGCGAGACGTCCGGGTGCAGCGAGCGCACGCGGATCGCGTGCTCGGCGCCGCCGAAGTCCATGACGCACAAATCAGTGACAATCAGCCGCAGATCGAGGTAGGCGTTACTGGCCCCGGCGGGCCAGCGCGCCGGGTTGTAGCCGACGCCCCCGACGATATCCACCTCGCCCGGCACGAATACGCGCGCGGAATGACTGGGTACGAACATGGAGTTCGGGTGGCTGATGCTGTTGCCCGGCAGCCCGCGCATACCGAGCATCTGCACCTTGGGCTTCTGCAGCGCCCCGATGCCGGAGAGGTTGGTCTGCCCGAAGCGGTCGATCTGGATCGGGCCGATCATCACATGGCGCCGCCCGCCCCAGACGCAATCGAATACGCGCGCGAACGGCATGTAGCCTGAGGCGTGCGGACGATAGTCCCCGCGCGGTCCGAGGGGCACCGGCTCCTCGACGAGGAACGCTTCGGCATCCGTCAGCATGAGCTCGGGGGAGTGGGTGAGCTTGGCGAGACTGGCGGCCAGTCGCGGCACGACACCGATCCCCGAGGCGAGCAGCTCCCCGTTACCCCGCCAGGCCTCGGCGGCGGCCACTATGAGCAGCTCCGCCAGTGTGAATTGCGCGCCCATCCTTAAAACACCGGCAGCGGCAGAGCGCCCACGCGCGCAGCGCCACCGACACGCGCGAGGTATTCGCTCTCGGGGGGGTCAATGAACTCGGCGCAGTAGCGCCGCCAGCCGTCACGCTCGGTTGCAAGGCCACAGTAGGCCTTCAGGTGCTCCAGGTCCCACCCGTACGCCGGTGGGTTGGAGGTCGGGTGGGCGCCGAACGGGGCGGAAACCACGCCGCTGATGTAGCTGCGCTCGACAATGTTGTGGCGCGCCTGGGCGCTGTGCGTCAGATCGATACGCTCGCACAGCTCCTCGCAGCTCACGTAGCAGCGCGCGGCGGCGCGGGCGAACTGCTCATCGAAGTACGGATCCGGACCCACGGTCTGCACGTTACCGAGCCGATCAGCGCGATCAACGTGCAGCAGTGCCACATCCAGGTGCAGCGCCGGCATCGCCAGCAGCAGCTCCTCGTCCGCGTACGGGGAGCGCACCGTGCGAAATTCCGGATTCATACTCATCACGTCGCTGGCGAGGCCAACGCGGGTCGGCAGGAACGGCACGCGCATGCCCGCGGCGCGCAGTCCCCACTGCAGCAGCCCCTCGTCCAGTTCGCGTGCTTCGATGAGCCCGGACTCGCGCGCACGGCGGAACCAGGGCTCCACGGGAATGGCATCGAGGGAGACAAAGCCGTAGATGAGTTTGCGCACCTTGCCCGCAGCGCACAGCATGCCCACCTCCGGGCCGCCGTAGGCGACGAGGGTGAGCTCCTTGAGGGGCGAGCGCAGGATCTCGCGCACCAGCTGCATCGGTTTGCGCCGCGGTCCCCACCCCCCGATGCCGATGCTCATCCCGTCGCGCAGGGTGCCGACCAGCGCGGCAGCCGTGAGGGTCTTGTCCAGCATGCCGGTGGCTTCAGGAGGGGGGCGGGGACCAGCGGTGTCCCCACAGATCCCCGATGACGCTCTGGGTCGGAACCCAGGTGCTCCAGTCCGGCTGCAAGCCGTAGCAGCCGAACTCCAGATCAAACCCGCCGGGGGTCTGCACGTAAAAAGACACCATGTAGTCGTTGGAGTGCTTGCCGAGCGAGGAGGAGATGTGTGCGCCGCTCGCCAGGCAGCGGTCGAGCGCGTAGCCCACATCATCGAGCGAGCGCGCCTCGAGCATGATGTGCACGCAGCCTGAGGGGGCGGGCATGCCCGCCAGAGCCAGACTGTGATGACGCCGGCAAGCGGCGTGCATGAAATGGATGCCGAGCTTCGGGTCGCTCGGGTTCGGGCTCATCGCGAGCCACATCTCATCGGTGTCGGCAAACCCGAGGCGCTGGTAGAACTCGTGTGCGGCGGAGAGCTGCGGGGCCGGCAGCACGGCGTGTCCCATACCTAAGTCCCCGGCCACGAACCCGCTCAGGCCGCGCGCCGAGGCGAACGGTGCGTAGTCGTAGGTGCGCCCATGAAAGAGCTCGAGCTGATTGCCGCAAGGGTCAGCGCAGAAGGCGATCTGCCGCACGGCGCGCTGCTCGGCCTCGGCGGCGCTGCCGAGGCGTACTTCGATCTTCCCCTGGCGCAGCGTTGCGATCGTCGCTTCCAGCTCCGCCGCATCGCGGAACTCCCAGCCGCAGCTCACGAAGCGGTTCCTCTTGCCCGGCACCACGGCGATGCGGAACGGCCGCTCGTCGATCCGAAAGCGAACACTGCCGTCCGCTCCCGGCGGTCCTTCCATGAGGCCGATGACCTCGAGTGCAAACTTACGCCACGCGGCCACATCCGCCGCTTCCACCACCACGTAGCCCAGGGATCTGACGGTCATATGATTGAAGGACAATAATAGAAGAGTGTGCGCGCTTGGCCGGGGTCTGTGGGCGGCGAGAGGAGTCAACAGTAATTCGCGGCCCGGATTGCGAGGTTAAGCTCTGCAGTGCATGGTTGCAAGCAGGATTCGCTATAATCAGGCGTCAATATTACGCAAATCATCGCTCGCGCAGCAGCGCCAGCCAGTCATGATCCTGCGGGCCGGAGGCGACGAAGAAGGGATTCAACAGTGCCTCGCGGGTGTTATAGCGCAGCGGCGCCCCCTCCAGCGTTCTCACGCTTCCCCCCGCCCCGAGCACGACCGCATGCGCGGCGGCCGTGTCCCATTCGCTCGTCGGCCCCAGACGAGGGTACACGTCCGCGGAGCCCTCAGCGACCAGGCAGAACTTCAAGGAACTGCCCATCGGCAGAAGCTCGTAACGAGCCAGCCGCGCCAGAAACCCATCGAGGGAGTCCCCGCGGTGCGAGCGACTGCCGACGACGCGCACGGGCGTGGCGCTGCAGGGGCTCACGCGAATCGGCGTCGCCCCCTCCCCGTGCACGCGCCAGGCTCCGACGTCGGGCACGCCCTGGTAGCTCGTTTCGGACACCGGCACGTGCACCACGCCGAGCCGCGGCGCGTGCCCTTCAACCAACGCGATGTTGACGGTGAACTGACCGTTGCGCGAGAGAAACTCCTTGGTGCCATCGAGCGGATCGACAAGCCAGTAACGCGACCAGCCGCGGCGCTGCGCGAAGGGGATGGCAGCGGATTCCTCGGACAGCACGGGAATCTCGGGCGTGAGTCGCAGCAGCGAATCCATGATCAGCCGGTGCGCCCGCAGGTCCGCCACCGTAAGCGGTGAGGTATCGGCCTTGTAGCTCGTCGCAGCCTCGCCCGCGTGATAGACCTCGAGAATCTCCTGTCCGGCGAGGCGGGCAATTTCGGTCACCGGTGCCAGCAGCTCCTGCACCGCAGCGCTCATGGGGGCGCGGTGATCTTCAGCTGCTCCAGGTAGCCGATGATGCGCTCGGCCGCCTGATCCGCATCCATGGCGGTGGTGTCGATGCGGATCTCGGCCTGTTCGGGTGCCTCGTAGGGGGAGTCGATGCCGGTGAAGTTCTTCAGTTCCCCGCGACGCGCTTTTTTGTACAGTCCCTTCACGTCGCGCCGTTCGGCTTCGGCAAGAGGCGTGTCGATGAACACCTCGAAGAATTCCCCCGCCGCAAAGAGCTCGCGCGCCATGCGTCGCTCGGAGCGGAATGGGGAGATGAACGACACCAGCACGATGAGTCCGGCATCCACCATGAGCTTGGAAACCTCCGCCACGCGGCGGATGTTCTCGACGCGATCCTGGGCGGTGAAGCCCAGGTCCTTGTTAAGACCATGGCGCACATTGTCACCGTCCAGCAGGTACGTGTGCCGCCCCTGCGCGGTGAGTCGCTTCTCGATGCGGTTCGCGATCGTTGACTTGCCGGCGCCCGAAAGGCCCGTGAGCCACAGCACGCAGGCGCGCTGCCCCTTCTGGCGTGCACGCACCTGCTTGTCCACATCGAGCGCCTGCCAGTGCACGTTCTGCGAGCGGCGCAGCGCAAAGTTGATCAGACCCGCCCCCACGGTGCCGTTGGTGAGACGGTCGATGAGGATGAAGCCCCCGAGCGCGCGGTTGTCGGCGTAGGACTCAAACGGGATCGGGCGGTCCAGTTCGAGCTCGCACACGCCGATGTCGTTGAGTTCCAGGCGCTCGGCGGGCAGTTGCTCGAGCGTGTTGACGTTGATCTTGTGCTTCACCGGAGCGATGGTGGCGGTGACGGTACGCGCCCCTGACTTCATCAGGTACGCGCGGCCCTGCAGCATCGGCGCCTCGTGCATCCACACGATGGTGGCCTCGAACTGGCTCGCCACCTGCGGCGGGGCGGCGCTCTCGGCCAGTACATCGCCGCGGCTCACGTCCACCTCCGAGTCGAGGGTCACCGTGATCGATTGCCCGGCGACCGCGCACTCAAGGTCGCCGCCTGCGCTGACGATGCGCGCAACGTGAGTCTCACGGCCCGAGGGCAGCACGCGGATGCGATCACCGCGGCGCACGCGGCCGCTGGCGATCTGCCCGGCAAAGCCGCGAAAGTCCGCGTGCGGGCGGTTAACCCACTGCACCGGCAGACGGAACGGCTTGCCGGTCGCATCATCAGCCACCGGCACACTCTCCAGGTGCTCCATGAGGGTGGGTCCCTCGTACCAGGGCAGGTGTGTGCCGTGCGCGATGATGTTGTCGCCGTAGACGGCCGAAAGCGGGATCGCGGTAATGTCGCTCACGCCGATGCGCGCGGCGAAGGCGCGATAGTCGGCCACGATGGTATCGAAGGTGGCGCGCGAGTAGCCGACCAGATCCATCTTGTTGACCGCGAGCACGACGCGCTCGATGCCGAGCAGGTGCACCAGAAAGCTGTGGCGGCGCGTCTGCGTGAGCACCCCCTTGCGCGCATCGATGAGAATCACCGCCAGGTCCGCGGTGGAGGCGCCCGTCACCATGTTGCGCGTGTACTGCTCATGTCCGGGGGTATCGGCGACGATGAACTTGCGGCGCTCGGTAGAGAAAAAACGATACGCGACATCGATGGTGATGCCCTGCTCGCGTTCGGCGGCCAGGCCGTCCACCAGCAGCGCGAAATCGAGCTCCCCGCCGCGCGTACCCATCTTCTTGGAGTCACGCTCGAGCGCGCTCAGCTGGTCATCGAAGATCATCTTCGATTCGTACAGCAGCCGGCCGATCAGGGTGGACTTGCCGTCATCCACCGAGCCGCAGGTTATGAAGCGCAGCAGACTCTTATGCTCGTGCGCCTGCAGGTAGGCGCCGATATCCGTCGCGATAAGTTCGGATTGGTGCGCCATCAGAAGTAACCCTCCTGCTTCTTGCGCTCCATGGAGGCAGCCGCGTCGTGGTCGATCACCCGCCCCTGGCGCTCGGAGGTGGTGGTGAGCAGCATCTCCTGAATGATCCCCGGCAGCGTATCCGCCTCGCTCTCCACCGCGCCCGTGAGCGGATAACAACCGAGCGTGCGGAAGCGCACCTTCTTCAGCTGCGGGCGCTCACCGGGCCTGAGCGGCATGCGCTCATCGTCCACCATGATGAGTGCCCCGTCGCGCTCGACCACCGGGCGCACGGCTGCGAAATACAAAGGCACGATCGGGATCTGCTCAAGGTAGATGTACTGCCAGATATCCAGTTCCGTCCAGTTGGAGAGCGGAAACACCCGCAGGCTCTCGCCCGGGTGCTTGCGCGCGTTATAGAGCGACCACAGTTCCGGGCGCTGCTGTTTCGGATCCCACCGATGCTGCGCGGAGCGAAAGGAGAAGATGCGCTCCTTGGCGCGACTCTTCTCTTCATCACGACGTGCGCCGCCGAAGGCGGCGTCAAAGCCGTACTTGTCGAGCGCCTGTTTAAGCGCCTGGGTCTTCATGACGTCGGTGTGTACCTGTGAACCGTGCGTGAAGGGACCGATCCCCTGTGCCAGCCCCTCCTGATTCACGTGCACCAGCAGCTGCATGCCGAGCTTCTGCGCCATCGCATCGCGAAACTCGTACATTGCGCGGAATTTCCAGGTCGTATCCACATGCAGCAGCGGGAAGGGCGGCGGCGCCGGAAAGAACGCCTTGACCGCCAGGTGCAGCATCACGGCGCTGTCCTTGCCGATCGAGTAGAGCATCACCGGGCGCGCACACTCGGCCAGCACCTCGCGCATGATGTGCAGGCTCTCCGCTTCCAGGCGTTGCAGGTGGGTGAGGACCGCCTGCGGCGCGGGGCTCCCGGCTGGGACTTTGACGCTGCTCAATTGCACGCTCCGCGCATCGGCTACCCTTTGGTCGCGTTGACTTATCAAGTGATAAGTTCTAGTCTCAAACCGTGCCTGTGAAAAGTCAAGCGCCGCTGCCGCGAGCCCGCCAGGAGGAGTCCGGCCGCGAGGCGATCATGGATGCCGCGGAACGGCTGTTTGCCGAGCGCGGCATAGATGCGGTCTCGCTGCGTACGATCAATGCGGAGGCCGGCTACAGCGTCGCCGCCCTGCACTACCACTTCGCGACCCGCGACGGACTGGTGCGGGCGCTGCTCGCGCGCGCGCAACCGCGCATGCTCGCCGAGCGGGCGCGGATGCTGGCGGCGCTGGGGGCGGAGTCCGAGCCGGCACTCGAGGGGATCGTGGCCGCGCTGGTGCTGCCCCTCACGGCGGGGATGTTCGAGGATTTTCCCGCCAGCATCGCCAAGCTGCGCTTCCTCGTGCGCCTGTCGTTTGACCGCTCCCCCTACCTCGCCCGCACGCTCGAGGAGAGCTTTGCCGTGTTTCGCCCGCTGCTGCGCCGCGCGCTGCCGCACCTGCAGGAGCGCACCCTCACCCGGCGCTGGCGCTTTGCCGCGGATCTGGCGCAGCACGCCCTCGCCAACGCGCTGGAGGGTGAGTCCGGGTGTGTGGCGGGCGGTGCGCCCCGGCGAGCGCAGTTCGAGCCGTTCCTGCGCGAGCTCATCGGCTTCATCAGCGGGGGCCTGCGCGCGCCGGAGCACTGAGGCGCTACCGCGGCGTGCGCCCGCAGCGCGGCTGGGCGGTGAGCTGCTCGGCGGCCGTATAAGGATCAAGGCGGCCCGCCCGCACTTCGGCCAGGAGCTGAGCCCCCGGTCCCGACCGCAGTTCCGCCATGAGTGCCGCACGCGCCAGCGCCAGAAACTGCTGTTCGCTGCGCCGCCCGCACTGGCGGGCGAACTCGCCGCTCTCCTCAAGATGGCGGCGGTGCTCATCGAGCGCCGCGACGATCGCGCTCCCCCCCTCATCACGCGTCGCCACGGCGGGCAGCAGACGCGGTGCCCACGCGCCGGCTGCGCGCGCGCCGCCGCGCAGATGCAACAGCAGCTCGAGGTGCCGCCAGGTCTGGTCGAAGCCCTCCCGGTCGGCCTTGTTGAGCACGAGGATCTCGCCCGCTTCCAGCAGGCCCGCCTTCATCGCCTGTACCTCATCGCCGAGTCCCGGCACGCATACGATGAGGGTCGAGTGCGCCAGCGCCACGATGTCGAGCTCCTCCTGGCCCACCCCCACGGTTTCGACGATCACGACCTCGTAGCCCATGGCATCGAGCACCAAAGAGGCGTCGTAGGTGGCGCGCGAGAGTCCGCCGCTCTCCCCCCGCGTTCCCATCGAGCGGATGAACACCCCCTCGTCAAGCGCGTGGCGGCTCATGCGCACGCGATCCCCGAGAATCGCACCGCCGGTGAAGGGACTCGTCGGATCAATCGCAAGCACGCCCACCCGTCGGCCGCGCCGCCGCTCTTCGGCCACGATCATGTCGATGAGCGTCGACTTGCCCGCCCCGGGGGGACCGGTGACGCCGATGACATGGGCGCGCCCGGTGGCCGCGAATATGCGCCGCAGCACCTCCCGGGCACGCGGATCACGGTCATCGAGCCAGCGAATGGCACGCGCCCCGGCCGCCACCTTGCCTGCCAGCAGCTCCGCGGCCACATCGCTCACTCGCTCGGCTCCTGCGCCGCAAGTCGTGCACTCCACCAGCTGCGCAGATACTGCACGATCTCGCCCGTGGCGGTGCCCATGGTGAAGATGCGCGCGTAACCGGCCTGCTCCAGCAGCGGCACATCCTCCTGCGGAATGACGCCACCGGCGACGAGCAGCTTGTCGCCCGCCCCTTGCTCCTTAAGCAGCCGCGCCAGGCGCGGCAGGCTGCGCGTGTGACCGGCGGAAAGGCTGGAGATGCCAACGACGTCCACGTCCTCCTGGATCGCCGCGTTGGCGACCGCTTCGGGCGTCTGCTTCAGTCCGGTGAAGATCACCTCCATGCCCGCTTCCCGCAGCGCGTGCGCCACCACGGTGATGCCAACCGTGTGCGTGTCCAGCCCGAGTTTGGCCAGAAGAACGCGCAGCGGACGGGCAGGCACGGCGGGCATCGACCTCACACTCCCGTCAGCTGACTGTCCGGCGTGTGCACCCCGAAGACATCGCGCAGGGCGTCACACACCTCCCCGTGTGTGGCGTAGAGCCTGACCGCTTCCAGACACGGCGGCACGAGATTGGCGCCGTCGCGGGCTGCGGCGCGCACCCCATCGAGGGCGGCGGCCACGGCGGCATTGTCACGGCGCGCCCGCAGCGCGCGCAGCCGGGCGACCTGCTCCTCCTCCATGTGGTTATCGGCGCGGAAGATCTCGAGCTGGCGCACCTCGCCCGGGTGCACCAGGTGATTCACTCCCACCCACTTGCGCCGTCCCTCCTCGATATCCTTGTTGCGTTCGTACTGCTCGCGTCCGAGCGTGCGCTGGAAGTAGCCGGTCTCGATGGCGCGCAAGGCGCCGCCCATCTGGGTGATCTTGTCGATCTCCGCCCGCGCCGCGGTCTCGATCTGTTTCGTCAGCGCCTCGACGTAATACGATCCGGCCAGCGGGTCGATGGTGTCCGCGACCCCGGTCTCGTGCGCGACGATGTGCTGTAGCGCGGCGCCCACGCGGATGGCCTCCTCGGCCGGCAGCGCGTGCGCCTCATCGTGCAGCGGCGTCGTCATGCTCTCGCCGGCACCGCCCAGCGCGCACGCGGTTGCCATGATCGCGAGGCGCCCGATGTTGTTCAGCGGCTGCTGCAGGGTGAGCGCGATCGTGGTGGGCGAGGTCATCATGCGGATCTTCAGCGCCTCAGCCCGGCGCGCACCGTAGCGCTCCTTCATGAGCTGCGCCCAGATCTTCCGATACGCGCGCAGCTTGCAGATGCCCTCGAAGAAATCCATGTCGACATTGATGACGAAGTGAAAATAGGGTGCCACGGTGTCGATATCGAGCCCGCGCTCGAGCGTCGCATCGATATAGGCCATGGCGATCGCCATGGAAAAGGCGATCTCCTGCACCGGGTTCGCCTTGGCCGGCTGCAGCTGCGCGCTGATGATGGAAATGGGGGCCCAGTTCGGGTGGTTGCGGATGATGTACTCGATACAGTCGGTGGCGATGCGCAGGCCATGCGCCGGCGGATAGATGTAACGCCCCACGCACGTGTACTCGATCAGGATGCCGTTGACGATGTGCAGCACGAAGCGGCGCGGGTCGACACCTTTTTTCTCCAGCGCCGCGATGATCATCGCCAGATTTACCGGTTGCGGCGCGTTGCACACGCTCATCAGGTACCTGAGCTTCTCCAGCGGCAGCTCGAGCGCGCGCTCCAGATCCTCCAGACTGTCGAGCGCCATCCCCGCCCGACCCACCTCGCCCTCCACCAGGGGGTTGTCGCTGTCGTAGCCGTTGGTGGTCGGCAGGTCATGTTCGAGGATCAGTCCCTGCAGCCCCTGCTCGAGCATGTAGCGCGCACGCTTGGCCCAGTCTTCGCCTTTGCCAAAGCCCGTCACCTGCGACATGGTCCACAGCTGCGAGCGATGTCCGTTCGGCTGCGTGGCGCGCGTGTACGGGTACTCGCCGGGAAATCCCAGATCCTTCAGGTAGTCAAAGCCGGCGGCCGCAAGATCCGCCGGGGTGTAGAGCGGTTTGATCGGCCATTTGAGCGCCTGCGTGAGGAAGGGCTGCCGCCGCTCGGGCTGCTGCGCCAGGAAGGGTGCGCGCGTCTGCGCCTCCCAGCGCTCCGCTTCAGCGGCGAGCTCCCCCGGAGGTGGTGGCGGCGGCGGCGTGATGCGATCTGGCGGTCGGCTCATGAGAAAGACTCCCCCGCCCCTGCGGCTCAGTCGGCGCAACCTTCAGCTGCGCGCCACCGCAGCACGGGGCATTCAGGGTCCGAATGGCTGCAGCAGGTGTGCGCTCAGGTTACCGAACAGTTCCATTTCCATGCGCCGCTCGGTGAAACGCCAGACCCCCTCGACCTTGGCGAAGCGATCGAAGTAGCGCCCGGCGATGATCGGCTGCAGCGGCAGCGCCTCAGTGGCCTGGTGCACGAGGATGTAGGACTGCGAGCGCGCCGCGTTCTGCCCCTCCGGCTCGATGATCACGTTGCTCGTGACGTGCTTGGTGCGCGGGGTACGGCTTTGCGGATACACGCGCGTGAACTGCGCATACATCGCCTCAATGGCCGCGACGCCCTCCACGGGTGCCGGCAGCGCCGGCACGTGAATCTGCGCGTGCGCGAAGAGCTCTGCGATGCCCGCAAAATCTGCGCGGTCGATCCGCTCGCAATAGCGGTAGATCAGGTTCTGGATCGCGAAATAATCGTCCGCCGTCATGCGCTACAGCCCATAGCCGCCCGCGACGGCGATTCTCTGACCGGTGACGTACAGTGCCCGGTCGGAGGCGAGAAACACCACCGCGTGGCCAACCTCCTCGGGCTTGCCCCAGCGCTTGAGCGCGAGATTCTTGTGCACCTCCTTCACCCACGCCGCATCGAACACACCCTGCCGGGTGAGCTCCAGGAACATGCCCGCCTCGATCACCCCGAGCAGCACCGTGTTGGCGCGGATCTTGTGCCGCCCCTCTTCGCGGGCGATGCCGGTGATCAGTGCCTCGATGGCCGCCTTCGGCGCCACCGAAATGCCATCGCGCTCCGGCCAGCTCAGATGCCCGGCCGAGCCCAGATGCACGAAGGAGCCGCCACCCCAGGCCTTAAGACGCGGCAAGGCCGCCTGCATCACGTTGAAGAAGCCATTGACGTCCTGGTCGATCACCTTGTGCCACAGCTCCCGCGGCATCTCCGACAAGAGCACCTGGGTCGCAAGCGTGCCGGCGCCGACCACGATCGTGTGCAGGCGGCCGTGCGTCTCGGCGGCCTCAGCCACCACGGCCTCGACGCGCGCCGCATCGCCGATGGTGAGCTGATGCACGCTCGCCTTGCGGCCGAGCGCGCGCAGCTCCGCGGCCAGCTGCTCTGCCACCTCGCGCTTTTTGTTGTAAGTGATCGCCACATCGGTGCCGGCGCGGGCGAATTCCCGGCACACCGCCTGGCCGACACCGCCGCTGCCACCGATCATCAGCGCAGCGCCCGAGGGAAACAATGGCGTGCTCATGGCCCGGCCCCCTTGTTGAGCATGTTGATCAGGCGCTGCTTGACCGGCTGTACCCACTCGGCCTTGAGCTTCGGGTTCAACAGCCCGGCAGCGTCAAGTTCATCACACAGGTGCATCTGGTGCGCCAGATCGAACAGATCATATTGCGAGGAAAACATTCCCTCACCCCCGTAGGTGATGAATGACACCCCGTGGGTCTCGTAGTAACTGCCATCGGGACGGCGTCCCGGTCCGCGATTCACCCAGTGACTGATGATCTGATCGCCCTCGATGGCCCAGTTGAGGATCGGGAAACTCCACCCCTGCCAGCCTGAGCCGACGTCCATGTCGCGGCCGTAGTGGGTGGCGCGGATCTCGGCGCGGCTGCGCGCCACGACGGGCATCGCGCCTGCGTACGGACAGGTGTAGATGCAGTCCTCGGCGTAGAACTTATCGGCGATCCAGGACCACTTGTTGGTGCGCTCGGCCTCCTTGAAGGCCTGTGCCAGCCCGCGGATGGCCGCCTCAACTTCGGCGCGTGGGTAGGCCATGGGGGCTACTTCTCGTAGCTGACCGCGCCGGCGACCGAGCGGGCGACCAGCTGCGCCTCGAGCGCACCTGCGGCATAACTGCAATGCAGCGCGGTCTTGAATTCCGAGCGGCTCTTGCTGATCTTCCACTCGCCGCGCTGCTTCACGTACTCATCGTGGTAGATGAGACTGACGAAGGTCACGCTTTTCGCCTGGGTATTGAAGTTGCGGTACTCGAGTGCCCAGAGCGCCTTCGCGTGCGTGTCATCGATGAACTCGATCTCCGGGTTCGCTCCGTGGTGCATGTCCAGCACGAAGGGCACACAGCCAAAGGTGCGGTAAATCTCAGCGAAGCCCTCGCGGTCACGAAATACCCCCACGTGCCCCATGTCGATGAGCACTTCGCCCTCGGCGAAGCAGTTCTTGGCAGCTTCCGGGTCCTGCGAATCGCAGGCGTTCAGGTAACGCGCCTTGAGGCGGCGGATGGCCTCGAGGTCCTCGAGGCGCTGGACGCGGCGGCGCAGTTCTTCGAGCTCACTCATCGGACGTCTCTCCCTGCTCTCATCCCCCAATGACGGCCCCGGAGACCTGGGCGGGCTCCCCGAGAAAGGCCCGGTCCGAGGGCGGCTGGCGGCCGTCCACGTCGCGGATCCCCAGTTCCTGGGCAAGCTCGGCCGCATACCAGGTTTTGCCCGAGCGGGCCAGGAGCTGCGGGTCCTGCAGCAGCCCATCCAGCAGTCGGCCCATGAACTCCGGATGCACCGCGTTTGCCATCACGGCATCGTACTCGCCCGGATGCTCGCGCATGGCGACCTGCGAGCGCTCGGTGAGGGTGAGGGCTGCCCACAGCGAGATGCAGGCGACGCCGTGCTTCTTCAGATCCTGCGCCATGTCCGCCGACATCTTATCGATGCCGGCCTTGCCCGCCCCGTAGGCCGGGCCGTGCAGATAGCAGCGCGCTCCGGGGGAGGAAATCATCACGATGAGACCGGTGCGCTGCGGCACCATCATCTGCGCGGCATGCCAGCTGGCGACGTAGTGTGAACGCAGACCCACATCGAGGATCGTCTGCATCGTGAGGGGCTTCTCCCAGAATCCCCCGGGCAGCACCAGCTCATCCGGAATGCTCGTGACGTTATTCACCAACAGATCCAGACGCCCGGACTCGCGCGCGATCTGCGCAAAGAGCGCCGCCACCTGCGCATCCTCGGCGTGATCGCAAGCCACCGCGACGCCGCGGCCCCCGCGACGGGCGATCTCGGCGACGGTCTCGTGGATCGTGCCGGGAAGCGCAGCCACACCCGCCCGGGTGGTGCGCCCGGTGACATAAAGTGTGGTGCCGGGGGCGGCGAGCGCCACGGCCGTCCCGCGTCCGATGCCGCGGCTCGCGCCCGTGACCAGGATCACGCGCTCGGATTTCGCGCCCATATCTGCCGATCCCCCGCGCTCAAGTGGCTGCGCACACCCTGCAAGCCTACTCGCACTCCCGTGGGGTCTTGCGAGAGGCGCCTGCTACGAGATTAAGTTTTGATCCATCCGTTTTCAAGCAGAATTCGCTGCTGGTAAGCCCAATGGTTACGCAAATGACAAGCCGGTCGGGCCATGGAACGCGCATGCGTAATCGCACGGTGAAAGAGGCTGAGAATGCGACGGGGACCGCTGGAGGGCGAGGGCCAAAGGTGCTCTACTGCTGATTGTGCTGCGTCATCGCCTGCTGATGCCTGCTGTGATGCTGGGGGGTCTGCTCTCGCTCCCCCTCGGTGCGGACACCCTGCCGCAGCAGGGTTATGTACCGAAAGCTCCCGATTCAGCGCCGCCCGCCTCGCCCGCGCCACCGCCGCGACCGGCCGTGCCGGAATCCCTGGCCGAAGTGATCGTTCAGGCCACGGAGCCGAAGTTCGTCGCCCCCACGCGGCGCGATCGTATCGGGCGGATCTGGGCGCCCGTGCTGATCGATGGCAAGGGGCCGTTTCGCCTGGTCCTGGACACCGGCGCCAATCGTTCGGCGATCACCGCACGCACCGCGGAGCTGCTCGGCAATCCCCCGGCGCAGGATGGTTCCACCCGCGTCACCGGTTTCACCGGCTCCGCGATCGTGCCCACCGTGCACGTCCGCACGATGGAAGTCGGCGACCTGCTCATGGGACCGGCGGAGCTGCCCGTGCTCTCGGATGTCTTCGGTGGCGCGCAGGGCGTGCTCGGGATCGAGGGACTGCAGGGCAAGCGCATCTACGCGGACTTCACGAACGATAAGCTCGAGATCGCGCGCTCGCACGGCGAGCGCGCCCGTAACGATTTCACCACCGTGCCGCTGAAAGTGGTGCGCGGGCTTCTGGTCGCGAACGTCATGGTCGGCTCGGTGCACGCCAAGGCCATCATCGACACGGGCGCTCAGGGGACGGTGGGCAACCTCACGCTGCGCAACGCGCTCATGCGCCATACACCGCATAACGCCGCGCATCAGGAGATCATCGGCGTCACCCTCGATGTGCAAAGCGGGGACTACCTGCAGGCCCCGGATATCGACTTCGGTCATCTCACGGTGCGCGGCGTGCGCGTCACCTTCGGCGACATGTATCTGTTCCAGCACTGGGGTCTGATCGATGAACCCGCCCTCACCCTCGGCATGGATCTGCTGGGCTCCTTCGACGTCCTGATCATCGACTACGCACGTCACGAACTGCAGATCCGGATGCGTGACGCCCCGCGACCCCTGGGCGATCCGGCGCACTTCTAGCCGTTCACATCGACGTCGAGCGCTCGGGCGTCACCTTGTAAAGCACGCGTACCTCGCCGGGCTGGCGGAACGGATACTTATCCTGACCGAGGTATTTGCGCGCCATCGCATCGATATGTGCGTCAGCGCCGCTGTGAGTGCGCTCACTCACGCGCCCGCGCACCTCCAGGTAGCGATACGGGTTGTCCGGATCGGTGATCGACAGCGCGATACGCCCGTCGCGCTGCATGTTCTTGTCCTTCAGGCGGCCTTGAGCGGTGTTGATGATCACGTAGCGACCGTCATAGTCGACCCACACCGGGGTCACCTGCGGCTTGCCGTCGGGCATGAGCGTCGCAAGGTGCGCGAACGCTTTCTTCTGGAACAGATCGAGGTGTGATTCGGGAATGCCTGCCTGAACCATGATCGAATCCTCCGTCGCTTCTAGGACGCACCGCGTCCGGGGGTTTCCATCCGCAGGAACCGCCGCCGCTCGTTCCACTGATGGCGCGCGTGCAGCCGCTCGGACTGATTAGTGGCCTCCGCCGGCAGCGCCTGCAGCGTACGCAAGGCGGCCGCATGCGCCATGGCGACCGCCGGATCGCTCTGCAGCAGCGCGCGGTAGTGCTCCAGGAACGCCTGCTCGGGCGGCGCGCCCCCGCCGGTGAGAAGCTCGCGCGCGTGGGCCCCGATCGCGGCGCTCTCGCTCGCGGGCAGTTCCTGCGCGTACGCGAGTGCGTGGTCGATGTCGGCGATCAGCCGATACAGGGGCTGCAGCCAGGCCCACTCCGGACTCGTCGTGATCTGTTTCAGCCGCTCGAGCGGGGAGGCGGGCGGCGCGAAGTGTCGCTCCGCCTCGAGCAGCGCACCGAGCACGCCCTGCAGCGCCTCGCTGCTCTCGTGCAGCTGTTTAAGCCACGGACGCTCTTCGGACATGTGCGCTTGCGTACTCTTACCGGAAAAAGCCGCGCGCCGGCGCGCGCGCAGCGCCTAGCCTAACCGCTGTGGCGCGGCGATGCCAGACGGCATTCCTACGCTCAAGGTCGCGAGTTCGCCGATGTTGGCAAGGCTCAGGTCCGCCGGCGGATAAGCGGCCGTTTCGCGCGGATCGAGCGCGTAGTGACCCTGGCGTGGGAACACCGTGGTCACGCGTTCGCCCCACGCCCGCTTGATCGCCGCGAGGATGCGCAGCTTGTCATCGATGAGCACGTAGTGCGCCGCCGGATAGTGCCGCGCGACCGCCTCGAGCATCTGCTCCTTGTGCAGGTAGATCAGCACGCGCCCGCCGACCGCGTCCCAGAGCCCGGAGCGCTGCACCTTACGCGGCTGAAACACCACATCCCCATCCGAGAGAATCACCGTCGCGCCTGCACGGCCACAGTGCGCAAGTGCGGCGAGCGCCCCGGGGTACAGGCGCTGCGCGAACGGGTAATCGATCAGAAAGAACGAGATCTGCGGCAGCTGCGGGTCGTCCTGGTTTTCCACACGGTAGCGCTGCAGCGCCCCCAGATAGTCGGCGTAGCCGAGCTCGCCGCGCAGCTGCTCGAAGATGGCCCAGTAGCGCTCGCGACTCGCGGCACCAAATTTGCGCTGCAGATGCTCACCCAGATCCTCCTGGATCGCATCGTTATCCAGCAGGGTATTGTCCACGTCGAAAAGAAACACAATCTTTCCGCTGCCGGGCGCCATGTGTCCTTCCCGTGCCGGGTCGCTCGTGGCAGTGTACTCTGTGCGCGACGCCCGCAGGTGTCGCGGACGTCAACCCGCGCCGCCGCGGTGCGTTGGCGCATGAGCGTTGCGCGCGCAGGGAGGAAACCCAGATGATCCGTTCGTTCTCGAGCCGCAGACAGCCGCGCTGGGGGCGCGGGGCCGCCACCCTCGGCACCCTGATTGCCGCCGCTGCCCTGCTCAGCTGCAATGACGACAACTACGGCTACTGCTGCGTTCAGACGTTCAATGTCCCGAATTCGGTTGCGATCGCCGACGTCAACGGGGACGGCATCCCGGATCTGCTGGTCGCCACCACCATCGACCAGGGCCAGCAGCTCAACCCCGGTTTCGCCAACGTCATCCTCAACAGCAAGAGCGCCCCGGGCAGCTTCAGTGCGGGGGTGAAGTACCCGACGACCGGGTGGAATGCCTCGAGCATCGCGGTCGCCGAACTTACCACCGCAGGCTCCCCCGACATGGTGGTCGCCAACATCGCCGGCAGCGTCTCGGTGTACCTGCACGGGGCGACTCCCGGAACCTTCAACGCGGCGGTCAACTATCAAACCGGCGGCGCCCCGAACCAGGTCGTGATCGCCGACGTTGATGGTGACGGCAAGCCGGACCTGGTGCTCGCCGACTTCAGCGCGAGCGGCAACGTCATCGTGCTCTACCAGGATGCGAACCATCCGGGCCAGTTCCTCGCGCCGACGATGCTGCCGACCGGGGTGAGCACCGCCTCCGTTGCGGTCCAGGATCTGAACGACGACGGCGCCGCGGACATCGTCGCCACCGGCTTCGACAACAACGGCAACAACGGTGCGGTGTATGTGTTCTACCAGGTCGCCGGGCATCCGCGCACGTTTGCCACCGCGGTCAGCTTTGCCGCCGGCGCCGGCCCCCAGTCGGTCAAGATCGCGGACATGAATGGGGATCACCGGCCGGATCTGGTGGTCGCGAACTACGGCCCTGGCATGGACGGTACCGGCGTCGCCGGCGTCTCGGTGCTGCTGCAGGATGCGACCCACCCTGGCAGCTTCCTCGCGCCGGTGAGCTATGCGACGCAGCCTGGCTCGGTGGACGTGGCGGTGGCGGACCTGAACGGGGATGGCAAACCGGACGTCGCGGTGGCCAGTCTCGGGCCGGGACCGACGGGGAGCATCTCGGTGCTGCTGCAGGATCCGACGCGTCCCGGGACACTGCTCAGCGCCACCAGCTACGCCGGATTTGGCCAGCCCCTCGGCGTGGCGATCGGGGATCTGAACAACGACGGGCTGCCCGACATCGCGGTGGCCGATGGCACGAGCGCGACCGTGATGCTGCAGATCAAGGGCAAGCCCGGGCAGTTCTCACCCGCGGTGCAGGTGGGTCAATAAAAAAAGCGCGGGGCGCGCACGCCCCGCGCTTGTAGTTGGCTGGTCTTAGCGCGCGCTGTAGCCGCGCGCGTCGAGGCAAGCGACCATTGCGCGGCGGTAGTCCGCCGGGGTGCCGGTTCCGGCCTGCCCGGAACGCGTCGGATCAAATCCTGTCTGATTCGCGGCCCAGGTGTGGCATTCGTAACGGTCAGTGCTCGTCTGCTGCTCGCTCTGCCCGTTACGCGGATAGACGTAGACGTCCGAGGCCGCCGGAGGCGGGCCCGCCCCGCCGCCGCCCGGGGCAGCCGAAGGCTGGTAGCCCGCCGGCGGCGGCGCTGCGGTCACTCCCGAGGCATCCGACGGTGCGGAATCGTCGTACGTGCCTCCCCCGGCCAGGGGCGGGGGATCGGTCACGACGTAGCCGTTGTAACCGGGGTTCCAGGTGTAATAGAGGTTATTCCAGTAGTAGTAGGGAATTCCGCCAAACCAGAAGGTGGCATACCCGATCGGCAGGACCGGGTAATACCAGGCCCAGCCCGGTCGATACCACACGTACGGCCAGTAGCCGCCGCGCCAATAGCCGCCGCCCCAGTAGTGGGCGCCCCCGTAATAGCCGCCGCGGTAATAACCACCCCCGTGGTAGTAGCCCCCGCCGTAATAGCCGCCGCCGTGGTAATACGTCCCGCCGTAGCCGGCGCGGCCGGGCGCGTACGCGTAACCGCCACGCGCATAGTGCGCACCGCCCACGGCTCCGTGATAGCCCCCGGCGCTCATATGCGGCGCAGCGCCGACATGGCCGCCCCCGCCGCCCCCGCCGCCCACGTGACCGCCGCCACCGCCCCCGGTGTGCTGGGCATAGCTCAAAGCCGGCGCGGCCGCTATCCCCACGCCGATCAGCACTGCCGCGGCGATCCGAATAACATGACGCGCTCTTGCGATGTTCACTGCCTTCTCCGTATGCGTCCGGGGTCTCCTTGCGGAGTCCCCGTTCGTAATCATTAGACGCCTGCCGGGCGTCCGCGTTCAAGGTTGCACGCATTAAAACGCAGTCACGCCGCAACCGCTGACATAAGGATGGGACTGGTTGGCAGCTTTCTAAAGGGGCTGCAATGAGCCTCGGGTTTGGCCAGGTTTATGCACTGTTCAGCTTCAGCGTTCCCGCCGCGAAGCGCCTCAGTAAACGAGGTTCACGGCCAGCGCGGGGGTGAGGGTGGTGCCCGTGTTGCGCCCGAGGCTGATGATGCGCACGCCCAGGAGCACACCGGCACGCGCGCTCCAGTTGTATTCGATCGCCGGGGCAAATCCCACGGAGTAACCCGAGCCCGAATCCGTCTGAAGAGCACCGCCCCGCGCGGGCAGGCTGCCGCGCACGCGCGTATTGGCGTTGTACTGGTAGACCACATCCATGGCGAGTACCCAGCTGCGCGTCACGCTGTACTCGGCTGCCGCATCCACCGTACCGCCGTCCCCCGGATACGCATGACCCCGAAAGCCGTAGGCGGTCCCGTAGACGCTCGCATCCTCAAGCGACACGGCCGAGGAGAGCGTGTAGGTGAGGTCGAGCCGCGCACGCAGGATGCGCCCGTTTGGCATCCAGAAGTAATCCTGCGAATACAGGGAAAAGCCGGTCGCGTAGGCCCCCGCCCCGACCCCATCGCTGGGGCGCCCGAGTCGATCGTAGCGCCCGGTCGGCAGGGTCTCATCGATCACAAAGGCCAGTGAGGGCGTGCGGCTGCCGTCCTGGTACTGGGTGATGCCGTAGCCGGCCTGCAGAGTCAGATCACCGACCTGTACACCCGAGGAGTTCGCCGCTCCGGCGGGCTCGTTGTAGAAAAAGCGCGGGATCATGCCGACCGTGACGGAGTCGGTGAGCCCATAGAGCATGTAGGTGAGTGAGCCGAGCTGCTGGTCGGCCGGTGCCGCGTGGTGCGCGCCGCTCGCGTCGAGGCTTCCGGTGCTGATCACGTCAAACGCATACGGCTCGAGCAACACGTGTCCGCGCGGCAGCATCGTCGCGTTGGGCGCGAGCATCGGTCCGGTCCACCAGGCGTCCGCGCGCGATTCGATCTCATCCGCAGAGGCGGCAGTGCTCAGCGCCAGCAGCACGCCCGTCATCGCGCTCAACCCCCCTCGCCTGCACAGGCCACGGCCCTGATGCGGGCTCGCGGCCGGCCCGTGCCCCGATGGCTGCGCTTTGCCAGTCAGATCGGCACTTTCCATAAGGCAACACCCCCCCCGTGATGCCGCTCACATTCTGCCTCGGGAAGTGAACTTTTCGTCACAAAGGTCGGCAGGTTTGAAACTGCCACGTTGTTAACGCCCAGAAGCCGGAAGTTCCGGCTCAATACGGATCGCTTTATGAGGCTGTTGCCCGAGGAGACATCCATGACGAAGTCCATTCGTACCGCACTCACCATCGCCCTGAGCCTGTCACTCAGCGGCCTGGCCACGAACGCGCTGGCTGACACGCAGTGGCAGAAGGATCACCCGCGGCGCGAGCAGGTGAACAACCGACTCGCCAACCAGAACCAGCGCATCAAGACCGAGCGCAAGGAAGGCGAGCTCAGCAAAGGACAGGCCAAGCAGCTGCACAGCGAAGACCACGCGATTCGCCAGGAAGAGCGCTCCATGGCCAGCACCAATGGCGGTCATATCACCAAGACCGAACAGAAGGCGCTCAATCAGCAGGAGAACCAGGTCAGCAAGCAGATCGGCAAGTAAGCCTCCGCAAGGCAGCCCGGCGGGAGCGCGGCGCGACTGCGCTCCCGCTCCGTGCTCGTCCCGGCGCTTAGCGGCTCAGGTCTTGAGCGAGAACGGCGTGAAGTCCGTATCGCGGTCGTAATAGTCCTCCTGCTCCGCGCGCTTCAGAAACGCCACGATCCGGTAGGTCAGCGGCGTTGCGATCACCTCCCAGCCCGACTTGAGCACGTACTGCGTGGTCGTGACCGCCAGGAGTTGTTCGGCGGGCCACAGGCCCGCGAATGCGATGCTATAGAACAGCCCCGAATCGACCAGCTCGCCGCAGAGCGTCGAGCCTATGATGCGCGTCCACAGCCACCGACCCGAGGTCCAGATCTTCATCTTCGCCAGTACGTAGCTGTTGACAAACGAGCCGCACCAGAAAGCGATGATCGAGGCGCAGATGATGCGCGGCGTGTTACCAAAGATCGCCTCGACCGCCGGCTGCTTGTCGCGCCAGAAATCCGCCGGCGGCAGGCGCACGATGACGATCGACATGATCGCGGCGAACACCAGTGCCGCAAAGCCGCTCCACACGACGCGCCGATCGCGCGCATAACCGTACACCTCGGTGAGAATGTCCCCGAACAGATAAGAGATGGGGAAGAAGAGCACGCCGGCGAGAAAGGTCACCGCTCCCACATACGGAACGTGCACGGTGGATACCTTGGCCGGACCGATGAGGTTTGCGCACAAGAGCACACACACGTAGGCGCCGAGGATCAGATCGTAGTAACGATAGGTCTTCACGCCGCGCACGGTATCAGGCCGCCGTCGCTGCCGTGAGCGCCGGCAGCACGGTGCCCGTGGCCTCCCCGAAGCCGATGCGCACGTACCCCGGCCGCTCGCACCAGCCGCGCAAACTGACGCGGTCGCCATCCTCGAGGAACGTGCGCTGCTCGCCGCCGGGCAGCGCGAGCGCCTGTTTGCCCCCGGCGGTCAGCTCCAGCAGCGATCCGGCCTGCTCCGGCGTCGGTCCGGACTGCGTGCCGCTGCCGAACAGATCCCCCGCACTGAGGTTGCAGCCGCTGACGGTGTGGTGCGTCAGCATCTGGGCCACCGTCCACCAGGCATCACGGAACGAGCTGTGCGACAGGCGCTGCGCGGGGGTGCCGGCGGCGCGCATTCGCGCGCTCTGCAGCCACACTTCAAGCTGGATGTCGATGCCGCCCCGGGCGCGCACGGTCGGTGCATCCAGATAGGCCAGCGGCGCGGGCTCCTGCGCCGGACGCGCCAGCGGGGTCCTGAACGGCGCCAGCGCCTCAAGCGTAACCACCCAGGGGGACACGGTGGTAGCGAAGCTCTTGGAGAGAAACGGACCGAGCGGCTGGTACTCCCAGGACTGGATATCGCGCGCCGACCAGTCATTGAGCAGACACAGACCGAAAATGTGCGCTTCGGCTTCACCCAGTGCCACGGGTGCGCCGAGCTCGTTGCCGCGACCGACGAAAACACCGACCTCGAGTTCGTAGTCCAGGCGCCGCGCAGGCGCAAGAATCGGCTGCGTGGCTCCGGCGGGCAGCAGCTGCCCGAGCGGGCGGCGAAAATCAAACCCGGACACGCGTACCGATGAGGCGCGGCCGTGGTAGGCGATCGGCACCCAGCGGTAGTTGGGTAAGAGCGGACTGTCGGGACGAAACAGACGTCCGACAGCCGTGGCGTGGTAGATCGAGGCATAAAAGTCGGTGAAATCACCGACGTCGGCGGCGAGGCGGTACTCAACCGCCGCCTGCGGCACGAGCAGACCGCGCAGGCGCGATTCGAGCGGCGAGCCGGCGCGCAGGGCTGCTGAGAGCGCGCTGCGCAGCGCGGCGGCCGCGGGCACGCCTTGCGCCATGAAGGCATTGAGGGCGGAAGCCCCGCAGGCCGCGAGCGCCGCGGCGGCGGCGCCCTCGAACACCCCGAGCGCGTGCAGCGCGCCAAGGTCCAGTACCTGATCGCCGATCGCGACGCCCCCGCGGAAGCTCTCGCGCCCCTGCACGCGGCGGAACGAGGCAAACGGCAGGTTCTGGATCGGGAAGTCCCCGTTCGCAGCGTTGGCCGAGACCACCCAGCTCTTAAGTGCCGGATCGTGCGTGGCGTTGAGGCCCGGCGCGCCGGGGGCCGCGGTGCTCACGGGCGCCGGCGGCGGGCGCGCGCGACGCGTGGCACGCGCGCCTCGGGCGTGAAGTTTTTCTTCAGTCCCTGCCAGACCGCGTCGTAGTCACGCTCGAGCAGCGGGCTCCTGAGCGCATAGCGGGTCGGTTGCAGCACGCTGCGCGTCTCGAACATGAAGGCCATGGTATCGGTGATGTGCACCGGGCGGGAGGTATCCGCGCGGCTCGCCTTCTCGAAAGTCGCAGCGTCCGGACCGTGGCCACTCATGCAGTTGTGCAGCGAGGCACCGCCCGGCACGAAGCCCTGCGCCTTAGCGTCGTAGACGCCGCTGATCAGCCCCATGAACTCACTGGCGATGTTGCGGTGAAACCAGGGCGGCCGGAACGTGTCCTGCATCACCAGCCAGCGCGGCGGGAAGATGACAAAGTCGAGATTATCCACCCCCGCGGTGTCACTCACGGACTGCAGCACGAGAAATATCGAGGGGTCCGGGTGATCGTAGCTCACCGAGCCGAGGGTGTTGAAGCGTCGCAGGTCGTACTTGTAGGGCGCGTTGTTGCCGTGCCAGGCGACGACATCCAGCGGCGAGTGACCGATCGGGGCCGTCCACAGGTCACCGCCGAATTTCGCGACCAGTGCAAAGCGTCCCTCGCGCTCCTCGTACCAGGCCACCGGGCTCAGAAAGTCGCGCGGGTTGGCAAGGCCGTTGGCGCCGATCGGTCCGAGGTCCGGCAGCCGCAGCGGCGCGCCGAAGTTCTCGCACACGTAGCCGCGCGCGCTCGCACCGAGGAGTTCCACGCGGAAGCGCAGCCCGCGCGGGATCACCGCGATCTCGAGCGGCTCAAGCTCGAGCACCCCCAGCTCCGTCAGCAGCCGCACGCCCCCCAGCTGCGGCACGATGAGCAGCTCCGCGTCCGCATCGTAGAAGAAGCGCTCCTGCATGGAACGGTTGGCGACGTACCAGTGAATGGCGCAGCCGGTGTGCTGATCCGGAGCGCCGGTGCCGGCAAGCGTCGCGAGCCCCGCGATGAAGTCCGTGGGGACCCGCGGCAGGGGCGGCGCACCCCAGCGCAGGCGGTTCGGGGTGGTGGGCGCGGGCGGGAAGCGGCTCGTGAGCTGGCGCGCGGCCAGGGGACGGAAAGCCCCGTAAAGCGCCGCGGGTCGGATGCGATACAGCCAGCTGCGGCGGTTGGCATGGCGCGGCGCGGTGAAGGCCGTGCCGGAGAACTGCTCGGCATACAGGCCGTAGGCGCAGCGCTGGGGGGAATTGCGCCCCTCGGGCAGCGCGCCGGCCAGCGCTTCGGTGGCAAAATGGTTACCGAAACCGCTCTGGTAGCGCAGCGCATCCCGGGCGTGGGAGGCGGGGTTCTTGGCGGCGCGGCTCATAGAGTACGGGTTCCCGTTGGCAGCCAGGGCGCACTATAATGTCGACAAACGGTTGCACTCGCAACCTTATGGAGAATCCGAAGGGTGACTGCGCGCTTTACCGAGCGGACGACGCTGCGGCTGCCGGCGTTCGTGCCGTTTCGTCTGAACCGTCTGGCCGGCGCGGTCAGCGAACATCTGGCCGCGAGCTACCGCGAGCGCTTCGCCCTCGAGGTGCCCGAATGGCGTGTCATCGCAACCGTCGGCCAGGCGCGCGACAGCACCGCGCAGTTCATCGCCGCCAGCACGCGCATGCACAAGACGCGCGTCAGCCGCGCGATCGCACACCTCATCAGGCGCGGGCTGATCGAGCGGGCCGCGAGCGCGCACGACCGCCGCGAGATGCCGCTGCGACTGAGCGGCGCCGGGCGGCGGCTGTACGCGCAGATCGTGCCCCTGGCGCTGGCGCGCGAGCAGGAACTGATGAGTTGCATGAGCGCGCGCGACCGGCGCGCATTCCTCGGCGCCTTAAGCCGCCTCGAGTCGCACCTTAAGCTGTGAGCGGACGGCCCGGATCGAACTGCTAAGATACGCGGCGTGAAGATCCTGAGCCCCTGGCCGCTCATCGCACTGCTCGCCACCACGGCCGTGGCGCCCGGCGCACGCCACGCGCTACCTGCCTCGCCGCCGGCGGCGCTGCTGCCGCTGGCACACTCAGCGCTCCTCACCCTCGAGGGCGCGGTTGTCGCGGATGGGCTGATACTGCGGGTGCGCTCCAACGCGGGCGCCACGCCCGTCACGGTGAGCGATCTTTCGGTTGCCCTCGAAGGCAACGCCGTCGCCGTCGCGCCCGGCGCCGACGGAAGCTGGCGGGTGGCGCTGCCGCCTCGAATGGGTGCCTCCGAAGGTACGCTCGACGTCACGGTGACGCACGACGGCATACGCGAGCTGCTGCACGCGACGATCCCCTGGCCCAAGGCAGCCCCACCCGCGCCCACCCCGCTGGCGACGGCCGCCGCCGTCGCCCCAGACACCTCCGCGGCGCCCGCGCCCGGCGCCGGCAGCACAGGCGTTCACCGGCAGATCGTGTGGTGGATTCTCAATATCGGGATCGTGCTGATCGCCGCACTCGCACTCTCGCGGCGCCGGTCGTAGCGCGCGGCCGCGGGCGCGGCCGCTGCGGTCCTTGCGCGCCTGACATTACTGCGACGTCAGGGCCTTCATGTACCGATAGAAAAAGAGGTTGCCCGTGTAGAACGAGGCCACACCGACGCGCTCGTCGCGTCCGTGGGCGCGCACGTCGTCCTCATCGATCGCCACTCCGGTGATCCCGTAGGTCGGCATCCCGGCTGCCGCCGTGTAGATCGCATCCGAAGCCCCGGCATCCATGTACGGGACCACCTTGATGCCGGGCCACATGGAGGCCACCACAGCCTCCAGGGGCTTAAGGACCTGCGGATTCAGAGGCGGCGGCGGGAAGCCCTTGCGCTCGGAGGCCTTGTCGTAAATCTTTCCGTCATCAGCGACGTAGCGCACGGTCACCTCGGGATCCGCAATGATCTTGATCAGCTGCTGACGCACTTCCTCCGGGGAGTGTCCCGGGAGGATGCGGCAGTTGATATTCGCCTCGGCGCGCTGCGGCAGCGCGTTATTGGCATGACCGCCGGCCAGACGGGTGGCCACGCAATTGGTGCGGATGACGGCATTGTCGGGGGGCTGGTTGGAGAGGCGCTCAAGTGCTGCCGGATCGGGGGGCGTCTTGAGGATGCCGCGGATGTCGGCGGCGCGCGGCGGGCTGGCCTGTTCGGCGACGCGCTCGTAGTAGGCGCGCGAGATGTTATTCAGCTCGAACGGGAAGCGGTACTTGGATACATTGAGCAGCGCCCGCGAGAGCTGGTAAATCGCGTTGTCGGCGCGTGGCTCGGAGCTGTGGCCACCCTTGTTGGTGACGCTCAGCTGGTAGTCGGCATAGACCTTCTCGGTGGCGCCCAGGCGGAACACCTGCGGGACACCCTTGATGCTGTTGACCGACCAGCCATCGGTGTTGATGACGAACTGCGCATCGATCAGGTCGCGGTGGTTTTTGAGCAGCCACGCCGGACCATTGCAGCAGCCCCCCTCCTCGTCCGCTGTGAGCGCGAGAATGATGTCGCGGTCGGGACGGTAGCCCTCCTGCTTCATGCGCAACAGCGTGGTCGCCATGATCGCATCGTCGTCCTTCATGTCAGAGCTGCCGCGACCGTAGAAATAGCCGTCCTTCTCGATGAATGTGTAAGGATCTGTCGTCCAGTCCTCGCGCCGCGCCTCGACCACGTCAAGATGTCCGATGAGCAGCACCGGCTTGTACTTGCCAGTGCCGTGCAGGCGCACCACTACGTTTTTCTTCTTGTCGGTCGGGCCGAGCACCACGACATCCTCGGCGGCGAAGCCGCCGTCGCGGAAGCGCTTAGCCATGGCCTCCGCGGCGGTGGTGACGTTGCCCACCGAATCACTCGTGTTGATCTCGATCAGCTGCTTGAAGATCTCGTGCGCCAGCTTGTTCGAGGCCTCGTCCGCAGCGCTATCGGCCGCGGCGGCAGCGGCGCTGAGAAGCGCGCCCAGCAAGGCGCTGGCGAGCATTCCGAGAATTCGTAGTGTCATTTCGCTTTTCCCTCCAGAATGGTTGTGACTTGCTCGTGCTGCGGGTAGACCACGAGCAGGCGAAAGCTGCCCGGCAGGATCGGCGGCCGCGGGTGCGGCTGCTGCGCGCTCGGCGCGGGCCGCTCACCGAAGTCTGCCGTCACCAGGTAGATGCGGTGCGTGCGCTCATCGAGCGCCATGGTGCGCGCCCCCGGCTGTGTCGGCACGGACTGCGCAGGCTCGGGGGCACCGCTGGCGCTCTGGGTGACGGCGATGAGCACTCCCTCGCCACAGGAGGCAAAGGCAAGGTTGGCACCCGGGTCGTAGGCGGCCGCATCAACGCCAGCGCCGATCGGGGCGGTGCCCAGGATGCGTCCCGAGGCGGTATCGGTCACGATCATCACGCGATTGGCGCACACCGAGTACGCCTGCGCGGCCGCAACGTTGAGCGCAAGCCCCGAGGGTCCCTCGCAACCCTCCAGCGGCCATACCGACACGAGCGCGAGCGAGCGCGAGTCGATGACGGCAAGACTGTTCTTGTCCTGCAGGTTTACGTACACATGACCCTTGCCGTCCGCGGCGGCAAACTCCGGCCGCGCTTCAAGCTCAATGGTGCCGATGACCTCCTCGGTACGCGCATCGATCGCGGTGGCGTTGCGGCCGCGTCCGTTGAAGGCAAACACGCGCCGGGTTCCGCGGTCGTAAATGATGGCGTCGGGATTCTCGCCGGTACTCTTGATCTCCTTCAGCCGCGTGAGCGAGTGCAGATCAAATTCGATGATGGTGCCGCTCGCGCCTGCGCTGATAAACCCGCGCCCCAGCTCCGGCGCCAGCGCGATACCGTGCACCCCCGGCGTATCGGCAATCTCGCCGATGCGCGTCAGGCGTTTCGTATCGATGACATCGACCTGGGTGCCGTGGGCGATAAAGAGCCGGTGACCGCCCTGCTCGAAGGCAAGATAGTCCCAGCCGCTATCCCCGGGAAGCTTGAGGATCCTGGCGAGGCCGTACTGCGGACGCGCCTCGGCAGCGCCGACGCAGAGCAGACTCGCCGCGAAGCCGCACGCTGCGGACAGTGCGAATGAGCCAAGTCTGGAGCGTTTCACGCGTACTCCACGTCAGGGGTTTCCCGCTGCACCGCGTTGTTCAGTGGATCACTCGTGCGCACAGGTTGAGGAGCGGTCCGGGCAGGATCCCCAGCACCAGCACCGCCGCCGCGTTCAGACCCAGTGCGAGGCGCACCCCGCCGGCGGCGACGGCCGGCGCCGCCGGCCCGACCGGGTCATCGAAGTACATGAGCTTGATGAGGCGCAGGTAGTAATAGGCGCCCACCACCGACATCGCGGCGGCGATGATGACCAGCCACAGGTGGTTCGTCTCCCACAGCGCCTGGAAGATGCGCAACTTCGCCCAAAATCCCACCAAGGGCGGCACCCCGGCGGTGGAGAACATGAGCAGCATCATCGCCAGCGCCAGCAGCGGATCACGCTGATGCAGGCCCTTATAGTCATCGAGCCTGTCCGCCTCGAAGCCCTTGCGGCTGGCAATGAGAATCACACCGAAGGAGCCGAGGGCGACGAGCACGTACACGAGCGTGTAATAAAGCGCCGCAGCGTAACCATCGGGCGTGCCGGCGACAAAACCGAGAATGATGAAGCCGACGTTGGCGATGGTCGAATACGCGAGCATGCGCTTGAGATTCGTCTGCACGATGGCCACGACGTTGCCAACCACCAGCGTCAGCACCGCGAGCGCGGCGAGCATCTGCGTCCATTCGAGCGTCATGCCGGCCAGCCCCTGCGCGAGCAGCCGCAGCGCGAGCGCGAAGTAGGCGATCTTAGGCACCGTGCCGATGAAGAGCGTGACGCTGGTCGGGGCGCCCTCGTACACATCCGGCAGCCACATGTGGAAGGGCACCGCGCCGAGCTTGAAGGCGACCGCCACGACGATGAACACGAGCCCCATGATCACCCCGAGTGATGAGGGCGTGCTCAGACGCACGGCGATCTCCCCAAGGTCCAGCGTGCCGGTCAGTCCGTAGATCAGCGACATGCCATAGAGCAGCGCGCCGGAGGCGATGGCGCCCAGCACGAAGTACTTCATGGCCGCCTCGGCCGAGATGCCCGAGTCGCGGTCGAATGCCACCATGGCGTAGACCGAGAGCGCCAGCAACTCCACTCCCAGATACACGGTGAGCAGGCTGTTGGCGGATACCAGCACGAAGATGCCGAGCAGCGCGGTCAATGCCAGCACGTAGTACTCGCCGCGCAGGATGTTGCGGTTGAGCAGATAGGTGCGCGAGTACAGCAGCGCCACCGCCACCACCAGGAAGCCGGCGAGCTTGAGCACGAAGGCGAGCTCGTCGGCCACGTACATGCCATTGAGCAGGACGATGCGCTCGGTGACGTGCGCGTACTGCACGGTGAGCGCCGCGCTCAATGCGAGTGCGAGCAGCGTCAGGGTGGAGGTGAGGCCGGCGCGCTTCTCGCCCGCGAACACATCGATCAGCAGGATCAGACAGATCGCCACGACCAGGCAGATCTCCGGCGTGACGGGAGCGAGGCTCGACCAGGTGATCAGGTTTTCAGGCATGGGAGCTTTCAGCGCCTATAGCTTGGTGGCGATCGCCTGACTCACCAGGTGATGGATCGTCGGCTGCATGACCTTCAGCAGTGGCTGCGGCCACACGCCCACGAGCAGCACCGCGAGCGCCAGCGCGCCAAGCACGAGGAATTCGCGGCCGTTCAGATCCTTGAGGGCCGCAACTCGCGGGCTGGTCACCGGGCCAAACACCACGCGCTTGACGAGCCACAGCGTGTACGCAGCTCCCAGCACCAGCGTGGTCGCCGCCAGCAACGAGTACCAGAAGCTCGCGCGGAAGCTGGCGAGGATGACCAGGAACTCCCCGACGAAGCCGGAAGTTCCCGGCAGCCCCGTGTTGGCTAGCGCAAACAGCACCATGAACGCGCCGAACACCGGCATGGTGTTAATGACACCGCCGTAGTCGGCGATCTGGCGGCTGTGCATGCGGTCGTAGAGCACGCCGACGCACAGGAACAGTGCCCCGGAGATGAGCCCGTGCGACACCATCTGCACCATGGCCCCGTCCAGGCCCATGCCGGCACCCTGCACGCTGCCGGTATGGCGCACGATTTCGTAGATCACGAACGCGCCCAGGGTCACAAAGCCCATATGGGCGATGGAGGAGTAGGCGATGAGCTTCTTCATGTCCTGCTGCACCAGCGCCACCAGGCCGATGTAGACCACGGCGATGAGCGAGAGCGCGATGACGAGCACATCAAGCTCGCGACTCGCATCCGGGACGACCGGCAGGCTGAAACGCAAAAAGCCATAGCCGCCCATCTTCAGCATGATGGCCGCGAGGATCACCGAGCCGCCGGTAGGGGCCTCCACGTGTGCATCGGGCAGCCAGGTGTGCACCGGCCACATCGGCACCTTCACCGCGAACGCCAGCAGAAAGGCGACGAAAATCCAGCGCTGCTCGATGAGGGTCAGCGGCAAAGCCTGCAGGCCCGCGATCGAGTAGCTGCCGCCCTTGACGTACATGTAGATGAGCGCGGCCAGCATGAACACCGAGCCGAGAAAGGTGTAGAGAAAGAACTTGATCGTCGCGTAGACGCGCCGCGGGCCACCCCAGATGCCGATGATGAGGAACATCGGAATCAGCATCGCTTCCCAGAAGAAATAGAAGAGCAGCGCATCGGTGGCGCAGAACACGCCGATCATCAGGCCCTCCATGATGAGGAAGGCGGCAAAGTACTGCGCCGCGCGCTGCTCGATGACGGTCCAGCCGGCGATCACCACCGGCACGGTCATGAAGGCGGTGAGCACGATCAGCGGCATGGAGATGCCGTCCACGCCCAGAGCGTACGCGGCGTTGAAGCGCGGGATCCAGGGCAGATTCTCACTGAACTGCAGCGCCGCGGTCGAGGGGTCGAAGGCGCTCCACAGCGGCACGACCAGCGCCAGCGTCGCGAGCGAGCCCAGCAGCGCGAGCCAGCGGCCGGCGGGCAGGTGGCGCTCCCCGAGCAGCAGGATCAGCACTCCTGTGCCGATGGGCAGCCAGATCAGAAGCGACAGCAGACCGTGCATCGTTGTGACTTCGTATGCGCTTCAGGCGTGCGCCAGGAACCAGCCCAGCAGCAGCGCCAGGCCGATCATCATCCAGAAGGCGTACGAGTACAGATAGCCGCTCTGCACGCGCCGCACGACGCCCGCCAACCAGCCAACGCCCGCCGCGGTGCCGTTGACGAGCGCGCCGTCGATGAGCACCTGATCCCCGCCTTTCCACAAGGCGACGCCGATGGCGCGCGTGAGCGGGGCCACCACGTGCTCATTGAACCAGTCGAAGTAGTACTTGTGCGTGAGCAGGCTTTGCAGGCCGCCAAAGCGCCGGGCGGCCTTATCCGCAAGCTGCGGCCAGCGCAGGAAACACGCCCAGGCCGTCAGGACGCCGGCGAGCGCCAACGCGAACGGCAGCGAGAAAAATCCGTGCAACGCCGCAAGCGTCGCGCCCGAGAAATCCGCGCCCACCTTGGCGACCACGTTATTGGCGGGCAGCACGAAGATCGAGGTGCCGAAGTAGCTGCCGAAGAGCACCGAGCCCACCGTGAGCGCACCGATGAGTACCGAGGGGATCGCAAGCGCGATCAGCGGCACGGTCACAACCCAGGGGCTCTCGTGCGGGGCCTCACCGTGGCCGTGACCGGCATCCGGCTCCGCGTGCGTCTCGCGGCCCTCCCCCGTGGCGCCGGTGTGCTCCGCGTGAACCTGGCGAAAGCGCTCCGGGCCGTGGAAGGTCATGAACAGCATGCGAAAGGTGTAGAGCGCGGTGACGAACACCCCGCACAGCACGCACCAGTAGGCATAGGTGGCGCCCCAGCGGTGCGACTCCCCGACCGCCTCGATGATCGCGTCCTTGGAATAGAAGCCCGAGAAGAACGGCGTGCCGATAAGTGCCAGGGCGCCGATCCAGCAGGTGACGGCGGTGATCGGCATGTACTTCGCCAGCCCGCCCATCTTGCGCATGTCCTGCTCGTGATGCATGCCGATGATCACCGAGCCGGCCGCGAGGAACAGCAGCGCCTTGAAGAAGGCGTGCGTCATCAGATGGAAGATCGCAGCGCCGTACGCCGACACGCCGAGCGCGACGGTCATGTAGCCAAGCTGCGAGAGCGTCGAATAGGCGATGACGCGCTTGATGTCGTTGTTGACGACGCCCGAGCAGCCCCATGAAGAACGCCGTGGTCGCGCCGATCACCAGCACGAACGACAGCGCGGCCTCGGAGTACTCGAACAGCGGCGACATGCGCGCCACCATGAAGATGCCGGCGGTCACCATGGTGGCCGCGTGGATCAGCGCCGAGATCGGCGTCGGACCTTCCATCGAGTCCGGCAGCCACACGTGCAGCGGCACCTGCGCGGACTTGCCCATGGCGCCGATGAACAGGCAGATGCAGATCAAGGTGAGCGCGCTGACGCTGCAGTGTCGCAGACAGCGGCATGCAGTGCCTGTCGCGATGTGCGGCGCCGGCCGCAAAAGCGTCCGCGTAGTCGCAGCGAGTCGGTGTAGTAGAGCGACGCCGGCGATGCCGAGCACGAAGCCGAAGTCGCCGATGCGGTTGACGATGAAGGCCTTCAGGTTGGCGAAGATCGCGCTCGGGCGCGTGTACCAGAAGCCGATCAGCAGGTAGGAGACGACGCCGACCGCTTCCCAGCCGAAGAACAGCTGCATGAAGTTGTTCGACATCACCAGCATCAGCATGGAGAAGGTGAACAGCGAGATGTAGCTGAAGAAGCGCGTGTAGCCCGGATCATCGCGCATGTAGCCGATGGTGTAGACGTGCACGCACAGCGACACGAACGTCACCACCACCATCATCAGCGCGCGTCAGCCGATCGATGAGGAACCCGACCTGCATGCTGCATGCCATCGCTCACCAGCCAGGTGTAGACCGGAGCGTCGTACAGCCGGCACGCCCTGCCAGTAGATCCCGCTGCAGCACCTGCAGCGACAGCACAGCAGCGAGACGCCGACGGCGGCGATGGTAACGCGCGTGCGCGCCCGCGCGGCCGATACAGCGACCGCCGAGACCTGCGATGAGCGCCGCCACCAGCGGCAGCAGCGGGATGGCGAGCAGCAGGGTGGGGTTCATGGGCGCGCTTCAGCCTTTGAGCGTATTCAGGTCTTCGACATTGATGCTGCGCCGCTCGCGGAACAGCACCACCAGGATCGCCAGCCCGATCGCCGACTCGGCCGCCGCCACCGTGAGCACGAAGAACACGAACATCTGGCCGTCGAGGTCGCCCAGGTAGCGCGAGAAGGCGATGAAGTTGAAGTTGGCCGCGAGCAGCAGCAGCTCGACGCACATCAGCAGCAGGATCACGTTCTTGCGGTTGAGGAAGATGCCCGCCACCGAGAGCGCGAACAGGATCGCCGGAGAGCGTCAGCAGCTGCGCGAGCGTGATCATGAGCGCTTCTCCGCGTCCATCTTGACGATGCGCACGCGGTCGCTGGCGCGCACCGCGACCTGCGCGTCCGATGTTCTGCTGCTTAAGCCCGGTGCGGTGGCGCATGGTGAGCGCGATCGCCGCGACGATCGCCACCAGCAGCAGCATCGCGGCCAGCTCGAGCGGATAGGCGTAGCGGGTGTACAGCAGCGCGTCCCAGCTCGAGCGTGTTGCTGTAGTCGGCCGGCAGTCGGCGCGCGCGCCGCGGCGTGACGTCGATGCCCAGCCTGCTGCGCGTCAGACCACGCCTGCGATCTCGACGATCACGGCGACGGCGGTGATCCAGCCGAGCCAGGCGAAGCGCGTGAAGCCCTGGCGCAGCTCCTCCAGATTGATGTCGAGCATCATGACCACGAACAGGAACAGCACCATCACCGCGCCGACGTACACCAGCACCAGCACGATGGCGAGGAACTCCGCCTCGATCAGCAGCCAGATCGCCGCGCGAGGTGACGAAGCACAGCACCAGGCCAGCGCCGAGTAGACCGGATTGCGCGCGACGATCACCCCGAGGGCCGAGAGCACCAGGATGGTGGCGAACACGTAGAAAAGTGCCTGGATCAGCATGGACGGGCATCCGCAGTTGAGGGGCGCTTGCTCAGCGGTAGGGCGCGTCCGCGGCCTTGTCGGCGGCGATCATCGCCTCGTAGCGCTCGCCCACCGCGAGCAGCTTGTCCTTGCTCATGATGTTCTCGCCGCGCTGCTCCATGTGGTACTCGTGGATGCGCGTCGAGCACGATCGCATCCACCGGGCAGGCCTCCTCGCAGAAGCCGCAGTAGATGCACTTGAACAGGTCGATGTCGTAGCGGCGTCGTGCGGCGCGTGCCGTCGGCGGCCACGTCCGAGTCGATGGTGATGCACACCGCCGGGCACACCGCCTCGCACAGCTTGCAGGCGATGCAGCGCTCCTCGCCGTTCGCATAGCGGCGCAGCGCGTGCAGGCCGCGGAAGCGCGGCGACTGCGGCGTCTTCTCCTCGGGGTAGTTGAGCGTGTACTTGTGCTCGAAAGAGCGTGCGTCCGGTGACCAACAGCCCCTTGAGGAGCTCGGGCAGCAGAAACGTCTTGAAGGGATTGAATGGCCATGGGTGCATCCGTTCAGTGGAACCAGGGCCGCGACCAGGGTCCGATGTGGTACACGAGCATGAGCATCTCGACGCCGATCCACACGAGCGTCACCGGGATCAGCGCCTTCCAGCCCAGGCGCATGATCTGGTCGTAGCGATAGCGCGGGAAGGTGGCGCGGAACCACAGGAACAGGAACAGCAGCACGAACACCTTCAGGAACAGCCACAGAAAACTCGGCTGTCCGAGGAAGGTGCCACCGAGCGCCGGCCAACCCTCGAAGGGCCTCTGCCAGCCGCCGAAGAAGAAGACCGCGGTGAGGGCCGAGATCAGGATCATGTTGGCGTATTCGGCCAGGAAGAACAGCGCGAACGCCATGCCCGAGTACTCGACGTGAAAGCCGGCGACGATTTCCGACTCGCCCTTCGGCGACGTCGAACGGCGCGCGATTGGTCTCGGCGACGCCGGAAATGAAGTACACCACCAACAGCGGAAACAGCCAGAACCAGTTCCAGGCCAGCATGCCCGCCTTGCTGCTGCGCGCACGATGGTGCCCAGGTTCAGGCTGCCGGCGGCCATGAGCACCCCGACCAGCGCAAAGCCCATGGCGATCTCGTAGGCGACCATCTGCGCCGCCGAGCGCATGGCCCCGAGGAAGGCGTATTTCGAGTTGGCCGCCCAGCCGGCGAGGATCACCCCGTACACGCCCATCGAGGTGAGCGACAGCACGATACAGCAGTCCGGCATCGGCCTTGGCGATCGACGCAGCTCGGGCGACAGCGGCATCACCGCCCAGGCGGCAAAGGCGGGGATGAGCGCGATCACGGGCGCGAGGCGAAACAGGATCTTGTTGGCCCTGCGCCGGGATCACCACTTCCTTGATCAGCAGCTTGATGACATCGGCAAACGGCTGACCGAGGCCCGGCAGCAGCCCGAAGATACGCACGCGGTTCGGGCCGCGCCGCAGCTGCATCCAGCCGATGACCTTGCGCTCCCACAGCGTCAGAAAGGCGACGCACAGAATCAGCACCACGGTGACGACGAGGATCCAGACCGTCGAGCGCACGTAGTCCGGGAGCGACGCCCACAGGCTCGGTAGCGAGGCCCGGAGGGTTTGCAGTCTCTGCAGCACTTTCGTTCAGGCCCTTCTAGTACGTCACGGCCGGCGTGCGGCCTTCGCGCGTGCGCTGCAGCGAGGGCGCGCGTCGCACCAGTGCATCGGTCTGATACATCGGCACATCGATCAGCCCGGGATCCTGCGCGCCCGCGGGTGACGCGCCGACTGCGTGCGTACCCTGATAGGCGCCCGCGCTCGCTTCCGCGCAGCGCGCGCGCACTTCGCTGAGCACCTCTTCGGAGGACTGATACTCGAAGCCCCCGATCTGCATGCAGATTGCCGAGCACGCGCAGCACCTTCCACCCCGGGCGCGCACTCGCCCACCGGAGTCGCAGCGCCGCTTTGGCTCTGCCAGCGTCCCTCGCAGTTCACGTAGGTGCCGGAGGTCTCGGCGAAGGTGCCCATCGGCAGCAGCACGTGCGCGACCGCCTTCATCTCCTCGCTGGCAAAGGGGGTGATCGCCACCACCAGTTCCGCCTTGGCGAGCGTGCGCAGCGCCTCAGGATCGAGCGCATCAATCGTCGGCTCGATCCCGCCCACGAGCAGATAAGCGCGCAGCGGCTCTCTGAGCATCGCGGCCGCGGTGAGACCCGCTTCCGCCACGCTCTTGCCGCCGGCTTCACGATGCGGGACAGCGCCGGCAAGGTAAGCGCCGGCCGCGTTGCCGCCTTCGGTGATGCGCCCGAGCGTAGCGCCGCTCAGCGCAGCCAGGCCGGCGGCGAGTGCCCGCAGGTCCGCAAAGCGCGCGTGGCGCGCCGCCAGCGCCCCGAGCCACACGGCGCGGCGCTCACCGCTGAGCAAGGCCGCCGCCTGGGCGCGGTGCTGCTCGCTCACCCGCGCCGCGCTCACGGCGGCCTCGAGGTGCGCGGGCACGCTCTTGCCCATCGATGCCGCCGCAGCGGCAAGCACGGCGGCAAGATCCGCCACCAGGTCTTGCGGGGCGGAGGTGAGATACGCCTTCACCGGGAAGAGGTAGGGGAAGCGCGCCGGGTTGAGAAACGCCACCTGCGGCGCCGCGCCGCGCCGCCTTGCGCACGCGGTGCGCGAGCAGCGGCACCTCGCGACGCAGGTTGGAAGCCGATGATGAGCAGCCCCTGCAGCGCATCCACCTCGGCAAGGGGCATACCCAGCCCGGGAAATGCCGGGTCGGCGCCCTGATCGCGAAAGTCGCGCTGGCGCAGCCGATGATCGATGTTGTGCGGTGCCGAGGCCACGCGCCAGACGCGCCAGCAGGTACAGCTCTTCGAGCGTGCCGGTGCTGTTCGTGAGCACCCCCAGCTTGGGCGCGCGTGCGCGCAGGCCTTGCGCCACCTGGGTGAGCGCACTCTCCCAGTCGGTCTGGAGCCACTCGCTGCCGCGGCGCACCATCGGGCGCAGCAGCCGGTCCTCGCTGTAGACGCCCTCGTAGCTGAAGCGGTCGCGATCGGCGATCCAGGTCTCGTTGATCGCCTCGTTCTCGCGCGGCACCACGCGCATGAGCTGCCCGCGCAGCACGTGGCCGAAGAGGTTCGTGCCCACGCCATCGTGCGGGGAGATCAGCGGGACGGAGGTCATCTCCCAGGCGCGGGCGCTGAAGCGATAGGGCTTGGAGACCAGCGCGCCCACCGGGCACAGGTCGATGACGTTGCCGGAGAGCTCGTGGTTGACGCGTGCTGCTCGATGTAGGTGCGCACCGCCATGTGCTCGCCGCGGCCGATCATGCCCAGTTCCTGGATGCCGGCGATCTCCTCGGTGAAGCGGATGCAGCGCGTGCACTGGATGCAGCGCGTCATGTCGGTCGCGATCAGGGGGCCGAGGTTCTCATCCAGCACGGCGCGTTTGCGCTCGTTGATAGCGGGAAGACATCGCGTCCGAAGCCGACGGCCAGGTCCTGCAGCTCGCACTCCCCGCCCTGGTCGCAGATCGGGCAGTCCAGCGGGATGATTGATGAGCAGGAATTCCATGGTGGCGCGCTGCGCGCCGATCGCCTTCGGGCGACTTGGTGAAGATCTTCATGCCTTCCGCGACCGGCGTGGCGCAGGCGGGCAGGGGCTTGGGCGCCTTCTCGACCTCGACCAGGCACATGCGACAGTTGGCCGCGATCGCCAGCTTCTCGTGATAGCAGAAGCGCGGTACGTAGGCCCCGCTCGCATCGGTGGCGCGAATGATCATGTCGCCCTTCTTCGCCTTCACTGCGACGCCGTCGATTTCGATGTTGACCAGGTCATCCGCCATGAAAGGTTTCCATTCGCTCAAAGGCGCTAGGCTGCCTGTGCTCCGCGCGTATCGCTCACGAGGCTGCGGCCGCCGTGATCGATCATGTATTCGAACTCGTGCCGATAGTGCTTGAGGAAGCTCTGCACCGGCCAGGCCGAGGCATCGCCCGAAAGCGCAGATCGTGTGCCCCTCGATGCGATTGGCCACATCCAGCAGCAGCCCGAGCTCCTCGCGCCGCGACTGCCCGGCGAGCACGCGCTTGAGCAGCCGGTTCATCCAGCCGGTGCCCTCGCGGCAGGGCGTGCACTGGCCGCAGGATTCGGACATGTAGAAGCGCGAGATGCGCTCGAGCACCCGCACCATGCAGGTGGTCTCATCCATGATGATGACAGCGCCGGTCCCGAGTGCCGAGCCTGCCGCCTTCACCGAGTCGTAGTCCATGTTGGTTTTCAACATGATCTCCCCCGGCACCACCGGCACCGAGGACCCCGCCAGGGATCACGGCCTTGAGCTTGCGGCCACCGCGCACCCCGCCGCACAGGCCGAGCAGATCGGCGAACGGGATGCCCAGCGGCAGCTCAAGATTGCTGTGGCTTCTCCACGTGTCCGGAGACCGAGAAGATCATCGTGCCGCCGGAATTCGCAGGTCCCAGGCCTGCGAACCACGCCGGCCCCTTGCGCAGGATCGTCGGCACGGAGGCGAAACTCAGGGTGTTGTTGATCGTGGTGGGCGCGCCGTACACGCCGAAATTCGCCGGGAACGGCGGCTTGAAGCGCGGCTTGCCGGGCTTGCCCTCAAGCGATTCGAGCAGCGCCGGTCTCCTCGCCGCAGATGTAGGCGCCGGCACCGACGAAGGTGTGCAGATCGAAGTCGACGCCGCTGCCCCTGATGTTCTTGCCGAGGAGGCCCGCCTCATACGCCTCCTTGAGCGCCGCCTCGAAGCGCGGCACCGGCTCGCCCAGGAACTCGCCGCGGATGTAGTTGTAGGCCACGGTGGTGTTGGTGGCGTAGCCGCCGATCGCCAGCCCCTCGATCACCGCGTGCGGGTTGTAGCGCAGGATGTCCCGATCGTGACAGGTGCCCGGCTCGCTCTCATCGGAGTTGCACACCAGGTACTTCTGCACCGGGGAGTTGCGCGGCATGAAGCTCCACTTGGTGCCGGTCGGGAAGCCGGCGCCACCGCGGCCGCGCAGCCCCGAGGCCTTCACCTGGTCGATGATCTCCTCGCGCGGCGTCTTGGCCGCGAGGATCTGCTCCCACACCGTGTAGCCGCCGATCGAGCGGTAGGTGCTCAGCGTCCAGGGGCGTTCGAGCTTGCAGCGGCTCGAACACCAGCAGGTTCATCTTGTCGGCGTAGTCGCTCATTTGAGGGCGTCCAGGATCTCATCGAGCTTCTCGGGCGTCAGGTGCTCGTGAAAAACGTGATCGACCATCATCATCGGCGCCCCGGTGCAGGCGGCCAGGCACTCCTCCTCCTGCTTCAGGAAGATGCGCCCGTCGGGCGTGCTCTGGTTCAGCTTGATGCCGAGTCTTTTCTCGGCGTGCGCCACCAGCTCGTCCCCGCCGTTCAAGCATGCAGGAAATGTTGGTGCAGATGCTCACGTGATGGCGCCCGCACGGATGCGTCTCGAACATCGAGTAGAAGCTGGCGACCTCGTATACCTGGATCGGCGGCAAGCTTGAGGTACTCGGCGACGGCATCCATCAGCTCACGCGTGAGGAAACCCTGGTTCTGCTCCTGCGCGGCGCGCAGCGCGGCGATGCAGGCCGAGCGCTGCCGCCCGGGCGGGAACTTGGCCACCCAGTGATCGATCTCGCGGCGCGTCCCTTCGGCGAGCAGCGCGAGCTTGCCGTGGGCGCCGGTGGCGCTGAGATTCTCGCCGCTCACCGGTCAATTTCCCCGAACACGATGTCCTGGGTGCCGATGATCGCCACCACGTCCGCGAGCATGTGGCCGCGGGCCATCTCCTCGAGGGCCGCCAGGTGCGCAAAGCCCGGCGCCCGACACTTGAGCCGGTAGGGCTTGTTGGCGCCGTCGGAGACCAGGTAGATGCCAAACTCGCCCTTGGGCGCCTCAATGGCCGCGTACGTCTCGCCGGCGGGCACCTCGTAGCCTTCGGTGAAGAACTTAAAGTGATGGATGAGCGATTCCATGTCCTCTTTCATATGCTCGCGCGAGGGCGGGCGCACCTTGCGGTCCTCGACCATCACCGGTCCGGGATGCGCGCGCAGCCACTCCACGCACTGGCGCACGATGCGATTCGACTGGCGCATCTCTTCCACCCGCACGAGGTAGCGGTCGTAGCAATCCCCGTTGAGGCCCACCGGCACGTCAAAGTCCATGCGCTCGTACACCTCGTAGGGTTGCTTCTTGCGCAGATCCCAGGCGATGCCCGAACCGCGCAGCATGGGCCCGGAGAAGCCAAGCTGCAGGGCGCGCTCGGGACTCACCACGCCGATGTTGACGGTGCGCTGCTTCCAGATGCGGTTGTCCGTGAGCAGCGTCTCGTAGTCATCCACGGCCGCGGGGAAAGTCTCGGTGAAGGCCTGGATGAAGTCGAGCATCGTGCCGGCGCGCGCCTCGTTCATGCGCGCGGCGTCCTTGGCCGAGCGCCACTTGGAGGCCTGGTAGCGCGGCATCGAATCCGGCAGATCGCGGTAGACGCCGCCCGGGCGATAATAGGTCGCGTGCATGCGCGTCCCGGAGACCGCCTCGTACACGTCCATGAGTTCCTCGCGCTGCTTAAAGCACAGCAGGAACACCGTCATCGCCCCGATATCCAGCCCGTGCGCGCCGAGCCACATCAGGTGATTCAGGATGCGCGTGATCTCATCGAACATGACGCGGATGTACTGCGCGCGCTCGGGCGGAGTGATGCCGAGCAGCCGCTCGATCGCGAGCACGTAGGCGTGCTCGTTGCACATCATGGAGACGTAGTCGAGGCGATCCATGTAGCCGATCGACTGGTTGAAGGGCTTGGACTCGGCGAGCTTCTCGGTGCCGCGGTGCAGGAGGCCGATGTGCGGATCGGCCTTCTGGATGACCTCGCCATCCATCTCGAGCACCAGACGCAGCACGCCGTGCGCCGCCGGATGCTGCGGCCCGAAGTTCATCGTGTAGTTGCGGATTTCTTTCACCGGAGCGACAGCCATCAGCGCGGTCCCCGTGGGTCTTTGAGCGCCGGCTCATAACGGTGGTCGTGGCGGATGACCTTCGGCACCAGCACCCGCGGCGTGATGCTCACCGGCTGATACACCACGCGCCCCTTGTCCGCGTCGTACCGCACCTCGACGTTGCCGATGAGCGGAAAGTCCTTGCGGAACGGATGCCCGATAAAGCCGTAGTCGGTAAGGATGCGGCGCAGGTCCGGATGGCCGCGAAACAGGATGCCGAACAGATCAAACGCCTCGCGCTCGAACCAGTTCGCCGACGCCCACACTTCCACGAGCGAGTCGATCACGGGGTCGGCGCTGTCCGGAGCCCGCACCGTAAGCCGCAGGCGCTGGTTGTGGGCGATCGAGAGAAGGTTGTAGACCACGGCAAAGCGACCCGCCTCATCCGCCGCCGGCGGCGCCGCGCTCGCAACGCGCGCGCGGCTGAAGCCCGAACGCGTGGCGCTCGAGGTCTGCCAGTCATCACGGCCGTAATGCAGGTAGTCGAGCCCTGCCAGATCCATGAGCTGCTCAAACTTCAGCTCCGGCGCATCGCGCAGCGTGCGGCACACGCTGCGCAAGGACGCCGCGTCGGTTTCGTAGGCGAGCTCGTGGGCGAGCGCAGCCACGCGTCGCAGGCTGCCTGAGAGCTGCGCGTCAACTTTCCGGGCGAGAGCTTCGATCCGCTCGCTCACCGTAACTTCACTCCATTCAGCGCCTATCGGGCGATCGTGCTGGTGCGGGCGATCTTCTTCTGCAGCTGGATGATGCCGTAAACCAGTGCCTCCGCAGTCGGCGGGCAGCCGGGTACGTACACATCGACCGGCACGATGCGATCGCAGCCGCGCACCACGGCATAGGAATAATGGTAGTAGCCGCCGCCATTGGCGCACGAGCCCATGGAGATGACCCAGCGCGGTTCGGCCATCTGGTCGTACACCACGCCGCAGCGCCGGCGCCATTTTGTTGACCAGCGTTCCGGCCACGATCATGACGTCCGACTGGCGCGGGCTCGGGCGAAACACGACCCCGAAGCGGTCCAGGTCATAGCGCGAAGCGCCCGCGTGCATCATCTCCACCGCGCAGCAGGCGAGGCCGAAGGTCATCGGCCACAGCGAGCCGGTGCGCGCCCAGTTCACAAGGTTGTCCACCTGCGTGGTCAGGAAGCCGCGCTGCGCGAAGGCTTCCGCAGTGTCCGCGGGCGCTAGTCCCACTCGAGCGCCCCCTTCTTCCACTCGTAGACGAATCCGACCACGAGGATCGCGAGAAAGATGCCCATCGCGATCAGGCCGAAGTGCCCGATCTTGTCGAGCGCCACGGCCCAGGGAAACAGAAACGCGATCTCCAGATCGAAGACGATGAACAGGATCGCGACCAGGTAGTAGCGCACGTCAAACTTGCTGCGCGTGTCCTCGAAGGCATCGAACCCGCACTCGTAGGGTGAGAGCTTGGCCTTATCGTCATGGAAGCGCGCGAAGTAGCGCCCGATGCCGGTCCCGAGGACCAGCAGCACCGCCGCCAAGCCTGCGGCGACGATGCAGAAAGATCAGGATCGGCAGGTAGTTCGACAGCATGCGCTTGCGACCGTCAAAAAAGGCAGATCGACACTCGCGACCTGCCCCGAACAGAGCGGTGCCGCATTGTAGCAGCGCAATTAAGCGTTTTGGTGCCGACGGGGAGATTCGAACTCCCACACCTTGCGGCGCTAGCCCCTCAAGCTAGTGTGTCTACCAATTCCACCACGTCGGCGATCGAAAAACGCTTTCGGGCCGCGGCTCGCTTACTTCGGTGCCGCCGGCTGGCAGCGCGGCGCAGGCGTCGGCGGCGGTCGCAGGCGGCGCGGCGGGCAGGGCGCGCCGGCACGGCCGGGCACGCTGACTTGGTCTTCTCCGCAGCCTCATCAAGGATCGCTGCGCTGTGTGTCCGCCGCCACCGTGCGCGAACCCACATAGGCCAGCGCCAGACTGGTGAGCATGAAGATCGCCGCGAAGATCGCCGTCGCGCGCGACAGCGCGGTGCTGGCGCCGCGCGCGCCGAACACCGTGCCCGAGGCCCCGGCGCCGAAGCCTGCCCCGGCCTCAGCGCCCTTGCCGCGCTGCAGCAGCACCAGGCCGATGATGGCGAAGGCGGAGAGCAGCTGCACCAACAGTCAAAATTCGCGTGCAACCACATCAGGAAAACTCACTCGTCCCGGCCGGCCGCGGCCAGGATCGTCAGAAACTCATCGGCCTTGAGCGAGGCGCCACCGATCAGCCCGCCGTCCACGTCGGGCATCGCAAACAGCTCCGCCGCATTGCCCGCCTTGACGCTGCCGCCATAAAGAATGCGCGTGGCGGCGCGCAATTTTAGCATCCCGCGCCGCCGAGCCGCGGCGCGGATGAAGGCGTGCACTTCCTGCGGCCTGCTCGGGACTGGCGTTGCGTCCGGTGCCGATCGCCCACACCGGCTCGTAGGCGACCACGGCGTGCTCGAGCGCCGCCGGCCCCGGAGAGCTCCAGCACCGCATCGAGCTGCCGCGCCGACCACCTCCTGCGTGCGTCCGGCCTCGCGGTCCGCGAGCTGCTCGCCCACACACAGGATCGGAATCAGCCCCTTGGCCAGCGCGGCACCGAACTTGCGCGCGACCAGCTGGTCGCTCTCCCGGTACAGCAGTCGCCGCTCCGAGTGCCCGACGATCACGTACTCGCAGCCGACATCCTTGAGCATCGCCGCGGACACCTCCCCGGTGAAGGCGCCCTGGGCGTCCGCACACACATCCTGCGCCCCCAGACTGAGGGCCGAATCGCGCAGCAGCCGCGCCGCCTCCTGCAGATAGACAAACGGCGGGCACACGACGCACGTGGCCTTCGGCTGCGCCGGGGCGCCGGCCAAAAGCTCCTCGAGCAGACGCGCGTTTTCGGCGCGCGAGCCGTGCATTTTCCAGTTTCCGGCGACGATCGGGCGGCGCATGGACCGACCTCGAACGCACGCTTCAGGTGCGTCTTGGGGTTTCTAAGGGCGCGCGATGATAGCGATGCGGACCGGGGGGTGCAACGCGCCGTGTGTACCCCCTTTGCCGGGAACCTGCGGAACGCCGCTTGCCGCAGGGCGCGGCACCCGTTTTTCAGGGAGCGGCGTTCCTGACGACTTCGGCGAGCTCGGCGGCCGCGGCGCGGGTCGTGGCCTCCTCGCGCCCCTCCACCATGACGCGGATCACCGGCTCCGTGCCCGAGGCGCGCAGCACCACACGCCCTTCGCCGCCAAGGCGTGCCTCGATGCGCTCGACCGCCTCCTGCACGAGCGCGCACGCGCGTCGGATCGAAGCGCGCGCGCCACCTTCACATTCAGCAGCACCTGCGGGAGCTTGCTGCATGCCGGCGGCAAGTTCCGCCAGCGCCCGCCCGGTCTGCTTCATGATCCGCGAGCACCTGCAGGGCGCTGACCAGGCCGTCGCCGGTGGTGGTGTGGTCCAGACACAGGATATGTCCGGAGGTCTCCCCGCCGAGCACGCCGCCGTCGCTCGCGCAGCAGCGCGAGCACGTAGCGGTCGCCGACCGCGGCGCGCAGGAAATCGATGCCGGCGGCGCGCAGCGCCAGCTCCAGCCCGAGATTACTCATGACGGTGCCGACCACCGGTCCGCGCAGGGTGCCGGCGTCCTTGAGCGAGCGCGGCGATGACGTAGAGCAGCTGATCCCCATCGACGATGCGGCCGAGATGATCGACCATGACGAGCCGATCACCGTCGCCATCGAGCGCAAGTCCCACATTGGCGCGCACGCCGGGCACGGTGAGCTGCAGCAGCTCCGGCGCCGTGGAGCCGCAGCCATCGTTGATGTTGCGGCCGTTGGGCGAGCAGCCGATCGGCACGATCTCGGCGCCGAGGTCGGCGAGGATGCGCGGGCCGACCTTGTAGGCGGCGCCGTTGGCGCAGTCGATGACGATCTTCAGCCCCGACAGGTCAGTGCCTGCGGCAGCGTCGCGGCGCAGAACTCCTGGTAGTGCGTGCGCGAGCGATCCACGCGCGTGCGCGCGCCCGAGATTCGCGCGAGGTGCGGGTCAGCGGGCGGCTGCTCGAGCTGCGCTTCGATGCGCTCCTCGAGCTCATCGGAGAGCTTGCCGCCGGCGGCGTCGAAGAACTTGATGCCGTTGTCGTCGTAGAGGTTGTGCGAGGCGCTGATGACGACGCCGAAGTCGCAGTTGAAGCGGCGCGTCATGTAGGCGATGCCGGGGGTCGGCAGCGGACCGATCAGCATGCACGTTGACGCCGGCGGCGACGAAGCCCGCCTCGAGCGCCGCCTCGAACATGTAGCCCGAGAGGCGCGTGTCCTTGCCGATCAGCACCGTGCCACCCTCGGGCGCCAGCACCCGCGCGGCAGCGCTCGCCAGCTGCAGCGCGAAATCCACCGTCATCGGGTGCTCGCCCACCGGCCGCGCATGCCATCGGTGCCGAAGTATCGACGCGCCAAGCCCCTACCCTCCCTCGTCCAGCGCCGCGGTCACCTTCAAGGCATCCACGCGTCGCGGCCACATCATGCGCGCGGATCGATGCGCGCGCCGCGCAGCGCGGCGATCACTGCCAGCGCCACGCTGCCAGTCAGACGCGCTCGCTGGCGGCGCGGCCGGTGAGTGTGCCGAGCATCGACTTGCGCGACAAGCCCAACAAGCAGCGGCACGTCGTCGCGCGTCAGTTCGCCCAGGTGTCGCAGCAGTGCCAGATTGTGCGCGAAAGTCTTGCCGAAGCCGAATCCGGGATCGATCAGCAACTGCGCTCGCGCGCAATGCCGGCCGCGCGGCAGGCCGCGACGCGCTCGTCCAGAAAGGCGCGCACCTCGGCCACCACGTCGGCGTAGTGCGGGTCGCCTGCTGCATGGTGCGCGGCTCGCCCTGCATGTGCATCAGGCACACCGCGCAGCCGCTCGCGCGCCGCCGCCGCCAGCGCCCCGGGCGGCACGCAGCGCACGCACATCGTTGATCAGCTCGGCGCCGGCGGCGGCGGCGGCGCGCATGACCTGCGGCTTGCTGGTGTCGACCGAGAGGATGGCGCGGGTCGCCGCACGCAGGCCGCTCGATGACCGGCAGCACGCGCGCAGCTCCGCCTCGCACGCTCACCGCCTTCGGCCCCCGGGCGCGTGGATTCCCCGCCGACATCGATGATGGCCGCGCCCTCGGCGGCCATGCGCACGCCCTGCGCGATGGCCGCTTCAGGATCGAGTGAAGCGGCCGCCATCGGAGAAGGAGTCGGGGGTGACGTTCAGCACCCCCATGACCACCGGCTCGCGCAGGGTCAAGGGTCCGGTCCGCGCAGCGCAGCTCAAACACGGGTGCCAACATGCGCAGCGCCAGGGAGCCCGGGGGAGGTGGCGCGCGGGCCGCCCGCGCGCTCTTTAATGCTGGCCGGCGGGGATCGGCGGGCCGCCGGCCGCGGGGCCTTCCGCGGGTGCCTTGGGGGGCTTGTTCGAGAGCGTGTCGTCCCAGCCCGCCGGCGGCTTGGGCGTCTTGCCGGCCATGATGTCCTTGAGCTGATCATCGTCGATCGTCTCGTACTTGATGAGCGCTTCGGCCATCACGTGCAGCTTCTCGAGATTGCTCTCGAGAATGCTCCTTGGCGCGCTTGTAGTTGCTCTCGATCACGCGCCGCACTTCCTCATCGATCGCATGCGCGGTCACATCCGAGACCTGCTTGTGCTGCGTGACGCTGCGGCCGAGGAACACCTCGCCGGTCTCCTCGGAATAGGTGAGCGGACCGAGTTTGTCCGACAGTCCCCACTTGGTGACCATGTTGCGTGCCAGCTCCGTGGCGCGCTCGATGTCGTTCGAGGCGCCGGTGGTGACGCCATCGACCCCGAAAATCAGCTCCTCCGCAATGCGGCCGCCGAAGAGCGAGGCGATCGGCTCTCCAGTTCGCGGCTGGCTCGTCGTGTAGCGGTCCTGCTCGGGCAGGAACTGGGTGACGCCCAGCGCACGGCCGCGCGGGATGATCGTCACCTTGTAGACCGGGTCGTGCTCGGGCACGATGATGCCGACGATCGCGTGTCCTGCCTCGTGGTAGGCAGTCATCTTCTTTTCGTGCATCGGACATGACCATGGAGCGCCGCTCGGCGCCCATATAGATCTTGTCCTTGGCGCGCTCGAACTCGTCCATGCCCACGATGCGCTTGTTGGCGCGCGCGGCAAACAGCGCCGCCTCGTTGACCAGGTTGGCCAGATCCGCGCCGGAGAAGCCCGGCGTGCCGCGCGCGATCAGCGCCGGCTTCACATCATCGGCCAGCGGCACACGGCGCATGTGCACGCGCAGGATCTGCTCGCGGCCGCGCACGTCGGGCAGCGGCACCACCACCTGGCGGTCGAAGCGGCCCGGGCGCAGCAGCGCCGGATCGAGCACATCCGGGCGGTTGGTGGCGGCGATGACGATGATGCCCTCGTTGCCCTCGAAGCCGTCCATCTCGACCAGCAGCTGGTTCAGGGTCTGCTCGCGCTCATCGTGCCCGCCGCCGAGGCCCGCGCCGCGATGACGCCCGACCGCATCGATCTCATCGATGAAGATGATGCACGGGGCGTGCTTCTTCGCCTGCTCGAACATGTCGCGCACGCGCGAGGCGCCGACGCCGACGAACATCTCGACGAAGTCGGAGCCGGAGATGGTGAAGAACGGCACCTTGGCTTCGCCGGCGATGGCGCGCGCGAGCAGCGTCTTGCCCGTGCCCGGGCGAGCCGACCATCAGCACGCCCTTGGGGATCTTGCCGCCGAGCTTCTGGAACTTGCCCGGGTCCTTGAGGAAGTCGACGATCTCGGCGACTTCCTGCTTGGCCTCATCGACCCCGGCGACGTCGGCGAAGGTGACGTTCACCTGATCCTCGCCGAGCAGGCGTGCCCGGCTCTTGCCAAAGGACATGGCGCCGCGCCCGCCCGCGGCGCCCTGCATCTGGCGCAGCATGTAGAGGAAGACCACGATCAGCAGCAGTGCCGGGGCCAGCTGCAGCAGCAGCTGCGCCGATGAAATTCGGCTGCTTCGGCGCGCGCGCCTCGATCGTCACGTTGGCCTTCATCAGCGAGCCGATCAGGGCGGTGTAGTCGGTCTCGGGATTGCGGGTCTTGAAGTCGGTCTTAGTCCTTGCGCTTGCCGTAGATCATCTCCGCCCTGCATGACCACCGAGTCGACCCGCCCGGCCTTCACGTCGTTCAGGAACTGCGAGTAGGGAATCTCCTGAGGCTGCCCGACCGCCGGCATGTAGCGGCTGAACACGAGCAGCAGGACGAACACGATGACGACCCAGAGCAGGATGTTCTTTGTCAAATCGTTCAAAGGCTTTCGTCCTTTTTCCCGTGCGTTCCGGGCGGTATCTGAATGAACCTACACCAAGCGAAACTGCATGGCCAGTAAATACATCTCCGGGCTGCGCGAGCGGGAAGCCTCGGGTTTAATAAGCTTAACCTTGCCGAAACGGGCCCGTGCCGTACGCGACAAATTCCTCAAAACCCGCACCCTGGAACACCTTGATCAGGGCATCCCCGCCGCCGCTTCAAGACGTCCTGCCGCCATTTCCAGCGCCAGCTCCGCCAGGTACAGGGCGCGCGGCTGGTCGATCACGTCCACGCCGCTCAGGTTCGGAGCCATGTCCGAGAGCAGCACGTCCACCACCCGCCCGGGCAGCAGCGCGCGCAGCCTTCGCAAGACCTCCTCGTCGCGAAAGTCGCCCTGCACGAAATCGACCCCGGCCAGCTCCGGCATCGGCAGGATGTCGCTCGCCACCACCCGCCCGGCTTTGCCGACCCGGGCGCGCGCGTACTGGCTCCAGGCGCCCGGGGCGGCCCCCAGGTCCAGGCATACACGTCCGGCTTTCAGCAGATGCTCGCGGCGGTCGATCTCCTCGAGCTTGTAGACCGCGCGCGAGCGGTAGCCCTCGCTCTGCGCCCGCTGCACGAAGGGGTCCGCAAAGTGCTCCTTGAGCCAGCGGTCACTGCTTTTTGATCGGCGGCTCATGGCATTAGTGGGCACCCGTGCGGCACAAGTTCCTCGCTCTTACAATGCGCGACATGAGTAAGACTGCCCCTGCGGCCCCTGCGGCCCCTGCGGCCGCCCCGGAGCTCTCCGAGCGCCAGAAGCGGCACCTGCGGGGACTCGCGCACCGCTTAAAGCCGGTGATCCGCGTCGGCCATCCGGGACTGACCGAGTCGCTGGTGCGCGAGACGGTGCGCGCGCTGCAGGACCACGAACTCATCAAGGTCAAGACCCCCGCCGGGGATCGCGCGGCGCGCGCCGCGCTCATCGATGAGCTGAGTGCAAGGACCGCGAGCACCCTGGTGCACCGCATTGGCAACGTCGCCGTCTTGTATCGGGCGCGCGCCACACTGCCGCGCATCCTCATCCCGGACGCCTGAAGAGCGCCGCCTTACTCGAAACGCACCGCGAGGATCTCGTAGGAGCGCGTACCGCCCGGTGCGGCCACGTCCACCACCTCGCCGCAGGACTTGCCCACGAGCGCGCGGGCGATCGGGGAGCTGATCGAGATGCGCCCGGCGCGGATGTCCGCCTCGTCCTCACCGACGACCTGGTAGCTGACGCGCTCGCCGTTGTCCTGATCCTCAAGCTCCACCCTCGCCCCGAAGATCACGCGCCCGGTATTGGTGAGCTTGCCCGGCTCGATGACTTCCGCGTTCGCAAGCTTGCCCTCGATCTCCTTGATGCGCCCCTCGATGAAACCCTGCTGCTCGCGCGCCGCGTGGTACTCAGCGTTCTCCGACAGGTCCCCGTGGCCGCGCGCCTCGGCGATCGCCTTGATGATGTGCGGGCGGTCCTCGGCTCTTCAGGCGCTTCAGCTCCACCCGCAGCGCCTCCGCGCCCCGCAGCGTCATCGGCGTGCGCTTCATGCCCCGGCCGCCTCGGCGTGCAGATCCTGCAGGCGGTTCACCTCAACCTCATCGATGTGATCGAGCGCCTCGCAGGTGGCCAGTGCCGCGGCGAGGGTGGTGTAGTAGGTGACGCGCCGGTGCACCGCTTCGCGGCGGATCGAGTTGGATTCGCGGATCGCCTGCTTGCCTTCGGTGGTGTTGACGATCAGGTCGATCTCATCGTTCTTGATCATGTCCACGATGTGCGGGCGCCCCTCGCGCACCTTGTTCACGCGCCGGCAGGCGACGCCGGCCTCGGCCAGGGCGCGCGCGGTGCCCTCGGTGGCGAGCACTTCGAAGCCCCGCTCGATGAGTTTCCTTGCCAGCACCACCGCGCGGTGCCTTGTCGCGGTCGCGCACGCTGATGAAGCACACCCCCTGGCGCGGCAGGGTGACGCCCGAGGCGGTCTGCGCCTTCGCGTAGGCTTCCCCGAAGGTGCGCCCGGTGCCCATCACCTCGCCGGTGGATTTCATCTCCGGACCGAGGATCGGGTCGGCCTCGGGAAACTTCACGAACGGGAACACCGCCTCCTTCACCGAGTAATACCCGGGCACGCGCTCCACGGCGCCCACCAGCTGCTTGCAGCTTCCGCCCCGTCATGACGCGCGCGGCGATCTTGGCGAGCGGCAGCCCCGGTCGCCTTGGAGACGAAGGGCACGGTGCGCGAGGCGCGCGGGTTGACCTCGAGCACGTAGATGACGCCGTCCTGGATGGCGAACTGCACGTTCATGAGTCCGACCACGTTGAGCGCGCGCGCGAGCTTGCGCGTCTGCTCGCGCAGCTCCTCCTGCATCTCGCGCGAGAGGCTGTTGGGCGGCAGCGAGCAGCCCGAGTCCCCCGAGTGCACGCCGGCCTGCTCGATGTGCTCCATGATGCCGCCGATCAGCACATCCTCCCCGTCGCACACCGCATCCACGTCGACCTCGATGGCGACATCGAGGAAGCGATCGAGCAGCACCGGGCTGTCGTTGGACACCTGCACCGCATTGTTCATGTAGAGGCGCAGGTCCTCCTCGTTGAACACCACTTCCATGGCGCGTCCGCCGAGCACGTACGAGGGGCGCACCACCAGCGGGAAGCCCACCTCGCGCGCCAGCTTCACCGCCTGCTCCTCGTTGCGCGCCGTGGCGTTCGCCGGCTGCTTGAGCCCGAGCTTGCTTCACCAGCGCCTGGAAGCGCTCGCGATCCTCGGCCACGTCGATCGAGTCGGGCGAGGTGCCGATGATCGGCGCGCCGGCCGCCTCCAGCGCGCGCGAGAGCTTGAGCGGGGTCTGGCCGCCGAACTGCACGATCACCCCTTCGGGCTTTTCCTTCGCCATGTACCTCGAGCACGTCCTCGAGCGTCAGCGGCTCGAAGTAGAGCCGGTCGGAGGTGTCGTAATCGGTCGAGACGGTCTCCGGGTTGCAGTTGACCATGATGGTCTCGAAGCCATCCTCGCGCAGCTGCCAGCGCCGCGTGCACGCAGCAGTAGTCGAACTCGATGCCCTGGCCGATGCGGTTCGGACCGCCGCCGAGGATCATGATCTTGCGCTTGTCGGTGGGCTCCGCCTCGCACTCCTCCTCGTAGGTCGAGTACAGGTACGCGGTGGAGGTGGCGAACTCCGCCGCGCAGGTGTCGACGCGCTTGTAGACCGGCACCACGCCGAGCTCATGGCGCTTGTCGCGGATCGCCTTCTCCGGCATGTCGACGTCAGGCGTCGCGAGGCGGCTGTCGGAGAAGCCCTTGCGCTTGAGGGCGCGCAGGCGCGCGGCGTCCAGCGCCCCCAGGCCCTCCGCGCGCACCTGCGCCTCCTCGGCCACCAGGTCCTCGATCTGCGCCAGGAACCACGGATCGATGTGCGTAAGCTCGCCCACGCGCGCGCGCGACCAGCCGGCGCGAAAGGCATCCGCGACGTAGAGCAGGCGGTTCGCGCCCGGGGCGCGCAGTTCGTAGCGCGAGCTGCATCGGCCTCTCATCGCGTCAAGCGGCAGCGCCAGCTGCGGCATCGAGCCCGTCAAGACCGGTCTCAAGGCCGCGCAGCGCCTTCTGCAGCGACTCCTGGAACGTGCGACCGATCGCCATCACCTCGCCGACGGACTTCATCTGCGTGGTGAGCCGATCATTCGCCGCCGGGAACTTCTCGAAGGTGAAGCGCGGGATCTTGGTCACCACGTAATCGATCGAGGGTTCGAAGGAGGCCGGCGTCGCCCCGCCGGTGATGTCGTTCTTCAGCTCATCGAGCGTGTAGCCCACGGCCAGCTTGGCGGCGATCTTGGCGATCGGAAAGCCGGTCGCCTTGGAGGCGAGTGCCGAGGAGCGCGAGACGCGCGGGTTCATCTCGATGACGAGCAGACGCCCGTCCTTGGGATTGACCGCGAACTGCACGTTCGAGCCGCCGGTGTCGACCCCGATCTTGCGCAGCACGGCGATCGAGGCATCGCGCATGCGCTGGTATTCCTTGTCGGTGAGCGTCAGCGCCGGGGCGACCGTGATCGAATCCCCCGTGTGCACGCCCATCGGATCTAGGTTCTCGATCGAGCAGACGATGATGCAGTTGTCCTTGTGATCGCGCACCACCTCCATCTCGAATTCTTTCCAGCCGAGCACGGCCTCCTCGAGCAGCACCTCGCCGGTCGGGCGAGGCATCCAGCCCGCGCGCCACGATGGCCTCGAGTTCCTCGCGGTTGTAGGCGATGCCCCCGCCGCTGCCGCCCAAGGTGAAGGACGGGCGGATGACGATCGGGTAGCCGATCTCCCCGGCAATCGCGAGCGCCTCATCCAGGCTGCGGGCGATCTGTGACTGCGGGGTTTCCAGCCCGATCTCGCGCATGGCGTTGCGGAACAGTTCGCGATCTTCGGCCATGTCGATGGCGTCGCGCGAGGCGGCGATCAGCTCCACGCCGTACTTCTCGAGCACCCCCTCGCGCACCAGATCGAGCGCGGTATTGAGCGCGGTCTGTCCGCCCATGGTCGGCAAGCAGCGCATCGGGCCGCTCCCGCTCGATGATGCGGGCGACGCGTGCGCCAGTTGACCGGCTCGATGTAGATGGCGTCCGCCATCTCCGGGTCGGTCATGATGGTGGCGGGGTTGGAGTTCACCAGGATGACCCGGTAGCCCTCCTCGCGCAGCGCCTTGCAGGCCTGGGCGCCCGAATAATCGAACTCGCACGCCTGGCCGATGATGATGGGACCGGCGCCGATGATCAGGATGCTGTGGATGTCGGTGCGTTTGGGCACGCGCTTACCGTCCGCCGGCGCGCTGGCGCAAGGTCTCTTCGGCCAGTTTCAGCTGCGCCTGCAGGCGGCGCAGCATGAGGTGATTGAAGCGCTCGAACAGCGGCTTCAGATCGTGCGGCCCGGGGCTCGCCTCCGGGTGTCCCTGGAAGCTGAAGGCCGGCCGGTCGGTGAAGGCGAGACCCTGCAGGGAGCCGTCAAAGAGCGAGCGGTGCGTCGCCTTCACCGGTTTCGGCAGCGTCGTCTCGTCGACCGCAAAGCCGTGATTCTGGCTGGTGATGAAAACCCGCCCGCTCTCCAGGTCCTGCACCGGGTGATTCGCGCCGTGGTGGCCGAATTTCATCTTCACCGTCTTCGCGCCCGGCGGCGAGACCGAGGATCTGGTGCCCGAGGCAGATGCCGAACAGCGGCACGTCGGTCTCCAGAAACCTGCGCGTCGCAGCGATCGCGTAGTCGCACGGCTCCGGATCCCCCGGGCCGTTGGAGAGAAAGATGCCATCCGGGCTCGAGCGCCAGCACTTCCTCGGCGGGGGTCTGCGCCGGCACGACCGTCATGCGGCAGCCGCTATCGGCGAGCAGGCGCAGGATGTTGCGCTTGATGCCGAAGTCGTAGGCGATGACGTGCAGGCGCTGATTGGCACGGATGGGCGCGCGCGGGGGCTCCGGCCAGATGCTGCCCTCGTTCCACTGGTAGCCCTTCTTCGCGGTGACCACCTTCGCCAGATCCATGCCCTTCAGACCCGGGAACTTGCGCGCCAGCTTCACCGCCGCGTTCTCATCGACCTGCTCGCCGGTCATGATGCAGCCGGCCTGGGCGCCCTTCTCGCGCAGGATGCGGGTGAGCTTGCGCGTGTCGAGGCCGGCGATGGCCACCAGACGCCCGCGCTCGAGGAACTCCGGCAGCGTCTCGTTGGCGCGCCAGTTGCTCGCAAGCAGCGGCAGGTCGCGGATGATCAGACCGGCGCAGTAGACCTGCTGGGACTCCAGATCCTCCGGGGTCGTGCCGGTGTTGCCGATGTGCGGCGTACGTGAGCGTGACGATCTGGCGCGCGTAGGAGGGGTCGGTGAGAATTTCCTGATACCCGGTGAGGGCGGTATTGAAAACGACTTCGCCTGTGGTGTTGCCTTTGGCTCCGATCGACTGGCCGCGGAAGATCGTTCCGTCGGCCAGCGCGAGCACCGCAGGTAAGCTCACGTGATCCATTCTCCCTGACGCAGATACACAAAGCGGGAGGAGTTCTTACCGAACATCCTCCCGCCTTGCTTGGACTAACCCGTACACGGATTAGGCAGAAATTTTACGGGCTTTACGCCTTTTGTGTCCATGGAAAAATCCCGGGGCGGGCGCGCCCTCGTACCTGATGTGTGGACGCAAAGAGTCTCCTAAGTCACTGTTTTGCCGTAAAGCAGATCCCGCATGGTGTAGCGACCCGCGGGCTGCGGCGCAAGCCAAAGCGCTGCCGCAAGAGCCCCGCGGGCAAAGATCCCCCGATCGGTGGCCCGATGGACCAGAAAGAGCTCCTCGCCCGGGCCTGCGAACTGCACGCGGTGCTCGCCCACGACCTGCCCTTCGCGCACCGAACCGATCGGGATCTGCGTATCAGGGGCGTGCGCCTGCGCGCGTCCGTCGCGCAGCGCCGCGGCGAGGGCGAGCGCGGTGCCGGAGGGTGCGTCGCGCTTCTCGCGGTGGTGCGTCTCGGTGATGCCGGGGTGGAAAGCCGGGAGCGCCCGGGCCGCCGTGCGCGTGAGCTCCAGCAGCAGGGTGACCCCGAGGCTCGTATTGGGGGCAATCAGGAGCGGGATGTCGGCGGCGGCGGCGGCAAAGTCGGACTCGAGGTCCGCGTAGCCGGTGCTGCCGAGGAGCAGCGGCTTACCGGCCGCGCGGCAGGCGGCAAGGTTCGCGCGCGTCGCGGCGGCGCCGCTGAAGTCGATGACCACGTGCGCGCGCCTGAGCACCGCGGAAAGATCACCCGTGATGAGCACCCGGTTCGGCGCCACGCCGGCGACGACCCCGCTGTCGCGCCCGAGGACGGGGCTGTGCGGGGAGGCAATCGCGGCAACGAAGGCGAGGTGCGGAAACTCCCCGGCCACCCCGAGCAGCGCCCGGCCCATGCGCCCGCTGGCACCGATGAGCACGGCGCACAGCGGCTGCGCGGCGGGGGGCGAACTCATCGGGCGCGCGGCGGGCCTTCGTCTGCGCCGGAGAAGAAACGGCGCACGCCCTCGAGGAAACCCTTCTCGCGCGGTGCGTGCTTGGCGGCGTGGACCTTGAGGGACTCCTCGAGCTTTTTGATCAGCTCGCGCTGCTCGGCCGAGAGATGCACCGGGGTCTCCACGACCACGCGGCAGAACAGATCCCCGCGCGCGCCGCCGCGCACGGGCTTCACGCCCTTGTCGCGCAGCCGAAAGACGCGCCCGGACTGCGTCTCCGCCGGGATCTTGAGCGTCACGTCCCCCTCGAGCGTCGGCACTTCGACGCTGCCGCCCAGGGCGGCGGTGGCAAAGCTGACCGGCACCTCGCAGCTCAGGTGCTCCCCGTCGCGCTCGAAGATGGCGTGCTCGCGCACGTGGATCTCCACGTACAGATCCCCGGTCGGGCCGCCGTTGCGCCCGGCTTCCCCCTCGCCCGAGAGGCGCACGCGATCGCCGGTGTCAACACCGGCAGGCACTTTGACCGACAGCTTGCGCGTGCGGCGCACGCGCCCTTGCCCGAGGCAGCTGTCACAGGGGTTGCGCACGATGCTGCCGGAGCCGCGACAGTGCGGACAGGTCTGCTGCAGCTGGAAGAAGCCCTGCGCTGACGCGCACCTGACCGACGCCGCCGCAGGTGTCGCAGGTGCATCGGACTGGAGCCCTTCGCGGCACCCGTGCCATGGCAGACCTCGCACTCGGTGAGCTGCGGGACCTCGATCTCCACCTGGTGGCCGAAGACCGCCTGGGCCAGCTCGAGCTCGAGCTCGTAGCGCAGGTCCGCGCCGCGAAACACCTGCGAGCGCCCGCCGCGGCGGGCGCCGCCGAAGATGTCGCCGAAGACATCGCCGAAGATGTCGCTGAAGGAGTCGGCGCTGAAACCCCCGCGACCGCCGCCGCCCCGCGCGGCCTCAAGACCGGCATGACCGTACTGGTCGTACGCGGCGCGCTTGTGCGCATCGGTGAGGATCTCGTAGGCTTCCTTGGCCTCCTTGAATTACTCCTCGGCCTCCTGATCGCCCGGATTGCGATCGGGGTGATATTTCATCGCCAGGCGCCGGTAGGCCTTTTTGATCTCAGCTTCGGTCGCGGTCTTCGGAACATCCAGGACCTTGTAATAGTCGCGCTTCGCCATGCGTTAACGCTTAGGAAGCCTTGCGATTCGGATCCTTGACCTCTTCGAATTCCGCATCCACCACATCGTCGCGCGGGCCACCTCCGCCGCGGCTGCCCCGACGGGACCGGCCCCGCCGGCGGCGGCCGCCTCGGGCCCCGCGCCGGCGCCCTGCTCGGCCTGGTAGGCGCGCTGCGCGATACTCGCTGAGGCCTGGGCGAGCTGCTCGGTCTTCTTGTCGATCGCGCCGCGGTCCTCGCCCTTGAGCGCGGTGCGCAGATCCGACAGCGCCGCTTTCGACCTTGGCCCGCTCGGCGCCGTCGACCTTGTCGCCGAGGTCCTGCAGGGATTTCTCCACCGCATGGATCAGCCCATCGGCCTTGTTGCGCGATCTCGACCAGCTCGCGGAAGCGCTTGTCCTCTTCTGCGTGCGCCTCGGCGTCCGCACCATGCGCTTGATCTCATCCTCGTTAAGGCCGCTGGAGGCCTTGATGACGATCTTCTGCTCCTTGCCGGTCGCCTTGTCCTTCGCCGACACATTCAGGATGCCGTTGGCGTCGATGTCGAAGGACACCTCGACCTGCGGCATGCCGCGCGGGGCCGGCGGAATGTCCGTGAGGTCAAACTTGCCCGAGCGACTTGTTGTCCGCCGCCGCGGTCGCGCTCGCCCTGCAGCACGTGAATGGTCACGGCCGTCTGGTTGTCGTCCGCGGTCGAGAAGGTGTTCGAGGCCTTGGTCGGGATCGTGGTGTTCTTCTCGATGAGCTTGGTCATGATGCCGCCGAGCGTCTCGATGCCGAGCGACAGCGGCGTCACGTCCAGCAGCAGCACGTCCTTCACTTCACCGGCGAGCACGCCGGCCTGGATGGCGGCGCCGACGGCCACCGCCTCATCCGGATTCACGTCCTTGCGCGGCTCCTTGCCGAAGAAGTCCTTCACGTACTTCTGCACCAGCGGCATGCGCGTCTGCCCGCCGACCAGGATCACCTCGGCGACATCGTTGGCCGCAAGGCCCGCGTCCTTGAGCGCCGTGCGGCACGGACCGACGGTCTTCTGCACCAGATCCTCCACCAGCGACTCGAGCTTCGCGCGCGTCAGCTTGATGTTCAGGTGCTTCGGGCCCTGAGGCATCGGCGGTGATGTACGGCAGGTTGATGTCGGTCTGCTGGGTCGAGGAGAGCTCGATCTTGGCCTTCTCCGCGGCCTCCTTGAGGCGCTGCATGGCGAGCGGATCCTGGCGCACGTCGACGCCCGGACTCCTTCTGGAACTCCTCGGCCAGGAAATTGATGATGCGCAGGTCGAAGTCCTCGCCGCCGAGGAAGGTGTCGCCGTTGGTCGAGAGCACCTCGAACTGCCGCTCGCCGTCGACCTCGGCGATCTCGATGATCGAGACGTCGAAGGTGCCGCCGCCCAGGTCATACACGGCGATCTTGCGATCCGCCCCCTGCTTGTCGAGCCCGTAGGCGAGCGCCGCGGCGGTCGGCTCGTTGATGATGCGCTTCACGTGCAGAGCCCGGCGATGCGGCCGGCGTCCTTGGTCGCCTGGCGCTGCGAGTCGTTGAAGTAGGCGGGCACGGTGATCACCGCCTCGGTGACCGTCTCGCCGAGGTAGTCCTCGGCGGTCTTCTTCATCTTCATGAGCACGCGCGCCGAGACTTCCGGCGGCGCCATCTTCTTGCCCTGCACCTCGACCCAGGCGTCGCCGTTGTCGGCCTTGACGATCTTGTAGGGCACCATCTTGATGTCGCGCTGCACCACTTCGTCCTCGAACTTGCGTCCGATGAGGCGCTTGATCGCGAAGAGCGTGTTGTGCGGGTTGGTGACCGCCTGGCGCTTGGCCGGCTGGCCGACCAGCACCTCCCCGTCCTTGGTAAAGGCGACGATCGAGGGGGTGGTGCGATCCCCTTCGCTGTTCTCGATCACCCGGGGCTTGCCGCCTTCCATGATCGCCACGCACGAATTGGTCGTACCGAGGTCGATGCCGATTACCTTTGCCATGGGTGCACTCCGCGAAAAAACTCTTACGAAAGAGGGATGTTCTTGGGCTACTTCTTAGGGGTGAACGCGCGGGGTTTCAAGACCGGCCGGCCGGCTCCCGCGCGACAATGACGCGCGCCGGCCGCAGCAGCCGTCCATTGAGCTCGTAGCCGGGCTGGATCACCTGCAGGACCGAGTTCGGCTCCGCCGTCGCCGACTCCTGGGTCATCATCGCCTCGTGCCGCTCCGGATCAAAGGGCTCCCCCTGCGGGTCGATCACGCGCACGCCAAACTTCTCGAGCGCCCTGGCCAGCAGCTGCCAGGGTCGCCTCCTGACCCGGACCTGAGGCTCGCCACATCCGAGCGCCCGGCGTTCTGCACGCCAAGCTCCAGACTGTCGCGCACCGGCAGGAGCTCCTGGGCGAGCTTTTCCAGCCCGTAGCGGTTGGCCGATTCGATGTCGCGCTGGGCGCGCTTGCGCACGTTGTCCAGGTCGGCCACCGCGCGCAGGTACTGCTCCCAGTGGCTCTTGGCGCGCTCCTCGGATTCGCTGAGCGCCTGCTGCAGCCGCTCAAGCTCCACCAGCTGCGCGGCCGTCTCCGGCAGCACCGTCGTGGGCTCAGCCTCCGGATCGCGCCGCTCCCGCTCGTTCGCAGTCATCTTCGATATTCCTTCCCGGCACTGGCCCTTGAAACGCCCCGCCCGCGGCCCCGTTTCGGGGCGCTCACCCTGTGAGGGGCGCGCCCCCTCCGGGTGGGGGTCAGCGCCGTGAATTCAAGGCGGCACCCAGAAGTTTAGCCGTCATATCGACGATCGGTATAACCCGCTCGTAGGCCATGCGGGTCGGGCCGATGACCCCGAGCACCCCGACCACCCGGTCCCCGTCCGCGTAGGGCGCGGTCACGACGCTGCAGTCATCGAGGATCTGGTAGCCGGACTCGTGCCCGATGAAGATCTGGACCCGCTCGGCCTTGAGGCTGTGGTCGAGCAGGTGCAGAAAGTCGCGCTTCTCGTTGAAAGCCTCGAACAGGCGCCGCAGCTTCTCCACGTTGGTGAGATCGGCGACCCCCATGAGGTTGGTCTCCCCCTTGATCACGTACTCGAGCCTGCCCTCGGTGCCGTTCTCGAACACCTGCTGCGCCACGGAGATGGCGTTCGAGCATCATCTGGTTCATGTGCGCGTGGGCTTCGGAGAGCTGGCGCAGGATCTCCTGGCGCACCTCCTGCAGCGAGTGGCCGCGGAAGTGCTCGTTCAGATAGTTCGAGGCGCGCTTCAGCTCATCCGGGGAGTAGCGCCGCTCGGTCTGGATGATGCGGTTTTGCACCTCGCGGTCGTTGTACACCAGCACCACCAGCACGCGGTTCTCGCACAGGGCCACGAACTCGAGCTGGCTCACCTGCGCGGCGCGCGTGCGCGGCAGCGTCACGACGCCGGCGAGCTGCGTGGCGCTCGAGAGCAGCTGTGAGACCGCGCCGACTAAGTCGGTGGAGTCACGACTCGCCTCGAACTGGCGCCGGATCTGTTCGCTCGCCGCCTCATCAAGCGGCTGCAGCTGCAGCAGCGTGTCAACGAAGAAGCGGTAGCCCTTATCGGTCGGAATGCGCCCGGCGGAGGTGTGCGGGGAGGCGACGAAGCCGAGTTCCTCCAGATCGGCCATGACGTTGCGCACGGTGGCGGAGGAGAGCTGCAGACCCGATTCGCGCGACAGCGCCCGCGAGCCGACCGGCTGACCGTCGCGGATATAACTCTCGATGAGGATCCGCAGCAGATGCTGAGCCCGCTCGCCTAAGGGCTCTTCCCGAGCTTCTTGCGCCATAGACCTCCGCCGCGCTTGCAGGCGGCCCTAACGTGCCCCTCGTCGCAGGAAAGCTTGCTTTCGGGCGCGTCGAGCGTCAAGCAAGCCCCGCCGCGCGGCAGACTACGCTCTTACGGGCCCAAGATGTGACTTACGGCATTGGCCGGCGGGTCCGGGCACGTGTTACAAAGGCGCGCCTCGCGCGGCTTGCGGGGTTAAGTCAAGGGCTCGCATGGCCTTTCCGGTGCGCACCTGCGCGTTAGTGGGCAGATTCTCCGATCCGCGCATCGCCGAGAGTGTGGGGGCGCTGCTGCCGCACCTCACCGGGCGCGGGGTGACCGTACTGGTGAGCGAGGACGCCCCGCTCGGCTCCGGGCTCGCGGTGCGCGTGCCGGAGGAGGAGTTTGGGCGGCGGGCGGATCTGGTCATCGCCGTCGGCGGGGACGGCACGCTCCTTTACGCGCTGCGCCTGGTGGTACGCCACGGGGTGCCGCTGCTCGGGGTGAATCGCGGCCGGGTGGGCTTTCTCACCGACGTCATGCCCCAGGACATGCTCGGCTCGGTGGATGCGGCCCTCGCCGGGGAACTGCAGGCGGACGAGCGGCCGCTGCTGGAGGCGCGCCTGCACTGCGCGGGCGGGGACAGTGGCGCAAGCCTTCGCGCTCAACGATGTCGTCATGCAAAAGCACGACACCGGACGGACGCTCGATTTCGAGACCCGCATCGACGGACAGTTACGTCAATGCGCACGGCGGGGATGGCATCATCGTCGCCACCGCCACCGGCTCGACCGCCTACGCACTCTCCTGCGGCGGCCCGATCGTCGAGCCGCACCTGCCCGCGCTCATCATCGCTGCCGATCTGCCCGCACACCCTCTCCGACCGCCCGATCGTGATCTCTTCGAGCTCGGTGATCGAGGTGGCCCTCATCGAGCGCCCCGACACCCAGGCGCACGTCATCTGCGACGGCGCGGTGCTCGGGCAGTTCACCGCGGAGGATCGCCTCGAGGTGCGCACCGCCGCCGAGCGCGCGACGCTCCTGCACCCGCCCGGCCATGACTATTACGCGCTGCTGCGCTCGAAGCTCCACTGGGGCCGCGGCCGCTTCGAGGACTAAATCGGGCATGCTCACGCACCTGCAGATCCGTGACTTTGCCATCATCGATGCGGTGGAACTTGAGCTGCGCCCGGGGCTCACGGTGCTCACCGGGGAGACCGGCGCCGGAAAATCGATCCTGGTCGATGCGCTGCAGCTGCTCGCCGGCGGCCGCGCCGGGGCCGAAGTGGTCCGCCACGGCGCCGAGCGCGCCGAGATCGCGGGCACCTTCGATCTGAGCCGCGCGCCGCGGGAGCTGAAGCAATGGCTCGAGGAGCAGTCGGTGAGCGCGAACGGGGAACTGCTCGTGCGGCGCATCGTCGGCAGCGACGGCCGCTCGCGCGCCTACCTCAACGGCCAGGCGGTGGCCGTGCAGCTGTTGCGCGAGGCCGGCAACATCCTCATCGATATCCACGGTCAGCACGAATTTCAGTCACTCACGCGCAGCGCCGCGCAGCGCGAGCTGCTCGACGGCTACGCCTCCCTCACCGCGCTTACGAGCCAGGTGGGCATCGCGCATCGGGTGTGGCTTGAGCTGCTGAACCGCACGCTTGAGCTGGAAACCAAGGCGCGCGACCGGGACGCGAAGCTTGAACTGCTGCGCTACCAGGCGCAGGAACTGCAGGCGCTGCGGCTCAGCGCCGGGGAGCTCGAGTCCCTGACCGAAGAGCACGGCCGCCTGGCCAACCGCGGGCGCCTGGCGAGCGGCGCGCAAAGCGCGCTCGGGGAGCTCTACGAGAACGAGCCGGCGAGCGCGCACGCCGGTGTCAGCCGCGCGCTGAATGTCCTCAAGGGGCTCGCGACGCTCGATGCCAAGCTCGCCGCCGTGCTGCCCATGCTTGCGGACGCGCAGATCCAGGTGCGCGAGGCGGCGCGCGAACTGGAGCACTACCGCGAAAGTCTCGACCTCGACGCGGCGCGCCAGGAGCAAGTCGAGCGGCGCCTCGCAGCGATCGAGGAGCTCGCGCGCAAACACCGCGTGGCCCCGGCCGAGCTCGTGGCACGCGCAAGCCAGCTCACCCAGGAGCTCGAGTCCCTCGAGCGCGCGGACCTGGACCTTGCGGTGCTGCGGCGCGAACTGGCCACGGCCCTGCAGCACTACCGCAGCCAGGCGCAGGAACTTTCCGGCAAGCGCATGGCCGCCGCGCGCGCCCTGGCGCGCGATATCAGCGCGCGCATGCAAACTCTCGGCATGACCGGCGGGCGCTTCGAGGCGGATGTCACGCAGAACGGCAACGCCGAGCCGACCCAGCACGGCATCGATCAGATCGAGTTTCGCGTCACGGCCAATCCCGGCTCAGCCGCCGCGCGCGCTCGCCAAGGTGGCCTCGGGCGGGGAGCTCGCGCGTCTTTCACTCGCCGTACAGGTGTCCTGCGCACAGGAAGAGGCGCGCTGCATGGTGTTCGATGAGGTCGACGCCGGCATCGGCGGGGCGGTCGCAGAGATCGTCGGCCGCGAGCTGCGCGCGCTTGGCGCGCGCGGCCAGGTGCTGTGCGTCACGCACCTGCCGCAGGTGGCCTCCCAGGCGCACCATCACCTGCGCGTGAGCAAGCTCACCGACGGGCGCACCACACGCACCACCCTCACCGAGCTGTCCGTCGATGACCGCGTGGAGGAGCTGGCGCGCATGCTCGGCGGCGTGGAGGTGAGTACCAAGGCGCGCGAGCACGCGCGCGACATGCTCGGCGCGGCCACCCCGGAGGCGGCCAGTTCCGACACCGTGCGCACGCCGCGTCCGCCGGCGCTCAGGCGCCGCTGAGCGCTGCGCACGCTGGCGATTCACCGGCGTGAGGATCAGGCGGCGCGCGGGTGGCGCGGGCGGTCAGCTTGCCTTGCGGTTGCGGAAGGGGCAGTTTTGCCGCCGGCAGTGCCCGTAGAGAATCAGCGAATGGTCACGGATGGTGAAACCGAGCTTCTGCGCCACCGCGGTCTGGCGCTCCTCGATCCCCGAGTCCATGAACTCTTCGACGCGCCCACAGTCCAGACACACGATATGATCATGATGCGTGCCCTGGTTCAGTTCGAACACCGCCATGCCATCCTCGAAGTGATGGCGCGTCACCAGACCCGCCGCCTCGAACTGCGTGAGCACGCGATAGACGGTGGCGAGGCCGATGTCTTCGTTGGATTCAAGCAGGCTGCGGTAGATGTCCTCGGCGGAAAGATGGCGCGTCGTGCTGCCCTCGAGGATCTCGAGGATCTTCAGCCGCGGCAGCGTCACCTTCAAACCGGCCTTGCGCAGGTCCTTGCCTTCCACAGGATTTCTCCGGCGGGCGGCGGCATTTCGGAGGCTGCGGCGGCCCGCGATCGGGTATGATTGAAGGGCCTATTATCCTCTATCGGAGAAGCATGCACCTAATCTTTACCCGCCTTGCGGTGCTGGGTCTGTTCGCGCTGCTCGCCAGCGGTTGCGTCTACCGCATGGACATCCAGCAGGGCAATTATCTGGAAGGCAAGACCGTGGATCAGCTGCAGGTGGGCATGACCCGCAGCCAGGTGCGTTACCTGCTCGGTACCCCGATGGTGCCGGACCTCTTCGACAAGGACCGCTGGGATTACCTCTACTACTTTCAGCACGGCCGGCTGCGCCGGCCCGAGCAGCGTCACGTGGTGGTCTACTTCAAGGAAGACAAGGTGACCAACTTCGAGCGCGACAACGTGCCGGAATCGGCGCCACTGGGCCCCGAGCCGGGCGCGCCGATCCAGAAGTTCCCGAAGATCTAGCGAGCGCGGCGCCGCTCGCGCTCGACCTGCTCACGGCGGCGCAGGCGCGGATCGCGCTTGAGCGCGCGATACAGCTCGATCCGATCCCCGGCGGCGCAGGGATCGGTGCGCTGGCGTGAGGCACCGAAGATCCCGACCGGGGCTGAGTCCCAGGGAATCAGCTGCCCGTGCACGCTCTCGCCGACCTGTGCGCGCGCGGTGGTGAGGGCGGCGCCGATGCTCGCCTGCGCCTCCAGCTCCACCGGCCACAGGTACTGCTGCGTAGGCGTCGCCCAGGCGACGATGCAGCGCTTTCTTTGCGGGCCGCTCATGCCGCCGAGCGGGCGCGCTGCACGAAGGCTTCCACGAGGGAGCCCAGGGTCTGGGCGAACAGCGACTCGAACAAGAGCCCACTCAGGCGGTGCTTGAACTCGAAGCGCACGTCAAGGTCCACGCGGCACCCGTGGGTCTCGATCGGCGTCAACTGCCACTGACCCTCGAGCGCACGGAACGGGCCGCTCACGAGCTGCATATGCACGCTGCGCTCGCCCGAGAGCGTGTTGCGGGTGGTGAACTCCCCGCTCAGCGGCCCCTGGCGCACGCCGATGGTGGCGAGGATCTGCGTCGCGGAACGCGACAGCACGCGCGCATGCGTGCACCAGGGCAGGAACTCAGGATAGCTGTCAATGTCATTGATGAGCGCAAACACCCGCCCGGGCGGTTGGCTCACCAGCGCCGAACGCTTAACCTCTCGCATGCGCCCATTCTCCCATTACCCCTCCCCATGACCAAAGCCGCCGCCGCCCCCCGACTGATCGCCGAGAACCGCAAGGCGCGCTTCGATTACTTCATCGAGGAGCGCTACGAGGCGGGGCTGGCGCTTCAGGGCTGGGAAGTGAAGGCCATGCGCGCCGGCCGGGCGCAGCTGAAGGAGGCCTACGTGTACCTGCGCGACGGGGAGGCGTTTCTCATCGGCGCGCACCTCTCGCCACTCACCTCCGCCTCCACGCACGTCACGCCCGACCCGGTGCGCACGCGCAAGCTGCTCCTGCACTTCAGCGAGCTGCAGGGCCTGATCGGCGCGGTCGAGCGGCGCGGGTACACGCTCGTGCCGCTCGAGCTGTACTGGAAGGCCGGCCGCGCCAAACTGGCGCTCGGACTTGCCAAGGGCAAGAAGCAACACGACAAGCGCGCGGTGGAGAAGGAGCGCGACTGGGCGCGCGACAAGGCACGCGTCCTCAAGCGCGGCTGAGTCACGGCGGCCCGAGCTTCGGGTTCTTCAGCTCCTAGACCTGATTCAACGCCGTGAGCGTGTCGGTGTTGACCCTAGCCGACCGGCGGGTGGCTGTTGCGGCTCATCTGGATTCCCGCCGACAGCCGCCCCGCCGCTCCGGGGTGCGAGTTAACGTAACCCTCACCTTGCCCGGATGCCGCGGCTCAATCGTAGCGCTCACGCTACAGCTTGGGCGCCCCCGCGGGGAGCCATGAGGTATGCTGTTAGCGTGAACCTGATTGGGGGCGACCGGTTTCGACGTGGGTTGCGAACCTTCAGGGGCGTACCGAGGCGCAGTGCCCTCGTTAATAATGCTGCAAATCATAGTTGCCAACGACGACAACTACGCTCTAGCTGCCTAAACGCAGCTGACCTCTGACCAGCTCGTGCCTGTGTGACTGAATCAGGGGACGCGTTCACAGGATCGCGCTTCGGCGTGCGACAGGCCGTTGCGTTAAGAGTTACTGTCCGCTGGCGAAGCGTCTTCCCTGCTCCTCGGGTAGCGTGACGCGAGAAACAAAGAGCGAGCTACGTACGTAGATCCTGAAGTCTAGCGCTTGCGGACGGGGGTTCGATCAAGGGTTGCACCAGGCCGCGAGGTCTGGATTGAGAACGGAGCTCACATCGGTGAAACCTGACGGCGCTCCTCGATGAGGAGGAGCGGCATGGCAACGCCGAGGGGTAGGAAGAGGGCCAACTTCAGGCCTGCCCTGTAGAGACTCATAGATCCGCCGAGGGCACCACGCCCGGGGCGGGCACTAGGATCCAGCAGAAGATTTAGTCGCTGGATAAGACGCTCCGCATCCACTCGCGGCTCGTGCGCAAGCGGATGAAGGCATAGTCCAGGCCGTGGCGAAAGCCACGGATTTACTGTCCCCCCGCCTCCACCAACCGGCGGCTCCCGGCCCGATCAGGGCCGGGAGCCGATGCCCGGCGCACAGTCCCCAGGAAGTTGTCCGTCCCCGGACGGAGTCTCAGCGCGGCAAGCCTTCGAAAGACGATTCTTCGCCCTTTCGGTGCGTGCCAGGTCGCTCCCCGGTAGAGATCGGCAGCCGATCGCGGCCTACGTGTGTCCGTCGAGCGTGGTCAGGGGTAGGTACAGATCCGGCCGGCGGTCACGGAAGACAAACCAGTTGTCGCGCAGCTGCGCCACGGCCTCAAGATCGAAGGTGTGCACGAGTACTGCATCGCCCTCTTCGCCCGCCTCGATGACTTTCTCCCCCATGGCATCAGCGATGAAGGAGGAGCCGTAGAAGCGGATATAGAGGTTCTGCGGATCCTGCAGCGAGCGCTCAAGGCCGTAGCGGTTGGCGGCGATCAGCGGCGTCAGATTCGCTGCCGCGTGACCCTGCTGCGTACGCTGCCAGTGCTCGCGTGAATTCACCGGGGGGGCGGGCGGGGGCTCGCTGCCAATCGCCGTCGGAAAGAAAAACAGCTCCGCTCCCATGAGCGCCATGACGCGCGCGGTCTCGGGAAACCACTGATCCCAACAGATCCCCACCCCGATGCGCGCGAAGCGCGAATTCCACACCTTGAAGCCGGTGTCCCCGGGAGAGAAATAGGTCTTCTCCTGATACCCCGGACCGTTTGGGATATGGGACTTGCGGTACACGCCGAGATTTGTGCCATCGGCATCCAGAATCGCGATGGAGTTGAAATACGCCCGTCCCGCGCGCTCGAAGAAGCTGATCGGCAGCACCACGCCGAGCTCGCGCGCGATGGGCGTGAAATGACGCACGGCGCGGTTCTCTTCGAGCGCGGTGGCAAGGTTCAGGTGCCGCGCGTCCTGCTCGATGCAGAAGTACGGGGTCTCGAAGAGCTCGGGCAGGAGGATGATCTGCGCGCCGCGCGCCGCCGCCTGGCGCACGAGCTTCTCCGCGCGCGCGATGTTGCCCTGCGCATCCCACGCGCACGCCATCTGGAGGGCCGCCACCGTCACCGGCCGGGGCGGCCGCGCTAAGTGCTCGGGTTTCTCGCTCATCGCATGCCTGCCTCTCGCCTCTGCGCACGCCCGTGGGCAGGTGATTCTAGAGGATCGGCGGGCCTACCTCTTCGTGAATGGCACAATCATCGGCGTGTGACGCCGGTACTGGCGGTAGGCCTCGCCGAAGAAGCTGATCAGATCGCGCTCCTCGAACTGGATGGCGATGAGGATGTAGCCGGTGGTGGCCAGGGCGAACAAGAGGTGCCCCTGGGTCATGACGGGTGTCGCCCAGAAGGCCAGCAGGAACCCCAGGTAAATCGGGTGGCGTACGAGCTTATAGAGCAGCGGTGTCACGAAGCGCATGTGATGGTAAGGCGTACCGCGCAGGTAGCTTGTGACCTGGCGCAGTCCAAACAGATCGAAGTGACTCACGAGAAACGTACTGACGAGCACCGTCGCCCAGCCCACCCAGAAAACCCCCATCAGTACCGTGCGCCCGAGGCCCTGCACTTCCCAGATGAGGCCCGTCATCGCGCGCCACTGCCAAAAGAGCAGCACCAGCGCAAGGCTCGCCAGCAGCACATAGGTGCTGCGTTCGATCGGTTCCGGAATCAGCTTTGTCCAGGCGCGCTTGAAGCCCACTCGGGCCATGACGCTGTGCTGCACGGCGAATATCCCGAGCAGCAGCGCATCGATGAGGAGCGCGCCGAGTGAGAACGATCCGGGCGGCAGATCGATCGACTTCGGCACCGCAAGGTTGCCCACGAACCCGATGGCGTACAGGAACACCAGAAAGAACAGGACGTACGCCAGCACCCCGTACAGGAACGCGGCCAGTCTGCCCATAAAGCCCCCCTTGCCGGCGCCCGCGTCCCTGCCTGGGCGGCATTTATTTTCACGACTGTCAGCAATTGTAACTCGCGCGGCAACGCCCCCGCCACAAGGGCCTCAGCGTGGGCGCGACAGCCGCTTCAGGACCGGGCGTTGCGCGCGGCGAGCCCGTTCTCGACCTGCTCGGTGATGCGGGTGGCCGTTTCCAGAGCCATGAGGCCCGCCTCGCCGGAGACCACCGGCGGGCGACCCTGGCGGATGCAGTCGAGGAAGGAGTCGATCTCGGCCTTGAGGGCATCGCCGGCCTCCAGGGCCTGCTCCTCGATGCTGACCGGGAGCGCGCCGGGGGCACCCCCCGGGACGCGTTTCTTGATGAGCGTGAGGATCTTCTGCTGCAGGTCAAGCGAGAGGTACGCGTCGTCCTCGAAGATGCGCATCTTGCGCTCGGTCTTCAGGCTCACCCGCGAGGCGGTGGCGTTGGCGACGCAGCCGTTGGCGAAGCGGATGCGGGCGTTGGCGATGTCGATCTCCCCGGAGAACACCGGTGTGCCGACCGCGTCGATCGCCGTGATCGGGGCGCCCACGATGGTCTGCACGAGGTCGATATCGTGGATCATCAGATCGAGCACCACGTTCACGTCCGTGCCGCGCTCCCGATACGGGGCAAAGCGCGAACACTCGATGAAGCGCGGCGACTTCAGGTGCGGCTCGGCCGCGAGGATGGCGGCGTTGAAGCGCTCGAGGTGTCCGACCTGCAGGATGCGCCCGCCGCGCGCGGCGAGCCCGATCAGCTCGCGCGCCTCCGCAGTGGTCTCGGTGATCGGTTTCTCGACCAGCACGTGCACGCCGGCGTTCAAAAAGTCGCGCGCGATGGAAAAATGCGCCGGCGTCGGCGTGACGACGCTCACCGCGTCCACCCGACCGAGCAGCTCGCGGTAATCGCCCATGGCGCGCGTGCCGAGCTCGGCGGCGACCGCATCGCGCGCCTGCGGGCGCGCATCGACCACGGCCAGCAGCTCGCACGCGGGGGCCTGCGCGTATTTTTGCGCATGAAAGCGCCCGAGGTAGCCCACGCCTATGACGGCGGTTCTGATTTTCTGCATGGGAAGGTTATTATGCGCGCCCGCGCGCGCAACGCCTGAGCCGTTAGCGTGCGAGCAACGGTCACTCACGCATGTCCACACCGCCCCCCCTGCCACAAAGCGCCCGCGAACGCGGGCTGCGCGAGCGCCTGCGCGCCCTCTCGCGCGCACAGCGCGAGCTCATCCTGTTCGGCGCCGCGCTCATCTTCGGCGTGCTCCTGATGCCGCTGCTGATCTGGGTGGGCGGTAATCGCGTGCTCGGCCCCTATACCCACGGCCAGAACCTGCACGCCGGGGCGTTCGCGCTCCTCGGGGATTTCCTCATCGGCCTGTGGCACGGCTCGGCGGTCTTCTGGTCAGTGGCGCTCGGGCCGGCGGTCTTCATCCTGCTCGTGCGCCTCTTCTGGCGCGGGCTGCACGCGCGCCGCGGGGCGCGCGGCAGCTAAGCCGCGGCGGCTCAGCTGGGCCAGTAGACCCACACGGCCAGGGCGAACGCTGCGAGCGTTGCGGCGTGCGCCCCGAAACGCCAGGAGCGCTCGCGCAGCTCCCCGTAAAGGCTTGCAGCCGAGATCGCGGAAAACACCCCGAACACCCCGATCGCCTTGAGGAGGGCCGCGTGCTCAGGGGCGAAACGGGCCTCCTGGGCGGGCAGGAACAGGATGGTGACATAGGTCAGCAGCAGCCCGACGGCCAGGGCGACCGCCGATCCGGTTAGTATGGCCAGAAGTGCCGCCAGGGGTCGCATATTGTGAGAACCCGTACTTGCTAAAAACGAACCTGCCGCTCTAGCCTTACTCTAAAGTGTACTGATACCAGCGAGTCCCAAAAGATGCCCCTAGCCCTGCGACGCTCCTCCGGGTGGATTACCGCCGCCGTCCTTGCCATGACGGCCCTGGTGCTCGCCGGCTCCGTGCAGGTGCCGGCCAGCACCTCGCTCCTGCCCCCCGGGGCGATCGCCCCCACCGACAATCAGCGCGCCACCGCGCGCAAGGTCGGCCGCATCCTCGAGGAGGCGCACTACAGCCGCGCAGCGCTCGATGACAAGATGTCCGACGTCATCTACCAGCGCTACCTTGAGTCGCTCGACGGGCAGAAGAGCTACTTCCTGCAAAGCGACATCAACGATTTTAACGCCTATCGCTTCCTCTTCGACGACATGATCCGCACCGGGGACATCGACCCCGCCTACGTCATCTTCGCGCGCTTCCAGCAGCGCAATCGCGAGCGCCTCGAGCACGCCATCGTGCTCCTGGGCACTGAGCCGGACTGGACGTTGAACGAAACCTACGAGTTCGATCGCAGCAAGGCGGCCTGGCCCGCCGATCAGGCGGCGATGGACGAGCTGTGGAGAAAGCGCGTGAAGAACGATGCGCTCTCCTTGATGCTCACCGGCAAGCAGTGGCCGGAAGTGGCCGACCTGCTGCGCAAGCGCTACGAGCGGGTGCTCAAGCGCGTCGACCAGGTGAGCTCGGATGATGTGTTCGAGAATCTCATGAACGCGTATGCGCGTGCCTTTGACCCGCACTCGAGCTACTTCTCCCCGCGCTCCTCGGAGGAGTACCGCATCCAGATGAGCCTCAACTACGAGGGCATCGGGGCCTCCCTCACGGTGGTCGATGACTACGTGACGATCATGAGCGTGCTCGAAGGCGGCCCGGCGGCCGTTGCCGGCACGCTCAGCATCAACGACCGCATCACCGGGGTCGGCCAGGGCAAGGACGGTCCGTTCACTGACGTCATCGGCATGCGCCTGGATGATGTCGTGCAGCTGATCCGCGGCAAGGCCGGGACGCTCGTGCGCCTGCAGGTGCTGCCCCCGGGGGCCGCGCCCGGCATGCCCGAGAAGGTGCTCGAGTTCACGCGCAACCAGGTGACGCTCGAGGCACAGGCGGCTCACAAGGAAGTGCGCACCGTGGCGCGCAACGGCAAGAACCTGAAGATCGGCATCATCACCGTGCCCGGTTTCTATCGTGACGTTGCCGCCGAGAGCGCCGGCGACAAGAACTACCGCAGCACCACGCGCGATGTGGCGAAGCTCCTGCAGGAGCTGAAGGCCGAAAACATCGATGGGCTGGTGCTGGATCTGCGTAATGACGGCGGCGGCTACCTGCCCGAAGCCACCGAGCTTACCGGTCTCTTCATCGACCACGGCCCGGTCGTACAGGTGCGCGACACCACCGGGCGGCTCGAAGTGCTCGATGATCCGGAGACCGCCGCCGCCTACACCGGGCCGCTCGCGGTCCTGGTGGATCGTCTGAGCGCCTCGGCGTCGGAGATCTTCGCCGGGGCCATCCAGGACTATCATCGCGGCCTCATCATCGGCCAGACGACCTTCGGCAAGGGCACGGTGCAGAGCCTGATGCCGCTGGATCGTTTCTCTGCCAAGCCCACCAACGGGCAGCTCACGGTCACCATCGGTAAGTTCTACCGCGTCACGGGCGAGAGCACCCAGCACCGCGGGGTTGAGCCGGACGTGCCGCTCGCCTCGCCCATCGACACCAAGGAGATCGGCGAGAGCGCCCTGGAGTCCGCCCTGCCCTGGGATCGCATCGCCGGGGTGCCCTTCAAGGCAAGCGCCGGTACCGCCGCGGCGCCGCCGGTGGCGGTACTCGCCACCGAGGAGGATGCGCGCGCGCAGCACGACCCGGATTACAAGTGGCTCATGTCCGACATCGCGGCGCTGGATTCGGTGCGCGAGCAGAAAAGCGTGTCGCTCAACCTGAAGGTGCGGCGCGAGGAACGGGCGCGCATCGACAAGGAGCGCCTCGAGCGTGAGAACAGCCGCCGCGCGGCCAAGAATCTGCCCGCGTACAAGAACATCGAGGAGCTGGATAAGGCCAAGGACACGACCGACGTCGTGCTCGATCAGGCAAGCCAGGTCATGGCGGATGTGGTCACCGGGGCGCGCTCGCCGACCGGGCAGCAGAAGACGGCGACGGCCCGCACCGGCTGAAGGGCGCGCCGCGCTCGCCGCGCGCTGTCAGCGCAGCAGCACGCGGAATAAATCCCAGGTGTCCTCGGCGAGCACGTTGGGCAGGCGCTGGGCGTCGGCCCCGAGCGGGGCAAGCTCGAGGATGTCTCCCTCGCTCAGGGCGATCGAGTCACTCAGCGGCGAGGCGTCGTTCGCGGTGCGGTAGCGCACCACGCGCTGCAGCCGCTCGCTACGCGCCCGGATCTCCTCGGCCAGCCCGCCGCGCGCGGCGATCAGGGTCTGTGCGCGGCTGATGAGCCCCATGAGCAGCACGCATTCCTGCGGCGTGCCGTAGGTATCGCCCGCCTCACGCTGAGCGGTGGCCTCGCGCGCCATCGACACCAGCGGGGTCTTCAGTGTCGCCACGCGCAGGCACAGTGCCTCCGCGTAGGCGATCCCCGCCATATTGATGGCGCGGCGCGTCCCGAGTGACAGGCCCGGAAACTCCGGCGCAGTCTCGTGGCCGATCGCCTCGAGGGCGGCCTGCGCCTGAGCGAGCGCGGCCTGCGCCTCGCTCAGCTGTGCCTGCGCGGCGTGGATGCGCCGCTCGAGCGCACGGCGCTTGAAGTAGTGCCAGAAGCGCGTGAGGCGGGCCCGCTCGCTCGCGAGCTCCTCGACCCGGGCCGCCGAGCGCCCGTGCAGCGCCTGCGCAGCGTCGATCTGCTTCTGGGCCCCGTGGCGCTTGGCGAACTGCTGGCGGTTGTACTGGGCGAGATGCACGCGCCGTTCGCGCTCCTCCTGCTGGCGCGCCAGGTCCGCGACGAACTGCGTGAGCAGTTCCCGCCCCGCCTGCCACAGCCGCCGCAGCTGATAAAAAACGAGCGCACCGTAGGCGCTCTCGGGCGTGCCGAGCCGCGCCTCGAGGGTGTTCAGCATCTCCTGCGCGCGCTGCGTCGCGCCCTCCTGCTGTTTGATCAGGTCCTTGAGGCGGAAGGTCTCTTCCTGCAGCCCGCCGTACGCCTTTTTCAGTTCCGCACGGTTGCGAAACAGCTCGAGCACCCGATGATCCTCATCGGGAGCGCGCTCCGGGCGTAGGCTGAGCTTGAGAAATCCGAGTTGTCGCAGCGCCTTCATGAGAGATGCGGCGGCGGACCGCCCCTTCTCAAGCGCCGGTAGCGGACCCCGTGCGGGCTGAGAAGCGATGGCCGCGCTCCACGCAGTATTCCAGCCACTTGTTTAACATCATGTTGCGGGCCCAACGCTGATCCAGTTCACGCTCCGCGCGGCTGCGCAGCGCCCGTAAGTGCGGCTGGGTGTGAACGTGCGCCCACTGCTGCGCTTCAACCAGATGCGCATCGTGGTAGATGCGCACGCGCATGTCCGGGTACTTGAGCGCGCCGTGCTCATCCGGCAGCAGATAGGTGAGGCTGACGGTGCTGGTGTAGGGTGAGCGCTCGGTCACGTTGAGAACAAGATCACAGTCCGTCGGCACGTGCGAGTCGTAAGCGCCGCTGAGCGTGCGCAGCTCCCCGGCGAGCCAGCCGAGGCGGATGAAGTTGCTCTCGTAAAGACCCATGAGCGCGACGAAGCTGCGCGGCCGCGCACGCCAGGAAACGATGGTTCGTGTATCGGTGACCAGCACGGCCCGACTATAACGCACGAAGCTCACCCTGCAAGCCGATCAGCGCGCGGAATTAGCGCGGTTTGGCGGCCGGAGTGCTTGCAAAATCCGTGCGATGTTGCAGCTTCGCACACACACGCTGTGCGCCATGCCACAATACGCAACTCAGGCGCACGCGTGTGACTCTAAGGGCGCAGCCGCCGCTCGATGCCGGTCGTGTTGAGAATGCGGCTCGCGATCTCCTCGATCGACATCTCCGTGGTGTTAAGACAGGGAATCGCATAGCGCGCGAACAGTGCCTCCGCCGTGCGCAACTCGTACTGCACCTGCGGGCGTGAGGCGTAACGGCTGTCCGGGCGCCGCTCGGTGCGGATCTGCTGCAGCCGCTCCGGCCGGATCGTGAGCGCGTACAGCTTGCCGCGAAACGGCTCAAGGCGCGCGGGCAGCCGGCCCGCCTCCAGGTCATCCTCGGTGAGCGGGTAGTTGGCGGCGAACACCCCGTACTGCAGCGCCAGATACACGCAGGTCGGTGTCTTGCCGACACGCGACACACCGATCAGTACCACGTCCGCGTGCGCGTAATCCCCGCCCGTGCCGTCATCGTTGGCGAGGGCGAAATTGGTGGCGTTGATGCGCGTGGTGTAGGCGGCAAGATCGGCGATGCCGTGAGCGCGACCGGCGCGGTGCGTCGAGCGCGTGTTGAGTTCCCGCTCAAGCGGGCCGACGAAGGCGGAAAACAGGTCCAGGAACAGCGCGTTCGCCTCAAGCACCACGTCGCGCAACTCATCCTGCACCAGCGTGCTGAAGACGATCGGGCGCAGTCCGGCCTCTTCGCCGGTACGGTTGATGCGGCGAACGACCTCGTGCGCCTTGTCAAGGTCAGACACAAATGGCAAAGTCACCGCCCGAAATTCCAGGCCCTCGAACTGCGTCATGAGACTGTGGCCGAGCGTTTCGGCGGTCACGCCGGTCTGGTCAGAGACAAAAAAAACGGTTCGACGGCTCACGGCTTGGCATACTTTCGCGGCTGCGGTGCTTCAGTCCGCAGTGTTTCACTGCGGACGTGCCCTCGCAAGCGTCCGCCTTCGGGCAGCAGGAGCATCCTTGAACGCATTCGTCATCCCGTTCGAGCAGCTGGGCATGCACGATGTCGAGCGCGTCGGCGGCAAGAACGCCTCCCTCGGGGAGATGATCAGCTCCCTGACGCGCCTGGGGCTGCAGGTGCCCGGGGGCTTCGCCACGAGCGCGCAGGCCTACCGCGACTTTCTCAAGCAAGGGGGGCTGGATGCGCGCATCCGCACCGAGCTTGCCAGCCTTGACGTTGATGACGTGACCAGGCTTGCCGCCACCGGGGCGCGCATCCGCCAGTGGATCATCGCGACCCCGTTACCGCCGGCATTCGAAGCAGGCGGTGCTGCAGCAGCTGCGCCTGATGTCAGGCGGCGCCGACATCGCAGTCGCGGTGCGCTCCTCGGCGACCGCGGAGGATCTGCCCGAGGCCTCCTTCGCCGGCCAGCAGGAGACCTTCCTCAACGTGCGCGGCGAGGCGGGCGTGCTGCAGCGCGCTGCACGAGGTGTTCGCCTCGCTGTTCAACGATCGGGCGATTTCGTATCGCGTGCACCAGGGCTTCGATCACAGCGCCGTCGCCCTCTCCGCCGGCGTGCAGCACATGGTGCGCAGCGACCTCGGCGCCAGCGGCGTCATGTTCACGCTCGACACCGATTCGGGTTTCCGCGACGTGGTTTTCATCACCGCCTCCTGGGGTCTGGGCGAGACGGTGGTACAGGGTGCGGTCAATCCGGACGAGTTCTATCTCTACAAGCCGGCGCTGCGCGCCGGGCAAGCTCGCCGGTCGTGCGCCGCAACCTCGGCGGCAAGGCGATGAAGATGGTGTACGCGGCGGAGGGCTCGGCGGCGCGCGTGCAGACGGTGGACGTACCCGAGGCGGAGCGGCGGCGCTTCTGCCTGAGCGATGCGGACCTGGTGCCGCTCGCCCGCCAGGCGCTGATCATCGAGGAGCACTACCAGCGCCCGATGGACATCGAGTGGGCGCGCGACGGCGACACCGGTGAGCATCTACATCCTGCAGGCGCGCCCGGAGACCGTGCAGAGCCGTGCCGGACGCACCATCCAGCGCTACGCCCTCAAGGGCACGCTCCCGGGTGCTGGCGACCGGGCGCAGCATCGGCCAGCGCATCGGCGCGGGTACCGCGCGCGTGATCCGCAACGCCGGCGAGATGGCGCGCGTGCAGAGCGGCGACGTGCTGGTCGCCGACATGACCGATCCGGACTGGGAGCCGGTCATGAAGCGCGCCGCCGCCATCGTCACCAACCGCGGCGGGCGCACCTGTCATGCGGCGATCATCGCCCGCGAGCTCGGCATTCCGGCGGTGGTCGGCTGCGGGGACGCCACGCAGAGGATCCGCGAAGGCCAGGAGGTCACGGTGTCCTGCGCCGAAGGGCGACACCGGGCATGTCTACGAGGGGCTGCTCGAATTCGAGCGCAAGCAGATCGAGCTGGATTCGCTGCCGAAGATGCCGCGTCAAGATCATGATGAACGTCGGCAACCCCGACCGCGCCTTCGACTTCGCCGCCATCCCGCACAACGGCGTGGGACTGGCGCGCCTGGAATTCATCATCAATCGGATGATCGGCGTGCACCCGCGGGCGCTGCTGGAATTCGACCGCCTGGACGGCGAGCTGCAGGAGCAGATCCGCACGCAGATGGCCGGCTACGCGGATCCGGTCGAGCTTTTACGTGGAGAAGCTCGCCGAGGGCATCGCGCAGATTGCCGCGCCTTCGCGCCCGAGCCGGTGATCGTGCGCCTGTCGGATTTCAAGTCCAACGAGTACGCGAACCTCATCGGCGGCGGCGCGCTACGAGCCGCACGAGGAGAACCCGATGCTCGGCTTCCGCGGCGCCTCGCGCTACATCGGATCCGAGCTTCCGCCCCTGCTTCGAGCTCGAGTGCCGTGCACTCAAGCGCGTGCGCGAGACCATGGGACTCACCAACGTGCAGGTGATGGTGCCGTTCGTGCGCAGCGTCGCCGAGGCGCGCGAGGTGACGCAGCTGCTGGCCGCGAACGGCCTCGCGCGGGGCACGGATGGCCTCAAGCTCATCATGATGTGCGAGCTGCCGACCAACGCGCTGCTGGCGGATGAGTACCTGGAGTACTTCGATGGCATGTCGATCGGCTCGAACGACATGACGCAGCTGACGCTCGGGCTCGACCGCGACTCGGCAATCGTGGCGCGCTACTTCGATGAGCGCGACCCGGCGGTGCGCATACTGCTGTCGATGGCGATCAACGCCTGTCGGCGCAAGGCGGCAAGTACGTGGGCATCTGCGGCCAGGGGCCCTCGGATCATCCGGATCTGGCGCGCTGGCTGCTTGATCAGGGCATCGAGAGCATGTCGCTCAATCCGGATACGGTGGTCGAGACCTGGCTGTTCCTCGCCCAGCCGGCCGCCGGCGTGCCCCGCGCCTGAGGCACTGCCGCGCTCTTGCTAGGGGGCGCCGGTGTACGCCGGTGCGAGGAGTTTGGCGCGGTAGTGGCGCAGCTCCCGGATCGACTCGTGGACGTCCGCGTTGGCCAGGTGCGCGCCCTGCTTCACGAAGCTCTCGCACACCTGCGGCGCCCAGCGGCGGGCGAGCTCCTTGAGCGTACTGACATCCAGATTGCGGTAGTGAAAGTAGCGCTCGAGATCGGGCATCAGGCGCGCCAGAAAACGCCGGTCCTGACAGATACTGTTGCCGCACATCGGCGACACCCCCGCATCAACCAGCGGCGTGAGGAACTCAAGCGTGCGCCGCTGCGCCTCGGCGAGCGTAACGTGGCTGGCACGTACCCGCGCCAGCAGTCCCGAGGAGCCGTGCTGACGCTGATTCCACGCATCCATGCGGGCGAGCACCTCCTCGCTTTGATGGATTGCGAGCACCGGACCGTCGGCGATGACGCTGAGCTCCTTGTCGGTCACCACGGTCGCGATCTCGATGATCGAATCGGAATCGGTCTTCAGGCCCGTCATTTCCAGGTCGATCCAGATGAGATTCTCAGCGCTCGGCATGTGAGCTTCGGTGGTGGTAGCGTGCGGACAGCGCACACCCGTAGCGCAGTGTAGCAGAGGCCCGCAGGCGCACCCCCATGGCCGAGAGCATCGATGGACGCGTAATCGCCGCTTTCGGCCGCCATCTGCGCGTGCGCACGGCTGCCGGCGCGGAGCTGCGCGCGCGCCCCTTCGGCCGGGCTCTCACGATCGTGTGCGGCGATCAGGTGCGCTGCCGCATCGGTGCGCACGAGGAAGTGCACGTCACCGAGGTGCTGCCGCGGCGCACGGCACTGTATCGCTCGAACGTGCGCGGCGTTGCCGAGCCGGTCGTCGCCAATCTCACCCGGCTGCTCGTGGTGCTCGCTCCCGTGCCGGTGCCGGACCTGTTCGTCGTCGACCGCTACCTTGCGGCCGCGACCGCCGCCGGGATCGACGCGACCCTCATCGTGAACAAGAGCGATCTGGGCGTGGACGCAGCGTTCGCGGAAGAGCTCGCTGTCTACGCGCACGCCGGCTACGCGGCGCTGCACTGCTCGGCCGACAGCGGCGCGGGTCTGAGCGAACTGCGTGCGGCCATCGCACCCAAAGCGCTCGCCGCGCTCGTGGGCCAGTCGGGCGTCGGCAAGTCATCCCTGGTGCTGCGCCTCATTCCGCAAGCGGCCGTGGCGATCGGCGAGCTGGTGCGCGAGGAAGAAGGCCGGCACACGACCACGGCAGCGCGGCTCTTTGACCTGCCGCAGGGGGCGGGCCTCATCGATTCCCCGGGCGTGCGTGACTTCGCCCCGGCGGTGGAAGCCCTCGATGAGCGGGCGCTCGGGTTCATCGAGGTGGAGCGGCTCGCGCCGGGCTGCCGATTCGCGGACTGCCGCCATATGCATGAACCGGGCTGCGCGGTGCGCGCGGCGCTCGAGAACGGCGCCCTCTCGCCCCGCCGTTACGAGAGCTACCGGCGCCTGCGGCGCCTGTACGAGCAGCTCGCCGCCGTGCGTCGTCCGGAGCGACGACGCTGAGCACCCGGGCGCCTCACTGGCTCGGTGGCTGCACGTCCGCGAGCGCAACGCTGCGCTTGCCGGGTGGTGCGACCTGGTGCTGACTGATCGCGCTGCCGTCGCCGGCACGCAGCGGGCGAAACACCACGCTGGAGACCACGGTGGCGATGCCGAGCAAGAGGAAGGCCTCGTGCACGCCATGGATCATCTCGGGTGCGCTCGCGTGAAAGCGGTCCGGAATGAATGCCGCAGCCACCAGCGAGGCGGTGGCGATACCGAAGCTCATCGACAACTGCTGCACCGTGCTCGCAATCGTACTGGCGCCACCGGCCGCCTCTTCGCTGACATCCGCATACACGAGCGTGTTCATGCTGGTGTACTGCAGGGACTGGAAGAACCCGTAAGCAAACGCCTGCAGCACGATCAGCCACACCGGCGTGGCAGCGCCGATGGTGGCGAATAAACCGATCAGCAGCCCGAGCATGGCCGTGTTCGCCACCAGCACGCGTCGGTAACCAAAGCGCGCCAGAATCCGCGGCGTCAGCATCTTAAGACTGATGGCCGCCACCGCCTGCGGCATCATCAGCAGTCCGGACTGCACCGGGGTGTAGCCGAGGCCGACCTGGTAGAGCAGCGGAAACAGGAATGGCACACCGCCGATGGCGATGCGCGTAAAGAAGCTGCCGCTCACCGCCGCGCGGAAGGTGCGGATCTTGAACAGCCTCAGCTGCAAGAGCGGCTCGAGGACACGCGCCGAACGCACCGCGTAGCCGATCAGCAACACCGCGGCGATCCCCAGCAGTACGAGCACCCGCGGGGTGCTCAGGGTGTGTTCACCGAACACTTCAAGGACGTACGACAGCAGCGCGATGCCGGAGCTGAAAAGAATGAGGCCGGCGATATCCAGGGGCGGGGATTGCTGCGCGCGGTACTCGGGCAGGTAGCGGTACACAAGGTAAAGACCCGCCACGCCGATCGGGACGTTGAGAAAGAAGATCACGCTCCAGTGCAGGTAGCTTGTGATGAAGCCGCCGGCGACCGGACCGAGCATCGGGCCCACCAGCCCCGGAATCGCGACGAAGCTCATGGCGCGCACGAGCTCGGATTTGGGAAACGCGCGCACCAGCGTGAGCCGCCCGACCGGCACCATCATGGCGCCACCGCAACCCTGCAGGATGCGAAACCCGACCAGCCAGTGGATGTTGCGCGAGACGCCACACAAGAGCGAACCGAGTGCGAAGAGGCCGATGGCGCCACCGAACACGCGGCGGGTACCAAAGCGGTTGGCCATCCAGCCGCTGATCGGTATGAACACCGCAAGACTCAGGGCATAGCTTGACAGCACCGCCTTCATGCTCAGCGGCGCGACCGCAAGCGCGCGCGCGATGCTCGGCACCGCGGTGTTGAGGATCGTGGTGTCGAGGGCCTGCATGAAAAACGCCACCGCGACGAGCCACGGCAGCAGCTTCACCGATGCCTCTCGCGGCGCGGGCGGTTCCTCGGCGGCTGTCACGTGTGTTCCTGCGGCTTCCTTCAGAGCAGGCGGTGGCTCGCGTCCGGGCGGCGGTGAGGCCGCGCGCGGGCCACGCCTAGAGGGACTGCCGCCCGGCCAGCGCGTGTGCCAGGGTGCCGCCGTCGACGTATTCGAGCTCCCCGCCCACGGGCACCCCGTGCGCGATGCGACTCGCGCGGATGCCGCGGCGCTGCGCGAGCTCGCTCAGGAAATGTGCGGTGGCCTCACCTTCGACGGTGGAATTGGTGGCGAGAATGAGTTCGCGCACGCTGCCCTCGCAGAGGATGGCCTCGAGCTCGCGCACGCCGAGCTGCTCAGGACCGACACCGTCGAGCGGGGACAGGTGCCCCATGAGCACGAAGTAGCGCCCGCGGTAGCTGCCCGAGGACTCGATCGCGACGACGTCGGCGGGTGATTCAACCGCGCACAGAAGCGTCGCATCCCGCTGCGTCGCCGCGCAGATGAGGCACAGAGGCTCCTCGGTGAGCATGCGGCAGCGCTGGCAGCGCACCACCGAGTGCAGCGCCGCATCGAGCGCTTCAGCGAGCGAGCGCGCGCCGGGGCGTCCCTCCTGCAGCAGATGGAACGCCATGCGCTGCGCGCTCTTGGGTCCGACTCCGGGAAGTGCGCGCAGCGCCTCGATCAGGCGGCCAAGATGCGGGGAATGTTTCATCGCACCCTCAGAAGGGCAGCTTCATTCCCGGCGGCAGCTGCAATCCGGAGGTCAAGCTCGCCATCTTCTCCTGCACGCGCGCCTCAACCTTGTGGACCGCATCGTTGGCGGCGGCCGCGATCAGATCCTCGAGCATCTCGCGGTCCTCGCCGCTGACGCTCGGCTCGATCTGCACGCGCTTCACCTCGTGGCGGCCGTTCATGGTGACCTTCACCATGCCGCCACCGGATTCACCGATCACCTCGATGTTGGCGATCTCGGCCTGGGCCTTCTGCATGTTGGCCTGCATCGCCTGGGCCTGCTTCATCAGATTGTTGAAATTGCCTTTCATGGGCGTCCTGTCTTCAGCGCCGAGCGCCGGGAAACGAAAGTCGAGTCATTTTACCGGACGCACCGTCTCCGGAAGCACGCTCGCGCCGAAGCGCTCGCGCAAGCCCTGCACACCGGCGTCGTCCTCGAAGGCGCGCCGCGCCGCCGCCAGCTCCTCCTCGGAATCGCGCCGCTGTGCCTGTGCTGGCGTCTCCGCCCCTGCCCCGGCCGCCTGGAACTCAAGCCGCACCGTCTCCCCGTAATAGCGCGACAGCGCCTGCGCGAGCTTCTCCTCCTGGGCCGGGGTGCGCACCAACTGGTGGCGCGGGTCGAGCGCCAGGCGCACGACCGCGCCCTGCCGGGCGATGAAGACGCAGTGACTCGCGAGCTGGCGCGCCGCTCCCACAAGCTCCAGGCGACTGAGGATGTGCATCCAGGGGCTCTCCGCAGCGCTCGCGGCCGCCGCGCCGGGGGCGCCTTTGAGCGCCGCGTCGCCCCCCGCGCTGCCTTGCGGCGGCCGCCTTGGGTCCGTGCCCGGGCGCGGCTCGCCGCCCGCCGCGGGTGTGATGACTTGCGCCCCCGCGGGTCGGAACGCGAGCATACGCAGCAGCGTCATCTCGAAGCCGCTGCGCGGATCCGGTGCCAGGGGCAGATCGCGCCGCCCGATGATGGCAGTCTGGTAGTACAGCTGCACGTCCTCGGGGGTTAACGCCCGGGCAAGCCGTTCGAGCAGCTGCGCCTCATAGAGCTCATCGCCCTCATAGTCGGTGAGTGCCTGCTTGAAGCCGACGCGCACCAGGAGCGCGGCGAGCTCATCGAGCACCTGCGCGTAGTCGGGCGCGAACTCCTCGAGCGACTGCGCACAGTGCAGGAGCTCGGTCGGGTTTGCACCGGCCAGCAGCTCGGCGATGCGTACCACGTGATCGCGCGCCAGGGTGCCGAGCATGGCGCGTGCCTCCGCCTCGCCCGCCTGGCCACCGCCAAAAGCGATCAGCTGATCCAGCAGCGACAGGCCGTCGCGCATGCTGCCATCGGCTGCCTGCGCCAGGAGCTTCAGGGCCGCCGCCTCGAACGGCACCCCTTCCTGTTCGAGAATGTGCTGCATGTGCGCGCTGATCGCCGCCGCCGGCAGGCGCTTCAGATTGAACTGCAGGCAGCGCGAGAGCACTGTCACGGGCAGCTTCTGCGGGTCGGTGGTGGCGAGCAGGAATTTCACGTGCGGGGGCGGCTCCTCCAGAGTCTTCAGGAGCGCGTTGAAGGAGTGCGTGGAGAGCATGTGCACCTCGTCGATGAGGTACACCTTGTAGCGGCCGCGGGCGGGGGCGTACTGCACGTTGTCGAGCAGCTCGCGCGTGTCATCGACCTTGGTGCGCGAAGCCGCATCGACCTCGATCAGATCCGGGAAGCGACCCTCATCGATCTCCCGGCAGCTCGCGCACACGCCGTCCGGCTCGGGCGTCACGCCCTTCTCGCAGTTGAGGCACTTGGCGAGGATGCGCGCGATGGTGGTCTTGCCGACCCCGCGCGTGCCGGTGAAGAGGAACGCGTGGTGCACGCGGCCACTGGCGAGCGCATTCGTGAGCGCGCGCCGCACATGCTCCTGTCCGATGAGTTCGGAGAAATTCTTCGGGCGCCATTTGCGCGCCAGCGCGGTGTAGCTCATGAAGCGGTCCTTAATCGCGCAACAGGGAGGCGGCCCGCACCAGCTTGAGCTCCGGCACCCGACTTGATCGCTGCCGCTGCTGCCTTCCGGCCCTGACGGGATTCACGACTGGTCGTCGCGGAGAAACCAATGCGGGCCACCATGGTCCTTCGCGCTGTGGTGGCGGAGAGGGTGGGATTCGAACCCACGAACACCCGTTGAGATGTTACTGGAATTCCAGTCCAGCGCCTTCGACCGCTCGGCCACCTCTCCGATCAATAGCTTACGCACGCTTCGGCGCAACCAGCCTGAAGCCCCGTGTCCGTGAAAAAACGGCGGCGAATGATAATGCATGCCGTCGACCACCGCACCCGCGACCCGGACACCGCGCCTGGCTCTTCCCTCAGGCCTGCGGGGCCGGGGCGGGCTTGCTCACCTTGAAGGAGGGGGGTTCATCCAGGCACGGATCCTTCTTCGAGCGCGGTGCCGCCGGCTCATGCAGCGTCGGCAGTTTCAGCGCATTGGCCGTGTCCGGGGCATCCAGGCCTGCGGGAATCTTCAGTGGCGGCACGCTGGTGGCGGCCATGTACGGCTGGGGCTTGTTGCAGGAATTCGCGCCGCGCAGGGCTCTGCACCCCCCGAGCAGCACGAATACCCCCGCGCATACGAGCACCAGCACAGACTTCATCATTCGGAAACACCTCGAAATTGATCGATTCTTTTGCGCTGCCCCGGGCGCTTCAGCCCAGGATCCCGGCGCTGCGCGCCGCCGCAAGCACGGTCGCCCGATACTCCTCGGCCAGGGGAGTCAGCGGCAATCTTACCCCAGCAGGGATCAGGCCCATCTGTCCCAGGAGCCACTTCACCGGGATCGGGTTGGCCTCGAGAAACAAGTCCCGATGCAGGGCCGCGAGCGGCCCATCGAGCGCCCGCGAGCGCTCCTTCTCCCCCGCCAGAGCCGCGGCCACCATCTGCGACATCTGCCGCGGGGCAACGTTCGCGGTGACCGAGATCACCCCGCGGGCGCCGGCCAGAATCGCCTCGCGCGCGGTCGCATCATCGCCGCTGAGGAGGGTGAACCCCGGCGCACACAGCCCGATGAGCTCGCGCACGCGTGCCGCATCGGGCACCGCCTCCTTCAATCCGACGATGCCCGGCAGCTGCGATAAGCGCGCCACGGTCGCAGGCTTCATGTCGACCGCGGTGCGCGAGGGCACGTTGTACAGCAGCACCGGCTTACCGGCGGCGGCCTGCGCCGCGGCACTGAAGTGCTGGAAGAGACCCTCCTGCGCCGGGCGGTTATAGGCGGGCGTCACGAGCAGCAGTGCATCAATCGGCAGCTCGCGCAGCCAGCTCACGCGCGCCACGGTGCCTGCCGTGCTGCTGGTGCCGGCGCCGGCGATCACCGTCATCCTGCCGCGCGCAAGCTCGCAGGCCCGCACGGTGAGTTCGCGTAACTCCCCTTCGCTTAACGTCGCCGATTCCCCGGTGGTACCGCCGACCACGATGCCGCTCGTACCGTGCGTGGCGTGAAACTCGATGAGCCGTGCCCAGGCGTCCAGCTCCAGGGCCCCGTCCGCACGCATAGGGGTGACGATGGCCACCAGGCTGCCTGAAAACATGGGATTTGTGTGCGTCCGCGGCGGGGAGCGTGCGATGTTACGAGCGGAGCGCGCACCGAGGCAAGCGCTCAAGCCCTGGCGCCGGGGAAGGGTCGCGCTGGCTGCGCGCTCCCGGTACACTCCCCAACGCGAAACGGACAGCACACGCGAACGCCAACCTACAGATGAAGCAGCACCTGGCCGTCTCGGCCATCGGCAGCGACCGCACGGGCATGGTGCATGAGCTGACCCGGGTCATCAGCGAATCCGGCGGCAATATCAGCGAGAGCCGCATGGCGAGCCTCGGGACCGAGTTCGCCATGCTGTTGCTTGTCTCGGGCAACTGGCACGCGCTCGCAAAGCTTGAGACCGAGCTCAAGCGGCTCGCCGAAACGAACAGCCTCAGCATCCACCTGAAGCGCACCGAGCCGCGTACGGCGCGCACGGACATGCTGCCGTACTCGATCGACGTCGTGTGCCTGGATCAGAGCGGCATCGTCGCGGGGCTCTCGGGGTTCTTTGCCACGCGCGGCATCGATATTGCGGAAGTCTCCACCCGCAGCTACCCGGCCGCCCATACCGGGGCGCCGATGTTTGCGGTGCAGATGATCGTCAACGTGCCCAGCCGCATTCACGTCGCGCACCTGCGCGAGGAATTCATGGAATTCTGCGATTCGCTGAATCTTGATGCCATCCTCGAACCGGTCAAATCCTGAAACGAGATGTCCAAGATCACACCCGGGACTAAGGTGCCTGCCTTCTCGCTGCCCATGACGGGCGGTGGTACGTGGAGCCTGAGGGAGGCCGCAGGCAAGAAACTGGTGATCTACTTCTACCCGCGCGACATGACCTCCGGCTGCACGCGCGAGTCGCAGGAGTTTCGCGACCTGGACAAGGCGTTCCGCAAGGCCGGCACGCTGATCGTGGGCGTCTCGCGCGATTCGGTCGCCTCGCATGAGAAGTTCGCGGCAAGGAGTCCTTGCCCTTCCCGCTGCTCGCCGACACGGAGGAGAAAGTCTGCAAACTGTTTGATGTCATCAGGCAGAAAAGCCTGTACGGCAGAAAGTATCTGGGCGTGGAGCGCAGTACCTTTCTGCTGGATGGCGCGGGGCGCCTCAGCCGGGAGTGGCGCAAGGTAAAAGTGCCCGGTCACGCGGAGGAAGTACTTGAAGCAGCGCAGCGTTTATGAACCCGGCCCCACGGCCGCCTCGGGCGAAGCACGCGAAGTGAAGGGCCGCTCGCGGGCCGGTCGACGGCTGTTCGTGCTCGACACGAACGTGCTCATGCACGACCCGGCGGCGATCTTCCGCTTCGAGGAGCACGACGTTTATCTGCCGATGGTGGTGCTCGAGGAACTGGATGCGCACAAGAAGGGCCTGTCGGAGGCCTCACGCAACGTGCGCCAGGTGAGCCGCTTCCTGGATGACATGATGCGCGATGCCACCAAGGAGCAGATCGACAAGGGGCTGCAGCTGCCGAGCGGCTACTCCGGCAACCACGGCAAGAAGCCCTCGACCGGGCGGCTGTTCTTCCAGACGCGCCAGCTCTCCAACGCACTGCCGGAGGGCCTGCCCGGCCAGGGCGGTGATAACGTGATCCTCGCGCAGACGCTCGCGCTGCAGAATGAGCAGAAGGATGCGCGCGTGATTCTGGTGTCCAAGGACATCAATCTGCGCATCAAGGCGGCCGTGCTCGGTGTGCACGCCGAGGATTACTACAGCGACAAGACGCTCGAGGATGCGGACGTTCTCTACAGCGGCATGAGCGCCTTACCGAAGGATTTCTGGGAGCGCCACGGCAAGGACATGCGCTCGTGGAAGGAAGCCGAGCGCACCTTCTACGAGATCTCCGGGCCTGCGGTGCACGAGTGGCAGCCGAACCAGGGCCTCTTCGAGGACACCCCGCAGGGCATCGAGGGGATGGTCGGCAAGATCAATGGCGAGACCGCCACGATTGAGCTGCTGCGCGACTACCGCAACGAGCGCCACAGCGTCTGGGGCATCACGGCGCGCAACCGCGAGCAGAACTTCGCGCTCAACCTGCTCATGGACCCGGAGATCGACTTCGTGACCGTGCTCGGGCCCGCCGGCACCGGTAAGACCCTGCTCGCCCTCGCGGCCGGTCTCATGCAGACCCTGGAGACCAACCGCTTCGCGGAGATCATCATGACGCGCGTGACCATCCCCCTCGGTGAGGACATCGGCTTTCTGCCGGGCACCGAGGAGGAGAAGATGGAGCCGTGGATGGGCGCGCTCATGGACAACCTGGAGGTGCTCACCGGCACCCAGGAGGGCGGCAACTGGGGCCGCGCCGCCACTAATGACCTTTTGCGCAATCGCATCAAGATCCGCTCCTTGAACTTCATGCGCGGGCGCACCTTCCTCAACCGCTTCTTAATCCTCGATGAGGCACAAAACCTCACGCCCAAGCAGATGAAAGCGCTCATCACGCGCGCCGGCCCGGGAACGAAGCTCGCCTGTCTGGGCAACATCGCGCAGATCGACACGCCCTACCTCACCGAGATGACCTCGGGGCTCACCTACGCGGTCAACCGCTTCCGCGGCTGGGCGCATTCGGGGCACATCACGCTCGTGCGCGGGGAACGCTCGCGCCTGGCCGATTTCGCCTCGGACATTCTCTAGGTGTACCCTTAGGGATCGGATTCCGCTTCAGCGCTTATAAGCGTCTGTAAACGTAGGGAAACTTGCGGCCGCCTGGCGCGGTCAAACTCAAGCTATGCGTCGTCTCTTTCTCATCCTCGCCATCGCCCTCGTGAGCGTCACGGCCGTGGCGTTTGCCGACGACACGACCGCCTCCAAACCGATCATCCTGACGACACCGGCGTCGGGTTCGGACCTGCCCGACATGGGCAGCCCGACCACCATGATCCTCTCGCAGAGCGATGAGTACCGCCTGGGGGCGATGATCACGCGGCAGCTGCGCGACCAGAACGCGCTCATGGAGGATCCGGAGGTCAGCGAGTACATGCAGACCATCGGCCAGCGCCTGGCCGCGCAGAGCGCCATGGGCGGGCGGGATTTTCACTTCTTCGTCATCAAGGATGACAGCATCAACGCCTTCGCCGTCCCCGGGGGCTTCGTCTTCGTCTTCCAGGGACTCATTCTCGCCACCTCCACCGAGTCGGAGCTCGCGAGCGTCATGGGCCACGAAATCGCGCACGTCACACAGCACCACATCGCGCGCCAGATCCGTGCCCAGAGCCAGCAGGGCATGGCCGCCGCCGCCGCCATGATCGCGGCCATCCTGCTGGGCGCCGCCGGCGGCGGAGGCCAGGCGATCGAGGGCGGCATCGTCGCCGCGCAGGGACTTGCCATGCAGGCGCAGATCAACTTCACGCGCGACAACGAAATGGAGGCCGATCGGGTCGGCATCGGGTACCTTGCCGGCGCGGGTTTTGATGCCAACGCGATGGGCAGCTTCTTTGAGACCATGAGTCGCCACGAGGGCCTCACCGCCACTTATGTACCGGCGATGTTGATCGATCACCCGGTGACCACCGATCGCATCGCGGAGGCCAAGGCGCGCGCGGCGCAGTTCCCGCCGCGCACGCAGAAGGACTCCGAGAGCTACGAGCTCATCCGCGAGCGGGTGCGCGTGCTCGCCACGCCGGCCGATATCGATCTGGTCGGGCATTACGAGCGAAAGATCGCCCGCGGCGATGCGGATCTTGCCGACCGCTACGGCTATGCGCTCACGCTGATGAACGCCAATCGCGCCGAGGAGGCGGTCAAGGTGCTCACGCCTCTGGTGCCGCAGCACGAGGGGCTGACGCTGCTCTACGTGGCGCTGGGGCAGGCCCAGGCGAAGGCCGGTCACACCAGGGAGGCGCTGGCGACCTTTGCGCGCGCCCGCGACCTCTTCCCGCGCAATGTGCCGGTCATCGAGCGCTACGCGGAGACCCTCATGACCGCGGGCCGTCCGATGGAGGCGCATAACATGCTGCTCGATCTGTTCAACAACGTGCCCCCCACTCCGGATCAGATCCGCCTCACCGCCCTCGCCGCCAGCGCTGCGGGCGATCCCGGGGATGCCTACTACTACATGGGCGAGTACCAGCTCGCGGGCGGTGAGTTGAATCTTGCCGCGCAGCAGTACCAGCTCGCGCTTGCCTCCCCGCACATCAGCCAGATCCAGCGCGAGCGCTATCAGGCACGCCTGGATGAGGTGCGCGACTACCTCATCTCCACGCGCAAGCGCCAGTTGAGCGACAACGGCGATCAGGGCCAGCGCCAGCCCACCGGCCATCACGGCGGCTGACGGGCCCACCCCTCTGGTTCGAGTGGCGGGCCGCTCCCGTGGCGGCTGTTACAATGCCGGCAGAGCTCGCCAGCAGACGCCTATGCAAACAAGAAGCCGAACGATGATCGCGTGCCTGTGCCTGGTGCTGTTGAGCGGCTGCGCCACGCTGCCCGCGGGCACGACCCGCAGCCCGCGCGACCCGTGGGAGCGCATGAACCGCACCACGTACAAGTTCAACGACAAACTCGACAAGACCGTCCTACGACCCGTGGCGCGCACCTACCGCCGCGTGACGCCACAGTTCGTGCAGACCGGCTTTCGCAACTTCATGAGCAACCTCTCCTACCCGATCACGATGATCAATGATCTCCTGCAGGGACAGTTCCGCCCCTTCCTGAATGACACCGGCCGGCTGATCCTCAACACCACACTCGGTCTCGGCGGACTGTTCGATCCGGCCACCATCGCAGGCCTGGACAAGAACGAGCGCGACTTCGGCCAGACGCTGGGCAAATGGGGGATCCAGAGCGGTCCGTACGTGGTGCTGCCGTTTCTTGGCCCGAGCGATGTGCGCGACGCGTTCGGCAAGGCGGGCGATGAGGTGTCGGACCCGCGCTTTTACATCAAGAACCAATGGGTGAACTGGGGGCTGTGGGGGGCGGGTGCAATCGATGCGCGCGCCCAGTTGCTGTCGGCGGACGCGGCGCTCGACAGCGCCTACGACCCTTATGCGTTCATGCGCAACGTCTACCTGCAGCACCGCGACTTCAAGGTCAACGGCGGGCAGTCCACGCAGCAGGAGAGCGAGCAGGAGCAGAAGCTGTTCGATGAAGCGGCCCAGGATACGGATACGCCGGCGAGGCCGGCGGGCCCGCCGCCGCCCTCACCTCCCGATAAGCCCGCGCCCGTTCAGCCGCACTGAGGGTCGGGCGCGCGCTTACACCCCGCGGGCGAGGAGCGGCTCGAGCTCGCTGATGCGGGCGAGCGCCGTCAGGTCCGGCGGCAGCCCGGTGAATTTCAGCGAGCGGCCCGCAAGCTTGGCGGCCGCGAGCCAGTCCAGCAGTACCGCAAGGCCTGCGCTGTCGGTCATCGTCACGCCCGCGCAGTCGATTTCCAGAGCGTGCGCGGCCGCCCCCTTGAGCGCCTCCAGGCCCGCAACACGCGCCGCGCGCGCCGTGGCAAAGGTGAGCGGGCCGTGGGCTGCGAAGCGGCCGTTCGCGGCGGGCGTGAGCCCGAAGCTCTGCGCGGCGGCGGGCGGGGCGGACTTCACTTGGTCTGCTTGCCGATCGCCTCGGGCTTCTCACCGGCATCGAGGCGCTTGATCACCGCATCGATGCCCTGGCTCTCGATCTGCGGCGCGAAATCCTCGCGGTAGCTGTTGACGTAGCTGATACCGTCGATCACCACGTCCCAGGCCTTCCAGCCCTCGGGCGTCTTGCGCAGGTAGTAGTTCACCGAGACGCGATCGCCGTTGTCGCGCTTCACCTCGGTGCGCACCGTGGCACGCTGGGCATCCGCGTCCACCTTGGTGGGGTAGATCTTCAGCCGATCGGCGGTGAAGTCGGTGAGGGCTGAGCCGTAGTTGTTCAGCAGCGAGTGATAGAAGGCATCGACGAAACGCTTACGCTGCTCGGCAGTCGCATTGCGCCAGTACTGCCCGAGCACCAGGCGGGCCGAGAAGTCGGTGTCAAAGTGCGGCAACAGGTACTGGTTCACGAGGTCCGCCACCCTGGCCGGGTCCTTGCGATACGCGTCGCGATCCTTGTCCAGGGCCGAGAGCATCCCCTGCGCGGCCGCCTGCACCACCTCGGTGGGCCCCTCGGCGGCGCCCGCGGCGGGTGGCGCCGCCGGTGCCTGCGCGAGCGCGGCGGCGCTCATCAGCAAGAGCGATGCGAAAACAGTTGCGTATCTCATTTCTTCGACTCCGACTTGCTCTGCGTGTCTGTGGGCGGCGCGTCCGTCTGGGTCGCCGCCCTTGCTCGTGTAGTTGGCGAAGAACTTGTTCAGCAGGCTCTCGAGCACGATAGCGGACTGGGTCTGTTCGATGACGCTGCCGTCCTTGAGGTACTGATCATCCCCCCCGGGGCTGAGGCCGATGTACTTACCCCCGAGCAGCCCCTGGGTCTGGATGGCGGCGAAACTGTCATCGGGAATCTGGTTGTACTGCTCATCGAAACGCATCTTCACCTTCGCCTTGTAGTCCTTGGCATTGAAGCTGATGCCGGTCACTTCCCCGACGCGTACCCCCGACATCGTTACCGGGGAGCCGACCTTCAGATCCCCGACGTTGTCGAATTCCGCGCTCACCGCGAAGCCCTTCTTGGCCGTGCCGATCTTCAACCCACTCGCCGGCAGCTGCGTGGTCAGAAACAAGAGCGCCGCGAAACCCAACAGCACGAAGAGGCCGGTGCCGATCTCAAGTGTTCGATTGTCACGCATGGCAATAAGTTTCCTATTGAAGGAACGCCGCGGTCAGCACGTAGTCCAGCAGCAGCGTCAGAACCGAGGAAGCGACGACCGTGCGGGTCGTCGCCAGACCCACGCCCGCGGCGGTGGGCTCGGCGTTGTAGCCCTCGTACACCGCCACCAGACTGCAGGCAACACCAAACACGACACTCTTCACGATGCCTTCGGTGACATCGCGCATGCCGACCGAGCTCCTGCGTCTGCGACCAGAATACCCCCGCATCGATGCCGCATCAGCTGCACACCGATCAGCTGCGCCCCGAAGAGGCCGATCACGCCGAAGATCGCCGTCAGCAGCGGCATCGCGATCACCCCGCCGAGAAAGCGCGGCGCGGCGACGTAGCGCAGCGGATCGACCGCCATCATCTCCATCGCCGTGAGCTGATCGGTGGCGCGCATCAGGCCGATCTCCGAGGTGAGCGCCGTGCCGGCCCGGCCGGCGAACAGCAACGCGGTGATCACCGGACCGAGTTCCTTCAGCAACCCCAGCGCCGCAGCGCTGCCGAGCGCCTCCTCGGAGCCAAAGCGCTGCAGCAGCTCGATAGCCCTGCAGTCCCAGCACCATGCCCACGAACAGCCCCGAGAGCATGATGATGATGAGCGAGCGCGCGCCGGCGTTGTAGATCTGGCTGACAATGAGACGCGGGCGCGCGAGCGCCGGCAGGCACTGCACCAGCAGGCGTCCGAAAAAGAGCGCCGTGGCGCCCATGCGCCGCACCCCCTGGAGCAGGAAGGTGTCGCTCTTAAGCATCGCTCAGCAGCTGCGTGAGGTAATCGGGCGCCGGATAGTGAAAGGCCACGGGACCCTCTGCGCCGCCGGTCATGAACTGGCGCACCGCCGCGGAGTCGCTGTTGCGCAGCTGCGCGGGGTTGCCCGCGGCGGCGACACGGCCGCCCGAGAGCAGGTAGCTGTCATCGGCGATGGTGGAGAGCTCCTGCACGTCATGGGAGACGACGATGCTCGTGATGCCGAGCGCCTGATTCATCTGCTTGATGAGCCGCAGAATGAAGCCGAGCGAGATCGGATCGAGCCCGACCAGCGGCTCATCGTAGATGAGCACCTCAGGGTCCATGACGATGGCGCGCGCCAGCGCCACGCGCCGCGCCATGCCGCCGGAGAGCTCCGCCGGCATGAGGTAGGCGGCCCCGCGCAGGCCCACCGCCTGCAGCTTCGTCAGCACGAGCTTGCGGATGAGCGGCTCGGGCAGATCGCGTGTGCTCGCGCACCGGGAAGGCAACGTTCTCGAACACATCCAGGTCGGTCAGCAGCGCGCCGTTCTGAAACAGCATGCCCATGCGCTGGCGCAGCGCGTACAGCGCGCGCTCGCTTGAGGGCCGCAAGATCCTGGCCGAAGACGATGACCTCGCCGCGCTCGGGGGCGATCTGCCCGGTGATCAATCGCAGCAGCGTCGTTTTGCCCGTGCCGGAGGGTCCCATGATCGCGGTGATGCGCCCGCGACGCACGGTGAGATCGAGCCCGGAAAAGATGGCACGGCCGCCGAGGCCAAAGTGCACATCGCGCACCTCCACCACCGTCTCGGCGGGGTCCGGGCGCGCCGCTACGGTTGCCGGAATTGCCACGCGAACTTTCAGTCGTCCTGGACTCTCAGGCGGCCTGGCTCTCCATCTCGGCCGTATAACGGCCGAGGGTGGCAAGACCGTTGAGCTTGGCGCGCTTGGCAAATTCCTTCTGCGCGGCCGCGAAGTTCGCTGCCGAGCCGCCCCAGGCCTTGAGCGCGGTGTCCTGCAGCGCCCGCCCGTAACTGAAGGTGAGCGCCCAGGGCAGCGGTGCCCCGACGCGGTTCATGAAGCGACAGATGCAGCGTCGCCTCCTGCGGGGACTGCCCGCCGGAGAGGAAGGCAATGCCGGGCACCGCCGGTGGCACGTGGCGCTTGCAGCGTGCGCAGCGTGGCCTCGGCGACCACCTCCGGACCGGCCCGGTGCGCGGCCTTCTTGCCGGAGATCACCATGTTCGGCTTGAGCACCATGCCCTCGAGCAGCATGCGATGCTCGAAGAGCTGACGAAAGACGCTCGCCAGCACCTGGTTGGTCACTTCCTCGCAGCGCTCGAGCGAATGCGCCCCATCCATCAGCACCTCCGGCTCGACGATCGGCACGATGCTGTTCTCCTGGCAGAGCGCCGCGTAGCGGGCGAGCGCGTGCGCGTTGGCCTCGATGGCGAAGGCGCTCGGGATGCCCTCAGCGATGTCGATGACCGCGCGCCACTTGGCGAACGCGCCCCGAGCTTGCGGTACTCGATGAGCCGCTCGCGCAGGCCATCGAGTCCTTCGGTGATGGTCTCGCCGGTAAAGCCGGCCAAGGGCTTGGCGCCCTCGTCCACCTTGATGCCCGGGATGATGCCGTGCTTCATCAGGTACTGCGGAAAGGGCGTGCCGTCCTTGGTTTTCTGGCGGATGGTCTCATCATAGAGAATGACCCCGCTGACCGACTCGGCCGCGCCGGGGGCGCTGAACAGCAGCTCGCGGTAGCTGCGCCGGTGCTCCTCGGTCGACTCCAGCTTGATGCTGGTCGAAGCGCTTGGTGATGGTGCCCGTGCTCTCGTCCGCAGCCAGGATGCCCTTGCCCTTGGCCACCATGCGCGCCGGCCACATGCATCAGCTCACTCTGATTCATCACTCGTCCTCCGGCATTGGGGGGCTGTCCGTGTCGCAAGGTGCGCGAAACGCCCGCCGTCTGGTAAAAATGGCCCCTGTTTAAGGGGCGCCAAGGATAGCAAATCGCCCCCCTGCCCGGCCGACGTACCGGCTTGGTTCCGGGCGCAATCAGTACTAAACTAGTCCTAGTTTGGGAAACAGGTGCCTGCCATGCTGCGCATCAGCCGTCTGACCGATTACGCCACGGTGCTGCTCGCAGCCGCTTGCCGGGGAGCCTGCAGCGGCGTGCAGACCGCGGCTGCGCTCGCCGAGCAGACGCGAATCGCCGCGCCTACGGTGTGCAAGCTGCTCAAGCAGCTGCAGCGGGCGGGACTCGTGGTCTCCACGCGCGGCCTGCACGGGGGCTATCAGCTCGCGCGCCCGGCGACGCACATCAGCGCGGCCGCCATCCTGGATGCGCTCGAGGGCCCGGTGGCACTCACCGACTGCTCCGTCGGGCACGGCCACTGCGGGATCGAGGAGAGCTGCCGCGTCGCGCGCGTGTGGCAGCGCCTGAACCTCGCCATCCGCCGCTCGCTGCACGAGGTGAGTCTGGCGCAGCTGGCCGGACTGGATGTCGCCCCGGTGCGCTGGCCGGCGCTCGAGCGCGAGATGAAGGCCGCGGCCTCCCGGCCCCCGGTGCGCTCATGAGCGAACCGGTGAGTGAAACCAACCCGAGCTTCAGTCGCTGGTCGCACGCGGCTACCAGCACGGCTTCGTCACCGACATCGACTCGGACACGGTGCCGCCGGGGCTCGATGAGGATGTGGTGCGCCTGATCTCGCGCAAGAAGGACGAGCCGTCAGTTTCTCACCGAGTGGCGCCTGAAGGCGCTGCGCCACTGGTTCACCATGCGCGAGCCGCACTGGGCGCATCTGAAGATCGCCCCGATCGACTACCAGGCGATCTCCTACTACTCCGCGCCCCGGGCGAAGAAGGACGGCCCGAAGAGCCTCGCCGAGGTCGACCCGAAGCTGCTGGCGACCTACGAGAAGCTCGGCGTGCCGCTGCACGAGCGCGCGCGTCTGGCCGGAGTTGCGGTGGATGCGGTGTTCGACAGCGTCTCGGTCGCGACCACCTTCAAGGAGCGCCTGGCCGCGGCGGGCGTCGTGTTCTGCCCGTTCTCCGAAGCGGTGCGCACGCATCCGCAGCTGATCGAGCAGTACCTGGGCAGGGTCGTGCCCTACACCGACAACTTCTTCGCGACGCTCAACTCGGCGGTGTTCTCCGACGGCTCGTTCGTCTACGTGCCCAAGGGCGTGCGCTGCCCGATGGAACTGTCGACCTACTTTCGCATCAACGCCGCCAACACCGGGCAGTTCGAGCGCACGCTGATCATCGCCGATGCCGGCAGCTACGTGAGCTACCTGGAAGGCTGCACTGCCCCCCATGCGCGACGAGAACCAGCTGCACGCCGCGGTGGTGGAACTCATCGCGCTCGATGATGCGCAGATCAAGTACTCGACCGTGCAGAACTGGTACCCGGGCGATGACCAGGGGCGTCGGCGGCATTTACAACTTCGTCACCAAGCGTGGCGAATGCCGCGGGCGCAACTCGCACATCTCCTGGACGCAGGTGGAAACCGGCTCGGCGATCACCTGGAAGTACCCGAGCTGCGTGCTGCGCGGCGAAGGCTCGATCGGGGAGTTCTACTCGGTCGCAACCGTCAACAATTATCAGCAGGCCGACACCGGCACGAAGATGATCCACATCGGCCGGAACACGCGCAGCACCATCGTCTCCAAGGGCATCTCCGCCGGTCACGGCCAGAACACCTACCGCGGACTGGTGAAGATCCTGCCGAGCGCGCAGGGCGCGCGCAATTTCACCCAGTGCGATTCGCTGCTGATGGGCGCGCAGTGCGGCGCGCACACCTTCCCGTACGTCGAGGTGAGGAACCCGACCGCCACGGTCGAGCACGAGGCGAGCACCTCGCAAGATCAGCGAGGATCAGCTGTTTTACTGCCTGCAGCGCGGTATCGCGCACGAGGATGCGGTCAACATGATCGTCAGCGGCTTCTGCAAGTCCGTCTTCAAGGAGCTGCCGATGGAATTTGCGGTCGAGGCGCAGAATCTGCTGGCCGTGAGCCTGGAAGGCGCGGTGGGCTGAAGATGACGAGTGCGCCACAGAACCTGCTGCAGATCGAGGACCTGCACGTCACGGTCGAGCGGCAGGCAGATCCTCAACGGCTTGAGCCTCAGCGTCGGCCGCGGCGAAGTGCACGCGATCATGGGACCGAACGGCTCGGGCAAGAGCACGCTCGCCCACGTGCTGGCCGGCCGCCCCGGCTACGAGATCACTGCCGGTACGCGTGCACTTTCGAGGGCCGCGACCTGCTCGCGCTGCCCGCCGAGGAGCGCGCCCGCGCGGGCGTGTTCCTCGGCTTCCAGTATCCGGTGGAGATCCCGGGCGTCAACAACGTCTACCTGCTCAAGGCCGCGCTCAATGCGGCGCGCAAGCGAGCGCGGGCTGACCGAGGTGGACGCCTTCGAGTTCCTCGCGCTGGTGCGCGAGAAGATGAAGCTGATGCACATCGAGGAGAGTTTCCTCGTCGCGCGGCGTGAACGAAGGCTTCTCCGGCGGCGAGAAGAAGCGCAACGAGATCCTGCAGATGCTGGTGCTCGAGCCGACGCTGGCGCATGCTCGATGAGACCGACTCCGGACTCGACATCGATGCGCTGAAGGTGGTCGCCGCACGGGGTCAACTCGCTGCGCTCGCGCCGAGCGCTCCTGTCGTGCTGGTGACGCACTACCAGCGCCTGCTCGATTACGTCGTGCCCGATCGCGTGCACGTGCTGGTGCGCGGCCGCATCGCTGCGCAGCGGCGACGCACGCTCGCGCTCGAGCTCGAACGACGCGGCTACGACTGGGTGAGCGGCGTCGCCGCCTGAAGGCTCCCCATGAGCGCTGCCCTCACCGCCCGGATCGCCGAGGATTTCGCTGCCGCGCAGTCGCAGGCGTGCGCACCCGCGCAGGAGCGGCGCCGCGCCGCCTCGAGGCGCTGCAGGCGGCCGGACTGCCCAGCACGCGCGATGAGAACTGGAGGTACGCGAACCTGCGCGCGCTCGAGCGGCTGCGGCTTCGTGCCGGTGCCGCCCGCCGCCTTCGCGCAGCTGACCTCGCTGCCTGCGCCGCTGACCGGTTTCGCCCGCTATGTGTTTGTCGACGGTCGCTTCGCCGCTGAACTTTCGGCCCCCGCGGCGAGGAGCTGTCGCCGCCGTCGCGACCGCCCCGCAGGCCCGCCACCGCGGCCCCTGCCCGAGCACGGGACGGATCAGCGCTTTGCGCTCCTCAACGAGGCCTTCGCCACCGACGGCGCCCGCATCGAGCTGCCCGCCGGCACGCCGGCGCAGCGCCTCGAGCTGCTGTTCGTGGCATGCGCGGCGAGCGCGCAGCGGCGCCTCCTACCCGCGCCTGGAAGTCAGCTCGGTGCCGGGGCGCAGCTGCGAGCTGATCGAACGCCACGTGAGCGCCGCAGGCGCGGCGAGCTCGGTCGACAGTGCGGCCGTGATCGAGGCTCGCGCGCGGCGCACGCCTGCACGCACTACCGCCTGCAGGAGCTCGTCTGCCAGCACGGTGTTCTTTGACACGCTTGACGGCAACGCTCGGCGCGGAGGCCGCTTACCGGGTGCACGCCGTGGCCATCGGGCGCAGCGGCCGCGCGTTCCACGCACGACGTGCACCTCGACGGGGCGCGTGCGCAGCTGTCGATGGCGCTCGCTGCGCTGGCGGATCGGCAGCAGGTGCAGGACACCTTCGCGCTCGTCGAGCACCGCGCGCCGCACACCCGCACCGAGCAGACTGTTCCGCGGCATCGCCGCCGGGCGCGCACGCGTCGCCTTCAACGGCAAGATCGTGGTGGCGCCCGCCGCCGCGGGCACCGACTCGCAGCAGTCGCTGCGCGGCCTGCTCGCCGGAACGGACGCGGAGATCGACGTGCGGCCGCAGCTTGAGATCTACACCGACGATGTGCGCTGCAGCCACGGCGCCACCGCCGGCAAGCTCGACGAGAACATGCTGTTCTACCTGCTGTCGCGCGGGCTCGACCGCGGACACGGCGCAGCGCCTGCTCAAGTGGGCGTTCCTCGCCGATGTGGTCGCGCAAGATCGAACTGCCGCAGCTGCGCCGCCAGATCGAGCGAGAGCCTCGCCGACGTCAGCTGCAAGGACGCGGCCCTGCGAGGAGCTGCTCGTAATGGCCGCCAACCGCTCTGCCACCGCCCTGCCGCCCGCTGCTCGATGTCGAGCGCGTGCGCGCGCGACTTCCCGATCCTCGCCACGCGCGTCAACGGCCAGCCGCTGGTGTATCTGGACAGCGCCGCCTCCTCGCAGCGCCCGCTGCCGGTGCTGCGCGCGGTGGAGGACTACGAGACGCACTCGCATGCGAACGTGCACCGCGGCGTGCACGCCCTGAGCCAGGCGGCCACCGCAGCCTTTGAAGGCGCGCGCGAGCGCGTGCGGCGCTTCCTCAACGCCCGCTCGACCCGCGAGATCATCTTCGTGCGCGGCACGACCGAGGCGCATCAACCTCGTGGCGCAATCTTACGCGCGGCCGCGCTTCGGGCCGGGCGACGAGATCCTGATCAGCGCTCTCGAGCACCACGCCAACATCGTGCCGTGGCAGATGGTGTGCGCAGCAGACCGGCTGCACGCTGAAGGTGGCGCCCATCAACCGCCGCGGTGAGCTCGAGTTCGAGGAGTTCTGCGAAGCTGCTGTCGCCACGCACGCGCCTGGTGGCGGATGGCGCACGTCTCGAACGCGCTCGGCACCGTGCTGCCGGTGAAACGCATCATCGAGGCGGCCCATGCGCACGGCGCCGTGGTGCTGCGTCGATGGCGCCCAGGCGGTGCCGCACAGCGCGGTCGACGTGCGCGCGCTCGGCGCCGACTTCTACGCCTTCTCCGGCCACAAGCTCTACGGCCCGACCGGCATCGGCGTGCTGTACGGGCGCGAGGAGCTGCTCGCCGTCGATGCCGCCCTGGCAGGGCGGCGGCGACATGATCCTCACGGTGTCGTTCGAGAAGTACCACCTACAACGAGCTGCCGTGGAAGTTCGAGGCGGGCACGCCCAACATGTCCGGCGCCGTGGGACTGGCGGCGGCGATGGACTACGTCGAGGCGCTTGGGACTCGACGCGATCGCGCGCGCACGAGCAGCGGCTGCTGAAGCTCGCCACGAGCGAGCTGGCTGCATTTGCCCGGCATCGAGATCATCGGTACCGCCGCACACAAGGCCGCGGTGGTCTCCTTCACCATGAAGGGCGTGCATCCGCACGATCTCGGCACCATCCTCGATGCCGAAGGGGTGGCGGTGCGCACCGGCCACCACTGCGCCATGCCGGTCATGACGTTCTTCGGCGTGCCGGCCACCGCGCGCGCTTCCTTCGGCTGCTACAACAACGAGGCCGACGTCGCCGCGCTCGTCGGCGCGCTCAAGCGTGCGCGCGAGGTGTTCGGCTGATGGACCTGAAGGATCTCTACCGCGACGTGATCCTCGATCACAACCGCCAGCCACGCAATTTCGGGCGCCTCGAAGCCAGCCGACAGCCACGCCGAGGGGCACAACCCGCTGTGCGGGGATCGGCTGCACGGTCTCGCTGCGCCTGAACGGCGATCGCGTCGAGGACATGCGTTTCGAGGGCAAGGGCTGCGCGATCTCGACCGCCTCGGCCTCGCTCATGACCGAAGCGGTCAAGGGCAAGGACCGCGCCGCCATCCGCGCGCTCTTCGAGCAGGTGCATGCGCTGCTCACGCAGCCAGGAGGCCCTGACGGATGCCTCGCTCGGCAAACTCGCCGCGCTCTCCGGCGTGCGCGAGTTCCCGGCGCGCGTGAAGTGCGCGAGCCTGTGCTGGCATACGCTCAACGCCGCGCTCGAGCACGGCGCAGCGACGGTCTCGACCGAGTAAGGCACCACCATGCGTCGCCACGAAAACGAGCCGTTCGTCGTCAACCGCGAGGTGCGCGCGGTGATCGTTCCGGCAGGGCAGGAGGTGAACTTAAAGCCCGGCCAGGCCGGCTACATCACCCAGGCGCTGGGCGGCAGCTTCACCGTCTATATCGACGGCAACCTGTTTCGGATCGCCGGTGAGGATGCCGACGCGATCGGGCAGGAAGCGGTCCAGCCGCCGCAGCTGCCCCCGAATGCGAGCGAAGAGGACGTCAAGAAGCTCGCCTGGGAGCAGATGCGCACCTGCTACGACCCGGAGATCCCGATCAACATCGTGGACCTCGGCCTCGTGTACGAATGCGAGGTCAAGCCCAACGCAGACGGCACGCGCGCGGTGGAAGTCAAGATCACCCTCACCGCGCCCGGCTGCGGCATGGGCGAGATCCTGGTGGATGATGTGCGCGATAAGATTCAGCGCATTCCGACCGTGCGCGAGGTCAGGGTGGAACTCACCTTCGATCCGCCCTGGAATCAGTCGATGATGACCGAGGCCGCACGTCTGCAAACCGGTATGTTCTGAAGGGGATCGCATGAGCTCGCATTGGGTAGACGCTGGCGGCGCGGACGAACTGAGTGAGACCGCACCCCTGGCCGTGCTGGTCGAGGGCATCCCGATGATCCTCGTGCGCTGCGGGGAGAGCGTGTACGCGGCCACCGACATGTGCACGCACGACGGCGAGGCGCTCGGGGAGGCGCTGGTGGAAGACTGTCAGATCACCTGTCCGCGCCACGGCGCGCGCTTTTGCCTGCGCACCGGGGAAGTGCTGGCGCCGCCGGCCTACGAGCCGCTGCGCACCTACGCGGCACGCCTGGAGAATGGCCGCGTGCTGGTCGAGCTGCCCGCGTGAGAGTCAGCGCGTGAGGCGGCTCACGCTCATGCGCCATGCCGATGCGCGCTGGAAGGACAGCGCGCTCACGGATCTGGAGCGCCCGCTGAACCGCCGTGGCACGAGTGCCGCCGAGAGCATGGCGCGCCGCCTGCTTGAACTGGAACTGATTCCCGATCTGGTGCTGGTGAGCCCGGCGCGCCGCACCCAGCAGACCGCCGAGATCGTGGCACGCGAGCTTGCGCTGCCCGCGCGGCGCGTGCGGCGCGAGGAGAACCTCTATCTGGCGAGCGCCCCGGATCTGCTGCGCATCGCCCAGGGCACGGGTCCCAGGGTCATGCACCTGCTGGTGGTCGCCCACAACCCCGGTGTCTCCGAGCTGGTGCAGCTGCTGGTGCCGCAAGGCGATGGCGGGGGACTGACGACCGCGGGCCTGTGCTCGATCCGCTTTGAGTGCAGTGACTGGCCGGGCATCTGCGCGGCCGCGGTGCGCGAGGTACAGCGCGAGTCCCCGCCCTCGGGACTCTTTGGGCTGTTCTCCTGAGGCCACCGCCTCAGCACTCGGGCACGTTCACCGCCAGCCCGCCCTGCGAGGTCTCCTTGTAGATGGTGGACATGTCGATGCCCGTCTGGCGCATGGTGGCGATCACCTGATCGAGCGACACCTTGTGCGAGCCATCACCGCGCATCGCCAGGCGCGCCGCGTTGATCGCCTTCACCGCACCCATCGCGTTGCGCTCGATACACGGGATCTGCACCAGTCCTGCCACCGGATCACAGGTGAGCCCGAGGTTGTGCTCCATGCCGATCTCTGCGGCATTCTCGATCTGCTCAGTCGTGCCCTGTAAGGCGGCGACCAGCCCCGCGGCGGCCATCGAGCAGGCGACGCCCACTTCGCCCTGGCAGCCCATCTCGGCGCCCGAGATCGAGGCGTTACGCTTGTACAGCATGCCCATGGCGGCCGCGACCAGCAGGAAGCGGATCACGCCCTCCTCGTTCGCGCCTTCTTCGAAGCGACGGTAATAATGCAGCACCGCGGGCACGATGCCGGCGGCCCCGTTCGTCGGCGCCGTGACCACACGGCCCCCGGCCGCGTTCTCCTCGTTCACGGCCAGCGCGTACGCGTTCACCCAGTCCATGACGTCGAGCGGCTTTACGGTGCCGCTCTCGGTCAGCATGCGGTACAGACGCGGCGCGCGCCGGCGCACCTTGAGCACGCCCGGCAGGAGCCCCGTCTGACGGAAGCCGCGCGCGACGCAGGCTTGCATCACTTCCCACAGGTGCAGCAGGCGCGCACGCACCTCCGCGGGTGTCGCCCACGTGTACTCATTCGCCAGCACGAGCTCGTACATCTCCAGCCCGTGCTCGCGACACAAGCTGAGCAGGTCCTCGCCGGAGGCGAAAGGATACGGCGGCGCCGCGTGTGCGCGGGTCTCCGGCGCCTCGGCCTCATCGCCGCGCACCACGAAGCCGCCGCCGATCGAGTAGTAGTCCTGCTCGCGCAAGAGGCGCTTACCGGCCCCGAGGGCGCTGAAGCGCATGCCGTTGGAGTGCCGCGGCAGCCGCTCGTGCACCAGGAAGAGCAGCTGCATCGGCTCATCGAAGGCGATCTCGTGCTCACCCAGAAGACGGATACGCCCGGAGGAGCGGATCCGCTGCACGGCCGGCTCGATGCTGTCCGGATCGACGCTCTCGGGCTGCGCGCCTTCAAGGCCTGCGAGAATGGCCCGGTCGGTGCCGTGACCGATGCCGGTGAGCGCGAGCGAGCCGTACAGGCGCACCGCGATCTCCGCGGTGTCGGCGAGCAGCCCCTCACGCTTCAGGCCGAGCACGAACTCGCGCGCCGCGCGCATCGGCCCCATGGTGTGGGAGCTTGAAGGGCCGATGCCGACCTTGAAGATGTCAAACACGCTGAGCGTCATAAACCTTGAACCTCGCGCCGGGTACTGCGCTGCGGATCGCCGGGCCCTCGGCCCTGGCCTGAGTCTGCAGGCTTAGCCGCCCGGCGACATGCTTTGCGGCGACCTCAGGGGACTCAAATGCGACCCCGCAGCCGCCGCAGGCGTCGCCGTTCGTGCTTGTCCGGGCGCGCCGCGGGCCGCGGGCTCAGGGCCGCCGCCAGCTTCATGCGGGCACCGAACTCGGCGCGCCGCGCCGCGCTCGCCGCGGTCTCCTCGTAGCATAGTACGGCCGTGCGCGCCGGCCCGCGCCGCTGCGGCACCGCCGCGACGGTGCACTCAAACTCGAGCGCCCCGCGCTTGAAGCTCACCCGGTCCCCGGGGCGCAGCGGATGGGCCGCCTTCACCCGCTCGCCGTTCACGTGCACGCGCCCACCGCTGACCGCCTGCGTGGCGAGCGAGCGCGACCCCAGGAGGCGCACCGCAAACAGCCAACGGTCGACGCGCGCCGCTCCCGTGGGTGCTCTTGCAGGCTCGCTCATGAGCCCTCAAGTATAATTGCAAGGATGAACCCGGCGGTCATAACGCGCCTGCGCGAGGAGCTCAACGGGCTGCGCGAGCAGGGCCTGTACAAGCCCGAACGCGTGCTCGAGGGCCCCCAGGGGGCGCTCATCCACGCCGCAGGCCACGAGGTCATCAACCTGTGCGCCAACAATTACCTCGGCCTCGCCAACCACCCCGCCGTGCGTGCCGCAGCGCAGCGCGCGCTGGATGAATACGGCTACGGCATGGCCTCGGTGCGCTTCATCTGTGGCACGCAGCAGACGCACAAGGCGCTGGAGCAGCGCCTCGCCGCCTTTCTTGGCACCGAGGACGTGATCCTCTACTCCTCCTGCTTTGATGCCAACGGCGGGCTCTTCGAGACACTGCTCGATGAGCGCGACGCGGTGATCTCGGATGCGCTCAACCACGCGAGCATCATCGACGGCATCCGCCTGTGCAAGGCGCAGCGGCACCGCTACGCCAACAGCGATATGGGGGAGCTCGAGCAGTGCCTCAAGGCCACCCAGGGGGCCCGCACGCGCCTCATCGCCACCGATGGGGTCTTCTCCATGGACGGCTTTATCGCAAGACTCGGTGCCATCTGTGATCTGGCGCAGCGCTACGACGCTTTGGTCATGGTCGATGACTCGCATGCCACCGGGTTCATGGGCGCGGGCGGGCGCGGTACACCTGAGCACTGCGGGGTGGCCGAGCGCGTCGATATCCTCACGGGGACCCTCGGCAAGGCCCTGGGCGGGGGGAGCGGGGGCTATGTTGCCGCACGGCGCGAAGTCATCGAGTGGCTGCGGCAGCGCTCGCGACCTTACCTCTTCTCGAACAGCATCCCGCCGGTGGTGGCCGCAGCCAGTCTTGCGGTGCTTGATCTTCTCGAGCACACCCCGCAGCTGCGGGCACAGCTCTTTGAGAACGCGCGCGTGTTTCGCGAGGGCATGACGCGCGCGGGCTTTGATCTGAAGCCCGGCGAGCACCCGATCATCCCGGTGATGCTCGGGGATGCCGCACTCGCCGGCCGCATGGCCGAGCGGCTGCTCGAGGAAGGCGTCTACGTCATCGGCTTCTCCTATCCGGTCGTGCCCAAGGGTCAGGCACGCATCCGCACCCAGATGTCCGCTGCCCTCACGCGCGAGCACCTCGAGCGCGCGCTCGCAGCCTTTGCCCGCGTCGGCCGCGAACTCGGCGTCCTGCGCTAGCCCCGGGCGCACCCCCCGCGAAAGCTGAAGGTACTCATGAAAGCATTGGTGAAGCAGCAGGCCGCGCCGGGCATCTGGCTCGAGGACATCCCCGAGCCGAGGGTGGGACCGAACGATGTGCTCATCAAGATCGCCAAGACCGCGATCTGTGGCACGGACATGCACATCTACAAGTGGGACGCGTGGGCGCAGAAGACGATCCCCGTGCCCATGGCGGTGGGGCACGAGTACTGCGGCCGCATCGTCGAGCTCGGCTCCGAGGTCAGGGGACTGAAAACCGGCGACCGCGTCTCCGGGGAAGGTCACATCACCTGCGGCCACTGCCGCAACTGCCGCGCCGGCCGCCGGCACCTGTGCCGCAACACCATCGGCGTCGGCGTCAATCGCCCGGGCGCCTTTGCCGAGTATCTGTCGATCCCGGCGGACAACACCTTCAAGCTCGCCGACTCCATCGGCGATGACATCGCCTCGATCCTCGACCCGTTCGGCAACGCCACACACACCGCGCTCGCCTTCAACGTCGTCGGCGAAGACGTGCTCATCACCGGGGCGGGTCCCATCGGCATCATGGCGACCGCGATCGCCCGCTTCACCGGCGCGCGCCACGTGGTCATCACCGACGTGAACGACTACCGCCTGGAGCTGGCGCGCAAGATGGGCGCGACGCGCGCCATCAACGTGCAGCGCGAGTCGCTCGATCAGACCATGAAGGACTTAGGGATGCAGGAGGGCTTCGACGTCGGGCTTGAGATGTCGGGGAACGCGGCGGCGTTGCGCGAGATGCTGCGCACCATGCACCACGGCGGCTCCATTGCGATCCTGGGGATTCCGCCCGAGGAGACGGCGATCGACTGGAACCAGGTCATCTTCAAGGGCCTCACCCTGAAGGGCATCTATGGGCGCGAGATGTTCGAGACCTGGTACAAAATGGCGAGCCTGCTGCAAAGCGGACTGAAGCTCGATCCGATCATCACCCACCACTTCCCGGTGCAGGAATATATCCAGGGCTTCGAGACCATGGGCTCCGGCAAGTCCGGCAAAGTGATCCTGGACTGGTCCACGCTGTAGGGAGCGCCGGGGACGCGGCGCGCGCGTCTAGCGCACTTCGCAGAAGCAGTAGGCGTAGAGCCGGTTCGGTGTGCTGAAGCGGCTGAGGAGGGCGGCCTGGCGCGTCACCGGGTCCAGGCGCTGCGCCAGTTGTGCCAGCGCCGCCTGATCCGGGCTCACATGCACGAAAGTGCGGATCACGCGCGACTTGAAGTTCATCACGAGGGTCTCCGCCCAGGTGAGCTTAGGTTCGATGAACTTGGTCGAGTAGCTGGTGAGCTTGGCGCGTCGCGCGGCTGCCGCCACCGCCTCGTTGAATGAGCCGAGCTGATCGACGAGCCCGTTGCGCCGGGCATCGACGCCCGCCCACACGCGTCCCTGGGCGATCGCGTCCACTTCCGCCGGGGTTTTCTTGCGCCCCGCGGCCACACGTGCCACGAACTCATCGTAGCCGTGGCTCGTCACCGCCTGCAGTACCCCACGCGCGCCCTCGCTCAGCGGCCGGTCGATGCGCAGCTGTCCGGAGAGCGCGGTGGTGCCGACACCATCGGTGGCGACCCCCACCTTGCCGAGCGTCTTATCCACCGTCGGGATGATCGCAAAGATACCGATCGAGCCGGTGATGGTCGCAGGACTCGCCCAGATCTCATCCGCCGGCGCTGAGATGTAGTAGCCGCCGGAGGCGGCATAACCGCCCATGGACACCACGAGGGGCTTACCGGCGGCGCGCAGCGCCACAAGCTCCCGATAGATCTGCTCGGAGGCGAGCACGCTGCCGCCGGGACTGTCGACGCGCAGCACCACCGCCTTGATGTCCTTGTCGGTGCGTGCTTCGCGGATCAGCTTCGCGGTGGAGTCTCCGCCGATCGTGCCCGGGGGCTGCTCGCCGTCGAGGATCTCGCCCGCGGCGACGATGACGCCAACTTTCTGCTTGCCGAGATTGAGCTTCTTGTCCGCGCGCGCCACGCGCAGGTAGTCCTCGCCCGAGACGCCGCTGAAGGAGTCACCCTCGTCGTTCTCACCCACCAGCTCCTGCAGGCGCTTCTCGACCTCAAGCTGCGTCTTCAGCCCCGTCACCAGGCCGTCGCTGAGAGCGATCTTGGCCGCATCGCCCTTGGCGGCCGGTACGGTCTGCATGAAGGTATCGACGTACTTTGCCAGCGCATCCGGGGGAAGCTTGCGTGCCTTGGTCACTTCCTCCTGGTAGGCATTCCAGAGGGCGGTGAGGTAGGTGCGGCTTTCCTCGCGATCCTCGGGCGACATGTTCGTGCGCGTGAAGGTCTCCACCGCACTTTTGAAAGTACCGACACGGAACACGTTGATGTCGACACCGAGCTTGTCGAGCGCGTCCTTCAGATACGTGCGATAGCGGTCGTAGCCCTGCACCAGCACGAAGCCCATGGGATCGAGGTAAATCTCATCCGCCTGGGCGGCGAGGTAGTAGCGCTCCTGGGTGAGCTCCACGCCGTAGGCGATGACTTTCTTGCCGCTGGCGCGGAACTCGCGGATCGCCGCGGCCAGTTCCGCAAGGGCCGGCTGCGTGCCACTCTCGAGCTTGTCCAGATCGAGCACCAGCACCTGGATGCGCTTATCGCCCGCGGCGGCGCGGATCGAGTCAATCAGGTCCCACAGCAGTGCTTCCGAGCGCTCGTTGCCGAGCGCCTCATCCAGGGCGCGCGTGCGCGGGTCCCCGGAGAGCTGCTCCACGAGCGGGCCCTCCGGAGCGATGACGAGCGCAGCCTTGGAGGGCACGAGCGGCACGCTGCCGCGCAGCACGCCGAACAGCGCCCCGAAGATCACGAGCATCAGGATGAGGTGCAGCCCCTTGCGCAACCCATCAAGAGCCCGCCACAAACCGGAAAAGAACGAACGCGCCGTCATGAGGTGACCTTGCTGCTCAGCCGCGACCGCAGGGTAATCCGCGGCCCTCAGATCTTCTCTTCGATGCGCGCGGCCTTGCCGGACAGATCGCGCAGGTAATAGAGCTTGGCGCGACGCACGTTGCCGCGGCGCTTGACGCTGATGTCGCTGATCGCCGGACTGTGGGTCTGGAACACGCGCTCGACGCCCTCGCCGTGAGAGATCTTGCGCACCGTGAAGGAGGAGTTGATGCCGCGGTTGCTCTTGGCAATGACGACGCCCTCGTAGGCCTGCACGCGCTCGCGGTCGCCCTCCACCACTTTAACCTGCACCACCACGGTGTCGCCCGGCTTGAACTCCGGCACCACGCGGGTCATGCGCTGCTTGTCGATTTCCTGAATGATCTTGCTCATGTTTGCTCACCTCGATCTTCGTTTCCCGCCGCATGCGCGGCCAGGAATTCATCCCATGCGCGCCGGATCTCGGGCGCGAGTTTCGCCTGCGACAGCATCCCGGGCCGGCGTGCCACGGTACGCGTGAGCGCCTGCTCGAGCCGCCAGCGGCGGATATCCGCGTGATCCCCGGACAACAGCACCGGCGGCACGCTCAGGCCTTCGTACACTTCCGGCCGCGTGTAATGCGGCCAGTCGAGCAGGCCCTGTACAAAAGACTCCTCGACGCTCGAGCGCTCATCCCCGAGCGCTCCGGGCAGCAGGCGCGCGAGCGCATCGATCACCACCAGCGCCGGCAGCTCCCCGCCCGAGAGCACGTAGTCCCCGACCGAGAGCTCGCGGTCGATCGCCAGCTCCACCACCCGCTCATCCACGCCCTCGTAGCGTCCGGCCACGAGCAACAGCCCCGGCAGGCGCGCAAGCTCCTGCGCGTGCGCCTGGCTGAAGGGCTCACCCTGCGCGGACAGGTACACCCGCGGGCTGCCCGGCGGCAGCCGCGCCTGCGCGGCGCGGATCGCCGCCACAGCGGCTCGGGCTTCAGCACCATGCCCGGCCCGCCCCCGTAAGGGCGGTCATCCACCGTGCGATGCACGTCCGTCGTGTGTGTGCGCGGATCCTCCGTGCCCACACTCAACAGTCCGCGCGCCAGGGCGCGGTTCACGATCCCGAAGCCGAGTGCTCCTTCGATCAGGCCCGGAAACAGCGTCACGACCTCGATCTTCATGGAGCGTTCTATTCCAGCTCCGCCGGCCAGTCCACCACTATCGTGCCGGCTCCCAGATCCACTTTCTTCAGGTGTCGCGGTTGCGCGAGCACCCAGTGCTCGCGCCCGTCAGACTCCCGGGTCACCATCACCGCCCCGCGCGGGGCGTCCACGAAGTGGCTCACCCGCCCCATCGGCACACCCTCGAGATTCGTGACCACAAATCCCACCAGGTCCGCGCGGTAGTACTCCCGCGCTGCAGGCTGCAGGCAGCGCCGCGCGCTCGATCTCCACCACCGCGCCGGTGAGCGCTGCCGCCATGTCACGGTCTGCAACGCCCTCGAGGCTTGCGACCAGCCCCTCCCCGTGCGCACGACCCTGGGTCAGGTGCCGGGTGAGGCGCTCGCCGTTGGAGAGCCTGAGATTCCACACCGGGTACTCGAGCAACCGTGTGCGCGGCTCGGTGTGCGATTCGACATGAATCCAACCCTTGATGCCGTAGGGGGCACCCAGTCGCCCCAGTTCAACCCACTGCACGGTGCCTCTCTTGTCCCGTGCTGCCGAACCCTGTTTTTAATGAGGGCCGCAGCGCAAGACGGCGCGAAGCCCCTACGCCGTGGCTTGCTTGCGGTAGGAACTCACCAGGTGCGCGACGCGCTCGGAGGGCTGTGCGCCCTTGCTCACCCAGTGGTCGATGCGCGGCAGATCCAGCTTCAGCTTCTGCTCGCTGCCGGCGCGCGATCGGGTTGAAGAATCCCACGTGCTCCAGGCTTGGGCCGCCCTGGCGCTTGCGGCTGTCGGTTACCACGACGTGGTAGAAGGGCTGGTTGCGTGCCCCACGCCGCGTCAGGCGAATAGTTACCATGATCGTATCGCTCTCGTTCAGTGCGGGCGGCCGCGAACGGGCCACCCAAAAAAGAGCGCGGATTCTACGCAACGTGCGAATCCTGCGCCAGTTTTTCTCGGGCAGACGCGTGCGTCCCTCACTGGCCGCCTCGCCCTGGGGCGCCTGGGGCGGGCCAACCTGGCCTCCCGGTGCCTCTAGCGGCCCGGGAACCCCGGCGGCATGCCCCCCTTGAAGGCGCCCATCAGGCGCTTGAGGCCCCCGCCTTTCATGCTCTTCATGACGCGCTGCATCTCCATGGAACTGCTTGAGGAGCCGGTTGACGTCCTGGACCTGCCACGCCCGAACCCCCCGCAATCCGCCGGCGGCGTGAGCCGTCGATGATCCCCGGATTGCGCCGCTCCCGCGGGGTCATGGAATTGATGATGGCGATCTGGCGGCGCAGGTCCTTATCGCCCTGCTCGGCCGAGACCGACCCCTTTTTCATCATCGCGCCCGGGAGCTTGTCCATCAGGGCCCCGACGCCGCCCATCTTCTGCAGCTGCTCGAGCTGGCCCCGAAGGTCCAGCATGTCAAAGCCCTTGCCCTTGACGACCTTTCGCGCAAGACGCTGCGCCTCCTGGTGGTCGACCTGGCGCTGCACCTGCTCGACCAGGCTGACCACGTCGCCCATCCCGAGGATGCGCGAGGCCATGCGCTCGGGATCGAAGGGCTCGAGCGCCTCGGTCTTCTCTCCCACCCCGAGGAACACGATCGGCTTGCCGGTGATCTGGCGCACCGAGAGCGCCGCGCCGCCGCGCGCATCGCCATCGGCCTTGGTGAGGATGATGCCGGTCAGATCGAGCGCGGCGCCAAAGGCGCGCGCGGCATTGACCGCATCCTGTCCGGCCATCGAGTCCACCACGAACAGCCGCTCGGCAGCGCCGACCGCGGCATCGATCTCGCGCACCTCCGCCATGAGTCCGGCATCCACGTGCAGCCGTCCGGCGGTGTCGACGATCAGTACGTCAAAGACGCCGCTGCGGCGCCGCGTCGAGCGCCGCCTGTGCAATGGCTGCCGGCGCCTGGGTAGCCTCGGCCGGGAAGAACTCGGCGCCGACCTCGGCAGCGAGCCGCTCGAGCTGCAGCATCGCGGCCGGGCGGCGCACGTCGGTGCTGACCAGCAGCACCCGCCTTCGCTCCCGCTCGATGAGCCAGCGTGCGAGCTTTGCCGCGGTCGTGGTCTTGCCGGCGCCCTGAAGACCCGCGAGCAGCACCACCAGCGGTGGCTGCGCCTGCAGCGCTGAAGCCCGTGCCGGCACCGCCCATGCAGCGCCACCAGCTCGTCGATGCAGGATGCCGATGAAGGCCTGCCCCGGCGTCAGGCTCGCCAGCACCTCGGCCCCCAGCGCCTTCGACTTGACCGCCTCGATGAAGCTCTTGACCACCGGCAGCGCCACGTCGGCCTCCAGCAGCGCCATGCGCACCTCGCGCAGCGTATCCGCCGACGTTCTCTTCGGTAATGCGGCCACGGCCCCGCAGGGTTTCCAGGGTCCGGGACAGCCGTTGCGTCAGGTGATCGAACATGAGCGTTTCGCGGGGGGCGGGTGAGGGAGGGATTATAGGGGCGCCGGCGCCCTTTTCCCGCCAGGCCGCCCAAGCTTCTATGCTAGGGGTCCGGGCCGTGCGGGGACCCGCCGGGGCCGCCCCCTTCCAGGCCGCGAGAAAGGTACCGCCTTGAACGTCTCATCGCACCCGCTGATGCTGATCCTCGCCCTGGTGCTGCTGCTGCTCGTCGTCGCCTTCTCCTCGGGCACCGAAGTGGCAATGCTCTCGGTCAACCGCTATCGCGTGCGGCACCGCGCGCAGGCGGGCCACGGGCGCGCACGTACCCTCGAGCGGCTGCTCCAGAAGCCCGATGAGTGGCTGGGGGCGAATCTGGTGATCCTGGCGGGCGCGAGCGTGTTCGCCTCCGCCATCGTCACGATCCTCGCGCAGCGCACGGGCGAGCGTTACGCCGTGCCGCTCGCGGGCGTGGCGCTCACCATCGTCGTCATCGTCTTCTGCGAGCTCGCGCCCAAGATCTATGCGGCCGCCAACCCGGAAGGGGTGGCGCTGCACGCCGCGGGCATCTACCGGGCTCTGGTGCTGATCGCCCGCCCGGCGCTGTGGCTGACCAATATCCTCGCTTACGGCTTCCTGCGCATTTTTGGCGTGGGGCGCAGCAGCCGCAGCGATCAGTCCCTGAGCGCCGAGGAGCTGCGCACCGTGGTCACGGAGGCGGCGCCGGTCATCCCGGCGCGCCACCGCCAGATGCTGCTGTCGATCCTGGATCTCGGGCGCATCACGGTGAACGACATCATGGTGCCGCGCCAGGAGATCGCCGCCATCGACGTCGACCGAAAGCTGGGAAGACATCCTGAGTCAGCTGCGGCAGACCCCGCACACGCGCCTGCCGGTCTACGAAGGCGAGCTCGACAACCTCATCGGTCTGCTGCACATGAAGCGCGTGGCGCAGGAGCTCGTGCGCGGCAACCTCACCCGCGAGCGGCTGATCGAGATCGCCCGCGGCCGCGAGGCGTATTTCGTGCCCGAGGGCACGGCGCTCAACGTGCAGCTCGGGCATTTCCAGCGCAACCGCCGCCGCTTTGCGTTCGTCGTGAACGAGTACGGAGACATCGAGGGCCTGGTCACGCTCGAAGACATCCTCGAGGAGATCGTCGGTGAATTCACCGCCGATCCGGCGACGATCACCCACAAGGACGTGCACCTGGAGCGCCCCGGCGTCTGGATCGTCAATGCCAGCGCCACCATCCGCGCGCTCAATCGTGCGCTCGGGTGGCAGCTGCCGACGGGGGGCCCGAAGACGCTGAACGGTCTTCTGCTTGAGCACCTGGAGACCATTCCCGACAGCGGCACGATGGTGCGCGTCGGCGCTTACGAGTTCGAGGTCCTGCAGATTGCGGATAACGCCATCCGCACCGTGCGCGTGCGCCCGCCGGCGGAGATCAGAAGCGCCTAAACACCCGCGAGCGCCGCCGCCTCCAGCGCCTCGCTGATGCGGCCCACGCCGATAACATTCATGCCCGGTGGCGCGCGGCGCGGCGCGTTGTCCTTCGGCACGATGGCGCTGCGGAACCCCTGCGCCTGGGCTTCCTTCAGGCGCTCATCGCCATAGGCGACGGGGCGCACTTCCCCGGTGAGTCCGATCTCGCCGAACACGACGAGGTCCGAAGCCACGGCGCGGTTCTTGAGGCTCGAGGCGAGCGCTACCAGCACCGGCAGATCCCAGGCGGTCTCGGAGATCTCGATCCCGCCGACCACGTTCACGAACACGTCGTGCTCCTGCAGCGACACCCCGGCGTGGCGGTTGGCGGCCGCCAGCAGCATCGCGACGCGATTGACGTCAAGTCCCTGTGCCACGCGTCGCGGTGCACCAAAGCGCATACGATCGACCAGCGCCTGCAGCTCGATCAGCAGCGGCCGGCCCCCTTCGCGGGTGACCGTGACAATGCTGCCGGGTGCGGCCTGCGGGGCGCGCGCGAGGAAAATCGCCGCCGGGTTTTTCACCTCTTTGAGCCCGGTGGCCGTCATGGCGAAGAACCCGAGCTCATTCGCCGCCCCGAAGCGGTTCTTGGTGGCGCGCACGATGCGGTAGCGGCTGCCCGCCTCGCTCTGGAAATACAACACCGTATCGACCAGGTGCTCGAGCAGGCGCGGACCTGCGATCGTGCCCTCCTTGGTGACATGGCCCACGATCACCACCGCGCACCCGGAGGTTTTGGCGAAACGCACCAGCTCCGCGGTGCACTCACGCAGCTGCGATACCGCACCTGCGGCGGTGCCCGTGGCGGCTGACTGCACGGTCTGGATCGAATCGATGACAAGGAGCGCCGCCCGTCGCTCGCTGGCCAGTGCCACGATTGCGGCCAGCTCGGTCTCGCAGACGAGCCCAAGCGCATCGGCGCTCAGGCTCAGGCGCTGCGAACGCAGCTGAACCTGTGCCACCGACTCCTCCCCGCTCGCATAGATGACCGGCTGGTGCTGCGCGACGTGCGCGGCGACCTGCAGCAGGAGGGTCGATTTTCCGATCCCCGGCTCCCCGCCCAGCAAAATCACCGAACCGCGGACTAATCCGCCTCCGAGCACGCGATCCAGCTCACCCTCCCCGCTCGCCAGGCGCTCACCGGTGCTCCCTGCGGCGGCGCGCGCGCCGAGGCTCACCGCCGTGGCCGCGGCCGCCGGGCGCGCGCGTGCCGCGCTGCGCTGTTCCAGCGAGTTCCACTCGCCGCACAGCGGGCACTGGCCCTGCCATTTGAGGGTTTCGCCGCCGCAGGAACTGCAGACGAAGACCGGATTCAGTCGGGCCATTTGTGCCCCATAGGTCCACTTTCGGCTAGGATTCGCGCCGGGACGGTCCAAAAGGCTTCTTTTGTGACCAAAGCCACTCGGGCCATCTGCCGGCGATGCTAGCGTACCGGCTGTATTCGGGGACGGGAAAGTGACGCGTATCACATTCGTTGGGCCACAGGCGGACCAGGGCGAGGCATGAGCTTGCGCAACAAGCTGCGCTTCGTCGGTTTGTCCGATACGGGAAAGGTCCGCGAACACAACGAGGACACGATCGCTGTCGATCCGGACATCGGCCTTCTGGTCCTGGCCGACGGTATGGGTGGCTACAACGCCGGTGAGGTAGCGAGCGGCATCGCGGTGAAGACGATCGTCAACCTGGTGCGCGAGCACGTGCAGCGCGAGGACCTGTCGGTACCTGATCGCGAATCAGGGCTGTCCCGTCCCAACATCATCCTGCGCGATGCCATCAGCCGCGCCAACAAGATCATCTATCAGACCGCCCGTACGCAGCCGCAATGCGAGGGTATGGGAACGACGGTGGTCGCGGCGCTCTTCTTCGACAACAAGGTGACCATCGCGCACGTGGGTGACTCGCGCCTGTACCGCCAGCGGGCCGACAAGCTCGAGCAGGTGACCATGGATCACTCCCTGCTGCAGGAGCTCGTCGACCGTGGCTTCTACTCGGCCGAGGAGGCGCAGCGGGCCGCGAACAAGAACTACGTGACCCGCGCCCTAGGGGTGGAAGCCAGCGTAGACGTGGAAATCCAGGAGGTCCCGGCCAATAAGGGCGAGGTGTTCGTCCTGTGCTCCGACGGGCTCTCGGATATGGTCGAGGATGAAGATATTCATTTAACCATAAACACCTTTAGTGCTAATCTGGATACGGTCGCCAAACAGTTGATTCAACTGGCCAATGACAATGGAGGCCGGGACAACGTCTCGGTAGTCATGGCGCATATCATGGATGCTTTTCCGGCTCGCACGAAGATTTTCGACAAGATCCTGGGTTGGTTCGGCTGACACCGCGATAGGGGCAGAAGCACATGGCAAGGTTGGTCTTGAGCCTGGATGGCCAGGTAATGGCGGAATACAACATGAACAAGGAGCGCTACACCATTGGGCGCCTCCCTGACAATGACATCCGCATCGACAACGCAGCCGTCAGCGGCCACCACTCGCTGATCATCAATATCCTCAATGACTCGTTCCTTGAGGACCTGAACAGCACCAACGGCACCTACGTCAACGGCAAGCTGATCAAGAAACATGCATTGCAGCATGGCGACGTCATCACCGTCGGCCATCACCAGCTGCGCTTCGTCGAAGACGACGAGCAGCAGGATGAGTTCGAAAAGACGATGGTCATCCAGCCCTCCGCCCGGCCGGTGGACAAGCTGCGCACCGCAGCCGAGGTCGCTGAGAAAGCCGGGGGTGCCCCGATCACGGCGACCGGCAAGTCGCGCGCGCTCGGCGACGGCGCCGCCGCGGTCAAGAAGGCGAAGCTGCAGGTACTGTCAGGTGCTTTCGCCGGCCGTGAGGTAGAACTCAGCAAGGCTCTGACGACGCTCGGGCGCCCGGGGATCCAGGTCGCCGCGATCACCCGCCGCGCCGAGGCGTACTACATCGTGCACGTGGACAGCGGCAAGCCGGATGACTTCCCGCTCCTGAACGGCACGCCGATCGGCGCGCAACGCCACCAAGCTCAATGACAACGACGTCATCCAGCTTGCGGGCGTCAAGATGGGATTCTTCGTCAACTGATCCGGCGCGGCCGGTTTGTCGGCCGCGCCGCTTCCCGATCCGGTCTTCTCAGCGCAGCTCGAGCGGCACGCGCTGACTCACGCTGCAGAGCAGCTCGTACGCGATCGTACCGGCGTGGCGTGCAACTTCCTCCACGGGCAACCCCTCGCCCCAGAGCACCGCGGCCGTGCCCACCTCGACCCCGGCCAGCCCGGTGACATCCACCGCAATCATGTCCATCGATACGCGCCCGACCAGGGGTACCCGTTGCCCCCGGATCAGGACCGGCGTACCGGGCGCAAAGCTGCGCGGCACGCCATCGCCATAACCGGCCGCGAGGATCGCGATCTGTGACTCGCGTTCGGCCGTCCAGGCGCCTCCATACCCCACCCGCTCGCCGCGACCGACGCGGCGCACGGTGAGCACGGTGCTGGTCAGCGTCATCACGGGCTTAAGGCCAAAATCACTCGCCGGTGCATCCCCGAAGGGCGATGCGCCATAGAGCGCAATACCGGGGCGCACCCAGTGACTCTCGCGCGCCACCTCACTCAGCAGGCCCGCGGAATTGACGATGCTGGTTTCGTAGGTGAAGCCCTGCGTGGCTTCGCGGAAGCGTACCAGCTGTGCTTCGGTCACGCAGCCGTCGCGTTCATCCGCGCAGGCAAGATGCGTCATGAGCCGCAGCTCGCGCGGTGACAAGTGGCGGATACGCCCGAGCGCGGCGGCGAACTCCCGCGGCGCGAACCCGAGGCGATTCATGCCCGTATCGATCTTGACCCAGATCGCAAAGCGCCCCGCCCCACCGGACTGTTCCAGAAGCTCGATCTGCCGCGCATCGTGTACCACCAGATCCAGATCGTCGTGCGCGGCATCCTCGAGCTGTGAGCGGCTGAAGACCCCTTCGAGCAGCACGATGCGCGAACCGATACCTGCCGCGCGCAGCGACATGCCTTCCTCCAGGCGAGCCACGGCGAATGCGCCGGCATCCTGAATTGCGAGCGCTGCACTCACGAGGCCATGCCCGTAGGCATTCGCCTTGACGACCGCGATGACTTTGGCGCGCCCGGCGCGGGCGCGGATGACATTGAGGTTGTGACGCAGGGCTTGGGTGTCGATGACGGCCCGGATCAGCCGGCTCACCGCAAGACACCTTCCGCGTACGAGTCGGGGGCGTAGTTCGCGAAGCGCGTGTACTGACCCTGGAAGGTCAAGAGGAAGGTACCGATCTCACCGTTGCGGTGTTTGACGAGATCGATCTCCGCAATGCCTTTTTTTGTCGTGTTTTTGTCGTAGACCTCTTCGCGATAGATCAACAGGATCATATCTGCATCCTGCTCCAGCGCGCCCGAATTGTGCGATGCAACACCGTCCGCTAACCAACTCGCTGGGCCCGGTACGGTCAGATCGTAGACATCGTCTTCTCCGTCAGCAGCGCACGCAACGACGCGATCCCAAAACAGATCCGACTCGGCCCATTGGGCCAACATTGAAGAATCGAGTGCCTCCGCGTAACTGGTCATTCTCGCGCGGCTTGCGCAGTACTTGAATTGCGGTGAGCCCGGGGCGGTACCCCGCATAAGCGCCATCGCTTTGTGTGTAATTCCCTGCGCGCTCATCTCCGCACGGACCGCCTCAAACACCTCAATGGGTAGAGTGTCCACGTTGGTTTCCGGCCTGATCATCTGGAGGCGCGATGCCAACTCACCGGCTGGCCGAGCCCGGGGCCCAAAGCCGCCAACGCTCCCTAAAAAAACCTGCTGTGCGGCGGCACCACTGACGTCGACGTAATACACAGGCCGGTTATAACCGCTGTGTACCGTTCGGATGCGAGCGACGATCCCGAGTCTTAGCAGCAGCGCCGCAACGTCATCCGCCAACCCTCGACTGCACGTCGAGAAGCTCACGCCGTGACTGCCACGCTTACCAGGCTTACGAAGGGTTATTGTTCCGTCCGTCGCCCAAAGATGCCGCAACAACAGGGCCACTTGGCGATTAGCCAGTGTGAAGACCTCGCTCGGCAAGCGCTTCTCATGCGAACGTTGGCCGAACAGCCCGAGATCCTTCAGCCATTTTCCGACGCCCGCCGGCGCCCAGCGATTTCCGTTGCCGCTAATGACCAGCTGATGCCACGCACCCACGCCCTCGTGACGCGAAACGCGGCAGCCAAATAACTCGGCCGCCGCGCGCACGGCGTCACTATTCTCTTGCGAGGCCGTCGTATAGCGCAGCGGCTGATGAACAACGTAGCTGCCATCCCCCACTAAGTGCCCCAGCAGGACCAACCAGTGATCTGGCCAGCTATTCGGGTGGGCCGGTTCTGGCAGTCGGCGCGCTAGCGCAAGTCGATCGCCCACCGATAGTGATCCGACAGTCTTCCAACCCGAACCCGTCAGCATACGGTGCTTGAAGGTCGTTCGAATCGATCTGCCGCTAGCAAGCTGGATTTTAAATACGGGTCTCCGCCCAACCTTCCAAACCTTATCGGAACGAGCCTTCACGAGACGCTGGTGCTCATCAACTGCCCAAACTTTCGGTTCTGTGCCGACAAGATCAGCAATCGGCAAGCGACGCCCATCGGTCAGGCATACCAGGGTGTCGCCGGTCACACACTCGCGCAGATCCGACATCACAGGTCTCTTGTGCTCGCGCTGCTCCACGCCTCGATTCAGCTGCGAGAGCGCGATTACCGGCACCTGCAGCTCCTTGGCCAGTGCCTTGAGCGCGCGTGAGATTTCCGCGATCTCCGTTGCGCGGTTCTCCTTCGTACCCGGTACCTGCATCAGCTGTAGGTAGTCGACCACGACCAGACTCAGGCCATGCTCGCGTTTCACCCGCCGCGCACGTGCGCGCAATTCAGTGGGATTCAGCGCCGGGGTCTCATCGACGAAGATCTTCGCTTCCGAGAGCTGACTGGTCGCACCCGTGATGCGCACCCAGTCCTCGTCCGAAATTTTTCCGCTGCGCAGACTGTTGAGGGGCACGCCACCGATCGAGGCCAGCATGCGCGTGACCACCTGCTCGGAGGGCATTTCCATGCTGAAGATCGCAACGGCGGCACGCGTTTTCGGATTGACCGCGGCGTATTCGGCCATGTTGACCGCGAGCGTCGTCTTACCCATCGAGGGGCGACCTGCGACGATGACGAGATCCCCGCCACGCAGACCGCCGGTGAGTTTGTCGAATTCGGTAAAGCCGGTGGGCAGGCCTCGCAGCGTATCGGGATTGTTGTGCCACTCGTCGATCTGATCGATGACGCCTGGCAGGAGCTGACGCACCGGTACGGCACCATCACGCTTGCGAAAGCTCCCCTCCGCGATCTCGAAGACCTTCTGCTCGGCGCGATCGACGAGCTCCCGCGCGGTCTCCCCGTCATTGTTGAAGACGGCCGAGGCGATCTCGGTGCCGGCACGGATCAGCTGTCGCAGCAGTGAGCGCTCGCGCACGATCTCCGCGTAGGCGCGTACGTTGGCAGCGGTCGGGGTATCGCGCGCGACGGAGCTGAGATAAGCGAGTCCGCCCGCACCCTCGAGCTGGCCGGTGCGCTCCAGGTGCTGCGATACGGTCACCACGTCACAGGGCTTGGCTTCACCGGCAAGGGCGGCGATGGCGGCGAAGATCAGCCGGTGATCGGGACGATAGAAATCGTCCTCGGTGATGGTATCGGCGACATTGTCCCAGGCGATGGGTTCGAGCATCAGCCCGCCGAGCACCGCCTGCTCGGCTTCCACCGAATGAGGCGGCACGGGCGCGTCAACCAGCGCAACCGAGCCCAAATCGCCGCGCGCCTTGGCGGTACCGGCCACCGTGTTGATGCCCTAAGGGACGGCTACTCTTCCGCCACGATCAGAATGTGCAGCGGCACGTCGACGTCGGCGTGCAGATGCAGATGGATCTGGTGCTCCCCGACCGTGCGCAGCGGGCCGGTGGGCATGCGCACTTCGCTGCGCTCGACCTTGAAACCCTCGCGCGTCGCGGCTTCCGCGATGTCGCTCGTGCCGATCGAGCCGAAGAGCTTGCCCTCGGTGCCGGCCTTGGCGTGGATCGTGAGCTTGAAATCCTTCATCGCCACCGCGCGTTCCTCGGCCGAGGTCAGGTGCTCGCGCGCCAGACGCTCGAGCTCCGTGCGCCGCGCCTCAAAGCGCGCAACGTTGTCGGCGGTAGCGAGCGTCGCCTTGCCCTGGGGCAGCAGGAAATTGCGCCCGTAGCCGGAGCGCACCTTCACCCGATCGCCGATGTTGCCGAGGTTGGCGACTTTCTGCAGCAGAATCACTTCCATCTCGCCGCTCCTTTAGTGCTGGTCGGTGTACGGCAGGAGCGCAAGGAAACGCGCCCGCTTGATCGCCACCGCGAGCTGACGCTGATAGAAGGATTTCGTGCCGGTGATACGGCTCGGGACGATCTTACCCGTCTCGGTGACGTAACCTTTGAGGGTGGCGAGATCCTTGTAGTCGATCTGCTTCACGCCTTCGGCGGTGAAGCGGCAAAACTTCTTGCGACGCGAGAAACGGCTGCCGCCACCGCTTCCTCCTCCGCCGCCGGGTCCTCTGGACATGGCCATGGTGTTAATCCTCTGCCGCGCCCTCAGGCGCTGTCCGCGGTGGAAGTGTCGTCATCATCGGATGCGCCGACGTCATCGCGCGGGCGCTCGCGCCGACGCGGGGCGCTCTCGCCCTCCTCGTCCGCAGCCTTCGCCATGGGAGATGGCTCGGTCACGGCGGAGTCCATATTGACGACCAGGTGACGCAGCACCGCATCACTGAAACGGAACGCGCCGGTGAGCTCATCGAGGGTCTTCTGATCCGTCTCGATGTTCATCAGCACGTAGTGTGCCTTGTGGACCTTGGCGAGGGGGTATGCGAGCTGCCGCCGACCCCAGTCCTCCAGGCGATGCACCTGCCCGCCCCCGGCGCTGATCATGCCCTTGTAGCGCTCGATCATGGCGGGCACCTGCTCGCTCTGATCCGGATGCACAAGAAAAACGACTTCGTAATGCCTCATGAGTGCTCCTTTCGGATTACGCCGCCCGGAATTAAGGCCTGCCCGGTGCGGCAAGGAGATACGCGGACCTGTGGCACCGCGCCCCTTCGGTAAAAAGGGGCGCGAAGCATACTCAAAGCTCGCGCTGCCTGCAACGTCAGAAACACTCGCGAGTCTTTGGGATCAACGACTTGGACTGTTACTTCCCCAGCGCCTGCCGCAGAACGCCTCGGGTACTCACCGCCACCCGCGCGGCGATCTCTCTCGGTGGCAGCGCGCGCAGCTCGTCGCTGAAGACTTCGACCCCCACGGTGAGACCCGGATCGCGCCCGAGAAGTCCCCGCAGTATCGGCACCAGCGGCAGCTCGCCCTCCCCGGGCAGCAACCGCCCCCCCATGGGGGTGTATGCGGTGCCCGGCGGCGGCTCGCGCCGATCACTGATCTGCAGGGCGCTGATGAGGCCCTGCGGGAGGGCGGTGAGCTGGCCGGGCGTTCCGCCCGTGCGCGCGAAATGCCAGGTATCGAGCATCATGCCGAGGTTCGCCGCGCCCACGGCCCTCACGATGCGCTGGGCGGCGGCGAGGTTCCGGATCGCGCTTTCGGGCAGGAATTCGAGCGTCAGGCGCACGCCGTGGCGAGCGGCGCGCTCCGCCACCGGTCCCAGGCAATCCACGAACTGCTGCTCGGGCACGGGGCTGCCGCCGAAGTGCGCAAGGTTGAGGGTTTCCGCTTCCAGCGCCCCGGCGGCCTGATAGCAGCGTTCCTCGGTGAACTCGAAGTACGCGCGGTTCTCGGCCGGCACGTCCGCCGGGCGTGGCGTCCCAGGCAGGACGCTGATGAGCGGGTCGATCGCGTACACCTGAACTCCCTCCTCGGCGAGCAGGCGTCTGAGGGAGGCATCGCTCGCGCCGGCCGCGCGACTGGCTTCGTACATCCCCGCCGTCAGCGTCACGGCGCCGAGCCCTGCCGCTCCGGCGGCCCGGATGAGCGGCTCAAGCGGCGTACCGATCGCCGTCCCCCAGCACAAGGCGATGACCGGTAACTCGTCGATCTTAGGCATGGCGACTCCCGTGCGGCTTACGCATCATAGGTCCTGTGAGCGCACTGACTCATCAGCAGATCCCAGGCAACGGCGTGACGCTGCACGTCGCAAGCGAAGGCAGCGGCGCACCCGTCATCTTCTGTCACGGGTTTCCGGGCCTCTGGTACAGCTTCCGGCACCAGCTGAGCGCGGTGGCCGCGGCCGGCTGGCGCGCGCTCGCGCCGGATCAGCGCGGTTATGGCGCGAGCGAGCGGCCGACGGATCCGGCCGTGTACGACGCCGACTACCTCATGGGTGACATGCTCGGGATTCTTGATGCCCTCGGGGAAGCGCGCGCGGTGTTCGTCGGGCACGATTTTGGGGCTCAGCAGGTGTGCAATCTCGCCGTGCGCCATCCCGAGCGCGTCGCCGCCCTCGTCATCATGAGCTGCCCGTACGACTTTGATCTGGCCGGACGCGGCGGCGCCGGATCGCAGCCGGCCGCCGCCGAGTCCGCCCGTGGCGGCGCCTTTGCCGTGCCGGGTGTACGTCCGTCGGAGGCCTTCGCGGCGCTGGCCCGCCGTCACTTCTTTCATATGCACTACTTTCAGCAGATCGGCCCTGCAGAGCAGGAACTCGGCGCACAGCCGCGCGAGTTCCTCATGCGCCTGATGCACGCCCTGAGTGCGCAAGGACGCCTCCTCGACTGGTCGAAGTACCCGTCCGCCGGCACCGGCTACCTGGATGTGCTCGCGCCTGCACCGCCCTTGCCCTGGCACTGGCTCACGCAAGCGGACTTCGACTACTTCGTGCAGGAGTACACCCGCGGGCCGGCCGCGGCCACGTTCATCGGCGGACTCAACTCGTACCGGGTGGCGGATCGCAACTGGGAACTCGGCGCAGCCTTCGCCGATGCCGATATCAGCCAACCGGCGCTTTTCATCGCCGGGGCGGAGGACGTGGTGCTGAAGATGATCCCGGGCGATGCGTTGCAGGTCATGCAGCGGCGCGTACCGCACCTGAAGGAGATCGTGCTCGTCCCCGGCGCGGGTCATTTCGTGCAGCAGGAAGCGCCGGCCGCGGTGAACGCGGCGCTCGTGAAGTTCCTCAGGAGCCTTTGAGCGCGACGAGGCGGGTACAGAACGCCTCGAAATCATCCGGCCCGCGGCAGAAGGCACTGGGAAACAGTTCCACCATCGAAGCCCCGGCCTTGATGAGCGCCGGCACCCCCGCCAGCGTCGCCTCCAGGTCAGGCGCCCCCCCTGCGCCGAAGATAAAGCGCGGTACGACGCGCACGGTGAACGCCTTCGGATCGCGCCCGCACGAGCCGACCGCCGTGCGCAGGCGCGCGATGACGGGGGCGAGCTTCTCCGGATTCTGCTCCATCGGGATCCAGCCATCAGCCAGCTCCGCCATGCGCTCGATGTTGCGATCGCTCGGCGCAAGCCCGAGCCAGATCGGCAAGGCACTGCCCTGCACCGGGCGCGGGTAGGCGTAGATCTTTTCAAAATCCACCGTCGCGCCGTGAAAACTCGCCGGTGCATGGCCCCACAGGAGCCGACAGACGCGCACCTGCTCGATGAGGCGCGTGTAGCGCCCCTCCCAGGGGATGCCTGAGGCGTCGTATTCCTCCTTCTGCCAGCCGACGCCGAGTCCGATCGAAACACGCCCGCGCGACATCACGTCGAGCGTGGCGAGCTGTTTTGCGAGGAGCACCGCGGAGCGCAGCGGCGCGATCACGACACCGGTGGACAGTCGAATGCGCTGCGTCACGCCGGCCAACACCGCCAGCACCGTCAGCGGTTCAAACCAGGGATAGTCGAGCGGGGCGGGAAAGGGTCCGTACGGGTAGTTTTGTAGGTTCTCCCCCATCACGACGTGATCGGTAATGCTGACCAGATCGACCCCCTTGCCCTCGGCGATACGCACGATCTCGGTCACCGGCGCAAAGTCCCCGCCGAACCAGTTCTGCAGCCCGTAAAGACCGATCGCCACCTGCGTCATCGCTTGCCCCCGGCGCGCGCGTATCGCGGCCCTTGGTTACTATAGCCAGACCCCCACTGCAGCCGAATCCTTGATATGAACGACAACCCCGCATCCCTGAGCCTCGCCGGCAAGAGCGCACTCGTGAGCGGCGGGGGCGGCGGCATCGGGCGCGCCATCGCCACCGCGTTCGCCCAGCTGGGTGCCCGCGTAATCGTCGCCGAGATCGATCCTGCGCGCGCGGCGGCCGCCAGTGCTGCCCTGAGCGGCGTAAGCCCGGAGAGCTGGGTCTCGGTGACCGACGTGCGCTCGGTGTCGGAGGTCGAGCGGCTCTGCGCTGAGATCGAGCGCCGCTGCGGCGGCCTCGATATCCTTGTGAACAACGTCGGTGATTTCCTCAACGTGGTGAAGCCCTTCGAGCGCACCAGCGAAGAGGAGTGGGATGCACTTTACGCGGTGAACCTGCGGCACATGTTCGTCGTGACGCGCGCCGCCATTCCGCTGCTGCGCCGTGCTGCACACGGCGCGAGCATCATCAACATCTCGACCATCGAGGCCTTCCGTGGCATCCCCATGGTGGCGGTGTATTCGGCGTTCAAAGCCGGAGTCACCGGGTTTACGCGCAGCCTTGCCCTTGAGCTTGGGCCCCACGGTATCCGTGTGAACGCGATCGCACCCGAGACCACCGAGAGCGAGCAGGTGAAGCCTTCCGTCTTCATCCCGCCGCAGTACCAGGAGCACATACGCCGCTGGATTCCCCTGGGCCGCTTCGGCGCGCCGTCCGATGCCGCCGGTTGCGCGGTGTTTCTCGCAAGCGAGCTGTCCGCCTGGGTGACCGGTACCACCTTGCATCTGGATGGCGGCGCACTCGCCGCCGGGGGCTGGTACCGCACGCCCGATGAGCGCTGGACCAACGTGCCGGTGATCACCGACAGCGGGCTTAAGTTTTAGGCCTCACCGATGTCAGTCCCCACGCCTGCGCACTCAGACCCGCTGCCGCTCATCGGCATCGTCGGCGGCACCGGCAAGCTCGGTGCGGCGCTCGCGCGGCGCTGGGTTAAGGCGGGACTTTCCGTCATGATCGGCTCGCGCGATCCCGCGCGGGCGCAAGCCAGTGCCGCCGCGCTGACGCAGGAGTTCGGCCGTCCCGTGACCTCGGGCTCGAACCGCGCCACTGCCGAGCGCGCGGGCCTCCTCGTCGTCACGGTCCCCTACGCGGCCCACGAGAGTACGCTCAGCGACATCCGCTCCGGCGCCGCGGGCAAACTCGTGATCGACACGACCGTGCCGCTCGTACCGCCCAAGGTGATGCGGGTGCAGCTGCCGCCGGAAGGATCCGCCGCGGTGCGCGCCCAGCAGCTTCTGGGCGGGGCGGTAACGGTCGCTGCCGCCTTTCACAACGTCGCCGCCCACAAGCTCGCCACCGACGCGCAGATCGATTGCGACGTGCTGGTGTTTGCCGATCAGAAGGAGGCCCGCGCGCGCGTGGTGCGCCTGGCGCAGGCTGCCGGCCTGCGCGGCCTGCACGGCGGTGCACTCGCCAATGCCGCGGCCACCGAAGCCCTGACCTCCGTGCTGATCTTCATCAACAAGACCTATGGCGTGGACGGCGCGGGCGTGCGCATCACCGGGGTGCTGCAGGAGCCGGCGGAGGGATGAGCGTCAGTTCCGGGTCGCTGACCCTTAACGCGCTGTACGGTCTGCCGGAGGTGCTTCCGGGCAGCGACCTTGCGGCGCTGCTGCAGGGGACACTGGAGGGCAGCGGTATCAGCCTGCGTGCCGGGGACGTGCTGGTCGTGGCCCAGAAGATCGTCTCCAAGGCCGAGAACCGCTACGTGGATCTGGGCTCCGTCGTACCGCAGGCGCGCGCGCTGGAGCTGGCGGGTGTCACGGGCAAGGACGCGCGACTGATCGAGCTGATCCTGCGCGAGTCCACCGAGGTGCTGCGCGCCAAGCGCGATGTGCTGATCGTGCGCCACCGGCTCGGGTTCGTCATGGCGAACGCCGGCATCGACCGCTCCAACATCGCCACCGGGCGCACGGCAGAACACGTGCTGCTGCTGCCCGAAGACCCGGAAGCCTCCGCCGCCGCGCTGCGCACCGCCCTTGCGTGCCACCACGCCCACGCGCCCGGGGTCATCATCAGCGACAGCTTCGGGCGGGCCTGGCGCAAGGGTGTCGTGAACATCGCCCTCGCCGCCGCAGGCGTGCCCTCGCTGGTGAACCGCCGCGGCGAGCGCGACCGCGCCGGCCGGCGGCTCGAAGTCACCGAGGTAGCGCTCGCCGATGCGCTCGCGGCTGCAGCCGGCCTCATCATGGGCGAGGCCGCCGAAGGCACCCCCGTGGTGCTCATCCACGGCTGCCGGTTCAGCTCCCCCGCCACACCCGCACAGGCCCTCATCCGGCCGCTTGATGAGGATCTCTTCCGGTGAGCGCGGCGCGCGTCGTGGCGCTATGCGGGGGCGTCGGCGGCGCCAAGCTCGCCCTCGGTCTCTACCGCGTGCTGCCGCACGACACGCTGACGCTCATCGTCAACACGGGCGATGACTTTGATCACCTGGGCCTGAGGATCTGCCCCGACGTCGACACGACGCTCTACACGCTGGCGGACCTGGCCAATGCTGAGCTCGGCTGGGGGCGGCGCGATGAAACCTGGACGTTCATGAAGACGCTCGCCGATTTAGGCGGTGAGACCTGGTTTCGCTTAGGGGACGCGGATCTGGCGCTGCATGTCGAGCGCACGCGACGCCTGAAGGCCGGCGAGCCGCTCGGCCACATCGTGGCGGACGTCGCGCAGCGCTTCGGAATTCACGCGGCCATCGTGCCGATGACCGATGAGGCGGTACGCACCCGTGTACACACCCGCGAGGGAGTGCTCGCGTTCCAGGAGTATTTCGTGCGCCGCCGCTGCGAGCCGCCCGTCACGGCCCTCGAATATGCGGGCGCCGCCACCGCGCGCCCCGCGACCCAGGCGCTTGCGGCCCTCGGCGATGCCGATGTGGCGGCGATCGTCCTCTGCCCCTCGAATCCGTACCTGAGCGTCGATCCGATCCTGGCGCTGCCTGGCCTGCGCGCGGCACTTGCGGCCGCCTCCGCGCCCGTGATCGCGGTGACCCCACTGGTCGCTGGCAAGGCGATCAAGGGCCCTACGGCGAAGATCATGGCCGAACTCAAGGTGCCCCTCTCGAGCGTGGCGATCGCACAGCACTACGCGGATTTCATCGAGGGATTCGTGCTCGACCGCGCCGATGCGACCCTCGTGCCACAGCTCAGCTGCTCGGTCCTCGTCGCTGATACCCTGATGGCGACGCTCACGGACCGCGAGCGCCTGGCGCGCGAGGTGTTGCAGTTTGCCGAGACGCTGCGCCGCAAAGCTGAGGGTCAGCCTTGAGCTGCTGGGCGCTCGTGCCGGTGAAGGCGCGCAGCGCCGGCAAGCAGCGACTCGCCCAGGCGCTCTCTGAAGAGGCGCGCACGCGCCTCATCGACCGCATGCTCGAGCAGGTGCTTGAGGCGATCGCGCAGTGTCCGGCGATCGCAAGTGTGGCGGTCGTGACGCCGGAGCGAGCGCGGCTGCCCGCGGGGCTTCGGGTGCTGCCCGATGAGGGGGCGGGACTGAACGAGGTGTTGCAGGCCGCGTTGTCGCAGCTTGAGGCACAGGGTGTCGCGCGAGTGGCGATCATCTCCGCGGACCTGCCGCTGCTGACGGGCGCCGATGTGACGGCGCTGGTCCAGGCGGCGGGCGCTGCCGGGATCGCGCTCGCACCGGATCATACCGGCAGCGGCACCAATGCGCTGTGCCTGACGCTGCCGACATCGTTTCGTTTGCAGTTCGGCCCCGGGAGCCTCGCACGACATGACGTCGAAGCCGCTCGCGTGGGCCGCGAGGCGATCCTCGTGCGGCGAGACGGCCTCGCCTTCGACATCGACGAGCCGCCCGACGTTGAGAAACTTCGCCTGCGCCAGGATCCGCGCTTCGACTTTCTGCGCTAACGCGCCGGCAGCAGTTCGTCGAAGGCGACCGGCAGGCGACGCACGCCGCGCAGCACCGCGGACGTCTGCGGCATCGGGCCTTCGCTCAGGCGCAGACCCGCAAGGCGCGCGAGCAGAAGCTCGAGCGTGATCGTGAGTTCCGCCCGCGCCAGATGCACGCCCAGACAAAAGTGCGGGACGCCGCCGAAGGTCACGAGGCGCTGCGCGTGGCGGGCAAGATCAAACCGATCCGGATCCGGGTACACCGCCGCATCCCGCCCGGCCGGCCGCACGCCAAAGAGCACCCAGGAGTCCGGCGGAATATCCACCTCTGCAATGCGCGCACCGGTCTCGGTGTACCGCGGCAGCAGCGACACCGCACCGAAGAGTCGCACGGTCTCCTCCACTGCCTGCGGGATCAGCGAAGGTTCCGCCTCGAGGCGCGCCCTGAGCGCAGCATCGCTCAGCACCGCGTTCATCATGCTGCCGAGCGTGAGGTAGGTCGTGTCTGCACCGGCCGGGAACAGCAGCTTCACGAAGCCCAGGATGTCCTCATCGCTCAGGCGACGCTCCTCCACCTGGGCGCGGGCGAGGCGCGAGATCAGATCCTGTGCGGGTGCGGGTGCGGCGCGGCGCGCGTGGATCAACGGCAGCAGAAATGCGTTCACTTCCGCGGCGGCCTTGAGGGCTGCCTCCGGGTGGAACGGGTAGTCGAAAAGTCCCCGCACCCAGCCGAACAACTGCGTCTCATTGGCCGCCGGGATGCCGAGCAGGCGGGTAATCACCCGCAGCGGGTAGGGGTGGCAGTACTCTGCCACCAGGTCCAGCTTGCGCCGTGCGCCAAAGCCGTCGATGAGCTCGTGGGCGAGCGGCCGCAGCAGCGGCGCTACAAGGGCCTGCACCGCCTGCGGCTGGAAGGCCTCCGCCACCAGCGCGCGGTGGATGCGGTGCTCTTCGCCTTCCATGCACAGGAGCGTGCGCCCCTGCACCGGCAGGGAGTAACGCAGGTTCGCCGCGGCGGCCGGAAACTGCTTCGGATCCCGGAAGGCACGTCCGACGTCCTCGTGGCGCACGATGAGCCAGGCGGTTGCGCCCAGGTAGCGCACCGGCACGACGCGCTTGCCCTGGGCCTGCAACACGGCGAGCTGCACTTCCAGATCAGGCACCTCGTCGCGCCCGAAGTCGATCGCCGGCAGGGCGTACTCCACGCCTACTTCTCGTACGCCTCGTCGATGTTGGGTGCAAAGCCCTGCATGCCGGGCGGCACCGACAAGCAGCCCGTGTCCCAGTACGCCTGGGCCGTGCGGATCTTGCCCTGATCGTTCAGGACGAAGAGGTCGGTGATGTTCAGGTCGAGCCCCTGGTTAAGGGTCGGGAGGCGCACCTGCATGGTGAAATTGAGAATGCCCTCATTCGCACAGACAATGATGCGGTGAAGCTTCGGCGTCATTTGGCGCGTGGCGTCCTGGTGCGCGAAATCCCAAAACCGCCCGACCCCTTCGTGCCCCTTAAAGGGCGGGGTTCCGACCGGATCGCTCCACTCGCAGTCTTCGGCGAATAAGGAGAGCAGGAGTGCCTTGTCACCGCTTGACCAGGCGCGCAGGTACGACTCGAGCACGTTGCGGACCACTTCTGGCTGCATGTTCTTCGCTCCACCCATTTGGACTAATCCTAACCGCGAGCGCGGCCGGACCAATCCTCCGCGGCGCAGGTATCATAGCCAGATCGTATCGCAAGACGCGCCTCATCAAACGCAGTGTCCACCGTCACTGACATCATCGAAGCTGCCGCAGCCGGGGCGACTCCGGAGGCGCAGGCGGCACTGCATCTTGAGCACGCCTCGCTCGCGCAACTGCTGCCGGCGGCCGAGTCCCTCACGCTCGCCGGCTTTGGCCGCCAGGTCACCTACTCGCGCAAGGTGTTCATTCCGCTGACGCAGTTGTGCCGCGACGTGTGCCACTACTGCACCTTCGCACAGGCGCCGCGCGCCCTGGCGCAGCCCTACCTCAGCCTCGAACAGGTGCTCGACATCGCCCGTGCCGGCGCGGCGGCGGGCTGCAAGGAGGCCCTCTTCACCCTCGGGGACAAGCCCGAACTGCGCTACCCGGCCGCGCGCCGTGCGCTTGAGCAGCTGGGTTTTCCGAGCACGCTTGCGTACCTGGAGCACTGTGCGCGCGAGGTCTGCGCGCAGACCGGCCTGCTGCCGCACCTGAATCCGGGTGTGATGGGGCGCGCAGACCTCATCCGCCTGCGCCCCGTGTCAGTGTCCATGGGCCTGATGCTAGAGACGGGGAGCGAACGGCTCGCGGCGCGCGGTGGACCGCATTTTGGCTCCCCGGATAAGGCACCGGCGCTTCGCCTGGAGACCCTCAGAATCGCCGGCGAGCTTGCCGTGCCCTGCACCACCGGGCTTCTGATCGGGATCGGGGAGAGCCGCCGCGAGCGGCTCGAGTCGCTCCTCGCCCTGCGTGCGCTGCACGCAGCGCACGCTCATCTGCAGGAAATCATCATCCAGAACTTCCGCGCCAAGGCCGGCACGCGCATGGCGCACGCGCCCGAGCCCCCGCTCGAGGAACACCTGTGGACGCTCGCCGTCACCCGCCTCCTCTTCGGTGCGCAGATGTCGATCCAGGCGCCGCCCAACCTGCAACCCGGGCAGCTCACGGCGCTCATCCGCGCCGGCGCCAATGACTGGGGTGGCGTCTCGCCGGTGACGCCGGATCACGTGAATCCGGAAGCACCCTGGCCGCATCTGGCGCGGCTCGAGCACGAAACCGCAGCCGCGGGCCGCCATCTCGCCGAGCGCCTCGCGCTCATCCCGGCGTACGTGCAGCGCGCACAAAGCTGGGTGGACCCGGCGCTGCGCAGTGCCGTGTGGCGTCGCGCCGATGCCCTCGGCCGGGCGCGCGCGGACCATTGGTACGCCGGTGCCGGCACCCCGGTCCCGGAACGCACGCGCGCTCAGCTGAAGGGCCGGCGCGGCGCGCCGCGGGTGCCGGCGGCGCTCACACGCCTCTTGCGGAGTGCGCGGCGCGCTGAGGAGCTGACCGAGTCGCAGATCGCCGCGCTCTTCGCACTCGAGGGCACCGAGTTTCGGGCGGTGGTACGCGCCGCGGACGCGCTGCGCGCCGAGACGGTGGGCGAGGAAGTCTCCTTCGTCATCAACCGCAATATCAACTACACCAACATCTGCCTCTATCACTGCGGCTTCTGCGCGTTCTCCAAGGGTCGCAGCGCGCGCGACCTGCGCGGCCCGGCCTACCGGCTGGATCTTCAGGAGATCGCACGGCGCGCCCGCGAGGCCTGGGAGGCGGGCGCGACGGAAGTGTGCCTGCAGGGTGGCATTCACCCCGAGTACACCGGGGAAACGTATCTGCAGATCGTGGCGGCCGTGAAGGGTGCGGCGCCGGAGCTGCACGTGCACGCCTTCTCGCCGCTGGAGATCTCGCACGGCGCACGCACGCTCAGCCGTTCGCTGCCGCGCTACCTGGCCGACTTGCGCGCCGCCGGTTTGTCCACGCTCCCGGGTACCGCGGCCGAGATTCTCGACGATGAGGTGCGCCGCATCATCTGCCCGGACAAGCTCAGCACGGCCGAGTGGCTCGAGGTCATGCGTGCCGCGCACGCCGTCGGCCTGCGCACGACTGCAACCATCATGTTCGGACACGTCGATGCGCCACGGCACTGGGCGCGGCACCTGTGCGCGATCCGCGAGCTGCAGCGCGCCACCGGTGGCTTCACGGAGTTCGTGCCCCTGCCCTTCGTGCACATGGAGGCGCCCCTGTGGCGCAAGGGTCTCGCGCGCTCCGGTCCGACGCTGCGCGAAGCGCTCCTCATGCACGCGGTGGCGCGCCTCGCCCTGCACCCGCATATCACCAACATCCAGACCTCGTGGGTCAAGATGGGGCCCGAGAGTGCGGCTTTGAGTCTGCGCGCCGGCGCCAATGACCTCGGCGGCACGCTCATGAACGAATCCATTACGCGCGCCGCCGGGGGTGTCAACGGACAGGAGTTCGACGCTGCGCACATCATCGCGCTTGCCCACAGCATCGAGCGGCCGGCGTATCAAAGAACCACGCTCTATCGGCGGGTCGGCGGGGCGGCCGCCGCGACGCACCGGCCCACGCTTCCGGCAGCCCCCGGCTGAACGCAAAGGGAGATCCTGACTTGGCAGACGCCCCGTGGGACGTCGAGACCGACGTGCTGGTCGCAGGCTCGGGCGCTGCAGCGCTCACGGCAGGGGTGGTCGCCGCCGGAAATGGGGCACGCACCCTGCTCGTGGAGAAGAGCGAGTTGTACGGGGGCACGTCTGCGACCTCCGGAGGGGTCATCTGGATACCGGCGACGCGGCTGGCGATCGACGCCGGTCATGCGGACAGCCCCGAGGAGGCTTTCGCGTACGTGCGGGCGCTGTCGGACGCCAACGTGCCGGATGCGCGCATCTGGGCGTTCGTGCGCCGCGGCCGCGAGATGGTCGATTGGCTCCTGCAGAACACGCAGGTGAGGCTGCGCGCGCACCCGTACGCGGACTATCACCCCGAGATGCCCGGCGGCAAACCCGGCTGGCGCTCACTCGAAGCGCTGCCGCTGCACTCGAGCGCGCTCGGTGGGGCGTTCGAGCAACTGCGGCCGCCGCACCCGGCGGTTCAGTTCCTGGGGCGCGTCAGCTGGACGCTGCAGGAGACGGGCACGCTCCTGTTTCGCACGCCCGGCTGGGTGCTGACCGCGCTCACGATCTTCGGCAATTACTTCCTCGACTTCCCGCAGCGCCTGCACTCGCGCCGCGACCGGCGGCTGACGCTCGGCAACGCGCTGCTGGCGCGCCTGAAACTCTCCTTCGACAAGGCGGGCGGTGAGCTTTGGCTCTCATCCCCGCTCCTGGAGCTCATCTGCGAGAACGGCCGTGTCAGCGGGGCCCTCATCGAGCATGCCGGCAAGCGCGTGCGTGTTGCGGCGCGGCGGGGGATCGTGCTGGCGGCGGGTGGCTTCGAACGCAACGCCGCGATGCGCGCGCAGTACCTGCCCCAATCCCCCGAACCGCGCTGGAGCGGCTCGCAGACCCACAACACCGGCGATGCTATCCTCGCGGCAACGCGCATCGGGGCCGCAACACTCAACATGGATTCGGCCTGGTGGGGCACCTCGATGAGTCTGCCGGGCGAGGAGCGCGCGCGCCTCATGGCCTTCGAGCGCGCCCTGCCCGGGGCGATCATCGTGAACAGCAACGGCGAGCGCTACATGAACGAGGCGGCCTCCTACCACATCGCCGGCCAGGAGATGCTGCGCAACGACCGTGCGCAGGCGCGCACGATTCCGTCGCTGATGCTCTTTGATGCCACCTGGCGCCGCAGCTACCCCCTGGGGCCGATGATCCCGGACCTGCCCGACTTCATGCAGCCGGCAAGTTTCCGCTCCGTGCTCGTGCGGGCGGACAGCTGGGAGGAGCTGGCTCGCAAAACGCAGCTCCCCCCGCAGCGCCTGCGGGCGACGATCACGCGCTTCAACGAGCACGCACGGGTCGGCGTCGATCCGGACTTCAAGCGCGGCGAGAGCGTCTACGATCGCTACTACGGCGATCCGAAGGTACAACCCAACCCGACGCTGCGCGCACTGGAAACCCCGCCCTTCTACGCCTTACCGGTGTATCCGGGTGACATCGGCACCAACGGCGGACTCTCGACAAACGAGCATGCGCAGGTGCTCACCGAATCCGGTGAACCGATCGGCGGGCTTTATGCCGCGGGCAACATGGCGGCCACCGTGATGGGACACTCGTATCCTGCGGCCGGGGCGACCCTCGGCCCGGGCATGACCTTCGGCTACATCGCCGCACGCCACGCCCTCGGTCTGGACGGCGTATAGAGAGTGCGGCCGCTCAGACGGTGGCGAGTGGGGTGACCGGGGAGCCCACCGCGCCGGGCAGATCCAGCGGTGGCGCGGTCAGGAGAAAGCGGTTGCGGTCGTGGGCGGCAAGCCAGGCGGCGAGCTCCCGGAAATACCAAAGCTCCGCCAGATGAATCCCGAGCTTGAACAGGCACAGCTCGTGCAGCGGCAGGAGCGCGTGCCGGTCAGTGCCCCGGTCAGCGAAGTGGGCCGTCGACTCCACCGCGGCATTATCGGCGCACAAGGCGACCACACCGCTCTCTGCAATCCAGCGCTGCAGGCGCTCATCGCGGCCGTCCAGTCCCGCGCAGCTCGTGTGCAGTACCCGCGGGTCCGGACGCTTTTGCATCTCGAGCACCAGATCCGCAAAACCGGTGTACAGGCACAGGAAATCTCCCGCGCCCACCTCCACGCGCTGCGCCGCCATCAGGCGCATCAGCGCCTCATAGCCGACCCGGGCGGGCTTGCGGCCGAACTCGCGGTACAGGTCGATGAGCACGCCACGCCCCTGCACACCGGCGCGCGCCAGATTCTCGATGCCGAGCGCGCGGGCGCAGGGACCGCTCTCGCCTTGCGGGCCTACGATGTCCTCGCCGCCGCGATAGCCGTTATAAAAGACCGCCTCGGGCACCCCATCGGCGTTGGCATCGAACTCCGAGCCACAGTGGCCGAGCGCGTCCCACTGGGTCGAGTACTGCAGGCTCAGCATCACCGCGTCATCACACACCACATCGGTCGCGTGCGCTGCGTACGAGGACATGTGAAAGGGGTACGCGGAGCGGCCGTCGTTGAAATGCGTGGCGAGGAGCTTTGGCGGTGAGCGCGTCTCCCACAGGCCCGGGCCGCCGGGGTAGTCCAGCGGCAGACTTAAGGAGAACACCTCGCCCGTGCGCACCTCGCGCACGGCGGCGAGGCGGCGGGCGGGCGTGAGCAGGTTCATGCGTCCGCGTTGATCATCCGCGCCGAATTCACCCCAGTTAGATCCGGGCGGCCGATTCTGCCAGCGTCTCATCGGGTGAATCTCGCACACCCGGACGCCCCGTGTCGCCCGCCGTGCGCCGGCTACCTCATCCGGAGGAGCGTGATGGCAGCGCGACCGGCGGACGGCATACTAGCCTCATGAAACGCACCATGATGGCCTGGCGGCTGATCAAGTTCGGTGAGCCGCCGCAGCTTCAGGAGGTTGAGATTCCACGTCCCGGTGCGGGCGAAGTGCTGGTGAAGGTCGCCGGCAACGGGCTGTGTCACTCGGATGTCGGCCTGATGGATCCGAACGTGGCCTATCCGCCCTTCCCGGAGTGGCGCTTGCCGTTCACGCTCGGACACGAGATCGCCGGCTGGGTCGAGGAATGCGGCGCCGGGGTAGAGGGATTCTCGGCCGGTCAGCCGGTGATTCTCGTCTCGCCCCACTCCGACGGGACCTGCGTCTACTGCCGCGCGGGCCAGGACAACAATTGCGACTCCGGCAGCGCCGGCCGCGGTTACGGGCGCGACGGGGGACTCGCGCCGTTCGTACTCCTCGGCAACACCCGCCCGCTCATTGCGCTCAAGACACTCGATCCGCGCACCGCCGGCCCGCTTGCGGACGCGGCCGCCACGTCGCTGCACGCCGTACGGCGCGTGCTGCCGCGCCTGAGTGCCGGGAGCACGGCCGTCGTCATCGGAGCCGGAGGCCTCGGCAGCTTTGCGGTGCAGTTGCTGCGCGCGCTCTCGCCGGCGCGCGTCATCGCGGTGGACGTGAACCCGCGTCGCCTGGATTACGCGAAAAGCCTCGGCGCCCACGAAACGCTCTTAGGCGTCAGCGAGCGCACCGCGGAGGATCTGAAAACCCTCACCCGCGGTCACGGCGCCGAGGCGGTGCTGGATTTCGTCGGAGTCGATGCCACCATCGCCGGCGGACTCGCCGCGGTGCGCCGCACGGGCGCCTACGGACTCATCGGCGCCGGCATGGGGCGACTGAATTTCCCCTGGTTTCACCGGCTGCCCAGGGACGGTGAGGTGTTCTGTTTCACCGGCAGCAGCATCGAGGACCTGCGCCAGGTCGTGGCACTGGCGGAAGCGGGCCGGCTGCGCAACGACACCGAGCACTTCGCCTTCAGCGAGGTGCCGCAGGCGTACGCGAAACTCGAGCAGGGCGCGCTTCTCGGCCGCGCCGTCGTCACACCGGAGCTCTAGCGTGCTCGAGCCGCGCGACACACTCGCCATTCATGAACTGCTCGCGCTCTACGGGCACATCATCGATGAGCGCCAGTGGGCGCGGGCGGATGAGCTCTTCACGGCGCGCACGGTCTATGACATGCGCGAGTTTGGCCTCGGCATGGTGCAGGGAACGGCCGCGATCTGCGAGCTGTGGAGCCGCCCGAACGCGGCGCATCCGCTCGCGCACCATGCCACCAACATCCTCGTGAGCGTGGAAGCGGACGGCACCGTGCGGGTCCTCTCCAAGGGTCTGGGCGTGGGCCCGAACGGCCGCGTCGGCAGTGTCGTGTACCGCGACGTCGTGGAGCGCACCCCGCAGGGCTGGCGCTTCGCCTCGCGCACCGCCCATCTGCGACGCGAACGCGAGAGCCTCAACCAGCTACCGGTTTAGGCGCCGCGGCGCTCTCATCGGGGTCGGTGCGCAGCCGACAGCTGCGCGGGTACATGCGCAGTTGCGGGACCTCACCCCGCAGCAGCTTGTCCTGCACATCAAGCCAGTACTGAACGCCCAGGAGGTCCGCGTTCTCGGTCCGGAACGCGCGGCGGGCGCAATCACCCTTCAGCTGCATGCCGTACTCGAGCTCCTCGGGCAGGAAGATCACGCCGTCCTCGAACACCCAGGCGGGCAGGATCTCCTCGCCGGGTTCGCGGTCGACATTCGTGCGGATCTTGACCTCGGTAAGCTTCTCGACCGCATCGTAATCGAACAGGAGTACCCGGCCGTAGCGGCCGACGCCGTAATTGCGCGAGTCCAGATCCTTGTTGAATATATTGGTGGCGGCGTTGTTGCGAATGCAGTGACCGAGGTTGCGGATCACGGCGCGCGTGGCGCCCTCATCCGCGCTTTGCAGATAGACCGGCAGCGGCACAATCTTCAGCTGCACGATCAGGGAACGGATGAAGACGCCATCGGCCTCCACGTGAACACTCCCCGCCGCCTGCGCACGGATCTCATCCAGCAGTGCGGGCTCGAACAGTTCCCGCCCGAGCCTCAGATTAAAGTACATGATGTTATCGAGCATGCTCCCGGCGCGATTGATCTCGTGCACGGCGCGATACTTGTCCAGCACCGCGGCCACCCCCGGAAACGCGCCCCACTTGTAGGCCGTGGTCGGTTGATCACGTATCACCTTCAGGTGATACGTGCAGGCCGGGCAGGTAAACCCGAGTGCCACGGTACCCAAAGCCCCCGGGGAGCGCTGCAATCGCTCACCGCTTTGCCGCAGCTGCTCGATGATCTCGTTGAGAATGGCGACCTTGCCGACATGGTTGAAGCCGATCGTCGAGTAGTGATGCCCGAGGGGGCGCCGCGGCATGAGGCTGAAGAGGAACACGCACGTCTGGTAGTACAGGCGCGTCGTGACGTGCAGATTGGCGAGCGCGGAACTGAACAGATCGTGGATGTCCGAAACCTGATCGAGCACGGCATCGGCGTAGATGCCGGCTGTGCTGTTGAGCAGGGCCACCACGAAGGGGGTGAAGCTGCCATCGCTCATGACCCAGCGGGCGACCAGAAAGGCGCTGGCCTCGCGGAAAAATCCCGCCTCCACCACATCCAGCGCCAGCGGCCGCGGGACGCCCGGTGCACCGTAGAGCAGCGGCTCGAGTCGCTCGAGAATTCGCGCAACGTCGCCCGGCAGATCGCGGAACGGCACCGAGAAGCCGGGAATCTGCAGGGCGCGGCTGAGCAGCTCAGCATCCACGCGCCCCTGCACCGGCAGCCGCACGTGCACGTGCGCCATCGAGTCGACCCGGCGTTTGCTCGGCGGAGGAAACGAGTACGCGACCGGGCGCCAGATACCGTGGCCGATGTTGCGGCGCAGGGAGTGGGCAAAGCTGAAGGCGATATCCGCCTCATAGCGATCGACGATCATCGCTACGAGCAGCCGATCAATCGCCTCCCACAGCGCAGCATTGGCGGCGAGCGCCGGGAAGGCCGCGAGCAGGCGCGGTCCGTGTTCGGTGATGTAGCGACTGTAGAGCCCCAGACGCTCCGCGCTGATCTGGATCGAGGTGTGAGGATCCATGCTCTCGAAGGCACGCTGGGCGCGGAAGGGGTACTCGCACAGCTCGCGGTAGAAATCATCGAAGATCGCGAGGATCAGCTGCGCGGTCGCCGCGATGCTCTCTTCCTGGCGGCTGCAGGCGATGAGCCGCGTATACGCCTCCTCCACCCGTGAATCGGTCCGGGTCATGGGTCGCAGAATGCGCAGGTCCGGAATCGTCATGGGCTCAACCGGTGTTCATGCCGCCACCCCAAGCGCGCCCGTCCCCTGCCTCGCATCGGTGAGATACCGGGCTCGGCGGGCGCCCTTGCGGTAGCGACTCGTTCCCGCGCACGGAGGTCAGGCACCTTGACCCGACAGCAAGAATATTCCGAGCCGCGTTCACGTCCCGGTCGTGCACGGTTGCACAGTCCGCGCATTCCCACTGCCTTACAACGAGCCTGCTCGCTCCTGTCGGTCCCGTGAGGGACCCACAGCGGCTGCAGGCGCGCGTCGTGTTTCTCTCGCAGACGACGGTCACAGACCTGCCGGCGTGCTCGCCCTTGTACAGCAGCATCTGCCTGAGCAGTCCCCAGCCGCTATCGAGCACGGACTTTGCCATCCGCGTCTTCGCCAGCTTAAGACTGCTCACATCGCCCACCACGATGTTCTGATACGTATCGACCATCCTCCTCGAAAACTTATGCAGCGCATCCTTACGGCGCCGTGCCGCCTTGCGATGAATCCTCCTGGCCTGCCGCTGGTGCCCGCGGCGCTGCGCCCTCGCGAGCTTCACGGCGAGGTGTTGCGTCCAGCGGCCCGCCTCCAGGCGCTCGCCCTCGCTCGTGACGGCGATCTCCCTGAGGCCAAGGTCGATACCCACCGCTTCCCGAGGCGCGATCGCCGTCTCGGCGGTCAGCTGCACCGGCAAGCACAGCCACCAGTCGCCCACCGCATCCTGCGCAAAGCAGCCGTCGCGCCACTTCACACCCTCGAGCCGATCCGGCTCAAAGACGCGGAATACTTTTCCGCAAAAGCGCAGGGCATGGCCCTTACGCTTCAGACTCGCCGCCTTAAAAGGCACCCACCCGAGGGAGCGCCGGGAGCCGCGGCTCACCCGCCAGCGCAGCCTCAGGCGCTTCGCGGCGCATCGTTTGGCGGCATACTCACAGCAGATCCGCTGGATCGTGTCCGCACCGATGTGCTCGAAGAACTCCGTAGCCCCGGCGCTGAGGTTGCAGAGCTCAAAACCGGACAGGAACTTCGCGTTCGCGCGGCGGTTGCGATCCGCTGCATCCAGGCTTGTGGCATTCGCCCAGTTGAAAACCTGGTTCACCTCGACCGCCGCAGCGGCAAGCCACGGATAGCCTTCCGCCTTCACCTTCAGGCGAAGCGTGCGGGTGAACGAGGCGGCAGGAACGGGCTCATACATCTGCGGGAAAGATGCCCAAGGAGGCGGTACGACGCAATAGGCGTGCGCGTGAGCGAGGCGGCAGGAACGGCCTCACTCATCTACCGCTCGCTCCTCTGCGTACGCAACCCGGCGCGGCGGGGTCGCAACTTCCTGTTGCTTCGTTGCGCGCTTCAGCCCCCGAGATGCTCCTCGACCTGCTGCCAGGCGAGCTCGGCGCTCTCGCGCGCCCGAGCACCCGCCTCGCGCGCGTGGCGACTTGCGGCCGTGCCATCGACCACCCGGCGCAGGATCCCCTGGCGGATGCAGGCGATGCGAAAGAGGTTGTAGGCCATGCAAAACTCCCACACGCGCGGCTCTATCCCGGCGCGCCCGGTGCGCCGGCAGTAGCTCGCCAGATACTCCTGCTCGCTCGGGATGCCAAGCGGGGCAAGCTCGATCCCGGCAAGGCCGCGGTCGCCGCCGCCGGGAATGCGCCAGGCCATGCAGTGATAGGAGAAGTCCGCGAGCGGATGCCCGAGGGTTGAGAGTTCCCAGTCGACGACGGCCAGTACGCGCGGTTCGCTCGGGTGGAAGATCATGTTGTCCAGCCGATAGTCCCCGTGCACGAGTGTCGTTTCATCCCCGGGCGGGATGTTCGCCGGCAGCCATACGAGGAGTTTCTCCATGGCTTCGATAGGCTCGGTCTCGGAGGCGCGGTACTGCTTGCTCCAGCGGGCGATCTGGCGCGCGAAATAGTTGCCGGGCTTGCCAAAATCACCGAGTCCCGCGGCCATGAAGTCGAGCGTATGCAGCCGCACCAGCACCCGGTTCATCTCATCGTAGAGCGCCGTGCGCTGCGCGGGTGTGAGGCTCGGCAGCGTCGCATCCCAGAAGTTGCGTCCGGCGGCATAGCCCATGAGATAAAAGAGCGTGCCGATGACCGAGGTGTCGGCGCAGAAGCACACCGGCCGCGCCACGGGGAAGCCGGTGCCATAAAGCGCGCTGATCACGCGGAATTCCCGATCGACCGCGTGCGCCGAAGGCAGCAGCGGCCCTGAGGGTTGCTTGCGCAGCACGTACTGGGTGTTATCAGCGCTCGTGAGAAGAAAGGTCGGGTTCGACTGACCGCCGCGGAACTGCTGCACCTGAAGCGGCGCGCGCAAACCCTCGACGTGCACCAGCAGATAGCGCTCGAGCGCGGTGACATCAAAACGCTGTGCGTCGCTGACCGGCATGGTGCCGGCGAATTCCTCGCGGTCCATCTAAGGGTACTTAGCCAGCTCCAGTCGCGCGATCTGATTGCGGTGCACTTCATCCGGACCGTCGGCGATGCGGATGGAGCGCGCGTGGGTGTATTCATGGGCGAGATGAAAGTCATCGCTCAGCCCGGCCGCCCCGTGTGCCTGGATGGCCCAGTCGACCACCTGGCAGGCGGTGTCGGCGGCGGCGATCTTGATCATGGCGATCTGGGCGCGCGCGGCCTTGTTGCCCACGGTGTCCATGAGCCACGCGGCGTTGAGCACCAGCAGGCGCGCCTGGTCAATGCGGATACGCGACTCGGCGATACGCTCGAGGGTCACGGTTTGCTCGGCGAGGCGCTGACCGAAGGCGGTGCGCACCTTGACGCGCCGGCACATCTTCTCCAGCGCACGCTCGGAGACACCGATGAGACGCATGGCGTGATGGATCCTCCCCGGTCCTAAGCGACCCTGTGCGATCTCGAAACCGCGCCCTTCGCCGAGCAGGATATTGGCGAGCGGCACGCGCACGTCCTTGAAGTCGATCTCCATATGTCCGTGAGGCGCATCGTCGTAACCGAACACCGTCAGGTGCCGCAGGATCGTGATGCCCGGGGTTTCGCGCGGCACGAGGATCATGGACTGCTGGCGGTGCCGGGGGCCGTTCGGATCGGTCTTGCCCATGAATATAAAGAGTCGGCAGCGGCGGCTGCCGGCGCCGGAGGTCCACCACTTGCGCCCGTTGATGAGGTAAGTATCCCCGTCACGCACGATGGAGCTTTCGATGTTGGTGGCATCGCTCGAGGCCACACGCGGCTCGGTCATCGCAAAGGCCGAGCGCATGGTCCCCGCCAGCAGCGGCTCGAGCCATTCCTGCTTCTGTTGCGCTGTGGCGTAGCGCTCGAGGGTCTCCATATTGCCGGTGTCGGGTGCAGAGCAGTTGAAGATCTCGGCGGAAAATCGCACCCGGCCCATCATCTCGCACAGCGGGGCGTAGTCGAGGTTGCTCAGCCCCGCGCCGTGGTGCGAATCGGGCAGGAACAGATTCCACAGCCCCGCCGCGCGTGCCCTGGCCTTGAGTTCCTCGAGCAGCGGCGGTTCTTCCCAGCGCTCGCCCTCCTTCAGCTGCGCGTAGAAGCGCTCCTCGTTCGGGTAGACGTGCTCATCCATGAACGCGCCGAGGCGCTCAAGGTAGCCCTTGCTCTTCTGGCTGAATTCAAAGTCCACGGACCGGCTCCTTCTTATTAACAGGCGCTGCCGCTCAGCGGCTGTAAAAGCCCCCACCCTCGCGTGCCAGGCGCTCGATCAGCGCCGCGGGCGTGAAATACTCGGCTCCCACCTGCGCTCGGTAGTGCTGCAGGCGCCCGAGGATCGTCCTGAGTCCCACCTCATCCGCGTAGAACATCGGGCCACCGCGGTAGGCGGGAAAGCCGAAGCCGTTGAGCCAGATGACGTCGATCTCGTGCGGGCGCGACACGATGCCTTCCTCGATGAGCCGTGCGCCCTCGTTGATCATGGCATAAAGACAGCGTTCGAGGATTTCCTCATCGGTAAGCGTGCGGGACGTGAGCCCGCGCGCCGCGCGGTGCCGCGCCAGAAGCGCCGTGATCTCAGGATCGGGCCGCGCGCGCCGCTCCTTGTCGTAGCAGTACCAGCCGGCGCCGCTCTTTTGTCCCAGACGCCCGAGTGCGTTCAGCTGTTCCAGCAGATCCGCCGCGCGCTCGCGCGCGCTCAACTCGCTCCAGCGCGCCCGCCGTGTCGCGAGCACCACATCCAGCCCCCCAAGGTCTGCCACGGCCAAAGGTCCCAGCGGGAAGCCAAAATCCACGAGCACCCGGTCCACCTGCTCGGGCTCCGCACCTTCCTCGAGCATGAAGAGCGCCTCGCGCGAGCGGCGCGCGAGCATGCGATTGGCGACGAAACCAGGCCCCGCCCCTACCAGCACGGGAGTCTTCCCCAGACGTTTACCGAGCTTCATCAGCGTCGCGCTCACCTCGGCGGCGGTGGCGGGCGTACGCACGTTCTCCAGCAGCCGCATCGCGTGCGCGGGATTGAAGAAATGCATGCCGGCGACGTCCTGTGCTCGCCCGCTCGCCTGCGCGAGCACATTCAGATCGAGGAAGGACGTGTTGCTGGCGAGAATGGCGCCGGGCTTGCAGAGGGCTCCAAGGCGGGCAAAGAGCGCCTTTTTTGCGGGCAGTTCCTCGGCGATCGCCTCGACCACGATATCCGCGGCGGCGAGGCCGGCGAAGTCGGTGTCGGCGCGAATGCGCGCGAGACGTAAGGCGGCTTCCTCCTGCGCGAGGCTGCCGCGACCGACGGAGCCGGCGTAAACCTTCTCGATAGCCGTGCGAGCCTGCTCGGCCGCAGATGCCGTGCGGCCGATGAGATGCACCGGGATACCGGCGTTGGCAAAACACATGGCGATGCCGCGCCCCATGGTGCCCACACCCACCACCGCGGCCGCGCCGATCTCGCGTGCCGGTGTGTCTGGCGGGAGGCCCGGGACCTTCGCGACCTCGCGCTGCGCGGCGAAGGCGTGGCGCTGCGCGCGCGACTGCGCCCCGCTCAGGAGGGCCATGCAGCTCTCATGCTCGCGCCGGGCGCCCGCGGCGAAGGGCAGCTCGTACGCCAGGCGTACCGCCTGCACCGCTTCGAGTGGGGCGCGGAACCCGCGCTGCTTGCGCTCGAGCGCCTGCGTGAACTCGGCGAAGACGCCCGGCTCATCGAGCGTTGCCGCAAGCTCGCTGGTCCGGCGCAGCGGACGGCCATCGCGCAGCACGCCGCGGGCGAAATCAATCGCAGCGGACTCAAGCTCGCCGGCGACGCAGGCATCGATCAGCCCAAGGCTGCACGCCTCGGCCGCTCCCAACTCCTGGGCCTCGGCGATCATGCGCAGCGCTGCGCGAGCACCCACCAGGCGCGGCAGACGCTGCGTACCGCCCCCGCCCGGGATGATGCCAAGCTTCACCTCGGGCAGGCCCAGGCGCGTGTCCGCGAGGGCGATGCGGAAATGGCACGCGAGCGCGAGCTCGAGGCCACCGCCGAGCGCGCTGCCGTGCAGCGCCGCGATCACCGGTTTCGCCGATCCTTCGGTGCGCTCGATGACCTCGCCCAGGTGCGGCGGCTCAAAGGGCCGGCCGAACTCGCGCACGTCGGCGCCGGCGCTGAAATTATGACCCCCGCCGCGGATGACGAGCGCCCGAAGCCCGCGGTCCGCTGCCGTACGCTCGAGTGCGTCACTCAACCCCGCGCGCACGCCGTGCGACAGGGCATTCACGGGCGGGTGTTCGATGACGGCCACCGCAATGTCCCCGTGCCGCGTAAACGAAACTCCGTCGCTCATAGACCCTGGCAAAACAATGGAAAGCGGCTAGGCGATGCGCAGCGCGACCTTGCCCTGGACGCGTCGGTTCACGACGGCGTCCAGTGCCTCGCGGTAGCGCTCGAGTGTGAAGGTCTCGGAGACGTGCGGATGCAGGCGACCCTCGGCATACCAGGTGAAGAGCTCGGCAAAGTTCTGCGCGTTCTGCGCCGGACGCGCGCGGGCAAAAGCACCCCAGAAGACCCCGACCAATGAGGCCTGCTTGAGCAGCAGCAGATTCAACGGGATCTTGGGGATCTCACCGCTCGCAAAACCGATGACCAGATAGCGGCCGAGAAAGGCGAGGCTGCGCACGGCCGGCTCGGCGTAGCTTCCGCCGACCGGATCGTAGACAACGTCCACGCCCTTGCCGGCGGTGAGCTCCTTCACCCGCTCGCGCAGGTCCGAGGTCGCATAATTAATGAGTGCGTCGGCGCCGTGAGCCTGGCACAGCGCGAGCTTTTCCGCGCTCGAGGCGGCGGCGATGACCCGTGCCCCCATGATTTTGCCGATTTCCACTGCGGTGAGTCCCACGCCGCCGGCCGCCCCCAGCACGAGCAGCGTCTCGCCCGCCTTCAGCTGCGCGCGGTCTTTGAGCGCATGCAGCGAGGTCGCGTAGACAATCGGGAAACAGGCGGCGGTCGCAAAGTCCATGGTCGGTGGCAGCGGCATGACGTTCACCGCCTCAGTCACGACCTCTTCGGCGAAGCCGCCGTGACCCACGGGGGCGAGCACGCGCGTACCGGCGCTGAGGCCGGTGACGCCCGCGCCCACTTCCTTGATGAGGCCGGCAACTTCGGCTCCCGGTGAGAAGGGCAGCGACGGCTTGGTCTGGTACTTGCCCTGCACGATCAGGCTGTCCATGAAGTTCACGCCGCAGGCGTGCACGGCGATCAGTACCTGGCCGGCGCCGGGGTGTTTGAGCGCCACGTCCTCCAGCGCGAGTTGCTCGAGCGGCGCAAAAGCCTTCGCCAGCACCGCTTTCATGGCGAGCGCCTCTGCCGGACGGCTTCGTAAAGCAGCATGCCCGCGGCGACGGACACGTTGAGGCTCTCGACCGCCCCGAGTTGCGGCAGACGCACCAGAAAATCACAGTTCTGCTGCGTCAGGTGACGCAGTCCGGATCCTTCAGCTCCCAGTACCAGCACCACGCCCCCTTTGAGGTCGACCTCGCAGGCCTCCTTCGCGGCGGCGGCATCGGCCCCCACGACCCAAAGACCTGCTTCCTTCAGTAGCTTCAGTGTACGCACCAGATTCGTAACGGCCACCACGGGCGTCGTTTCCGCAGCCCCGACCGCCACCTTACGCACGGTCGGGGTCAGCTGTGCGGCGCGGTCCCGCGGCACGATCACGGCGAGCGCGCCGCAGGCGTCCGCGCTCCTGAGACAGGCGCCAAGATTGTGTGGATCCTGCACCCCATCCAGCGCCAGGAGCAGCGGGGCCTGGGTATCACCGAGTGCCGTGAGCAGATCATCCTCGCTCCAGGGCGGCAGCGGGGTGATGTCGGCCGCCACCCCCTGGTGCACCACGTCCCCGAGCAACTGCCTGAGCGCCTGCGGATCCAGGCGCTCAACGGGTCGCTGGTGGCGGCGCGCCAGCTCCTCGATCAGGCGCGCCCTGGGGTCGTCACGCCGTTCCGCCAGCCGCACGGCGAGCACGCGCTGCGGGTGACGCTCGAGCATGACGCGCACCGCATGCATGCCGTAGATCGTCTCGGTAGCCCTCATCACTGCCATCGCGCGCGCGCGTCTTTAGGATTCTTCCGCCAGGGCAAGATCGATGAGTCCCTCGATGGGATTCACGGCCGTGACCATGACCCGCACGTGTGCGCCGGTGCTGAGTCGGCGGCCACTGCGGCGCCCTCGCCAGGCATGGCCGCTCTGCTCCATGACGTACTCGTCACCGCGCAGATTGTCGATGTGCAGCAGGCCATCCACCGCCACATCCAGGATCTGCACGAAGCAGCCAAACTCGACCACGGTGGTGATGAGGCCCTGGAACGTCTGGCCAATGCGCTCTCTCAGATACGTGCACTTGAGGAAGTTCGACACGTAGCGGTCGGCCTCGTCGGCGCGCTTCTCCAGGCGCGAGGTACTGTCACCGAGCACACTCAGCTCCTGATTCTCATAACGCACGGCACTGCCGCCCGGGGCGCCGATCAGCGCCTTGAGCGTGCGGTGCACGATGAGATCCGGGTAGCGACGGATCGGGGATGTGAAGTGTGCGTAATGCGAGAGTGCGAGACCGAAGTGGCCGATGTTGGTCGGCTGATAGAGCGCCTGCGGCATGGAACGTATGACGAGCGACTCGACGAAGGTGCGCTCGGGCGCGCTCCCCACCCGACGCGCGATAGCCTGCAGGTCGCGCGTGGTGACGGTCTTGGGAATACGCGCCTCGATGCCGAGCGATTTCAGAGTCGAGGTGAGGCGCTCGAGTTTCTCCTCCTCCGGCTGCCCGTGCACGCGGTAGAGCGTGGGCATGCCTGCCTCCTGCAGCGCCTGCGCCACCGCCACGTTGGCGAGCACCATGCACTCCTCGATCAGGCGGTGCGCCTCATTGCGGGCACGCATCTCGATGCCACGCACCCGCTCCACCTCATCGATCACGAACTGCGCCTCCGGTGCATCGAAGTCGAGCGCGCCGCGCCGGCTGCGAGCCTTGTGCAAAGCCCGGTACACCTCCACCAGGACCGTCAACTTCGGAAAAAGCGGGCCAAGCTGATCGCGCGCCGCCGGCCGCCCCTCAAAGAGCGCCTGATAGGCGAGTCCATAGGTCAGACGGGCCGCCGAGCGCATCACCGCAGGATAAAAGCGTGCGCTCTTGAGCGTCCCGTTCTTGCTGATCAGCATATCGGCGGCGAAGCACAGCCGATCCACGTGCGGGGCGAGCGAACACAGGTGATCTGACAGTGCCGTCGGCAGCATCGGCACGACACGCGTCGGAAAGTACACCGAAGTGGCGCGCTCCTGCGCACCAAGATCGAGCGCGCTGCCGGGGCGTACGTAGTGGCTCACGTCCGCGATCGCGACGATGAGCCGAAACCCCTCCGCGTGATGCTCGGCGTAGACCGCGTCATCGAAATCGCGCGCGTCCTCACCGTCGATGGTGACCAGCGCCAGTCCGCGCAGATCGGTGCGCGCTGCAGCCTCACGCGGATCGACCTGGGCGCCGTAGGCCTGCGCTTCGCGCAGCGCGGCGGCGGAGAATTCCACCGGCAGATCAAAGCGCGCGATTGCCGACTCCGTGGCCAGCTCCACCGGGCGGTCCGGGTCGAGCCGCTTCACGACGACGCCCTGGGCGGCCGAGGCGGAACCTGCGTGGCGCGTGACTCGTGCGATCACCCAGTCGCCGGCCCGTGCTCCGTGCAGGTCCACCGGCGCCACGGCGCAGCGCAGCTGCAGGCGACGGTCGGCGGCGTTCACCCAGGCGTTGCGTCCCTGCACTTCCACCGTCCCAAGAAACGCCGTCACGCCACGCGAGAGCACCTCCTGGACCGTCCCGGACCACCGATCGGTCGCATCGCGCGCGACCTTCACGCGCAGTCGATCCCCGTGCATCACGCCGCGCATTTCCGGGGGAGAGAGAAACACGCTCTCTTTGAACCCTTCAACTCGCAAGAATCCGTAGCCGGCCCGATTTGCGCTCACCGTGCCCTCGACGATGGAACCGGGCTTTACGCCGGCTCCGCCGGCACCTCTGCTGTCGGCGCGGCTTGCACTGCGGCTCACCGGGTGCGAGGGGCCGCCGGATGAAGACTTACGAGCCGCGGACTTCGCATGCCGCGACTTCGCGGGGGCGGCAGCATGGGAGGCGCTGCGTCGCCCGAACTTTCCCCTACGCACCTTCAATTGACAGCCTCCGACCCCGTGCGTACATTGCGCGGCCTTCCTCACCTGCCCGGGTGGCGGAATTGGTAGACGCACTAGTTTCAGGTACTAGCGGGTAACACCGTGGAGGTTCGAGTCCTCTCCCGGGCACCATATTCGATTCTCTTCTTCTATCAATCACTTACGTAGCTTTATTTTTGGGTGCGGGGGACCCGACGTGCCATTCGCACTATAGAGGATTTGCACGAAGTGTACGTAAGCCATTGCGCCGCCAGCCGAATCCCAACTCACTCCTTCTGAGCAGATCTGAGCCATACATGTCGAGTGTGGGTAACTTTCGGAGTCGTTTTCTCACCTGAGTTATCGGGCCCTGCTCCACTTGCGTACCCCCTTGTTCGATCACTCCGCGGCGGTCTTCCGCATGGCATCAAGAGCCGCCCTCGCAAGAAATCCGGATCGCGTTTCGCCACTGCGACGCGCATGCGCATCCACTGCGCGCAGGATTCGCTGCGGCAAGGTAATGTTGATTCGCGCGGCCTTATCACCCAGTTCGCTCAAGTCGACGTCTACAACGGCCCAAGTCCATCCCTTGAATGCACGCTTGCGCTGCAGACTGGCCAGCGCGGAGGGCTTCGGAATCGGCTTCTGGTCATCCAGTAGTCCTTCCAAATGCAGCAGGATTGCCTCCTGTGCATTGCTTAATGCCTCCTCCAGAGTGTCGCCAGCCGAGAAGCAACCTGGCAGGTCAGGAACGACCACGCCGTAGGCGTGGCGCTTGTCACCCACTTCAATGGCAATTGGATATCTCATACTGGAGCCTCGCTAGATTCCTGCCTGCTTGCGAATCGCCTTGACCAAGCCAACGCCGAGATCCTTCTTCGGATGCGGCACAGTGACCGTACCTAGCTTTTCCGGGTGCTTAAACTGGTGATGGCTGCCACGAACCCGATGCAACCGCCACCCGTCAGACTGCAGTAACCGGATGAGCTCTCGGCTTTGCATCGTGTGTATTATACACACCGAGCAGCGTTCAAGCGAATTCTGGTAGGGCGTGCTCGGAACCGGCCGCTTGTGTTACGCGGTAACCTGTCCTTGACCCGGCTGTAGGGGCGCGGACATTCCTACACCCCGGCAAGATATGCAATGAACAGAACGGCCAACACTCCGTCCATTGTTCCGATGGCTGTCATCGCAAGAGTACGTTTCACCGGTCCGAAAAAGATCAGCGCAACGATGACAAACTTTTCGATCACGGAAGCCGTCAAGATGGGGCCTCGAGTAGCGGGGACGTAGGCGCTATATACAGTCAATGCGCAGACAACACAGAGCAGCGCTCCCCAATGCCTGACGAAGAACATCGTCAGGCCATCGTCACTCTTGGCACCAAATACTAATTGTAAAACCTGCTTAGGGAAAAGACATGCCACAAGTCCGCCGGCAGCCGTCCCAATCCCTGACACGATGAGTATCCATTCGATGGACGTTGCCAACATTTGTTCTCCCCATTTTTTTCCGGTGTGTACGATACTCTTCGTTCCGTGAACCGAATTCTGGGAATTCCAGTCACGAGGAAACCTGAAGCAGAGTGTCCGCACGCTGATGTCTAGATTTTTAGATCTTTATGCGCGCCGGAAAGGCCCTCGAGCACCGGCAAATCCGGTGCGAACAGGCAGTTCGCTTTCTTATCGTTGTCTTTTTTACACAAGCGCCGAAGTTGGGCAATACGCACATACACCTAAGACGTCGATCGCGCAGATGTGAATGGTGCAGAATGGTTGGATCATGAGCGCTCCGTCCCATGACCTAGTCGCCTTCGGCGCCACGAGCTTCGTAGGCAAGATCCTGTGCCGCTACCTATCGGAGGAGTTCGGCGCGCAAGGCGAGATGAAGTGGGCCGCGGCCGGGCGCTCGAAGGCTAAACTCGAGGAGCTGCGCAATTCGCTCGGGGCCCACGCTGGGACGCTCCCGCTCGTCATCGCCGACGCTGCTGACGAGGCCTCGTTAGGCAAGCTCTGCGCGTCGACGCGTGTCGTCGTGTCGACGGTCGGCCCGTACGCGCTCTATGGCGAGCCGCTGGTCAAAGCGTGCGCCGAATCCGGGACCGACTACTGCGACCTCAGCGGCGAGGTGCAGTGGATCCGCCGCATGGTGCAACGTTACGAGGCGATGGCCCGAAAGTCCGGTGCGCGCATCGTGCATTGTTGTGGGTTCGAGTCCATCCCGTCGGACCTGGGCGTGCACTTCCTGCAGCGCCAGGCAATGAAACGACTCGGCGCGCCGTGTACGCGGGTCAAGATGCGCGTAAAGGCGATGCGTGGCGAGTTCTCCGGCGGCACCGTCGCCAGCCTGATGAACGTCGTCAAGGAGGCTGCCGCGGACCCGGCGCTTCGCAAAGAGCTCGCCGACCCCTATTCGCTGTGCCCGGCCGTGAGTGCGCCCAAGGTGCGGCAACCCGACGTCAGATGGGCGGAATTCGATATCCACTTCGGCGCCTGGGTTGCGCCGTTTGTGATGAGTGGCATCAACACGCGCATCGTCCAGCGCACGAACGCGCTGTCGGGACAGGCTTACGGCGCCGACTTCACCTACGATGAGGCTATGCTCATGGGCCGTGGACTGAAGGGTCGATTCGCTGCCACCTCCCTAGCTGCCGGCCTCGCCGGCTTCATGCTCGCGGGTGCCATCCGGCCAGCGCGCGCAGCACTCGAGCGCTTCGTGCTACCTAAGCCCGGCGACGGGCCGAGCCCCGAGGCGCAGCGCACGGGTTTTTTCGACCTTCGCTTCCTCGGTACCACGGCGGATGGCCGCCAGATACGCACCAAGGTCACGGGCGACCGCGACCCAGGCTACGGCTCGACCGGCAAAATGCTTGGCCAGGCCGCCGCGTGCCTCGCGCTCGACATCGACAAGGCCGCTACGCCCGGCGGCTTCTGGACGCCCGCCACGATCTTCGGCGATCGTCTGATCCAGCGACTGACGGACCGCTCCGGACTAACCTTCGAACTGGTTCCAGACTTGCCGCCGCCCATGGCAGTGTGAAGTGAGCGGCTCTTACGATTGCAACATACTGGGAAGCCGAGCAGCCTTGGAATCGAAAGCTGCCGTGACCAACGCGTAGCAGCAGATGTCTTACCAGTGCTCGTGACCGCTGGGTAAGTTTGCGGGTAACCCAAAAAGTCCCACCGCGCCAACTGCCTGAGTGCGGAGAAATTTACTGCCGAGGTAAGATTCATCTCCCTGGCATTCTAATCAAATACTTATACAACATTGTTAATGTACTTTATTGGAAGAAATTTCGCGGCTTCAAGCGGAAAATTTTGCGCCCGAGACAAGCGAATCACTCCGCATGATTCTACGCACTCTCGGTAAGCGAAGGTTGCAACTTGGGCAGGCCGACTGGGTGCCGCCGCCGATGTTCACCCTGAGGCCGCAAGAGCCGCAAGAGCCGCAAGAGCCGCAAGAGCCGCAAGAGCCGCAAGAGCCGCAAGAGCCGCAAGAGCCGCAAGAGCCGCAAGAGCCGCAAGAGCCGCAAGAGCCGCAAGAGTCTAATTCTGAACCGTGTCCTTGACCGGGGAGCCTACGGTTGGGCTGCGACGCCTAATTGGAGTCAATGATCGCATACCCGAACGGGAGCGCAGCATCGATGAGCCACTCCCAAGTCCAGAGCGCGAAAGTTCGCAGAGCGTACAACTCGTAGCGACTCTCACCACTGCGAAGGATCAGAAGGGGTGTATGGTGCAGACCGGTCAGGGCGAAGCAGTGGTGGCGAAATACATCCGGGTGCAGGTCCAGTGCAATCCCTGTCGCCAACACATCTCGAGAAGAAGGTCCATCGATCCAGATGCACGTGCGGCTGTGCGAGAGCGGTGTGACGCTTCCGACCGTGGGAGGTACGACAGACGTAAGCGCGCGAGCCAGGTCCTCATTGTCCCGGGTGATGATCCAGAACTGTTCCGGCCCGACTTTGAGAAACAGCCGCGAGCTGACGGCGGCGGCTTCCCCCACACTGGTCGGCAGATCGGTACCGAGCACCGGCCGCACCGCCGTAGCGAGCGCCATTGCTGCTCCGGGGAGAGCCGCCACCTGCACCAGCCTCCAACCCCTTGCTTCGCCGACGCGCAGGCGCCGCTTACCGCCGGCGCCGTCGCGGCCACCGCTCTTCAATACGCCGACGAGCGCGGAGTTCCTGTCAAGCACGCAGGCGCTCCCCTTTCGGATCGATGAACATCGGGCTGACGATACGGGCCTTGACCAGCTCGCCTCTGAGCGGAAAGGCGCACACAATCTCTTCGCCCGAGTGCATCAGTCCGCCCTGATATAACCCCAAGGCGATAAATTTCTTCAGCTCCGTTGACCAGGTAACGGAGGTGACGTAGCCACGCCCGTGACCTGCGACTTTATCGGTGGCTGCAAACAGGATCGAGCCCCCGCGCAGGGATTTTCCCGGCTCGAGACACTCGATGCCCACCAGGCCCCAACGCTCCGGTCCCCGCAACATGGGACGCTGCCGCAGCTCGCGGCCTACATACGGCTTGTCCTTGCTCGCCATCTTGCCGAGACCCAGATCATCCAACGTGTTGCGGTGATCGAGCTCGAGGCCGGCCACGTGTCCCTTCTCAATGCGCAACGACGCCACCGCCTCGAGCCCGAAAGGCTTGATCCCGAGAGGCGCGGCCGCCGCGAGCATGTGCTCCCACAGCGCGACGGCGTAATCCGCCGGCACATAGACCTCGTAGGCCAGCTCGCCCGAGAAACTGAGGCGGATCAGACGCATCGGTACGGCGTCGAGCTCGGTTTCCAGACACCCCATGTAGGGAAGCCGCGCATTCGAGACATCCGTCCCCGGCAGCGCCAGCTCGAGTGCGGCTCGCGCCTTCGGACCGGCAACCGCCATGGCCGCCCACTCATCACTGACCGACGTGACGCTGACCCGCAAATCAGTCCACGCCGTTTGCAGGAGGAATTCGATCCAGGACATGACCTCCCCGGCCTGGGCCGTAGTCGTGGTCATGAAATAGTGAGTCTCGGCGAGCCGGGTAGTCGAGCCGTCATCGAATACCGTGCCGTCATCGGCCAACATGACACCGTAGCGCGATTTGCCGACAGGGAGACTCGCAAAATTGTTGACGTAGATGCGACCGAGGAATTCGGCCGCATCCGGGCCCTGCACATCGATTTTGCCGAGCGTGGAAGTGTCGGCGAGCCCGACGGCCGTGCGCACCAGCCGCATCTCTTCGATATAAGCGACCTCCACGGTGGGTCCGGCCCAGCGGTACCACCAGGCCCGCAGCCATGGCCCCGCCTGTATCAAATCCCCCCCGTGGGCGAGGTGCCAGTCATGGAGCGGTGACCGCCGCGTCGGCTTAAAATGATTTCCGACGTTACGTCCCGCGAGTGCGCCAAGACTCACCGGCATGAACGGCGGGCGAAACGTGGTCGTACCCGTCGGCGGGTTCTCCTTGCCCTGTAGCAAGGCCATCATGGCCGCAGCATTGATGTTGCTGGTCTTGCCCTGGTCCGTTCCCATGCCAAGTGTCGTGTATCGCTTCAGATGCTCGACGGATTCATACCCTTCCTGATGTGCGATCGTGAGGTCTTTCACCGTGACGTCATTCTGGAAGTCGACAAAGGCTTTATCGGGGTGGCGGTGCGGCAGACGCCAGACCGGCTCGACGGAGTAACCGGTCGTCTCGAGGATCGGCGCCGACAGCGTCGACGCGGTAGCGGCGTGGCCCGCATGCGCGGCGGCGCGCCGGCCGGCTTCCCCGCCGTCGTTGATCGCCGCGGCAAGTGTGAAGCTCCCGGTCAATGACCCGGCCCCAAATTGACCGGCCGCATAGCCATCCGGCACGAAGGCGCCGATTTCAGTCCGATAGCGCGGCTTGATGCCACCGTGCGATGGCAAGTGTACGGCGGGAGACCAGCCACCGGACATGCAGACCAAATCGCAGCCGCGCCGGTGCGGCCCCGAACCATCAACCGCCCGGGCGATGACTACGCCCTTAACGGCCTTGCTGCCGAGCACATCGATCACCGTCGCGCCGGAGATCTGCTCGATCCCCAGCGCCCTGGCCCTGGCCCCCAGGTCGCGGTCGATCGTGTCGCGATGATCTGCGACGGTCACAACGACGCCGTGCCGCGCGAGATCGAAAGCCGTGCTATATGCGCTGTCGTTATTGGTTACGACAACGGCCATTTTGCCAAGCGCCACGGCGAAGCGATTGTGATATGCGCGCACCGCGGAAGCCAGCATCACGCCTGGCCGGTCGTTGTTGGCGAATACGATCGGCCGCTCGGTCGCCCCCGTGGCATACACAATGGCGCGCGCACGCAGTGTGATCATGACCTGGCGCGGTTCGCCTGCGGCGGGGTCTGGGCGCAGGGGATTGTGCCGCTCGACCAGAGCGACCGTGCCGCCGTCGTAGACGCCCAGCGCAATCGTTCGCCGAAGTATCGTCACGTGCGCCAGTGACTCGAGCTCCGCCTCCACTTCGCGACGCCACACTTCGACCGGGCTCGCGACCGTCTCGAGCAGCAGGCTGCCACCCAACAGTGTGTCCTGCTCCGCAATAACGACGCGCGCACCGGCACGAGCAGCCGTGAGTCCAGCGGCCAGACCCGCCGGTCCGGCGCCGATGACCAGGACATCGGCAAACGCGTGTCGCGTCTCGTAACGATCGGGGTCACGCTGGTGAACGCCCTGCCCCAGGCCGGCGGCACGGCGGATGAAGCGCTCGTAGAACATCCAGGCGCCGCGCGTGGGACCCATGAACGTCTTGTAGTAAAACCCGGCGGTGAGCAACGGTGCGGCGAAGGCGTTGGCGGCACGCAGATCGAATTCGACCGACGGCCATGCGTTCTGACGACGCGCAACGAGGTCTTCGGTGAGCTCGGTCACCGTGCCGGCGACATTGGGCTCGCTGCACCCGCCCTTGCCCAGGGTAAAGAGACCATTCGGCTCTTCGATACCCGCGGACACGAACCCGCGGGGTCGGTGGTATTTGAAGCTGCGACCGACGACCCGCACCCCGTTCGCCAACAGCGCGGAGGCCAACGTGTCGCCACGAAAGCCGCTCATCGCTTTGGCATCCAGTGAAAAGCCGACACGGCGGCCGCGATCAATGCGCCCGCCGGTCGGCAGCCGGTACGAAGCGGACGTCATGGCGTCGCATCCTCATGGGTGGTCAGGACCAGGCGCGCAAGTTCGGACGCCTCAATTCGATTCGTTGCGGTATTGCGGTCGACAACGAGCCATTGCCGGCAGCCAACAACGTGCTGCCAGAACTCCCGATGCGGGCCCTTCTCGTTATCAAACAAGAAGACATAGTCGTGCCAGACCTTCAGGTCGGGCACTCCATGGGAGGGCCGTCGCTTGCGCGCATCGCCTCCGTAACGGAACTCTGTGTAGTCGCGCTCACCGCACAGCGGGCAGGGGATTCTCAGCATAGTGTCACTGCTTCTTCGTCATTGCTTGTAGGTCCAGTTGCCCACACCGTCCTCATCGAGCTCTGCACCTCGCTCGAATCGGTCAAGGCTGTAGCAACGGTTAAGCGCATGCTCCTCATCATTCGCGATCGTGTGCGCAAAGCACCAGCCCGAGGCTGGTGTGGCCTTGAAGCCCTGATAACACCAGCCGCCATTCAGATAGAGATTGCGGATCGGAGTCCGGCAGATCAGCGGGCTCCCGTCCGGGGTCATGTCTTGAATGCCTGCCCAGTGACGTAACAGTCGCAGTCGTGAAACCGAAGGAATGAGCGCCACGGCACTCTCGGCCACGTTCTGCACCTTGGGGAACTGGCCCCTCTGCGTGTAATTGTTGAAGCCGTCGATATGGCCGCCGAAGACGAGGCCTCCCTTGTCGGACTGGGAGATGTAGAAGAACTCCGCGCCGAAGGAGATCACGTGATCTACGAACGGTTTGATCGGCTCCGATACGAAAGCCTGTAGTAAGTGACTCTCGATTGGCAATCTGAGGCCTGCCATCGCGGCAACGTGCGATGAATGGCCGGCCACGGCGACACCGACGCGCCCGGCCAGTATGCGGCCGCGGCTGGTCTCCACGCCGAAGACGCGGCCGTTCCGGATCAGGAAGCCCTGCACTTCGCAGTTCTCTACGACATCCACGCCCTGGGCATCAGCGGCGCGCGCGTATCCCCACGCCACGGCATCATGGCGTGCCGTACCGGCGCGTCGCTGCAGGAGACCGCCCCAGATCGGGAAGCGGGCCTCGGCGGAGTAATCCAGGTACGGCAGCAGGCGCATCACCTCTCCCCGATCGAGAAGCTCAGCATCGATGCCGTTCAGGCGCATGATGTTGCCCTTGCGCGCCAGCACGTCGAGCTGCAGCGGCGAATGACCTAAGATGATCTGGCCGCGTTGCGACAGCATCACGTTGAAATTGAGGTCCCGGGACAGCCCCTCCCAAAGCTTCAGGGAGTACTCGAAGAACTGCGTATTGCCATCGAGCACATAGTTCGAGCGCACGATCGTGGTGTTGCGTCCGACATTGCCTGAGCCCACGTAGGCTCGCTCGAGCACCGCGACGTTGCGGATCCCGTGATTCGCTGCGAGGTAATGCGCGGTTGCAAGGCCGTGCCCACCGCCGCCGACAATCACGACGTCATAACTTGATTGCGGCTCGGCGGCACGCCAGGCCCGTGGCCACGGTGCTTTCGAGAGCGCGTGCCGGGCCAGCGAGAACGCCGAGTAGCGGCGCGAGGGTGTCATAGCCTCAGACGCCACCGGCCTTGCCTCCTGCACCGTGCCATCGCAACCTACAAATAGCCATGACGTATGGTGGGTCCTTCGGTAACGAGCGGCCGCTCCGATTTCTGCAGCTCTACGGCCACCTTTTCCATCTGACGCATGGCCCGCAAGTGATTTCGTCCGGCGATCTTCAGCAGATCGTCGTCCGAGTACCCGCGCCGCAGAAGCTCGCCGAAGAGATACGGGTAGCGAGTGACGTCCTCGAGACCAATGGCCATCGAGTCGCCGGCGACATCAAAGAAATCCGAGCCTATCCCGATGTAATCGATTCCGCTCACCTTGCGGATATGGTCAATATGATCTGCCACGTCGGATATGGTGCCGCGTGGATGCGGATTCTCCTTTTCCCATGCGGCGATGTGCTGATTGATCGCCGCATCGGTGTCGAAGCGCAGATGCAGGTCTCGCAGGGCTGCGGTACGTCTGACCTGCCAGGCCGGATCCCCGGGTGAGACAAACTCCCGGATGAAATTCACGTGCACCACTCCTCCGTTGGCCGGCATCAGCCTCAGCACCTCGTCGGGCACGTTGCGCGCGTGCGGATCGATCGCCCGCGCGTTGGAGTGCGAAAAAATAACGGGTGCACGGGTTACGTGCAGAGTGTCCAGCATGGCGTCCGGACTGACGTGGGAGATATCCGCGAATACTCCGATCCGGTTCAGCTCCCGCACGATCTTCTTCCCGAATTCCGACAGTCCGTGCAGTTCCGTCCGGTCGGTGGCCGAATCAGCCCACGGAATGTCATCGAGGTGCGTCAGGGTGATATAGCGAGCACCGAGCTCCTGGAAGATGCGCAGCGCCGCAGGCGAGCTTTCGATCATGTGGCCGCCTTCCACCCCCATCAACGACGCGATTCGTCCGGACGCGTGAATACGCTCGATGTCGTCGGCCGTGCGAGCCTGCGCCAACTCGGGCCGGCTACGGATAAACCGCAGCATCACGTCAAACTGTCTGAGCGCTTCGTGCAGGGCGTTATGGGTATTCTGCGTGGAGCTGTCGACCCAGATTGACCAGTACTGCGCCCCCACCCGCCCCTCTCTCAGCCGCGGAATGTCGGCACATAGCGTAGGCTGCACTTTCCCCATATCGAGTTGCGAGAGGTCGTCCGAGTAGACCTGGAGAAACATCGCCGCCAGGTCATTGTGACCGTCGATAAGCGGGGCTCGCTCAAGCAAAGCCTTGGCGCGATCGAGTAGCTTTACGTCCACGGGCGCTGCCGGGTCGGCGGCCATGGCCCCTTGACCGACAAGCGCGTCGCCAAGTACCGCGGATCCCGCTGCCAGGGACGCTTGGGCAATAAAGCGGCGGCGCGACAACATGGTTCATGTCTCCTGTCGTTGCAAACGGTTGGAAGATCTCGTAGTCAGATGCCGCCGGCTTTGCCGCCACGCCGCGGCTCAGTGCTCGCGCTCAGCAACCGACTCACCGGATCGCGCCACGCCTGCTGATACGAGGCCATGTTCAGCTCGTGCGGCGGCAACGGCGAAAGCTTGCCGCCAATCGAGGCGAGATCCCGCACCGCGCGCTCCGGGATGCGCGCATCGATCTTGATGATGAAGTCATCGCGCATCGGCTGCATGCGCGGCAACACCGCCGCCGGTAAGGCTCCAAACTGCGGTCCAGCACGTTCGAGATCATCTGCGACACGGTACAGTGGACGTTGCCGGGTGAGCCGAGCGTAGTGGATCGGCTTACCGTCCCTGAAGATCATGGTGTTGTTCTTCCCCCTGCGCATGCCGCTCCAGCCACCCCGACAGCGAGCTGTGCATGTCGTAGAGCCTGGCATCGCTGCCCCGCATCGGTACACCATCGACAACCATGCCAGGGATATCACCGGACTGCAGTGTGTTCGTCATCTGCATCCAGTTACCCTGAGCGTCCACGCAGGTCAGCTCACAAGTGCGAGGCTAGTCCAATCTGTTCTTCGGGGAAAGCGTATGATTTCGATCAATTCGATCGCGTTCATCGATGATCAGTTGGTGCCGAGGACGCCGAGCGCGACCTGAAAAGGGAACACTCGCGCAGGAACGCACGACCGCCAGCGCCGAGCGCCAGGGCGCCGCGCTTCCGCGGGAACACGCGGAAAATCTCGGCCGCGGATGGAGTTGATCGAAATTATGCGTTTTCTTTGGTAGCCGGCGCTGCGTAGTGTAAGGGAAGCAAGCACGCGGACAGGCTGTGACTGCGCGTCTCCTAGCAACGCCTGAGAGAGTCGGGGATACTCCGGGCGCCCGGTCCACCCGTGGACGTTAGCGATCAGCAGAGCAGTGTCATGTCACAGTCGGATTCCACCGAGGGACTCGCGATTTCAGGAGGAGCACCAGTCGGCCTGATGACGTCCCGCCGGGAGTTTCTCGCGGAGGCGTTGGGTATCGCGGCATGTGTCGCGCCCGCGCACGCGGCAGCGCCGACTTCAGAGACGGCTGGAGTGACGCCGAAAACGATCGAAGAGGCGGAGAAGATCCACGCCGTGCACTTCAGCTCCGCGCAGCGTCAGCAGTTGGCGGTCTCCGTGCCAGCGCAGGTGCACTCAGTCGTGAAGCTGCGGCGAGTCCCCCGTCCACTGACCCTGCAGCCGGCGATCCACTTCGATCCCCGGCTGCCCGGCGCACGCTATCCACAACAGGAAAATTCTGTACGGCTGTCAAATGCTGGCTCGATACCCTTGCCGCCGGATGATCCAGCCATCGCCTACGCGCCTGTGACGCACTTGTCCCATTGGCTGCGCACCGGACAGCTGACCTCTGTCCGCCTAACCGAGATCTATCTGGAGCGCATCGCGAGCATTTCACCGCGCCTGTACTGCTACATCACGGTATGTGCTGATCTGGCCCGGGCGCGAGCGAAGGCTATGGATGCTGAGCTGAAGGCGGCCAAATACCGTGGGCCGCTCCACGGAGTGCCCTATTCCGTCAAGGACGTGTTCGATACCGCGGGAATTCCTACGACGTGGGGTTGCGCTTTGTACCGAAACCGCATCCCCACCGAAGACGCGACGATCGTTACCATGCTGAGAGATGCAGGTGCCGTTCTCCTGGGCAAAGCGGCGACGGGTGAAATTGCGGACGGCTGGGACTGGTTCGGCGGCAGGTGCCGCAATCCCTGGAATCTGGAGGAGCCCTCCGGAGGATCGAGCGCGGGTCCTGCATCGGCCACTGCTGCCGGCCTATGCGCCTTTTCCATCGGGACCGACAGTCTGGGATCCATTCTCGAGCCGGCTGACCGTTGCGGGATTGTGGGCTTGCGCGCGACTTACGGGCGCGTACCGATCAGGGGTGGCATGCCATTGACGCCGAGCCTCGAGCGGATAGGCCCGCTGTGCCGCACGGTCGAAGACGCCGTGCTGGTGCTGTCGGCTATCAACGGCCCCGACCCGACGTCTGCAAGCTCAATCGATATGGGTTTCGCCTACGACGCGGCGATCGATCTGACGAAGCTCCGTGTCGGCTATTCACCGCAATGGTTCAATCGAATCAGTTACGCCATGAAGGACCAGCCGAGTCAATCGGACGTGGCCGATTCAGTGCCGGTCACCTCCGTCGAGCACGCGGCACTCCAAGCCCTGAAAGAGCTGGGCGTGACACTCGTAGAGGTGACACTTCCGGACTTGCCGAATTCCGCGCTGTCGACCCTACTTGACGTCGAATCCGCGGCAGTATTCGAGGAACTTACGCTCAGCGGGCAGGACGCCGAGCTTATAACGCAGTCCCAACCACAGAGCTGGCGCGAGGCGCGGCTGCTGTCCGCCGTGGACTATCTGCAGAAGGAGCGCCTGCGTCGGCAGATCATGCAGGCCATGCAAGAACTCTTCGGCACCGTCGATGTTCTTTTCGGCCCGACCTACGGGTCGTACGACCTCTTCATGACCACAAACTTCACGGGCCATCCCGGCCTGACGCTGCGTGCGGGCTTCGTGGAAAGCCCGTCCCGCTCATCCGACGCCAAATATTTAGCGCCGGCGGACCCCCACGGACCTGAGCACACCGTCACCCGCAATGTGACATTTCACGCCCGGCTCTTTGAGGAGGGCACGATGCTCGCGCTTGCCCGCGCCTTGGAGAGCAAGCTGAGCGTATGGCAGCGCCGCCCGCCGATCGGCTGATCGCACCGGGGCAGATGTACTCGCGGCGCGCGATGCGCGCGGGACCTTCATGACAATAGTGCACGCCCTTCTTCATCGGGTGCGCTGGCGAATTTTCGGCCTGCTGTTCGGCTTCGGTTGTATCGCTTACCTCCAGCAGAAGAGCGTCACCGTCGCTGCGGCCGGCATGATGCCGGACCTCGGCCTCAGTCAGATGCAGATCGGCTGGATCGAGTCCGCGTTTCTTATCGGTTACGCGGCGTTCCAACTGCCAGGCGGTGTGCTCGGACAGCTCCTCGGCGGCCGGCGCACGTTCGTTCTGATCAGCCTCGTCGCTTTCCTCGCGACGGTTCTAGTGCCTCTTGCACCCTATGCGTTTAGCGGTACGGCGTTGTTCGCGACATTCGTCGCTTTGCAGCTCCTCCTCGGTGCGGCCCAGGGGCCGGTATTCCCCGTCAGCTCGGGCATCATGGAAACCTGGTTCCCCACGGGGCAGTGGGCCTCGATACAGGGTCTCCAGGTAATGGGATTCCAGCTCGCTGCGGCTCTTACCCCGCCGCTGATCGCATCGCTCATGAGCAGTGTCGGCTGGCAACAGGCGCTTCTATGGCCGGCGCTGCCCGCACTCGGCCTCATCGCAGTGTGGGCCTGGTACGGCCGCAACGCTCCCGCGGAGCACCCGGCTGTGACGCCCGAGGAACTCGCCGAGCTCGACACCGGCTCCGCTGCACCCAGCGTGCCAGGTATCTCGTGGCGACGACTGCGGCGGCTGCTGAGCGACCGTTCCGTCCTGCTGCTCACTCTTTCGTATACCTCGATGAACTACGTCTTTTATCTCATCGGCAACTGGTGCTTCCTGTACCTGATCCAGGAACGCCACTTCACGATCCTCGAGGGCGGCTGGTTGGCCGCAGCGCCGCCTCTCGCGGCAGCGCTGGGCGCAGGCATCGGCGGCAAAGCTTCCGATATGCTGTGCCTCCGATTCGGTGTCCGCTGGGGATACCGTCTTGTACCCCTCATGTCGCTGCCCGCGGCCGGAGTTCTGCTGCTGGCCGCGGTCTACGCGTCGAATCCCTACAATTCGGTGATTGCGCTGTCGCTCTGTTTCGCGACGCTCGAGCTCAACGAAGGCCCTTACTGGGCCGCCACCATGTACCTGGCGCGCAGCGACACCATGTCAGCCACCGGGATCCTCAATACCGGGGGCAATCTCGGCGGAGTGATCGGGATTCCGATCGTCGCGTATCTTTCCGGGCACGGCGCCTGGACGGCGGCCTTCATAATCGGAACTGGCTTTGCTTTGCTCGCGACCGTCGCATGGTTCGGCGTTGACGCGACCCGCCGCATTTCCGACTGACGCGCGGCTCAACTACCGGTGCTACTGCCTGAACCCCAGGCACTAATGAAGGGCATCCACCAGCGCGTCCAGATCCTCAGCTGTGTTGTAGACGTGAGCTGCAACACGGATGCGCTCGCCACGAACGGTGGCGCGTATACCGCGTGCCTTGAGTTTTTCGGGCGCTCCTGGAACGTGAAGTATCACAATGGCCGAGCCGTTATGCGCAATGTTCATTCGGCTGCATAAGGCGGCGGCGAGCTCCGTGTTGTGACGGTGGATATTGCGAAGACCCAACTCGTTGATCAGAGCAAGCGACGGCAACAGCGCGCTCGCGGAGATCAGGCCGGGGACCACGTCGAACTTCCGCGCCGAGCGGGCGGCGGGAAAATCGATCCCGTACGGGGCCGCATGAGGATCCTCACAGGCAAACCAGTTTGGCTGCAGCTGCCGGAATGACTCCACCAGGTCTGCGCGCAGCACGATAAACGCCGGGCCGTTCGGACCCATTAGCCACTTATAGGAGGAGCACACGAGGACGTCTGCCAGCGCCGCATCGAACGGCAGCCAGCCGGCGGCCTGAGTGACATCGACGCAGAGCAGGGCTCCCGAACGGCGACACGCTCGCGAAACGGCTGCGAGATCGACGATCGATCCGTCCAGGGACTGCACCAGCGACAGCGCGACGGCGGCGTAATCGCTCGAAATGCGCCCGGTAATCTCAGCCAACGGAGCTGTGTCAACGGTGATTCCGCGATAGCGTTGGGCCACGAACGGTATCGTGTTGGAGTTGTGCTCAAATTCCGGGACGAGAACCCGCGTGCCTGATTTCAGGTTGGCGGCCACGACGTTGACCAGTGCGGCTGTTGTATGCCCTATCCCCACCTGGGCAGGGGAAACGCCGACCAGGGTCGCAAACGCACGGCGCACATGGTCGAGCTCGTCTAGCCACGGGACCCAGTCGAGTTCACCGCGGCTCCACAAGTCCAGGGTTCGCCTCGCAGCTTCGACCGAAGCTCGCGGGGGTATCCCGCGCAGTGCGGTGTTGAAGTAGCCACGCGGAGCATTCCAAAGAGAACTATCCATCTCGGGCATCTCCGAACTTAAGACCCGTCAAAAGGCACGTCGGCACCATCCTTGGTGGCAGCGGCCTGCTCCAGGGCATATTGGGCCGCAATCAGATCCTCGGCAACGATCCCCAAGGACTTGAACAGCGTGATGTCCTGATCTGACTGGCGTCCCGGCTTGTGCCCGAGGAGCACTTCGCCCACCTCCCCGATCACGTGCTCCGCCCTTATCGTGCCCGAGCTCAGGGCCGCGAGGTAATCGCCACCCTCAGCTTCCAGCATCGGCAAGTAGTCGGCGTAGAGCCGCGAGCGCCGGACGGCTTCCTCATCGAGCTCGCGAAACTGCCGTACGCTGGACCCGACTGCGTTCACGTGCTGCCCGGGCTGCAGCAGCCGTCCGGCAAGTATCGGGGCCGGCGCGGATGTCAACGTGCAGATGATATCCGCTCCTTTGATGGCGCTCTCGATGCTACCGTGGACAACGAGCGCCGCGGCGGAGTCCTCGTGGGCGCTGACGAACAATCGGGCGCGGGATTCCGACTGGCTCCAGACGCGCACCTGCTCTACAGGGAGGCAATCGAGGAGCGCCCCAAGGTGATGACTCGCCTGTTCGCCCGCGCCGATCAGGGCAAGAATTCGGGCGTCGGGGCGCGCCAAGGCTACCGTTGCGACCGCAGTCGCCGCTGCGGTGCGTCGCGCTGTGATCTCGCCACCGTGCAGGATTGCTGCGGGCGCTCCGGTTTCAGAGTCGAATACGACGACCACGCCCTGGTGCCCCGCGAGCCCGCGGTGCCGGTTGTCCGGGTACACCGCCGAGATCTTGGCCCCGAAGAGCACCGGCCGCTGCAGCACTCCGGCCATCACACTGAGCACGCCACCCTGCTCATTATCTATGGGCACGATTAGGCGATTCGGCTGCTCGGCTCGCCGCGATGAGGTCTCCTTGAAAGCGCGCGCGGCAAGCTCGAAGCACACCGAGCGTGTCAGGTGGCGCGCCACGGCATCTCGACCTAGTATCTTCAGCGTTTTCAAATGCTTGTCCGCCGGCTGACGTTCGGCACGCAGCAGAAGGCTACGGAATCGGCCTAGGGCATGCTCAAACCAAGACAGGATAGGTGATACGTCTCGTTCGATGAAAGCGTATGGTTTCGATCGAGTTGATCTACAATCGCAATAGCAGTGCAGCTCGATCTGAACAGCCTGGAAGCGCTCGATGCGGTCGTGAGATACGGCGGCTTCGCGCGCGCTGCTGAGCACCTGCACAAAGTACAGTCCGCCGTAAGCCACCAGGTCCGGAAGATCGAGCAGCAGCTCGGGCTCACCGTATTCAATCGTGACGGCTACCGTGTGCACCTGACCCCCGCCGGCGAAGCAATCCTCGCGGAGGGTCGTCGCCTGTTGGCGCAGGCCGAGCACGTCCGGTCAGTTGCGCGGCAGTTCTCCCAGGAATGGGAACCGTCGCTGGCAATCGTCATCGACGGCATCTTGCCACTCGACCCGACACTCGCGGCGATGAGAACGCTCGCCGCGGCACGTGTACCGACCAAAATTCAGGTCAAGGTGGAGTTCCTGCGAGGCGTTCAGTCGAGCTTCGAGAAAGAAAACGGGGACCTGATGCTGGTCACGGACTACGCCGCCAGTCCGTATCTGCTCGAGGAAGCGCTTCCGGCGATGGACTGCATCCTGTGTGCGGGACGTTCTCACCCGCTCGCGAAGCCGAAGCGCGTGTCTCTGGCGCAACTGCAGGAGCACGTCGAGCTTTCCGTGCAGCACTCTAGTGAGGAACAGGGATTTGACCGCCACCTGTTTGGCTGCGAGCGCGCCTTCTATCTTTCGAGCCATTATACGAAGAAAGAGGCGCTCCTGATGGGCGTTGGTTTCGGCTGGATGCCTTTGTACCTCGTTCACCGCGAGCTCAAGGCACGGGCATTGCGCGAAGTGAAGTACGTCGGTGGGTCGTGGTACCGCTTTACGCCCCGGCTCGTTCACCGCGCGGACCGTCGACTCGGACGTGCCGGGCAACAGTTCGTCTCGCTGCTGCGCAAGGCGACCTGGCCAGCGCCGCGCCTGCTACGTCGCCAGACATAGGGTCGCCTCTCGCGGCCCTAGGCGTCACGCCCCCCAGACCCGCTCGTAGACGCGTAGCCAATTCCCACCGAGGAGCTTGTCAAGCTCGGCGTCGGACCAGCCGCGACTTGTGAGACCCGCGACCAGGTTCGGAAGCTGGGAGATGTTCTCGTAACCCTTGATGTACGTCAGTCCCCCGAGGCTCGATTCCCCATAAGGCCAGTTGAGCGAGACATCCGCCGGTGGTTCCCCCTCGCTGGACCACTTGGTTCCGAGCTCGAAGTCCGGCCCGAGGCCGATGTGCTCGACACCCACGAGCTTCCTGAAGTAATCGTACTGATCCAGGTGCTTATCGAGGGTGACTTGCGGACTCTGGTCCCCGTGAACGAGAGCCGATTTAGCGTTGCGATTGTGAAAGTCACTGAGCGCATTTATGCCAATCACACCCCCGGTCTTCGCAATGGCCTCCGCAAGCCGATCGGAAATGCATCGCATGTTGGGATTGATGGCGGCGGCGTTCGTGTGAGTGGACACCACCGGAACTCCCTTCGACATCGCGATTGCATCCAGACTCGTCTGCTCTCCGGTGTGGCCACCGACATCCAAGAGCAAGTTGCGCTTGTGGACTTCCGCAACGAGCCGGTGACCCGCCTGCGTCAGAGGCTCGCGCTGCTCGAGACAACCACCGCCAAAGAGATTGCTGTTGTTGAAGCAGATCCCGATGATGCGCAGGCCCAACTGATAATACGCGCGTAGGGACTCGTTCATCGTGGTGAAGACCCGGGAGTCACGCAGCGGACCGTCGAGGATGTTGGCGTCCTGCCAACCGAGCACGAACGCGACCTTGCCTTCCTGTGCAGCCCTGCGGATGTCGCGCACACTGGTCGCAATCACCATCTGATCCCCATGTGTGTCGGCAAACTCATAAAGCGTGCCGAAACCGGGAGTTCCACCGCTGTCTTCGGCAATGCCGCTAACGGTGAGATGGACGCAATTCGCACCGCCCTTGTGCAGCGCGTCCAGGAACTTCTGGCTCACCGATGAACAGTCGAGCCCGTCGACCACGAGCCGCGTTGGGGATCCGCCGCCGGGCGCGGCAACACTGGATCTGGCAGTGGCAACCCCCATGGCTACCCCGGCAGCGACTGCGCCGCTCAGCATCTTGCGCCGCGTCATCGTGAGCATCTTGAAGCACTCCCCTCTTTGGTCGTGCGTCCTAGGCTAGTCGTGCCCGTCTTAAGAATAAAGCAGATGATTTCGATCAAATTGATCTCGCTTTGAGATGCTCACAAGCGCGCGCTAGTGGAGCACTCAGGCTGCAGCGTGCGTAAGTCAGGCGGTCGGGCAGCGTCTCGGTTCGTGGTGCCGGCTGATCGCGACCACCGGTACGGGGTATCCCACCGGAATGCATCGAGTCACGTGTGGCGGCCCGGTCGGAATGATCGGTGGGGACCCGAATACCTCTCCATCGACCGGGTGGTGGCCGGCATTCCGGTCCCAACCGAAAGTCACTTATGTGTAAGAGCAGTACCTTGGGAATTTACGGCCTGCCAGTGCCCCTCACGTTTCACGAAAACATCTGTATACAGAAAGTCTCCACTCGAGTCCGTGTTTTCTTTTGTACTATTCTCGCGCTCGCGAAACGTAACAATGGCAACATCTCCGTACACACGAACCTTCATGTCCATCAGTGTAAGGGACGCGATATTTTCGTCTCTCGTTTTAACCTCAGCCAGCTCTTGAACTTTCGTCATAGTCCCCTTAGGTCCCAGGTAGAACCAATCGTCTGCCAGTATTCGGCCGAGAGCTTTTTCGTCCTTCGCTTTGTCGGCCTCCCACCAATCGTTCTCTATTTTGGTAAATGTGTCGACAAGACTCACTTTGCCGCCGTCCTGCGCTTTTTTTTCTTGGGTACCACTCGTTTGGCTCAACGCAAGCGGCACAACCAGCGCAGCAAGCAAGCCAGCCACTAACCGTCTTTTCATCGGAATCTCCTTCTGAGTTGTATTATTGGAACTGCGGATTCCCTTCGAATACGAGTGGATAGTCTTCTCTAACAAGAGCGCGGCGTCGATATCTCGATGGGACTTTTAGATATCGAGCCGATAGACTCTTGCTGCTGTGCCACTGAATAGTGCGATCTTTTCCGCTGTCGAAGCGCCGGCGGCCAGTCGTTTGAACGCGTTCCAGAGCACTGCGTAGGTGCAGGTGCCCGAATCGACGGGAAAGTTGCTCTCGAACATGCAGCGGTTGGCTCCGAAGGCCTCGATGCAAGTCTCGATGTAGGGCTTCCACTCCGCAGCCAGCTGCTCCGAGGTGAAACGTGGTGTCGACATGAACGACTTGAAGCCGGGGAGCGGCATACCAAGTCCACCCAGCTTTACGACCACGTTGTTACAGGCGGACAAGGTACGAATATTTTCGCGCCAGATGGGGAATCGCTTCTCCACTTGGCTCGCCCGGCTGGCAGCGTCCGGCAGAATGCCGACATGATTGAGAATGATCTGCGTGTCCGGAAAGGCACGCGCCAGATCGATCAGACTCGGAAGCTGCGGCTCCAGTACCAACGCATCGAAGGGTAGCCCAAATTTGTGCAGCGACTTGAATCCGGTGCGGAACTCCTTGTCGAGAAGACCACCGGCGGGATGATTGCGAACGCCGCGAAAGCGTCCGTCTCCGGCCCCCATATGGGCTCTTAGAACATCCTCGGCTGCATTGCCCAAGCTGAGATTTGGATTCCCCACAATGCCTGCGCAAACCTTTACGTTGCCGAAAATCTCGCTCGCCGCCATTGCGGCGACACCGTTGGCGAATTCGACCTCACCCACTGACTTCATCGCGTCGGGTCCTCCGGCGCGGTACATCGCTCCGCATTCGACAAACACCGTCGCGCGGACATTGTGTCCACTGGTCACATCGGCTAGGAACTCATCCAGGAGGTATCGCGCGTGGCTGCGATACACTGCCATCCAACCTCGGGCCATGACGTCATCTTGAAGCTGCATCTGAGCGAAGTACGCCTCCGTCAGGAACCATAAATGGTGGTGGGCGTCGACGATCGGCAAGTCTGGGGCGATAATGGGCTCCCCAGACTTTGGTTGGTCTGCCATTAAGACCCTGGTCGGGGCGGCCGCCACACCGAGACCGCTCACTGCCGCGATCCCCAGAAGATCTCGTCTAGTCGTACGCATGACGCAGAACCCCCTCCTGAACCACCACTGATGTTTTGCTCGTGTAGTTACTTATCCGGCGACGTCCCCGCCAATCTCAAAATCGGGCATTCTCTCCAGGGTAGGTACCAACGCGGAATGATCCCCCGCGCGACCGCCTGAGTGGTCTACTGGCAAGTGCGCCCATGAGTCGGTCTCTGGAGAAATCGACTCCCTGGTGACCAGCGACGTCGCATCTGAATTAGAGCGCAGATTAATACTAGGGAGCCTTGTCCCTCGAAGAAAGCGTATGGTTTCGATCAAATCAATCTTTACTCGAGATGATGATCCCGGGCGAACATTTCCTCCACGGCGTAACACGGCAGTGCCAGCCATCCCGTGAGGTCGCTTTGAAATAGGATTCCCCGGAAGCAGGCGACCTTGCGCCACGGGCTCCAACATGATGATGAAGCGATAAGGCCAAGCGGCCCACAAACTCACTTCAGCCCGAACACAAACAGCGTCGAATCCCCCGCGATGGCTATGTATTGCTTGCCGTCCACCTCGTAGGATATCGGTGCGCTCTGAATTGCGCCGCCGGTTTGATAGTGCCAAAGGTCCTTGCCGGTATGGGCGTCGAGCGCGACCAGACTGCCTTCGGGATCCGCGGCGAACAGCACGCCGCCTGCGGTGCTAAGCACGCCCGCCGTGCCGGTTCCCAAGTGCATGGGAAAGTTCCAGCGAATGTCGCCAGTGAGCGGGTCGATGGCGCGTACCGCTCCAGGCAAGCCGCGCTTCAAGTCCTTACGCGGGTCGCCTCCGGTGAAGGGATCACCGGCTTTGGGCTGGATGGTTTCGCGGGTGTAGGTTGCGCAACCCTCGCGGACCGGCACGTAGAACAGTCCAGTGGCGGCGTCGTAAGATGGAGGGGCCCAGAGAGTAGCGCCCCAGTCATCGGGGCAAACGTACGTTCCCTTGGGAGTTGGGTCGGTGTTGGGCAGCACGATGGGCCGGCCTTTGGCGTCAATGCCTTTAGCCCAGGTTTGGTGCGCGAACTCCTTGCCGAGCAGAAACTCGCCGGTCTCGCGATCCAGGATGTAGAAGAACGCATTGCGATCCGCATGGATCATCAGTTTGCGCGGGCGACCTCGGAAGTCAGCGTTTACGAGAACGGGCACCTGCACGCTGTCCCAGTCGTGCACGTCGTGCGGCGTGAATTGGAAGTACCACTTGAGATTTCCGTTTGCGGGATCGAGCGCCAGCACGCTGTTTGTATAGAGGTTATCGCCAAGGCGCGTGGTGCCGTCGTAGTCGGCCGCGGGGTTGCCGGTAGCCCAGAATAGAGTGTCGGTTTCGGCGTCGTAAGTACCGGTCAACCAGGTGGGACCGCCGCCCACATCCGCCGAAGATTCCGGCGACCAGGTGGCTCGCGCCGCATCGCCCTTCCGCGGTATGGAATACGTTCGCCACAGTCTCTTACCCGTGGCGGCATCGTACGCATCGACGAACCCGGTGAGTGCGCATTCGCCCGCGGCAACGCCAACGACGATCTTGCCGTCGAGCGCGAGCGGTGCAATCGTCATGCCGTATCCCTGGCGATAGTCAGCAACTTCGGTATCCCAGATGACGCTTCCGGTTTTGGCGTCGAGCGCGAGCAGATGATCGTCGAGCGTAGCCAAGTACAATCGGTCCCCAAGGATGGCTAAACCCCGGTTGGTCATGACGAGGCATTGCGCACGGACGTCCGGAAGGCGGCGCTGATAACGCCAGATGGGGCTTCCGCTGCGGGCATCGAGCCCCGCGACATTGTCTAGCGCACTCGTGACGAACATGATGCCGTCGACGACAATGGGCGTGGTCTCCACGCCCGTGCCGGAAAACTGGAACGACCATTGACTGCTCAGTGAAGCGACATTCCCGGGCGTGATGGATTTCAGATGGCTGTAGTGGGTGCCCTGGTAATCGCCCCAGTACGTGAGCCAGTTTTGCGGCTCCTCGCGGGCATTGCGGATGCGCTGGAACGAAACGTTGAGATCGGGGCTGGGCGTCCACGGGCCGGGGTGGATTTCCGAAGGGTCTGTGGTCTTCAGGAACGCGATCAGGTTGTCGAGTTCCACGGCGCTGAGGCGCGGCGCCGGCATCAGCGAGTGCTCCGGGCGGGTCACTTCCCTCAGGTCAGCCTTCCAGAACAAGTGCAGCCTCTCGCGCTCATCCATCATCTGGAGGGAGAATGTGTCTTCATTCTTGATGACGCCGCGAATGACAGAGCCGTTGCCCGTGCGCACCTCGCCGGTGCGATAACCATCGCGCAGGCCTTCGTCAGGATCGAGGACGGCTCTCTTGAGTTCGGCGAGGCTTTTCTCCTCGCCGATGCGGCTGAGATTGGGCCCGAGTCTACCGCCCTGCGCGCCGAACATGTGGCACTTACTGCAACCCCCACTGCCGAAAAACATACTGCGGCCGGCGCGCGCGTCTCCGGTGATACGTTCCTCCGGACCCCCGCTGTGCAGTGAGCGCAGCCACGCCACGATCGCCCGGCCGTCATCCTCCGGCATCGGGAAAGCGGGCATCAGCGTTCCGGGAATTCCGCCGAGAATGTTGCTCAGGACGTCAGCATCAGAGGATCCATATTTCCGGTGGCCGGTGGTCAGGTCCGGTCCGCGCCCCCCCTTGGCTTCAGAGCCGTGGCACGCCGAGCAGTTTTTCTGAAAGAGATTGTGCCCGGTGTCGAGCCTGCCGGGTGCTTGGGCGCCAGCGACCGGAACGAAGGCCACGAGCACGGCGAAAACGGCACAACACCTCAGCATAAAAGGTCCTTTCCTTCGACCGTCTTTACGCAACAGCTTCAAGGCTGCGACCCTATTCGAAGCGAGGAGCCTAAGATGTTCTCTCATGAACCATAGCGAAATCGGAACAAAGGCACCGGGGACCCCGACGAAGGCGGCGGATCTAAGTCGGGGAGCTGCGTCCTGCACGCCTTCACTCCCACAACATCCCTATCTTGACGATAAGCAATGCCATCTGACGTCAGGTGGTTGAAGGAACATTGGTGGTTTCTTGTCGATCACGAAACCTCGGCCTCTATCTCACCACCGTCTCCAGCGTTTCCAGTCCACTCACATCGCGCGGCATGATCATCTCGAATAGAGATCGGTTTAATCTAAATCATACGCTTTCATCGAAGAACCGACGCGATTACTCTTTCGCTGACAGTTAATGATTTTGCGATCCACCAAGCCAAATGCGACGGTGTCATGGATCAGGGGCGCTCGGCGGCGGGGCGCCCGGAGACCATTTGATGGGCGCTGAAAGGAATTAAAATTGAAGTAAGTAATTAAGGAGAGCTGTCATGACGACCGATCGACGCGCATTCATCCAACAAGCAGGCCTGGGGCTCGCGACCGCCGGGCTTGCCGCGGGCGTGAGCGCGAAGACTGGTGGCGCGGGTTTCGTCCCCTGCGACAAACTGGAGCGCCAGGGACCGAAGGAGGTCGTCCACGGCAAGCGCGCGGTCGCCAGCAGCCAAAATCCCATCGTGACGCAGACGATGCTCGATGTGCTCGCGGCGGGGGGGAATGCGGCTGACGCGGTGGTGGCCGGCTGCATCACTCAAGCCGTAGTTCAGCTCGATCACACCAACCATACGGGCTCGGTGAGCTTTCTGTACTGGGAGGCAAAGACGGGTAAGACGTACTACCTGAACAGCCAGGGCACCCTGGTGCCGAACCTGCCGCCGTTTCGTGTGTTTCCGCAGGGCCCGGGTCCTATCGGGCGGGAGTCGCCGATGGCCTGCATTCCGGGGTTCATGCCCGGGATGGCGGCGATACATGCACGTTTTGGATCAAAGCCGTGGAAGTCGCTCGTCGAGCCCGCCATTCCCTGGGCGGAAGACGGCTTTCCGGTGGATGAGTTTCAGCGCGCCACCTTTGAATGGGATCTGGACAACATCACCTACTTCCCAGCGATGCGCGCGCTGTACACGCCCAACGGCTTCTCGCTATCTGTGGGCGAGAAGCTGAAGAATCCGGCACTCGCCAAGACCCTGCGACGCCTGGCGGATGAAGGTCCGGAGTATTTCACCCATGGAGATTGGGCCCGGCATTTCGTCGCGCTAGCTAATGATCTCGGCTGGAAGATCAAACTCGAGGACATGTCCTCCAATCCGCCACGTTGGGACGAGCCAGTGCGCTATCGGCATAAAGGCTATGAGATCGCTCAGGCGACTCCACCGCAGCGCCAGGCGGTGTATTGCGCGCTGGTGCTCGGCATGCTCAGGCACCTGGACGTGAGTTCTCTCGGGCATTACACCGAATCGGCTGACAGTCTCTACTACATGGGACAAGCGCTGCGGCGTGCAGATTTCGAGTGCGGGCTTCTGAACGATGCGAGATTCTTTGACGTACCGCTCGAGGTGTGGCTCTCGGATGAATATCACGCAAGTCTCGCCACGATCCTGAAGCGCTCGCGCCCCAAGGCCGGCGTTGACTTGACGGAGCACGTGCTGCTCTCGAGTGATCCGGCACTCCGGCTCGCCTTCGGCTGGGGACCGGCGACTGCCAAGGGCACGTTCGCCGCGTCTGGCGCGCAGTTCACATCCCCGCCCGGCAGTTGTGAAAACACCTGCGTGGACGCTCAGGGTAACTGGGTACAGATGATGAACACCTTACAGTCGGGAGGCATTCCGGGGATGGTGGTCGACGGTGTGCCGATGCGTGGCAGCGATGCCTCGCTCTACGACATGCACAGCTCGCTGTCGGGCTGGCTCGGGCTGCCGGGCAGCCGCATGCGCACGGTGAAGGGCAACACGATCATCTTCAAGGATGGCAGACCGGTTCACTCGCTGGGCTCGCCGGGCAACATTCCCTTCACCGTGCCGCAGATGATCTCCAACGTGCTCGACTATAAGTATGACCCGTACGCGGCGGCGGTGTTGCCGCGCATGCAGCCGATGCGCGATGACTTCATCATCGAGATCGAGACGCGCATTCCCGAGCGCGTAGTGCGCGATCTTGCCAAGATCGGCGGCAAGTTATCCCCTCTGCCGCCCTACGACTTGAACATGGGCTCGTACCAACAGGCGTGGCGTGATCCGGTAACCGGCTTGCTGAGCGCGAGCACCGACCCGCGCCGCGGCGGTAAAGCCGGCGGCATATGACATGAAGAAACATCGTTTGCTTTCTTCGAAGAACGGGTGCATCTCGCTTCTCTTAGACAGCAAGTGCGGTGCACGAAAAAAACGATACGGTGATTCAGCAGCCTGAATGCGACTTTGGCGTGGCTACGAATAGCGCGTTGATCAGCAGCTGCCGAAAGGGGAGTGAAATGGCTATCTACATGAAATCCCGATGCGCGTGGATTGGTGTTGCGCTGGCCACGGCCGCGCTGCCGATCTCCGCTTTTGCACAACAGGCCGACACGTCGCCGGAGACGCCGAGCACCGTAGCTCAGCCGGAAAAGAAGAAAGTTCCCAAACCCAAAGAGGAACTCCAGGAAGTTGTTGTGACCGGCTCGAACATCCGCACAGATGTGTCCGAGGTGGCCGCCTTGCCGCTTACCATCGTGACCGCCGATCAGATTGCCAACAAGGGGCCCCAGGAACTTTCCACGACGCTACGGGAAAATCCGTTGTTTTCGGGAGGCACTTCGAACGGCGGCAGTGGAGGATTCTTCTCAGGTTCGGTCGAAACCCTGAATCTGTTGGGCCTGGGGGACAAGTACACGCTCGTGCTTGTTGATGGGCGACGCTTCAACTCGGTGACTCCGACCAACATCGCCAATATTCCGACCGGTGCGATAGATCATATTGAAATACTAACCGACGGCGGTTCATCGATCTATGGATCCGACGCGGTTTCCGGCGTCGTGAACATAATTATGAACAAGCACTATGATGGAATGGAACTCTCAGCGTCCTACGGTAACCGCGCCTTCGGAGCAGACTTCGGATCGAACGCGACCGATCTAAACACGGAACTTAAGTTCGGTTTGAGCGGCGACCGTGCACGTTTCTTTGGCGATCTGGCGTTTCGCAAGCGAGGCGGGACGAATATCGTCGATACCCAGGAGGGCCGCAATTCGAATCTTTGGGAAAACCAGGTCTATACGTCCCCCTCGAACATCATTTTACCGAACGGCAATAACGTCATTCTCAACTACCATGTTTTTCCTCCCGGTTCGTACAGTCTAAACCCTGCCGACTACATCCCCTATGACCCAACCAACTACAATTCGACGATTGGGCAAACTCAACGAGCAATGCTTCAGGATCGTCAGCCGCAGCAAGATGTCAGTGGCTTCGGGTACGCCGAATATGATCTGACCGATAAAGCCATCCTGTTTAGCGAGATCTACTACTCCTCGTTCCGCTCAAGCGAGCAAAACGAGCAATGGGGTGTCGACTTCTACGGGGACTCGTTTCTCGACTTTGGACCGGTACCGGCGACCAACTATTGGAATCCCTTCAAGGTTCCCCTGGCGAGTGTTTACTATGAACTGCCTGAATTGGGCGGCGTCCTTTACAACGGCACAATCTATACGTCACGCATAGTGGGCGGCGTGAAAGGCGAGGTCGGGCCGCTTTCGTATGAGGTCGGAGCGACCTATTTCTGGAACGATGAGACCGACAGCTATGCGAACTTTTATTCGGACACCGGACTCCAGGCGGCGATCAACCGCCCGGGTCCCGCTGCCCTCAATCCGTTCTGCTATGGCTGCAATACTCCCGCGCAGCTCGCGGGCATCGACGTCTCTCAGCAACTGGAAACTGTCAGTTCACAGTCCATTTTCGATGCAAAAATAAGCGGCCCGCTCCTCACGCGCGCCAACTCGGGGCTGTCCTTCGCGGCCGGCGCCGAGACTCGACAGGAGAAATGGGATTTCTCGGTCGATCCCCTCACCGCGACGGGTGATGTCTACTTTAATCAGTTTACACCTTCCAATGAGGAGCAGCGCACGAGCGCAGTGTTCTCGGAATTCGCCTATCACCTCGACGACGGTGCCGGGATCCCGGCCGTGCACAAGCTCACCGTGAACGTCTCGGTTCGACATGACTGGATCCAGAACGTCGGGGGGACAACCAATCCGCACTACGTCGTATCGTGGCAGCCCTTCAGCCCCGTCTTTATGCTACGCGCGTCATACGGCACGTCCTTCACAGCGCCGCCGATCAGTCTGAACAATTCGCAAACACAAGTCGTTAACGCCGTACTCATTTATCCGCAGTTTAACAACCAGACGATACCGACTGACGTGATAACGGGGGGAAATCCCAACCTGCAGCCGGAGACGGCCAAGACCCTGAATGTCGGACTCGTCATTGCGCCAAGTCAACTGCCCGGCTCCTCGCTCACCGTGGAGCATTTCTATGTGCGGCAGAGGGACGTAGTACTCGTTCCAAATCCGCAAGACATCGTCGACGGAACATTCCCGGGGACGGTCACCTTTGTGCCGGGTGGTCGACCCATTGTTGACGCGGTAGCTCGCAATGTCGGCGGCCGCAACGTGAAGGGCTTCGACTTCACCCTCAACATGAGGCATCCGACGGCAAAGGCCGGAACCTTTGGGTTCAAGTACAACGGCGTTTATATCACAGAGTTCGACGTTGATAATGGCTCCGGCTTTATGAGCGAACTCGGCTACTTCGACAACTACTTGTTCAATTACAGCAGCATCGGGGCGTTAGGGACCATACCCCGACTCCGGTTTCAGGGAGGCCCCAATTGGAGTAACTCCTCCGGAACCATCACTGCGGAGGTGACGGCAAATTTCGTCGGACACTATCACGATGCCGGGATCGCCGAAGGATTCCCAACGGATCGGTGGGTGAGCCACTTCCTGACTTACGATCTCAATCTCAATGCCGATCTGAAGCGCTACGTGCCCGGGCTCAGCGCGAGTCTCGGGATTCTAAACATTTTCAGCGCGCCGCCACCCTACGTGCAAGGCTTCGGGGAGACCTATGTTTATTACGATCCCGGCTTGTCCAACAGCCTCGGGCGCCAGCTTTTCATTGGACTGAAATATCATTTCTAGTCGACGCAATGATGCCGTTGAACCCACGCGGCCGCTGCGTGGCACTCGACCGTGTAACGATACTACCCGTCAGGAATGAGACGGACTTAATCAACGTCGTTCCGGAGGGCTGTCATGACGACCGATCGACGCGCATTCATCCAACAAGCAGGCCTGGGGCTCGCGACCGCCGGGCTTGCCGCAGGCGTGGGCGCGAAGACCGGTGGCACAGGTTTCGTCCCTTGCGACAAGCTGGAGCGCCAGGGACCGAAGGAGGTCGTGCACGGCAAACGCGCGGTCGCCAGTAGCCAAAATCCTATCGTGACGCAGACGATGCTCGATGTGCTCGCGGCGGGCGGGAATGCGGCCGACGCGGTGGTGGCCGGCTGCATCACTCAAGCCGTAGTTCAGCTTGATCACACCAACCATACGGGCTCGGTGAGCTTTCTGTATTGGGAGGCGAAGACGGGCAAGACGTACTACCTGAACAGCCAGGGCACCCTGGTGGCGAACCTGCCACCGTTCCGCACGTTCTTTCAGCGCAGTCCTGCCGGTCGGGTGCCCCCCATCGCGTGTATCCCGGGGTTCATGCCCGGGATGGCGGCGATACACGCACGTTTTGGATCAAAGCCCTGGAAGTCGCTCGTCGAGCCCGCCATTCCCTGGGCGGAAGACGGCTTTCCGGTGGATGAGTTTCAGCGCGCCACCTTTGAATGGGCTCTCGACGACATTACCTACTTCCCAGCGATGCGCGCGTTGTATACCCCGAACGGGTTCTCACCGTCCGTCGGCGAGAAGCTGAAGAATCCGGCACTCGCCAAGACCCTGCGCCGCTTGGCGGATGAGGGTCCGGAGTATTTCACCCATGGGGAGTGGGCGCGGCATTTTGTCGCGCTGGCTAATGATCTTGGCTGGAAGATCAAACTCAAGGACATGTCCTCCAATCCCCCACGCTGGGATGAGCCGATACGCTATCGGCACAAGGGCTATGAGATCGCCCAGGCGACTCCGCCGCAGCGCCAGGCGGTGTATTGCGCGCTGGTGCTCGGGATCCTCAGGCACCTGGACGTGAGCTCTCTCGGGCATTACACCGAATCCGCCGACAGTCTCTACTACATGGGACAAGCGCTGCGGCGAGCAGACTTCGAGTGCGGGCTTCTGAACGATGCCAAATTCTTTGACGTGCCGCTCGAGGTGTGGCTCTCGGATGAATATCACGCAAGTCTCGCCACGATCCTGAAGCGCTCGCGCCCCAAGGCCGGCGTTGACCTGACGGAGCACGTGCTGCTCTCGAGTGATCCGGCACTGCGGCTCGCCTTCGGGTGGGGACCGGCGACTGCCAATGGCACGTTCGCAGCTTCGGGTGCGCAGTTCACATCCCCGCCCGGCAGTTGTGAGAACACCTGCGTGGATGCGCAGGGCAACTGGGTACAGATGATGAACACCTATCAGTCGGGAGGTATTCCGGGAATGGTGGTCGACGGTGTGCCGATGCATGGCAGCAATGCCACGCTCTACGACATGCACAGCTCACTGTCCGGTTGGCTCGGGCTGCCCGGCAGCCGCATGCGTACCGTGAAGAGCAACACGATCATCTTCAAGGACGGCAGGCCGGTTCACTCGCTGGGCTCGCCGGGCAACATTCCCTTCACCGTGCCGCAGATGATCTCCAATGTGCTCGACTACCACTATGACCCCTACGCCGCAGCGGTGCTGCCGCGCATGCAACCGATGCGCGATGACTTCATCATCGAGATCGAGACGCGCATCCCGGAGCGCGTAGTGCGCGATCTTGCCAAGATCGGCGGCAAGTTATCTCCTCTGCCGCCCTACGACTTGAACATGGGCTCGTACCAACAGGCGTGGCGTGACCCGGCGACCGGCCTTTTGAGCGCGAGCACCGACCCGCGCCGCGGCGGTAAAGCCGGCGGCATGTGATGCGGTCGGGTTCATCGAATCGCGCCTGTCATGCGCCACGGTGGGAGTTTAAGGGTCTTGAGATGGGTCTAGAAGTCGCGCCGGACAGTTAGTGTCACGCTGGCGGGGGGGCCCACCAGGTTGCTGAAAGACAGCGTTTGATAGTCGTTGTAGAAATAGAACTTGTTGAAGACGTTGCGCGCATTCAACTGCAGAGTCCATTTCTTGATCGAGTATGAGGCCGACAAATCCACCAACTCGTAGGATGGAATGTCGAGTGTTAAGTTATTAGGAATGTTCGTGCGCTGTGGGCCCACATAGCGGAAACCCCCACCCACGGTCAGTCCCCGCAGGAATCCGGCGTCCAGCGTGTAGGTCGAAAATAAACTGGCCGTGTTCTCCGGAACGAAGGGCTGCACTTGCCCGACAATGGTAGGGTTTGCAGGGTTCTTGATGAATTTGGGATCGAGATAAGAGGCACCCAAATGGATCTGCCAGTTCCGTGTTATCTGCCCTAAAGCCTCGACCTCGACTCCCTTGTTCTCGACCTCTCCCGCCGCGTTGTAGTACGACACGGGACCGATCAACTCAGCGAACTCCGGCTGGTTCGTCTCGGTAATCTGAAACAACGCTCCCGTGAGAAGCAAGCGACCGTCTGGCGAGCGGTACTTCACGCCGACTTCAGTTTGCTTACCGATCAAGGGAGGCAGGACGGTAAAGCTCGGAGTAAGAAACGTTTGCGGAAGAAAAGACTGACTATACGAGAAATAAGCATTTGTACCTGGCAAAAATTCGTACGTCACACCCCCACGGTAGCTGATCTGAACAGGAGGGGTGAAGTCCTGGCTGACACCGAAGTTGCTGACCATCACATCGGGTTTGGAGTACGAGGCGCCCACAAGGACCGCTACCGAGTCGACCACATGCACTACCGACTGCATAGATAGGGTGAGGGTCCTTAGGAACTCCAATTCATCGTTCTCAAGAGGACCCGGTACCGTCGCCGAGTCGAAGATGCTGGTGAGCGCGGCCTGCCCATCGAAGATGTTGCCGTTTACCACGGTTTGGCCATTGGGGAACAGATATCCATAGAAGAGGTACTTGAACTCACTATCCTGGTACATGGCTGAGAGTGACAGGAAGCTGTTCTTGAGTCCCAAATCATCAAATTTGTAAGTCGATGACAAGGCGATGCCCCAGTCGGTGTTGCTCTCCCGGATGATCCGCTGCCTGTTCAAAGACAGATCGCCGTTGTACTGCAGATTGTATGAAAACGGGTCATTGCCGCTGGTAGTGTCAGTTACATAATTGCCTTTAAAATTGAAGTCCAACATGTCGGTAGCGTGCCATGTCAAACCCATGTCTGCCAGGTAGTCGGGAGTTGTGAGATTGTCATTTGAAGCGCCAACAAAGAAGCTTCGCGGAACGTCCGGGTACGGGTATTGCCCGTTCGGATACGTGCTCAGACCATCGGACGCAGTGCGCTCCCACCGCATATAACCTGCGTGAAGATAGCCGGTAACCGCGCTGCTGAAATCAACGTTAATCCCACCATACAGGGACAGCATCGTGTGACTCGACACGTCGATAAAGCTGTTACCCTGATCATATGCAGCCACGCCGATCGCGCGTACGTTACCTGATGAGTCCAGAGACCCGGCCACCTGACCCTCCACACGATAAGTGTCCCAACTCCCGACTTGGGCGAGAAGGTAGTCGTGGGTTTGGGGCGTGGCGCTCTTTGTGACGTAGTTTATGAGTCCCCCTGCGCTTGAAACCCCATACACGACCGAGGATGGCCCCTTTACAACCTCGACTCGATCGAAGATCGAGTAGTCTGGATCAAAGGCCGGCAAGAATGAGGCTCCGACATTGAGCCCGTCATATGCCTTGATCGGAGTAAATCCGCGCAGCGACACGGCATTCGAGAAACCTCCGCTAGGACCCTCGAAGAACGCACCGGGGACGTAGTCTGCGATGTCACCTATGGTCTTGAGGTCTGCGGCTTTAATGAAATCCTGGCTTACCAGGCTGATGGACTGAGGCACTTTTTCGATGGGAAGGGGAAGATTCGTCGTGCCGCTGGTATCGGCGCTCAGGAATTCGTATTTTCCCGTGATCACGACTTCCTGCAGCTGCTGGGAAGAGTCGGAAGGCGCACTCGGTACGTCCGCGTCCACTGCCAGGGCGGACGGGCTCGCCACAATGGAGGCCGCTAATAGCTTGCTGCTAGCCGGAAAACGGCGGCCGCGGAACGTATTCTTTTTCATCGTACGTATCCTCCCTTTTTGGGCAACCGTTTCTTATAAATTTTGATGTAGTTTAAGTAGCTGGGGTTATCGAAGAAAGCCCATAATTTCGATCAAATTGATCTCCATCCGAGATGATCGCAGTGTTAGATGTCAGTCCCAAACAGAGTACTAAGGCAAGCAGATCGGTGCGCCGCAAGACATGAAGATCCTGGCATGATCGGCGTATCGATCCCATTCTGTCGAACGGACTGCTTCTCGGGAACCAGGTGAGGAGCGTCGAAGACATGGCTTACCGGACTGCTTCGCAACATGTGGGCCTCACCCCAGAAATCGCCTTCAACAAGGCGGTCGCGCTGCAATTTCAGGGAAAGCTGGGTGAGGCGGAAAAGCTCTATCGAGCAATACTCAGGCAGCATCCCCGTCACGTGCCGACCCTTTTCAATCTAGCCGCAGCTCTGTGGGGCGCGGGACGGTCCGCGGAAGCCGTCCGTGTATTACGCAAGGCGCTCGAGCAAGAGCCCAATGCGGCGGATGCACACGCGCTGCTTGCCAGGGCGCTCTTGAATCTCGATTGCTACGACGAGGCGCTGAAGCACACGAGACAGGCGATCGCCCTGAACCCTCAATTGGCCGACGCGCATGCTGCTCTGGCGTCGTGGCTGGCCGAGATGGGACGGTACGAGGAGGCGCTTCGCGCCCAAGCGCGCGCTATCGAACTCGATCCGGACCAGCCGCGCCATTACTACCAGTGGGGCTATATCACGCGCTGGACCCGCAACGATCCGCGCCTCAACGCACTTCAGGCGCTGGCGCAAAAGTCGGGGTCCCGGTCGCTCGTTGACCGGGTCTACCTGAATTTCGCGCTCGCGAAGGCCTATGCCGATTGCGGCGATGTCGAGCGGGCTTTTCGCCACCAGATCGAAGGCGGCACGCTGAAGCGGCAAATGATCAGATACGAAGCGGCGCCGACTCTACGCAATATCGAGGCGTTGTCCAGCGAGCTCGACGCCGAATGGATGCGGCGACACCAGGGAGTCGGCGAACCGTCATCGCTGCCTGTCTTCATTCTCGGGATGCCGCGCTCCGGGACAACCTTGGTCGAACAGATCTTAGCGAGCCATCCCAAGGTTCACGCGTTGGGTGAGCGCGCGATCTTCAACGAGACGCTTGCCAAAGTTTGCGGATCACCCATGCTGCCGCAGTCACTAGCGCGGGAGGCGGCGCAGTGGCCGGGCACGAAACTACGCAGCCTTGGACGGCTGTATCTCGAAGCCGCTCAGCGTGATGCCCCAGCGACCGCGACCCGCATTACCGACAAGATGCTTGCGAATTTTCGATTCGCCGGCCTCATTCACGCAGCGCTACCCAACGCGCGCATCATCCATGCCTGCCGCGACCGGATCGATACCTGCCTTTCGATCTTCTCGATACTCTTTTCTGGAGATGCCCACCCGTACTCCTACAACCTTGCGGAGCTGGGCAGGTTCTATTGTGCCTACGAGAGGGCGATGTCTCACTGGCGCAACGTGTTGCCCGCCGGTGTCATGCTCGAGGTGCACTACGAGCAGACTGTCGAGCACGTCGAGCGGCAGGCGCGCCGCATCATCGCCCATTGTGGACTTGAGTGGGACGACGCATGTCTGGCGTTCTACCAGACCGACCGCCCGATTCGCACGGCAAGTCACGCGCAGGTCCGCGAGCCCATTTACCGCAGCTCAGTTGGACGCCAGCGTCCGCCACGCGACCTGCTACTGCCTCTCCTGCAGGCGCTTGGATCGGAGTAAGGCCGTAGGAGGAACAGCCGAAATTGTAACTTGCGCACGCCTGGACTCGGCCTAGCCCGGCTATGCAGATATCAGCATAGTTGGGGCAACTCCACAGCAGCCATTGCTTCTAGGCCCCAGACGCCAATCCATGCCCATCTGAGCCACGCTTCGCATCACTCGGGAGCGATCTGCGGGCGCACCTCGACCTTGAAATCCTGCAGCGGCGCAACGCCGCGCAGGTGCTCAAGGAAATAATCCCAGGTGCGCTTGATGGTGTACCCGTCATTAGCACCTTCAAAGTGGTTCCGATTCGGTAGATAGATGAGGTCGTAGGGTTTGTTAGCCCGCGTCAGCGCATCCACCATGCGGAGCGCCTGGTTCGGCAGCGCGTTCTCGTCGAACTCGGCATAAATGATCAGCAGATGGCCGGTAAGCTGGCCGGCCAAACGCGTGACGTCGAGCTTGTTCCAGTTAGCGGGCCTCTCATCGACCTTGCCGCGATAGCGCGTGCCATCGGCATATACGGGCGGCCCAACAAAGGGCTCATCCCATGTGTAACTCACCGCGTAGTCGTACAATCCGGCGCCCGAGACGGCGACCTGAAAGAACTGCGGCTGAGTGAAGATCGCCTGCGCCGCAAAGGTGCCGCCCCAGGACCAGCCATAAACCCCCACGCGGCTAAGATCCATCTCCGGGTGTCGCTGGGCGAGCTCACGGATCGCCGCGACGTGATCCTCAATACCGACTTGTGTGAATTCGGGGTAGCCGGCATCGCGGAATGCGCGAGAACGCATTGGTGTGCCACGAGCGTCGACGGTCATGACTGCAAATCCGAGCTGCGCAAGCGAGCTCTTGCCCCGTTCGCCGCCGCGGTAAGCCTCGATGAAGTTCCGCGGTGTCACGATGACCTGCGGGCCGCCATACACGGCATCGATCACTGGGTTCTCGGTGCCTGCCGAGCGGCCCTGCGGTGCAAAATAGACCGCATACAGAGCCGTCTTGCCGTCGGCCGCCGTTACCCGCTCGCGGACAGGCGGCCTCCATCCAGTTGCGAATAGCCGCGAGGCATCGGCGTGCTCGAGCTCTGCGACAACACGGCCATCATGAGTGGAACGCAGCACACTCACAGGTGGCCGATCGACGGTGGACCACGTATCGACGAACACTTTTGAACCGGCGTGGATCAAGGGCGTAGGCGGCGGCACGCCGTGCAACCCCACATTCGTGACTTCTCTTGGCTCGAACTGATGATCTGCATTGGGCTCGGTCAGAAGCTGGACACCGGCGCGTCCATCAAGACTGGTGCGATACAGTTGGCGGTAGTAGGGATCGCGCCCGCGCTCGCGGCCAACGGCGGTGAAGTAGATCTCTCGGTGAATCTCATCGACCGCCTGGATATCGACGACCAGCCAATCGCCGCGCGTGATCGCATTCTGGAGTCGGCCGGTCTGTGCATCGTACAGATAGAGATGTCCCCAACCGGTGCGATCGGAGTACCAGACGAGCTCAGCGCCGTCGCCGAGCACGCGAACATTCGCCAGGCTGGACGCGAGCGTGTTGGTCTCAACACGCGTGCTCGAAGCTTCCTCGAAGACTTTGCTGACGCTGCCGGTAGCGAGATCCACGCGAAAGACAGCGATCGACTTCGATCCCAATGTCGCTACCATTAGAAATGCTTGGCCGCGAGCACGGCTCCAGCCGAACACTCCCTGATACTCATTCTCGGGTCGGCCCAGCGCTTGCTGATATTCCTCGGGTAGTTCAACCGCCGAGCGACGTCCCGTCTTAAGATCGAACAGGAAATAATCCATCCTGATCCTATCTCGATCGCCGTTGAACGTCAGGCGCGCGTCGTGGATGATCGGACGTTGCGAGCCGTCGGTCGGCACCCCCTCCACGAATGGGTAAACGGCTACTTTCCGTTCGTCGATGCGGGGAGCAATCAGGTAGCGTCCGTCCGGTGACCAGTACGTCTCATAAAGCGCTGCCTTCTGGCCCGACTTCTGACGCACCACCGTCGTAAACGAGTTGTCTGGTAACCTCGCCCAAGAGTAAAAGGGCGCGCCGTCGGTCGTCAGTTGACGCTCATGGCCCGTGGCTACCTCGCGCACGAACAGATTGTCATCGCGAGTGAGCGCAACCCAGTGCCCATCGGGTGACGGCAGCAGTTCCGGCGTGGCCGCGGGCGTGTCGAACGCTCGACATTGCGGCTCCTTCAGGTTGCAGTCGACGGACTTCTTGTCAACCTGTCCCGTCAGATGCGTGAGATCATCGCTGAGCTGGGCATTGGTCAGCGACGCGGGCAGCCCCTCGCCTGAGCTGTACTCACCCAGCACTTGAGACAATGCTCGCGCGAGCCCGGCATGATCAAAGGCCGCTGACTTCGCACCTGCGGCCGTCACCACGACAAACTCCGGGCCCTCGTCCCCGTCACGCCGGTACCAGAACCGCCCGGAGTCGCCGATCCAGTGCGGCTGCACGGATTCGTTGCGGACGAACCCTTGCAGGTTGAGCTCGAGCACCGCGGAGGCAGCCGCATAGTCCGCCCGCGTTACGCCGCCCTCGTCGGCCTGCGCCAATGCGGTCCCGAGTGCCGCCGTCAGGCCCGCGAAAAATCTCATCCGTTGCGCCGCGCGCCGACGCCCTGCGAAAGGCACTTCATCCCCCTTCGGCTCCCTTTTTTGGGGAGCGCGATGTTCCTAATCCGTGCCCGCGTCACATTTGCTTGGCGGACACACAAGCGTTAATTGTCAGCCAAGCATCGGCCGTCTTCGGCGTAGACTAATCGTGTCGGTTCCTCGATGAAAGCGTGTGATTTAGATTGAATCGATCTCTCTTAGAGATGATCATGCCACGCGATGTGAGTGGACTGGAACGCTCGAGGCAGGGGCGAAACATAGGCCAACGCGACAAAGAATCTCAGCGTCGCGCCGCTATTCCGCGTTTTCGCTTGCAAGGCACGGTTTCATGGGAGTTAGATGCCGCACGCTTTGCCACCGCACCGCGGGTCTATGCTCGCACTCCGCCTAGTCCCGCTTATTCTTCTGAGAAACCGTATGATTTCGATTATATCGATCTCAATTATCGACGGGCTCAGCATCGGATACTCGAATCGGCCACCGCAGATGCGGCGCCGTCAGACGGTCGGGCGGCTTGAACCGCTGTCGCCAACTCTCGCCGAGCCTCCGTAAGTCCTATTTCCAGACGGCAGACGCCACCCTCAGGTGATTGCCCCCTATGATCTTAAGGACTGCCTCCCGCGGATAGCCGTGTTCGATCATTACGCCCACGAGATCCGGAATGCGCTCCGGCTCGAGGAATGTGACGGGCGTGCCGCACCCGTTATCATTCGGCCAATATTCCGGGTGCGCCTTGAAGTATTGATCGAGCTCCTCCATGTCGTACACGTAATCCAGACCGAAACCCACGTGGTCCGGCCCCACTAGCTGGACAATGTGATCCACATGCCGAAACATCAGTGGCACGAGGTCTGTACCGGGTTCCAGAAAGGCGCTATCACCGTTGATGCCAACGACACCGCCTGTCGCTGCGCAAGCCTTTATCAACTCGTCCGGAATATTCCGAGGATGCGCGTAAACAGCGTGGCAGTTGGAGTGAGAGAAAATGACGGGTCCAGCGACGTGTTCCATCACCTGCATCGCAGTTCGCCAGCCGGTATGGGAACAGCACGGGACCATGCCTACGCGCGTCATCTCATCGAGTACTGCACGACCGAAGGGCGTCAGCCCCTTGTCTTCATCCTGACAGCCTCCGCCGACCGAGTTGTTCAGGTTGTAGGCCATCAGCATCCACCTGACACCTAGCCCATAAAAGAGCTCAACCATGCTCAATTGATCATTAAGCGCGCGCGTCCCTTCTAAATCAAAGCAGATGCCCAGCCTTCCACTGCTCTTCGCGGCAAAGACGTCTGCGACCGTGTTGATGAGGATATAGCGATCAGGGTGCCGATTGACAAAATGCCGAAAATGGGCGAGCACTCGGATATTATCGTCGAACCGCGTCACATCGTAGCCAACATTTAGACAGATGACGGTCTGCCCCAAGGCTCTGCAGCGCTCCAATTGCGGCAGAAAGGCGTCGTCCGCCCGCAAAGGCATGCAAGCGTGATTATCCCAAATTACAGCATCTGCCAACCAAGAGCGCTCCGACGTCTTAATCATCGTCAGGTGTCCTTATGACGGTGAAGTAGCCCTATTCGGGCTGCGCCATCGCGATGTGCCCCGAACGCTCATGTTCCGAGGTGGGATTGCGGCGGCACTCGACGTTTCTCCCTCAGGCCGCGCGTCGCCATTTCATCAACAGAATAGGAGTTGTCACTCTGGCGAATCACGACACCGTACTCGCGCTCCGCAGACTCTGCGGATACGTATCCACCTAGGACGTCGTTCAACACACGACCCGGATCTCGGTCGAGCGGATCACCCCATCCGCCGCCACCACCCATCTCGAATAGGAGCCGTTCCCCTGCAGGCAGCACCCAGCCGCTGACTTTGCCCATCGGTCGCTCGTGCGGCAGCCCAACGCTAATCGTCATCTTGTTCGTTTTGCCACTTTGGCCACCGTCCACACCCCAGGCAGGTGCCTTGGTTTGCTCAATCGTCCCAATGAGTTTCAGATCCGTAAGCGCCTTCAACTGCTTGATGACGCCCACCCCACCGCGCCACTTGCCGGCGCCCCCCGAATCCGGGCGCAGCTCATATTTTTCCATGAGTACCGGCCATCGCTCTTCACAAATTTCCACGGGCACGTTACTGGACTCGCCCAGCACGAAGAGAATCAGGGCGTTCTCGCCATCCTGGTCCCTTCCCGCGCCTTGCCCACAGCATTCGTCCTCGCCGCCGGCAAAAAAACTGCCATCTCGCGGGTCGATCCCGCTAAACATGATACCGCCAAGATCGCCTCCCGACCGTGCGACCGATCTGTCCGGTGCGATCTCTGCCATAGCCTGAAATAACGATTCCGCCATGATTTGCGCGGTCCAACCGGACAGAAATATCGGAGCCGGTGCCCTCGGATTGAACACAGAGCCTTCGGGGGACACGACTTTCAGCGGCCGAAAGAAGCCCTCATTCGCGTCGTAGTTCGGCGCGATGATCATTTTGAGCACGAGACGAATCGCGGATACCGTCGAGGGGAACGGCGAGTTCACCGGTCCTGTCTGTTGCGGCGCGGATCCGCTTGTATCTACGGTAATCTCATCGCCCGCGATCCGTACCGTCGCTCTAAACGGTACCTGATCCTGCGTAAGACCATTATTGTCCAACGCCGACTGGGCGGACCACTCACCATCCGGCATCGCTTTAATCGCTTCCCGTGCGATACGTTCACCGTGATCAAGAATGCTAGCCGTTGCGCGTTCTACCGTGTCGACTCCGTATTTGCCCACGAGCTCCTGTATTCTCTTGACACCGTGCCCGCACGCTGAGATCTCTGCGGTGAGGTCACCAATGACTTCGGTCGGCATGCGACTGTTAGCGCGAATGATGCCGACGATCTCGTCATCTAACTTTCCACGCTTAACTACCTTAACGGCGTAGAGCTGCAAGCCCTCCTGCCAGATATCCGTCGTGTCGGAGCAATAAACGTCCTTCGCACCGAGATCTATCCAATGCGCCTTGACTGCGGTGTATCCAAAGATTCTGCCTTCGACGAATATTGGTCGAATTATGACGGCATCTTGCGGGTGCGAGCCCGTCCAATAGGAATAGGTCGACAGCAGCACGTCGCCGTCGTGCACGTTGTCGACACCTAGGTGTTTCACGACGCTGCGAATCGTGAATGTCAGGGTTCCCATGAAAAACGGAATCCCTGGACCCTCGGCAATTAACTCGGCATCGCGGGTGTAAATGCCAACACTGAAGTCAATCATCTCGTAGATAACTGGATTGAACGAAGCTCGCACCAGAGTGCTACGCATTTGTCGTGCTGTTGACTGATAGTAGCTTCTAATCACTTCAACGGTGATCGGGTCAAGAGTGGACGATGAGCGCACGATCGATTCTCCTTAGCGCCGCGTGACTAAAAGGCTGCCAGTGCGATCCACAGTGCACGTGTGGTGTTGGCGGACGACAGTCGTCGTTGTCGGCTCTACAATTAGAGCTGGGCCCTCAACGCGATCGTCGGCTAGGAGCCGCGCGCGATCAAACAAGCGAAACTCCTCGGGCTCGATATCAAGGAAGTCATAGACGGGGCGTGTCCCTATCAGAGCTTTGGCGGGATCCCCGCTCCCGCAAGCGATCGGGCGTAATGCCGGCGCCGGGATCTTTCCAACCGATTTAACCCGCAGCGTTACAACATCCGCGGGGGCACCTAGTCGATAACCGTAAACGGCCTCGTAGACGTTCTCGAACGCCTCGAACAGGGAAGTCACACTGTGCGGGCCCGCAAGTTGCGCGGGGATAGGAACTGATACCGAGTGTTCCTGACCCAGATAGCGCATGTCCGCGGTGCGAACGACCTGCCACCGTTCTTCAGGCACGCCCTCTCGACGAAGCAGCGCTTTTCCTTGATCTTCCAACGCAACGAACTGCCGTTCAAGATCCGCAAGAGTCACACCGGACAAGGGCCGCGCTACCGTCTGGGCCACGTCGTGGCGAAGATCGATCATCAGCATTCCCCAGGCAGAAAATGCCGCTGGTAGAATCGGAACGACTGCCGCTGGCAGGCTCAGCTCGTCCATTAAATATGCGCCAAAGAGCGGGCCTCCACCGCCGAAGCACAGCATCGCAAAGTCCCGCGGATCATCGCCCGACTCCGCTGCTATATCCTTGATCGCTTCCGCCATATTGCTCATGACAATTCGCAATATGCCGCTCGAGGCACGATATAGATCGAGCCCGAGCGGTTTGCCGACCTGCTCAGTGATACCCTCAGTTGCAGCGTCGAGGTCAAGCGAAATCGCCCCACCAAGGAAGTTTTTTGGATCTATAAAGCCGTTGATCAAGAGCGCGTCGGTGACTGTCGGCTGCGCGCCGCCACGCCCGTAACACATCGGACCGGGAACGGCACCTGCGCTTTCCGGACCCACCTGAAGCGCGCCTGCGCGGTCGATCCTGGCAAGGCTCCCGCCACCTGCTCCAATGGTGCGAATATCCAAGTTGGAGATCAGAATGGGGTAGCCGCTGACCTTCGTTTCTCGTTGCACGGCGGCCACACCCTTTTTGATCAGAGCGATGTCAAAGCTCGTGCCACCGACGTCCATCGTGATCAGGTTTGGTTGCCTGAGCAACGTCGCCATATACGCCCCGCCGATCACGCCACCCGCGGGTCCTGACAGCAGCATATTGATAGCGCTGCTCTTGGCAGAGTCCGCGGTCAAGCCACCGCCATCTGATTTGGTCAGTACGATCTCGCCGGCAAATCCCCGCGTCTTGAGTTCGCGCTGCAGATCACCAATCCAGCGCTCCACGACCGGCGCTAGGTACGCGCTGAGAATAGTGGTCATGCCTCGCTCGAATTCGCGATGTTCGGCTGCGACGAGCGATGATAGTGCGACCGATACTTCTGGGAATTCTTCGAGAATGACCTCCCGTGCACGCCGCTCATGGGTCGAATTCTTGAACGAGTGGAGAAAGCAAATCGCGAGTGCGGCTACATTTTCTTTTCTTAGAGCGCGGGCAATGCCCCGAAGCTCCGATTCATCCAAATGCACCAGGACCTCGCCACGGGAATTCATTCTCTCCGTCACTTCAAACCGTAGATGGCGCGGTACGATTTGCGCCGGCTTATGATATTTGGGGTTGTACATCTCAGGGCGATTGAACCGCATTATCTCGGGCACGTCGCGGAAGCCTTTTGTAGCGAGATAGGCGGTTCGCACGCCTTTCCCCTCAAGAAGCGTGTTGAGCGCGGTCGTTGAGCCGTGCACGAAGAACCGCTGCGCGTCGCGAAGATCAATTTTGGCCTTGCCGATCGCGGCAACCACACCTTCCAAGGTATTGTGTGGCGTAGTCAGTGCCTTATCCATTGAGAACGTGCCGGCACGTTCATCGAACACGACGATATCGGTAAACGTACCGCCAGTGTCGATGGCAAATCGAATGTCTGACTTCTGCATCATTTCTGGACCTTATTGTGTTCGTTACCTCGTCGCACACTTCTCGGTCATCAGGCATCACAATGGCCGAGCCATGTTGTGGATGGGAACAACGATACGATTCGGCTGAATTGGCCCTTCTCGACGAGGTCTCTTTAAATGCAAGCGCGACGAGCGTGAAGCAGACGGCGCGGGGGAGACAGCGCGCCACGGCCCGGCGATCGAGAACCCTTAGCGTACCCGAGCTGCTATCCGCAAGCTGATCCTAACGCCACGTATCTAGCCGGTCGCGCCGGAAAGACGCCTTATAGAATCTTATAGAATCCATGCACCCTTCCAGTGCAAGCGACACGATAAGCGATCTCGCACGTTCGAAGAAAGCATATGATTTCGATCGAGTTCATCTCTAATCGGAATAGCCATGAAACTCGGTCTGCTGCGCCGCGGAGCCTATCGATAATCGAGATTGATCTAATCGAAATCATGCGCTTTCTCCGAAGTACAAATGGGGCTACCTTAAACTCCGAGGGGGTGGTTTGTTGACAGACTGATGCGGTAATGCAGTCCAAGAATCGTGGCCTCGCGCACCGCTCGAATAACATCACGATAAGACGGCGGTCCAGAACAGGGGGTAGAAAAATGCCCATCTACGCGATATCCAGGTCCGCCTCGGTTGGGTTCGGCCTCGCAAGCATCGCGCTTTTGGTGCCGGTCCTGGCGCAAGCGCAGTCTACGGACCAAACGCCTGGAGCGAACGGCACGCAGCTTCAAGAGGTCCTTGTGACCGCGCAGAAGAAGACAGAGAATCTTCTGGACGTTCCGGTCGCTGTTACCGCAATCAGTGCGCAATCACTTCTCGACACCAATCAGCTGCGACTCGAGGACTACTTCACTCAGGTCCCAGGCTTAACTGTGACGCCCAGCGGTTATGGGACACCGCAGCTGTCAATTCGAGGCATTACCACCGGGGGTTTCGTCAATCCAAGTGTAGGCGTTACCGTCGACGACGTGCCCTATGGCTCTTCTTCGGGAATAGCGAGCGGTCAGGAAGTAACTAACTTCGACCCAAATGACCTTCAGCGGATTGAGGTATTGCGTGGTCCGCAGGGAACGCTTTATGGCGCTAGCAACCTGGGTGGACTGGTCAAGTATGTGACGATCGACCCCGATCTGGCCGCTATGAGCGGTCAGATTCAAGCTGGCGCCAACGACGTTTATAACGGCGGGAAGCTGGGTTCCAACTTCCGCGCAGCCATCAATATGCCGATCGACGATACTTTGGCCGTTCGTGCGAGTGCTTTCTACCGAACAGATCCAGGCTATGTCGACAATGTGCTAACGGGGCAAGTCGACGTCGATCGGGCGTGGACTGACGGGGCTTTCGTTAAAGCGTTGTGGCAGCCTTCACAGACTTTCTCACTCAGAGTAACTGCACTTGTGCAGGACTTGTGGTCAAACGGAGTGTCTCAAGTCTACTCTGGTTTGGGGGATTTGCAGCAGACTGCCGTGTGGGGAGGGGGAGCTCACAATCGCGATACGCAGGCGTACAGCGCGACTCTGACGGCCAAATTAGGCTCTCTCGATCTAACCGCAGTCAGCGGCTACAGCGTCAGGCACTTTAACGAATGGCAGGACTACACAAGCATATACGCCACGACCGCGCAGCAAACATTCGGTGTCACGGGCTCGCCCGTCAGTAACGTTGGCACTACCTACAGGTTCACACAGGAAATTCGGCTCAGCGGCTCAATCGGTCCGAAGTTCGAATGGCTGCTAGGTGGGTACTACAATCATGAAGATTCGCCTGCCGAGGGTGTCATCTTGGCGGTCGTTCCCGCCACGGGTGAGGTGGTGGGACAGGGGATACAGTACAACTACCCGAGCACGTTCGAGGAAACTGCCGGGTTTGTTGACTTTACCGTTCACTTTACGGATCGGTTTGACGTGCAATTGGGTGGGCGTGAAAGCACCAACAGGCAAACCTACTCCGAGTACGATGTTGGGCCTTACGTGCCGATATATGAGGATTCGCCCTCGCCCTTCGTGTACCCGGAAGTACACACGAGGGACAGCTCGTTCACCTATCTGGTGACTTCTCGATTTAAGCTCTCGCCAGATTCGATGGTTTACGCGAGGCTCGCGACCGGTTATCGCCCTGGCGGCCCAAACCTACAGGGCAGCTCAATCCTGGTGCCAATCGAGTACAACCCGGACACAACGCGCAACTATGAAATTGGCGTCAAAGGTGAAGTCCTGGATCATAGGCTCTTGCTCGATGCTTCCGTGTACTACATCAAATGGAACAATATCCAGCTGCAATTGGTCAATCCGATCAGCGGAATATTTTATTACGCCAACGGAAGCGAGGCGAAAAGTCAGGGACTGGAACTATCGACGCAGGTAAGGCCGTCAACGGGCCTATCCATAACGGCCTGGGTCGCTTGGAACGATGCAAGGTTGACCGAGCCTATGCCACCTGGAGCCTCAGTGGTCGGAAATTCCGGGGACAGATTGCCATACAGCGCGCCTTTCTCCGGCAATCTATCGTTGGAGCAGACGTTTCCCCTTACGACTCTCGCGCGTGGCCTGACGGGTTTTGTCGGTGCCGCGGTGTTTCACACTTCCGATCGCACGGGTCAGTTCGCGAGTATCTATCTGGTCCCTCCCGAGCGGCAAGATCTCCCTGCCTACACGAAGCTCGATCTGCGAGGTGGCGTTGACTATGGCACCTGGAAAGTTAACTTGTACTTGAATAACGTAACGGATCAGCGAGGTGTCCTCGACGGCGGGCTCGACTTGATTCCCAATAACGCTTTCGTCTATATCCAGCCCCGTACCGTAGGCATAACGGTGTCGAAGACATTCTGACTGTGATGCGGAAAGGAAGCTCAGACCCTTTCCTGAGATGGTGATTTTGCCCCCTTCAATGGTTGATCGTGAAAACGACCCGAAGACTGCCGCGTTCTTAAGCGTAACAGGCGGCACATGTTGTCTGCTCGAACTTGATCCGGGGGAGCGCAGAGAAGGATGGCAACCCGAATAGGGGTCGATATCGGCGGCACCTTCACCGACTTAGTCGTGTACGACGATCGCAGCGTGCAAATAACCGTCGAGAGAGTAACGACCACACCCGCAGCTTCGGAGAGCGGTTGTGTGGACGTGCCGCGCCAGGCGGCAATCCGATCTCCGGGACTGGAGAACTACGAGTACTTCCTGCACGGCACGACCGTTGGATTGAACGCACTGCTCGAGAGGCGTGGCGATCGGCGACATCCGTGAATGCGGGGCTGCCGCAGATGAGCGGCCAACTTGGCTGCATTCAACCGGATGCCTGTGCGGACTTGCCAGCCCCCTTGAAAGATCCCGGTTTCTTCAGAGATCCGCTGGCTAACTTTGTTCTAATAATGAAGGGCGGCGTGTGCATTCGGAGCGCGCTGTACAAGAGATTGACATATGAAGGTAGTTCAGCTGCGGGCCTCAGCAGCGGAAGATTTGGAGCAGGCGGTTGATTGAAAACGTAAAGGCTACAGATTCGCAGGACAGATTACTGGAACCCAGTGCTCTTGCGCTCTTGGCGATACAGTGTGTGCTGAACGCCGGAAGCTTGTCCTTTGCAGTGTTCCCACTGTTGGTCGACGGGTTCGTGCAACTCGCTCATTTCGATGTGCAATCAGCGGGACTATGCATTACAGCGGAGATGTTGGGCCAATCTGTGGGCGCGGCAGGCGCACTGGCAATAGTGCGACGTGCTGGCAGCCGGCAGGTTGTCATCGCCGCTCTCGTGCTGATCATCCTCGGCAACGCCCTAACTATTGGCTTGTATTCGTTCCGATGGCTACTCGCGCTACGGGCCGTGGCCGGCATCGGGTGTGGTCTCACTGTGGTTTGTATCGGGCTTTTGGCGGTCACCAAGCAAGCCGACCGAAACTTCGCCATATTTAACGCGGCAACTGTAGTCAGTGGCGCCGTGCTGTCCGCGGCCGTCCCAACGCTGTTTCGCATATTCGGGGTCGGCGGAGTCTTCGCGGTGATCGCGGGTGCCACGACCTTGTGCTTATTCATGATACCGGTGATTCCAGGCTATTACCGGGAGAGGACACCGCACCAACGGAGCGCTTCCCGTTCACGTGTCCCATTTGTACAGGGCGCCCTGACGTGCACGATGACCGTTGCGTACTTCGTGAGTCTCAGCATGTTTTGGAGCTATGCCGGCGATATTGGTGCCGGGCATCATATGGGGGTCGAAGCCGTTTCTTCCGCGGTGGCCCAAGCGTGGTTAGTGGGCGGCATTGGGGGCTCCATGGCCGCAATGCTGGTCGCGAAGCGCTTGCCGCGAACGCTTATCATCGTTGTATCTGCGATTGGCGGAGCAGCATGCACCTGCGCAGCTATCATCGTTTTTAACGCGGTTGCGTTCTCAATCATCTTGACGGGCTTCGTATTCTTTTGGAATGTGCTATATCCCATTCAAATGGGGCTATTTTCCCAAGTTGACCCGACAGGACGGCTCGCGATGCTCGCCTGGTTTGTTCAATTAATTGCTTGCGCAATCGGTCCGGCTCTGGGCGGATTTGTCTTGCATGTGAGCTCGTATAACGTATTGGCATTCGGCTGTGCGCTTGGATATCTTCTCTTTGTCTGTGCGGCGTTAGTGCTGGTGCCCGTAGCAAAGCAGAACTCGGCGCGGCATTAGCTGAACGGCGCACCGCCCTGCTCCCGGGTATGAGTTGCGTCCTGCGAACGGTGGTGAACTTATGCGAATGCGTGCAACGCGTTACCCGCTAGACTTCCTGGGCTCCACCGGACCCCCGCGCTGGCTGCGATGGGAACGGTATAGCGATTTATACTAGCCACGCAATTTAGTGATGTTGTATCGTCAGAAAGCGGACTCTCGCGACGGGATAAGTCAACACCGGACCTCCATGTCCCATTTGCCGCGATCCTGAACGCCGCTGTAAAAAATCGGTACCAACGACTACCGCGCGATACCAGCGGATATCGCGCCAGTGCACATGATTGCTGGGTAATTTTGTGGGTAACTCAAAAAGTCTCACCGCGATAAGGCTATAATTCCCGTGGAATTTAAGGCCAGGGTTCGAGTCCTATCCCGGGCATTCTAATCAAACGTTTACGGCACATTGTTAACGTAATTTCTTGCGAGAAATCTCGTGGCTCGATCGTGAAAATCTTGCGCCTGAGACAAGCGAATCACTCCGCATGATTCTACGCACTCTCGCTAAGCGAAGGTTGCAACTTCGGCCGACCGAGTGTCGCCGCCGATGTTCACCCTGAGGCCGCAAGAGTCTAATTCCAAACCGTGTGCTTGTTGGGGAAGCCTACGAATTCCCTGCGGCGCCAGTTCGCGCGCCATGCTCTGCGCAAGTCCACGAAGGGCGAACTTGCCCATCGCGAACGGTGCTGACTGAGCATAACCCTTGACGCTTGCAGATGCGCCCGTGAACAGGATCGCACCGGATCCCTTCGGGAGCATGCGTCGCACGGCCTGCTGAGCCACCAGGAATCCCCCGAAGGCGCTAACCCGAAGGGCATATTCGACCTCCGCGGGAACGAGTTCGATCAGGGAGCCGCGCAATCTGCCACTCGCGTTATAGACAACGACGTCTGGCATGCCGAGTCGCCTCTCTACGTCGTCGAAGAGACGCGCCACCTGACCGGGGTCGACGGCGTCACAGGCGAAAGACTGCGCGCCCGTCTCTCCGGACAGGGCCGCGAGGTTGGCGGTGTTGCGAGCGGCGATGGCGACGCCCATGCCTTCACGGGAAAAGAGCCGCGCAAGAGAGGCGCTGAGTCCAGAGCCCGCGCCGACAATCAGTGCGATCTCACGTCGTGGTGTTGTCATCGAAGGTTGTCCAGTTTCAGTTGGTGGCGACCCCGCTACCGCTTCATCGCTTTGCGGGACGCCGTGCGCCCATGATTTTCCGCAACCGCGCCTCGGGCTAGTAGGTTAGGCAGCTCGAGATAACGCTCTAATAACGTGCTCCGGATCGTTGCGGATCGCGCGCAGCAATGCCTTTGCAGGTCCAGTGGGTTCGCGCCGCCCCTGCTCCCAATTTCGAAGCGTACTAAGCTCCACACCGAGCAAAGCGGCGAATTCCGGTTGACTAAGTTTTGTCCGGCTGCGCAGCTGCTTAATCGTCGCTGCATTGACCTCGAATGTGCGCGAGGGCGTGCGCGCCCCACGCGCAATTTCAGTCGCCTGCTTGACGCTTGCCACCAGTTGCTCAAAAAGTGCTTTCTTCATTTCAGCTCCCTCACGTATCTGGGCCACCTCTCGCACCTGTTCGGGCGTGAGATCAGACCGCTCTCCTTTGGCGAACAAAAGAGCAAGTAGATCTGCTCAGCGCTCACGCGCCAGTAGTACAACACGCGAATACCGCCGCTCTTACCTCCGCCCGGCAGAGCCCATCTAACTTTTCGCATTCCGGCACCGCCCCGGACGAGATCCCCAGCATCCGGGTTGTCAACCAGCCAATGCTGGAGCGTCCCATAGTCTCATCCGAGAGCGTCTTAGTGACCAATCGCGTGAAAACCGACGTTTCGATTAGGATCACAGGTTGTTTATACGCCACTGGCGTACGTACGTCAATGGCGTACTTGGCAGGTGGCACGTCGGGACAGATACCTTGACTGGGTTCTGGATGAGCGTCCCTGATATCAGCACCCTGGGGGGCTCGAATCGCGGTTCCAGCCTGCGCTCGACATAAGTCGCGCTCATTGGAACCCAAGAGCATGTCGGAGCGCGGCGCGCCTCTTCGGGACAGCGTAGGTGCCGGCTCGCAGGATGTTCTAGAGCTTCAGCTGCACTGGGCCTTCTTTTCAATCGACGACAGGAGATAGCGATGGAACAGGTGGCAGACCATCGCTTCGATCGGCTTCCATAGCCAACGAGGTCCCCGGTGGCTCACGTACCACGTGGTGACCGCGAGTTCGGTACGATGGTCGGATAATTCCCTGAGGGTATAGGAGCCGCCGCAGAGCAGCACTCCGCCGCGCAGGGCGAGGTTTTGCTCGACAACAGCGAACTCATAGAGCCGGCACGGCTCAATCTGCGTGAGTCGTTTCAGCAGGTGCCCTTGCCGATACAGGCACGTCGCCTGATCACCCACGGCCAGTTTCGAGCCGTCGGTTCGAAGGGGCAACGGCAGTAGCAGCCGCAGGTGCAGCGGCGGGGAGTTCTCGATTTGCTCGTAGAACATGAGGCTCTGCCATATTCGGGCGGGGGAGACGGCAATCTTGGCGCGTGTGACGACTGAGGTGTGCCGAGCGAGCGAAAGAGCGGTCTGCGCCCCAGAGGCGAGCGGCGCGCGCACCGTTGAGTCCGCGGAAGCCTGATTCATCAGCGGCGGGGTCGTTGGGTTCATGACAGATTTGTTGCCGTCGTTACATTCACGATGCCCCACAGCATCGCCCGGTCGCTCGCGGCTCGGTTGTATGGAAGCGTGGCAGGTGGCTCGCGGAAGCTGCGCAGCACCACACGCGCGTTTGGGGCAGCGGCGTGCTTGATCGCGGCGATAAGTCGATGCCGGTATGTCTCGCTCGCGCCATCCAGGATGTTGGAAAGTGCAAAGCCATCAAAGCTCCCGGCGCCCTCACACTCGAGGAAACCGGTGGCGTCGGCGTGCATGAGCCGGATGTTCTTTGCTTCCGGGGGCGGCGGGTCATCGGACAATTCGCCGAGGAGGAGTGCCCGCGCGTAGCTATTTGTGCGATTGGAATGTAGCGCGAAGCAGCGTTCCATACGGCCGCGCATGACGGAACCGAAACGCGCCGGCAGGCAATCGAGGAATGGCGTGGCGTAGACTCTGCGCAGGGCGGTAAGCGAAAGCAAGCCGTCGAAAGCCGTGCGAAATCGCGGCGTGTCGAGATGCTGACGCCAGTACGCGCTTTGCTCGCTCGGATCCCGCAGATTCAGGAAGGCCTGCAATCGGGATACCCGCCAGCCCACGAGCGGCGCGAAGTTGCGGGCAAACGCCATAAAGCGCTCGGCCGCGCCGCGCTCGCAGCGTCGGCCCGCGAAACGCTGTTGAGCGTAGGCCAGCTGGATGGGATTGATATCGACCGCGACCACCTCGTGGTGGGGGGCCAGCGCCATCGCGGTGCAACCGGCGGAAGCGATACAGAATATACGTCCTCCGGGTGGGAAAGCGTCGCGTTCAATCGAGGCATCCTCATACATACGGCCGAAAAGCAGCATCCCGGAACCGCTGGCGGCGTCAAAACGGCCATGCTTCCAGGCAGTATTCTCAACAACGGTGTTCATGGCGTTGCCGGCAAGCTCGCGGCAACCCACACCAGAACGAGGAAGGCGAAGTTCTTGACGATCATTCCTGCCGGATCGTGAATGATGTGGCGCGCCCAGAGCAAGCCGCCGCCATTGAGCGCGATGAGCAGCAGCGTCTGGGCCGCGGCACAAACGAGCGGGGCGGTGGCGCTGAGCGACCATACCGCCACGGCGACTTCCGCCACACCGAGAGTTTGAAGAAAAACTGCGCCGTCCCGCGGTCCCAGCCGGGGCACGGCCGCGACCACTTGGAACTCATGGGGTTGTCCGCGCAGGAGCTTGCACCACAGGCCCTCATAGAGCCATACGGCTGCTACGGCGGCACGAATCAACCAGGACGGCGGCAATAGCGACGACGTGCTGACTCTCCTGTTGAAGGGGGCCTAAAATTATCAACTAACCATTACGGGGTACATAGCGACTGTGGGCGCGAGCCTCGAAGGCCGCAGCGACCTGCTCGATCGACCCCGGCAGAACGCGCTTCACCACGTGCTGTAACAAGCTTGACTGCAACTCCAGGTCGACGATGACCGTGAGACTGCAGGATGCGACCGAACGTGGCTCGATCAACCACGTGAGACTGTAATGACGAAAAGGAGGCTCAGACGAGGTCACCTCGATTCGATCCGGGCGATGCAACACGGCGCGTGAGTTGAACTGCACACGTGCGGGCCCTATCCCGAGGGTCTGCTGCACCAAGAGCACATTGGCGTCCCTTTTCAGAATTCGCGCGGATATCCACCCGGGCACGAACTCAGGATAGTGCTCGACGTCGGCGGCCAAATCGAATACCTCTTCGCAACTGAAGGGCAGGAGCCGGGAAACTCGCTCAATCTTCATGTCGTTCAGGGCCTCGGTGCTCAGTCGAAACCATCTTCGAAGCTCGACGCAATAAACTTGAAAACTCGACCGAACAAGCTGCAAAATGCCTTGGCGCTGACGACAACAACTTCAAGCCTGCAACCGTGGATACTCATATGGTACGCATGCTGCTCATCGCCGTTCTCGCCGCACCGCTGCTGCCCACTGCGAGTTACGCAGCCGCGGATCCCAAGCTCATCGCCTCATGCGCCGAGTGTCATGGCGATAAGGGTGTCAGCACCGCGCAGGATGTGCCGACGATCGCCGGAGTATCGGCGACCGCTCAGAGTGACGCACTCAAGGCCTATCGCGCCAAGACCGCTCCCTGCACGAGCGTGAATTACAAGGGTGGCGACACGAGCCGCAAGGGCGATATGTGCTCAGTGGCGAAGGATCTCAGCGACGCACAGATTGCCGACTTGGCCGATTATTACTCAAAGCAGACGTACGTTGCGCAGAAGCAACCCGTCGAGGCCAGCAAGGCAGCCGCGGGCAAGCTCCTGCACGAGCGCGATTGCAAGAAGTGCCACTCCGCCGGCGGCAAGGACCCATCGGATGACGCTGGCATCCTCGGCGGCCAGCCACTCGGGTGGCTCAAGGCCACGCTTGGTTCATTCCAGCAGGGCAAGCGAGACCAGCCGAAGAAGATGCAAGACGTCACGAGCAAGCTGTCCGCCGCGGACATCGAGGCGCTCGCGAATTTCTACGCAAGCGAACAATAACGACGAACACGGACAGCGATCATGAATCAGCCGAGCGGAGGCGGACCGAGCAGCGCATGGGCGCGGATGTGCGCACGAGTGTGGGCGATACCGCGACGCAAGTGGCTGCTCGGCATCCCCCTCGGCGGCTTGCTGTTCTTCGTGCTCGGCCTGCTCATCTACGCCGGCGGCGGCGCGGTGCTCGAGGCAAGTAGCACCACGACGTTTTGCAGCACCGCGTGCCATGAGATGAACGCCTTCGCCGTCCCCTCCTGGCACAAGAGCGTTCATTATAAGAACCCGTTCGGCGTGCAGGCGGGGTGCGCGAATTGCCACGAACCCGGGCCGACGATCCCGATGCTGGTCCGCAGGTTCCAGGCGCTGGGGGAGATTTGGGGGCACCTGACCGGCACGATCGACACGCAGGCGAAATTTGACGCCCAGAAGACTCGCATGGCCCGCAACGTCTGGGCCTATATGAAGGGCAACGATTCGCGCGAGTGCCGGGCCTGCCATAATGCCGCGGCCTGGGACCTGAGTGCTCAAGACCGTTCGGCGCAGAAGAAGCACGAGCAAATGCAGGCGGAGGGCAAAACCTGCATCGACTGCCACAAAGGTGTGGCGCACGACGTGCCGCTGGGTGCTGACGAGACGCCGTGAGGCGACGGTTTGAGCGCGAGGGACGGGTCAACCTGACCACGGGCGGCTCGCGATGCCGCGCTCGCTGAGATGGGACCGAACAGCGCGGTGAGTTCGCTCGCACTTTGAAAGGGGCGATGCCTAATCATTCGGCCGCGGTGACCGCCGGCGCGCCGGCGTTGTTGCCGTACGCCAGAGTGGCGGTTGACATTGTCGCTAGATGCGCCGCGAGCCGTGCTTCACTGCTTAGGCTCAGCCTCCTTGGACCCGGACGCAGTCGCGCGCGAGCCGAGCTCGTAGCGCACCGTGAGGCCGACCACCGTGACGGTGTTGTTGTAGGGCATTACGCCGAACGCCAGCAGGTTCTGAATCGTGCTGGGTCCGACATCGTCTACGGCCCAGTCGCTGGAGTCGTACTTCTCGTGGATGACGCGCAGGTGCAGCTGCAGGGCCGCCGTCCATTTGTAGCGCAGGTCGAGCCGGGCGGTGTCCAGGTGGGTCCAGTTCTGCGGGAAGGGCTGTGAGAGCGAGCCCAGCTGCGTCTCGGTGTCACCGGAGGAAGGCGAATGGACGTAGTCGAGCGAAAGCTTCCAGCGCTGGTCGATCGTCCACTCCCCGCCGGCCCCGACGTTCCAGAACTTATCCGTCTGGGTGACCGCCCAGTTCGGCGTGTTGGTTCCGGTGTAGCCGTTCTGCAGCGTGTACAACCGCTGGTAACCGCCGTTGACGTAGGCGCTCAGCGTTTCGCGTGGCGTCCACAGCAGCATGCTCGCCGCGTTGCGCTCGTGCACATCCTGCAGGCCGAGCGGGGAGACGCGGTAAGCGTCGTTGGCCAGGAATCCCTCGACCGACCAGGTCAGAGTGCTGGTCGCCGCCCAGGAGCTGGTGAGGGCACCGAATTCCTGATCGCGCGCCGCGTAGTTGAAATCACGGATCAGGGGATTCTCGGCCGGTGGCAGGGCGGCGGCATTGAAGCCCGCGGTCGTGCGCGAGGCGCTCCCCCCCTTGAGCGTAATGGTGAACCCCTTGAACGGTCCGACCGTGGCACGGCCCCAGCTCTGGGTGTCATGCGTGTCGGGAACCGGCGCCCCGGCTCCGTAGTTGGTATAGAGGTACTTGCCGCCGACGCCCAGGCGCAGCCAGCGCCAGGCTGAGTAGTCGGCGCCGCCATCAAGACGGGTCCAGTCGTAGCTGTAGCGCGGCGTGACTCCGGGAGTGCCCGTGAACGCGTCGGTCAGGACATAGCCGAGAGTGAGCGGCGTCGTCTGGTCGTTGCGCCCGTCGTAAGCCGCATTGCCGTGCAGACTGAGCTTCGGTAATGGGTGTGAGGCGATGCCGAGCGCGTAGTGCGACAGGTGCACGTCGCCATCCAATGAGCCGATCGCAGGAGTGGTCGCGCCCGGCAGCGTGCTGTAGGGCAGGAAGGCATCGTCCTGGCGCAGTGTTCCCAGCGAAAACGCGTAGTTGAGCGAGGTTCCGAGCCAACCTGGCAGGAAGGTTCCGGTTGCCGAGACCTGTTGCAGGTTATTGTCCGGGGGCAGCGCGAGCCGTCCCTGCGTCGAGCCTGGAACGAGGGGCAGATAGGGATTGGCGAAGGTGAGCGAGTCGATATCGTTCTGGAACCAGGAGCCGGTGTAGATCAGCCGCAGGCTGGCGTGGCGCGAGGTCCAGGTTGCCCCCGCCTCGACGGTGTTGGTGACGTATTCGATCGGCTGTGGGAGCTGCACCGCCTCGGTGAGGAAGCTGCCGCTGATGACGTTGGTGCCGTCGGTTTCCTGGTGGCGGAACTCCGTATGCAGCGTCCACGCAGAGCTCGCGAAGTACGATCCCCTGAGCGAGACGGTACGGTCGTTGGACTCGATCTCGAGCGGTCTCAGTGTCGGGCCGAGCGCGCTCATGCCGCTGGTACTGCCCGCCGGCACCCAGCTGCCGGGCAGTGTCAGGTTGCCGCTGCCTCCGCCGAGATACGACGTCGCGCCGGTGTCGTAGAGCCGCGTCGGTATCCCCTGGTAATGAACCTGGAGGTCGAAGAGCCCCTCCTTCGTGAGCGCGGCCTTCGCCTCGGGTCCGGGTAGCCCGAGGTCCTGTACGTCGTAGCTCGCATCGAGGCCGTCTGCGCGGCGGTATTGTCCGGCACCTCCGACGTCGGGCCAGGCCCCGTTCTTATCGATTCCGGTGTAGCGTCCGTAGGCGTCATTCGCGCCCGTTGCATACACGGCACCGGCTTCCACGTTTCCCTGGAAACCGTGGAAGAAAGGACACTGCTCGCATTTCCAGTTGCTGGTGTCCGGAGGCGGTGGATCTGCCCACGCCGTGGCCAGGGCGAATGTCGCCACCGCACCCAAAGCGCGGGACACATCGCATCGTCGCGAGCGCGGTTTCATGGCTCCGGTCCTAACGCATGAGCGCGCGGCCCGACGGATGGTTCGAGCCGTGCACTTGGGAGTGGCAGTTGATACAGCCGCCCTGGAGCAGATAAACGCTCGGCGTGCCGCCGGACGTGCCGGGCAGACCCTGCGGGCTGTTCACGATGGATGGATGACCGGACCCTTCGTGGCACATCTGGCACAGGAATGGCGGGCGCACCTTGAGGAGCGCGGGCTGCACCGAGCCGTGCGGGTCGTGGCAGTTCGTGCAGTCCTCGGTGACCGGCTGATGCTCCCACAGGAAGGGCCCGCGGTACTGGGCGTGGCAGCTGGTGCAGGTCTGCGTGACGGTCGCGTTGATGAGCTGCGCCGGCGCCGTCGAGCCGTGTGCCGAATGGCAAGACGTGCAGGCCATCTTCCCCTCGCGCAGCGGGTGGTGGAAGGGCTTGAACAGGTCGGTGTGCTGCGCCTGATGGCAGCTGGTGCAGACCTCGATCTGACTCGTGGCGCTGAGCACAGGATCCTGCGCGGCGTGCACACTATGGCAGCCTGCGCAGGCGAGGTTGCTCGCCGCGTGCGGACCCGAAGCCCACGTGTGGGCAGCGTTTGTCTGATGGCAGCCCAGGCACTGCGCATTCTGCTTCGCGACCGGTGCCATCGCCTTGGGACCGAAATCCACGATGCCGGCGGGCTCCTTGCCGCGCGCCCTCGCGTGCGCACCGCCCGGCCCGTGACAGGCCTCGCACTGCAGTCCGCCGTGGCCGAAGGGACTGCGCGGGTCGCCGGGGCGGGCGTGCTTGGTACGGAACAGGCCCATGAGGGAGGCGTCGTCGTGGCAGCCGAGGCAGGTGTCAGCGCCCTTGGGGCTGTAAGGGGAAACCGTCTCCGCGACTTCGCTGGCGGCTGCAGCGATGGTGGGTGCCATCGCGCCCACAAGCAGCGCGATGACTACGCCAGCTCCGCGGAGCGGCGGCATCGCTCAGCGATCCGCCACCGGGATGTTATGTACCACCGCTACATCCGCCACCGCACCCGGCCCGTGGCATATCGTGCAGGTCTCCACGTTCCCGCTCGGCAGCGTGCGTCCCTCGGGGTCCTTCATGACAGTGGTGGAGCCGCCATTCTGCATCATATGCGCCTGTGCGGTGGTGTCGAAGTGGCACGCGGAGCACACCGCCATGTTCGCCGAGGTGGAGATCGGGTTGCCGGGCGTTGTGACCCCCTGGGACGTCAGACCCGTATCGAAGGTCGTTGCCTGCACCAGAGAGTCATCCACCGGGTAATAGGTCCCAGAGTTGTGGCACATGGCGCAGTTGTTCAGCTGTCCCGGGAATACGACCTGGCTGAAGCTGGTGGGTGGCAAACCCAAGGGCGGGGACATCACCCCAAAGCTATAGATGGTCGTCGGCACGCCTGCTGCCGCACGCACACTGCCGTCGTGCAGCGCGTGGATCAGGAAGCGGAAGTTGAGCGACTGCTCCCACAGATTATCAGTGCCGACGCTAGTGAGCGGGCGCTGGCTCACGTCGGTTGAGGCCGGGTTGTGGCAGGTCACGCAGACCTGCGTGTTGTCGTTGCGGTTGCTGCCGTGCAGTTCGAGGCGGAAATGGCACACATCGCACTTGGCCGTGCTCACGACCACCCGCCGCGGGACGGCCGTCGCGCCGGAGACGTTTCCGTAGGCCACGGCGCTCGTCACGGGGATGCTGTCCGCGCCCGGGCCCGTGGTCACAACCCCCGGATGGCCCTCGAGCACGACCCCGACGTTGGCGATGGGGGCGCAGGGTGCGCCGCTCGCGCAGTTGGCAGCTGGCGGCGGCGGCAGCGGCGTGGGCGAGGTGAGCGTCCAGGACCCATTGGCTTGCTGCAGCGGCGTTACGGATCCGGCGGGACAGCCGGCGCCGCCGAGCGGGTTCAACGAGATCGGCTGACCCCAGGTGGCGGGGGCCGGAGCTGGCGCGCTGGCCCAGTTGGTGTAGTCGCTTGTGTCCCAGGCGATATCGATCGCCAGGCGCGCTGCGCCCGAGGTGCACGCGGAGCCCGAGAAGGTGGGATCGGTCAGGATGTTGTAGGCGACGTTGTTGTTGGTCGGGTTGACAACACTGAAGTTCACCACCGGGAAGAAGTTCGGCGCTGCTCCCGTGAAGGTCACGCTGTTGATGATGAACTGGTACTGCTTCGCCGCGACCTCATCCGGGATCACGTGCGCGGCCGGCACCGCGAGCTGCGGCAGCGTCGGGTTCACATGGCAGGTCGTGCATTGAGCATTGGTTACCGCGCCGCCCCCGTGCGTCACGTTGGGCCCGGAGAACGTCGTGGTATCGTGGCAGGCCCCGCAGGCCTGGATCGTCGGCACGGTGGCGTATTCGCCCGCCTGGGGCGCGTTGGGATCATTCTGATTGTGACAGGTAGTGCAGTTGCGCGTGTCCTGCGGGAAGAGCACGGTGTTGAAACTATTCAGCGACTTCATGAAGCCCACGATCCAGTAGCCCTGGCCCAGAATCGGGGTCGTATTCTGGGCGGGCAAGGCCGGCGGGTTGATGCTCGGCAGATTGATGCCCGTGTGGATCTTGTGGATCTGCTGTTTGAAGTCGAGCGGATTGCCGCTGTACGGGTCGGTGGTGCTTGGGTTGTGACACATCACGCAGTACTGCGTATCGACGCGCGCACCGCCGTGGGCACTCAGCTGGGTGTGACAGCCGTTGCAGGTGGAGGTCTCGATGATCTCGTCCATGAAGATCCCGGTGGTCGCTCCGGTCGAGGGCTGGAACGTGTAGGGGCCATTGTTCGCCTGCGCGAGACCGCGAATCTCGAAGCCGACGCGATGCGTCAGCGTCGCGGTGTAAGTGACGCCCGCAACGTTGGTGATGTCCGTGTGGAAAGTATATTGATACGTGCCGTCGCCGTTATCGACGAGCGTCCCTTTAGTACTGGACTCGGTGGTGGCCTGCACCGCCGGCGCCGTAAGGCAGCTCGTCGCCGGACATCCCGAGGGGGTGACGGTTTGCTGTATGTAGGACTGCCAGTTACTCGATTCTCCATTCACACCCGGCGTGAGCTTGGCGAATGTCCAGGACATGTCCGCTGCGGGCAGGCCCTTCAGGGGCACGCCGTTCTGGTCGGCGAGCGAGAACTTCACGACCTGCGGCGGACCGATCGCGACGCCGCTGATCGTCCCGGTAATCGAGGTGACCGAAGGATCGGTCACCACGATTGCCGTAGTGCTGCTCGTGCCCGGTGGGCCGGCAGGGCCGGCAGGGCCCGGGGGGCCGGCTGCGCCCGCCGAACCCGTACTGCCCGAGCAGGCCGCGAGAAGCGCAGCGAGCATCACACCAGAGATCACCGCGGCATATGTATGGGTCCGACACCGCGTATCAGCCCCTACCCTGGTGCGCATCGTTTTCCCCTTCGACTTTTCACGGTCTCGCAGCCGTTTTCGGCGGGTGCACGATTTTTTTCAGTCTAAAACATGAAGCCGTACGAAACAACGACGCACCGATAGGTATTTTCCGCAGGATGTCTCACCACTTTGTTGGGTTTTCATAGGATTGCGGGTCGGGGCGCAATGAACCGTGTTGCTCGCGGCTTGCGCGCCGTGCGACAGCGATGCGCAGCGGGCTGGCTTAGGCTCACTTGCCTGGGTCAGATTACAGTTTGATGATGCTGTGTGCGCTGGCGCACAGAGGCCGGACGCGCGATCTGCATGCGATGAGCGTCTGAGCCCGTTTATAGTCACTCGATCGGTCGACTGGGTATTCGTAAACGGCCTGAGAACATGAGCGCACGGGATGTGTTGTGGTTTTTGACGGGAGCGCTGGCTGCCACTGCCGCCTCGCTCGTGATCTACCCGTTACTGCTGACGAGGCACACGGTCCCGCCGCCCAAGGCGGCGGACGCCATCGCTGCGCATGCGAGCGGCAGTCCCCAGTCGGCAGACTCTATGGCCAGCGCTGTTACCACGCTCGAGAATCGCTTAGCCCAAGGTGGTGGCAGCGATGCCGATTGGGAGCTGCTCGCCAAATCGTACGAGTTCATGGGACGCCCCGCGGACGCTGCGGCCGCTCGCGAAAGGCGCCTGTCACCGCGTGCTGGCGCCGCCACGGCCCTCGCCGCGGCCGCGGCCTCGATACCGAGCGCACCGAACGCGACACGCGGCCTGGGTGCGTCCAGCGAGCTGTCTGCCGCGGCGCGCAAACTGATCGCAGACGCTGACGCAGCGCGAGGCAGGCACGATCTCGCGGCAGCGAGTGCCGACTACCGCCAGCTCGTCGCCATGCACGCGATGAATGCGGACACCTGGGCAGACTACGCGGACGTTGCCGCCGGACTCAACGGCAATTCTCTGGTCGGCGAGCCCGAGAAATACCTGCAAGCCGCGTTGATCCTCGATCCGCAGCACGTGAAAGCCCTGTGGCTTCAGGGAAGTCTGCAACATGAGACAGGGCGATACGCGCAAGCCGTATCGACCTGGCAGAAGCTGGCAGGTCTCCTGCGCCCCGACTCACCCGACGCCAAAATTATTGCGGCCAATAGTGCCGAAGATCAGCAGCTCGCCGGCCCTGCGGCCCCGGCCGTGGCAGGCGCGGCTGGCGTTGCAGTGCGCGGCGAGGTTGTGCTATCCGAGGCATTACGTCCAAGCGTACCTTCCGGCCTGACACTGTTCATCCTCGCCAAATCCGTCAACTCGCCCGGCGCACCGGTGGCCATACTGCGCACGACGACGGGTAGCTGGCCGGTGAGATTCGAATTGAATGACACGCTCGCCATGATGCCGGATCGCAAGCTCTCGAGCGCCGGGTTGGTCACAATCGAGGCGCGCGTTTCGAAGTCCGGGCAAGCGATGCCGCAGAGCGGCGACCTGCTCGGCGTGACGACTCCGCTCGACCCCGCCGCGGCCAAACCGGTGCGCGTCGTCATCGAGCGGGTGATCGGCTCGTGAGCGGCCCATGCGGTTGTGGCACCCAGCGATGTCTGCTTAGATACTCGCGTGGCGGGTGAACCGGGCCCGGCGCGAATCCCCATGAAACTCATCAAATACGCTAAGTTCCGTGAAGAGAAGTTCGGCGGCGTCCTCTTTGAAACGCGTTCCGAGAAAGTGTTCGCACTCAATACCACGGCGGCGGCGATCGTGCGCGAGATCGGCGTCGGCTGTGACGAGTCGAGCCTGATTGAGCGGATGATGGCTCGCTTCGGCGATTCCAGCGGCGCCATCGAGCGGGAGGTTCGCACGTTCATTGCAAATCTTCGGCAGCAGGGACTGATTGAGGATTGAAGCCTGTGACGAGTGAAGCAATGCGCGGTGGCGCAGAGTCCGGGGGTCGCCCTACCACGCCGGCGGCCACGGGCTCCGGCGATCTGGGTGCGCCGCTCTACATCGCCTGGCAAGTGACCAATGAATGCGACCTCGCGTGTCTGCACTGTATCGAGGAGAGTGGACCGGGCAAGGCGTTTCGCGATGAGTTGAACGAAGCTCAGGTATTCAAGTTCCTCGAGCAGGTGGTAGGCGAGGAAGTTCCCTACCTTTCGTTTTCCGGCGGCGAGCCGACCCTTCACCCACTGTTCTTCCAGATGGTGGAGTACGTATGCAGTCGGAACACCCAGCTGAAGATCGAAACGAACGGCCACAGCCTCACCGTCCCGACCTGTGAGCGGTTGAAGCACCTCGGCGTAAAGGCGGTGCAGGTCAGCCTGGATGGCGCATCGCGCGAAACGTTTAACCGCATGCGGGTACGGGGTGATTTCGATCGCGCGATTCAAGGGATACGCAATCTTCGTGCCGCAGGCGTCCCCGTCGAGATCAATTACTCTCCGACACTCTTTAACGTCCATGAGATCGGGCTCGCTGTGGACCTCGCGTACGAACTGGGTGCCTTCAGTTTTTACACGGGGCGCACCATGTACACCGGCAATGCGGTGAAGACCTGGCACCGGCTGGCCCCGACGGAGGAGCAGTACGCAGCGTTCTTCGCCGTCCTGCACGCGAAGAGCGACGAGTACCGCGGGCGAATGCGCGTGTACTTTCATGAGATGGGACTACTCGAGGAGTTGCGCTACCGCCTGCATCATCCGGCAGCCCTTCTGATCGTGCTGCCGAACGGATTGGTCAAACTTATTAACGCCCTGCCCTTCGTGTGCGGAGATCTGCGGCACCAGTCACTGGAGCAGATCTGGGCCCACTTTCAGCACGCCTGGCAGGATCCGCGCGTAGCGAAGTTTGTCGAGGATCTCGCCACCGATCCGGCTAAGACAGCGGCCTTGCACCGATGGGTCCATCTCTGAGCACCGAGCCGCTCTCCCCGGCCAGTGCGGCCACTGTGCCTACGCGCCAACTGCTCTTGATACTGAGCATGGTGCGCTACCGCTTCTTTCTCTACGCGGGACTTCTACCCTATCTGCTCGGTGCGGCCTGGGCGTATGGCATCGTCGGGGTCTTCGACGCAGCGATCTTCTGGAGTGGGCTCGCAGGCGTCGTGCTCGCCGTTATCGGTGTGGAAGCATTCAACGAATACTTTGACTCGCGCATGGGCACGGATCGGGTGTTCAATCCGCAAGATGTCCCGGCGATATCCGCCTGGGTGTTGTGGTTGGGGACGGTCGCTTTCGCCGGTGCGCTGGCGGTCGGGGTGTACTTGTCTGTCCGGGATGGTTGGCCGATCCTCGTATTTGCGCTGCTCGGGGGCGCGGCGGCGATCTTTTACGTGGCGCCGCCAGTACGCTGGGCCTACCGGGGGCTCGGGGAGACAGTGATCGCGCTCTCATACGGACCATGGATGGTGCTGGGAAGCCTCTACTTACATACGCACACGGTGTCGAGCGCGGCCCTGTGGGCCTCGCTGGTTCCGGGTCTCCTGATCATGGCGCTGGCGGTGGTCAACGCGATTCCCGATTTCCACCAGGATCGCCTCGTCGGCAAGCGCAATCTCGTTGTTCGCCTGGGGCGGCGTCGCGCCGTGTGGTTATACGTGACGCTCGCCGCCGCGGCCTTTTTGATGGTCGCGATCGGTGTGATCGCGGGCGTTTTCCCAAAGGGGTGCCTCGCCGCTCTCCTGGCGCTACCGTTACTCGTGGTCAGCGCGCGTCGCGGTATTTACACGTTCGAGTCCCCGCGACAGTTTGTGCCGGCCATTCGCAGCATCGTTGCCTGCTACCTGGTCGCCGTGTCGCTGTTCACCATGGGCGTGTTCATGCATGCCTGGCATTAGTGCACCGCGGGCGTACCGGATCGACAGCCTTAAGGCGCCGCTGTTCGTTTCCTGGCAGATCACTCGCGACTGTGACCTCAGTTGCGTTCACTGCTGTACCGGATCGGCACCCGGGAAACGCCTGCCGGATGAGCTTGACGCGGAAGAGTCGGTGCGCGTGGCCGAGGAGCTCATTGACAACGATGTGCCGTACGTCATGTTGTGCGGCGGAGAGCCGCTCGTGGTACCGCACTTCCTGGCGCTGGCGGACAGGCTGGGTCGCGCGGGCATCCAACTGAAAATCGAAACCAATGGACAACAGCTCGATCCTGCGCTTGCCGATCGACTTGCACGACTGCCCGTGCGCTCCGTTCAGATCAGTCTCGACGGCGACACTCAGGCGGTTTACGCAAGACAGCGCCCGGGCGCATCTCTGGAGAAAGCTCACGCGGCCTGCCGCGCAGTACGAACGGCAGGCTTGCCGCTCGAAGTGACCTTCGCGCCCACGCGACTGAACATTCACGAAGCGCCAGCTGTGATTGAGCGGGCCGTGGCGCTCGGGGCATTTCGCTTCAACACCGGGCAGCTCATGCGCATCGGTACTGCCGCGCGCCTATGGGGTAAGCTTGAGCCTAGCAGGGAACAGTACCGGCAATTTCGCGAAGTGCTCGAGCGCGCAAGGCTCGCCCTCGATCATTCGACGATTGAACTTTGCTACACTCCGTTCTCGATGGCGGATGGGTTGCGCGGCAATATGCGAGATCCCCCCGGGACGTTGCTTGTGCTACCCAACGGTTGGGTGAAAGTTGCTGCGGCACTGCCGCACATTTGCGCTGACCTGCGCCGCCACACGCTGACGGAATCCTGGGCACGGTACCGGGCCGCTTGGCGGGATAAGGTGATCATCGCCGCTCTATGCGATGCGATCGAGGATGAGTCCCGTCACGCCGACGCGAACACTTGGCGAATTGCGACCATCGCAAACGTCTGATTTCACGGAGACCCTCATGAGCCAGTCGAGCCCGACGACAAAAAGCCACGAGCCCGCACAATCGGACCGCAACGAGCACTCTGCCCCGAGCGAGAAGCCGGACTGGGAGACTCCGAAAATGGAGGACGTCTCCGAGCAGGTCATGGCTCAGCCGTACATTCGCTTTACCTGACCGATTTTTACGCCCCGTAGTGGGAGGCCGCTCAGTCGGGGAGTACGCGGCGCCCCTTTTCGTTGCCTGGCAGCTGACCAACCGGTGCGGCGCCCAATGTATCGCTTGCTGCGAGGAGTCCGGTCCGGATAATGCCTGGCGCGACGAACTCACACGCGCGCAGGCCCTGGCGCTCGCACGAGGAATCGCGGCGGAGCGTATCCCGTATGTAGCTTTCGGCGGCGGCGAGCCCCTGGGCGTCCCGCACTGCTGGGAAGTCTTTGAGCTGCTCGCGACTGCCGGAGTGACGCTGAAGCTCGAAACCGACGGCCGGCACATCAACGATGCCGCCGCGGACCGTCTCGTGGCGTTGCCGCTGCAATCCGTGCAGATCTCGGTCGATGGTGCGACGGCGGCGACTCACGAGCGTTCCCGCCCCGGGTCGAACTTCGCCGCGGCCATCGCGAGCATCGAACGATTGGCCCAGCGGGGACGCCGGGCGCAGATGGTGTTCGTGCCCAACCGCTTCAACATCCATGAGATCGTGTCCGCCTATGAGCTCGCAGTCACCCTCGGCTGCGAGGCGTTCGTCACCGGCCCCATGATGCGGATCGGCCGCGCCGCGGCCGCTTGGGACAGGATCGCGTGCGGCGCAGCGGATTGGCAACGGGCCGTCGGCATGCTGCAAGAGCGCGCGCAGACTCTCAAAACCTGCACCGGCCTTGCCATCTATCCTTGGGACATCCTCGCCGAGATACGGCGGCGGCGCGACAGTCCGCAGGCGATGCTGCTGATCGTGCCTAATGGAAAGGTCAAGCTCCTGAACGCGCTGCCGTTTGCGCCCGCGGATCTGCGGCGCGACTCGCTCGCGCAGGCGTGGCACGCGTATCGAGACGCCTGGCGCTCAGCGGAGGTCAGCGAGTTCATCACGGCATGCCTTGCCGATCCGGACCTCTTGCGCCACGCAAACGAGACGTGGCCGATGAACGGGTCGTGCCGATCGAACGCGTGAGCGACCCTCGGGACGCTTGCCCTCAGCGATGATTTGACTGGGCGACCCGCATGCCCGAGCGTCGGCGCAGCAGCCAGGCCAGGGCCCCGAGTCCGAGCAGAACTGCGGTGACCAGCAGGCCTACCGTGGAGCTATCGACAAACGACAAAGTCGGCGCGCCGCGAAGCTGGCGACTGCCCAGATCGATCCATTCATGGAGGGCAACCGCCAGTGCAAGGCACACGGAAAGGCCGGTAATCAGCGTATTGAGGCGCAGCGTTCGATCGTGATCTGCGATGGCCCAAATCGTACAGACGCAGCATCAACAGGCTTTCCAGCGTATCCATCGATGCCATCCCAGCGGTGAAGAGCAGCGGCAGCAGCATCACGCCCCACACCGGAACGCTGCCGTCGTGCGCCGCGGCGACCGATATCGCCAGCAGCGCCACTTCGCTCGCGGTGTCGAAGCTCAGCCCGAACAGCATCCCAAGGGGGAACATCTTCCAGCTATGGTCGACGCGGTGCCCGGCGCGGCCCAAGCCGAATTCGTGATGGTGCCGCGGGTCTGCGTGACGCTCACGCAGTCGCGCGGCAAAGAAACGCAGGTTGGTCAAGCCAAGCAGGGTCAGAAATACGGCGGACACCAGGCTCCCGAACAGCGATCCCCAGGCTGACAGCTGCGGCAGCGCGGCGCCGACGTGGCGCGCAGCGACTACTGCCGCGGCGGTGAGCAGAAGCACGACCGTGGAGTGTCCCAGCGAAAAGAACAAGCCGACGCCGACGGGCCGTTGACCTGCGGCCCGCAGCCGACGCGTCACATTATCAATTGCCGCGATGTGGTCGGCGTCGAACGCATGTCGCACGCCGAGCAGGTAGGCGATCATGCCGACGCCCAGGCCGGTGACGCCGAAACCTCCGAGCGCCAAGGCTCCCCCGCCCGCCAGCAAATTGAGGAGCGCCACCGCGGCAATGACCCAAAGGAGGCGTCCTCGCACTTGCCGCCCTAACCGTAAGCGCCCTACTGCACCTTGATACGCAGCAGTTCCTCGCCTTCCGGACTGACGAGGTGAACGGCGCACGCGAGGCAGGGATCGAAGCTGTGGATCGTCCGCAGGATCTCGAGCGGCTGCTTCGGATCGTGCAGGCTCTGGCCCTTCAGCGCCGCCTCATACGGACCATCGGTGCCGGCGGCATCCCGTGGACCGGCATTCCAGGTGCTAGGCACTACCGCCTGGTAGTTTGAGATCCTGCCATCATCGATGACGATCCAGTGCGCCAGAGCACCGCGTGGCGCCTCGGTGAATCCGACTCCCTGCGCATGTCGCGGCCAGCTGGAAGGCTCCCACAGCTTCTCGTTGAAGGTACGCACGTCGCCCGCCTTGATGTTGGCCATGAGGCTGTCGTACCACTGCGGCAGCGTGTCCGCGAAGATCTTGCATTCGAGCGTGCGCGCGGCGGTGCGACCCAGCGTCGAAAACATGGCTTCCAGCGGCAGGTCGAGCTGCGTGAGGGCTTTGTGGGCGAGCTCCCGAGTCGGCTCATGGTTGTTGGCATACAGCATGAGCACGCGGGCCAACGGCCCGACCTCCATGGCATGGCTCTTCCAGCGCGGCGATTTCAACCACGAGTAACTGGCGGAGGTATCCAGATGCTCGTACGGGGGCTTCGGCCCGGAGTAGCTCAGGCGCGTTTCGCCCTTGTAGGGATGTAAGCCGGCCTCCTTCCCGCCCGTATAGTCGTACCAGGAATGTGCGACAAACTCCTGAATGTCCCCTTCGGCATTCAGATCGACTTCCTCGATATGGGTCAGATCGCGATTGAGAATGGCGCCGCGGGGCACCAGAAAGGTTTTGGGGTCGGGCCGCCCGCCGGCCGGGAAATCCCCGTAAGTCATGAAATTGCCCGTGCCCTCGCCGTGTCCGCTCTTGAACCAGTCCTTGTAGAAGGAGGCTATCGCCAGGGTATCCGGCACATAGACCTGATCAACGAACAGGCGCATCTGCTCGATGATCTCCGCCACCTTCTGCAGTCCGACCGCGTTGACGGCCGTAGAGCCGGTCCCGGCACCCGAGTGGACGCTGATGGCGGACGGGGAGCCGCCCACGAGAAAGTTCGGGTGCGGGTTCTTGCCGCCGAATATCGTGAGCAGCTGCGCCACCTGGCGCTGCCAGGCGAGCGCATCGAGGTAGTGGGCCACTGCCATCAGGTTCGCTTCCGGGGGCAGCGCGTACCCGGGATGTCCCCAGTAGCCACCCGCAAACAGGCCCAGCTGCCCGGATTCGACGAGCTTCTTGACGCGATCCTGGGTGTCGGCGAAATACCCAGGCGAGGAGCGTGCGTAGGGGGAGATCGACTGCGCGAGCGTGGACGTGGCCTTGGGATCCGCCTTCAGCGCCGAGACGACATCCACCCAGTCGAGCGCGTGCAGGTGGTAGAAGTGCATCACATGGTCGTGCACGTACTGCGCGCCGATCATCAGATTGCGGATCAACTGCGCGTTGGGCGGGATTTCGTATTTCAGGGCGTCTTCGACCGCCCGCACGGAGGCAATGCCGTGCACCAGGGTGCATACGCCGCAGATGCGCTGCGCAAACGCCCATGCATCGCGCGGATCGCGGCCGCGTAGGATAATCTCGATGCCGCGCACCATGGTCCCGGAGCTCGAAGCGCGCGTAATCACCGAGCCGTCGAATTCCGCTTCGATCCGCAGATGCCCCTCGATCCGCGTGACTGGATCGACGACGACGGTCTGCGCACTCATGGGCGCTGCTCCGCGTTGCTGCTGAGCAGATTCTGGGCGACGAGCTCGAGCAGGCTATGGGGAGATTTCTCCCACTTGAAGTGCGCCTGCGCATCGTCAAACGTGCGGCGGCAGTCCGAGCAGCTGGTCAGGAAGGTTTGCGCGCCTGTGTCGTCGATCTCGCGCAGCTTGTTCTCCATCGCGCGGTAACGCAGCGGCGCGGCCCGCTCGATGTCGAGCACTCCGCCGCCCCCCCCGCAACAGAAGCTGAAGCCGCCGTGATTCTTCATTTCGTGCAGATCAACGCCCATGGCCTTCATGAGGGCGCGCGGAGCATCGTTGACGCCACCCTTACGCACCAATTGGCACGGATCGTGGAAGGTCGTCGCGCCGGTGCCCGCCACACCCAGTTTCAGGCGCCCCGCCTGCAATTCCTCCGCGAGGAATTCAGTAATCGAGCGAACCTTGAAAGGCAGCGGCTTGCCGTAGAGGTCGGCCGCTTCCCAGCGCAGCGCGGTGTACGCGTGACCGCACTCCGGGACGATAAGAGTCTTGGCCTTGCAGGCGATCGCCTGCTCGATCAACCGCCGGCTGATATCGCGCTGCCAGGCTTTGCCGCCCGCATAGTAGCCATAGTTCTCCGCCACCAGACCGTCGCTGCGGAACGTGCACGACGCACCCAAATGGCGCATGACTCGCGCCAGGGCGGCGACTGCCTGGGGGTAGTGCTCGATGTCCGTTCGCGGTACGCACAGCATGAGATCGGCTTCGGGCTGATCGAGCGGAATCGTTACGCCGAATCGGGCACCGATCGCGAGCAGTTGATCACGGTAGGGCTCCGCACTCGGCTCCGGCTGGCCGGTTGCGCGCTGATGCGCCGCCTTGCGGTAGAGTTCCTGCGGGGCGAGCCCCGCTTCGAACATGGCATGGCGTGCCTGTTCGATGAGGGCCGCGACGTCGATGCCCATCGGGCAAATCAGGCTGCAGCGACCGCACATGTTGCAGCTGTCGAACAGCAGATGTTGCCAGTGCGCAAGCTCGTCCGCGGTGACCTCCTTCTTCAGACCGAGCAGCCTGAACAGCGGGGCGAAGGCGCTGGCCTCGCGCTTGTAGGCCTGTTTGAACGGCTCGACCTTCCAGATGGGGGTGTATTGTGGATCCTCGGTGGCGATGTAGAAATGACAGCTCTCGGCGCAGATACCACAGTGGATACACGACTCCAGCCGGAAGGCGCTCAGCGCGCCGATCTCCTGCGCGAAGCCATGCATCGCGCCGGCGACCCGCGCCTCGGGCGTGAGCGCCTGTCCGAATGCCGCATTGCCGCCGACGACTGCCGGATTGGCACTCATGACACTGCTCCTTTGCGCGAGAGCAGCGAGGCGTTGATCGCGCGCGACGGAAAGATGTAGAAGGCATGCATCAGCTTGCCGAACGGAAACCAGATAAGCAGCCCATCGAAGCTCAGTATGTGCAGCCCAAGGAGCGTCTCGTAAGGGCCGCCAATATGAGCGGTGGCCGCGAGCCCGGTGACGAGTACCAGCATGACGATAAACCAGCTGAAGTAATCATCGAAATTGGACAGCATCCGCAGCACCGGGTGCGTCACGCGCCGGAACAACACGGCAAGAAAGAGCGTAAACGTTAGCACCGAGACCACGGTGATCACACTGCTCGGTAAGGCCGGCCAAGTGATGCCAAATAGGCTCCCGAGAAACGTAATGTGTGGCCCGAAGAGCAACACGAGGGCAAACAGGCCGAGGTGGTAGCTGTAGCCGAGTGCCTCGCCGGCGCCGGTGCGGCCGATAAATTCGGGATGCGGCCAGGATCGCGTGCCCACCGCAATCAAGCCGCCGCCCAAGGATTTCGGCAGCGAGTCGCGCGGCTCATTAAAACCACGGCGGATGCGCAGCAGGGCGAAGGCGACGATGCGCCACAGCACGCCTAAGCAGAATACGACGAGCGCGAACTTGAGAGCCGGTCCGCGTGCAAAAGTCACAAGGTCCATGGTCAACCTCCCTTGGGCTCGTCCCCGACTACCTGCTGCTCTTGCCGGTGCTGTCGCCTGCGGGCCACCGCGGCAGATACGACGCCGAGCGCGACGCCGGCCGCCGCGCCCGCTCCTGCGATTTCGAGCACCTGCGACCCCGACACCTCGCCGGCCTTGCCCCAGGCAGCTGCCGACAGGGCCGAGTAGAAGCTACCCTTATCCCAGAAACCCGGCTCGGCACAGCCCAGGCACGGGTGCCCCGACTCGATGGGAAAGCTCGTTGAGCCGTTCCACTTGATGGTCGCGCACGAGTTGTATGTGGTGGGCCCTTTACAACCGAGCTCGTACAAGCACCAACCGTTGCGGGCGCCTTCATCGTCAAAGGACTTGGCGAACTTGCCCTGATCGTAAAAGGGTCGTCGGTAGCAACGGTCGTGAATCGTGTTGCCGAAGAAGACTTTGGGACGCCGATGTTCATCCAGATCCGGTACCTGTCCGGTGGTGATGAACTGCAGCAACGTCCCCGTGATCACTTCCGGCATCGGCGGGCAACCAGAGACGTTGATAATCGGCTTGTCACCCACGAGGTCCGACACCGGTCGGGCGCCGGTCGGATTCGGATCGGCGAACGGAATACCGCCGAAGGATGCGCACGTCCCCACGCAGACGATGGCCGCGGCCCCTTTGGCCGCCTCGCTCAGGATGTCTACCGCGCTGCGACCCCCGGCCGCACAATAGGCCCCGCCCGCTGCGGTTGGCACCGAGCCGTCCACGACCAGGACGTACTTCCCGAAGTTGTCCTGCATAGCTTTGGCGCGGGCGGCTTCAGCGGCCTCGCCCGCCGCGGCCATCAGTGTGTCGTCGTAGTCCAGGGAAATGACGTTAAAGATCATGCTTTCGATCGTTGGCGCAAACGAGCGTGTGAGCGACTCTAGACAGCCGGTACACTCCTGAAATGACAGATAGATGACGGACGGCCGGCGGGCGTTACGTAGTTGCTCGGCCATCGCCAGTCCCGTCAGCGGCGGCAATGCCATCGCCGATGCCGCGGCGGTACAGAACTTGATGAAGCTGCGTCGGCTGATGCCGTGTCTGCGCAACATCTCACCGACGGTCAGATCTTCGTGTCCGTTTGGCATCGTGATCTCCCCTAGCGAGCGCTTGCAGCGGGTCTTGAGATCTGCGCACGCAAGCTACGAGCGCCCGCGGCGATCTCATCCACGGCGCTTGCAAGAATGTCCGGAACACGGGTGACTTCGAGCAATTCTGCGATTATTTCGCCGTGTCGGTCCTGATGCTCGACCCACCACACACCGGGCACGCCTGCTTCCTGAATGGTCGAGATTCCTTCCGCGTTCAGTGTCGCCTGCACTTCGCCCGTTCCGAGTGCCCGCCGCAGCTCGGTACGGTCATCCGCCGTCATCGGCAGGCTGCGCAGATCAATCGCTGCGGGTTCGCCCGCGCTGGCTAGCCGCTCGAGCAGAGCGACGATTTCGTGAAGAAGAGCGGTCACTCCGCCCCCGCCCAACCCGTTGTCGGGTGCCGCGGGCTCTATTCGGATCGGGATTTCGCGCAGGCGGCTCATGAAGTCCTCCACTTCTGCAACAGCGCCAGCGCCTGTCGCGCCGCCTCGGGTATCGCCGCGGCGACCGCCGGGGAGAGCGTCTCGCTCCAGTCGATCCGGTCCGGCTGAATGCACAGGAGCGCTCGCTGGTGTGGCAGGCAGCCTTGAAGGCGTGCCATGTCGAGCAGTTCTATCAGACCAACTTCGTGAACGGTACGACGGCGTACGCTGCCCAAGAACCGGTCCATGCCCGTGCCCTCGAACAGGGCGACGCTACCCGCGCGGCTCTTAAGATCCGCGGCATCGAGCACCAGCAGGGAATCTGTGGATTCAATGTAGGCCAGGAGACTGAAGCTTAAGGTGCCGCCATCAACGAAGGTGGCATCCTCGGCGGCACACTCGCGGCGCAGCCGCTCGGCCAACCTCACGCCCGCGCCGTCATCGCTCAGGAGAACGTTGCCGATGCCCAATACCAGCGTAGGAGACGTCACAGCCGCAACCAACACAGCAGCCGGGACCTCCCCGGACTGCTCGCTTGCACTGACCTCTCTGCCGACGCCCCGTATCACGCTCGTATCCAAAGCTGGTCTAACGCGCAATGTGTGGCGCACAGCGCGCGGCCGCAAGTCGTACAAGTGCGCATAGCTGTCGCACGGTCGGCGCATGATATTCTTATTTTTGGTCTTAGCGTGAGTTCAGCAGGCCGAAGTTAATCATGCACGAGCTGTCCGTATGCCAGGCGCTGTTGGGACAGGTCGCGGAACTCGCCGCGCATCACGGCGCGAGTGCAGTCGAGCGGATCACGGTGGAGGTCGGGCCCCTCTCGGGCGTTGAGCCGCAGCTGCTTCTCAACGCATTCGAGTTCGCGCGCGCGGGCGGTTGCGCTGCCGATGCCGTATTAACGATCAAAGTCATTGAAATCACAGTGAGTTGTCTCGAGTGTGCTGTGGAATCGCCGGCGGCGGCGAACCGCTTGATTTGCGCGGCATGCGGCGCGTACCGTACCCGGATTGTGCGGGGCGATGAGCTGCGCCTTCGCGCCGTCGAGCTGCGTGTGTCAGAACCGCTGCCGGCCGTGACCGCGTGATGGATTAAGCGGAGTACTCCCGATGTGCGAAACCTGCGGCTGCACCCTCACCCCAGAAAGCGCTCAGCTCGTTCATGATCATCACGGGCGCCGCGGGCCGGTCATCGAAGTCCTTCAGGACCTGCTTGCGGCTAATGATCGTGTTGCGATGCACAACCGCGAGCACTTCGATGAGCACGGGGTTCTGGCGATCAATCTCATGTCCTCGCCCGGCGCCGGCAAGACCGCCTTGCTGGAAGCCACGATTCTGGCGCTGCGCGAGCGTTACCGCATCGCAGTTATCGAAGGGGACCTGGAAACTGACCGAGACGCGGCGCGCATCCGGGCACACGGAGTGCCCGCCGTGCAGATCACGACGGGGAGCGCCTGTCACCTCGATGCGCATCTTGTACATCGGGCGTTGCACGACCTGCCCCTTGCAGGGCTCGACCTCCTGTTCATTGAAAACGTGGGCAATCTTGTCTGCCCGGCCAGTTTCGATTTAGGACAACACCGCAACGTCGTCCTGCTGTGTGTGACCGAGGGCGATGACAAACCCGCGAAGTACCCCGTGATGTTTCGGGCCGCAGATCTTGTCGTGCTGAGCAAGACCGATCTGCTCAGGGTGCTGGATGACTTCGACCCGGAGCGCGCCGCCGCCAATCTGCGGGCACTCGGGCGTGATACGCCGATGATTCACACCGCAGCGCGCCGCGTCCCCGCGCTCGGTCCTTGGCTCGAGTGGCTTGAGCGCGAACTAAGCGAGCACCGGGTCGCGCACCCCGCGGCTCTGTCGCGCATCGCTTCTACGGTTGCGGCCTGACGTATGTGCCTCGCCGTGCCGGTCCGGGTCGAAACGCTTCTCGCGGACCAGTGGGTGGAAACCGAGGTGGGTGGAGTTCGTAGCCGGGTATCGACGGCGCTGATCGAGGGGGTCGCGCCCGGGGATTACGTCATCGTCCACGCAGGTTTTGCCATCGCGCGTCTTGATGTCGAAGACGCGGAGAAGACTCTAGCCCTGTTCGATGAGATTGCCGCTCATCTCGGGGAGCCCGTCGATGCGCTACATCCGCGGCTTCCGTGAGGGTGCGCCGGCGGCAGCTCTAGCGCGGCTGCTCGCCGCAGAAGTCGCGCCGGAGCGCGAATATCACCTCATGGAATTTTGCGGCGGCCACACGCATGCGATTTTCCGTTACGGCGTTGAGGACTTGCTGCCTCCGAATGTCCATCTCGTGCACGGTCCGGGCTGCCCGGTCTGTGTGTTGGCCGTGCCGCGGCTCGATGCAGCTATCGAGCTCGCTCAGCAACCTGAAGTTACGCTGGTCAGCTACGGCGACATGTTGCGCGTGCCGGCATCGCGGCGGCGGAGCCTTCTACAAGCGCGGGCGCAGGGTGCGGACGTGCGCATGGTGTACTCGGCACTGGAAGCGCTGGAGATCGCCGCGGCCCACCCCGGCCGACAGATCGTCTTCTTTGCGATCGGGTTTGAAACCACGACGCCCGCGACCGCGCACGTCATCCTCGAAGCGCAACGCCGTGGGCTGCGCAACTTTTCGGTCTACTGCAACCATGTGCTGACGCCTGCGGCGATTCAGAGCATCCTTGATTCCCCCGAAGTGCGTGAATGGGGACAAGTGCGGGTCGATGGCTTTATTGGACCCTCACACGTCAGTACCGTGATCGGCAGCCGGCCGTATGAGTACTTCGCCGAGGAATACCAACGGCCGGTCGTCATCGCCGGATTTGAGCCCCTCGATGTCATGCAGGCGATTCGCATGCTGGTGCAGCAGCTCAATGCGGGTCGCGCCTGCGTCGAGAATGAATTTACGCGCGGCGTCACCCGCGAGGGCAACGCCAAGGCGCAGCGCATGGTCGCGGAAGTTCTCGAACTGCGACCGAGCTTCGAGTGGCGGGGTTTGGGCGAGCTGCCCTACAGCGGGTTGCGTATCAAGTCCGCTTACGCCGACTTCGATGCCGAGCGACGTTTCACGATCCAGACGCGACCGGTGGCGGAAAACAAGGCCTGCCAATGTCCGGCGATCATCCGCGGGGTCAAGAAACCCACCGACTGCGCGATCTTTGCAACCGTTTGCACGCCTCACAATCCGATCGGTTCATGCATGGTCTCCGCCGAAGGCGCCTGTGCCGCTTACTATAAGTACCGTCGCGGCGCCGTGCAGGCCACCGCCTGATGCGCATCCTGCTGCTGACGCACAGCTTCAACGGCCTGTCACAGAGGCTCTACGTTGAGCTCGCCCACGACGGTCACGAGCTCTCGGTCGAACTCGACATTCACGACCGTGTCACGGCTGAGGCCATTAAACTCTTTCGCCCCGAGGTAGTTCTCGCTCCGTTTCTCAAGCGTGCGATTCCCGCCTCGGTATGGCAGAAACATCTGTGCCTCATCTTTCATCCGGGGCCGCCCGGCGATCGCGGTCCATCCGCACTCGATTGGGCGATCCTGCGCGGCGCCTCCACCTGGGGAGTTACCGTCTTGCAGGCGGAAGCGGAGCTGGATGCCGGGCCCGTCTGGGCGAGCGCACCATTCCCGATGCGCGCCGTACGCAAGAGCAGTCTCTACCGCAATGAAGTCACAGAAGCCGCCGTCATCGCCGTGCGCGCAGCGCTCGCGCGCGTCTCGGCGGGCGCGGGGCCGGAGCCGCGGACCGCATCGCCGCGGGGCTGGCAACCGCCGCTGCGCCAGCTGCAGCGCGCGATCGACTGGCAGCACGATGACTGCACGACTGTGCTGCGTAAGATTCATTCCGGTGACGGCTTTCCCGGCGTAGAAGACACTCTGTTCAATCAACGCGTCAGGCTGTTTGATGCCCATCGGGAAGCGAGCCTGACCGGAGTGCCTGGCGCCGTCATCGCCCGCCGCGGCAACGCCCTCTGCCGCGCTACGCACGATGGCGCCGTGTGGATAGGCCAGCTGCGACCGATGGGCGGCGCGTTACGCGGTTTCAAGCGGCCCGCGCTTCTTGCGCTGGGCGCTGAGGCGGAAGCCTTACCGTGCATCGAGGAGCCGACCGAGCGGTTCGACGACTGCAGCTACCGCGAGATCCGCTACGAGGAGCGTGGCGCGGTTGGCTATTTGCATTTCGATTTCTACAACGGCGCGTTCGGCACGCAGCAATGCGAGCGCCTGCGTGCCGCCTACGCGCAAGCGTTACGGCGGCCCACACGAGCCATCGTACTCATGGGTGGAACGGACTTTTGGAGCAACGGCATGCACCTGCATTGCATCGAGGCCGCTGCCAGTCCCGCCGACGCTTCCTGGATCAACATCAACGCGATCGACGATCTCTCACGCGACATCCTGACAACCGACACACACTTAACGATCGCCGCGTTACAGGGCAACGCATCCGCCGGCGGAGTCTTCCTCGCTCTCGCGGCTGATCGAGTGCTGGCGCGCAGCGGCATCGTACTGAATCCACACTACCGCAACATGGGCAATCTCTACGGCTCAGAGTACTGGACGTACCTGCTTCCGCGACGCGTGGGTGCCGATCGGGCGAACGCGATCATGGCCCGCAGACTTCCGCTCGGTACGGGGGAAGCCCAAACGCTCGGGCTGATTGATGCCCACGCGGGCCCAGGCGTGCTCGAGTTTCGCACGCTTGTCGATGCTCACGCCGCCAACCTGTTGGACGGTGCGCGGTTCACGCAAGCTTTAGCCGAGAAGCGGGCCGTGCGCGAGCGCGACGAGGGCGTGCGGCCGCTTGCCAGTTACCGTGCCGATGAATTGGAGCGGATGCGCCTGAACTTCTACGGCTTTGACCCGAGCTATCACGTCGCTCGCCATCGCTTCGTGCATCGCACGCCGCACGCCTGGACGCCCTTACATCTCGCCCACCATCGCCGACTTGGGTTTGAGGTGAGGAGCCGGACGGCGTACGCATGAGCTCTGCCGCGCTCCAATCTTCCGCACTTGCCGCGCCGGGCCCAACGGCGCAGCGGTGGCGAATTACCGGCCGGGTGCAGGGTGTGGGCTTTCGGCCGTTCGTATACCGCCTCGCACATCAGTTCGAGCTCACCGGCTGGGTACGCAACAACGGGGGCGAAGTTGAGATTCACGCACAGGGTCCGGCGGAACGACTGCGGGCATTCGGGGAAGCACTCCTCGCGCGGGCACCGCGCGCGGCGCGTCCGCGGCTGCTGGAGGAGGAGCCTGTCAGACATGTGCCGCTGGACGGATTCCGCATTCTCGCAAGCGCGGTCAGCGTACCGGCACACATCCACGTACCGCCCGACCTCTTCACCTGTGATGAGTGTCTTGAGGAACTGCGCGACCCCACCGCACGGCGCTACCGCTACCCCTTCATCAACTGTACCCAATGCGGCCCGCGCTATACGTTGATCCGCGCACTGCCCTACGACCGACCAAACACGAGCATGGAGCGGTTCGTGTTGTGCCGCGAGTGTGCCGAAGAATACGCGGACCCGCTCGATCGTCGCTTCCACGCTCAGCCGCTTGCCTGCCCAGCGTGCGGTCCCATCTTGCGGTGGGATGAGGGCGAGGGACGCCGACTCTGCGGCAACGCCTCAGCACTCGCGGCCGCTCAAACGGCACTGCGCGAGGGGAAGATCGTCGCGGTGCGCGGCATTGGCGGTTATCACCTTCTCTGCGATGCCGCCGACGAGAATGCGGTGGCTCGCCTGCGGGAGCGCAAGGGTCGACCCGCGAAACCGCTGGCCGTGATGGTTCCATGGCGTGGCAGCGACGGGCTGGACTATGCCCGTGAGCTTAGTCATCTGTCGCCCCAGGAGAGTGCAGCGCTGCGCGATGCCGTGCGGCCGATCGTACTGACAGCGCGCCGCACAGACACCCGACTTGCAACCAGCATCGCGACGGGTTTGCGCGAGCTCGGGCTCATGCTCCCCTACAGTCCTCTGCATCATCTGCTGCTTGAGGCCTTCGGTGCCGCGCTGGTGGCGACCTCAGGAAACCTGAGTGGCGAACCCGTACTGACCGAGCCGGAGGAAGTGGAACAGCGTCTGACTGACGTGGTCGATGGTTATCTGCACCATGACCGCCCTATCGTGCGTCCCGCGGACGATCCAGTGATCCGCGTGATCGCGGGGTTCCCGCGACCCGTGCGACTCGGTCGTGGCACCGCGCCGATCGAACTCACCCTGCCCGGACCGGTTCAGGTGCCCACGCTCGCCGTCGGCGCATACTTGAAAAATACTGTCGCCTTAGCCTGGGACGACCGGGCCGTCGTGTCGCCACACATCGGTGATCTTGAAAGTCCGCGCGGAAGGGCTGTCTTCATCCAAATCGCCCACGACCTGCAGCAACTCTATGGTGTCCGTGCCGAGTGCATCGTGCACGATGCGCACCCGAATTTTCCGAATACGCGCTGGGCCCGCGGCTGCGGATTGCCGACCCGCGCCGTCTGGCACCATCACGCACATGCCGCGGCGGTCGCCGGGGAGTTTGCGTGCAAAGCGCCGTTCCTGTGCTTTGCCTGGGACGGCGTCGGGCTCGGCCCAGACGGCACACTCTGGGGCGGCGAAGCGTTATACGGACGACCCGGGGCGTGGAAGCGCATGGCAACGTTCCGGCCATTCAGACTCCCCGGTGGCGAGCGTGCCGCACGCGAGCCGTGGCGCACGGCGTTGGCATTGTGCTGGGAATCCGGCCATGCATGTCCGGACGACGTTGATCTCGGTGGCCCGTTGCTGCGCCAAGCCTTCGACGCCGGCCTAAACTCCCCGGCGACGACCGCTGTCGGCCGTCTGTTCGACGCCGCGGCCGCTTTACTCGGCCTGTGCCGGAGTGCGAGCTACGAAGGCGAAGCGCCCATGCGCTTGGAAGCGCTCTGTGAGGAAGAGAGTCCAGCGCTGCCATTGCCACTCGGACCTGACTCTAACGGAATCTTGCGGAGCGATTGGGCGGCGCTCGTGCCGATGCTGCTCGATGCGCAACGTCCAAAGGCAGCCCGTGCCGCTGCGTTTCACGCGAGCCTTGCGCAAGCTTTGTGCGATCAAGCCCTAGCGATACGCGAGCACACCGGGGTCGGGAGAGTTGGGCTGGCCGGCGGTGTATTCCAGAATCGCATTCTCACTGAACAAGTGCAGCGGCGGCTCGCCGCGGCGGGGTTTGAAGTCCTCATACCGCAACAACTGCCAGTCAATGACGCGGCAATCAGTTACGGTCAGCTGATTGAGGCCACCGCCGCGCGGGCCACGCACTGATATAGATGCCGCGCACAAGGGCATTTCACGCAACACATCTGAGTCTCGCGCACGGCAACGGCGGCCGCTTAATGCGCGAGTTGATCGATGAGCTATTTGTGCCGGCGCTCGCCAATCCACAACTCGACACGAGCGTGGACGCCGTCTCCCTGCCGGCACCTGCCGATCAGGAGCTTGTGGTGACTACTGATGGTTTCACCGTGAAACCTCTTGAGTTTCCCGGCGGCAACGTCGGCTCCTTAGCCGTCCACGGCACCGTCAACGATTTGGCCGTCAGCGGCGCGGTGCCCCGTTTCATGACACTCGGTGCGATTCTGGAAGAAGGTTTGGAGGTCGCGCAGCTGCGCCGCGTGATTGACGCACTTGCCCGCGCGGCCCGGGATTGTGGGGTTGCTGTCGTAGCCGGCGATACGAAGGTTGTCGGCCGCGGGGACTGCGACGGAATCTATCTTACGACCACCGGCCTAGGCTTTCGGCCGCCGGGCACGCGCCTCTCAGCCGACCGCGTCCGCGCCGGCGATCGGATATTAGTCAGCGGTACGATCGGTGATCATGGTGCCGCGGTAATGCTCGCGCGCCAGGAATTCGGCCTGCGCGGTGAGCTGCAGTCGGATGCGGCGAGCGTTTTACCTCAGACACAAGCCCTGATGCGAGTCGCCGGACTTCGCTTCATGCGTGATCCGACCCGCGGTGGACTGGCAACCGTCGCCCATGAGCTCGCACGCGCCGCCAGTGTGACGGTGCGTCTAGCAGAAGCACGCATTCCGATCAATGACGCGGTTCAATCCGTGTGCGAGCTGCTTGGCTTCGATCCGCTTTATCTGGCCTGCGAAGGCCGAGTCGTGGCGGTGGTGGCACACGATGCGGCCGAGGCTGCGCTAGCCGCGTTGTCCACGGTCGCGCCGGGTGCTGCCCTTATTGGTCAGTGCGACACGGGAGCACCGCAGGTCGTGCTGGATACCGCGTTCGGTGGCCAACGCGTGCTTGACGAGCTCGAAGACGATCCTTTGCCGCGCATCTGCTGATGCGCGCACCTTCCGCCAGGCTATCAAACAACGGTCAGCGTAGCCGCCACCGCAGTACCGGAGCTGGGATCCTGCAACGGAGGTCAGGGGCCATAAGGCTTCGGTCGGCAGAAGTCTTTAATCTAGCCAATATGGAATTGCATCGGGGCCGATTTGGCCGGGCTAGGGTCGGGCCCTAGCCTCGATTTGCCGCTCCGTGCGTATGGCGGTCACCATATCCCGGGCTTCTCCTGCGACGGCCTTAAGCAGGTCGTCGAAGGAAAGGACACCGACGAGCTCCCCACGAGGGCCAACGACCGGTACGCGGCGAACGCCGGCGCGCCGTACCGCCTGAAGCGCCTCCTCGATGGCGTCGGACTCGGCGACCGTAACTGGGTTTGGCGTCATGATCTCGCCGACTCGCACAGCTGCGGGATCGACCTGACGCGCCACGACGCTGACGACGATGTCGCGATCCGTGAGCACACCGACCGCGCGTAAGCATCCCTTGACTGCGTGGGACTCAACGACCACGAGATAGCCCACGTGCCTATCCCTCATAAGCTGCGCCGCTCGTATGACCTCATCGGATCGGCGGACAGTGATCAGGAGTCGTTGGCAAATCGTTCCGACATTCATGGCACGTCTCCTACTTCCTTTGGCTCCCGTGTTTGATGGTAGGCTCTGTATGCGCGTCAGTGCATACGTAGTTGCCGCGCACGGCGGCGCGGACGCCGCGCATATCGGATTCCCTGGCGAGGATTAAGTAGACCAACCCAGTCCAAGGGCCCAGTGAGCCATGCATCGCGTCCATCGCATGCTCGTCGCCTTCAAGGATCTGCGGGCGAAACAGTTCTCCGCAATCGCTCCAGCCGCAGACCTCCGTATTCAACGCGCCCAGCTGCGGAACCTCGCTAAACCCTTGCGCTGCTGCGGCCTCAACGTCGCAACGGCGGAATGCGACAAGAATATCCCGCGTCACTGCCGCGTGAACGTACGTAGTCCTCCCTAGCAGGCTGTTGAAAATTGCCACGCATACGTCACAGTACGACCAACGCGGTTAAGCGATGGAAGAGCAGCATGCGCGGAGCGGATGTGGACCAAGGAGGCCTGTTCAGCTACGTCTCGATGGAGCAGCCGGTGCCGGCGACGCATCCGCTGCGACGGGTGCGCGTATTGCTGGATGAGGCGCTGGATTGGATGAGCCGGGACTTCGATCGTGTCTACGCCGAAGGCGGACGTGATTCGGTCGCCCCGGAGCGCCTGGTGCGCGCTCTGGTGCTGCAGGTGCTGTACTCGATCCGCTCGGAGCGGCTCTTGTGCGAGCAGCTGGACTACAACCTGTTGTTCCGCTGGTTCGTGGGTCTCTGGATGGATGATCGGATCTGGGATCACTCGACCTTTACCAAGAACCGCGACCGACTGATCGAGGCGGGGGTGGCGCGCAAGCTCCTGCGGCGCATCGGGCGGCGGGCGCGACGCGAGGGGCTTTTGTCCTCGGAACACTTCAGCGTCGATGGCACCCTCATCGAGGCCTGGTCGGCGGTCAAGAGCATGCGCCGACGGGATGGGAAGGACGATCCGCCGCCCCCGGGGCGCAACCCTCACGTAGACTTCCATGGGCAGCCGCGCACCAACGAGACGCATCTCGCCCCGCACGAGCCGCAGGCGAAGCTCTTTCGCAAGGGCAAGGGCCATCTGACCAAGCTCTATTACATGGCGCACGTGCTGATGGAGCACCCTCAGGGCCTGCCGATCGATGCGGAGTTCACCGAAGCGACGGGCTTTGCCGAGCGCGAGACCGGCATTCGCCTGATAAAGCGCAACGCCCAGCGTACCGGGTGCACGCTCGCGGCCGATAAAGCCTATGACACCCGCCAGTTCGTCGCCGAGTGTCGGGCGGCGGGCGTCACTCCGCACGTGGCACAGAACATCAACCGCGACGGCGGCTCGGCCATCGATGCACGTACGACTCGCCATGGCGGCTACCTGGCCAGCCAGCGTATCCGCAAGCGCATCGAGGAAGCCTTCGGCTGGGGCAAGGACGGACGGCCCATGCGTAAGATGCGGGTGCGCGGCTATCGCAGCGCGGGCTTCATGGCGCTTCTGACGATCGGCTGCCACAGTCTGTTGCGGGTGGCGAAGCTCTTGCCCGAGCCGGTACCTTCGTAGGAGACGTGTCGATGCGATCTGCCGAACCGATCCACACCAGCTCAAGAGGCGCGGTCCAACCCGAGTGTAACCTTGCGAACCACCGCCAGATCTCCCAAAAATGACCCGTTCGATCATGACAACGTTCATCGATCAGCGCTTTTCAACAGCCTGCTAGGTATCAATCCCGATGGCCGCGGGAAGGCGAATTGATTGAGGATAAAGGCCATCGATGCGGGTGGAAATCGGAGAACATCGGAGAACCTCACATGCGTCTGATCCGTCGGATTCTTGTCGCGATCAAAGATCCGACATCCAAATCGCTCCCCGCGGTTGCCAAGGCAGCGCAGCTCGCGAAGGCTCTGGGGGCGGAGCTTGAGCTTTTTCACAGTATTGCGTCTCCCCTCTACATTGATGCCTACCTGATGAACCGGTCGACGGCCATTGAGCGCAAGATGCGTAGCGCGCGTATCACCGAGCTCGAGAAGATCGCGCGGCCGCTGCGCGCGCGTGGCCTAAAAGTGACCGTGGCAGCGGCGTGGGATTACCCGGTATACGAAGCCATTGTTCGTCGCGCGCTTCGTATGAAGGCGGACCTTGTGATCGCCGAGCGCCACGCTGGTCGTCACATCGTTCCGGGTCTTCTGAGGTTGACCGACTGGGAATTGCTGCGACTGGTTCCGGTACCAATCCTGCTGGTGAAGACCAGCGGCTTGTACGCCCATCCGGTAGTGCTCGCAGCCATCGATCCGGCACACACATTCGCAAAACCGACGAACCTCGATGCCGAAATTCTCGAGGCCAGTTCAGTATTTGCGACCGCATTGCGCGGCACCCTGCACGCGGTCCATGCTTATATTCCCGTGGGCGCGTTTCCCCACAGTACGGCCACGGCTGAGACTGTGGAGAACCTTGAGCTTGAGGCGGCAACAGAAGCTCGGGACCGCTTCGATAAAGCACTCGCTAAAGCGACCGTATCCCGCAGGCGCCGGCACCTCGTCGCACGTCATCCGATCGACGCAATCGAGCAGACTGCGAAAGCGACACGCAGCGCTCTCGTGGTCATGGGCGCCATATCGCGATCCGGATTGAAACGGCTGGCCATTGGCAATACTGCCGAAAGCGTCCTCGATCACCTCACCTGCGATCTACTCGTCGTAAAACCCAAGAATTTCGTGGGGCGGGTGCAGCGCAGTGGTCGTGGCGCTCGGCTGCGCGTGTCAACGGGGGGGATTTAATTGAGCCATTCCCCAGGTCCGGGTGGGCCTGGCGATCGGGGTTCGTCAGTCAAGCGCTTTCGGCGCTCTAGCTTCGTCCGCTCCGGCACCGGAGTACTGATACCACTCGACGCGTCCGTAACTGGCGCTCGTATTTTTGTGCAGACCCACGAATACGCACCTTGAGCGGGGTCAAGCCACGCTGTCCGCCTCGTCGTCGTGCTCTCCGATGATCTCCGCAAGTGCGCGGCATGCATCCATAACGGTGAAAATCCCGACGAGCTTGCCGTGCTTGGTAACAATGGCTGAACCGATGCGGTTCTCCGCCATCACACGCGCCACTTTCGATACCGGCGTCGATGCCGGCACGACACAGGGCTTTTCGACGTACGCCTCGCGCACTTTCAACTCCCGCTCATCCGGACTACCGCAGTCCGGTCCTAAGATCAGCTTGATATCCCTGTCGGTCAGGACGCCAACGATTTCCCCGCCGGACGTGACGGGTAGATGACGGAAGCGGTGCTGGCGCATGAGTTCGTGCGCGTCTTCGAGCGGTGCGTCGACGTCAATCGAGTACGGAAAGGGCGTCATGAACGCGATGACCTGGGGATTACGTTTCATAAACAAGGCAGGTTGAGGAGCCGGTCGGTTCTTATCCCATCATGCGCGCTTACTCGGTTGGCACCCAGTCGTTCCACTAGCGCGCCATTATTCGTGCCACGCTCCACACGGGCTGTTGCGCACCATGCGCACCCCATCACTTCGGTCAGCGCCGCCGCCACCGAGGCGATGCCATAGCACCTAGCCAGCTCTCCAATCGTGGAGTTGAGCGTTCGGGCGCAAATATCGACATTGCTCGAATCGGCCTCGCGGACATCATCGCTCTCATCGCACGCTGCCATAGCTGCAAACCCTCTTTTAGACTGCAGCGAGGAAGCGCCGAGGACGTGCGATGCTCTGCTCTGCGCATCCAATCATAAGAGCCACGGACAACAGTCCAAAAGCCATTGCCCGCGGCACGTCGCCTGATTGCAAGCGCTTCACTCGACTGGAATCGTGGTGAGTTTCTTGGCCTCCAACTTCAACTTCGGAACGTGTATGGTCAATGTTCCGTCCTTCGATTCTGCACGGATCGCGCCTGCATCGATCGCATCCGGCAGCGCGAAGCTGCGCGAGAACTTGCCATAGTAATTCTCAACCCTATTGTGCTTCACGTCCTTCTGCTCCTCCTCCTGGTGGCGCTCACCGCACAGTGTGAGCACGCCGCCCTCGCACGTGACTTTCACGTTTTCCTTTTTTACGGCCGGCAACGCGGCACGAATCAGGTATTTCTGACCGGTCTCACTAATGTCGACCGACGGCGACCAATCAAAAAATTCACCGGTCTCCAGCAGCGGCCTGCCAAAGCTGTTCGGAAAGCAATTGAACGTGTTCATTGCTTCGTATGGTTTCCAACGCATGAGGTTCATAACTTCCTCCTTTCTTGCTTGCCATTTGACTACGATCGTAATTTCTACGCCTGAGTCAGGCCGGTTTGTAGTCGCATTAATGCGTATAGGATCGCGCTGTCGTCACTGGTGGAAAATGTTAGAAAAATTGACGTTAGAAGCGTCGTATCCGACCTGAAGTAGGAATCATTCTCATTCTTCATTCCGAGGTACGGAGACGGCGGAGACCCATATGGATGACGGCGACTGACTTGCGCACGCGTAAGCCCCCGACGTCGACCAACCGTCAAGAGCCCCAACGGACAGCGCAAACAAAAACCGGCGCTAGGCCGGGTTTGCGCGCGAATCGGACGTCTAACTCATCCCGCTTCGCGCCGCCTCGCAGAGGCAATACCGCCAAGCCCTAGACCTACCAGTGCAAGGGCAGCGGGTTCCGGCCCGGGAGTGGTCGATGTCACGATCGCGTTTAGGAGCATAACGAGGGCTTCGCGCGCACGCCGTGTTGAAGCGCTCGATCGATGCGAACGCAAATGTACGGACGACTCCGGGGCACCGCAAAGAAGTGCCGCGCCATTTCGCGAATGCCTGCCAGGGGGCTCTGCGACACGCGTTTCACGGCCCAAGACGCGACAAGTAGTCGGCGACCCCGACAAAGTCGGCACGCTCAAGGTGCTCCAGCAGACGGATATGCGCGCGCGAAAAATTAGGCCGCCGACCTTCCACCGCATCGTGCAGTTGGCGCAGTAGGTATTCGTAGTGCTGACCGGCCAGTCGCGGATAGCCTTGCCGGTTGTCACCTTCGGCGGCTGCTCCGTGGCACGACGCGCACTGCCGCGAATAGACTTGCGCGCCGTTTACCAAGTACTCGCCGCTGCCTCGACCTAAGGAGCGCGTGGCCGGCAAACTGCTGATGTATGCCGCCACATCGGCAATATCCTGGGCGCCGCTCAAGTGATGCTCGTCGGTGAAATGCTCCATGCGTTGGTCCCAGCGCTCGTCGTGTCGATAGTCGACGAGCTCGCGCGCAAGGACGCGAAAATGTTGCGCGGCAATCGCCGGAACCGTGCCATCGCTTACCCCCGCGCCCTTAGTCCCGTGGCAGGCTGCACAGGTCTCAAACAACGTCTCGCCGTGTACCAAATCCGGCTTGCTGCGCAGAACCGAGTCATACTCCTGCTGCGCAATCGAGGCGCCGTGGGCTACAAACGGCAAGGCAGCCACGATTACCCACCCCAGGGAACGCAGTGTGTTAGATTTCAACGGTGTGCTCCTCATTTCGCAACAACATCAAGCTTGCGCAAGAATCATTCTTGCACTGAGTGCACGAGGTGACATTGTTCTTTCTCTCGTTGGATTTGGCGGGCGCGGCAGGGGCACTGCGCGATCCACCGGCGGTAGCAGCCGCACATAGGCCACAGTCGCGCGCAGATCCTCCTCGTCGAGGTTCGAGAGCTGATCCCGAGTAGCGCGCGGTACTGGCGGACATACTTCCCGCAGCCGTGACGGCTCGCATCTACCCCGCCCCGCAAGTCTCTGAATTAGAGAAGCTCCGAAAATCTTAAGGCGCCAGATCCGCGCGGACCCGCCCTCCGGCTCCGCGGTCGCGGTTCGTCAGGCACGCGCTCTCAGCGCGCTAGCTTGGTCCGCTCCGGCACCGGGGTACTGATACCACTCAACGCACCCGTAGCTTACGCTCATATCCTCCTCTGGCTTGCACAACTCGCGACACACGGCGTTTCGCTCACGAGCAGACTGCGGCTTCTCGAACGCTGTGTCGAGGGTGAAGGGATTGAGGTCTGCGAGGCGGCCCATTGAATTCTGCTGTGTAGTTTTCATATGTCCCTCTCCTACGAACAGTGTCGAATGCGATCAGACTCCTTGCAATACGTAAACACCGCAGGCCGCTTGAGCACACCCGCACCCCGGAAGACCGCAACCGCTCGTATTCGAACTCTTGCGATTGCTACGGATGGCGAGCGGCACGGAGTTAACAGTTGGGCTCGCGCAGCACCCCGCCGCCACCGCAATTGCATCCCGCCACTAACGCACGGGCCGAATTCTCACATCGGCTAAAGAGTTCCGAATCAGTGCGAACGATGCCTCTTTCACGCCTCCATCCCTTTCATAGTTCGGACCAACGTGTCCAGAGCGTCGCTCGTGTTTGTCATGATCTTCAATACGTCGAATCCCTCCTCAGCTTGAATGGGCTCATGATGCGATTCTTGCCAGCGCAGCACGAACAAATCGCCTTCCGATGCATCATCTGCGCGTAAGCTGCGTCCCATGATCCGTGCCCGGAGAGTCTTGCCAGGCGCCTGGCAGTGCACGACCCACAGCTTTACACGCAAGTCAGCGGCCAGATCGCGGAACCGTGCCCGATCGGCTCGGCCACCGAAAGTGGCATCCACGATTGCCGAAAAACCGCCGGCCAGCACGTCGCGCGCACATTGCGACAGATGCTGATACACGCGTGCACTGATCTCTCGTCGGTACAAGCCTTCCCCGAGGTCGGATCCGGATCGCTCCGTCTCGCTGAGGCCCATCAACCGCTTTCGTTCCAGATCGGAACGTAGATGAATCGCCCCAAGCGCTGCAGCTAGCCGCTCGGCGATCCAAGTCTTGCCAGACCCCGACAGTCCAAACATGAGGATTAGTACCGGGGGCTTCGGGAACAGCGACCGCCACGCGCAATTGAGGTAGTCCTCAATCTGTCGAAGCGTCGCTGAACTCTCACGCGCGGTCTTTTCGGCAAACTTGATCGCGCTCAAAGCGACCACCTTCGCGCGCACCAGCGCTCGGTGGGCCTTATACAGGTGGAGTAAGCGGCAGGCCTGGAAGTCTCCGCTTTCGGTCAGATAGCCCCCTAGAAATGCCCAGGCGTGGGTCGGGCAGTGCCGCGCATCGAGATCGGCAAGCAGAAATGCTATTTCATCCGCGACGTCGATCCAGCGCAACGCCGGCTCGAATTCCAGGCAATCGAATGCCACCAGACGCGAACCAAGCCGTACGATATTTTGAGCATGCAGGTCGCCGTGGCACTCCCGCACGCGACCGGTGACGAAGCGTTGAGACATCCAGTGGCCTGCAGCCTCGAGTCGCGCCTCGAGGGGCACTTGCAAGGCACGCACGTCGGCCCGGGTGCCGAAGGACGCGCTCGCACGTGCACACTCCTCCAGGTTTTCCCGGGCTACCTCCCTAAGCGTCGCAGGATGACCCCATTCCTGGGAAGGCTGTGCAGTCGGCAGAGCTGCATGTACGCGCGCCAATTCCCGTCCGAACGCCTCCAGTTCTTCGGTCACAACACGTGCGCTCTGCAGCAACCGATCGAGCTCCTCATCGAGTGCAAATTGGTGCATTTTCACCGCGTGCTCGATGGTCTGACCCGCGCCGTCCATCCTTGCCTCGCCCTTGAGGGAGGTAATGCGGCACACGTCGAGGTAGATCTCAGGTGCAAAGCGCCGGTTTAGGCGAATCTCCTCGTGGCATAGGAATGCGCGGCGCTCAGCCGAACGCAGATCTAAGAATGGGTAATGCACCGGTCGTTTGATCTTGTACGCAAACTCGCCTGTGAGCAGGATCCAGGAGATGTGCGTCTCGAGCACTTCGACCGCCTGGACCGTGTGGGGATACGCCCCCGCATCTAATAGCCCCTGCAGCGAGTTCGGCAGACCGTCCATCAGAACTCCATGCTGCGATCGCTGACGCAGAGCTCTACGTGCGGCGCGGTGCCGCCGCTTCACGTAGACAGGTCCGCAATACTTGCGATCCAGACGTTTGCAGCGGGAAGGCCCGCAAGCCTGACGAGCCCCGCCGAGAGGTCTTCCCCGCTGCGGAGCCGGATCTGGTGTGGGGTCGGAGAGCGGTACTCGATCGTCGGTTGTTTGTCGGTGACAGGCTGCTACGCCTCACAGCGTATAGGCATAAATCCCCTGGATGGACTCGATAATACCGTTACACGGGGCTTGCTGGGTGGCAACGGCGGCGACATTGCGGCGCGCGGTGCAGCGCGCCGCCTAGAGCTGATGCCCTTTGCGCACTTGCTGCTCGAATCGGGGTCTGTGCGACCGTAGCTACGGCGCTGCTGCCCATAAGAGCGGTTCGTAGCCGAGCCGGCACAAAATCGCACGGTGGCTCGCGACCAAGGGACACGAGACGTAGCTGAGTCGCCGACACAAGTGCTCCACGATCCCGAATCGGCGCTTCGCGCTCGACCCTATCCGCGATGTCCTGACCTTATTTCTTCTGAGCAGACCGGCGTCACGTCGCACCACCGCGGTCGCTGCTATCTCTCCCGCGATCAACCGCCGTAGATAGCGGGGGACATCGCCTCTTGACCGGCCCTCTTATTTCGGCGTCGTAGACGGATCTGTCTTTGTCGGCATTTTGTTTCCATTTGCCTTGAACTTTTCGCCGGCCGGCGTGAGGGCGCCACCACCTTGTGGATTTTGATGGCACGCCGCGCAGGACTGCCCGGTTTGCGTAGCAAATTGCTCCGTTGCAGCGGCAGGTCGGGAGGCCGCTATCCACATGGTGCCCGTCACCAGGAGCGCGACAAGCGTGTTGCAAACGATAACCGCTACTTTTTCCGCATTTACTTTCATGCTCGATTTCTCCCGCTGCTGACGTTGCGAGGACAACACTGACTCGTGCCGGCTTCCGAATCCGCTTGCAAGGCAGCTTTTCGATCCGTCCGTAACATTAGGCGCAGCCGGTCAACTCAGTCCGTACGGTGACGTACTCACTGCGGCCATTACCCATTAGCGGACCCGTTCACCGAGTGGATGCAGCGGATGCAGGGGCGGGAGGCGATCGGTTTCTTTCTTGACCACCACATAGCACTCACAACAAAGCTGTTCCAGCGGTGACCGGTCCAGCACCGTGATGTCGATATGGCTTGTTCGGGCCACCCCTAAGTGAGCCCGAAGCGGGTCTCGACCATCGCCCTATACAGCCGCGCCGCCCATACGCGCTGCGCCCGCGCAGTTTCGATCCCGTCATTTCGTATTTCGAACAGCACGTACGGCAGATCGCGTCGCACGGCGTGGCGTTCGAGCGTCCAGCCGAGCAGGATGCGGGCATCGTAGGGACGATTGTCGCCGACCAGAAACCCCTGCGCGACGAACCAGTGGATCAGTGTGGCCACCGGCTCGCGCGCTTGCTTCCACAGCACAGCGACAGGCCACGGCCGCGCTATGCCGCCAAGGCTAGGACTGAAGCTATGCACCGAGATCAGTGTCGGCCGTACGCCATGAGCGAGCAGTGCGTCGAGATGGGCACCGATGCGTGCGTGGTATGGCATGTGAAATTGCCGAATGCGCGCCGCACGTTCCTCGTCATTGATGGCGAGATTACGCGGCACGATCGTGTTGTCGCTTTCGCCCAGGATCGAGGTCGGATCGTCAATGCAGCGGTTTAGGTCCACCAGCAGACGCGACGACCCGCCCAATATAACCGGACAGTCCAGTTTGCTGGCCAGCGCCAACGCTACGCCGCGCGCCCCGATATCCCAGGCGATATGCCCCTCGAGCTCATGCGGGCCGAGGCCGAGCGAGCCATATCGCTTGGGTACGGCGTTTGAAGCGTGATCGCACAGTACGAGCAACGCGCGCTGCGAGCCCCGGTAGACATGGAACGGTGCAGTGTAGACATCGACCGCCATGACAGCCAGTGTGCCGCAGGCGGGTGTGGTCGAGAAGCCATCGTTGCGTTGTAGTGTGGCGGCGCGCCGGCACAACGGTAACTGCAGCGGTATACTGATTGCTGATCTCGCAGTGGCGCGTTCCAGGCGTGGACAACAGGGGTAGCGACGCCGATGCCGAACGGGTTCGAGGTCGAACGCGTGGCGTTTGCGCGCCTGCAGCAGCGACTGCGGCCGATGTTCGAGCGCTTGCTTGTGGATCAACACGCGCCGCGCACGATCGTAGTCGTGCCAGGACTGAGCTTCGATGTCGATGCGCTGGCCATGATCGATGGGATTCGCCATTACGAGGAACGCCAGCTAAGCATTCTCATGTGGCTGCGGCTTCCGCGCACACGTGTGGTGTTCGTGACCAGCGAGCCGCTCGACCAGGCGCGGCGATCTCCAGACCCGCCCCCTTTGTTTTTTGGGGGTAGCGGGTACAGGCACATCGCCTTGCCTTGGCCGCCTCCTGCGGCCACGTCTCGAATCCAGCTGGTGTGGTCACCTACCGGCTGCCGACCACCACTTCACGGATCCCTGATCAGGAGCCGCACCTGCCGCTCGATCCGATCATCATCGACTACTACCTGAGCTTGCTGCGGGGTGTGCCCGGTGCGCACGCGCGTCGGCGCCTGACGCTGCTGTCGGCTTACGACCCATCGCCGATGACGCTGACCCGCAAGATCCTGGAGCGGCCGCGTCTCCTGGAACGCATCCGGGCTGCGATCGCTGATCCCGCGTGCGCACATTTGTCGGTGTTCAATGCCACTGAACTCGAGGCGACGCTGGCCGTCCGGCTTGGCATTCCTCTATATGCTTGCGATCCGGATCTGGCGCACTGGGGCACCAAGAGCGGTAGCCGGGCGGTTTTTCGTGCCGCCGGAGTGGCGTATGCCGACGGCGCGGAAGATCTGCGTGACCTAGAGGATGTTGCCCAAGCGATCGCCATGCTCAAGCAACGAGATCCGGTCCTGCGCCGTTGCGTGGTCAAGCACAACGAGGGGTTCTCGGGCGAAGGTAACGCGGTGTTCGACTTCGACGACGCCCACGGCGCCGTATCCGTCGAATGGGTGCGGCACGAATTGCCGAGGAGGCTTCGCTGCGAGGCGAAGGGGCAACACTACGAACACTATGCGGATAAATTCCGCAGCATGGGTGGGATTGTGGAATCCTGGATCGACGGACCGGACAAATGCTCCCCATCCGTGCAACTGCGCGTTAATCCCTTAAGCGAGCTTGAGCTGATCTCGACCCATGATCAGGCACTAGGCGGACAAACGGGGCAGATCTACCTCGGCTGTACCTTTCCGGCCGGCGAATCTTACCGGCGTGCTTTGCCATGCCGGCCGTCGGGTGGGCGAGGTGCTGCGCGACCATGGAGTACTGGGGCGGTTCGGCATCGACTTCGTCTCGCATCGCACTCCGACTGGCTGGCGCCACGTCGCCATTGAGATCAACCTACGCAAGGGCGGCCCCACGCTCCCGTTCCACATGCTGCAGTTTCTAACAGCGGGCCGCTACGACCCGGATGCCGGGATGTATGTCACGCCGATGGGCCAGAGCCGCTGCTACTACGCCACCGACACCCTCCAGCGTGCAAGCTATAGACGCTTCATACCCGAAGACCTAATCGACATCCTGGTATCGCACCGCCTTCACTTCGACGACACGCGTCAGAGCGGTGTGGTATTCAACCTGCTCGGCGCGCTGTCCGAATTCGGCAAGCTCGGTGTGGTTTGCATTGCTGAAAGCGTTCCTCAGGCGCGCATCTTGTTCGACGACACCGTCTCGGTACTCGACCACGAAGCTAAGGCGTAGACAGAGAAGCGTTTCCAAACTGAACCAACTTACTGCTAAGGCACGACCTTCCAGCGTTGCGCCCGCGGCTCGGCCCAAAGCGTTGCTGGTTACTTTGATTAAAATAACGACATAGCGTCGCGGCGACCGAACCGGCGTCTCGTTCGATCAGCTGTGATCTGAACGAACGTACCTTTGATCCTGTTGCCCTCCGGCGGGGGGGCGGCTGCCGTCTACGCAGGAATGCGTGGCTTGCTGCGGCATGGCGCACCGCCGGCAATGCCTCTCCATGTAAATTGACTTATCCTACTGCCATTAGCCACAGCCCGAGCTCACATCCGGGCTCTGCGGGCGGATCGGAAGTGCTACCGTGACAACGACTATCGATGCAGTACGCAACAGTCCTCTGGCCAGTGAGCTTACGCCGGCCGAGCTGCAGGCACTCGTCGGCGTTATGAAGATCCGCGATCTTAAAGACGGCGAAGTGCTGCTGCCGGAGGGAGCACGCGACAGCCATCTGCACATTGTTGTCGCAGGCCTATCGAAGTCATGCACGTCTCAGAGCGCGGCCGCACACTGCTTTACCGGTTGGAGCCCGGCGATCTCGTCGGCGAATTGTCGTTCATGGACGACGAGCCACGCTACGCCGCGCTGATTGCCTCCGGCCCCACGGAGGTTCTGGTGCTGGCACGCGGTGATTTCGAAACTCTTGTCGAACCGTCCCCGCAGCTCGTCTACAAGGTCATGCGAGCCATTATGCGCGTCGCCCACAAGGTGCAACGACGTTTGAGCCTGCAGTTGCAGGATCTCGAGCACTATATCTATCGAACCGGCGCCAAGCTCTGATCACCCGACACCGCGCAGCCGACGTCGGCTATTTGTAGGGATAGACCGTTGATCGGACGGTGAGAAGTACAATTGAGTTACTATTCCTAACCATGCTAACTGATCCTTTGCTCACGCCCCCGCGATCGACAAGCACCGAAAGTGGCCGGGATGACGCCACCGTGGCCGCCCCCGCCCGTGACGCTTGCGCTCCCGTCGAGGTGGTTAAGAGTTTGTACGAGGAAGAGCTGACCGAACTGCAATCCAAGTCCAAGGTCAAGACGTTCATAGAGGTGATCGCTCGTCGACGCGTAAAGGAGCGCCTCCGGAGTTCACGCTCGGATTTCACGCGCGAGCGTGGTGCTGCCGCGCTTGCGCAGTAGTCAGCGTAATCCTTGATGGGCTAGGACCCGCCGTCGCCCCGGGGTCACTCGACTGGCCAACGCAGCTTCATCGTTGCAATTCCCACTCTCTCCCGAAGGCGGAGCATCGCTGGGACATATCCAAAGAGCGACGCCGGACCTTTCGCCTCCGCATGCAGCGTCGGACCAAGCCACAAAGATGGACGCGTCGTCAGCTCAGTCGCGCGAACAGTTTGGGCTCGAATGCGGCCGCGGCAAGCATACCGCCCATCATCGCACCCACGATTCCCGTACTGCCGACATCCTGTCCAGTCAGATAAAGCCCCGCTACCGGCGTTTTGGCACGCAGGGCGGTCGAGAGAAATCTCCGTGGACTTGCCTCGAGACCGTAGATTCCACCGTGCTCTGCGGCGGTGAACGCGACGCTGGAGAGGGGAGTCGACAACTCAGCGTGGACAATAAGCGGTGCGAGCGCGGGGAAGTGACGCTCGAACTGCGATAGCAACTGACCTGTTAGCATCCCCTTCAGTTCCTGGTAATCCGCGGGTCGCTGCCCGACTTGGGAATTCTCCCAGGGCCTGAAGAGTTCCCAGTCGGTAAAGGTGACCAGTTCCGCGGTATGCCTTTGACTCGCCATATCTGCCGTAGGGTCCTTAAGTGACGGGAAGGTGACGTAAAGTGCCGGCGCTGACGATTGATGCACCGGATCGCGCCACAGTCCGCCGGCAATATCCAGTGACTCATAGAACCAATGGTTTGAACTCGTGCCGCCACGTCTGCGAATATCACCCTCGAATCCGAGGCACATGCCGATGTGACAGGCCGACGGTCGCAGCGCGCTGATCTCGCGCGCCCATTCAGTTTCGTGCACGGGCGCAGGCAGTACCTGCGTGATAGTATTGCGAGCGCCGATGTCGGAGAAAACCCGTGGACAGCGCTCCTCTTTGCCGGCCTTCAAACGCACGCCCGTAACCGCGCCCTCCTTCATCAAGATTTCGGTGACCGGCGCTCGAGTCCGCACTTCCCCGCCTCCGCTTTCAATGACGGGCACCAGCCCTTGCGCGAAGGCATCGGCCCCGCCGACCGGGAAATAGGCGCCATGCATGTAGTGGCGCATCACAGTGGCGTGCATGCCAAAGCTTGATACCCGCGGATCAGGACCATAGTCGCCCCGCTGGGCGACGAGCACCGCCCGCAGCCGCGGATCGCTGATCATTTCATTGACTACGACTTCGGTCGTCCGGCCCCACCATTTTTCAATCTCGGATCGGTGCAACAATCGAGTTGTCTTACCCAGGAGTGAGGGCATGGCTCGCTGTTCATAGATAGCGCGGCCGGCGCGCTCCGCTTCTTCCAGCGCCGCGAAGAAGGCATCGATCGCAGCCGTGGATGCCGGGAACCGTTCCTTGAGCTCCGCCACGAGTGCCGCCTGTGGTCGCGCGAACTGAACCTCGAATCCGCCCGGCAGATGCACCGTGTCATACACAGGGCCGCTCGGCGCGAAACGGATCGTGCCACCCGACAACCAATCGAGGATCTTGCGGGCCGCGGCTCCCTCGCCCATGTCCCCGAGATAGTGGACGCCGACGGCCCACGTAAATCCCTTTCGGCGAAACGTCTGGGTAAGACCACCTGCGATAAAGTGCCTTTCGAGCACCAGGACTTTGAGGCCACTTCGAGTAAGTGCACAGGCACAGGCGAGGCCACCGATGCCCGAGCCGATAACGATCGCGTCGAATCTATGGGTTTCGTTACTCATGCTGCGAGTGTGTGCGCAAGCGCGCTAATTTGCCGGCCATCGCGAAACCTTGGCGGTCGGACTGTCGGATGCACCGTGTGTGCGGTTGGCCCGCCAGCGCTAGTATAGACGTGAACGTCTCGAGCGCTTCTCCGTGGCAGCTACGCGTGTTGGCCTTCTACGCGAACCGTCGTCCGGCACGGCTATTTTTGAGTAGTCTGAAGGCATGAATCCAATTGTTGTGGAGGAAGCCGGGGATGCACCAAAGCATACAGAGCGGTCAGGAGAAATCGTAATCCTCGGTCCTCGGCCCCACAACCGGGGCCACCTCGGGCACTATGAATTAGTCGCCTGATCCGATCTACCCGAGTGCGCACATTCAACGATCCCAGTGATTCGGCGCTTAAGTCCCGATAAGTGCTCGCCCCCCAGCGACGGTTGCAGTCGGCCGGTTCGCACCCCTTGACTATAGGCCGCGGAAAGCTGTGCCAAATGCTCTGCAGCAGGCGGAGCCATACGCATTTCTCGCAATGGAAACCGAACTCGAAAGGGTATGCAATTGGTGAACGAATCCTCAAGCCCCTGTCGGACAATGACGATAGCAACGCTGCGGCCTGAGTGGGGAGATTCTTCAATGCTGATACATGAGATGAGTGAGGACGAATGCCGCGCTGCGCTCAAGGAAATGGACTTCGGCAGATTGGCGTGCGTCCGCGCTGATCAACCCTACATCGTTCCTGTGCATTTCTCGTATGACGGACGACATCTTTACGGAATCACTACGCTCGGACAAAAGATCGAATGGATGCGCTCCAATCCGCTTGTCTGTTTGGAAACTGACGAACGGACGTATCACGACCGATGGGTAAGCATTGTTGTGTTTGGTCGCTATGAGGAATTACCCGATACGCCGGAACATCAACGCGCGCACTCTCACGCTCTCGAAGTTCTGCAGAGCCGCACCATGTGGTGGGAGCCGGCTTGTGTCCCCACTGAGCGGCGGGAACGGCGTCCGCCGATCTTCTACCGGATCAGCATTGAACAGTTGACTGGACGCCGAGCGACACCCGACGCGATTGAAGTTGGCCCTGAGGAATCACTTTGATGGGCGGCAGATAAGGGCACCGGCGCTGCAATAGCGGGCAAGCACGGTTTGGCGCGGCGGTTTCGAAGCAGAAAAGCTGATTAAACTTCCGAGTACCGGACACTCGCGACCGGCGCACCCCTCTTCCAAGCGCTCACCGAGGCATAATTAGGGCACACCCAATCTGAATTCGGCACATTCTGGGCAACGCACGCTAACTAACGCCGGCACGCGTCGCTCGCAGCAGTCCGATGCCCGTCGTCAGAAGCGCAACGAGCATGAGGCAGATACCCAAGTACAGCAACGGACTGAAAGCGACGGAGAATGCAAGGCCAAAGAGTGCCCCTGACAGAGCGACTGCTGAAGCGGGCGCGCTGATTCTCGCCACCCACATGATTCCGACGGATAAGTGGGCCGAGTCGAGCAGGATCTGCAACACCAAGGACAGGAGAGTCCACACGCCCGCGTGCGCGTGTCCGGCACGCCAAAGTGCCCACTGAGTCTCATCAAGATGTAGCCCGTTTACATTTCCACCCACCCTGCCGTGCATGAGGATCCCCAGCAGCGTCCAGCCCCCATACATGATTGTCGGGACGACAAGAAGTGTGATACCCGACATAAGCTTCGCATTCTTTGTCAGTGTCATAGTGGTTCCCCGGTTGAAGAATTTTGGGCATATCACCGACAACACGTTTCGCTGGCACAGCGCATCGTCGAATCAACTAGAAACTAGTACGTACTATTGACTGTTAATGTTACTGTCTTTAAAGTCGATCCGTGATCGGACAAGAGGACCGCTTCAATGAGCTCGCCTTACCCACATTGTTGCGTGCTGCTCGGAATGTCTACGGATCAGCATCCGTGCGGCATTGGCGAAGATCGGCTGCGATGATGTACCCCCTAATGGCAGTTTCGTGATCAGCGCCATCGCCCGTACCGGGGCGCCGCTGAGCAAGATCATCGAGGCGCTCGGCGTGTCAAAGCAGGCTGCTGGGCAGCTCGTCGATACGCTCGTTCTGCGCGGTTATCTTAGCCGCGCGGTGGATCCAGACGACCGCCGCCGAATGATGGTCGCTCTGACCGTACGCGGGCGTGCCGCCGCACAGGTATGCCGGTCAGCGGTCAAGCGGCTCGATACGCAACTCGCGAAGACCGTGGGCCCCGACCATATCGTGCATACAAGGGTAACCTTAGCGGCGCTTATTCTCGCTAACCGCGAGATTGAATACCATGAGCCGGGCGATTGATCGGGAAGCGTCTGAAGCGTTTCTTTGCCACTGCGTCAATGTCTTGATGGGATGCCGCCGTTTAGCACGAACCAACCACCCGTGCTTTAGCAAAACTATCCGCCGCTTGCGCAGTCTCCGCGGATGAAGACTGGCTCTCCAAGCAAGACTGCCCTGAGTGTCGCGGTCCGGCGCGCAGAGCATCAGCTGTTCGATTTTCCACATGTTTTCGAGGATCCGTTAGCGCCCCGGATCATCGGACCCGTCGCCGCCACATCAATGGTGTTCGGTTGGTGGACGGCCTATCTTCCAGCATCGCGGTACCTGCGTGCGTTCATTGCGGTACGAAGTCGATATGCTGAAGACCAACTTGCGCGAGCGATTGCAGCGGGAACGACTCAATACGTCATTTTGGGTGCCGGTTTGGACACCTTCGCGTATCGAAACCCCTACTCCAACTTTGGACTCAGAACATTTGAAGTCGATCATCCTGACACGCAAGCCTGGAAGCGCCATCAGCTTGGACTGATGTCTATACCGGTCCCCTCAAGTGTGACCTTCGTTCCAGTCGACTTCGAGCACCAAAGCCTTGACATCGAGTTGGCAAATACTGGATTCGCGCTTGGCGAGCCAGCATTCTTTTCTTGGCTGGGAGTCACACCGTACCTCGCCAATGAGGTAGTGATGCAGACCCTCAGGCAGATCCACTCCTTCTGTCCCGCCAACGCGATCGTGTTCGACTATGCGCTCCCGCGGCATTCCTTGTCTGGAATCGAAAGAGTAGCGGCCGACGCCCTAAGAGAAGGCGTCGCCTGGGCGGGTGAGCCCTTCAAGAGCGCCTTTAGAGCTGAAGTCTTACTAGATGACCTGAAGCAAATCGGCTTCCGTCGGGTGGAGAGCCCTACGCCTGAATACCTTAACTGTCTGTACTTTCGACATCGCATGGATGGTCTTCGGGTTCGGGGGCGCCTCGGCGCGTTAATGTGTGCCTATTAGCTCAGCTCCCGGCGACGGCGTGAAAGACTCGCGATCGATGTGCGCTTCGCCTCTAGGTCAACATTTTGAACGCGTGAACCCAGTCGTTGCGGAGGAATCCAGGAATGCACCACAGCATGCATAACGGCTCGATTGCGCGAGCTGCCTCTGCCTGGCCCATATCCGCTGTTTCCCAGCCAAACTGATCCAGAACTCCACTGACGATCTTCTTAGCCGCGTCATCGTTTCCGCAGATGAACATGGTAGGTTTGCCGCCTGTGAAGTGTGGATTCACCATGCAGGCGCTCCCCACCGAGTTGAAAGCCTTCACGAACCGTACGCTGTGGAACTCGCGCTGCATGCGCTCCATGAGCGATTCATCAAGATTGGTGAAGAAGCGTAGAACGCCGTTGATGGGTGGGGCATCGGCAATGGGATTGGTCGCATCGATCACCGGTTTGGCGGCCAGACTCCCTGCCGTTGCACCGCGGAGCGCCTCCAATGCGGCAGTTCCCTTCACTGCCAGCGCGATAAGGTCACCGAATTGAGCTGCCTCCGCAAAGGTTCCCAACAGCACTTTTGGCTGATCCTTCGCCCACGCTTTCAATTTGGCGGGTGTCCTCAAAGCCCACCATGACTTCGTGGCTATGAGTCATAAATCCGGCCGCCAGCGTTTTCGCCCTGTCACCCGAGCCCGGAACTCCGACTTTCATACCGTGCTCCTTGTGCAGAGAGTTGAATTCCGAAAGATCCTTGTTTTCCTCGCCCCTGAGTGTGTGTCGAAGCGGAGATTGGCTAAGCCAGCGTTGACACATGCTTGGCGTATTCCGCGACTAACAGCGGGTAGTCCGTTTTCGCCGGGAACTTCTCGAAGCTATGACGAGCGGGAATTGCCGCCCAGGAGAGTTTTTCGCTTGTGTAGGACTCAATAAACGGCACGAACCAGGACGAGTCGTTGAACATCGTTGGCCGGACGTTTACGAACTGACCGACGCCGTGCGGCCTTGTGAACACCCAACTCTTGCAATATGAACAAAAAAAGTGATGGTGCTCCCCGTGTAGCCCACCGGTGACCGGTTCACCTGCCGTAACCACGAAACCATCGCTCGGGAACATGGCGGTCAAGGAAAACGCGCTGGCGCTCATTTGCTGGCATCCCCTGCAATGACAGGCCATGGTCAAAATGGGGTGTTTGGTTGCTCGAATACGAAGTTGTCCGCAGCGGCAACCCCAGATGAGACTCATGAGCAGCACCTAATATTCAACAAGGATTACGGAAAGTATACTCGGCTGGAAAGCCCCCTCGTGACCGACAGCGTAGGGGCAGCAGTGGTAGGCCCATCCGTCAGCAGCCGCCCGAAGGTGCCCTACGGATTACCCGAGGGTCTATCTGTAAGCGGCCTTGCGCCTCCTGCGCTAAACTCGTCGTGAACATTTGGCAGTCGCTTCACCAGCTCGAGCATGCGACGCACCCAGACTGTGCGCAATGCGGGGTCGTGCGACTTCATCGAGAGGTTAGTCATGAAATACCACCTGGTTAGTGCGGGTTTAATCGCGGCGGCTGCATGTGAATTTAACTTCTGGAAGCGGCTATCTCATCGTCCCGCTAAGCCGTGAGACGGCGGTCGGCCGCTTCTGTTGAAGAACTCCTTTTCTGCGCGGACAGCAGGTAACCCCGTGGAATATGCATCCGGTCTCATCAAACTCAAGCTGGGCTCCGAAGGAAAGGTTGAAGAGTGGCGTAGCACGATAGCTTCACGGCTCGATGAAGCGGCAACAACATTGAAGGACGAAGATGTCCACGTGGAATCGTGGTTCACGATGGAGATAAATGGCGAAAAGTATCTACTTTGGTATTTGCGCGCCAGATCGATCAAGCAGGTATTTGAGGTTTCTCAGAAACTTAAGCGCCCACTCCTCAAATTTCACTACGACCTGATGGCGGAAATTACCGCGGCGAACATCTTTGCCGTCCCGCTCGTGGATATTCCGAGGGGCAGCGACCACTCAGTTCAAGCATCAGGTTGGTCCTGAACAATGACCGTCCAATATCTAGGCGTCGAAGAGGCGATAAGACGCGGCGGATTGCGCATGGTCGTTGTCGGGGACGTGCCGAGCCCGTGGGGCGAAGCCGCCAAGGGCTTTTTGCACATCAAGGACATCGAATGGGGCGCCGTACGCTTGGTCTACGACAGCGAGCCGCTGAAGGACTGGGCTGGACAATGCAGCGGACCGGTAGCGATATACGAAAATGAGCGACCCCGCAGCGGCTGGGCCGAAATCCTCCTGCTCACCGAACGCTTGGCGCCCCTACCTTCGTTGCTCCCTGCGGACGCTGCTGAACGCGCTTTGGTCTTCGGCCTCGCCCACGAGATCTGCGGTGAAGCGGGCTTAGGCTGGTCGCGGCGTCTGCAGCTGGTGCACGCGGGTCTGCAGAACGCGGGTGGCTTTCCGGCCCGCGTCGCGAAATACCTGAGCAAGAAATACGGCTACAACCCTGAGGCTGGTGCAGCGTCCGGCGCGCGCGTCACGGAGTTGCTGGGTATGCTGGGGACGCGCCTGAAGGCCCAGCGCGCGGCCGGGAGCCGCTACTACGTGGGCGATACGTTGACGGCGGTAGACGTCTACAGCGCGACCTTCACTGCAATGTTCAACCCGCTGCCGCCCGAGGATTGTCAGATGGAGGCCACTATGAGAGAGGCGTTCGAAACGCGCGATGAGCAGATCGAGGCGGCGCTGGACCCAATTCTGCTCGAGCATCGAGACATGATGTACGCTGAGTACTTTGAGTTGCCGCTTTCGCTCTGATCGCACGCGACTGTAGTAGGTGATCACGGCCTAACAGATCAGCGCAGCCGTCACGCGGCGTACAGAGCGTTATCGGGAGACTCTCTTGCGCTTGGGTGCTACGCCGTGGCCGCCCGAAGCCGCGCACAGGGCGCGAAAGCCAGCCGCGACGTACGGCACGAGTCGCTGCTGCACGCTGTCCAGATCCGAGGAGCGGCAGAGACCGCCGGAGAGCTTATCAATGCGACCGGTCTCCGCAAACGTCAACGTCAGCGCACCGGTCAGGAATTGATAACCCCAATAGATCTCGCGCGGTGGACACCTAGGCAACGCCTCGCGCAGCACGGCAATGAATTTATCCACCAACGGGTCGAAGTGCCGCGTCATCATGATGGGTCCGAACTCCGGGGAGTTGTTCACGTTGGCGACCAGCGCAAAGTAACTCTTCCACCCCGGGCCGCCGCGCGCTGAGCGCTCGAGCAGCGGATAACTAAAAGCGTTGACGATCGCCTCAATCGCGGGTGCGCCCGGCAGCGCCGCACGGCGCACTTCTTCCAGCAGCTCCAGGCGCTCACGGTTCAGAACCTCGGCGCGCCGCTCGAAGACCGCGGTGAACAACGCCCGCTTGCCCCCAAAGTGATAGCTCACCAAGGCCACATCGACTCCTGCCGCCTCGGTTATGTCGCGCAACGACACCCCATGGAAGCCCCGCTGAGCAAACAGCTGCTCCGCCGCGTCCAAGAGGCGCTCCTTTCCCGGACGAGTGGCCGTCTTTTTCCTCATTTTTTAATGCAGTGCAAAAGCCTTTCCACCCTCCAGTCTCCGGGGATTTGATGCCCACGGCAAATGTGTCGCCCTTCTTGACTCCTCCTCAACATTCGCTGAATATTTACTCAACAAGTGTTGAAGTCGACTCGGGGGGGACGATATGCACTGCTCATCACAGCTTGTCATCCGGCTCGCCATTCTCGCCGGCACGATTGCCGCGCTCGCACCGCCAGTGCCTGCTTACGCGCAAGCCGCCGCCGGCGGCGGCGAGGAAGCCAGCAACGGCCTCACCGAGGTGGTCGTGACCGCGCGGCGGCGCAGCGAGGATCTGCAGAACGTGCCGCTCACGGTCACGGCGGTGACCGCCGACACGATCCAGGCCTACGACATCACCAACATCCAGGACCTCAACAGCTTCGTGCCCAACATGAAGATCTCGCAGGACCGCGCCACCAGCAGCACCATCAACATCTACGTGCGCGGTGTCGGCCAGAGCGATCCTTTGTGGGGGTTCCAGCCCGGTGTCGGCGTGTACGTCGACGATGTCTATCTCGCGCGCCCGCAGGCAGCGCTGCTCGATGTGCTCGATGTCAGCCGCCTCGAGGTACTCAGCGGTCCGCAGGGCACGCTCTACGGCAAGAACACCATCGCCGGCGCGCTGAAGTACGTCACCCGCGACATCGACGGTCCGGCGACGCTCACGGCCTCCACCACCGTCGGCAACTACGGCGAGACCGACTTCAAGCTCTACGGCTCGACGCCGGTGATCGCGGATCATGTCTATTTCGGCTTATCGCTCGGGGACTTGCAGCACGGCGGCTACGGCCAGGTGGTCGCCCAACCAGGAGTCATGCAGGATCCCGCCAGCCCCCTTGGGGCCCCTCTGTCGAACAAGAATATCCTCGTCGGGCGCGCGAACCTGACGATCACCTGGGGCGAGAGCTCGAAGCTCAAGTTGGTCGCCGACGACATCCTCGACAATTCGAATGCTTCGGGCGGCCAGCGGCTGAACAACTACTTCAACGGCGAGGTGTCCGTCCTATCGCTGCCCGCCCTGGGCGCCCCGGCGCTGCCCTTCGTGACTCCCAACGCCCCGCCACTCGAGAACCCGTTCGACAGCTACAACAACTTGCCGGCAGGCCGGGATTTCTTCCACCGTCAGGGCTTCTCCGGCACCTATACCCAGAATCTAACGAGCGAGCTCAGCCTCAAGCTCATCGGCGCGTACTACGAGGGCCATGGCCAGCAGTTCATAAACTTTTCGGGTACCGCCGAGAACCTGTTCGATGTGGCCGGCTTGTACCAGGACCAGCAGTCCTCCGGGGAAGCTCAGCTGACCTTTACCAATGACCTGGTCAATGCCGTCGGCGGCTTCTTTTACATGGACAGCCACGCCTGTGGCAGCTACAACGCCAACATCGGCACGCTCACGTTGCTTGACGTTCCTGCGCTCGATTTCAATGTCAACCAACTCGTGTCGGGCTGCGATATCACCAAGAGCACCGCCGTGTACGGCGACACTTCCTGGAAGCTCACCAGTCAACTGAATTTCGACGTGGGGCTGCGCTGGAACGAGGACAAGGTGACTGCCCCGGTTTTCCAGGAAGACTACGTTGGGGCCGCCTTACCTCCCGGGTACATCTACAGCTATCCCTCACAGGCTCCGCCGGGACTCATCCCCGATCCGGGCGTGGTGACCGACTACACGGGCAACCGCTCGTTCGTGAACACCACACCACGCGTGGGATTCGACTACCACTTCACCAAGAGCATCATGGGTTACATCATGTATAGCCGCGGCTTCAAGAGCGGCGGGTTCGACATGCGCGGCAACGCGCTACTCAATCCGAGTACGGAGAACGGTTACAACTCCGAAACCGCCAACAACTACGAGCTCGGCATCAAGACGACGCTCTTCGACGACACGCTCCTACTCAACGCGGACGTCTTCTACGATCCATACACCAATGCGCAAGTCCAACTGGCGTTAACGACGCTCTACGGGGGCTCGGTGTCGAATGTCACGTACACCGACAACGCCGGCAAACAAATCAACCAGGGCGCCGAGCTGCAGGCCGCGTGGAAGGCTACCCGCGCGCTGACGTTCGGAGCCAACGTCGGCTATCTCGATTCCTACTACAAAGACTTCATCGTTCCGTGCGACGTGTTTCCGCTCACGCCGACCCTCACACCCGGTTGCACGCCTGGCGTCGTGTCGGTCAACGAATCCTCCAGCAATTACCCGCTGAATTCGCCGCATTGGACGGCTTCCGAATACCAGACCTACACCTGGAACCTGCCGCAAGGTACGCTCACGGCGCGGGCCGGCTTCGACTACCGCACGTACGCCAAGACCGGTGTCACCCTGGCGGCCTGGACGGCAACGGATCAACCGGGATACGGCCTGATCAACGCGGGCCTTTCCTTCACGACCCGCGACGGGGCGTGGCGATTCTCGATCGACGGCAAGAACCTCGCCGACAAGTACTATCGCGTGGCCGGCTACGACTTCGGTCCGCCGCCGCTCGCCGCGGCTCCCACGTACACCTTCACGGGGGGTGTGAGTGAGATCGGCTACTACGGCCCACCGCGTACCTATGGTGCAACGATCTCGTACCACTATTGACGGCGGAGTTGCAGCGGTGAGCTGGTTCGCGGCCCCACAGGCGCTGCTGCCGGACCTGATTGTCCGTCACGGCAAGTGGCGCGGCGCGCGCGTCGCGCTCATCGACGGGGAGCGCCGCCTGAGCTGGGCACAGTTCGAGCAAGATACGGCACGCATCGCCAACGGACTGGCCGCGGCCGGGCTTGGCCGCGGTGTGCGCATCGCGCTACTCATGGACAACAGCCTCGAGTTTGCCCTTCTGTTGTTTGGCATCCTGCGTGCAGGCTGCGTTGCCGTGCCATTGAATGTCTCGATTACGGACGCCGCGGTAGCCGGGATGATCGAGGATGCCGGTGCGCGCGCCATTTGCGCAGCGGGCGCGCATTGCGCACGCATCGATGCGCTGGCGGCATCTTCCGAAGTGGTCGGGGCGGCGATACGCATCGGGCTGCGCACGCCGGGGCCGCCGTGGCTGGAGTTTGCTCCGTGGTGCGCGGCGCAGTCCGCCCAGACGCCGGCGGTGCAGATCGCTCCGGAGGATTTGTGCAACATCATCTACAGCTCCGGCACGACTGGCGTACCGAAGGGCATCATGCACAGCCAGCACTGCCGCCTCGCGTGGGCGACCGAGCTCGCGCTGGCGCTGCGCTACCGCAGCGACTGCGTCACGCTGTGCTCGCTCGGACTGTTCTCCAACATCAGCTGGGTGGCGATGCTCGCCACCGTCTTAGTCGGCGGCACGATCGTCGTCATGCCGACTTTCGAAGCGCGCGCCGCAGCCGCTCTGATGGAACGTGAGCGCGTGACGCACGGCACGTTCGTGCCGCTGCAGCTCGAGCGGTTGCTCGCGCTTGAGGATCTGGATCATTTCCATCTGGACAGCCTCGATACGCTCATGGTCTGTGGTTCGCCGTTGCGGCTCGAGATCAAGCGTGAGTTTCCGCGTCGCACCGGCTGCCGGCTCATCGAGCTCTACGGGCTGACCGAGGGCGTGTGCACGATTCTGGCGCCGGAGGATTTTGCGGCCAAGACGGCCTCGGTGGGCAAACCCTTCCTCGGCACCGATCTTAAGATTCTTGACGAGCAGGACCGCGAGGTGCCGGCAGGCATGACTGGGGAGATCGTGGGCCGCGGACCGCTGCTCATGCAGGGGTATTACAATCGCGAGGAGGCCAGTCGCGAAGCCACTTGGACCGATGCACATGGCTCGCGCTGGCTGCGCACCGGCGATGTAGGCCGGCTCGACGATGAAGGCTTCCTCTACATCGTCGATCGCAAGAAGGACATGATCCTTTCGGGCGGCCAGAATGTATACCCCGCGGACATCGAGCAAGTGATGCGGGAGCATCCGGACGTGGCAGACGTCGCGGTGATCGCAGCCCCCAGCCGCAGGTGGGGTGAAACGCCGGTTGCCGTCGTGGTACTGAAAGCGGATTGTAAGGCCGAGAAGACCACTCTGCTTGAGTGGACCAACACACGCGTGGGCAAACAGCAACGTCTCACCGACATCCTGTGGCGCACCTCCCTGCCGCGCAATGCGAATGGCAAGGTCCTCAAGCGTGAGCTGCGATCGGAGCTCGTCGCTTCCGAGTACTGACGGCTGGCGGTAAAAAGGAGACAAGACAGTGGCCGAGTATTGGTTCGACAGCCACGACGGGCTGAAGCTCTACAGCCGCATTTACGCAGGCCCTGCAGCGGACTCACCGGTGGTGGTGTGCCTCCACGGACTGACCCGCAACAGCCGCGACTTCGAGCAAGTGGCACGGCATCTGGCGGCAGGTCACCGCGTCATCGTGCCTGACGTACGGGGCCGTGGGCTCTCCGCACGCGATCCGAATTTCAACAACTACCAGATCCCGGTTTACCTGAAGGATGTGCTGACCCTGCTCGCAGGTCTCGGCGCCGCCCGGGTGATGATCATTGGTACCTCAATGGGCGGCCTCATGGCGATGCTGCTCGCGGCCACGCAGCCAGGACTCGTCTCAGGCATCGTGCTCAACGACGTCGGCCCGGAAGTCGATCCCGCCGGGCTCGAGCGCATCCGCGGCTACGTGGGTAAAGCCACTCCGGTACGCAGCTGGCGCGAGGCGGTCGCGCGGGCGCGCACCGTCTACGGTTCTGCGTGGCCTGGCTTGAGCGATGCACGCTGGGAGGAGATCACGCGCTTGAGTTACCGTGCCAACTCCGAGGGCGTCCCGGAAGCGGATGCCGATCCCCTCATCGCTGAACCGCTGCGCAACACGAGCGCGGCCGCCCCGGATCTGTGGCCGTTGTGGAAGGCGCTCGCGCGCGTGCCGATGCTGGCCATCCGCGGAGCGCACTCGGACATTCTGAACGTGGCGACGCTTGAGCGCATGAAGCGCGAGAAGCCAGATCTTGAAGTACTGACCGTAGCCGATCGTGGCCACGCACCGTTGCTCGACGAACCTGAGTGCGTCGTTGCACTCGACCGCTTCTTCTCTCGGCTCGAATCGGAGCCTATAGGGAAACTTGAGCGGACGCATGAGTAGCATTGAGGTTATTCCGAACCGACCAGAGATCCGTCAACAACGGCCGAATTCGCGGACCTACCGCGCTTATGTGCTGGCGATGCTGGTGCTCGTATACACGTTCAATTTCATCGACCGGCAGATCGTTGCAATTCTGGCCGTACCTATCAAGAGCGATCTTAAACTGACCGATTCACAGCTCGGCCTGATGGGCGGCCTGGCGTTCGCGCTGCTCTACACGACCCTCGGCATTCCGATTGCCCGTCTCGCCGATCGCGCGAGCCGTACCTGGATCATGACTTGTGCGCTCGCCTTGTGGAGCGCGATGAGCGCGGCCTGCGGGCTCGCACACAGTTTCGGGCAACTTTTCCTCGCACGTCTCGGGGTGGGGATCGGTGAGGCTGGCGGCGTTGCGCCCGCCTACTCGCTGATTTGCGATTTCTTCCCACAGAACCAGCGCGCACGTGCCCTCGGCGTTTACTCCTTCGGCATTCCGATCGGAGGCGCGGTCGGTGTTGTAGTCGGAGGAATAATCGCCAGCCGCGTCGGTTGGCGCATGGCGTTCTTCGCGGTGGGATTGGCCGGACTCGTCCTCGCGCCGCTCTTCCGACTAACGGTGCGTGAGCCCCGGCGCGGCACTTTCGACAGTCCGACCGCACCGCCTAAGCACGGGTCGCTCCTGCAGGTGTTACGCGTGCTCCGCCGTAAGCGCAGCTTTTGGGTACTGTCTCTCGGTGCCGCGGCGTCATCCATGATGGGTTACGGCATGTTCTTCTGGATGCCCTCCTTTCTGGTGCGTAGCTTCGGTCTGGGATTGCTGCAAGCGTCGTTGGGATTCGGTGCGATCGTACTGATCGGGGGTCTCATCGGGATTTGGCTCGGCGGTGCCGTGGCCGATCGATTGGGGGAGCGCCACAAGGCCGCATATGCGATTGTGCCGGCGAGCGCGTTCGTAGCTACCGTGCCATTCTACGTGGCCGGCGTCCTGTCTCCCACGCTCTGGATGTGCGCCGCCTTGTTGCTCATACCGACCGCCCTAGGGCTGGCGTGGCTTGGGCCGGTACTGTCAGCCGTGCAGCACATCGCGCCGCCCAACATGCGTGTGACGAGCTCAGCGATCTTTCTATTCATCAACAATCTCCTTGGCATCGGCCTTGGCACTCCGTTGATCGGGGCGCTGTCGGATGCCATGCATGTGCGCTTTGGGGCCGAGTCGCTGCGTTACGCCATCGTCGCCGGCTCCGGCTTCTATCTGATTGCGGCAGCATTCCTGCTGTTCGCCTCGCGGCGCCTGAAAGCGGATTGGGAAAGATAAGCTTTGGTCTATGTTCGGCAGCGTACTGACGTCAGACCGGTGCGCGCCTAGGTTGGAAAATCGCATAGTTGCGGCCGCCCGAGAAGTGAGGCACGGCAGTCGAACGCGCAGAACGGCAAGGACGAGGCGGTGTCAGGCGAGGGCGACAAGAACCCAACGAACCCAGCGACCCCGTCGGCAACGCCTATTCCGCCTGTTGCTCGGCTGTCTTTGATCAGGACCACAGCGCCGCATCGACCGCTTTGCTCGCCCGTTTGGACGGCTCCGGCATTTTTGAGCGCCAGGCTGACTTGTCCCGCGCCGAGGACTTTGCGACATGGATCAATAGTGGCCGCGCTCTCTTAGTCATCCAGATCGATCAGGATTTCGAACGGAACCTGAGAGCCGGTGCGGCCGCACCACTCGAGGTGTCGCGGATGGCCGCAATTCGAACACCGCCGGTACCGCCCTGGGGTGTCTCAACCAGGTGGTCGAAGACTTCAACAGTGACTGGCGATCCAACCATGGTCAGATCGCTCGCAGCGTTCGAATCCTCACCCGATCATGGTACAACCCGAACCTCGATTCGAGTTGGAGCATAATCCCGAGCCTCATCGGCACATTGACGATGATGGGCACCATGATGTTGACGGTGGCCCGAGAGCGCGAACAGGGTACCTTTGATCAACTGTTGGTCACGCCGTTCCCGTTCGCGTGGGAACGACGATGCGGTTAATCGGTTGTCTGCTGCGCGGCACCATTCGCAAAGTTCCGGACACATCCGGCATCGTCCGACCAAAAACGGCCGCTTAGTCCATCGAATTAAGTTCCCTAAACCGGTCGTTTCCCGACTCCGAACTACCCCGGCAATTCAGACGCACGATTGGGGTAAAGGAGCAATACGCGCTCGGATTTATTCGCGTAGGCGCCTAAGACAATAAAACCAATCAGACAGATGGTCGACAACGGCGCTTACGCAGCGCCGTTCCTCGATACTGTCTGCGATACCGCGCCGAAGCGCCTCACCCTGGACTATCGATTGTTTTTCGCGATTGACCCGGCGCATCCCGGAATTCCCTTCATGCGGGCAGACGAAACCGTCGCGACCTCGGTGCTCTCTCCGGCAAATGCCCAGATCAATCTCGCTCTCTGATCCAGTCGTATACTTGCGATTAAGGCGTCACTGGAAACAACCGCGGCGCCGCTATATTCATTCTGAGGCCAGTGCCTCGAGGACGTATGGGGCGATTCACGATTTCACTCAGTCAGGACCTCGCGGCCGCGTTCGATGAGCTCATTCGGGAACGCGGCTATACAACTCGCAGCGAGGCGGTGCGTGACATTTTACGCACGTATCTACAGCAGAGCCGAGAACGCCGCGATAGTAAGGGCTCATGCGTCGCCGCCTTATCATACGTGTACAACCATCACGAGCGTGACTTGGCCGAACGGCTGACCAGCATTCAACACGCACATCACGATCTGACCATCTCCACGATGCATGCGCATTTGGACCACGAGCAATGCATTGAAACCGTTTTGCTCAAGGGAACCGTCGCGCGAGTGCGCGACTTCGCTGAGGCACTCACGGCCGAACGCGGGGTGCGTCATGGGCAGCTCAATCTGATCAGCGTTTCGATCGGCAAAGCCCATTCTCACGGTGGCGCCGTTCATGGACATCTGAAACCTCAGCACTGACTCGGTAGAGCGCTGAATCGCCGAGTTGGCTGGGGAGAATCAGTCCCCAAATATCTTTGTAATAGTGAGGCGCGCCATGATCGGCTCGAGCGGATGGAAATGCACGTCCGCTCGACCATCCGGGTAGGTGGCAATCTCATTCTGCAAACGATCCACATACCAAAACTCCGCGGCATTCGCGTGGGTGTTCAGCAAGTTGTAGACCCCCAAAGACGCGCTCCAGCCCGTGCGCAGAGCGTAATGCACGTCGGCATTCAACTCGCCAAAGCCGTGCCCATTCACTTGGCCCAGGGCGGTGGGAGCATTAGCACACGATGTCGCGACGTTGGGAAAGTCATGCACGGCAGCCGAATCGACGCACGGCCCGGAGGACAGGGGGTAGTCGCCGAGATAGCGATAATTGATGCCCCCGCTCCAGGGTCCAAGGTTCGTCAGATACAGTGCAAACGAACCGGTCGCGTACGGGGCGTCCGTGATATAGGTTCCCAGGTGCCCGGTGCCGTCATCGAACGGGTGCGTGAAGCGGGTGTGGTCTCCTGAATAACTGCCGTAGAATTCAAGCCAGCGATTGATCTGGTACGTCACATTTATTTCGTAGCCGTAGCGCCGACTGGGCGGACCCGCGGAGTCCATTCCGACATCCGGATCAATGATTGTTTCCGACCGCTGCCACAAGTTGTACACCGCAAAGGTAAAGGTGAGATCAGGCCGCGGTGCGGCACGCACTCCAACTTCCTGGCCTTCCTGCTTTGAAAGTAGCTGGGTGTGTGGCAGCCCCAAGTCCACGCTTGCGTCCTGGTTGACCCCCCGGATATCGGCGCTGTGGAAGCCCGTTCCTAGGCTCAGGTAAAACTCGAGGGAGGCATTCGGCGTGTAAATCAGGCTGCCTTTAGGCTGCAGCAGCGATTGATGCGGACTGCCGCCGTTGGTGTACCCCGCCGTCTCGTGCAAGGCTGCAAGATAATCAACGTCGGTCCCGTGCTGATAGTCGTCACGGATCCCAAGCACGCTGCGAAATGTGGAAGTCCAGCGAGTGATCGCCTGCATATAGGCGCCGGTGGCGAACAGATACACTTGATCATCGTCGTAATAAGACGGTGGATCATTGCCGACGGGCATCGGCACCTGGTTCGCACTGGGAAAGCGTCCGACTCCGAGCAAGTCGTAGCGCATCAACACCCCGGCTGAGAATTCGCTCGGTATCGACCGGACCGAGAACGGTAGCGTGTAACTGGCTGCGCCGCCCGTGACCCGACGATTCTCAAACTGGTCTTCCTGATCGCCGTTAACGGGATCGATAAGGTAGTGGGTGAAGTTATTGAACAAGTGCAGCTGGTTGTAGACGAAAAAGCCACTCGCGGTCAATTGTCCTCCGCCGAGTGTGGCGTAATCCTGGACGGAAAAACTCGCCCGCTGCGCGTGGCCGCCGTCGGTGGGATCCAGCGTGCCCCAGCGACTCGGCACCAATCCCTCGGTCACAGCGCGCACTGGGATGTCTGTCGTATTAGTCCATAGCTGGTGATAGTACATGGCCGTGGCTGAATAGCCGTTGTGGTCATCGCCTTGGCTGTAGCGCAGCACAAAGTTCTCCTTGCGCGCGTCATCCGGCGTGTCGAACGGACCGTCGTAGTGCTGCACTTCCGCAGCAGCCAGGAGGTTTCCGCCGCCGAGGCTGGTGGATCCAGCGGTAAGAACCCGCTGAAAATCGAGCGTGCCGAGGGTAGCGGACACTTGATCCGCAATCGTATCCCGATAGCTGACGCGTACCGACCCCACGGCGCCAAAGTCTCCCACGCTGGCGTGGTTCGGTCCCTTGGTGTAGCTGATTACGTCCGCGAGCTCCGGGATCATGAAATTGAGGTCGGTGTACCCCTGACCGTGGGCGTGCGTCGGCTGATTGATCGGCATGCCGTCGACATAAGTCTCGAGATCAGTTCCGTGATCCAGGTTGTAGCCGCGCAGCAAGAACTGATTGGCCTTGCCCTCACCACTGTGCAAGGTGACGATGAGCCCCGGTACGGTTTCCAATAACTGACCCGGGCGATAGGTCGGTGAAAGCTGTATCTCCTGATCCGCGACTACGCCCTCACTGGCCGTCGAAGCTTGACCGATCAACTCAATCCGGCGCGCCGTCACGGTCACTTCCTGAAGCGACGGCCCACCCGCGTCAGTTGCTTCCAGCCCAGGGACGAGCGTTGGATCCGCATGTGCCGACGAGCAGGCGACCCCCATAAAAAGGGTACGCACCACTGCACGTTGCGTCGCTGATGTCTTCAGGACGCTTCCCCTACTGCTGCGCGCAATGGGCCCACACGCCCTCAGGGCACCCACGCGAGTGATCATTGGTGGGTATGATGTTCACATACATTCTTCTTACCTACGGATGATCATCGCATGGCCTGTTATGATAAATCTTAGCTTTCTTCCTACTACGCCCCAATACGTGACGCACCGCGTCTCAGATGCAGCGCCCGGGCTCATCCACAAGACGCGCTTACAGGGGTTGAAAGTGCCCGCGCCAGATGTCGCGCGGGCGTGGACGCGAACTGGCGTTCCCGCGGGTTCCATGCCATGTTTATCGGAGATTTATAAGATTCGTCGTCGTCACTGATCGCGCGCCCCACTTCCAAATACCTCTATATGCGTGATACAGGGAATAGAACTTACTTCGGGCTGTCCGCAGGACTCGCGGCCGCTCTGGTGTCGGCGTTGTTATTCGGCGCAACGACGCCGATCGCAAAGCAGCTCCTGAATGGGCCAAGCCCACTGCTCGTTGCGGGATTGCTCTATCTGGGAAGCCGCCTCGGGCTCACGCTCCTTCGCCTCCTACAGGATCGCGGCCTCTCACCCACCGGTCTCAGACGCTCGGATTGGCCTTGGTTGGCGGCCGCCACCGCGAGCGGGGGCATTCTCGCGCCGGCGTTGCTTTTGGCAGGGTTGACGCACTCGGATGCGGCAACGGCATCGCTCCTGCTGAACATTGAGGGGGTGTTCACGGCTGTGTTGGCGTGGGTCGTTTTTCATGAAGCGACCAGCCGGCGGGTCGTAGTGGGGTTTGCGGCGATTTTCGCCGGAGGCCTTGCTCTCGCGTGGCCTGCCCAGCTCGCTGTGCCGGGCCGTTCGCTAGACTTAGTTCTGGTCGCGGCGGCATGCCTGTGCTGGGGCCTGGACAACAATTTGATCCGCAAGATTTCGGCAGCCGACTCACGCGTGATTGCCGCCTTTAAGGGTCTAGCAGCGGGTACGACGAACACCGTTCTGGCCCTTGCGCTAGGTGCGAAATTGCCGACCCTGCCGTACCTGTCTGGGACGCTTGCGCTTGGATTTCTCGGCTACGGTGTGAGTCTGGTGCTCTTCATCGTAGCGTTGCGGCACCTTGGCACCGCACGAACCGGTGCTTACTTCGCCACAGCCCCCTTCATCGGCACCGCACTAGCGGTTTTCCTATACGGACAGCCGGTCAGCGCGCCGTTCTGGATCGCCGCCCTACTGATGGCAGTAGGCGTATACCTGCACGTTACGGAGCAGCACGTGCACACGCACACGCATGAGCCGCTTCGGCATTCCCACACTCACGTGCACGATGCGCATCATCAACATGAGCATCCACAGGAAGGGGACGGCGTTGAGCCGCATTCCCACGAGCATCAACACGAACCGCTCCGCCACAGTCACGAGCATTTCCCGGACATTCATCACCAGCACGGTCACGGCTAACACCTGCGTCGCGGCCTTCAGCCAGCCCATCCGCGTGAATCCGGCCGATATATCGAAGTAGCCTTCCGGGAAGCTGCCATTCGCATCCGGCCGTCTAATCGCTTGACCGCTGATCGCGTGCCGCATCGCATTGTCGATGACCCGCCTTCTCTATCTTCTCGTTTCTCAAGCGTACGAAGATCACCAACTTCGGTTGCGCAGCTCAGGAAGCAAGTAACGCTTTGAGCAACATCAATAGCTCCTCGGCCTTGATAGGTTTGCTGGTGATTCGTAGGCAGGGATCGAGGGGAAGTTCCTTGATTGCCGCAGAGGTGTCTCCGGTGATGAGCAAGGCCTTCAAGGCAGCGCCTAAGCGCTCGCGCAGCACGGTAATGATTTGCATGCCAGTCTCGCCCTCGCTCAGGTGATAATCAGTTATCAGAAGATCGAGGCGAGCGTCATCGCCTGCTTTTTGCAGAGCCTCCGTGAGCGAAGAAGCTGTGGTTATGCGGTAGCCCTCCACCTTCAGTAGCATGCGGGTCGCATCTCGAACGGCCTGATCGTCGTCCACGAGGAGGACATGGGGTTTATTGATGTGCGGCCGGCGTGCAGGGGCTTCTTCGGACCGGACACGCGGCGATTGGACCGGTTCCTGCTCGCGGGCAGCAGAAGCGAGAACGCTGAGCCCCTGCCAAACTCAGAGCGGACGTCTAGCTTGAGATCGAGCAACTTAACTATACGTTGCACGATGCTCAGGCCCAGACCGTATCCATCGCGCGAAGCATTCGTCGGGACACCGATCTGATAGAACTCATCGTAGATGTGACCGACTTGATCTGTCGGAATGCCGATCCCGGTATCCAGCACTTCAATGCGGACCAGCCCCTGCTCATGCATACAGCGCAAGCGCACCCAACCTTCCCGCGTGTACTTGATGGCGTTGGAGACAAGATTACTCAGGATCTGCTGCACGAGCGAAGGATCGCTGTGCACGCAGTCCGTGCAATCCTCGACGTGTAGCTTCAGGCCCTTGTTTGTCGCAAGACTCGCGAAGTCGCTGCGCAGCTCCCTGAACAAGGCCGCCACCATGAAGTCAGTCAGCTCGGGTTTGATAGCCCCGGATTCCAGCTTGCTGATGTCGAGCAGCGCGTTCAAGAGCCGCGACATGGCGCCGATGGCTTGTTCCTGTTGCCCGACTGTTTCGATGGCATCCGGTTCAGACACCATCCGACGCAAGGTGCCATTGAGAAGGGACAAGGTCTGCAGGGGCTGGCGCAGATCGTGGCTGGCGGTGGCCAGAAAGCGGCTCTTTGCCAGATTGGCACGATCCGCCTCGTCGCGCGCCAAGATTAGCTCGGCTTCGACGTGCTTGTGGTTCGCCGCTTCGCGCGGGTCGGCGGCGAGCCAAGGGTTATGGTCTTCGACGGCACTCACGCCTGATCTCCAGTCGCTCAGTGACGTTAAAGAGGGGCCGCCAGCGTGGCTGTCCGCGCCAGCGACCAAATGCTGAATCCCCCTGGAACAATCGCGCGGGGGGAGGATGAGCGACGTTCGGATTCAAAGCCCACAAGCTGACCCGTCAGAGCGAACCAGTCTGTGCGCCATCGAACATTACACACTAGCCGCACACACATTGCGGACGCGGAGCTAAACGATTGTGTCGTCGATTGCGCCGCGGAGCTCCTGAGCGGAAACGAGAGTCGCCGAGCTGCTGTTGTTCGGCCCGGTGGTTCAGCCCAAGCTTAACCTTCGACGGCCCCCGGCACTGGCAGATGATCGGTGCGCTCGAGGCTTGCGACGGCATGCTGCTGTTTGTTTAAGTACGGCATACCTTTGCGTCGTGCCGCGTATTCGCCGATGCTGTAGCACCGCACGAAATGACGCGCACAGCGCAGCAACTCGCAGAAGTTGCCGCCTGCCATCCGCGCTCCCCGCCGAGGAATAAACCGTCGCGCTCGAGAGCCGGTGTGCTTGGAGCGCCTCGAACGGGCTGGCGAGTTCCCAGCTCGGCGCAGGCTCGGTCGTAATTCCGTCGCTTGGTTGGATAATGACGTCACGGCTTGGATTGACTCTCGTCCGGCAGTGGCCCGCCTCTCTCGCGGATCGGTCCCGGCACGCCAGCACGCTACGTTGCGGCCCCGTTAGCACTTCCCTACCGCAGTTTTCCCAACTAAGGCGCCGGCCACCTTCCGCGCTGATCAAACGCTCGCCGGCGGGAAATCTCGGCGGCAATTAGATCCACGTCCCGTGTCTTTGCCTCGTCAGGCCCCCGTAAAAGGCTTCACGATACGCCCATCAACCTTCCAGAGTCGCCTTTGTAACGCGGCCCCAATGACCGGTCTGGGGCAGGCCGTGAGGGTAGCAGGCGGCCACACGCGGTCATTTGCCTCAACCGGTTAGATTTCCACTTACCGGACATTGGAGTGTCCTCTCAAGGAATCGAGAGTATCGGAATCGCACGCTTAGTTCGGAAACTTCAGCGCCCGCTCGATCGCCTGAAAGCGCGGCTCCTTGCGCAGCGGGTCGAGGAGCGGGTCGGTCTTTAGTTCCACCTGCCCCGAGTCTTGCAGCCGCAAGGCTGTCTCGAGCCAGTCCAGCGCCTTGGTGCTGTTACCCCATTGCGCATAGAGCTCGCCGTACTGGTAGGCCGAACTGTCGCCGTTCGCCGCCCGTATCTTTGCCAGCTGCGCTTCGGCATCGGTGTGCCGTCCCAGTTTTTGGTAGACGAGCGCCAGGCACAATTGATTCCACTGATCGGATTTGATTTCACAGGCTGCGCGTGCGCGCTGAAGGTCGCCGAGCCCGTAGTAAGAGATACCCTGGAAAGCGTGCGCGTGCGGTGAGTCAGGATCGAGATTGATGAACTCCTGGTAGGCCGTCACGGACTCGTCGTAGCGGCGCCCGTTATACAGCGCCTCGGCGAGCCGGTAATGGCTCCGCGGATTCAGCGGGTCGAGCACCACCGCGCGGCGGCTGGCGGCGATGGAAGCATCGCTACGGCCCATATACCCCACGAAACGACCGTACTCGCGCAGCACTTGGGCACTACCCGGTGCGAGCGCCGCCGCGCGCTCGTACTCCTCCATCGCACGCGGGTAGTCGGCGGTGCCAGCGAAAAACAAACCCAACACTTCGTGGCCGTCGGCCAGCTCGGGCGCGAGCGCAATCGCCCGGCGGGCGTCGTTGAGTGCTGTGTCACCGTTTTCGCGTTTTGCGGCTTCCGCACCCAACTCCCCCGTGTAGCCAGTAATAGCCCGTGATCTACCGGCGAGCGCGAGCGCATAGTCGGGATCCAGACGGATCGCCTCGCTGAACGCAGCGATGGCTGCCTGCAAATCCTGCGCAGTGTGCGCCGAATTGTAGGCCTTCGAGGCACGCAGATACGCATCGAAGGCGGCCGGATTGCGCGTCCCGCCGAGCTCGACTTTGGCCGCAACATCCCCGAGTAGCGTGACCTTCAGGCCACTGGCCACGGCGGTGGCAATCTCGGTCTGAAGTTTAAGCACATCCCCTAAGTCCCGGTCATAGGTCTTGGACCACAGGTGAAAGCCCGTGACGGCATTGATGAGCTGCGCGGTGACGCGGATGGTGTGCGCGGAGCGCCGGACGCTCCCTTCGAGGACTGCGCCCACGTTCAGTTTGCGCGCGATCGTGCCGATGTCGGTGTTCGTCCCCTTAAATGAGAACGCCGAGGTACGGGCGGCGACCTGCAGCTCGTTGATCGCGGCCAGCGAGTTGAGCAGCTCCTCCGTGAGCCCGTCGGAGAAGTATTCCTGTTCCTTGTCCCCACTCAGGTTCACGAACGGCAGCACCGCGATCGAGTGCGGGGACGGGGCGAAGGCGGCGGGGGTCGGCGTGAGGTGCTTCGAGATCCAGAACTTGTCAGCAAAGAGATACGCCAGCGCCGCGAAGAGGGCAACGATCGCGAGCAGTACCGGCTTTGACCGCCAGGTGGCGCGGACTGGCTCCCTGAGTCCCGGTACGGCACCAGACACTGCGCTCATCGCCGACAGCTCCGGGGACAGCAGGCGCTTTATCCGTTCAACGAAGGCAGGAGGTGTCTCGCCTCCCGGCATGCGCGTCCACTGCACGGCTACGAATGAATCCGGCACGTCCGCTTCCCGCTCGGGCGTCGCGTCCGTGCAAACGGGTACCACGAACGCCCGGTTGCGCCCCATTAGATGTGTCCGCTGGTCCGCGAGATCCCACTCGAGGCGGAAGTACCCTTCAGGACGAGCCTGGGAATTGGCCGATATGATCGGCACGAACAGTGTGCATTCGCGAATCTGCCGGCGAATCTGCCGGTCCCAAGTGTCCCCGCCCCGCAGCTCACTCTGATCGAACCACACTTCGACACCCGCTGAACGCAGTGCCGCGCAGATGCACTGAGCCGCCTCCGCGTCCTGCGAGGCATAGCTCAGGAACACCGCTCCCGTCGGTGTACTCGCCGGCTTAGATGACTCTTCCCCCATCAGCGGCTCTTGATCTTGTACCGGTTGGGGAGAATGCCCTGAGGAGGCAGTGTCAGGCAACGCAGCTACGCGAGGGTCAGCTTTACCCCGGGACAATGACCGGTACCGGGAAAGCTCGAGGACCGGTCAGGGTCAATAGGACTCATTGGCTCGCGGCTGTGAGACCGGCCTCAGATCGGCCAACTGCGGCCGTCCATTGGGTCATAATGCCTGCCAGATAGCGGTCATCTCGATGACGTTAGCCGCCGGCATCTGACTCGTTGTCCGCGATGCCCGGGTGCTATTTAATAGGTGAAAGTACGCATAACACCGGGGCCGCATGCTCAGCGAGACTGACCGCAGTGCACAGCGGGGAATGCCCATGAAATTCGATGCGCACCAGCTCCTCGCCACTGGGGCTTCGATATGCGTGCGTGCTGCGCCCATCACAGCGCTGCTGCTGTGCCTGTTGCCCGTGGGCGTACCGGCGGCTGATACGCCGCCCTCCTCACCGGTGCAAACGCCATCCTCGCAGGTGCAGTTCGGCGGACAGTGCGCCGAGGCGCTTGCGGAGGGTCGTCACGTCATGACCAAGTGCGCCATCACCTGGACCGACAAGGACGGCAAGGTCTACTGCTTCAACAGCGATGCGGCGAAGAAGTCCTTCCTCGAGAACCCGGACGCGAACCTGCAGAAGGCGCGCGATTTCTTCGCCGCGAGCAGTGTCGAATCCACCGGGCAGGCCATGCAGTCCTTCGACAGCAGCGATGCCGAGACGCTCGTCAAGGGACTCATCGAGGAGAAGACCAAGGCGAACGGCGGGGTGTTTCCCTACGAGGATCCGCTCAACGGCGCCCAGCTGAAACTGGTCTTCGACGGCATCGACTTCACGCGCACCATCGACGGTTACGGGTTCTTTCCGGACGTGAAATTCCACGACGCCGCGGATCCCCAGAAGCGCTACCTGATCGACTTCTGGGTGGCACCCGGCGCCGACGCGAAGCTGAAGGTGCAGGAGATCCGCATTTACAAGGAACCGTTGAAGAGCGACGGTTCCTGGGTGCTGATGGCACGCTCGCCCGTGCCGTGGTGGTGGATCCCGGCCTCCGAGCACCCCGGGAAGATGGCGACCAAGCGTAGCTGGGAAGTGATGTCGGCGGTCGAAGGGGGAGCACTCAGCGCGCAGGCGAAGAACAACGGCGTGTTCGAGCTCCAGGACGACAAGACCGGCAAGGTGCTGAAGCTGGAATTCGTCGACACGCACCAGCCCATCCGCCAGCTCGATGAGAACGGGCACTATTTCGCCTGCACGGACTTTCGCGTCGTCGGCACCAAGGACCAGATCTACGACATTGACTTCTGGGTCACCGACCAGAACGGCGCGATGACCGTCGTGCAGACCAAGGTGCACAAGGTGCCCGAGCTCAAGAACGGTCAGTGGGTGGAGGTGCCGCGCTACGAGTGGAAGGATCTCGGCAGCTCGCACGTCGTGCCGTGAGCCGGCGTGACATGGCACACGCGCCCGCCAAGGCTGTATGCCAATCCAGACGACTGGGCGCTCATGGCCATCTTGAATGTCGGCGGCGCTGGGAAATTCTCAAGCGAATCGGGCCATCGCTGAGTATGCAGCGCAGATTTGGAATGCAAAGCCGTGCCCTGTAGCGTAGTGGATTTTCGTGCACCCGCCCGCGCCCATCCCGCATTTCCCAGCAATGGAGAAATGGAAGGGGTACGTCGGCGCAGCGAGCAGTTAGTTATGCTGCGCGGATCCGCAGACGTTGCGCCCTGTTGCGCGGAGTCGGGATTTGCCTTGGCGTGCGCGGCCCGTGGCCGCCGCGGGAGCTCGCAGATTATCGAGACGGCGCAAGGAGTGCCACAGTAGTGGCTGCCGCACGGAGCAGGCGAGACGTTGTTGTGGCAGCGACTAACCTGCCGAAGGTTCGGATGCTGAATTGCCGAATAAAACTACTGCTATGGCTCATCGTCATGGCGTTGCAGTGCCTGTCATTGCCCGCATTGGCCGAGGGAATTCAACTCATTACCGCTGAGGGGCAAAAGGCGATGCTGGCGGCTCCGGGGACGGAGCCGGTGGGTGCAGCCGATGCCGACGTCACCATCGTTGAGTACTTTGATTACAACTGCCCGTACTGTAAGAAGATGGCCCCTGTATTTGAGGGACTTCTTACGGAAGATCATCACGTGCGGATTTTCTACAAGGACTGGCCAATCCTCGGCGATGTCTCAGTCTACGCTGCGAAAGCGGCGCTCGCCACCCAATGGCAGCACAAGTACCGCGTTGCTCACGACACGCTGATGAATGGCCCGCGTCTGACGACAACTGCACAGGTGGATGCCGCCTTGAGTCGCGTCGGCGTGAACCTCGATACGCTGAGCAAGGATCGCGCCAAGCACTCCGCCGAGATTGATGCGCTGATCGAGCGCAATGACGAAGAGGCCCATGCGCTCAATCTTAGAGGCACACCGGGCATCGTCGTCGGTCGGCAGATTCTGCCCGGTATTGTGGATTTGGGGAGTTTGAAGGGGTTGGTGGCAGACGCCCGAAGCACGAAATAGACGTCACCGTTCGACCATTGCAGCAGGAAGTCGGGCCCGCATCGAGCACACCGTCGCCGGCCGTTTCGGCATCTTCGGCATCGGGTCGGACACGGGCTCGCCGGTGACAAACACCTACAAGCCTCCTTTCCCTGCAAGATCGAGCGCGTAGACATCGAACTGGGGCCGCGCAACTTAAGTCGAGAGGATGCGCTGAAGCTCCATGCAATGCGCACGGCATTCGCCGGCGCGCACGAGTAGTAGCCTGCAGGCCAGCCTTATCCATTTGTGCCCTGCCTGGTTGCGGACGTTCACCAACTTCCGCGTCGGGTCTAGCCTGTGTGAAAACGCGTTGCTCGATCGCTGCATTCTGTAAAATAGCAGCAACGTAGCCTCGCGAGCGTGCCATGAAGCGATATGTGGTGGGCCAGGATCGATCTCAGAGCACGTTGTTTCCCGAAGTACTGGACGATTACATCGCCGAGGACAACCCGGTTCGGGTCGTGGATGTATTCGTCGATGAGCTGGATCTTAGATCTGGGGTTTGAAGGGGCCGAGCCGGAAGCTACGGGTCGACCGGCGTATCACCCCGCGACGCTGCTGAAGCTCTACATCTACGGGTATCTGAAGCGCATTCAGTCCAGTCGCCGCCTGGAACGCGAGACCCAGCGTAACGTGGAACTGATCTGGCTGACGGGTCGGCTGTGCCCGGACTTCAAGACGATTGCCGACTTCCGCCGCGACAACGGTAAGGCGATCCGGCGGGTGTGCCGGGAGTTTGTGGTCCTGTGCCGGAGCTTGAACCTGTTCTGCGATGCGCTGGTCGCCATCGATGGCAGCAAGTTCAAGGCGGTCAACGGGCGCGACCGGAACTTCACGAAGCATAAGCTCAAGGCGCGGATGCAGCAGCTTGAGGAGAGCATTGCGCGGTATTTAGCGGACCTGGATCGGGCCGATCGAGATCCGAGCACCGTCACCGAAGCCCGAGTGGAGCATTTGAAGGAGAAGGTTGAGACGGTCCGGGCGCAGATGCAGCGCCTCAAGCACCTCGGCGAGCAGCTGAGCCAGACTCCCGATGAGCAGATCTCCCTCACCGATCCGGATGCCCGCTCCATGGCCACCAGTGCCCGAGGTTCAGGGGTGGTCGGTTACAACGTTCAGACGGCGGTGGATGCCAAGCATCACCTGGTGGTGACGCACGAGGTGACCAACCGGGGCACCGATCGGGCGCAGCTATCTTCAATGGGCAAGAAGACGCAAGAAGCTCTCGATACGCAAGATCTCACCGCTCTGGCGGATCGCGGCTATTACTCGGGCCCCGAGATCCTCAAGTGCGAACAAGCCGGCATTAACGCGCTCGTTCCTAAATCGCATACCTCCAACAATCTAGCCAAGGGACAGTTCGACAAGCGCGACTTCCACTACATCCCAGAGAAGGACGAGTATCGCTGCCCTGCTGGAGAACGGGCGATCTGGCGCATGACAACAATCGAGCGCGGCCAGACGCTACATCGGTATTGGTCCTCCGCCTGCCCACGCTGCCCGATCAAGGCCCAGTGCACGACCGGCGACTACCGGCGTATCGCCCGCTGGGAGCACGAGGCGGTACTGGAGGCGATGCAGGCGCGCCTGGAGAAGATGCCAGACGCGGCGCGCATCCGCCGGCAGACCGCCGAGCACGTGTTCGGTACGCTCAAATCCTGGATGGGTGCCACGCACTTCCTGATGAAGCGGCTACCCAACGTACGAACTGAAATGAGCCTGCACGTTCTGGCCTACAACATGAAACGTGCGATGCAGATCCTCGGGGTGCTACCGCTGATCCAGGCGATCAGGGCGTAACAGCCCTTTTCTTCCCCGCGGCACCAGAACATTACGCCCTCTCAAGTCGGGTCAAGTCTGCAGCGGACCAAAATCCGGCGTTTCCACACGGCCTAGGTCAAGAGCGGCCTAAAGGAAGTCCCTTTGCCCGCACTCACACCACAGCCTTGCGATAGGCGTGAATTTGGCTCTTTGTCATTTGTGGTAAACCGTCACCGACGCTGTACCAGGGCGATTTGAAGTCTATATAGATGTGTTTGTCCGGTCGTATCTTCGGATCATCATCAAGAGCGCCTGCCGGAACCTCAAACCACAATGCGTCGTCTGACGGCACCGGTACCGGTGAGCCGCAACGACCACAGAAGCGATTCGTATAGGGCGGCGAAGCGTCGATGATTGGCGCCTCAAATGTCTTGATGAGTTCTTGTCCTTGAACTATGCGGAGATCTTCGCCGCGCACCCGCAAGCCTGCTGCGAAGGCGGACCCAGTCGCCTTTCGGCATCTGTTGCAGTGACACAGCTCGAAGGGACCCTTGCTGCCACGAATCTCGAACTTGACGCCACCGCAGAGACAGCTTCCTCTAATCATTGGCACCTCCCGCGAAGAACGCTTAAACCCATGGTTGTTCTCAGGTTAGCACTTTGCGTCTCAGTGTCCGAAAGCGGTCGCTCACGAACGGCAAGCCGGGGTCAACACCGGACCAAAGATGTGACTACCCTTTAGCGCCGAATGCGCGGGCATCGCATCCTTACGGAACTTTGTATCAACGGAGAACACGCGGTATCAGTGGATGTCGCGCCAGTGCGTTCAATTGCCGGGTAAGTTTGTGGGTAACCCAAAAAGTCCCACCGCGCCAACCGCTTGGATCGCGAAGAAATCTACTGCCGAGGTAAGATGGCTCTCCTAGTCCACAAGTCATTATTTTTCCATTTGATATAACTCTTTGTTCAAGTGATTTCGAGTCTTTAACGGACTCAAATTGCGACTCGAACTATAGATGATTCGCGTGCCGAAAATGCGCCCAAACTCTTTAGGCTTCAGCCAAATCCGTGTGACACCCCGCCGGCGATTTCAACGACTCTTCGTCAATATCCAAGCACGTCGATTGACGGAAGTGCCAGCCACCTAAATTAGGCGGCTAGCTTCCTGTGTCGTGCTTTGGAGATGCCCGAGCTGCCTAGCGCAATCGATGCGCGCGCTCAGCCAGCCGGCGAATCTCAATCCAATTTTGATTCTTTACGAGCAACGGTGGGGTCAGCCAAGAGCCGCCGACGCACCCGACATTAGGGAGCGCTAAGTAATCGGCCGCAGTCTCTTCAGTAATTCCGCCCGTCGGACAAAACAACATGTCTGGTACGGGACCGATAATTGACCGTAAGAAACCAATCCCGCCGCTCGGCTGCGCCGGAAAGAACTTTACAAATCTGCAACCACGTTCCCGCAGCGCGAGCACCTCGCTTACCGACTGGGCACCTGGAAGCCAGGGAATTTTTGCACCGCGCGCTCCCGCTTCGAGTTCCGCCGTCGCTCCGGGCGATACAGCGAAGCGCGCGCCCGCCGCGCGAGCCGCGGCAAACTGCCCGCCCTCGATTACTGAGCCTACACCCACTATGGCCGCAGGCACGTCTGAGGCAACTCTAGCTACGGCTTCAAGCGCCCACTCAGTGCGCATCGTGATTTCGAGCACGGTGAGGCCTGCCGATACAAGGGCAGTGGCGATCGGCACGGCATCAGAAACTTGCTCGATGGTTAGAACGGGAATCACCGGCACGCTTGCAGCGAGCTCCATAAAACCTTGATCTCTTACTGCGCTCATCGAATTTCCCTGCCCGTGAAGCTCCTAGCGAAAGCGCGTCCATCCATTCGCGCTGATCGCCAAATCCTGGGGTCGACACTTGGCCGGCGACTCCGTGCCGTGGATGCCCGCGTTGATGCGGTCGACGTCATCACACAGCGCGAGTTGTCCACAGCAGTTCGACTATGTTCACTTCGATTCCCATATTTCCAATGCTGCTGGTTTTTCATCTAGCACCTTCACATTGTATCATTGTCGGCATGTCGGCAGATGACATCAGAGATGATTGGCGGTGGACCGACGTCCGACACATCAGCGCCCTGGGCGAGCCGCTAATCGAATTGCAGCTGACAGGTGATGACAATCTTCGAGTTTCATTTGGCGGTGATGTCGCCAATACGATGGTCAGCCTAGCGCGACTTTTGAGAGCCGATAACTTTCAGCTCTCGCTGGTTACGGCCCTGGGAAATAGCGTCTATTCCGCGTGGCTTCGCAATAAGCTGTCGCGGGAAGGTATTAGGATCGTCGAACCTCCGAATGGCGGCGAGCCCGGTATCTACGGAATCTCCCCCGATTTCAACCGTCAATCAAGCTCCTCGTATTGGCGCGCGCAATCCGCAGCGCGTCAATTTTTCCACTCAGCCAAGTTCCATCACTTCGAAGAACTCCTCGGCGAGCCGCAGATTGTGATCATCACGGGAATCACACTTGCGCTATGTTCTGCAGCGAGCTTCAAGGACCTTTGCACTTGGATTGAATCCCACCGCGATCAGTGCCGCATAGTGTTTGACAGCAACTTTCGGGCAGCTCTCTGGACAAGCAATGAAGAAGCCACGGAACGCATTGGCGCGCTGGAGCGGCTCGCGGGGGTTATTGCCACAAGCCTTGAGGACGAGAAGACTCTGTGGCGCGCTGCCAGCGTCGCCGAGATTGTTGATCGCATCGGTGCACTAGGCAGCGAATACATCATCCGTGGCGGAAGACAGGGATGTTGGGTCGGCATCGATGGGCATTGGGATCACTTCGCAGCCGCTCCTGTCACCGTCATCGATTCAGTCGGTGCTGGTGATGCACACCTCGCAGGTTACGTTGCGGCTCGCGTCAGCGGTTGCACACGACCCGATGCCGCACGCCTTGCAAATCGCGTTGCTGCTGTGATCGTCAGTCAGCACGGGTCAATCCCGGCAGAGAACGCTGTGTTTCCAGAATTGCCTGCTGCACCCGTGCACGGAAGCGCCGCTTCGACGTAGCTGCTTAGATCCGCCGAGACTCAAAACATCTTGCGAGGGCGAATTCGAGACGCTGACGGGGCACACTTCTTGGTACCACAACGATGTTCCAGTACGAAAGCGGTATTGGCCGAGTGCCCCTTATGGGACCCTCTAAGACAGCGACTCCTGTACTTGGATCTGGTCAACCCAAGATTGTTCGAGTTCAATCCGCGAGATTCCCAAACGCGATCGGTTAACTTGGATCTGCGCGCCCCACTGGGTGGCTTGTGTCTGCGCAATGCAGGGGGTTACTTGGTTTTCAACGCTGAGGGCGTCTTCTCGATCGACGAAGCGCTCAAAGTTAGCGGACGCGTTTGCCGTCCTCATTCAAGTTTCGGCGTTGCCCCGCCAAACGACGTCGCAGTTCACTCGAGCGGCCAGATCCTGGTCGCCACAGCCGACCTTAAGGAAATTGCTCCCCTCGGCGGACTCTTCTGCCTCTCTGCAGTCGATACCTGGCACAGCCTTCGTGGCGGTCTTACCGTCGGCAACGGACCGGCATTCGCGCCCGGTGAAAACACTGTCTATTTGGTTGATAGCCCGCGGCAGGTCATCTTTGCGTACGACTGGGATGCCACCCGTTTATCACTCAAAAATGAGCGCGTATTCGCACACGTTCCTTCTTCTGCGGGCTTTCCAGATGGCTTGACCGTCGATTCAACCGGTCACGTGTGGAATGCCCGCTGGAACGGTGGCTCTGTAGTGAAATACGCCCCGAACGGTCGCGAGGTCAGCGCCGTTATCCTACCCACCTGCTGCGTTACCAGTTGCGCGTTTGGGGGTGCCGACATGCGCACACTGTTCATCACCACAGCCAGCGACCCGTCAGATAGTAGTTCCATCAAACCAAATGATTATGCTGGCCATTTATTCAAATTGGACTTGGCGGTAGAAGGAATCATTTCGCCGCGCGCGTCGCTTTAGCTCTTCGGGGAGGCTCGATTTTTTGACGAGCTGCTGAAGTTGCGGGATTAATGCTCGCGAAGTCGATAGCCATATTATCCGCCAGAATATGATGGGAGAGTGTCTCCTCGAGTCCCTTCAGCTTCCCTGACTCGAATTCGCCCAAGAGCTGACGGTGTTCCTCAACGATCTTGCGCAGTGGTTTGCTCATCGCCCCGAGTCCGAACATGATGATTAGCTGAGGCCGTAGCATTTGCCAAAACTTGAGCAATACCGGATTTTCGGCAGCTCGCATTATCGCTTCGTGAAAATCGGCATCCAAAGTTACAAGCGCCAGCACGTCTGATCTTCGGACCGCGACTCGCATGTCTTCAATCAGATGCTTGAGCGTCTTTGCCAGAGAGTCGTGTTCATGCCTTAGCGACAGCTTACGCAAGGCCAACTTTTCCAGCTCAAACCGTACTTCGCTAATCTGCTGCACCCGCTCGGCTGTCATAGGGGCTAGACGGACGCCTTGGTAAGCCACGCTCTCGGCCACGCCCTGCGCCACCAGCACGCGGAGCGCCTCTCGAATAGGCGCTCGCGATATTCCCAACTCTTGTGATAACTGCAGTTCATTGATCCGGCCCCCAGGGAGGATTCTCCCCCTCGCCGCCTGGCCGACGATTATGCCCACGACCTGGTCCACGTAAGTCAAGGCCTGCAGGCGACCCAAGTCGCCGTTGTCGCTGCGCTCTCTCATGTGTCCCTTGTTAGTCACTGCTTTTAAGAACCATGGTGGACTGCACAGATAACAGCTACCCACAAGCTACTCATTTTTTGGTGTAGATTCACTTCATTTCTCTCGCGCTCTGAGATTTGAGCAGCCTTCCTCTCTACATCTGGCCAATATTCCCTCATGCCATGAGGGATCGCAATTCCGTGATGATGCTCGATGCGCCAGCCTGCACTAGCGACTCCACTGAACAACCGGTGGGTTCAGTTGAAAATCCAATCACCTTCATGCCGGCCGCTCGCGCAGCGGCAACCCCTGCCGGTGAATCCTCCACAACCAGACAACGCGTTGGCGGCACTCCCAACATCTGCGCGGCGAGCAGATAGATGTCCGGCGCCGGTTTGGGAGCTCCTACCAGATCGCGCGTGGCGACGCGTCCGCTGAAGAACGCCCCCAGCCCACTTTGCTCCAGCATCCTAGCGACAGTGTGAGAAGTGGAGTTTGACGCAATAGCCAGCGGTACATGCCTCTTAGCCAATGCAATCAAGACTTCCTCCGCCCCCTCCATCGGCTTCAGCCGCGATTGCATCAGGCTTTCGATAGTCTGTCTGAAGTTCTCTTCAATGCCCACCGAAAATACACGCCCTTCCTCCATTGCAAGCTGCTGCAAAATCGAACTGTTGTCGATCCCAACAAATCTACTCCGCAGGGACTGCGCGTCCATTGAAATGCCGACTCCGAGGAGCACCAGCCGCAACGCTTCCGCATACAATGGCTCGGAATCGACTAACGTGCCGTCGAAATCGAAGATCACTGGTCCGCCCCGTCCAATCATCTAGATCTGCTCTCAGAATGTCGCCGTCACTCCACCATCGACAACAAGTACCTGACCGGTAATGTAGCGGGCATCGTCGGAACACAAGAAAGCAACAGGACCTGCGATATCCTCCGGCAAACCCGGTCGGGTCAGGGGAATGCGGCGATGCGTGATGTAGACTTCCTTAAACCACTGCGTGTCGTACTCTGAACTTCCATCCGGGAGCTTTGACATCCGCGTGTTGACAAAGCCCGGCGCGACCGCGTTTACGATGATTCCTTGAGGAGCCAGGTCAACCGCCAAGGATTTTGTCAGATTGATTAGCGCTGCCTTAGAAGCATTATATGCGACCGAACTCGTTGTACCGCGCATGCCATTGATCGATGACACATTTACGATACGAGCACAGGGACTACGCGCCAGGTCGGGGAGAAACGCCTGAATGCAGGCGATGGCTCCATATAAGTTCACCTGCCACACTTCCTGGAGCCTTGTCGGGGTCAGGTCCGTGATTGCGGTCCAATCCAGGATAGCCGCGTTGTTAATTAGGATGTCAGTGCCCGCGAAGTGCTGTTGAACCTGATCTTTGAGCGCTTGCACACTGCTTGTACTGCTCACATCGCAGCAGCAAGTGATTGGGAGTTCGCGACCAACATCCTCGAGGGACTTCAGCGCTTCCGCGAGCGCGCTGCGATCCACGTCGACAATAGTCACGCGTGCCCCCTCTTCCAGCAGGCGGCGAACGACGGCCAGACCGATTCCCCTCGCGCCACCCGTTACAACGGCCCGCCGTTGCTCAAATCGGTCACGATTGAGCATGACTATCCAACCCTCCATGAAGAATTGAGCTTCATTAGGACTTCGTGGGGCAGTAAATAGACCGCTTCCACGCCATCGTCCTGGCAACGTCCTTGACTTCAGTACTGGTCAGACTAAGACCCTGCGAGCCTCTCATTGGCTTCGACCTGAATCATGGTCGTTAACTCCATCGACATACCCGGCTCGAGAACTCGAACACCAGTGTCAGGAACACCGCGTGCAAAGGCGTTGATTCCGTCATTGACGTTTGACACAGGCTCGACGCAGACGAAATCGGATTGTGCAGGAGAATATACTACGAGAGCCCTCGCCACCTCCGATGATTGGATGCTGATCTGCATGCCCTCATTGAGTTCGGTAAGGTACGCAAATCCGGTCCAACCGACGAAGCAATCGTCGATTCCCGCCTCCGGCAAATCCCCCGGCAGCAGAAAACGCTCATCCGCAGCGACGTCGTTACCCGTCCAGCGGCCCCGGTGTATCGCCCGCAAGCGAGTGCCAGTGCTCTTGAAAAAATAAGGGTGTATACCAAGGCCCGCGGGCATGGGCCGATGGTCCGTGTTGCGCAGAACCAAGGATATGCGAAGCATGGTCTTGTCCAGCCGAAACTGCTGGCGAACGAGATAAGCAAACGGGAAGCCCTGTCTGCCATCGTGCGCATAGTGAGTTTCAGCGCACCGATCGGACACTTGATCCACCTGCCATGAGGCGAGCCACGCATCTCCATGTATGGGAAGCGGTTCGGCAGGGTGGTTTGGCACTAAGGGAAAGAATTCGCCACGAAACTGCAGGCCCCCGCCGCCGATGACGTTCGAGAATGGAACCATGGCAAAGCAAGCCATGCGTAATGGATTGCCGTTGCTCGCACGACCAGGGCGCAAGATATCCCACGCGCCCACTCTCCAGTGACTCACCGCCGACCCCAACGAGGGAACGATTCCGAGTTCGCCGGTACCTGCCCGCAGTACGAGTTCGTCACTTGGTTCGAGCATGGAGCCTGATCGTTCCCTCTGCAGAAAGTACTTGATTGTGGTCTGATTGTCGACAAAAATACAAAAGCGACAACGGTGGGATTCAAAAGCAATCATGAAAATCACTAACGTAGAAGCGCTCTATCTGCGGCTTCCCACGATTGATGAAACGCGCACGGACAGCTCTCAGGATGCTCTGATTGTCAGAATCAGCACCGATGCGGGAATCGTCGGATGGGGCGAAGTCGATGGCTGCCCGTCAGTTGCAAAGGCCGTGATAGAGGCCCCGGTCTCACATACGCAGGTAAAGGGACTCCGGCACATACTGTTAGGCCAAGACCCGCTGCAGACAGAGTTTCTATGGAAAAGGATGTACGAGTCGACCAGCTACTACGGTAGGGCCGGTGCGGTTGTCCAGACGATGGCAGGCGTCGACTTGGCATTGTGGGACATCAAAGGCAAGGCTCTCGGCAAGCCGATCTACGCTCTGTTGGGTGGCAGTCCGCGCAAACTGCGGGCCTACTCTTCCAATATGTTCCAAATGACGCCGGAAGCCACCGCCGAGCGGGCAAAGCGCGCTATCGACGCCGGCTTCACTGCGATCAAATTCGGTTGGGAGCCGTTTGGCAGATCGGGACTTGATCTTGATTTGCGCTATATCGAGGCAGTCAAGGGTGTAACTGGTACACAAGTCGACTTCATGCTCGATGTCGGCCATGTATGGGACGCGAAAACAGCGATCCAACGATGCCGTGCATTCGAGTCTTACAATTTGGCCTGGGTCGAAGAGCCCTTGCACCCCGATGATTATGTCGGCTACGCGCGTTTGTCTGAGGCTGCCTTACAACACATCGCTGCTGGCGAGCAAGAGTGCACGGTAGCTGGTTTTGAGACGCTGATCGAGAAGGGGAAGATCGACATCGCACAGGTGGATCTCACGCGTTGCGGCTTCACTCAGGCCATGAAAATCGCAGTGACTGCGGCACGAAACGGTAAGAGAGTAGCCAATCATTGCTTCACCACTGATATCAACGTCGCCGCCGCTCTACATTTTCTTGCATCGATCCCTAACGCCCTGATTCTCGAGTACGGCGTCGAGCCGGGGGAGATTTCTCGCTCCCTCGCCCGTAACCCGATTCAAGTCAAAGACGGATATGTCAGCGTCCCGGAAAGTCCGGGCCTGGGGGTAGAGCCTAACCCTGAAATCATCGAGCGTTACCTCGTGCGACCATGACCACCAGGAATGCAGATCTCGACCCGAGGAGGGCCGCCGCAAGCGACTGGTGGAAAGGGGCGGTCATCTACGAGATCTATCCGCTCTCGTTCAAAGACAGCAATGGAGACGGCTTGGGCGACCTGCCGGGGATCATCGAAAGTCTCGACTACGTGTCCTCGCTCGGCGTCGATGCGATCTGGGTTTGCCCATTTTTCAAGACGCCAATGCGCGACTTCGGCTACGACGTGGCGGACTTCTGCGCCGTCGATCCACGATTCGGCACCTTGGACGACGTCGTTCGGCTCATCAAGAAGGCACATGGGTTGGGGTTAAAGGTACTGTTCGACATAGTCGCGTGCCATACCTCGAGCGAGCATCCTTGGTTCTTAGAGAGCCGCGCGAGTCGGAGCAGTCCCGAAAGCGACTGGTATGTCTGGGCGGACGCGCAGCCGGACGGCTCGCCTCCCAACAATTGGCTGTCCATCTTCGGTGGAGTTGCCTGGGAGTGGGAGCCACGCCGCAGCCAGTATTATTTTCATAGCTTCCTCGTCAGCCAACCAGCCCTCAACCTGAGGTGTCCGGAAACTCTGGAAGCCATTCTTGGGATCATGCGCTTCTGGTACGACCACGGCGTCGATGGATTTCGTCTCGATGCGGTAACCGCTTTAGCCCCAGACCCGGACCTGCGCAACAATCCTCCCGTGCCGTCGAATCAGCCCCTGCCGTATGTCGACGGTGGAACGGGAAATCCATTTCTGAGGCAGGAGCATCTGTTCGATCGTGATACACCGGGGGTGCTACCCATTTTGCGGCGATTCCGCGAGCTCGCGGATCGATACGATCCCCCGAAATTCCTGATGGCCGAGATTGGCGACGTAGACGGTTGCGTGGTAGGCGCGAAATATGCGGCACCGCACTTGGTACACGCGCCGTTGATCCAGGATTTGACCTTGTCGGAACTCAGCGCCACGCAGGCAGCGACTTTTTTGCGCCGTATGGTCGACACGCTAGGCGAGCGCTGGATCTGCATGGCCTTCAGCAGCATGGACATTTCGAGGCACGTGACTCGGTGGCGACACTTGGCCGGAGAGGACGGGGATAAGGATAGGTTGGCCGTTCTGCTTATGGGCTTGTTGCTCACACTGCGTTGCTGCCCCTGCATTTATCAGGGTGAGGAATTGGGTTTGACGGAGGTTGATCTACCATTCGAGGCGATTCGTGACCCTTGGGGTCTGAAGTTCTATCCCGATTACAAGGGGCGTGATGGGTGTCGCACCCCCTTCCCATGGAAGGCGGATGCGCCTCACGCCGGATTTTCGAGCGCAACGCCGTGGCTCCCGCTCGGCGCCGATCATGCGGCGCGGGCGGCAGACATTCAGGATCTGAACACAGGTTCGGTGCTGAATGCTTATCGACGGTTCATTCATTGGCGCAAACGGCATCCGGCGCTGGTATCCGGCTCCATGCAGTGGTTGGACGCACCTACTCCATTGCTGGCTTTCACGAGAAGCCTGGGTGACGAGCGACTGCTACTCGTATTCAACCTAAGCAACCAGTCGGTCTCTTGGAGTCCGCCGGAACGGTGGCGACCGAGCATCGAAGGTCATGGTTTGCCATCGGCGCGGCTCAATGGAAACATTTTGCACTTCAGTGGTCTCGATGCCTGGATCGGTGTAGCCGGCGCTTGAGTCGACGGAAGGGCGAGCATGAAAAACTGGCGGATCATACTCGCGCTCTTTATCAATTTCGTTTTCTTTTCGGTCGTGATGAGCAGCGACGGCATCCTGATTCTGCAGGTGCAAAAGCACTACGGCACCCCAGCCTCGGTCGCAGGCATACTCGGTGGCTGCAGAGATCTGAGCGTCGCCGTCGCGGCAGTGCTGTTGTCCGCATATGTGGTGCGCATCGGCTACAAACGCACCATGCTGATCGCCCTAGCAATGGTAGCAGCCATCGCCGCTTTGGTCCCCGTGGGAAACAGCTTCACCACGATCGCGTTGCTGTTCGTTGTGACGGGCGTGGCGTTCGCGCTTATGAAAAGCGCCATCTTTGCATCGCTCGGCCTGCTTGCGCATGACATCAAACATCACGCAAGCCTGATGAGCTACCTAGAAGCGACGTATGCCTGCGGAACGTTCGCCGGATATTTCATATTCAGTGCCTACGGCGACGAGGTGCATCCGAGTTCCACGCAATGGCTCCTCATCTATTACCTAGTGGCCGCGACGGCGGTGCTAGCTCTGGCCTGGCTGTGGATGGTCCCTCTTGACGAATCGGAGGTACGCCAAAAGGGAACCCAATCGCAGTCGTTAGTCCTTGACTTTATCGCCATGTTCAAACTTGCCGCGAGCGCGGTCGCGGCGGCCTTCGTTGCCAGCGTATTCACTTACGACATGCTGGGCGAGGGCGTCATGAAATGGCTGCCGACCTTCAACAGCGAGGTATTGCATATTCCAGTTACGCTCAGCATTCAATTGTCGAGCATCCTCGCGGCCTCAGCCGTGCTGGGTCGAATATTGGGCGGAATCGCGGTGCGATTCTTCCATTGGCTCGGAGTGCTGTTGGTGTGCTTAGGTCTAGCGGCGGTCCTCGTCGTCATCGCGCTACCGCTTGCGGCACAGGTCAGCACGGTTCCCGTCGTCAGTTGGCAGACGGCGCCCTTGGCCGCATTCATTTTCCCATTGATTGGGATGGTGACCGCGCCTATCTACCCAGTCATCAACTCCGTGATGCTCAGCTCGCTGCCGCCGCGTCAGCAGGGAGCCATGTCCGGCTTGATCATATTGAGCTCCGCGCTCGGTGCAACCGCCGGCTCCCTGATCACCGGCAAGGTTTTTCAAATCTACGGCGGAACTTCGGCATTCTACTGGACGCTCATCCCGATTGCCCTTCTCGCCGGGTTTTTGGTGTTGTTGAACGCTCTGGAGAAAAGAGCCATCGCGCGCCGGGCCGCGATGGAGCTCTCCGCGGCGTCGGTGAGCTCAATTTCGTGAACCGCGCTTAGCGCTACGAGGCGACCCCGCCACTGCGGCAGGCTTAGCAGCGCCGGAAGAACCCTTGACAACGAGACTGTATTATTGAAGGATTGTCGACAATCTAGCAAAGAAGAGAGCGATTGGCCTAACATCGTGCGGAGGTTCGAAGGGGCCGAACAAAAGACGCTCAGCGGCACCACGACAACGGCGCAACGGGCCGTAGCGACTCCTCGGTCGCTACAAATACGCGGGCGCTAACGATACAACTAGTTGGGGGGCGGACGATGACAACGACGCGGATTAACGACAGTTGCGGCATCGTCGGAATACTGGGCGTTTTGATTGCGGGGGCTTCTTCGGCACCCGCGTTTGCCCAGATAGCATCTCAGCAGGTAGCAGCCGCTGGTGGTGGGGACCAGTTACAAGAAATCGTGGTAACCGCGACGCGAAGGCAGGAAGACATTCAGAAGGTGCCGATCAGCGTCAGTACCCTTACCCAAGCCGATATGGCCGCCGCCGGAATCAAAAATATCGCCGACGTGGCTGCGAACACCCCGGGACTTCAATTCGTGACGCCTGTTGCTCCCTCCACGATCACCACGGTCAACATTCGCGGCGTCAACACCGATACCGGCCCATCCACGGTCGGTATCTATCTGGATGATACTCCTCTCAGCGGACGGCTCTCGCCCCTTGGCAATATCGGTTCTGCTATGCCGCTCACTGTCGACTTGAATCGCGTGGAGGTGGACCGCGGCCCTCAGGGAACCCTATTCGGCGCGGGCTCAGAAGCGGGCGTGGTGCGTTTTCTCACCAGCGATCCGAGCACGCGGAACTATAGCGGCGGTGTGGAAGGCGAGTTCAGTAACACAAAGGATGGCTCATCGAGCTATGAATATGGTGGTGCGGCGGGCGGCCCGATCGCGCAGGATACCCTCGGCTTTCGCGCCAGTGGCTGGTACCGGCGCGATGGGGGTTATGTGAATCTCGTCAATCCCCTACCCGGCCCGTCGCCGGACAACGCTGTGGTGGCGCCAAACATCAACAGGGACTACGAGGAAGCGTTTCGGGCGGCATTTGCGTATAAAATCGATGACGTCCGGATCACGCCGGCACTTTATTATCAATCGGTTGATAAGGACGATAGCGGCCGCTTCTACCCCGCTTATTCCAACGTATCAGATGGTCAGTACAACGATGCGGCGTTCCTACCGGAGCACTCGCTCGACAGCTGGTTCCTGCCCACACTCAAGATCGAAGCGCCGCTACCCTTTGCCGACTTGACCTTCGTATCGTCTTATTTGCATCGTGTGGTCACGGTCACAAATGATTTTGGCGACTGCTTCGTCTGCTTTGGTGGCTCTGGTTATGGCAGTCCGCTCGGACCCGATGTACCGACATCACCGGGCGACTCGGCGCCGACCACAACCGGCCAGAGGGACAAGGCTTACACCGAAGAGCTGCGGCTGGCTTCCAATCAACCGAACGCGTTTGTGACGTGGGTCGGTGGCATCTTCTATGACAATCGTAGCCAGGAGGATTACCAGAACACCATTCCGACTACGGGTAACCCTGGCGGCTTTGTCGTTGATCAGCACTACAAGGATATCCAGACCGCGGTGTTTGCCCAAGGTGACTTCCACCTGAGCAAGCAGTGGACTGCGACGCTCGGCTATCGAGTCGCCCACATCGACACAGATTTCAACGCCACATTGGCGGGCACCGCCCCGCTGAGTGCAAATCCGACAGCCACCCCGACCACGCCTCGGGTAGCGGTGGCCTACCAGGCCGACCCCAATAACATGCTCTACGCCTCAGCCAGTAAGGGATTCCGCATCGGTGGCGGTAATTCGCCGTTGCCGGATGGCTGTACGGGGTCCGGTTTTAACCCTGCTGGGTACCGGCCAGATTGGATTTGGAGCTATGAGATTGGCGCAAAGGACAAGCTGTTTGACAACCGCCTGGAGGTTGACACCAGCGTCTATCATGCGCTCTGGTCCAATATTCAACAGCTAGTTATTGCTGCTCCATGCGGCATAGACTACGTTGGCAACTTAGGTCACGCAGCTATCAACGGCTTCGACATGAGCGTACGGGCACTGCTCACGCCACAGCTGCGAATCGATGCGAAAGTCGCCTACACCAATGCGTATTACACCGAAACTACTGTTAGCGGCGGTGTGACGACGGTCCAAGAAGGTGACAAGATCGGGTTTTTGCCGCAGGTCATCGCGCCGTGGAACGTCGTCGTCGCGACGGAATACAGAATTCCTCTGCCCAACAGCGATACGGTTCATATGCGTGTTGAATATCAGTACAACAGCGAAAATCCGGGTCCGTTCCAGAACGGAATTGTCGGCGGGGCAAACTACGTGCCGTTAGATAGGCCCGATCCAGCGACCAACCTGTTCAACTCTCGGGTTGGCTATACGACAGGCAAACTGGATGTGTCGCTATTCGCGAACAACGTCTTCAACACTCATCCGCTGCTTGGAACGTTGTCGTACTTTCCCGTCTCGACGACTTATCGAATCCAGAACAGCACGTTCCGGCCCCGAACATTAGGCATAGCGGCGAATTACTCATTTTAAGTGCTCCAGGAGAGCTAAACGAACGCGCGAGGATAGCTCAGAGTGCCGGGGCTGTAGCGGCGAGTCAGAGTGGAATTCCTACTGCCGCTCCGCATCGACATAAGCGAACGACAAGGGGCGACCACCGCGGAGCGTGGATTACGCATCTGATCGCTCGACGCTAGAGCGCTGACTTGACGGAATTGACGGGAGCGGCGTGTGGCACAGGTTCTTAGGGTCAGCTCGCCAGGACATGTGTCGATCGGCGATATCGACGCTGAAAGACCCCTGAGACCGGGTGAGATTCGGCTCAAGAGTTTGATCAGTGCGATCAGCCACGGCACAGAGTTGCACTTCGTCCGAGGCACGTCACCGTTTGCCGACAAATACTTCGACTCGACGCTTCGGGCCTTTGTTAGTGGCGTCGATACGAGTGAACACGACCCGGACGTGCTGGGCTACGAAATGGTCAGTGTCATCACCGAGATCGGTGCGGGCATCAGCGGACTGCAGGTCGGTGATGTCGTGCACTCGGGCACGCCGCATCAGGATCGAACGATTCTCGATGTGGCACAGCAACGGCAATTTGGTTACCCGGTGACGGTGCTGCCGCGCGGAGCGCCGCTCGAGCCTGCACTATTCATCAGTCTTGGTTCGGTCGCATTGCAGGCCATTCACGATGCGCGAATCAAGGTGGGCGATCGCGTGCTGGTCTCAGGACTCGGAGCGATCGGATTGCTCACCGCGCAACTCGTGAGCCTCAGCGGTGCATCACTGGTCGTGGTGTCGGATCCGATGGCAAGCAGGCGGCGGATGGCATTGCAGCTCGGGGCAAGCAAAGCCATTGATCCCTCGGAGGCAGCTATCGACGGTGGCCTGCGGCTACAAATTAAGCGCGAATACGGTGCGGGCGGCGTCGATGTTGCGATTGAGACTTCGGGTGTCTACCCGGCACTTCATCAGGCCATCGCGGCCGTTGGCGTGGGTGGACGCGTGGTGAGCGTCGGGTTCTATCAGGGCGATGCCATCGGCCTGAGGTTGGGCGAGGAATGGCACCATAATCGGCCAGATCTTATCTCGAGCATGGGTGTCTGGGGTTGCCCGCATCGCGACCATCCACTGTGGGATCGACAGCGACTTACGGATCAGATTCGCGATCTACTGTTTAGCGCCAAACTGAATACCGCGTCGTTACTTACGCATCGCGTTCCATTCCGGGAGGCTCAGCGCGGTTATGATCTCATAATGAAGCAGCCCGAAGATGTACTGAAGGTTGCGATCGTTTTCGATGCGTACGCTGAATTTATGGCGCAATCGGCGCCGCCGTCGAGGCGTTGATATCGGGAGTATTCGACGATGGCTATACGGTGCATGGTTTGGGGCGAGAACATCCACGAGCGAGAAAGCAAAGATGTGGCCGCGATCTACCCGCTCGGCATGCATCAGACGATTGCAACCGCCCTGAACGTGGAGCCTGCGATCAGGGCTACCACTGCCACATTGCAGGATTCCGAACATGGGTGCTCGGCGGAGGTACTGGCGCGTACAGATGTTCTGGTTTGGTGGGGTCACGCGGCGCATGAGGCCGTGGCCGATGCCGTGGTAGAGCGGATCACGCGACAGGTTTGGATGGGTATGGGGTTGGTGGTTTTGCATTCCGGGCACTTCTCCAAACCATTCCTTCGACTGATGGGCACCCCGTGCGCACTGAAGTGGCGAGAGGCCGGGGAGCGCGAGCGGATCTGGGTCGTCAACCCGACACACCCGATTGCGCGCGGCTTGCCCACGCACTTTGAGCTCGAGTACGAGGAAATGTACGGCGAGCCTTTCTCGGTGCCGGAGCCGCTTGAGACTGTTTTCATATCGTGGTTTCTTGGTGGGGAAGTATTTAGGTCGGGTTTAACCTATCAACGTGGGGCGGGAAAGATCTTCTACTTCCGGCCAGGTCATGAAACCTATCCGACGTATCACAACGAAAACGTTCAGAAGGTACTTCGCAATGCCGTGCAATGGGCAGCGCAACCGAGTCGGTGGACTAGCATCGCGGATGCCCCCAACGTTCCCGTGGAGCAGGCTCTGGAACCCATATCGGAGCGCGGACCCAAGATCCACGAGGCTGGCCAAGCTGGCTTTCGCTAAGGCTGGGCACCAGCGGGAAGTTGAGAATTGATCTCAATGGATTGCAGTGGCTTTACAGGTATGACGCACCTTTGATTTGGACCCGATGGATAGAATTCGCCTAGGGATGGTGGGAGGTGGGCGCGGCGCTTTTATTGGTTCCGTGCATCGTGTGGCTGCACGGCTAGACGACCAGTACCAATTGGTGGCCGGTGCATTATCGTCTGATCCGGAACGCTCGCGCCAATCGGCTGAAGACATCGGCATAGCGAGCGAGAGGGCCTATGATTCCTATGAGCACATGGCCGTTGCCGAAGCAGCCCGTCCAGATGGTATAGAGGCCGTTGCCATCGTAACGCCTAACGACACCCATGCTGCGATCGCCCTAGCTTTCTTGACCCGCGGTATCCATGTCATTTGTGACAAGCCCCTGATCATTACTGCCGAACAGGGGCGTCAGCTGCGCACGGCCGCGACAGAGTCCGCCGGTATTGTCGCGGTGACGTTTAACTACCGAGGCTATCCTATGGTTCGTCAGGCGCGATCGATGTGTCTCGCCCGCCTGCTCGGCCAGCTACGACTGGTGGAAGTCGAGTATCTGCAGGATTGGCTCACCGAGCGGGTTGAGCTAACCGGATCCAAGCAGGCTGCGTGGCGCACGGACCCAACCCGGACCGGCGGGGCTGGCGCCATCGGTGACATTGGAGTCCACGCCTTCGATCTGTTGCGCTATATCACGGGGCTGCAGGTGACTTCCGTTTGTGCAGACCTGACCAGCTTTGTGCAGGGGCGTCGAGTAGATGACGATGCGCGGGTGCTGTTGCGATTCGAAGGTGGCGCCAAGGGTCTGCTTTGGGCAAGTCAAGTCGCGCCCGGCAACGACAACGGACTGTCGATTCGAATCTACGGTGACCAGGGCGGACTTGAATGGCACCAATGTCACGCCAACGAGCTCTGGCATTCACCATTGGGTCAACCGAAGCGCCAAATTAGTCGGGCTGGGGCCGGAACCGATCCGGCCGCGGCAGTCGTGACACGGCTCCCTCCAGGACACCCAGAAGGTTATTTCGAAGCTTTCGCCTCAATCTATTCTGAGATTGCCCAGGCAATTCGATCCGCTCGGAACGGGAAGGCACCATTGCTGCACTCCGCCTTTCCTGGACTCGAAAGCGGTCTAGAGGCGACAGCTTTCATCAGTGCCGCAATGCGGTCGAGCAAAGCCGGCTGTGTTTGGCAAGAGATGGCGACTTGCTTGATATAGATATCCGGCAAGGGCATTGGGATCGCATGGCGGCACGATCGCGTCAGAGTGATCGATTCATGAGCACTATCAACGGATAACACCCGCTACCCACGGCTATCGCACCAGTCGCTATGAATGCGGGGTAGGTTTGTGGGTAACCCAAAAAGTCCCACCGCGCCAACCGATTGATTGTGAGAGGATTTGTAACCGTCCGGCCGTGGCCGCATAGCAGTCGGTGCAGATGATGCCGATGATCGCCTAAGTGGGCACATAGTAGGTGTCCACGTAAGGGCTAAGTGGACACCTCCGCCGAAGAGAGCGCTGCAACGGACTCGTTGGGCCGCCGCACAGGACCGCGTCGGCAGCACACCATTGAGGAGAAGCGCCGGATCGTGGAGGAGACGCACGAGAGGGGCGCATCGGTTGCAACCGTTGCCCGGCGGCATGATCTGAACGCGAACCAGGTGTTCGCCTGGCGACAGCTGTATCGGCAGGGGTTGCTGGATCCGAACGCAGCGAAGGGCAGCGCAGCGCTGTTGCCGGTGAAGGTGAGTACTCCGACGGTGATGCCCACTGAGCGTGCCCTTGTGCAAGTGCCCAGCAGAAGCAGCCGCGGCAAGCAAGCCTCTGAGCTCATTAAGATCAAGCTTGCGAACGGCCACAGCATAGTGCTTCAGGGCCGCTTCGATACGAAGGCGCTCGCGCGGGTGATCGATCTTCTGGTGCGGCGGTGATTGCACTACCGCCGAACGCGCAAGTGTGGCTCGCGGCGGGCTCGACCGACATGCGCAAGGGATTTGATGGACTCGCGGCTCTCGTGCAGACCCACCTCGCCGAGGATCCCTTCAGCGGGCATCTGTTCGTGTTTCGCGGTCGTGCCGGGGATCGGGTGAAGATTCTGTGGTGGAGTGGCGATGGACTGTGTTTGTTTGCGAAGCGCCTGGAGCGCGGCCACTTCGTGTGGCCGCATGCCACTTCCGGCACGGTGGTGTTGAGTGGTGCGCAGCTGGCGATGTTGCTTGAAGGGATCGATTGGCGGCGTCCGATTCGCACAGCAGCTCCGCAGCTCGCGGTATAAAAAGCCCTTATTTTCTAGCACTTTTCTCTCGCGCCGCACCGCCGAGCTTGGTATAATAGCGCATGCCTGAAGCGGCAGATCTGCCGAACGACATCGAAGCCTTAAAAGGCATTCTCCTCCAACGTGACGTCGCGCTCGCCGAGCGCAGCGCCAAGCTCGAAGCCGCCGAAGCGCTCGTCCTTTTTCAAAAACTTGAGCTGGAGAAGCTGCGCTTTGAGATCGGCTGCTTGAAGCGCCAGAGGTACGGCCGCTCCTCCGAGCAGCTCGATCGCGAGCTCATGCAGATGCAGCTGTCGATCGAGGATCTGGAAGCCAGTCTTGCGCAAAAGCCCCTCGAGACGCGCCCCGTCCCGAAGGAGCCCTCAACCAAGCCTGTTCGACGTCCCTTGCCCGAACATCTCCCGCGCGAGGAGATCGTGCACGATCCGCCTTGCACCTGCCCGGCCTGCGGCGCAGAGCTGCGACACTTAGGGGAGGATATCTCCGAGATGCTCGAGTATGTCCCAGGGCACTACAAGGTCATTCGGCACGTGCGGCCGAAGCTCTCCTGCGCCGCCTGCCAGAAGATCGTGCAGGCCAGTGCTCCCAGCCGCCCGATCGAGCGAGGTCTTGCCGGCCCGGGTTTACTCGCCCACGTCCTGGTGTCCAAGTACGCTGACCATCTGCCGCTTTATCGGCAGAGCCAGATCTACGCCCGCGAAGGCCTCGAGCTTGATCGATCGACCCTTGCGGACTGGGTGGGCGGGGCGAGTGCATTACTCGCCCCGCTCGTGCAGGCCCTCGTGCGCTACGTGCTCTCAACTTACAAGCTTCACGCCGACGATACGCCGGTCCCGGTGCTTTGCCCCGGTCGGGGGACCACCAAGCAGGGACGGCTGTGGACATACGTTCGGGATGATCGGGCCGCCGGTAGCGAGGAGCCCCCAGCCGTCTTCTTCCGTTACTCCCCCGATCGCAAGGGCGAGCGGCCGCGTGCGCATCTGGCGAGCTTTACCGGGGTGCTCCAAGCCGATGCCTTTGCCGGCTTTGATCGCCTCTATGGCGATCGGATCCAGGAAGCCGCGTGTTGGGCCCACGTACGACGCAAGTTCTTCGACATCCACGCCGCGCTCGCCTCGCCGATTGCCGCAGAGGCGCTTGATCGGATCGGCCGACTCTACGGCGTTGAAGCTGAGATCCGCGGCCGCCCGCCCGATGAACGATGTACCGCACGCCAGGCGCGCGCAGGCCCCGAGCTCGAGTCGCTCCATCTCTGGTTGCACACGACAGTGACAACGTTGTCGAAGAAGAGCGAACTGGCCGTGGCGATCCGCTATGCGCTTGCGAACTGGCAAGCGCTCACGCGATATCGCGACGACGGGCGGCTGGAGATCGACAATAACGCCGCAGAGCGCGCGCTGCGCGCCGTGGCACTAGGACGCAAGAACTGGCTGTTCGCAGGATCCGACGACGGGGGTGAGCGTGCTGCCGCCATTTACACTCTCCTCGGCACCGCGAAGCTCAACGACCTCAACCCCGAAGCCTACCTGCGCTATGTGCTCGAGCGCATCGCTGACTATCCAATCAATCGCATCGAGGAGCTGCTGCCGTGGAACCTCGCCAAGCAGCTCCCCTCCCTGCGACTCGCAGCCTGATCAGACCGCAAGACGGCCAGCTCCGGACGCTTACGGATATCGCGCCAATGCATGTAATTGCTGGGTAACGTTGCGGGTAACTCAAAAAGTCCCACCGCGATAAGGCTATGATTGCGATGGAATTTGCGGCCTGGGTTCGAGTCCTCTCCCGGGCACCAGTTTTTCCTTATTAATCATAATATTATAGATACTTTCAAGAAGCTTCGCGAATAAAAAGAGGCATCGAACCTTCACTGCTCTCAACTATAGTGGATTCGTAGCGCACGTAAGCGGCTGCTCGCTGAGCAAAATTTCACCGGAATTTTCGCGAACGCTTTGTGGGTAACAAAGCATCGGGCGAGTAGTTCTGTGGGTGGCTGGCTTGATCAAGTTAAGAACGCACGCATAAGCCACACAACATATCTGGAATTCATTACTCTGGGTGCGAAAGCGGACAGCGAACCTGCAAGACCTCGTTTTCGTTTCGGGCAGCGTCTATTAGGGCTTTAGCCGCGACGAGATCGCTGGTCATATTTGACCTTATCCGCGCTTCCGACCTCATCGATGGTTGTCGCCGGCGTCGTGCGCGTCTGCGGCTGTGATCGAGAGCCCCCCCCCTTCAGGATGGGAAGGCGAACGCCCGCCTGGTGATCCGTTTCTGGGTGCGCTTCCATGATCCGCAGCGTCAGCCGTTTCTTCTCCGCGCCGCAGCGACGATCGCTATGTCATCCAAGCCAACATCGCGAGCGCGAATTTGCAGAATACCGCACAGGGTCGCCGTCCCATGGGTGAAGCGCACCAAGTCTCGCCATCCCGATAGCATCTAAGACACCCCTACCCCGTTTCTGCCACCCTGGCAGGCACTGCGGCGCAGATGAATACGTAGAAGCCGCACGAAAGCGGTATGTATGCCTAGAGTCTTGCTCCCCTAAGAGGTGCCACACTTCATCCTGTACGTTGCAGCAACTCGTCGCAGGAGGATCGGGATGATCGAGCCACCGTCGCCTTTGGAGACGGATCACGTCGGAGCCGTCGCGCACATCTCTTCTAAGCTTAAGCTTCCAGTAGATGAAGTCGCCAAAACATACAGAATCGAGCTTGAGCGGCTCGCGAAAACGGCGCGCATTACGACCTTTCTTGCCGTACTGGCCATGAGCAATGCGCAATCGGTCTTGCGCAAACTCCACGGGCGAGTGACTTTCCATTGAGTGACGGGAGCTGTGATCCAGCCTCGTCAATGAATCTTTGAAGCGCATTTGTCGAGGCTTCACTCATAGCGAAGCGCATCCACCGGCTTGGCGCGCGCGACCGTCAGCGCGTGTCCGAGCACCGTCGCCAACGCGACGAGAAGTGCTGACGCTCCAGCAGCAAGAAACGTCAGGGGGCTAAGACTAACGTGATGCCCAAATCCGTCAAGCCAATGCCTCATGAGGAAGTACGCACATGGCCACGCAATAAGGTTTGCCCATAGAACGGGACGCGCGAACTGCCAGACAAAGAAGCGGAGGATATCGAGCCGACTTGCGCCCATCGCTTTTCGGATGCCGATCTCCTTGGTGCGTTGTGCGGCGGAATGCGCTGATAACCCTAACAGCCCCAACATACCAATCACACCGGCAAGGGCAGTGCTGAGACTGATCGCTGTCCGTTGCAGCATCACGTCGGCGTACATGTGCTGCAAATATTGGCTCAGAAAGCGCTGATGAATGCGCGTATGTTTTATCTCGGACCAGGCGGCATCGATTGCCGTCAGAGTCTCCGGGACTTGCGACCCCGTCAGCCGAACGCTCAGAACCGAAAAAGAGATCGGGTCTACGTAGAGTATCTGCGGGAGCACACCTCTACGGGTGTCCAGGCCGAAATCCGGCGATACACCAATGATCTCGGACGGTCCAAGGGTGCCGGGGTTGGGATTTGCACTCCAGCGCCGGCGATTCCAGGTCACAATCTGGCCAACCGCCTGGGCTGGAGACGCAAACCCCAGTTTCCGCATTGCCGTTTCGTTGATGACGATGGACGGATTCCCCGTCGTATCTCCTTCGACGAGGCGGCCATCATCACCGTGGTCACGATCGAAGAATCGCCCCGCCCGCGGCTGTAGGCCATAGAACTTGAGCGCGTTGTAGTCGACAGCGCCGCTCACCATGGGAACTTCAGCCCCGCCCTGAACCCGTGCAGAAACGATCATTCCGCCGTTGTAGAGTGCCGCGTAGTTGGCGCAAGCGGCCGCGGCGACCCCAGGTAGCGTGGCTACCCGGTCTTGAAACGCGCGGCCGGAAGGGTCGCAAGCGTCGTCGATGAGAAGGATGCTGGAGCCATCGACTCGCAGTTGGTTGTCGAGAGAGAACAGCGTCTGGCGCCAAATCGTTACCGTGGTGACCCCTAGGCCAATCATGATGGCGAATTGGAGGGTGACCAGGGAACGACGGACCATTCCGCCGGATACTCCTTGGGCAAGCGTCCCTTTCAACACCGCGGCTGGCCGATAGGCAGATAGAACAAAAGCCGGGTATGCACCGGCCAGCAAGCCTAGCAATACGGTAGTCAGCAACAGAGAGCACAACAGTACCGGATCGCCCAGGTAGTCGAAGGCGATTCTCTGCTTCAAGACAGAATTCACTCGAGGCAACAGCACTTCGCTGAGCGCTACGGCTACTGCCATGGCCAAGGCGACATAGATGATCGCCTCTCCCAAAAACTGTGTGATCAATTGCCTGCGAAGCGCACCGGATGCCTTGCGAACGCCGGTCTCGATGGCACGTTGGGCCGCTCGAGCAGTCATCAGTGAGACGAAGTTGAACGACGCCGAGAGGATGATCAATAGGCCAATAGCGATGAGGACGACGAGATGGCTCCTCTCCCCTCTCGGGGATATCGGTGATTCGCCGGGAGGTGCCAGGTGTAAGTCGCTAATGGCGGTCAGATGCATTCCAACGGTGAACCCAGGTGGATAAACGGGTGCGTCGTGAGCGGCAAAAGCGGTGAGCTCCTGTCGAGCCCGCCGTACAGGTGCCCCCGGCCGCAAGCGGATGAAGGTATAAGCGTTCATCCGAAATGGCCCCTGATCTTGCGTTAGATCATATAGCGCGAACTTGGAGTAGGCCGCGAGGCTCGAGCCGAACACCTCGCCCTTTACGTAGCTATTTGATGGCAAATCCTCTATTACCGCGGTCACGCGCATCGCGTGAGGTGTGTTGAAGGCAGTCGATGCCTTGGCAGCATCGGTGCCCATGGCAGGGTTCACTTCTAACAGTTCACCCAATGGCATATCTCGACCGAAATACTTTCGCGCGGCCGTTCGGGTCAGGACGATGCTGTCGGGCACGTCTAGCGCCGTTTGAGCATCGCCGGCTAATGATTTCAGCGGCATGACCCGAAAAAATCGCGGGTCCACCCACAGGAAGTCCGTCTCTTCCGCTTCTACTTGGTCGTGGCGAATATGCGGCGGATCATCCGGAGTCATGACCCGGGCAATGGTCGCGATCTCCGGGAACTGTGCGCTCAGCTTTGCCGCCAGGTCGGGAGACGAAAAATCCCATCGCTCTACAGGCAGGCTATGATTCGTGTAATCCTTTGTCTCAGTCAGCAGATAGACGTCGTGATAACCAGGGAAGAACTGGTCATAATTCAGCTCATCGCGCACGTAGAGCGCGATCAGCAACGCCGCGGCGAATCCCAGCGAAAGCCCGAAGAGATTGATTGCCGTATAGACCCGATTGCGAAGCAGGTTACGGAGTGCGGCTGCGAAGCAATTTCCCATCAAGGCTGACTCAGGCCCCCGTGGTGTCCACTAAGCGTCCGTCCAGCATGTTCACCACCCTGTGGGCACGCTTTGCGTGTTCCTCCGAGTGAGTCACCATAACGATGGTCGTGCCGCCATTCATAATACGGGTTAGCATTTCCATCACGGCCTCGCCATTAGCGGTGTCAAGGTTGCCGGTCGGTTCGTCGGCGAGGATCAGCTTGGGATTGGCTACCAACGCGCGGGCGACGGCAACGCGTTGCTGTTGCCCACCGGAGAGCTGCTTCGGCATGTGACGGGCTCGATGGCCTAGATCAACGCGTTCGAGCGCCTCGGCAACTCGCTGGCGACGGTCTGCGCTCGGTACCCCGACGTATAGTAGTGCGACCTCGACGTTCTCGGCTACGTTGAGATCATCGATCAGATTGAAGTTCTGAAAGACGAAACCCACTCCCGCGCGCCGACGCAAGGTGAGCTCCTCCTCCGAGCATCGGGCGACATCCTCGCCACGGAACCAGTAGAAGCCGGAAGTTGGGCTGTCGATCAACCCTAGGATGTTGAGAAGCGTCGATTTACCACAGCCAGACGGACCCATGATGGCGAGAAATTCACCGGGCTGGACCTCAAGTGACACACCGTCGAGCGCCGCCGTCTCGACGTCGGTGGTGCGATAGACCTTCGTGATGTGTTCAAGCTTCAGCATTCGAGCCTCTCAGCGCGTAAAGACGATGCGATCGACCTTGTCAAAACCCGTGTAGTCGGATGTGAGAACCCGTTGGCCGGCGCGCAAACCGGTTAGTACTTCCAGTTGCTCGCTCGTGCGACGACCGACTTTGATGCGCTGGCGTTCCGCGGACCGGCCATCAAGGCCAACGACAAAGATCCAATCCCCGCCGGTACGCTCAAGAAACGCGCCCACTGGGAGGATTGTCGCCTGGGCATCCCCACCAAGCTGCAATTGACCCTGAGCACTCGCACCCTCAACGAGCGTCGGGGGACTCGTTCCCACGAAATCCAGATCGACCCTGAAAAGCCCGTTGACAACTTGCGGGTATACACGCCGTACGATGAGGTTCACTGGGTTTCCGTCGAGGGTGATGGTGGCAGTCTGACCCACCCGAACCCGATGTAGATAGAACTCATCGACATCCGCGACCAGTTTCATGCCAGTCTGCGGGATAACTTCCGCTAACCGCTGGCCAGGACTCAACGCCTCGCCGACCTTGAGATCGATCGCGGTGACTTTCCCTACGACAGGTGCACGCGCGACTAGGCTGTCGAGCTTGTCGTGGACGACCGTGAGGTTGTCGCGGAGGTTCTTCAGCTGCTCGTGAATACCGGGCAGCAATCGGGCTCGAAGGTCGGACTGTCGCTGGTTGCTGTCCGCCTGGATCGGCCTTAGCCGCTTGTAGTATGTGAGTTCGTCTGCAACGACGTCGCGTTGTTCGGCGGCCACGAGGCCCTTCGCGGCCAGGCTCTCACGGCGCTCTGCAGAGCGGTTCAATCGAATCAGGTTGTAGTCGATGTCGGCGAGAGCGCGGTCGTTGGAGAGTTGATTCTGCTCTAGGGCAATCTCGTTTTGTTGAAGCTGCGATATGGCCTGATTGAGTTGCGATTCTTGCTGAATGACCTGAAGAGCCAAGTTCGTGTTACTGAGCACGATCATCGGTTGGCCTTCCTGGACCAGGTCACCAGGTTCCACCAGCACGCGATCCACGCGTCCACCATCGGTGGCGTCGACGTAGATCGTCTCGCGAGGTGCGACATTGGCACGCAGGGGGATGAGGTCATGGAACACCCCATGCTGTACCGTTGCGAACGTCACCTGTTCGAGTGGGATACGCAGGGTTCGTACACCTGTCCCTGCGATGAGCTTCACCGCGACTAAAGCGATTACAGCAATCGCCGCGGCTGCCGTTCCAATCCTCGCGCCAAGCGGCCAGCGAGCCGGCGACCAAGGCTTGTGATGGATTTTTCGATCCATTCCCCCGGTCGGGTTTCTGACCAGTTTTATATCCGCGGCCGCCATACGAGTGTCTCGCCAGGATCAGCGAGGCCTTCGTTTGAGTTTGCCGACTAGGGTTGCAAGCTGATCTGAATCGACAAATCCAGCATCGACTAGACCCGCCAGTGCTCGCTCCAGCGAGCCGCCGCAGAATCGTTCAACGATGCCCCGCACAGCGCTGGCCGCCGTAGCCTCCGCGGTTTCTTTTGCCCGATAGATAAATGTTCCGCTCACAACCGAGTGGCTTACATAGCCTTTCTCCTCCAGACGCCGCAGCACGGTGCGAATCGTGGCGTCCTTCAACTTTCGGGCGACCTGCTTGCGAACTGCGAAGGCGGTCATTTCGCCGTGTTTCCAGAGAATCGCCAGGAGCTCGTGCTCGAGGTCCCCGAGGGGTGGTAGAGCTGATCTCATCCTGTGACCTCTGGTAACGTGTGACATCTTGTAACATTTGTTGATGCAGAACTCAATCGGTAGCGCTTACGTGCGAAGGCTAGCCCGGATTTCTCACACTAAGGGGGTGCACCGGGCTCTCAAGTGAGCAAAACTTGTGTTGCGACGACAAGTTAACGACTCACAGAGGAGAGCCCGGATGCGGACACAGTGTAACGCCGAACAGTTTGAGTTTTCATGCGTGGAGCGTCGCCGGGTGGTGGCGGCGTTCGACGGGGGGACCGTGAGTTCGGATGCCGGGGCGCTGCTGCTGCAGCGCACGGATGCAGCGATCGGGTTGATCGATCGGCTGGCGGGGTGTTTCATCGATGAGCGTAACCCGGATCTGATCGAACACACGGTGCGCACGCTGATTGGGCAGCGGGTGTTTGGGATGGCGCTGGGGTACGAGGATCTGAACGATCACGAGCAGCTGCGGCACGATGCGGTGTTCGGGGCGTTGCTGGGCAAGCTTCAGGCCCAGCGATCCGACTGCGCGGCGCTGGCCGGTAAGAGCACGCTCAACCGCCTGGAGCTGCATGCCCGCGAGGGGGTGGACCGGTATCACAGGATTCGTCCCCGGAGCGAGCAGATCGAAGGACTGTTCGTGCAGCTGTTTCTGGAGGCTCATCGGGAAGCTCCGGAGCAGATCGTGCTGGACCTGGATGCCACGGATGATCCGCTGCACGGGCACCAGGAGGGGCGTTTCTTTCACGGCTTCTACGACGCGTACTGCTACCTGCCGCTGTACATCTTCTGCGGCGAGCACCTTTTGTGCGCCAAGCTGCGGCGCGCCGACATCGATGCCAGCGCAGGCGCGCTCGAGGAAGTGCAGCGCATCGTGGGGCAGATCCGTGAGCGCTGGGCGCACACGCGCATCATCCTGCGGGCCGACTCGGGCTTTGCGCGCGACTCGCTCATGAGCTGGTGCGAGGGGAGCGATATTGACTATGTTTTTGGGCTTGCGCGCAACGCCCGGCTGCAGCGCGCGATCGGGGCCGAGCTGCACGCGGCGGCGCTTGAGTCCGCACAGAGCGGACAGCCGGCGCGACGCTTCAAGGAGCTCAGCTATGCGACACGGCGCAGCTGGAGCCGAGCACGGCGCGTGGTCGGCAAGGCCGAGCACACCGCGGGCAAGTCCAACCCGCGCTTCATCGTCACCTCGCTGCCGATCCGAGCGTGGGCCGCCCGTGAGCTCTACGAGAGACTCTACTGTGCCCGAGGCGAGATGGAGAACCGCATCAAGGAGGCGCAGCTGGACCTCTTTGCCGATCGGCTCTCCAGCGCGACCTTCCGCGCGAACCAGCTGCGGCTGTGGTTCGCCTCCGCCGCCTATGTGCTCATGCACGCGCTGCGGCGGGTCGGACTTGCGGGCACGGCTCTTTCGCGTGCCTGTGCGAACACGCTGCGACTTAAGTTGCTGAAGATCGGCGCAGTCGTGACGGTAAGCGTGCGACGGGTGAAGCTTGCGATGAGCCAGGCCTGTCCCTACCAGGGCGAGTTCATCGCCGCCTTCCATGCCTTGAGCGCCGCGGCACGCTAACGCCGCCCCACGAACCAGATAACCCTCGCCCCTCCCTGCCGCTTCGATCCGCTCGGCCTGAGCGACGCACTCCTATCGTTGAAAATCCCCCTGCCGACTCCCGCAGTACCCGCGCACGCGACAAACCCACGCCACGCTCAGCTACCGTCGCAAATCAGCACCCCTGTGAGAAATGCGGGCTAGTTCGGCCGCATGCCCGCGGTTTCGGTGAGATTGGAGCAGCCTAAGCCGCGTGGTGTCGTAAATTGGCTGAGCGTGACGGAACAAGTCCCCCTCCCTGGGCGTCAGATGGGATGCCAGCGCGCATTGGTTCCGAGAACAAGCCGCGATTGACATAGCGCAGGAGAATGATCTGAGTGTCGTGGAACATCCGTTTAAAGTCTGTCCTACTTGCAGGCATTGCAACAGTCACCCTGGCCCGCCAGCCGGATGTGCCTGGCACCGGATTCTGCACCGGGACGCGACAAGGCGAGCCCCCGATGGTGGACCACCTTGCGCCGGAACAGCTGGGCACAATTTCATTTGCTAACTCCTGCCGGCCCACGGTCCAAGCAGATTTCAATCGTGGCGTGTCTCTCCTACATTCATTCTGGCTCGACGAAGCCGAGAAAATGTTCAGAAGGGTCGCCGCAAATGATCCCGATTGCGCGATGGCCGGCTGGGGCATTGCAATGGCCGATTTCAAAGAAGTCAACGGAGGGCCCACAACCGGCGGCGTGGTCTGGGCCAAGATCGCCCTCAAACAAGCCGACGACGCGCGCGAGAAAGATCGCCGTGAGGCGGCCTATATTCACGCGCTGCATCGCTACTTTGACGACTACACCGAAAAGGATTCCGATGTTTACGCCAAGCAATACACGGACGCGATGGCGGTTGTCGCGAAGAATTATTCCCAGGACATGGAGGCCCAGGTTTTTTATGCGCTTGCCCTAATCAACTCAGCCCAGGATGACGACCTGACGCTCACCAACCTAAAGAAGGCCGTAGCAATTCTCTATCCTCTTTTCAGGCAGTATCCTGACCATCCTGGCATCGCGCACTACATCATCCATGCAACCGATAATCCAGAGATGGCGCAACAAGGGCTGGAAGCCGCCAGACGTTACGCCTCCATTGCACCAGCTGCTCCGCATGCACTGCATATGCCCAGCCATATCTTCGCTCGGTTGGGGCTGTGGGAGGATGACATCCGTTCAAACCTGGCGTCGAAAGCTGCAGCGGAGAACCCCACGGTGCGTGTGGGCGCCGAAAACCGTCTTCACGCAATGGAATTTCTGGAATATGCCTATCTTCAGATCGGACGCGATGACGAAGCTCGTGCGATCCTCACTGAAGGCCCCACTGTCAAGCAAACCGACGTCGATCCACGCTACCCGACCTATTACGCAGATGTCCAAGCTCGCTACCCGGCTCTATTTGCGATTGAAACTCGCGACTGGGCGATGGCCGCGAACCTAACGCCGATCGAAGGGGGAGATTGGGTCAGTCAAAGCCACACTTTGCTAGCTCACGCGGTCGCTGCCGCTCATCTCCATGATGCGCAGGGCGCACAAGCTGCGGCGCAGCGCATCGAGTCGTTGACGGAGGATAACCCCCGCATGCGAGTAGGTGGTCCACGCGCCTCCTTGCCCGATGAGATACGCGCTTGGGCACGTTTCTCTCAAGGTGATCTGCAAGGAGCAATCAGTTTACTTCGGCCCGTCGTCGACCGACAGGCGAAGACTGGCAAAGGAGAGGTCGAGCTGCCGGCGCGTGAAATGCTTGCCGAGATGTTTTTCCTCAGCGGGAGGTTCAATGAGGCGCTGGCTGAGTACCGAGCATCACTGGTAAGTGATCCCAATCGATTTAATGCGCTTCTTGGGGCCGCTCACGCGGCTGAGGAACTGGGCGAGCAACACGCAGCGGTAAAGTATTATCGCGCGGTGTTAGGGAGCTGCTCGTGCGCAACCGGCCAGGCGGCGCGTGACTTGGAGCATGCCCGACTATTCGTAAGACGGATGGCAAAATCATAGGACACGCCCCAGAGCAGTCATTGGCGAGTGGACCCAGTGGGTCAACTTGAACCGTCAGCCGGTCGGAACACTCACCCGCATTTCTATTCGAGATTCCTCAGGCATCTATAACAAGGCGCGACAGCGCCTTTTTATGCTGCCATCGTGCAGACGCAATTACGCAATTCGCACTCGCTTCAAGATCAGCCTCCCCGATAGCTGCCACTCGCCAACGGCAGGAAGGGGTCCAAACTACGGACTACGTCCCATTTACCGCGATCCTCAAGACCACTGGGAAAACCCGTATCAACGTCTAGCACGCGGTACCAGCGGATATCGCACCAGTGCTTGCGAATGCTGGGTAACGTTGCGGGTAACTCAAAAAGTCCCACCGCCGTAAGACTATGATTCCGATGGAATTTACGGCCGAGGTTCGAGTTCGGGCACCATATTCAGTTCTCTTCTTTTATCAGTCACTTACGCGGCTTTATTTTTGGGTCTGAGGGACGCGACGTGCAATTCGCACTATAGAGGATTTGTCCGAAGTGTACGTAAGCCATTGCGCTGCCAGTTGAATTCCAATTCCGTCTCTTCAAGTAATTTCGAGTCCACTGTGTCGAGTGTGGGTAACTTTCCGGCTCGTTTTCCGCACCTTAGTCTTCGCCCTCGCCGTCTTCCGTAATCCCCAATCACCCTCGGCGTCGCTTCGCAAAGCACTGCTCGTAATCTGGCGTTCCTTCCGAACTTTTGTGCGGGTGGCGCCATGTTACTCACCTCTCGGATTGTGCGTGTCGCAAGACCTCGCGAGCACCGTTACGTTCTCGCGGACGAACACGGCATGAGTCTTCACGTGATGCCCCAGGGTTCCAAATGGTGGCGGTTCCGTTATCGCTTTCGGCAAACCGAAAGAATGATATCCCTCGGCGTCTACCCGAGCGTTGATCTCGCCACGGCGCGTCGGTTGCACGCGGATGCCCGCGGGCTTCTCGCACGGGACATCGATCCCAGTGCCGATCGCAAGGAAAAACGTGCGGCGAGCGCGCACACGTTCGAAGCCGTCGCACGCCAGTGGCTCAAGCTCCTCGAGCCGCGCGTCGCAAAAGGTCTGCTGGCGGCCGACACGCTCAAAGACGCGACTCGCATCCTCGAGCGCGACATCTTTCCCGCCTTGGACGCTCGCCGATCGCCGACGTCACAGCGCACGAGCTCCTGCGGGTGCTCAAAGAGATTGAGCTCAAGGGGCTGCGGTATACTGCAAGACGCGCCAAGCAACGGTGCAGCCGCGTATTTCGACATGCCATCGGCCTGGGCTATCTGGAGCGGGACATTACCGAGGACCTACGGGGTCTGCTTGAGCCACCGAGGATTCGCCACCGAGCTGGCATCATCGATCCTGCCCGCTTGGGAGAACTGCTGCGTGCGATCGACGTCTACACCGGCCGGGAAGTTATCGGTATCGCCTTAAAACTCGCCCTCCTCTTCTTTGTGCGGCCCGGGGAGCTTCGCAAGGCGCGCTGGCAGCACTTTGATCTACAGGGCGCGCAGTGGCGAATTCCGGCTGAATGCATGAAAGCGCGAGTTCAGCATCTGGTGCCTCTCTCAAGACAGGCGCTCGAGCTTCTTCGGAAGCTGCGGACAATTTCTGGAGACGGCGAATATGTCTTTCCCTCGCTGCTCGACACATCGCGACCTCTGCACGGCGCGGCCCTTGGCGGCGCCTTGCGGTCATTGGGTTTTGAAAGCCGCGAAGTGACTCCGCACGGATTTCGCTCGACGGCCTGCACATTGCTCAACGAGCTGGGATGGCGATCCGAAGCGATCGAGCGGCAGATGGCCCACGGCGTCTCAGACTCCATCCGTCGACACTACAACTATGCGCAACACCTCCCGGAGCGCCGCCCCATGATGCAGGCTTGGGCCGACTACCTGGATCGGCTGCGCACGTCCGGCTCGACTGGCACGATCACGCCACCCTGAAGTAAGCGGAGGACCCGTTCCGGCCCAACTCCAGTCGGTCACGGTCACGAAATGCCTTCCGCAAAGCGGCCATTCCCGCCATGCCGCCTCGGCTAGTAGCCCGGAGTCGCGACAAGGGCGGCCGACAGGCCGCAAGTTGCGGCCAAGATCCCTGCCAGCGCATCCTCCGGCCGCGAGCGCCGCAGGACGCTCGCAGGGCGCGGCAGCACCTGTGCCTCTGAACCCCTGCGCAACCTATGTTAACGTGACGGCCCAAAGAGTGCCGGTGACCTCAGCAGTGGCCGATATCTTTCTTTCCTATTCCCGGACTGATAAGGCGCGCGTCGCTCCCGTGGTTGCGGCGCTGGAGGCGCAGGGCTGGTCGGTGTGGTGGGACCCGGAAATCACGCCCGGGGACGAGTTCGACGCGCTGATCAGCGCGGAACTGGAGCGGGCCCGCGCGGTCGTCGTGGTCTGGAGCACCTCGTCAGTCGACTCGCGCTGGGTGAAGGGCGAGGCGCGCGACGCCGCCGATCGAGGGGTGCTGGTACCGGTCCGCTTTGACAATGCGCGCTTGCCGATCGACGTGCGCTCCATCCATACAACTGACCTCGACGCTTGGGGCGAAAACCGCGAGAGCGCACCATTCAAAGCGCTGTGTGCGGCGCTCGAGGCGAAACTGAAACTGTCCGCGGCAAAGAAGACGGCGGCGCAATCTGCGGCGGCCGCCGCTTCTCGCATCGGGATCTGCGTCCTGCCCTTCGCCAACATGAGTGGCGATCAGGAGCAGGAGTACTTCAGCGACGGCATCACCGAAGACATCATCACCGATCTGAGCAAGGTTTCGGCACTGGCAGTCATTTCGCGCAACAGTGCCTTTATGTACAAGGGCAAGCACGTCGATGTCCCGAAAGTCGCACGCGAGCTGAAGGTCGGTCACGTCCTGGAAGGAAGCGTGCGCAAGGCGGGTGGCCGTGTACGGATTTCCGCGCAGCTGGTCGACGGTTCGAGCAACGATCACATCTGGGCCGAACGCTACGATCGCGACCTGAACGACATTTTCGCGCTGCAGGCTGAAATCTCCGAAGCCATCGTCAAGGCCCTGAAACTCAAGCTCCTGCCCGAGGAAAAGAAAGCGATTGAGCAGCGCGGTACGGACAATGTCGAGGCCTACAATCTCTATCTCATGGCACGACAGTCCTACATCACCGGATATGACGCTGATCCCCGGCGGGGGGAAGCGATCATCCGCCTGAGCAGGCGCGCCACCGAAATCGATCCGAAATATTCGCGCGCTTGGACGCTGCTGGCCATTGGGCAGATGACCTTGTATTTCGTCCAGGGCGGAAGAGCCGATGACGGTTTGGCGTCAGCTGCGCGCGCGCTGGCGCTGGATGCCAATCTGGCCGAGGCCCATGCCGTCAAAGCCAGAACCCTGGCCCAACACGGTCGTAACGATGAGGCGGCCGCCGAGATCGATGTCGCCTTGCGTCTGGACCGCGAGTCCTACGAGGTCAACAGAGCAGCCGCAGATTTGCGCTTCCGGCAGGGAAGGCCGGATGAGGCCATTCCCTATTACGAAAAGTCAATGAGCCTGATGGAGACAGATCTGAGATCCGGTGCCCTGCTGCTCACCTGTTACACCGCCCTCAGAAATTCCCAGGCTGCTCAGCGGGTCGCGCGAATCACGCTCGCGCGAGTCGAAAAGATGCTGGCGCAGGATCCGAACAATGCAACAGGCATGGGTAACGGGGCGCTTGCGCTTGCCACTCTGGGGGAGGCCGAGCGTGCCAAGGATTGGATCAACCGTGCCCTGCTGATTGATCCGGACAATATGAATGCACGCTATAACTTTGCCTGCACTCTCACGTCTTTTATGAACCCACCGGACGTCGACGCCGCGCTCGAACTGCTTGCTCCGGTATTTGAAAAGATCGCGGCTGGCTTCCTGAATCACGCCAAAGTCGATCCGGACCTCGATCCCCTCCGTGATGATCCGCGTTTCAAGGCGATGGTCGCGGACGCCGAGACACGCCTCTCGGCGGAGAATGACGGTGGCTCCGCATCGGGGTCGTGATTCGGCGGGGATGCCAATCAGCCAGGTCTATCTGCGTTGCCAGCGGGGGCGTGCTACCGGACGGCAATCCCCATCCAATTGCAGCGGCGGTTTCTGATTCCGTAAAGGGGACGGTCGCGACCGGCAGCAAGGGGTCAAAACCGGCCTAAACGGGCCGTGACTCACACTATATTTGCGACTACTTGTACGCGTCGACCTTGCGTATTACAATGTAATACATGGCTACCATTACCCTACGAGTTCCCGACGAGTTGGACCAGGCGCTCGAGCGGCAAAGTCATGCCGCAGGCGTGTCGAAGAGCGACCTCGCTCGGGAGGCCCTGCGCCGATTCCTTGCGGTCTCTGAGTTTCAGCGCTTGCGCGCGAAGCTGGTGCGTCGAGCCCAGGCCCAGGGTCTACACACAGACGATGATATATTCCGCGCGCTCGAACGCTCGTGAAGGTTGTTCTGGATTCCTCAGTACTGATCGCCGCGTCGATCAGTCGAGCCGGCGTATGTGCCGAGCTCTTTGAGGATGTGCTCACCCACCACGAACTGATAGTTTCGGATTACATTATCGAGGAGCTCGCCCGAAAGCTTCGCGACAAGTTCAAATTCCCGCAAAACGAGATACGCCAGCTGCAGCGCTTCTTGGGTAAGGTAGCGACCGCAGTGGCGCCACTTGACCTTCCGACTGATGTTTGCCGCGACCCCACAGATATCCCCGTCCTCGGTACTGCGTTGGCCGGCGGTGCATCGGTTCTAGTCACGGTGGACAAGGATCTCCTCACGCTCGGCAAGTTCCAAGGTATCGTGATCATCAAACCTGGCGAATTCTGGCGGCACACGACTGCCTGAGGAGACACGCGCCGCCGCTGCTACCACCGATACGTGGGTATTTCGAGCTCGTACCAACGGATAACGCGCGGTACCAGCGGATATCACCCCAGTGCCTGTGATTGCTGGGTAAGTAATGACATGGACTCCCCCTGCTTCTGCGGCATCTATGTGCCAGATTGAGGATTACGGGTCACTCAATCACGAAGAGGGGGAGTCGAGATGGAGATTACACGAGTCGGGCTGGACATCGCGAAGCGAGTGTTTCAGGTGCACGGAGTCGATGAGCGAGGGCGGGCTGGGGTAACCAAGAAGCTCTCCCGCGCCGAGGTGCTTGAGTTTTTTGCGCAGCTGCGTCCGTGCCTAATCGGCATCGAGGCTTGCGGCGGAGCGCACTACTGGGGTCGAAAGCTCGGTCGCTTAGGGCATACGGTGAAGCTAATGGCTGCGCAGTTCATCAGCCCCTATCGCAAGAGCGGCAAGAACGATGCCAATGATGCCGAGGCCATCTGCGAAGCGGTGGGTCGCCCGAACATGCGCTTCGTGGGCATCAAGAGTGAAGAGCAACAAGCCGTGCTCATGATGCACCGCGTGAGAACTCTGGTCGTGGCGAACCGAACCGCGCTGGTCAATCAAGTACGCGGCCTGCTCGGTGAGTTCGGCGTGGTCGTACCGATCGGGATTCGACGCCTGAGAGTGCAGCTGCCGCAGATTCTGGAGGATGCCGAGAACGGCTTGCCCGTTCTGGCCCGACAGATTTTGGCGGAACTGCTGCAACAGCGTAACCGGTAACTCCGTGGCGTTCTGGTTTTGTGCAGATGCGCTGTGGACACTGGCGCTCTGAGAGTTGCATTCGGAGCGGGCAGATGGAACAGGTCAAGCGGGTACATCGGGACCAGGCGACGTGGCGGGAGATCTTTGCACGGCATGCGGCCAGCGGGCTGCTGACGTCGCAGTTTTGTCGGCAGGAGGGACTCAACCCCGGGATATTCCGACGCTGGCGCACGAAGCTGGAGAGCCCGCCCGGGTCGCAGGCTAAGCGGATTGAGTCCCCGCGTGGGGTGAAGGCGGCGCAGTGCTTTGTGGATCTGGGTGCGCTGGAGGCAGGCAGTTCGCGCTGTGAGATTCGGCTGGAGTTGGGCGGTGGGGTGGTGCTGAGCCTGGTGCGCGGCTGATGTTCTTTCCGGAAGGGCAGATCCGGGTGCACCTGTACGGGCAGCCCTGCGACATGCGTCGATCGTTCGATGGCTTGCAGGTGTTGGTGCGGCAGGAGCTCAGTTGCGATCCCACCGATGGGTCGCTGTACGTGTTCGTGAGCCGCCGCGCGATACAGATGCGCGTGCTGTATTTCGACCGCAGCGGGTTTTGCATCTGGGGTAAGCGGCTGGAAGCGGGGCGATTCATCAGTGACTGGCAACAGGTGCGCTCGCGCGAGATGGACTGGACGGGACTGAAGCTGATGTTGGAAGGGATCGAGCCGGGTCGAGTGCGCAAGCGATACCAACACGTGAAGATTTCTGCACACGATGCGCGCGCACCGGTGGCGATGCGGTAAAATGTCAGCGTGACAGAAGGCGCCGAACCTAACGCTCTGGATTCGAAGACGATAGCGCGCGCGAGCGCTGAAGCGCAGGCCCTGCTTGAGGCGCAGGGGACGATGATCGAGATGCAGCGCGCGCAGATCGCCGACCTCAAGCGCCAGCTCGAGTGGTTTCGCCGCCAGATCTTCGGTCCCAAGAGCGAGCGCCTGGCAGTGCTGGAGCATGCGCAGCAGATGAACCTGGGTGAGGGACTGACCGCTGCAGTGCCGGGTACGCTCCCCAAAACCCGTACAGTGGCCTCGCACACCCGGCGCGTGCCCGCACGCGAGGCGGATGAGGCCGAGGGCCACAGTGCCCCATTCTTCGATGAGAGGCGTGTGCCGGTCGAGACCATCGAGTTGCCCGACCCGCAGGTGCGCGAGCTCCCGAGCGAGCAGTACGAGCGGATCGGGGAGAAGGTGAGCTACCGTCTCGCCCAGCGCCCGGGCAGCTACGTGGTGCTCAAGTACGTGCGCCCACTGCACAAGCGGCTGGACACCCACAAGATCAGTTGCCCACCCGCTCCACAGGGGGTGATCGAAGGCAGCCGCGCGGATGTGAGCTTCATTGCGGGGCTGCTGATGGACAAGTTCGCCTACCACTTGCCCCTGTACCGCCAGCACCAGCGCCTGAAGGACTGCGGGATCGAGGTCACGCGGCCGTGGCTGACGCAGACGGTGCAGCACACGAGCGCACTGGTTGAGCCGATCTATGAGGCGCAACTCAGCTCGATCCGCGAGAGCCGGGTGAAGGCGATGGACGAGACCCCCATCAAGGCCGCTCGCTCCGGTCACGGCAAGATGAAGACCGGCTACTTCTGGCCGCTGTACGGGGAGCGCGATGAGGTGTGCTTCCCGTACTGCCCCTCGCGCTCCGGCGAACACGTGCGCGAACTGCTTGGGGTGAAGCACCTCCCCGGTGCCGTGTTGCTCTCGGACGGCTACGCCGCCTACCACAGCTACGCCAAGAAGCTCGGGCTCACGCACGCGCAGTGCTGGGCCCACGCACGGCGCACACTGTTCGAGGCCCAGGCGGCCGATCCGCAACCCGTGCAGCAAGCCCTTGAGCAAATCGCAGCGCTCTATGCGATCGAAGAAGACATTCGCACCCTCAAGCTCACCGGCGATGCCAAGCGGCGCCATCGCCTCACGCACAGCAAACCACGGGTGGAGGCCTTCTTCGAGTGGGTGCACAAGCAGTTTCAGCGCCAGGGTCTGCTGCCGAGCAGCCCCTTCACCCAGGCGCTCGACTACGTGCGCGAGCGGCGCTTGGGGCTGGAGGTCTTCGTCGAGGATCCCGATGTTCCCATGGACACGAATCACCTGGAGCGCGCGCTGCGCGCGATCCCCATGGGGCGTAAGAACTGGAACTTCTGCTGGACCGAGCTCGGCGCCCGGCACGTCGGTATCGTGCAGAGTCTGATCGTCACCTGCCGCCTGCACGCCATCAACCCCTACGACTACCTGGTCGATGTGCTCCAGCGCGTCAGCCGCCATCCCGCCGCCCGCGTCGCCGAACTCACCCCGCGACTGTGGAAGCTGCACTTCGCCACCAGCCCCCTGCGCTCAGACTTGCATACCCTCGCTGCGTAAACCACAACGCCGAGGAATTACCGCTTACGCAACAGCTGCACCACTGGGATGAGCAAATCGAGCACTACGATCGTCAGCTCGAGGCGCTGGCGGCACAGCGCGAACCCTCCCAGCGGCTCATGCAGATCAACGGCATTGGACCGATCACGGCCACCGCCTTGGTAGCCAGTGTCGGGGATGCTCGGGTCTTCAAGAACGGCCGTCAGTTCGCGGCCTGGCTGGGATTGACCCCGCGCCAGTACTCCAGCGGTGGTGTTACTCGACTGGGACGGATCACCAAGCGCGGCGATCGCTATCTGCGCATGCTACTGGTACATGGTGCGCGGGCACTGCTGAGATTTGTGAACCGCAAAACCGATGCCAAAAGTACCTGGGCCAAAGCACTCAAAGAGCGTCGGCATGTGAACATCGCTGCCGTAGCACTGGCGGCCAAACACGCACGGATCATCTGGGCGATGTTGGCCAGGGGCACCGCGTATCGTCAGCCTCAGAAGCCTGATGGCAGCGGCTTGAGTCACGGCGGCACACGACTTATTGGAGGGACACAAACCAGGACTGCTTGAGCGACAAAGAGCTTGATGGAAGCAGGTCAGACCGCCGCAGGAAGAACCTGATACCCAAAACGGTGCTCGACACCGAGTAAGTAATGAGGTTCCTGCGAGCGACTGTCATCAGGGCCAGCGCTTTAGAGCGCATCAACAGGCCGGATATATTTCTGCAGTCCGATCCTCTTCCGGAAAGCTCAAAAAACGCTCTTGCATGCAGGGGGAGTCCAAATTTACGGCCGGGGTTCGAGTCCTCTCCCGGGCATTCTAATCAGATATTTACGACACATTACTAATGTAATTTCTTGTGAGAAATCTCGCAGCTCAAACGTGAAGTTTTGCGCCCGGGACAACCGAATCACTCCGCACGATTCTACGCACTCTCGCTAAGCGAAGCTTGCAACTTCGGCCGACTGGGTGCCGCCGCCGATGTTCACCCGGAGACCCAGGGCCGCAAGAGTCCAATTCTAAACCGTGTGCTTGATGGGGAAGGCCACGCACGGCCTCGCATTCGTTGGCGATGCTAAAGGCTTGAGGAGCTTTCTCTCCGTCACACCGCAAGGAGTTCACGGAGTGGGTGGGAGGCGCGCTCCGCTCATCCTCCCTCCAGCGCGAGCACTGCCGCTGAGGGCATCTATTCAACCCTGGCCCAGATGAACACAGTCGAGCTTTGTCTTCCGGTCATTGGACTTTTGCTGGGCCCGGTCCTTATATACAAGGACTTTCCATCGATGTTGAATTGACTGACCTAAGTAGTCCCTGTCCACGCTTGGTTCCATGAGGCTTCTATGTGCTGGGTGATCTTAGAGCCGTCGATCGTGTAACTACCGGCGTAACCAATCAACCCGCGATAAAGTTCGATACTCTCTGGGTCCGTTACCACCAATGCGGCCGGCCCCTCACGGCTCTCCTTAACCAGGATAACGGACATCCGGCAGTCGGGGCCGTAGGAAAGGTAGCCGCTAGGATGCGCGCCGAGCAGATTGTGCTTTTCACCGGTCTCTAGATCTTCAGTTTCCATGGACAAGAGCGCCCAAGTGCCGAGTTGGGGACCGACGCACGTCGGATGCTGTTGAGCAACCGAACTCACAGTCCAAAGAAGAAGCCCGCAACATCGCATGGCACATGCAAACTTCATTACTCCACTCCCTTATGAGGTGGAATCTGACACACTCATCTTCGGTTGCTGGCCGCGTCCCGGGGAGCCGTGTCAGGCAGCAGGCTGCCAAAACCCGCCACACAGCAGGTGTAAATCCGTACTCGTAACCCGCCGCTCGCGGCCGGCACTGCCACTCCTAAACCCCGGCGAGATATGCGATGAACAAGACGGCCAAGACTCCGTCCATTGTTCCGATGGCTGTCATGGCAAAAGTCCGTTTCACGGGTCCGAGAAAGATCAGCGCAACGATAACAACCTTTTCGATGACGGACGCAGTCAAGATCGGGACGCGGGTAGCGGGGATGTACGCGCTATATACAGTCAATGCGCAGACAACACAGAGTAGCGCTCCCCAGTGCCTGACGAAGAACCTCGTCAGGCCATCGTCACTCTTGACGCCAAACACTATTTGTAAAACCTGCTTAGGGAAAAGACATGCCGCAAGTCCGCCGGCGGCCGTCCCAATCCCTGACACAATCAGTATCCATTCGATGTTCGACGCCAACATTTGTTCCTCCCATTTTTTCCGGTGTGTACGATACTGTTGGTTCCGTGAACCGAATTTCCGGGAATTCCAGTCACGAGGAAGCCTGATTGACGATTGCTATTTCGCTAATGCCGATGCTCGTGAGAATGCTGAATTCCGCTCTCGTGTCGATGGACGTGACTGTGCGCACTATGGCGCGCTCCGTAGCGCTCCTCGATGCGGCCGAACTTCCAGAGCGCTACCGAGCAGCCCCAAGCCAGGAGGAACAACCCTACGATAATGTAGCCCAGAATCCCGAAATCGAGCGCTGCAACAACGTCGAAGAACTTACCGCGCAAACCACCCATGCTGATGAATACCTGCAGCAGCTCAATCGTACCGATGCCTAGCGCAACGACCACGGACAGCCCGGTCGCAGTGATATTGTAGAAAATCTTTCGAAAGGGATTTAAGAGCGCCCAGTTATAGGCCTTCGACATCAGCACCCCGTCAGTCGTGTCCATCACCGACATACCGGCAGCAAACAGGATCGGCAGAGAGAGCACTGCCGCAATCGGTAAGTCGCCCGCTGAAGCGCCGGCAGTCATCGCCAGGAGGCCGACTTCGGAGGCCGTGTCGAAGCCCAAGCCGAAAATAAATCCCAGCGGATACATCTGCCAACTGTGATTCAATAGTTTGGGAAGTCGTCCACCGAAGAGGCGATTGATGAGGCCGCGTTGCAGCAGTAATTCTTCGAGATGTACGTGGTTGTGGGCCCCGGTTTGCGCTTTTTTCCAGATCTTCAGGATATCCAGCAACACGATCAGATTGAGAATGCCGATGACCCACAGGAACGTGCCTGAAACGCCGGCGCCAAGCATTTTGCCAATCGTTTGCAGCCACGGCAGCTCTTGCTTGACCGCTGAAGCGGAGTATGCGATTGCCACGGCGAGACCCAGGACGATCGTTGCGTGCCCCAGCGAAAAGAAGAAGCCGACGCCGAGCGGGCTCTTGCCCTTCTGCAACATAAATCGCACTGTGTCATCGACCGCGGCAATGTGGTCCGCGTCGAACGCGTGACGCAGACCAAACATGTAGGCCGCAAAGCCGACTCCCACAAGGGATGGATAGTGCGCGGCATAGCGCACGTAGAGTCCCCAACCGAGAACGTGCAGGCCTGCCACAACGCTATAAAAACCGGCGAGCCGAGTCCATTCGGACGCCGAGAAAGAAAACCCCGTACGAGCCACTGTAACGGAACCCATGGCAGAGGCTTGTTCGTACGCCACTAGACCGGCTCCTCGGGAATGCCGCTACCGCTTGAGAATTCCATGGCGGCGAGGATCTTGGCGGGTGTGAACGGCACCGAGCGCAGCCTCGTTCCGGTGGCATCGAAGACGGCATTCGCAATCGCTGCGGGCACCACCGAGGTGGTCGGCTCGCCCGCACCCCACGGCACTTCCGTGGGCCGATCGATGAGATCGATGAGAACCTCGGGAACATCTGGAAACGTCAGGATCGGGTAGCTGCCCCAGTCCAGGCTGGTAACGGCGCTGCGGTTGAACGTGAGCTTTTCGACCAGGGTGCGGCTGACAGTCTGCACGACGTTTCCTTCGATCTGATTGCGCAGTCCGTCGGGATTGATAATTTGACCGCAGTCATGCACGGCGAACACGCGATCGACCTTAATCTTGCCCGTCGTGCGATCGACGGTCACGTCGGCGACAACGCCGACGTAGGTTCGTACGAGTTCGTACTTCGCGTAGGACACGCCACGCCCGTGGGCAAGAACTCCGGGGTCACGGGGACGTGACGCACGTGGCTGCCACTTCGCAAACTGCCGCAGCCGCTCGAGCAGTTCGAGGGCACGAGGATCGGACAAGTGCCGGATACGCATCTCGAAGGGATCGACGGCCGTGGCTGCGGCGATCTCGTCGAAAAAGCTTTCGTTACCAAAGGTGTTCTGCATGCGGCCCGGCGCACGTATCCATGCCGCCCGCAACGGCGTATCGATGAGCCAATGCGCCGTCAACTTGCTGTTGGCGAGCGCGTACGGGATGCCCAAGCCGGGATCATCAACGCCGGATTTCGATGACCCGTACGCCGGGAGCTTCGCGAGCACCGCCGCAAGCAGCGTCGCGCCGGAGCGCGTCATCGGTTGTTCGGGCAGAAATATGTCAGACTCCCAGGCCACGATTCGGTTTTGCTGATCGAGTGTGGCGCGGTAGTCGAGCAGGGTCGGAGGCCCTTTTGGATCCCACCCGTGCTCATCGGCCCGCATCCACTGAAGCCGAACCGGTTGACCCAGCTCCTTCGATATGAGCGCCGCTTCAGACGAGCAGTCATCAGAACCGTTGCGGCCATAGCAGCCGGCGCCCTGAATATAAATGCAGCGCACGCGTTCAACGTCCATTTGCAACATGGTGGCCAGCTGTTGGTGTAGAAGGTGAGTCGCCTGTGACGGGGTCCAGACCGTGAGCGCACCCTCCTTGAAGTCGGCGACGGCGCACGACGGGCCGATCGATCCATGCGTATTCAGGGGGAAATCATAGGTCGCCTGTAGCGTGCGACCTTTAACCCGCAATCCTTGGGTGGTGTCACCTACGCTCTGCAACACTTCATTGCGGTCAATCTTCGCGTCGCGCATGTATTCGACGAGCTGGGACTCCTCGGGCAGACCGTCCCAGGCGGACCAGGTCGCAACGATTGCGGTCGCTGCCCGGATGGCGGCCCATTCGTTGGTGGCCACGACCGCCAGAAGATCGCCTTTGCGCACCGTACGCAGGTACCCCGGAAGCTTGCGACAGGCGGCGTCGTTCCAACCTTCTAGCGTTGCGCCAACCGCCGCAGGGTGGACCATGCGCGTGTGCAGCATGCCGGGCAGCTTGAAATCCTGCACGAAATTGAATGTGCCGAAAACCTTGGCGGGAATGTCGAGTCGTGGCACCGCGGTGCCGACGATTTTGTAATCCCGCGAGTCCTTCAGTGGCGCCGCGGGATCTACTTGGAGGGCGAGCTTTCGGCCGGCGAGCAGCTGAGCATAGGTCAATCCCGGGCCGCCGGACTTCGGCGCGATCAGGCCGTCATGCACAGCGAGCTGCTCTCTCGCGACCCCGAGCTTCTTGGCCGCCTGATCCAGCAAGGCCTCGCGCGCAGTTGCCGCCGCACGGCGGATCTGCATGCCGCCACTCTGGATCGAGAGGCTGGCGTAGGTTGGGTGCTGATCTGGCGTCAGCAGGGTGTCGCCCTGAATGATCGTCACACGGCCGAATGGCACCGAGAGTTCCTCGGCAGCAATCTGGGTGATCGCGGTGAGCACGCCGGTGCCGAGTTCCACTTTCCCAGAGTAGATCGTGACCCGGCCCGTGACGTCGATCGCGATGAAACCACCGACTGCATCGGCGTCGACGCTTTTGGCCGCTGTACGCGGGGGCGCGGCCCACGTCGGCCGCGAAGCGAACGCAAATGTGACTACGAGCGCACCGCCGCTCTTCAGCAACGCACGTCGTGAAAGTTCCCCCTTAGGCATCCCCACTCCCGCGCTCGGAAAGCCGCTTGGCGGCGAGCATCACGGCGCGCAGGATGCGAACATGGGTGCCACATTTGCACAGGTTGTCCGCAAGTGCCTGTCGGACTTGATCTTCGGTCGGACTCTTGTTGGTCGCGAGGAGCCCGGCGGCCTGCATGATCATGCCGTTGATGCAGTAGCCGCATTGAACGGCCTGTTCGTCGATGAACGCTTGTTGCAACGGATGCGGCTTTTCAGCCGTGCCGAGGCCTTCCAGTGTCACGATCTTCGCACCGGCGGCGGCAGAGATCGGCATGATGCATGAGCGCAGGGGCTCGCCGTCGAAGTGCACTGTGCAGGCGCCGCACTGTGCCAGCCCGCAACCAAAATGAAGCCCATGCAGACCCAGCTGGTCGCGCAAGGCGTACAGCAAAGGCATATTGGGGTCGTCGGTGTGCAGAACGCACGCCTTGCCATTCACGGTGAGCTTGATGGTGGTGGTCATGGTCCTGCCAGGAGACTCACTGTGGCCCCCCAAGAGAATCGGAACTCGGCGCAGCATTTGCCGGACCGCCGAATGGCGTCACTCGGCCGGCCTCCTCAGGGATAGATTTCAAGTACTCGACGAGTGCCCAGCGTTGCTCGTCGGTGAACAAGGGGCCGATCACGCCGTTTCCGCGTGGAGCGTCTTCGAAAGAGTGGCCGGCGTTAGAATTTCCGCGTAATGAGGTGTCGAAAAGAAAGGTCTCGGACCTGCCGCTGGTGTCCAGCCCGACTTTGACTGGATCGAATTCGCGCCCCACGTAGAACTTCTTGGTGCGCTCCTTGGCCGGGAGCAGCATTTCGTAGAGGTTGGGCACCGAGCCGTTGTGCAGGAAGGGCGGTGTGGCCCAAACACCATCACGCGGTGCCGCCTTGTACACGCCCATGGGCGGCGCAGGGAGCGGAAACTCCCGATAGCCATGCAGATCGAGCATCTGCGGCTCCGTCAGCTTGAGTTGCTCAAGCGCCTTGTCCAAGATCCGACCCCTCAAGAGCGCGAACAGCACACCGGTAGGTAGAATCTCCGCACCCCGGTACGGCGGTGGCAAATAGGAGCCTAACTGCCCGGTGAGCGCATACGGCCTAATATCGTCGAACTGTCCGGGATCGGTACCCACATCTGTCTGCGGCACGAGTCCCACGCGCACGAAGCGCTTGCCATACTTATTCGGTTCCGTCCACGTGTAAGGCCACACGTTGTGGCAGCCTGCGCAGATGCTGACGAATAGCGCCTTGCCCTTTTGAGCTTTCTGGCGATCGATCTTTCCCAAGATCTCTTCCGGCCATTTCGGGGGCGCCAATCGTCGCAGCGCGCTCTCGACTTTCTGTAGATTCGAAAGATCAGCATTGGAATCGAAGAGTCCTTCCTCCGGGGACTTAGAGCGCAGGTCCATGGGCATGAATACGCCCATGACTTCAGTTAAATCACGGGCGATCGGGTCCTGCTGAGTAGCGCGCCATTGCGTCCACGTGCCCTGGGGCGAATTCCACAAAAATGGCGGTTTGGTAGGCGCAAGCGGCGTAGACCAGTTCTCCTGAAGTCCGGGAGCAAGCGCCGCCAATCGATCGACGATCAAAACGACCGCGTCCATGCGAGCGGGACCCCACGGTGATGGCGCGACCAGGATGCGCGTGCGGTACTCATGCACCCGTGCGGCATCGCCCTCCAAGCGCTCGCGCAGTTCCTGCTCGGCGTCCGGACTCGACGTTCCGAGTCGCCTACTTAAGCGCTCGAACTTCGCCGAATCGGCTAGTGTGGCCTGCAGTGCGGCATCAAGCGCGTAACAGTACGACATCAGGTCAAAGGTGTTATTCACGCCCCCGTCGATACGAATCCGCTTCCCCTTATAGGCCAGTTGGGCGACGTGGCAGGTCGCGCAGGTCAACCCGACGTACTCGCCTTTCCATCGCCCCCTCATTACTACCGTCTTTGACATACCTACCGGCAACGCGTCCGGGTTGGTCCGTGGATTTGCGACCTGAGGGATCAGTCCGTAGCGCTCGCTGTTCGTATCTGACCGGAAGAGTTCCTGACTGTTGGCAACCTCCAGGTTCAGGAAGATGTCATAGGCGATAACTTGCGAGCCTTGCGATATCTGGTAGAAGGTCTCCCGGTCTGCCTGCGACCACCCCTGATCGAGATAAACCACGCGGTCTGTGGAGGACTGTGCCGCTGCGGGTTCGCACCCGTAGAACCCAAGCAAGCAAGCCCCGGAGAGCGCCAACGCCCATGACGCGCTGATCCGAAGAAGCCTCTCGAGAGGTTGTACGAGAACCATATGAGAGAAGGTACGAGCTGAAGTTGTTTCTTCGGAGGGTGGACTTAAGCAGACATGCTTACGTCAAGGCGAGCCATACGACTCTCCAGCGCCAAGCAACGCGCGTAAAAACCAGATACGGATCCCAGCTTCGTGACCGAGAGCTCATCAATGTCCGTCGCTCACAACATTAGGTTTTTACAACGTGCCATATGCCACCAAAATAGCCATTCCCCGTCACGTCGCCCGGCTTCAGATCCTTGGCAAACGTATATAAAGGCTTTCCCTTGTATGACCACTGCTTCGAACCATCTGCGCGCGTGATGACCGACCAGTTGGCAGGCGCCGTCGCCCCTTCTTTTGCCAAGAGCGGCGGCCAAAGCACGGCGCACTGGTCGTTGCACACGGATTTATCCGCCGTGTCCTTGTCGAGCGTGTAGAGCGTCATTCCGCGTGCATCGGTGAGTACGTTTCCCGCGGTGGTCGACCGAGTCATGACGCCGTCGGGGAGTGTCGACTGCGCCTCCCCAGCGAGGGCTGAGACTGACAAGTACAGCGCAAGTATTCCGAGTTTAAGGTATGCCTGCTTCATCATTTTCTCCTCAGTATTTGGTCCGATGCACAAAATGCCTATCACTTCGTATTTCAGCGCAGCTCGTAGTAAACAATGAGCCGCAACTCGTCCTCGTGCTGGTCGGTCGGTCCCGCCTGCGAGACGTGCGCATAGCGAGCGAGTAACCTGAGTCCGTTCACGCTCTGCGGACTCCACTCCAGATTGGCGTCATACTCGTCTTGTGCGTATTCATTGACGACGCTCGGGGTCGAACCATGCACCCACAGTCCATAGATGCTGAGACCCGTCTTTGTCGGGAAATTGTATGCCGCGCGCAGCATCGTCGCGTCCTCGCCAGCCCGGTCGAAGTTCTCGATCTGTGATGCCGTGTAGCCGGGGTAGCCGCCCCAAGGGTTGCGCATGCTGGTGCCGCTGCCGGAAGCGTTCACTGTGCCGAGGGCGGTGATGGTGCGTGCCACCGTCAGCAGTGCCGTTCCGATCGCAAGTTCGGCCTTGAAACCGGACTGGTGGGCAGAAAATGAGGTACCGGTGAGCAGAGCATCGCCGGTGCTGTGCTGGTCCGTGTATTGCGCGTGGAAAAGCAAGCGCACCCGGTCGGCGAGCGGGATGGTGTACTTAACTTCGGGGTAGAGGATGTTGATGATATCCGCGCAGTAGTATTCGCTCGCGCCGATCGAGAGCTGGCCAGCAATGTAGTTCGCGCCGGTGACGTACACGCCGCGGTCCACCCCGGCCGGAGCGCCCGCATAAGTGGACATTGACACAAACTCTTCGGAAGTGCGCGGTTTGATCTTATCGACGTACGCCGCACCGAAGTTAAGCTTCTGGTCATCCGTACTGCCGACCTGCCCCTGAATGCCGTACACCTGGAAGGTGTACGGCGTCATGATGGCATCCTGGGTGTTGATATACGGCGTATCGAACCCTCTTTTGCCTACCGTGGCCAGGATCTTGGGGGTGATTCTGAACTCGCCGTACAGCTCTCCCATCACCGTGTAAGGCGTCTGCTGAGGGCCAAGTAAAGGGGTGCCGTCCCGGTCGGACGGTGCATAGAGAGCTTGCGACGTATATCCGGTTGCACCAATCGCAACTAGGTCGTAGAAGTAGCCAGTCTTGAAACCCGCCAAACCACCGAGTGTCCACGCCTCGCTTATCGTGTGATCCATGGTGTCGCGGTTGAGATAGTAAGAACGCAGCTGCACGTTGAAGCTAGTGTCCTGCAGGCCGACGAGCCTGGACTGGCTGAGCAACGCTGAGATCGGCCTGTGCTCGAAGCTCTCCGACATATGTGTCGTACCTTGCTCCGTTGAAGTCGGCGTCTGGGCATCGTCGCTGTCGACGCCGGCCGCCGCATCGCCAGGGAGCGCAGAACCGGCAGGCCCTCCGCCCATTGACTCCTGTGTTGGGACTGGCCCCGGCTCAGGCGTCGGCGAGTCCACCGCGAGCGCTGACGTCGTGGCTATTGCCATCAGACATACCGCCCGAAATACAGCCACGATTGACGGCACCGTCCAGGACCGAGGGCGGCAGCTCGGCGCGATCGTCGCCGTGGAAGCGAACCTCGTCGCAGTTACACCTGGGTCATCGAACCGAGCGGTCGAGGCACTCGGATTGCCAAAGATTACGGTCAGCACACGCCCGACTGACCCAAATCACTACAGAGTGCATACGCCAGCATATCCGTTCCTCGACATTGAGCTTGCAAGCGGTTGCTTCATCGCCATGAGGCTTTCCATGATCGATTGATGCTGATCCACACGTCGGCATTTGGGGATTGCTCAGCGTGCTCGGCCGTCTCCCATCCGACGATGCGAAGGGTTGGCATTGAGGGCTGCGTCGCTTGTCCCGACGGACCAGCTCGCGGTTGACCGGCCAGGCGATTATCTACCGCTGCGAGCGAACTCATTTTCGCGAACGCGGTCAGCGAAACGACGCCGCAACCGCCCAGTAAAAATGATCTACGTGCGAGCATCTGTTTGTCCCGTTGCATCGGCGTGGTTCATGAAGTCTCGGGCTCTATGGTACTTTCTAGCGGCGTCCAGTTCCGACGCGCATTTACCTATGGATGCGTACAGCTGCGCTGCGACGTCGAATTTGCCGGCCGCAAGCGCCGTCGCGTAGGCCTGTTCCGAGGCTTTCAGGGTGGGGCGATTGCCGAAGTTTAACTGCGCGAGCTCAAAAGCTCTCGCCGGATCATTGCCGCTGCCGGAGTAAAACTCAGCGCCATGATCAGCAAACGCCAGGGGATATCTAGCCAGTAGCGCCTCAAACCCGGAGTGCGCGGCCTGCATTTGCGCTTCGGCCTCCTCAGGTTGCTGCAGAACACGCAACACTTCGGAGAGTCGCCAGCTCACTTCAGGATCCCCGCTCGAGGCAACGACGAGCAAAAGGGCATGGGCGTCCTCATAACGACCTTCGCTGCAATAGATCTCCGAGAGGTGCACGCGCGCTTTGACATAGCACGGCAAATAGTCGATCGCCTTGCGATACCACTGCGCAGCGCGACTTAGTTCAGGCTCGGGAACGAGTTCTCCCCACAGGGCGCCAAGCTGAAAGCAGACCCATGCGACAGCGAATGGGGACACATCCTGGTAGGCCTGCAGCGCGCGCCGGTAAGTGCGATCGGCCGCGGCGAATTCGCGCAAATCACCCAACAGCGAACCGAGCGGCACCAAATCCTCCAGGCGCTCGGACTCCGCTGAGATCCGGCGTCGTTTCTCCAGTACCGAGTCGAGGTGCGTTCCACAGGCTTGATCGATGGAGAGCGACAGGCGGCTGATCGTTTCAGATGGTGCTCCGAGTGACTCGGCTTTGGCAACCTGGTCTCGCGCTTCGGCGAAGCGATGGGTCATCGATGCAAATTGCGCCTGGACAAGTGCGACGCGAGACGATTCCGCATCGGTACGGCTGAATTGATTCACCAGAGTTTCGAGGCGGCCGAACGCATCCAGGTCGCCCAGATACTGTGCCGCCTGCTGCTCCTGCTCGAGGATGAGTTCGGCGACGCCGACCCGCTGGGGATCGCGCCAGAAGCGGTTCCAAGATGCCTGCAGCGCACTTTTCAGATTGATGACGGCGATCTCGCCGTCGGTAGCCGGCGCGAGCTCGATCATCATATTCGCGGCCACTGCCGGGTCCGTTATGAGTGCCATGCTGCACTACCTCTGGGGGCTGGCGCGTCGCTCACTTCGTTCAGCCGAAGCGCTTCTTGAGGCTTTGGAGACCCACTCTGAACAGCGTGGTGTCAATCAATTTGATGATGGTGTTAGGTTGACCGTCCGGCAAATACAGTGAGCTCCACTCGACCGTGCTGCCGGCGCCCTTGGGCGTCACGCTCAACTTTCCCGTGTAGTTGGAGACTGGAAGGCCGCTGACGCCTGCGTAGCTATAAGACCTGGCGGACGAGTCCATCGCCGTCAGCCGTTCGATGATCTTCTTGCCGTCGATGGTCTCGGTCGTGCGCAATTGCCCGATGCCGGTTCCCGTCAGCGTGACCGAGGCGGCCAATGGATGCCATGAAAGATCGCCGAACGACCCGATGAGTGCCCAGACCTGCTCCGGCGCGGCCGCCACGTCGACACTTTGCGTGACGTTCTGCAAGTCCGTGTTCGGGGATGCCAGATAGGGAAACTCCTTAGTCCCGGGCTTGGTGGCGCCCATCGCGCCACCCTGGAGGAATTCACCTTGGTCGTGATTGACCATCCAGGTCACCAGGATGTCGATCACGTTTGCGTTGACGGTCCGGCCCCCTCCGGTCTGGTAGACGTGCCCGTTGAGCGTGCTCCTTTCGATTTCGAGATGGCTCAAATCCGTGATCGGCTTCGCCACGTCGAACAGCAGGAAATCGTCGAGGAAGACATTGGCACTGGCGGCCAGCGCGGCAGGCGTCCATTGGGCCTTGCCGTCGCGCATGTCCCATTCCGCCAGGCTGTCGATCAGGCGCTTCCTGAAGAGTGGCTTGAGGCTTTCGGTAATCGCAAACGGCGTCTGCTGATTCCACAGGTCCCGCACGTCGTCTGCGCCCTTCAGTTGGCCATTGTTGAGGCGCATATTGGTTTGTTCGGGGCGGCCGACCCAATCGAAGCGCGGCGGTGGCGATCCGATTTCACTCCTGTAGTCGGGCAGCGGAGTGGTTTCGGCGACGGCCCCAAAGAGCGAACCTTTGGCGGGGTTGAGCACGCGGCGCGTGTCGAATTCGATGACGATGCTGAGCACATTATCGTGCTGCAGCAGATTGGGAATAGGCTTTATCCCCGCTACGGCAAGAAAGAAGGGATCGGACCGAAGTCCTGCAAAGACACGGAATACCCCGTCCGGAGTGGCCGCCCCCCGTTCGTCGTTGACGACCAAGCTCAGCGTCTGGCCGCCCGGCAGTGTGCAGGTGCCACGCTGGGCGGGCCTCGCGCCGTCGCGCCCCCGCTCGAGCGCGTCGAATCGACAGCTGAAGCGAATTTCCGGATCGTGCGTCTTGAACCGCGCCGCATTGGCAACGTCCGCCACAGTGGCCCGACGTACGACGAACGAGTGATTGACGGCATTGGAAAACATGGCGCTGGCGCCCGCCGAGGGAAACACGCACAGCGCGAGCACCGTGCGGTCCGCGTTGGCCGGGCTCGTGAACGCAAACAGGTCGCTGAGGTCGCCAGCAGGGTCGCCGACCTGTCTGGGCCCATCAATATGGTCTGACATCTCTGATCCTTAACTGGAATTGAATCGTTGGCCGCGCCTAACCAATGTAGCTCCCGACCGATCCGGCGAGTCCGACAAGCGCGATGGCCAGGGCCATGCCGACCACCTGGAGAAGGCTGAACTTGCGCATTTTGTTTCCTCGCAGTTATTGATTGCCAGCGTTATCTCGCCGCAGATCGCTTACGGAACAGGAAAACGCACTCACTTGGTATTCGCCCAGGGTTGATTGCCGCTGCGTGCATCGGGTGGTCCACCAAACGGCGTGACCCGGCCGGCTTCTTCGGGAATCGATTTCAAGTATTCGACCAGCGCCCAGCGTTGCTGATCGGTCAGCAGCGGGCCGACGATGCCGTTGCCGCGAGGACCGTTCTCGAACGAATGGCCTGCGTTCGAGTTGCCGACCAGCGAGGTATCCAGAAGGAAGGTCCCGGAGTTGCCGCTGGTGTCGACTCCCACTTTGACCGGATCGAAATCGTGCCCGACGTAGAACTTCTTGGTGCGTTGACTCGCCGGGACCAGCATCTCGTAGAGGTTGGGCACCGAGCCGTTGTGCAGGAAAGGCGGAGTGGCCCACACTCCGTCGCGCGGTGCTGCCTTCCACACGGTCTGTGATCCAGGCGGTAACGGAAGTTCCCGAAAGCCATTCAGATCTGGCATATCCCCGGCGCTCAGTTTGAGTTTTTCAACTGCCCGGCCAAGGAGAAGCCTGGCGAGGGTTGGCTTGAAATCTGACGCCAATACGACTGCTTTGCCCTTGTCGGGCCCCGGCAGATAGGGGCTCAACTGAGCGGTGTACATGAACTTGTTCACGACGACCGTCTGCTGCATGTCGGTACCCATGTATGTCTTGGGCACGAGTCCAACTTCGAGGAAGCGCTTGCCGTACTTGTTGGGCGCCGTCCACGTATAGGGATAAGAGTTGTGGCAACTCGCACAGTGGGTCGCGAAAAGTGCCTTACCCTGGGCAGCTTTCACGCGGTCGATCTTGCCGAATATCTCTTCCGGCCACTTTGGAGGCGCCAGCCGCCACATTGTGTCCTCGATCTTCTGAAGATTGAGGATCGCAGCGGCCGAATCGAAGAGGCCTTCTTCCGGCGTCTTGGATTGCAGGTCCATCGGTAGGTACACACCCAAGGTCTCGCCAAAGTTGCGAGCGAGCGGATCCTGTGCCCACCCGCCCCATTGCGTCCAGGTTGCCTGCCCGGCATTCCAGACAAAGGGAATCTTGACCGGCGCCGCAGCCACTGACATGTTCTCGGGAATGTTGGGTGCAATCGACGCCAACCGACTGCTGATCAGCGTGAGGCAATCTGCGCGGCCAGGCCCCCAAGGCGATGGGCTGGCTGCGGCGACGCCGCTGTAGTAATGCGTCCGCGCAGCTTCGCGCCCAAGACGTGTGCGCAGTTCGCTCTTGGCGTCTGTGCTGGTCGCTCCAATGCGCGCAGCCATGCGATCGAACTTTGCCGTATCGGTCAATGTGGCCTGATACGCCTGGTCAAGGGCTTGCATATACGCCTGGATGTCGAACAGATTAGTGTGACCGCCGTCGATGCGAATTCGCTTGCCTTTGTACATCAACTGCGCGGTGTGGCAGACTGAGCAGTTCGGCCCGACCGTCACGCCTTTCCAGCGCCCTTCCGTCACCACATTCTTTGTGACACCAACCGGAAAACCGTCAGGGTTGGTTCGCGGATTTGGAGCCTGGGGAATCAGGCCAAAGCGCGCGCTGTTTGCATCCGAGCGGAAGAGCTCCTGGCTTCCGGCAACCTCCATATTCGTGAAGATGTCGTACGAAGCGATGACTGAGCCTTGGGAGGTCTGATAGAAAAGTTCCCGGTCCGCCTGCGACCAGCCTTGATCCAGATAGACAACGGAGTCGCCCGGAGCCTTGGCCGCTACACGTTCGAGCGGGAGGAGCCCAAGTACGGCGGCACAGGACAGCGACAACGCCGGTGATGCGATGATCCAAAGAAGCCCCTTAGCACCTTTCATGAGAATCCTCCGAGATAGATAAACGACCCGTTCTGGTGTGGTGTTTCTGTTTTCCAGTGCTCCGCTCTATAGCGGTGCAGTAGAGACTTACTGTCGTTCCACAACGCAGGCTCCCTTGGGCAGATCAGTTGATCCGCTATGCTCAAGCCGACAGTTGTCTCCGTCATGGCTTTAGAAGTTCAAGCTTTATTTTGGGAACTTCATCATTTCGGAAACATCAACTGAACCTGCAGGCGAATGTTCCAATTCGGCGCGAAATCGGGCCTCACCACGTTGTAGTATCCGGAGAGTGAGGTGTTTACGGGAAGCGGGCCGACTTTGAAAAGCTTGCCTACACCCACGCCCATCGGCACCGTCCATTGCTGCGAGCCTCGGGCTTCCCAGTTGACGGTCATGATCGGCGAGCTGGTGATATAGGAACCGTCCTTAAAATTGTAGTTGATAAACGGTTGAATCAGGCCGTTGTTGTACTTGGCTCCACTGCTTAGTGTGGGCGTCGCGCTGCTCCCGATCGACCAGACATTGTTGGCGAGCACGCCATACACCCAGGGGCTGCCATGCTCGAGGTGCAAGAATACGGCGGTGGGTCCAAGGCCCGCGTTGTTGTTACCGAGCAGATCATTGCTGTGGGTGGGAACCTGCGTAATGACACCTACACCCCAGATCCAGGCCCCCGGCTTCGCGGGCGAGAGAAACGCCGAGATTTGAAGGTCGCCGATTCCGTTTGTAGTGCCCTGGCTCGGAGTGAATCCGGGCAAGGAAATGATGGGAAGAATCGTGCGCGTGATGATATTCCAGTCGTCGGTGATCGAGATCGGGATCACCGGTTGAATATTGAGCACGTTCTCCCTGCGCTCTAAAGGACCGACGTCAAAGTACGCATTCTCCTGGAACGGCACGCTGATGAGGTTTCCGACCGGATTTTGCGCGATCTTGGCCAAGTCCTCAGCACTCAATTCAGCATGGGCGGCTGTCCCCGCGAGGATTGCTGGGAAAAACGCGCCAGCGGCCAAAATGCGACGGGCAAGCTTCGTCATTTTTGGAGTTCCCTGCTAACGCATGGATACTCTGGATCGTAGTACAGTCCGAGCGACATCAGTACTTATACCTACGACCCCAGCAGCAGGAGCACGGGCACGAGTCTTCATGATGCCTGCGGCGGTTCCCTACGGGTCCACGTGCCTCGTCACGGTGCTCCTAAGTTCGAACTTGCTCGGTAAGTTTTTTGCACATTGCAAAGATCGATACGACGTCGGACGGCGCTAGCGGAGGCTGAGGCATCGCAGTATTCAACGGCATCCGGCGCGTGACTCTTGGGTCCCCGACTTTGCTGATGAACCGCGGCTGTGTAGACTCTTTCAGTTTCCCTAATGAAAAGCACGAACGCTGGACGGTGTGGTAGACGGCGCCGCCGTGAAGTTGCGTGGCTCTCAGCTGTGCCGTCGAACAAGTCCAAACACCAACGAATTTACTCGCGACTTCTCCGTAGCGAATGCTACGAGCCGATTCTGGGGCTTGGCATTCGCGCAGTTATGCGTCTGAACACACGACCGCCCCGCGACCGTGCTGGCTACTCTGATTGGGCCGTGGTTTTTGGGTCGACCTATCGATTTTTGAGGAGCGACGATGATCATGACCAAACTATTTAGCGTGAGTGTTTGCGCATTTGGCCTTATCGTGACGAGTGGCTGCGCCATGCAGGAAAAGAAAGAAGCAGCGGCAGCGCAGGCGATGCCCATTGACTGTGCGCATGCGCCAGGTGATCTGCGGGTGCTGAACAGCGAGAAGGCCTCCACTGCAGCAAAGGTCGGTAATGGCATCTCGATGATTGTGCCAATAGGCCTCGTTGCCGGGCTGGTAACAGGAACGGAAAAGACCAAGTACGAAGTGACCACCGGCGAGTACAACAAGGCGCTCGACACCAAAATCGCCCAGATCAAGGCAGCTTGCCCGGGGGCTCAAGCAGATTAAGGAAGTCGATCGGTACGCCCGTAAAGCGTAGCCCTCGGGGATGCAGCAGCTGGACCGGATTGCCGGCGCTCACTTTTTGAGGAATGAATCGTGCTCAATCGTTTTTATTCGCTCGTCATCGGGGGCGCGCTTGTGCTCACACTGGGAGCTTGTGCCACGCCTGGCTCACAATCGACTGCCCAACCGGGCGCCATGGAGATTCGCCAAGGTGTGATCGAGCAGATCACTCCTACGACGCTATCTGACAACCACCATGCCGGGATCGGTGCAGTCGTCGGTGGCCTGACGGGCCTCGGTATCGGGAGCCTGATCGGCGGAGGCAGCGGCCGCGACGTAGCGATGGTGGCGGGCGCGCTGGGAGGTGCACTGGCGGGCAACGCCGTCCAAAAGAAGTACGATGCGCCCATTCCGGCGCAGCAGATCATTGTCCGAGTGCGCTCTGGCGTACTGGTTGCAGTGACACAACCGACTGACACGAACCTGATACCCGGCGAGAGAGTCTACATCGAGGGCAGTGGCGAAGGCGCGCGCGTCGTGCCTCAAGGTTAGTGGCGCAGGCGCGCGTCAGTAGCGGGTGCTTGCTGTCGACGAGGAGCCGAGCCGCCAAAGTCAGCCTTTCGCGACTGGCACGTGTACCAGCGACCAACACGCGGTACCAGCGGATATCGCACCAGTCGTGCGGAATGCTGGGTAAGCCTGCGGGTAACTCAAAAAGTCCCACCGCGATAAGACTATGATTGCGATGGAATTTCCGGCCGAGGTTCGAGTCCTCTCCCGGGCACCAAGTCCTTAGTTTTCAATGTAACGTAACTCTTTGTTCGAGTGATTTCGAGTCTTTGAAGGGCTCGAGCTTGCGCACGACCTATAGATGATTCCGCGACGGCAGATTGGTCAACGATCGGAGCACCGAGTGCGGTTCGTGCGGTGCAGGCACATGTGCTCGCACCGACAAATGCGCATTCGCAGCTGCCGGTTCACGGCATCCGTTCAACGCGGGCCGTGATCACGGTTGTCACGCCTGATTTGACGTGGATCTTCCCGTCAATTGAACACAGCTCGGAAGTCCCAAGCTCAAGATGCACTAGGCAGCAACGCGCGAAACGACCCGCGCTCGCACAGATCCACAGGGTTAGTTGGAGCTTGATCATTTCGCTTGAGTATTTTCATTTCACGGTCCCGGGTCATGGCATACGCGCGGGATGAAAGAGTCTCTTTCAAGTTCTGCTGCACAACAACCAAACTTATGGGTGGTACAAGTGTCAACCATTCAGAGGTACCTACTAGATATGGAGACACTGCCATGATGCATGGGATCGATCGAAGCATGCAGACCCGGATTAGCAGTGGAATAAACGTATTGCTCGGCGCTCTGCTATTCGCCTCAAGTTGGATTTTCGAGCATACGTTTACGGGCCCCGGCCTGGCGAGTGCGGTAGTCGGAGGAATCATCGTGCTGTGTGGGGCGGTGCGTTTCGTGTACCCGCGCAGCAGCGCCTGGCAGAGCGGACTCAATATCGCGCTTGGCGCGAGCGCCGTGCTGTTGCCATGGTTTGAGCGCTACACGGCGAACACGCAGCATTTGTGGTTTACGCTCATCCTAGGTATGGCGGTAGTTGGGCTGGCCACCTGGAGTGGCGGTGCGACACTTAAAGAGCGACACCAGCGTCTTGGGCATGCTTGAGTTCACGAGCGCCGCGTCCGCGTGGCGTACGAAATGGACCCTAGAGCGGACTAGAGCAAGCGTTGAACAACAAGAGTGCAGCCCGGTGGCATTACAGCGAGCTGCGGCGCTCGCAGCGCAAGACTGCGCGCAAGTGTGTCCACGTTACTACTCGACTTATAATCCGCGCCTACGATCTAGGCGGTCACGCTTGCTGCGAGATTTTGGGCTGGGAACTATTTTTCCGCTCCACGGGTGGACCTACCGTCGCCATAGACGGGCTCGTTATCTTAAGGCGCGACCGGCTGTCAGCCGTCGCGCCTGGCGTTGCACCGCCATGTCGGCAATATTCGCAGCAGGAGAAACCAGATGATTCAGCGCAATACGTTAGGCTTGTGTGCAGTCATACTACTCACGGCAACGAGCGCCGCACGCGCGTCCAGCGACGGCAAGCACCCCACGTACGCTTGCACCAATGTCCGCTGGAATGAGGAGTTTCTTCAGTACTTCCCGAAGGCCCCGGCCGCTTGCCGAGATGTTACAGAGAAGGACGGCGTGGACTACGCGCGATTCGATGGCCGTGTATCGAAAATTGGCCCCCGTTTCGTGCAGGTCGAAGTCGCTGATGTAGCCCATTTCCCGATTGCCACGGTCGAATTCAAGATCGGTTCCGGCGGAACAGCTGAAATCAACGATCGGGTCGTGAAGGTCCGGGATCTGAAGGTCGACGATCGTTTGACGTTTTGGTTTCGCGAAGGCCAATTTGGCACGCTGTCACTTCCGCGGCAGCACGTTGTAATCTTCGAACCGGAGGCCCCCTTTACCTCTTGAGTCTTACAGTTGTGTGCGAGATTTAAACGAGCGACAACCCGCACCTGGTGGTCGCAGGCTAAAGGGGAATTTCCGCAGTGCCGGAACGGACGAGGAGGGACTCCAGGCGAGCGACCCGGAGCGGCGGGTGACTGAATCGTCAACGACGCAGGCACGCTGCCGCTTCGCGGAAAAAAGCATTCGGAGCGCGCGCTCAACCGAGTCCCTTCCAGTTGAGACCTTACGGTCCGGGGCGCGCGCTCAGCCGAGTCCCTTCGTGTTTAAATTTTCTGATGCTGATCAACACACTCTCGAACGACCCCGCACTGTCGGAGCTCGAGCTGGAGCGAAACGCGTTGGCGGCTTCCCGTAAGTAAGCCACGAAAGGCTGCTCCGTTGCGCGTGTCGCTGTTCCGCAAGATCAAGCAGTCGCGCGTTAGCAAAGTCCCAGTCGATGAGCTCGTGCAGGCAGGCGGCCACGTAGGAAGGCCGACCGCTGTAGTAGTCGAGGTAATACGCGTGCTCCCACAGGTCTATGGCCAGCAAAGGGACATAGCCGGCTGTTAAGGGAGACTCTGAGGCGCCTGTCGTAATGAGCTCGATGCGCCCTCCTCTCCAGGCCACCCAGAGCCACCCACTTCCCAGCAAACTGCTCGCTTGCGCTTTCGTGCGATTCTCAAACGCGGAGAACGAACCGAAACACTGGCGAATTCCCTCTCCAATCAGGCCCCACGGCTTGCCGCCGCCGCCCGGCCGCAATGAGTGCCAGTACAAGTCATGGCTCCACGCCTCTGACGCTATTGCAAACAAGTGCCCGCAGCCCGGACGCTGCCCAGCAACCCGCACCACGGACTCCAATGGAAGCGAGGCAAGCTCGGTGCCTCTCACCAATGCCGCAGTTCGCTCGTAACAGTCGCGATGATGCTGAATTAGATGATAAAGAACCGTCTCTCGTGAAAGCACCGGCTCCAAGGCGTCGAGGTCATAGCCAAGATCCGAGGTCAGTGTGCTAACGGGGTTCATCGCTCTCGCGCTTCCTTATCGGTGTGCTATTCCGTCAGACGTCTTCATCGCCCGCTAAGTTCCTCGTCACCTTTCTTCCACGGCCTGCAAGAATCTCTGCACCGCAAGTGCGGCCGCATCGCTGTGCATAGGGTTGCGGTCAGAAGCTCAAACCGCGGGAACCTGCGGCCATCGAGCAAACGTGCATGTGAGCAGACTGCTATGCGCTCAATGCAGATCGCGAACGAGACAACATCCTTCAGTAATCGGGAGCGAGCGCATAGTCGCATGGAGCCACTAACGCTGCAGATGCGTGTCAGTTATTCAGTTCGCGAAATAGTATCTTCCGGATCGTGCAAGCACTACGCTTCTCGCGGAACCACCCGGGCGGTCTTCGAGTCAACACGGCAGTAGTCCCTCTGAGGTGATTCGATGACCGGTGCATATGCGACCGCAGTCCGTATTAGCCTGATATCGACGCTGATGATGGCCGGCATTTCACCGGCTGTCGCGACGCCCCCTGAAGACACTCCGGCCGTCTGGATTTCACACGCGATCATCGTTGATCTGGACAATCTCCCGAAGCGCTATACGTGCGATGAGCTTTGGTACAGATTTCGAGCAGTATTGTTGAGCATCGGCGCGCGGCCTGGCATGAAGATCACGCCCTATCACTGTGACGATCGATCGCCGAGCGTGGAGGTGCAGTTCTCGCTACCGCAAGCGATACAAGGGGCCCAGGTGCGGTTCGCCGACCTCGAGGCTGCAAACAACACTATCACGCTCGAACCCGGTCGGCCGACCCCACTGGATTCTGCAGACTGCGAGCTCATGCGACAGATCAAGGATGGGCTCTTTCCTGAACTGCCCGTGCACGTAGTCAGTTTTCGTCTAGCCTGCGCGGCTCCGCAAACGGTCCATCACCACTTCAAACTGACGCTGCAAGCGCTGACGCCTCAATCACGGACCGGGGCCGCCGTCACGGCCAGCTCGCGCGCGACCTACGGCCTGGACGCGGCTGCCGCGGCCGCGAAAAATCACGGATGATGGTTTATGTTGGCTGGCATCCGGGAGTTAACGGCCGCATCTGTCGCCGGTTTGCGCGCGAGAACCTCGAATGCGCAACTCACCGACGCTCCCGGTCGCAAGCGATTTTCGCGAGTTCACCTAGCAGCCGCACTGGCGCTGTCGCAGTTGCTCTTCGCCGGCGTTGCCCGTGCAATGCCCCCCGGCAACTTGTCAGGATCCATTGACTCCTGCGGACCCGAGCGCGGAAGCCACACCGTGGCTTGTGCCGCGGCGCGGATCCCTCAACATGCCTATCTCGATCCCGATGCCACTCAGTGGGAATGCGAGCGCGGCTACCACCAGACAGAGGACGGTTGCGCGGTTATACATGTCCCGCTTCATGCCCATCTGACAGATTACGCCTTCGGAAAAGGCTGGGAGTGCGAGGTGGGCTACCTGGATGCCGGAAGCAACTGTCAACCTGTACGCGTGCCGCCCAACGCCTATCCGTCCTATGATCCCTTTGGACCTGGGTGGGTCTGCAAGCGTGGTTACCTACCCCAGGGCGAAAGCTGTATCGCTATCAAAATCCCGGCGCACGCTTATCTCCTGGCCGAGGGAGATCGATGGCAATGCGAACGCGGCTTTTATAACAAGAACGATTTGGCCTGCGTTACCTTGCTACTGCCGAAGAATGCGCATCTTGACGACACGGGTCACGACTGGGAATGTGATCGCGGCTTTCGCAAGCAAGGTTACGGCTGCGCAGCGGTGCAAGTCCCCAACCACGCTTACGCCACGTACGAAATCTACGGGCGCGGCTGGAGGTGTGAACGCGGTTACGAGGAGTCGGGCGACTCATGCGTCGCTATTAGAGTCCCAGAAAATGCGTTTCTCCGAGCGTCCGGCGAGCAGTGGCAGTGCGAGCGCGGATTCAAGCAAACGGGCGAGGCATGCGTGCCGATCCGTGTGCCCCGCAATGCGCACCTCGACAACCTCAGCAACTCTTGGGAATGCAACGTCGGTTATAAGGCGCGTCACGATCAGTGCGTCGCGGGGGGTGCGTGACCGGGCGCCGAGATTCACGGCGCCGGCGGTTCTGTCAGGTGCAACCCACGCACTAGGGCCTGTTAACACTACTGACGTAGTGCTTCCACGATGAGCGCAAAATAAATGAAGGCGATGAACACCAGGTCGAGTTTGTCGAAGCGACTGAAGATGCGGCGAAAGCCTTTGAGCCGTCGGAATAAGCGCTCGATCTCGTTGCGACGTTTATATAGAGCTTTCTTGAGCCTCCAGGGCTCGACCCGGTTCGGATGCGGTGGCACGACGGGAATGAAGCCCAGGTCGAAAGCAAGTTGTCGGGTTTCATCGCCTTCATACGCGCAGTCCATCAGCAGGTGGCAGGCCATGGGCAGTTCGGGAATAGAGCGCAGTAACGCGCGCCCCTCGGGAGCATCTCCGGCTTGTCCTGGGGAGAGTGAAAACCCTATGGCGCATCGAGCACTCGCGGCAACCATATGAACTTTTGTGCTCCAGCCGCCACGGGATTTGCCGATCGCTTGAGGGCCGTTTTTTTTAGAGCACCGGTGCCATCCGGATGAACCTTCACGATCGTACTGTCCAGACTCACCGCTTCGATCTTGATGCGGATCAGCTGTTCGCGCTGCAGCTCGGCAAAAAGCCGATCCAGAACGCCGGCTTTTGCCCAGCGATTCATGCGCGTGTAGATCGTATGCCAGTTACCGAAGCGCTTCGGCAGCGCGCGCCACTTGCAGCCGTTCTCTGCGACAAACAGGATCGCGTTAATCACGTTGAGGTTCTCATGCGAGACGTTGCCACGATGAATCGGCAAGTGCGGCTCGATGCGTGCGTACTGTTCGGGTGTGATTTCCATACCCACAGCATATCACTTAGTGTTAACAGGCCCTAGTGCGTTGCCGCCCGCACTACTTTGAAATGGATTCCACACCTGTTGCGGGCTCAAATAGGTGCGCTTCCGTCAATCGTGACTCCACTGCCTCGGACGTGCCAGCCACTACAGCCTCCGACGACAGAATGCCCTGATCGCGGTAACGCTCGCCGAGAAACTCCACGAAGGCCCGTACCTTCTTAGGCGGCGGCCCCTGGGCGGGGAACACGGCATATACCGGCGTCCGGGGCGCCTCGAACTCCGCTAACACGCGTTGCAGCCTGCCATTGTTGAGCGCTTCGTGTACCAACCAGGTCGGTAACACGGCTAATCCGGCTCCAGCGAGTACCGCATCCAGTAACGCTTCCTGGTTATTCGTGCGCAGTCGTCCGCTCACCCGCACCGCGAGCCTGCGCCCCTGCTCCTGAAAGGTCCACTCATCGGCGCGCAGATAGTGCGTAAAGTGCATGCAGTTGTGCTGCGACAGCTCGCGGGGGTGACTTGGTACTGGATGCGTACTGAAATAATCCCTTGAGCCCACCACCGCCCGCTGCACGTATCCCAGTCGACGTGCAGTCACGCTTTGTTTCTGCAACACCGCGACCCGGACTGCGACATCCAGACGTTGCTCGGTCAAGGATTCGCAGTGATCGCTTAAAAGCAAGTAGAACGACAAACGTGGATAGCGTTCAAGAAACTCGGCCATCGACGGGGCGACATGATAACGACCGAACGTGACCGGCGCGGTCAAGCGCAGCTCGCCCGCAGGCGCTTTTGCGTGACTTTGTACGGCGGATTCCGCCTCACGAACTCCCTCGAGAATCGTGAGGCAGCGGCGATAGTACAAACGGCCCGCGTCGGTCTCAGTCAAGCCCCGAGTAGTGCGCGCAATCAGGCGCACTCCGAGCTCGCGCTCAAGTGCGCTCAGGACTCGACTCACGCTGGGGAGTGAAATTCCGAGCGTCTCAGCGGTAGCCGACAGAGTGCGACGGTCGATGATCGTGGCAAACACGCGCATCGCCTGCAGTCGATCCATTCTGGTCTGGCCTCTTGCAATCTCTGAAAGAATGGTATGCGCGCGCCTGAAAGAGTCAATGAACTTAGTCGAGGCGTTCGTGTCAGAAAGCAGAGAGAATCTTGGCTCACGGAGGCATTTGCGAACGTGTTTCGCAACTGCATTGTCTTTGTTGGCTTTCTGGCGTGTAGCTCGTACGCCCTGGCCGCGTCTCACGTGGCGACGGAAGCCGCGACAGGCCTCGTTGAGGGCACTTTACTGGGGACATCGCAATCGATTGCGCCTCAGCTCGATACAGCGAAGCGCCACCGGGTGAGGCAAGAACTCGCTGAGCTCGGCCGTCCATCCCCTCCACTCAACTCGTCACCGCTGAAGCTTCAGGTACTGCTTAGCACGTCGCATTTGATCTCCGAAGAGTCGCAACCTGGACAGGCACAAATAGAAGTCGAGGTGTTCGCTAGGCGGCCCGTCGGGGCGGCGCGCAGGGAGCCCATACCCTTTGGGCTGGCAGGCATAGCCTGGGGGGCCCGCCATCCTCGCAGCGTATGGCGGTTGTTTCTGCCGGTGCTCGCCTGAGCACTCGACCTTTTGAGACCTGCAGCATGAAAGACAGTCTTTCATGGACTTGGCCAACGTATCCCGCGCGCTTGCGTTACACAAACACGACGGCAAGTTCCCCCCCGAACACCACGAGGAAGTTGGATCGCATCGCGAGGTATGCATATGAAACCCAGCAAAGCGAGTGTAGCTGCAGCGCTGGCGGTGTTCGTGGTTGGCGGCGCGGGCTGCCTCATCGCGCTGAGTCATAGTCTCTGGCATGAGGACGCGCGCGAGCCGGGCACGCCGCCCGGGGTGATGCTGCCCGTTCGGCGAGTTGCGCCCAACTACCCGGCGGTCGTTCCGCAGAATGTCCCGGCGCCAGTGGCCGGCACCACGCCCCGCGCAGGCGTTAGCGCGGTGGACATCATTCTCACCTACGGCCAAGCCGTACCCGGCGCCGGGGACCTCCCGGATAAGCCGGCGATGGCTGACCCGATAGACCCGGTGAGGCTTGAGATCTCGCGAAATGGGACGGCATTTGCGGCCCCGACTGGGCTTGGCAACTCAGCAGCTTCGAGCGCCGCCATCGAGGGCGGTCGCGCAACATCAAACGCCACCCAGATCGATCTGGGCCTCGCGGTTCGCCCGCTAACTACCGACGAGCGTGAGCAGGTCGGCGTTGCCGCTGGGCTGCGCGTGCAGGGTGTGTCAGGACCGTCAGCCGACGCGGGGATCCAAGCGGGCGACATCGTGCTTTCGATCGACGGGGACCCCGTTGCAAGCGCAGCGGAGGTTTGCTCCGCGGTTCATGCGCACGACAAGGAGGTCGCCGCACTGATTCAGCGCGGAGAGGCACTGTTATTCATCCCTATCCATCTACCCTCAAAACAGATGATTCATGATGAAAGCGTAGCGGTCCAGTTATCTCCGGAACCTCCGGGTCAGTCGTGTCGCAAAGTTGCGGAGGCCTTATGATCCATACGCTTGAGAAGTTTCCCGGCAATGTCGTTGCCTTTCTGTGCACAGGCCGCGTTACGAAGCGCGACTATGACGTGGTCCTAATCCCCGCCGTTGCAGCTGCCTTCGCGCGCCATCGCGGCATCCGCCTCTACTACCAGACAACCGACGACTTCAGAATGGATTCCGGTGCGGCGTGGGAGGATCTCAAAGTTGGCATGGAGTACCTCACCCGATGGGAGCGCATCGCAATAGTGACTGATGTGGACTGGCTTCGGCATGCCGTTCGTGCATTCAGCTTCCTACTACCTGGGCGCATCAAGCCGTTTCCAGGTACCGAAGCCGACGAGGCGCGCCGATGGATTACAGCCAGTCGGAAAGCCCATGCCGACTCCGCGGCCTAGTTAGAAATGTGTAGTCAGCTCGACTATGCCAGCATGCTGAGATGGTAAATGAAACTTAGCCATATAGGTCTGGGCGTCAGCGTCATCGCAATTCTCGCTGGTGGCGTCCTGGGTTTTGCGGCGCCGTTTCGCCTCCTTGCATCGACCGGCTTCACCGAGCGACCCGAACGACGAACGACCGCCTTTGTATCATCAGGCCCACCAGATTATCGGGACATTGTTGCCGAGAACACGCCCGCAGTTGTCGGAATTGAAGCCGCAGCCAACTCGGATGTTTCAGCTCAGTTGGGCCGCACCCTCGATCCAGGAATCGTTACTCCGATCTACTCTCCTAATGATCCGTTCTTTCGTTTCTTTCGCGACCTGCCGATTCCACATACAACTCTGCACGCCGATTCAATCGGATCGGGTTTTATCGTCTCCGCAGACGGTGTGATTCTCACCAATGCGCACTTGGTACGCGACGCAGGGCGGGTGGCTGTGATGCTGGCCGATCGACGTAGATTTGAAGCCACGGTCCTCGGGATCGACCCTCTCACCGATGTCGCCGTGCTCAAAATCAGTGCTCACAAACTTCCGACGGTCCGAGTCGGGAACTCGGACGGTGTTGCCATCGGTGATTCAGTGCTGGCCATGGGCGACCCGTACGGTCTCCAAGAGAATGCCGTCTCGGGCATCGTCAGTGCCAAGGGCCGGTCCGGCTCCCTTGTACCCTACCTTCAGACCGACGTCGCGGTGCATTTCGGCAACTCGGGTGGCCCTTTACTCGATTCCGAAGGTCGAGTCGTCGGCATCAACGCTCAGATCTATGCCAGCCCAGCCGGCTACGAGGGGGTTTCGTACGCAATCCCCATCAACGTCGCGCTGGGCGTTGAGAGTGAAGTCGCGCGAACCAATGAACGCGCACAGCTGGGTATTGAGGTCGCACCGAGAGCGCCGCTGATTTCGATGTTTCAGTGTCCGGACATCAGTGCCGCACTCATCACGGCGGTAGTGCCCGGGAGCCTCGCGGCCCATGGAGACCTACGACCTGGAGACATCATCCTTCGCTATAACCCGGTGTCCGTAAAGAAGGCAGAGGATCGGCGCAGTGAGTCCGGTGTCCTTGGACCTGAAGATGTGGCAACGGTAGAGATACTGCGAAATGACCGGGTTTTCACTGCGCGATTGAGCTGCTGTGGAACGCCGACAGCCGGGGCTTCGGCTGACGGACGAAGCGACCACCTGCCCAGATATCCACGGCCGCGGATTGGCCTTCCTACTCGTCCAGCTCGCATTTCGCATGACAAACAGGCGTCCGATCAGGGAGCCTGAAATACCTCCGCGCTCACGCCGCCGCGAGCAGAGTTCGGCGAGACGCCTTTAGCCTAAATCGCGACGTTCAAACCTCTCGCATCCTCCCTTGGTGCGTTTTCACGCGCCATCACTTTACCTAGCCATGATCGCGCTTCGTCAATGGATGAGAGCCGCCTCCACGCTGAGCTGGACGGCGACACGTTCACCCCTACCGACAGGCCGCCTGCTTCGTTCACCCATTTGAATGCACTCTCGTCGCTTAGATCATGCCCGACGAAGATTGGCCGTTTGCCGATGAACGGGACCTCCCGCATAAACTCGGAAACAGCGTGCGCTTTGCTTACACGACCGGGATGAATCTCCACGACAAACTGGCCCCGCTGTACCTCAAATCCGCCGCCCATCGCGTCGGCAATCGCTTGGACCATATGCACGATGAGTTCTTCAAGATCCGGTGCCTGGCGATAATGCAGCGCAAGAGCGAAACGCCGATCCTCCAGCTCCAGGCGGGAATCTCCGTGCGCGATCTGTGCCAACCAACGCCTTGCTCGGCCCAACGCCAGACCAGACGGGAGGGCGCGTCGTGCATACCTACAGCCGGCCGTACGCCGTTCAAACCCATGCAAACCGGCGGTTGGCAAATACGGGCAAAATGCGCATCAAGCGTTGCGATGCTGCGACCACTCACCAGAGCCGTCGCTCCTCCGGTGCGCAGCGCAAGCGCGCGTAGCGCGTCCCGAAGGCCTTGATCGACCCGGCAAAGTCCTTGAGGCGACAGGTGTTCCAGGAGTGCTCCCTCCGCATCGACGAAAAACGCGCACTCCTCCACACACGGCACGTCGGTGTCCAACATCGTGGCACTGTCGCTGCCCTCAATGTAGTTGCCTCGGGTCTGCATCGGGAGTTGGAGCTCAGTGCTATGCAACATGCTTCTTTCCCCATTCGTCCGGTTGTCGTCACGCCTAGCGCCTAGCAAGTTCAGACGTGTCCGCTGCGATTCAGGTTCCCGGATAACTGTCTTTCGCCTTTTGCAAGACTGAAATGGACTTGGCCCGGTGTTTGTTTGTACCGCGTGAGCGATACTCATCATACCTCCGCCGCTGGTTATTTTTGGTTTTGGCCGCACGAGGTATCGTGGGGTGACTTTATCGGGAGCTGGGTTCCTGAAGTCACGAGGGACGGTATCCTAGTTGGCGTCACTTGTAGCGGCACGCACGTCGCGGGGTTACGACGTGACACCTGCAAAGATCCGCATCCGCGGGAACTACGAAATTGACCAACTGGCAAAGCAACCGTCGATCAATGGGTTATAGCCGTGGGGCACCAAGTCGGGCCGCCGCGAGCGTGCTGGCCGCGGTTGCGGGCAATGGCTCAACCTCACCGCCATGAGACCACGTGGTCGAATAGCCACTTTACCCCCGAGGGCGGCGCGGCCGCCCGGCCTCACTGCGATGAGCGCATTCTTTGTCTTCGGGATGCTCGCCAGCGGCCTCGCGGCTGTCTCACTGCTGACGCCTGGCGGGTATTTGGAGCCGATCTGGCGCCTCAATCCTGCAGGTCATGCCGGTCTCAGGACACTCGGCGCCTGGGCGCCGCTCATCCTGGCTGCTGTGTGTCTCGCCTGTGCCGCTGCTGGCTACGGCTTCGTCACCAGGAAGCGGTGGGGGTACCGCGGGGATCTGCTACTGCTCTACCACCTGGGTCTTAGCTGTGGCCTCTTCGCTACTCCACACGGCGGCTTTGAACTGCGGCAGCGGTGCCAACGGGTCGATCTGCAGCGCCCGCTGCAAAATGCGCGCGCTGTCACCTTTGCCGGCCTCCGGGTATTCGTTCTGCAGGAAATCGGCGTATGCCGTCAGTCCGCGGCCATTACTGGGATCAAGATCGGCGCCACGGCGAAAGTCAGCGTCGCGCTGCGACGGGTCGTCATTGCTCCACATCGCGCGAGCAAAGTAGGCCGCCCCACATCGCGGGTCGATTGCAAGGGAGCGATCGATCAGAGCGCGATAGCGTTCACGCAGCGGTGCCAGATCCTCGCCACGGCCATCCGCGGCCTGCATCCGCGCGTCGTACAGGGACGCATAGGCCGGCGCGAATGTCGGATCAAGTTGAATCGCCTTCTCGAAATAGGGCAGCGCGGCTTCCGACTCGGGCACTGTGAACCGACCCAGCAGCGTTCGCCCCCGCAGGAATGCCAGGTATGCCTCCACATTCCCGCTGCGCTCCTTGGGAAGCGGCTTCAGCCGGAAGCCGCCGGTATGAACAGCGAGCGCGTCGGCCACCTCGTCGGCAATTTCGTCCTCGATCGCGAAAATCTCGGGCAGTTTGCGATCGTAGCGTGCCGACCAAATCACCGTGTCAGCTGTTGCATCCACCAGTTGCACATCGACCCGCAATCTATCGGCGTCTCGCTGCACGCTGCCACCCACCAGAAACGCGGCATTCAAGCGCCGACCTATCGCGCGCGAATCCAACGTCTTGGTCGGCAGTAAAAACGAGGAACTGCGGGCAATCACCGCCAGGCCTTGGGCCTGCGACATCCGGCTGATGATCATCTCAGGCACACCGAACGCCAGATATGCATCGGCTGAGTCAGCACTGATGCTTTCGAACGGCAGGACCGCCACTGCAAGCTTGCTTGCGGAAGCCGCATTGGCGCCCGGTGCAGGGCGATCAACCGACTTAACCCTGACAATGGCAACCGTGCAGGTGACGATGAGAGTGAGCGCCACCGCCATCCAGACGAGCGGGCGCCGATATGGGGACGTGGTCGCCGCGGCCGGAGGCACCGGTATATCAGGCGGCGGACTTCCGGAGCCGGCAGCGCGAGTCGAATCCTCCAGGATTGACGTAGTCGCAGTTTCCACGGCGGCGATAAGCCGATGGCCCCGGCCGCGCACCCCCGCGATGTAGCGGGGGCTGCGAACGTCATCGCCCAAGGCATCGCGCAGCATTTGTACGCGCTTGTTGATGGTTTCCGGACTTACGATCTGCCCGGGCCACACCAGTTCCATGAGCCGATCACTGCTGACTACGTTCGGTGCGCCTTGAATCAGCGCCACCAGGAGGCGGAATGACAGATTGGGCAACGCAATGTCGGTGTTTCCCCGGGAAACACACTGACGCCCCACATCGATGCGCAAATCAGCGACGATGTAGGTCTCGGGGCGGTCTTCCTGATTGCTACCGGGAATCAGAGGCATGTCTCGCCGCCCAATTCGGAAAGGGCCGTAGTTTTTTGGGTCAGGGGTGGCAGTATCTGCCTAAGCGAAGTTCCGCTCAAACTTGCAATCGCACTCGAACTTAGGACGCTGCAGTAATCCCCCGCAGTTTGCGACCTGCAGCGGCAATAGCTTCTACGACAAGGATCGCGACCGACTACCGAACGCTCCCAACTGCACCGAGCGCACATTGTGGGGGATCAACGTGAGCGCGTTGCTCATCCTTATCGGCCTCAATTTCGTTCAGCGCCACCGTCCGCGTACCCGCCAAGCGATTGTGTCCAAAGGGTTCTTGAACTGGCGAGCTCAGTTTCGTGCAGTCTCCGTGCAGGCCGGCCGAAATGGGGAAAGTATCGTAAGCGCTGTCAACCGACTGGTGTGGTCAGGACCGGTCTGAGACCGTGAGTCAGGGTCCATCGGCGACCGACAGTCAGCTCGGCCAGTTACGATACCTGCAGGGCAGGAAAGCCCGCTTCTCCTCACCAGCTTGCGCGCTCGCCCCAAGCCTCCGGGTTTGACTGGTTACCGGGGTCAGCTCGCGAAGGTGCAATCTCCGCGATAATCGAAGATCGGATTCCCCGCCGAATTTTTTCCCTTTCCGGTCACATGCAAGGTACAGCTCACTTTGGGCCCCGCAATGTGGTCAGAGAGATACACCATGCCACTATCAGCCCCAGTGGTTAGATTAACTCCGAAACGGAATCTGCTATCGTGGATCATTACCGGCTCAGACCCCGCAATCGTCCCGGAGTACACTTGATCCCCGGTATTTGTCAGCGTGCCTTTGGCAGAATTGATCGTCGTTTTCGCTGCCACCAGCACTCTGCCGCGCAGATCCCCGTCCAGCTCCACGATTTCGGTGCTTTTCTGGATGCTACCTGAGGAGGTCTTGGTTTCCGAATGCACGATCATGCCGCTAAGTAGATCTACGCCGCTGCCCGAAACCTGGACGACCCGCGCGACTCCCATACTCCCGGCCAGCACTTGCGTTCCGCCCAATTGGAGGGCGGCGCAACTGCCGAGCGCAGCCCCTAAACTGATAAAGCCAAAACAAGAGCGAATGGCCATCGGTTCCTCCGTTTGCACCCGGCACAGTGCGAGTGCTCGTAACAGCAAGCTAGCCGCGCGCTGGCGAAAGGCAAACATCGCTTTACGCGAAATTCCGCAACATGTCCCACTTTGGCCGCTATTGGCCGCCGCTTCGACGAAGCCTCTTGCCGAACGCTGAAGTAAGTAGCTCCATGCCCAACGTCGATCGACTGGATTCCTGGAAGCAGATTGCGCGCTATCTCAACCGTAGTGTCCGCACGGTGCGACGTTGGGAAAGCGAAGGCCTGCCGGTGCAACGACATGTACACAGAGCGCTGGGGAGCGTGTTCGCGCTCAAACCCGAGGTCGACGCGTGGCGGCAGAGCCGTACACGCGCTTCCGCAGTCGAATACGCCACGCAAGCACGCACCGTACCGTTGCGCGGTCCTTCGATGGCGGTGCTCCCGTTCGCCAACCTGAGCGGCACCGCAAAGAATGATTACTTTGTCGACGGTCTAACGGAGGAAGTGACCACGACCCTCTCCAGGATGCCCGGACTGCGTGTCGTGTCGCGCACTTCCGCCATGACACTGCGAGACTCGACCAAGAAGGCGAAGGCCATCGCGAAGCTCTTGGGCGTTCGTTACCTGCTTCAGGGAAGCGTACGCCGCGCACGACGGCAGGTACGGATCTCCGCGCAGCTGATCGACGCACAGAATGATCTGCACCTGTGGGCGGAGACCTATAACGGGAATCTGGACAAAGTGTTCGCTATCCAGGGGCGGCTTGCGCGCGGGATCGCCGACGCCTTGACTCTGCACCTTACCAGCCGTGACGAACAACAAATCGCCGAGTACGCAATCGACAATTTTGCGGCGTATGAGTGCTATCTTCGCGCACGTTACGAAAGCTGGCGGTGGCGCAAGGACGCGATCGGTCATGCGGTGGAACTACTCGAAGAGGGACTACGGATCGTTGGCGACAACGCTCGTCTTTACGGCGCCCTGGGCATGGCGTACCTGCAGTTCCGAGAGGCCGGAATTGATCTAAGCGAGCATCCAGTGGCACGTGCTGAGGCGTGTGCAGCAAAAGTATTTGTCCTCGCCCCGAATTCCGCGGCCGCGCTGCAGTTGCGAGGTTGGATCAGTTACTCGCGCGCTCAGCTTCAGACGGCGGTCCATCAGCTAAAGGCCGCACTCACTAAGGAACCCAATAACCCGGATACATTGCTGCTCTTGTGCAACTGCTACCTCGTTTGTGGGCAGGGGCACGCAGCTCGTCCACTGCTCAAGCGCTTGGCCGTTGTAGATCCCCTAACTCCATTAACGCGCTGTATGCCGGCATTCGCGGACGTTATGGAGGGCAAACTGAGGCAGGCGATTGGGCCATACCGCGAAATGTTTGAAATGGATCGCACGAACCCGATGGCGACTTTGTTTTACGCCTGGATATTGCTGATGAATCGCCGATCGGCCGAGGCGGATAACGTCGTCGCCGCCTGTCCTCCCGAACTTCGTACGACGCTCCCGGGTCAGATTATGCGATTCCTGTCCCTGGCCTGCGCCGGCAAGGTGCGGCAAGCGCAAGCCGTGCTTACAAAGGAGTCGGAAGCCGTGGGTCGCGGAACCGATGTCTTTGCCAGATTCCTCGCTCAGGGTTATGCCTATGCCGGTGAAAGTAAAGCGGCAATGCGGTGGCTGCGGGTGGCAACCGAGCGCGGTTTCATCAACTACCCATTTCTCGCCCACCACGATCCCGCGTTCAAGTCACTACGCGTTGACCCGCAGTTCCAACAGTTATTGCGCGACGTGCGCCGACGTTGGATTGAATTTCAACCCTGAATTCGCTGCGCAGAGATCAGCATCATATCTTTGGCTGGCACCCTGCACGCGCGCTCGGCATAGCGCAAGATTCGTCGACGCTCAGGGTCGCGATAAAAAGCGATGACAAGAACGCGGGCGTACCGATGTCTTCAATGCACACAAGGCCGGCCGACGCCAGTCATCGCCTCGCGCCGTGTGCGTCAGTGCTTGCGCGGCGGCACGCAACCAAGGCGTCCTGACTAGCGAAAGCAGGTGACCCTCGAGCGCTCGCAAACTCAGATCCTCTTGCACTTATTGCCTAGTTTCAGATCGTCGGAGCGCTGCTTTCAACTGAGACGGTGTCGTCCCCTCCCACGTTCGGAAAGCTCGATAGAAAGAATTCGAATCCTCGTAGCCGAGCAGAAATGCCACTTCCGTGACATCCACCTCCGGGCGGTTGAGGTACTCGTGCGCCAGTTCCTGCCGCACCTCCAGAAGCAACTGCCGGAAGGTTGCGCCGTCATCGATGATTCGACGCTGCAAGGTCCGATCGCTCAACCCGAGCTCGCGCGCCACGGCCGCTATCTCCGGCCGGCTTCCCGCGAGCAGGCGTTTGAGAATCCATTTCACCTGCTCACTGATCGAACTTTGCGCCCGGCGCTCTTCAAGCGCGCGTTCGAGCTGCGGATTCAACATGTCAAGCAACTCGGCGTTGTAAGTAAGGAACGGCCGATCGAGATCGGTCGCGTGCAGGACGAGCGCATTCCGTCGCGCTCCGAACTTAATCGGGCCCTTGAAATAGGCTTCGTGGAAGCCGGTCGCCTCCGCGCTGCGCTTCAGCTCGACCCTTTTCGCCGTCACCAAATGCCCTGTGCCGCGGCGACCAAGTTCAACGAAGGAGACGAAGGCGGCGTCTGTCAACAACGGCGGCGTTTCTTCCTGCGCGTGGAGCCATACCGGCTCGATCACGCAATCGTCCTCGCTCACTTTGATTTGCAGTTCCTCGGGCGAACACAGTTGCTTGAAGCGAGCAAGGCGGGTGAGCGCGTCCCGGTAATCACGGGCATAATAGGCCGCCATAGTTGACGGTGGCCGATTGCCAACGTCGATCTGGGTGGCTATTTTTAGGCCCGCAGCAGGATCACCGGAGACCTCGCCCACGGCACGCCAGAGTGCGAAGAACTGCGCCGTTGTGACGAGGTTCTTCTCGCCGTCGTAAACAGTCAGCGGCAAGCGAGCTTGGCTCAGCACCGCTGCTGGCGTAAGTCCGATCTTACTGAGCCCTATCCAAAAGGCGTTCGCGGCTTTGAAACGGTCTGGCACGTGGACGGTCATTTTTATCTCGCCGGCATTTCGTCTGGAAGCCATCGCGCTGTCAGGACATTCCTCGGGTTAGCCGATGATCGCTTTGGGTTCCAAGTACTCCTGCAGCCCGAAGATCCCGCCTTCCCGACCGATCCCCGATTGTTTGAACCCACCGAAGGGAGCAAACGGATCGTGACTTAATGTGTTGATCAGGACGCGGCCGGCGGCGAGTTTGCGCGCCACACCGGTGGCCTTTTCCGGGTCCGCCGAGCTTACGTAGGCGATGAGGCCGAATTCGGTGTCATTGGCGATTTCAATGGCCTCGGCTTCCGTCTTGTACGTCAGTATCGACAGAACCGGTCCGAAGATTTCTTCCTTCGCGATACGCATCTCGCGGGTGACGTTGGCGAACACGGTGGGCTTCACGAAATTCCCACCTTCAAGTCCCTGGGGATGACCTTCCCCGCCGACGACGAGCTCCGCACCTTCCTCGATCCCGGACTTGATGTACTCCTGCACGCGCTTGTACTGCTTTGTGCTGGCCAATGGGCCGAGGGTGACGTCCTTGTCCCTCGGATCGCCCATTTTGATTTTTTCGACGGCCGCCTTGGCCAATCGCTTCACTTCGTCGAGGCGCTCTTCCGGCACGATCAGACGCGAGGCCGCAATGCAGGCCTGCCCGTTATTCAGGTAGCAGGCGTTGATGGCCATCGGGATCGCCGTGGACAGATCGGCGTCGTCCAGGATGATGTTGGGCGACTTACCCCCGAGCTCCAGCGTCAAGCGTTTCATGGTGTCCAGGGAGTTCTTGGCGACCAGTTTTCCGATCTGCGTCGAACCGGTGAAAGCTATTTTCTGAATGTCGGGACTTTGCGTTAGCTCCGTCCCGACGACCTGGCCGAGGCCCGTCACGACATTGATGACGCCAGGAGGCAACCCGGCTTCATGAAAGGCATCCATCAACACTTCCGTTTGCATAGCGCTCATCTCGCTGGGCTTGATGACGACCGTGCATCCGGCAGCGATCGCCGGCGCCACCTTGATCGCGATCGAGCCGGCGCTCGAATTCCATGGCGTAAATATGCCCACTACGCCGGCCGGCTCCATCACGATCTTAGATGTGCCGACAGTTTTGACCAGGTCGAAATCTTCGAGGACTTTCTTGAAGTGCAGGAAAATGTTCGCCGCGAGGTTGTTGGAGCCCTTCGCACGGTCTTGCGGTGCGCCGTATTCCACGACCGTTGCTTCAACGAGTTGATCCATTCGTTCGGCCACGGCGTCGTGCAACCGCTGCAGGAGCTGCATCCGGTATTCCTTGCTACTTTGCGAAAAGGAGTTGAAGGCCTCTTTCGCTGCACCGATGGCTTTTCGGGCGTCGATTTCGTCTGCCAGGGTGACCTTGCCGATAACCTTGTTGTCGGTCGGGTTCACCAGATCGACGATCTGCGTTCCATGGGGAGTGACGAACTGGCCGTTGATATAGGCGCGATCAAAGGCTCTTACTGGAGTCGCGGTTTCACGTGTCTTCATTTGTGTCACCCTTCATGAGGTTTCGGCTTTACCTAGGTCGCTGTGTCTCTCAGGACCCGAGCTCACGATTTCAGTGTGGCTCAAGAGCGGCTCGGCGTAACTAGCAAAAGACGCCAATGCTCTCGCAGAACGTGCCAAACGACATCAGTCCGTCAATCTGCAGGTGACCACTTATTACAACGTTGTAGCGCCTCCCGGCTCCCCCCATTGGACACTGGAATTGTTAGTGCAGTTTCTGTTTCCGGAATGACTATGAGACTGACAGACGATTCTCGGGTTACGATCCAACCCCGGGTGCCTATTCTCCAGTCCATACCGGTGCTCGCTTCTGCAGAAAAGCACGCGGCCCCTCCTGAAAATCCTTGGTCTTCATCAGGCGTCTTAGGGCTTCCGCAGTCAGTGCGAACAGGTCCTCGTCGGAGTGATCGAACGCCTGGCGCGCGATGTTGAGAGCTTCCTTCACCGCGATCGGTGCATTTACCGCAATCGCTTCGGCGAGCTTAAGTGCCTCGGCCCGTTCCTGACCATCCGGGACGACGCGGTTGACGAAACCCAGCTCATAAGCGCGTCGCGCGCCGATCCGGTCACCGGTCGCGATTAGTTCAAGGGCAATTGCCCTCGGAAGCTGCCGCGGCAGTCGACTGACGCCGCCGGCGCCGGCCACCAGCCCGCGCTTCACCTCCGGCAAGCCGAACTCAGCGCTCTCACCACAGACGCGCATGTCGCACGCAAGCAAAATCTCACAACCGCCGGCTACCGCGATGCCACCCACCGCAGCGATCCACGGCTTCATGCGCCGGGAACTGACGAACCCGGCGAAGCCGCTTACCGGGTGCACCATCCCGCCGCCGCTGGGTTTCATCACCTCCGACAGGTCGGCACCGGCGCAGAAAGTCTGGGGACTCGATGAAGCCAGTACTGCGACCCGGATATCGGGCTCGCTTTCCGCAATCTGCACGGCATCGTGCAGCGCATTGGCGATGCTGCCGTTGATGGCATTGCGCTTGTCGGGTCGATTAAGGGTTGCAACCAGAATGTGCTTCCCCACACGCTCGATTAGAAGAACATCTCCGCTAGCCTGCGAGGTCATACGCGTCCCCTTACTTCTCAATGCATCCAGTAGACATAACCGTCCGGTCCGGGAACAGCAGTTCCCAGTTTCCCCACCGGTTCGATCGCACCCGAAACGAGAAATGCGAGGCCTTCCTTATCCTCTCGAGGCACGCGACATAGGAAGCGCTCGCCTGCAACGCTGCGCGCGACAATGGTGCCGAAGCGCGGTTCACCATTTCGATCGAAGGGCACGGCGTAGGTCTCGATGGTGGCTGCCCCGGAATAGCCCTCTATGAACCGCGGAATAGCGCCGCGGCGGGAGTCGGCCTCACGTTGATAGTCGTAAGAGCGCGGCGCTCGAGCTGCCATCGCTCGCTGACGCGTGAGGATCAGTGAATGGTTGTGGGTGACAAAGCCGCCATTCCCGTAAAGGAGCCCATGGGTACCGCCGGTGCGCAATCGGTTGACCAGCGTCGCAGCCGCATGGGTCATACAGTTTCCAATCGGCGCACCGCCGAAAGTCAGGCCGCCGTAAACGCTGTGCGGTCGATCCAGCGGCCAGTCGAGCACACGGCGGGCCATCTTGGGAATACAAGGGAAACAGCTGTAGAACTCTACATAGTCAAGATCGGCGGTACGCAGGCCGTTTGCCGCCAAAGCCTCGGTGAGCGAGACCGCCATTCCGGCAGAATGGTCGTAACAATCGCGGCTCAGAAAATCCTCGGGCTCCTGGGCAGCGGCGCCCGCGCCCACGTAGACAAGCCGATTCTCCGCTATCCCAGCCGCGGTGGCCCGGGCGAGCGACGTGACGATCACCGCCGCTCCCTGGTTGACGCTGTTATTGGCGATCATTAACTTGTTGTAGGGAAAGCTAACCGGTCGGTTGTCCGCAGAAGGCGTCAGAATTTGCTCCGGCGTGTACCGAGTTCGAATCCAGGCGTCGGGATTGTCCGCGGCTATCGCGGACATGCCGGACCAGATCAGCGCCGATTCCAGTTGCGCTTCGGCGAGTTTTTGGCCCCACGCTGCACGGCAGGCATTCTCGTAAAGCGGGTAAATGTCGGTCGCCGCCAGCAACCCGTATTTCCTGAGAACTGGTTTGAAGTGCTGCTCGGCTACCTCGCGTAGCAAATCCTGCCTTGGTGCTTGACCGGCCGCCGCGGCTCTTTGGGCCTCCACCGCCGCACGCTTGGCGCCGGTGCGCAGTGCCTCACCGCCAACCACCGCAGCGACCTCAGCCTCACCGCTCGCAATACGGTTGGCTGCCTCGTTAAGCAGTCGCACCGGTCCATCGCCGCTCGGATCCGGCGTCATCGCCAGATGCGTCGGCGCGATGCCGAGGGCTTCCACCAATCGCGGCGCGATCTTTTCGATCGAGGGCCAGGTCATGGTGGGCCATGACATCTGGTCGACGACATCGAGCGATTGCAGCTGCGCCAAGAAGCCGCCGCCGGCATCGCGATCGGCACCTTCGAGCGCTGCCTTCATCAGCGCCAGCGTATCCAGACCCGCGGCGTCCTCCTTGGGGCGGTCGTTGATCTGGCCGACTCCGACGATAACCGGAATATGTGCCTCTTGTGCGTTACTCATAGCCTCCCCGCTTCGACCGAAACGACCAACGCGTCAAGCGCCTCAATCCTGTCGCCATTCACCAGCAAAGGATTAACTTCCAAGACCGCAATATCGGGCCCGAGCGCAAGGGCCGCCTCGCCAATTCGGACGACGCAGTCGGCCAAGATCCCTAAATCAACCGGAGGCGAGCCCCGATACCCCTCGAGCAGCTTGGCACCACGCAGACGTCGCAACGCGCGGATCACATCGGTGCCCCCGACGGGCAAAGGTTCGATTACCGTGTCATTAAGGGCCTCGATCCAGATGCCCCCCAGCCCCAGCGACATCACCCATCCCCACTGCGGATCGCGTGCCAGACCGACGAACATCTCGATGCCGGACGCGCGCATTGGCGAGATGAGAGCCCCCTCAAGGCGCGCCGCCGGCCTGGATTTCTGTACGGCCCCGAGAAGTTGCCGAAATCCCGCGGCGACTTCAGTCTCCCCGTTAAGATTCAACAGAACGCCGCCCGCTTCGGTCTTGTGTTGAATGTCGGGCGACAGAATTTTCAACACCACCGGCGCGCCCAGAGCGCGATACGCCTGAATCGCCTCCGTCTCGCTGCGAACCACTGTGGCTGGAACGACCGGAACCCCGCACTGAGCAAGATATTCGAGTACGTCGCGCTCGGATCCGAACTTTCGTGGCGTAGCTTGCCGCTCCCTAGTGGCAAGACTCATCGGCGCTGCCTGCCTCAGGCGCGCCGACCAGCGAATCACGCTGCCGAGCGCCGCAAGCCCCGAACCGATGCCCGAGATGACATAGGGAATTTGCATATCCTTGATGAACTGCCGCCCGTGTTCGCTAAGGCACTGGATGTAGCTTGTGAGAATCGGCCCGGGTGGCTCTGCAGCCCGCAATCCCGCAACGATGTGCTCCCAAGCGGTCTGCCAGTCCGGCAGCGGCGCCGCCGGGATATCGAAATTGCAGACCGTGAGCCCGATATTGGGATCTTGCGCGATCGTTCGCAGCACGCGTTCCCACATCGTGGAATCGCGCATGACCGCACCCGTCAGATCAAGCGGGTTGTGCGTCTGGCCGATATCGCTCACGATACCGCGAAGCCTCGCCTGGGTATCATCAGCGAAGGGTGGCACTGGCACACCGGCTTCCCCGGCGGCGTCGGCGATCATCTCGCAGGCGCCCCCGGAAACCGACACGATCGCGACGCCCGCGCGATGCAGGGGCGGCGTATTGGCGAGGGTCGCTGCGGTGATGACCAGCTGCTCGGTGGAATACACCCTCTGAATGCCAAAACGATCACAGACCGCGTCAAACACGCGGTCGTTGCCCACCAACGTGCCGGTGTGTGCGGCGACCAGAGCCGCCGTGCTCGGCGCACGTCCGACTTTCAAGATCACGAGGGGCTTGCGTCTCTCAAAGGCACGCTGCGCCACCTCAGTAAATGCGACCGGATGGCGCACCGTCTCGGCGAAGATGCCGATGGCCTTGATCTCAGGTTCCTCGAGCAGGAAATCGATGACGGAGGCCGTATCGATGCCGGCCTCGTTCCCGGTGGATATGAGATGCGTCAGACCGATGCCGATCTGATACGCAAAACTTGCAAGCTGTATGCCGGTGGACCCGCTCGCTGAAATCATAGCGATCGACGCCGGCAGCGGCGCGAATGGGCCGACCATGGCCCCTACGGCGATGCGATCCTTGAAATTGATGAACCCTAGACTGTTAGGTCCAAGCAGCTGCAAATCATGACGAATGATCAGGGCCTCAAGCCGACGCTGCAACTCGGCACCGGCAGCGCCAGCTTCTGCGAACCCCGAAGAGACAAGCACGAAATTGCGAATGCCGGCGGCGGCCGCTTCCTCGAGCGCCTCAAGCACCGCGACCTGTGGCACGCACACGTAAGCTAAATCGACCGCACTTCCGATCTCTCGACAAGAGGCCACTGCGGGGCGACCGTGCGCGGGTGCCGCGCGCGGATTGACCATGTGGACTTCCCCGGCAAAGCCGAAGCGCGCGAGATTGGCGGCGGCCATAATGGAGAAGGGATTGCGGTCGGAAGCTCCGATCAGCGCGATCGAATTTGGCCGGAACAACCGTGACAGTGTATGAGCCGCCCGCCGCACAGGGTCCTCCATTCAGGCCGAACCGATGTCGTTGGTGTCGGTTCGTGGCGCCGCGCTCTCCTTGGCGGCCGCGGTCGTCACGAACCACCGGCCCATCGCCACCAAAGCGTGCGAAGTAAACCACGCCCAAAGCCAGCATCGCAAACACGTAGGGGGAGCTGACGTCTGCCCGCACCAGTGGCATCGATGCGATCGTCACACTTTCGCGCCGAGAATTCGCCGGGCGCGGACAAGGAAAGCAATTGGCTACCGGCGCCGGACGGACAGCTTTTCCTGTTCATGCGCACCTACTTGCCGGCGGAGGATATCGTGAAGCAAACGTGGCAGCCGCCCGGCATCACGAGAGTAGCTCAATAGCGGTAGGTCTCTTCGGAATCGGCAAAGTGGCGGCTCCATGTCCAATTTGCTGCGGTCCTGAGGCCGTCGAGAATTCTCAAGGAGTAGCACACGCTACCAGCGGATATCGCGCCAGTGCATGTAATTGCTGGGTAACGTTGCGGGAAACTCGGAAACTCCCACCGCGCTAAGACTTTGAATGCGGAGAAATTTACGGCCGAGATTCGATTCTCCCGGGCACCATATTCAAATCTCTTCTTCTATCAATCACTTACGTGGCTTTATTTTTGGGTCCGAGGGATCCGACGTGCAAGTCCCACTATAGAGGATTTGTGCGAAGTGTACGTAAGCCATTGCACTGCCAGTTGAATTCCAAATCTGTCTCTGCAAGCAAATTCGGGCCGGTTGTGTCGAGTGTGGGTAACTTTCCGGGTCGTTTTCTCAACTGAGCTTCGGTCCTTTATCTCGCTTTGAAGCACTGCTCGTAGTCTGGCCTTCCCTCCCGACTTAGCCCAGGCGACGCCCAGACACTCACACCTCGGATCGTGCGTGCCGCGAGACCTCGCGTGCACCGTTACGTTCTCTTCGATACCAATGAAGTGACGGGCGCGCCTGCCTGCGCTCAGTCGGCCTCCAGCTCGGACTTTGAGGGCGCATTTGCCTTTAACTTCCACGGATTCTGGACGGCCATTTCCACCGTCGATCCGGCGTGGAGTGACGGTCAACGAACCGCACGATGGTCAGACTCTCCTGCGGACGCGCGCTTCAGCGCCTGAGAATAGCCGCGATGAGCGCCATTGGAATAACATTGCCGGAAGCAGCGTGTTGGGCTGCAAGGGTTCGCTGGGTCACCCAAGATGCTGTCACTGACTGAAAACATCGTTATTGGCATCGTCGTGTTGGCGGCTGCACTGGTGTTCATGGCTACGGTCAATCGACTGTGGCCCGCCAAGGCTCGCTACGCCCAAGAGGATCTGATCGGTTGGCAGCTGAACATCCTCGCCGTGACGTACGCGGTCATCCTCGGTTTTATGCTTTTCACGGAGTGGACCAATTTCTCGGCGTCGCAGGTTAACGTGGAGCTCGAGGCGAACTCGCTCCGCAACGTCTTCCGTCTGGCCGAAGGTCTACCTACGCCAGCGCGCGCGCAGCTGGAGAAGGAGGCCCGCGAATACGCTGCGGCAGTGCTCACTCAAGACTGGCCGCTGATGGCAAAGGGTCAGACGCCGGAGCTAACCCACGCGATCAATCGTTCGATGTGGAGGACGCTGATGTCCGTGCGGCAAGGATCGCCTGCGGAGATGATGGCCTTGGATCACGCCCTGACGGAGCTGAGCAGCATGACGCAATACCGGCGTACGCGGCTGCTCCAGTCGATCAACAGCCTGCCCACCATCTTCTGGTGCCTGCTGCTGGTGGGCGGAATCCTCACGGTTGGATCGGTGGCAATGTTCGGCTCCAGTAACGCTCGGGTTCACGTCTTCCAGGTGGTGTCGCTCACACTGCTTATTACCCTAGTGATGCTCGCGATCTCAGACCTCGATCGACCGTTTCAGGGCTGGATACACGTCGACGACTACCCCTTCCAGCGGGCGCACGACAATATGAATGAGATTCATTGAGCACGCGGTGGCCTGACTGCAGGGGCGCTGACACTCTTAAACCCCAGCAAGATATGCAACAAACAGAATGGCCAAGACTCCGTCCATTGTTCCGATGGCCGTCATTGCAAAGGTACGTTTCACGGGTCCGAAAAAGATCAGGCCAACGATAACAAGCTTTTCGATGACAGAAGCCGTCAAGATCGGGGGGCGAGTGGCGGGGACGTACGCGCTATATACAGTCAATGCGCAGACAACACAGAGCAGCACTCCCCAATGCCTGACAAAGAACATCGTCAGGCCATCGTTACTTTTGGCTCCGAATACCAATTGCAAAACTGGCTTAGGGAAGAGACACGCGGCAAGCCCGCCGGCAGCCGTCCCAATCCCTGACAGGATGAGTATCCATGCGATCGACGATGCCAACATTTAGCCGCCTATTCCCCGCCGATGTGTGACAGGACTCTGTTCTGTGAACCGAATTCGGACAATACGCTTGGCAAGAAGGAGCCGTCCATCAACGGGAAAAGTTCGCGTTATTTGAGTGCCGATACCCGGGTCAACACTCACGGCTCTCCTTAACCAGGATGGCAGACACCCGGCAGTCGGGACCGTAGGAAAGGTAGCCGCTAGGATGCGCGCCGAGCAGATTGTGCTTTTCACCGATCTCTAGATCTTCAGTTTCCATGGACAGGAGCGCCCAAGCGGCATAGACCCGGGCGCAGCTGCCCCCCACGTCGTGCGACAATGCCCGGGCAATCGCAGTCACAAGACCAGTTAGCCCCTCGAGGAAATCACGTTGATCATCGAATCCACCTTAACGAATGAGAATGTCAGAATTCAGTTTGTTTCCCGGCGCGGTTTGCAGGGAAACGGTTTAAATCACGCCATACGCGCCACAGATCTTCGAAGCGACGGTAGCTATGAGATTGTCCCGGTAGGTTGGAGCCGACCTGCTACTCGCGCGCGCAGCCATAACATTGCGACCTCTCCTGCACCCTGCAGTTCGTTGTTCACAAGTGCGATCGTTTGTAACGCTCCGAGTATACAGGCGCTGAGAGTGTGAAGACCCATGGCGATTCTTAATGTCCACCACCGCACGAGCTACCGCTATTCGCAGCCCGTGGAGTTCGGCGAACACCGACTCATGTCCCGGCCGCGCGACAGCCATGATCTGCGGCTCATCGAAACGACGCTCCTCATCGACCCACCCCCGTGTGCACTCCGATGGATTCACGATGTTTTCGGCAATTCCATCGCAATTGCGACTTTCGACCGGTCGGCGGATACGCTCACCTTCGAATCCACCTTTCGGGCGCAACACTATCCGGTGGTCTCGGAGGAAATTGCCGTTGAGCCCTACGCCTCACGCTTTCCCTTCAGCTACTCCGCGGACGACGCACTGGACTTGGGGCGGACGAAGGAGCGCGTCTATCCGGATCTGGAACACAGCATCGACCAGTGGGTAAAGGACGTGCTTGACCGCACGCCCGGAGGAAGAACGTTCGAAACGCTGGTGGCGATGACCTCGGCGATCAGGGAGCAGTTTCAGTATGTTGTGCGCGAGCAGGAAGGCGTGCAGTCCCCGCTCGAAACGCTCGCGCTTCGTAGTGGGAGCTGTCGGGACTTCGCGGTTTTCATGATGGAGGCGGCACGGGGCCTCGGCCTAGGAGCGCGCTTTGTGTCGGGTTACCTCTACGATGAGCACCTCGTTGGCGCGGCAAGCGGCATGGTTGGGACTGGCGCAACGCATGCATGGCTGCAAGTTTACCTGCCGGGCGCGGGTTGGGTGGAATTTGATCCGACCAATGCCCTCGTCGGCGGCCGAAATCTCATTCGCGTTGCGGTGGCACGCGATGCGGCGCAAGCAGTACCGGTGGTGGGCAGCTTCAAGGGCCCCGCGGGGTCTTTTCTATCATTGTCGGTGAACGTGACTGTGACTACTGAGTAAGCGGCTCCACCGTCACGGACACCGAAAGCTCGTGTGTGGCACCGCCAAGGATCACCCCGTGCAGCGGTGAGACGTCGCCGAAATCGCGGCCCCAGGCGACCGCGATATGACCCGTACCCACCCAGACATTATTGGTGGGATCGCATTCGAGCCAGCCGAGTGGCGGAGCGTAGACCGCTACCCATGCGTGAGAAGCGTCCGATCCGATTGCAAGCGACGCGCCCGGTGCGGCGCCGCGCGCTGGCGCGGCTCGCAAATATCCGCTAACGTAGCGCGCGGCCAGTCCTCGCGATCGCAAGCACGCGATCATAAGATGAGCAAAGTCCTGGCAGACGCCACGGCGCTTCTTCAGCACCTCGCGTAGCGGTGTGCCCACGGCGGTTTCTCCCGGGGCGTATGTCAGTTCCCGGTACAGCTTCACCATAAGCGCATCGACGCACGCAAGAATCGGGCGGCCAGCGGGAAAGCATTCGGCTGCGTAGTCGGTGAACTCCTGCTTCACCCGCACGTAGGGCGATTCATGGCGAAACCGGGACGCCTCGAGATTCTCGCGCGTCGGCCACGCACCATGATAGGCAAGATCAGCGCAGATTCGTTCCCACGACATGCTGTGATCGGCCAATAGCTTCGGCCGTTGGTGCACGTCGACCTCCATCTGCGTCACTACCTCGAGCCTGCGATGGGGATGCTCGAATTCGAGGCGCGTTAGGGCATTGCCAAAGGCGTCGATCTCGTCACGCCGAAGAAATGTCGCAGGTTCTACGCTGATCGTGTGTTCCAGGCATTGCTGGAACGGTGCCGGACGCGGGACAAGATGCAATATGTGGTGGGCGTGCAGCACATCACTGGCGTACTCGTAGGCCGTTTTGTGATAGATGCTATAGCGCACGCCTTCGCTCACGTCCACACCGACTGCGAATCCCAGATGTGCGAAAAATGGCGCATCGAGAGCCGGTCCGACAGTTTCGCAGCGGCAACGTGCAATGCCGTGAGTCGCGCCGCCAGCGCTCTGCGGGACGCCTGCGCTTCGTCGCTCTCACCCTCGAGTGTCAACAACTCGCCGTCGGTAAACTCCGGGATCGTCGCTTCCAGTCCCGGATCGCGGCTGATCTTCAGAGACGCCGCCAGCTCCTCAAGATCGCGGGCGATGGAATTGCACTGAAACGCGAGCGAAACCGGGTGATGGACATCGCGCACCAACAGGTCGAGCGCGGAACCCAGGCGCGGAGCGACAAAATATCGTGAACGATAAATGCTGATGCTGTGGCAGACATCGAGAAGCCATTCGACCTGACCCTGGCGCGTCGCCGTGGCGGCGACCAGATGCTGCGCTAGCAGTCCGGCGGTGAATTGCAGTCGTTCGAGACGTCGACCGATTCGTAGCAGCCGCCAGCCTTCATCGTGCGTCATGTCCTCGGCGGCGTACCCACTCAGGGCGGCCAGTGACAACGCGATTCGCTCAAGCGCTTCGCGTGGTTCTTGGCGTGAAGCCGTCGCCTCTTGAACCTGCCTTTGCAGCCCGACCACCGCACGCCAGTAGCGTGCCGAGAGATGACTGCGCACCTGGGAGGCACACCAGGCGATTCGCTTGACGTCGGCCGCGATGCCATATGGGTCACGATCGTCACGCAGACCCGCGGGTGGCGGGGTATTCTTGGCGACGACACCGAGCGCGCAGCAGATGCGCACCGCGTGTATCCACACGCCCCGATCCACACGCACACGTACGGTGCTGCGTAAAAGCCGCGCATTGTCGGCACATCGAACCGTGTAACGCCCCAGCCAGAACAGATTCTCGACTAGCCGCGAGGGCAAATCGTCGGGCCGTATGGACACCTGCAACCGGCGCGCCGCCGTCGCCGCCGACTCGTCTTCGCTGCGCGACAACACCCAGATATCCTTGCTGCCACCACCGCGCTGCGCCGATACGACATCAGGGGCGCTCTCCGAGGCGACGCGCGCCAGGCCTCCGGGCAGCACGCGAAATCCAGATTCGGTTGCAATGGCGTAGACACGGATGGTGAATGCCCTGGCCGAAAAATTCGGTGCGCCGTTCGAGCGCCATACCGGCGCCTGAGATAGCGCGACATGCTCCTGCGCCACGTACGCGTAGGGACGGGCCTGCAGTCGCCGAATGAGCGCTGCGCGCTCCTCTCCTTCGATGTCACTTCCAAAGACCGGTTCGAAGCGCTGATTGGGATAGGTGGGCTTCACGACGAGCCGATCGATATTTCCGAGCACGTAGTCGAGCGCCGGCTTCTCACCGCACCACCACGTGGCCACAGCAGGCAGCTGCAACGACTCCCCCAGAAGGCGCTCGGCAACGCCTGGGATAAACCCGAGCCACGCTGCGGATTCGAGTACGCCCGTGCCTAAGGCATTGGTTATTACTACATTCTGGGCCCGGATCGCGCTGATAAGTCCGGGCACGCCCAAAGCGGAAGCGCTGCGCAGTTCCACTGGATCGCAATAATCATCGTCGAGTCGCCGCAGGATCGTGTGCACCCGCTTGAGTCCGCCGAGCGTCTTGAGATACACAACCTCGTTGCGTACCGTGAGATCGTGTCCCTCCACAAGAGGCAGGCCCAGGTGACGTGCCAAGTACGCGTGCTCGAAATAGGTCTCGTTGAAAGGACCCGGCGTGAGAATGACGACCAGTGGATTGGCGCCGTCGTCAAATGATCCGCGCAGCCGTTCGCGCATCTCACCAAAAAAATCGCGTACGCGCCGCACGCCCAGATCGCGGATGGCCTCCGGCAGAACCTGCTCGACGATGTCGCGATTCTCTAATGCGTACCCGGCTCCGGAAGGCGCCTGAGTCCTGTCCGCGAGCAGCCACCAGCGGCCATCGGGCGCGCGCGCCAAATCGGCGGCATAGATATGCAACCAGCTCGCAGCCCTGGGCACAACGCCGTGACAAGGCCACAGGAAATTCGGGTGCCCAAACGCCAGCTCCGATGGCACCAATCCTTCCGCCAGCAAGCGCTGCGCACCGTAAAGATCCGCCAGCAACGCTTCGAGCACGCAGGCGCGCTGCGCAACACCTTTCTCAATCTTGCGCCACTCGTCCTGCGAGAGGATCAGGGGTAATGGGTCGAGTGCCCACGGTCGGTCTGCGCCCTGTGGATCGGAGTACACGTTGTAGGCAACACCGTTTTCGACGATCAACCGCCGCGTGAGTTCCAGCGCGCGGCGCGCGGTATCGTGCGCCTTGCCGGCGGTCAGACCTTCGACAAGCGTCCGCCAGTGCGCCCGCACCGTGCCGTGTTCATCGAGAAGCTCGTCGTAGCGGCGGGCATCGGGGATATAGCCGGCGAGACACGCTTCGGTGCCGACGTTTGAGGTCACGAGACGCGGGTCGCTCATCGCTTCATTTTTCATGTGCGGCGCAGATCGAGCGTGCAGGGGAAATCCGGACTGATCTGCGCAGGCAACAGCGAACACTCGCCGGGCGTGTGACCCGTGCGAATAAAGCGCGCCACCCGGCGGCTTTCGGACTCGAAGGCATTTACCGGGAACGCCGTGTAGTTGCGGCCCCCCGGATGCATCACGCGATACTGGCAGCCGCCCAACGAGCGGCCCATCCAAGTATCGAACAGATCAAAGGTGAGAGGCGCGTGCACGCCAATCGTCGGATGTAGCGCCGACGCCGGCTGCCAAGCCCGGTAGCGCACGCCGCCGACGAACTCTCCGGCCGTACCCGTGGCTTGCAGCGGAATGGGCCTACGGTTGCAGGCTAATACATAGCGATCTGGCGCCAGCCCCGTTGCCTTGACTTGCAGCCGCTCGAGCGAGGAGTCGACATAGCGCGTCGTAGCCCCGATCACGCCCTCCTCCCCCATGACGTGCCAAGGTTCGAGCGCCTGACGTAACTCGATTTCCGCGCCGCGCGCGGCGAAGTCGCCGTACTTCGGGAAGCGGAATTCCACATGCGCCGCGAACCATTCGGCTCGCAGTGGATAGCCTGCCGCATTTTGCTCTTCAATCACATCGGCAAAGTCCTGTGCGATGAAGTGCGGCAGCATAAAGCGATCGTGCAACTCCGTGCCCCAGCGTACCAAACGGGCGGGCGAGTACGGCGTTCGCCAGAAACGCGCCACGAGGGAGCGCAGCAGGAGTTGCTGTGCAAGGCTCATCCGCTCGTGGGGCGGCATTTCAAAGGCACGCAACTCGAGCAACCCCAGCCGCCCGGTCGGGCCATCAGGTGAATACAGCTTGTCGATGCAGAATTCAGCTCGATGCGTATTGCCCGTCACGTCGATGAGCAGATTGCGGAACAGTCGATCGACCAGCCAAGGCGGACACTCAGCGCCGGGAATCGGCAACTGCTGAAAGGCGATCTCCAGCTCATTGAGCGAGTCATTGCGCGCTTCGTCCAAACGGGGCGCCTGCGACGTGGGGCCGATAAACAGGCCGGAAAACAAATACGATAGCGCGGGGTGATTGTTCCAATACGCCAGAAGGCTCCGCAAAAGGTCGGGTCGGCGCAGAAACGGTGAATCCGCGGTGGTCGCACCGCCTAAGACAAAGTGATTGCCGCCACCCGTGCCCGTGTGGTGCCCGTCGAGCATGAACTTTTCGGAGGTGAGCCGCGACTCGCGCGCGGCACTGTAAAGATGAGTGGTTCGCTCCACGAGCTCATCCCAACATGAGGCGGGATGAATATTGACCTCGATGACACCCGGATCCGGCGTCACGCGAAAGTTATCAAGACGCGGATCGCGCGGCGGCTCGTAGCCCTCGAGGACGATCGGTTGGGACAACAAATCAGCGGTGGCTTCGACTGCGGCAATGCACTCGAGATAATCCTCGAGATGACCGGTCGGCGGCATGAAGACGTAGAGCACCCCGTGACGAGGCTCCGCGCAGATCGCGGTTCGTGCGATCCAATATGCCGACTCGTGGTTGCGTGGCGCGTTTGACGCTCGCGAATCCCCTGATTCGGGCGTTGACGTGCCAAGTCGTTGACGAATCTCAGCGTACCTCGGGAGCGGAGCAAACGCCTGGTTGGGATCCGGCGCATGCAGCTGCGGACGGTCGGCGGGTGCGGCCCAAGGCAGCGAATCCAGGGGAAGCCGCATGCCCATCGGGGAGTCCCCGGGCAGTAGATAGCAACGCTCGCGGCGCAGAAACCAGGCGCCCGTCTGCCAATGCCTGCCGCTCGCATCTCGAGCCATCGGCAAGACGTAACCGGTCACGCTGTCGAGCCCTCGGTCGAACAGGCGAGCGAGGCGCGCGTCCTCCTGGGCATCGTCCAGCCGTGAATCCCGGTTGTCGACGTTAGCCGGCAACCGGCGCTCTCGCCACTCATAGTAAAACGGGTCTTCGAAAGCCGCGAATACGAGCTCGGGCGACAGTCCGAGTTGGGCGGCGAAGGTAGCGAGAAATCGGTGCGCGGTCTGCGCGGTCGCGCCGTAGTCGATCGCCTCATCGGCAATTAGCGTCTGATTGCACCAGATCGGCTCTGCGTCGCGACGCCAAAAGCAGTTGAGCGACCACCGCGGCAGCTGCTCGCCCGGATACCACTTGCCTTGGCCGAAATGCACAAGGCCCGTCGGGGCGTACCGCGCGCGCAGCCGCTGATACAGATCGACCGCGCGCGCGCGCTTATTGTCCCCGAGCGCCGCGGTATTCCATTCCGCGCCGTCCGGATCATCCACGGACACGAACGTCGGTTCTCCGCCCATCGTGAGGCGCACATCGAGCTCCACCAGGTCCTCGTCGACCGCCCGACCCAGGTGCTCGATCTGTGTCCACTGCGCTTCGGTGTAGGGCTTCGTGACACGGGGTGCTTCCCACACACGATCCACACGCAGCGTATGCTCGAACACCGCTACGCACTCTTCCACTGCTCCGGTAACAGGCGCCGCAGACGACGGCTCGGGCGTGCAGGCGAGTGGGATGTGGCCCTCGCCTGCGAGCAGGCCCGACGTCGGATCGAGGCCAATCCACCCGGCACCGGGCAGATACACCTCGCACCAAGCGTGCAGGTCCGCAAAGTCGGCGGCCGGCCCGGAGGGCCCCTCAAGGGATCGCACATCGGCTGCGAGCTGGATGAGGTAGCCCGAAGCAAACCGAGCGGCAAGGCCCAGGTTTCGCAGCAATTGCACCAGCAGCCATGCCGAATCGCGGCATGATCCCGAAGCGCTCAATAGTGTCTGTTCGGGCGTCTGTACGCCAGGGTCAAGTCGAATCAGATAGCGCACATCCCGGGCCAAACGCCCATTGAGGTCGACAAGGAAATTCGCGGTATTGGCGGGCGTACGGGGAATCGAGGCCAGGTACTCGGCAAAGCGTGGGCTCGCGGGTGCCTTAGCCAGATACGGCGCAAGATCACTCCTCTCCTCGCCCGTGTAGGCGAACGGAAAGTGCTCCGCGTGCGGCTCGAGAAAGAAGTCAAACGGATTGTGCACTGCCATCTCGGCGATCAGATCGACTTCGATGTGCAGCTGCTCGGTTCTGTCTGGAAACACTATGCGCGCGAGATAGTTGGATTCCGGATCCTGTTGCCAGTTGATGAAGTGCTGGGCCGGCTCGATGCTAAGCGAATAGGACAGAATGCGTGTGCGCGAATGCGGTGCCGGCCGCAAACGTACCATGTGGGGGCTTAAAGCCACGCGCCGGTCATACCGGTAATGCGTAACATGATTCAGCGCAACATGGATCGACACGGGCCGGCATTATACGGATGGCACCGGGGGATGGGGGGACGGCACACGCCGCATCTCTTGTGCACCATTCTGGGCCGTGCGGCACCGAAGCGGGTCAACGGAACGACTTCGATTCCCGCCAAACTGGACTAGTATGCTCCGCAGAGTGCCAGATGTTCCGGCCCACGCCCCTGGAAAGCGCTGATGAGCATCAATTGGACCAGCTACTGCGCATCCGGACTGCATGACGAGCTAATCGGCCCGGGTGGCGGTGCCCGCGTCGCCGGCCGGGCGCTGATACGCCACTTATCGGAGCTGGGAAGTGAGGAGATCGGCGTGCGCCAGCAGGCCGCGGAGCTCGCCATTAAGGTGATGGGTGTGACCTTCGCCGTGTATCACGAGCAGGGCGGTTCAATTGATCGCGCGTGGCCACTCGATATCATTCCGCGCATCATTTCCTCGCGGGAGTGGAACCGGATCGCGGCGGGCCTGACACAGCGCGTCATCGCGCTCAATCACTTCATCGACGATGTCTATCACGCGCAGCGCATCGTCAAGGACGGTGTGTTTCCGCACCATGTGATCACCTCCTCGAAAAACTTCCGGCCGAAGTGCATCGGTATCCGTCCGCCGCAGGGCTGCTGGGCGCACATCTGCGGCTCGGATCTAGTGCGCGACAAAGACGGTACCGTCTACGTGCTCGAGGACAATCTGCGCGTACCCTCAGGTGTTTCGTACATGATCGAGAATCGTCAGGTCGCGAAGCGCGTGCTTCCGGAGCTGTTTGAGAACACTACGATCCTCCCTGTCGATGATTACCCCTCCCAGCTACATGAAATGCTGGTGGCGCTGTCGCCCCGACGCGAGCGATTGCCGGAGGTCGTGGTGTTGACGCCCGGCATCTACAACTCGGCGTACTTCGAACATTCCTATCTCGCGCGGCAGATGGGCTGCGAACTTGTCGAGGGCAGAGATCTAGCGGTACATGCCGATGACTGCGTATACATGCAGACGATCCACGGCTGGACGCGTATCGACGTGATCTACCGGCGGATCGACGATGACTTCCTCGATCCGGAGTCCTTCCGCGCGGATTCCACGCTCGGGGTTCCGGGACTTATGCGCGCATGGGCAAAGGGTAACGTCGCTCTCGCTAACGCTCCCGGCGCGGGCGTCGCGGATGACAAGCTCGTGTACACCTACGTGCCCGACATGATTCGCTACTATCTCGACGAGGATCCGATTCTGCCAAATGTTCACTCGTGGCGCTGTGTGGAGCCCGAACAGCTCGAGCACGTCTTGCATCATTTGGATTCGCTCGTGGTCAAACCCGTCGACGGCTCCGGCGGCTACGGAATGCTCATGGGCCCAACCGCGAGCCAGCGCGAACGCAATCAGTTCGCCGCCCAGCTGAAGGCGGCGCCGCGCAATTTCATTGCGCAACCGGTGATAACCCTCTCCACGGTGCCGACCTTCGTCGATCAGCGCATCGAACCGCGTCATGTAGATCTTCGCCCCTTCATCCTTAGTGGGCCGAAGACCTATGTCACGACCGGTGGGCTGACCCGTGTTGCCCTGCGTGAAGGCTCGCTCGTGGTTAATTCCTCGCAGGGCGGAGGGAGCAAAGACACCTGGATCGTCGATGCGGAGGCATAACGCGTGCTTTCCCGCGTCGCAAAGAATATCTACTGGCTGGCACGCTACCTCGAGCGCGCGGAGAACACGGCGCGCCTGGTCAACGTCAACGCGAAGCTGCTCCTGGACCTGCCGCCCGAATACCGGCCAGGTTGGCTGGCGCTCGTCGACATCACCGGCAGCCGCGAACTGTTCGACGCACGCGAGAAGCGTGCTGAGGAACGTGACATAGTGTATTTCCTGATTGCCGACCTCGATAACCCCGGGTCTATTTTCTCATCGGTGTGCGCCGCACGCGAAAACGCCCGCACGTTGCGTGACGTTCTTCCAAACGAAGTCTGGGAGCACATGAATGAGCTGTACATGGAGATCAAGGAGAAATTGCCGGCGGCGTTGAGCAAGCGCACCCGCTTCTATTTCCTTCAGCGCATCGTGCGGGGCATGCAGACGCTGACTGGCGAACTTGAAGGAACGATGAGCCGCAGCGATGCCTTCACGTTGCTGATGCTCGGCCGCAATCTGGAGCGTGCCGACATGACCAGCCGGATCATTGATGTGCGATCCGCGCAGCTGCTGCCCGCGGATGCACCCGGGTTCCAGCCATTCGAGACGATCCAGTGGCTTAACCTGCTGAAGTCGCTGTCCGGCTATCAGATGTACCGCTTGAGCCAGCGAACCCGCGTCAGCCGCTCAGCCGTTCTCGAATTCGTGTTGCGAGACCTCCAGTTCCCGCGAGCGTGTCTGTTCTGCCTCAAAGAGGTCGAGCATTTCCTGCGCGCGCTACCCCGTTGCGATGGCGTGCTGGGCTCTGTGGGAGAGGCCCGCAGCTTTCTCGTTAATGCGACACCGGCGACTCTCGACCAGCCTGCTCTGCACGAGCTCATCGATCGATTGCAGTTGCACATCATCGTTGTGCACGAGGGCATCGCGCGGACCTATTTTCCGCCACGCGCCGGAGACACCGCTCAGAGCTAGGTTCAAATGTCCAGTGATGAGCGGCAGAATATGCTGGTGCTCTCGGACACCCCTTCGATCTGAGTGCGGCATTCTCGAACCGTCGGTGGCAAATTCAGGGTGCTGCGCATTTCAGGGCGCCAAGAGCAGCCGCGCTCACGGGCGACGTTATTTCAGTTGTCGTGCCGACGGCGTCGCGGTCAAGCTTACGGTACTTCGTCGGTCCAGACTTTGAAGCTGACGAGCGTATTGACCCCAAACGTCGTGCTTATCGCGACGTCGATCGCATCGCGGCCCCTTGCCATCAGTACTCGCCCGATCCGCGGCATGTTGTTGCGGGGATCGAAGGTATACCAGCGTCCTCCGAGATACGCCTCGAACCAAGCGGCGAAGTCCATCGGACCGTAGGGCGGCGGAATGCCCATGTCGCCGAGATAGCCCGTGCAATACCGCGCAGGAATATTCATGCATCGGCAGAAGGCAATGGCAAGATGTGCGAAGTCGCGGCAGACGCCGCGTCGCTCGTTGAACGCTTCCCACGCTGTTCTTGTGGCGCTCGCATGCTCATAACCGAATGAGATGTGATTGTGCACGAAATCGCAGATCGCCTGAACTCGACCCCAGCCTGTCGGGGTTTGACCGAAAAGGTCCCAAGTGATCTGTGAAAATTTGTCAGTATCGCAATATCGGCTCGCCAGGAGAAAAACGAGGGCCTCTTCAGGCAGATCTTGTATCAAATGTTGCTGCGCAGACGTCGCAACGACCTCCGGCTCGCCCGAGTCATTCACGACGGCGGTGCTAGTGATCCTAGTCTTACCTTTGGGGGCAACGATACGGGTGCACCAGTTCCCGAAGCTGTCGCGATAGACGGCTATCGGAATGGACGGCGCGGTGACAACATGATCTGGAATGACAAGGTCCGATGCGCGCGTATAGTGAATATTCAGCAGCAACATCATCGGCGTGGGCTGCGGACAGTCGTAGATCAGCTCGTAACCCACCCGGATCTTCACATGCGCTTCCTTTGGATCTTGGGCTCTGTCGGGTACTCGCGCGCGCTCAACCGATGCCAAGTGGTCACACTACAGCGCCCGAACGGGATGGGTAACTTTCTGGGTAACTCGAAAAGTCCCACCGCGCTAAGACTTTGATTGCACCGGAATTTACGGCCGAGGTTAGATTCTCCCGGGCACCATATTCAGTTCTCTTCTTAGACCAATCGCTTACGTGGCTTTATTTTTTGGGTCCGTGGGACCGGGCGTGCCATTCGCAGAGGATTTGCGCGAAGTGTACGTAAGCCATTGCGTTGCCAGTTGAATTCCAAATCCGTCTCTTCAAGTAATTTCGAGTCCGTTGTGTCGAATGTGGGTAACTTTCCGGCTCGTTTCCGCACCTGAGTCTTCGCCCTCGCCGTCTTCCGTAACCCCAATCACCCTCGGCGTCGCTTCGCAAAGCACTGCCCGTAATCTGGCGCTCCCTCCAAACTTTTGTGCGGGTGGCGCCATGTTACTCACCTCTTGGATCGTGCGTGTCGCAAGACCTCGCGAGCACCGTTACGTTCTCGCGGACGAACACGGCATGAGTCTTCATGTGATGCCCGGGGGTTCGAAGTGGTGGCGGTTCCGTTATCGCTTTCGGCAAACCGAAAGGATGATATCCCTTGGCGTCTACCCACACGTGGATCTCGCCACGGCCCGTCGGTTGCACGCCGATGCGCGCAGGCTACTCGCACGGGACATCGATCCCAGTACCGATCGCAAAGAAAGGCGTGCGGCCAACTCACATACGTTCGAAGTCGTTTGGCTCATCACCGGCGCAGGCCGTGGTTTGGGACTCGATATTGCCAAGGCAGCGCTGGCCGCTGGCCACGCGGTTGTCGCCACCGGTCGCGATCCCGCCAAGGTTACGGCGGCGATCGGCCACCACGACGATCTGTTGGCGATCAAGCTCGACGTCACTCGCCCGGAGGACGCACACACCGCGGTCGCGGCCGCCGTCACCAAGTTCGACCGGATCGACGTCCTGGTCAACAATGCCGACAACTTCTATGCCGGCTTCTTCGAGGAGCTCAGTCCTGACCAGATTCGCAATCAGATCGAGACGCTGTTGTTCGGACCGATGAACGTGACTCGGGCCGCCCTGCCGGTGATGCGGAAGCAGCGCTCCGGGCTGCTCCTCACTCTCTCCTCGACCGCCGGCATCACCGGCCAAATGTTCTGCACAGCATATGCTGCAGCGAAGTTCGGCATCGAAGGATGGATTGAATCGCTCACCCCGGAGATCGCTTCTTTCGGCATCCGCACGATGCTAGTCGAGCCCGGCTTCTTCCGCACCGAACTGCTTTCAACTCAGTCCACCACTTATGCGAAACCCTCCATCGACGATTACGCCGAGCGCACTAGGGAGACCGTCACTGCGTGGAGCGGCATGAATGGCAAACAGGGCGGCGATCCGGCCAAGCTCGCCAACGCGATCTTGCACCTCGCCAAGCTCAAGGAACCTCCCGCTCGATTCGCCGCAGGCGCTGACGCGCTTCAGACTTTTGAGGGCAAAGCGAAGGCTCTACTCGCCCAGGCCAACGCCTACCGCGATCTGTCCTCCTCGCTCGCCCACGAGTAAGTCCTCGCGTAAGACGCCGCGCATCTGATTGGTTGCCTGATACCTGTCGTTCACCACCGGCGCGTTTGGGTCAACAAGCGATCTTTACCGACGCGTCTCTGCTTTTCGAGCTGAATGTCTGCAGTCGGGAGGCCAATCAGGCGCCTCCCGGCCAAGTCCGGCCAGTGAACACATTGAAATGGCTGCCCCGAAGCGGCCGCTCGAATACACTGGTCAGCCAATGGACAACACGGATCGCGCCGTAGGCACTTTCCGTTAGGTGCATAAGCTAACTGATTGTTCAGGATCGCGCGATGATCCTGAGTTGGGCAGCGCTGCTCCCGCTTCAGGTACAGCTGATGCTTCCCAAAATAAAGCCTTAGGAGCTACGCAGACATGCACACCGAACTTTCAAAATGCCTGAAATGGGCCGTCCTATTCGCCGCCGCAACGATGATGATCGCCGGCTGCAGCAAGAATGATTCGATCTCTCAGGCCGAGAAGAAAGACGTGGCCCAGGGCGAGCCGGCTCCGAGCATTGCCGAAACGAAGGCCATCGCCGAGGAAGGCTTCATCTATGGCCTCCCCATCGTGATGAACTACGCGGTCATGTATGCGCTTAGCGTGGACAAGGACTCGAGCCAGTACAAAGCGCCCTTCAATCAGATCAAGAACGAGGCGCGCGTCTTCACTTACAAGGACACCGCCATCGTCACGCCGAATAGTGACACGCCTTACTCTTCCTTGTGGCTCGACCTGCGGGCGGAACCCATGGTGGTGTCGGTCCCCGCCGTTGACAAGAAGCGTTACTACTCGGTGATGCTCGCCGACGGCAACACCTATAACTACGGCTATATCGGCAGTCGTGCCACCGGCACTGAAGCTGGCGATTACTTGGTGGTTGGACCCGACTGGAAGGGAGAAACCCCGCCCGGTATCAAGAAGGTGTTCCGATCCGGCACGCAGTTTTCCCTGGCGGCCTTTCGGACCCAGCTCTTTAACGCGCAGGACATGCCCAACGTGGTCAAGGTTCAGGCCGGCTACAAGGTGCAACCGCTCTCGACCTATCTGCAGCAGCCCGCGCCTCCAGCGGCGCCAACGATTGACTTCCCGAAGATTGACAAGGAAATGGTCAAGACAGGCTTCTTCGATTACCTGGATTTCACTTTGCAATTCGCCCCCGCCACACCGGATGAAGAAGCCATCCGCGCGAAGCTGGCGAGCATCGGGATTGGCCCGGGCAAGAAGTTTAACTTCAAGGACCTCTCAGCCGAACACAAGGTCGCGGTCGGTCTGGGTATGAAAGACGGTGATGATAAGGTCACGGCGGCCGCGGCTAGCACCGGCAAGGAAGAAGACGGTTGGCTGGTGGGCGGACTGTCAGGAGGCGACCGCGCTTACTTCGCCGGGGATTGGCTGAAGCGCGCCGCACTAGCGAAGGCCGGCATTTACGCGAATGACCCGGCCGAAGCGATGTACCCCAACACCCGCAAGGACTCCAACGGCGAAGCGTTGGATGGCAGCAAGCACGCTTACACACTCACCTTCGCCGCCGGCCAGTTCCCGCCGGTGAACGCCTTCTGGTCGGTGACGATGTATGACGGCACGAGCCAACTCTTGATCGAAAACCCCATCAACCGCTACCTCGTCAATTCGCCGATGTTGCCGGGGATGACGAAGAATCACGATGCATCGGTGACAATCTATATCCAGAACAAGTCGCCGGGGAAGGCGAAGGAAGCCAACTGGCTGCCTGCGCCCGACGGCCCCATTTACATGGTGATGCGTCTTTACTGGCCGAAAACTGAACCGCCCTCGATTCTTCCGCCCGGCGAAGGCGCCTGGCAGCCGCCCGGCGTGGTGAACGCCTCGAAGTAGCGGCAAAACAAAAACGGAGAATGAAATGCAGCTCAACCTCCTAAGAGCCATGACGAGTGCAGGCTCGGTCGCGCTATTGCTTGGCGGACTATTGCCCGCTGGCGCGCGCGGCGCGGATGTGACGCCGGCCGAAGCCCGGACCATCGCTAAGGAGGCCTACGTCTATGGTTTCCCGCTGGTGGATAGCTACCGCATCCAATACGACTACTTCGTGAACAGCAAAGGCCCCCAGTACAAAGCGTCGTGGAATGAGCTGGTCAACACCCCTCGTGTTTACACGCCCGCGGATACCGCGATACAGACGCCCAACTCTGATACACCGTATTCCTTTGTGGGCATGGACCTGCGCGCCGAACCGATCGTGCTCACCATGCCGGTAATCGAAAAAAGTCGTTATTTCAGCATCCAACTCATCGACGCCTACACCTTTAACTTTGCCTACATCGGGAGTCGTACCACGGGCAACGATGGCGGGAGCTTTCTCATCGCGGGGCCGAATTGGAAGGGCGAGACGCCCAAGGGCGTGACGAAGGTGATTCGCTCGGAGACAGAGTTCGTCTTTGCCCTCTATCGCACTCAGCTGTTCAATCCGGGCGATATTGACAACGTGAAAAAGGTGCAGGCCGGATACAAGGCACAGACACTGTCGGCTTTCCTTGGGGTCCGGGCACCCAAGGGGGCGCCCACCATCGACTTCATCAAGCCGCTCACACCGGAAGCAGAAAAAACCTCGCCGCAGCTCTACAGCATTCTGGACTTCGTCCTGCAGTTCTGCCCGACTGACCCCTCTGAGACGCAGCTCATGGCGCGATTTGCCAAGATCGGCGTCGGCGCGGGTAAGACGTTCGATGCCAGTAAACTCTCCCCAGAAATGAGGAAAGCAATCGAGGGTGGCATCGCCGACGCTTGGGCCGAATTCGGCGGCTTCATGAAGCTGGCAGAGGCGGGGAAAGTGACCTCAGGCGACGTCTTCGGCACGCGAGAATTCCTGAAGAACAATTATCTCTACCGCATGGGTGCCGCCGTGCTCGGTATCTATGGCAATTCAAAGCAGGAAGCGATGTATCCGTTTTATGCCGTGGATGCGGCGAAGGAGAAGCTCGACGGGACCCACCATTACACTTTGCGGTTTCCACCGGGTCAACTGCCGCCCGTCAACGCATTCTGGTCGCTGACGATGTACAAGTTGCCGGCGAGCCTGCTCGTGGCCAATTCCATCAATCGTTACCTCATCAACTCGCCGATGCTGCCGCAACTCAAGCGCGATGCGGACGGCGGATTGACACTGCTGATCCAGAACGATTCACCCGGCAAGGATAGGGAAGCCAACTGGCTGCCCGCGCCGAACGGTCCAATGATCATCTACCTGCGCCTCTACTGGCCAAAGGCCGAGGCGGTGGAAGGCAAATGGACCGCGCCGCCGCTGAAGCGGGTGGACTAAGCGTACCGACCCGACGTTGCGGCTGGGACGCCGCAAAGCGGCCGGTCGCGACCGTCTTAAAGGGGCAGTTAGCGGACCGCGCTGCTCACCGATCCACTGAAACTGCCCCAGGTTAGGAAGCGAAGCCGGCCCGCAGGGACGCAAGCGCGCACCGCGCGCAGGCATTGACAGCGCGAACGACACGCTGCGCGGACTCGGCAAGGCCGCCCTGCCCTAAGCTCGAACCCCGGATTCTCGATCGATGACGACTCGCCGCCACCTGTGCCGATGAATGTGTCATACGCGCACAACCTCAGGCTTAGACAGTTGGCGCCGAAAGTCTAGCGGTGTCTATACGTATGAACCGCGGGGACAAACAAGGAGTAAACGCACTACCCTGCTGGTGATTTTGCCTCGCTCAGCTGCCGCGGCGGGGCAGTTTTGTGTCGAGCAAAACGACGAGAAGGTGTGATGACTCAGTCCGTAAATGGCTGCGCACATGCCTCAAGACCCGTCCGGTGGTAATACAGAGCGCTACGACTCTCTTTATAAAACGATACAAAAAGGGCTGACCATGAACCTCGTAGTCAAGCTTATGCTCCCGTTGTTCTTGCTTGTTTGCACGTTGGCATTCAGCCCTGCTCGGGTCGGAGCACAGGAACCGCTGGGCGGACAGCCAGCCCCTGGCGCCAAGCAATCGGTCGCTAACCTGGATGAGCAGGTTGCCTATCAGCGCGCATTCGAGGCGGTGTTGTGGGCAATGCCCGCCGCCGCGATCTACCGGTTTCGCGTTGGGTTGTTGGAACAACCGGGCATGGCTGACAACGTGATCACGGCCTTTTCCGGACCCCTGCACACCTTTCACGAGCTAATCACGCCAAATCAGGTAACCCCCTACATCGGTGCTCTCGCCGACCTTCGCAAGGGCCCGGTGGTATTGGAGGTTCCAGCTAAGACCGCCAAGGGAGTTCTCTATGGCCAGGTCGTGGACGCGTGGCAGGCGACGATCGCCGACATCGGCCCGTCGGGTCTGGACAAAGGCGCGGGCGGTAAATACTTATTTCTCCCACCCGGCTATACGGCGGAGGTTCCGACCGGTTACTTCCCGATTCATTCGAGCAACTACCGGATCATGGTCGCGCTGCGCTCGATTCCTCTGGGGGGCGCAACCGATGCCGACGCCCTCGCATATAGCAAGACATTGAAAATGTATCCGCTGTCCGAGGCGACCCATCCGAGTCCGACGCGATTTGTCGATGGTCGGCCATACCCGTTGCATACGCTGCCGTTCTATGACATCCGCGCGCTACGGGACATCTACGACATCATCAGCGTAGAACCGGTGCAGCCACAGGACAAAGTAATGATGGGCATGCTCGCTACCCTCGGGATCGAGCCGGGTAAGCCTTTCAGTCCGCCTGAGAAGCTCAAGGCGGCCATGGAAAAGGGTGTCGTCGACGCCTATTTCTACATGCAGAAACTGGACAGTAAGCTGTTTGCCGCGAATCTCTATTGGCCGGATCGGCACTGGAACTTTGCGATGGTTCCCGATGCCCATCGCGGTTTTGAGTTCGTCAGCAAGGATGCAGTCGAGATCGACAAGCGCGCGGCGGCTTGGTTCTTTTTTACGTTCTATCCAAGTGTGCTTACCGAGCGCGCCGGGACGGTGTATCTCGCCCCGATTGCGGACGGCGCGGGGCGGCCGCTGGAGGCGGGTAAGACCTACAAGCTCAGAGTACCGAAGGACATACCGGCCAGGCAGTTCTGGTCGCTGACCATGTATAACCGTGACACGTGGGCTTTCGTCCGCAACCCGCTCGATCGCGCGGGGCTCGGGTCTCCCAACATGGGCACAATGAAAGCCAACAACGACGGCAGTGTTGATCTGTACGTTGGACCGAAGGCGCCTGCGGGTCTGGAGTCGAACTGGATTCCAACGATGGGCAAGACGCCATATCTGTGGCTTAGGCTCTATGCTCCGGAGGAGGCGTTTTGGAACAAATCATTCAAGATGCCTGATGTAGAGCTCGTGCCTTAAGAACGCCGTGGCTCAATCGAGCTACTTGAAAGATGTCCACGTAGCGCGCGCGCTGGACGTATCAAGGTGCCCAGAATTAATGAAACCCAAACCTGGGATATCCTTATGAAAACGCCGCACAAGGTAAACCGCCTCGCTGTGCTTGCGGGCGCACTGATGGGCGTAGCGACTCAGACCGCCGCTGCTCAAGAGACGCACTTCGATAAGCTTGCCAACCTTCCGTTCGCGGACGGCCGGCCCACGCAGGACTCAACTCAGACATTGCGCGACGAACTGATATTTCAGCGGGCGACGCAGATCTACCTCTGGGCGATGCCGGTAATCAACATGCTCGGCATGCAGGTCGGATCCGAGAAGACCTTCGGTGCCGGTTACAACGTCCTGCCCATCTGGAAAAAACGCCTGGACGCCAAGACTCTTGTGACCACGCCTAACTCTGACGTGCTCTACGCCATGAGCTACGTGGATCTTGGGAAGGACGGTCCGCTGGTGATGGAAGCGCCGCCCGGGCTGCAAGGCATCTTTGACGACTATTGGCAGCGCCCTATCCCGGCCGATGGTGGCAAGTTCTTTGGTGATATCGGTCTGGCTGGACCGGATGGAGGTAAGGGCGGCAAATTTCTGCTATTGCCGCCCGGCTATAAGGGAGGGGTTCCGGAAGGTTATTTTGTCTACCGTTCAGCCACCAACAGCGTCTTTGTTTTCCTGCGCGGGTTCTACGAGGACCCAAAGAATCTCACACCAGCCGTCACGCATCTCGAACGGACAAAGATCTATCCGCTGAACGGCGAAGCGAGCGCGAAGCCGATGAAATTCCCCGACGCCTCCGGCGTTCCGGTCAATATGCTTCCGATCAGCGACAGCACCGCTTTTGATCAGCTCAAGCTGCTCCTGGACCGGGAGGGCGCCAACCTTGCCGATCCCGACCGGCTCGGGGACTTGGGGACGATCGGCATCGTCAAGGGGCAGCCGTTCACACCTGATGCGCATACCCGGAAGATCCTCGATCAGGCCGCGAAGACCGGGTACGCAATGAGCCGTGTACTGCTGTTCCAAGATACTGTCGGCGGCGTTTCCTATTTGATTTTCCCAGACCGTCACTGGTCCAATCCGGTGGCCAACCAGACGCCGGCGAAGCCCTCAGCTGCTCTCAATGAGTGGCCCTGGTTGAACGCCGCAGGGATTCTGGCAACTGACTCCCGGATCAACTATTTCACCGGCTACTACGCGACAAGCCTCGGCATGGCCTCACAAATCCCAGGTAAGGGAGCCAATTACTGGATGGCCTTTTTCGATAGCGAGGGCAAGCTGTTCGTGGGTGCCAGCAACTATCGCCTGCACCTGCCGCCCAACATCCCGGCCGCCATCTTCTGGTCGCTGACGCTCTACGACGCTTCGAACGCGTCAGGTCTCGCCAACGGCCAGCCTTTCCCATCGCTCGGTTCGCGCGATAAGCCGGCGCAAAATCCCGACGGGAGCACAGACCTTTACCTTGGCCCTCACGCGCCCGAAGGCAAGGCCGGCAACTGGCTCGCGACAGTGCCGGGCAAGGGGTATTTCGCCATCCTCAGGCTCTACGGCCCGACCGAGGCCGCCCTCAATAAGAGTTGGAAGCCCGGCGACTTTGAAAAGGTCAAGTGACACGGGAGGCGTCGCCCTGCGATTCGCATCCCGAAAGCTATGGAATGGACGCCCCGCACTCTGAACGGCATCGATGTGCCAAAGTGCAAGTGCTCGGCAACCACTTAAGCGAATGGGAGCGCCCACCATGAGATTACATCGGCCGGGATCTCGGGCGTCGCGGACTGCAAGCGACTTCTGGTTCGCACGGCTGCACTGGAACGGACCTTGACAGATTTCGAGGCATTGGGTGTTGAATTAGCGTGCCGCGCGAATAGCGTCTATTAACTTGAAGGAGCAACAAATGAGAATCGCCCGCTACGCTGCGCTGGTAAGCCTCTGGAAATCCCGGGCGCGGCTGATCAACCCATTGAAACGCAATGGTCTGTCATCGTTGCAAAAAGACTCCATGAAAGTGAACGCCGATGGCAGCGTCGATTTGTATATCGGCCCAAAGGCGCCGGCTGGATTTGAAAGCAACTGGTTGCCAACGACGGGTAAAAAGCCCTACTTGTGGTTCCGCCTGTACGCGCCGGCAGAGGCATTCTGGAACAGGACCTTTAAGTTGCCAGACCTTGAATTGGTGAAATGAACACTTGGCCCTCATAAACGAGGCTACTTCATGCAGCACGTCAAATTCCCCAAGCGCGGAGTCGCAGGATTCACTCTCGGCTTCGGTGTACTCACCACGCTCGTGCCGGGCCTCGCCGGCGCGGAGGAGCCCTCGATAATCACCACAGCGAATTCCTCGCCCTGGCAGATCTCCGTAACGCCGTACCTGTGGCTGCCCAAGATCCAAAGCACCATCAATGTGCCCATAACCGGCACCCAGGCGACCTTCGGGCTGAACGCCAACGATATTCTCAACCATCTCAATCTTGCGGCGATGGGGACATTCGACGTTCACTACCAACGCTTCGGCTTCTTCACCGATGTGGTTTACATGAGCCTGGGCGCAAGCCACTCCGGTTATCGTAACTTCACCGTCGGCGGCGATCAGTCGATTCCCGCCAGTACCAGCGTTTACTTGAATCTCAACTTCAAGTCCACAATCGTGACCTCCGCACTCGAGTACCGCATCGCGGAAGCGCCGGCTGAGGGACCGGGCGTTACCATGGACTTCCTCGCCGGCACGCGCTACTTCAAGATCAATCCGACCCTGGGCTGGGCCTTCAGCGGTTCGATCGGCGACCTGCCGCCTGCCTCACGCAGCGGCAACTCCTCGCCCAGCGTTGATCACTGGGATGCCATCGTGGGATTCAAGGGTCAGTTCGAGCTGGGCCAGGGTTGGGCGATACCCGCTTACGCCGATATCGGTGGCTGCCTGACGTGGCAGATCGCCACGGGCATTGCCTACCACTTCCACTGGGGCGAGGTGAGCGCGCTCTATCGTTATCTTGACTACAACCTTAACGACAAGCTCGTCACAACCGTGAGTATCGGCGGTCCGATGCTCGGCGGGACGTTCCGCTGGTAGCGCGAGGCAGACGGGGTCATTCAATATTCCGGCTGCTCTCCCCAGCATGCTAGCCGCTCGCCAGCAGCGCTACGATCGGGAGGACGACCGCCCGGCAACTGACCGATCTTGCAGTCGACTGCAGGCACTTGTCGAAAACGCACGCGGCGCGAACACTTGTCACCACGAGTGCGTCGCGTTTGCGCGCGCGCCGTCTGGGCGCTTGCGAACTAATGCGCTCACAAGATAGATCTGAACTTCCTCGGACGATCGTCCAGCTACGCCTCAGCTTCAGCGTACGTATGTTTACTGATGTACCCAACATACGCGCGGGATATTTTTAGTGTGCGCTTCCGGGCGCAAAGATGTCGGGATTGGGGTGAGACATTGCTGCGCTCTAATACGAGGCGCGGCGGTGTCAAGGGTCTTGTGAAGCTCAAATTCGGGAGTTCGCCCGCGAGCGCGTCCGACGGGCGGCCACGCGTATGTTCGTCGTCTGAACTTCGTGGTACGTAATCAGAAGGCTGGGAGGCTGTCATGAATTGCAATTCGAAGTGGCCCAACGCGGCGCTCGTCGTCACCGCGATATTCCTAACAACTACAAGTGCGCCCGTGCTAGCTGCCGACAAACCTAACGTCGTGATGCTGATGACGGACGACACAGGCTGGAACGACTTCGGGGCTTATGGGGGTGGCGCGAACCTCGGCCATCCGACCCCGAACGTCGATCGCGTCGCGCAGGAAGGAGCGGTGTTCACGAGTTGGTATGGTCAGGCGAGTTGCACCGCCGGACGCGCCTCGTTCATGACCGGACGCATCCCGATCCGCTCGGCGCTTTCCGTCGTGGTTGTGCCTGGCGACCCGAACGGCCTCACAAAGTCCACGCCGACAATCGCGGAGTTCTTCCGGAAGAACGGCTATACGACCTACTTCTCGGGCAAGTGGCATCTGGGTGATCAACCCAAGTTCTATCCGATCGAACATGGCTTTGACGAAATGAAAGAGTTCGCCGCCTACTATCCTGGCGTCTATACCTATGACGACACGGATAGCTTCGCGCATCCCTGGTTCCCGAAGTACAACCCGGCTTACTGGGCGGAATATCAAAAGATCGTCAACCTCTATGAATGGGAAGGCACCGCCGGCAAACCCGCGACCAAGGTTGCACGGATCGACTACGACTACCTGCATGAATTCGACGTCCGTCAGGCTGATTCAGCGGTCGAATACATCAAGGCGCACGCCAAAGGGAACAAGCCGTTCTTCCTGGACGTCAATTTCATGAAGATGCACAACCCGAACATTCCCGCCAGGGCGTTCATTGGCAAATCACACCTCGGCAATTATTCAGATTCGATGATGGAACTCGACTCCAACATTGGGCGCATTATGGACACCATCCGCGCCGAGGCTCCCAACACCATCGTCATCATCACCGCCGACAATGGTGCCTGGCAGGATGCATGGCCGGACGGCGGTACCGTTCCGTTCCGCGGTGAGAAAGGTTCGCCGTTCGAGGGCGGTTTCCGCGTGCCCGGCATCATGTGGGCGCCCGGCAAGATTCCGGCCGGCGCACGCTATGGCGAAATGATGTCGCACATTGACCTCTGGGCAACGCTGGCGACGATGGTCGGCCTCACTCCGCCGCCCCACGGGGCATGGAAGGATAACGACGGCAAGCCGATCTACTTCGACAGCATCGACAACAGCGCCTACATTATGGGCAAGGCGCGGCATTCCGCACGCAACGGATGGATCTATATCGACGGAGAAACCTTCGCCGGCGCTCGCGCTGACATCGGCGACGATCCCACGAATCCCGATCTAAAAATCGCCTGGAAATACCTGTATACCTCCAAGGACACCTGGCTCGGTCCCAAGCAGGATCTCGGTGCCATTGGTTCGGCCTACAACCTCACGATGGACCCGTTCGAGAAATACGACATGACGTTCAACGGTGCTGTGAGCACACGCACCCCCACGACGTCGCCCGGACGCTATGCGGGCTATGACAATGGCTGGGTTCTTTCATTGATTTCGATTCCGGTCATGGAGTTTGACAAATCCATCGTGGATTTTCCGAACATCAAGCGCTTCCCCGGCGGAGCATCGAACGATATGAATCCGAATCTCCAGGATCCGGCAAACCCGTTGCCTTTGATGGATATTAAGCGCGTCGTGCAAGTCATAGGCGCAGCCGACTAGCTGTCGAGTTTGATCGTGAAACACCCGGGCCGTGTCTGACGAGCCGGCCCGGGACTTCACCGGCAAGACACGCAACGCGTGTGGACATGCTGAGCGTGTCGCATGACTACATTTATTCCTAAGGAACTAAAGTGATTAAGACGCAAATATTTGGCTTCTGCGCACTCGGGCTAGTTGTATTGAGTGGCTGTGCGACGCAGGAGAAGAAGGAGGCAGCGGCAGCTCAGGCGATGCCTATCAACTGCGCAACTGCCCCGGGAGACCTGCGCGTGCTCAACTCAGAGAAGGCCAGCACTGCATCGAAGGTTGGTAACGGCATCTCGATGATTGCGCCTATAGGCCTCGTCGAGGGGCTCGTGACAGGAACGGAAAAGACCAAGTACCAGGTGACCACCGGCGAGTACAACAAGGCGCTTGACACCAAAATCGCACAGATCAAGACAGCTTGCCCGGGGGCTCAAGCAGATTAAGGGAGTCGATCGGCTGCATCCGTAAGACGTAGCGCTCGGGGATGCCGCAGCTCAACCGCATTGGCGGCGCTCACTTGCTTAGGAATAAGTCATGCTGAATCGTTTTTATTCGTTCGTCATCGGGGGCGCGCTTGTGCTCACACTGGGCGCTTGTGCCACGCCCGGCTCAGAATCGACTGCCCAGCCGGGCGCCATGGAGATTCGCCAAGGTGTGATCGAGCAGATCACTCCCACCAAGCTGTCTGACAACCACCATGCCGGGGTCGGTGCAGTGGTCGGTGGCCTGGCGGGCCTCGGCATCGGGAGCCTAATCGGCGGGGGCAGCGGCCGCGACGTGGCAATGGTGGCGGGCGCGCTCGGCGGCGCGCTGGCGGGCAACGCGGTCCAGAAGAAGTACGACGCGCCCATTCCAGCGCAGCAGATCATTGTCCGAGTGCGCTCTGGCGTACTGGTCGCGGTGACGCAACCGACGGGCACGAACCTGATACCCGGTGAGAGAGTCTACATCGAGGGCAGTGGCGAAGGCGCGCGCGTCGTGCCGCAAGGGTAGTGGCGAAGGCGTGCGTCAGTAGCGGGTGCTTGCTGTCGACGAGGAGCCGAGCCGCCAAAGTCGGCCTTTCGCGACTGGCAGAGTCGACCAACACGCGGTACCAGCGGATATCGCGCCAGTGCACGTAATTGCTGGGTAAGTTTGCGGGTAGCCCAAAAAGTCCCACCGAACTAAGTAACTGATTGGGGAGAAATTTACGGCCGAGGTTCGAGTTCTCTTCCGGGCACAAGAATTGCCCTAGTTTTCAATAATATAATGCTCTTAAGTAATTTTATTTCGAGTCGAATTAGCGACTCGAACTCGCGCGAACTATAGACGATTTCGCTGCCAATTAAGGCGCTTCAATGGCGTGCTTGCTTCAGAGTGGGATGTCGCCGCGGATTGTCAGTCCGATGTTCGTCTCAGCCGCAGTCCAGGTGTTTTGATCCGTGGCCGGCTGACCCTCCGCTCCTTCTCTATGGTCGAGAGGTACCAAGGTAAGGATCGCGTAACGACGAGTCTCACTCATCTTGCACGCGCCCCTTCCACATGCCCCCTCTACCGCGAGCGTATTGCACAGCGGAATGGATCACGGCACCCGTATAGAAGATAGCAATCACCGGCAAACACAGACTCCAGAGCGGAGACAGACCGTAGAAGCGCACCATCGGCAAATAGCAAAGGCTCATCAAAAACAGCGCGGCCACGCCTAGGCAAACCAGAGGCGGATCACCGATGAAGAGCAAAACTGCCGGAAGCAGGTAGGTCATCAACAGGCCCGCAAGCGTTGCCGCGAGCGTCAGGTACGAATGGCGTAACTGCGCAAAGGCTGTGCGGGAGATCATCGCGCCGATCTCGGTGAACGAGGCGTAGCTTCGAAGGCTTCGTGTTTCTTCGGCAAGTTGCAGCGATATGCGACCACCGGAGTGCTTGACCACCCGGGCCAGCGCGCAGTCATCGATGATATGCGAGCGGATCGCTTGGAGTCCCCCGGCGCGAGCCAGCGCTTCGGGGCGCATCAGTATGCAACCGCCAGCTGCCGCGGCCAGCCTGCGCTGTGGATCGGCGATCCAGGCCGGTGGATAGAGCTTGAAAAAGAAAAATACGAAGGCGGGAATCAGGAGCCTTTCCGCGAGCGTGGCCGCAGACAGCTTCACCATATGCGACACGAGGTCACGGTCATTTGCCTCCGCGTCTGCGACGAGTGAGGCGACGCTCGTGGGGCCATGGCAAGTGTCCGCATCCGAGAAAAGAAGGTAATCGGCACTGAGTTCAGCGGCCGCCGTTACTCCCTGCGAAAGGGCCCACAATTTCCCGGTCCAGCCCCTGGGCAGCGCAGCGCCACGGAGCAGCTCAAAGCGTGGTAGTGCTCCGGCGGCGCGGGCGGCGGTCAGAGCCGCCGCCGCGGTGCCGTCGGTGCTGCCGTCGTCGATCACGATGAGATGGATAGGACCCTTGAATGTCTGGCGCGCAAGCGAAGCCACTGCAGTCCCTATCACCGCTGCCTCGTTCCTCGCCGGTATCACTACGACGACACGGCGCGCGGCGGCCGGAGGGAAGACCGCCGCGCGGTGAGCGGCAACGTGCCAAAACCGGCCCCGACCCAGCAAGAGATACGCCCATATAAGGACGGGAATGACCGCGATGCCATATAGGCTCATCAGAGCGTCTCTCTTGACTCAGGCCGGCGACTCCCCGGTCCACATGGCCCAGGCTACTTCCCCGACCTGCAAATTGCGTGTGCGCGATACTGGCTAAGGATGCGTTCCGCCGACGCACCCGTCATTATCGTGCAGCCGAGGACCGAATGTCCTTATGAACTCTACCGACGGCGCGCACCTTACTGGCGATATCCCGTCCGGGGAGCGCTGTGATTCAGACTGGACACTCGCTCGCTGACTCGAAGCCAGAGTGCTATTCACAACTGGGGGACGCCGACAGCCACACCAAGAACGCCGACGGCTCACCGGCAGTTCACTTCGACAGACCGGGTCCGGCCAACAACAGAACATTGGCGGTGCCGGAATGGCTGCCTCTAAGCAGTCATTCGCGTTGCGCGTTATCAACAGTAGCTCCGGCGACGTTACTTAGGCGGTGGCAAGTAGTCTTCAATCGCGAAAGGGTACGCGTTCTCTACTCCAGCTCCCCCGCCGTCGGGCGTGCTCCAGAAGGTCACGGAGTGCAGTCGTGTGCGGGCGCTCGCCTCGGCGGCGAACGCCTGCCCAAACGAGCGCCGCTGCAGGGCGTCTGGAAAGTAGTAGGTTTCCGCTACTCCGTAGGAGGAACCAATGCCGAGCAATGGGAGTACCGCATCGGCATCGTCGAGCCCCCGCTCGATCAACTGTGCGTACGTGATCCCCGGGTTGAGCGGCAGATCGTTTGGCACATACATTGAAAAATCGATGCGGGCAGGCAGCGGTAGTGAGTTGTCGTGCATGAAATGCAGCGTGCGATAAAGCCAGTACATCGACCGGTGGCCATTCAATTCCGGGTACGTCGCGTCAACGTACCCGGGAGTCAGGTAGTCCGCCTGGGTGTCGCTTATATTGAAATAGACCGAGGGCGTAAACCCGGCCTGCTGCACAACCTGCACAAACCGCGGATAGTGCGTCGTCATGAACCAATCTTCATTCGGCTTCGGCTGGACTTCCCCTGGCGCCGCGATCATGACCTCTCCGTTGAGGTAGATGAGATCAACGACTGCGGCGCCGTCCGGCCGACTGACTCCTTTGACCGCCGCGAGTACCGTGTCCGTGGTCGCTTCCACGCGCGCGGTGTAGGTTGCGGCCGACACCGGCGTATATCCGAGGCCAGCCGCCGGGGAGCCTAAGGTGAAGTCCGCTGCACCCAACCAAAGCAGGCCTAGTACCAAGCTCAAGCGATTTCCGCCAGACCCGACGACGGCCGCGACATCGGCTGCATAGGAATGCAAGTTGGCTTGCTCCTGGCTGGTCATGGGGAATGTCAGGGCCCAAGCACCGTGCGTGTTCGGCGTTCCGGGTTCGAGGACCAGCCACAACCTCGTGGAAATCAGCGTTGCCCCGCGGTCAGCCATGCCTTGCAGCTGCGTCTGGACCGCCTGGCGCACGGACGGGGTGTTGTACTGGCTGATGAACGCTGTATTGATGAAGTCCGCCCCGGTCGCGTGATAGTCGACACCGACGTCGTAGCCAGCGACATGGCCTTCAGGAATGACAACCGCGACCGCGACGGTTGCGAACGTCGTTCCATCGGCATGGGCAGTGGCCTTCACCGTGTAGGTGCTCGGAAGCGCAGGGGCCGAGTACAGCCCGGCTGCCGTAATCGTACCGCCGCCACTCTCCGTGACGGACCACGCGACCATCATGTCCGACGTGCCGCTTACGGACGCCGAAAACTGCCGCGTTGCGCCGGTATCCAGTACACCGGATGGGCCGCTGATAGCCACCTTAATGGAGGGCAGCGGAGCGCTGCTTGAGCCGCCTCCGCCACCGCTACACCCGACGAGAAGAATGGCGGTCGCACACCCAATGCAAAATCGCATGGCCCACAAATGCCGCGTGGGAACATCCGTGATGTCGTTGAGCCGAGGCCGGGGCATGTTGTCGGTCTGCGACAGATTCAATAGATCGCTGTCTCGCGAACTTAGTGTTGATGATTCTAGCACCATAAAGCGGCCAGTCATCAGTGGCGCAAACGGGTCAATTGCGGGCACTTGCACGTGGGCGAGCGCCCCGCCGTCGGGTGAGCGCATTGGGATTACGTATTCGCCGACCGTTACCGATAGCGTGGGTCACGAAGCATGGACGCTATGTCACCTGATACCGAAGATGCAGAATGTCTTGCGCAAGCCTTGTCACCGATCCGAGCTTGAGCGTTCTCACGGAGCCACCGATCCGGTCGAAAAGGGTCGGCGTGCCTTCGGCTCCGTCAGCCAACGGCATGAGGAGTAGGTTGATCTCGTCGATCAACCGTGCTGCGAGGAATGCGCCGTTGATGCCGCCGCCGCCTTCCAACAGGAGCCGCTCGATCCCGAACTCTTTCCTGAGCGTGGTGAGCGCATGCGCGAGATCGACATCGTCGGTGCCGGCGAAGATGTAAGAAATGGCGTCCCGCCTGAGTTCGGCCAGATGGTCGTCGGACACGTTCGTCGTCAGCACGATGATCAGCGGGTCACCGTTCGCGTCGCCCTTGTTGAGGTGCAGCTTGCCGTGACGATCGAACGCAATGGCGTAAGGGCCTTTGTCTGCCTTCGGTGCCTTCCAAGTCTCGCGGGCAAAGCGCTTCTCGGTGCTAATCGGCCGAGGCTCGCCCTCCGCGAATTCAGCCATGGTGGCCCGACCGACGATCCAGGCGTCACCGCGAAGATCAGCATGGACTCGCTCGTAGAGGTCACCGACGTCGTGATTTTCTGGCCAGTCCGTTGTAACGATGCGGCCGTCGATGCTGGACATCATATGCATGATCACATGCGGCTTCATGGAATCCTCGAGACCGGCAATGCTTCGCGCTTAGCCCGTATTATCTCAATGTGACATTGGGTGTGTTCAACAATCGCAATTGGAAATCTGAACGACTTGGTCGGAGCGTATGCTCTGCCCCAGAGCTGACGGTCACGGCTGGCAGCGGAGGGTCAAGAACCGTCCTTCGAAACTCTGGCGGCCGGTCGCTCCAAGTGATAGTGGACGCGACCGTTCAAAAGACGCGTCGCAGAGCACCTTGAGCCGTGTGACCCGAAGGCAGCCGGCTCGACTACCACACAAATGGCACAAGACGACGCCGGACCCGCTTCTGGTACTCGGTATATCCGGGCAGATTCCTGGCGAGCAGCTTTTCCTCATCAAGTAGCCGCCATATCAGAAATGGCATCATTACGAAGATCGGGACAAGCCCCCAGTACGAACCCAGCGCGAGCGGCGTGCCGAGTAGGTACAGGAACGCACTCGCATACATCGGATGGCGAACGATGGCGTATGGCCCGGTCGAAATAACCCTCTGATTCTCCGCGACTTCGATGGTTGCTGACGTGAACGTGTTTTCTCGATATACCAAAGTAATTAGATAAAACCCAATCGCAACGAGCACGTCTCCGGCCACAATCCCGCCGGGCGACACGGCGGACCACCCAAAGCGGTCGTCGAACGCTGGCACGACAAGCAGGGCTATGAAGCAGATTGACGTACACAGCATGATGAACTTTTGCACGGGTCGCTTCTCCGCCGCCGGGCCGCCACTCATCCGACGCTCAAGAAGTGCCCGATCGTTTCTCATGAGGTAGATCGTAGTGATGACGGATGCCCCCGTGAAGATCGACAAGTACACCCATGCTTGCCAATAGCAAATGGTCCCGGCAGCGACGAACAGCAGAAGACCCATCACAACGACAAGGCCAGCGAGTGCTAGCCATGCTCTTGCACCAAGGTTCTTCATTAGTGCCATTTGCCCACGGTCACGCGGCGACGTGTGTACATCGTATCAAGGAGGACTTCGCCCGAGCCGTTGCGATGGAGGGCGCGCAGCGCGAGGCATCGCTTGAACCCACTGGTTACCACTATCGACAATCGGAGTTGGTTTTTCACCCTCCTAGCCAAGGGGGCGCCATCGGCTTCGCTTTGCACTGCCCGATAGCGGCCGGTCGTGACCGTCCGAAGCGGGTCAACACCGGTCCTACGCGGCAAATCGGCGGTCATCGAACCCCAACGGGCCGCACGCGGCCAACTCCGGCCACTCGTCGCCGACTCATGAATTTCCGCAAAGCCGTCATTGGCAAAGCCCGACTCCCGAGCGGCGCACCTGATGCACTGCTAACGAGGTCGCGCGTCACTCCGGCAGGTTCATCTTGCGCAAGAACGCCGTGTAGCGGGGGTCACGCTCGAGGTTCCTAAGAAGAGGATCGCCCTTGACGTAGTAAAGATCGCTGTCCTTCTTCGCATAGGCTCTGTCGAGCCATTCGAACGCTTTGTCCGCGTTCCCGCGCAACGCATAGGCCTCGGCGATTTCGATGGGCATATCGTCAGCCCCCACGAGCTCGGCTCGGCTCAGCGCTGCATTCGCCTGCTGCCTTTGTCCCAAGGCCCAATATGCGTCTGCCAGACCGATGATTCGCGCTCCTGTATGTACCTCCTTCTCCATTTCCGCGAGCGCGGACGCAGCGTCACCACCATCCAGGAACACAACGCCGAGATAGAAGTGTTGCCAGCTGTCCGTCGGGCTGATCTCCAACGCTCGGTGGCCAGCACTCCGGGCATCTGCGAGCCGTCCTTGCCGTTCGTAAACCCACGTCTTTATTGCAAACACATCGGGGTCCAGCGGGTCGGCAGCGCCGGCGGCCTCAATCAGGTGCGCCGCTTCATCCAGACGACCGACGGCAAGCCGGTGCTGCGCAGCGTGTGTCAAAACGAACGAGTCGTTCGGCGCCAGCGACATCGCGATCCCCAGTTCGCGCTCGGCGCCAGCCCAGTCCCAGTCGTGAATCAGCAACGCTTCCCCGAGAATCGCGTGCGCGCGTGCAGAGCGCGGGTTGAGCCTAAGGGCGTGCTCTGCGGCCTTGCGGGTCTCCGCCCATCCGACATCAGCCGCTACATAGTCCGCATTGACCAAGCCCTCCAGTGCCTCAGCAAGCGCTTCCGCGGCCGAGGCGAACGTGGGACTGAGCTCAAGTGAATGCCGGAAGTACGCGATTGCCTCCTCGATTCCCTGCTGGTCGCCGCGGCTTAAGGCGTGCCGGCCTCGCAGATACAGGTCGTACGGCTCGCCGCGGCTCATCGACGACCGTGACTCCACGAGGCCCGCCGGAACGAGTTCCAGCTGTAACGCGCGAACCAAGCTCGCCGCGATCTCGTCCTGTACTTCGACCGCATCGCCCACACTGCGATCGTAGGTCTCGGACCAGCGATGCGTGCCACTGCGCGAGTCGATCAGCTGAGCCGTGACTCGGATGTGGTCGCCGGAGCGGCGGACGCTGCCCTCGACCAAATAGGCCGCGCCAAGGGTCCGACCGATGGTGCGCATGTCGTCGGTTCTACCCTTGAACGAGAAAGAGGAGGTACGACCGATTACCTTGAGGTCCGGGATTTTGGCGAGCACATTCAGGACCTCATCGGCCATGCCGTCGCCGAAGTACTCTTGGTCATGCTTCTCGCTCATGTCGACGAAGGGCAGCACGGCGATCGACTTTTCGGATATATCAGGTGAGGCACGGTCGGCGGCGACAGTCGCAGTCTGGGTAGATGACGCCGCCGCGTGCTTCGATAGCCAGAACTTGTCGGCGATGAAGTACGCAAGCGCGATGACGGCGATTGCCCCGGCACCCACCCCGAGGGCCTTGAATAACGGTGATCCACCGACCGAAAGGACAGGTATTGGCCCGATAGTCGCCGCGTCAGCGGCCGCGGGAGGGTTTTCAGGTGTGAGTAACCGCTTTATCCGATCGACAAACGCGCGAGGGGTGTCGCCGCCGGGCAGGCGCGTCCACTGCAACTCGAGAAACTTCTCGGGGACAGCGGCGCCGCGTTCAGGTGTGCCATCGATGGCTACTGGAACGAGGAATGCCCTCTTGTGGGCCATGTCGCGGGTGCGGTCCGCCGCTAATGCCCACTCCCGCCGGAAGTACCCCTCATCACGGCGTTCCGAATTAGCCGAGACAACGGGAATGAAGAGTCGGCAGTCGTGAATCTGATCGCGAATCCTGCGATCCCAGGCATCTCCACCGCGAAGCTCGCTCTGATCGAACCAAACCTCGATCCCAGCTGCACGAAGCGCATCGCAGATCCGCCGAGCCGCTTCGGCATCCTGCGAGGCGTAGCTCAGGAACACCGCCCCAGTCGGCCGGCTCGCCTTCGTTGGCGGCTCCCCCTGCATCCTCACCTCTTGGTCTTGTCGGGCCGAGCGAGAATGCCCTGAGGAGCCCGTCCGAGGCAACGTAGCAGACCGAGCGTCTGCTTCTCCGCGCTTCAGAGGGCCGCTATCGGGAGACGCATTCGTCTGTTCAGGGTCAGCTCCGGAAATTCGCAGTGAATCGACCGAGCGGCCGGTTCCGGGAAGGGCATTCGGCTCAAATCGGGCCAAAGGCGGACACACAAGACCGCAGAATGCTTGCCAGATAGCGGTCATTCCCGACACAGCGGTTCGGAAAGAGCGGGGAACAGGCCTAAAGTTGCGAGCCCGATGCCCCCGGCGCATTCTCTGGCAGAGAAACCTGGCGTGCGAGGGACGTCCAATGACTACAACCCGCCGCGACTTATTGACCGCCGCGTTAACGACGGCAGCGGGAGTTGCTGTGACAGCGGACCACGTCCGAGCCGGAGAATCCGATTACGATCATGATCACCAGGCCGTGCCTTCGGATCCGGCACTGCGCGCCAAGGCGCTAGAGTCGGTGCTGGTTGCGAAGGGGCTGGTGGATCGCGCAGCGCTCGATGCCGTAGTTGATGCCTACGAGCACCAGATCGGCCCGCGCAACGGCGCCCGGGTCATCGCTCGGGCCTGGGTCGACCCAGCCTACAAGCAGCGCCTGCTGGCTAACGCCACCGCCGCCATCGCCGAGCTCGGCTATGGCGGCGAAGAGGGCGAGCACATGGTGGTCGTCGAGAACACGGCTCGCGTCCACAACCTCATCGTGTGCACGCTGTGTTCCTGCTACCCGTGGCCGGTGCTGGGATTGCCTCCGGTCTGGTACAAGTCGGCCGCCTACCGTTCCCGGTCGGTGATCGATCCGCGTGGCGTGCTCAGGGAGTTCGGTCTCGAGCTTGCGCCAGACGTCGAGGTGCGCGTGTGGGACAGCACCGCCGAGGTACGCTATCTTGTGCTGCCGGAGCGGCCTGCAGGAACCGTGGGGCTCGGCGAGGAGCAGCTCGCCGCGCTCGTAAGCCGGGACGCGATGGTCGGCGTGTCCCGCGTCACGGGCCATCAGCAGGAGGCGCGCGCATGAACGGCATCCATGACATGGGCGGCATGCAGGACATGGGGCCGGTGCGGCCGGAGAAAAGCGAGCCGGTGTTTCACGCCCCCTGGGAAGGCCGGGTGTTCGCGATGTACGAGGTGATCGACGGCGACTGGCCCGGCGGCTCGGGGCGCTATCAGCGCGAGCTGATTCCGCCGGCGGAATACCTGCGGATGAGCTACTACGAGCGCTGGCTGACGGCTCTGACGGAGCTCTTGGTGAAAAGCGGGATGGTGACCCGCAGCGAGCTCGATTCCAGCATCGCCGTTGGCGGCAACACCAAAGGTCGTCATCTGCTGACGGCCGCCGAAGTGCGGCCGATGATCGCCGGCGGATTTCCGTCGACGAGCGATGTGCCCGCGGTGGCGAAGTTTCGCGCAGGCGAGCGCGTACGCGCGCGCAACATCAGTCCGGTCGGGCACACCCGCCTGCCGCGGTACGCGCGCGGCAAGCAGGGCACCATCGTGCGCGACTATGGCGTGTTCGTGTTCAATGACGGCCTGGTGGCCGGGCTTGGGCCCAAGCCCCAACACCTGTACTCGGTGCGTTTCACGGCACGCGAGCTCTGGGGCGCGGACGCTCCCGCGGCGGATTCCGTTTACCTCGCTCTCTGGGATGATCACCTTGAAGCGCCCTGACTCCGCGCCTTTGCCGGGCGCGCTCGCCGAACTTCCGGACCTGCCGCAGAACCACGACGGGCCTGTGTTTGGCGAGCCGTGGCAGGCCTCAGTGTTCGCGCTCGCCGTTTCGCTCTCGCATCAGGGGCGCTTCACCTGGAAGGAGTGGGCCGAGACGCTGGCGGGGGAGTTGAAAGCGAGCGCGGCGCGCGGTGAGCCGGATGACGGCTCGCACTACTACCACTGCTGGCTCACGACTCTCGAGCGCCTGGTGATCGAAAAGGGACTCTCGGATAACGCCGCGCTGCTTGCCGGAAAAGAGGCCTGGGCGAAGGCATACCAGCGTACGCCCCACGGCAAGCCCGTCGAGTTGGCAGACGCGGCCGACTGAGTACGCAGAAGTCGCATGCGGGTCCCTATCGGTCGGCCAGAAAGCCGACGGTCGCGACGGGCGCGTAGGGGTCAACAACAGGCGTACCAGAGCGTGTTAAGGGAACTTGACGCGCTTGCCTTCAAGCGCTGTTGGGCTGGCGGGGCCTTCAGTTAGAACCCCGTTAGCGTCATAGGAGCTTGCGGTCACCGTTCCGGTGAAGGTGTCGACATTCACCTTAACGTCATAGGAAATTTCCGCGCGGCCCGTAAATTTATGCGAGGCACGATCCGCGATAACCTCAACCCACTTGCCCTTGATCCGGTCGCCGTCCGTGACCCAACACGCCCTTGCCGTCGCTATCACTACTGTTCTGTTGGGATCGCCAGCATCAGGGTTGGCCTGCTGCATCGTCCCGTCGGCATTGAAGACATGCATGTGATAGGGAAACGGTGCACCGGGATCCTTGACGAACCATGCTCCGACAATAGGTTTGACCTTGCGTTCTGTATCGCTGTGGGCACAGCCACCCAATCCCAGCGTGGCGACCGCGGCTAATATGAGAGCGAAAGCCGCACCGGATTTAGTCATGGAAGCTCCGATTCTTAGCGCGGATAGCTGCAGTCTTGATCATAGATAACCAGCATCAGTCATTTCCGACGGTGCGGAATGACTGGGCGCGGTACGCATTCGCCGAACGGATGCTAGGACCACAAAAACGCACCTGGACGAACGAGTGCGAACTGCGCTGGAGAATTGTTGTTTGTTACCCGCTACGCCTCTATGAAAAAGCTGCCTTAAAGCAAGCACTCGATAGCGGGTAAAACGTTCGCGTGATTTCCTAACTCACTGAAACTATTCACTTCGTCGCTCGAGTTAGGTTCCTCTCCCTGGCACAAGTTTTTCCTCCACTCATTGCGCATGAGGTGTCACGCGACGCGGGCTCAATGTCGTCAAAACTACGAGCTATCTAATTGGTTCCGGGCCGAGGTCAGTCCTTCGTGACCGCCACGCAATCGACCTCGACGTCGAAGGGTCCCGGTCCACTCAGGCACGCAGAAGACGATGCGGGCCGGGGGGTTTTTTGGGAAGTAGCGCTTCTAGACCTCGTTGAAGGCCTTGAACCGGTCCGCCGAGATGCACAGCACATTGCACTTCAGCACATGGTCGAGGTCCGACCCGGCAGCCTCCAGCGCCTTCTTCACCTGCTCCAGGATCAGCTCAACCTGGCGCTCGAACGGAGCGTGGACGAGGATCTCCCCGGTCTCAGGATCGAAGGGCGGCATGCCCGAGACGAACACCATGTTGCCGGCGCGGGTGCAGGTGGATACCGGCGCGCCCCACTTCTCGAAATTGCTGTCAATCGGCTCGACCCGGATGATCTCTCGTTGCATGCGTGCGTTCCTCGTCCATTTGTCGCCAATCTAAGGTCTTGGCGACCGTGGGAGGCCCCATTGAACGGCAGGTTCGGGCGTGATTCAAGCGTGTGATGTGGATCCCAGCGACGCGCGGCCGATGGCCGAAATTGAGAAGAAGACCAAGCGCTACCCGAGGGATTTGACCGACGAGTATCGACGGTCCGTTTCTCTGGAAGAGCAATTCGAACTGCTACCTCTGATCGCGACGTCGCCCTGAATGACGGTAAGCCCCAAGTTCGTGCCCACGCTGTAGCAGGATGAAGGGCGATTGCCGGATTCGAGGGCAATCGTTGGCTTGCCCTCGCCGGCAGGGGTGCTTGGAGCTTGCCCGGATACTTGACCGGCTTAGTAACGCTAGACAGTACTAACGCGGCGAGTTAGTATTCTGATGTGATCAAGTCCTTTCGAGGTCGAGAGACCGAGAGGGTATGGAGTCGCGAGTACTCCAAGCGTCTTCCGCGCGACATTCAAGAGCGGGCGCTGATGAAGCTGCAGCAGTTGAATGCGGCTGAAGACCTGAAGGACCTTTCGATTCCGAGCTCAAATCAGCTGGAGGCTCTGAAAGGCGATCGGAAGGGCGAGTACAGCGTTCGGATCAACAAGCAGTGGCGGATCTGTTTCAGGTGGCGTGACGGTCACCCCTTTGATGTCGAGATCGTCGATTATCACTAGGTTGGAGTGACGAACATGGCGGCGAGAAAGCTTAAGCTCACTCACCCCGGGAAGATTCTCCGGGAGGAGTTCATGGAGCCTGTAGGCCTCAGTGCGTATGCACTGGCTAAGGCGCTGGACGTTCCACTGCCTCGAGTGAACGACATTGTGCGCGAGAAGCGCTCGATCTCACCGGAAATGGCGGTGCTGCTCTCAGCCTATTTCGGTACATCTGATGGCTATTGGATTAACTTGCAGGCGCACTTCGATCTGGAAATGGCTAAAGACAAGGTCGGCAAGCAGGCAGCTCGGATCAGTCCTCATCCTCATAGTGCGGACGGTTCCCTGCAGCCGGTCTGAGCGCCACGCTGGTCTACCGACGGAACGATGTTGGCGTCTAACGTCCGGGAGCGCACGGGAGCGAACTGCGGCGGAAGCACTTGTCGCTGTTACCCGCTACCATTGCGGCCGGAGACTGTTTTAAGCAGGTATCTGCCAGGGGGTAATTCAGCGGGTAATTTCCAGCCTCGCTCCGCCCGGACATTGAATTCTTTGCAGCACTCGAGCGAGGTAGGTTCCTCTCCCGGGCACCATTTCGTTATCATTCAATCTAATATAATTTATTCGTGTAATTTAGAGCCCTGTCTGGGCTCGAACTGGGACACGAACTATAGATGATTCCGCGGCCGCAGATTGCACCGACTGCGGTGTGCGCTGATGATCTCGCGGCAGCGAATTCATGGAGATTTACCGTCGATACAGACCGTCTCTCCATCCGTCAACCCGAGCACCACGAGGCTCGCATATCCATCGGTTGAATTCGCGGCTCGCTGCGCGCCTTCTCCCAGGACAGAGAGATTTGGACTGCCTCCCCGAGAGAGCTTGCCGTAGATTCGGCATTGCGGCTCTCGGAGGATTCGGGTAACGCGGCCACTCCGGGACAAAAGACTCTGATGAGACGCGCTTGCGGCAGCAGCTCACGAAGCTGCTGGCTAATCGAGTCGGCGCGCTCGCGTTCCGGACTGGGGAAAGCGCTCACCAGAAAAACGATCGCAACGCCCTCGGGATCAGCGCCAGTCGGCAGCCCGGCATTTATTTCTGCGGGAGAGAAATGCCGGGCATCTATTTTCTCGCTGCGCAACAATCGCACCAGCAGCTCGGTCGCGAGATCATCGGCTGGTGAGCCCGACTCGATGCACATGACGATAGACCCGCGGGGCACCCCGAGTGGACCCTGCCATTTGCCCGTCAGTTGCTCGCGCTGTTGACGCAGCCAACGTCCGGCATTCACCTCCCCTAGCACCGCGCCTCGATGACGGCGTTGCAGAAACTTGAGGCTGCTGCCGCTAAGCGTGGCAGCGACATCGACAATGACGCGTCGAATCTTCAATAACTGGTCCCCAGTAGTGGCGCCCGCCTCTGCGTCGAGCCGTGCCAGATGCAACGCAGGAATCATCACGCGATCGCAGTACGCCGTGAGCGAATCCTTTTTCAGAAACGCTCGCGCATTGGCGATGATCTCGTGGGGATCTCCGGACAGCGCCCGTTGGTAGAACCTCTGTGGCAACGTCAGCGGCTGCGCATTGCCCAATAGCAGCTCGAAGACACCGAGCCCCTTCATGTGCCGCCCCGCAACCAGCAGACACAACGTGAGGGGCGTGGACAGCATCAGCCCGGCCGGACCCCAGAGCCAGCTCCAGAATATGGCTGCCACAACTACCGAGAGCGGGGATAACCCCGTGGCGTGACCATAAAGATGTGGTTCCACCAGCTGTCCCACGACGATGTCGAGCAGGATGAACACAGCCAAGGCGCTCACCGCGAGTGACCACCCCGGATCGACGGCCAGGGCAAGGACGGCGGCAAAAAGCGCAACTATTGCCACACCGACGTAGGGTACGAAGCGCAGTACACCTGCCAGAATGCCGCAAAGCAGGGCCTGCGGGAGGCGCAGTATGCTCAAACTCATCCAGATGGCCAGCCCGAAAGCGAGGTTGACCAGGAACTGCGAAACAAAATATCTGGAGAGTCGGTCGCCGGCGTCGTTAAGCGCGAGAGTGGCCGCGCGTATGTCGGTCGCTCCGGCGATGCCAATGAAGCGGTCCCGCAGTGATTCGTGCTCGAGTAACACGAAAATGAGAACCAGCAGCACGATACCGGCGAATTGGACCGGACGCCAAAGCGATCTCAGAAGCTTCCACATGAGCTGCAGCGAGTGCGACCCGAATTCGGGTGCCCCACCAGGCAGCGCTGCTGGCAGGGAGCGCTCGACATCGTGGGCGTGGACGGGGAGCGCCTGTGCGGATTCGCGGTTCTCGATCAGGCGACTCGTTTCGTCAGTGAGTCGGAGTAGCGGGCCGATCGTTACTTCCTCGAGGGTCTCGAGCTTGCGTTGTACATTCGATTCGTATTGAGGAAGGCTCTCGGCGATGCGCAGGATTTGTGTGCCCAGCGCCGCCGTAACACCCATACACGACACGGCCAGTGCCACAACCGCAACGAATACTGAGGAGGTTCTGCCGACTCCTAAGCGCTTGAGCGCCCGCACCAGCGGTGCCACTAATAAGCTCAGCATGACAGCGAGCGCGAGCGGTATCAGCACGGACCGACCGAGATATAGGAGCGCCAGGACAACTCCCGCAGTCATGCTGCGGCTGCTGTGATCGCGCAGCCATCCCGGAGCTTCCTTGACATTCATACCAGGTTACCTCTATTCGAGCGTTTGTAACGGCGCAGAAATATCGCGCCAGGAGTCCCCTGAAGCACGCTATTGCATGTACCAGCCGTGGCTCACAACCAGTGATTGCCCGGTGAGCGCGTTTGATTCAAAAGACGCAAAAAACAGCGCTGCCTCGGCGACGTCCTGCGTCGTCGTGAACTCCCCATCCACGGTCTCTCTGAGCATGATGTCCTTGATCACGGCCTGCTCAGAGATCCCAAGTGTGCGAGCCTGCTCCGGAATCTGCTTGTCGACCAGCGCAGTGCGCACGAAACCCGGGCAGATGACGTTGGCACGAACGCCGTGTTTGGCACCTTCCTTAGCGACGACTTTGGCGAGTCCGATGAGCCCGTGTTTGGCAGTCACGTAGGGTGCTTTGAGCATCGAGGCTTCCTTTGAATGCACCGAGCCCATGTAAAGGATGCTGCCGCTGCCCTGCTTATACATCTGCCGCAAAACCGCACGCGTGGTGAGGAATGCGCCATCGAGGTGTATCGCCAAGAGACGCTTCCAGTCCGAGTAGGAAAGCTCCTCAAGTGGTGCCACGACCTGGATACCTGCATTGCTCACCAGAATGTCGATGCGCCCAAACGCCGCAATGGCATCGCTGACTCCCGCCTCGACCTGCGACTCGTTGCCGACGTCCATACCGATCCCGAGTGCTCGCTGACCCGATTCATGCATCTCGGCTGCTGTAGCTTTGGCAGCCACCGTGTCCAGGTCCGCGATGACGACCTTTGCACCTTCGCGCGCAAAGGCTCGGGCAATTTCCCTGCCAATGCCACTCGCGGCCCCGGTGACGATGGCAACCTTATCTTTAAGACGCATGTCGCAACTCCGTAACTCCGTACTGTTTGAGGGTGCTTGCTTGCCAGAGGTAGTCGTGAACCACCTTGCCCAGTCCCAGCGTGAGATCAGCCCGGATGTGCGCCGCTGCGACCACTTCGAGGACCGGCAGCTCGGCAACCGGCGCCAGCGCATGCGGCGTAAGGGAGAGCGCTGCAGGTCCCGTCCAGGCGCCCTTCACCACAATATTCTCCAGGAAGTACTCCACCAGCTCGCAGATCCTTGGGGTACCGTCGACGTGCGGGATGATCTTGAGCAGATAGTTGGGCGTCGAGAGCGAGGTCTTGATGCTGGCCGGGTCTATCGAGCGGTGCTTGTAGCTTATGGTTCCTGTCGCTACCCGGACCGAACCGTAGTCGAGCGTGCCCACCAACATGTCCGTTTCCGTGCGAAGTGTGGGACGCCCGAGCTTCTTCGGGAATCCCCACAGTTCACGGCCACCGGCGATCGGTGCATGATCGTCGAGGAACATGCAGTGCGTGTAATTACCCGTGCGACCCCGGAATGACACTGGGATCACCTGTCCACTCTCGGTGTAGTCCCCAAAGCCGTTGGAATCGGGCATGCGGATGAACTCGTACTTGACCAGCGGTGACTCGAACTCTAGCGGCGCTGGCACCACAGCGCGCAAGCGCTCGGGATCCGTGCGGTATGTCACGATGAAGTACTCGCGATCGACGAACCGATAAGGCCCGCGCGGATATGCCGGTTGCGTCAGTGGCATCGCGAAAGCCCGGTCGAGGACATCTTGCTCGTTCATGATTCCCCCCCGGAAATTGTCCCGATTGAATCGCAGCACATGTCGTTCGGTCTCCTATTCACGACCGTGATGTTCCAGATCAAACGTAAGCACACCCTCGATGTTGTCGGGGCGTTGCAGCACTTCGGGGTGGCGCAGCATGCGCACCGTATCGTGGTAGCCGGCCCGCCAGTGCTCTTCCATGCTGAGCCGGGAGAACTCGTAGTCCTTGTAGTCGCCCTCGTAACCCTTGGCCCGGTAGATCAGCTGGACGATGTTGTATGCCTTGGCGCTGGCGATGGGGCGGAGCACTTCAAGTTCCGGCAGGTCCTGCAATGCAGCGGGAAGCTTCTCCAGCAGACTCGCAAAGGTATTGCGCAGCTTCTGGGTATAGCGAAACCGATCGGAGTTGCTGCGCGTCCGGCTCGAGTACTGGATCTCTTTCTGGCGGGTCATGACCTCAGCCACGTTGCGCGGAAAGGCGCCGCGTGCATTCCACAGGTCCACCTGGAAAGCGAGCGTGTCTCGCTGCGGTTCGCTCTCGAGCACCCATTGAAGCGGCGTGTTCGAGACCAGGCCACCGTCCCAGTAGAACTCACCCTCGATCTCGATCGCCGGGAACGCGGGCGGCAGCGCGCCGCTCGCCATCACATGTTCGGGTCTGATCCTGTGAGTCGTGTTGTCGAAATACACGAAGTTTCCCGAAGTGACATTGACAGCACCCACGCTGAAGCGTGTCTGCCCGGAGTTGAGCAGGTCGAAATCGATCAGTTCTTCGAGCGTGGATTTCAGTCGCGCGGTGTCGTAGTGACTGGTCGCCTCGAGTGATCCGGGCGGCTGCAACCAGGCCACGGGGAGGCGTGGCTCGAAGAAGTTCGGCACCCCAGCCAGGATTGCAGCGCCTGCACTCAGGTGATTGAGCAGTCCCCGACTGAGCTCGCCGCGCATCCAGCAAACGGGCCCTAGCATCGCGATACCGTCTAACGCCTGCACTGGCGTGATGCGCTCCCAGAATGTGCGGAGCTTAGCGACTCGCGTCTCGAGGGTGTTGCCAGCAATAAGCGCCGCGTTGATGGCGCCGATGGAAATTCCGGAAACCCAATCCGGCTGCAGCTGGGCCTCGGAGAGGGACTGATAGACCCCCGCCTGGTAAGCCCCCAGTGCACCGCCACCTTGCAAGAGCAATGCGATGCATTCGAAGGGAGAGGACACGGGCAGCTTGTGAACCATTTGTCGCGCGTTTGTCATCTTCGATCTCTCTGTGCGAGTGTTTTGTGACTCAATCCCCGACCGCGGCAGTCCCGACCTCATTAGTACTCGAGCTTCGTGACGTGAACGGCTCATCCGGCACCATCGAACACGGCCTGCGGACATGGAAGCCGGTCTGCCTGCGCAATGCATGGCGCGCGGTGAGACCAGTGCAACTCCACGGCACTGCGACCCGGTCGCCGCCACCACGAGGCCTCCAGCCGCGCACCGCGAAATCTTTCATTCAGCGTGAAGTGCGAGCGATCCTGGTTCCAGCGCCGCGCGATAAGCTCGGCCAGGACGCTGTGGTCGAAATCAGCGTGCCGGTTGACCGCCGCGTGGTACTGCAGACTCTCGTTCATCGCGTACTTCCGGCGGTGAGCTGGACGTCCCTCAGCGGACACGCTACTTCCTCATCCACGGGCGGGATTCGCATAGAGGCCGGTGCTGCGGCCGCGACCGTGGCCATTGTCTCGTCCATGGTGGTCCATAGACGCCCGCTCTCGGCGCATCGCGCCCCGTACTCAAACAGCGGACGCATCGTCGATGCGCGAAAGTCAGACGAGCTGTATTTGGGATAGTCGAAGGGCAAATACGTCGATTGAACCGACATGCGGTACTTGTCGGCGAACTGATCGACCGCGACTACCTGGGCTCGCGACATGTGCTTCAACGCCACCGAGAAAGTCCGCGCCACGATCGATCCGAGCTTGAAGGGGGTCGTCTCGGGCTCCTCAATAATCTGTCCGTTAATCAACACATAGACCCGCGCACCGTCCAGGGCTCGCTGATCCAATAGTGCAAAATAGGCTGCCACGGGCGCGATAAAGAGCGATGTGGATGCGCCTCCATCGACATGCATTTCGTCGTACAACCTTTCCCCTTGCCGGACGTGGATGAGCACAGGCTCGAACACACCCGGAATGCTCGCCGATGCCACCAGGACGTCCCGGAATAGTTTCCGAGCCGGCTCGCCGCCACCCATCGCAATGGCACCCAAGTCCCAGATGACCGTTTCTTCCTTGTCGAGGTCAGTTGTGGCCACCCACAGAAGCCGTCCACTGCTGGCCTCTCTCGCGACAGCTTTGATGAGATCCGGAGTGACGTAGTGGTCCACCAGCGCTGTGAGTGCAGCACTCCTGCGCGATGTACCAAACGGTAACTCGAGCAGTCCGCGTACACTCATCTGCTCACCTCGCCCGCTCGTGAAGGCTTCGGTCAGCTGTGAGTCCCATTGGGGACCGAGAAATGCAAACGGAGCGATGAGCGCACCGGCACTGACGCCCGTGACTACGTCGTACTGGGGGCGTTCCTGGCGGCGGGTGAGCCCGACCAAGGCACCCGCGCCGAAGGCGCCGCCGGCACCGCCCCCGGACAGGACCAGAGCGCGTACCCTTCCGTCCTTTGAGCTGCTTCTCAGTCGCTGCAGAGCGGCTGTGGATTTTGTCTCGACGCTTGCCCGATCCGTGCTCAGGAAACGCACATCAGCAGGAAAATCCACGGGGGTCGCCGAACTGAAAAGTGTGGGTGGTGCATCCCGACGCGGGAGCGCGCATCCCACAAGTGCTAAGACGCCGAACACGCACGTCCAGCGCAGAGCCCTCGCCTGCCAGCACCGGTGAAGTCTGATTTGCGCCGTGACCATACCGCGATTCCTCCGTCTGCAATTCCTAACCGACTCAATGCCCGACTGACGCAGCGTCGACCGCTCGAGCCGCTTTGGGCGCGAGCACGATCGAGACGGATGCGATAATGAAGATCGCGCCGACCACCAGCATTAGACCGTTCGTGGCGAGCATCAGGCTTTGACTGGTCACGAGGTTGTTGAGCATCTCGCGCACCATCTGTCCGCTTAAGCCCGGGGGAAGCGCCGATGCGACCTGGCCGCTCGGGTCGACAATATCGGCAAGCTTGGCGTGGGCGATGATGCTGCGGTTCTGCCAGGAGGTGGTGACCAGGGAGGTCGCAATGGCCCCGGAGATGGTGCGCACGAAGTTCATGAGTCCGGCGGCGGAGGCCGTCTCTTCTTCATTGACCGATCCCATGGCGAGCCCTGTCAGGGGCACGTAGTACATCGGCATGCCGACTCCCATGAAAAAGAGTGGGATGCAGATCACCCAATAGCTCATGTCGGAGGTGGCGTAGGCGCGCCAGAACGTATCCAGGCCGAGCCACAGGCAGCCGATGAAGATGAGGATGCGCGGATCGACTCGGTTAGCGAGCTTGGCCGCGATCGGGGAGAAGACGACCGACAGGAGCCCTCCCCACGCGACGACGAGTCCCGCCCAGGTGGTGGTATAGCCCATGTTGTACTGCAGCCATTGCGGCGTCAGGACGTTGAGACCGAAGAAGGCACCAAACGCAAGCGCGAGCACCACCATGCAGGAACTAAATCCGCGATGGCGGAAGACGCGCAGATCGACAATCGGATTCTTCTCCGTCAATTCCCAGATCAGGAAGCTGATAAAGCCGATCACGGCGGTGATGGCGAGCACGCGGATCTCCATCGAGGAGAACCAGTCCTTGTCCTTGCCCTCATCTAGCATGATCTGCAGTGCAGCCACCCAGATGATGAGCAGCAGCATGCCGATCTTGTCGACCGGTTTGATGACCGCAGGATCTTGGTAGCGCTTCAGCAAGGCCCAAGCGATCGCACCGAACAGCAGTGCCATGGGCACATTGATCACGAAGACCCACGGCCAGGAGTAGTTGTCGCACAGCCATCCACCGAGCACCGGCCCGACCACGGGCGCGAGCAGTGTCGTCATCGCCCAAAGTCCCATGGCCTGCATCGACTGCTCCTTGGGGAAAATGCGCAGCAACAGCGTCTGGGAGAGCGCCAGCAGCGGCCCCCCTGCCATACCCTGCAACACGCGCATGCCAAGCAGCATTCCGAGAGATGTGGACATGCCGCACAGGAGGGAGAAGGCGCCAAAGAGCAGGACAGAGATGCAAAAGAGCCTCACCGCGCCAAAGCGCCCCGCCAACCACCCCGTCAAGGGCACCGTGATGGCCTCCGCTACCGCGTAGGAGGTAATGACCCAAGTGCCCTGGCTCGAGCCGGCGCCGAGTGCGCCCGCGATATTCGGTACAGTGACGTTGGCAATGGTCATGTTGAGCACCGCGACGAAGTTCGCGAGCGCGAGCACGATGCCGGCCACCCACAGCATCCCGCCCTCGAGTGCGGGCGGCTGCTTGGCTTCCATGGGAAGGTTGGACATGACAGGTCCTTAGGGAGTTGCTGCAGGGATCGCTTACGAGTTGCTGCGAGTGGCCGAGGAGGTTGCTGCGAGTTGCTGCGAGTGGCTGCGGAGGTCGACCTTGGCATCCATCGACAGTCCGACTCGAAGCGGGTGGGCCGCCAATTCATCGGGATTCAGACGGATGCGAACGGGGAGTCGCTGCACCACCTTGATCCAGTTTCCAGTCGCGTTCTGCGCCGGGATCAGGGCAAAGGCCGCGCCGGTGCCTCCGTTGAAGCCCTCGATGACTCCATGGAAGGCGACCCTGTGACCATAGAGGTCGGACACGAGCTCGACGCTCTGGCCAGGGAGTACCTTCTTCAGCTGCACTTCTTTGAAATTGGCATTGACGTAGATCTGAGTGATCGGAACCACAGATAGCAGCGGGGTGGACGGCTGGACGCGCTGCCCGAGCTGCACCTCGCGGCGGGCAATCACCCCGTCCACGGGCGAGCGAATCACCGTACGACCGAGATCGACCTTCGACTTCTCGACGTGCGCCTGCGCCTCTGCCACGGCCGCGCGTGCCCCGTTCAGTGCAGCTCGTGCATTGCTCGCGCCGTTGATGACTCTCGTCAGCTCGTCCCCCGAGACAGAGCCTGAGGCGACCAGGGCCTGGCGTCGTTGCAGATCGATCCCCGAGCGCTCCACGTCGGACGTTGCCGAGGCCACTTGTGCAGTAGCGCGTGCGAGGTCGGCTTCTGCCTGCCGCAGGGCAAGCCTGGCATCGGTGTCGTCAATCACGACGAGCACATCACCGCGCTTGACCGGCTGGCTGTCGACGACGTTTATCGCCGCGACCGGTCCATCGATCTCCGCGGCAACCACGGCAACTTCGGCGGCAGTGTAGGCGTTGTCGGTCGACACATAGCGTGAACCGACGCGTTTCCAGTACGTGTAATAGCCAACGCCCGCGGTCGCGACCGTCAGAGCCAGGAGCGAGAACAGGATGATTCGCTTCCTGCGGGTCTTGGCATCCGCGTCCGGCGGTGTCGAAGTCGGGACAGGTGTATCAGAACATCTAATAGGCTCGCTCATTGCATTCTCCTCAAGAGTGCTTGGGTTCTACATTGTGGCTTCGGGATTGGGCGCCGAGGCTCTCGGGGGTGAAGCCGCCTCCCAGGGCACGCACCAGCGCCACATCGAGAATCAGCGCACGGGTTTCCAGCTCAGCCTCGGAACGCTGGGCCGTGATCAGCTCATCTTCTGCACTCAGCACGTCGAGGTAGGTGGCGAGTGCGCCCTCGTAACGCCGGGTGACAATCTGATGTGCTTCTGCAGCCGCCGCGACCGCTGCCCGCGATGCCGCAAGCTCCCCATCCAGGGACCTGCGGCTGGTCGCAGCGTCTGCGACCTCCCGGAGCGACTCCGACAGCGTGGCGTTATAGGTCGCCACGGCGGCTTCGTACTCCGCATGCGCGCCCCGCAGTTGGCCCTGGAGACGTTCGGTGTTGAAGATGGGCAGCGAAATCGCCGGTCCGATGCTTCCAACACCGGAGCCTGACCTGGTGAGATTGTCGATACCGAGCGACTGAAGGCCCACGAAGCCGAGCAAATTCACGCTCGGGTAGAAGCCCGCCTTTGCCTGATCGATGCGCCGGGCCGCGCTTTCGGTGCGAGACCGAGCCGCGATGATGTCGGGTCGTCGTCCGAGAAGCTCCAGCGCTAGATTCTGGGGCAATCCCTGGGATCCGGGGAACTGGGCGGTTGGACGGGTAATAGCGAGGCCCCGATCGGGACCTGCGCCGAGAAGCGCCGCGATCGCGTTCCGTTGCAGACCAATGCGCTCATCGATCGCGAGGAGGTCGCCCTGCGCTGCGGACTGCCGCGCCTCGACCTGACGCACGCTTGCCAGGGTCTCGAGACCGAAATCGTGCCGCTGGCGGAAGAGAGCCACTGTCTTGGTTCGAATAGCCAGCGTGTCGGCCGCGTTGTCCCGCAAAGTGTAGAGGTGCACGAGCCCGGCGTAGGCCGAAGCCACCGAGGTCGAGAGAATCAGGCGGGTTTGCGCCACTTCGACCTGCGCGGCACGCTGCTCGGAGACTGCAGCAGCCAGTGCCGCGCGGTTCTTGCCCCAAAAATCCAGTTCCCAGGCCAGATTCACCGTGGCCAAACCATAGTCGTTCCAGCCCTGGGGCAGCGCCTGTTTCGGGATGAGGTTGTTGTAGCTCTGCTTCTCTTCCGTGAGAGCGGCCGTGCCGGTCACCTCGGGAATGAGCGGGGCATGCGCGCCCTGCACTTGAGCCATCGCCGCGTGCAGCCGCGCCCGGGCGAGGTCAAGGTCCGGGGAACCGCCAAGCCCCTCCTCGATGAGCGCGTCGAGTTGCGCGTCCCCGTAGGCACGCCACCATCCATCCCCCGGCCACGCCGCATCCGGCGCGGAGAAGGAGGTCGAGCTGCCGAGCTGCTCAACTTTTTTCAAGGCAGGCGGCGAGTCCATGCGGGGAAGCGGTGCACAGCCCGAGCTTACGAGGAGGCTGGCGGAAAGCAGCGCCTTCACCATGAGCGTGCAGCCAGCGGGACGACGGAGGCCTTTGGTTTGTAGCATTGCAGTCCTCTCCATACATGTACTGTTCGGTACAGTTTACATACGGTCGAACGCATGTCAAGTACCGGTGCCATAATTTAAACGGTACCGTACAGTTCGCTTGTTTCTTGACTGCCTAAGCTGTACTTTGCGGTACGGTATTGGAGACCCGCTGCACGAGATCGAAGGCGACGCACACGTGAAAAAGCGCGACAGCAAACGGCAAACCATCCTGGACACCGCCTTACGGCTGTTCCGGACGCAGGGGTTCGATAAGACCTCAGTTTCGGAAATCACCGCCGAGGTCGGCGGTTCCAAGGCGACGATCTACAGTCACTTTCCGTCAAAGGAAGAACTGTTCGTCGAATGCATGATGGCGGCTGCCGAAAACTACATGGCGGAGACTCTGAAGCATCTCGACGCGTCCAATGCCGATCCGGATGTCGCGCTGTTCGACTTTGGCAGGAGCTTTTTGAACTTCATCTGTTCACCGGAACAGTTGGAAGTGCGGCGGCTGATGATCGCGGAGGCTGCGCGCTCCGGCACCGGGAAGCTGTTCTTCGGCAAAATCACCGCCTTGCGGACACACGTTTCGGCATTCATGTCCGCATGCATGGCATCTGGAACACTCCGCCGTGACGACCCCGCTCTTGCCGCCGATCATCTCGGCGCACTGCTCGAGGCCGAGATCCTCGAACCCTTGCTCTTGCATGTGCGAGAAGGTTCACCAACTCAGACGGAGATAATGCTGGCGGCAAAACGGGCTGTAGCTGCTTTCCGCAGGGCCTACGCGCCTGCTGGCCGACAAATGAAGCCGCACCGAACCCGATCGAAACAGTCGCGGGTGGCTTAAACGTTCGGAGAGTTCCGCCTCCCGCTGGCTGAGAAGAGGAAGGGCTCGCGGGCTCGAGCACCTACTGCGGGGAAAAGAATCTAGTACCGGCGGCGTGTCTGGTTGCAGGTACATGCTCTAAGAAGTAAACTGTACCGATCAGTTCTGTACATTGGCACTCATGAAGACGAAGACTGAATCGAAACGCCAGGCGATTCTTAAGGCTGCCGCCGACGTTTTCCGGGAGGTGGGGTTCGAACGTGCTTCCATGTCGGAGATCCAAGTGCGGTTCGGCGGCTCCAAAGCGACGCTATACAACTACTTTCCCTCGAAGGAAAAGCTGTTCTTCGAGGTCATGTATCAAGCCAAGGAACTTGAACTCGGTGCGATTACTGCTGCCCTAAACCCAGACACAGATGATCTGAAGCAGGAGCTGCTGCACTTCGGACAAAGACTGGTGCCGGCGCTATATTCACCGGACGCCATTGCGATCCGGCGCCTCGCGATCGCCGAATTGGGGCACTCCAACATTGGCAAGGTCGTTTTTGAGGGATCGATGGTTCCCATTGAGAAGCAGGTCGCCGAATTCCTGCGAAAGGTAATGAAGCGCGGGGTGCTTCGCACTACCGATCCAAAGATCGCCGCCGTGCACCTGCTCAGCCTGCTTGAATCAGAACTGCTGCTACGAGTGCTGCTGGGCGTGATGGACTCGGTGAAGCCCGAGGCGGTCAAAGGCGCCGTACGGCGCGCGGTCGAGGTATTTCTGTTGGGGTATCAGCGCCGCTAGCACTTCGCGCGTCCTATAGAGGATTCGCACGCATACGCCGGCGTTTTTTCTGCGATCAGTCAGACCGCCCTCTTCTCGCGCCCTGGCACCTGCGCACTTGAGAGGCGTGGGCGTGCCCGACGCCACCTCGGTTCAAGCTCCGTATGATCAACTCGCGACCCTCGTAATTTCGAGCCCCATGCCGAGCGATAGCGTGGGGGACCTGTCGTTCGCCGGTACGATCGACGTGACCTGTATAAAGAACGCACTCTATAACCTCCATCCCGATCCGAAGTGCGGATCGGATGGTGACCAACCGGTTACTTTGACCTTGTCAACCACGGGCATCCTCACAATCGCTACCGCTGGCGGGGCTTCCGGGCTAGGCAGTTACGTGGGCGGCGACACCTTTGTTATCGACGTCGCGTACGGCGACAGCACACCTGCCAGCCCCGACATTGAAGACTGGACGTTCACTCGGGCCTCGGTACCGGAGCCGACCACGCTTGCGCTCCTCAGCCTCGGCCTCGCCGGTGTCGGATTGATGAGGCGACGCAAGGCGAGCTAGCGATTTCGACCAGACGACAACAGCAACGAAACCCCGCTTTGGCGGGGTTTCCTTTTCTCAATCAGCGGACAGCTAATCAGCAGGTGACCGCTCTTGACCTAGCCTGTTTGAAAACGCTTTCCTCGATCGCCGTATTCTATAAAATAGCAGCGACGTAGCCTCGTGAGCGTGCCATGAAGCGATACGTGGTGGGCCAGGACCGATCTCAGAGCACGTTGTTTCCTGAAGTACTGGACGATTACATCGCCGAGGACAACCCGGTGCGGGTAGTCGATGTATTCGTTGAGCGGCCGGTAGGAAACGACTGCTATGCGGAAGCTCGCTACGCTCGATGCCGCATTCTTACGAAACCAGCGGAGCAGCCATTCATTGCCGAGTAGTCCATGCGCCTGACGTTACCGTTTGCAGTTGCCGCCATCTTTGTACTCGCCGGTGCGCTCATGGACAGCACGTACCAGCGCTCGACGCCCGAAGCAGCCTATGTACAGGGAAACGTAGTCGGCTTCGAGCGCCCGCACGTCAGACAGGTCTATCCGATATTTGAGTTCACGGACGAGAACGGCCATCTTCACCGCGTCGTGAATTCGTCCCAACAGGCGTTTGTCCGTTTTGCGACCGGCGATGCCGTCCGTATAGCCTACTCGCGGCTCGACCCGCAACGGGCGCGGATCGACACGCTTTGGTTCAACCATCGCTGGGTGATGGGTGCATTCTTCGTCGCACTCACGCTTGTTATTGGAGCGCTGAGGCGGCGTGAAAACGGACCAAGCTGAAGACCGGTACCCGCACTACGCCCGGATTAGCGACGGCGCCGTCGCGGGTGGCCATCGATGCGTTATTTGCACCGGTACATTCCAATAGTAAAGTTGCGCGTCCGGGGCAAAACGCAACCGACGAAGAAACAAATGCAACCGCCAGCCCGTCAATCCAGACTTGCGGTTGGTGCCTAAATTCCGACAGGAGTACGGCCACCGCAAAAAGCGGGAAGGTCTCCATCCCGTTGATGTGCGCGCCCAACGCGCGAGCCGGAATTCCGGGGAAACCCAGCGCCAGGAGCTGAACCTGCTCGATGCGCCGGCCGTGCTGCCGCGTGGAACCGGACGCTCGCGACCGATCGCCTAGGGTCGATAGTTGGCAATGGGTTACTTTTCTGTGTCCCCTGAGGGCCAAACCAACTAAAGCCTGTCGACCTTGCCAACCTTGATCGCCTTAACTAGCCAGTGTCCGTCGACACGCGCGAGGCTCATCGAGGAAAAGGCGTGTGCGCCAATGGTATTGTCGTCCACGTTCATCCACAGACATTCGAAGTCAAGCGTGCCAGTGTTTCCTGTGACGTGACTTTTAATCCGCATCGCCGGTGTGTAGCCGATCCAGTGATGCTCGGGACGGAATGGACCGCTGACATCCTTCCAGTAGGTGCGCACCTGTTCTTTGCCCGTGTACACCTTGTTGTCGTGTGCGGTGTCAGTGAGCACTGCGTCGTCGGCATACAGGCTCATCATCAGATCGAGATCCTTGCTTGGAAGGACGCTGCCGGCCGTGTGGAATATGATCTCGATATTACGGACCGCGAGGATGTCCGCCGGAGGGCCGCTATCGCTTTGCGGCGCGGCGAAGACGGGCGAGCACAGCAGCAGAGCGAGTATGATGCACGGTCGTCGGTTCATATCGATTCTCCCCGAGGCTTGTTAGAACACAACGATATCATCCCAGGGTCAAGAATTATGCTCGACCCTCGGTCTTGGTGCCGGAGAAACGGCGATTAGGACTTGAGCATCCCTATAGGGGCCATTCCCGATCGACGGCAATGGGTCTAGGCCGTGTGGAAACGCCAGATTTTGGTCCGCGACAGACAGCTCAACCCCAGCTGGTAAGGTCGTAGTGTTCTGGGTCGTGGCAAAGGGCTGTTACGCCCTGATCGCCTGGATCAGCGGTAGCACCCCGAGGATCTGCATCGCACGTTTCATGTTGTAGGCCAGAACGTGCAGGCTCATTTCAGTTCGTACGTTGGGTAGCCGCTTCATCAGGAAGTGCGTGGCACCCATCCAGGATTTGAGCGTACCGAACACGTGCTCGGCGGTCTGCCGGCGGATGCGCGCTGCGTCTGGCATCTTCTCCAGGCGCGCCTGCATCGCCTCCAGTACCGCCTCGTGCTCCCAGCGGGCGATACGCCGGTAGTCGCCGGTCGTGCACTGGGCCTTGATCGGGCAGCGTGGGCAGGCGGAGGACCAATACCGATGTAGCGTCTGGCCGCGCTCGATTGTTGTCATGCGCCAGATCGCCCGTTCTCCAGCAGGGCAGCGATACTCGTCCTTCTCTGGGATGTAGTGGAAGTCGCGCTTGTCGAACTGTCCCTTGGCTAGATTGTTGGAGGTATGCGATTTAGGAACGAGCGCGTTAATGCCGGCTTGTTCGCACTTGAGGATCTCGGGGCCCGAGTAATAGCCGCGATCCGCCAGAGCGGTGAGATCTTGCGTATCGAGAGCTTCTTGCGTCTTCTTGCCCATTGAAGATAGCTGCGCCCGATCGGTGCCCCGGTTGGTCACCTCGTGCGTCACCACCAGGTGATGCTTGGCATCCACCGCCGTCTGAACGTTGTAACCGACCACCCCTGAACCTCGGGCACTGGTGGCCATGGAGCGGGCATCTGGATCGGTGAGCGAGATCTGCTCATCGGGAGTCTGGCTCATCTGCTCGCCGAGGTGCCTGAGGCGCTGCATCTGCGCCCGGACCGTCTCGACCTTCTCCTTCAAATGCTCCACTCGAGCTTCGGTGACGGTGCTCGGATCTCGATCGGCCCGATCCAGGTCCGCTAAATACCGCGCAATGCTCTCCTCAAACTGCTGCATCCGCGCCTTGAGCTTATGCTTCGTGAAGTTCCGGTCGCGCCCGTTGACCGCCTTGAACTTGCTGCCATCGATGGCGACCAGCGCATCGCAGAACAGGTTCAAGCTCCGGCACAGGACCACAAACTCCCGGCACACCCGCCGGATCGCCTTACCGTTGTCGCGGCGGAAGTCGGCAATCGTCTTGAAGTCCGGGCACAGCCGACCCGTCAGCCAGATCAGTTCCACGTTACGCTGGGTCTCGCGTTCCAGGCGGCGGCTGGACTGAATGCGCTTCAGATACCCGTAGATGTAGAGCTTCAGCAGCGTCGCGGGGTGATACGCCGGCCGACCCGTAGCTTCCGGCTCGGCCCCTTCAAACCCCAGATCTTTAAGATCCAGCTCATCGACGAATACATCCACGACCCGAACCGGGTTGTCCTCGGCGATGTAATCGTCCAGTACTTCCGGAAATAACGTGCTCTGAGATCGGTCCTGGCCCACCACGTATCGCTTCATGGCTCGCTCGCGAGGCTACGTTGCTGCTATTTTATAGAATGCAGCGATCAAGCAATGCGTTTTCACACAACCTAGGTCACGAAGCGACCGTCGACGCGGTTGTTTCAAATGACGGTCGCTGAGCGGCCAGAAGCGGTACTTACATGGTGTTGGAATCGACGCCCGGGACGGAACGTTTGCCATGACGATCACGAGACATAATCCGGTCGTCTTCTTCGGATTGGCCAAACCGGTCAAGACTCCGTTGATCGGTCCGCCTCACACCCCTTAAAGAAAGAGGGTCGTCACCGCCAACCCGGGCGATCTTCTCGTCGATCGCATCGCAGCACGTCGCGCTCCCGCGAACCGATGTTCAAGCGATCGGCCCGAAGCAAGACAGGTCGCAGACTAAAGAGCGCGCTGCGCAGTTTAGCGCGACATTGTTTTGGTGCTCCACAGAGGTCTGCAGTCTGTCATACGTACAACACCTTATCTCGCGGCCCTCCGACCCGCGTAACATTGATATTTGTTGAAATGCTCTGGGTCGCAGTAGCGTCGGTTGACGGATTCATTTACGGGAAGGTAGGGCCATGAAAACCTCGAAGCTCTTGGCGTGTCTGGTGCTCGTCGCACCGGTGTCGTGTGCTTGGGCGGCCCCGCAGGTTGACCCCGACAAGCTGCCGAAGGTCGACTGCACGGCCATCAAGTACAGCGCTGCATTTCTCGAGAAGTATCCAGACGTGCCTGCCGCATGTCTGGAAGCCCGGGTGTATCAGGGCACTACTTACGCCAAGTTAAAAGCCAAGGTCTATATCAACAACCTGCCAGACTTCATAACGCTGCAGCTCTTGAACGTTGCCGGGACCATGGTCACCACGTTCAGCGTCAAGCCGAAGCCGGGGATGGTTGTTCACGTCGACGGTAAACCGACCAAGCCTGAGGATCTCAAGGTGGGGCAAGAGATCACCCTATGGGTTCCAGAGGGCCGCATGGAAGCGGACGCGTTGCCTGGGGCGACCGAGCAAGCCTGGAACGTAATACCACCGGCAAAGAAATAGCGAGCTGACCGAAGCTTTGGACTAACGGCGGCCGGCCACGTTAGTACACAGACCCGCGGCCGCTTTTGGATTCGCTCCGACTGCCTTTCTTGGCCCTCGGAATTGGGTTAGCCGCGCTGCTGCTGTGGCTCGCGCACGGAAAAAGTCACCTCTATCGGGCATCATTTGCGCTGCTGGCCGTCGCGTGGTGGTTGAACTGCGGACTTGCCGGCCTCGTGCTGGCTGGGCTGTGGGGGTTAACCGACCATTGGGCCGCTTGGGATAACGAGAACCTGCTGCTGCTCAATCCCGCATGTCTCGTCCTTCCGGCAGCTGTGGTGGCGCGCGCCATGAATCGCCCACTACCTAGTCACCCTGATTGCCGCGGCCGCGCTGATTAGCCTGATTGTCCGTATGGTGCCCGGCTTGTACCAAGGCAATCTTGCATTTATTGCTCTTACGGTTCCGGTACACCTGGTCCTAGCGGTGTTGGCTTGGCGTCAGTTCTGGGTGACGGGGACCGGCGTCCACCGGACGCTCGCCTCGCATGAGTGGTGCGATGCCGCTTGAAATTCTGGCGATTTCGGTAAGAGATTCAGAGAGTTATAAAAGTACCTATCGTTCTTACCCGCCAAATTGCCCGCTGCCGAATGCCTGCTTGACGAGCTTTTTTAGGTCGAACCCGTAGCGGGTAACAAGGATCCATCCGGCGCAGTCTTTTCGACAGCCGTTTGACCCATGGAACTCGCCTAGGCCCGCTTCTGGTCCAGCAGGGAGCCTTGGCACATCCACCGGCGCGCAGGCTGCTTCGCATTCACAGAATGATCGATCATTGCTCTGCACTGTTTTTTGTCGCGGTGCAGCAGCCGCCAGCGCTGCATCATTCTCTTACTGCCGGCCCTTCCGGCGGCGAATCTCGGTTGGGTATCCTGTCGTGTGTGCCTGTGGGCGGGGTCACTTTGCCGCGCCTTGACCTCGCTCTCGTCGGATCGGCGGCGGCGGCGGTGATCGCGGCGCTCTGGAGGGCGCACGAAAAGGTCATGGATAACAAACCAACTTTCTGTTCATTTCACGGTAATTGTTGCAGAACGCGAATGTAGCGAGTGTTTCATACCAAACCCTGGGGAGACTACTACTATGTCCAGAAAGACAGTGTGGATCGCCGGCGGATTGATCCTGGCGATCGGTGTGCTTGCCTACCTGAGCTACCACCAAGCGCCGGCCATGAAGGACGCTGCTGGCACCCTCGTCGCGGCTCCCTCTGTCCATCACGCCGATATGCGCAACTGGGTGGCTGACGGCGAGCGCGGCCTGTGGATTCAGGGCGGCAACGCCGAGTGGTTCTACGCTCGTTTTTCCACTGCCTGCCGCGGCCTGAATTCCACCAACTCCCTCGTGTTTGACACCAGATCGTCGGGCAACATTGACCGAACGAGCTCGGTCGTCTTGGCGGGAGGCGGACGCTGCGCGATACAGACCTTTGCGCCCAGCGCCGGGCCGTCGAAGAATCGCAACGCCGACGTGGTGCCGGCGCCGCAGACGCAATAAGGCAAGGCGGGCAGATGAGGGATGGCGCTATAGACGCATCTTTGTTCGGACGGTGCCAAGGTTCAGTTTAAGCCGCTTGTAGGTGTCGCAACTGCGCGAGCCATCCCAAAACTCGCGCTGAGCGCCCGGCGGCATCGAGGCCATTGAATTGTCTGCCCAGAAACAGCCGCTCGGCAAATCGCGGCTACTTTGCTAGAAAGTCCACGATCAGCTGAGTCGTCGCTTTCGGGTTTTCCTCCATGATCCAGTGACCGGAGTCCTGAATGATGCTCATCGTGACGTTCGTGGCAACGAAACGCATGATTTCCGCCTGCCCGGCGCCCGATGATTTTTCTGCACCCAATGCGAGCACGGGCATAGTCAGTTTACCGACCGTGGCGAGCAGCGCCTTGTTGTCGATGGCGTCCTGATTGAATGCGCCGAACTGCTCGAACGCATCGTGAATGGCATGCGGTTGCGCGTAGAGCTTGGCGTAATGCTCGCGCGTCACCTCGTCGATCTTCTTCGGATCGGCCGACAGTTCGTCGTAGAACCGATCCAGATAGATGCGCTCGCGACCCGCCACCAGGCGTTCTTCGTCCGGCCCGCGAAAGTTGAAATGCCAGAGCAGCGGGCTTTGCTTGATCTGGTCCCAAGGACCGATGCCGGGCAGCGGCGCATCGATCACCACCCAGCGCGTAATGCGCGCGGGATATTGCGCCGCCAGCGCATAGCCGACCATGTTGCCGATATCATGCGTCACCAGATCGGCCTTTTTGATCTTTAGATGATCCAGAACGCCGGCGATATCGACGGCCTGGTTCTTCTTTGTGTAGCCAGTGTCCGGATGCGCCGAGAGCCCCATCCCACGCAGATCGGGAACGATCACCATGTGATCCTTCGAAAGCGCCGCCGCGACCGGCGCCCACATGTCACCTGTGTCACCGAATCCATGAAGCATCACGACCGCTGGTCCCTTGCCTCCAACCCGCACATGCAGCGTGGTGCCGTTGGTCTGAATCTCTTCGGTCTGAAAGCCCGGTGGGAATGCTTGCAATGCCGCAGCGGCCGGGAGCGAAAGCAGGAGCGTCAATATGGCGCCCATTACAATTCGAACCATGATTGAGTTCCCCTGGAGGGTACATTTGCAACGATGAGAGAGAAGCATGCGGCCCCGGTATACCACGATCCACATTCGGAGTTGGTCTTTCACTGTCCTAGTCAGAGGGTGGCATCGGCTTCGCTCTGCACTGCCCGATAGGGGTCGGTCGGGACCGTCCGCTGCGGGTCCCAGCGGCCTGTCATTGCGCGACGGCTCGGATCCTCGGCGTACGGCCACTCCCGGGCCAAGAGCAGTCCTAGGGACTTCGATCCCATGAGCTTCTCGATCAGCGCCTTAGCCTCCGCATGATCCCTGTCGTTTTCAATGATGAACAATGTGGCTCATTACACGGTCACCGCGTCGACCTTTTCGTATTCCTCATGTAATCCGAAAAACCGAACGACCACGACGCCGCTGTCATAGTGCACCAAGACGATCAGCCGATAGTCATTTGCCTTGATGTTGAAGACCAACCGGCTACCTTTGAGAACACTCGCCTTCGGATGAGATTTCCTCACATCTTCTGGTGCCTTCCATTGCGCTGCCTCCGCGATTGCAAGCCAGGCGCCATATTGTGCCCGCGCAGCTTTGATCCCCCTGAGGCTCGAACGCGTTCGGAACATCCATGTCGCTAAATATATTGCTTAAGTATTAGAGCGCGCTATACTTAATGAAATGCTTAACAAAGTGACGGCGCTCGATCAGACTTTTCAGGCTCTCGCCGACTCCACCCGGCGGGCGATTCTGGCTGAGTTGACTCGGGGGCCCAGTTCGGTCAGCAAACTGGCGCGGCCACTGGCCATGTCGCTCCCGGCTGTGATGCAGCATCTGGCCGTGCTTGAGGAATCGGGGCTTGTCCGATCGGAGAAGATCGGGCGTGTACGCACCTGTCGGATTGAAACCAAGGCTCTGGGCATGGCAGAGCAATGGATTAATCAACGACGGTTGGAGTGGGAGCGACACTTCGACCGCCTGGGCGAGTATCTGGAGACACTCAAGAAAGAAGGACCATCTTATGGCAGCCGCAAGTAGAGGGTCGGACGCGCAACCGCAGCCGCTGGTTGTATCGCGGATGTTCTCGGCGCCGCCCAAGTTAGTATTTCAAGCGTGGAGCTCGGCGGAGCACCTCCGGCATTGGTTCTGTCCGGCGAGGTACACGGTGCCGGACGCACGTATCGAGTTTCGCGTCGGCGGTGCGTTTGAGATTTGCATGCGTTCTCCAGAGGGCCGGGATCACTGGACACGCGGTCGATACACGGAAATTGTGCCGGATGCTCGACTGGTCATCGATATGAACGCTGTTGGAGATCGGGACCAGCCGCTGTTTCTAGCTTACACCGTCGTGAACTTCATTGAGGAGGCGGGCGGGACGAGGCTTGAGGTCAATCAGCGCTACACCGTATTCGACCCGGCGGCGGCGCCGATGATTCAGGGTGCACCTCAAGGATGGAGCCAAACGCTCGATCGGCTGGAAATCGAGGTTGCGCGCATGCAAAAGTCCGCTCCGACGAGTCACTCGGTTGTGCACGCGATGTTCTGCATCGAACGGATATACACCGCTCCGCGTTCCCATGTGTTCAAAGCGCTGACTGACCCCGCAGCCAAAGCAAAGTGGTTCGCAGGAGGAGAAGGTTACACTCAGCTGGCCCGCCACATGGATGCGCGACCCGGTGGCCGTGAACACTTACAGGGGCGCTGGGACAGCGGTGTCGTTTCCACCTTTGATGCGATTTACCACGATGTCGTGCAGGACGAACGCGTCGTCTATTCATACGAAATGCACCTGGACGATCGCAAGATTTCAGTCTCTCTCGCTACGTTTGAGCTGAAAACTGCGGGCACCGGTACTCGCCTCGTGATGACCGAGCGGGGAGCTTTTCTGGATGGCTATGACGATGCAGGTTCGCGCGAGCGGGGCTCTAACTTCTTGCTCGATGCGCTGGGGAAATCCCTCCTATAGGGGATGAATCTCGCCGACCGGGAAATCCCACATCCAAATATCATTGACGAGGCAATTTAGGAAACCATCCGCATGCGGCTAACGCTCTACGCTCACCCGTTAGCCGCCTATTGTTGGAAGGCATTGATCGCTTTGTACGAGAATGCGACACCGTTTACCTATCGATTGGTCGAGGACGCGGCGGGATGGGCCGAACTTGAGTCGCTTTGGCCAATCAAGAAGTTTCCTCTTCTCCGGGACGGCGACGCGACGATCGTCGAATCCAGCATAATCGTAGAATACTTGATGCGTCGTTATCCCGGAACGACGAGATTGATACCGGTGAACGACGACGCAGCCCTAACGGTGCGCTTCATGGATCGGTTCTTTGACAACTACGTCATGAGTCCGATGCAAACGCTGGTCTCGGATCGAATGCGAACGGAGACCGAGCGCGATGCCAAAGGCGTCGCCGATGCCAGGAAGATGCTGGACGTTGCGTATGAGTGGCTCGAAGAACAGCTCACGCCTCAAGCGTGGGCGTCCGGTAGTACCTTCTCCCTGGCGGATTGTTCCGCCGCCCCAGCGCTTTTCTACGCGAATTGGGTGCATCCAGTCGGCGATCGATTTCCGGGAGTTCTCGCCTACCGGGCGCGGGTTTTTGCTATGCCCTCCGTCGCCCGTGTCGTTGATGAGGCGCGTCCATTCCGCAAGTTATTCCCTCAGGGAGCGCCGGATCGGGACTGATGAACGTCCGGCGGTACGCTCTGCCTGCCGAAACGCGTTGAATGGCTGCTTTCCCACGAGCATTCTAGCGTCGTGACCGGCGCCATCTGGCCGGGAGTGGCCGTACGCTGGGGATCCGAGCCGTCGCGCAACAACAGTCCGCTTCCAGCCATGTTCGGTCACTGACGGCGCTGGAATGGGTGGTAGAGTCGGGATGTGACGCGGTGGCATTAGGTTCGGGTGGTCTGTTGCCGCCCCTTTCGTCTGGCGGTGCCCAAGTACCCGCGCCGTCGCTCCGTTTTCACACCCCGCTCATCGAACCGGACGTGCAGATCTCCCGCATCCGGCTCTCGGACAGAACGTCACGCCTTCACCCACGACGGGCCACGCCCACGCTGCGTCAGGCGTACGAGACCAAAGTGCCCGTACAGGTGCGAGAGTGGATAAGTCCCGCCCCGGCGTCGCCTGACCTTGTGCTTCATGCGCAGCCACCGACGGAGCCGCACAGCGGTGTAGCTGTCGAGCGCCCGATAAGCGCGGTTGACGGTGCCTACTCGGAAGTAGTTCGCCCAGCCGCGTAACGCGCGGTTCAACTGCTCGACCAGCCGTGTGGCCTCTTGCCACGTTCCGGAGACCGCGGTCAACGCATGGACTGTCTCGACCATGCGCCGGATGCTTTTCTTGGACGGCCGCATGCCCAGATAGGCTTTGCCGGTCGTACGCTGATACATCCGCCCGAACGTGTAACCCAGGAAGTCGAACGTCTCGTCCGGGACCCTACAGATCCGTGTCTTTTCCTCGTTGACCGCCAGCTTCAGTTTACTCATGAGCTCGCGCATCCGGGTCAGCGCCTCGGCGGCGTTGCCCCGTGTGCACAGGATCACGAGATCATCCGCATAGGTCACGATGCGAGAGCCAAGGCTCTCCTCAAGGCCGAGCTTCTTCCATCCCAACACGAACCGGCGCATATACAGATTCGCCAGCAGTGGTGAGATCGGAGAACCTTGCGGGATGCCGCGCCCGCTGTCCTTGGCTACGGTCGTGCGCGTCTTCCGGCCTCGATCGTCGGTTTCTTCGACAGCGCATTCCAGCCACATCTTGATCAGATGCAGCACGCGACCGTCCACGATGCGCCGCGCAAGCGAGCGCATCAGTTCGGCGTGCGGGATGCTGCCGAAGTAGTCCGCGAGGTCGGCGTCGACGACTTCCGGATGGTCATAGAACAGCGTCTCTTCCACATCGCGCACCGCCTGCTGGGCATTGCGGCCCTGTCGATAGGCGTACTGCTCGGCGGGAAGGTCGGCTTCGAAGATCGGGTCGAGCACCAGCATCGCCGCTGTCATGCACACCCGATCCCGCAGAGTCGAGATGCCCAGCGGCCTGAGTTTGCCGTTGGCTTTCGGGATATACACTCGTCTGATGGGGTCCGGTCGGTAAGTTTCTTCTCTGAGCGCAAGCGCCAGTTCGCCGAGCCACCGCTCGATCCCGTACGCCTCGACGTCCGCGAAGTCCTGACCGTCCACACCCGGTGCGCCCTTGTTCGAGCGGCACTGGGCATAGGCATGCGCCAGGATGTCCTCGCGGTAGATCTTGTCGTACAGGGCGTAGAAGCGATACCCGGCTTCCGCCTTCGCTTTCGCGTGTAACGCCGTCTGCAGTTTCTGAACGCTTTTCGGAGTTGTTAGGTTACCCAATCTCCTGTCCCTCGCTACGTCTTTGCGTTTGTCCTGAACTGAGGCCCCTTCCCTCTACCGGAGTTACCCGGCTTCAGCGGTACTACGAGCCCCTCCGTCACCCTACGTCGCCCGGACCTTCCCTCACGGGTGTCCGGTTGATCATCCTCGACCACGAGCCGTAGGGCTTCCCGTGTTGCGTGCGCTTCCCTTGTGTACATGCTGTCGCCACTACCCCGGCACGGCGGCTGGGTGCCTCGTCTGCTCGCTTCCCCAGCCGTGTCAGCCTTCCCCGATTCGGGATCCGGGTCGGCCCGCGCATCGTCCTTTTCGAGGCTTGCTCGGCGTTCACTCGCTTTACGGCCTGTACACTCGCGCCGTCACCGTATTTCGTGACAGCTTCACCGAAGGCTTCAACCGCTTCGTTACCTCCGCAGTTGCTCCGGTTGCTTCCGGCTGGAGCAGTTGCCGGGTGGGGCTCTCACCCACTGGAAAAGCGCCGCCTTTCCACGGCGCACCCCGGAAGCAGCCATTCGCAGCTCAGGGTAGTCTATGGCGACTAATGAAGAGCCCTTTAATGGCCGACCGCCCCGAACCAGTACCTCAGGAACCCGCCGATAGTTCCAAGCCTGCGGTGCCGCCAGTTGCCGAATCATCTTCCACGCCGGAGGTCTCAGCGCCCATGCTCGATGTTCACGCTCCTCATCAGACCGTACATACGTGGAAGGATTTTCTGGTCCACATTGCAGCAATCGCGATTGGACTGCTCCTGGCACTTGCGCTCGAAAGGCTCGCCGAATATGTCCACGAGCGCCGTCAGCTGACAGAGGCGCGGCGCGAGCTGGCAATGGAGGTGGCGGAGAACCGCCGCATCTGGGCGATAAATGTGACCGAAGCTTCCAGAATTCAACAGGAGCTCGCTGCCGATCTGAAAGCTATTCAAGCGGTGCGCTCACATTCACCTGTCGATTTCCACACATTGGACTATTCGGTGAACTTCGCTGCGGCGCGGGACGGCCCCTGGCAGGCGGTTCGGCAGAGCGGCTCCTTAAGTTTGATGCCCCATGAGGAGCTGCAGACTTATTCCTGGTTCAACGGAATCCTCACCTCCCTCATGGAGTCGATGCACGCTTTTGAAATCACGCTCCAGATTGGGGGCGCAATAGCCGCAAGTGCTGCGCCTGACAAACTCAGCGCGCACGATCTTGATGAGCTCGCCAGCAAGACCATGGAGGCCCAGGGTCGGCTCGTGAACCTGCGAATGTTCCTGGGATATGAGGACAGTGGTTTGGGGCGCCTGAGCCGACAACCAGGCTCAAAGTCGCAATAGTGCCGCCCGACGGCGGACATTGGTGACCATCGCATTGGGGTCACAAGCACCGTCGGCGGGCTGGGTTCGACCGACGGTCGCTGACCGGCCACAAGCGGAAATTCAGTTGATTGAAATGACTTCTCCGAAGCTGCCGTTCAGCTGGCGCGACCCGCTGCGACTACCGGTTGTAGGTCCCCTTTCTCCCGTCAGGCCATTGCGGAAGTGCTGGTGCCAGCCCACCTATCGGGCACCAATCTGGTCTACCGGTGGGAGCCTTGGCGAGCACGCCAAACCCCTCACTCAGCGGGTCGGCGCATGGGAGGCACATCTGGCGGCTCATGCCGCGACGCTTCGAATTGACGCATCCGATCCTTGAGTCCTGCTAATTCCCGCTCGACAAACGCTATCCGGTCCACGGTGTAGTCGAAGCCCGAGTAATCCAGTGCTTCTGACCACGTCGCCACTTTTTTCATCAGACGACGAAAAGCCCCGGGTCCGCCGCTCACGTCAGTTGTCATGGTCATTTCTCAAGTGAATTGTTCCCGATAACCCGTCAGACGCGTGGCGGCAGGAGCACCAAGTCGACCGCTTCCTCAGCATCTTTGAGGAGCGTCTTGCGCGGCGTGCCTAGCTGCGCACGCATGGTCAGCCCACGCGCTAAATCCGTAACTTGGGTTGCGCGCGCGGCTACGGGAAAGTCAGATGGGATTTCTCCCGCGCTGATCCCGTCCCGGAAACGGCGCTCCACCAACGCCACGCCGCCCGCGACCGCGCTCTGCAGGAACCGCTGAACCTCAGCGTCGTTCACAAGCGGCGCGACACACATCATGAGGCAGCCCCGGGCGGACCCTTTGCCGGTCGCACTTTCGACGGCGTACTTCAGAAAGCCCGTGATCGAGTCGCGAAGAGTTTGTGGCGAGAGAAGTGCCTTCGCGGCTGCTGCGCCCTTGCGTTCTGCGTACGCCTTAAGGGCGCGCAAGAATATCGCCCGCTTGTCTCCAAAGACGGCATACAGGCTCGGCCGACCCACGCCCATCCCTTCGACGAGATCGTCAATGGTCACGCCGTCGTAGCCTTTCGACCAGAACACCTGAGTCGCCTTTTCCAGCGCCCCCGTCTCGTCGAAGCTGCGCGGCCGACCCCGCGGCCTAGCGGTATTCTGAATCATTTGGTTCAAAACTCGTTGACAAGGGTACTGCCCAAATATATAACTGAACAGTTCTAAATTAGCAAGCCGATTCTGGCCTCACGAGGCCTCACAACAAAGACTTTCATCCTTCACCACGGAGCTGCCCATGGAACATTCGATTGCTCTCGTCACCGGCGCCACTTCCGGGCTCGGTCAGGCGGCCGCCCGACTTCTTGCCGAAGAGGGCTGGCGCGAGATCATCGTCACCGGGCGCAGCCTGGCCGGGGCCCAGCAAGCGGCCGCTCAACTCGCGGCTGAGCACAAAACAGTGATCTTCACGCCGCTGGCGCTCGATCTGGACAAGCCGTCGAGTGTTCAGTCGGCCGTTGCCGAGCTCGTCAAGCGCGGCCAGCCGATCGATTTTCTGCTACTCAATGCAGGGTTGGTTCCCTTTAAGAAGCGCGCAGTCACCGCGACGGGCGTCGAGTCTTCTCAGGCCCCGCTTATCGGACATCATCAACTGACGGTTGGGTTGCTCAATGCCAACTTGCTGAGCCCCAACGCGCGGATCGTTATCGCAGGTGCAGAACCTGCCCGCGGTGGCGTACCCATGTTCAAATACACCGACCTGCCAGCCTTCGCGGCCAAACGGTTCCAGGGTAATCGAACCGCCGCTGTTGAAGCCCTGATACGCAACGGGCCGAACGTGAAGTACGTGCCCAATAATGCGTATGCCGACGCGAAGCTCGTCATCGCTTGGTGGACCGCGGCGCTGGCCCGCCGGCTGCCCTCCGGCATGGCCGTGTACGCCGTGTCGCCCGGTGGCGCGACCGGCACCAACGTGGTGCGAAGCGCTGGCTGGGCGTTGAGGCATATCTTTATCCCAATTGTGAACCTCATTCCCGGCATGAATCAGACGCCGGAGACCGCGGCCAGCCGGTATATCCAGGCATCAAAGTTCGGAACCGATCTCTCGGGGCAATTCTTCGCCTCGGCAAAAGGGAAGTTCTCAGGCCCAATTGAGGTGCAGCGCCAACCACACCTCCACGATCGCGCCAACCAGGAAGCTGCGTGGCAGGCCGTCGTCAAGGTCTCTGACGTCGATTTGTCGTCCGTCAAGCCCGCGTCGCCGTCGGTGCCGCCGATAAAAAACGGTCCGTAGGCCTATCGCGGCCGAACTGATCTCGGTTACCCGAATCTGCCAAGCGATTGGAGCTACATGCTCATCCGCGCGGTCTTGCCGCTTTTTGAACTACCTCGTTCACAATTCTCTTGACCGCTGCCTCGCGACCTGATTATCGTACTGAACAGTTCACAATCAGCAACCCTAACACGCGAGGAAAATAGACATGGAACGGTATCAAGGTAAAAAGGCAGTAATTATCGGCGGCACGAGCGGCATGGGGCTCGCGACGGCGAAGATGCTCCTCGATGGGGGCGCGCGCGTACTCGTGACGGGTCGCTCAAAGGCCGGCCTGGAATCGGCGCAGAAAGAGATTGGCAAGCACGCTATTGTGGTGTCAAGCGACGCGCGGTCGTTGAAGGACATCGACGCCCTCGCCTCTCAAGTGAAGGCCGAGTTCGACACCTTCGATCTTCTCTCCGTCAGCGCCGGGTTCAGCATTCCGACGCCTCTCGGGAGCGTGACCGAGGCCATCTACGACGAGATGTTCAACCTGAACGCCAAGGGACCATTTTTCGCGGTACAGAAGCTCGCGCCGCTGATCAACAAGGGAGGCGCTGTCGTCCTCACGACCTCCGTCGCCAACGTCAAGGGACTGCCAGGTCAAGCCACATACGGAGCCGCCAAGGCCGCGCTGCGATCACTCGCTCGGACGCTCGCCGTCGAGTTGCTTCCTCGCGAAATTCGCGTCAACGCGGTGACGCCCGGTCCCATCGACACGCCGATCCTCGGCAAAGTGTTTCCCGATAAAGACGTGGTCGCTCAGGTTAAGGAGAAGACGATCGGCATGATCCCGATGAAGCGCTTTGGGAAGTCAGAGGAAATCGCGAAGGCGGTCCTCTTCCTCGGGTTCGATGCGACCTTCACGACCGGCATGGAACTTCCGGTCGATGGCGGTTGGTCGCAACTATGAAGGCACTACCGGTGGCTCGGCAGCAACGTCTACCTAAAGTCGAACGGTCGGCTACCAGCGGAGTGGTAAATGACTGATTTTCGTGCGAGAAAACGCTTCGGCGCCGACGCTGCTGGTCGGCTACTGCTTTGGTATCCGCTCTGAACGGCGACTGTGTGAGGAAGTGCACTTGAACCTGGCGTATCGCTGGTTCTGTCGGCTGGGTCTCGAAGACAAGGTTCCCGATCACTCGAGCTTCTCGAAGAACCGGCACGGCCGCTTTCGCGAGAGCGATGTGTTCCGGCACGTGTTTGAAGGCGTGGTGCACCGCTGCATGACCGAAGGCCTGGTGCGTGGCGAAGGCTTTGCGATCGACGCGAGCGTCGTGAAGGCCGATGCTAACCGCCAACGCGGTGTTCCGGGCACAGAGAACATCGACTGGAGCAGCCCGGAGCTTGGTACACGTGCGGTCCACGAGTATCTGCAGGCGCTGGAGCAAGACGGCCAGGTGGGTGTGACGCCGTCGAACATCTCACTGACCGATCCGGCGGCGCGCTGGACCGCAGCGCCTGGAGGCCCAGCATTTTACGCCTACTCGACCAACTATCTCGTCGATGTCCACGCCGGCGTCATCGTCGATGTCGAGGCCACTCCGGCCTATCGCATCGAAGAGACAGAGGCGACTAAGACCATGGTCGAGCGCGTTGAGGATCGCTTCGGCATTAAGCCCAAACGCCTGATCGGCGACACGGCCTACGGAACCGCAGCGCTGCTGAGCTGGATGGTCGACGAGAAGCACATTGAACCGCACGTCCCAGTGTGGGAAAGGTACCAACGCACCGACGGCTCGTTATCCAGCGACGCCTTCCAATGGGACGAGGAGCGCGATGAATACCGCTGCCCACAGGGCTATGCGCTGCGCAGCGAGTGGCGCCCGTTCGCCACTGCACGTACCCACGTCACCAAGGCCGACACCATTATCTATCGTTCTCGCCAATCCGATTGCGCGTCCTGCCCGCTGAAGTCGCGCTGCTGCCCGAGCACACCGTTCCGCAAGATCACGCGCAGCATCTATGAAGCTGCGCGCGATGTGGCTCGCGACATCGCCAAGACCCCTCTTTACCGGCAATCGCGCAAAGATCGAAAGAAGGTAGAGATGCTGTTCGCTCACCTTAAACGCATCCTGAACCTGACTCGCTTGAGGCTGCGCGGAATGAACGGCGCTCGCGACGAGTTCTTGCTTGCAGCAATCGCTCAGAACCTCAGGCGCATGGCGAAATCCTGGCAACCACCGCCACCTGGTCCGGCGTTCGCAGCAACTTAAGGAACAACAGCACGAGACATGAGCTCAAAGCGGTCGAGTGCCGCAACCCCCGCCCCAAGCCGGATGCTCCTGGTGCCCTCAATCGGGTCAAAACCCTTGGACTATCGGCGAGTTGTCGGGTCGCCCCAGGGATCGCTCCGCTGGGGCTCCCACAGATCCGGACGTGCAGGATTCCCGCATCCGGCTCTTCGAGGTCAAGTTCGCGCTGAGTGACGGTAAACGCTGTGAACCACGCGCACGGGAGGCAAAGGATCACGCTGCAGGAACGCGGAGAACCGAGCCCACGGTAGCTTGGCGTTGGAGCGGCGGCGCAACCACTTTCGCCAGATACGTTCGACGTGGTGCCGGAAGCTCGCCATCGAGCGACCGTTGCCAGTCATCCCGTAATAGGCATAGTGGCCACGGAGCTTGCTACTCAGTTGCTCGTGCTGCCATCTCACCGGCGTGTGGCGATGTCGCCGACACCAGGCTTCGATGGCGCGCAGCGCGCGACTCAACCGACCCTTCGCCGTCTTACGGCGCACCACCCAGTTGCCCTTCCGAGAACGACCCCAGTACAGAGTGAACCCAAGAAAGTCGAACGACCGCGGCTCGCCCGGACCGCTCCGGCCACGATCTTTCGAACTGGGCCGATGCAGCGCAATAAGCCGGGTCTTCTGCGGATGCAAGGTCAGCGCATATTTCTCAAAACGCTTTGCCAGCACCGCGAAGACTCGCTCCGCATCTTCCTGCCGTTCAAAGCCCAGCACTGCGTCATCGGCATACCGGACCATGAACGATGTTCCTTTGAGCCGTGGTTTGACATCCTGTTCAAACCACTGATCCAACACCTCGTGCAGATAAATGTTCGCCAGTAACGGCGAGATCACTCCGCCCTGAGGTGTACCCTGCTCGGGGTAGCTCAGCTGGGTTCCTTCCAGAACCCCCGCCCGCAGCCACTTACCGATCACGCGCAGGATCACTCCATCACCCACCCGACGAGCCACCATCTCCCGGAGCCGCGTTCGATCCACTCGGTCAAAGAAGCTCTCGATGTCGAGCTCGATTAACCAACACTGCGACAACGGCATAATCTGTTGCCATAGCGCATCCAGCGCTTGATGTGCTGAACGTCCCGGCCTAAAGCCATACGATGAGTCTGAGAACTGCTGCTCGTAAAGCGGCTCCAATATCATCACGACCGCTCGCTGCAGCACTTTGTCCTCCAACGTCGGTATGCCGATCGGTCGAAGACGTTTGCCATCACCCTTCGGGATATAGACACGCTTCACCGGCGGTGCCCGATAGAGCCCCGATTTGAACCGATCGAGTAGGCTCGACAAGTTCGCCTCCAGGTCCGCTTCGTACTCCGCCGCCACTTGGCCGTCGACCCCTGGCGCTCCATCTTTCCGGGTCCGGCGATACGCCTCGCGCAGCCAGTCCAGATCAATGAAGTGTGCCAGCGTCGACAACGCCTCGTGCGGATAGCGTTCGGCTCGCTGTGCTAGCTCAAGTTGTTTCGTTGAGATGGTCTGTGGACTCGGTGTTCCCACCATCTATCCCTCCTCGAGCACCTTGACCCGATCCTCCCCTTCCCTCCACCGGCTCCGCTCGGAATACGTTCGCCGGCTTCATCGGTACTACGAGAAGACTCCGACCTCTCGGACTTCATCCGTGCGCCCTTGACAGGAGCACGTACCATCGCGTTCGTGCGCTGTTCGCTTCGCTCGGCACTGCACGCCATGCCGGCGACCTGGACTACTTGATTAAACGGCGCCCGCACCGTTGTCTTCGCAATGGAAAGCCAGAGATCTCCCAGGTTCCTGTGGCACCCACACGTCGACCCATGCCCTGCTCTTAGACCCCGCGGAGAGACTCACGCCAGGCGTTGCGGCGTGAACCTTGCTGCCTTCCACTTTGAAAACAGTGTCAGCCTCCGATTCATATTCGTTTCGAGGCTCAATCACACGGCCTAGCGACTCCCTGTGTACGCTTCGCAGCCAAGGTCGCCCCTGGACCACGCAACACTCGGTTCCGGCTGGCTGCCAGCCTTTGCCGGGCAGGCTTCACCCCTGCTGGGTTCCATCAGAAGTTTTCAGTCGCGTTCTCCTTCACATGACCTCCCACTCCTCCAGGCTTGGCCTGGCGCACTTTCAACGGAATAGGCGGCGGCCGCTCTGCATCAACGCGGCGCTTTCCGTGAAGCGGACGTTGGGATTGCCGTTGGATAAGATACGACTGAGGAGCCATGCACAACGGCACGGAAGTCCGAGGGACAGTAACCGTTGAAGCCAGTGTGCGCGGCGCAGAACGTCCGGCGACTACGTGACGGGGTGGGCGATCCACGTCAACGATGGACTCTATTACGCTTGAACCGAGGTGGTGCGACCCGTGAGCGCAGAAGTGAACCAGCAACTCTCCAAGGCGCTACGACGAAGCAAGATCGTTTTCATGGCGTCCGTGTGCATGTGGACCGGCTTGGTCGGAATCAACAACGTCATGGACTACCGCGCGAACTTCCAGTGGGTGCAGCACGTGCTCGAGATGGATACCACGTTTCCGGGTAACCCGCTGCTCTGGCGGTCGCTGCGCTGGGGGCCGCTGCAGCACGCTGCGTATCTTGGCGTCATCGCCGTGAAACTCTTAGTGGGCCTGCTTTCGGGGATCGCGGTCTTCAGGATGCTCGCCGCCAGAGATGATCCCGAGAAATTCTCACGCGCCAAGGCGGTCGGCGTCATGGCACTCGCGCTCGGCGTGTTACTGTGGCTAGCGGGGTTTGAGGTCATCGGTGGAGAGTATTTCCTCATGTGGCAGTCGCATACCTGGAACGGTCAGGAATCCGCGTTCCGCTTCGTCGTGGTGTGCGTGCTGGGACTCCTGTTTCTGGCGCAGCATGAATGAAAGCAGAATCTGCGGCGTACTGGGGTTTCGGAGGACAGTCGGATGAAGAGAATTACGCGCAAGTCCGTCGATCCAGGCTTCGCCGCTTTCTGCCGCAAGGTCCGGCTGCCTGTGCCAGGGCAGACCTCCGCGGGGCAGTCCTCCTGATTTCGTGGTTCGGTGGACGACCGCTAATCGCAATCTGAACGACCGGTCTTGGGAATCGCGAGACGCGGCAGCGGGTCAAATGTTGCCCGTTTCCTGCGACCCGAATGGCTTCCCGAGACCGGCCCGTCGACCATTGGTGCGCGATGCATCGCCCATTCCGAGGTTCTGACAGCGACTTCGAGGATTCAGGTGCTTTTTTTAGAGCGGGGATCATTGCCTGAATCGGGCGGCGGATTGTAATCGACGAGGCGGTGGATAGCTGTGCAGTGGCGCACCAGGTTGCTCTGCGAAGTGACGAACTTCTTCAGCGGCGTCTCGATCGAGTAGAAATAGATATTGGCGATGAACCCGTAGATGCCGGCGTCAACGCTGGTCGGCTTGGGACCAAACATGTAGTCGCGCGGCGGAACGAGATCCGCAAGCACCTGAAGATCTGCGAGTCCGCGCGCATAGGCAGCAGTAGGCGCAAGGCGACCGATTCCCTGATAGTAGTAGCGCTGCGAATTGTATTCTCGTGCCTTGTCGAGACCTTCATCGGTGACACTCGGATGCTCCCTACGAAGCGCGTCGCGAAAGGCCGGCCAGAACTCCTCATCCTTCCAGCGCGAGTAGGACATGACCCAATAGATGTCATCGAGCATGCGGCCGATCAGATGCGCGGTATCACGCTGCGCAGCGCTGAGCCCGGCATCGATAGTCAGCTCATAGCGGCGGATGAGGTGCGCGAGTATCGCGTCGCTGTCCCCGAGCGCTTTGCCATCATCGACAATGTAAGGAAGCTGCTGTCGCGGCGCTTGCGACGCGTCAAAGGTGTGGCGATGAATAAATGCCACGCCGGTCAACTTGAGGAACGCAAATACCTTGAGGCCGTAGCCGTTGTTGTCGGCGACCCCGAAAAGCGTGGGATAGGAATAAAGAGTCAGCAAACGTCTTGGATCCTGAACTTCAGCTCACCGATCAGTACACCGCAACGCAGATCCTTAAGAATATCTAAGCGACCCCATCATACGTTGGGATGCGCCGGACGCCCACAAAACCACACTCGCTTGTCTTCAGTCTTCCCACCCTTTGGCAAATCACATGGGCATTAACGTCGGCTTGCCCGATTGCGCGGCTATCCAAGGCCTAAGTACTTTTTCCCTGGGCTTTGCTCTGGGTCGTTTAGGCAATGCACATGATCCGCCTGGCGAGCTGATCTGATATTTTGTGGTCGCTGCCGAGACAAAGGTAGGGCAAAGAGAGCGGACAATTTTACAGTGCCTTGTCCTTCACTATTGGCCAATTATGCTCCGCTCGCGAAATCGTATTGCCGGGGTCGCTATCGAAGATTTCTTGTGCCTTTGGGCCGTTGTTTAGGTACAGCTTTCCGTTGACGATCTTCCCGGTTTCAGGATCGACGTCGACCTTTTCACGGAAGGAGGTCCCCACGGCGCAGAACCCCCCAAACTGCGGAAGATATTTGGTCGGATTGTTCAGGAAAGACTTCCGATGGGCCTTGGTCGCGAACAAATAACGAGCGCCGCCAAATGACGCTGTGATCGTAGCCATGCCATGCGTGGGCTTTCCGGTCTCGAAATAAGCAACCGGGTCATAGCCACGAAGTGCCAAGCCACTGGCATCCAAGTTGATCGGTGATGTTGATCCGAGAACACCAGCATAAAGCGGAAGCGACAGAAACAGCAGCCAGACGATGAGAACCACTCTGGCATCGGCACGGGGGGAGTTCAGGTGTGGCATTGGCTTGACCTCGCTGCGTCGCGAACCTCGCGGCCTGCCGCTTACGCGGCCGGACCTCAGTTGACCGGGTGTGAGGGTTGAATATTTCGCACTCGGCGTATTTGATTTCGGGTCAACTCACTACCGGAACGGGCTCGGGCCAGGCTGCGGAGCGTCGCGTCCCAGAGCAAATATTGTACTGGATAATGGCGTTTGGACTACTCGAGGACGGGCGGTAGCTTTCTCCATAGATATCTGCTTTCCGGACGTTCGCCCCTTCCTGTACGATAAAGGCCATGCGAGCTGAAATGGGCAGGCAGGTCGCTGTCGCGCTTTACGTGGTGGCAATGGCAGCCGTCATTGTGGGTTTGGATTTCGCGTTCTTCAGAAACCGATTCTGGGAACGGCTGACAGTGAATACTGGCATTGTCTTGGTGTTCGCAGCTTTCTACTTGAGATTCCTCAGGCGTCCGTGATCCAGGAGCGACAACGCCCTTTTTTGCCCTGATTGTGCGGATGCAGTTCGCACTCGCTTTAACATCAGCCTGCCCGGTAGCTGCCGCTCGCCAATGGCAGGAAGGGGTCACGAAGCGACCGTCGGGGGGTGCTTTCAATAGACGGTCGCTGACCGCCCCAAAGCTCGCCACACAGCAGGTCGAAATCCGTACTTGGAGCGAGCGCTGAAGTACGCGCCGGATTGGAAGCAGCTCCAGGAAGCGCGCGAGGCGTTGGCGAAGCACAAGAGCTGACTAGGCGTCTCGGAAGCCGACAGTCGCGACAGTCTGCTCGGGGTCAACATACAGAGGGGCAAAATGCGCATCAAGCGTTGCGATGCTGCGACCACTCACCAAAGCCGTCGCTCCTCCGGTGCGCACCGCAAGCGCGCGTAGCGCGTCCCGAAGGCCTTGATCGACCCGGCAGAGTCTTTGAGGCGACAGGTGTTCCAGGAGTGCTCCCTCCGCATCGACGAAAAACGCGCACTCGTCCACACACGGGACGTGGGTGTCCAACATCGTGGCACAGTCGCTGCCCTCAATGTACTTGCCTCGGGTCTGCATCGGGAGTTGGAGCTCAGTGCTATGCAACATGCTTCTTTCCCCATTCGTCCGGTTGTCGTCACGCCTAGCAACTAGCAAATTCAGACGTGTCCGCTGCGATTCAGGCTCCCGGATAACTGTCTTTCGCCTTTTGCAAGACTGAAATGGACTTGGCCCGGTGTTTGTTTGTACCGCGTGAGCGATACTCATCATACCTCCGCCGCTGGTTATTTTTGGTTTTGGCCGCACGAGGTATCGTAGGGCGAGTTACGACGTGACACCTGCAAAGATCCGCATCCGCGGCGAGTACGAAATTGACCAACTGGCAAAGCAACCGTCGATCGATGGGTTATAGCCGTGGGGCACCAAGTCGGGCCGCCGCGAGCGTGCTGGCCGCGGTTGCGGGCAATGGCTCAACCTCACCGCCATGAGACCACGTGGTCGAATAGCCACTTTACCCCCGAGGGCGGCGCGGCCGCCCGGCCTCACTGCGATGAGCGCATTCTTTGTCTTCGGGATGCTCGCCAGCGGCCTCGCGGCTGTCTCACTGCTGACGCCTGGCGGGTATTTGGAGCCGATCTGGCGCCTCAATCCTGCAGGTCATGCCGGTCTCAGGACACTCGGCGCCTGGGCGCCGCTCATCCTGGCTGCTGTGTGTCTCGCCTGTGCCGCTGCTGGCTACGGCTTCGTCACCAGGAAGCGGTGGGGGTACCGGCTCGGCGTTGCCTTACTGCTGGCAAATCTCGCCGGGGATCTGCTAAATGTCGCCTCTGGAATCGAACGGCGAGCTCTCGTCGGCATTCCCTTGGTGGCGCTGCTCCTGTGGTATTTGTCCTCCCCAACCGTGAGACACTACTTTCGGCGCGCAGAACCATTCACCGGATAGCCACCGAACCTGATGAGAGCCTGACCAGGCGCCACCACACCAGTCCCGGGCTCGTCTGCCGAGCGGTGGTCGCCGATACGCGGCATCATGAATGAAGGTGTTCAAAGAATCGCGTCGGATGCCGCGTAGGGCCTGATACTTTCGGCAACGGAGTCGGCCACATGCTCTTTAGTAATCAGGCCGGCAACATTCTTGATGCGCGGGATCCTCTCGTCGGCTTCCACGACGACAGCCATGATCGCCTTTCTGCGCCACATACGCCCGATGACGTTGAACATGATGTCCTCGCCGCGCGCGATCGTGAAATTCGGGCTGGCGACGTCCCCGAGTGAAAGCTCCGTATAGGCGCCTTCGAGACCCCGTCGCAGAGCAGTATTGACCCGCAATACGCCCGCAATCTTCTCGTCACGCGTGATTACGACGTGCCGCATTCGGCCCTCGTGCTCGGGCAACCTTAGAAAATCGTCGAACGGCATGGTATCCGGCAGGACGAGAATGTCCTTGTCCATGACATCGACAGCGCGACGAACCAAGAACATATTGGCATGCAGGGCTTTAGGAATGAAATGTCGCCGAGCGAGGAGCTTGATTGTGTAGATATTCTCACGAGACAGAACACGCCGGCAGCCGATACTGATCGCAACCGCGATGATCATCGGCATGACGATGCCGTAATCCAGCGTCATCTCGAAGATCATAGTGACCGCCGTCATCGCCGCGCCCGTGCCACCACCCACCATCGCCGCCATACCGACCATCGCGAAAGCTGGAACGCTGATGTCAGCCGATGGGAACAGCAGATGACAGAGCGCACCAAATGCGCCGCCAAGTGTCGCGCCCATGAAGAGCGACGGGGAGAAGATTCCGCCCGAGGAGCCCGATCCAAGACTTACCGATGTTGCGACAAGCTTGGCGGCGGAAAGCAGCGCCAGGAATGGAGCCGCGGTCAGTCCTCCCAAGAGGACGTCCTGTATCGTCGAATAGCCGACGCCTTCGATCCGATAGTGACCGCTGAAGCGAAAGAACGCGTACATCATCGCGCCCACCAGGCTCATTCCGATCGCGTGACGCAGATAGGGGTTCTTGATCCGATCGAATCGGTCCTCGGCCAAGTGCAGCCCGCGGATAAAGCCCGCGGCCGCAATACCCGCCACCACACCCAGAATTGCGTACAGTACCAGGACATAGATCGCGGACGGGTGAACGGACAGGGTGCCAAGAGCGGGTACGTCAAACGCTGGCCGAGGGCCGAAGAAAATCCGGCCGACGAACGTCGCGGTTCCGGTCGCGAGCGCCACCGGCAGGAATGTGCGGGTGCTCACCTCCGGCATCATGAGTTCGATGGCGAAAATTACCCCTCCGATCGGCGTGTTAAACGTGGCAGCGATGCCGGCGCCCGCGCCGGCTGCGACGAGCGTGATGCGCTGCCACGCCTCAAGCCGAATGACTTGGCCGATGCTCGACCCCAACGACGCGCCGATCTGAATGATCGGTCCCTCGCGCCCGACGGCCGAACCGCTTCCAATTGACAGAGCTGAGGCAAGTGACTTTACCGCCGCTACAACCGGACGAATGCGGCCTTCCTTGTAGAAGATCGCGTCCATCACTTCCGGGACGCCATGTCCGCGTGCCTCGGGCGCAAATGTCCTGACCAGAAAAACAACCGCCAGCCCTCCGATGACGGGGACGAAAATGACCAAGGCGCCCCACGGAGAAGGCGGCGTGTAGATATTGGCGTCATAGACGAGCGAGAAGCGACCCAAAAAGAACAGGTTGTGAACGACTGCGATCAACGCTCGAAAGAATATCGCCCCAAAACCCGTCACGACGCCCACAAGGACGGCAATGATCGAGAGAACGAACAGATTTACAGAGCGCTCGGCGGCGGTGTCACTCATCGCTCAATATCTTTGCTGAGGGTTCGGGAGATTGTAGCTGCTGGGTGTTAAAGGGACTCCAAAGGCCGCCGCTCGATCCGTGCGCAGGGCAAATACAATTTGTGGACTCCCACTGCCCTCTACGCACTTGAGGTGGCCGTGTTATCCACGCGATGACAAACAAATCCCAGCTGGGTCGACAACCAGGGCCAGAGGCTGCCCGCCGTACAACGCGGCGAAATAAAGGCCGTGCGACATCCGCCGCCTGAGAAAAACTGACTGCCGCAACCCCCACCTCAGCCTGCGGGCGCCCACAACAAAGAAACGATGATGCGCGCTGGCGAGAAACGAGCGGACTTCTGCGGTAGACGTCTTTCACACGGTGAATCGCGGAATTCCGTGTTGCGCGATTCGCAGCACGTACTCCACAACGTCTCGGGCCATTCGGCGGCTGATCGGGGCATGGCCAAAGAGCGTCCGGTAGTAGAACGGCCCGGTCAGCATATCGAGCACCAATTCGATGTTCAGATCCGTGCGTATCTCGCCACGCGCCTGAGCGCGAGCGAACGCCTCCCGCATCGATTTGCGGCGGGGGGCGAGAACCTCGCGGCGTAGCGTCTCGGCGAGCTCCACGTCCTCCGCCATGTCCGCCACGAGCCCCGCCAATGCCAGCCCCAGCGGCCCAGAGAATGCACGCATGAGAGTACCGACCGCGGCCTCGAGATCCCGGCGAAGATCGCCGGTATTCGCGGCCGGCCGCTTACCCAGTTCGTTAAGAACCGCGTAGGTAACCAGGCGGCGTTTACTGGGCCAACGGCGATAGAGACTGGTGCGCGCCCGCCACACCGTGCGCGCGATCCCCTCGATGGTGACAGAGTGGTAACCGCGACTGCGCAGTGCCCCCAGGACCGCCGCAACGACTTCACGGTCAATGGAATCGTCGCGAGGTCGACCGGAACGCTCAACCGGCCGCTGCCGAACGCTTGAGACGCTCCGTGCAGGCTCGCGCCCCCTTCCCATAGAAGCCGCAAATCGATGACCAACGCGGTTTGGCAGGCGCGTCACCCGCGCATCGACCGCCCGTCGTCCGGATCCTGTGGGGTTACGGTTGCTCATGGTTCGATGATCCGGTGGTCTGAATGCTCGCGGGCCCCTGCGGGCTGCCATCCACCGTGGATGCCGTATTCACCGGAGGCTCGCTGCCGGGCACGATCGCGGGCGAGTCTTGAGTCCCTGCAGGAGATCCCTGTTGGCGGACCGCCGGTTGAGGTGCAGGTGCAGCCGCGCCTACTGTCTCCACGCCGAGGGGCTGAGTGTTAACACTCACCAGCGCAGCGCTGATTACGGAGGGGTCGTCACGCAACTTGATGTAGAGACGTCCGTCTGCCGGATGTGGGATTGCAAGCGTCTGATCGGTAAATCCGTCCGGAATACGTGTGGGCTGAGTGAATTGCGGATCGCGCGATACCGAGTCGAGCAGAAACAGGTGTGCGCCGCTCAATGAACAAGCCGCCTCGGGCGCTGCGGGGCAATCCACTCCCGTGAGGTCCGGTAGACGGACCAGCGTCACCAGCGACCCCCAGTCGCCTGTCACGCCATCGATAATCCGCCTGAAACGTAGCGGCCCGAATGCCGAAGTCCCGAACGCCTTCTCTGGACTAAGAGTCGCGACCGCGACTTTTGCACTCTGCAACACTACGTCCCCGGCCTCAACGCCGAGCACCACGGAGGAGCCGCCATCCGTTGTTGCGACTTCCAATTTGTCCCCGTGCGTGAACAGAGGCGGCGACTGCGCGCGCAGCGAAAACGTCAGTTCAGCCTGTAGCGGCAGCTCACGTTCGTCGGCTAGTCGTATCTCGTTGCCCCGAGCCGCGCCCGATAATCTCACGGTCCTGCTGATCAGGACCGCGCTGGGACGCGCTGAGTCGAGCACCACGTTCACCTCAACTGTCCGCCCGTCCTTCAGTGTCGCCGTAGCCTTCGCCGTCTCACCCTGCTTGAGCGCACGAACAGGGCGCCCACCTTCGCTCAGCAGAGCGAGCTCGTCGTGACCGTTAGCGGTCGACAGCGTTCCCGGGGAGAATCTCGTGTCCTGGAAGGCGAGGCTCTCAACTTCGTCAAGCCGATTGCCATGGAGAACACCCTCGTTGTCTCCCGCATGGAGGTTGAAGCGTTCGAGGTGCCCTGCTTCCGAAAACGCATGAATGGAGAGCGGCTGTGGCTTGGAAGCGCCAAACTCCTTGATCAACAGCGTCAAATCTCCAGGACTCACCTCTTGAAGTGGAAGTTTGGCCTCAACCTCCGTGGCGCTCGTCTTTTTCCAATCCACCTTCCACTGCTTCCCCGCTGAACTCAGCAGGGACACTTCCTCAAGACAACTCACGTTGTCCGCGTGAAGGTGAATTGTATCGGGGCGTCCGACAATCAAACCCGCTGAGTCCCCGGGGCCGAAGCTCCACTCTTGCCCGCCTGGGTTCGCAAATTGAAAACCTGGGCCCTCGAACGCGTCAAATCCCCACTGTCCGTGCAAAGAAGCCTTCGCCAGAACGGGTGAGATGACAGAGTTCAAGGCCGTCGCTTCCACAACGAAGCCGCCGCGCGCCGGGTCCGCTCGGGTCGGTAAGTCGAGGGTTGACCCGTCCTTATTGAGCAAATGCAACACCAAATCGTGAGCATATACGGTGGAGAAAACGAGCGGAGCTCCTTCGACGGGCAGCACCAACAGTTCCTTCCTTGCGCAGAGTGTCTGATCCGGATTGACCGCGTGCAGCGGCGGAAATTGCGGCGCCTCGACCGCGGGCAGCGCGACGACCAAGACCGACTTCGGATCATGAAACGAGGGTGGCGCATTCAAGGTAAGGGCGAGTTGGCGACCATGCGCGACTGTGAGCGCGGGAAAGTACTGATACTGGGCGGTGTGAATCGAGTCAAATATCTTGGCGATATCGAACATCGAGCCGATAAACGGCCCGTAGTAACCGGATTTCAGCTGCGGGGTGTTACTAGCCTCCATGGCCAGATCGCTTGCAGGCCCTGAGGTGAGTTGCTGCGCGATCGACGCGCCGTGGCCATCGTCCAGGATCAGCGATTCTCGACCCTGAGCCAGACAGGACGCCTGCAGAACTTCAATCTTTCCAAGGCACTTCTCGTCCACCTTGATCGCAAGGCTGCGGGCGAGGAGCGGCGCTGCTTCCTTCAGCCGGGAGGGATCGGTGTCACCGATACTGCGAATGGCCGTCAGATACGTCTCTAGGCGCGAACGGTCCAAAGTTGCCTGGTTAAGATCCTGCGAGGTACGGACGAACGCCCCCGGTCGACCGCGCACTGCGTTCACAAGCGTCTTGAAGTCGCCGCCTGTCTGCGGGGCAAGAAACACCAGCAGCTGCTGCGCGCCCTGCGGAACGGTCAGAGTCAGACCGGCTTTAGAGCATCTGTCCGTCCATGTCTCGCATCGAAAGAACCACTCGACCGGGGGCGGGTTGGTAGCACCACGAAGGAAGGTCGCCACCATGAGGTAGTGAGCGGACTGCCCAGTCGGCAGGTCGGCCTTCATCCACACCCGGTCTCCGACGACGAGGTTAGGCACTTGCGAGACTGGCAGACTTCTCACGCCGCGAGTAATTTCGGCCTCCATGCTCGGACCGGCAAGATCGAAGGCAGCGGGCTCCGCGTATGCTGAGCTAAGAGCTAAGAGTCCCAGGAGCACGGCCGGGGTAAGTTTGTGGGGGGCGCGATACATGCGAGCTTGGTTAGGTCCAACCGTTGATATACGCTACAGACTGTAGCGTATACCGGCAAGCATTTCCTGTGACGGTCTACTCGCTTCGGCGGTAGTGGTGCCTGCGTGCGTCGTGGGCGTCGAGGCGCATGGCGGAGCGCATTACAGGGCACGCGAGCTCCGCGAGCTCCGCAAGCTCGGTCACATGGCGCGCCAGTACGAGCCTGCCAGGCGCGTCATGTCGCTCGAGGGTATCGGGCCCATCGCCGCCACAGCATGCCGCGAGTGTGGGCGATGCGTGGGGGTTCAAGAACGGCCTTCAGTTCGCTCTCTGGGTCGGGCTGACCCCGCGGCAGTACTCTGGCGGCGGCACCACTCGGTTAGGGTGTGCGAGCACCTTGCACCAGGGTCATTGCCGCCGGCCCACCCCCGGCTATACGGCCACGCCAAGAATGACGTCGGTTGCTTTGAAGATCGCGTTCACGGTCTTGCCCACAGTCAGCTCTAGTTCTTTGGCAGCCTCAGTACTGATAATGGCGACCAAGGTATCCTCCCCCTTGAGGGCGATCACGACCTCGGTGTTTACCAAATCCGTGTGCAGGTCTTTGATTGTCCCGGACAGTAGGTTTCGGGCTGACAGCCTGAGCCCGCCGGTGTCGTCCGTCGTCAGAATCACTGATGACGCTCTGATAAGCGCGATAGCGTCTCTGCCGGTCTCAAGTCGCATCGTCAATGAGCGATCGCTGGTGATTAGAGTCACGATGCGTTCGCCGCCGGCGAGAGCCAGCTGGATCTCGTCGTTGGCCATTCCTCGCCTGATCTGAACTATCCGCCCGGTGAAATGATTACGTGCGCTTGTTAGCATCGGAACCTCCGCACTGTCAGTAACGGCTCGATTATCCGCTAGATCCATACCTGACGGTCACGACGGGCGGGAGAGCGTCAAGACCGCCCATTTGCCGCGATGTTAAAGGCCGCTTTAAAGATGAGGTAAGCGAAGAGCTCTACGGCTTCATCAAGGGTTAATCGCCCGCTCCGATCCCGGTTCGCGCATTGACAAATTTGCAGACCGGGTGGCGAAGCCTCCTATGAATGTTGCGAATGAAGCACGTGTGCTCCTCGCGCTTGAACTCGTCGCGGGCCGTATTACGGTGGAGACCGGTTGCATGAGTAGTGTGGGGATGGCAACTTCGATGACAGCCGTACCGCATCAGGTGGAATGCCGCAGCGCAACACATGAAAGGCGACCTCCATCCCCCAGGTGCGGCCGCTCGCGCAAACGAAGTAGCATCCGACGAGCAGGTCTAATCATGGTAGCCGTGAGAACTATCCTCAAAGCATTCCAGGGCCATGCAATCTAGTTCCAATTCCTCCGTGTATCTTCGCCACCGGTTGGCCGTGCGGATCATGCACTGGATCAATGTGCTCGCGGTTTTCGTGCTGCTGATGAGCGGACTGCAGATCTTTAACGCGCACCCAGCGCTCTATTGGGGTCAATCTTCATATTCGGGTCGACCTCCCGTGCTGCAGATTGGTGCAAGGCAAGCAAGCGACGGGAGTCCGATCGGCGTGACGCGCGTTCTGGGTCAGGACTTCAAAACGACTGGAGTGCTCGGGGTCTCGGGCAGCGTTCCTACCGCGCGCGCTTTCCCCAGCTGGGCAACGATCCCTGGTCCGCAGTGGTTGGCCATGGGCCGACGATGGCACTTCTTCTTTGCGTGGGTGTTCTTCCTTAATGGCGCACTGTATGTCGCCTACTCAATCGTCACCCGCCATTTCAGCCGAGTGCTGCTGCCGACCAGGGATGACTGGGGATCTATTGGCCGATCGATTCTCGACCATCTGCGCTTGCGTCACCCCAAGGGCGAGGCTGCGCGACATTACAATGTCCTGCAGAAACTGACGTATCTGCTCGTGATGTTCGCTTTGCTGCCGCTTATCGTGCTGATGGGTTTGGGGATGTCGCCACGGCTTGATTCTGCATTGCCCGGCTGGATCGACCTTTTTGGCGGCCGCCAGGCTATGCGCACACTGCATTTCATCTTCGCATGGACCATCCTGCTGTTTGTGCTGGTGCACGTGTTCGAAGTTCTCGTCAGTGGCGTCTGGAACAACCTGCGCTCCATGATTACCGGGCGCTATGCGGTGCCCACAGATCGGGACGCAAATGCCAAGTAGTTCGTCCCGAAGAAGCTTTCTTAAAACGGCTCTCGGTGGCGCCTGTGCCGCAGTGTTGACGGGCTGCGACCGGCTATCGAACACGCAGTGGTTTCCCAAGATCCTCGGGACCGGCGAGCAGCTGAACCGAACTGTTCAGCGCTCGATCACTTCTCGAAAGTCGATGGCACAGGAGTTCACCGAGGCGGACCTGTCACCCGAGTTCCGCAGCAACGGAACGGATTATCCGGATGACCCTGCCTATCGCGCTCTCGCCGCAAATCAGTTCGCGGATTGGTCTTTGCGCGTAGACGGTCTTGTGAATCGGCCAAGCGATTTCGCGCTCGCTCGGCTGCGTGCCATGCGGAGTCGGACCCAAATAACGCGTCATGATTGCGTCGAGGGCTGGAGCGCGATCGGAAAGTGGACCGGAGTACCCCTGAGCGACGTTCTTGCTGTCGTGCAACCCCACACAGCCGCCCGGTATGCAGTGTTTCATTGCGCTGACGTCATGGACGACGGTGCTCGCTATTACGAGAGTGTCGACCTAGACGACGCTTATCACCCTCAAACCATACTCGCGTATGCGCTCAATGGCAGAGCGCTACCCATTGCAAATGGGGCACCGTTGCGAGTACGGATCGAACGGCAGCTTGGGTACAAGATGGCTAAGTACATTATGCGGATTGAGCTCGTCGAGAGCTTCCGCACGATCGCCGACGGTCAAGGCGGCTATTGGGAAGATCGCGGCTACGAGTGGTACGCAGGCATCTAGAGCGAAGGCATCGTCGCCACGCGGCGTTGCCGGGGATTCCAGCAATAAGCTGTGTCTGTGACGGAGACGCCTACGCCGCCGGTACAGAGGACGCGCTGAACGGGGAACGCGTGTGTCGGAGACAGTAGACGAGTTGGGTTACAGGCTCTCTCGGCCGGTGGAGGCCGCGTCCGACCACATTCTAGGACCGGTCGACGCGGAAATGACGCTGCTCGAGTACGGCAGTTACGCCTGCCCGCACTGCCGAGCGGCGAATGAGCGCATCGCTGACGTCCGCGACCAGCTCGGCCAACGCATGCGCTATGTGTTCCGGCATCGGCCGCTGCCGGCCAACGAGCTCGCGCGGCGGGCCGCAGAGCTGGTGGAACACGCGCAGGATCCGCAGCAATTCTGGAACGCGCACATCGCTCTCATGACGCGCTCCGCCACACTGACGGAAGATGACCTGCGAGTCGTCGCAAACGAGCTCGGTGTTGCGCGCGCGACGTCGGAGCAGGCATCGCGATTGGCGGCTCGTGCCAAACAACGAGTGGAGTCCGACGAGCTCAGCGCACGAGCAAGCGGCGTAAGATTCACGCCGACGTTCTTCATCAACGGCCACCGCTACGACGGGCCGTGGGATGAGCAGTCCTTTACCGATGCGCTGGTCGGATCGTTGGGGCATCGCGTGCGCGCTGCTGCGCTCGAGTTTGCGAGCTGGGCGCCGTCGGCGGGTGTGCTGTTGCTCCTTGCGTCGATCCTGGCGGTCACAGTGACCAATTCGATCTAGGGACCTCCCTTCACCGCATTCTGGCTACGGCCTCTGGGCGTTGCGTTCGGCGGCTCGAGCTTTCTGCTCCCGGTGCTGGATTGGATTAACGACGGCCTTCTGACGGTGTTTTTCCTGGTGGTCGGGCTCGAGATCAAGCGTGAGTGCACCGTCGGGCACCTGACCACGCGTCGTTCCGTTACCCATTGCCGCCACCGTCGGCGGCATGGTTGCGCCCGCGATCGTTTATGCGCTGCTGATTCCGCCAGGTCCATGGTCACGCGGCTGGGGCGTACCTATGGAGACGGATACGGCATTTGCCATCGCGCTCATTGCCATGATGGGACGGCGAGTACCAGTGGAACTGCGTATCTTTCTGACTGCAGCAGCCATCGTCGACGACATCGGCGGAATCCTCGTCGTGGCGCTGTTCTATACGGGGTCGCTGCATTTCACGTATCTGTTCGCTGCCGGGGTGCTTGTCGGCGGACTCGCATTGCTCAATCGCTGGCGGGTCTATCACGTCACGCCGTACCTCATCATGGGGGTGCTGCTGTGGTATTGCGTTCACGCAGGAGGACTCCACGCAACACTGGCCGGCGTGCTGTTGGCGCTGTTCATTTCGACGCGGCCGCCGCCCAACTTGAATGCGCTTATGATTCAGGCGAACTCGATCATCGAGTCCGAGGCAGCGCGTGGAGCTGAAGTTTTGCGCCACGGACCCTCGCTTCCGCGATGCGCGCGCTCGATGCCATTCACGACCGGCTTGAATCCCCTGCCGACCGCATGCTGCGGCAGGTGGCGCCCCGATCGAGCTACGTCGCGCTGCCGCTCTTCGCGCTCGCGAACGCCGGCGTGGTGCTCACTCCAAACGTGTTGGGCGGACACACGCAGCTGGTGCTGGCGATCGTGTGTGGGCTTGTCATCGGCAAACCAATGGGCTTGGTGCTCGCGAGTCTCCTGGCCGTACGGCTCGGCTGGGCTAGCAAACCGCCTGAATATTCCTGGCGCCAACTGGCGGGCGCGGGCGCGCTTGCGGGCATCGGCTTCACCATGTCGCTGTTCATTGCCGCCCAGGCACATCCGGACCCATCGGACTTCGCCGCAGCCAAGATTGCCGTATTTGCGGCGTCGATCCTTGCCGCTGTCATAGGCGTCGGAATCCTATGGAACGCCAAAAGTCGGTCGGCATGACTGGCGCGGCAGTGACGTGCGGCGCGATCACCGCGAGATACTGGGTCGCTCAATGCTCAAACTGACTTGTTTCCCGCACGCTGGTCGAGGGATGCGTACCGGATAGCTCTCTCGCCGGAGAGATGGCGTCGCGTGCCGCAGCCCACGTACTGTCCGCCATCTACCAATGGAGCTCGCCATGATTAAGTTTTATTTTCATCCCTCGCCGAACCCGGCCAAGGTCGCGCTTCTACTGGAAGAGACGGGGCTCCCCTACGAAGTCGTGCCAGTCGATACGCGCCGCGGGGAGCAGTTCTCGGCTGAGTACCGGGCGATCAATCCCAACGCAAAGACTCCGGCAATTGTCGATGGCAATGTGCCGGTGTTTGACAGCAACGCGATCCTGCTTTATCTCGCCGAGAAGACCGGAAAGTTCCTCCCGCCCAATACGCTTGCCGGGCGGGCGGATCTGTTCTCATGGCTCATGTTCGTGGCCACAGGTATCGGCCCCTACTCGGGCCAGGCTGTGCACTTCAAGCACTTTGCGCCCGAGCCCAAGGACTACGCGGTCACCCGCTATTTCTACGAGGCGGACCGACACTGGGCGATTCTCGAGGCTCGCCTGGTGAATCATCGGTACGTCCTGGGCGAGACCTACACGATCGTCGACATGGCCGTCTGGGGTTGGGCACGCGCCCTGCCCTTTATCTTCGGCGAGGATGCCTGGGTCAAGCGTCCGCAGCTAAAGCGACTGCTGGATGAGATTAACGCGCGTCCGGCGGCGGTTCGCGCCGAGGCACTGAAGACGCGATTCACGTTCAAGGCCGAGATGGACGACGAAGCGCGTCGGGTGCTCTTTCCGCACCTCGCATCCGTGCCGGCGCGCGTGAGCTGAGGACCAACGAGCCGAATGCATGCTCGAACTTCACGGTCGGGCGATCACGACCTTACGACGGAGACAACGTGAACCACATCATCCGCAATGCCCTGGTTACCGGCGCCACATCAGGCATCGGACAGGCGATCGCTGAGTCACTCGCCGCCGCGGGCGTGCGTGTAATCGTCTCCGGCCGCGATGCCACCCGCGCTAACGCCGTGGTGAAGGCGATCCAAAGCCAGGGCGGCGACGCTCGGTTTCTGGCTGCTAATCTCGCCAATGCGAGCGAGGCATCGCGACTCGCCGATCGAGCCGTCGAGCTCTTGGGCGGCATCGACATCCTGGTCAACAGTGCCGGGATCTTCTCATTTGGGCCGACAGCCGATACCACCGTGGAGGCCTTCGATGCCATGTTTGCAAGTAATGTGCGTGCCCCCTATTTCCTGACCGCACGCCTGGCGCCCGCCATGGCGGCGCGTAAATGGGGCCGCATCGTGAATATCACGACGATGGCAGCGCACTTCGGAATGATCGGTGGCGCGTTGTACGGGTCATCCAAAGCGGCCCTGCAGTTATTGACACAGTCATGGGCGGCCGAGTTTGGCCCAAGCGGCGTGACGGTAAACGCTGTTGCACCCGGGCCCATTCGAACTCCCGGCACTTTGGGCATGGGGGAGGCGCTGGAACAGTTGGGTAAGACCGTGCCGGCCGGCCGCGTGGGCAGCACTGCCGAAGTGGCGGCGGTAGTGTCATTCCTGGCGTCCGAAGCAGCTGGATACGTAAACGGCGCAACCGTTGCGGTAGACGGCGGACGCACCGCGGTTTAGATGCTTGCGCTGGAGGAGCGGAGCGCGCCTCCCACGCACTCTCCGTGGACTCCTTGCGGTGTGCCGGAGAGACTGTCGCTGAGGGGGGCTATTCAACCCTGGCCCAGATGAACACAGTCGAGCTTTGTCTTCCAGTCATTGGGCTTTTCCTGGGCCCCGTCCTTATATACAAGGACTTTCCATCGATGTTGAATTGACTGACCTGGGTAGTGCCTGTCCACGCTTGGTTCCATGAGGCTTCTATGTGCTGGGTGATCTTAGACCCCTCGATCGCGTAACTACCGGCGTAAGCAATCAACCCGCGATAAAGTTCGATACTCTCTGAGTCCGTTGCCACCAATGCGGCCGGCCCCTCACGGCTCTCCTTAACCAGGATAGCGGACATCTGGCAGTCGGGACCGTAAGAAAGGTAGCCGCTAGGATGCGCGCCGAGCAGATTGTGCTTTTCACCGGTCTCTAGATCTTCAGTTTCCACGGACAGGAGCGCCCAAGTGCCCAGTTGGGGACCGACGCACGTCGGATGCTGTTGAGCGACCGAACTCACGGTCCAAAGAAGAAGCGCGCAACATCGCATGGCACATGCAAACTTCATTGCTCCACTCCCTATGAGGTGGAATCTGACACACTCATTTCCGGTTACTGGCCGCGTCCCGGCAAAAGTCGTTTCCTGACCGATCGGCTGCGGAACTGAAAGCTTGGCAAACTGGGGGCGTCCATGTACGGACGTTCACGGCCCGCGCATGTGCAGCATCTCCCTGCGCCGTTCGCGCCGGTTTTTCCTTAACTCAATTTGGCCAATCCTTCCCTGATGCGGCCCACCCTTCGCAACTGGGGCAGGTCTGATCCTCGCGATGTTCCTCACGTAGTGTCTCCTATCTTGGCGTTGTTCGCAGCGGATGGGTCAACGCGACGCGCGACAGCTTTTAGCGACGATGGATCACACTGATATCCGCGGGTTGGGTACCGCATTGCATTGTTCCGTCGCGGGGCTGCCTCGTTCTAGAGTCGGAGATCATCCCAAAGGATGCCCACATAGGGAAGCCGAGGGTTCCCCTCACCGTGTGCCGCGCATCGCGTTGCCGATCCGTTGTGGCGCCGGTCAACTCATAGCTGTTCGCTCCAGTGTCGTGGATAGGGGCGGGGTTAGCTGAGCAGTGTGACCTGTTGACTGATACTCCAGATGAAGCCGGCGAGTTCACGCGCGATCGCAACGCAGACCTTGTTGTGCTGCAGACCTCGGGCGGTCAGTCGGCGATAGCGATGTGTGAGCCGCACTTGTGCTCGCCAGGCGATGTCACGGATCGCAGCGGGTTGTCCCTCCTGGCGCTTCTGCAGACGACGGCCGATGCGCGGTGGGTAGCGGTAGTTCCAGGCCGACTCGATCAGCAGGCGTCGCGCATGGCTGTTGCCGGTCTTGGTGATCTTGCCGAGCGCACGCTTCTCGCCGCTGGAGTACTCACTGGGGACCAGTCCCAAATACCCCATCAGATCGCGGGGATGCGCGAAGCGCTTGAGCTCTCCCAGTTCGGCAACCAAGCTGATGGCCGTGATCTCGTCCACGGCACGCAAGCTCATCAGCGCCCGCACCAGGGTCGCATCCGCCAGTGCTCGAGCTCTTGGGTCATCGCCTGGGTCAGCAGCACCACTCGTGACTGCGCCTCGCCGATCGCCCGACGGTACTCTACAAAGGCGATCTCCTGCGCTCGGTGCTCGAAGGAGACTTCCTCGGCCAGGTAACGCTCGTGAGCGGCTGCCCAGGAAGACTTGCCCGTGTAGCGGCGGCCGTGTCGCAGCAGCAGCGCCTTGAGCTGCTGGCGGGCCTTGAGCCGTGCTCGTACCGTGTCGATCCGGGCGCGAGTTAAGTCCCGGATCGCTTCGTCCCGCTCATCAGGCACGGTCACGAAGGTTAGCTGGGCCGCCCGCGCGAGCCCCGCCAAGCTCATCGCATCCCGTCGGTCGGTCTTCACCCGATCACCCGGCTTGCGCGGTATCTTCGAAGGTGCCACCACCCTGGCAGTGGTATCCCGCCTGGCGCAGCTGTCTGACCATGGCAAAGCCGCACGGGCCGGCTTCGTACACGATCCGAAGGTCGCTGCGCTTACCCAGCTTACTCAGCGCCCTGGTCAACTCACTGAACTTTGCCCCGACAGTGCCAATGAACCGCGGTGCCACGAGCCCCGCCTCGGCCACCGCCACCGCGGTCGACGCGGCGTGCGCATCCAGCCCGACAAAGGTAATCTCATCCATGGTCTGCCTCCTGTGCTCTTTGTAGATGACGCCTTTACGGCGCTCTACATGTGGCTCGGCGCGCGCAATCGCGCAACCCACGGTACTGCGGGAGGCAGACCTCTTTGCTTCCTTAACCTTCGATACTAGCCCCTTCACGGGGGGCCATGATGCCTAGAGAGATTTCCCAAAGGTCGAAGGAAAGGGCGTTCGCAGTCCTGCCCACAACGAGAGTCAAGAGCCCGTTTCGGAGCCCGCGCCATCCGCCGCAATGCGCAGCTCGGCGGCCGCGATCATCGCCTTGAAACGGGGATCCTCACGCAGGGGATCCAGGTCCGGATCGACCCTGGCGTGATTGAGGAAGCCGGCGGCAACAGACTCAAATACCGGTTGCAGCAGCGCGAGCGCGGCGTCGACATCCGGATCCTTCGAGAAAGACGTCAGGCTGCAGGCAAAGTTATAGCGCGCATTCATGTTGTCCGGATCAACCAACAGGGCACGATTGATCCATTCCTTGGCGCGATCGCGCTCCCCCAGAGCCGCAAGCGCAATGGCACCGGACCCCATGGCCGTTGCATTGTTCGGATCCTGCGCCAGACTCTTTTCGACCCGGGTTAGCGTGATGCGCGCGACCCGCAGGGCAGCTTGGGAATTCTTAGTAGCGGTATAACAGGTGAGCAACATAGCCCCGGAATTCTGATCCGTATCCATTAGAGCCATTGACTTTTCGTAATAGCGAATCGCCTCGTCCAGCCGTTGCTGCCTGAACCGCAGATACGCGGCGCCCCTGTTGACCTCATAGGACTCGGGGTCCAGACGCAAGGCGACATCGATTTCGACGGCCGCTTCGTCGTGACGACCGTGCTGGGCGAGGATTCTGGCCTTGACGGCATGAGCCTCGGCCAGATTGGCATCTAGCGCGAGCGCGCGTTCAGCCGCCACCAGGCCGTCATCGCTCTCCTTGCCAAGGTCGAAGCGCAGAAACATCTGTCCAATGGCCATCAGCGCCCAGGCGCGCGAATATTTCGGGTCGATCTCGGCGGCGCGCTTGCACAGGCGGACGATCGCTTCCGCGCGCCGGGCATCGGCGTCATGACCAGTGATGTACGTCTGGCGCGCCATGAGATAGAGATTGTAGGCCTCGACATTATCCGTACCGCGCTGCTCGATCGCCTTCTTCTCTTCGGGCAGGAGCTTGAGTTTCAGGGCCTTGACGATGGCTTCGGAGATTTCGGCCTGCAGCGCGAAAATGTCGCTCAAGTCGCGATCGTAGCGCTCGGCCCAGACATGATCGTTGCTCGAACCGTCGACCAGCTGGGCGGTAATCCGTACGCGGCCACCCGCTTTACGCACGCTCCCTTCCAGGACGTGGCCGACCTTGAGCTCGCGCGCGAGTTTCGGGAGATCGACGTGCTTGCCCTTGTACATAAAGGCACTGTTGCGCGACACCACTGCCAGCGCGGAAACCTTGCTCAGATCGGTGATGATGTCTTCGGTGATGCCGTCGCTGAAATACTCCTGCTCCTGATCACCACTCATGTTGGCGAAGGGCAGGACAACAATCGAGGGCTTGACCGCGGGTGCGCGGTTCGGCTCCCTGACTGGCGCAACGGCACCGGACACTGGACTCGCTGGCGGCCGAGTCGTTGTCGACAGATCGGGCGACAGCAGACGCCGCACTCGTTCCACAAAGGCAGGCGGCGTTTCGCCTGCGGGTAGGCGCGTCCACTGAACCCGCTGAAACGATTCTGGTACGTCTGCGCCTGCGTCGGGAGTTGCGTCCAAGCACACCGGCACAACGAACACACGGTTGCGCGCCATCATGTTGGTGCGCTGATCGGCAAGATTCCACTCCAGCCGAAAATAGCCTTCATGCCGCGACGCCGTATTGGCCGAAATGACGGGAATGAAAAGCGCGCAGGCGTGGATCTCGCGCCGGATCTTCTGGTCCCAGACGTCTCCGCCCCGAAGCTCACTCTGGTCGAGGAAGACCTCGATTCCCGCCGCGCGCAGTGCCTCGCAAATCCTCTGCGCAGCCTCCGCATCCTGGGATGCATAGCTTAGAAATACAGCGTGCGAGGGCTCAGTCACCGGCGGGATCACCCTTGGGGAGGTCTTTTCATCGCCTCCGTAGGCAGCAGCTTAGCCCAAGTGGCTAAGTTTGGCCGTGCTGGGTTGCCGGCTGGGGGCAATCGGTCCGGATCGACCAGCGGTGCAGTCAATGTCCGCTTTCATTACTCTTGAGCGGCGGCTATTGGGAGAGTCGTCCGACCGCTACGGGTCCAACACCGGCCAAAGGATGTGACTACACATTCGCGCCGAATGCGCCAGCATCGCGTCCTTTTGGAGCTTCGTATCAGCGGACAACACGCGGTATCAGTGGATGCCGCCGCACCCAGTGCCTGCGAATGCTGGGTAAGCTTGCGGGTAACTCAAAAAGTCCCACCGCGCTGGACTTTGAGCGCGCAAAGATTTACAGCCGAGGTTTGACTCCTCTCCCGGGCATGACTTTCCAATACTTATAGAACATTGTTAATGTAATTTATTCGTAGGTATTTTGCCGGCTCACGCTTAAAAATTTTGCGCCTGAAACAGGCGATCAAGGCCGTACGATTCTACGCATTCTCGCTCAGCGACGCCGGCTACTCGAAGCGGGCCACTTTGTAAGGTTCTAGTCCGCGGCGCTCGTCACGGCATCGGCTGGAATACTCAGCCGATGGCTAATCAGTTGGCGACCGATCTTGACCCCGAGTTGCCGTTCGTGAGCGACCGCTTTCGGCACGGCCGCACCGGCCGTGACGCCCTAGCCGACGCGAAGGGCCGCCTTGTAGGCCTCGATCTTCGGCAAAATTGCCAGACGGCGGGCGAGACTGTCGGACGGCCAGTAGGATTCGCGTTCGTAGTACTCCTTAACCGACGGAACGCCAGCTGGAAGTTCAAGCCACGGCTGTTTGGAAGCGGTAAATATGTGTATATCTGGTGGCAGGCTATCCGGCGCATCGAGCGTGCCGACGCGAACAAACCTGATGACCGGTCCGGCGCCCGCGTAGTTGCTCCACACTGCGATCCGGCATTTTGGGCACCGTGCGATTCTCTGCCCCTTCCGGCTGTTAGAGGGTGTATCGACAATCTCCGGTTCTACGCCCAACTGCGCCACGCGATCGGCCTCGATCATCGCGTTCAATGCGAATGACGCACCGCTTTCCCGCTGACACCAGCGACAATGGCAACAGTGTACGAACAGTGGTCGCGTCTCGATGCGATAGCGGACAAGGCCGCAGTCGCAGCCTCCTTCGAGCGGAAAAATGCTGCTGGCGGCCATGAGCGCACTGCCCTCCGATGAAATGCTGTCTCCAAATACCATACTGGATGAGGCCCGGTTACTACGTGATTTTACTTGCTGCGGAGCAAACAAGCGCTCGTAGCCGGCCCACGGCTCGGAAACCGAGCGCGGCCATTCCAGAATGAGTGCCTTGACCCTTTGTAGACGATTGGTGACCTACAGAGCGGTCGTTCATAGTTGTGAAAGCGGACACTGCGCCAATAAGATACCGATTATGTTGGCTCCCCCAAAAAGCAGGGCGAACCCTGCTCCCGTTTGTGATAGTCCCTGCCCATGAACATTGAGCTCTCGCCAATCGAGGCACGCATTATCGCCTGCCTCATCGAGAAACAGATAACGACACCCGACCAGTATCCGCTGTCATTGAACGCACTGGTCAATGCGTGTAACCAGAAGAGTAACCGCGATCCGGTCATGTCCGCGGATGAGGCGGCGATTCAGACCACCCTGGATCATCTGATCAGGAAGCACCTCGTCATCGAGAAGTCAGGCTTCGGCAGTCGAGTGCCGAAGTACCAGCACCGGTTCTGCAACACCGAGTTCGGGGCACTAAAGTTCACGCCGCAGGAGCTCGCGATCGTCTGCGAGCTGCTCGTCCGCGGACCTCAGACCCCTGGAGAGCTGCGCACCCGCGCGGCCCGCATGGGGTCCTTTTCCGAGGTCGGGCAGGTCGAGACGGCGCTTGAGAGCCTGAGCAGCCGCGCGGATGGGCCGTTCGTCGTGCGGCTGTCGCGCGAACCCGGTCGCCGCGATTCACGCTACGCACACCTGTTCAGTGGAGCCGTCACGATTCCCGCCCTCACGGAGGAGTCGATCAGGGGACCTTCAGTGGCCTCGGCGCCCGCGCCTTCCCGCCTCGAGCGCTTGGAAGAAGAGGTGCGGCAACTGAAGGAAGAGCTGACGCACATCAAGGCGCGGCTTCCCCCGCAGTAGAGATGGCGCGGGACTCGACCATTTCAGAATGAGTGCTTTTGACCCGTTCCCGTGCTCCGTCACTGTCGGCTATCTGGAAGTAAAAACAATTGAGACTTTCCCTCAAAAATCTCGGATGCCGACTTGCATCGCCCTCCATGGCACGACGCTACTTTGTCTGCGCGAGACGCACGATATCCAGTCCACCATCACGCAGATCATCGCTTTGAGCGAGTAGCGTGCGGTACGTGCGCAAGTCGCTTTCGTCCAGGATACCGCTGGCGCGTCGATCCGATGCGACGTGCGGGCTCACGCCCAGATCCAGAGTCGTCCCCAACCCGGCGTAAAGGTAATGATCCCCAAACATCAGTTCAAGTGCAGCGAAAGTCGGTTCGCCGGTACAGTGACCGGGAGCGATGTAGTCCACCTTGTAGGTGTCATGCAGGGTTGTGGCAACTTTTTCGATAGCCGGGTCCTGGGCCACCACCAGATGAAATCCGCCCACGATGAAGTGGATATGCGGATTGATCTTCGCGGCTTCGGCGACGATGTTTTCAATGCCCGGATGCGAACAGCCAACCACCAACACGATGCCGTCGGGCGTGTTGATGGCCAATGACAATTCCTTCAATTCTTTCGTTCCAGGCGCATCTGACACCAGAGCAATCAACGTAATGCCGGGTACTATCTCTGTGGTCTTGTCGATTAACTGAATGTTGGCGCTGGGAAAGACCGTTCCCAATTTCATAATCTCAGGTGGTGTGCCGCCGTAATAGCGCTTCTCGGCGGGCAGTGCCTCGTCTTTGCGGTAAAATTTACTGGGTATATCGGAGCCAAAAATGCCACCAAGGCCATCCTTGGGTGCGTAAATCTTGACCTTCGGATTCACGGTGAGCAAATAAGACACCCCAGCGGTGTGATCACCGTGGCGGTGCGATAACACCACGAAGTCGAGCTTGGTTAGATCAACGCCCTTGGCCTTCACGTTCTTTGCGAAAATCGCCGGGTCATCACCGGTATCGAACAGAATGCGCTTACCGTCGATCTCCACCAGGGCGGCGTAGCCCCAATCCTTGGTCATCGCCGCATCCTTGCCGAAGGCATCGTAGAGTATTGTGATGCGCGCTGTTTCGGTTGCCGGCGTTATCGGCGAAGTCGTCGCGCAGCTCGACAGTAGCCAGGCCGAGCCGATAGCCCCCATGAGGACAAAGAGCTGAGTTATTCGCATGACCCTCTCCTTGATTGTTGTGTTCGAATCGTACACCGCTGGAGCCTCGAACGGCAGCTAAGTGGCGGTCAAACCGGGACGTCCAGTGACCGCAGTTGGGCCGGGACGGTTTCTTGGCGTGTAGTGCCGCCGGTACGCAATATGAATATCCCCTATTGGCGGTACGCCACTAGAGGTCATTTGTGACGCAAAGCGCCTCGGCAAGCATGAAAAAGCGGTCGAAGCGCCTCACATAACTCCAATCTGCTTTAGCAATTCCACCAAGTCATAGAAGAGCTTCTCTTCGACGATCTCGGCGTTCTTCCAGTGTGCGACAGTGCAGAACTCGATATGAAACTTCCTGTTCGTTGGCCCGATCAGCTTGCCGTCGGAACCCTTCATAGGTCCGCGCATCGTGCCTGTAAAATCCGCAACGGTGCACGTCCATTCGCCCTGAGCAATCTCCACCTTAATATGGGTGATTGACCAGATGATTATCCGGAAAGGTCTTAAAAAACTCGATGGACTCGGCCTTGTGATCGTCTCGTCCCCGGGTCGGCTCGGCCTGGCCAAAACACAACAGTGTCCTTGGCATGGCGCTTTTCGAACGTCTCCCAGTCTTGCGCATTCCACGAATCGTCGAGTGTCCGCATGAGTTCAAGATTGTTCTGTGCCGTGCTGATCCTCCCACAATAGCGCCAGCCCCGGGGCAGCCTGAGCATGTGCTGGTCATCAGTCTTCTGAGCCAAAACTCGTGCTTGGCCAGGAGCGTGGCGCGCGCAACCTCGCCCAATAACTTTGCTGTAACGGGCGATGGGCAAAGCTTATCCCTTAGAGCCTGGAGCTAAATTCCTTTACCTGCTTTTCCGCCTCCGCACGGGCTATGCCGTAGCGTTCCTGGATCTTACCGGCCAGATATTCGACGTTGCCTTCGGCAACTTTCAGATCATCGTCAGTAAGCTTGCCCCACTTTGTCTTCACCTTTCCGGCGATTTGCTTCCACTGTCCTTTGATCTTGTCTTCGTTCATGACTCTCACTCCTGATGTTCCACCGCTGTACAAAGCCGACGCGACATTCGCGAATGCTGCAACACTACTGCATTAGTAAAGCTCCCGTAATTCGGGATTGCCCGTATAGGCAGTCGCGATGACCACACGGCGCTCCTGAGTTCCGCTATAGCTCAAGTTAGCTTAGGTGTTGGCCGAAACTTCACTCGCGCGTTGTGGCAGCCCGCACAGTGTGGCGGGCCTGCACGGCCTCGGATGGGGACTATCCGTGGCGCGAGGCGCGAGGCAATGAGAGAAGAGGACCACGAAGGGCAAGCGATCTCACGGACGAGCAGATTGCATGAATGGCGCAGTCTCCGCCTGGAGCGTGCCAGTCCGCTACATCTTGTCTTCGCAGCTCACTTGGCCCCTTGCCTAAATGGGTTCAGCACCGGTACGTCGAAGCGCGCAAAATCGCGGACATTACGTGTAACGACAGTCAGATTGTGCACGAAGGCAGTGGCCGCGATCATGGCGTCCTCATAAACGGCGTTCGACTGCCGATGCATTAGCTTGGCCAAGCGCCGAAAGCATGTCGCGTCCATCGATAGCAGGTTGTAAGAACCGGCCAATTGGTCAGCCCATGCGTCAAGCTCTTCGGCTTTGTCCGGATTCTGTGCGCGCGTACGTTCAATGCCCGCTTGGATCTCGCCGATGGTGACTGCGGAAAGATGAAGATCGCGATCCTCGATGCGCTGGAGCCAAGCGACAACTTCCGCGCTCGGACGAGGCTTGCGGAGCTCTGAAACGATGTTGGTGTCGAGCAAATACACCGCGGACGACTCTATAGCTCCGGAGTCGACCGTCTTTGGATCGGCCGCGAAGTGGTACCGTAAGCTCGGCTCGGGCGAAATCCGTTAGAAGGAGGGCCTTCAGCGACGGCCGCGCGGCTTGGCAGAGCCTCCTCCACTCGCGCATCGGAACTAGCACGGCGGCCTCCTCCCCGCGTCGCGTCACGACCTGCGGCCCTTCACGCACACAGGCGTCGAGCAGTTCGCTAAAGCGCGCTTTCGCGTCCTGTCCCGGGCCGGCCCACGCGGCGTCGAACATCTGTAGTTCCTCGGGCGCGTCAGTTTAAAGCTTCTCCCGTCTGAAGTCGGGTGCTACTGTGGAGGCGAAGCGATGGCAATGGTGCAATCTCCTCACCGCAGCGCGAGAGTGTTTCGGCAACTTTCGATAGCTGCCCGAGCTCGCTTATGACCATCTCGTACTCTTCTATTCTGGCAACGGCGACTAACCCGCTTTTCCTCGCTGCAGCTGTGACCGTTGTCGGCTTCTTCGGCGCCCGCTATTGGCGCCGACGCAGTGCGTTGGGGTATTTCTTTGTCCAGCTCTTCTTCTTTGCGATCCTCACCGGATTGATGCTGGCTGGCGGCGTTGTTCCGTATCGCCCCGGCGTGTCGACTGCGGCTGAGCCCACGCGTCTCTTCGTGGGCGTGCTCGAAGTGATCTGGTGGCTGGGCGCGGCGTGGCTCGCCGTCGGTTTCTTGCGCGCGTTCGTCGTGCTGGGGCGACAGCCGCGCGACACGAAGCTGTTTCGGGACCTGTTGGCCGCGCTGATCTACCTCGCGGCGAGCTTCGCAATCGTCGCCTATGTTTTCGATCTGCCGGTGAAAGGGTTGCTGGCAACCTCTGGCGCGTTGGCGATTATTATCGGTCTCGCGCTGCAAAGCTCCCTCGGAGACGTTTTTTCTGGAATCGTTCTTAATATCGAGCGCCCTTACCGGGTGGGCGACTGGATCATTCTGGACGACACGCTGCAGGGTAAGGTGATCGAAACCAATTGGCGCGCGACGCACATCCTGACAGGAAACCAGGATGTAGCGATCATCCCGAACAGCGTGATTGCAAAATCCAGGCTTGTGAATTGCAGCACGCCAACCACGATCCACGGCGCCAGCATCCGGGTCAGATTGGAGCCTTCGCTGACGCCCGTGGCGGGCTGCAATTTACTGAAGGAAGTGCTCCTCGGCAGCACGCATATCCTGCGGACGCCTGAGCCGACGGTCACCATCAAGGATCTCAGCGCAGAAATGATCGATTTCGAGCTCTCCTACTCAGTTGCAGATATCAGCGCCGTCGACCCGGCTAAAAATGAGCTTTTCAACCGGGTCTTTCAGGCGGCAGCCGCGGCCGGCGCCAAGTTTTCCCCACGCCTCGGCAGTTTGCCGAGCCAAGCCGCTCCAGCAACCGAAGAGGAGTCGGGAATTCCCGAGCGCCTGCTTGCCGGAATCTCGCTGTTCGCGACCTTGACCGTCGACGAAAAGGCTGCGCTCGCGTCGCAGATGCAGCGAGAGGATTATAAGCGCGGGGAGGTCGTAGTGAGGGCAGGCACGATCTTGGAAGCGTTATGCATAGTCAGCTATGGGGTTCTAGTTGGCTCGGTGGAGGCAAATGGCCGCAAGATTGAGGTTATCCGACTGGCGCCGGGAGACTATTTCGGGGAGGTCGGACTGCTCACCGGCAAGCCACTAGATGGCGAACTCACCGCGCTCACCCGGTCCGTGATTTATGAGATCTCGAAGGCAGCGCTTTCCCCGCTTATTAAGGCTCGCCCCGGTTTGGCCGAGGAGCTGAGCGAAATTCTCGCCGGCCGGCAGCTGGCGAATCGAACCGCACTTGATCACGTTGACGACCAAGAGGGGCCCGAAGAGGGACTGGCGGAGCGGGTTGCCGCCAATATCCGGCGCCTATTCTCACTTCACTGAGTGCAGCTCTTCGGTCGTCATTCGCACCGAGTACCGCGCCACGAAGCCAGCCGACGCGTCTCACATTGTCCTGTGCTCTGATTCCTGGGCCGGTCGTTCTCTCCGATCCGTTGCATCCCAGGTGCGCATCGCCGCCTCCGAAACAAGCCGGCGTACGACATGTCGTCGGATCTGGCTGGCCCTTCTCAGGTAGTTCTCTGATTGATGTGCTCCCAGACCTTGGAAATCACTACGGAGCCTTCGCCCACTGCCGAGGCTACCCGCTTGACCGACCCAGCCCGCACATCGCCGACAGCAAAAACGCCCGGGTAGGACGTCGCAAACGGCGAACTCGGTGAGCCGACGCCGGTGATGACGAACCCTTTGTCGTCGAGGTTCACCAAACCAGAAAGCCATTCGGTGTTCGGCGCGGCACCCACCATGATGAAGAGCGCCCGCGTCGCAACCTTTCGCGACTGCCCGCTTGTTGCATTGCGGATCGTGACGCTTTCCAGGTGCTCGCCACCCTCCAGTGCCGTGACCTCGCAGTTGTACTCGATCGCGATACCTGGATCAGCCTCTAGCCGGCTGGTAAGATAACTCGACATCGAATCGGCGAGCGAGGCACCCCGGACCAGCACACGGACGCACGGCGCATAGCGGCACAGGAACATCGCAGCCTGGCCGGCAGAATTGCCGCCGCCAATGATCACGGCCTCGGTGTCTTTGCAATAGCGAGCCTCCATCTCGGTGGCCGAATAGTACACTCCCAAGCCCTCGAAATCGGCGAGCCGCTCCAAGGGAAGTCGCCGATACTGTACGCCGCTCGCCACCACGACTGCACCGGCACGGACACGTTGGCCATTCTCGAAGACCGCGCAGAAGGCCCCGTTCTCTTGCACCTCGAGTGCCGTGACTCGGCGCGGGATCGCAAATCGGGCGCCGAACTTCATGGCCTGCACCTCACCGCGCCACAAGAGGTCCGCGCCCGAGATGCCGGTTGGAAAACCCATGTAGTTCTCGATTCGGCTCGACGTTCCCGCCTGACCTCCCAAAGCGATGTCCTCGACGACCAGCGCGCGCAGACCTTCGGCGCCGGCGTAGACGGCTGCCGCCACGCCGGCCGGACCCCCACCGACGATGAGCACATCGAAATGCTCATCGCCGCTGAAGTCGATATTGAGCCCGAGAAGCCGCGCTATCTTATCCGGCGTCGCATCCGTGATCGGTACTTTGCTGCCGAAAATAACTGCCGGGCTTCTGGCATCGATTGCGCAACTCTTAGCCGATGCCTCGGCTTCCGGGCTGTGTAGGGGAACCGACACGTAGGGCAACCTATTGCGACTCGCGAACTCGGCGATGCGACGTACATTGCGATCGGCCTCTTCGCCGATCAGGTAAAGGCCGCTGCGGCGGTCGTCGAGTTGCCGGCGGCGTCGGGCAGCGAACACAGTGATGATGATGTCCGACATCTCGGGGATCTGAGACATGAGCGTAAGGAAGGTCTCGCGCGGTACCTCAATCACTCGCGTATCGACTACCGTGCGCAGGGGCAGGGAGGCGGTACCGCCGTACAGGAGGCTGATCTCCCCCATAAACTGCGTCGGTCCAATGGTCGACGGATAATGTCGTTCGCCAGTGAACGGATTGACTACTTCAATCTCGCCTTCCTCGACGTACACGAAGCGGTTCGCCTTTTCGCCCGGCTGCGCCATGATCGTGCCCTTGGCATATGTCACCACTTTGCCCGCCGCCCGCAATGCCTCCACATGCGAAGAGGCAAGTGGTGTGCGTATCATCTGGCGCAGGTCTTCGCCTATCGTTTCCACGGAGGCCCCTAGAGTTACATTTCCACAGATAGTACAAGGTTCTCACCCGCCAAATGCCCTGGCTAGCGTGCTCCCTGCATGGCGTCTATCTACCGGTGTTGTTCGCCTCGCTCGTATATTCCGCGCGCAGCTGGCTTCTCATCCCGCCCATTCCCATTCCCGCTCCCGCTCCGCTGTTGGCGTTGCCGCGGTTCGGCGCACCGGCGAGCTCAATAGCTATTTTTCGCTGTTACCGGCGTATCGCTCCTTCATGCCTAAGTATTAACGCTTGACGTTAATAACGCATGGATTTACTAAGCCATTGCCTGGGCTACATCGCTGGAATGCCGGGCCGCCTCGAGGCGGCCCAGCATCACCATTCGTTCAGCTGCCTGCACCATATGATTTAGCCATCGATGGAACGCACTACAGACCAATGAGCAAGTCGGGTTAAACCCTCGGGCCTTAATTGGCCTGGGTAACGTCTCACTTTGCCGGCCTCCGATGAAGCCGCTTCTTCGCAGCAGTTGACTTAATGACGAGAGTGCCACATCCCTTGGAGGCCAACGGAACGCTAGCCTGGTCAATCGCAGCGGCGATCAGCGCCTCCACATCCGGATGCCTCAGCTCGCTAGCAGCCTCCACCCGTATGAAGCGGGTTTGCTTACCCGATCCCATCAGTAGCTTCTTCGGATCGGGCAAGTTTTTTCCTTGATTGAAGTGCAGACTCACACCGTCGGCACGTGCAGTTGTTGCGACTATCGCCTCTACACCGCCCTCCGTTGGCGAATACCCGATGACGAGTGAGTTACCATAGTCGTACACCAGCTCGTTTGCAGTTGGCAATCGCTTGCGCACAGCAGACCGGACCGAGCGGATGAGCCGCTGATCCTTGGGATCGAACTTCTCGATGAGGGATAGAAGCTGGGCCTCGGGTGTGTCCTTGGCGCGAACGGAACTGATTGCCATCCTATCCTCCAGGTTCTCGTAAGGATTCTTGCAAGAGAATCGCTCAACGGTTGAGCCGAGCGCGACCCGCGCAGATGCCTAACCCGTCCGCCGTGAGTCGCCAAAAACTACTTCATCGCGATCACGTGCTCCACGAACTGATTGACGGCGATCTCCGTGCCCTGGTAAAAGCCCGACGCCTTGTTTTTCTCGAGGTCCGCTTCATCCCGGTGCAGCGCCGTGAAGACGTAGCGAGTGCCGGTACCCATGGCTTCCATCGCAATGATGGCGGTGATTGGAATGTCGTCAAAGACAGCCGGGCGATAGCCGGGGAACAACATGGAGGTCCAGACAAGTCGCTCCATCGGAATAACGTCCAGGTAACAGCCGAGATTGGGGACCTCCTGGCCGTCTTCCATTGCGATGTCGATGCTGAAGATGCCACCGGGTCGCACGTCCATTTCGGTTCGCGACACACGCCCCCAGGGCTTGGGCATGTACCACTCCTTAAGATGCTCCGGTCTCGTCAACGCTTCCCAGACGAGCCGCGCCGGAGCGGCGACGAACCGTTCGATAGCAAAATCAAGTTTCGGATTGAAGGTGAATTGTTTGCTCATGAGTCTGATTCCTTCTCCTTGAGCTGTTTGACGTATTGGTCGAACCGGTTCAGCCGAGATTCCCACAATTGGCGCCGCGCGGTCAGCCAGTCTTCAATGACCTTGAACCGTTCGGGCTGGATCTCATACGTCCGCACTCGCCCGCGCTTTTTCGACCTCACCAGTCGGCTCTGTTCGAGCAGCGAGAGGTGCTGCACGAACGACGGAAGTTGCATGTGGAACGGTGCCGCCAGTTCGCTGACGGTAGCTGGTCCGACAGACAGTCGTTCCAGGACTTGTCGCCGAGTCGAGTTGGACAACGCGTGAAATACTTCGTCAGTGGTTGCGGCGTGAACCATTTCCGACACCATCCGAGTGCTCGGGTTATCCGATCTGGCCGAGGGACTCTACAGCCGCGCGATACTTTTGTAAATACCTAAGTATCTGCTATTTTGGAAGCGGCGACCCTTCACATGGAGACAAGAAGTCCGGCGAAGACGGTTTTCCTTACATCGACTGGACTGCAACCTTTGCTGGCCAGGATGCAGTCGGAATCGCGCAGGCTCAGAGCAGAGTTTCCGTGAAGCGGATGCTCGCTACCGGCAGAAAGGGGTCAAATCCGGAAGCTGAAAGTCGTGGACTCTAAGGCTTCCCTCACGCGGCGCTCTGCCAGGACCCGCGCGTAGCACAGCTCGCGTGTGCGAAGCAGAACCGGGTGTGACAAGATCGGCGCGGCTCACAAATCCGACGGCGAATAACCAAAACCAACTGGAGCAGCGAACATGGTAGAAGAACCGCAAGTCTCCTCGGTCCGGGTCATCGACATCCAGATGTCGTTCTGGTCGATGGTGGTTTTCCTAGTGAAGCTGGCGATTGCAGCTATCCCGGCGGCCATCATTCTGACAATCATCGGCGTGATCTTCTGGAGCATCATAGGTGCGATGTTCTTTCATAAATGACTCTGCGCCGATACTCCACCCAAGATCGAGCGGCAGGATGCTTGGCCCGGGAATCCGAGCCGGCGCGACTAAGTCACGAGCGAGTTCTCTAAGGGTTGCAGCCTTCAGCCACCCACCTATTGAAAAGCGCGATCCATTCGTCCGGCCACGGATTGCTCGCGTCAGCGGGCATCGTTTTGGCGGTGAGGCTCTGAGCAATCTTGGCGCTCCATTTCTTCACATCTTCGTATTTCGACAAGTCGAAACTCTTAATCATGCAGCTCCGCTGATCCGAGGTGAATAGCGGCAGGATGTGCAAAGCGAAACTCGAAGGGCGGTTCATGTCTCTCACAATACATTATCAATGTAATTTCTTGGCCCTGATTTCGTGACGCAGGCGCAGAGTTCTTTCGCTCGAGGCAAGCGATCACCGGATGCCGATAATTGCACGCACTCTCCGTGGCGGACGCTGTTGTGCGGCCGAGTCCAAGCACTGGCTCCGGCCGAAGCAGCGTCGTCAGTTAGCGCTTCGCTGCACCCGGGCACTATTGGCCCGACAAACGCTTTCCGAAGGAGATCGCATACGCCGGGGATCGAAATAGCAGCACCGAATCGTCCGTCGGCGCGATTCCGTCCGCCATCACCATGGGGTCAAAATTGATCTTTTCGCATTCAGCTCCAGTCTGGGACATCGCCCGAGTGATCGTAAGCGTGCCGGCGTTGAAGTGCTCGCGGGTCTCGGGCCACGCAATCGTGGCGTTGTCGGCGGAGTCGCCCGGCTCGCCGAGGTACACGATCATGTCCCACTGTGCCGGATTCTTGGACACGCGCTCAATCAGGCGTTGTTCCAGAAAATCTTTGGGCGCTGAGGCGATTTCCGAGGGGCTCAGTCGTTGCTCTCCGTCGTGTGGCACGAAGCGCCACTTGATCAAGTGCACTGCCCCGCCGGCGTCGACAAACTTGAACGTATGGATGCTGTAATAGGTTTCCGTGACGTAGCTAACCGGCGGATCGTGCGTCGCGAGAAAGTTCGACTGAGCCAACGCATCAGGATGCGAAGCAAGCGCATCACGCAGCTTCGCCGGATCGGGCCTACCCGTCTTTGGATCCGCTTTGGCCGCAATTATCATCGCGTTGAAGGTTGCAGGACTTGCCGCGCCAAATACTGGCGTATTGAGCATCGTCATGTGTTGGCGGCTTCCGTCCAAAAGACGAAACTCGAGCGCCATTCCGCGGGCGTTGCGGGTCGTGTCGGCAACGTTTGGGTTGCCACCCGCCACCGAAAAGCGGACAACGACGGGTACGTGGGCTTCCGTGAACAGTTTGGAGCGGCTGAGCGCTGCGGCCTCACGCGTTCCGGAGAATTCTCCCAAGGCGCAGGTTCCCTTGGTGTGATTTCGCCTATGGCCCGGGTGAACGCCGAAAGTGCCTTCCAATGAATCGACCACCTGAACGGGCGTAACTGTTTCGGCCGCCGGTAAACCGGACGAACCGAAGAGAACGGCTATACCCAGGATCGACAGCGCGGCCTCCGCTGCGCTACCCGCTCTTCGTGTCTTCGGCTTCTCCCTGCGTTCTCGGCCGTGCGTTTGCACTACGGTTCCCTTAGGCCCGGGTTCTCCCGCAGCTCCGTTCCGAATGATAGCTCCGCCTGAAGCCCATGATGCAAATGAGAGCGCGTACAGTCGTCTAAGTGCGATCGAGCGGCAGAAGGCCCATGGTGTCTCGGACTCCATCCGTCATCGCGGCCGGAGCGCTGGCGCTATTCACGGTTCTCGTCTCGCTCGGCTTTGTCAGGTTCTGCCGCTCGAGGGGCCACTTGGAAATGTGCACGATGCTGAGAATTACCTTCGTCGGCAACGTCGCGGTAACCAGCGGACTTGTTTACCTCGCCGTACTCGGTCCCCGCGGCCTCGCGCTGGTGGAGCTCTAGCGGGGCGGCGAAGCAGAAGTCTTAATTGGACTTCCTGGAAGTGGACACTCGCGAAGGTCAGCAGCGGGTCCGGTTTCATCAGCCGTGAGTCGCGGCGGGATCCGGCCTACGGATCCACTCGCAGCAGCAAGTCATCGAGCGATCCGATCACGCGCTCCGCATCAGCCTTCAAAGAGGCGACGGGTTCACCCAGAACACTGACCGGCACCGACACGATCTCGAGCGGGTGCAGAACGACGGCGATGTTCTTGATCTTGAAGGTTGGATTCAGGCGCGGATTGGCGATGATGCCCAAGGCGGACGCCTTGACTAAGGGAATGACAACCCGACGACGGTAGTCGTCATACAGTGAGGACTGAACAGCCACGATGAACGGGATGGCTTCGCGCTGGCGACCGGTGTTACGGTAGACGTCGAACTGCGCCATTTAAAGCGTCGAGTGCTCATCCGCATATGAACCGTGCTGCTCGGCAAAGCGGTTCCAGGTCGCGATCGTTCCCTTTACCGATTCGGTCTCCCGCGATCTGCGCTGAGCTTGTTCGGCAAGGAAGTCCGCAAGGAGCGACTCGATGACGCTTGAGAGGTTGTCGGTCAACCGCCTGACGCGAGTAACGAGATCTTCATTGAGGGTAACGTTGACCGGGCGCTTGCGCGCTGCGACGTCGTATACGGCTTTCATCTAAATCTCCTATATGCGCATTGTATGCGCATAGCGCCGCTCGATCAACGGCCGTCCAGGCCAGCTCCGGCCGCCGGAACTTTGGGTGCAATCTTGCAGAATCCGAGCGAGTCAGGTTCCTCTCCCGGGTACGAGTTTAATTTCCCCATATCTTCTGTTACCTACGCAGGAGGCTCGACGTGCGGCGATCGAGTTGGAAGGGCCGCTAAACGCCATAGCCCATAAATGCGAAAGACGGGAAGTGCAGAAAGTTGTGACCTCAGCTCGACCTGAGGAGCATTTCACGTGTACGAGGCGCTGAGAGCTTATCCGCAAACCCGACGCGAGTCGGCTACGTAGTCACCTGGCGTCAGGAGGCGCGATGGGGCCGCTCGTACTCCTTCCGCCAAACACGACGAGCACGGAGTTAAGCGGCAGGTCGAAATGCGCGACGCCAATGTAGCTAAGATCCGTCGCCTTGAGTCCAAAGCGCGCGAAATTCAGTTCGGACGCCTTCAACTCGCCCGGATCTTTCGCGGAGATCTGGAGGTCAGTCGCGGCCAGCGTGTCGTCGTGGTTGAGCAGCACAGTAACCACCGGGAATCCGGCGATTCTCTGCGTCACAAGCTGCGGATATCTGTCCCGTATGATCGCCTCGAGCTGTTGCCGGTCGGGGTGTACCGCGGTGTCGATCGCAGGCTTTTCGTCGTCCAAGGCTTCCGACGCCGCCCAGGCGGGCCGGTTCAACATCAGGCCCGTGAGCGCTGGCACAAAGATGAACCAACCGCAGCGCTGTGCTTTGCGGCGGTCAATCCGCAGATTTGTCTTCATCGCTCTCGAGCAGTCGCTGGTATTTCATGACTGCGCCTTGTGCTGCGGCGATGACTGCCCCGAGCAAAGCGGCGGCCTCCTTCCCCAGCATTCCCTTTGATTCCTCGGCCAGGATATCCAGATCACCGTTCAGGCTCTGCCAGAACTCCCCCTGAGCGGCCCAGCTCAGCCGTGCGCTCGCAAGCACCATATTGACCTCGGCGAGAAGGTCGCGCGCGCGCGCAGTGCCGTGGGCGACCCTGAGTTGCTCAATAACCTGGATCCGGTAGTCCTCCAGCGTCACTGCCATGGCCCCAATGCAGGCTTACAGCAGCACTAAGGCGTCGTTGCCGTTGCAAGTTTCACGGTCGACAGGTCGCGGTTTGGGGACTCCAGCGAGGCCACTGAAACCTGAAACGCAGCCCAAAGCGCCGGATCGGCCAACCGGTCGCGCAACACCATCGACCGCATTGCCGTGCCTAGTGCCGCTTCGGGCCGCATAGAGTCGTGCAGCATATGCTGATAGAACTCTGTCATCAGATGCGCGCCAATCTCATCCGGGACGGCCCAAAGGGAGGCTACGACCGCTCGGGCGCCGCGGGCGAGCATAATTGAGCTGATACCGACCAGGCCCTCGCTGCGAACCTCTTTGCCGAGCGCCGTTTCACATGCGCTGAGCACGGCAACGTCTGCCGTCAGTGTCTGAAGAGACAAATCCGCAACGCGCACTGCGCGATCGGTGACCGCTCCCCCAGCATCGTAGGAGCCGAGAATCAACGCGGACAACTCGGGGACTTGCGGATCCACGATGCCGTGCGTCGCGATGTGGATGAACCGGTATTGGGACCAGTCGAGGGCAAGCAGCCGCTCTCGGGTGGCGTTGACGCCGATCAATTCGTCAACGTCCGCCGGCGGGAACTGCGTCGCAATCCCAGCGGCCTCTTGGGCAGTAAACCGAAGCCGTCGATAGTCGCGCCCGGAGGGATCTGACCCGCGATGGGCCAAAGTTTGCGCCGCCGTCAGCGTATTCTTGACCGTTGGGAGCCGGGGGTCATCCGCCTCATACACGGGGTCGGCCACGAGCAGGATCTTTCGGTGATCGTGCAGCTGCACCCGGGCGTGGCTCGCGTCGAGCATCCACGCGGCGGGCGTAACGGCAACGTCGTGTTGCATCGCAACAAATGAGTCCGGTTGCGCATCCCGCATTTGCAGGGCCGCAAAGGGGACGTAGTCAAGAGCGCCATCGGAAATGACGATCCAATTCCGCGCGCGCGCCAGCCAAGGCTCGAGCGGTCGAATGATCATTGCGTACAAAGCGGCCGCGTCCTGGAGACGACGCTCGACCGGCATATCCACCAGGTGCGCTAACGAACGGTGAAACGCGGCGGCCCGGTCTGCGATAGCGATCGGAGACGCCAGGCGCGTCCAGCGAATTTCTCCAGGCAACACCACCCACGCGTAGGCAGATTCGGCGCCAAGCCAGTACGACACGAGCGCCGTATCAGCGGTCAGAGGGAGGTTCGACCGTTCCTGGCCGGTTCGAACCGGCAGCTGGTTGATTATGGTTCGGCTCGCGATGACGGTGTTGACGGTGTCGACCTTTCGCCGGAGTTCCGCGATGTCAGCAACCAGGTGCCGTGCCTGCAAATCGTCAGTTCCTGACCGTTCAAGTCGGGCGTCTAGGGCAAATCGACGCGCGGAAAGTTCACGATAGAGCTCCTCGCGGCGGTGAAACTCAGATGCAAGCGCTCGACGAACCGCAGGCGAATACTGCTGAGCTGCGACGTCAGCAAACGAGTGCGCGCGCGAGGCGTCCGCGGTCGCGAACGCAAACGCCGCAAGCGCGTGGGCCTTCCGTTCCCGACCGACGGCCAATGCGTCTTCATACCGGTTCCAGAGCAAGTCGAGTTTGAGGTCGTAGGCCGGTCGAAGCGGGGTCTGCAGTTGAGCGCGCAGCTCGGGATTGGCGGTCTGAAGGCGGACAGCGTCCGCTTGCCCCAGCGCTCGCTCGACCGCTTTGAGCGCCGCGTGAGGTTGTCCAACCTGTCGCAAGGCTCGGGCGAGCTCAAGATCCCCTTCAAACTCTTCCATGACGCTACCAAAGGTGCGCAAACGCGGCCGCGCCGCCGCGAGATCCGCCAACGCCTCTTGCGGCCGGCCCATGCCGCGAAGAAGCGCCGCGCGTTGCAGGAGCGCCTCCGCTTGAATAAGTGGACCGGCCTTGGCACCTGTCGAGAGAACTTCGTCCAGCAGTGCCTTTGCCTCCACTGGGCGGCCGGCGGCGGCCGTGTGGGCGGCCTGTTGAATCCTAATGCGCGCGATTGCCGAGGGAGCAATTGCAAGGCCGAGCGCTTCCCGATCGGACGCCAGGGCCTGCTCCACCCTGCCCTGCTCGGCGTCGATGGTCGCGAGCGCGCGCAGGCTCGCCATGCGCCCACGGCCATCCAGGGCCACCGTGCGAATCGCAAGCGAGCGCTCGAGGAACTCGCGGGCGCGCTGCCGATCGCCGAGCGCGTAGTAGTTCACGCCAATGCCGTAGAGGCAATACGCTTCATCGCGCGGGGACTGAACTTTTTCCGTGAAAGCTAGCGCGTGATCATAGAGACGCAGCGATTCGTCTAAGTGGCCGAGTGCATAGTCTGCAAGCGCAGTGTTAGTCATCACTCCCACATAAAGACGCGGATAGGGTTCCGGACCGATATCGTTGAGTGCGCGCTCGAACCAGCGCAGGGCTTCCGGCAGCTGCCCGAGACCCCACAGGCAGAGTGCCCTGTTTTGCCACGCCTGCGCACGTCGTGGCACCTCGTGTATGGATCCGAACAGGCGACTCGAATTAGCGAAGGCCGTGACACACTGCGGGTAGCTACCCTCATTCAGATACGTCAGGCCGATGTTGGTGAGCTGCAGGCCGGCGTCATACCGTTCGCCCCGCTGTAAGTGGAAGTGTAGTAATCGCTGCAGCAGATGCCGTGCGCGGGCAAGAAGTTCGCTCGGATTGGCGTCATATCCGGGGACAGCTCGTCCAGCCGGGGCGGTCGACCCGATCTCAATCCACGCGGCGGCGAGGAGCGCGTCGGCACGTGCCCTCCGGTAGGGGTCGTCGGCGCTGAGCGTTCCGGCCGCCGCTTGGGCCCAGTCCGCTGCTTGGGCCCAGTCTTGCAGGTCGAGGTACTCGACAGCTGCGAGGGCAAGCGCCGTCTGGCCACGAAGTGGCTGATCTGCGGGCGCACCGAGTGCATGCTCGACGTTCGAATACGCTTGGGCCGCCCGCAGGAACGCCTCGCGTGGACTGTGGGTGGAAGATAACGAGCGGCCCGTCGAGTTCTCCGCTCCGGCGGCATAGTCGGCATCGGCCGCGGCGAGCGTCTTCAGGATCGCGAGGCAGTCGGGACGCGCCTGAAGCGCCGCGAGATCAAAGACTTGAACGGTTGCTGTCCCGGCACCGCCCCCGTCTTCCTTGCCCGTCACGCGCACGATGAGCGAGGGTGAGTCCGGCGCCCTCACCACGGCGCGACGGGTTCCCGTCCGTCGCTCGGGATGGTCGGCACGGGCGATGATCTGGTTTCTCGAGTCGAGAACCTCGACACGCGCATCGTTGTCGCGCTCGTCGACTTGGATCAGGTATGCATGGCCGGGCACGACGACAAAATTCGCCGCTGCGGGGTCCCTTCCGAGGGTTCTCAGAGGGCCTTCCACCTCCGCTGGCGCACCGAGTGCACTGGTGCACGAGAGGCTTGCTGCGAATCCCGGCACTCCCGACCCCGCCAGGACGATCGCTGCCATCAGACGCCGGCCAACAGGGTTGGCGCGCATCGAACGCTGTGGAGCCTCGCGATCGTGGCTTATACTCAGCTTATGATTGATGTTGATGAGCAGACATCACCTGTGGGGATGCTTCCCCCGCAATCGGATCTCCCCGCGCCGGTAGCTGACCCGGTTTCTCACCTGGCCGCAGTCTATCGCGACTTTCCCGGCCTGCGCGCGCTGATCTTGCGGCGGGTGCGCGATCCTGAGGCGGCCGCGGACATCCTGCAGGACGCCGCAGTCACGACGCTGGAGAAACTTCGCAGCGGAGGAATCGCCCATCCCGAAAATCTGGGCGGATACCTCTACCGCGTGGCACTTAACCACCTGCGCAACCACCGTCGCAAAGACCGCGGCGCGTTATCCAGTGCCGATGCCTTGAATGAACTCCCGGCTTCCGAGAGCGACCCGGACTGGGAAAAGGTCGGAGAACCTCAATGGGCCACGGCTGCGCGGCGGATGCTCGAGCAGATGCCGGTTGCGCGGGATCGGGAAGTCCTGGTCCGCTTCTATCTCGACGACGAGGACAAGGAGAGAATCTGTCGCGACCTCAAGCTATCCGAAGAACATTTCAATCGCGTGATCTTTCGCGCTCGCAATCGCTTCAGAGAGCTCGTTGAGCTTCGCGGCTTTCGGAAGACCGATTTGCTGACGATCGCTGCAATTGGTCTCTTGATCTCGAGCGATGGATCGAGCGGTCTCTGCCGCGCGGGTAGGCCTACGGAGACTTTCAATTCCACGACGGCTCTCGCCAAGGCTGTTACCTTCGGAGGCCTGAGGTGATAAACGTCGAACGCGATTCCGCGACGATGCAAGACTTCATCGCCGGACGTCTGTCGGACGATGAGCACCGAGCATTTGAAGATCGTCTCGTCTGTGAGCCGGAGCTCGTGCGTGAACTCGAGGTGTCACTGCGGATGCGCGAAGGACTTCAGCAACTGCGCACGCGCGGTTATTTCCGGCAGGCCGGGCCACGAGGCAGGAGCTTTCGGCTCTGGGTACCCGCTCTCGTAGCGGCTGCAGGCGCCGGACTTGCGCTATTTCTGTGGCTGCCTCGTGTTACAGGGCCATCACCGATTCTAATGCCCTCGCTCGCGTCGCGCGCAGTCAGTGATGTAGCGCCGCCGGTCACGGCGCACTTTACATTTGTCTCCATGCGCGGAGGCTCGTGGCCCGACTTGGATCTGCCCTCCGCAGGCCTGATCGAAATTCGCGCAGCGCCGACGATACGCCAGACGGTTCACCGCTACCGTGTGACGCTGGTTCGCCAAGAAGAGGGAGGCTTCGCGGAGTCGGTTGCCGCCTTGCATGGTCTTGTTTTGAGCGCGGACGGGTACGTGCATTGCTTTGCCGACGCCTCCCGCCTGGCCCCCGGTAGTTATGTCCTTCGCCTGCAGCCTGACACCAACCCTCCTGGTTCGGAGGAGGTGTTCCCGTTCAATTTGCGCGCCCGCAACGCTCTACCCTCTTCCCGGTAATCTCCGACTGAAACTCGCACCCGACCTCAACTGCTAGAACTCCGGGAATAGCCCAGAGTTTCTCGAGGTCCTCGGACTCCATCGAACCTATCAATACGCCGACGACCGTAAGCGTCGCAGTGTGGTCAAGGCCATGCGCGCGACAGGCAGCGGCGACCTCATAGATGCGACCGCGTGCGTCGTCGTCGACCGCGACCGCAACATTCACTCGGCTCACTGCATTGCTCCCACGTTGGGTTTGGCTGGGAGGCCGGTGCCTCAATCCGCAGCGTCGCCACGGTTCTTCACGTGCTACCTGTTCCGTAAGGCTCACGTGTCTCAGCAGACGATCGATTTCTCATCACAAGTGAGAGTCGAGAGTCCACCCCGACAGATTCCAAATGCGGCGCGTTCTCACCGCGGTGACACCCGGCGACGTTGCCGACGGATCGCGTACTCACATTGCTAGCGACGTCCGTTACTACGTCCTGAGGAGAATGGTTATGAAATGCGCAATTCTCACCCTGTTGGTCACTGCATCGCTTGTCACAACCATCGCGGTTGCGCAGGATGGAACCGGGCATGGCCCTCCCAGGTCGATCATCGTCATTCCACAGCCGACACCTGTGCCGACGACTACCTCACCGACAGCGCCCGTGCCGAAGCTTTGGCAGCTCAAGCTACTGCTGGCCCCAAAGACGAAATAGAGCTGAGGACTTCGCTCTTGGGTTGGAATGCTCCGCAGTGGGATGGAATTGCGTCCCACAGGGCGTGTTTTAGGGTCTCCGGCATCCGCAAAGAAACGTATATGCAGAACTAAGACCAATACTCTGTCTCGAGGGGCGCATCTATCTCACCCTGCTTTAGGGTGATTGTGGTGTACGGCCAGCGTGACGTAGCGTGCGGCCCAGTCACGGAGACCGTTCCTAACCGGCCCCGTGATTAGACGCTCACGGGCTGTGTCCGCAGTCCGCGGGCGTCGCCTCCAGGAAGGTGGGGTTTCCAGGACTCTTGGGTGCGCTCGACTCGGGCGGGTCGCCGGGATCTCGCGGTCGCTTCGCCCACGGGAAAGCGTCCAAATGGTGTCGTCGCAGCCGCTCCGGATTGCACCCGCCTCGGTACGATCGCAACGTATTGGAGTTTTCGATGCCACCCGGTGGCCACACAACGGTAATTCAGAGGATCCTCGAACGGCGCGCGTACAAGCCTCCCGAACACGCCGAGGGGACAACGGCTACCCTTGCCGTGATGATGCGGGTCGTGCAACCCCCAAAGGTATTGATTGCCTGCCACAGCGACGCCGTGCGCCGGAGATTTGAGCGACGAATCCTCCCGGATGTGTTTGAAACCGAGTTCGTTGAGCCTGGCCTTGAAGCGCTCAAGCGATGCGGTACCGGTCATTTTGCGGCTGTATTCACCGACAGCCTGGATCTTGTGCGCCAGGTACATGTGCGATCAGCACCACTTTCTCCCTTTGTACTTTTCGTCGCTGAACTGGATGATGGCGCCGAGCGAGACGCCGGGCTGTTGGCGGGCGCAGATGAGTGTGTGGGCCGGCGCGTTAGTGATCGGGAGTTCGACGCGCGGATCAGCGTCGCCAGGCGCATCGCAGAGCTGGAAGCTGTCTTGCGCATCACGCTGGATGAAAACCGCAAGCTCTCGGCCACAGACGATCTGACGCGAGTGGCGAGCCGCCGCTTCTTCGGCAAACATTTCCCTCAGGAGATTAAACGGGCCGCGCGATACGAGCGCGCCCTGTCAGTGATCCTTTGTGACATCGATGAGTTCAAGAAGATCAACGACACGCTTGGACACGCAGCCGGCGACCAAGTCTTACAGCAGTTTGCGTCCCGCCTAAGGGAGCGTCTCCGCCAAGGAATTGATTGGATGGCGCGAATCGGGGGCGAGGAATTTGCCATTGTATTGCCCGAGACAAGCCATCAAGGCTCGCTTGAGGTGGCCCACAACTTGCGGCAGGCCGTTGCACAAGCGCCGTTCAAGATCGGAAAGAAGAACGTAGCCGTGACAGCGAGTTTTGGCTTATGTGCAATGGACCGCGTGCGCGAGGATAACCCTCGAATAGCCGAACGTGTGCTGAAATCCGCCGACGCAGCGCTGTACCGCAGCAAGCACGATGGACGCAATCGCGTTACCGCAACAGCCTTCTAGCGAGACGACTACCTGCCTCGAGCATCGAGGCGCCGCCTTAGAGGCCTCCGATGCTTATCGAGCACGTATCAACGGATAACACGCGCTACCAGTAGGATATCGCGCCAACGCCCGCGATCCGCGGGTAACGCTTTGGGTAACTCAGAAAGTCCCGCCGGCCTTAGACTTTGATTGTGGAGGCCTTTAGTGCCGAGCTTGGAGTCTTGAACATCAAGATCACCCGGAACTATGTGCGCGTCGCGCAGGCCACGCAAATGCGCTGCCCTTGTCATAGCGCGACAACAATAGGTCCACCTCGTAAGTTCGAGAGTCCCCGGCCCGCGGACTGGAAAACTTCTTCGCGTCGATCTTGAGTTTTATTTTTTGCGCCAGTCGGGTTCCTTCCTTCGGCAGGATCGCGACGTTGCTTGTCGCCGACACGTCGACCTGCACGTCATCCGTGGCAGCGATTCTCGCCTCAGAGACCATCTCGTGTGAAAACTGCGCTTTCGGTGCAGTTCCGGCGCACCCCGCAAAGAGAGTCGACGTGGCTAACAGGCGAGTTCGTCGGGCCGTGGCAGTTACACCCGCGAATTTCGCTGTTTCATTCTTGAAAACGATGTTCATAAACCCCCGAAATCAATAGGACCTGGATTAAAGGTTGTGCTCGCGGAGCCCGCTGGCACGAACCAGTCACCCCCCGAGGCATTGCGTTACCGCCCCACGCGCACGGACTGCTGCGCTCGCCAGCGTCCAGGTGGTCAATGGGTGCCTAGGAGATAAGAGGCCAGCTCCGCTCTTTCGGGTGCCGCAACCGCTTATAATCGCGCCGCTACTAGTCTTCGCCGTTGGCAGCTGTCGTGCGTGATCCCGGTGGAGAGTTAGCCCGCGCCGGTCTCGGCGAGCAGATTTTCGCCGCCGGGCGGCTACGTGGTAGCAGGGCTGCAGACGTTGGAGCATCACGCGAAGCGCGCGAGGCGATTCCGGGCTGTGGTCACTATCGAAAACAATTTCCGTCGGGGTGGACATGCACAGAATCAAGAGTTGGGTGGTGTTGGCGCTGTTGGGCGGCCCAATCGCTGCTGCTGGTGTCCCGCAATCCTTGTCCGAAGGCCGTCAGGTGCTGCCGCGCACGCTCGTCCCATCGCGCTACGAGCTGACTCTGGTCCCCAATGCGCAGGCGCTGACGTTCAAGGGGACTGTACAAATCACTGGCGACGCGCCCACCGGCGGCCGTCAGATCGTGTTGAACGCAAAGGGACTCACGTTCGATGAACTACGGCTGGATGGTCAACTGGGGGGTACCGTCGCGCTGGACGATAAGTTGGGCCGGGCGGCGATCACCTTTCCTTCACCATTCGCGCCCGGGCGTCACACCCTCTCGATCGCGTATCACGGGCCGATCACCACAGGAACGATTGGTTTTTTCGCGATGGACTACGACACGCCATCGGGTAAGCGCCGCACGCTCGCCACTAACTTCGAGCCTGCCGATGCGCGGGCGCTGCTGCCGTGCTGGGATGAGCCGGCTCTCAAGGCCACTTTCGCAATATCCGTAGATTCCCCCACTGAGCAGCTGGCGGTATCGAACACGCCCGTGGCGGCGATCACGCCGCTGGAGGGCGGCGTACAGCGCGTGCGCTTCGCCGAAACACCCAAAATGTCGACCTATCTTCTGTTTCTAGGTATCGGGGATTTCGAGCGTGTCCACCGCGAGGTAGACGGCGTGGACGTCGGAGTGGTCTTCAAGCGCGGAGATGCGGGCAAAGCGCCCTATGCACTTGAGGAAGCGGTCGCCCTGCTTCACTACTACAACGGCTATTTTGGCGTGCCTTTTGCTTTGCCGAAGCTGGATCTGATCGCCGCGCCTGGGGAGATCACCGGCAGTTCCATGGAAAACTGGGGTGCCATCTTCTTTTCTCAGGATGATCTTCTTTTTGACCCTACTACATCCACCGAGCGCGAGCGTCAGAGAGTGTTCCTGGTCATCAGCCACGAAATGGCCCATCAATGGTTCGGGGACCTCGTTACGATGGCATGGTGGGACAACCTCTGGCTCAACGAGGGCTTTGCCAGGTGGATGCAGACGCACGCCGCGGACGCACTCCATCCACAATGGAACACCGGTCTGCAGGCCGCGCGTATCTTCGAGTCGGGCAAGCGTGCCGATGCTCGAGTCTCAACCCATCCTGTACTGCAGCCCGTCATTAGTGCCGAGCAGGCGGCGCAGGCGTTCGACAGCATTACCTATGACAAGGGTGCAGCAGTCATCACGATGCTAGAGGCCTATGTTGGTGCCAACGACTTCCGTGACGGCGTGCGCGAGTACATGCGCAAGCACGCGTTTGGCAATACCGTGGACAGCGACCTGTGGAGCGAGATACAGGCAGTTGCGGGTAAGCCGGTACTCGATATCGAGCGGGATTTCACGCGCCAGTCAGGCGTGCCGCTGGTGCGCGTCGAGTCCGCTGGCCGCCAGTCACGGCTGGTTGCAGGCCAATTCGCCGAAGATCCGGACAGCCTCAAAGGCACGCCGCAAACCCGTTGGCACCTGCCGCTGGCCATAGCGGTAAGCGGCCAGGCGCCTGCAACACTCGTGCTCACCCGCACGGCAACCGTGCCGGGCATGGCGCCGCTGGTCAATGCCGGCGGCACTGCCTACACCCGGGTCGCGTACCCAGCCACGGAGGCGGCAGCCCTGGCCACTCGCATCGCGCACCTCACACCCATGGACCAAGTGACTCTCATGAACGACGCTTGGGCGCTCGGACAATCAGGCTACGCTCCGGCGCAAAACCTGATGACCCTTATATCCAAGCTGCCGCCAGAGTCTGACCCGGTCGTGTGGGACCGCGCCGTGAGACTTCTGGTAACCGTGGATCGCGCCTACGGTGAGGATTCGGCACGGGGCGAATTCCGTCGCGAGGCTCTTAAGCTGCTGGATCCCGTCGCTCGCGCCGTGGGTTCGACGCCTCGAGCAGGCGAGAGCCCTAACGCAGCGAGTCTACGTTCGAGCCTCTGGTCGGCCCAGGTCCGATTCGGCGATGTCGAGGCGTTGTCGCGCGCGCGACGAATTTTTGCCAGCGGCCAAGGCTCGATCGCCGACCAACGTGCCGCGCTCGATATCGTTGGCTTGGCGGCGGATGGCGGCACCTATGATGCGCTGCTCGCGCGCGCGCAAGCTGTGCAAGACCCACTGCAGAAGATGCGCGTCCTTCGCGCGATGGCACTGGCGGCTGATCCGATCCTTTCCGCGCGGATGGTTGATATCGCCCTGGGGCCGGATGTCCCCGCAGGCACCAGCAGCGAGCTGCTGGCGATTGCTGGGCAAGAAAACCCTGATGCCGTATGGCGAGCGCTCGCGCCTCACCTGGCGAAGGGACCGCTCCCGATAGACCAACTGGACCGCTGGTATGTCGTTACGGGCATTGCGGCCGGATCCGCCGACCCGAGTCGAATTGACGACGTCCGTCGTTACGGCGAGCAGGACATGCCGGCAGACGCGCGTCGTCCAGTCGAAGCTGCCGTGGCCTCGATCAAGCTGAATGAGAGAGTAAAGGCAGCCGCACTTCCTGATATCGATCGATGGATCGCAAGCCACGCCGGCTGAGAGGGCAGTCGTCGAACTGCCGGGGCCAAACCGGCCGTACGGGCCATCCGTCTGCAAGCGGGCCAAAGCCGCCGTTCACTCGGTTGAGCTACCCAGAAGCCGCCGTCACAATTCAGATAAGCTCCATCTGGCGGCGAGACTGGCGGCCCCCGGCGGGAGCCCGCCGGTACGGCAAGGGGCAGCGCGTCGATGATCCAGTCGGCCAAAGGCGCATTCTTCAGCCATGCCTCGGAAAGTGCGGGCGTGGCGAAGAGCATTTACGACGCGCTCCGCAGGGCACTCTGACGCTGTGTGAGGTGCGGCGGTGCGCAGTGATATGGCGCGAGTCCTCTACCACGTTGTAATCGCGACGAGATGTATTTGGGCGGCAGTGCTCGCCGGGTCGGCTGTAGCATGTCACAGTGACACGACTCCGGATTTGAGGCGACTCTATGCCTCCGGTATGGAAGAGGCGCGCACGCCGCCGGTGATTTTGATTCCTGGAGCTCTTGGTTCGCGACTCTTCGATAAGCACAAGCGCAGTGAAGTGTGGCCGGGATCGACGCTGCACCTGTTGGCCGGTTCCAAACAAGACCTGGCACTTGCCTTTGATGCGGTGACTCTGCGACCCATCGATGACGGCTTGGAGGCAGGCGGGCTTTTTGAAGAGATCCTGAACGCCGACTTCTACGGCGCGATCGTGCGGACGTTGCGGGAATCGGGGGGTTTCGTTCCGGGGAAACTCGGTGCGTACGCCGATCCGAAAGTGCGTCGGTTCTATGTTTTCGCCTACGACTGGCGGCAGGACAACGTCACGACGGCGAAGCGTCTTGATGAGATGATTGAACAGATTCGTCGCGACTATGATGATCCGACTCTGAAGGTCAATGTGATCGCCCACAGCATGGGCGGCCTCATCACTCGCTACTACCTGCGCTACGGCACGGTCGATGCGCTGGATGGCGATGGCGCTTTTCCCATCAACATGAGCGGCGCGGGAAAAATCAATACCGCGGTGCTGCTCGGGACTCCGAATTTGGGGTCGGTGAGTTCGCTGCAGAGCATGCTACTGGGTCACAGGGTTGGACTCCGCCGAATTGAGCCGGAGGTACTGGCAACGATGCCGAGTGTCTACGAGCTTCTGCCGCATCCCTTGACTGACTGGTCAGTAGACCCTAGCGGCAAGGATCTGGATCTGGACCTCTATGACGTGACCACCTGGAAGCGCATGCAATGGTCTGTGTTTGACCCCACGGTAATTGCCCGCTTGCGCGCTCGCTTCCAAGGACCGAGAGAAGCCAACGCGTATATCTCGGTGCTGCAGGCTTACTTTGCGCAAAATCTCGAGCGCGCCCGCCGCTTCATCTGGTCGGTGACTTTCGAGGAGCCGAGCTCCCCGGTCAGATTCGTGGTGTTTGGCGGTGATTGTGTGCTGACGCCTGCGCGCATCGTGATTGAGCCACAAGCGGGTCGTTCTCAGGCACGGTTATTTCCAGAGGATGTACGGGATAAGGTACCTGGCGTGGACTATGGTCGGCTGATGCTCGAGCCGGGGGATGGCGAGGTCACCAAGCCGTCTCTGCTGGCACGCCAAGCACTCAATCCGGTCGCTCCACGTAACGACGCGCTTTTCTTCCCGCTCGCTTATGCCTTCTTTCTCTGCGAGAACCACGAGCGACTGACGGGCAATATCAATTTTCAGGACAACCTGCTGAACGTGCTTCTCGACCGGGAGCGCACATGGGACGCGCCGCAGACCAAAACGCTAATGATTCCTCCGAATTTACCGTGACCGGCAGCCACCGCATTGAGCATGATCGACAAGCTGCGGGCGTGGCGAGCACGCTCGGTGCCTAGTTCAAACTCCGTGCCGCTGCTGCGACGTCTCCGCGCTTTCAGTAGCGTAAGGCACTAGGGCTTTCCGGGACTAGGGGGCAAGGAAAGGAGGCTTCAGCGGCAGCCGGACCGGTCGTCTTTCTCCAAATAAAAGGTGTACGTCTCGCAGTCATCCGCCGCTGGCGGGCGCGGGAGAGGGACTGCCCGATTCACCGGCGGCAGCAATCGCACATAGGCCAGGATGGCGCGCAGGTCCTCCTCGTCAAGGCTGGAAAGCTGGTCCCAGGTCATCCCTTGCCAATGGAGTTGCCTACCGTCGCGGCTGACGCCGCTGCGAATGGCGCGCTCCAACTCGCTATCGGTCCAGGCGCCAACACCCGCGCTCGGATGCGCAGTGATGTTGCGGGTCCACAGCGTGCCAAATGGCCTCCAGCTGATCGGCGTACCGCCGCTGCCGTCGGTGCGGTGGCAGATGGCGCAGCTGACGGAGTACAAATAGTGGCCACGCTCCACCATGCGAACGCGCTCGGCGGGCATGTCGCGCGTGTCCGGCTTGATATCGCCGGCGTTCACAGCCTTCACCAGTGGATCAGGGGGCATGCCCCGGATCGCAGGCCACTGCGACAGGACGAACAGCAGCACGGCAGCGACCGCGAGCACCAGCACGGCCGCGATCGACGCCGCTATCCGCGGGCGCGGGCCCGCGCGCACGAACAGCACGAGCGCCAGTATCAATATTATCCACTGCACATCGACGAGCGCAGCTTGCACACGCGCCGGCGAGCCCTTGGAGGGATCGACGGCGAAATTGCCATCGCCATAAGTCAGCGCCTTGGGAGTGGTCGCCGGAAGTGGGCGGGTAAACTTCATCACGATGGTCTCCACCAGTCCGTAGGAGAGCTTCGGCGGGATCGGGTTGTGCACCGGCCGCGATGCCGTCTTCAGGAAGGTGGCGATGGCCGTTGCGTCCTCGTCGGTGAAGTTGTGGAACTGGGCCCAAAGCATTGCAAACGGGTTGAGGGCCCGGTCTGGCGCCTGCCCATCACGTAGCGCGCGAATGATCTGCGGCACTGTCCAATGACCCAAGCCCGTCTCAGGATCCGAAGTGAGATTGCGGCTCACCGAGTAACCGTGCGGGTAGTAGCCCACGCGCATTCCACCGGCGAGGAATGCTGCGTCAACGTTGTAAATCCCGGTTCGGTCGATTTGCGTGTGGCAGAGGCCGCACAGTTCCCAGCGAGTAATGTATTCGCCGCGCTGCGCTGGATTCGCGGCAAATCCCGCACCGCCGAAGCTACCGCCCTTCTCCCACGCCGGCGTGCGGGCGATCGAAGCGACGAAGTTGACCAAGTCCCAGCGGGCGGCGGCCGACAGCACGTCTGCGTAGGGGGGCATGGGTCCCGGCATGATGCCGGTCGTCAGCCGCAGCCAGACGTCCCGGGGCCGACTGCCGCCGCGGAAAGCCCACGGCGCAGTGAGATCGCGCGCGAACACCGCGTGGCCGGATCCCTCCTCGTAACGCTGGCCGCCGCGACCGTCGTCGCCATGGCACGCGGCGCAGCCTTGCGTGGCAAAGAGCGCCTTCCCGCGCGCCACGCTCTCTGGCGAACTCGGGATCGCAGCGGGGATTTCGATGGGGCGGCCGAGCCGCGAAAATGCACTCGAAAACGACTTCACCTGCTCTACGACGGCGCTCAGCTCCTCGGTCGAGAGTAGCCCGGCAAAGTACGGCATTGCGCTGGCAGGCAGGCCGTCGCGGACCGTCCGCAGGAGATCCTCGTCGGTGGGCGGTTCGCCGGCCGCGGTGGACTTGTACTTGAACTTGTCGGATGAGAAGTCGCGAGGACGTGGGAACATCGAGGGAGCGGCCGGACCGTTGCCACGTCCGTTCGGACCATGGCAAACGGCGCAATGCCGCGCGAAGACCCGTGCACCTAGCGGTGTCGCCGGGCCCAAATCGGCGCCTGGTGGCCACGTCAGGTCCGCGTACGATGTCGGTTCAGGCCGGTATTCCGCGCTCGGATGCGCCAGGCCTACCCGCGCCCAGATGGACCGGCCGACATCCAGCGCGAGCAACAGTACGCCGAAGAACAGCACGACTCCGAGCCGAGAGTGTAAGAGCCAGTGCATCCGCTGTCCGCTTGCGTTCAAAGACGATTGTCACTCTGACATTGCAACAGGTGCAACTGAGATTTCTCAAGTACCCGGTGGCACCGCGAATGGGCTTTGGTTCGCGTGTCCACTAAAGTCCTCTGGGGGCCTCGTCCACCGACTAACGGATTCGCCCGGAAGCTCAGTGAGTAAGAAGCGTTGCTCTAATCGGTGGCTCCGATAAGAACGAATAGCAATTTTGCCGGCATTGCACCCTTATTCCGCCACGCATGACGGGCAGCCCCTTGGATAACAACGTCGCCCGGTCGCAAGTGGGTCGTGACGCCGTCGTCTACTTCAAGCCAAATTTCGCCCTCAAGCACCACGCCGTTCTGAGCTGACCGAGCTGGAACGTGCCGATCGCATCCAAGGCCTGATGCGCTGCGGGCAGTTCCTACGCTGCCCACGAAACCGTCCGGCACGCCAAGCCATACCTCGAGCTTCGCGTCAACGCCCGCTTCAAACGGTCCTCCAGCAGGATTTCCTCGTCGTCTACGTGAACGAGGACCGGCGGCAACCAGTCTCGCTCATGGGACTTCCGTGCGACCGTGCCTAACCGGGCTTATTGGCCTGCGTCATCAGGGCACCTGAGAAGGTGCCGACCTTCGACTCCAGTCCGTGAGCGCATCCCCGCGTGCCGTCATTGTGATGCACCTCACGCGCGATCCGGCACGTGTATCAGGAATTCCGGCATATCCGGGAGGTCGTCAATGAACGTCCCCCTTTTCTTCCCGTCCAACGAGAAGCACCGCACGCGCTGCTTGAGCCTCTCGGCGACGTAAAGATCGCCGTCGGTTCCGATCGCGAAGCCAGACGGAGCCTTGAGCTTGCCGTCGATGACCGCACGTGCCTTGAGCTTGCCGCGCGGCGCTTTCGTGGGCACATCGAAGGCAAGGATGCTGCCGGCGCCTGCGGCGCCAATATAGAGGGTATCGCCGTGCAGGACGAGGTGCACGGGCTTCGTCAGCTTCTTCCCCTCGATGCGCGCCACGAGCTGCCCCGACGCCACCTCGAATATCTTAACTGCGTCCCCCGCTTCGTCGGCGACGTAAAGATGTTTGCGGAACACGATGATCCCGCGCACAGAGTGTCGGGGCTTGCCGTGCTCGTCGAGCACGACCTGGAGGCCCTGCGGCGACGGAACATCCCGGGGCGCGCGGTCGCCAACCTCGGGAAGCTGGCCCCGGCTGGAGGCGACGAGCGTGCCGGGAAGGAAGTTTCCATCGGGAAACCTCTTGCGAAGGTGCGGCGCTACGTCCGCTGGCTTGCGCGTTTTCGGCAGAATGGCAACGACCGTGTTGGTGTCCTGGCACGACACGTAGAGCCGGCCGTCGTCGCCGAGCTCAACGTCAAACGGGTGCACCATCGCCGCAACATGCTTCGTGGCAACCACGATATCGGCGAAGTGAAAGGTGTCACCGCGTCGGCGGTAGCGCACCACGTGGCTGTCCTTGCGCCAGGCGTTCGCGATGTAAAGATCATTGCCCACGAGCGCAAAGCCGCGGGCGATGTGCAGTGGGTGGGCATCGGGGGACGGGTCGAGGAGCAACGGATGCTCCTTGCGCGCAGTACCGTCGTCCTCAAAGACGCCGATATTCTCGACACCGATCTTGCCTTCCCCTCGATAGCTGATCCACCACATGGTGCGCTTTCTTGCGGTTGGGACGCTCTGTGGCCGCCGCTACTTTGGCTCCTTAGGCGGGCATCGCCGGACGTAGTCGGCCTGCATCCGCCTCAGTTTGAGCACACCGTAGACCACGGCCAATGCCATCGCGAGAACCAGCAGGCTCGCAAAGCTCCTTTCCCATTCGTACGCGGCCTCGCGGTTAGCGACGTAGGTAGCGATAATTAAGCCGAGAATGCCCATGTTGATGGCCCAGTTTGTCAGCTTGGGCAATACGAAGTGCAGCGTGCCAAAGCCGGCAAGCTGGTAGAGCATGAACGGCAGGATCGCAACCATTGGCAATAGCTCGGCACCGAGTGAGACATGAACAGCGTCAGGTAAGCTCCCGTGTAGCAGTGCGCTAGTTGCGAGTTCATGGAATAGCGCAGGCACCGCACACAAGAAGGGTACGACGGCCAGTAACTCGAGCACCAGCGAACCGCTCCAAGTGCCCACTGCGGACGAATTATCGGCGCCTGCGCCGGATGATTCTGTGCCAACAAAGAGGCCGCCGACGATGGCCGCGGCACTCGACAGCATCAGGAGCTCTACCGTGATGCCGAAGCTGGTCGGTTCACCAGCCTTGATGAGCAGCAGCGCCAGGAATCCGGGAGTGTAGAACATCACGCGCACGAGTCGCGCCCAAACACGTGCGTCGCGTTCCGGCGGCAGGATTGGCAAGGCCTGTCCATCGGTTCCCGTTGTTGGTCTAATTTTTGACATTTGCAGTGTCCCGATGATGGCCACGTCTGACGTGCCGCATTTTCTACACGAACGTCAGCGCGCAAAGAGGAGACTTAGGAGGCGGCAGCCCTCGCCTATGCCGCTGCCCTTGCTCGACCGCACAAATGAGTGCTTCCGTGCTCAGGGAATCATTCCGCACTCGAACATTTTGTTGGCAATGGGTGCGGCAATTCTGTTGATGAATTCCTGGCGCATTTGCGGATCGTTGCGCAGAACGGCAATGGCCCGCTGTTCCTCCGCGCTCGGCGGCGCGTGCTGCTCCTTCTTCAACCACAACTGCTCACAGCTGGCGGTCTGGTATTTTTGTACGATCTTATCCGCGATCGTGTCCACCATCGGGAACTGCTGCGCTTGCGCGCCGCTGGGGCGCAGCAGCGTCACTCCCAGCAGGCCGAAAGAACATACGCCGGCAATGGCGATCCAGGAACGGGGACGCTTAATCATGATTTTCCCCTGAATTGAAATTACCCTGTCGACTTCGGTAGAACGAGCTGCGAGGGCCCTGAGTGCCTCGAGCACTGTCGGGCAGCGTGTTCGCGGTGACATCAAACGATCGCGTCAGCGAGCTCCCATGCAAGCTGCGACTTGCGTGGGAGCGTGAGCCGTCCGCCGCCATGAAACGCAGCATGCGAATCGCAACATCTCCTCGTGCTGAGCCGTGCCCGCACCCATTCTCTGGCTGCCGCAAGTATCTTCGCAGCAGCCGCTTTGTCCTTTGCACTCAATTGCTCTGGCCCGAGTTGGGGGCGCAGGAGTCCGCGCGGCACTTTCGCAACACTCGCCTTTCGGCCGCATTCACTCATCTCACACCCCTCGAACTGGCCGCAATTGTGGTTAATACGGATGGCAATCTTCGAGGATTGGTCTTGTATCGCGGTGGCGCGAGATTCACATCTACCCAGGAGTGCGCAAGTGCGCTACCGAATGCGTGCATGGAGTCACTCGATATTGCCAGCGACATATAATTCCCAGAGCGCGCGATCTTCGCGCCTCGCCGGCCAGGACCGGACCGGACACGTGAATTCCCTGAAGGTGAGCTTTTATACCATGCCAAACAGACAAACGATCGCACGCAGAACGAACGGAACGACTGCCTGGGCGATGACTATTGGCGTAGCAGCACTCAGCGCCGCGTTTTCCCTGCTTGCGCAGGATAGCGCAGCCCAGGAACGGCTTTCCGCCGTTAAGCAGGCGATGGCGGCGAACGCGCAGCAACTGCGGAAGTACCGATGGATCGAAACGACGCAAGTCACCTTAAACGGTGAGCAGAAGCCTGCTACGCAGAACACCTGTCAGTATGGACCCGACGGTCAGGTTCAGAAAACTCCTCTAGGACCCCCGCCGCAACCTCCCAGCGGCGGCCCGCTGATGAAAAGGATCATCGAGAAGAAGCAGGCCGAGATGAAGCAGTACATGGGCGAGGTAAAGAGCCTTTTAGCTCTGTACTTGCCGCCAGATCCGCAAAAGATGCAACAATCCAAACAGGCCGGAAACCTCTCCATCAACCCGGTTGCGAACACCTTGAATTTGGTTTTCAAGAACTACGTGCAGTCCGGGGATCAGTTATCCCTGAGTTTCGACACCGCTGCCAAGAAGATCAGCTCAGTGAACATCGATACGTTCATGGGCGACACACGAGACGCGGTGACGCTGCAGGTTCAGATGGCCAGCCTGCCGGATGGTACCAACTACGCGCAGCAGACGATTCTCAACGCGACCGCGAAGAACCTCCTCGTGGTCACATCCAACTCCAACTACCAGATTCTGGGTGGCTCCTGAACCCCTCGAAGCTCGGTCACGCCGCCAAGGCGCCAGCGAGAATCACTTTGGCACCCACATTATGTGCTTCGCCCAGCACCCACGTCGGCAGTGGATTACGAGCCAGACTGTCTCCACCGCCGCACCATGGCGTCTGAGGTGCTCAACCATCTGTGCCGGCGGAAGAGCGCCACAGTTGCGGTCGCCATTACTTCTTACAGCCCTGACTATTCGGGCCTTTGACACACTTAGTGCCATTGGGTCCTTCGGCGGCTCCCACGCCATTTTTCGTCTTGGCTTCTCCGCCCCCGCTAGTCTGGGTGGTTTTCACCCCGTTGGTGTTTGTTTTGGAAACTGCGGCATTACCCGTATGGGGATTGTAGGCGGCCTTTGTGCCGGTATTTGTCTGCGCGGTTGCCACCCCGCTTGGAGATTTTTGAGCCGTAGTGACTGTGCCCGTATTCGGATTGACTGCAACGGCGTTTTGACCGTTCCTACAGACAGTCTTGCCCAGCGCGTTCGTGAAGCAATCTCCCGCCGATACCTCTGATGCAATCAACAAAACGACTGTGAGAAAGAGAACTCTCATATGTTCCTCCAAAGCAATTAAGGGCCGGTCGATGTGGGCAGCAATTCGTAGTTCTCCCTACGGAGTCTCCGGCTGGCGTCGCAGGTAAGAGTCAGCGCAATGCGCCAAACACCTTTGCGACAATTGCGCTGCCCGCCGCAGCCGGATTCTGCCTGATGGCGCGTTCTTCCTCGCCGATCATCAGGTACAGACCGTCCAGCGCTTTGTCGGTAACGTACTGTTCGATGTTCGCCGCGTCGCCCTTGATCAGACCCAGCTTCGCTCCCTGTCCGGCGAACTGATCATATTCTGCGCCAAACCCACCCGATCAGTTGCTTGTTTCACGATCGGCAGAAATTTAACGGCCAAGGGTCCTGCGGTCTTGGCTCGAAAAAACTGGGTGACCGAATCGTCGCCACCCGTGAGAATTTTCTTGGCGTCCTGCACCGACATCGTTTTGACCACTAATGCCTGGGAATGCTGGGTGGTTTGTGAGTAACCCAAGAAGTCCCACCGCGGTAAGACTTTGAGCGCGGACAGGTTCACCGCTGAGGTCAGACTCTCCCGGGCACCATATTCAATTCTCTTCTTCTATCAATCACTTACCCGGCTTAATTTTTAGGGCCCGCGGGTCGCGATACGGCGAGAGTTGCCAACACCAAGCTATTATTTTTCAATGTGATACAGCTCTTTATTCGAGTGGATCAGATTTGTTTGAAGACTCGAACTTGCGGGCAACTATAGAGGATTTTCGTGCGCCGAACGCGACACGGAAGGTTGGACGGGTACAATCCGGACTCCGGGGCGGGTGGAAGGTTAACCGTGTCTGAGTTCGCATGTTTAATGGCCAAACCGCGTCTGAATGAAGGCACGATAGCCGCACTCGCTCATAAAACCCACACGCCGATCGACGTCGTCAAGCACCTCTACAACGAGGAGCTTGCTGATCTCGAATCCAAGTCTGCCGTGAAGAAATTTATAGAGATTATCGCTGGCCGGCGTGTACAAGAGCGCCTTCGAAGACCTCGATCCCGCCTCGCAAATCACGTCGAGCCCGCTTCTCTTCCTCAGTGACGAACGACGCCTAGTGGCGGCATCGATCGCTGGCCCACCCGGGGGATGCACGCTTCACGGGAGTCGGCGTCCGCGCCGCGACCGGCCGTCATTACGGTCTCACGCTCTTGTCGCGCAATAACGACGAACAAATCAGAGCGCCGGTCAAGGTCGTCAAACTCGAGATTGGAACGTTGAGGGCTGCTCTTAGGATCCGATTCTGGTCAGTCAGTAACGGAGCTCAAGTGAGCTAGATACGCTCTCGCGGCGGTCGTGACAAACGACTATGCTGCGGGCAGCCTATGAACTAGGTTCATGCATAGGGGACGCCGTCGTCTGTCGCGGAATGCCGACTATGCCCCGCCTTCCACCCCTCGATGCGCTACACGTTTTCGCCGTCGCGGCGCGCCACCTGAATTTCACCACCGCCGCCGCAGAGCTGCACCGTACACAGTGCGCGGTCAGTCATCGCATCAAGGCGCTCGAGGCGGAGCTCGGAGTCGCGCTGTTCACCCGTTTGACGCGTCGCCTCGAGCTGACGCCCGCTGGTCGCGCGCTCGCGCTTCACATGAATCAGTCACTTGCAGAGATCACGCGCATCATCGCCGAGTTCGGCAAGCTCGAGGGGACGCAGCGACTGCGCGTGACGGCGCGGCCTTCCGTTGCATCGCGGTGGTTGACTCCACGGCTGCCGCGCTTCTTCGACCTCTGCCCCGAAATCGAGGTGCAAGTGATCGCTGAGTCGCAGCTGCAGGATCTGCGTACCGAAGGCATAGACCTGGCAGTTCGCTTCGGGCGCGGCCAGTATCCGCGCCACTCGGTTTCGCGTCTCATGACAGATCGGGTGCTGCCGGTGTGCAGCCCGAGGTTCCTCGCGGAACATGGCTCGATCAGCACGATTGAGGAGCTGCTGGCATTGCCGCTGGTCCATGACTTCGCAGCTGAAAATGACGAAAGTCACTCCGACTGGTGCGGCTGGCTCAGTCGGCTCAGGCGAGTCGCTACCCCACGCCTGAGGGGGCAGCGCTTCAGCAACGCCGACCTATCGATTGAGGCGGCGGTGCGCGGCATCGGCGTTGCGTTGGCACGATTCAGCCTCGTTGCCGATGGCCTGTCCGACGGTACGCTGGTGAGTCCGCTACCGATTGCAACTTCGACCGCGTACTCCTACTACATCGTCACGTTGCCCGAGTGGGTCTTACTTCCCAAGGTGGTGCCCTTCTGCCGCTGGCTGCGTGCCGAAGCCGCGGCCACGATGTCAGCCGCACCCCCACTCCACGTCGGCCTGGCAGCGACGTAGTGGTGCTTGGGGCCGCGATTGTCGCTAACCCATTAGATGAATGCTGAGCTGTCCCGGTTTCGCCCGGCACCGAATTACGGGTAGTCCGTCGCGCGGGCCATAAGCCTGAGCGTGATCAGGCGCTGCGTCATCGGGAAGATAAGGCGTCAGACGCTACTGCGCGAATCCATTGCAGGGCAGCACAAAAAGCGGAAGGCAAACTAGGGCAACGGAAGGGCGATTCGCTCAATGACAGACGTACTTGTTGACCCGGCAAGTGATAGGTACACGTGCCGCGCAGCTACGGTCAGCGAGAATGCCATCCGGCGTTCGAGCCGCTGCAGGAAGTTCGCAAGCCACTCGCGCTCCACGGCGTAAAGTTCGAGCATCTCGATGCGATGGATGCGCTCGCGACTGTAGCGCGCGGCCAGTTGCGCGGCGTCTTTGTGGGCGTAGACGGCGACACGCGGCGCAGTCTTACTTGCCCGATGTAGCCGAGCGGCATCTGGGGAACCGACATCAATCCATGCGCGCAGTCCACCGGTCAGATCACGTACGGCGATGGCCGGTTCGTCGGGCTCCGAGAGTCCCTTGGTGAACGAAATGCCTTCAGTATATTCCAGGCAATACGCGAGCACGCGAGTCAGAAGATACTCAGGAGTTTCGGACGGGTGTCGCGCGACGCGCAGCGCGAGTGGCTGGTAGACGCCTCGATCAGAGTCGGCCAGTTCGACGTCGAAAGTGTAGACCGTTGAATTCAACGCCATATCGAACTCATGCAACCCGCAGAGCGCGGCGGACCACGCCGATCAAGTTGCGGTATGTACCGCCACATCGAGAGCGCTCCCTTGTTGAGAACCAGGCAAGGTCACCCTCGACCCATATTGCGCGCCTAGAGCCGGCCGTTCATATTACATGGTGGCCGCCTTGAGAAGACCTTTCGACCATTCGGCAAACCGCCCGCCCAGGAGAGGCGATACATTATCGAGCGCTTTTCCAGGCTGCGTGGATCTGACGACCTAGAGGACCAGACGAATCCGCAAGCGCCAACCGATGGCAGATCACGAGAGGGCTCCCGCGACCCCTGCGGCTGCAGCGGTCGACAGCGATCCGCTGACCGCACCGCGGAGCTTGGCTGCTGCGCTGATCAATGAAGGCGGTGCGCTTAGCAGACAGGGGCGCATCGCTGAGGCGATGGACCGTTACGATGCCGCAGTTAAGGTTGACCCGCAATGTGCGGCAGCGCACCTGAATCGCGGCAACATTCTGCTGGCGAGCGCTCAGTTTGAGGCGGCTCACAGCGCGTACGAACAGGCGGTGGCGTGCGACCCTCAATGCGCGGCAGCCCACTTTAATTTAGGCAACCTGCGATATCGGGCCGGGGCATTCGCGCACGCATTGCGCGACTACCAAGTGGCTGCCGGCATCAAGCCTCAATTTGCAGACGCCTTCGTCGGAATGGCAAATGCGTTGTTCGGCCTCGGCCGCACAACCGAAGCAATGGAGTGCTGCCGGCGCGCTCTGAGTGTCAGTCCAGATCACGCCGAAGCCCACTTCACCCTCGGAGTACTTGCAATGACCCAGGGGCGGCCCCACGAGTCCGCCCCCAGCCTGCGCAGGGCAATCGGGCTTCGCCCTGGCCATGCGGCGGCGCACCGCTGCCTCGGAGCCGTGTTGAGCGGCCTCGGGGATCTTGATGCCGCGGAGGTGAGTCTTCGCCGCGCCTGGGCCATCGAGCCTGACTCTCTCGAAATTCTCAACGACCTGGCGAGGGTTCTTCAGTACCGCAACAACTATCCGGAAGCGATACTGCTGCTGGTGCGCGCTCTCGAGCGTGCGCCTGATGGGGCAAGCAAGGCAGCCTTCGCCAGCTGCGCTGCACGCACGCTATTCACCGCCGCCGACTCCCACATCCGCGCGGCACTAACGACCGCCATCAGTGAAGCGTGGACGCAGCCGGAGGCTCTTTGTCAGGCGGCGCTCAGTCTGATCATGCTCGACGAGCGGATCGCGAGCTGCGTTCGCCGTGCGAACGAGGCGTGGCCCGCAAGGCTGCCACAGGCGATGCTGTTCGAGGCCGGTGGCTTGGCCGCGCTCAGGACAGATCTCTTGCTCCATGCATTGCTCGATGCAGTGCCCGTGAACTCGATTCCCTTCGAGCGCTTTCTAACCGGCGCACGTCATGCTCTGCTCGAGATCGCATCGAGCGAACAGACGCCGGACCCGGCAGATGTCGCCGCGCTGAGTTTCTATGCCGCACTCGCGCGGCAGTGCTTCATTAACGAGTTCGTCTTCGACTGCCCCGACCAGGAGCGGCTTGCCGCGGCAAGCTGCCGCAGCAGGTTAATGGCGCTGCTGGACGCCAGGTCACAGGTCTCCCCACTTCTGTTGCTGGCTGTAGCTGCCTATTTTCCGCTCCACCTTCTGCCCGACGCAGACAGGCTACTCATCTCAAGTCAACCCGGCCCGGTTGATGAGCTTTTGCGCCAACAGATTCGTGAACCGCTTCAAGAGCAGGCGTTGCGCACAGGCATCAAACGCTTGACCAAGATCACCGACAGCGTCTCTGAAGCGGTGCGCGATCAGTACGAAGACAACCCCTACCCACGCTGGGTAAAAATGCAGATGCGCGAACAGCCCATGCGCTTCAATGCCGAACTTCGTTGTGCGCTGCCGTTCGCTCGGTTTGCGCCAATGTCCGACGATAGTGCACCCGAAGTACTGGTCGCCGGGTGCGGCACCGGCAGGGACGCCATTTTCGTGGCGCGGAGATTTCTCGGTGCTCGGGTGCTGGCGATAGACCTAAGCTTGGACAGCGTCAGCTATGCCATGCGAAAAACACGGGAGCTGGGCGTGCCAAACATCGAGTACGCGCAGGCTGACATTCTCGCGCTCGGTGAAATTGCGGATACGTTCAACATCATCCATTCGGTCGGAGTGCTGCACCATCTGGCAGATCCCTTCAAGGGTTGGCGAATCCTGCTGTCTCGGCTGCGGCCGGGGGGATTCATGTGTCTCGGTCTTTACAGCCAGATTGCGCGTAGGCCCATCCTCAAGGCGCGCGAATTCATTGCCGCACGCGGTTATGCACGCACACCTGATGACATTCGTCGATTCCGCCAGGATGTGATCGCCGGAGAAACGGCCGCCGAAGTTCAGTTGCTGAGCAAGAGCCGTGCATTCTATTCACTGAGTGATTGTCGCGATCTGGCTTTCCATGTGCAGGAGCAGCAGGTGACGCTGGGGCAGATCGAGTCGTTCCTGAACGAACAGGGGCTCCGTTTCATCGGCTTCGAGTTGGATCTGCGTGTGCAGAATCAATACCGCGCACGCTTCAGCGACGACCCGTTCTGCACCAATCTGCGCAACTGGGCGTGCTTCGAGACCGACCATCCGCACATGTTTGGCGCAATGTACCGATTCTGGGTTCAGCGATAGCGCCCGGGGGTAACTGCCCATGGGCATGCCGTAAGGCGTCCTGAGCATCATTAAGCGCTTTCCCTGGATCGGTGGCATCAATGACCGAGATCTGGTATTTCCGCCATTTGATGTGGCGGCGCAAAAATGTCGCCCTAATGATCCTCGTGTGTTGCGCGGACGCTAGCGTCGGCCGCAGAGCGAGCGCAAGGTATGATTGAGGCGTTCCACTGTGTTCCTCGATTAGAACCTTGCGTCGCCTCTCGCCCACCCCAACGCCGAGCACCTATGCATGAAAACCATCAAGACCTACCCTACGAGCGTCGAAGCCGATCTGGCGAAAATCGCATTGGATGGCGCCGGCATACCCTCAGTGGTCGTCGGCATAAGCTTAGGCATGGAAGGCGGAGGGGCCGGGGTGCAATTGCTTGTTCCGGATGATCGTGTCGAAGCGGCACTGGCCGTGCTCGGCGGTGCATGAAAGCCGGTGATATACGATCCCGATAAGCCTACTTCATCGCCCTACTTAATGTTTCGATTGGCTATTTGCGGAGATGCGACGCGTAGGAGAGCACCGATGAGCCTGGGAATCAGAGAACGCCACAATGTCGGACGCGTCGGCTGGCTGCGCGCCGCGGTACTCGGCGCAAATGACGGCATCCTTTCGACCTCGAGCCTGCTCCTCGGTGTGGCCGCCGCACATGTGACGCATAGCAACGTCCTAATTGCCGGAGCCGCTGGCTTGGCTGGGGGAGCCATGTCGATGGCTGCCGGTGAGTACGTGTCGGTGAGTTCGCAGGCAGACACCGAAACGGCGGACCTGGAGCGTGAGCGTGCCGAACTCAAAGCAGACGACGCCGGCGAACATAAGGAACTGTCGGCAATATACGTCGGCCGCGGCTTAGATCCCGCGCTCGCAAGGAAGGTCGCCGAACAGCTGATGGCCCACGACGCATTGGGCGCGCATGCTCGTGACGAACTTGGCATCTCCGAGAGCCTGCGGGCACGGCCTCTCCAGGCCGCATTGGCGTCAGCGGCGAGCTTCGCTGTCGGAGCCGCCCTGCCGCTGATCGTTACTGTCCTAAGCCCCGGACAGGCCTTAGTTCCGCTCCTGGCTGGAACTTCGCTCGCATTCCTCGCGATTCTCGGAGGCGCCGCTGCTCGAGCCGGCGGCGCCGGTGTCTTGATTGGTGCCGCACGCGTCACGTTTTGGGGAGCGTTAGCCATGGCGCTCACCGCAGGCATTGGTTCCCTGGTCGGCACGATCGTGTGATAGGTGTCAACACATGAAACGCGGTAGCCGCCGATATCAAAGCAAGAGCATCGTACGCCACGATCCCGCGCCGATCGTCGTTGCTCGTAAGCTCGACACAAAGGAGAACGTGAGCCGTGCCCGCTAGTACATTGCCGTCAGACCTGCTCCAGAAAATGGACGCCTACTGGCGCGCCGCCAACTACCTATCGGTTGGCCAGATTTATCTTTACGACAACCCGCTGCTGAAGCGGCCGCTGGCACTGCACGACATCAAACGCATGCTGCTCGGACACTGGGGCACGACGCCTGGGCAGAACTTTATCTACGTGCACCTGAACCGGGTCATCAAGAAATACGACCTCAATATGATCTATGTGTCCGGACCGGGGCACGGCGGTCCGGCGGTCGTGGGGAATACCTATCTTGAAGGCACGTACAGCGAGATCTACCCCGACATCTCGCGCGACGAGGCCGGGCTGCGCAAGCTTTTTGTTCAGTTTTCCTTTCCGGGAGGAATTCCCAGCCACGTATCACCCGAGTGCCCCGGCTCGATCCACGAGGGCGGCGAACTCGGCTATTCGCTCAGCCACTCCTTCGGAGCGGTGCTCGACAATCCCGACCTCATAGTCGCATGCGTCGTGGGCGACGGCGAGGCGGAAACCGGGCCGTTGGCCACGTCCTGGGAATCGAATAAGTTTCTTAATCCGGCCTCGGACGGTGCGGTGTTACCGATCCTGCATCTGAACGGTTACAAGATCTCGAATCCAACCGTGCCTGCCCGCGTCACCCGAGAGGAATTGGAGCAGTTGCTGCGCGGACACGGGTGGACACCGTATTTCGTCGAAGGACATGAGCCGGAGCCGATGCATCAGGCGATGGCAGCGGCGCTGGACACCGCGGTAGAGCACATCAAGTGCATTCAGCACGACGCCCGTGTCCTCGCCAAGCTCGAGCGTCCGCGCTGGCCGATGATCGTGCTCAATTCGCCCAAGGGCTGGACGGGGCCGAAGGTGATCGATGGGGTACAGATTGAGGGCACTTTTCGCGCGCATCAGGTGCCGCTCTCACAATTCGCTACCCATCCCGAACACCTCAAGCTGCTGGAAGACTGGCTCAGAAGCTACCGACCCGAGGCCCTTTTCGATGATCGGGGGCGCCTGAAAGCGGAACTGGCTGAACTTGCGCCCCAGGGCCAGCGTCGTATGGGCGCGAATCCTCACGCCAACGGAGGCCTACTGCTTCGCGACCTGCGTATGCCCGATTTTCGCGAGTATGCGGTCGATGTGCCCTCACCCGGGGTGCAAGGGATCGGCGACACTCACGTGTTCGGGCGTTTTCTGCGCGACATCATCAAGCTGAACAACGAGCGGAGAATCTTCCGCCTCTTCGGTCCCGATGAGACGCTCTCGAACGGTCTGGAGGCAGTCTTTGAGGTGACCAAGCGTCAATGGAACGCAGCGACCGTGCCGAACGATGAATTTCTCGCTCCCACGGGTCGCGTCATGGAAATGCTCAGCGAACACCAATGCGAAGGCTGGCTGGAAGGCTATCTGCTGACCGGGCGGCACGGCCTGTTCAACTGCTACGAAGCCTTCATCCACATCGTCGATTCAATGTTCAATCAGCATGCCAAATGGCTGAAGGTCACCTTGCGCCTGCCATGGCGACGTAAGATCTCATCGCTGAACTATCTGCTGACATCGCACGTCTGGCGCCAGGACCATAACGGCTTCACGCACCAGGATCCGGGTTTCATCGATCTGGTCGTCAACAAGAAGGCCGAGATCGTGCGGGTCTACCTGCCACCGGATGCGAATTGCCTATTGTCGGTGATGGATCACTGCCTGCGCAGCCGTCACTACGTCAACGTCGTGATTGCCGGAAAGCATCCCGCACCGCAGTGGCTGCCGATTGCAGCCGCGGTTAAGCATTGCGCGGAGGGGATTGGGATCTGGCAGTGGGCCAGCAACGATCAGGGCGCAGCGCCAGACGTCGTCATGGCCTGCTGCGGCGATGTCCCGACATTGGAGACGCTCGCCGCCGTGTCGATCATGCGCGAACAGCTGCCACATCTGGAAATTCGGGTCGTCAACGTCGTCGATCTCATGAAGTTGCAGCCGCAGACCGAGCACCCTCACGGCTTGTCGGACATTGACTTCGACGAACTTTTCACTCACGACAAGCCGGTCATCTTTGCCTTCCATGCATATCCCTGGTTGATTCATCGGCTGACCTACCGCCGCACTAACCACCACAACATTCACGTGCGCGGCTACAAGGAGGAGGGAACGATCACGACGCCGTTTGACATGACGGTGCTCAATGACCTGGATCGCTTTCATCTGGTTATGGACGTCATCGACCGCGTCGCGCAAGTGGGTGAAAGAGGTATCTACCTGAAGCAGCAGCTGCGAGATAAACTGCTGGAACACAAGCAATACATCCGCACTTTCGGCGAAGACCTCCCGGAAGTGCGCAACTGGAAGTGGGACCCGACGTTGTGGACGCGCCAAGCAACTTGATTTGCACCGCGAGGAATGAACCGCGCTTCATGCTACACGCCGACAGAACCGCGTGCTGGTAACGGCGTACAGCCGAAGAATGCTTCGGCGGCCGTCGGTACCCCGGCAACGCATCGCGCCGAGCCAATGCAACGCCCTGGAAAGAAACGTCCTCACATGGTCAGGAAATTCAAAGTGGGCGATCACGTGTGCTGGAACTCCGAAGCGGGTTACGTGAGCGGCACGATCATTAAGGTGCACACCAGAAACGTCGATTACAAGGGTTATACCCATCACGCGAGTGAAGAGCACCCCCAGTATGAGATCCACAGTGACAAGAGCGGGCACGTGGCGATGCACAAAGGCATCGCCTTGCGGAAACTTAGCTGACTCATGTCGACCTCAGCGCATTTAACAACCCCTGCGGCGATCTGGACGATCGGTCACTCTACACGCTCCATTGAGAGCTTCCTGAGCCTGCTCGCTGGGTCCGGTATCCAGGCCATCGCCGATGTGCGCAGCTTCCCCGGTTCCCGAAAATATCCGCAGTACGGCAGAGAAACGCTTGCCGCAACACTTGTGGCGCACTCGATCGGCTACCACTGGTTACCTGCGCTGGGCGGTCGCCGGAAGCCTACACCCGATTCGCCGAATACAGCCTGGCGCAACGCTTCGTTTCGCGCCTATGCCGACTATATGTCCACCCCAGAATTTGCGCAGGGTCTTGACCAGCTCCTAGAGGTGTCGAGCAGAGGCCGCACGGCGATCATGTGCTCGGAGGCGGTCTGGTGGCGCTGCCATCGCTCGATGATCGCCGACGCGCTCAGCGTGCGCGGTATCGAGGTCGTGCATATCCTTGATGCCACACACAGCGTCGTGCATCCAATGACATCTGCCGCGGCAATCGTGGGAGGGGTGTTGAGCTATGCCATCGCGGGGCGCGAATAGCTTCGCGTAGCACCCTTTTAGACGCGGGGAGCACAGCTTGAACTTGACCCGAGAAACCCTATAGGCACGACTTCGGCGGGACCGTCTTATGATGTAACCCCGGGGCGGCGCGCGAAGTGCCCCGACGAAAAATCGGCCGGCCTCGCTGTCGACCCATACCATCGTGTGATTGAGCTGCTTCGTCATTGCTGGCGCAATTGTGCAGTTGCATCGGTCTTGCGATGCTTGTAACGGCGATCCAGAACCGAGGTGCATCGTGCTCAGAACTGCTTGGATTACCACTCTAACGATGATGTTGGCGTCGACGAGCGGAGCTCAGGCACCGCCCACGACGGTGGCTCCGAAATCCGCCGCAGCGGCGCCCTCAAAAGCGATTAAGCCGACACAGCGCGCCGACTCGACTCCCCAGGGCAAGCTGAAAAATCCCTATGACGCCAGCAATAAGGCAATCGTGGACTCGGGAGCCCAGTTGTATGTCAGCGCGGCGTGCAGCGGCTGCCATGGAGGCACCGGCGGAGGAGGCATTTGCCCACCGCTGGCGGATGGCGTGTGGATCTACGGCGGCGATGACGACACGCTCTTCAGGCTGGTCACGTATGGAAGTCAGACGCTGCAGAGCAAGGGCTACAGCCGGAAGGCCGAGGAGAACGTCGTGGCTCCGATGCCAGCCATGGGAGAGGTCGTCGCCACGGATGATGATCTGTGGCGCATCCTTACCTTCATTCGTGCCCAATACCATGGACCACCCGAGTGTAAGTTCGGTTGTCCGAAATCCGGAGGCGGAGGGAACTGACTCGCGGAACTAAGCCGTAGACATGGCAAACCCATCGTTGGAGGATATCGCAACGTGAGCACATCAGAGGCTAACTCTACCTGGCAACCCGTATTCCTTGCAGAACATGGCCGATTGGAGCACGCGCAGCTAAGCGCATTACCGGAAAGTGCCTTCGCGTTTCCGCGAGCGCGCAAGGAGCCGATGACGGATGCCTCCCACGTTCGCACCGCACTCGCCAGATTTAACCAAGTCGCGGATGTGAGCGATGCGGAACGCGATCTCGCATTTGCTAACATCCGGAAGGCCGCCCGATACTATGGCGTTGAGATGCGCGAAACAGACTGGCGCCAGCTCATCGGCAGGAAGGGCTAACCTCGCACGTGCCATCGGCGGACGGCGGGCGGTGTCAGCGGCTCTCGCTCCCGTGCTCGGGGCATGCGGGGCAGGTTTGCGGGTAATCCTCGGTTCGCTGAGCGAAACTTCATCGCTCGGAGGGACACGTGAAAAATGTCTGCGGCTAAGCCGCCGCTCGTGGCTGACGCAAACTGCCTGCTCGGCACTTGGAAATTGAAGTCCTGCACCGTAACGACGGCGTCCGGGCAGCGGTTCACTCCATTCGGGGCGAACCCAACGGGTTACCTCAGTTACTCAGCCGATGGGCGTATGCAGGCGCTCGGAGCCGCAAGCGGCCGGAAAGTGCCAAGCGCCCCCACCCCGTCGGAGAATGTGCGGGCGGCACTCCACGACACGATGTTCGCATACGCAGGCACCTACTCGGTTGAAGCCGGCAAGGTGACCCACCACGTCGATATCTCCTGGAACGAGGCCTGGACTGGAACCGATCAAATTCGACATTTTGAGGTGAACAAGAACACCCTCACTCTCACAACGCGCATCGCGGACCCGGCAACTGACACGGAGAGCCTCTACGCTCTTGTATGGGAGAAGGTAGCTGGCTCACCCTGACGGCCCACAACCGGCAACGGCCCCGGGCCTCAGGCACGCGTTGCGTCCGCGGCGGCGCGCGGTCGGCGTGCGAAGATCCCAAAGCCGACGATGCCGGCATAGCAAATTGCAGGCACCAGGAGCGCGACCTTCAGACTCCCGAAAGCATCGGCCGTATGCCCGGTGATCCACGGCACTACCGCACCGCCGACGATCGCCATGCACAGGATACCGGAGCCCTGTGCGGCACGCGGCCCCAGACCTTCGCAGGCCAGAGAGAAGATGGTCGGAAACATGATGGAGTTGAAGAGTCCGATGGCGAGCAACGCCCAGCCGGAGAAACTGCCGGTGGTATTGGCCGACAGCATGAGTAGTGTGATGGCCACCGCCGCAACCGCCGCCAGTACCATCCCGGGGGAAAACAGCCGCAGCACGTACGCGCCGATAAAGCGACCGATCATGGCTCCGCCCCAATAAAAGGAGACGTGTTTACCGGCGGCATCCTGTCCGATCCCCATCACCGAGGACTGCATGAGGTAATTCACCATGAGTGAGCCGATCGCGACTTCGGCCCCCACGTAAAGGAAGATGCACAACACACCGTAGCTGAAGCGCGGCTGACGCAGCAGGTCACTCGCCTTGTGGCCGCTGGCGTCGTCGATGACCCGGTCGGACAGTTGGCGCCGCCGACGCCACACCAGGGCCGCCACGATGACCAAGAGCGCGGCGAGCGCCAAATACGTACGCACGATCACATGGGTCTCGGCGGCACGGAAGGCCGTGAGCGCCGCCCCGGAAAGCTCGGCCGGCTGTGCACGCGCGACGGCACCGAGAATCAGTATCGAGCCGACGTATGGAAATATCGTAGTGCCCAGGGAATTGAACGCCTGGGCGAAGGTGAGGCGGCTCGGCGCAGTCTGCGGCGGACCCAGAATCGAGATCAGGGGATTGGCAACCACCTGCACGATGGTAATGCCCGCGGCGAGCACGAAAAGCGCCGCGAGAAACGTAGGGAACCGCCCGGATGAGGAGGCCGGTACAAACAGCAAGCATCCGAGCGTCATAGTGAGAAGCCCGACAACGGCGGTGCGCATATAGCCCACGCGTCGCACGATGCCCGCCGCCGGGGCGGAGATCACAAAGTAGGCCACGAAAAAGGCCGACTGCACCAGCATGACCTCGCCATAGCTTAGGATGAAGAGCGCCTTGAGCTTCGGGATGATCACATCGTTAAGACTGGTAATGCCGCCGAAGATGAAGAACAGCGCGAATACGAACAGCCGCAGGCGTGCGGCCTGCCCCGGCGCGCCGGAGGCAGGACCGGCCACCACCGGCGCGCTGAAGCTTGACGTCACGGACTTCTCCCGGGGACAAATCCAGGCACCACGCGGCCGGCTGTGCGAGCCGGCCGCGCGGCCTTAAGCCTAACTTACACAACTGACACTACGGCGGTGAATGCGCAGAAACTCACTTTTGGAGGCCGCCCTCCTTTCCCGGGCATGGTGTTGGCGTTGGGCTCCGACGCCAATCCCTTAATGCCAGGAAGACAAACCGAGAGGGTAATATCGACGCGCTTCTCGCGGATATTTGGCGCGCGGGCCGCTGGTGGCGTTATTCTCTTGCAGACTCGATGTTCGATCCGCCCGGGCAACCGGCGAGTCCCTGGCGGTTCGGCCATCGAGCGAAAGCTTAACCGTGTCGGAGCCGCGGCGAGTCGGTTGTCCAGAAATGAAAGCCACGAACCTCAGCAGCCGGCCAGGCACCTCGGGTGATCACGCGTCATGTTCAAACAAGAGGGGAATCCACTATGGCCGAAGCGGTTTACAAGGTAATCGAGCTTGTCGGAACCAGCTCCGAGTCTTGGGAGAAAGCGACCGCTGCCGCAATCAATCGCGCAGCCAAGACCCTCCGGGATCTCAGAGTTGCGGAAGTTGTGAAGCTTGATGTGCAGCTCAAGAATGGAAAGATCGAAGCTTATCGATCACGGATCAGCGTCTCGTTTAAGTACGAGCGTGGAGCGTAAGCGCGCTTCGCCTCTTCAAACTCGATGCCAGACAGCCAGCTCCTCTTGCAGGGGCGCGCGCTCACCCGGCCTCCCAAAGGGAGGCCGGGTCATGGCACTAGCAGAGCTTCCCGACATCGAGCCCGACTCGAGACGAGGCAGCCGCTGTGCTTCGCACACGCAGTTGGGCCGCAACGATCGCGTGGGTGATCAGATAAAACGGCACCAATACGGTGGGCACGAGGCAAAATGGCAAGTACTGCATCGCCTCCGACCCCACGCCAGCATGAATTAACTGTAGTGGGCTTCCTGCTGCCGAGGTGATGCCAAGCGCAACGGCGGCAACCAGGTCGAGCGCCCCGAAAATATTCCAACGCGTGATCGCACTCACCGGTAGCTTCCGGGAGCGCGCCACGCTCAACGCGAGTGGAACTGCGAACGCGCCGGTAATGATGTCTCCAAAGCCGGCGGAATACGGGAAGGGTCCGCTAAGGCGCCCTACCGCTGCCAGTAACAAAAACAGCACGCCGAGAACCCGCATTGCGTTCACGCCAATCAACAGCGGCATCGGAATGGCCATCAACGCAGAGCGCATTCTTGCAGAGCGGAGTGCGAGCGCACCCATGACGAGCAAGGGCACGGCGAACAGCACGCCAACGAGTGGAATGGGTTGATTGGGAACGAAAGCTAACTTTCCGGCCGCGCCGAGCCCCGACGCCAAACCAACCCAGCCCCCTGCAATGGCGGCCACGCCCAGGCGACGCGCCAGCGAGCCTGGCAGGACACTCGTAAGCGCTACGAGGTTTAGCGCGACCGCCGTCATTCCCGCGATGGCTCCAATAAGATCCAGCATGATGGCTCTCCTGACCCACTGAAGGGTGTGTGTACTATTCCATGTATATACATCTTTACGAATGTTCAAAATCAATCGATCGAAACACCTCGCTAGTCCGCTGCGAGTTTGCTGGCAGCCTCGTAGGCTGCCTTTTTGAGCGCTGCAGCCTCGATACGGCCCAGGCGCTTCTCGAGTGCTGCCTGCGCCGCCTCCCATTTCGGCCTGAGACTTCGAAAGGTCGCCTCGCCCGCAGCTGTCAATGCCCAGCGCCGTTCGCGGCGGTCACTGCCGGGGACGTTTAGCGCCAGACCATTCTTCTTAATCAGGGCCAGGGTTCGCGTGGCCGTCGTTTGGTCGATGCCGATGGCATCGGCAAGTTCCGTGGTGGTCATATTCGGAGCAATCTTGAGCACCTGCAGCGCAGTGTATTGGGTCGCCCGGAGTCCGGTGTCGCCCAGAATGGCCTCATACATCGCAGTCGCTGCTCTTGCGGCCTGCCGCAGCGTCGCGCAATAGCACGGGAGCGACTGTAATCTGATGGAATTTGCCACACGCTGACCATACATGCATATGCATGCGATCGTCAAGCAGTGCAGCCGGTATCCTGACTAACCCAGCAGCGCCGTATACCGCGCGGTCGTCGGCGTTCGGGGTGCGAGGCGCCACCGCACCGCCGGTTCGTCGGCTAAGTACATGCCGAATGCCGCACACGCTCGATGCTCGATCGCGCAGCGCCGGGCGAATTCGCAGCAGTCACACGGTGCGACCTCGGTGAGACGCGCCTCGGCGTGGTGCGTTGCATGGTTCGGCACGGGGCGCAGTGTACGCTTCCGCAGCCTGAGACGTGGGCGAGTCAGATGCCCGGGGCAGTCGCGCCGACGACACCGGCCGTCGGACCCATCGGTTTCATCCGAGCGCGATACCTTAAGGCGGCTCGGTGCTCGTCGCTGTCCGCGACCCGATGCCGCCGCCGGTCTGCGCCTGACCGACCCCGCCCAGGGCCTTGTAGACTGCGACTACGCGTAAGTTGACCGCGGTCTGGGCCTGCACCATTTCGTCCTCCGCCTCAAGCTGGGTACGCTGCGCGTCCAGGAGCGTCAGGAAGTCCGCCACCCCCGCCCGATACTGCAGATCCGCAAGTTCGGCTGCGTGTGCCGAGGCGCGCGCCTGTTCGCTCAGGCTCTTGAGCGCCGCCTGCTCCTTTGCATAGCTGGTAAGACTGTTCTCCGTCTCCTCCAGTGCCAGTAGCACCGTTTGCGCATAAGCAGCGCTGGCCGCATCCAGCTCTGCCTGACGCACGCGCAGTCGCGCCCGCACCGACCCCATGTCGAATGCGGCCCAGCTCACCGTTGGGGTCACCGACCAGGCGCGGGCATCATTGCCCCCGCTGGTGCTGAACAGCTGGCCGACATCCCCCGAAAGGAAACCGACGAAACCGGTGACGCTCACGCGTGGAAACAGATCCGCGGTCGCCACCCCGACCCGCGCCGAGGCTGCGGCCAGGCGCCGCTCCGCGGCCTGCACGTCAGGACGACGACGCAGCAGAGCCGCGGTGTCACCGATCGGCAAGGCTTTCGCATAAGGTTGGATTTCGAGCGGGGTGAGTTCTGCATCGAGCGACCCCGGTCGCTCCCCGAGGAGCACCGCGAGCCGGTACATCGACTGCTGCTCCTGTGCCTCGAGCGGCGGAACCGTCGCTTCGGTGGCCTTCAGCCGCGCCCAGGCCCGCTCGACGTCCAGCTCGTTCGCCCGGCCGCCGCTGTAGCGCACGCGCGTCAGACTCTCGGTCTGCGCCTGGCTGTCGAGGTTGCGCCGTGCCACCTCGAGGCGGGTCTGCGTGCCGCGCAATTCGAAGTAGTTGCGCGCGACCTCTGCCGCCACGCTCACCTCAGCACCTCTGAGGTCTGCCTGCTGCTCGCCGAGATCGGCGCGGGCCGCTTCGACCGAGCGGCGCACGTGACCGAAAAGATCAAGCTCCCACTGCGCGTCAAAGCCCACTGAGTCGCTCTCGACCGGAATGCGCGCGGTGCCGAATCCCGGCTGCTGAGCATTCGCCTTCGAGTAGGCCGCCGTCAGCGGGACGTGCGGTGCGAAATCGTACTGGCTCTGCGCAAAAAGCGCGCGCGCTGCCTTGACCCGCGCCGCCGCCACCTGCAGATCAAGGTTAGCGCCGAGCGCGCGCGTCACCAGGCGGTTGAGCTCCGGATCGGCGAACTGCTGCCACCAGGCCGCCTCCGGATCGTGGGGGATGAAGGCGGCCGACTGTGCGTTGATCAGCGCCGCAGGCGGCACCTCGGGTGCGCGATAGTTCGGCCCGACCGCGCAGGCCGCCAGTACGGTGGCAACCAGCGCGGTAAGCCCTGCGCGGAACCTCGATCGGTTCATGCAGACACCTCGCCTGCCGGGGGCAGGGCCGGATTCGATGTGCGCGCTGCGCTCGGGAGCCGCAGTCGCCGGAGCGCTAGATAAAAGAGCGGTGTCAGCAGGAGGCCGAAGAAGGTCACCCCCAGCATGCCGGAGAACACCGCGACGCCCATGGCGTGACGCATTTCGGCACCCGCCCCTTCCGAGAGCACCAGCGGTACCACGCCCATGATGAAAGCGAGCGAGGTCATGAGGATCGGCCGCAGGCGCAGGCGCGCCGCATCGAGCACCGCGCGCAGCGTGCGTTCGCCACGGGCTTCGCGGTCGCGGGCAAACTCGACGATCAAAATTGCGTTCTTGCCGGCCAGCCCCACGAGCACGATGAGGCCAATCTGCGTGAAGATGTTGTTGTCACTACCCGCGAGCTGTACGCCGGTGATGGCGGAGAACAGCACCATCGGCATGATGAGGATGACCGCAAGTGGCAGCCGCAAGCTCTCGTACTGCGCGGCGAGCACCAGGAAGACCAAGAGCACCACCAACGGAAACACGATCACCGCCGTGTTGCCCGCAAGAATCTGCTGGTAGGTGAGCTCGGTCCACTCAAAGCTCATGCCATTGGGCAGCTCGCGCCGCGCAAGCGCCTCCATCGCGGCCTGTGCCTGACCACTGCTGTACCCGGGCCCCGGCCCCCCGTTGATCTCGGCGGTCGGGTAACCGTTGTAATGCATGACACGATCCGGCCCGGAAGAGGCACGCACGGTCACGAAGGAGCCCAGTGGAATCATGTCTCCGGCGGCGTTACGGGTCTTCAGACGGGCGATGTCCTCAGCGTCCATCCGGAAGCGCGGCTCGGCCTGTGCATTCACCTGGTAGGTACGGCCGAAGAGATTGAAGTCATTGACATAGAGAGAGCCGAGGTAGATCTGCATGGTGTCAAAGATGTCCTCGAGCGCCACGCCCTGGGACTTCGCCTTCTCGCGATTCACCTGGGCGTCCACCTGCGGCACGTTCACCTGATAGCTGCTGAAGAGACCTGCGAGCTGCGGGGTCTCACGGCTCTTGGCGATGAGATTGTCGGTCTGGCGCGCGAGCTCTTCGAACCCGAGGCTGTTGCGATCTTCAACCTGCAGGCGAAAGCCCCCGATAGTGCCCAGCCCCTGCACCGGCGGCGGCGGAAACACGGCAATGAAGGCGTCCTGGATCCTGCCGTACTCGCCGTTCAGCGCCTGGGCGATGGCAGCAGCGGTCTGCGATTTCTGGCGGCGCTCCTCGAAGGGTTTGAGGGTCACGAAGACGATGCCCGAGCTCGGGCTGTTGGTAAAGCCATTGATGTTGAGTCCGGGGAAAGCCACCGCGCTCTCGACTCCCGGATGTTTGAGCGCCAGATCCCCCATGCGCCGAATCACCTCCTCGGTGCGATCGAGCGTGGCGGCCGGCGGCAGCTGAGCAAACGCGACGAGGTACTGTTTGTCCTGGCTCGGCACAAAGCCGGTGGGCGTGCGGACAAATCCCAGATACGTAACTCCGATCAGGCCGGCATAGATCAGCAGCACGATGCCGCCGGCGCGCAGCACGTGCCCGACGCCACGCACATAACTGTGCGAGGTGCGGGCGAAGAAGCGGTTGAAAGGACGGAATAACCAGCCAAGCGCCCCATTGAGAAAGCGCGTGAGCCGATCGGGCGGCGCGCCATGTGCCTTGAGCAGCAATGCCGAGAGCGCCGGCGAGAGCGTGAGGGAGTTGAACGCCGAGATGACCGTACTGATGGCGATCGTCAGGGCGAACTGCTTATAGAACTCGCCGGTGAGTCCGCTGATGAAGGCGGTGGGCACGAACACCGCACACAGCACCAGGGCGGTGGCGACGATCGGGCCTGTGACCTCGCGCATCGCCTGGCGTGTGGCCTCGAGCGGCTTGAGACCCCGGGCGATATTGCGCTCGACGTTCTCCACCACGACGATGGCATCGTCAACGACGATGCCAATCGCCAGCACGAGGCCAAAGAGCGACAGCGCGTTCAGCGAGAAGCCAAACAGGCGCATCACCGCAAAGGTGCCGATGAGTGACACCGGGACGGCGATCAGGGGGATGACGGAGGCGCGCCAGGTCTGCAGGAAGAGGATGACCACGACGACAACCAGCAGCGTCGCTTCAAGCAGGGTGTGCACGACCGCGCGGATCGAGCCGCGCACGAATACGGTCGGGTCATAGACGATGCGGTAGTCGACCCCGGGCGGGAAGTCGCGCTTCAGCTCCTGCATCTTGGCGCGCACGCTTTTCGACACTTCGATCGCGTTGCTCCCGGGACGCTGAAAAATGGGGATGGCGGCGGCGGCCTTGCTGTCGAGCAACGCCCGCAATGCGTAGGACTCGGAACCGAGCTCGACGCGCGCCACATCGCGCAGGCGGGTCACCTGCCCGAGCTCGCCGGTCTTGATGATGATGCTGCGGAAGTCTTCCTCGCTGTTCAGACGCCCCTTGGTGTTGATGGCCACCTGAAAATTGGGCCCGCCCGCGCCGGCCGAGGCGATCGAGGACGGCGCCCCGAGTTGTCCTGCGGCCACGTCGACGTTCTGCTCACGCAGCGCCCGAACGACATCACTCGCGGTCAGGCCGCGGCTGGCGACTTTCTCCGGATCGAGCCAGATGCGCATCGAGTAGTTGCCGGCGCCAAAGACGCGGGCATCGCCCACGCCCGGCAGGCGCGCCAACTCGTCCTTGACCCTCAAGATCGCGTAGTTGGCGAGGTACAGGGTGTCGTAACGGTTATCAGGGGACACCAGGTGCACGACCATCGTCAGATCGGGCGAGGCCTTCTCGGTCGTGACCCCCAGGCGCTGCACCACGTCCGGCAGTTTCGGGAGCGCCTGCGCCACGCGGTTCTGCACCTGCACCTGCGCCTTGTCGACGTCGGTGCCGAGCGCAAAAGTCACGGTGAGCGTCATGGCGCCGTCGGCCGTCGCCTGCGAGGACTGATAGAGCATGCCCTCGACGCCATTCACGGACTGCTCGAGCGGGCTCGCTACCGTCTCGGCGATCACCTTCGGGTTCGCCCCGGGGTAGGCCGCGCGCACCACCACCGTCGGGGGTACGACCTCCGGATACTCGGTGATCGGCAACGTCGGCAGTGCGAGCAGCCCGGCGAGAAAGATCAGCGCCGAGAGCACGCCGGCAAATATCGGCCGCGAAATAAAAAATTGCGAGAGTTTCATACGTGACTCGTTTTCCAGTCGACCTGTTTATCCGGCGCGCGCGACGACCGCGTTGCTCACCGGTTTGGGCGCGAGGGGTGCCGGTGCCTTCAGCGGCGCGGACGGTGCGCCGATCTGGCGCAAGCCGACGCGGTCGGCGTCCATGGGCACGTGGGAAGCGGCGACCGTCTGCCCGGCGCGCACGCGCTGCAGCCCGTTGACGACAACCGTGTCGCCCGCCTGCAACCCCTGGCGGATGACGCGCAACCCATCGACCTCAGGACCCACCTCGACGAAGCGCTGCTCGATGCGGTTGTCGGCGCTGAGGGTCAGCACGAACTGGCGGCCGAGATCGGTGCCAATGGCACGTTCTTCAATGAGCACCGTATCGGCCTCCGTGCCGCCGACCAGGCGGATGCGGGCAAAGAGTCCCGGGGTAAAGCGGCCGTCGGGGTTCGCGAACACGGCGCGTGCGCGGATCGTTCCGGTGGCGGGATCGACGCGGTTGTCGACGAAATTCAAGGCGCCCTGATGCGGATACCCCTCCTCGTCCACGAGTCCCATAAACACGCCCGCCGCTGCCGCGGCGTGGCTTGCGTCCGGGGTGTGCGTATCGTTCAGTTGCCGGTAGCGCAGGTAAGTCGCCTCATCGGCGTCGAAGTAGGCGTACACCGGATCGTCCGACACGACTGTGGTGAGGACGCTTGCGCCGGTGACCAGATTTCCGGCGGTGATGAGCGCGCGCGAAACGTGCCCGTCGATCGGCGCGCGCACTTCGGTGAATTCGCGGTTAAGGCGCGCGGCGGCGAGTGAACTGCTGACCGAGTCCAGAGTACCCTTGGCGGAGCTCTCCGCGGCCGCAAGCCGCTCGTATTCCTCGCGGGAGATGGCGTGTGCGGCGATCAGTCCTTCGGCGCGCGCGTGATTGGCGCGCGCCAGGTCATGTTCCGCGGCCGCCCGTGCACGCTCGGCGGTGAGGCGGTCGACCTCGTCCTGGAAGGGGCGCGGGTCGATCTGGAACAGAAGGTCGCCCTTCTTCACGCGCGCCCCGTCGGTGAATGTCACCCGGTCCACGAAACCGCTGACTCGCGGGCGCACCTCCACGGTATCCACCGCCTGCAGGCGGCCCGAGAACTCCTGCCACTCGCGCAGCGGCCGATGGATCACCTCGGCGACGGTGACCTCGGGCAGCGCGGGCGCTGATTTCGGCAGATTGGCCCTCGATGGCCCATGGGCGGCGAGCAGTAACGCGCCGCCCAGAAGCGGAGCTAAGTACAGGGCGGCCTTGATAAAACGAGTCGGGCGCAGATTGATTGAGGTCACGGGCGTCTCCCCTAAGGCTTCGGCGGTGGCCCGGCATCCCCGCCCCTCATGAGGGCTCCTTGACACCGGGCGTGATCCGATAGATGCTGAGGGTGTTACCGGTCAGTAACTATTGTGGTGTGATGTTAGTTACCGGTAAGTAACATGTCAAGGAGCCATTCGGGTGAGTGCCAAATCCATCGTGCGAGCGCAGACGGGGGCCGAAACGGCCAAGCCACGGGTGCGTGATCGCATCTTCAAGACGGCGTGCGACCTCTTCTACCGCCACGGCATCCGTGCAGTGGGCGTCGACACGATCGCGAGCGAAGCGGGCACCAACAAGATGAGCTTCTACCGCAGCTTCCCGTCCAAGGACGAGCTGGTCGCGGAGTACCTGCGCGCTGAGATGCGCGAGGGCTGGGCCTGGTGGGACGCGATCATCGCCCCGCACACGGGCGATCCTCGTGCGCAGGTCGAAGCACTCTTTGATGCTCACGCGCTGCGCAGCTGCGTCAGCGACTCGCGCGGCTGCGCACTCGCTAACGCGGCCGTGGAAATTGAGGCGGAGGGCCATCCGGGCCGCCGAGTGCTTGAGGAACACAAGAAGGAGTTGCGTCGCCGCTTCCGCGAGCTCGCGAAAGACATGCGATCCCACGACGCGGACGCGCTCGGAGACGCGCTGTTGCTGCTGTTCGAAGGCAGCTATGTCACGCAACTCACCTTCCACAGTCAGCACGGGCCGGCGCGGAACGCGGCCGCCGCCGCGCGCGCGCTGATCCAGGCTTACACCGCGTAAGCGACCCGAGGTTTGCTGCGCCCCGAGTTCGCTGCGCGCACTCGGGCGAGGCGGTAGGCGCGCGCCAACTGCTCGATGCTCCCAAGCCATCGCGCGCCGTTGAAGCGCTGGATTCCAATCCCATATCTCCTGTCACAAGCCGCGCGCGCCATACCGGACTGCCTGAATGTCACTCCGCCGTTCCTTGCTTCTACCTGTCCTCGTGGGGTTGCTTCACGCGTATATCGCTTGGCGGATCCTGCCCGACCTGCCCGTGGGCCTCGGGCTCCGGATCGTGGGCGTCCTGCTCCTGCTCATCTCATGTGGATTGATGCTGGTCGGTCTCATCGCCCGCTCCATTCGGCCCAGGGCACTGTCGGATCGCATCGCCGCCGCAGCCCTCTTCACGGCGGGCTTCTTTTCCTTTCTGTTCGTGTTCACCCTGCTCCGCGATGTCGTGCTCCTGGTGGCCTGGTTGCCCTTGTCGGCAGGACATCTGCAGATACTCACAACCGCCTCTGCAGTGCTCGTAGTAGGGCTCACCGTGTCCGCCACTATGGTCGGGTTTGCAAACGCCCGCCGCCGCGCCCGCGTGAAGCGCGTTGAGATTCCGCTGCGCGATCTGCCAGATGCCCTTGACGGATTCTCGATTGTGCAGATCAGCGACATCCACGTGGGTCCCACCATCAAGCGCGGATATGTCGATGCGATCGTGGATGCTGTAAATGCACTCGATGCTGATCTCGTCGCGGTGACCGGCGATCTGGTGGATGGCTCCGTGCAGGATCTGGCGCCGCACACCGAGCCCCTTGCCCGATTGCGGGCGCGGCACGGTGCCTTTTTCGTAACCGGCAATCATGAGTACTACTCCGGGGAGCGTGCCTGGACCGCCGAGTTCAAGCGGCTGGGATTGCGGGTTCTGCTAAATGAGCATGTCGTCCTGCTGCATCGGGGTGCTCCAGTGGTCATCGCCGGCGTGACCGACTACAGCTCGCATCACTTCAATGCCGCGCAGCGCAGCGATCCGGTTACGGCGCTCGCCGGTGCTCCATCGGACGCGGCTGCGAAGATTTTGCTCGCTCACCAACCGCGCTCCGCTGCCGCGGCGGCAACGGCGGGTTTCCATTTACAGCTGTCCGGTCATACCCATGGCGGCCAGTTCTGGCCCTGGACCCTATTTGTACGATTCCAGCAACCCTTCACCGCGGGATTGCACCGCCTGAACAATCTCTGGGTATACATCAGTCGCGGGACCGGTTACTGGGGACCACCCAATCGCTTCGGCGCACCCTCGGAAATCACTGTGTTGCGGCTGGTGCCTGCGAGAGTGGGCGACCCCTCTGGCGCATTCGAATCGGTCGGGCGCGTTCTGTGCAGGGTGTGGCGGTCGGCCGCACTCTCGGCATGAATGGCTGTATGAGCCCTGGAAAATGAGGCGCGCCGGTGCCGGGGCGTCGGGTCGGCGCTGAGGTTCCGCTCGCACAGGCCGGCTGCGTATCGGGGCGGGAACTGGTATCCGAAATTGGATTACGTGGGCTGAGTTTTATTGGGCGAGCGCAAAACACAGCGGCCCGAACGTGCCGATCCGAGCGATCGGGCCTCCTCCTGAGGAATCCCACCTCCTGACCGACTTGCACCCTTAAAGGAATGCCGTGAGTGCGATCGGGCGCGACCGCGTGTGCTCCGACGCGTCGCGGCCGCTCGGTAATGCCTGCTGCGCTATCGCTTTAGAATCGGCCGACCTTCGTGCTGGACGAGAAGATCGTGCATGTCATTCGCGTGCTCTTCCTCCTGCGCCAGGATGTGCTCCAGCATCGTTCGGGTCGTCGGGTCCTTCTCGCCAAAGTAACGCACCATCTCGCGATAGGTCTCGATGGCTACCCGCTCGGCGACGAGGTTCTCTTTGATCATGTCAATCAGGTTCTTACCTTCGACGTACTGCGATGCGGCACGTGACAACAGGCCTTCCGGGTTCATGTTGGGCTTACCGCCCAGCTGATTGATGCGTTCGCAGAGCATGTCCAGGTGCTCTTCCTCTTCCTTGGCGTGCTGGGCGAATTCCTCCTTTACCGCGTCGCTCGAGATGCCGCTCGCTACGACGGCGTGATACTTGTAACGAAGCACACAGACGATCTCAGTGGCCACCGCATGGTTCAGGAGCTCGACCGCCTGCTTCACGTCCCCCTGGTAATTGTCGGTGACCGCACCGGCTTTGAGCTGCGCGCGCGCCCGGCGGCGGATGCCTTCAATGTCGGCGAGAAACCATGCGGTCTGCTGCGGCTCACCCTGACGGCCAATGGCCTCGGCCGCCGCCATCTCCTGCGCCTCAAGCTTGTTCTTAGGCGCTGCGTCCCGAGCCGCGCGCTCGATGTCTGCGCGCCGCACAAACTTGCGCACGCCGCTGTCATAGCGGCGCGCGGCCTCGTAGTCTCCCTCTCCTTGCAGTTTGCCGGTTATCCGGGTCTTCGCGACAATCACATTGGGCTTCGACTTCTTCGGCGTGTGTTTGCTTTCCATCCGCAGTCTCCTGTAAGGGTGCCCGCCCCTGCGCTCGCCGAGGGGCCCGCACGCGTGATTGGGCCTTCGTAGTCGCTAAGGATAGTTGCCTGGCGCCCAAAGATCGAGCGCAGGAGCGCCTCGTTTGCGCCGCGGAGTCACAGAGCTGCAGCTTGTCTGCCGACGGCCCGTCGATTTGTGCGTACGGCGCCGCGCTCGCCGCAGTGGTCATCAGGTAGATGGTGGGACAGGGTTCGGCGAGCGGATGCTCACATCGCTGGTCGCATGCTGACACGCTCTTTCCACTTCGTGATGTTGACGCCTTTCACAAGCAGCCACAGACAGAATGACAATTCACCGATCAATGGGGGCAGAAGAATGGCGGGTATTATCAGATCGGCGAATGTCGGCGCAAAAAGCGCCGCGAAACATGCGATCAGATAGCTCAAGCCGGCAATTTGCATCAGGACGCCGATGAGTCTCGGAAAGTATCCGGATTTGAAGATCAGATAACCATTCACCAAACATGTGAAGCCAAAGAATATCAGGGCAATATTGAACGCAATGTCATGTGATTTGAGCGCGAGGCTCGCGAGAGTCTGCAGCTGTTGCGGCCCAAATGCTCCCAGGTGATCGACACTTCCCAGGGTCGGCATCACGACCAGAAGAAACACCTTACTTATGGCCTCGACAGCAAGAGACGTTAGATTAAAAAATACCGCAAGCAGAACCAGCTGTCTGCTAACTGGCCTGAGCAGCAGATATTCGATCCACAACAATGGTACAGCACACAACACGACGACCAGGTCGCCAGCGGCACCGAGGCGCCACAACGCAGGTGCGGCCAGAATGTTGTGAGCCGTGGCGGCAGCGTCACCCGACACGATAAGCTTGTTGGTGACGATTCCTTCGGCAAAAGCCCCGAGAACGATAATTGCAAGATACAGCGCGCCGCCTATGCGTGCGTATCGCTGCGGGGAATTCTCAACGCTGTGATTTGCCGTCATAGATTCTCGCGCACATCAAGAGGGCTCTGGCCTCTACCCGGTTCTCGCAACACCAGGTTCGGCCGCCCTCATTGGAACCCGAGAGAGATCTGCCGGGCCCACTCCTCCTGGTCTCCGTGACACCGGCCACCCAAGTGTAGGCCACTAACGGATAGGCCGGCGCGTTTGGAGGTCAACGATCCTCGCCGGGCTCGGAGGCGCATTTTTACAGCGGCACGCTCGAGCCTGTGCTCGAACCGTGGCGGCCGCGCTTCTCAGGGCCGTTTCCCTGCTACACCGGACGGCGCCTGGTGCCTGCACCTCTAGGAGGGTTTATCGAGTTCGTCAGAGGAGCATCTCAGCCGTTCGCCTCTCGGACTCCGAAGCGCAAGCCCTCAGATCCAGTCTAAGTGCGCGGCCGGGCTTCTTCGAAGCGAGCGATACCGCACAGGGTGTAATCGTTTGGGGCGCTCACTGGCCGAAAAACTGCCTCAAGCTGCCGCGTTTTCGACCGGCAACGCCGATTCATTCCTTCGCAAGGGTTTGGTGATCTACCTGCTCCCAGTGGCCGTGCACGTGCTGCCAGTGGGGGCCGACCTGCTCCCAGCGATCGGCAACCCAGTGGGCGCCCCGCCGTTGGTAAATATACGTTCCGGAAACCCACTGATACGCACGACCGTTCCACTCCCAATATCCGGGTGCCCAGACGTAACCCACGCGCGGCGCAACCGGCTCAGCGCGAGCCGCGGGAGGCGCCACGTCGGCGCTATCGTCGGCGGCCGAAGCCAGTGTCGGTGCCACGAGTGCGCTCGCGGCAAGAAACAAGTTGGCCAGCATGGCTTTGCGAATAGTGCTCATATCTCGACTCCTTTTTTTATGCGGTGCGGTAAACTTCCACATCCGGCCGGATTGACCGCGAGAAAATCCGACTCACCGAGACCAGCGCTTGGATTTGTGATCACTTTCGTTGCTCAAAGTTGAGTTTTGTACCGCTTTGAATTAAATTACCTCGCGGGAAGTTTCCAGTCAAGCATTAAATGCGATATGGTACAAATAAGTGACAAATGAAGCGAAGCGCCGGGGACGGCCTCGCGAGTACGATGCCGACCGCGCGTTGACGCAGGCGATGGCATGTTTCTGGAAGGCCGGTTACTCCGCTACTTCGCTGGACGCTATCTCTGAGGCCACCGGCATGAACCGGCCCAGTCTTTACGCGGCGTTTGGCGACAAGCAGGCGCTCTACCTGAAGGCGCTCCAGCATTATTGGCACCTGGCGTCGGTCGGGATGCGTGAGGCGCTCCGCGACAATGTCCCGCTCGAAGATGCGCTAACGTGCGTGTACGACAAGGCCTTGTCGATGTATTTCGCCGGTGAAGGTCGGCCTCGAGGCTGTTTTGCGATCGGAACAGCGACCACCGAAGCCGTAGAGGATCCGGTCATTCGGGATTCTCTCGCCAAGGGACTTCAAAGGCTTGATAAGGCTTTCGAGTCACGCATCCGCACTGCGCAAGCGAGAGGCGAATTGAGCGCGGATGCCGATCCTGTTGCCCTTGGCATGCTCGCGTCCGCCACGCTACACACGCTGGCCATTCGCGCCCGCTCAGGGACGCCGCGGGCTGAACTTAAGAGACTCGCCCATAGCGCGGTTGCCGTGATCAGCTCACGACCCGCGCCCAAGGCCTGATAAGCCGACGCGAAACGCTTCGCTCTTACGCAGCGGCTGCAGGGTTTTTTGCTGTCAACCGCCGACCGAGCGCTCCCCCGAATGCGGCTACGTTCCCACTGGCCGTGGGAGGTCGTTCAGCAGGCCGCCCGCCGGCGTCGCATGGGTTGTTAGTCCCTCAACCAGTATGGCTTCGGTACGAAGCCCCGTACGTGCGCGTATCCAACGGAACGCAGAATCGAGCGATGGCGAGGACCACAGCCTGCGGCCTTCGGCGGCGAAACTATCCCAGGGCGTCAAGGTTCTCACATCGGGTCCGCGACGAACGATTCGAGTCGTTCCCCAAAACGTCGACACGCCAGACTCCAGTCTGAATTTCCTCAACACGGTAGTCCATCAGATCCCCGAGCAGCTGTATTAGGTTCTCTCCGCGCGCTCCGGCTTGTTCCGAGTTCGCCCTTACTGCGCGACACTGAGCGCGGGGCGGCGGTGAAGGATCTGTTCCGGCGGCATGGCGTCTCGGAGCCCAGTTACTACCTCGGCAGGCTCGGCGGGACGTCCGTCAAGGATGCAGAGCGACCCGTGGCGCTGTCGTGCTTGCCCCCTATTCACCGCCCCGCTCCATCAATTTGCGCCGGGCGACGAGCACGGCCTCCCGAAGCTTGAGACGTAGGCGTTCGCAACTGGTATCGCCCGCCTCCTCTAACGCCTCGATCCCCGCCTCAACGCGCGCTATCAGTTCCTGAACATCGTCAATGGAAGTGTCCGTGCCCGCGGAGATTCTCTGCGCGCTGCCTGTTGCTGCGGATGACACGTCGATGTACTGATGCTGCTGCGCCATTTGTTGTTGTTAGAGTGCAGCGCTGCCTTGCGCGCATCCGCCGGGATTCGCAGTCAAGAGTCGTCAGATTGTGACTACGACGTCGGACTGGCTTTGTAGTCAAGCCCGCGTCTTCGCTTCGGGCAGAACTTCACCCGACGCGTGGCTGTTCGCCGACGTAGCTGATCCGCCAGATTGAGTTAGAACCGTCGTCGGTCACCAGCAATGACCCATCAAGAGCAACGGTTACACCTACCGGGCGTCCCCAGACCTGGCCGTTCGGAAGGACAAAGCCGGTCAGGAAATCCTCGTAGTCTCCACTAGCCCTTCCGCTTCGGTTCAGCGGCAGGCGGATGACCTCGTAGCCGGTGCGAACGGAGCGATTCCAGGAACCATGCTCGGAGGCGAAGATATCCCCGCGATATTCATCCGGAAATTGCCGGCCCTCGTAGAAAGCAATCTGCAACGAGGCGTTATGCGGTTGCAGCAGCACGTCCGGGACGATGACCCGGTCCCGTAGCTCGGGGTGCTTACCGACGTGACGGGGGTCCTGGTGCTGACCCATGTACCACCAAGGCCACCCGTAAAAGCCACCCTCGCGAACCGCGGTGATGTAATCGGGCACGAGATTGTCGCCGAGGCCATCGCGTTCATTGACCGTGCACCACAGTTGGCCGGTACGCGGATCAATGGCCAGACCCGACGGGTTTCGGACACCGGAAGCATATACGCCCATAGGAGCGCCCTCGGGGTCGAAGGCCAGGATGTCTGCGCGACTCCTTTCCGCCGCACTCGTGTCAGGATCGTCGACATTCGATGCGGACCCTACCGCAACGAACAAAGTCTTCCCGTCCGCAGAAAAGACCACGTCCCTCGTCCAGTGGGATCCCCCATGCGGGAGATCAACAACGTGTGCAGCGACAGCGGTTGCCTTAAGGTCACCATTCCGGTACGGCAAGCGCACGACCGAGTCGGCATCACCTACGTAGACCCACTTTGGATCCGGGCCGGGGGGATAGAAGGCGATGCCATACGGCCTGTTGAGATTGGCGGCGAAAACCTCGGAACGCTCAGGTTTACCGTCCGCCTTCAACCCGCGGAAGACCCGGATGCGCCCGCCGCCGCTTTCCGCGACGAAGACATCGCCGTTTGGTGCCACGTGTATGACGCGTGGTGTGGCGAGACGGTCCGCGTACAGCTGGACCTTGAAACCCTTGGGCGCCTTCGGCCAGGCCTCCGACGGGCGGGCGACGATGCTCGGTCCGTTACCGGCCGAGTTCGTTGCAAACGGCGCCGGCAGATCGCTGACCGTGACCTTGCGAGTTGCACCTGGTACCTCGAACCGGAAATCAGTGAACGGTGCCGGCGGGGCAGGCGCAGAAATCGGAGTCATGGCTGCGGCGCTCGGCGCCGGGGCAACCACAGGCGCATTGACCAGTGTCTTCAGATACGTGACGAGCTGCCACCGCTGTTGCTCGGGCAATGACGCCCATGATGGCATCGCACCGCTGTTGGATCCTTTGGTGACAAACCAAAACACCTCGCCGTCCGGCACACTCTGCACCCGGGCATGCGCCAGAGCGGGGATATTGCCGGTCCCCTCCGCACTGCGCCCATGACACACGGCGCAGTGCTCCGCATAGAGTTTGCCGCCCGCTTGTACCGCTGGCGCCTGTCCGTGGAAAGGATTTTCGAGGTTCGCAGCCGAGACAGGCGCCTGATGGAAATTGGGCGGATCCGCCCGCCCCACCGCGGCCGGCAATAAGCACGCAAATCCACTGGTGGCCATGAGCAGTGCCGGCCGCCAGCCCGCGCGAGCAACCACACCGCCTGTGGTATTCAGGATCCCCCTGCTCTGCCGACCCAGTGCACGCGACATCGCGTCTAAGAAAGTGCTGAGAGGCGCGACTCGTCGGTCGCGCAAAATTCGTGCAGTGCTCACGGTCGTCTCCGGAAACATCGTCCGCATTGGCGATGACGTTGAGGCTATACGGCGCCCATGCGCGCCGTATTTCCTCACCGGAAGGCCAGATTTCGTTTGCAATGGACCTCCCGGGCCTAGCCGGGTTAGCGCGACGCTTTCGGTCCGGGTGATGCTTGACTTCGCCCTTACGCACGGAAGGGACGCGGCGTTACCCCACCTCGGGGCTGGCAGAGGTCACCGTTTATGCGCTTCGAGGCAGATGGTCGTGCGCGTCAGCCTCTGCGAGCGCTTGACGCATGCGCAGGGCGCCGAGAACCAGAATCGACGGCACCCAAAAGGACAGGACACTGAGCCACGCATAAAGGAACGCACCGAGGGTGCAACCGAGGGCAAACGCCAAGACGCTTACCGTCATCCGGCCGAGTCGTTCTCGAATCGCTATTGCCCTTTCAGGCGCGAGACCGTGAACTACGTCGCCCAGGTCCAACATGATCTGGGTGCTGGTCCCCGTCATGATCGTAGAGGGCGGCGCGCTCGGTAGATGAAGCCTGTGAGCGGCATTTTGAATCGCCATTGCCGCCACGAGCACCATGCCGGTCGCCACAGCCGCATACCCGTCTGCGTTCGCGAACGGCCCGAACACAGTCGCGAGCGCTGCCCCAAGGATCATCAGTGCAAGCTGCGCCGCCAGCAATGTACGCATTACGGGAAGAGAACGCGCACGCAGACCGTGCGCGACTAGTCTCGCGAGGAACACTACGACGCAGAAGACCGGCAGGGCCAGAAGTTTGGCGAGTACGCCTGAACTTCCCAGAACAAGCGCCGCTCCGAGAGTGACGAAGTTGCCGGTCACGTGGGCGGCGAAGAGGCCCTTCAATGCAAGATAACCCGCTGCATCGATAAATCCCGCGTTGACGCTGAGTAAACGGGGGAGCGCGAGTTGCATGGTCCTCTCCAGGTCGTTGCCAAGCCACCCAGCGCAGCTATCCGGGCTGCTGCCGCTTCATCGCCCCGTTCTGCGCCATCGCGGAATCCTCCCATCCGCCGCCAAGCGCACGGATCAGGTCGACGCTTGCCCGCAGCTGCAGGGTATCCAGATTGAGCGCGTCCAGCTGGGTCTGCAGGACTGCGGTCTGGGAGGTGACCACGGTCAGGTAGTCGGTTGCGCCCTTGACGTACAGTGCCATGGATAGATCCAGGGTGCGTTGCGCAGCTTCGACCGCGGCCTTCTCCTCCACGGCGGCGTCATGGTAGTGATTGAGCATAGCGAGGCTGTCTTCTACCTGCTGAAATGCGTTCACGACGGTGCCGCGGTAATTGGCCGCCGAGGCGTCGAACTCGGCGCGCGCCTGGGCGACTTGCGCGCGGCGCAGGCCGCCATCAAACACGCTGAGCAAGGCATTCGGGCCGATCGCCCAGAACGAACTCGGCGCGCTCAGCCAGTTGGCAAAGCCACCGCTCTGAAAGCCGCCCTGAGCGCCCAGGGTGAGCGTGGGAAAATACGCGGCACGCGCAACCCCAATGTTTGCATTGGCGGCAATCATACGACGTTGCGCGGCCGCGATATCCGGACGGCGTTCCAGCAGCGTGCTGGGAACGTCGGCGGGAATCTGCGGCAGCGTGACGACCAGGATTTCCGGTTTGATCGAGAAGGTCGAGGCTGACACTCCCAGCAGCGCGGCGATGGCGTGTTCCATGAGCGCGCGTTGCGCGAGCGTCTGCGCCGCCTGGGAGCGCGCCGTATCAAGCTGAGTCTGCGCCTGCGACACGTCGAGGCCGGGCGCAATGCCAGCATCGTGGCGCTGCTTGGTGAGGCTGAGCGCACGCGTGTAGGCCTTCACGGTCTCATCCAGGATCGCGCTGTCGCGGTCGAAGCTGCGCAATTGAACGTAATCGTCGACCAACTGAGCCGTCAACGAAAGGCGTGCATTCTCAAGATCCGCGGCGGCGGCAGCGGCATTGGCCTCTCCGGCGGCGACCTCGTTGCGAATCTGTCCCCACAGGTCGAGTTCATAGCTGACGCTGCCGCCGATTGTGTTGCTGTTGTAGTAAGTCGGCGCGGTGGGCCCCCGGAGAGGATCATTGATCGATTCGCGCGCCCGCTCAACGCCGGCGCCGATGCCCAGCGCGGGGAAAAGCCCCGCGCGCGCCTGATCGCTGAGCGCTCTGGCGCGCGCGTAATTAGCCAGTGCCGCAGCGAGCGTCGTGTTCCCGGCGATCAGCCTTTGCTGCAGCTCGTCGAGCTCGGCGCTGTGGTACAGCGCCCACCAGCTGTCGCGCGGCAGACGGTCGCCCGGCTGCGCCTGCGTCCAGGGGCCCAATTCCTTGTAGGCCGCCGCAGTCGGAACGACGGGGGTCTTCAGCGGCGGGGTGAGAGAGCAACCGCCGAGAAGCACCGTCAGTGCGGCGCCGTACCGAAGTATGCCCTTAACTGTGTTCATCGATAGTCTTTCCCTTGTCTGCGTCCGAGCGATCTGGCATCGCGCCCGCGACGCGCACCTTGGCGCCACTACCGATCCCATCGCGAGAGTTGAGGCGCACCATAGCCCCGGTGCCTATGCCGTCGGGTGGGTTCTCGATCACGCGGTCGCTCGGCGCCAGGCCCGAAGCGACTTCGACGACCGCCCCCAGGTCGCGTGCGATTGATACGGGCTTCACCAGGACCCGGTTGTTGGCCTCCACCGTCGCGATCGAAAGTCCTTTCGCGTCGAAGATCAGCGCGCTCGAGGGCACGCGCAACACCCGGCTCGTATCGGCGATTTGCAGGTGGATGCCAGCGTAGTCTCCGGGCATCATCTCACCGGCGCTATTGTCGACGATCAACTGCATCAGGGTCGTGCCCGTGCTTGCGTTGACCGCCTGGGCGGACGCCTGCACCGTTCCGCTATAGATCCTGTCGGGATGTTCGGGCACGCGAATGGTGGCCTGCGCGCCGGGCAGCACGCTCGGCACGTAATTCTGCGGCACATTGACATAGACCCGCAGCTTGCTCGTCTCAGAAACCACGAACAGCTCTGCACCGCCGGCGGCCCCGACATTGATCAGTGCGCCGATGTCGGTGTCGCGCGCGGTGACGATGCCGTCGAATGGCGCCACCAGGTGTTTGAAGCTCTCCTCGGCAATCAGCCGGTCGACATTCGCCTGCGCCGCCTTCACTTGAGCGATGTTGGCGTTCAGGGCGAACGTGCGCTGGTCCACGTCTTGCTTGGCTACCGCGTCGGTGCCAGCCAGCGACTGCCACCGCTCCGCGCTGATTTGCGCAAGCTTCGCATTGGCTTTTGCGACGCTCAGGGCGGCGCGCGCCTGTATGAGTTCCTGGTCGAGGTCGGGCGTATCGATTTCGGCCAGCAGGTCGCCGCCTTTCACCTTCCCGCCGATATCATGCTGCCAGCTTTTGAGATAGCCCGACACGCGCGCGTAGATAGGTGCACGGATGTAGGCTTCCAGGCGGCCCGGCAAGTCCAGACTCGCGTGATCCTGAGCGCTGATGGGCGTCACGATCGCCACGGTCGGTACAGCCTGCGCTTCGCTCAACTGCCGCAGGCGTGCGTTCTGCGTCGCCCGGATCACCATCCCGTGCGCGACGATGGCCACGGCGAGGAGCACGAATGCGCCACCGACCCAGGAAAGCCGGCGCAGGACGGGGCGGTTGATATTCGGATCAGGCTGGGACATGAGTTGCTCCTAAATGGGCCTCCGGCGTCCGCTTTTCACCGAAGCGCCGGTGGATAATGCTAAACACCACGGGGACAAAGAACAGCGTCGAAACGGTGGCAAAGATCAGGCCGCCGATCACCGCGCGCCCAAGTGGTGCATTCTGCTCACCGCCCTCGCCCAGGCCCAACGCCATCGGCAGCATCCCGATCACCATCGCCAGCGCGGTCATCAGCACCGGGCGCAGGCGCACGAATCCGGCCTCCAGCGCGGCTTGCGTCGCATCGCCGAGCTCGTTGAGCTTCTCGCGTGCAAAACTGATTACCAGCACGCTATTGGCGGTCGCCACGCCCATGCACATGATCGCGCCGGTGAGCGCCGGCACGGACAGCGTGGTATGCGTCGCAAACAACATCCAGATAATGCCGGCGAACGCTCCGGGGAGCGCCGTGATGATGACGAAGGGGTCGCTCCAGGACTGGAAGTTGATCACGATCAGGAAATACACCAGCGCGATTGCGCCGAGCAGACCAAACAACAACCCGGAGTAGGCGTTGTTCATGGTCGCCGTCTGCCCGACCAGAGCGACGATCGCGCCCTTCGGCTTGTCCTTGTCGTTCTGCACGATGATCTTCTGTATGTCCCGCGAAACCGCGCCGAGATCGCGGCCCTGTGGCGTCGCGTAGATCTCCACCATCGGGGCGATGTCGTACTGCGAAACTACCGCGTCGCCGTGGCTACGCCGGATATCGGCAATGCCACCGAGCACCGTCGTGGGCGCTCCGCTCGCGTTAATCGGCAGATTGCGCAGCTTCGGCAGCGTATCGATCTGATATTGCGGTGTCTGCAGCGCAATCGGATAGGTAACGCCGTTCTTCTCATTGAGCCAGTAGGTAGGGGCCACCTGAATGGAACTGTCCAGGTTGACCACCAGGCTGTCGGTCACGTCGGCCGCGGTCACGCCCGTGTACCGTGCGCGCGTGCGATCGATATTGACATCGATCGTCGGAAGCGCCGAAGACTGCTGAATGCGTGCATCGGCCACGCCGGGGATCCGGCGTACCCGGGCCAGCAGCCTGCTGGCATAGGCGTAGTCCGCGGCAAGGTCGTTGCCGCGAATCTGCAAATCGATCGGCGCCGGCGCACCAAAATTGAGGATCTGGCTCACGATATCGGCCGGCAGAAACGAGAACGTCAGACCCGGAAAACGCCGTGGTAGCTGCTGACGCAGCAGGTTGACGTACCGGGCGGTCGGCGCATGCCCCGCGTTGAGCGAGATCTGGATGTCTCCGTCCGACTCACCGATCGTGCCCGTATTGTTGTAGATGGTGTTAATCGCAGAAATATAGGTCCCGATATTGTCTGCTACTGCGGCCACCTCCGCCGGAGGGATGACCTCGCGGATCGCCTTCTCCACATCGGCGAAGCGCGCCGCGGTCTCCTCAATACGCATGCCGACCGGCGCCCGCACGTGCAGCAGAATCTGGCCGCCGTCGACCTGCGGGAAGAAATTGCGGCCGAGAAATGGCACCAGAATGAACGAGAGGGCAATGAAGCCAAGAAAGCCCGCGATAAATCCTCTGCGATACGAGACGGCGAGTGTCAGCAGGTCGTGATACCCGGCGCGCAGCCGCTCGAAGTGCGTCTCGAAGCCGCGCTGCAGGCGCACCAGCGGGTTCTTCGGCGGTCTCGACTCAAGGAGCTGGTTGTGCTCCGCCCCGACGGGCCTCTCGTGCCTGCGCAGCAGATACTTCGCCAGCGTCGGCACCAGCGTGCGTGACAGAAGGAACGAGAAGACCATCGCAAACATCACGCTCTCCGCCATGGGCACGAACAGGAAGCGCGCAACGCCGCTCAGGAAGAACATCGGAATGAACACGATGCAAATACACAGCAGGGAAACAAAAGCCGGCACCACGATCTGCGAGGCGCCGTCGAGGATCGCCCTTTCCACATCCTTGCCCTGTTCAAGATGGTAGTTGATGCTCTCGATCGTCACGGTTGCCTCATCAACGAGCAGCCCTACCGCGAGCGCGAGGCCCCCGAGGGTCATGATGTTGAGCGTCTGCCCGATCGCCCACAGCGCCCCGATTGCGCCGAGGATCGATAACGGAATGGAAGTCGTCACGATCAGCGTCGAGCGCGCGCTGCCCAGGAACAGCAGAATCATGAGACTCGTCAAGGCCGCGGCAATCACGCCTTCGCGCACTACGCCCGAGATCGCCGCGCGTACGAATATCGACTGATCGCCGATCGGCTTGATCTCAAGTGCGTCCGGGAGCGAGGGCTTGATGAGCGCCAGCATCTTTTTGATGCCGCTGACGATGTCGAGCGTCGAGGTCGTGCCACTCTTGAACACACTGAGCAGTACTGAGCGATTGCCATCAACGTGGACGATATTGGTCTGCACGGCATTGCCTTCGTGCACCTGGGCCACGTCGCGCATGTACACCATGGCTCCGCCCACGTTCTTGATCGGCAGGTCGCCGAGCCCCACGATGCTCGAAGGCGCGCTGTTAAGATTGATGTTGTACTCATAATCGCCGATCTTTTCCGAGCCGACCGGGGTGATCACGTTCTGTGCGGCCAGCGCATCAGCAACGTCGAGACCGGTTAAACCGCGCGACTGCAGTGCCGCGGTATCAAGATCGAACATCACCTGCGGCGTCTTGCCGCCGAATGGCCAGGGAATGCCTGCGCCCTGCACGGTGACCAGGCGCGGACGCACGAAGTTCATGCCAAGATCCGCAAGATTCTGCTCGGTGAGACCCTTACCTGAGAGTGCGAGCTGAATGATCGGCACGGTCGAGGCGCTATAATTGAGTATCAGCGGCGGCGTCGTGCCCGCCGGCATCTGCTTCAGCAAGCTCTGCGCAATCGCGGTGACCTGCGCGTTGGCGGTGGCGATATTGACCGATGGGTGAAAGAAGACCTTGACGATGCCAAATGTCGTATACGAAGTCGCTTCGAAGTGCTCAATGTCGTTGACGGTGGTGGTGAGTGCGCGCTCGAATGGGGTAATGATGCGCCCGGCCATCTGATCCGGTGGCAGCCCCTGGTATTGAAAGGCCACGGCGATAACCGGAATGTTAATGCTTGGGAAAATATCCACCGGCATGCGTAGTGCGGCCAGGGTGCCGAAGAGCAATATAAGCAGTGCCGACACGATGAACGTGTAGGGCCGGCTAAGCGCGATTCGGACTATGGCGAGCATGGGGCGATCTCAGGCGGTTTGGATTCTTACACTGGGCCGGCACCGGAGTCCTGAGCCGCCAGTCCGCCAAGAGCTGCCCAATCAAGATGCTCGCCGCCCGCGACGAGCAAGCGCAAAAAGCGATCGTGCAGCAGGCTCGCCAGTGGCATCGGCACCCGCAGGTTTTCGGCCGCGGCCAGCGCCAGGCGGATGTCCTTGTAGGCGAGCGGCGCGGCGAAAGCGGCCGGCTCAAACTTGCCCTGGGCGATGAGAGGTCCGTAGGTCGTGTACGGGGCTGCGTTGAACACGGTAGCGGTGAGGAGCTCCATGTACGCCTGACGGTCGATGCCTGCCTTGCCGACGAGTGCAACAGCCTCACCCATCGCCTCGATGGCGGCCGCGGTCAGAAAATTTCCGCTGAGCTTGACGAGATTTGCCGCGGCGGGTTCGGTCCCTATCACAATTGCTTTCTGACCCATCGCACGGAACAGCGGCTGACACTCCTCGACCGTTGCCGGATCGCCCGCGACGACTATGAACAGCTTGGCGGCCGCCGCCATGGCCGGCCGCCCGAACACGGGGGCTGCAACGTAGCGCTGTCCGGCTTGCGCATGCATCCGAGCCAGGCGTCGGGAGAGCGCAACGCTGATGCTGCTCATGGACACGTGAATCGAGCCTTTGGGCAGCTGGGCGACGATACCGCCCTCGCCCAGGGCGATCGCGGATGCAGCCTCGTCATCCGCCAGCATGGTGATTACCGCTTCCTTATGCTCGCAAGCTGCGCCAACACTGGCAGCCTCGTGCGCCCCGAGCTCGATAAGCGGCCCCGCTCGCTGCGGGCTGCGGTTAAAGACACTGACATCGTGTCCGGCCTTCACGAGATTGGCCGCCATGGCGGCACCCATGTGCCCGAGTCCGATAAATCCGAGTTTCACAGGTTTGTCTCCGTATCTGTTTGGAATCAGGCGCGTTGCAGGGGTGCCATGAATTCGGGACCGACGGGGTCCACCACCGCTGCATTTACAATGCGTTCGATGAGTTCACGCTCCGGGGCGGCGAGCGACCAACCCGCGACATCGAGTGTAGCTACGAGCTGATCCGGGCGACGCGCACCCCAGAGCGCGACGCTGATGCCCTGGTCGAGCATCCAACGCACCGCCAGATGGATCACGCCGCGATGAAAGCGGCGCTGTGCGAGCTCATCGAGCTGCCGCACGGCAGCGAGGTACTGGGTGAAGCGAGGCGGCTGGAACTTCGGATCAATGCGCCGCAGGTCGTCGCCCTGGAAAGTGGTATCCGGCCGCATGCGTCCGCTTAGCAAGCCGCGGCAAAGCGCCCCATAGCCGAGCGTCACGATGTTGTTGGCGCGGCAGTATGGAAGAATCTCCGCTTCGATGGCACGCTCGAAGAGGTTGTAGGGGCATTGCAGTACGTGCAGCGGGGCCACGCGCCGGAAGTGCTCCATCTCGGCGACCGAGAAATTGCTTACCCCGATGGCGCGGATCTTGCCCTGTTCGTAGAGCGTACGCATCGCCTCGGCGGTTTCCTCAATGGGTACCAGTGGATCGGGCCAGTGAACCTGGTAGATGTCGATGTAGTCCGTGCGCAGACGGCGCAGCGAATCATCGATCTCCTGCATGATTCGAGCCTTGGTCGCGTTTCGATAGACCTTGCCATCGCGCCATTCCAGGCCGACCTTGGTGGCAATGACCGCGTGCGCGCGCAGTCCCGCAACGCCGAGCGCCTGGCCTACGATTTCTTCAGACACCCCAAACCCGTACACCGGCGCGGTATCGATCAGATTCATCCCCTGATCCTGTGCGGCCCGTATCGTAGCGATCGATGCGTTCGTGTCGGTGCCGCCCCACATCCAGCCGCCCATGGCCCAAGTGCCGAGTGCGACGCGCGAGACGCGTAGCTGAGTGCCCGGAATCTCAACGGACTCGCTCTGGAGTCCTTGGATCTGAATTTGAACTGACTGTCCCATGGATAACGTCCTCATCTTTGGCGACCCTCTGCAGCTGTTCGTACTGCAGTACTCGCCGGTTACGCCTCTGATTCCCCGATGGCTGCCAGACTGCACCGCCGGTCTTGCGCGGACATGTCTACAGGCCGCCTGCGCATTTCAATTGCCACGGCAGCGATCCGGGGCCTGCTCATCCGAGAGCGATAATCGTCGCCATTACGCCGAACAAGCACGCCATCCCCCATGCGATAAGCCAGAGTGGATTGCGAGTCGCATCGGGGGTTGCCGCCTCGTCCTCATTCGCGCTTTCGAGCACGTTCCCCATGGTTAGCGACGCTATAGTCGGCGGCGCGGCGGGGGCAGAACTTGTGGCTGAATGATGAAGAGAATCGTGGATCGCCGGCGGCGCCGGCTCCCTCGATCCGGGTTTCACGTCCGAAAGCGTCATGGTGCTTCTCCCCTGGGCGACAGGATGCCGCCGGTGCTGGGAGAAAGCGTGAGGGGCGCAGGTTTCGCGCGTGCCTGCGCCACAGCCGGCACCGTTTCAACTGCAATGTTCCGGGAAATGTGGCTCTACGTCCCGGGTGACCGAGCACCCCCGGGCCAACGCGGCACCCGCTTCAATACAGGACTTCCACCGCACAGTTGAACGTGTATCCCACCCCGCGTTCCGTGACGACGAACTGCGGATGCGACGGATCCGCTTCGATCTTGCGACGCAATCGGGCTACCTGGACGTCGATGGAGCGGTCGTAAACCTCGTTGTCATATACGCGACTCGCCTCCAGGAGCTGGTCGCGCGTGAGGATTCGCTGAGGCGCACCCAGTAAGGCGGCGAGTAAATTGAACTCGCCATTTGTCAATTCTATGAGTCGCCCGTCGAGCTGCTTCAGGCGCCTGGTCCGCAGGTTGAGCTCGAACTCGGCGAACCGGTACGCGCGCACTTGTCGTTCGCGCGCCTGCGTCAGTGCCGAGCCCTTGGTGCGACGCAACACTGTTCGAATTCGCGCCAGGAGCTCACGGGGACTAAAAGGCTTGGTCAGGTAGTCATCCGCGCCGAGTTCAAGTCCCATGATGCGGTCGGCCTCGTCACGCACGCCGGTGAGCATGACGATCGGAATCGCCGAAGCGTCGCGTAGCGTGCGCACGATCGCCATCCCGTCCTCGCCGGCAAGGCGCAAGTCGAGAATGACAAGATCAATAGCTTCATCGGTGAGCACCCGCGACATTTCCTTTCCGCTCGCCACTACGCTCACGCGCAGCGCATTCTCGGTGAGATAGTCCTCCAGCAACTCACGGATATCGGGGTCATCGTCGACGACCAGGATGTGCGGCTGAACTGTTTGCGCCATTCCTGCAACCTCCGTCGCCTCGCCTCGCCCTTTGGTAAGGCGCGTCAGATTATCACCCGTCTTAAAAGACTAATCGATGCGCTCTGATGTAGGGGCTCTGTGCAGCGACTGCAGCACTCGCGCCAACGACTCGGCCAGATCGCGGCTCTGCAGCGGCTTCCGCAAGACCTCATTGGCGCCGATCAAACCCGCCTTCTCCTTGAGCTGTGCACCACCGTTGCCACTCATCAGTATGATCGGCACAGTAGGCTGAATCTGCCGGATTTCGCGCGCCAGCTCCGAGCCGACCAGATCCGGCATAGCTTCATCGGTGAGTATGAGGTCGAAGCGCTGCGGCTCTGCCCGAAACGCCTGTAGCGCAGCCCTGCTCGATTCGAAGCCTACGGCCTCGTAGTCAAGATCGGTCAGCATTTCGCTGGCGAGCGCAACCAGGGGCGGCTCGTCATCCACGATCATCACCGTCTCACCGCGTCCGCGTGGTAGCTCGCCGACCACCTCCGATTGGGGTCTTTGGGCTTCACCGGCGACCGGCAGCCAGATCTCGAACTTCGTGCCCTCTCCCGCTCTCGTAACTACCTCAATGGCGCCGAAAAGCTCGGAGACGATACCGTGCACCAGCGACAGGCCAAGGCCGGTACCTGCACCGACTCCTCTGGTGGTAAAGAAAGGATCGAACATCCGCTCCAGAACTGCAGGCGAAATGCCGGTGCCTGTGTCACTGACGTCGAGCCGCACATATTCTCCCGGGGAAAGAGTTCCCCGTGAAAGAGAGCGCCGCTCGTTCAGCCGAACGCGCTCGAGAACGACGCTGAGCACCCCCCCGCGCTCCATTGCATGGAGTGCGTTAGTACACAGGTTCATCGCTACTTGATGCAGATGCGTCGCATCACCAATCACTGCCGCGTCACCGGCTTGAAGTGCTTTCTCCAGGCGTATACCGGCCGGCAGCGAGGCGGTCAGCAGTTCAAGCGTTTCCTCAATCACGGCCTGAACGTTCACCGGTACCCGCTCACCGAGCCCCATGCGGCTGAAGCCGAGAATCCGATCCACGAGTGCCTTCGCCCGCCCCGCCGCGCGCATGACATTGTCCAGATAGCGCCGCATGGCGCTGCCGGCATCCGCATGCTGCTGCGCAAGCTCCCCGTAACCGAGGATCGCGCCGAGGATATTGTTGAAGTCATGGGCGATGCCCCCGGCCAGGGTGCCAATCGCCTCCATTTTCTGCGACTGCCGCAGTTGCGCCTCCAGGTGCTCTTTCTCGGCTTGCGCCTGCTTTTCAGCGGTGATGTCGCTCGTTGACCCGACGAGCCGATACGGCTTACCCGCCGCGTCGCGCAGACACCGGCCACGTACGAGCAGCCAACGCCATTGACCGTCAGGCTGATGAATGCGGTATTCGCACTCATAGCGCGGCGTTCGCCCCTCTAAATGATCTCTCAGCGCCGCCTCGACGCGCGATCTGTCATCCGGGTGCATCACGATTTGCGCCTGCCAAGCGGCCCGGGTGGTGATGGCACTGTCCTGGCTAAGGCCAGCCCACATTTTGGCCTTCGGCGACAGGAACAGGCGATCCGTTGCGACGTCCCAATCCCAGTGTCCCTCATTGGCTCCTTCCATTGCGAGCGCGTAGCGCTCCTCGCTTTGCCGTAGCGCCCGCTCGCTCACCTCGACTTGGCGCAATTGGCGCAACAGAGCCGCGATGGCTAGCACTCCTAACAGCGTAACAACGAGCGTGCGCAGCCCGAGACGAATGGCCTCGTCGCGCCAAGCTGCCAGCGCGACCGCTTCTTCCCGAGTAACGGCGACTACCAGCGGTGCGTCCCGCACCCGTGCAATAGCGATGAAGTCTCGACTGCCGTCGATCGGATTCGATATTCTTCTCCCTTGCGCTCCCGGTGCGGCAACGAGTCGCGGGAATTTCTGCCCGACCGCTCCCGGCGTCGGCGGGTTGCGTACCAGCAGCGTTCCGTCCCCACGCAAGAGTTGAATCGCGCTGCCCGGACCGAGGCTGACGGCTTGATAGAACTGCCGTAGATCTTCAAGGTCGACGCTCGCCGAGACGACGCCTGCGAAACCTGTGTCGTCGTCGAGGCGGCGCGAAAGCTCCACCGCGGCGCGGTTTTCGGACCGTGTCACGAGTGGCTCGCTCATGAAAAGGCCGGTGGCGACGCCATGGCGTTGAGCGGTGAAGTACGAGCGGTCCGAGACATTCAGGTCGGCCGGGGAGGATCCGCGCGAGCGGTAGCGTTGAATGCCATGCGCATCGACGATCGTGAGCAAGCGTACCTGCCGCACCCCCGCGGCGCGGTTCGCGAGGACTTCCCCGACACGCTCGGGCGCGATCCTCCGACCATCGGTTTGATACCAGATCGCCGTATCCCGCAGCAGAAGATCGATGCCTTGCCAGGTCCACGCGGTTTGCTCCGCGAGCGCCCTGGCGACATTATCGAGCTCACGATCAGCCGCGACGCGCGCATCACGGTATGCGCGCCAGGCGTCGTAGGCGGACGAACAGGCAAACGCGAGAATGACGAGGACGCCGAGCGCCATCGCCCCGAACCTCAGGCGCCTGAATCGGACTGAGCGGCTGCCCGGCACACCAGAATCGCCTGTTGCGGACATGCGGTGCTTTCGCCCACTCAACGTGGTGCGCCAATAATAGCGCGCACCGCCTTGAGCAGGTCGCCACGGGTCAGGGGCTTGGCCAGAAGCTGCCGGACCCCGAGCATCTGCGCAGTCGGGCCCGCGGTCGAAAGCCCGGCGCGAAACTGACCCGATATCGCGATCAGAGGGGTGCCGGGATGCGCGGCCTGCACGGCACGCACCAGCTGCGCGCCCTCCTGTTTCGGCTTGTAAACGCTGGCGATCACAAGATCCGCTGTGCCAGCACGCTGCGCCGCACCCGGCGCAAACTCACGCACACGATAGCCTGCATCGTTCAGCCACTCCCTAAGAAGGGCGCGCATGAGGTCGTTTTCCTCATAGATCGCAATGGTTGACATAGTTCTGGCTCAGTAAACGCCGTATGCCGCCTCGCTGCTACGCCGCCTCATCGCTCCACACGTTGGCTGCGGCTGCGCGGCGTCGCCGGTCACGGAGAAATCTGCGCCACGCACTCGCTTACTTTATTTCGCGCCCTTCGCGTTACGTTTCAATCGCAATGAGGGCGCCGGAGATCGGAGCTGCGTCGCCCGTTTTGTGGACTTGTCAAACCGGCTGTGCGAGTACAGGTACTGCAAGAACCCAGACCTGAAGCAATCTTGGCCGTAGCGGTCCGCCGTGGTGAACTGTGGGCGGTCGTTGCCGGTACAATGGCGCTAGGGCAACCCGTTGGAATTTAGACTGTGTCTGAGACCTCGCAATCGACTCGCACACCTGCTGAACCAAGTGACAGCACGGTAACCGAGCTCGTTCGGAAAACGAACGCGCCCATTGAGGTTGTTAAGCGCCTTTACGCGGAAGAGCTGGCCGAGTTGCGATCCAAGTCCAAGGTCAGGAACTTCGTACACGTAATCGCCGGTCGGCGAGTAAAGGAGCGCCTCATCGCGCACGGCGCCCGTTTCATTGACTCCCCCAGAGCGGCACTCCCGCCTCGGTAGGTCTGCGCATCTGTCCCGTTCCGCTGCGGCAAGCTCATCGCGGACCGAGCGGTGGCGGGGTATTCTGTCAGCGCTGCTGTGGGTGCTCGCTCCGCAGTCAAATCCTCTTATACCGGCCCTGCCCAGAGGTAGCCTTCAGGCACGCCCCGCAACATGAACGGCGCCGCTCCTGTACCCCCGAATGATGCTGACCGCCTGATGCAGGCCGGCAGCCTCGATCAGGCGTTGACTCTCGCTGAGCGTGCCGTCGCCGGTGCGACGGTTTGTCTTCCCGCGCATGGCTTCCTGGCCTCGGTGCTGCTGAAGCTCGGGCGAGTCGCGGATGCGGAACAAGTGATTGCTGAGGCGGCGGAACTTGCAACCGGCGTTGCGGATGCGTATGACGGTCTCGCATTTGTCTCAATGGCACTCGGTCGACACGAGGGGGCGAATGCCTTGTACCGCCGCGCCACCCAAGTGGCGCCCCGGCATCCGCGCTTCTGGTACAACCTTGCGTGCAGCGAGCGAAGTCTCGGCCGATTAGCCGAGGCGGAGGCGGCCTGCGATCAAGCCATTGCCGTCGACGCGAGCCAATATCCCACGTATCTGCTGCGATCAGAACTGCGCGTACAGTCCGGTGACGCCAATCACCTCGGCGAACTCAAATCCCTGCTCTCTGGTCCGAGTGTCGATTACCGCGCGCGCCTCTTCCTGGGCTACGCGCTCGCCAAGGAGCTCGACGATCTGGGGCGTTTCGATGAGGCGTTTCAGTGGTTCGCCGCCGCAGCCACGGCGCGCAGGAGTCGGCTCTCCTACGACGTCACGGCAGATGAGCACAAGCTCGCGCGCATTGCCGAAGCTTATTTGCCCGAGACTTGCTCACCGGGCGCCGCGTGTACTTCGAAACTACAGGTGGACTCCTCGCGCTTTATCTTCATCGTGGGTCTGCCGCGCTCGGGCACCACGCTGGTGGAGCGCATTCTCACTGGGTTGGCAGGCGTTCGGTCGAACGGGGAGACCGACAATTTCTCACGCGCGTTGCTCGCCGCAGCGCACGGCGCAGGCGATGTATTCCAGCGAGCCACTGCGGCCGACCCCGAAGCCGTGGCAGCGCACTACGCGCGCCTCGCCGAGCCGGGCACTGGCGCTGAGCGCATCATCGAAAAACTGCCCATCAACTACCTGTACGTGGGCGCTATCCAGCGCGCCCTGCCGCAGGCAAAGATCCTGCTGGTTAGAAGATCGCCACTTGATAGCTGCTTTGCGATGTATCGAACCCTGTTCGCCGCCGGGTACCCCTTCAGCTACGATCTTGAGGAGCTGGGCCGCTACTACGCTGCCTATGAACGACTGATGCAGCACTGGCGATCGGCCCTCGGCAACCGCTTACACGAGATCGTCTACGAGGAACTCGTGCACGAGCCCCGCGGCGGCGGGGCGCGCATCGCCGCTTACTGCGAGCTCACATGGTGCGATGCGGCGATCGATATCCAGAATAACCGGTCCGTGTCCCTCACCGCGAGCGCCGCCCAGGTGCGACGTCCGATTTACGGCAGCTCCTCCGGTCGCTGGCGTTACTATCGCAGACACCTGCAGGTATTGATCGACACGCTCGCTACGCACTCGGTTCCACTGCCCACCTGAAAATGCCTGCGGCTGGAGCATCTGTGCCTGCCGACGATTTCGCTCTACCGGCCGAAAGAATAAGCCACTCGAACGCCGATCGTCCGCGGCGGATTCACCAGGAAGTCATTCGTCAGGTTGTCGAACTGATTGGGCTGCGATGGAGGAGCCAAGATCTCCTGCTTGTCAAACACATTGGTGACATATGCAGTCGCGCGCCACGCCGCGTGCGTCACGGAGGCACTGAAGTTCATGATTTGGTAGGTCGAGGAGTGCTGGATGGTCGTGGTTCCCACGCTGGGTGCGACCTGTAGCGCTGTTGCGCTGCGATACACACCATTGGGTGAGAGCGTAAGAACGTAGCCGGGACGTAGGTTGATGTCGTATATGAGGGCAGCGCTCACGCTCGTTTTGGGGCTTCCCGGCAGCTGCTCCCCCGCGGTACCCGAGAGAAGTCCGGGCGTGATTACGCCATAGCCGTTATTTGCCGGATAAGAGAACCCCCTGGTCAAGTAGGCGTCGGCATAGGCGAAACCGACCGAGTAAGTCAGGTGTGGTACGAATAAGGGGCCCGTAGATTCAAACTCGAACCCCCATGACTCGGCCGTGTTGGCATTGTAGACGGCCAGGTTGCCCGACGGCAGGCTTGAGGAGATCTGGGGCCTGTCCCAATGAATCAGGAAGCCGGCAAAGGTATAGGAGAGGCCATTATCGAGGCGCCCTTTGAAGCCTGCCTCGTAGTTATTAGTACTATCCGGTTGATAGGTATGCAACAGCGGGCTTTCCGCGAGGATGTTCCCCGGGGGCGGAAGCGAGTTCGCCCCGCCGCGTCGGAAGCCCTGTGACCAAAGTGCATAGACGTACTGCTGCGCGGCATATTCGTAAGACACATCGAGCTTTCCGACGGTCTTGCTCGCCGGTGCCTCATGAGGCGTGGGCGGCACCACGATGTTAAACGTGTAATCCTGGTACAACTGTGCATCCGTGAAATCCTGTTTGAAATGCCGCACGCCGCCGGTGACTTGTCCGTGCGTCATGAAATGCCAGGTAAGCTCCCCAAAAACGGATTTGTCGGTGAAGGTCTGCTTGTCGAGCTGCTGGAAAGTGGTGTCATTAGGACCGGTGACGACGAGGCAATTCGGAAAGCTCGAAGGCGTACCCGCGGGCGTGTAGAAAACCGCTCCCGTGCAACCCTGTGCGATCGATCGTTCCGGCGAACCCGGCGTGGTCACGTACCAGTTACCGAAGTTTGTCTGATTTTCATAAAAGGCGCCCACGACGTAGTCGAAGAGGTTCGCCGGGCTGGTTTTGGACACCAGCCGTACTTCCTGCGTAAAGGTGTGCGCCGAGTCGGTGAAGAGGAAAGGGTAGATCCAGCGCGGGTTGGTGGGAATTCCGGCGTAGTACGGCACGTAGTACCCGCCGGCGAAACCGCCGTAGTCGAACGTTGAGTCCTGAATCAAGGACCCGTCGGTCGTGTAGTAGGAACTTGTCGTCGAGATCGTGGCAAATCCTGCGTCGTAGCTCAGATCGAGGCTCGATAGGTTAGTGGTGCGGTCAAAGGGCTCATCCACCAGCGCCAGCTCCTGGTAGTTACCGCCGGCAGGGTAGACAGTATTCGGGTCGATCGGAGACACGCCGCCTGCGTAGGTCGGATTGACCTGCGGTCCGGCATCGCCCTTGACCTTCGAATGCAGGATGGCCGCTTCCGCGCTGAATACATCATTCGGCTTCCACAGCAGACTCGCCCGGCCGGTAAAGGTCTTCTGCCAGTTCCAGTCGCTGCGACTGTTGTAGATCGGGGAGCTGTTTACGACATCATTGGGGTTTGCGAGTAGCGGGACCCCGTACACGCTGTTGTTGGTGCGGTCGAGGATACCAAAGACGTTGATCCAGCCCGGATCATAGTCGTATCTCGCGGCAGCTCGGAAAGCCACGACATCGCCCAGCGGTACGTTGAACATACTCTTCAAGGAGTAGCCTGTGCCGTCCGAGTGAGCGACGCTCGAGCCGCCCGCCTCGAGCAGCCCGTCGAACTTGTTCAGTTCGGGCGAATTGGGGATCAACCGCAGCGCACCACCGAGCGCCCCCGCCCCGTACAGGGTCCCCTGCGGCCCGCGCAGAATCTCGATTCGGTTCAGATCGTCCAGCTGAAAGTAGCCGTCCACCGGGGAATTGCCGATGTAGGTGCCCACAGGAGCTTGCTCGAACGAGCGAAAGCCACGAGCGGGACTCCCGGTGGCGTTGATGCCGCGGATAATCGGCGTCACCGCGCCCGCAAAGCGAGCACCGTAGTCGTACATGCTTAGGCCGGGCACTTGCGTTGACAGGGACATCAGATCCGTGGCGCCACTCGCGGCGAGCTGCTCGGGAGTCACCACGGAGAGACTGTAAGGGACCGATTCGAGCGTCTCCTGACGGCGAGTCGCCGTCACGGTGACTTCTGCCAAAGCGGTACTACTGACGTCCGACTGATCGCCGAGCGCGGCGCGCGGCATTCCGTAAAGCGCAAAGAACACCGCGGCTGCAATACTGGTGGTCGCCGGTAGCCCGCGGCCACGGATATGCACCGTCTCCCATTCGCAACGCCTATTTCTCACAAGACCCCCTGTGAACGTACCTGCCAACCTAGTTCTTCTTGCGCAGCCGCCGCTCCTCACCGACCCGTGCCAGTCCCGAACTTCAGCACCGATCGCCGGCCAGGTCGGTCAGCGTGACCAACGATAGACCGCACCCGGAAACGGCGCCTTCCATTGCTCGAAAGCGCCCGTCACGAACACGATATTTGCTCCATCCGCTCCAAACGCCATATTCGTGACATACGGCGTCGGCACATCGATCGTGCGCACAAGCCGCTTGTCCTCGCTCACCACCAGTACCCGACCGGAACCGTTCTGCGCGATGTAATAGTTGCCATCCGGGCCGAGCTTGACACCGTCCGGACCGTTGTAGGCGTCCTCATTGGGCGTCGGTGGCGCAAGATCCTCGAGGCGTGCCCATACCGTTCGCTGTCCCAGCCTGCCGTCCGTCTCGATCGGAAATGACAGCACCCGTCCGGCGAGCATCTCGGCGACCAGCAGATGCTGCTGATCCCTTGCGAGGGTCAGTCCGTTCGAATAGTGAATCGTGCTGGCGACTTCGGTAATCGTCTTGCCGTCGGCCGTTATGTGTAGCACCGCGCCGCTGATCGGTGCCTTGATGTCGTAGACGCCGGAAGCGGAAAAGTAGATGCCGCCGTGGCCATCGGAGCAAAAGTCGTTGGGGCCGATGAAGGGCTTGCCGGCGCTGTCTGCACGGATCTCGCGAACCTGTTTGCCGCTCCCATCGAGCTCTACAAGAGAATTGCTGTCGTAGCAAGCTACCAGGAGATGACCATTCAGCGGGATGAGACTGTTGGCACCGCAGCCGTCCTTGTGCCAGTAGATCTTGGTGCCTCTGCCATCCCAGTTCTTGATGTTGCTCGCGGAATACTCGACATAGAAGAGCTTGCCATCGCGCCAGATGGGACCCTCGGGGTAGTGTGCATCAGGATCAATCGCTACGACCTGATCGGCCAGTACGGGTCCAGCCGCAAGAAACAAAAGGCACGCCGCGAGAGTATTGCGCCAAGGGCGCGGGGCAGACGCGCCGGGCGTCGGTTCATTCCAAAGCAGGGGCTGACTGCCTTTACTCATGGTGGCCGGATTTAGTGTGGCCTGCGAAGTGACACGGTGCATTTTATGGAGGAATTTAGGTTTTTGCGACTCTTGGATCTCATCCTGGAAGTGTTGGCCTGAAAGCGCAGCCCCGCTCGGCGCTCGTGAAGGACTAAGCCCCGGCACCTCTCTCGCTTTTGCGAATGAGGATCGTACTCATCATTACGCTATTCGGCACAAAAATCTGGTCTTGAACGGAGTCGAGAAGAATCGTATATCCCAACGAAATCTGCTGCACAGAGGCGGTCACCAGGCCTTTCGGGGTATTCACTTGGACCTCATCACCGACCCGGATCGGCCGGTATAGCACCAGGGAGAAGCCCGCAACCACATTGCTGAGCGTGCTTTGCGCGGCGAGCCCGAAGACGACCGATACGACGCTCGCTCCGGCCAGGAGTGCCCAAGCGCTCGCAGGTCCGGAATAAGGTGGGCGTAAAGAATCAGAGCAACGACGTAGGCGAAGACCTGGCCAAAAGCGCTTGCGAATGAAAGGCCGGTCACGTCCGAGAGGTGCGCCTCAACCTGACGGGTCGCCCTGCGCACAAGGGCCGCGAACCCCATGGCTGCAATAAGAAACAGAGCACCGATACAGACAGATCCGATGAGAGTGTGCGGATTGAAAAAATCGGTCTGCAGACTAGCAGCGAACTCTCTCAAGGTCTTCTCCGCGAGCGGAGCATCTTGGATACCTCTTCAACTTCATCATTTTTGTCTGCAGATTAGCCAATGTGCCATTTTCTTCCCCACTGACAGCACCAAGATGTGACCAGGCTCATCCGGGAAGCAGATTCTACTCCCGCTACGGACCAAGTCAGCTTTTCAGTTCGCGCGGTCGGTGCCGACCGCGCTTGAGGTGTTATACGTTGCGCGCGGTCGAAACCACAAGCTATGAGCCATCCGGAACCTGGCTACGCCGGCATTACACAAAGAATTCATGCCGGCAGGTCAGCCCTGCAATCCTCTGATCGATGGTGGCGTAGAACGCCGAGGTGTTAGGCAGCCGCCGCGTAGTCCCTGACTCGGGACAGCACTTCCCGGTCGTAGAAATCGAACACCTTCTGTTGGTCCGCGAACAAGACTGCGAGGGCCGGCACTCGAACGGCCGACCGAACGCCCCGCGTCCTGAATCCCTCGGCCGCCGCAGCCATAGCGTATTTACCGCCGCGTCTACACCAGAAATTGCGCAGGGGCGGTCTGGGGGCTGCTTTTGGAGACCTTCTGAGCCCCCAAGTACTGGGCCGGATTTCGTGCGACCTCTTTTATTGGGTTTGCAAGACGAGACCTACAAACGGGCGCAACCCACGACTACGCGACGCGACTGCATCTTGGGCGAAGCTACAAATGCGCTCGCATGCGAGCGAGCCGAGCGTACTGCGGGCCACGTGACTGACCAGTCGCCACATGGCGACGGGAGCGCTTTTCGTGAAACAGGAGGACCGCGGGGCCGGAGCGCCAAGCCGGGCGACCCACGCTTTGTCTGCACGCTGCCGACCGTCGAGCGCGAGCTACGCGTGGACGCACGGTCCTCGTGCGCTATCGCCCTGGGAGCATGAGGTATGACCCGCCTGGTCGCCGTGTCAAACCGCGTGGCGCTGCCCGGGTCGCGCGCCGATGGCGGCCTCGCCACCGGTCTGTTGGCGGCGATGCAGGAGTCCGGCGGCCTGTGGTTCGGCTGGAGCGGCCGCAGCCACGGGGGCGTCAGCGGGGAGACCGCCGAGGTCGTTGAACGCAACGATATCAGCTTCGCGACCATTAACATTCCGCACGCCCTGTTTGACCCGTACTACAACGGCTTCGCCAACGGCACGCTGTGGCCGCTGTTCCACTACTTTCTGGATCGCTTCCAGTACCGTGACGAACAACACGCGGCCTATATCGAGGTCAACGAGCTGTTCGCGCGCCGGCTGCAGCCGCTGCTGCGCAGTGACGATCTGCTGTGGGTGCACGACTACCATCTGATACCGCTGGCCGCTCAGCTGCGCCGGCAGGGCGTGCGCAACCCGATTGGCTTCTTCCTGCACATTCCGTTTCCCCATTTCGAAGTGCTGCGCGCACTGCCGGTCTACAAATCGCTGCTGGGGTCCTTGCTCGCGTACGACCTCATTGGATTTCAGACTGAGGTCGACCGCCAGGCATTCCTCGGCGCCGCGCGCGCCACGTGGGGTGAGACGTGCGCAGGTGCGTCGGGGGCCGCGGCAGCGCTGAATACCCGCGTCTACAGCGGCGTGTTTCCAATCGGTGTGAATGTCAACGCCGTAACGAGCGCTGCCAAGAAGGCGAGCTCTTCCCTACATATCCGCAACATGGAACAGGATCTGCGGCGGCGCCAGCTGGTGATCGGCGTCGACCGACTGGACTACAGCAAGGGATTGCTCGAGCGCTTCGATGCCTATCAGCAGTTTCTCGAGAGCTACCCCCAGCATCAGGGTGCCGTCACCTACCTGCAGATCGCACCCCTCGGACGCCAGCAGGTCGACGCCTATACACGCATCCGTGCTGCCCTGGAGCAGCATGCCGGGCGCACCAACGGCCGCTTCGCCAATGTCGACTGGACCCCCATCCGTTACCTGAATCGCAACTTTCCGCATGCCACTCTGCTGGGCCTGCTGCGCCTTGCGCACGTGTGTCTGGCCACACCGCTGCGCGACGGAATGAACCTAGTTGCCAAGGAATACGTTGCCGCCCAGAATCCCAAGGACCCGGGCGTGCTGGTGCTGTCTGACCGCGCCGGTGCGGCCTACGAGATGAAGGATGCGCTGCTGGTCAATCCCTACGACACCAAGGCCATCGCGCAGGCGCTCAAGTACGCGCTCGATATGCCGCTCGCGGAGCGTCGCGCGCGTCACGAGCGCCTGCTCGCGGCGCTGCAACAACACGACCTCAAGCACTGGAGCGCCTCATTCCTCGCCGCCCTGGAAGCGGCGGGCGAGCGTCGCCAGCATCATGGCACCCGGGGGGCGCCTCCGTATTTCGATCTGTCCGCGGAACACCGGCCCCTGAACAGCTGAAATCATGCCCGACCTGTCCCGACTCAGCCGCCGCGCGCCCCGCGGCACGAGCCTCTCCGACACCGCCGCGCCGCTGCTCACCAGGCGCACGGTGCTGCTCGGCGCGGCAGCGTGCGCCAGCGTTCCGGACGTGTTGCTGTCGCCACCCGTGCAGGCAGCCCCGGCGGTGCGCCTGGGAGCGGCGACGGAGTTCTCCTTTGAGGGGCTCACGGCCGAGGCGCAAGCCTTGGCGCGGCGCCCATACGTGCCCCCGGCGCCCCCGCCGCGCGAGCAACTCGAGCGCATCGACTATGAGGCGCTCGGGAAGATCCGCTTCGATCCGAGCTGCGCGCTGTTTCACGACGGGCCCGGATCCTATCCGGTCACTTTTTTTCACCTCGGACGCTTCTCACCGACCGTAGTGCGGATGTTCGTACTTTCCGGAGCGCAAGGACGCGTCTCCGCCCGTGAGATCGCCTATGAACCCGATTGCTTCCGCATGCCCGGCGACAGCCCCGCGCGGGTGCTCGGAAACAACGCCGGCTACGCCGGGTTTCGCTTCCAGGAGAGCCGCCAGGGCAAGCTCGACTGGCGCAGCAACGACTGGGTGGCCTTTTTGGGTGCCTCATACTTTCGCAGCATCGGGGAGCTGAATCAGTACGGGATCTCCGCGCGCGGCGTCGCCATCAACACCGCGCTCGCCGATCAAACCGAGGAATTCCCGAACTTCACCCGTTTCTACTTCGTGCCACCGGCCGATGGGGCCACAGAAGTGACCGTCTACGCGGCACTCGAGGGCCCGAGCCTCGCCGGCGCCTACCGCTTCGTAATGCAGCGCCACCAACAGGTGCTGATGGACATCGAGGCGCGGCTGTTTCTGCGTCGTGATGTGGCCCGGCTCGGAATCGCGCCGGTGACCTCGATGTACTGGTTCTCCGAAACCGTCAAGTCGCGCGCGATCGACTGGCGCCCCGAGGTGCACGATTCGGACGGCCTCGCCATCTGGACGGCGGACGGTGAGCACATTTGGCGTCCGCTCAACGCGCCTGCCCATACGGCCGCGTCCGCCTTCGGCAGCCGAGCGCCACGCGGGTTCGGGCTTCTGCAGCGTGACCGCAACTTCGACCACTACCTGGACGGGGTTCGTTATGAGCGCCGGCCCAGTCTTTGGGTTGAGCCGCTCGAGGACTGGGGCGCCGGCACGGTGCAGCTGATCGAGTTACCCACCGACGATGAGATTCAGGATAACGTGTCGGCCATGTGGGTACCGCGGCAGCCGGCGAAGGGCGGCGCGCAGTTCCGGTTCCGGTACCGCTTGCACTGGGCGGCGGACGAACCCTTTCCCACGAATCTTGCCCGATGCGTGGCAACGCGGATGGGGCGTGGCGGGCAACCGGGTCGGCCCCGTCCCGCCGGTGTAGAGAAATTCATGGTCGAGTTCTTGGGTGGCCCCCTGGTAGATATACCGTTCGGCGTGTTGCCGGAAGCGGTGCTGTCGGCTTCCAGCGGCACGTTCTCCTACGTGTTCACCGAGGCGGTACCCGACGGCGTGGCCGGTCACTGGCGCGCACAATTTGATTTCGCCGCCGCCGGCCCGCAACCGGTCGAAATGCGGTTGTACCTGAGACTCGGCGAACGGACGCTCTCCGAAACCTGGCTGTATCAGTACCGCCCAGCGTGAAGCTCAACGTGATGCAACCTCTCTTTGCGCCAGGCGTCGCAGTCCAACAACAGCCGCTGGCGTGCGGGTGCGCCCCGCCTGGAACCGCCCCCCCCGTGTTCAAGGTCTCATTAAGCCTGCCCGCGATCATGCCAAGGAGGGCTCATGATCGAATCATCGGCGTTGGCAGGCGCGAGTGCGGCGTGCGCCGCTCGCGGCCGCCGCAACTTCCACTGCGACGCCTGCGATCCCTGATGCACGGCGCGTTACTGGGGGCGCTCGGATTGCTCGATAACGCGGTCGCGGCCCACGCCGCGCTGCCGCAGCCTGCCGCCGCCCCAACGCCTGCAGTGCCTGCCGCCGCGGCCAACGACAGCGTGACGTTTGGCTTCGAGGACGTCCGACGCCTGGCGCAGGAGCGGCTGCAGCGCCCGTATCGCCCACCGACCGATGCCTTGCCCGAGGTATTCGCCAATCTGAGCTATGAGCAGTACCGCAACATCCGATTCCGGCCCGCCGATGCGCTGTGGCGCGGCCAGGCGCTGTTCGAGGTGCAGTTTTTTCAGCGCGGCTACCACAGTCGCCAACGGGTCAACGTGTTCGAGGTGGGTCCGGGCGCGGTCACGCCGATCGCCTATAACCCGCTGTTCTTTTCATTCGGATCGATCGCCAAGCCGCCGCGGGCGGCTCCCACCCTGGGCTTCGCCGGATTCCGTATCCATTATCCGCTGCACACACCCGCCTATAAGGACGAGCTGATCGCCTTCCTCGGCGCGTCCTACTTCCGGGTACTGGCGCGCAACCAGCATTATGGCGCCTCGGCGCGCGGCCTGGCGATCGATACCGGCACTCCGGGAGGTGAGGAGTTCCCGGCGTTCACGGACTTCTGGTTGGTTCGTCCGCATCCGCTCGATCGGAAGCTCACCTTATACGCGCTGCTCGACAGCCGCAGCGTGGTCGGCGCGTATCAGTTTGAGGTGCGCCCCGGCGGCATCACCGCGGTCGAGATCCGCAGCATCCTGTTCTTCCGGCGCGCGGTCGCCAAAGTCGGACTCGCGCCCGTGACATCGATGTATCTCTACGGCGCGGACGTCGCCGGCCACCGTTTCGATGACTACCGCCCGGAGGTTCATGACAGCGACGGGCTCATGGCGCAGACTGGCCAGGGTCAATGGCTGTGGCGCCCACTTGCGAATCCGCGTGAGCTGCGTGTGAATCGTTTCATGGACGAAAGTCCGCACGGTTTTGGCCTGATTCAGCGCCAGCGCAGCTTCGCCCAGTATCAGGACACCGAATCGCGCTACGAGACGCGCCCCAGCTACTGGGTGCAGCCGCTGGGTGACTGGGGGCGCGGCGGCGTGGAGCTGGTTGAAATTCCGAGTGACGAGGAAATTCACGACAACGAGGTAGCATACTGGGTGCCCAATGAGGCGCCGGCCATCGGCAAGGCGTTCAGCTATTCCTATCTGCTATCAGCGTTCTCCGAAGAGAGTGACTGGCCCCCGGGCGGGCGTGCCGTCGCGACCCGCAGCGGCGTCCCCACCTCCCTCGACGAGAACGTGCACTACCCCGCGGGCGCGCGGCGGCTGCTGATCGATTTTGCCGGCGGCGACCTGGACGGGCTCGGTGCTGCAGAACCGGTACGAGCCGCGGTAACCGCGGTGAACGGCCATGTCGAGAACGTCACGGTACAACGCACGCCCGGGGGCACCTGGCGGGCAGCAATCGTCGTCACGTCGCGAGCCAGGAAGGCGGTCGATCTGCACTGTTATCTGACTCTGTATGGCGAGGTGCTCACCGAGACCTGGGTATATCAATGGACACCGTGAGCCGGTCGCGCGTCTACGTGCGCCGCACCCTATTCTTTGGTCTTACGTTTCTGAGTGCCGCGGGGGCGACCGCCCTGATGCTCGATGCACTGCAGGCCAACGGCCTGAGCGCCCTCGAGCTCGTCGGCCTGTCGCTGTTCTTCTGTCTGTTCACGTGGATCGCCGGCGCGCTGTGGACCGCGGTCGCCGGATTCCTTATCCGCCTGGCCGGCTCCGATCCCGCCGCAATCGACCTGCGTCGCGTCGCCGGCCGCGCCCTGCACTCACGCACCGCCGTCGTCATGCCGATCTACAACGAGGACAGCGAGCGCGTGGCCCGCGGGCTGGATGCGACCTGGAGTTCGCTGCTGCGCGAACCCGAATCGGCTGCCTTTGACCTGTTCATACTCTCGGACACCACGGACGCTGAGATCGCCACCGCCGAGGAGGCGATGTGCAAGCGCCTGCAGGCGCGCTGGCCGGGTGTCGGCCGAATCCACTATCGCCGCCGCCTCGATCGTCGCGGCCACAAAGCCGGCAACATCGCCGACTTCGTCGAACGCTGGGGCGACAGTTATGAATTCATGATCGTTCTGGATGCCGACAGCATCATGAGCGGGACCGCACTGGTCAACCTCGCGCGCCTCATGGAGGCCTACCCCCGGATCGGCATCCTGCAGTCCCTGCCGCTGCCCGCCCTGCAAGAGACGCTCTTCGGACGCATCGTCCAGTTCGGTGCACGCCTGCAGAGCCCGATGCTGGGGAGCGGGCTCGCCTTCTGGCAGCTCGCGGAGAGCAACTACTGGGGCCACAACGCCATCCTGCGACTTGCGCCGTTTGCCATGCACTGCGAGTTGCCGCGCTTGTCGGGTAAGCCGCCGCTCGGCGGCGAGATCCTGAGCCACGACTTCGTCGAAGCCGCCCTGATGCGGCGTGCCGGCTACGAGGTACGCCACCTGCCGGACCTCGGCGGCAGCTGGGAGGAGGTCCCGGGGAACATCGTTGACTACGCCGCCCGCGACCGGCGCTGGGCCCAGGGCAATCTGCAGCACCTGCGGATGCTCCTCTTCCCAGGGCTGCACGTGCTGAGTCGCGTTCACATGGTGACCGGCATCATGTCGTATGCCAGCTCGCCCATGTGGCTTGCACTGCTGTTGCTGAGTTCGGCGCTCAGCATCGTCGAGACCGCTCGCCGACCGCAGTATTTCCTTCCCGGCTTAGCGAGCTTTGCGCCTCACTGGCCGCAGATCCGCAGCAGCGAAACCGCGGTGCTCATCAGCGTGACGCTGGCCGTGTTGCTGCTGCCGAAGGCATTGGGAGCGATACTCGTCCTGATCGACGCACGCGCGCGCCGGAGTTTCGGCGGCGCTGGTCGGCTGTGCCTCAGTTTGATATTGGAACAGTTCTTCAGCGTCCTGCTCGCCCCGCCCATGATGCTGTTCCACGCCAGCTTCGTCGCGCAGATCCTCGTCGGTCGCGGCGTCAAGTGGAACTCCCAGCCTCGTGGCGAGCGCGGCGTCAGCTTTGGCGAAGCCCTGGCGCGTCAGAAATGGCAGCTGGCGGCGGGACTTGTGTGGGGAGGCGTCATCCTGCAATTTGCCCCGCAGTTCTTCTGGTGGCTGACGCCGGTGCTCGTGGGCCTGCTTTGCGGCGTGCCGCTCACTGTCTGGACCGGGAGGGCTGCTGCCGGATTGTGGGCCCGCCGACACAGCCTGTTCCTGGTGCCCGAAGAAACCGAGCCGCCGCCGGAACTGGCGAGCTTGCAGCAGGCACCGTCGCCGGCGGAAGCTCAGCTGGTGGCACCTGACCCCAGCGTGCCGCCCGCGGCGGAATCGCAGCAGGCGAAGACCGTGCCGGTCAACTGTACGACCGCGCAAGGCGACATCACCATGCTTCTGGATGAGAGGATAAGCGCGTCGAAGCAAGCCGCGGCCGGTGTTGGTACGATCACTCCGGTCGGGGCGGTGGCGCAGTTGCTCACGGGAACCGAAGCCGAAAAGGGGGCAGATGGCGACGGGCGATTACGATAAGGCACTCGATCCGGCGATCACCCGCATCAAGTCGGACTGCGGCATCACTAGCGAACGCTCCTGAGGCGCGGTTCAGCGTGCGCCAGCGTTGCATCACGTAGAGCCATCTCACCACACAGGCGGTAATCGCGAGCGCTGCGAGCAACCCGAACGCAAAGTGCGCGGTGGGTGCGGCGAGCACCTAGGAGAGAAACCCCACACTGATGACCGGTAGCGAGTTCGCGCTCTAGGGTCGCGCCTGAGTTAAGGAAGCAGCCCGGCGAAGGCAGCGGCGGCGGAAATCGGGTTGCCGCTCAAGCGCGGGTCATGGCGTCCAGGATGGCCTTTTCTTGGTCGGCGGTCGGCCAACGCTTCGCGGCCGCGCGGCGCTCGGGCGTCTGAGCGCGCCACCACTCCAGCGTCGCCCTTCCGGATTGGGATAGCAGCCGGTAGCTGAGCCCCGCATGCATCGCCTTGTTGCCATCGAAACTCGTGTGCTGATTCGCAAAGATCCCGCCACCTATCGTGGGCTCCACGAGCGGGAAATCCAGCTTCAGCGCCTCGATGATGGGGGCCGGCGGCCGTACGAAGCGTACCGCACCCTCGCTGAGCGGGCGCAGCGCATTGAGTACTCCATCCCAGGGCGTGGGCGGCGCTGCAGCATTGAAGATCCCGGACAGGTCGCGCTCGAGCAGCGTCACCATCCACGGACACAGGTCGCGGACATCCACGGTCTGAAGGCTTTGCGCGTCGGCACGCGGTCCGACCACGGTACCACCTTCGGCCGTCCGCGCCGCCCAGTAGGTAAAGCGGTCGGTTTCGTCTCCCGGGCCGATGACGTATGTCGGCCGCACTACCGTCGCGGCGGGGCCGTATACCTCACGGACGATCCGGTCACCTTCGGCCTTCAGCTCGCCGTAGCTCTCGGGGCTCACCTGCTCGTTCTCGGGGCTGGATAGGGGGCGCAGCGGGGAAGTCTCAAAACACACCGGTCCGGCACCTTCGTAAGCGGCTACCGTCGACACGAACAGGTAACGGCGCACCCGACCCTTCATCAGTTGCGCCGCATCGCGCACGTGGCGTGGCACGTATCCGGAGTTGCCGATCACGGCATCCCAACCTCGCGTACCCTCAAGAGCCGACAGGCCCGGAGCGGTCTTCGTGTCGCGGTCTCCGATCAGCACTTCAACCCGATCCCCGTAGAGTGTCGCGTCCTTGTGCCCGCGGTTGAAGAGGGTCACCTTGTGGCCGCGTGCCAGCGCGTACTCCACCTGGTGGGGTCCGAGGAAACCTGTGCCGCCAAGAATCAGGATGTTCAGGGGGTGAGGTGCGCGAGGCACGTCCGCAAACAGTCTCCTCGCAGCCGATACTGCAATGGATGCGCCGCTTAGGGCCAGCATTTCGCGACGCGTCGTCATGTTATCTTTCCCCACTCGTGAAATTGCATGGATTGTAGATGAAATACGCGGGCCCCGTTGCGGCGTTTTCGCGCCGCCGGTGGGACAGAAGCTCAGCGCGCCGAGGGTATTTTCAGTCCCTAGAGTTAGTTTGGCAGTGTCAGTGCTGCATCCGCATGAGCTGATCCATGGGCATCATGTTGTGGTTCATGTGGCTCATGACCCAGAGCGAGCCAAACACTACCAGGCAAACGATCAACACGCCAAAAGCCAGAGCCAGAATGTTGTTGGCATTGTCGGGTGCCGTGGTGATGTGCAGAAAGAAGACCAGATGGATGCCCATCTGCGCGATCGCGAGCACCAGGATGGCGACGGCGAGTCCTGGCCGATAGACCTCATTCGTGTTGACCACCCAGAACGAGGCGATCGTCAGGCCGACGGCCAGCGCCAGTCCAAGGAGATAGCCGCGCACTTCGCGGCGCAGAGTGCGTGGCTCCCCGGATTGGCCACCGCCCGCCACGCGGTCCTCGCCGACGTAGGAGCCGGCGTCATAGTCAAGCTCGTTGCTCATGGCAGCAGCTCCGGTGGCAGCGAGCCCACCAAGTAAACCAGGCTAAAGATCGCAACCCAGATGATGTCCAAGGCATGCCAGAAGAGGCTGAAGCACAGAAAGCGGCGGAGGATGTCCTGACGGAACCCCTTGGCGAGGAACTGCGCCATCATCGTGCCGAGCCATAGGAGTCCGGCGCTCACGTGTACCCCGTGGCATCCCACAAGGGTGAAGAATGAAGAAAGGAAAGCACTGCGGCCCGGACCTGCCCCTCGGCCTACGAACCCGGAGAACTCGCGGATTTCGAGCACGATGAAAGCGAGGCCGAGGAGCCCGGTCACCAGGAGCGCAAGCTGCGTCCACTTCTGACTGCGCTGCGCCACCGCGAGGCTTGCCATCGCACACGTGAAGGTGGAGGCGAGGAGGCACGCCGTCTGCACCGCGGTGTTGCGCAGGTCGAAGAGCTCGTGCGCGGACGGCCCACCGGCGGTGTTCTTGAAGAGCACCGCATAGGCGGCGAAAAAGGCAGAGAACATGATCACGTCGGAGAGCAGAAAGATCCAGAACCCGTAACCGACGATAATTCGCTTGGGCGCAGGCCCGCCGCTGCCGTGACCGCTCACCGCCCGATGTGCCGCTTCGGGCGGACCCAGGGCGGGATCGTGCGCAAGGCGCCACGCAGGTGAGCTCATAGGGCCGCGTCCGTCCGCAGCACCGCAGCACGGGCGGCGCGGTTGGCGCGATCGATGCGCGCGACCTCCTCAGCCGGGATCTCAGTCTCATGGACGTCCCGCCAGGCGAAGACCGCGAAGGTCACGTAGGCACCGAGAAGTCCAAGCACCACGAGCCACCAGATCTGCCAGATCAGGGCAAACCCCGTCACTGCTGCAAGAAACGCCGTCACGAATCCGGTCGGGCTGTTACGCGGCATCTCGATGGCGCCATATTGCGGTTCTGGGGTCACCAGGTGGTGCATGGCGCGCGCCTGCTGCTTGATGTCCCAGTAGGGCTCCTCGCTTGTCACGGTGGGCAACACGGCAAAGTTAAATGTGGGCGGCGGTGAGGCGGTGGCCCATTCCAATGAGCGGCCGTCCCAGGGATCCCCGGTCGGCTCCCGCCGCTGCGCGCGCCCGCGCACTGAGACCCAGAGCTGAGCGATCTGAAGTGCAATGCCGCACAGAATAAGGAGCGCGCCGACGCCCGCGACCATGACCCAGGGATGCCACTCCGGCCGGTCGTAGTGCTGCATGCGCCGGGTCATGCCTTCAAACCCGAGAACGTAGAGCGGCATGAAAGCTACGTAGAAGCCGGTGAGCCAGCACCAGAATGCGGCCTTGCCGAGCCGCTCATCGAGCGTGAAGCCAAAGGCCTTCGGGAACCAGAAGGTGTAGCCCGCGAAGGCGCCAAACAGCACCCCGCCGATGATCGTGTTATGGAAGTGCGCCACCAGGAACAGACTGTTATGCAGGACGAAGTCCGCCGCCGGTGAGGCGAGCAGCACTCCGGTCATACCCCCGATGACGAAGGTCACCATAAAGCCGACCGCCCAGAGCATGGCGCTCGTGAAGCGAATGCGACCGCCATACATGGTGAAGAGCCAGTTGAAGACTTTGACGCCGGTCGGGACCGCGATGATCATGCTGGCGATGCCAAAGAAGCCGTTGACATCGCCCCCGGCCCCCATCGTGAAGAAGTGATGCAGCCAGACGGAGAAGGACAGGATGCAGATCGCCATGGTGGCGATGATCATCGAGCGGCGGTCGAACAGTGGCTTGCCGCAGAAGGTCGAAACCACCTCGGAATACACCCCGAAGGCGGGCAGTATGAGGATGTAGACCTCCGGGTGCCCCCAGGCCCAGATCAGGTTCATGAACATCATCGCGTTGCCGCCCGCTTCATTGGTAAAGAAGTGGAACCCCACGTAGCGGTCGAGCAGCAGCATGGCGAGGGTCGCCGTGAGAATCGGGAATGCGGCGACGATCAGCAGATTCGAAGCGAGCGACGTCCAGCAGAAAATCGGCATGCGCATGTAGCTCATGCCTGGCGCGCGCATTTTGAGGATGGTCGTCACGAAGTTTATGCCCGTCATCAGCGTGCCGATGCCGGATATCTGGATGGCCCATAGGTAGTAATCGACGCCGACTCCCGGGGAATAAGCGAGCTCGGACAGCGGCGGGTACGGCAGCCACCCCGTACGGGCAAACTCACCCACCACCAGCGACAGGTTGACCAGAAGCGCCCCGGATGCCGTGAGCCAGAAACTCACCGAGTTCAAGGTGGGAAAGGCGACGTCGCGCACGCCCAGCTGCAGCGGCACGGCAAAGTTCATGAGACCGATGACAAACGGCATCGCCACAAAGAAGATCATGATCGTGCCGTGGGCCGAGAAGATCTGATCGTAATGCTCGGGTGGCAGATAGCCGGCGGCGTGAAATGCCAGCGCCTGCTGCGAGCGCATCATGAGCGCGTCGATGAAGCCGCGCAGCAGCATCACCAACGCCAGCAGGCAGTACATGACGCCGATGCGCTTGTGGTCGGTGCTCGTGATCCATTCGCGCCACAGATAAGGGAGGTAGCCCCTCGCCACCACCCAGATGACGACCGCAGCCATGCCGAAAACGACGAAAGCTCCCGCCGCGAGCGGAATCGGCTGATCAAACGGGATCGCCTGCCAGGTAAGCTTTCCGAACATTTTGCTACTGCCTCTCGGCCAGCACCGTCGCGCCACCTGCGGCGGTCCGCGCAGTCGGTGGCCCCTCGCCCGGTGGCAATTCTTGATGCACGATCTCTCCAAACAATCCGGTTTGCACCGAGCGATAGGTGTAGGGACTGACGTCCTGACTCTGCTTGAGGAGACCACGGTAGGCGGCTTCATCCAACACCGGGCCCACGTCACGTGCAGCCGCGGCCCAGCTGGTGAATTCCCGAGGCGATACAGCGTTCACATCGAAGCTCATACCGGGGAATCCATCGCCGCTAAAGTGCGCCGACAGGCCCAGGTAAACGCCCGCACGGTCGGCCTGCAGGTTGAGGCGGCTGGTCATGCCGTACATGGCGTAGATCTCGCTGCCGAGCTGCGGCACGAAAAATACGTTGAACACGCTGGCTGAAGTGATCTTGAGATCGAGTGGCACCCCGAGCGGAACCACCATTCGGTTCACGCTGGCAACGTTCTGCTGCGGATAGATGAACAGCCACTTCCAGTCAAGCGAAACCACGTCGACTTCCAGGGGCGCCACCTTTGACTTGAGTGGCTCGGCCGGATCAAGCAGGTGGGCGCTGATCCAGGCGATGCCACCCAGGAAGAAGATCACGAGGGCCGGGATGGACCAGACCAGGAGTTCGAGCCGTCCGGAGTAAGCGAAGTCAGGCCGATAGCGCGCGCGGGTGTTAGAGGCACGAAACCAGTACGCGAACACCAGAGTCAACACGATGGTCGGAATCCCGACCGCGAGCATGATGGCGAGAGAATCGAGCAACACGATCCGCTCGCCCTCGCTCACGGGTCCCGCAGGCGACAGGACCGCCGTGTGGCATCCGCCAAGCGATAGCAACAGCAGCGCCATGAAGCTGCGTGTGGCGACGGTGACTTTCGCTTTCATGGTACTCCGTGCAGGCCTTTAATCATCCACCCGCGTGACCCATACCGCCACAAAGCTCTCGAACCGGGGGCAGTTGGCGCACCCAAATGCAATACAACAATGCCGACTGCAAGGGGAGCCGCAAGCTTGGCGCCTGACTCCATTGCAGACTCGTGAAGGCAATGCCGCGCTGCAGCGCAGCCTGATTGTTGCGAGACCCTGACAAACACCTGCTTGCCGCCGCGCGGCGGCCTCATTCCCTCCTGCTCAACGTCAAGGTTTCATTGCAGCCACGGCCGGGCGCCTTGATGAGGAGAACCGTCGAATCAGGCGCCTGGCTTGTGTGTTGATTCGCGCCAGTTGTGCCTGCAGGCGGTTGTTTCGGTGTTCGCCAATCCGGGTAGTTACGCGCCGAGCCGGAGTACGGTCCTGACACACGTGTAATGCAATCCCAAATACACTGCACCAGATGGAACCCTTCGAGTGACCATCTGGCGACAAGATGGCGAGGGGCGGGTGTCCGTGGCGGACAACGGCGACGGACTTACCGCTGAGCAGCTCACGAAAGTCTTCGAGCTTTTCATGCAGGTCAATCGCCGAACTCATGCGCAAGATGGGCTCGGCATTGGTCTTGCGCTCGCTCAACACTTGGTTGAGTCGCATGGTGGAACGATCGAGGCACGCAGCGATGGCCCCGGCCAAGGCAGCGAATACGTGGTTCGCTTACCCCTCAGCGTCGATCCCGGGCGTGAGGGCGAGAGTGGTACTCCGGCAACGGTGGCTCATTTCTCGGCGAATTTTCATCGCAGATGACAAATCGTCGCTCCCGCACGGCAACGTTGAGCTTGCGCCGATTTGGCGATACAGAGCGTTGTTTCGCGCGCCCAGCAACCTGAGTTTCCGGTTGCGCAGGCTAGGAGGCTAGCAACGCTCTGAGCAGCGTCAACAGCTCCTCGGCCGCGATCGGCTTGTTTGTGATTCGCAAGTGGGGATCCAGAGGCAACTCCTTGATCGCCGAGGACGTATCCCCCGTGATGAGTACGGCCTTCAAAGAATCTCCCGAGCGTTCGCGCACCTGCGCAATAACCTGGAGCCCTGTCTCACCGCCGCCCAGATGATAATCGGCAATCAAAAGATCAAAGCTTGCGTTGTCGCCGGCCTTTTGCAGCGCCTCCTTGAGCGACGAGACTGAGGTTACGCGGTAGCCTTCCACCTCGAGGAGCATGCGTGTGGCGTCTCGCACGGCCTGATCGTCATCTACCAGAAGGACGCGGGGTTTACCGGTTTGAGGGTAGCGTGCAGGCCATTCCTCCGACCGCACCCGCGGCGATTCGACCTGGCTCCGGCTCGCAGGCAGCAGCAGGGAAAACGCTGAACCTCTGCCAAACTCTGAGCGAACGTCGAGCCTGAGATCGAGCAACCGTACCAGGCGTTGCACGATGCTCAGCCCCAGACCATATCCATCGCGCGACACATTGGTAGGAACGCCGACCTGATAGAACTCATCGTAGATATAACGAACCTGATCGGCGGGGATCCCGATGCCGGTGTCCAGCACGTCGATGCGAACCAGCTCCTGCTCGTGCAGGCAGCGCAAGCGCACGCAACCTTCCCGCGTGTACTTGATCGCGTTAGACACGAGATTACTCAGGATCTGCTGCACCAGCGAGGGATCGCTGCGCACGCAGTCCGTGCACTCCTCGATCTGCAATTTCAGACCCTTGTTAGCCGCAAGACTTGCGAATTCGCTGCGCAACTCCATGAATATCGCGGCAACGGTGAAGTCAGTCAGCTCGGGTTTGATCGCCCCGGACTCCAGCTTGCTTATGTCGAGCAGGGCATTCAAGAGACGCGACATTGCTCCGATAGCTTGTTCCTGCTGCCTGAGCGCATCGATCGCATCCGGTTCCACCAACATGCGACGCAAGCTGCCATTGATAAGAGACAAGGTCTGCAGGGGCTGTCGCAGGTCGTGGCTGGCGGTGGCGAGAAACCGGCTCTTGGCCAAGTTGGCACGATCGGCATGCTCGCGCGCACGGTCCGCCGACTCGCGCGCCAGGATTAGCTTGGTCTCGATATGTTTGCGGTCGGTCCCCTCGCGGCCAGCGGAGGTGAGCGAGTGGGCACGCTCTTCGTCAGGACTCACGATGCGCTCCAGCCGTCCAATGGCCCCTAAAAAAGGACCGCCTGCGCCACTGTCCGCGCCAGCGGACCACGCCGAATCCCGTCGAACACTCTCTGGGGGGAGGACGAGCGACGTCCGGATTCAAAGAGAAAAGACTGTGAATTGGCAACCGGGAGATCGTCTGTGCGGTAGCGAACATTGTTCCACGAGCACACGCTACCGGCCCCCGGGGCGCTTCGGGTCCTTGGGCTTCGCGAGCGGCGAGGTCAGGCCGCACAGTTTTTCGGGCGCCTCCCTGCCAACCCGCATAGCGGTCCGAAGCGATCGAGGGGTTGATGGCCCACAGCCTCTCGCACGCCGCCCGTCGACGCTACAAATGGGCGCAACACCCTCGGTGACCCTGATCGCGTGTGCTCATTCGCACCAGCATCCCGGCCTGTATAAAATGCCCCGAGGGGAGCGTGCGACTTTCATGTTAAACCTCATTGCCGCGAGCGCGTATTTTCTGCTCATTCATTTTGCCGTTTCCGGCACGCGACTGCGTGACACGCTGGTCGCACGTCTCGGCGAAGGCCCGTATCGCGGGGGATTCTCGCTTGCGTCACTGATCGGGCTCGCCTGGATGATCTACGCCTACGGACATGCTCCGAGCGTGCATCTGTGGGATCGGCCATCGGGCTTGCGGCCCATCGCATTCGCACTGGTGTTCTTGGCATTTCTCTTCGCGGTAATCGGGCTGGCCACACCCAGCCCGACGCAAGTCGGCATGGAGTCGAGACTCGCGGAGAGAACGGACATGGTCCGCGGCATGGTTCGCATTACGCGCCATCCCTTCTTGTGGGGCGTGGCGCTTTGGGCTTTGGTGCACCTGGTCATGAACGGCGACCTGGCATCCCTCGTTCTCTTCGGTTCGTTATTGCTGCTGGCTCTTGGTGGCACGCTGGCCATTGATGCCAAGCGGCGCGGCCGGTTCGGGGAGGGTTGGACACGATTCGCCCAAGCGACCTCAAACGTCCCTTTGGTTGCGATCCTGAGCGGCAGAAACAGTATTGGTTCGGCATTGCGCGAGATTGGGATTGTTCGGCCGCTCGTTGCGCTGCTCGCCTACGCGCTGATTTTTTGCTTTCACGGGCGGTTCTTCGGGGTCTCCCTTACGTGAGCATGTGACAGGGACGCACTGAGGGCGGCGCCCTCGAGCATGGCCGCAAACCATATAGCATTTACCTCCGACCGACAGCCCTAAAGGCGGAGAAGAGCACATGGCCAGCCTTCCGGTTTCAACGCGGCTGCTGATGCGAGTGGACGTATGGGCGGTGCGCTGGACCGGTGGGTCGTTCTTTATGTGGCTCTTTGCAAGACGCGCAGGCCTGACGAAAGATCCACAATTTCGCAATCGTAAGGCGGAAGCACTTGTGCTGGTGACCCGGGGCCGCAGGACCGGGCGTCCACGCTCCGTCGTACTTCCCTATTTTACCTTCGGCGATAAGACGTTCGTCGTAGGCTCGAAGGGCGGAGCGAAGGATGATCCGGACTGGGTGCGTAATCTGCGTGAACAACCATCGGCCACGGCCTATATCAGGCGGCAAGCACGCTCCGTGAATATGCGGTTTGCAACAACAGAAGAGCGCGCGGCACTTTGGCCAAAGCTAGTCGCATTTGCTCCGACGTATGCGGACTATCAGCGCGGGATCCGCCGCAAGATTCCCCTGGTGATCGTGGAATGAAGCGCCAATGCGCAGGGAAAGGTGAAGCATCTGCGCGGGTGCAGGTAAGCAGGCGGGACAGCTCACGACCGGTGCCCACGTCGCGCGCTCGCACGATGCCGGCGCGGGTGAGGAAGAAGTACTGCCGCGGAATGAGAACATATACCGCGATGATCACGACTGTGGCCGCGGTAGTGAGGTGGCCACTGTCACGGCAACGCCGGTGTGCGGAAGTGCAACCCACGGCAAAGTCGTTCGTTCCCTCAACGAGGCCATCGTGCGAGTGCCCGATCGGGAGGGCGTGCGTATCGGATAACCCGCCGGGCTGGCTGCAGTTCACCTGCAGGCGCCCAACTCAGTACCCTTTGGATTCCTGTCAGTGAGTTGCAGGATCGTGCGAGGACTGTGTGATCGTACCGCTCGCTTGCGCACCGGAGGAGCTATTACAATTGTCTGCCTCGAGGAGATAAAGCTATGCCTGGGCATTTGCTGAACCGACGTCAGTTCAGTGTGGGTTGCGCGGCCTTCGGCCTATCGTTCCCCACCTTACTGGTTGCAACGCCAGCAGCTGCACAGGTTCTGAATGCTGGCGCGGCGTCGAAGCTCGCTGCGCGTACCGTCAAGCTTCCAGACGGCGCTACCGTGCCGGCACTTGGCCAGGGTTGCTGGCACCTCGGTCAGGGAAGGCATCCACCAACTGTCGAGGAAGAAGCGCTGCGCACAGGCATTTCACTCGGTATGACATTGATCGATACCTCGGGAAACTATGGTGGCGGCCGCTCCGAGGAATTCATTAGTCGCGTAATTTCCGGTCAGCGCGACCACATATTCCTGGTCTCCAAGGTGGAGGGCAACCAAGTAGCTGGCGATGGTATCGCGCGCGCTTGCGCGGCGAGCCTCTCACGTCTCGCTAGCGAGTATCTTGATCTTTATTTACTGCATTGGCCGGTTCCCAGCGCGCAATTCTCCGGCGTAGTGGCGGCTTTTGAGCAACTACGCGCGGCGGGGAAGATTCGCGCTTGGGGCGTATCCAATTTCAACGTTAGCCAGATGGAAGATCTCTTTCGCGTTCCAGACGGCCATCGCTGCGCCACGAATCAGGTCCCTTACAGTCTCAACAACCGTCGCATTGAGCACGATGTCTTACCGTGGTGCAAGGAGCACAACCTGCCGGTCATGGCGTACTCTCCGCTGGGGGGCGACAATAACCTCGTGGTTGGTGACCGCACGCTGGCGCAAGTCGGCACTGCACATGGTTGCTCGGCCGCCGCGGTCGCGCTGGCCTGGGTGATTCGTAGCGGGAGCGTTATCGCCATCCCCGAATCCGGTTCTCCGGCACACGTCAAGGAAAACGCGGTGGCGCTTTCGATATCCCTTACACCGCAAGACCTTCAGACTTTGGATGCAGCATTTCCCTGACCTTAGTATCTTCAGCCGCGCTCTCGTGCGTGGAGACTGCTAGGGCGACGGTTAGCAGGCGTTTTGCCGTGAAGCTTTTGACCGCTTCCCGGGGTCAAGCTGATGGTCAAGATCGCTCGGGCACTTCGGTCTTTCTCGGGCACTTCGGTCTTTTGTGAACCCAATGTTGCGGCGCGGTACAGGAAACGCGCGCACTCTCACGGAAGTGCAATACTCGCGGAGAACAGATCGCACTAAGATTCCCTCGTTTAGGCAGGCGCTTGGCTCCTTCCGCGATGCATCGTGCCGCCACCAACCCACAGCGACTTCGCTCTACAGCGACCACAACAACGGAGGCCAACCCATGAACACCGTTAAGACCAAAGACGGCATTCACATCTTCTACAAGGACTGGGGAAGCGGACAGCCCATCGTCTTCTCGCACGGCTGGCCGCTGAGCGCTGACGATTGGGACGCGCAGATGATGTTCTTCCTGAATCACGGCTTCCGCGTCGTCGCGCATGACCGCCGGGGCCACGGGCGTTCGACCCAGACAGCCGACGGGCACGATATGGACCACTATGCCGATGATCTCGCAGCTGTTACCGCGCATCTTGATCTGAAAAGCGCCATCCACGTCGGCCACTCCACTGGAGGGGGTGAGGTCGTACGTTATCTGGCGCGTCATGGCGAAAAGCGCGTGGCAAAAGCAGTGCTCATCAGCGCTGTTCCCCCTCTTATGGTCAAGACTGCCGGCAATCCGGGCGGTCTGCCCAAGGAGGTCTTCGACGGTTTTCAGGCGCAAGTCGCCAGCAACCGCTCGCAGTTCTATCGTGATGTGGCTGCGGGCCCTTTCTATGGCTATAACCGACCCGGCGCGAAAGCATCCGAAGGAGTCATTCAGAACTGGTGGCGCCAGGGCATGACGGGCGGCGCCAAGGCGCACTACGATGGCATCGTGGCCTTTTCCCAGACCGATTTCACTCGCGACCTGAAGGAGATCTCAGTCCCGACACTAGTCATGCACGGCGACGACGATCAGATTGTGCCGTACGCTGACTCTGCGCCGCTGAGCGCGAAATTGCTGAAGAACGCGACATTGAAAACCTACAAGGGGTTCCCGCACGGTATGCCTACCACCGAGGCCGAGACGATCAATGCGGATCTCTTGGCATTCATTAAGTCCTAATTCCTGGGCTATCTTCGGCTCACAGCAACGCCAGCAGGCTCTGAGCTGGCGTTGCTCCCGACCAACCTCCAGCGCTCACCGGTATGGCGCGCTCGCCTAAGTCACATGAAGGGCGCCGCTACCGAACAGTCCCAACAGGCCCATGACAATCAGGTAAATCGCGACGATATAGTTCAAGAGTCGCGGCATCGCGAGGATCAAGATACCGGCGATCAGCGACATAAGCGGTCCGATTGTTAAATGGATATTCATCTGCACCTCGCGGCAATCGCGGCACATATTGTCTTGCCTTCACGACCTTCGAGGCGTGTGGCACGGCAGTCCGAATTCTGAAGGTGCAATAAGAGCATCGAATAGGCGCACTCGACCAGTTACGTTTAAGCCCGACATCGCGTAGGAATGGCCTGATAAACGCGCGGTCCGGACCCCGGGTCCAGTCAGGCCCGACGATCAGCCAGCCAGCGTACGCATTCTGTGGACGGAACTGCCTTCGTGAATGCCCTCGCGTAACATCTCCGGACTGATCACTTGACGGTGGCCGCAGCGGCCTTGCATGCCACCTCGTCCTGGGACCCGGTACCACCTGAACAGCCGATCGCGCCGATTAACTTCCCCGCTACAACCAGCGGGACGCCCCCGCGTGAGGCAATTACCCCATCAAGGGTCAGCGCGTAGTAGTTCTGCTTGAGCTGTATGCCATCTTCCCAGACTTTCGTCTCGCGCCGGAAGCTCGCGGCCGCACGGGCCTTGTGCTCTGCAATCGCGATTGATGCAAGTTGCGCTCCGTCCATACGCTGGAAGGCCACCAAGTTGGCTCCGGAATCGACCACTGCCACGTTAAGCTTCCAGTTGCGCTTCTTGGCTTCCGCGACGGCGGTGGCGATGGCGGCCTGCGCTCGCTCAAGGGAAATTGGCGGCCCGTAAGACACGTCAAAAGGCATGTCTTCCGGAACAGCGTCGAGCGGATTAGTCGCGGACGCGGTCTGCGCGTGACCGGATAAGCTAGTGCACAAGCTGATCGCAGCGAGTACTGGCACAAAACGTTGCAAACGCATCGCAGGTCTCCTGGGGTTGATGGCGTCACACGGCTTTGAGTAACAAAGCATCGTGCGCGTACCGACGGCTACGCAGCTTGGTTTTAGCTCGTTGTCTCGAGAGTCGACGCAGAAATGCTCCTGGGCTCATTCGAGAAGTGGACACGAGTCTGTCCTAAAGCTGGGCGGGGGCGCAGTTTGGGCTCGCCCGTCTTCGAGTACGCGTCGAGCAGCGCCTTTTCGATGATTACATCCGCTTCCCTGCTGAGCATTTCAGGGTACTTGCCCAGGTAATCCTGCACAATGAGAATAATCCTGTCACAGGGCGGACTGTCTGTAGAAAACGTGGTCTGCATCAGCGGCACAAGTATCGGCAGAGCGTCAGCCATCCCGCTGAACCTTTCCGGATTTATGTGGCGCTGTTTCCTTGCCTGCCCCACGGCTTTGGTCAGGAGTTCGGCCCTCAGCACCAGGTATTCTTCCAGGTCGAGGATTGCGCACACATAGGACCTTACAACAAGGGCGTTGTTAGCGTCATTGCCCAACAAGGTCTCGTGCGCATTGAGACGCTCGTATTGGCTAATTCCATTCTGCAGCCACACACCATCCCTCTGCAGCGCTTTGTCCGAGTCGTCCGCTGCGTTGCCGGCGCACGTGACGAACACCAAGGCCGCCAGTAGGAATCGCATGGAATGCCTCACCCGGCGCAAAAATTAAGGCAAGAAGCGGTCACATCAACTTTGCATCCAGGGTGATCTCCGCCCTGAGGACCTTCGAAACCGGACAGTTCTTCTCGGCGTCCTGCGCCATGCGGGCAAAAGTGGTTTGGTCTAGCTTGGGGACGTCCGCAACTAAAGTCAGCGCCGAGCGACTGATGCGAAAGCCCTGTCCATCCGGCTCGAGGCTGACGGCCGCCTCCGTGCTGAGCTCTGTGGGTGTATAACCCGCGCCCTGCAGTTGAAAGGCCAATGCCATCGTGAAGCAGCCGGCGTGCGCGGCGGCCAGCAGTTCTTCCGGATTTGTGCCCTTCTCGTTCTCGAAGCGAGTTCTGAATGAATAGGGTGTCTTAGCGAGCACCCCAGAATCGGTAGAGAGGTCGCCGTTGCCGGTGCGGCCGGTGCCACGCCAAACAGCTTTCGCTTTGCGAATCATAAAAATCCCTCCTAATCCGCGTGTAAGAATCTCCAACGCGAAGGTTCTTTTTTCCGCCGAGCGGCATTCCTTCAGAACCTCTCAACCCATGGCCTCAACTCCATCTCCCACGTCCAAGCGCTGCGCGGCTGCCGAAGAACGTGAAGGTAGCTCTCAGCAATCGCATCGGGGTCGAGCATCGAATCGGGCTTGTCCGCCGCCTCGGTCCTGCCTGGGTTTCGGATAGCGCCGTCGATCACGAAATGGGCCACATGAATGCCCTGCGGTGCCAGTTCGCGCGCCATACTTTGCGCAAGTCCACGAAGCGCAAACTTGCCCATCGCAAAGGCTGCTGACTGAGCATATCCCTTGACGCTCGCGGACGCACCGGTGAACAGGATTGCACCGGATCGCATTGGGAGCATGCGTCTCACGGCCTGCTGAGCGACCAGGAAGGCCCCAAACGCGCTGACGCTGACAGCCCGCTCGACTTCCGTCGGGACGAGTTCGAGCAGTGGGCCCCGTAGTCGGCCACTCGCGTTATAGACGACGACGTCTGGCACCCCGAGACGGCGCTCGACCTCCGCAAAGAGGCGTGCCACCTGTTCCGGGTCGACGGCATCACAAGCGAAGGCCTGGGCACCGATCTCCGCGGATAGGGCCGCGAGCTTCTCGGTGTTGCGAGCTGCCACGGCGACGCGCATGCGTTCCCGGGAAAAGAGCCGCGCCAGCGAGGCGCTGAGTCCTGAACCTGCGCCGACGATCAGCGCGATTTCCTGGCGTGGCGTGCCCATTTGGAGCCCCTCCCCTGTTCGTTATCCGAACTACAAGTAGCCACGCGCTGCGATGGCAGTCAATAGGCTAAAGCCAAGGTATGCTTCTCTCAGGCAACCACTCGTGCTCCGGTGATGGCCAAGCCTCCTCACCAGCGAGTGAGTGGCCACGCTGGACGAGTATTTTCGGGCCCCGCGCGTCATCCCGGGCGACTTTGGCGTGCTTATTAAGTACCGTGCCGGCGATGCGGGACTTATCCGCCATTGAGCACTCGCTTCTGTGGTTTAATCCGCACGCAGTGCTTAGGCGTTTGGGCGCTCATCGAACTGAAGAGCTATCCGGCGCACCCACCCGAAAGAGCCGTTGACGGTGGATGACTTTGAGTCACCTCAGAGCTCACCGGCTAAGGCGTTGAGTACCAAGGTTACTGTCCAGGAGGTGCACTCACGGAACGGTTTGTAAATTGCGCCCATAAGGATTCATGAAGACACCCGCCGCCTTGCAGCCGCTGATCGAAGATGGTGTGATCGACGAAGTAATCCGCTCACTCAAGAGCGGCAAGGAAGCCACGGTTTATCTCGTGCGCTCGGGGCCGCACACGCGGTGCGCTAAGGTCTATCGAGACATGGCGCAGCGAAGCTTCCAGAAACGGGCGCAGTACCAGGAGGGCCGCAAGGTGCGCGGCAGCCGTCAAGCACGCGCCATCAGCAAAAGCACACGCTTCGGGCGCCGGGAGCAGGAAGCGGCGTGGAAGAATGCCGAGGTCGACGCCCTCTATCGACTCGTCGCGGCTGGCGTACGCGTGCCCAGGCCTTACGGCTATTTCAATGACACGCTGATCATGGAGCTGGTGACGGATGCCGCCGGGGATCCTGCCCCGCGCCTGAGTGAAGTTGATCTGACGGCCGAGAGCGCGCGCGAATATCACGGCTTCCTCATCCAGCAGATCGTGCGTATGTTGAGCATCGGGCTCATCCATGGCGATCTGTCTGAGTTTAACGTGCTCATAGGGCCCGACGGTCCTGTAATCATCGACCTGCCGCAGGCCGTGAATGCGGCGGGTAACAACGGCGCGCGTGCGATGCTTGAGCGCGACGTAAACAACATTCGCGGCACGCTTGCCCGCTGGGCGCCGGAACTGCTGAGTACCGAGTTTGCCCGAGAGATGTGGGCGCTGTTCGAGCAAGGTGAGCTGACCGCAGATTGTAAGCTCACGGGTGTCTTCGCACGGGAAGTGACAAACGCTGATACTGACAACGTATTGCTGGCTGTTGAGGACGCACGGGAGGAAGCGCTGCGAAGACAGCTGGGACGCGAAGGCTAGAAATGCACCCACTGGTTTTCGAGTTCGTTCAGCAAATAACGTTGAGCGATCAAGCGCGCGAAGAGCGTTCCATCAATGTTCCGTGGCATTGAACCGAAACGCTCGCGGCCTGCCGCCCATCCGCGCGCCTGAGGCGTGCGCTGCCCTGTTGCATCCTGCGCGCACTTCCAGACCGATGTGTCTTACTCGACCAAGGACCGCATATTGAGGATCGGCCAATTCACGCCGCGCTAGAACCACGCGCGCAGGCCCACGACAAATTGCACATCACTGGGGTCCCCGCCTGCTTCCCGCACGTAATTTGCGGTTCCGCCGAAGTTGCGCGACCAAACGACTCCGATGTAGGGCGCAAACTGCCGCACGATCTCGTAACGAAGACGCAGACCGATCTCAAGATCAGCCAGGCCTGAACCGAGCTGACGCGCGGGATCCGCCTTGCCGTAGATATTGGCCTCCCCTTCGGGCTGCAGGATCAGCCGTTGGGTCAACAAGAGCTCGTATTCGGACTTAAGCCTGAGGGCCGTTCGGCCTTGTTCGCTCACGTAGAAGGTGGCTTCGGTGTCAAACCAATAGGGCGCAAGGCCCTGAAGGCCGATTGCCACCCACGTGCGCGGCGGGCCGTCACCGAAGTCCTGCCGTAGGCCGGCCTGTACGTCCCACCGACGCGTGGACGTGTGGTCCCACAGCAGATCGGCGCGAGCGCCCTGCGTAGTGCCGGCAACGCGCTCGCCCTCTGTTTTGAGCCAGACCTTGTTGTCATCCCCGCCATACCAGCCTGCTGTGTCCCATACGGCCGCATTGCCTTCGGAGGTCGTACGCCATTCAAACTGGTCGAAGAGAACCTTCCCGGTCCGCGCCGTATCGTCCATTTGCATCATGGACGCCATATCATGGTAGGACATCTCACTCATCTGATGCTGCGGCGGATCAGGTGCGACGTGCACCGCTTCGCCCGCTAACGCTGTATCAGGGTTCGGCGCGGCAAGCACGGGGCTTTGCGCGACGTCATCGGCAGGCTGCGTACTCGCTTCCCGGGACTCGTCCGCGAGCACGCATGCAGTGGCCATGAGTCCTAGAGCGCCAAACCAGACTGCAGGATTTGCGCGGAAGATCACGACCGCGCGCATTCTTTCAGACGCGCTCGACACGCACTTCTCGAAACATACCCGCTTCCATGTGATACAGCAGATGACAGTGATACGCCCACCGACCCAGTGCGTCAGCGGTCACTCCATACGCCACGCGCTGCCCGGGCTGCACAATAAGCGTGTGCTTGCGGACCAGGAATTCTCCCTGCGGAGTTGTCAGTTCGCTCCACATGCCGTGCAAATGAATCGGATGATTCATCATGCTGTCATTGACGAGTACCAGCCGCAGACGCTCGCCATAGTCGAAGCGCAGGGGTTGGCTTTCCGAGAACTTCTGACCGTTGAATGACCACACGAATCGCTCCATGTGGCCGGTGAGATGCAGTTCGATATCGCGGGCCGCCTGGCGATGATCGATCGGTCCGCCGAGGGTATGAAGATCCGCGTACGTCAGAACGCAGCGCCCGTTGTTGCGCAGACCTACGCCCGGGTCATCCAAGCGGCTCTGCGGTTGCGCGGCCACTGAATCCACATTGGGACCGTAATCCGTGCGCGCATGTTGCGTGGACCCTGCCACTGCCTCCGCCGTGGCGGTGGAATCTTGGGCCCTCCCCTGGTGATCCATCTCTTGCATCGAGCCACGATTCCCGGCGGAACTGCCCGTCTTCTGCCCGCGTCCCCCGTGCATGGCGCCCATGCCCATATCGACCATGGTGAGGATCGGGCGCGCATCGAGAGCGGGAACCTCGGCCCGCATCCCAGGCCGCGGCGCGAGCGTGCCGCAGGCGTATCCGGAGCGATCGAGCGACTGGGCGAATATCGTGTAGGCGCGGTCATCCTTGGGTTCCACGATCACGTCGTACACCTCCGCCGCGCCGATCCGAAACTCATCGACGCTGACGGGCTCGACGTCCTGTCCGTCGGCGGCTACCACGGTAAGCTTCAGTCCCGGAATGCGGATGTCGAAGAAGCTCATCGAGGAACCGTTGATGAGGCGCAGCCGAACCCTCTCGCCGCGGCGAAAGATTCCGGTCCAGTTGGCGGCGGGAGTGCTGCCATTCATGAGGTAGGTGTAGGTGTACCCGGAAACATCGGCGAGATCGGTCGGATCCATGCGCATCTCGTCCCACATGCGCCGATCTGCGATCGTCCGCTGCCAGCCCTGCCGGCGCGCATCGCTGAGGAGATCCCCTACGGTGCGCTGGCCGAAATTGAAATAGTTACTTTGCCGTTTCAGGGTGCGGTAAATGTGTTCCGGATCAAGGTCCGTCCAATCCGAGAGCAACACGACGTGCTCACGATCAGCGCCGTGCTTTTCGCCGCGGCACGGCTCAATCACGATCGGCCCATACAGGCCGGTTTGCTCCTGGAACCGCGAATGGCTGTGGTACCAGTAGGTCCCCGACTGAACGGCTTTGAAGCGATAGGTGTAGCTCTGCCCGGGCCCGATGCCGTCGAAGCTCAGCCCCGGCACCCCATCCATGTCGGCCGGAACAATGATTCCATGCCAGTGAATGGAGCTTGGCACGGGCAAATGATTGACGACTCGCAGCGTGATGATTTCCGATTCGCGCCACCGCAGAAGCGGCGCAGGCAGTCGTGCGTTCACAACCGTGGCGATTCCAGGCCGGCCGGTAAAATTCACGGCCAACGAGCCGATCTGTAAATCGAATTCGTTCCCCGTGAGTACGGCGCCGGTGTCGGCTGCCGCTGCCGGTTCGCCAGCCGCGGTCCAGCCCAAAGTGCGGGCCGTGACCATGGCCAGCGCGGCGCCTGTGAGCCCCCGAACGAAGCGCCGTCGCGAGCGACCTGACGGTCCGAGCGCTAAATGAGATCGATCCATGTCACTCCCTCAGGGGTCTGAGTCTCAGGATCCCGCGCCAAGCGGCGGCGCTGCCCGCGGAGTATCGACGCAGGCGCGCTGCGCAGCCCGGCAAGCGCACGGCGCCGCAACAGCGGTGTGGCAGCACGCGCGTAGATGAGCAGTTCGGATCGGCGGCCTCTTGTGGCGGCCGCAAAGCGGTCACGCTAGAAGCTGTGCGGGCTCACCCACCGCATTTGCGTCTTCAGTACTTACGACTCAGCCGATAGGCGGCCGGAACAACTGGTTCGTGCGCGCCACAGGCAGCCGCGCATCGAAGACAGGCACGCGACGCGCGCTGGATAAAGCTGGGCTCCCCAGGGTCAGCGCAGTCATCACCGGGGTTTGCACGCAATGACACTGGCAGCCCGGAGAGCGACAGCAATCATGTTGGGTCCCCGGTATTTGCTGTGTCGACGAGGCGCTCGAGACTCCGCCGCCGAGCCGCGTGGCCTTCCCTACTGCCGCGTGGGCATGGGCAGCACAGTGTCCTGCTGCCACCTCGCCGGCAGCCGCGCCGGCCTGCGCCTGCTTCCACTGCAAACCGATGGCCAGTTGAAACATCACCAGCCCGACCATCAGCATTGTTCCGGTGATGCGACCCATCAGCGGCGAGCGTACACCCCAGCGCCTGATCCGAAAAGCTGCGGAGTCAATAATGCCGTGACACGGCCGCAGACGGCGGCGCTGAGGCCGTGTTACCGCCAATCAGGCGTGGGTTTGCACCCATCGGGTCAGGTCTGCCCTGCCCAAAGCACCAGACTGACGCGCGACCTCGCGACCAGACTTGAACAACACCAGCGTGGGAATGCTGCGAATGCCGAATTGATTCGCAAGACTCGGCTCCGCCTCAGTGTTGACCTTCACTAATCGCGCCCGCGGTTCGAGCTCGGCAGCAGCTTCAGCGTACGCCGGAGCCATCAGCCGGCAGGGACCGCACCATGGCGCCCAAAAATCCACCACAACCGGTACGTCGTTACGTTCGATGTATCTGGGAAAGCTGGCGTGAGTCAGCTCAATCACCCGGCCCGTGAACAGCGGTTCATGACAATGCCCGCACCGGGGTGCCGCGTTGAGACGTGCCGCGGGAATGCGGTTAACCGTCTCGCAGTGCGGGCACACGATATGCAAGCTATCGGCCATGGGAAAGCGCTTATGGGGGCCGACAATCTGATTTCAAGTCCGCGCCAGGCCGAGAGGATGAGCCGGGCTCTGGCTCTCAGGGTTAGGCCCTTGAGCTGGAGTTGTGATCGCCCCCAAGACCTTTACTCACGGACTGACTTTCGGTTACCGGACGGACCCGCGGTTCACTTCTTCATCAGTTGTGTTAATCGCTTCAGGCATGGCTTCGAGCCGCTCCCGCGGTATCGGTCTGCCGCTGGCATCGGAGAGGCCGTAGGTTCCCTCCTCAATCTTCTTTAGCGCGCGCTCGATCCTCGGCAGGCGCTCCATATTTCGTCGCACCGTTTCACCCTCGAGCTCGAGCAATGAAAGCCTCTGCGCATCATCCTCCGCTTCTTGCGCTGCGCCGAATGATTGCTCCTGGATTCCGGTCTCTTCGGCTTCCTCCGATTGGATCATGCGTGAAAGCTCAGCATGCAGCTTTAACAGTCGTGCGCGCTGGCGATCGAGGAAATCCTTGTCCGAAGCCGATGTTTTTTCGCTCATAACTGTTCCGCGCCCTTCTTGCGCGACTCATTCGTGCTCAGGGCGATTCACGCCGGGCAAAGTTCAAGCCTCTTGGCCCAGCGCGTGCTGCGCGAGTGCCAGCAGTTGCGGTGTCGTGATCGCCGACAGATCCACCCCTATCTCGCGCACGATACGCACGTACGTTTCATGGTGGTGCGTGCGCAGATATTCTGTAAGGTGCTGGGCGGCATTGCTTTTTCCCGTTCCATGACCCACCACGATAATTTTGCGGCCGGCCGCCAAAGCATCGTTGATACTTCTGTAAAAAGCAGGATCTTCGGGAGCGCGCTGACCCGCCTCGCGTGACTGATCCTTGTGAGTGAGGTGATGCAGGAAATGATGAGGGTCATAGGGGGTGATCACGCCCTTGGAAACGTCGCCGGATGCCGCGTCGATGCGGTAAATCTTTGCACCATGATGATCGACTGCCACCAACAGGGTGGACGGTAACGGCTGGGAGGCGGCCGGTGCGGGAGCCCGCCCCTGAGCCGACCAGCCGGCATGCTCCAGGAAGTGCCGCAAATCCGTCACCTCGGAGCTGCTGAGATCCTTGCTCTGCGGCTGACGCATCACGTAGTGCTCGCCCCCTGCATCAAAAGAAAGCTCGCCGCTATCCCGGCGGTGCACCGCACCTATCTTCTCCATCAGCGCCAGCACATCCCGCCATTGCAGATTGTGCGCCGCAGGGTGCCGGAACAAGGCTTCGAGCGTTCGCAGGTGTGCGCCGTGCAGGGGAGCACGCTCGGGAGACGGCCCCCCTGGCGGGCTATCGACTTCATCGCCTCTCATACTGACGCGAAGTATGACATGCGGGGTTGCCCGGGAAAGCTCATCAGCCCGGGTCGCGATGGCGGCGCCGCTGTAGTGGGGAGTTCGCGAGGTTCCTTAGCCGCGCTACTGTTGCGCTAGCGGCAACGCTTTACTCGAAACGTTGTTTTGTGCCTTCGGGAGTTTGTTTACGATGCAGTCTCACGGTGTGAACCGGGTGGCACTGCAGCACGTTAGGCCTCTCAATGGATCTATCAGACTCATCCAGCCGGACTGCGAGCGACCCCATGACAACCTCGACGACGCGGTTTGTCGCCGCGGCCAAATCAAACGCCGAGCGCATGTTCCCCACGCTGACCCGCGCACAGATTGCGCGCGTCGCCGCACGGGGGCGGGTGCGTGCCGTACGGCCCGGAGAGGTGTTGTACGAGGCGGGCGTCGCCGTAACGGGCTTCTTCGTCGTTACGGACGGTCAGGTGGAAGTGGTCCGGCCCTCAGGGGAAGCTGACGAAGTCATCGTGCTGTACGAGCCGGGGCAGTTTACCGGCGAGATCAACATGCTCTCGGGGCGTCCCTCGCTGCTCCGGGCTCGGGCCAGGGGAGCCGGCGAGGTGATCGAAATGGACCGCGAACATCTGCTCGCGTTGGTCCAGACGGACGCCGAGATCGGCGAGATCCTGATGCGTGCCTTTATCGTGCGACGGGTGGAACTGATCGCGCAAAGCGTGGGGGATGCGATCGTCATCGGCTCGACGCATTGCGCCGGAACACTGCGGGTCAAAGAGTTTTTAACTCGCAACGTGCAGCCCTACACCTACATCGACCTCGACCGCGACGCCGATGTGCAAACGTTGCTGGACCGATTTCACGTCACAGCAGGCGACGTACCTATCCTCGTGTGCCGTGGCGAGATCGTATTGCGCAACCCCACCAATCGGCAGATCGCCGAGTGCCTCGGCTTCAACGAAGCCGTGGATCCCGCGCAGGTCCATGATCTGATCGTCGTCGGGGCAGGCCCCGCGGGACTCGCGGCCTCTGTATATGCGGCATCTGAGGGCCTGGATGTACTCGTACTCGAAACCAGTGCGCCTGGCGGCCAGGCCGGCTCGAGTTCAAAAATCGAGAACTACCTGGGCTTTCCGACCGGCATCTCCGGTCAGGCCCTTGCGGGGCGTGCCTTCGCGCAGGCGCAGAAGTTTGGGGCGCATATCCAGATCGCGCGCAGTGCACTACGCTTCAGCTGCGATGGCAAGCGCTACGCCATCGAGATCGATGACACCTCCCCGGTGCAGGCGCGCGCCGTTGTGATTGCCACCGGCGCGGAGTACCGCAAACCCCTGCTTGAGAGCTTGCCTCGCTTCGAAGGTATCGGCGTGTACTACGGCGCGACGTTCATGGAAGCCCAGCTGTGCGTCGGGGAAGAAGCGGTCGTCATCGGCGGAGGCAACTCGGCAGGTCAAGCGGCGGTCTTCCTGGCACAGACTGCCAAATGCGTGCACCTGCTGGTTCGCTCGGAGGGCTTGGCTCAGACAATGTCGCGCTACCTGGTCCGGCGGATTGAAGAGCATCCGGCGATCGCTCTGCACGCACGCACCGAGATTGTTGCTCTGGAAGGGGACGCACATCTTGAACATGTGCGTTGGCGTAACCGTGAAACCGGTCAGATCGAGAACCATGCAATCCGGCACGTTTTCGTCATGGCCGGAGCCACGCCGGCCACTCAGTGGCTGGGAAGCTGCGTGGCGCTCGATGCCAAGGGCTTCATTAAGACGGGGGCCGACTTGTCGCAACAGGAGCTCACCGATGCCAGATGGCCCTTGCCGCGCGCCCCGTTCCTTCTGGAGTCCAGCTTGCCGGGCGTGTTTGCCGTCGGTGACGTCCGATCCGGTAATCTCAAGCGCGTAGCAGCGGCGGTCGGCGAAGGCTCGATATCCATTTCCTTCGTTCACCGGGTGCTCGCGGAATAGCCCCATCGGGGCCGCCAATTCCCGCAAGACTTTGCAACGACTGCCCTACCGCTCCAGCTGTGCCCGCCCCGCGGGTGCGAGCAGCTCCTCTGTGTCAGGGTGAGCGCGGATGTAAGCGGCAAAAAACGGGCACTGCGGAATGATCTGCAGATTGCGCTCCCGGGCCAGGGACAACCCCGCCTCGATCAATTGCGTGCCGATTCCCTGTCCTCGCAGCGCCTCCGGCACGCGTGTGTGCGTGAAGGTGATGGTATTGCCTTCGAGGCGATATTCGGCGAATGCCACCTGCTCGCCCAGCTGAATCTCGAGGCGATTTGCGCCTGCATTGTCGCGGATAATGAAGTTCGACATCTGGATCTGGGCTCGCTCTTTCCCTTTGGGTTGCCTAGGAGATCCGCTCGACTCGTGTGGTGATCACGGTGGTGACGAGGGTCATCAGTTTGTGGATCGGACACTTGTGCGCAACCGTCTCAAGTTCACGCAGTTGATCATCCGAAACAGTGCCCCGGATCCGCAGCCGCGTGTCGAGCGTGTAGGTGCCGGCCCGCTCAGCGGAAGCATCACGCTCCAGCTGAACCTCGAGCTCCTCCACCGCCATGCCCTTTCTCCTCGCGTACAACATCACCGTGAGTGCCTTGCAGGCGCCCAGTGCGGCGTCGTACAGATCGTGAGGATTGGGACCGGCGTCGTTACCCCCATCTGCCGGCGAGACGTCTACCACAAACTCGTGCTCGCGCACGCGCACGCCGAAGCCCACCGCAAGGTGCGGCCGACGCCGAATAACCATTGTCATGAGGTATTACTGCTCCAGGTTAAAAGTCACTTCACGGATCGGCGGGACGCGACCTGCTCGAGCCAATCGCGGATCACGGTGATGTGTTGCGGTCCCACACCGCAGCAGCCTCCGACGATTTCGGCCCCAGCCGTGAGCCATTGCTTCACCCACGAGAGATACTCGGCCGGTCCGAGATCCCCACGCAGATCGTGCAGCTCACTGTTCGCGCGAGTCGAGGCGGTTTGCGCCTCAAATGCATTGGCGTAAGCACCTACCCGCACTGCCTCACCCGTACGTTGCGCCCGAGTGGTATCCAGAGACCGCCTGGCCATGCCGATGGCCTCGCCGATCACCTCCGGTTGACAGCAATTGAAGAGCACGGCCCGGGCACCCCGGCGAGCCGCATGTGTCGCGGCCGCACCGACAGCTTCCCCGGAGCGCAGCCGCGCCCCTGGTAAGCCCGTAGATTGATCCGCGAGCGTGTACGACACCCACCACGGCCGCGTGCTGCCGGACAGCAACGCACCCATGAGCGCCATCTCCGCTTCCGAGCCTACGGTTTCCGAGAGCCACAGATCGACGTAGGGCTCGAGCGCGCGCACCAGTTGTTGCAATACGGGACGTGCCACGGCCGCATCAAAAAGATCCGGCCGATACGATCCGCAGACCGGAGGCAGGGAGCCTGCCACCTGCACGCGGCCTGGCGCTTGCGCTGCGGCCGCACGCGCGAGCTGGCCTGCCAAAGCCGCGAGCGCCGCGCCATCGCGCTCGAAGCGCTCTGCCCCGATGTGAAATGGCACCACGGCGTAGCTGTTGGTCGTAATGATTTCGGCGCCCGCGAGGATGTAGCGCCGATGGACCTCGGTCACGTATTCGGGTGCCTCGATCAAAGCGAGGGCTGACCACTCCGGCTGGCGGAACGGTGCACCGATGCGCATCAGTTCGCGTCCGGTTCCCCCATCGAGCAACACGATCCGACTTTTATGAGGCTGCAGAGTGCGGGTGGTGCGTGACATCTGAAGTGCGCGATTATCTAACGAATGGCACCCGGGGCGCAGGGGCGGCGCGGGTCAGAGGCGTCACATGGCTCAAGGCGGCGGCCGCGGCATCGAGCGCCTCAGCTTCGCCATCCCGCCGATCCAGCGGTCGTAGTTTTCGACCTTGCTCGACATATAGCGGGCGACCTGCGGATGCGGAAGGATCAGAAACGCATCCCTCGAGAGCCCCTCCATGACCGCATCCGCGACCTGCTTAGGTGTGAGAATGCCATCGGCCGCGGCCGCCGACAGTTCACCCCCGCGTAACATTGCCGTTTCCACCCCTTGCGGACACACCACCGATACCTTGATACCCTGATCGCGCTGCGTGATCGCCAGACTCTCCGCGAATCCGAGCGCTGCGTGCTTCGTGACTGAGTAGACGGCGCTGTGAATCTGACTCAACAAGCCGGCCGCGGAAACGGTGTGAAGAAAGTGGCCTCCGCCGCGAGCCACCATGCGCGGGACGAGCGCCCGGGCCGCGTACACATGTGCCATCACGTTTACGGCCCACGCGCGCATCCAGGTGTCGTTTGAGGCCGAAGCGGCATTCTCAAGATCCGGGTCCCTGAAGAACACCCCCGCGTTTGAGCAGAAAAGCCCGATGGGACCGCAGCGACGTTCCGTATCCTCGATGAGGCGCGCGATATCCTCTTCCTCGGACACATCACAGGCCATTGCGACGCCGGCGATCGAGCGGGCCACGTCCTGCGCGCCGCTGACATCAATGTCGGCAACGACGATTTTGCCGGCACCTTGCGCATGAAAGCGCTCGCACAGTGCCCGGCCGATCCCGTTTGCGCCCCCCGTAACCACGATCACTTTGTCGCGTACGTTCATCGTCGTCTGTCCCTCGCGAGCAAGGAATTCTTTGGGTTCGACGGCCGTCTGATACACATTAGGCCGCTGCGCGAGTGCGCGCCAGATCCCCGACTGCCCATGCATTTACGCCCACACCCGGGGATTTCAGTCCCTGCGGAGGCAATCGGACGCCGCGCGAAGCCAGGGCGGCGGCCTCACGCTCAACCGACGCCGTCAGACGCCGGCGCGGTCGCTTCGTAATGGAGCACCCGCTCGGGGCGGGTCAGCAGAAATCGATCATCCTCCGGGTAGTATCGGGCCCGGCCGATATCCGCTCCTGCAAACGCTTTGATGGCTTCAACGTCGGTCCACCAGCTCAAGGTGACGATTTCAGAGCGCTCCAAATCGAGGTCGCGCACGGCAACTGCTGCCCCCAGATTTCCCGGCGTGCGCAGGTACGCCGCCAATCCGGTCGCTTTCACATACTGGACATACGAATCCTTCAGGGCGCGGCGAATCTCGGCGCGCCATTCTCTAAGCACCGGCATTTAGTTCCTCGCAATCGCGCGGCGACCCCTGGCCCGGGGTCCGGAGAATCAGAAATACGCTCGCGACGACGAGCGCCGATGCGAGCATCATGCGCACCGTGAGTGCCTCCCCGGCCACGAAGTAACCCAGGGCAACGGCGACCAGCGGATTTATGTAGGCGTGACTTGCGACCCGTGTGGCCGGCATCCGCGCGAGCAGCCACACGTACGCTGTGAAGCCGAGCAGTGAGCCGCCGACAATCAAGTAGAGCAGCGCCAAGCCCGCGCGCAGCGAGATATGGGGAAACGCCTGCAGTTCGCCCGTGGCTTGCGAAAGCGCAAGAAGCACTGCGCCACCCAACAGCATTTGTGCGCCGGCGGCCAACGCCAGCGACTTGGGGCGCTGCATGGAGCGTGTCAGTACCGCCCCAAGTGACCAGGCTGTGCCACCGGCGAGAATCGCGAGGCAGGGAAATACCGCAAATGGCTGCTGACTGTCTCTGATCAACAACCACGCTACACCGCAAAGTCCCAGCGCCACGGCGGCCAGCATGCGCCAGCTAAAAGGCTGCTGGCGGAAAATGAACACCTCGAACGCGATGGTCGTCACGGGCAGTGTCGCCTCGAGCACGGCGGTAATCCCCGACGGCACATACTGCTCCGCCCAGAAGAGAGCCCCATACGTGGCAACGAACATGCACAGGGCGGTTACCGCGATGCTGCGCCACTGCGCGACCGAGGGGCTTGGCTGTCCGGCCACACGCATGCACGCATAGAGCAGCGCGCCGGCGATGAAAAACCTCAGACCCGCGGTAAAGAACGGCGGCAACTGCAATACGGCAATCCGGATGGCCAGGAACGTTCCGCCCCACAAAAAGTAAATGGCACCGAACGCCAATAGCACCCGAAGGTCCCGGTGCTGATGAGCAGTAACCGCTGTTCGCTCCATAGGTGGTTATAATAGACAATTCCTACATAACCTGTAAAGTGACGTTTAAAGGTTACACGCATGAACCAACCCAGGGAAAAACACTCGCTTTTCGATCTGTCCGGTGGGTATCCGGCGCTCGATTTCGTCAATTCCCTGGATAATCGGTTCGACGCAAGCGGCCCGGTGGAATTGCTGGCGGATTACGCTGATCTGCTGAGGTTTACGGAGCAGACGGCCCTCCTCGAGCCTCGGCAGGCGGGCCGGCTCGGAAACGCAGTGGCCCCGGAGGCGGCAAGGCGGGCGTTGCGCGGCGCGAGGGAACTGCGCGAGTCGATGGCAGCGGTGCTCTACGGCAGTCTTGAGGGGCAGCCGCCGGCGCCGGGGGATATTCTCACTCTCGAGCGGCATTTCCACGCCGCGAGCGCGCACCAGGCTCTGCTTTGGAAGCCCTCGTCCGGGAACCCAATTGGACGATCGGAATTGGCCTGGGGCTGGGATCGCGTCGAAACCCGTGCTGAATTTCCCGTGTGGCTGGTGGCGCACAGCGCGGCGCAGCTCATGCTGTCGCAGGCGATGGCTCGAGTTCGTGCTTGCGGCGCAGACAGCTGCCGCTGGCTCTTTCTCGACACGAGCAAGAATCACACACGACGCTGGTGCAACATGAAGGTGTGCGGAAACCGCATGAAGGCGCGACGATTCCAGGCGCGTCACGAGAGCTAGACGCGCTCCGCAGCCGGATTGAGGCTGCCCAAAGTCGTCGCGGGCTGCGGGCGCGGCGCGAGCGTTCCCTGAGGCTTGCGGACAATCCGCCGCTGGATTGATCCGTTCGGGGGTAACATTCGAGCCTCAGGTTGATGAGCGACGCAGCGGCCGGCCTAAGCAAATAAGGACACACACATGAGCGAGGAACTCATCCTTTACAGCAGCCCCATGTCCCGCGGGCGCATCGCCCACTGGATGCTGGAGGAAGTGGGCGTTCCGTACCGCTTCGAGGTGGTGAATCTGGACACGCAGGATCAGAAGAAGCCGGGCTTCCTGGCCATCAATCCCATGGGAAAAATTCCAGCAATCGTCCATCGCGGCACCGTGGTGACCGAGTGCGGGGCCATCTGCGCGTACCTGGCGGATGCGTTTCCGGCCGCGCACCTGGCGCCCCCCACCGACAGCCCCCAGCGGGGGACTTACTACCGGTGGTTGTTCTTCGGTGGCAGTTGCCTCGAAGCCGCGGTCATTGATCGCATGCTGTCGCGCCCGGCCGCCTCGCGGCCCGGTGCACTGAGCTATGGCAGCTACGAGGACACCGTCGCGACGCTGGCGAAGGCTCTAGCGGCGGGGCCTTACCTCCTCGGTGCGCAGTTCAGTGCGGCCGACGTCTACATCGGATCACAGATCGCTTTTGGCATGATGACCAAGGCGCTGGAACCGCAGCCGCTCTTTAAGAACTACGTGAACCGACTGCAAGAGCGTCCCGCCTACAAGCGCTTCATGGAGAAAGGCGACAAGATCGCGGGCGAGATGAAAAAGGCGGGCTAAGCGCCGCAGACCGTTTAGGGCTCGTGTCGATGGTTCGCCAGAGCCGCTTCACGCAGGTCAAGCTCCCGCTCCAGCCGGCGCCGCGCCTCATCCTTGAGTGTTCCTTGACGATAGAGCTCATTGATCCGATCCCGCTCGGCCGCGATCAAGAGCAACGCGATTTCATCGGGAGGGCTCTGACGATTCTCTCCGTCCTCGTGGCCCTGCTCGAAATGCCTGAGCCGATCCCGCAGCGTTGTTCGACACCGCCGAACGACCTCATCCGGCAGTCCCCGTTCCGCGCCCAGCTGCTCGAGACGCTCGATCGCGGCCTCGATAGCGAGTCGGCGCGCTCGCAGTTCCTCTTGAGCGTCGCTCTGGAGCTCCTGCTTGCCGGTGTTGGCGAGGCCGAGCATCCGGATGACCGCCGGTAACATCAGGCCCTGGCCCACCAGTGTCACCAGGATCACGGAAAAGGTCAGAAAGAGAATCAGATCCCGGTCGGGAAATGGCTCGCCGCTATCCAATACAAAGGGAATGGCCAGCGCTGCCGCAAGAGACACGATACCGCGAACCCCGGTGAATCCAAGCACAAACGGCCACGTCCATGGCGGCGAGGGGTCTCTGCGCGCGAGCGCGGGACTTAGCCAGCGCGGCAGATAGGTGGCTGGGTAGATCCATACGAAACGAGCCAGGATTACCACAGCGCTCACAACGGCAGCGGAGCCTAAGAGCACGGATAAGGAATAACCGGCCAAGCCTGTAATCAATGTGCGCGCCTGCAGACCGGTCATGAGGAATACGATGCCCTCGATCATGTACACGAGCACGTCCCAGAAGAAGATACCTTGCAGCCGCGTCGCCGCGCTGATGATGCTAAAACCGTTCCAGCTGACATAGAGCCCGGCGACGACCGTGGCCAGTACGCCGGAACCGCCCAGTTGCTGTGGTGGCCAATAGGCGACGTAGGGTGTCAGGAGCGAAAGTACGATTTCGATTTGCGCATCGGCAACCCATCTGCGCAGACGCAACATCAGCCAGCCCACCGCGATGCCCCAGAGCAACTCTCCGGCCAGGATGAGGGCAAATTCCCCGGCGGCCGTTCCGAACGAAAATGCCCCGGCGCTTACGGCGACTATCGCGAAGCGATAGAGGATCAGCGCCGTGGCATCATTGGCCAATCCCTCCCCTTCCAGAATGACCAGGATGCGCTTGGGAAGATGCATCCTGCGGGCGATCGAGAGCGGCGCCACGGCATCCGGCGGCGAGACGATCGCACCCAATACGAACCCCACCGGCCAGGAGAAGCCCAAGAGCCAGTGCGTAGCTGCAGCGGCCGCCACGGTCGTGAACACGACACAACCGATCGCCAGCAGGGCAATCGGACGCAGGCTGAAGCGAAATTCCCGCCAACTCATCGCGAACGCAGAGGAGTAGATGAGGGGCGGCAACACGAGCAGCAGTACGAATTCGGGCGCGAGTCGCACGGCCGGCAGGCCCGGGACGAGCGCGAGCACGACGCCGGTCAGGACCAGGAGAATTGCCGGGGGAAGATTCGCGCGTTTCGAGAGAACGCCGACCGCGGCGAGCACGATCAGCAGCAGTACGAGAATCTGAATCTCGTGGATGATCAATGTGCGAACCCGGCACGGCGGGGAGTGATGCTCGCCCGAATATCAGCGCGCTTGCACTTCGACGCGGGCATCATTGAAGCAAGCGCCCTCGGCGAGGTCGGCTTTGTGCGCGGGAGCCAGGGCTGATACAGTCTGCCCGTTCACACTGGTGCGCAGCCACGCGCCTTTCTCGGAACAGACAACGCCCGAGCGCACCGCCGCAGTGATCCGCAGCGGCAGAAACACTTCTCCCAGTTCGTTCCACACCCGCACCCACATTCCTTCGCACAGCCGGCGCCGTGCGGCGTCCTCGGGATTCATCTCCAGCACGGGTGTGGCATCATTTGCCAGAAGGCCGCCAAAGGTAGAGGTAATGCGCCTATCAGAGGCGGGTGTAATGAGGGTCAACGGATAGTGTGATTCGAGCGCACGGTAGCCGGGCACGTCGGCGCCGTGAAGTTCAGCCAGCGCCCGCGACACTAATTCAATTTTCCCGCTGGGTGTACCCGGTGCGACGTTAGCGAACAACACCGGCTCGGCGCCGCCATACTCCATCTTGAGCGCGCGATCCGTCGGGATCTGGCTCGGCCGCAGACCCTGCATGCGTGGATCGTCCGAGATTAAGGCGGCATCCATCAGCTCGCTGTCGCTTGCGCGAAATGCCGGGTCGGTGAGGCCAAAGCTCTCCGCCAGCCGTCGAAAGATCTGCGTATTGGGCAGACTCTCCCCCACCGGCCCGATCACAGGCTCGGCGCGCTGCAGATATTGGTGTCCGTAAGCGGGGTACAGATCCGCATGCTCGAAATGCGAACACGCCGGCAGGATCACATCGGCGTACGCCATGCTATCGGTCATTGCGATCTCGATGCCGGTCACGAACACGTCCTCGCGTGCCAGCGCCCTCTTCATCCGATTCTGGTCCGGGTGCACGATCAGCGGGTTGTGGTTGTAAATGAACAGGGCCTTGATGGGCGGATCCAGCTGCTCATCGAGGAGTACTCGACTGACGTCCAGAATGTTGAAGGTGCGCGTCTGCGGCGGCACCAAATCGGTCCGTGTCAATCGGTCAAATGACTTTGGAAAGGCCTGACTGGCGCCCCCGACGAGCCCGCCGCCCGCCACACCGAATTTGCCGGCCAGTGCCGGCAATGCTGCGATCGCGCGCAGTCCGGAGCCGCCGTTCTGATTGCGCTCGAGTCCGTTACCCCAGGCGATCACCGCGGGCGAGCACTCCTGGTACCAGCTCGCCAGGGTGCGTATGTCATTGACCTCAAGACCGCATATCGACGCTGCGCGTTCGGGTGGATAAGCGCGCGCCGCAGCCATAAAAGCCTCGAACCCGAGCACGTGCTCATCGATGAAAACGCGATCGAGGCCGCCCAGTCTCTCGAGCTCCACGGCGATCGCCCACGCCAGCACTACGTCCGTCCCCGGACGGACCGGGAGGTACAGTTGCGCCTGTTCGGCGACCTTGGTGCGCCGCGGATCAATCACTACGAGCCTGGCACCGTGGCGCTTGGCCGCATTGATCTGTCGCATCAGGTGCAAATTACAGACCGTGGCATTATTTCCCCACACGATGATGAGCTTGGCGAGACTCACCTGCTGCAGGGGCGTGCCGGGGATGGCCCCGAAGGTGGCGGCGTAAGCCGCGCTGCGGATGCCGCCGCATAACGGGCTGCGGCTCAACAATGAGGCTCCCAAGCCGTGAAAAAATCGCAGCGACATGGAATCTGCGGCGAGCATTCCCTGCGGACCGGCGTAATTGAGCGGGAGCACCGCCTGCGGCCCGTAGCGCTCGATCACCCGTCCGACGCGATCACGAATGATCTGCAGCGCGCGATCCCAGGAGGTGCGCTCAAACTTGCCTTCCCCTTTGGCGCCGATACGCCGGAGCGGATATCGCAAGCGACCGGGGCCGTGGACAAACTCCGGATAACTCGTGGCCACCTTGGCGCAGATCGCGCCGTGAGTGATGGGATTGCCTCTCGATCCGCGCACAGCGACAAGACGCTCGTCCGACACGGTGACCGCGAGACTGCAGGTATCCGGGCAATCAAGCGGACAGACGCTGGCCTTCTGCACGATCATAAGGCGCTGAGTTCGTGGCAAGGATGGCAAGCCTATCATCTATTTTTCAATTACTTACCTCCCGCGCGCGCATCCCGGTCGACCGGCGCTTTTGAGAGGACACCGTCGCTGACGCGCTAAGTTAGCGCTGCCCCAAGGAAAAGAGGTGCCCGGCGGCGGAATCTGCCCGCGCCACGGCGCCCGACGGACCCACCTTCGGTAGGCGGATACGGACCATATTCACGCGCGATCCGCCGGCTATTCCGTTCGGGCCGCCTCGCCCGTCGGCTGATCGGTCTGTGGGCCCTCATCGGTGCAAAGCCGATAGCCGAGTCCGGTCTCGGTTACCAGAAATCGCGGCCGGCGCGGGTCCGGTTCGAGCTTATCGCGCAGATACTTGATGCACACCCGCAGACCGCGGGCGTCGTCCTGACGATCCGGTCCCCAGACCTCGCGCAGCAGCTGGCCCTGCCGCACCACCATACCGGCCTGGCGGGCGAGACACTCAAGAACGCGGTATTCAAGCGGCGTCAGATGGATGCTGCCTTGAGGTCCCTGGGTCAGTCGGCGGGCAAGATCCACCTGCACCGGACCCAGCCTCAGAACCGCCGTCTGTTCTGCGCCGCGCGCACTGCGGCGCAGTCCGGCCCTGACCCGAGCGAGCAATTCCGGCGCCGAAAAGGGCTTGGTGACGTAGTCGTCCGCGCCCGCGTCCAACGCCGCGATTTTCTGTTCCTCCATCGTGCGCGCCGAGAGCACAACGATCGGTACAGGCGACCATGTGCGCACGTTGCGAATGACAGTCAGGCCGTCGACATCCGGCAGCCCGAGGTCCAGCAGCAGCAGGTCGGGCTTGTGACTGCGCGCTTCGATTTCCGCCCGCGCTCCCGTCTCGGCCTCGATGACGATGTATCCCTCACTGCCGAGCACCACGCGCAGCACATTACGGATCGCCGGCTCATCCTCGACGACCAGAATGCGATGCGTTGCCAGGGTCACGACTGGGGCTCACTCGAGGGCAGCGTAACTTCAAAGCGCGCGCCGCCGCCTGCGCGCCGCTGTGCCTCGATCTCCCCGCCGTGCGCGCGCACGATTGCCTGGCAGATCGCCAGTCCCAGGCCCACGCCCACCACACTCCCCTCCCCGTTGCCGCGCTGAAACTTGTCGAACAGGCGGGCTGGATCCCCGGCGGGCAGGCCGGGTCCATCATCCTCGAGCACCACGCGCACGAAGGCTCCGTCCTGCGCCGCCGAGACCCACACGTGCGTGCCGACGGGTGTGTATTTGGCTGCGTTATCAAAGAGGTTGGCAAACATCTGCACAATGAGTGTTGCATCGACGTAGACGGGCGGGAGGTCTGCGGAGATTCGCAGCTCCACCGAGTGTCCCGAAAGCCGCGCGGCCACTCTCTGCAAGGCGGTGCCCACCAGATCGTCGAGTGTTTCCCAGTCGCGTCGCAGGATTACCTGACCAGACTCGAAACGCATCAGATCCAGAACATTGGACACGAGTTCGGACATCTCGCGCGCCTTGATTTCGATCGAACGTGCCAGCGAATACCGTGTTCCCTCATCAAGCTTCGCGCCATGCTCGGCGAGCGTGCTGCCGGCGCCGGCCATGACCGCAAGGGGCGTACGCAAGTCGTGCGAAATGGAAGCCAGCAGCGTATTGCGCAAGCTTTCCCGTTCGGCCGCGAGACTGGCGGCCTCGGCCACTTCCGCAAGACGCGCGCGCTCGAGCCCCAGACCGATCTGGCCTGCGAACGTCTCGAGCAGATGCCGCTGCTCGGGCAAGAGCAGGCGCCGCGGATTCGACGGCAGCAGCGCCAGCACGCCGAGGCGCTGACGCGCATCTCCCAGCGGCATATAAAGACCGGTCGCGGCCGGTAGCGTATCGGTACCCAGACCCGCCTGCCGACTGTGATCGGCCACCCATTGCGCCACGGCGAGGTCCGCGGAGCGGAAGGACTGCTCGAGTGCACGATCGCGCGGGTAGCGCAGCTTGCCGTCCAGGTCCGGAAGTAGGACGACGGCCTTGCTTTGGAACACTTCGGCCAGGTGCCGCACCGCCACGCGCGCCATGCCTGAAATACCGCGCGTGGCCGCCAGTTCCCGGCTCATGGCATACAAGAGCGCCGTGCGTCGCTCGCGCGCGCCGGCCACCCGCGTCTGCTGGCGCACGCTGGCAACGAGGTTGGCAATCACCAGTGCAATGGTCAACATCACGCTGAACGTCACCAGATACTGCACGTCCGAGACGGCGAACGAAAAGCGCGGTGGCACGAAGAAAAAATCAAAGGCCGCGACATTCAGGACGGCACACATGACTGCAGGACCTCGTCCGAAGCGCAAGCCCGCCACCGTGACGCCCAGCAGGTAAACCATGACGAGATTGGCCAGCTCAAAACCCGGATACAGAGCGAAGGCGACGGCCGAGCAGACGAGCGTGGTGACGAGGGCCCAGCCGTAGCGTGCCCAGCGGATCGGGGAGCTGTCGGCCACCGTCGCCCGCGTCTGGGGCGTTGGCGGCGGTTCCGTGCGCTCCGGCAGCGCGATCGCCGTGAGGTCAAAGCCGCGGGCGTGACGCAGCAATTGCGTCGAGGTCGAAGGGCGCAGCCACGCGCGCCAGCCGCGCCGCTTGGGCGCGCCGACGATGACCCGGGTCGCATTGCGCGTTCGTGCGTACTCGAGCAACGTGGCCGCCGCGGTCGGGCCGTCCAGGGTCACCGTTTCCGCCCCGAGTGACTCCGCGAGCCGCAGCACATCGATGCGGCGATTACGCTCCGAGTCGGACAGTCGCAGCAGCGCCGGAGTTTCCACGTACACCACCGTCCATTCCGAGTCCAGTGCATCGGCCAGGCGCTTGCCGGCGCGTACCAGCTGCTCTGCCTGCTCATCGGGGCCAACCGCCACCATGACGCGATCGCCCGCAAGCCGCGCGCGTGTGCGATCCACCGGGAAGGCACGCGCAGCCGCCTCCACCCGGTCGGCAACGCGGCGCAATGCGAGCTCACGCAGCGCCATGAGGTTCGGGGTTCGGAAGAAACGCTCGACCGCCGTGGCGGCTTCGCCCGGGATATAGACTTTACCGGCGCGCAGTCGCGCCAGCAGGTCATCCGGCGGAAGATCGATCAGTTCGATGTCGTTGGCGTCGTTGAAGAAGCGGTCGGGCAGAGTTTCCCGCTGGCGCACACCGGTAATCTGCGCCACAAGGTCATTCAGACTCTCAAGATGCTGAACGTTGACGGTGGTCCACACGCTGATGCCGGCATCGAGTAACTCCTCGACGTCCTGCCAGCGCTTCGGGTGGCGGGGAGCAGGCTCACCACCGACCAGATTCGAATGCGCCAGTTCATCGACGAGCAGGATCGCCGGATGCCGCTTGAGCGCGGCATCGAGATCGAACTCCTGCCGCACGATGCCGCGATAGGTAATGGCCAGCGTCGGCAGTCGCTCGAGGCCTTCGAGCAGGCGTTCGGTCTCGACCCGACCGTGCGGCTCGACGTAGCCGACCACGACGTCGGTGCCGCTCGAGCGCCGGCCGCGGGCCGCCTCGAGCATCGCATAGGTCTTGCCCACGCCCGCGCTCGCGCCGAAAAAGATGCGCAGCCGCCCACGTTTGGCACGCGCCTCTTCAGCCTCAACCCGAGCAAGGAGCTGATCCGGATCAGGCCGAACTTCATCCATGGAGCTACCGCGCCTGGGGCCGGCAAATCACCGACGCGCGTCCAGTGCCAGGTTCAGCTCAAGCACATTGACCCGCGGCTCACCCAGAATTCCGAGAAATCGCCCCTGCGCATGCGCGGCCACGAGTGCGCGTACCTCTGCAACGGTCGTGCCCCGAACCCGGGCCACGCGCGCCGCCTGGTAGTACGCCGCCGCGAGGCTGATCTCGGGATCCAGGCCACTGCCGGAAGCGGTGACCAGATCCACCGGAACGGGCGCGGCATTGGTCGGATCGGCGGCGTGCAGTGCCTCGATCCGGGACTTCACGGCATCGGTTAACGCCGGGTTCAGCGGGCCGAGGTTTGAGGCGCCGGAGGCGAGCCCGTTGTAGGGCTGGGGTGCAGTTGCAGACGGCCGACTCCAGAAGTACTTCGGATCGCTGAAGCTCTGGCCAATCAGGCGCGACCCCACGGTCCGGCCATTCTGGATGATGAGGCTGCCGCCGGCCTGCGTGGGAAAGAGCACCTGGGCGACCCCCGTGATCACAAGCGGATACACGACGCCCGTGATGACCGTCAGGATCAGGAACAGCACGAGAGCGGGGCGAATGAGCGTGCGCATGTGGATAACCTCTTCAAACCAGATGCGTCAGCACCAGACCCCAGTCGATGAGCTTGATTCCCACGAACGGAATCAGAATACCCCCCAGGCCGTAGATCAGCAGATTGCGGCGCAGGAGCATGGCAGCGCCCAGGGGTCGGTATTTCACACCCTTCAAGGCGAGCGGGATCAGGAACACGATGATCAGCGCGTTGAAGATGACGGCCGAGAGAATGGCAGAAAAGGGGCTCGCCAGGCTCATGACGTTCAGGGCTTCAAGCTGCGGGTAAGTGGTGGCGAAAGCGGCCGGAATGATCGCGAAATACTTCGCCACGTCATTGGCAATACTGAAGGTTGTGAGTGAACCGCGGGTCATCAACATCTGCTTGCCGGTCTCCACCACTTCGATGAGCTTGGTTGGATTTGAGTCCAGGTCGACCATGTTGCCGGCCTCTTTCGCCGCCTGGGTGCCGGTGTTCATGGCGACGGCGACATCCGCCTGCGCCAGCGCCGGCGCATCGTTCGTGCCATCGCCGGTCATGGCGACGAGCCTTCCTTCGGCCTGATGCGCGCGAATCAGGCGCAGCTTAGCCTCGGGCGTTGCTTCGGCCAAAAAGTCATCGACCCCCGCTTCCGCCGCAATCGCCGCCGCGGTCAGGGGATTGTCGCCCGTGATCATCACCGTCTTGATGCCCATCCGGCGCAGTTCGCCGAAGCGCTCCCTGATGCCGCCCTTCACGATGTCCTTGAGCTCGATAATGCCGAGCACCCGGCCCCCATCGCTCACCAGCAGCGGAGTGCTGCCGCGGCGCGCTACTTCCTGCACCGCAGAGAGGATCGCTTTCGGAAAAACCTGCCCGAGCGATTCCACCTGACTCTGAATGGCGAGCGGGGCGCCCTTGCGGATCTGGCGGTTACCGATGTTCACGCCGCTCATGCGCGTGTGCGCCGAAAATGGCACGAAGGTGGCGGCGAGTGAGCGCAGATCGCGCTCGCGCAGCTTAAACCGCTGCTTTGCGAGCACGACGATGCTGCGCCCCTCGGGCGTTTCATCGGCCAGCGAAGCCAGCTGCGAGGTATCCGCCAGTTCCTCTTCGGTCACACCGCTCGCCGGGATAAAGGTGGATGCCTGGCGGTTGCCGAGCGTGATCGTTCCGGTCTTGTCGAGCAGCAGCACATCCACATCGCCGGCTGCCTCCACTGCCCGGCCGGACATCGCGATGACGTTGGCCTGCATCATGCGGCTCATGCCGGCCACGCCGATCGCCGAGAGCAGTGCGCCGATGGTCGTTGGAATCAGACACACCAGCAGCGCGATCAGCGCCGTGATCGTGATGGGGGTGCCAAGCTTAGCCACCGTAACGCTGTAGAGCGAAAATGGCAGCAAAGTTGCCGTGGCAAACAGAAAAACAAGGGTCAGTGCGACCAGCAGGATGGTGAGGGCAATCTCGTTCGGCGTTTTCTGCCGCTTGGCGCTCTCGACCATGGCGATCATGCGATCGATGAAGGTTTCCCCGGGGTTCGCCGTGATGCGCACGATGATCCAATCGGACATGACCCGCGTACCGCCGGTCACGGAGGAAAAGTCGCCCCCCGACTCACGTATCACCGGCGCCGACTCGCCCGTGATCGCGCTCTCATCCACCGATGCGGCCCCTTCGATAACCTCCCCATCGCCCGGGATGTAGTCACACGCCTCGACGAGGACCACGTCGCCTTTGCGTAGCTCACTGGCCCGCGCGGGGGCGTGACGTGAGCGGTCCGTGGCATCGGAGAGCTTCTTTGCCATCACGCTTTGCTTCAGGCCACGCAGCGTCGCGGCCTGCGCTTTGCTGCGCCCCTCGGCGAGCGCCTCGGCGAAATTGGCGAATAACACCGTAAACCACAGCCAGATAGCGACATTCACGATGAACCAGGATGGTGCCTCGCCGTGGCCCGCGAGTGCCTGCACCCACAACAGCGTTGTGAGGATGCTGCCAATATAGACCACGAACATCACCGGATTGCGCCACTGCACGCGCGGGTCGAGTTTTCGCATCGAATCCACGACCGCCGGCCAGAGCAGCGTTCGGTCGAACATCGACATTCTGTGGCGCGTCGTCGGCAGCGGCGAGCCGGGCAAGGTCGCGATACTGGATTTTTGCGTCAGCTCAGCCATGTCAGCCGCCCCAGAGTGTCAGGTGTTCGACGATCGGGCCAAGGGCCAGCGCGGGTACGAACGTGAGGGCGCCTACCAACAACACAGTGCCGATCAGCAGCACGACGAAGGTCGGTCCGTACGTGAGCATGGTGCCCGTCGTGACGGGCACACGCTTCTTAGCCGCAAGCGAGCCAGCGATTGCCAGAACCGCAACGATGGGCCAGAAACGGCCGAGCCACATCACGAGCCCGAGTGCCGTGTTGTAAAAGAGAGTATTCGCCGAGATCCCGCCGAACGCGCTGCCGTTGTTGTTGCTCGCGGAGGTGAATGCATACAGGATCTCCGAAAAGCCATGTGCACCGGGATTTGCCACGCCGGCTTGTCCTGCCGTCAGGCTCACTGCAGCGGCCGTCCCCAGGAGCACAATGAAGGGCATAACGAGAATCGCGATGGAGCTCATCTTCATCTCGAAGGCCTCGATCTTCTTGCCGATGTACTCGGGCGTGCGGCCGATCATGAGCCCGGCGATGAAGACGCCGATGATCGCAAAGATGAGCATCGAATAGAGGCCCGTTCCGACGCCGCCGTAGACGACCTCGCCGAGTTGCATATTGAACAGCGGCACGAAACCGCCGAGCGGCGTAAACGAGTCATGGGCCGAGTTCACCGCCCCGCATGAGGTACCCGTGGTGATGGTTGCGAACAGCGCCGAAGCGCCAATGCCGAAGCGCGCCTCCTTGCCTTCCATGTTGCCACCGGGTTGTAGCGCGCTCGCTCCCTGATCGACGCCGAGTTTTGCGACGAGCGGATTGCCCCCCTGTTCGCTGTGCACGGCGATGCCGACCAGCGCCACGAACAGAAGGGTCATCGCGGCAAGCACCGCCCACCCCTGGCGCGTGTCACCCACCATGCGACCAAAGGTATAGGTGAGGGAGGCCGGGATGAGGATAATCGCCAGCATCTCCAGGAAGTTCGAGAGCGGCGTCGGATTCTCGTACGGATGCGCGGAGTTCGCGTTCACGAACCCGCCCCCGTTGGTGCCGAGCTCCTTGATGGCTTCCTGGGATGCCATCGGGCCCATCGGCAAAGTCTGCGTCTGCGTCGTGCGGTTCTCGACGACCGGATTGCCGGCAGCATCTTTCACCGGATTTCCGCTCGCATCCATCTTCGGCTCTTGATAGGCCACAGTCTCGACAGTCGTCGCATCTTTGTAAGCGCTGAAGTTCTGCACCACGCCTTGTGAGACGAGCGACAATGACAGCAAGACCGAAAGCGGCAGCAGGATGTACAGCGTCGTACGGGTCAAGTCGACAAAAAAGTTTCCGATGGTCTTCGCGCTGTGGCGGGCCAGACCGCGGATCAGCGCCACGGCAACGACAATGCCGCTGGCCGCCGAGAGGAAGTTCTGAACAGCAAGGCCTGCCATCTGGGTGAGATAGCTCATCGTCGATTCGCCGGAGTAGCCTTGCCAGTTGGTATTGGTGACGAAACTCACCGCCGTATTGAACGAGGAATCGGCTGAGACGTTGGCGAAGGCCTGAGGGTTGAGGGGCAACCACAGCTGCACGCGCTGCAACCCATACACCGCAAGGGCACCCACGCCGTTAAACAGCACGAGGGCGACGGCGTACCTCTTCCACCCCATTTCCGCGGCCGGATCGATGCCACACAGGCGATAAATCAAGGCTTCGGCGGGAGCCCCCACACGCAGCGGCCAAATAGCGCGACCCTCCACCACGTGGCTGATATACAGGCCCACCGGTTTTACACACAGCAAGGCCGCCACGAGGAAGAGGACGATGAGCGCCACCGAGGCGGCAGTCATCAGAATTTCTCCGGCTTGAACATCGCATAAAGGAGATACACGAAAAGGCCGAGCGCGAGCAGTCCGCTTACGATGTAAAGCACGCTCATTCGACACCTCCGAGCCGGGACACGGCCGCGGCCAACCAATGCGTTGCCGCGTAGAGACCAATGATGGTCAGTATAAAAACGGCATCCATAGTCACTGCTCTCCCCTTGTTAGACTGGCCCACTGCCCGGGTCGAACTCGCCGCACCCGTGGTTGGCCTCTAAACGATAGTTGTCCTATCGCCAGTGGACAATGCGTCGTTCTACCCGGGCTTTACGCACTTTCCGTGCCCCCTGGTCCTGGCGTGTCCGCGGGTCCACACCCCGCGAGCCCCAGGTGGCTGCGATCACGTAGACGCAGAACAACACCGTGAGCACGCCAAAAACGCTGCTGCTATCGTTCATACCATCTATCGAAAAAACCGCACACTATCGCGGCTCAGCGTTCCGCCAAAAGACGCTTACCAAGACGTTGGCTTCCTGACTCTCGCCCCACCGAGGGCCGTAACGCCACCACGGGTGAAAATACTCCCCTAGAACTTGACCATGACGCCCGCTCCCCACACGATTTCGCGCGTGCGCAGGTCCGGATACCAGATGCCCCCTTCACTGGCGCAGTTGTCGGTACCGATCGTGCTGCCATTGTTGCAAACGAAGCTTGCCGGTGCGCCCGTATTACCCAGTGGGGGTGTAACCCCGCCAGAGCCTGACCAGTAGGGCACGTCCGAGTGCCGGAAGGTGGTTTCCGTCCACCAGGTGATCCAGTCCTTCGGCATGTACTGGAAATTAAGCTGCATGTCCCACTGGTAGAGCTTCTGCCCGGGATTCTCAGTCCAGTAGGCGGCGCCGCTTTCGGCGGTCGCTCCGTTGATGGGCGGCAGCAGGGCCAGGTAACGCCCCGGATTGTTCATGAAGCCGCCGCCGAAGGTCACGGCATACACGTCATGGGCGAACCAGGTGCGGTCGTAGGCCATCACGCCGAAGAAGTTGGCCTTGTTCGGGCCGTGCGAACAATGCACCCCGCCGCCATATTCGCAGCCGATGTCCCACGTCACGGAGGTTGCCATCTTCGACACGCCCGCACCGCCGCCGCCACGGGCATCGTAGTATTTCCACTCGACGCTGTCGTCCTCGTGTACACGTGTGACATTGGCGTAGTTGATATAGGTGGCGTTCGGATTGGGCGACCCGATTGCAGCGTTGGGGTTGCCGCCATTGTTCGGGTAGCCGCTGCCGACCGCCAGATTGTCCTGTCCGACACTATAGGAGTTAAGGACGAGCTTGAAGGCATCGTTTGGGATCCACAGGATCTGTCCGCCGACGCCCGGATGGCTGTTGAACTTGGCGTACGACTGCCAGCCATTGATGAGCCAGGGTTCGATCTTCAGCGTCTGCGTCGGAAACCACTGCACACGCAGCCCGTTGAAGAACCACGGTGTGTTGGACGATACAAACGACGGCTGGTAAGTCCAGTTGTCAAAGTTGTAGTAGCTGAAAAGACCGATGTACGAGACGAAAATGCCCGCATCGACATTCAGACCGTGGTTCACATCGAAGTGATAGCCGGCATTGGCTTCCGAGAAGTATTTGTACGCGCCCTGCAGATCCCACTGCCCCACCCCGGCGCTGGCATCGTTGCGCGGCGTAGTCACGGCGAACAGCCCGAACATGGACAGGAAGCGGGCCCGCACGTTCTCCCAATGGAAGTCACCGCCTAAGCTGACCTGCTCGATCTGGAATTCGCCCGAGCGAAATTCCTCGGTCGAGCCGACGATTGTGTGATCCACCGGGTGGTTGAAGTCTTGCAGGTAGTTCACATCGAGGCGAATTTCCGGGGTAAAGAATTTTGTGTCAAAGATCGGCGCCTTTTCACGGCTGGTCCCGTTCATCCAGCCCAGATCACCCACCGCAAATGGCGTCTGCGTGTCAACTTCCGGACCGGGTTCAGGCGATTGCAGCGCGAGCGGTACCGTCGGCGTGACGACTTTGGGCAGCGCGGCCAGCGCCGGCGCAGGGCTCGGAGCCGGGGCCCCGGACGGAAGGTTCATGACCACGTCGCGGCGCGTCGCCTTGCTGCCGAGCACCTCAAGCGCCGGCAGATCCAACGCCGGATAGCCGGCCGCCTCAATCGTCAGAGCCCAGCTGCCGGGGGGAAGGTCACCAAACGAATAGACCCCGTCGCTGCCAGACACCGTTGCCCGAATGCCGCCGCCATCCGCCCTGACAGCCGTCACGGTGGCGTGTGCGACCGGCTGCTTAGCCGAATCCGTCACGATTCCAACGATCGCGCCCAACGCGGTCTTCGGGCTGCCGGAAGCTGGCGCTGCGGATTCGGCGGACTGCACGCTACTGCCTGCGCTGCCGTTTGCACCGAGGCCTGCAAACGCCGTTGCGCACCCGAGGCACGCGAGCGCCACTGGAACCGCAATCCTGTGCACAGACATGACCCTTTACCCCTCTGAAAACTCACTCCAATCCAGCCCGACAGCCTGACCGAAAGCCGCCGGCATGACTAGACTGAAAAATGCCGCAAATACAACAGACTCGAATTCTTAACGGGTCAATAACACTCCACGCTTCAACACCTATCCAACCGCTCCGGACCGGCAGACCAGCGCGATACACCTGGATCGAACTCATCGACGCACCGTGGCCGCAGCGGACATCTGCAGTTGTTCCGCAACAGGCCCCAGCGCCAGCGCCGGTACGTAGGTCAGGGCGCCGATAGTGAGCACCGTGCCCAGCAACAGGCCTACGAACAAAGGACCATGCGTGGGAAGGGTTCCCGGGCCCGGCGCTCTACGGCGCTTGGCTGCCAGCGAGCCCGCGATCGCCAGAACTGCCAGCAGCGGTACGAAGCGCCCGAGCCACATCGCCACGGCGGTTGTCACGTTGTAGAAAAGAGAGTTGGCGGAGAGCCCGGCAAAGGCGCTGCCGTTGTTATTTGCTGTCGATGAGAAGGCGTAGAGAATCTCGGCAAACCCGTGTGGCCCGGGGTTTGCAACGCCGGCACGACCGGCCGGCAAAAGCGCCCCAAGTGCGGTGCCGGTAAGCACCAGGAAGGGTGCCACGAGGATCGCAAGCGATGTCATCTTCATCTCGAAGGTATCTATCTTCTTGCCGAGGTACTCGGGCGCGCGGCCGATCATAAGTGCAGCGACAAAGGCGGCCAGCAGCGCGTACAGGAGCATGCCGTAAAGACCCGAGCCGGGTCCTCCGAAGATCACTTCCCCCAGCTGCATCAATGTCAGCGGCACCAGGCCGCCCAGGGGCGTGAGCGAATCGTGCATCGAATTCACTGCCCCATCACCGCCACTCGCGGTCGCGGTCACAAACAGCGCAGAATTCACAATTCCGAACCGCACCTCCTTGCCTTCCATATTGCCGCCCGCTTGCGTGGGGCCCGGAGTCTGGTTCACCGCAAGCTGCGCAAGGAGGCCGTTACCGGCCTGCTCGGCTCTAATGGCCGCTGCGCTCATCAATATGAACGCTACCGCCATTGCGCAGAGAATTGCCCAGCCTTGACGCGTATCTCCGATGGCCTTGCCGAAGGTATGACAGAGCGCCGCCGGAATGAGAAGGATGGCGAGCATCTGCAGGAAGTTGCTAACAGGCGTCGGGTTGGCAAATGGGTGCGCGCTGTTTGCATTGAAGAATCCGCCGCCGTCGCCGCTTAACAAAGCGACGGCCGTCTGCGAGGCGACCGGACCCATCGGAAGAGTCTGGGTGCGAGCGGTCGCGACCGCGACGACTGCACTTCCCTGTGCCTCCTTCAGCGGCGCACCGTCGGATGCGAGCTGCCGCGCGGCGTACGTCAGCGGCTCAAGCAAACTGACCACGCGATTGCTACTCAGGTTCTGAACGGTACCCTGCGACACGAGCAGGACGGCCAGCAGTGCTCCAAGGGGCAGCAACAGGTAGAGGGTGCTGCGCGTCAGATCTACCCACACGTTACCCAAAGTGCGCGCGCCCACCCGGGAAAATCCCCGCAGCAGCACCATCAGTACCGCGATGCCGGTCGCAGCAGAAAGAAAGGACTGCGAGGTGATGGCGAGCATCTGCACTGTGTAGCCGAGCGTGCTCTCTCCGGCGTACCCCTGCCAACTCGTGTTGGTGGCAAAACTGATCGCCGTATTGAAGGCACTATCCGGCTGCACCGCCCCGAGGTGCGCCGGATTGAGCGGCAGCAATGGCTGCAGCCGCTGCACGAGATACACCGTCAGGGCGCCGACCGTATTGAAGATGAGCAACCCGGCAAGATAAAGCGGCCAACTCATCTCCGCGCTTGCATCGACGCCGCCCCACCGGTATAGCGCGCGTTCCAAGGGCGCGAACACTCGCCCCATGGCTGATGGGCCGCCTTCCATAACGCCGTAGATGTAAACGCCAAGCGGTTTACTCGCCACGGCGAGTACCAGCAGAAACAGGGTGACCTGAACGACCGCGCTGGTATTCAAAAGAAGGACTTCATCGCCTCAAGCGGTGACGGGTCGCCCGGTGAGCATCGCCGCACCTGCATTGCCTTCCGCGGTGCTCACAAATGAGGACGTGGCCCTTTTCCGTGCCCAGACGAACGGTGCGCGGAGCGCAGAATGCGCGCAATCAGTGAGTGCCACACGCGTCGGTGGCCTCTTCGCCCCGAAGCGTCCTCTCCGAATTGCGAAGACAAAGCGACGATGTAGACCCAGAAAAGCGTCACAAGCACGCCAACAGCGACAAGGGCATTGATCATGGGGTGCTTAAGCGAAAGCCAGCGCCGAAACTAGCGCGCGCGCCGTTAGCGCGGCATTAGAAAAAGCTCTTTCAGCCCGCCTGTTCAGACGGGCGCGCAGCTACGAGCGGCTACCAACCCGGACGCGGTACACCTCCACGCAGTCCCTCCCCAGCGCTGTCGGACCGGCCGCCGCGGCCGCAATCGCCTATATATATAGAGAGTGTGAGCCTCGAAAGGAGGCGCTCCGGAAATGTGAGCTGCCTCCCATATTTAGTCAAATACCTGCGTTCCAACACCTATTTGACATAGGCCTGTGAAGGGTATCCAGCCCCCCGCAGTAGCGGATTCCTGACTATTGACGCCCCGTCAAAGCTCACGAGAGGCGTAGCCCCCACGGCCTTCAGATTGAAGTACTTGCGCGCGTGGCGGCAGGACAGAAGTGTTCAGGAGCAGCTTATTTCGCAGATCCCCGGCAGCGCGTGTTGTCGCGCGATGGGTCGAAAGACTCGTCGCCTGCGTGGCGGTACGAGCGCGGCCGGTACCTGCGCTGGTAACTGAGAAGGCTTCCCGCACCGGGCGCTGGTCCACCTCATGCACGGTGTTGGGCGGATGGCTACTGCTCAGCTGTGCCGGCAACGCCTGGGGCGCCACCTGTTCACCCGCCGCGAGTGCAGGTACGGCGCCAGCCGACTGGGCTACGTACTGCTGGCTCGATTTCAGCTCCTACAACGAAGCGCTCGCGCGCGGGGGTGGTCAGCCCTTCACCTTCACCCTGCCTGACGGGTCGACGCTCAAATTCACGGCGACGGTCACCTCGACGGCAGGCACGGCTCTCACCGCCGTCGCAGCGCCTGCGTGGTCGGGGGCTGCGGTCGGCAATACGGCGTTTCTAGGCATCCCCGGCAAACCCATCCTCTACACCGCGACCAACGGCTCGACGGTCACCGTCAACTTCTCTGCGATCTCGTTGACACCGCCGGCGGGAGTGACCGCCGGTGCAACGTATTCGTTCGTGGCAGCCGATGGGGAATCAACCAACCAGAACGAGTCGTTGTCATTCACGACCAACGGCGGCAACTGGGTGGTGCTCGACCAGGTGCCGCCGATCAGCGGCAATGCCTATCCGACGATCAGCAATACCGGACCCACATTCACCGAGACCGGAGTTGCGGGCACCGTCGGTGGCTACATCGTCGGTTCGATCAATGCGACGCAGGTTTCCACCGTGCTCGTGGCTGGCGGGTTGCAGGGCACGATGTTCGCGCTGCGGTATTCCACGATCTCGCTGAACAAACTCCTGGTGGGCGGCCGCGTCAACCCGGCTGACCAGTTCACCTACAAGATCAGCGCCACGGCATCGGCCACCGTGCTCGGCAGTGGTACCTCCAGCGGCACGGGTAACGGACCCTTCAGCGCGACCTCTTCCTTCCTCACGACTCCGCAGTCCCTCACGCTGAGCGAAGTCATGGCGGCGGGCAGCGTCAGCCCGCTGGGTTACTACAGCCCAAGCCTTACCTGCACCAATGCGGCGAGCGGCTCGCCTACGCAGCTGCCCACCAACGTCGCAACCACTTCCTACGTGATCCCGTCGATCGCCTTTGGAGATTCAATTTCCTGTGTCTTCACCAACACCAAGAGCGGTCCGCTACTTGCGGTCGCGAAATCCGCGCCGTTGCCGGGACTCAAGGTCGGCGTCAATTCCGTCTATACGCTGACGATCACCGACTCAGGCCCGGTGGGTGCAACGAGCGCGCAAGTCCAGGACGCGTTGCCGGCGAATCTCACCTTCGTGTCCGCCGCCGGGACTAACTGGACCTGTGCCAACGCCGGCGGCCTCGTAACCTGCAATTTCTCGGGTGGAACGATCGCCGCAGGCGGGACCTCCACCATTGCCGTCACCGTGAACGCACCGGTCGCGGCCGCCGGCGCCAGCATCACCAACTATGCATCCGTGGATCCGACCGGCGGAAGTGCGGCGCCCGTCCCCGGGCCCGCGTGCGCGCCGGTGGCCTCCTGCACCAGCTCCGGTCCCAATTCGGTCATCTACATCAATCCGCTGCCCGAAAGCGGGACTGCAACCGCCGGCACCGCCTCGACGCCGATCGCAAACGTCGTCGCTAACGATACGGTAAATGGCGCCGCCGCGACGCTTGGCGCGACCGGCAACGCGACGATTGCGCAGGCGGGCGCCTGGCCGGCCGGTGTCACGCTCGACAGCAACAGCGGAGCGATCAACACCAGCGCCTCTTTGTCGCCCGGCACGTTTTCATTGAGCTACCAGCTTTGCGATCGCGCCACCCCGCCCAACTGCGCAACCACCACTGACACGCTCACCGTCAAAGCCTCCATCATCGCCGTGCCAGAAGCGGGCACGGCGCTTGCCGGCAGCGCCTCGACACCGATCGCAAACGTCGCTGCCAACGACACGGTCAATGGCGTACCAGCCTCCCTCGGCGCCGCGGGCAATGCCACGGTGGCACAGTCGGGCAGTTGGCCCCCGGGACTGACCCTCAACCCCGCCACGGGCGCCGTGACCACGAGCGCGACGCTCGCGCCCGGCGCCTACGCCGTGGCCTATCAGCTGTGCGACAGGAGCGCGCCCCCGAACTGCGCAACCACCACTGACACCGTCACCGTCAGCGCCAGCATCCTGCCGGGGACGCCGACCGGCACCGCCGTTGCCGGGATGGCCTCGACGCCGATCCCGGACATCGCCGCCGGAGCGACCGTCAACGGGGCCCCGGCCATCCTCGGAGCAGCCGGCAATGCAACGGTAGCCGCCATCGGCACCTGGCCTGCAGGCATCACCCTTACTCCCAGCAGTGGCGCGGTATCGGCGAGCGCGACTGCCGCACCGGGCGTGTATTCGCTGATCTATCAGCTGTGCGACAAAACCACGCCCGCAAGCTGCGCCAGCGCGACCGCGACCGTCAAGATCACGGCGCTCATCGTACCCACCACCGACAGCGGTACGGCGATCGCAGGCATTGCCTCCACTCCGATTATCAATGTCGCGGCGAACGATCATGTCAACGGGGCCGCTGCAACCCTGGGACCGGCCGGCAACGCAAACGTCAGTCCCGTGGGCAGCTGGCCCAGCGGAATCTCGCTCAATACGAGCACCGGCGCCGTGGTCTTCGCCGCCACCGTCGGGCCGGGCACTTACTCGTTCCCCTATCAGCTGTGCGATCGTCTGACACCGCCGGACTGCGCGAGTGTCACCGACACCCTGAAGGTTAGCGGCAGCGCCATCCCGGCGCCCGCCAAGGGTTCGGCCGTTGCCGGCATCCCCTCGACGCCGATCCCCAACATGGCGGCCGGGGGAACAGTCAATGGAAGCCCTGCGCAACTGGGCCCGGGAGGCAATGCCACGGTTGCGCCGGTGGGCACGTGGCCGACGGGCCTTAGTCTCAATCCCTCGACCGGCGCCGTCGCCACCACCGCCGAGCTGCCGCCGGGGACCTACTCCCTCGGCTTTCAGCTGTGCAACAAGAGCACGCCGCGCAACTGTGCCAATGCGACCGACACGATCAGCGTCACGGCGCTGCTCGGCGGGGCGTTGCTGCTCAGCAAGACCGCGAGCACGACGCAGGCGGAGATCGGCGAGAGCGTGCAGTACCGGCTGCAACTGCGTAACACCGGCACCAACACCGTCACGAACGTCACGCTCGCCGACACACTGCCGCTGGGCTTCAAGCTGATCCCCGGCACCGTGCAGGTCGGGCTCGAACCCGCGCAACCGAAGAACGCCGCCAATCCGCAGGGTACACCCGGTCCGGCGCTGACCTTCAGCCTGGGCAGCATCGCCGCGGGTGCGGTCCTCGACATTTACTACCAGGTGCGCGTCGGTGTCGGGGCCGATCGCGGTAATGGCATCAACACCGCGCGCGCTCAGGGCGTGGGCGCGCAGTCTCCGATGGCCTTCGCCCAGGTGCTCATCACCCCGGGAGGTGTGTTCGACGTCCACGCCTGCGTCGTGGGCAAGATCTTCGTCGACTGCAACGGCAATCGGGTACAGGACGCAGGCGAACCCGGCATACCCGGCGTGCGCGTGTACTTCGAGGATGGCACCAATCTCACCAGCGATGAGAACGGCAACTACAGCCTCTGCGGTCTCAACCCGGTCACTCATGTACTGAAGGTTGATGCGACCACGCTGCCGGCCGGCAGTCGCCTGGTCGTACTCTCCAGCCGCAATGCCGGCGACGGCAACAGCCTGTTCGTTGATCTGCGCGATGGGGAATTGCATCGCGCGGATTTCGCGGAAGGCTCGTGCACCGACAAGGTCATGGAAGACGTGCGGCGACGCCACCGCTCCGGACCGTTGCTCGCTCCCCTGCCGCCGGCGGGCCGTGAGCACATCGGCGTCGACTTCGAATCCAAGGACTCTCCCGCAGGGTCGCCGCGCGTTCGCAGTGCGCCACCCAGCGACCCGGGCCAGCCGCCGTGATGCGCGGTCCGCCCTCGCTGCGTTGGGCTTTGACTGTGCTCTTGCTTGGGCTCGCGACAGTCACGGCGATGGCTGCGGATGATGCGACGCTCGACGTTCGGCCCCTCTATCCCACCGTCCCGATCGCACCGGCCGACGTGGCAGGAAACCCGGTGCTCTTTCGCGCAGTCAGCGGCGGGGTCTTGAACTCGGCCAACAGCAATCTGCCGGTCGCAGCGGATGAGGGTCTGTGGCGGCGTTCGAAGGGTCTGCGGATCGGCGATCGCATCCGGCTGCACGTGTCAGATGCGTCCGCCCCGGCCGACGGACATTCGAGCCTGCACCTGACGGTGAGAGTGCTCGATGCCGGCGGCCAACCGCTCACCCGCCTGTCGCGGGTGCGCATCGAGACCAGTCTCGGCCGGCTGCAGACACCCGTAGGTGCCCAGGCGGCAGCCTTCGAGATGGCGCTGCCTCAGGGCGTGGGGGAGCTGGAGCTGCTCGCTCCGGTCACCCCCGGCGAAGCGTTAATTCGCGTCTCCAGCGGCGCCGTGCGCGTGCAGGGCACAGTAAGTTTCGTGCCGGAGCTGCGACCGCTGATCGCCATCGGCATCGTTGAGTCGGGGTTGGCCTTCCAACACGTGAACGCCGATCCGAACGCAGCGGCGATCACCAATCTCAATTTCGAGGACAGCCTCCGGCACTGGGGCACTGACCCGTCCAGCGGTTCGTTCTGGAGCCCTGACGCGCGGACCGCGGCATTCGTGAAAGGAACGATTCTTGGTGACACGCTGCTGACGGCATCATTCGACTCGAACAAGGTCAATCAGGAACAGTTCTTCGCCGACGTCAATCCGAACGAGTACTTCCCGATCTCCGGGGACGCCTCGCTGGTCAACTATGACGCTCGCAGTACCAGCAAGCTGTACCTGCGCCTGGATCGCGGCGCAAGCCACCTGTTGTACGGGGACTTTCAGACCCTGCAACCCACCGAACCGGCGTGGCTCGGAAGCTATGCCCGTACCCTCACCGGCTTCACCGCCCACTACGAGACTCCGCAGGCGCGCGCCAACTTTTTCGCCGCTATGGAATCCACTCACCAGTTCATCGATGAGCAGCCCGGCCGGGGCATCTCCGGTCCCTATGCGGTTTCACAGGCCAATGCCGTGGCCAACTCCGAGATGGTGGAAATTTTGGTCCGCGATCGCAATCAGCCGGCGATCGTGCTCAGCCGCCACACACTTACGCGTTATGCCGACTACGATTTCGAGCCCTTCGACGGTCGCATCCTATTCCGCCAGCCGGTGCCGAGCGTTGATGAGAACCTCAATCCGGTATCGATCCGCATCACCTACGAGGTCGACAGCGGCGGCCCGCGCTACCTCGTTGAAGGTGTCAACGGTGAAGTCGCCGTGCGGGACAACCTTACCCTTGGTGCACGCTTCTCCCAGGATCACGATCCGGTGACCGCGTTCAAGCTCTACGGCGCGGACAGCGTCTGGCATCTGAACAGTCAGACCACGTTAACGGTGGATGTGGCACGCAGTGAAGGCAACCAGCTCGAGACGGTGAACGTGAACGGCCTGCCGGCCCCGGTGGGCAACGCCGCAGGGCTCGTGTCGCTGGATCCGAGCGGCAACGCCGGCCGCATCGAGCTGATTCATCGCGATGATGCCTTGGATGCAAGGGTTTATGCCGCCAAGGCTGACCTTGACTTTGAAAACGCCAACGCGGACCTGTCTCCGGGAAGCAGTGAAGCCGGACTACATGCCACCTACCACATTAACGACACAACTCAGGTGCTCGTCGATGCCCTGCACTCCGCGGACGACACCACCGATGCGCATCGCTCAGGTGCCTCGGCGGATGTGGAGTTTCGCGTCTGGACGGGTGCGAAACTGCAGACCGGCTTCTCCTACGTCAATCAGACCTACAACGCGGCTCTTCCGGCCGTCGCTCAGTATGACGTCGGCGCGGTCCCCGGTACCGCGAGTGGCGCGCCGCTGAATAACACCGGTTTTGGCTTCTCAGGCGGCGGACTGCTCGGTGCCCCCTTAGGAGCGCCGCTCGGGCTGCCCATGGCCGGCGCAAGCGACATCATCGAGCAGGATTACCTGGCCGCCAACGTAAAGCTCACACAAAGGATCACGGACGACGCCAGTGTCTACGGGCAGTACGCACACACCGTTACCGGGACCGACGGCCAGCTCGCCGCCGTGGGTGGTGAATACCGGATAAGTGATGCGGAGCGCTTTTACGCCCGCTATGAGGATATCGACTCGCTGACGGGAATCTATGGTCTGGGCGATGGCTCACGAGCGCATCAGCTGGTGGTCGGTTTTGACACTGCGTACATGCGCGATGGCAGCGTCTATAACGAGTATCGTCTGGCAGGTACCGCCTCGGGCCAGAGCGCGGCCGATGCCCTCGGCGTACGCAATCTGTGGCACCTGTTTCCGGGCCTGAATGTGACCACGAGCGCGGAACGACAGGAAGTGATCAATCCCGCGCCGCTGCCCGATGCTCCGGCTGGAGTTCTGGTGGGCACGCAGTCAGCGACTGCGCTCGCGCTCGGCGTCGATTATGTCGGCAGTCCGGTCTGGAAGACCGGCGAGCGGCTCGAGTACCGCTACTCGGATGTGCAGACCGACTGGCTTTCCACGCTTGCCGTGCTGCGCAAGCTGACGGACGACTGGAGTCTGGTCGCGCGCAACGTCTACCTCTCCTCGCGAAGCTCGCTGCCGGGGGAGCCGCTCGCGGCCGAGGAGCAGGACCGTATGCAGCTCGGCATCGCCTACCGCGACACGAGTACCAATCAGTGGAACGCCCTCGCGCGCTACGAGTACCGTACCGATTACAACAATGAACCGGTGATCGGCGCTGACAGCCGCAGCCAGATACTCGCCGCCATCGCCGACTATCACCCAGTGCGCGCCTGGGAGTTTGAAGGTCAGGTCGCGGCCAAAAACGTACGTGAGTTCCTCAGCGGCACCCGCTCGGATTACGACGCGCTGCTGCTGGCCGCACGCGCCATGTGGGATTTGAGTCCGCGCTGGGACGTAGGGCTGCTGGGGTCGACGACCTCCGGCGGAGGCACGCGTGATCAGGGGGCAGCCTTCGAGGCAGGCTACCGGGTGATCGACAATCTTTGGCTATCGGCGGGCTGCATCGCCGGGCGCTACGCCGACTCGGAACTCTTCAGTGCGAACTCCTCCTGGACGGGAGTGTATGTGCGCGTGCGCTTTAAGTTCGATGAGACCACCTTCCAGGCTGCCAACCCTCAGGTCAACCGGTCGCTGCCGAGCGCAGCGGCGAGTCCTCGCCTATGAGCGCACGGCCGTCTCGGCGAACCCGCTTGCGCACGATCGCCGCCGCGAGTTGTCTGTGGTGGGCGGCCCGCATCTGGGCTGCGGATCCCACGGACGTCGACAACTCTTCGGCCGAGGTCGCACTGCAGCCCGGGCGCACCGGGGACTCGCGTACTTACGAGCCACGCCGCTTGCGGGACCAGCAACGACGCCTGGATCTGATGGCCGCTGCGGACAGCGCAGACTGCGCGACCAACTACGCAGCCAACAAGGCACAGGCGTGGCTCAACTTTGAAAAGTACGCGTTCAGCGAACAACTGCCGCAGCGCGTACAGGCCGCAGCGCTGGCTGATGTGCAGGCGCTCCTGCAGGTTCTCGAGCGCCAGACGGGATCTGCGCTTGAGACGCCGGAGTTACCCGCCAGTCGTCATGTACGCGACGACCTGTGGCGGGCGATCGCTGCGGTCAAGAGTGACGGCCGCCTCTGCGCAGCCCCCAAGATGACCGCCTACTGTGAGGTGCAGCTCGCCTGGGTGGACTATGAGGCCGCCGCGGGCGGTTGGCGACACGTCGATCCGTACGTGCGCATTGCCGAGGACTACTGCGGCACGGCGGTGAATGTTTCGCCACAGCTGCATGAGCCCGAGGCTGCGCCCGCCATCGCCACACCACAGGATCCAGACCCTCCCGCCACTGCGCCATCCCCAATGATGCAGGTCGCCCCGGCCGAGTTCTCGCTCAGCGTCGTATTCCCCCACAATCGCTGGCAGCGCGCGGATATCCGTCCCCCCGGACATGCCCAGATCAAACACCTGGTGGCACGCTTGAAATCGTTGCCGCGCGACACCCCCGTTCTGATCGTCGGCGCCGCCGATCTGACCGGACACACGGACTACAATCTGCGCCTGAGCGAGCAACGCGCGCGCAGCGTGGCCGCTGAACTGCGTGCCCTTGGAATACCTTCGGCCCGAATACGACTACGCGCCGTGGGCAGCTCCGAGCCGATCATTGACTGCACTAAGAATGTCGACGCTGCGGAGCGGCGTCGTTATCTGCAATGCCTTGAACCGAATCGCCGGGTTGTCATCGAACTGGTGAAGGATGCGCGCTGATGCTAACGACCGGCATCCCGCTCGCCCGATCGCGTCTCGGCGGCTTTGGGTCTCCGGTCAAGGCGCTCGCCCCTCAAGAGAGACGGCGAGCTCCCGGAGGGCAGATTCTCGATTACGCCGCCGAAGCGGCCTGAGCGGCAATCGGGTCAAACCAGACGCTCAGCCACCCGATCCCATCGTCGATCCATTCTTCACAAAGTGACCAGTAAGTCGGGCCCGGCGTGGGAATCTCCGCCGCGGACTCCCCGGATCGCGTACGGAAGCGTGCGCCGAATCTTTGTGCAATGCGCTGAATCCGGTAGTTGTCACTAAGGCAGTTTACTTGCACACCGCGAGCCGTTCGGTTGCGCGCGATGACGAGGACCCGACGCAGCAGGTCGGTGGCGACTCCCTGGTCTTGCCATGCGGTCTCAACGGTGATCGCGACCTCGCACAGGATCGGGAACTGCTGATGCGCCACGTCAAGTTCCGCCGCACCGCGCAGGATGCCTTTATCAAAATACCCGATAACGAGAGTGCGCAGCCAGTTGATGCGCGCACAATGCCTGGCGACGGCCGCATCGTCCAGATAGCCCATGAAGCGCAGCGATCTTTGTTCGCGTGTGAGGCGTGCAAGATGCTTGCTGAGCTGCGTGACTTCAGCCGGAAATATCTTGCGTATATACACGTTCCATCCTTAGGACAGCCGAGACTCCTGAGGATCACGATAGGGGAAGCCACGGGGTAAAACAAATGACAAATACTCTGCAACGCCTGGATTACTTTCATGCGCCCCGCGCGCTTGAATACGAGCTTTTAGGACCCATATTGGGGCCTGCGCGCTCGCTGAGGGACTGCTGTTTTTGCCTCGCGGTGCGCAGCGGTCAGCGCACAGATGCCGCGGCTGCTCAGAGCAACCGCATCACGGCCTCTCGCAAGACATGAGCGCCCGCCGAGACGTCTTGCATTCGCCCGTTGACAAAAAAGCCGGGGCTGGAGCGTACCTGGCTACGCACCGCGCCCTGAATGTGTTCGCGCACACGCTGACGGTAGATCTCATCATCGAGGGACGCCTTGAACAGAGCCAGGTCCAGCCCTAGCGCGGCCGCATATCTGTCAAGCGCAGCACGCCGAAGATCCGCGCCCTCCTGCAACAGCATGTCATGCATCTGCCAGAATTTGCCTTGATAGGCCGCCGCCTCCGCCGCTTCAGCCGCGATGAGCGCGTGCGGATGTGCGCTCTCGATCGGATGATGCCGAAATACGAGCCGCACGGTCAGTGGATGGCTATCGAGTATTTGTCGAACGGCGGGCTCGACGCCCCGACAGAGGGGGCATTCAAAGTCCCCATATTCGACGAGGGTGATACGCGCGTGCGGGTCGCCGCGTATGTGATCAGTGGGGACCACCGCATCCCGCAGGTCGTGCCCCGATTCGTGGTTCATTGTCGGCACCCCGCAGCTGACGATCGCCGCATCTTAGTTGGGTCTCCTTAGTTTATTCTGGCACGGTCTGTGGCGAGTTGGTCTTCCTCGCGCGGTCACGGCTGCCTGAGCCACAGCGCAGCACGATGAGCCGCTCTTCTGGCCGCATGGCCTTGGCGAAGTTCGCAAGGGCTTGATTTAGTGGCAAATACTCGATCAGGCCCCTCTCTGAAGCGCTCCGCAGGTCGGCACGGGCCCGTGCCGCATCACCGCGTGCGCACAGGTATCGGCGCACCGGTTCAGGCCTTGGTTGTCACAGCCAGCGCAGTCCTCATACAAACCAAACGCATGTCACGCGCTTGGGCGACAATTGCAGGTACAGATCCCACGAATCGGGTAAGGACGAATCAGTGAACACGCCGACGGCCGGACTCATGTTGGAGAACAGCACCCACACCGCGCAGCGCGCCTCATCACTTTCGGCTCGCTACGCCTCCGAAGGTAAGAAAGCCGCGTGGCTGGACCTGTACGCGGACGATGCGATTATCGAAGACCCGGTCGGTGTCTCCCCGTTGGATCCCTCCGGACACGGGCACCGGGGTCGCGAGGCGCTGAGCCGGTTCTGGGACCTCGTGATCGCGCCAGGCAAAATGAGATACGCGATTCGCGAGTCGTATCCCTGTGCGGATGAATGCGCCAATGTGTGGACGCTGACAAATACCCTGCCTGGAAACGTGGTCGTCGCGGTCGATCTCGTCAGCATCTACAAAGTGAATTCTCAGGGAAAGCTCGTAGCGATGCGCGCCTACTGGAGCTACGCTGATGTAGAGCAGAAACTGAATGCTGCTCTTGGGACCCACTCCAAGGAGTGAGCCGCTGTTCTTAGCGTCTCGGCCTCATACTTGTCTTCTTACTTACTCCGGGCGCATGCGGCTGATAAACTCACCCGCGCGCTCCAAGGAGATCTGCGCGTGCGTTTCCAAAGATCTATTTTTGTATTGTGTGCGGTGTTGAGTTTGTCTGCAGCGTCTGCCGCCCCCGCCGACGGCACCGCCAGCTTCAAAGCCCCTGCATCGTTCGATATAGAGGCGCACCGCGGCGGCCGGGCCCTGCGCCCGGAGAACACGCTGCAATCCTTCGCGAATGCCCTCTCGATGGGCGTCGACACGCTTGAACTTGACATGGGGGTCACCAAAGATGGCGTGATCGTCGTGTCACACGAGCGCGGCCTTAATCCGGATCTCGCGCGCGCTCCGGACGGACACTACGTCACCCCGCCAGGCATCCCCTACGTGAAACTGACGCTGGCGGAGGTGAAGAAATACGATGTCGGCCAGATCCGCCCTGGCAGCGAGTACGCCGCGCGTTTTCCCGACCAGCTTGCCGTTCCCGGGACCCGCATTCCCACGCTCGCCGAAGTCTTCGAGCTGGTGCGCAGGTCCGGCGATCGCCACGTGCGCCTCAACATCGAGACCAAGATTGATCCGAATCATCCGGATGAATCACCCGACCCGGAGCGCTTTGTGGCACTGGTGCTCGATCTGCTGCGGCGCGAGAACTTTGCGGACCGCGTCATGATCGAGTCATTCGATTGGCGAACGTTGCTGCTGGTTCAAAAGCAGGCACCCAAGATTCCGACGGTTTACCTGACACAGGTACAGCAACCCGAGGAGAACATTTACCTCGACAAGCCCTCGCCGTGGACCGCCGGATTCGATCCAATCAAGTACGGTCACTCGGTCCCGCGCGCGGTGAAGGCCGCGGGCGGCGCGATCTGGTCACCGCTCTACGAAGACGTCGACCGCCAATCGGTCGCGGAGGCGCATAAGCTCGGACTCACGGTCGTGGTTTGGACCGTGAACAACCCGCAGGATATGGCGCGCCTCATCGATTTGGGGGTCGACGGCATCATTTCAGATCGACCGGACGTGCTGCGCGCCGTGGCGGCCAAGAAGGGCATCACACTGCCGAAGCCCGCGCCGGTATCGCCCTGAACCGCTGCCGTCAGCGGATCGACTGACGCGTCGGGCTCCTCCGCTGCCGGGTCCGGCTACGAGACGAGCCCCGCACGCGCCAGAATACTCGGCACGTGCGTCTCCCATCCGATTGCCATCACGTGCACCCCGGCACACAGGGAACGTACGGTGCGGATCGTGCGCGCCGCGATCTCGATACCGGCAGGGATCTCGGCACCCTTCTCGGCAGCATCCGCCATCTCCGCGATGATGTTTTCCGGCACGCGTACACCGGGCACATTGGCGTTCAGCCACATCGCCATCCTGGCGGACTTCAGGGGAATGATCCCCGCGAGAATCGCCACGTCCCCCGCCTTCAGCACTTCGAGGAAGCGCTCGAACGCCGCGGCATCGTAGATCGCCTGCGTTTGAAAAAACTGAGCCCCCGCATCGATCTTGCGGCGCACGTTGGCGGTTTCAGAATTCAGATCCAGCGCTCCGGGATTAGCGGTCGCGCCGAGAAACAGACTGGGTGTGCCATGTAGCGGATTGCCGGCGATATCCCGGCCGGCGCGCAACGCCCGTGCCGCAGCCAGCATTTCATTCGCGTGCAGATCGAACACTGGCTTCGCTTCGGGATGATCGCCACTGGCTGGTGGGTCGCCACCCATGAACATAAAGTTATGCACCCCGAGTGCGGAGGCGCCCAGCACATCTGCCTGAAAGGCAATCCGATTGCGGTCGCGCGCAGTCATCTGCACGATCGGCTCAATACCGCGTTCGAGCAACAAGCGCCCCACCGCCGTCGGCGCCATTGCCATGCGGGCGCGGTGGGACTCGGTGAGGTTGAAGGCATCTACGTAACTGCGCAGCGCCTCCGCCTTCGCGAGGAGCTCGGTCAGATCAACGCCTTTTGGCGGAGTCAGTTCTGAGGTGACGACAAATTTATGTGATTCAATCTTGAGGGCGAGTGGACTCATGGCTTCCTATTCTAGGACTAACCTCCGACGGAACATTGGCGCGTTACTCGAGCGCTCCCGCTCATCAGCGCGCCGCCCGCATCATTTACTTCGAGGTCTCGCCTGAGCGAGGGCGTCGTCCAGCATTTTCACGAGCGCCGTCCGGTCGTAGCTGTAGGGCTGCCCTTCGTTGAGTTGCACCAGCTGTTCGATCTGCTTTTTGATCGTAACTTCGGCCTCGTCCTGATTCGGCACCACCATGTAACGGCGCTTGGGCGTGGGTTCGAACAGGGCTTGTTCCACCGCTGCCGCAACCTCATCGGGCTCTTTGTAATTAGACCGGTCCGCGTGTACCTGATAGCCCGGCGAACTTGCGGCCTTCGAAGTCGCGCCGATTCGCGCGAGTGCGTTCTTGCCGATATTGGAATTGTAGTTGCCGGGCTCGACCACGACGACTTGGACACCCGGTGGGGCGAGCTGAATGACAAGAGAATCGGTGAGCGCTTCGATGGCGTGCTTACTCATTGCGTACGCCGCAAGATTCTGGCTGGCGAGTATTCCGGATATCGAACCGATATTTACGATCCTGCCTTTCTGCTCGATAAGTAGTGGCTCAAACGCTTTGATCATTCTTACCGGCCCGTACGCGTTCACCTGCATGACAAGATCAAACTCTTCAGGGCTCATGTCGGCAATCGTTCCCACAGTCGCGACGCCAGCGTTGTTGACCAGCCCGTAAAGACCACGGCCGCCTTTGCTGATCATCTCCACTGCGGCTGCGATATCCGCCGGCTGGGTGACATCCAAATGCACGGCCTGTACGTTCTTGATGGCACCGAGCGCTTTGAGGTCTTCCTCCTTGCGCGCGCCGGCGTAGACGAAATAACCGTCGGCGGCCAGCCGCTCGGTAATCTTGCGGCCAATGCCCGTGCTCGCACCTGTCACAAGCACCGTCTTAGATGTATTGGCTACGCCGGCCTCCTCACGGCCGTTTGCCGGCGCCACGAGCAACATCACCAGCAACATCGGCAGGAACCGCATGAGAGACCCCGATCATGGTTTAAAGTGAGCAGAGGAATACTACAGGAGCACGCAGCTGTTCGTGCTGCGCTTTGCGCCTACATCACTGTCCTTGCTAGGCGGGGTTCTGATTAAGTCGCTCGACGAAGCGCACCATATCGATGACCATACGCTCATGCGTGCCGGTTCCGATCGGAGCTACTCCATCGGTCGCGTCGATCCTGAACTCGATGCGACGCCCTTCGACTTTGGTGACCTGCGCCACTGCAACGACCTGCCTGCCGACAGGGGTGGGCGCCAGATGAAGCACATCTACGCGCGTCCCCACGGCACTCTCCCGGGCTCCCAGAAAGGGCTTGATGGCGTTAAGAGCGGCGTTCTCCATCGCCATGATCATGACCGGAGTCGCCAGGACGGGAGGCAAGGTTGCGTCCTTGAATCGATTGGCCAGATGTTCAGCGGTCACCACCAGGGTGAATGAGCCTGCAGCTCCGATCGGAATAGACGCCATAGGATCGCTCCGGATCTGTCACGCGGCAGGTACTATGCCCGCTTCTTGAGTGGCCTCGGCCATCCGATATTGGACCACAACAAACAGTGCAGCGGGTACGTACACTATGCAGCAGTCCAGGCCAGGGGAGCAGCCGATGCGCAGGTGGCAGTTCACGGGCCCTATATGTGCAGCACTGCTGATGGCTCAATCAGACATCTGCGCCGCTCAAAGCGTGCCCGCCGGCGCCAGCGTCTCGCAGGCGCGGGTCGCCTGGACCGTGGACGCGACCCGCCAGTGCCCTGATCTTCGGATTGCGGAAGACGGCACGGTCGCGGTGGTCGTCTTTCTTGTGAGTTCCGGAGGAATTCCTTCGCGCCCCTCCATCAAGACCTCCTCAGGATCTGAGGCCCTGGATGCGGCGGCCGTGAGCTGCGTCATGAAGCTGAAGTTTCAGCCGCGCACCCGCATCGGAGATGGCGTGCCGCTCGATTCCTGGCAAGCAATGGCATGGCGGTGGGTGAGCCGGCCGGGCCAGGCATCCGCAGCGCAATCGCCGAACGCGATTCCCCTCGTCGCGACCCCGGCGGCGGCGGCCGCCGCACATCCGCAGGACTCCGCATTCCGGGACGTTCTATTGCGGGTTTGTTCGGACGCCGCCGGCAATCTCGTACAGGATCCGACCGTCATTCACTCCTCGGGCGACTCGGCACTCGATGACGCTGCGGTCAAGATCGCTAAATCCGGCTCGGGCAACTACCGACCTGCAACCGCGACGGTCGGGAAGGCGGTATCAGGCTGCGCGCAGCTGGCGATAAAGTTCGAGACAAAATGAACGATCCGGCCCGCAGCTGGCTACGCTGATTCCTACCGGCATCACGCCTGGGGAATGCTGTAGTCGGCTGGCAGCGCTCCGATCATGACGGTCATTTCACAGACACGCTCCGAGATTCTCCAGCCCTGTGCCGTGCGCACCAGCTGATCGTGATAGAAGCCGGCGTTTGTGACGACCTCCTGCGCGAAGTAACCACCACCGGCCTTAGGTCGGCCCATGGGGGCAAAGAAGTAGCAACGGCAGCGTGCCCGGTCCGCCTCCACCTGCGGCATGATGTTGGTGATGTGATGCAGGTTGATCGGCCAGGGCTTAAGAGCGCCATCGAGCCACTCGAGTGCTTCCCGGTGCGGCAGACGTCCCGGGCCGCCAGTGCTCCCGTAGTCGATGGTGGCGTCCGCCGAGAACACCTGATCGATCAGGCCCCATTCGCGCCTGTCCACCATCCACGCGTACAGGTAGAGCACTTGCTCGATCTGGCGCACATCGCGATCTGTCGCGTCCCGCATGGAGCTTCTCCGATCCGAGATGAGTGTCGGCCCTGCTGAGCGGGCGCGGCGCATCAGCTATGTCGCGCGCGTCCCGCGACGATGGCAGCCACGCAGCAGCATGGCGACCGCAAGCGGTACGAAGAATGACTTTGCCAGTATACCTGTGAGCGTTGCACTGCGATTTTCAGCGCGAGCATAAAGAGCCGTCGTCACGACCCATCGGATCATCGCCGGGGCTCGCCACGAATCACGCTGGCCGCCCCGGCGATCCGGCCTGTACTACTGGTTGCAGTTCGTCCGGTGCAGAACCACGCGACGGTTATGTGCACGACCCTCAGCGGTTTTGTTGTCCGCCACCGGGTTATCCGCGCCGTAGCCCTTTACCGTCATGCGACCGCCTGAGATGCCGTGCGCCTGCAGGTAGTCGGCCACCGACTGTGCGCGGCGCTCAGAGAGTCCCTTGTTGTACTGGGCGCTGCCGGTCGAGTCGGTATATCCGTCGACCTCGCCGTTCACAAAGTTCAGACGCTTCAGATTCACGATCATCTTGTCGAGCAGCGCCTTGTCCTGGTCCGTCAGCTCCGATGAATTCGTGGCGAAATGCACTTCCTGCGTGATATCGCACGGGCAGCCATACCGATCGACCGCGGCACCCGGGGGTGTGTCCGGACACAGTGGAGCCGGCTTGGGCGGCGGCGGCGGCGGGGGCGGTGGGGGCGGTGCCACTACAGGAGCTGCGACTGCGGCCATCGGCGCCGCGGGCTCATGCGTACCGAAGCGGTAGTTGAACCCCAGGCGAAACACGTTGGCGCTTACGCTGTTGCTCGTGGACTGGAGATTCAGACCCCCAAAATCCGTGCAGCCACCGGGAATCGTCGTGGCGCAGCTGGACACCTGATTGGCGCCAGAGCCCAGCTTCACGTACAGCCACTCGGCCTTCACCGACCAGGCGCGCTCAATCTGGTACTCGACACCGGCGCCTGCGGTCCAGCCGTTCGAACTGTAGGTCCTGCCGCCCGCGAAGGAGGCGGTCGGGGCCGTCGCATTGAGTGGGGTGAACGTGGCCGAGCTGCGGGTCGAGCCACCAGCGAGCGCGGCTCCTGCCGTCACATACGGCAGCCAGTTTTCGACGGCATAGCCGAGGCGTGCCCGGATCGTTCCCAGACCGTTTGGAGTGTTCTTGCCGTAGAAGTCGAATGTACCGGCCGGCACAACGGATCCGCCCGGATAGTCATACACGCGGCTCTTGGTCTTACTGTTGACGCCGTCATAGTCGCCTTCGAGGCCGATGACGATCTGGTCGATTTGCCAGTTGTAACCGAGCTGGCCGCCGCCGAGAAAGACGCTGTTGCTGGGGCAGTTGCTGGTATTAAAGCGCGCAATGACGGCCGGATTCGTCGGGGTCCAGTTGGTGCACGTCGAGTTGGTCAGTACCCCGGCGTTGAGTCCGATATAAAAGCCATCCCATTGGGCATTTTCGGCCCACGTCGGGCTGCCAACGGCGCCCAGCGCGATCAGCGCCGCTAAGTATGTTTTAACCTTCACAGCCGTTTCCCTCGTGTGAGATGAATTGGAACACTGCCGTAATTCCACGGAAGCACAGAGACTTCGGCAGTCAGCGTCGGCTGAGTAACATTCTTGATGTCGCGCCGACTCGCTTGTTTATTTTACGACTTCGACGTACGGCGAGCCACTGAATAATCTGGACAGCGCCGATCGCTCGCGCGAGCGTTACATGGTCATTGCACATGAATGGTGCGCAGACTGAGCAGTTGGATCATCTTCGAACGCGACCGCGGCGCGACGCATGTTGGGATTTGGAGATTACCGGTTTTGCGCTGTCGTGGGCGGCAGCGGTGCGGAACCCCAGGCAGGGCGACCGATAGGCTTAGCGGTGCCCATCGATGAGAGATGGGGGGCATGTTTGCGCCAGCATCACGCTGAGAAGTTACCTGCCCCGGGTTCACGCCGCACAGCAGCGCAGGATAGGGCACGGCAAGTGGTTGATTTAAATGCTGAAGCTCGCTTTGTGGCGGCTCCTCCACACGAGAGACGCAGACCGATGGTGCGCCGATTAAACTCACCCCGTGACCCGCAGTCTGGGAGGATCGGGGTGATCGCTGCTCCTCGTGAGAAAGAGACAACTTGAACGCGGCAGCAAATCCCATCGCGGCTGACCGCTCAACTGCATCATCGATTGTTACGGTCACGGGACTGAGCAAGACCTACGCCAGTGGTCTGCAGGCACTCAAGCGTGTCGACCTCATGATTCAGCGTGGGGAGATCCTGGCCCTCCTGGGCCCGAACGGCGCGGGCAAGACCACTCTGATCAACATCATCTGTGGCATCGTCACACCGAGCGCGGGCCGCGTGGTGGTGGACGGACACGATATCGTGCACGCCTACCGCACGGCGCGCAGCAAGATCGGGCTCGTGCCGCAAGAGCTGCACACCGATGCGTTCGAGAGCGTATGGGCCACGGTGCGGTTCAGCCGCGGCCTGTTCGGCAAGCCGCCCGATCCTGCGCGGTGCGAGAAGATCCTGCGGGATCTGTCGCTGTGGGACAAGAAGGACGCCCGCATCATGACGCTCTCCGGTGGCATGAAGCGCCGGGTGATGATCGCCAAGGCGCTCTCGCACGAGCCGCAGATTCTCTTTCTTGACGAGCCGACCGCGGGGGTTGACGTCGAGTTGCGGCGCGACATGTGGCAGATGGTGCGCCGGCTGCGCGAGAGCGGAGTCACCATCATCCTGACCACCCACTACATCGAAGAAGCCGAGGAAATGGCCGACCGCATAGGCATCATCAGCAAGGGAGAACTTATCGTTGTCGAGGACAAGTCCTTGCTCATGCGCAAGCTCGGCAAGCGTCAGCTGACACTGCAATTGCAGAACCAGCTTCCGCAGCTGCCGAGCGAGCTGGCCGCCTATCCGCTTGAATTGAGCGATGACGGGCACGCGCTGGTGTTCACATTCGACACGCAGGGCAAGGAAACCGGCATCGCCACGCTGCTCGAGCGCCTCGGTGCTCTCAACATCCATGTCAAAGACCTGCACACGAGCGAAAGCTCGCTCGAAGAGATCTTCGTTAACCTGGTGAGGACACGGGCGTGAACGTGCCCGCCATCAGCGCCATCTATCGCTTCGAGATGGCGCGAACGTTCCGAACGCTTATGCAAAGCATCGCCTCGCCGGTGCTGTCGACGTCGCTCTACTTCGTCGTGTTCGGAGCCGCGATTGGCTCCCGCATGGGCGCCGTCGATGGCGTCAGCTACGGCGCGTTCATTGTTCCTGGTCTGATCATGCTGTCGCTGCTCAGCGAAAGCGTATCCAATGCCTCCTTCGGGATTTATATGCCCAAGTGGTCCGGCACAATCTATGAGCTGTTGTCCGCGCCCGTTTCGTATGTCGAAGTGCTGATTGGTTACGTGGGTGCGGCGGCAACCAAATCAGTGATGCTGGGAATCCTGATACTCGTCACGGCGCGTCTGTTCGTGCCGTATGGAATCGCCCACCCCCTGTGGATGGTCACCTTCCTGATTCTCACCGCCGTGACCTTCAGCCTGCTTGGATTCATCATCGGCCTGTGGGCCGACAGCTTCGAACAGCTGCAAGTCGTCCCGCTCATGATCGTGACCCCTCTCACCTTCCTCGGCGGCGCGTTCTATTCGATCAGCATGCTGCCGCCGGTCTGGCAGAAGATTACTTTGTTCAACCCGGTGGTTTACCTGATCAGCGGCTTCCGCTGGAGCTTCTACGGTGTGTCCGACGTCAATGTCATCGCCAGCGCCGCTGCGACCCTGGGCTTTCTCGCCTTGTGCCTGCTGGCCGTAAGCTGGATCTTCAAAACCGGCTACAAGCTCAAAACTTAGCCTGCAGCGTACGCCATGACTGCCCACATTCATCGCTCCCACCGTTCCGGGTGGCTGCGCGCCGGCGTCCTCGGCGCAAATGACGGCGCGCTGTCGATCTCCAGCTTGATGCTGGGCGTTGTGGCGGCGCACGCAAGTCACCACGGTGTCGCCATCGCTGCGCTGGCCGGGCTTGTGGGGGGCGCACTGTCCATGGGCGCGGGCGAATATGTATCGGTGAGCTCGCAAGCAGACACGGAGCGCGCCGACATCGAGACCGAACGCAATGCTTTGCGGCAAGATTTCGATGCCGAGCATGCCGAGTTGCGCGATATCTATGTCCGTCGCGGACTCGATCCGGAGCTCGCCGCGCGGGTCTCCGCGCAGCTCATGTCTCATGACGCTCTCGGCGCTCATACCCGGGACGACATTGGCCTCACGGACGTGCTGACAGCGCGGCCCCTGCAGGCGGCCGCAGCGTCGGCGCTGAGCTTCGCGCTCGGGGGCATCGTTCCACTCTGCGCAAGCTTCCTCGCGCCCGAGGGACTGCGTGTCCGCAGCATCGCCGCAGTCTCGCTGGTATTTCTCGCCACGCTCGGCGCCCTGGCCGCACGCGCTGGCGGCGCACCGGTTTTGCGCGGTGCCGCCCGCGTACTTATTTGGGGCGCTGTCGTTATGGGCATCACCGGCGCTGCGGGCGCACTCGTCGGCGCAGTTATGTAGTCGGGCAACGCGTGACGCGCCGCAGGGCTGCAGGTGCGAGCGAGCGCATCTGCGCCGCGCGACTGCCTGGGCACAACTGCTTGATTTGAATGACCCATCTGCTGGTAGCCAATTGATACGGGGTCGGCGCTTTTCCGCGCCGTGGCAGCCCCTGCCTGTCGCTACGTACAATCCCGTAGCGGATGATGCGGATGCCCCACCCGGATGCGGCCGGTATAAGAAGGGCGGTACCCGTACCAACCCCTCATAGGCAGGACATCCCATGATCGGCACGACCAGCGATTCGCGCACACGGCCCGCGTCGGGCGACTCAGCGGCCGCAGCGCAAGAGTGTCAGCGTCAACTTCGCGACGGAACCACCGTTCTGATTCGTCCCATTGGCGATGCAGATGCAGCCCTGGAGCGGCAGTTCATCGAGCGCCTGTCGCCGCAGTCGCGCCGTTACCGCTTCCTGGGGACCATCAAAAGCCCGAGTCCCGAGTTTCTCCGGCAGCTCCTTCACCCGGAGACCGTGCGCGGCGTTGCATTCGTTGCGCTCATCGGCGAGGGCCCGGAGCAGCAGGAAATCGGCGTCTGCCGCTACAGTGCCACGGCCGACGGCCACAGCTGCGAATGCGCCGTCGCGGTGAGCGACGAGTGGCAAGGCAAGGGGCTCGCCACCCTCCTGATGCGCCAGCTGATCGATACCGCGCGCCAGCACGGCATCGAGCGGATGTATTCGATCGACGCGAGCGACAATCAGGGTATGCGCGAACTTGCCGAGCAACTGGGGTTCCAGCGCCACACCGATCCGGAGGATCCGGTATTGGTGATCCACACGCTCGCCCTGGACGCTGCCAAATAACGATGTCAGGCTGAATCCTCGTGGGCACGCACGAGTGCCCGCGCCTGACATGCGCAGTCACTCGCAGATGAAGTCAGATTAGGTAGTATCCCGGCATGCGTGCCCCCGCGCCGTCCGTCTCCCGCGAGCTCATCGAAAACCGCACTTTCGATGAGATCACTATCGGCGAGAGCGCCAGCCTGTCGCGCACCATAACGCGCCAGGATATTGAGCTGTTCGCCATCATCTCCGGCGACGTAAATCCCACGCACATGGATCCGGCCTATGCGGCAGGCGACGTCTTTCACAAAATCATCGCGCACGGCTTGCTCGAGGCCGGCCTGATCTCAAGCGTGCTCGGGACGCGCTTACCCGGGGCGGGCACGATTTACCTGCGTCAGGATCTTGCCTTCCTGCACTCGGTGGGTATCGGCGACACCATTACGGCCACACTCACGGTGAAGGAAAAAGACCGCGCGAGCGGAGACGTGGTGCTGGACTGCCAGTGCACGAACCAGCACGGGCAGGCGGTCATCGCCGGGACGGCGCGGGTACGCGCCCCGAAGGAGAAGATCCGTCGCCCGCGCGTACAACTGGCCGACGTACAGCTGTCCCGGCACGAACACTTCCGCGCGTTGCTCGCCGCAGCGAGCCCCCCGCAGCCGCTGCCCACCGTCCTCGTTCATCCCTGCGATGCCAATTCTCTGAGCGCGGCGGTGGAGGCCGCGACCGCCGGACTGATCGAACCGATCCTGGTCGGCCCGCGGGGGAAGATCCGCAAAGTGGCCGATGCCTCGAAGCTGGATATCGCCGCCTTCCGCATGGTCGACGCACCGCACAGCCACGCCGCCGCCGCTCAGGGGGTCGCGCTGGTGCGCCAGGGGGAAGCGGCGCTCCTGATGAAGGGTTCACTGCACACCGATGAGTTGCTGCACGCGGTACTGGCGCCCGAGAGCGGCCTGCGCACGGGGCGCCGGCTCAGTCACGTCTATTTGATCGACGTGCCGAGCTATCCGCGGCCGCTGCTGCTGACGGACGCGGCAATCAACATCGTCCCTGACCTTGAGCAGAAGCGCGACATCGTGCAAAACGCGATCGATCTGGCGCATGTCCTGGGCATTGAATTGCCGCGCGTCGCCCTGCTCTCTGCGATCGAAACCGTCAGTCCCAAGTTGCGCTCGACACTCGACGCGGCGGCCCTGTGCAAGATGGCCGACCGCGGCCAGATCACCGGGGCACTCGTGGATGGGCCACTCGCTTTCGACAATGCGATCAGCCCGGCCGCCGCGGCGGATAAGGGCATCACCTCCAAGGTGGCCGGTCAGGCCGACATCGTGGTGGTCCCTGATCTTGAGGCCGGCAACATGCTCGCCAAGCAGCTCATTTTTCTCGCCGGCGCCGATGCAGCCGGCGTCGTGCTCGGTGCGCGGGTCCCGATCATCCTCACCAGCCGCGCTGACGCCGTGCGCACGCGCCTGGCTTCATGCGCGGTGGCGGTGCTCGTCGCCCGGGCGGCGGCGGGAGGAGCGCTCGCATCGGGCCACACGTAAGGGTGCGGCCGAGCTCACGGGGTCGGCGGCGGCATCGGGAGAGCATCGGCCAGTGGTGCGGCCGCTGACCACCAGCCCCCACCAAGAGCGGCGAAGAGTGCCACCGTATCCTGATAGCGCACCGCGATGGCCTGCAGCTCGGCGAGCTTGGTTTGGTGAAATTGTTCATCGGCAATCAGAACATCCAGGTACGTGGCAATGCCCGCTTCGTAATCGACGTGCACGAGATGCAGGGCTTCGGTCGCGCTCGCGAGTGCCTCCTCCTGCGCTTGCAGAGTAAGTGCATCATGCTCCAGTGCCTGCAGGGTGTCTGCCACCTGGCCGAATGCGTTCACCACCGTCTGACGATACAGCGCCATCGCTTGGTTGTAGCCCTCGACCGCCGCCTTGCGCTTGAACCACAACGTGCCGCCATGAAAGAGCGGGGCGGTAATGCCCGCGCCGCCACTCCAGTAATTGGCATTGGCGCCGAAGAGACCCTGGGTGGTGGTGCTGTTGGTGCCCACGCTCCCACTCAGCGTGACGCTGGGAAGCAGCGCCGCGGTAGCCACTCCGATGTCTGCACTGGCGGCGTGCGCGGTGGCCTCGGCGGCCAAAATGTCCGGACGCTGGCGCACCAACTGCGACGGCAAGCTGACGGGCAGGTCCGGCGGCAACCTGAGTTCGCCCAACGTCACCTGCGGTGCACGCCATTCCGCCGGCGCATGACCGGCCAACGTCGCCAGCAGATCGTCGCTCTGGATGACCTTCTGCTCAAGCTGCGGGATGGTTGCCTCGACCGATGCCAATTGGGTGCGCAGAGTGAGGACGTTCGCGTACGGCACGGTTCCGGCCTGTGCCTGAACCTGAGCGAGCCTCACCTGCTCTTGCTCCAGTTGGATCAGCTCCCGGGTCGCCTCGACCTGCGCCTGGTAGGCTGCCCGGGCAATCACGGTATTGACGATGTTGGCCGACAAGCTGAGATAGGTCGCCTGCTCGGCGGCTCGTGCCACGTCGCGCTCGGCGCCCAGGCCCTCCACGAAGCGCCGTTGGCCTCCAAAAACATCGAGCGCATAGCTGACTGAAGCGGACAGCGTGAAGAGGTTGAAGATGCTGCCCGGCGCGTCCTCGCCGAGCTTCAGGGGACTGAAGCGCTGGCGTGTTGCTCCGGCGTCGGCGTCCACCTGCGGGAAAAACACGCCGTACCCGCTGCGCAGGTTGTTCTCGCTCTGACGCAGGTTCGCCTGCGCTGCAGCCAGCCCCGGGTTATTCCTGAGCGCCTCGGACATGGCAGCATCCAGTTGCGGCGATTCGAACAGACGCCACCAGTCAGCCGCGACCCGCGCGCCGGGACTGAAACGCTGCGCGGTGCCGTCGACCGAAGCGGTCTGTGTGGGATCGGTAGCGCTGGCGTAATGGCTCACCGGTGGCGCTTGGGGGTGAACGAAGTTCGGACCCACGGCGCAGCCGGGCAGCAGACCCAGGAGCGCGACGGCGGGAACGAGCGCGTTGCGACGCAGATGCGGGTCATGCCCGGTGACCTGCGCTTGCGGGCGCTTATTGTGTGGCCACATAAACGTCAACCAACTGCCCCGGGTACAGGTGCAGCCCCCTGGGCCGCTCAAAGCGGAAAATCACGGGCAGGACACGCAGGTCGACCCGCTCCTGGCGCGCATCGGAGAGCTCGATCTTGGGGGTCACGTACGGCTGGATGCGCTCGAAAGTCAGGGGCAGGTGTATCGCGGTGCCACGAATAAACATCTCGGCCTTCATCGCGGTGGCATCCGTCAGCCGGTGCACCAGTATTTCATCGATATAGACGCGCACCTGCAGGTGCTCATCCGGCGTGCCCATGACGATGAGCGGACTTTGAGCCTGCGTGTAAGCGTCGTAGGCCCCTTGCGGCGACACATAGCTACCGACGGCAGCCTGGATCGTCAGCACGATCCCGTCCGCGGGCGCACGAATGGCGTACTTGCCCAACAGCGCCGCGGAGGCGCCGTAAGCCTTGCTCAGGGCGATGAATTGCCGTTCCTGGTTCTGGATATCGTAGATCCAGGCGCCGGCCTTGGTCAGCGCATATTGCTTCTCGACGACCGTGAGGTTCGTCGCGGCGATTCTCTCGGCGTTGCGCACGTTGTCCAGGGCGTCGCGGCTGATCGATTTTGGCTCGACTGAGTAGGCTTGCTCCTGCTTCGCCAGCTGGTCCTGCGCATTCTTCAGGCTCGCCCTGGCATTCTCGACCTGCGCGAGCGCCACCTGGAGATTCTCGCGCCTGGGCTGGGCTTTGAGTTCTTTGAGCGTCGCCTCGGCGGCCTGGGCCTGGGCCTGCTGCTGCTCGGTCGTCGCTCGCTGCACTGAATCGTCGATGGTGAGCAGCACATCCCCCTTGTGAACCCGGGCACCCTCGGGCACGAGCACCTGCGTGATGGGCCCGGACACTTCAGGATAGATGTTGATGTTCTCGCCCTGCGCCTGGACGCTCTCGACGATGCCATTTGCGTAGATGCCCTTGGCGTAGGGGTTAGATGCCGGCTGGAATACCGGCGGCTGCGCAAACGGCTGCTCACTGAAAATAAACGCGCTCACCAGTGCGATGAGCAGACCCGCGACCGAAACAATGAAGATCGCCTTATTGCGCATCGAGGGTTCCGGCGGCCACGTCCGTCAGTCTGCCGTCCTCCATTTTCACGATGCGATCCGCAAACTCGAAGATACGGCTGTCGTGAGTAACGATTACGATGCAGCGATGGTCGGAGAGGATGTGCTGGCGCACGAAACTCACGATATTGCGACCCGTATCACCGTCCAGGGAGGCCGTTGGTTCATCAAGAATCAGGATGTCCGGACGGCTCACGATGGCTCTGGCAATGGCAACCCGCTGTTGCTCGCCGCCGCTCAACTTCACCGGCGGCAGGTTGGCCCGGTCTTTGAGGCCTACGATGTCCAGATCCGCGCCCGCCTCCTTAATGGCCTCGTCCCAGTCGCGGTTCTGCAGGATCAAGGGGATGGCCACGTTCTCCGCGGTAGAAAGGCGGGGGAAGAGGTGAAAGTCCTGAAACACAAAGCCAATCTTGTGCAGTCGAAAGTCCGCTAACTCGTCGTTGGACAGGGTCCATATCTCGGTGTCCTCGATCCTCACCGTGCCCGAGGTCGGGCGCAGGATCCCGGAGATCATGCTGAGCATGGTCGTCTTGCCACTGCCCGAGGGGCCGACCACATAGAGAATCTCGCCAAACAGTGCCTCGAAACTCACATCCCTCACGGCCTGAGTTTTCGCCGCTCCTTCGCCGAACCACTTATTGAGGCCCACGGCCTTGATCGCGGTCTTTGCCATGGCTAGCCCCGGAAGATATCGAACGGCTCGATCGTCAGGACCTTGCGCACGCCGACGTAGCTCGATACCGCAGCGATGATCACTACCATGCCGAACGCCAGCGCGAGATTGCTATAGGTGATGACGGCGGCGTAGTCCGGCAGATAGAGCCGCGCGAGCCAGATGAGCACCGCGCACAGCCCGACACCGATCCCGTAGCCCGCCAGCGCCACGAAGGACGCCTGAAACAAAATCATGCCCACGAGCTCACGTCCCTTGGCGCCGATTGCTTTCAGCGCGCCGAACTTCTCGATGTTCTCGAGCACAAAGGTGTAGAAGGTTTGTCCGGAGATTGACAGACCGATGATGAAACTGATCACGGTCATGATCAGCATGTTCGTCCCGATGCCCGTCTGATACTTGTAGAAACTCGCGATCTTCTGCACGAATTCGTCCTTGGTCAGCGCGAGGTATCCGGCGGCCGCTACCTGCTGCTTGATGGTGGCGACGTCGGCAGCGCTTTTCGGTTCGACCAAGAGATAGGTGATCGTGAAGCGCGTGTTGGGTATGTACTGCAACGCGCGGTTGTAGGTCGTATAGAGGGTTGGCACGCCAAAGAGACCGCTTGAAGCGACGTGCGCGATGCCGACGATCACGCCGCGGTGATCGTTGAGCTCGAACTCGGTTCCGATAGTCGGGTTCTCGAGCTTGTGGAACTCGGAATCCTTGACCGCGATGAAGGCATTTTCCCCGAAAATGTCCACAATGTTCCCGGACAGCAGCGTCGGCCGCCCGAACAGGCTCGTGTCATCCAGGCCCACCACATTGGCCGCCTGATACGTGCCGTCGCGCAACTTAAGCAGTGCCGAGCCCGAATACAGCGGTACCGCGTACTTGACGCCCGCGATGCTGCGCACCTCGTCCAGAACGTAGTCGGGCAGCGGAATCGAATTGGCGACCGTCTGTACCGCCGGATCCATGACCCAGATCGACGCTCCGATGTTAATGACGGTCGCGGAGGAGCGGCTCAGAATTCCCGAGAACAGCGAAGTCATCTCGATCATCAGAAACACAGCGAACGTGATTCCGACGAGGAGCGCTGCATATTTCGCCCGGTCATTGACCAGGAGCTTGAATGCGAGAGTCAGTATTCCCTTCATACGCAATCGGGCCGCCGTCGAGAATTCCGTCCGCGGCTGCCGGACAGAGGGGGCAAGCAGTCGACGCCATATTCCGTGAGCGTGCGGGCCGGAGGAATCCGCACAAGGGCCACGACGAGTACGGGAAAGTCCCTATTTAAGGAGGGGCGGACGGTGCATCCGCGGACCCGCCCGTGAGGCTACGGCGAGATTGCCAGGGCCGTTTGCCGCGTGTGCGCTTCGCGTGCGCTTGCGGTACTTACAATTCGAGACAATAGGTTGGGACCGCGATGTTATGAACGCTGCGCTTGCGATTGCATTCGGTCGTCGGCCCTGAAGAACTTACGGCCAAAGGCGAGCAACTGGACCTCACTCGGATGATCGACCGTCTCGACTGCGGAGATCCTCGGGGCGAGGCCCCGGTGCAGGTCCTGAATGTGTGTCATCAGCTCTTTCTTAGCGTTCGCAGGTCCGGTGATCAGAATCGCGCCGGAATTCACCAGGGCGGCGGCGACGCGCTCCAAAAAGCCCACCTCGATCGCAGCATGGCCACTGTCTCCCGAGTTGGCCTTATGGTGCAGATGCTGATGCGGGTGCGCGCCATAAATGGTAACCATGTCTGATTCGTCCGCGTTGAAGTACCAGATTTTGGCGACCTGGTGGTCAATCCACACCAGCGCGTGAAAATGCTGACTCATGTCTTGGCTCTCCTCGTATTGGCTGTCTCGCCCACCGCAACCTCCATACATACAGGTCATGGGCGCGGTGCGAGCATAGCCAAGGGCTCGTCGCCTCGACATACGTAGTGAACCACCATTCTTTCTTGCGGAGCCCTTCGTGCAACGACAGCCGTTCCTATACGTAGTTATCACTAGCCGGCCGCTCATACCCCGAATGGTAACGACCGCCTCCGCGCACCAGCATGTCGGCGTGCACGAGCCGGTAGGGGGCGGAGAAGCAAAATGGCAAAGCATGTCTTGATCATCGACGGCCATCCGGATCCTCTGGCGCAGCACTACGTGCATGCGCTCGCCACCGCCTATCGCGATGGGGCGCGCCTGGGAGATCATGAAGTGCGCAGCATCATCGTCAGCGAGACTGCCTTTCCGCTGCTGCGTAACAACGCCGACTTCACAGACGGGTTCCCCGTGGCGACGATCAGTCGGTGCCAGGAATCCGTGGCCTGGGCTGATCATTTGGTCATCCTGTTTCCGCTGTGGCTGGGATCCATGCCCGCACTGTTGAAGGGTTTCTTTGAGCAGCTGCTACGGCCGGGGTTTGCGTTCTCTGCAGTAACAGGAGGCCGCGTACACAAGAAACTCCTCAAGGGAAAGTCCGCGCGCATTATCGTCACCATGGGAATGCCTGGTCTCTTCTATCGCTGGTATTACCGCGCTCACAGCCTGAAGTCCCTCGAGCGCAACATGCTCGGCTTCTGCGGCGTGTATCCGGTACGCGCCAGCATCATTGGGATGGTTGAATCGAAGGACCCGCGCGGGCGCGGAATCTGGCTCTCCAAGATCCAGCGACTGGGAGAGCGTGCCTGCTAGGGCTGCGGCTGGCGCGCCTTACGGATTTGTGCGTATTCGGTTGAAGGATCGAAGAATGTAATGTTAGTGCGTAGCGACGGCTGCCCCGGGCTGGAGCGAACTGAAACGCGAGCAGAGCGCATGAACTCCATCCGCCATATTTTGGTCGCCGTGAAGGATCCGACGGCCAAGGCACTCCCCGGCGTCGCCAAGGGCGCGCAACTCGCGCTTGCCCTGGGCGCGGAGCTCACGTTGTTTCAGTCCATCTCAGTTCCGATCTATCTCGACGGAGACATTTCTTATCTCAATCAGGGCCTCGCAGACGCCGAGCGGTGCACACGGGAGGCTTGTCTGCGCGATCTTGAGAGGATTGCGAAGAAATTGCGCCAGACAGGCCTCAAGGTTGCGGTGAGCGCGCAATTTGACTATCCGGTGTACGAAGCCGTGATTCGCGAGGCTCGGCGCGTACGTGCAGATCTCATCGTCGCCGAGCAGCATCGAGGACACCGCGCGGCATCACTGCTGCACCTGGCGGATTGGGAGCTGTTGCGGCTGAGTCCCTATCCCGTTCTCCTGGTCAAGCAACCGCGCCCCTATCGGCGCCCAGTGGTCCTCGCCGCCGTGGATCCTGACCACGCCTATGCCAAGCCCGCCAGACTCGATCCGCAGATCCTGGCTGCCGGCTCGCTGATCGCCGGTGCGCTGAAAGGGACGCTGCACGCCGTCCACGCCTATGTGCCGCTACCGGTTCTCGCCTTCCCTTACGGAGCGATCTCCGAGGAGGCGGTGCAGCGCATACAGGCGAGCTCCGAGAAGTTCGCGGAGCGCAAGCTCGAACGTGAGCTCAAGGGGATGCGCATGCCCAAAGCGCGGCGGCATCTGATCGGCCGGCACCCGGCTGACGCCATCAGCCAGGTGGCCGAGGAGACGGACAGCTCCCTCGTTGTCATGGGCGCCATTGTGCGCTCGGGCCTGAAGCGTCTGCTGATCGGCAATACGGCCGAGCGGGTGCTCGATCGGCTGGCCTGCGATGTCCTGGTGGTCAAGCCGAAGCAGCTGCTAAAGCACATCCCTCCAAAGCGTCGCGGTGCGCGCTATGTGAGCCTGCCGAGCATTCCTCCGGCAATGTGAGCCAGGAGATCCTGGCGCCGCAGGATGCGGCCCATCACCATAGGCGCAATCCCCTGTGCGCAGATTCTGCTCAGCTTCAGCTCCCCACGGGTGCAGGTCAGTCAGATGCCACTCTTAACCGTCAACTGCGGCAGTACGTCGGTCAAGCTCGCGACCTACGAGCTCAACGCCCAAGGCCACGCGGCACGCAGCTCCGTGAAGCAGTACGCGAGCGACGAGGAGCCGCGCAAAGCGCTCGAGGCCTTTAGCGGCTCGCGCACTGCACCGCAGGCGGTCGCCCATCGCATCGTGCACGGGGGCCAGCGCTTCGCTGAACCGACCCGCATCGATGCGGGCGTGATGGCCGCCATTGAGCAGCTCTCCGCACTTGCCCCGCTGCACAATCCTGCAGCGTTGCGCTGGGTCAGAGCCGCCCGTGAGCTGTGGGTTCAGACGCCCCAGGTAGCCGTCTTCGACACGGCCTTCTTCAGGCACCTGCCGCGTGTGGCCGCGGAATACGCGCTCCCGTCACGCTTCGGGCTCGAGCAAGGCGTGCTTCGGTATGGGTTCCACGGACTGGCACATCAGGCCATGTGGACAGCTTGGCAGAAGCTGTATCCGCAAGAACGAGGATGCGGGCGTCTGCTCACACTCCAGCTCGGCGGCGGATGTTCAATTGCCGCCTTGCGTGACGGGCGGCCGCTCGACACCTCCATGGGGTTCTCGCCACTTGAAGGACTCGTCATGGCGACGCGCTCGGGCGATCTGGATGCGGCGATCATCCCCTACTTACAGGAGCGGCTCGGGCTTTCGGGCGCTGAGCTCATCGAGCAGCTGAACACCGAGGCGGGGCTCGCGGGCCTTTCTGGCAAGGGCGACAATCCGGCTGTCCTGCTGGCCGACTCTGCCGCACAAAGCGAGTTCGCCGTCGAGCTCTACTGCTATCGGATCCGCAAGTACATCGGCGCCTACTGTGCGGTGCTCGGTGGCTGTGACGGGATCGTCTTTGGGGGGGGTGTGGGGGAGCACGTGCCGGCCGTGCGGGCACGGGCCCTCACAGGCATGGAATGGGCAGGGATCATGCTGGACGCGCGCCGCAACGAAGCCGCCTGCGGAGGATCGGCCTGCATCAGCGCAGCCGAATCCCCCATCAAGGTGCACGTCGTTACCGTCGACGAAGAGTCGGCATTGGCCTGCGCCGCGGCCGATCTCATCGGAAAGTAGGCTGCCACCGGGCGACGCCCGTTAACCTGGACTCACTCAGTCCTCGCGCCTTAAGCACATTCCACGATGACGGTAGGCAGGAGCCAGGACTAGGATTTCTCCACTAAGCGGAGAATCTGCGCCTGCATACGGAGTCCAACATGGAATCAAAGATGCGCCACATTCTCGTCGCGATCGAGGACTTGCGGCATGCCCCGGTGAACGAGCTGCGCAAGGTTGCCTTGCTCGCCAAGGCGGCCGGGGCGCAGGTTGAGCTGTTTCATGCGATCTCGGACTTCGGTTTCGTACCGGGTTCCGCGGGCGTTTCCCAGCGGAAGGTATGGAACCCCAAGACTGCCATCGCCGCCGAGCGCTGCCGGCGACTGCGTCAGGTCGCACGCACGACGGCACTTCAGGGTCTTGATGTGAAGTGCACGGTGGTATGGGAGGAGCCGGCCTATGAAGCCATCATCCGCCGCGTCCTTGTCACGGGAACGGATCTGCTGGTATGCGCGACCCGCCGTCACCGTTTTGGTGCACGCCTGTGGTCACAGGGCACGGATTGGGAACTGATCCGACACTGCCCCGCCCCGCTGCTCCTGGTGAAATCGCGTCGCAGGTACCAGGATGGCGCAATTCTCGCGGCGGTGGACCCGTTTCACGCGCACGCCAAGCCTGCGAACCTTGATCCCCAGCTGCTCAGCGTCGCGAGCGAATTCGCGCGCCTGACGAGCGCAGAACTGCACATTTTCCATGCCTACCGGCCTCTGGTACCGATCGTCTCGATGCCGATCACTACGGCCGCGCCTCTGATTATGCTGCCCCCCGAGGCAGAACAGGCCCACGCGCTGCAGGTCGCCCGCGCCATTGACGCGCTCGCGGCCCCCGTGCGGATCTCCCCGGCACGGCGCCACGTCGTCATGGGAGACGTTTCGGGTGAGCTCAACGCGATTGCCAAGCGGCTCCGGCCTGCGGTTGTCGTTATGGGAGCGGTGTCGCGTTCGGCCATCGCCCGCGTCCTCATCGGCAGCACCGCAGAGCGGGTCCTGGATGGTCTGCCGTGTGACGTACTCATCGTGAAGCCGCCGGGCTTCGCGAGCGCGCTCGAGACACGAACGCAATGCGAACCACCCGCCATGCAGCAGAAAACCCCGGTCGAGCCACTCGTAGCGCTGTAGCAGCAGCGGCTCTGCGGTGCGCAGCGGGCGCTCGTGGCGGATTAGGAAGGATCCTTTTCAATGTTGGCCATGCGATTACGCTCCCCGGGAAGCGCGCTTTCGCTTGAAGAGTTGCCCATAGCGCCGCCGAAAGAGCATGAAGTCCTGCTGCAGGTGTTAGCGTGCGGAGTCTGCCGCACGGACCTGCATCTGGTGGACGGCGAACTGCCCAACACGCAGTTGCCGATTACCCCGGGACACGAAATCGTCGCGCGAGTCATGCAGTGCGGTGCTCGCGTTGAGCATCTTCAGATTGGGGATCGGGTGGGTGTGCCCTGGCTCGCTTACACCTGCGGCGTGTGCGCCTACTGCCGCGCGGGTGCCGAAAATCTCTGCGAATCCGCGCGCTTCACCGGATACACGCGCGACGGCGGCTATGCACAGTGCGCCGTTGCCGACGCGCGCTACTGCCTGAGAGTACCGGCGCGCTATACGGATGTGGAAGCGGCGCCCCTTCTGTGCGCGGGTCTCATTGGCTATCGCGCCTATCGCGCCGCCGGAGCGGGTACGCATCTGGGGCTGTTCGGATTCGGCGCTGCCGCCCATCTGTTGGCGCAAGTCGCGCGCTCGGAGGATCGGCAGGTATTCGCGTTCACGCGGCCCGGGGATCTGGATGCCCAGCGCTTTGCCCGTGCCCTGGGCGCTGCCTGGGCCGGCGCATCAGACGAGTCGCCTCCGCAGCCACTCGATGCGGCGATCATTTTTGCGCCGGTCGGCAGTCTGGTACCCGCCGCACTGCGGGCGGTACGCAAAGGCGGTCGCGTCGTTTGCGCCGGCATCCACATGAGCGACATCCCGAGCTTCCCCTATGACTTGCTCTGGGGGGAGCGTTTGGTTTGCTCGGTGGCAAATCTCACCCGTGCAGACGGTGAGCAATTCATGAGCATCGCGGCGCGCCTGCCACTGGCCCCCACGGTCGAAGTGTTCGAGCTGGCGCAGGCGAACCAGGCACTCGAGCGTCTGCGCCGCGGTCAATTGAAGGGCGCGGCAGTGCTGCAGCCGCCCCTGCCCTAGCACCTCCCGCTTCCATCGCTTTCCCGCACTTTTCGACCGGGAGGGTTCCGGGAACGCGGACCCGGGGTATGCCTAAAGGAGCCCCCGGCGCAACGCCGGTAGGCACAAGTCCGGATGCCCTCGCCGTCCTGGAGGGCTAACGTGCCAGTGAGGCGCGTGCCCGCAAAGCCGTTGCCCAGATCTTTAAGGCCGTAGCGAAATTTCTCGAAGGAGATTGATTATGAGTCCGTCGAATTCTGCGCAATTACGCCCCTCGACCGATGCGAGCGCATTGCGACTTAGCGCCTCCTTGGCCGCACACCTGAAGAGGCTTGAGCGCACGATCCCACTGCGCGGACGCTATGAGAATTTCATCGGCGGCAAATGGGTTGCACCGGTGAAGGGGGGTTACTTTGACAATATCTCGCCCACAACCGGCCAGGTGATCTGCCAGATCGCCCGCTCACAGGCCGAAGATGTCGAGCTTGCGCTCGATGCGGCGCATGCCGCGGCGGGCAAGTGGGGACGAACAGCCGTGGCCGAGCGAGCGCTGATACTTAATCGGATCGCCGATCGAATCGCCGAATATCTGCCGTTTCTCGCGGCGGTCGAGACCTATGACAACGGCAAGCCCATCCGCGAGACCAACCTGGCAGACCTGCCACTCGCGGTCGACCATTTCCGCTACTTCGCCAGCTGCGTGCGCGCGCAGGAAGGCTCCCTGGGCGAACTGGACGATGACACGGTCGCCTATCATTATCATGAGCCGCTCGGCGTCGTCGGTCAGATCATTCCCTGGAACTTCCCGCTGTTGATGGCGGCCTGGAAGTTAGCGCCGGCTTTGGCCGCCGGCAACGCCGTGGTGCTAAAGCCCGCAGAGCAAACGCCGCTGAGCATCGTGGTGCTCATGGATGTGATTCAGGACCTGCTGCCCCCCGGTGTGCTCAATGTCGTCAATGGCTTCGGACTTGAGGCCGGCAAGCCGCTCGCCACCAGCTCACGCATCAACAAAATCGCCTTCACCGGAGAAACGACGACCGGGAGGCTGATCATGCAGTACGCCTCCGAGAACATCATTCCGGTAACCCTCGAGCTCGGGGGTAAGTCGCCGAACATCTTCTTCGCCGACGTGCTGCGCGAGGATGATGCGTTCTTCGACAAAGCCCTCGAGGGATTTGCGATGTTTGCGCTCAACCAGGGGGAGGTGTGCACCTGTCCCTCGCGTGCCCTGGTGCAGCGCTCAATCTACGAGCGCTTCATGGACAAGGCGGTCAAGCGCGTCGAGAGCATCCGCCAGGGTGATCCGTATGAGATGGGTACGCAGATCGGCGCACAGGCCTCCAACGACCAGTTCGAAAAGATCCTTTCGTATATAGACATCGGCAAGAAAGAGGGCGCGAAGGTGCTCACGGGCGGCGTGGCCAACAAGCTGCCCGGCGAGCTTGCGGGTGGCTACTACATCAAGCCTACGGTATTCGAAGGCCACAACAAGATGCGCATCTTCCAGGAGGAGATCTTTGGCCCGGTCGTCTCAGTGACCACCTTCGATACGCCGGCCGAGGCGCTTGAGATCGCGAACGACACGCTGTACGGACTGGGCGCCGGGGTGTGGACGCGTGACCTTAACGTGGCGTACCGATTTGGAAGAGGCATCCAGGCCGGGCGCGTGTGGACTAATTGCTACCACGCCTATCCCGCACACGCGGCCTTTGGCGGTTACAAGAAATCCGGAATCGGACGTGAGACGCACAAGATGATGCTGGATCATTATCAGCAGACGAAAAATGTGCTCGTCAGTTACAGCGAAAAGGCCTTGGGGTTCTTTTAGCGGATACGCGGGGCGCTGCATGCGCCGCTATGGCGGCCGCAAGCGGCGGATGCTGGATCCGAAAGGTGCAGCAGGAGCGGCGGTGGGTGAGATTGCCAGGATACACGCGCATCGCGTCACGGCGACCGCAGCGGCCCGTGAACTGATACGTCAGCTGAAGGAGCGACACGGTCCGCTCATGTTTCACCTCTCCGGTGGGTGCTGCGATGGCAGTGCGCCCATGTGCTTTCCGCTCGGGGAATTCAAATTGGGCAGCGTCGATGAGAAAGTCGGAGAGATTGTGGGGTGCGAATTCTGGATGGATCGGGAGCAACTGCGGCGCTGGGCGCACACGCGCTGGACAGTGGATGTGGTGGCGGGACGAGGAGCGAGCTTTTCTCTCGAGGCGCCGTTGAACCTGCGCTTCCTGATCCGCTCGTCCCTGTGTGAGGTTGCCTCGGACGAGGGCTCGCAGGGACCTTAAGAGTGGCTAATCGGCAATAGCTCGGCAGCAAACAGTTTACGGGGGACGCATCATTCATGAGCCAAGTACCAGCGCAAACGCCCGCAGATGGCGCCACAGACCCAGATGCGGCCTATGCAGAACGCTACGCGGAATCCATTCGGGACCCGGAAAGCTTCTGGCGCGGCGTGGGCGAGCGGCTCTCCTGGAGCCGTCCGTTCACGAAAGTGAAGGAGGTCAGCTTCCAGGAGCATGACTTTGGCATTCGCTGGTACTACGACGGGCGCCTGAACGTCGCCGTCAACTGTCTTGATCGTCATCTGGCGCAGCGCGGCAACAAGACCGCAATCATCTGGGAAGCGGATGAGCCATCACAGTCACAGCGCATGAGCTATCGAGAATTGTACGAGCGCGTGTGCCAATGCGCGAACGCGCTGCGTGCCCTGGGCGTAGGGCGAGGTGACCGCGTCACCCTCTACCTGCCCATGGTGCCGGAGATCGCGATTGCGATGCTGGCCTGTGCTCGGATCGGTGCCGTCCATTCAGTGGTTTTTGCCGGATTTTCCCCCGACTCGCTGGCAAGCCGCATCGCGGACTGCAAGTCCGTGGTACTGATCACCGCGGATGAGGGCGTGCGGGGCGGCAAGAAAGTGCCCCTCAAGGCCAACGTCGATGTGGCGTTAACGGCGCCGGGCACGGAGTGCGTCAGGAGCGTGCTCGTGGTGAAGCGCACGGGTGCGCACGTGCCGATGTACGCACGGCGTGATTTGTGGTTCGCCGAGCTGCTCGATGCCCAGGCGAAGGCCTGTGAGCCGCAGATCGTCGACGCCGAAGATCCCCTGTTCATTTTGTACACCTCCGGCTCGACCGGCAAGCCAAAGGGCGTATTGCATACGAGCGGCGGCTATCTGGTGTACGCCGCCTTTACGCACGAGCAGGTGTTCGACCTGCGCGAGGGGGACATCTACTGGTGCACGGCCGATTGCGGCTGGGTCACAGGCCACAGCTACCTCGTCTACGGGCCGCTGGCAAACGGCGCCACCACACTCATGTTCGAAGGCGTACCGAATCATCCGGACTCCAGTCGCTTCTGGCAGATCGTCGATAAACACGCGGTGAGCGTGTTCTACACCGCACCCACCGCTTTGCGCGCGCTCATGCGAGAAGGTGACGCACCGGTGAAGCGTTGCTCGCGCAAGACGCTGCGCGTGCTCGGGACTGTCGGTGAACCCATTAATGCGGCAGCCTGGGAGTGGTACCACCGTGTCGTGGGGGACGGCCGTTGTCCTATCGTCGATACCTGGTGGCAGACCGAAACTGGCGGGGTGCTCATCTCCCCACTACCCCATATGAGCCACGTGAAACCCGGATCCGCAACTTTGCCCTTCTTTGGCATCCGACCGGCCATTGTCGACGGAGCCGGCAAGATCCTGAGCGGGCCGTGCGAAGGTAATCTGGTCATCCTGGACAGCTGGCCGGGTCAAATGCGTACCGTGTACGGTGACCACCAGCGCTTCATCGACACCTATTTCAAGACCTTCTCCGGAATGTACTTTACCGGCGACGGGGCACGCCGTGATGAGGATGGGCACTATTGGATCACCGGGCGGGTCGATGACGTACTCAACGTCGCCGGCCACCGCTTGGGCACGGCCGAGATCGAGAGCGCGATGGTGGCGCATCCCCAGGTCGCCGAGGCGGCGGTCGTGGGCTGTCCGCACGAGATCAAGGGACAAGGCATCTATGTCTTCGTCACCCTCGTGCTCAGTGCACAGCCGACGGAGGAATTGCGGGCCGAACTGCGTGCCTGGGTACGCCGGGAAATCGGGCCGATAGCCACCCCGGATTTCATTCAGTGGGCTCCGAGCCTGCCCAAGACGCGTTCCGGCAAGATCATGCGACGCATCCTGCGCAAGATCGCGGCCAATGAGCACGAGCAGCTTGGCGATATCTCCACGCTCGCCGATGTAAGCGTGGTCGAAAATCTTATCAGGGAGCGCATGAATCGCTGACGGTTACTTCCCGAGCCGAGCGTTTGGCGGGCGCCTGATGGAACGCCTCGGCCCGTCAGAGTAACCCTGCGTAGTTCGTTATCCGAATGGAGCACGTCGCATGAACGATGTAGTCATTACCGCCGCCCTGCGCACCGCCGTGGGCAAGTTCAACGGCGCACTCGCCCGGGTTCCCGCGGCCGATCTGGGAGCACAAGTCATTAAAGCCCTACTCGCCCGTGGCGGGGTCAAACCCGACCAGGTGTCCGAGGTAATCTTGGGCCAAGTGCTCACCGCCGGTGTTGGGCAAAACCCCGCTCGCCAGGCACTGATCCGTGCCGGGATTCCTGATCGGGTTCCCGCGATGACCGTCGGCAAGGTGTGCGGCAGCGGCATGAAGGCCACGCACCTGGCCGCACAAGCCATCAAATGCGGCGATGCGGAAATCGTAATCGCCGGCGGCCAGGAAAATATGAGTGCCTCGCCCCACGTCCTGCCGGGATCGCGGGATGGATTTCGCATGGGGGACGCGAAGCTCATCGACAGCATGATCGTCGATGGCCTGTGGGACGCTTATAACAACTACCACATGGGTACCACTGCCGAGAATGTCGCGCAGAAGTACGGCATATCGCGCCGCGACGAGGACGAGTTCGCCGCGCGTTCGCAGCAGAAGACAGAAGCCGCGCAGAAGGCCGGCAAATTTACGGCGGAGATCACGCCGGTCGAGATCGTCTCTAAGAAAGGGACGGTGACGTTCGATACCGATGAGTACCCGCGTCACGGCACTACGATCGAGGCGCTTGCAGAATTAAAGCCCGCCTTCAGCAAGGACGGCACGGTCACCGCTGGCAACGCTTCGGGCATTAATGATGGGGCGGCAGCGGTGCTGATGATGTCGGCGCGCACGGCAGCTCAGCTGGGTTTGACACCGCTGGCGCGCGTCAAGGCTTACGCCACCGTCGGCGTTGATCCGAAAACGATGGGCATGGGCCCGGTTCCCGCCAGCCAGCTGTGTTTGCAGAAGGCCGGTTGGACGCATCAGCAGCTTGATCTGATGGAGATCAACGAAGCCTTCGCCGCCCAGGCAATCGCGGTCAATCGCCAAATGGAATGGGACCCTGCAAAGATCAACGTTAACGGCGGCGCGATCGCGCTCGGTCATCCGATCGGAGCCTCCGGCTGCCGCATCCTGGTAACGCTGCTGCACGAGATGGTGCGGCGGGATGCAAAGAGAGGGCTCGCCAGCTTGTGTATCGGAGGCGGGATGGGCGTGGCGATCGCCGTCGAACGTTGAGCTGGGACGGTACCGAACGGAGGTTCTGAGTGGGCACCGACAAGAAGAGAATCGCGCTCGTGACCGGCGGCATGGGCGGCCTCGGCGAGGCGATTTGTATCAAATTGGCGGACCTCGGGCATAGCGTCGTAGCGACCTATTCCCCCGGCAATACGCGCGTTGAGCAATGGCTTGGCACGATGAAACAACGAGGCTACGAGTTCCTCGCCTATGCCTGTGACGTTACGGACTGGGAGTCATGCTGTGCCTGCGTGCAGAAGCTCCTCGCCGATGTCGGACCGGTCGATGTACTGGTGAACAATGCGGGCATTACCCGGGATATGACGTTCAGGAAGATGGACCGCGCCGACTGGGGTGCCGTGATGCATGCCAATCTCGATTCCTGCTTCAACATGACCAAGCAGGTATGCGAGGGCATGCTGGATCGTGGCTGGGGTCGCATCATCAATATCTCCTCGGTCAATGCCCAGAAGGGCGCGTTCGGCCAGACCAATTATTCTGCGGCTAAGGCCGGCATGCACGGCTTCACTAAGGCACTCGCGCTCGAGGTCGCCCGCAAAGGCATCACCGTCAATACCATCTCCCCGGGCTACATCGGTACGAAGATGGTGACTGCGATTCCCCAGGAAGTTCTTGATTCCAAGATCATCCCCCAGATCCCCATGGGCCGACTCGGCAAACCCGAGGAGGTCGCAGGCCTGGTCGCCTACCTGGCCAGTGACGAAGCCGCGTTCGTGACCGGGGCCAACATCGCGATCAACGGCGGTCAGCACATGCAGTGATGGCCGGCTCGGGCCCGGCTACCAGGCGAGGGGTTGGGGTGGCCGTCGGGCATATGTGAACTGCGCCACATTTTCGACAGTACTCACCTACAGCCCGCCGAGGTACGCAGAAGTACGGATGCCAATGCGGTCTTGAAGTCCTATGGTGGAGACTATTTCTGAGCTTGGGCATCACCGTCACCCGGACCAGCGAAAACCACCACCAGCCGGGTGCGGGAGCCGTCCTCCACTACCGCCGGAAACCCGCATCTTGACCGAGTCTACTTTTACCCTGCTCATTGGGCTCGAAAGGGCCATTCATGAGTCCCGGCGTGACCGCTGAGCCGACTGACGCGCTGCCTGCACTGTTGGGCGCCGCGGTCGATGGGGTTATCGTCATCGACCATCTGGGTAAGATTGAGGCCTTCAACCACGCCGCCGAACGCCAATTCGGTTACCGGGCCGCCGAATTGCTCGGTCGAAATGTGAGCGTGCTGATGACCGATGATGATCAGCGCGCGCACGATGGTCACCTCTCGCGCTATTTGGCAACCCGTGTGCCGCATATCATCGGTAAGGGTCGCGAAGTCACGGGGCGCCGCAAGGACGGCAGCCTCTTCCCGGCGTTTCTCTCCGTGGGCGTCATCGCCGGCGCCGATCCACCGCGGTTTGTCGGTTTCATTCAGGATCTGAGTCTGCGGCGCCGAACCGAAGAGAACTCAAGGCAGCTCCAGGAGCGTTTGTGGCACGTATCCCGCCTTGCCACGGTCGGTGAGATGGCCTCGGGGATAGCCCACGAGCTGAACCAGCCACTGACGGCCATCGCCAACTACGCCCAGGCATGCGACCGGCTGCTGACCAAGCCGGACGCTGATCTTGTGGAGATTCGCGGTGCATTGCAGGAAATTGCCGGGCAGGCCGTGCGCGCCGGAGACATCATTCGCCGGTTGCGCGGGCTGGCACGGCAGGATGAGGGACCCCACGAACCGACCGACATCAACCAGCTGATTTCGGAATTGACGGACCTGGTCGGGGCGGAGGCCAAGAGCAACGACGTCGAGTATCGGCTGGAACTCGGCAGTGCACTGCCGCGCGTGGAAGTGCACCGAACACAGATTCAGCAGGTCATACTCAACCTGACACATAACGCCATCGAGGCGCTCGCGCAGAAGATCGATGGCCGACGCACGCTCTTCGTAAGGACGGGGCTCATCGGCGGCGACATGGAGATTTCCGTCTGTGATGATGGGCCGGGCGTATCTGCCGCAATCCGGCACTGCCTGTTCGATCCATTCTGCACCTCCAAGGACGACGGGACGGGACTGGGACTGGCAATCAGTCGTACAATTATCGAACGGCACGGCGGTACACTGGACTATCGTCCCCATGTTCCGGCGGGGGCCTGTTTCAGTATCCGATTGCCCTTAGTCTGAGGAAGCGAGCCGTGAAGCAGCAGTCACCGATCGTGTTTATCGTTGACGATGATGAGGCGGTGCGCAACTCCTTGCGACTTCTGGTGAAGTCGGTCGGGCTTACCGCAACGGCGTTGCCATCCGCACAGGATTTCCTGGCAACCTACAACCCGCAGCAGCCCGGCTGTCTGGTTCTGGACGTGCGCATGCCGGGTATGAGCGGCCTTGAACTGCAACAGCAGTTGAATCTACTGGGTGCCGTCATTCCGGTTATTTTTATTACCGGCCACGGCGACATCCCGATGGCGGTTGAGGCCATGCAACAAGGGGCTTTCGATTTTTTGCAGAAGCCGTTCCGCGATCAGGATCTGATCGATCGCATACAGCGGGCTTTGGAACGAGACCGCACCAGCCGTGCGGATCTCGGCCAGCGCGCCCGCATTCGCGAGCGGCGCGATTCACTCACACCGCGCGAGCGGGAGGTCCTGGCTCTCGTGACCAGCGGCAAGGCCAACAAGGTCATGGCGGCGGATCTGGGGCTCAGTCAGCGGACAATTGAGATTCACCGCGCACGCGTCATGGAAAAGATGGGTGCCTCGTCGGTGGCCCAGTTGGTACGCATGATCATGGATATCGACGACGACGAAGCGCCGCCGGGATCGGACTCGTAAGCGCGCCGATCGCATCCTGCGCTCCTGGTCCTATGCATAAACCGCGACTACGCCGGCTGTACGTCTGCGGTTTTCCACGATGGCCTTCTTCGGCCGTCTGGCCGAGCATGCTCCCATGCAGCCAGCCACTCCGCAATTGCCACCTCTGATCGATTTCGAACTGCTGCGGCGCTACGACGGCGCCGGGCCGCGCTATACCTCTTACCCCACAGCACCGCAGTTTCGGGAGACCTTCGGTGAGGAGCAGCTTCGGCGTTGCGCCTGGCGCAGCAACGTGCAGGCTATACCGCGTCACATCTCGCTCTATGTACACATTCCCTACTGCGCCAGCCCGTGCTTCTACTGTGGCTGTAACCGTCGCATCACGCGGGATCTTTCCAAGGGTGACTCGTACGTGGATCGTGTGTTGCAGGAGGCGCGCCAGGTTGCGCCGCTCTTTGACAGGCGTCGCGAGGTCATCCAGCTGCATCTGGGGGGAGGCACGCCAAACTTCCTGCGTCCCCCGCAGCTTGCTCGACTGCTCAGCGGACTTGGACGAGGCTTCCGGTTCAGCGAGGCAGAGGAGCGTGATTTCTCCATTGAACTGGATCCGCGATCTGTGTTCGAGGGAGACATCACCGCGCTCGCTCAGTTGGGCTTCAATCGCGTCAGCCTCGGGGTTCAGGACTTTGATCCCGCCGTGCAGCGCGCGATCAACCGTCTGCAGGACGTCGACCAGACCCTGGCCGTGATCGAGGCGTGCCGCCGCAGCGGCATGCGCTCGGTCAACGTCGATCTGATCTACGGGTTGCCCCTGCAGACCTCGGCGGGATTCTTACGGACTCTCGACACCGTGATCGCGGCGCGCCCGGAGCGAGTCGCCGTCTATGGATATGCTCACCTGCCCTCCCTCTTCAAAGCACAGCGGCAGATCGCGGCTGCCGATCTGCCCACGCCTGAAGCGCGCGTCGCGCTCTTACAGCTGGCAGTAGAGCGGCTCGGTGCAGCCGACTATCGCTACATCGGCATGGACCATTTCGCATTGCCGACGGATGATCTGTCACGCGCACAGCAGCAGGGTCAGCTCCACCGCAACTTCATGGGCTACACAACCCACGCGGGTTGCGATCTGGCCGGGCTGGGCGTCAGTGCCATCAGCCATATCGGCGGCAGCTTCAGTCAGAACCATCGCGAACTGCCCAAGTGGGAAGCGGCGCTTGAGCAGGGGCGATTGCCGGTCGCGCGCGGGCTGGAACTGAATGCCGATGACATCGTACGCGCAGAGGTGATTCAGCAGCTGATGTGCCACGGTGAGGTGGATATTCGGGCCGTTGAGCGCCAGTACAACGTCGAGTTTTCGACCTACTTTTCCGCAGCGCTGCACCGATTACATCAGATGGTCGCCGACGGCCTCGCCATCTGTGAACCCAAGGTTATCCGGGTCACCCCTCGGGGTCGCCTGTTGCTGCGCGCCCTCGCGATGTGCTTCGACCGCTACCTCGCACCAGCGCCGGCCGCACCGCATCCAGCTTTCTCCAAGATCCTTTAGTCATCCGCCGCTTTAGCGACAGACCGCCCGTCGGCTGTTCTTAGTTCACGGCTGGCTCGAGCGCGGTTTCACCAAAAGGAGCTCGCAATCGACCGTCTCGAGCAGCCTGCCCGTCAACGTGCCGACGGGCGCCGTCCTGCTCGTGCTGTGAGTCAGCGCCCCGAGTACCAGCAGTTCGTAACCCTGTTGAGCAACAAATCTGGGGATGACGCGGGCCGGTTCGCCAATCACGACATGCACCTGACGCGGATGCAGGTCCGCGGCGGCGGCGTGGCCGCGCAACAGTTTTTCATGCGACTGCACGACCTGCGGAGGAGCGTTCTCGAAGCGCCCCGCGTAGAAGACGTCAAGACTCGCGTCGAAATGCTCGGCGACATTCCCGGCTGCGCGCAGGATGGTGCGGATCAGTTCCGGCGACTCCTCGCCGGAAATATCGACCGCGGCGGCTACACTCGGCGCGGCCTTCCAGGGCCTACCACGTGTCAGCAGCAACGGCGCCGGACAACTACGCACCAGATCAAAGTCCGACACGCTGAAGGTGCTGCCCTCTGTACCACCGACTCCGCGCACGACGAGGTTGGGCTTGTTGCGCTCCACCTTGCGCCGTACCGCCTCGCACAGCGGGCTCTCGTACACGGTTTCCATGACGGCCGGCACATCATTGACCTGGAGTGAGTTCCAAAGGCGCTGCAGCCAGGCATTCAGGCGGGTCAGGCCAGAGCGGTGCGCCGCCTCACTACTCCGCGCATCATACTGGTGCTGCAGCGCATAGGCGCCTTCGGCTTCGCACAAAAAAATCTCGAGCCCCGCGTTGAAGTGCCGCGCGAGCGTCACGGATCTTGCGAGGATTGCCGCGGGATCGCCGTCGCGCCCCAAGGCGACCAGTATTGACCTGACTTGCAGCATCTCAGACAAACCTACAGGGCATGCCCTCACATGATGGTAGCTGCTGCCTGGAGCTAAAGGCGTCAGTACTTGTGCGCATCAGGCCTCGCCGAGCGACTTGCGCGGCAGTGCGCGCCAAGGGTCTGAGACTGCGGAGCTGACCCGTTGGCCCACAACGCCTCTGGCCTGTCACGCGCTCAGCAGTTCAGAGAGCAGTTTCAGAAGTTCCTCAGGTCTCATCGGCTTACTCGCGATGCGCAGATACGGGTCCGTGGGCAGCTCATGCATGGCTGTGGAGGTATCACCGGTCACCAGCACGGCCCGCAACGGACGCCCGAGAGCCCGACGCAGGGCGTTTATGACCTGCATGCCGGTTTCGCCGTCCCGCAAATGATAATCAGTTACCAGCAGGTCCAATGGAGGCTCCGCCGCACCCGCTTGCAGCGCTTCGGCCAACGTTGCCACAGCGGCAACCGAATAGCCCTCGCCCTTCAAGAGCATGCGCGTGGCGTTGCGCACACTCGCGTCGTCCTCCACGACGAGAATGCGTGGCTGCCCTTGCGCAGGGCGTCCCAAGGGTTGCGATCCTTGCCGTGGTACCTGTTGCGCCTCACTCAGGCCGACCGGAAGCGCGAGCGAAAAGCGCGAGCCTTTGCCGACCTCAGAACTAACCTCAAGCTTAAGATCGAGCAGCGTCACGAGGCGCCGCACGATGCTCAGCCCCAGTCCATATCCCTCGCGCGAGCTGTTGGTGGGCACTCCGACTTGGTAGAACTCATCATAGATATAACGGAGGTGATCGGCTTCAATGCCGATGCCCGTGTCGAGCACTTCGATGCGCACCGAACTCGGTGAATCGTGGCGGCAGTTCAATGCCACCCACCCCTGGCGGGTGTACTTAATGGCGTTCGACACCAGGTTCTTCAGAATCTGTTCGATGAGGGTTCGGTCGCTGTGAACACAATCCGTGCACGGGCCGACCTTAAAGCTCAGGCCCTTACTCGCGGCCACCGCCGCGAACTCACGCCGTAATTCCTCAAAGAGCGCGCTCACGGCAAAATCCGTCGGATCCGGTTTGACAGCGCCGGATTCGAGCTTGCTGATATCGAGCAGCGCGTTGAGGAGGCGCGACATCGCATCGATCGCTTGCTCTTGTTGACCGAGCGCTTGCTGCGCATCCGCGTCGACCACCACCGTGCGGCGCAAAGCGCCATTCAACAAAGACAGGGTTTGCAGCGGCTGTCGCAGGTCATGGCTGGCTGTGGCCAGGAAGCGGCTCTTGGCTTCGTTGGCTCGGTCAGCTGACTCACGCGCTTGCTCCGCGGCAAGGTGGGCGGCGCTGAGAGCCGCCTCGACGCGCTTGCGATCGCTCACATCGCGGATCGCCGCGGCGATCAGGATCTCACCCCGATCTTCGACAGGACTCAGGCTGATCTCGACCGGAAACTGCGTGCCATCGTCTCGCTGTCCGAACAGGTCCAAACCCACGCCCATCGGCCTGACCCGTACGTGGGCCGTGTAGTTCTGCCGGTGCGTGACGTGGCGGTCGCGAAAACGCCCTGGCATCAGATACTCGACCGGTTTGCCGAGAATCGCCTCGTAGGGGTAACCAAAGAGCGCTGAGACCTGACGATTGGCGAAGCGGATGATCCCGGCATTATCGATGATGATCATCGCGTCCGGCGCGGCTTCGAGCGCACTACGTGCCAGATCAGATGGCGTGGATTGCATACCGGTTTGAGCCATTTCTGCGCGCCGCAAGCTCATCGAGTTGACGCGACAATGTGATTTTGGTCCGCCAGGGCATCCGGACGCACGTTAGACGCGCCTTCCCATTCTGGCTCGGTTTTACCCTAGCCGCGGAAGAGCGCTTCTCGATATACCGCGGAAGCAAGCGGATCAGATCTTAGTTCCACGCGTACGGATTGGCAAAAAAACCCACCAGATCCGCCGTTTTGCCGATTTCTGATCGCAGCGTAAGGGTAAGCTGCTGATATATGTCCCGCCCCTTCGGCGTTCCCCTCATGCAGGAACCCTAGCACGACAATGTAACCGGAGTATCTCGTGAGCCCTTATGCCTGCATCGGACTGCTCGTGGCCCTGTTGTCGTTCGATCCTGCCTACGGGCAGACCGCACCGGTCATGCAGCTCCTCGCCCAAGCCAAGGCACTCACTCCGGATGCAGCACATGGCAGGATTCTCTACCTCAAACACTGCACCGGGTGTCACGGCAAGCACGCCTGGGGCGATGGTCCGAAGGCCATCCCGGCGCTGGCGGGACAGCGCGAATTCTACATTGTCGAGCAACTGGCTGAGTTCACCACGCGTGAACGGGACAATGCGCTCATGAGTGAAAGCACGCATCCGGCTGATGTGAACCGGCCGCAGGCCTTTCGTGACGTGGCCGCCTATCTGGCACAGGCCCCCCGGAACCCGAGTGCCGACCATGCCGAGGGCGCCCGCGCTTCGGCAGGCGCTAAGATCTATGCGCGCGGCTGCGCGGTCTGCCACGGTAAATCCGGTGCCGGCAGCGACAGCGAACCCATCCCGGCCATCGGCGGTCAGCACTACGAATACTTGCTTCTGCAGCTACAGAACTTCGCGGCCGGCCATCGCGACCAGGTGGACCTGCCGGCGGTCAATTTCGCCGCCGGTCTGTCGCCTGACGAGCAGAAGAGTGTTGCCGATTACATCTCGCGCCTGACGGCGCTGCTCGCCACGGACGCTTCCCCGTAGCAACGATTCACGCGCAGCGCCTGCCGCGGCGTGCGCAAAATCTCCAATGCCGGCCTGATGACCCGGGCCGTGGGTGGCAGTGAGTGATCGGCCTCACGGGCGGGAGCCAAAGCCCGCAGCACCTGATCCGCGTTCCCACACTCAGAACTTATACCCCAAGGAGCTCGTCACGCCGAAATCGCTCTTGGCGGCATCGGCCGGCGGGCTCGTGTCGTAGTTCTCATAGACTCGAAAGCTCCAATACAGGTCCTTCACGAGTTCAATCTTCAAATCGCCATTGGTGACGAAACGAACGCGAGGTGAATCCGTAATGCTCGGGTAGACCGTTGCGTCCCAGCTCACATCCAGGGTCTCGAAGCGGAAGGTCTTATATTTCATTCCGAGTAAGCCCTCCAGACTGTTCTTGCCGTTGTCTGGCCCGGCACTGGCGAAATAGCTCTCGCGTGAGTAGTCAAATCCGGCAAACACCTGCCAGTTGTTGCTGGGGGTACTCACGACCTCCCGGCCGAGACCCAGGCCATATGTGTTACGCGAATTGAGGTCCTGTTGATCACTTCTGAGGTAATCAAAGAGCGCCACGCCGAACCACCGATTGGCAAAAAATCTCTGCTGCTGCAGATCCAGTGTCAGACGCAGGGTGTCTGTCGAATCCTTCTGGCTGCTGAATTGCACGCTAGTTGCCGCATTGAAGACGTTTTTATCAGCCTGGTAGGTAGCCTGGGCGGCGGCGGACAGGGAAGTCACATCTGAGCCGGACGTGTAGCTTAGACCGAGATCCACATTTCCCTTGAGCTGCTTCCATACTGATTCTTCCATTTGCTGAATTGCGATGACTTGCGTCGCTGGAACCTCCGTACCCTTGGATAAGGCGCCCAGCGCCATCGTGTCCTGGCCGCTGGCCTGGTCGGTAAAGCGCTCGATCGGGGTCGTGATACGCGTTCCGTTCGCCAATTTGACGATGAAGGGATCCTTGCTCTGCAGCATTGCCACTTCGTTCCAATCCAGCAGCACGGAGGAATTCATGTAGCTGGATTTGAAGCGTAAAAGACCATTTTCCAGACTGCGTATCTCTCCGGTCAGACGGTCCCCGTTCTTCATGACCACCACGTCGTCCTTGTGTTTGGCAAACGCCGGCGCTACCAGCATCGGCAGCACCAAGAGAGCGAGAAGTCTCTTGCCCAAAGGGGCCCGAGCACGCGTTAGGGCGCGCATGAATACACCTCGTCGAAACAATAGCCGGAAGCTTCTAATTCGCGCGTGGAAACGCAAGCAAATCGCTAACGGTGAACGAGGCGGGCATAACAGTGATGCACTTCACCCTCTTCCGGATTGCGAAGCCTTGCCCGTACCGTTGCCAGCGTGGGACGACGCTTCAATCTTGCGCTGAGCTTGTAAGCTCAGCAACAGTATTTGGTCTTCAAACAGGCCGACGAATCCTCCCCGAGGGCGCAGGCTCAGGCGACTGCGACGCGCCCGCGCCCGCGCCGCCCTTGCCCATCGGATCAACCGCTGCTTCGATCGCATCGGCCCGACGTATCAGTTGCCTGTGCTGCCGCTGACAATGAGGCACCGGTAGGCAATTCAGGCCTTACAATGCCAGCCAGCTGATTTGGCACCACCTCGGAGAGCGAGCGTGACTACGAGCGTTACGGGGCAGGAAATGTCCAAGACTCAAGACGAGCGGTGGGCTCGAGCCATTACGGCCCTGCGTCCGGGCCATGCGCTGAATCGGGAGTTCTATTGTGATGCGGAGCTGTTCGAACGCGAGAAAACTCGCCTTTTGTTGCGGCACTGGCATTGCGTAGGGCACCAAAGTCAGCTCCCCGAGCCGGGCGACTTTTTCACCACCGAGATCTGCAGTGAATCCCTCATTATTGCGCGCGGCAACGACCGTGAGGTGCGTGCCCTGCTGAATGTGTGCCGGCATCGTGGCTCCCGGGTCTGCACCGAATCGAGCGGCCGCGCTCGCGGCGGTGGCTTCGTATGTCCGTACCACGCCTGGAGCTACTCCCTGGACGGTAGCCTGCGCGCCGCCGCGCGAATGCCGGGCGGGTTCGATCGCACGGCCTACGGCCTTAAACGATTGCATGCCAGGGTCATTGAGGGTCTGATCTTCGTGTCTTTTGCCCCACAGCCGCTGGGTCTTGAGCATGTCGAGGCGATGCTGGCCGGTACCGCCCGTGTGTACGGCTGGGCAGATGCGCGCGTGGCACATCGTGAGATCTATGCCGTTAACGCCAACTGGAAACTCGCCGTAGAGAACTACATGGAGTGCTACCACTGTGGCCCGGCGCACGAGGAATACTCACGCTTTCACCTGTATGCGCGTCCGGCGGCACTCAACAAGGAGGCGGACGAGCGGGTGCGGCAGCGGGCGCTTTCACTCGGAGTCGAGATTCAGGAACACAGTCATTGGAGCGCGCAGGCGCAGCCCGGACAGGAGGGAGCCGCCAGCCTGCGCTCCGCGCTCGCGGAGGGCACGGTCAGCGGCAGTGAGGACGGCACGGCGCTCGCGCCCCTCATGGGCCAGTTCACCGATTACGACGGTGGCGTCACGTTCTTCGATGTCGGTCTCACCAGTGATTTTCTGGCCTATCCGGATCACGGTCTCATTTACCGCTTCATCCCAAAAACCGTGAATTCCACGGACATGGAGGTCCTCTGGCTGGTACGCGGTGATGCCCAGGCTGAGCGTGACTATGATCTTCACCGACTGACTTGGCTGTGGAAAGTTACCAGCATCGCCGATAAGCGAATCATTGAGCTCAACCAGCGGGGGATCAATTCCCGCTACTACCAGCCCGGTCCTTACTCCGAGATGGAGCAGGACACACGACGATTCATCGAGTGGATACTCGCCGAGCTTCAGTGAGCCGCAGCGAGGTGCCACGTTGAGCCACACGCTCGGACAGGACAGGATTCTGTGCTCGCGGCAAGCTAATTGCGCGACCGAGTTTGGGCACTCAGCGGATTCGGCGCTGCCGGGATATCCAGCGGAAAACTAAGACGAAACATGGTGCCCTGTCCCGGCTCGGACTCGAGCTCGATACCCGCGCCGAGAAGTTCGCACAGTCGCTTGACGATCGAAAGACCGATGCCTTCGCCATGATCGAGCACCGCGGCAGACCCTGACCGCCCACGAGCGGATGTTGTCTTGGACGGCTCCAGTGGCCGCGGCGACTCCGGCGGATCATTGACTTCACTTTCATGCGCCTGATCGGTGGCCTCGCGCAAGGCGCGAGTCAGCGGGGTGGCGTTGACCCCGCGCAGCCCCGGACCGGTGTCCTGCACCGTTAAGTGCCAGCGCGAGCCAGCCGGGTCCTGCGGTGCCTGCCAGGTGACCTGCACCCCGCCGCTGGCGGTCGCCTTTATGGCATTGAGCACAAGATTCTGCACGATGCGTTGCAACTTCACCGCATCACCGCGCACGGGTAACGACTGCGGACCCTCCGCTTTGAAGAATAGACCGCGGGCCGCCGCCTCCGCACGCAATGACTCGCTCAGATCGCGCAGAAGCTCGCCGACGTCGAACGCGGCAATTTGCAAGCGGTCCTGGCCCGCTTCCAGCCGTGTGAGGTCGATCAGATCACTCAGCAGCGTCTGCGTGGAACTGATCGCGCGGTCAAGAATCTGATAAAAGTCGGTGCGCATCTCCTCCGAAGTCGTACGCGCCAGTACCGCAGAGGCATTGGTGATGACGCCCACCGAGCCACGCAGATCATGCGCCGCCTGCCGCAGGATGTCCGCGCGGTTTCGCTCCAGTGCGCGCAGCTGCTGCACCGCAGCCTCCAGGTCGCGCACCTGCCCGGCCGCTTCGGCCTGCTGTAATCGCGTGTAACGGGCCGCACTCTCGCAGGCTCCTTCCCCGCACAGGCGCACCAGCGCCTCGCGTGCCCGCTGCATCACCGGTGGCAGCAGGTTCGGATTTTGCTCGGTGTACCCTTCCAGCCGCGCAAGAATGCAGCGATGCAGATGCGCCCATTCGCGCATCGTCTCGCGCAGGTCATAGCCCTGCTGCCAGCGATGCAGCCCATGCTCGGAGGCGCCTTCGCGCTGCTCCAGATCCGCTTGCGTTTCGCGCAGTGCATCGTCCGCCCGCAGCGCGTGCTCGAACGCGTCCAACACCTTGGGAATGCTGTCCGTAAATTGCGCATGCGAGATTGACGAGGCGGTCGTGAGTTCCGGGTCCGCCGCCACACAATTCTGCCAGGCGTCGAGAATCGCCTCGCGTGACTGGCGGATGTAGGCGGCCACCCCGATACACTGTTGCTGGACGCGTTCCACGGGCTCCTCCTTGCGCGGGGTCACGGCGAGACGCAGGTACCTACGGCGCTGCCTCGGGAACGATAACGAGTCGGAGAAGTTCTGTCACGCCGTCGAGCTTTACCTTATGCCTGACCTTGGAAACACCACGCTGGCGAGTTCACTGACGACTACTTTCGCGGCTCAAGCCACACCGCGTGACCTGCGAAGTCCGTTGTGATCAGAAAGTGACGCAGGATCGCCACGCCGACGTTCAGATCGGAAGCACTCGAGTGCGCATCGATGGCGGCTGGTACGTCGATGAAGACGCGACCCGCCACCTCGAGCGAACGCAGCGTAACGCGCGGCCGCGCCGTCTCACCCCCCAAGCCACCGCCGCGACCCATCGTTACCGTGCGCCCGTCGGTGAGCAGCCGAAGACGACCCGCCAGTGCTTCCCCTACCAGTACCTCGGAGCCGTTGCCGAGATCAAAGGTCGCTTGCACCGGCCCGACGCTTTCCACGCGCACCGGAATCGTTTCAACGCCGTGTTCGGTCGTTAGCGGCAGACGAACGCCCAGCGGCTTAGAGTCGGCCGAGAGAACCCTGATCTGTCGATCCTCGATATCAACGTATAACCGAGCCGCATCGAAGATTTCCCTTCCGAGAATAACATCGACTCTGCGCCCGAGCAGTCGCTGCCCGACATCCCCGAGGTCGACGACTGCCACACTTTGATCGGCTAATGAGACCCCGAACACCCGAAGCTGAACGCCAGCCAAAGACCTCGTGCCGGTGTTTCATCGATACATCACTTTACTTTCCCGGAACACACATGGCGCAAATCCGACCGCGCCGGAGGATTGTACGTGCAAAGCTCGCCCTTGCGGAATGTGCGGACCGACGCTCTTTGGGTTCCCGCGCAAAGTGTTTGCCATGAGTTTGGCGCACCGTTGCCGGAGGAACTCAGGACCATGCGTGGTATCCGTCGCATCATCGTGGCAGTGGAGAATCCCACAGCCGTGCGGCAACTGGATCCGCCCATCCTGCCCGTAGAAGCCGTCGGAAAAATACCTGCGGCATCGCCCTGCAGCCTTACTCGTAGGGGTCAACCGACACCGGATGACGTCGCGCAACGACAGCGCTGAAGTTTCTTCGCCTCTAGCCTTGCGTGTACTAAGCACACGCACGCTGGAGGGTATATGGGTCGCGGACTTCTACTGTGGATTCTCGGGGTCCCCATTCCGATCATCCTGCTGCTCGCACTGTGCACACATCACTGATAGGCGGCCGCCTGTAGGGCCGGGTTTCGCGGCAGGCTGAAGTGCGCATCTGAGTGCCCTGACGAGGCCCGTCACCCGTTGGCGGTGCCTCGCTGCCGGACTTCAGATGGTAGTGGTTCCCTCTGGCGCGTGTCGCGATGGCGTGGCTGACCGTCGGTCAAACACAGGTGTTCTTGATGCAAAAACGGCCACCATTGGCGCTCAGACCCGAAGAGCATGCCTTTTTCCTGGACATGGATGGCACGTTACTAGAACTGGTCGCACAGCCGCAGGCCGTGCAAGCCGATGCAAGCCTCCTGGCCCTGTTGAATCTCATTGCAACGCGCAGCGCGGGCGCGCTGGCGATCGTGACAGGGCGCAGCATTGAGGCTCTGGATCACATTACCTTTCCGTACCGCTTTCCCGCCTCCGGAGTGCATGGTTTCGAACGGCGCGACGCCGCCGGCGTGTACGCGCGGCAAAGCGCACCCCGCCCACAGGCGCTCGCGGAAGCCCGCCTGGCGCTGCAGCGGCTGGTTGCCGCACATCCGCAACTGGCGCTGGAAGACAAGGAAGTGGCGCTCGCCGTGCACTACCGTGCCGCTGTGCATCTTGAGCCTGTAGCGCTCGGCGTGGCCAACGCACTCGCCGAGGTCTGGAGCATGGATTTCAAGGTCCAGCGGGGCTGCATGGTGGTCGAACTGATGCCGCGCTTTGCCGGTAAGGCGAACGCAGTCGCGGCCTTCCTGGAGGAGCCGCCGTTTCAAGGGCGTACGCCTGTGTATGTAGGCGATGACTTAACTGACGAGCCCGCATTCCAGCTGGTCAACGCCGCGGGCGGCGTCTCGGTTGCGATTGCAAGCGCGCGGCCGACGGCTGCTCTTGCGTCTCTGCCGTCTGTTGCCGCCGTGCGGGCCTGGATGCTCGCCTTAGTATCCGACCGCACGTATGAACAGTGCGGATGAGGTCGCGGCTCAGGGGCGCGCTGAGATGCTGGCGAACGCCGGCATCGTCGGCAACGGGCAGATCACCGCGCTGGTTCAGGCAAGCGGCGAGGTTTCGTGGTGTTGCTGGCCCCGCCCGGACGGCGATCCTATCTTCTGCAGTCTGCTCGGCAGCAAACCCGACTGGGGAGCGTTCAGCATCTCCCTCGTAGGACAGACCGCCTGCGAGCTGCGTTATCAGCGCAATACCGCCATCCTCGAATCCATCGCGCGCGATGCGCGCGGCAATGCCATCAGCATTACCACCTGGTGCCCGCGCTTCATGCGACGGGACCGACTGTTTCGCCCACCGGTACTCATCCGCCGCATAGTGCCCCTGACTGGACGTCCCTCCGTACGCATTCACCTGGCGCCGGCGGCCGGCTATGGCGCACGGCTGTTCGACCGGCAACTCGGCAGTCACCACGTGCGCTATTCCGATGCAACCCAGTCGCTGCGCGTCACGACCGACGCGCCGGTGTCACATCTCACCGAGCAGCGGGTGTTTGTGCTCGAGCGCTGGATCGACCTCGTCGTAAGCGACGATGAAACTCTCGGCGCGCCCGCCCACCAAATCGCGGACGAGACGCTGCGCGCCACCTCGCGTTACTGGCACGAGTGGGTCCGCGGTCTGGCGATCCCCTACGAATGGCAGGAAGCCACGATCCGCGCGGCCATCACTCTGCAGCTGTGCACTTACGACGACAACGGCGCAGTGCTGGCCGCACCCACCACTTCCATCCCCGAGGCCCCCGACAGCGCACGTAACTGGGACTATCGCTACTGCTGGCTGCGGGACGCGTACTTCACCGTGCAGGCAATGAACCGCCTGGGTGCCACGGGGGCAATGGAAGCGTACCTGCGCTATCTGGAGGATGTGGTCGCGAGCGAACAAGGCTCGAGCCTGCAGCCAGTGTATGGGATCACCGGCGAGCGCGATCTGGAGGAGCGCATCGTAGAGACTCTCGTTGGCATGAACGGGATGGGACCGGTGCGCGTCGGCAATCTCGCTTATCGTCAGCGACAGCACGATGTATACGGCTCGGTGATTTTAGCTGCGACACAAAGCTTCTTTGACCAGCGGCTCGAGCATCCCGGCGACATCGCTCAGTTTCACCGTCTGGAACTTCTCGGGGAGCGTGCCGTTCCACTATTTGGCGAGCCGGATGCGGGCATCTGGGAGTTTCGCACGACCGAACGGCGGCATACGCTCTCCGCCGCCATGTGCTGGGCGGCCTGCGACCGGCTGGCGCGCATCGCTGCTCGCTTGCAGCTTGACGAGCGGGCGACTCTGTGGGGAAAGCGAGCCGGTGCCCTGCAGGAGCAGTTGTTGAGCCGCGCCTGGAGCGAGACGGCCGGCAGCTTCTCCGCCGCCCTCGATGGCGAGATGATCGATGCCAGTCTGCTGCTTCTTCCGGAGCTGGGCGTCGTCAGTTGGCGCGATCCGAGGTTCGTGCGCACACTGGCAACTGTCGAACGCGAGTTGCGGCTCGGCGACTTTCTGCTTCGCTATCGTCATCCGGACGACTTCGGCGAGACGCGCAATGCCTTCATCGTCTGTTCGTTCTGGTGGGCCAACGCCCTGGCGGGCACGGGGCAGCTGGACGCAGCACGTGCACTCTTCAAGAGACTTCTCGCGGTGCGCAACTGTGTCGGCTTGCTCTCCGAGGACGTTGATCCGCGCACCGGAGAGCTCTGGGGCAACTTTCCCCAGACCTACAGCATGGTCGGCATCATTACTACGGCCATGCGGCTCAGCAAGCGCTGGGAGGACGAGGTGTGAGCAGATTGGTGAATGTCTCCAGTCGGCCGCGCGCGATACCAAAAGCTGCACGCCACGCCCCGTACCCACAACATCCACACCGGGTGGCGAGGCTTTGTGACCGCGCTGCCCGGGGACGACGCCGAGGCCCCGCTCGCGCACAAGCGCGCGGCGGTGGACAAAAGGAAATTGAGAACACCAGTCTGGCGCAGCGGCGTCTGGAGCGCATCAGCGGTCTCGTCGCCCGACCCACATACATCCTGGTGCTGCTGGCGGTCGTATGCGGCTGGATCGGGCTCAATGCGGTTGAGCTTCGTCTCGCGCGTCATGCGATCGATCCCCCGCCGTTCGTATGGCTGCAGGGGCTGCTCACCCTTGTTGCCTTGCTTACTGCCACCGTGGTGCTGATTGCCCAGCGCCGCCAGACCAAGATGTCGGAGGAACGCGAACACCTGAATTTGCAGATCAATCTTCTCGCCGAGCAGAAAGTAACGAAGCTCATTCACCTCATCGAGGAGTTGCGCCGCGACCTCCCGATGGTCAAGGATCGCGAGGATCCTCACGCCGCGGCACTTGAACAGCGAACGGATGCGGCGCAAGTCGTTTCGGCGATGAAGCACACAGGTTTGACGCAGGAGCCTCGATCCAAAGAGCGTTCGCGTGAGTGACTGTTCAGGGCGTGCGCGCCTCGGCGCCCGCATAGCAGGTGATGAGGTCGACGCTCACACTGACAACTTCCGTCGTATGCGCGCCCTCTGCCGTATCAAAGTACTGGCGGTCGACGGTAATGGAGCGCGAAGAACGCGGTGGCACCGCGAAGTCAACTTCCTTCAGCTCTGAGCGCGTCACACCAGCCTCGGTTCTCCAGTCGACGCGGTAGCGAATCAACCCGTGGCAGCCCTCTTCGCCACATTGTTCGCCATTGATGCCGAAAGCGATGCGAAATTCATCCTTGCTGAGTCGCATCACCAGCGGGCTCTGGCTGAGCGAAATCAACGGCGTCGCGTCGGCGAGGCGGGCCGCGGCACAAACGAGAGCGACTAAGCACCATCCTGGAGTCTTCATTTAACGCACCTTGGAACGCAGAGGTGCGTGAAAAAGTAGCCCCTGCAGGGCAGCTGCGACAAGCGACCATTACTTGCGTGTGCACCAAAATACCCTCATGCACGGGTCGCTGAGCGGCGACAAGCGCGGCCGGCAGAGCATCCGGCCGCCTGAGCGCGGCTCATCCGTCGGACCAGAACTTTTCTCTTGTCGGCTCTTGAGTGCCGCTTCCATGCTCAATCGTGCTGCCAGCTCTCTACCGCGACCGGCTTGGAGTTACGCCCGTGTCCTCATACCACCGCTGTCTTTGGGAGGCCGCCGAACTGGATACCGCACCGGCCGGTGGCGTCTTGTCGCCCGCCGAGGCCCAGGATCTTGCTCGGGTAATCTTCCTTGACGGGGGTGGTTCCTGGCTCGCACGCGCACGGCGCTCGCAAGAGCGGCCTGAAAAGTCCAGGGGCGTGACGCCGCGGGTTCAATTCGCGTTCCTGGACGGCACCGCATCCGGCGGCCCTTGGTTCTTCAGATCCGCCTGCATGCGCCGATAGTCGACGGGCCGGATCTGCTCGATCTGGCAGTTCCAGCCCCCTTTCACTTTGACGAAATCGGCACGCGGGTAGATCGTGTGAAACCCTGCCGTGGTAAGCGTCACGCCATTGACAAATGGCAGATCGGCACACGGAGGCGCCACGTTGATGAGATAGGCATCCCAAGGCGTCGTCCAGATCACCAATTGCGTACGCGAGAGCGGCTTCCAGTGATCGTAGCGACCCAGGTAAGTCAGCTGCTCGAGCGGAGCACCGGCATAGGCCTCGTAGCGCGCACGCTCTGCCTCGAGCCGATCCGGAAAGGAAGAACAGGCCCCGAGCCAGGCCAGGATCGGCAGCAGCACGCAGCTCTTGCGTTGAAGATTTTTCATGGTGACCGGGATCTGCAACGCACGATGCTTGGCCGCGTTTACGCCGCGCGCGCTCTCAACACCCTTTCCCGACCGTCCCATGGGGCATGCGGGTTTGCGACCCCGGCTTTGCCTTCCCCACCTTCCCGACTCGGCCACGCTCGGCGCAACAGCAGCGGCCCGCGCGTGAGCCGGCACGAACGAGGTCACTCCTGATAGCCGGGATTTGCGCGATCGAGGCGGCGCAGGAGGCCCGGCCAGACAAGCGCGCTACCCTGCCCGCGCGTCACCTGATTCGCCGCTGCGCGGATGCCGCCGAGGATCGCGCCGCTGATCGGCAGCAACTCCTTGCCGCTGCTTTGTGCGCGCACCTGGATCGCGCAGGTGGCTTCAAACAGGTACATGTGCAGAAACGCCTCAGCCGGCGAGGTTCCCACGGTGAGCAAGCCGTGATTGCGCAGCATGAGGAAGGACTTATCCCCCAGATCCGCCACCAGGCGCGGTTGCTCCGCCGGGTTCAGCGCGACGCCCTCGTAATCATGATAGGCGAGCGAAGCGAGCACGAACAGCGACTGCTGGGAGAGGGGCAGCACACCCTCGCGCTGCGCGGAAACCGCAATGCCATTGAGCGAGTGCACGTGCAGCACGCAATGGGCCTCTTCGCGCGCAGCGTGGATGCAGGCGTGGATGGTGAAACCTGCAGGATTGATTTCAAACGGTGACTCCATCACCTTGCGACCCTCCAGGTCGATCTTCAGCAGGGAAGATGCCGTGATTTCATCGAACATCATGCCGTAAGGATTGATCAGAAAGTGACGCTCGGCTCCGGGAACCCGGGCGGAAATGTGCGTAAACACCAAGTCATCCCAGCCGAAGAGGGCCACCAGACGATACGCAGCGGCCAGATCCACCCGCAGTCTCCATTCGGCCGCGCTCACCGCGTCTTTCGCGCTGCGAATCTTCGCCTGTGTCGCTCTCATCGATCCTCTCCTGCAGTAAAGCGCGGACCCTCTTGACCTTCAACCCGGCTGCTGTGCGGGTGCCACCGCGCCGTGCCCCCCGACGATCCGGTCGATCAGCACGGCACCGCCGATGAGCAGCGCGCCGCCCGCGGCAGCCACGAGCGCCCACAGGTAGGGGTTGGGGTTCGCCGTTTCCAGCGCAAGTCCGCACACCGTGAAGTACAGGAACGCGTAGTTGTTGAAAAGAAGCGGCAGCATTTCACCGAGCGCCACGATCAGATAAACAGCCAGGAGAATGTACGCAAGTTGCCCCCAGGCCGGACCCAGGAAACGGGCCAGGAATGCGATGCTGGGCGGGGCGAGCAGCACGAATAAAACCCCCACCAGTGCGCCGACGAGAATGGCGGGGACTTTCTTCACATCCATGTGTTCGATGAAAAAGAGTATCAGCGCGACGAACGCCGGCCATCCGGGCACCCTGAGGTAGCCGGCGGCCAGCTCGGCAAGCCCGACCAGTGCAATCAGGTAGAGCCCGAAGACCAGACGCCGCCGGTTGAACCTTGCCATGTCGCAGCCCTCATCGTTGCAAAAATGGAACCAAAGCGGTGGGCCTCAAGCCGACTGCCTGCGGGTATCGCCCTGGGCGAGAGCATCGCTGAAGCGCGCAAAGTGAAAATCCGCGTCTCCCAGGCTCATATCGATCATCGTCAGGCGTTTGAAATAGTGGCTGACCATCAGATCATCGACCATCCCCATGGCGCCGTGCATCTGCACCGCCTGTTGCCCGACGAAGCGCGCCGCCTGGCCGATGTAGGCCTTGGCGCCCGAAATCGCGCGACGCCGCGCGCCGGCGTCGCAGTCACTGGCATTGACTGCGGCGATGATCGTCATGGAGCGGATCTGTTCCTCGGCGATATACATCTCCGCCATACGATGTTGCAGCGCCTGGAAGGCGCCGATCGGCACGCCAAACTGCTTGCGGCTCTTAAGATATGCGAGCGTCGCCTGATTCAGCGCGCGGACGATACCGGCCGCTTCCGCGCACAGCGCCGCAGCGGCCGCATCGACGGCGCGCTCGAGCATCCTGACCGCTTCCCCGGGCGGGCCTTGCAGCGCCTCCGCTCCGACCCGTACCTCGGTAAGCTGCACATCCGCCGCGCGACCGCCGGACTGCGTGGCAAACGGCACGAGCCGCACTCCGGCTGCGGTACGTGGCACGAGAAACAGTCCAACCCCGTCCGGGTCCGTTAACTTGCCGCAGCTGCGCGCCGATACCAGCAAGTAGTCGGCCGAGGGTGCATCGAGCACCACGCTCTTCAGCCCCGACAGTCGCCAGCCTTCACCCTCTTGCGTGGCGGTTGCCGCCACGTGCGCCAGCTCGTAGCGCCCCGCGGCCTCGTAGGCAGCGAGCGCGAGGCGCGCCTTGCCCGCGGCAATCTGCGGCAGCAAGGCTTGCTTGAGCGCCGGGGCACCGTGATCGCGAATGATCCCGCCGCAGAGCACCACGGTGCTGAGGTAAGGTTCCAGCAGCAGCCCCTCGCCCACCTGCTCCATCACCACCATGACATCCACGCCGGTGCCGCCCAGGCCGCCGTACTCCTCCGGCAAGGGCAGCGCGAGCAAGCCGAGGTCCGCGTACTGCGCCCAGGCTTCGGCCGAGTAACCGAGCTCGGAGCGCGCGAGCGCTCGGCGGCGTTCGAAATCGTAATCGCGGGCAATGAAGCGGCGCAGAGTCTCCTGCAGTGCCAGTTGTTCATCGGTAAATCGGAAGTCCACGGCGGCTCGCTTTCAAAGGCCCAGGATCATCTTGGCGATGATGTTTTTCTGGATCTCGGTCGACCCTGCGTAGATCGTGGTCTTGCGCAGATTGAAGTACTGTCCGGACACGGCGGGGGCGAAGGGTGGGTAGTGCGTTGCCAGCGGCGGCTCGGGCACCCAGTTCGGCTCGAGCGCCTCGCGCAGATACGGCAGGGCGTCATGCCCCAGGGCGTGCATCTTCAGCTCTGCGAGCCGCTGGATGATCTCCGAACCCTTGATCTTGAGCGCGGAAACCTCCGCTCCGGGCGCGCGATTCTCGCGGGCAAAGGCTGAGAGCACCCGCAGGTTGGTAACCTCCAGTGCCATGAGTTCAAGCTCCACCCGTGCGATGCGGTCGCGGAAGCGCGTCTGCTCGAGCAGCGGCCGTCCGTTCGCGATCTGGGTGGCGGCGATTTGCTTCAGCTGTGACAACGCCCGCTTGCAGTTACCGATGCCGGCATTGTTGGTGCGCTCGTGGTTGAGCAGGAACTTAGCGTAAGTCCAGCCCTTGTTTTCCTCACCGACCAGGTTCTGCACCGGCACCTTCACCTCCTCGAAGAAGATGTCGTTGATCTCATGTTCGCCCTCGAGCGTGATAATCGGGCGCACGCTGATCCCCGGCGTCTTCATGTCGATCAGGAGAAAGGAAATGCCGTGCTGCGGCCGTCCTTCACTCGCGGTACGCACCAGACAGAAGATCCAGTCCGCGTACTGCCCCAGGGTGTTCCAGGTTTTCTGGCCATTGACGATGTAGTGATCACCCTCACGCACGGCGCTGGTGCGCAGCGACGCCAGGTCTGATCCGGAGCCTGGCTCTGAATACCCCTGACACCACCAGTCCTCCCCCGAGATGATGCGCGGCAGAAAATATTGCTGCTGACCCGGACTGCCGAAGCTCATCAGTACCGGCGCCACCATCCGCAGCGAGAAGGGAATCTGCGGGGGCGCGTTGGCGGCGGCGCCCTCCTCCTCAAATATGTGCTGCTGCACGACGCTCCAGCCACAGCCCCCGAAGCGCTGCGGCCACATGCCGGCGCCCCAGCCCCGGCGGTGCAGGATCTTCTGCCAGCGCACCATATCGTCCTTGCGCAGCCGCCGTCCCAGGCGCAGCTTGTCGCGGATGTCCTGCGGTACCTCGGCCTTGAGAAAGGCGCGCACCTCGGCGCGAAAAGCCTCTTCTTCCGGTGTGTAGTTCAGATCCATAACTTCTCTGCTCTGTGATGCGGGCGTGCGGGGACTGCGCTAGCTCGCAGCCGCGGCCATCTCGCGTTCCTGCAGCTCACGCCACTGGATCTTGCCGCTGCCGGATTTGGGCAACGCGTCCACGAAGACGACGATTCTGGGCACCTTGTAGGCCGCCATCTGCTCGCGGCACCAAGCGATGATCTCTTGCTCGGTGAGGCGTCCGCGCCAGTCCGGGCGCAGCACGATGAAAGCCTTGACGGTTTCGCCGCGGTGTGCGTCGGGTGAGCCGATGACGCATGCCTCAAGCACCGCCGCGTGCTGATACATGAGCGTTTCCACTTCGCTCGGCCAGACCTTGAATCCGGAGGCATTGATCATGCGTTTCAGGCGATCGACCATGAAAAAGAACCCATCCTCATCCACGCGCGCAAGATCCCCGGTGCGCAGGAACCTCTTGCCCTCGATCTCGACCAACGCCTGCGCCGTGTCGGCGGGCTTGTTCCAGTAGCCGAGCATTACCTGCGGTCCGTGCGTCACGATCTCGCCCACCTCGCCCGGCGGCAGCTCCGCGAGGGTGTGCGGGTCCACCACGCGCGAGTCGACGCCGTATATCGGTATCCCGAGACACTGCTGCTTCGGATGCTCGGGCGGGTTGATGTGCGTGGCCGCCATCGTCTCGGTGAGCCCGTAGCCCTCGTAGTACGTTACGCCCCGGTCTTGCAGGCGCTGCGCGACCGCGGCCGGCATAGCAGCGCCACCGCCATGCAGCTGCCGAATGGAGGACAGGTCGTAGCGGCCGATGTTGGGGTTCAGGTAGAAGTCCTGAATGAGCGTGGGCACCGCGGTCCATCCGGAGATGCGGTAGCGCTCGACGCACTGCGCGGCGACATCACGGTCCCAGCGCGGCAGCAGCACGACCGTATTACCGTTGTAGATCGCCCCGTTCATGCTGCCCTGCATGCCGGTCACGTGGAAGAAGGGCGCCAGTCCGAGCACGGTAAATTCCGGCTGAATGGCAAACCAATGCATCGAGGCCACCGTCGTGTGCATGGTGGTGCGATGTGTGTGCATGCAGCCCCTGGGCTCACCGGTGGTGCCCGAGGTATACGGCATGACGGCCAGATCATCCGGCCCGCTCTTCAGGGGCCCCGGACGCAGATCCCGCGCCAGCGCCTCGCTCCAGCCAACCACACCGGCATCCGAAACCTCGGCGCGCGCGGCCCTGATGAAATCGGGTACGGCAAGATCGGTGGCGACTTTCAGATAGTCCGAGTAAGTCGCGAGGATCACGTGTGTAAGATCGGGGCCGCCCACCAGGGGCTGCACGCGCGCATACAGCTCCTGCGAGACGATCGCGGTCGTCGCGCCGGCATCCTGCGCGCAGCGCAGGAACTCGCGCGTGAGGGACATCGGATTGACCGGGACTACGACCGCGTTGGCGCGCAGGATCGCGTAGTAGGCAATCACGAATTGCGGACTGTTCTGCATGAACAGCAGCACCCGATCGCCAGCGGCCACTGCGCCGCGCTGCTGCAGATAGCCGGCCAGCCGTTCGGCTGCCTCGTGCACCTGCGCGAACGTCAGCGCAGTCTCGTAATAGACCAGGCAGGGCTTTTGCGGATGACGGCGCGCCGAAACCTCAAGGTTGTAGAAGAGGTTGGTGACCGGAGCATCCAGCCGGTGCAGCGCATGTTTCGGCCAGAACTTTAAGTGCGCGATTCCCATGCGAGTATCTGAATGCCTGGGATGCCGCTTGCGGGGGCTAGATGACCTCGAACAGGCCCGCCGCTCCCTGGCCGCCGCCGACGCACATGGTCACGACCACGAGCTTGGCTCCGCGACGCCGGCCCTCGATCAGCGCATGCCCGGTCAGGCGCGCGCCGCTCACACCATAGGGATGTCCCACGGCAATGGCGCCCCCGTTGACGTTCAGCAGTTCATCGGGAATGCCAAGTTTGTCGCGGCAATAGATGACCTGGCAGGCGAAGGCCTCATTGAGTTCCCACAGGCCGATGTCCTGCACCTTGTAACCGGTGCGCGCGAGCAGCTTCGGTACCGCGTAGATCGGCCCCACGCCCATCTCGTCCGGTTCGCACCCGGCGACCGCAAAACCGCGGAAGATCCCCAGGGGCCTGAGCCCGCGCTGCTCGGCGCGCTTCGAACTCATGAGCACGCAGGCGCTGCTGCCGTCGGAGAACTGGCTGGCGTTACCGGCGGTGATGACCCCGTTCGGCAGCGCCGGGCGTATCTTGCTCACCGCTTCGAGCGTCGTATCGGGGCGGATGCCCTCGTCGCGATCGATCGTGACCTCGCGTGTCCCGAGCGTGGCGCTGGCAGGATCGGCGACGCCCATGGTGGTGCTCATGGCGACGATCTCATCCTTGAATTTCCCCGCCTCCTGGGCGGCAGCCGCGCGCAGCTGGCTGCGCACGCCGTACTCGTCCTGCGCCTCCTTGGAGATCCGATAGCGCTGGGCGAGATTCTCCGCAGTCTGCAGCATGGTCCAGTAGAGCGCGGGCTTGTGCTCGAGGAGCCACGGATCGGCGAGCATGCGCATGTTGGCGTCGTTCTGGACGCAGGAGATGCTCTCGAGGCCGCCGGCTGCGATCACCGAAACCTCTTCAGTCATCACGCGCTGCGCGGCCAGCGCAATCGCCTGCAGCCCCGAGCTGCAGAAGCGGTTGATGCTCAGCCCCGCCGTGGTCACGGGCAGCCCGGCGCGCAGCGCGATCGCGCGCGCGATGTTGCCGCCGGTGGTGCCCTCGCCAAAGGTCGAGCCCATGATCACATCCTCGACCTCGGCCGGCTCGAGACCCGCGCGTGCCACCGCGTGGCGCACCGCGTGCGCGCCGAGGGTCGCACCGTAGGTCATGTTGAACGCGCCCTTCCAGCTCTTGCCAAGCCCGGTGCGCGCCGTCGAGACAACCACAGCGTCGGTCACAGAGCACCTGCGCTGAACTGGCCGAAGGTCCTGCCCTCGGCCGCCAGGCGCGCCAGCAGTTGCGCCGGCTGCCAGGAGGCGGCCTCCGCACCCGCGCCCGCCGCGATGCGCTTAAGGCCGCGCGCCACCTCGTTGAGGCCGAGCTGGTCGGCGTAGAACATCGGTCCGCCGCGGAAGGCGGGGAAACCGTAGCCGTTCAGGTACACGATGTCGATATCCGAACTGCGCTGCGCGATGCCCTCCTCCACGATGCGGGCGCCTTCGTTGATCAGGGCATAGATACAGCGCTGCACGATCTCCTCGTCCGTCACCTTGCGCGATGTAATGCCCCGCGTGGCACGGAACTTCTCGATGAAGGCCGCGACGTCCGGGTCCGGCACGGGTGTGCGCGAGCCGGGCGGGTAGCGGTACCAGCCGGCGCCGGTTTTCTGACCGTGGCGGCCGGCGTCCACGAGAAGATCCGCGACGTTGGAATAATCCTTGTCGGGATTCTCCGCGGCGAGGCGCTTGCGCCACATGGCGCCGACGTCGAGGCCGGCGAGGTCATTCATGCGAAACGGCCCCATCGCCATGCCGAACTTCTCGAGCGCCTTGTCGATCTGTTCGGGGGCTGCACCGGCGAGCAAAAGATCGTGCGCCGCCTGCCCGTAGCGGGCCACCATCCGGTTGCCGATGAAGCCATCGCAGACACCGGCGATCACCGCGATCTTCCTGATGCGCTTGGCGAGTGCCATGGCCGTCACCAGCACATCGTCCGCCGTCGCCTTGCCGCGCACGATCTCCAGCAGGCGCATGACGTTTGCCGGGCTGAAGAAGTGCAGGCCAATGACGTCCTGGGGCCGGCGCGTGAAAGCGGCGATGGTATCGAGGTTCAGCGCCGAGGTGTTCGAAGCGAGTATGGCGCCCGCGCGTATCACCGCGTCGAGTCTCAGGAACACCTGCCTCTTGACCTCGAGGTTCTCGAACACGGCTTCGATCACCAGGTCGACGTCCTCGAGCGGCGCGTAGTCGAGCGTCGGGGCGATGAGCGCCAGGCGCTTCTCGAGGGCACTTTCCGTGAGCTTGCCCTTCCTGATCTGCCCCTGATAGTTCTTGCGGATGGTAGCCAGTCCGCGCGTGAGCGCCTCCTGGCTGCTCTCGATCAGCACGACCGGCAGCCCGGCGTTGATGAGCGCCATGGTGATGCCCCCACCCATCGTGCCCGCCCCGATGACACCCACTTTGTTGATCGGGCGCGCCGTTGTGGACTCGGGTACCCCCGCGATGCGGGCCGCGGCGCGCTCCGCCTGAAAAATATGCCGCAGAGCCGCCGACTCGGGGGATGCCATGAGCGTGAGAAACAGCTCGCGCTCACGGCGCATGCCGGCCTCGAAGGGCTCCTTGACCGCCGCTGCGATCGCCTCGACGCAGGCGGGAGGGGCAGGATAGGGCCCGGCTGCCGCCTTCACCGTATTGCGGGCAAATTGCAGGTAGGCCTCGGCATTTGGCATCTGGATCTTAAGATCCCGCACCCGCCTGGTGACGCCGCCCTCAAGAATCAGGCCATGCGCGAATTCCAGCGATGCGGCGAGCAGCTCGCCAGGCACTATGGCGTCGAACAGGCTCGTGCCGCGCAGCTCTTCGGCACGCAGCGGCGTGCCCGAGACGATCATGTTCAGCGCCCGCTCGACCCCCACCACGCGCGGCAGCCTTTGGGTACCGCCGGCACCGGGCAGCAGGCCCAGTTTCACCTCCGGCAGACCGATCTGGGCATCGGCGCTGGCCACGCGGTAGTGGCAGGCGAGGGCCAGCTCGAAACCCCCGCCCATGCAGATCCCCTCGATCGCCGCGATCACCGGCTTGGAGCACTCTTCAACCGCACGCAGCACCATCAGCAGGTTCGGCGGCGCGAAGGACTTGGGCGTGCCGAATTCACGGATATCAGCGCCCCCGGAGAAGCCCTTGCCCGATCCCACGATGATGACGGCCCGGATCGCCGGCTCGTCCTCAGCGCGCGCCACTGCAGCGACGATGCCGGTGCGCAGCTCCAGCCCGAGGCTGTTGACCGGAGGGTTATCCAGTCGCAGGACGGCTACCCCGTCACGGGCCTCAAAGTGCACCTGGCTCACGGCGTCGACACGCGTCCCTGGCGACATGCGGGTCCCTCAGCTCTTGCGGCGGATCGGCGCTAGAACTTCACGCGAATCGTGGCGCCGAAGGTGCGCGGATCGCCCACGAACGAATCGATCTGGTTGTTGAAGCCCGGAACCGCAAGGCCCTGGAACGGCGCATCGAAGGCGACCTGGAAGTAGCCCTTGTCGGCAAGGTTCTGGCCCCACACCTCGAAGGCCCACTTGCCATCGGAGGAGCCGATGCTCATGCGCGCGTTGAGCAGTCCGTATGAGCCCTGAATCTTCAGCGGGTCCAGATCCGAGCCGGTGTTATAGGAGGAGCTGTACTTCTCGTCGGCGCTGATCCGGAACACCAACGATTGCGAGAGCGGGACCTGATAGGCGGCCGAGACCACCCCGGACCACAGGGGCGAGAATGACAGATGATTGTTCTCACGGTTGCTCGCGAACAGATACAGCGAGTCTCCGTAGTTGGTGATCTCGGTGTCCGCGTAGACCACGCCACCGGAGATGCTCAGCCCTGACAGGGGTGTGAGCCATTGAGCGCTCAACTCGGCGCCCTTGGAGTTCACGTCCGGGAGCGAGCTGACGACGAACACAATGCCGGTGAAGGTGTTCAGCTGGAAATCGTGATACTGCTGATCAAACACGGCGGCATTGAGGCGCAGCGTCCTCTGGGCGAGCTCACTCTTCACGCCGACTTCAAAGGAGTTGACCGTCTCTCGCGGGAACTCGGTATCGAGAATCGGCGCCAGCGGATTGGCCGCAGCCGGATTGGTCACCCGCGCCAGATTAAAGCCGCCCGCCTTCGTACCATTGCCCCAAGAGGCGTAGCCCATGACGTCGTCCGTGAAGCGGTAGGAGAGTTTGACCGTGGCGTTGAGGTTGTCCTCACTGAGCGACTGGCCGTGCTGGATGCCGTTAAAGAACGGGTTGAACGGAGTGGCGCAGCCATAGCCGAGCAGCAGCTGCTGCGCATACGGCAGCGCGAGGGATGGGGGCGGCGCGTGCAGCAGCGCCCCGCACGCCGCCCCGCCATCGGGATTGGTGAAGTTGGCCGTCTCGTCCTTCGATTCATGCGTGTAACGCAGCCCGGCGGTGAGGTCCAGGTGATCCGTGAGCGAGTAGGTCTCGTTGGTGAAGGCCGCGTAGCTCTTCTCGGTCTGCTGGTAGGAGTCCATCTGACCTGAAACGCCCGGGATAAAGGTGTGCCCGGGCAGATTGCCGGTCAGCTCCGGCAGCAAGATGAAATTCGGCGGGCTGACAGCGGCAGCGGCCGACGCCGTTGCGCCCAGATACAGATCGAATTGATCGTCGGCCAGAATCGTTGAGGTGTTGTTCAGCAGCTCTTTGTCGGCAAACGCGCCGATCAGCCAGTCCAGTCGGCCGCTCTTGCCAGCGAGTCGCAATTCCTCGCTCATCTGCTTGAAGTCCGTCACGTTGCCGTTGGCCGGCTCCTGGATGAGGGCAGCGTCGGAGTAATCCGGATCATTGCCCGCGTCGATGCTGTTGTCGCGCCATGCCGTAATCGAAGTGAGTTTGGCGCCGCCGAGCGTCCAGTCGACCTGACCGGAAAATCCGCGGTCCCAGATCTGCTGCGAAATCGGATAGTTGGCAAACGACTGGCGGTTGAATGGGTTCGTGGGCGTATCCGGAAAGGGCACTTGTCCTGCCGTACCGCCGAGGAGGGGGTTGGAAGCGAGCGCGGTGATGATGCCGGCGAAGGGGCCCGGGTATACGGGCGTAGCCTGGCAGCACACCTCATTGCGCCGCGAAAAGTCGCCGATAAACAGCACGCTGACATCGCTGCTGGGCGTAAGCAGGTACTGGCCGCGTACCGTGTAGAAGTTGCGGTTATTGGCCGCGTCATCGAGATTGCCGGTGCCGGTCTCAACGTTCAGGAACCCATCGCGCTTCTGGTAGCCCGCATACAGACGGAAGGCAGAGAAATCGCCCACCGGCCCGGTGATCGAGCCTGAGGCCTCCTTGTCGTCAAAGTTTCCGCCCGAGATCTGCCCGGTCACCCCGAACGTGGTCGACGGCCGCACCGTGACGATGTTGATGACACCGGCATCATTGTTCTTGCCGAACAGTTCCCCCTGCGGTCCTTCGAGAACCTCGATGCGGTCGATCTCACCCAGATCACCGAAGCCGACGCCGTTGCGCGGACGATAGACCCCATCGATCACGACGCCCACGGAGGATTCCAGACCCACATTGTCGCCGACCGTGCCGATGCCGCGGATGCGCGCCGTGGTCGAGTTCTCCGAGGTGGTCGAGGTCACCGTGAGCCCCGGGGTGAGCACGGTCATGTTCTTCAGGTCCGTTACGCCCGCATCTTGCAGCTGCTGCCCGGACAGCGCGATCACCGAGATCGGCACGTCCTGCAGATTCTGTTCGCGCTTCTGCGCGGTGACGACCACTTCAGTCAGCTGCGGGCCGCTTGCGCTGGTGTCGTCGGCGCGTCCGACGCCACCGCCGAGGGCGCCCAGCCCCGCGAGCAGCACCAGGGGCGCCGCCTGTGAGAAAGTGAAGTGAGTGGATTTATTCCGTTGCGCGACTTCCGAATTGAACGCCATGGTGTTTCCTTTCCGCACGCACAGCGAAGCTTGCGCGGAATGACGCCTCTGCCAATGCGCCGTCGGACTTAGGTCCCCGGCGCACCCCCCAGACAAAATTGCCTCGTAGGAGCTTACGAAAAACCCCCGACGGGGCGCGAACTTCGGGCGCCAACCTCTTAACCACACGCGCCACAAAGGCCTGTGGCGAAAGTGCCACGTTACGGCTGCGGTCAAGTCTGCGCCTGCCGCGAGGCGCCCGTGCGGCCCATGTCCCGGGGGCTCGGAGCGGCGCGGATCGACGCTCGGGCTCATTGAGGCTAAGCTCCTATATATACTCCAGTTAATTGCCGTAGCCGGGGGGATCAAAGGCGTATGCGGACTCTCACTGCCGGGGGCCAGAATTCCATATTGGCTACGTGGGTGAAGGCCTTCGGGCGCGCGTTGGACGCCGCCGGGTGCGATGGTTCGGCGCTACTGGCGGAAGCTGGTTTCGAGCGTGAGGACTTCAGCGGGCCGGATGCGCGCTGCCCGCTGGCCATGACCGGAGAGCTGTGGCGGGTGGCCCTGGCAGCCACGGGCGACCCCGCCTTCGGGGCCAAGCTGGCCAAATACTTCCCCCATACCACCTTCCATGCCCTGGGCTATGGACTGAGCGCCAGCTCCACGCTGAAGGAGGCGTTCGAGCGCGTGCAGCGCTACTCCCACGTGGTCAGTGATGCCATGGCTTACCGCTTCTACCGCAGCGGGTCTGAGTACCATTTCCTCATGGAACCGCTGACGGAAGTGCCCATTGAATCGGTCGATGCGCTGGTGGGGATGTACCTGCGCATGTGTCGCTCGCTCATCGGGCGCGACTTCTCACCGCTGGGGATCGAACTGCGCCGCCCGCGCCCGGCGGTGCTCGATGATTTTGAACGGCTCTGGCGCGCACCGCTGCGCTTCAATGCGGAGGTGAATCGCCTGAGGTTCGACCCGCAAAGCATGGAGCGATTACTGGACAGCGCTAACCCCGAACTGGCCCGCCTGAGCGATGCGATCTCGGCGCGATATCTGGCGCGCATCGAGCGGCACAACATTGAGGCGCGGGTGCGTAACGTACTGAGCCGCCGTCTGCAGCAATATGAGCCCACGCAGGAGGAGGTCGCCGAGATCCTCAACGTCAGTGCCCGCACACTGCAGCGCAAACTCGGTGACTGCGGTACTTCATTCAAGGAGATCCTGGATGAGACGCGACAGGCCCTGGCGCTGGCATATCTGAGCGAGCCCCAGCACAGCGTCGCGGAGATCACGCACCTCCTGGGATTCTCGTGCACCAGCGCCTTTACGCGCGCCTTTCGCCGCTGGACCGGCCGTTCGCCCACGGATTGGAGGACGGGCAACGCGCGCTGCCCCAGTCCCGGGCGAAGGCTGCGGGGCGCCAATCCGGCTAGCCGCGCCGCTGCGAGTGCAGCCGGGACGATGGCCCCGGCCAAGGGGCATAATCACTGACGGCGACGGCGGCTATTCGGCCTCCTCGGCTTCGCGCGCCCACGGCGGCGGCAGTATCCCCCGCCCGCCGGGGGATCCCGACGAGGACGGCACCCGCGGCCACGCTCCTTCACCGGGTTCCTTGCGTTGGCGTGCCAGAGCAGCGCTCTCGGAGTGAAAGACCGCTCTGTGTCTGAGCAGGGGCTGCCCGGACACCTCTTCGGCAGAGGAAACCGCAGCGTGCAAGGTTAGCGTGAGCGGCACGGCCCCTGAAGTGCCTGTTTTTCGCGACCGCGCGCCGCTCTCCCGGCTCGTTGCCCGAACCGCAGGCAGACCGTATGCTGCCGAGATCCCGCGCCGAGGCGCCGCATGCGCCGGCGCGGCCTGCGGCTCGAAGCCGCAGCTATCAGGAAGTTACCCATGTCTGCTCGTAAACCCCTCGTGCGCAGACGCAATGCCCCGTGCGAAGGCAACGCGATGATACGGGAGCGGAACACCCGCCCGGACGGGCGCATCGTTCGGGGCGCATTGTTTGCGCTGCTCCTGGCCGCCCCGCTGCTCGCTCCCGCCGAGACCCAGTCACCCGGTAGCGGCGCCTGGCAATACATGCGACCACAGCTTTACGGCACACGCGCCATCGGCGAGATCGGCGATCAGCTGATGAGTATCGATGCGCCGGCGAGCACCCCCGATCCGTCAGCCACCCCGATTGTTGTGCGCTTTGGCAGTCAGCTCGCCGGCAAAGTGACGCAGGTTCGCGTCATCATCGACAACAACCCCTCCCCCATGGTTACGACCATGCATCTGCAACCGGGACTGTCTGTGGATGAGATCGATCTGCGGGTGAGGATCGACCGCTATACCTCGGTGCGTGCGATTGCAGAGACCGGCGAGGGTCGCCTGGAAATGCGCAGCACGTGGGTGAATGCGAGCGGTGGCTGCTCGGCACCGCCGAGCGCCGCGGACGGGGGGACGGTCGGGGAGATTCGCTTTCGCCCGTCAAACGATGCGAGGGCGCTGCAGATCAGCATCCGTCATCCGAATAACTCCGGCTTCCAGATCGATCCGCGTAGCGGGGATCCCATCGCCCCGCACTTCATCACGCACATGCGCCTGAGCGCCGCCGGAAAGACGCTGATCGAGGCGGAAACCGGCATTTCAATCAGCGAGAACCCGACGCTGCGCATCAGTACGAGTGAGCCGCTCGCCCCCCCGCTCACCTTCGAAGCCACCGATGTGCCCACACAGGCGCGCTTCACGGCGACCTGGAGCGGGAACCGCAGCGCCGCAAACTAGCCGGTGCGCCCCCCTCCTTCGCGACCCAGGCGCTCGATGACTCCGCGCCAGGCCTGCCTCGCGGCGCTGCTGGGGCTGGCGGTGCCGCTACTGGCACGCGGTGCGCCCGATACGTTCACCCTCGATGAGATCGCACCCGGTGTCTTCGTACACACCGGTCAGCCGCTCGCGCTGGACGCGCCCGGACATGACGATATTGCCAACACCGGCTTTGTCGTGGGAGCACGTTGCGTCGCGGTGATCGACAGCGGCGGCTCGGTACGGGTCGGGCGCGCACTGCAGGCGGCGCTGCGCCGTCACACCCGCCTGCCGGTGTGCTACCTGATCAATACTCACGTGCACGTGGATCATGTGCTCGGCAACGCTGCCTTCGTCGGCGAGCATCCTGTGTATATCGGCCATGCCCTGCTCGCAGCAGCCATCGCCCGCAGCCGGGATTTTTTTCTCAAGAACTACGCTGCCGATCTGGATGCGCCCGCCACGGCCGCGCAGATCATCGCACCCGAGCGCAGTGTTGCCCTCGGTGCGCCGCTCGATCTGGATCTGGGCGGACGCCACCTCAGTTTGCGCGCCTGGCCCAAGGCGCACAGTGACTGCGACCTGAGCGTCTACGACACGGCGACCGGAACGTTGTGGACCGGGGATCTGCTGTTCGTGCAGCGAACGCCGGTCGTCGACGGCAGCATCAAAGGATGGCTGGCGGTAATCGATACGCTCGCGGGCTTGCCCGCGCGGCATGTGATCCCGGGCCACGGTTCGGTGGGCACTGATTTGCCGGCACTGCTTGAGCCGCAGCGCCGCTACCTTCAGGGACTGCTCGAGGAGGTCCGCTCCCAGATCACACAGGGTAAGTCCTTGCAGGAGGCGCTGAGGGATGTGCGTCCCGCGGCGCAATCCGGCTGGCTGCTGTGGGAGGCAACTAATCCGCGCAACGTCGCACGCGTCTATCAGGAGCTCGAGTGGGAGTGATGCGTCGGCGCGAATTTCTGCGCGCCGGTGCGCTGGCCGTGGCCTCGTGGCGGGCACGCGCTGCCGCTGTCGCTGCCGCACCTCAGGTGCTCATCGCCGGCGGCGGCTTTGCCGGTGCCTGCTGCGCGCTGCAGCTGCGCAAGCTGTCTCCCGCGATCCACGTGACGCTGATCGACCCGCAGGAGCACTACGTCACCTGTCCCATGAGCAACGAAGTGCTCGTGGGTCTGCGCCCGCTGCGCTCGATCACGGCATCGCGCGCCGGGCTGCGGCGCGCGGGAGTGCACTGCGTACTTGATCGGGTCACGGCGGTCGACGCCGCGCGGCGCCACGTGCGCCTCGCGGGCGGCGGCGCGCTCGGGTATGACCGGCTCGTGATCGCGCCGGGCATTCGCTTTCTGTACGGGCAGCCTGAGGGCTATACCGAGTCCGCAGCGCTGCGCATGCCGCACGCCTGGCAGGCCGGCCAGCAAACCGAGCTGCTCGCGCAGCAGCTTCGCGCCCTCTCCGACGGTGCCACGGTCGCGATCAGCGTACCGGCGGGCCTGATGCGCTGCCCGCCGGGGCCGTACGAGCGCGCGAGCCTCATCGCTTACTGGCTCAAACGCCATCGCGCCCGCTGCAAGGTGCTGCTGTTTGACTCGAACAATCACTTTCCCCGCCAGGATGTCTTCAGCGCCGCCTGGGAGCAGCTGTACCCGCGGATGATTGAATGGATGGCCCCCGCCGACGGCGGCGCGGTCACACGCGTCGACGTGCCGGGCAACACCCTGTACTCCTCGAGTGGGACGCATCGGGTTGCGCTCGCCAACATCATCCCGCCGCAGGCGCCCGGCACGCTGGCGCAGGTCGCCGGACTCGCTGCCGGGCACGGCTGGTGTCCGGTGAAGCCGGCGAGCTTCGAGTCGCAGCTGGCCGATGGGATCTACGTGATCGGCGACGCCTGTATCGCCGGCGCGATGCCCAAGGCCGCCTCGGCGGCTCGCAGCCAGGCGCAGCACTGCGCAGTCGCCATTGCCGCCTCGCTTGAGGGCCGGCCCCCGGCGGACCCGGATTTCGACAGCGTCTGCTACAGCCTCATCGCACCGGCCACGGCGTTCGCGATCCAGGGGCGATTTGCGCTGCGCGACGGAGAAATACGCCCGAGCGAGGCAGCCGACGCACCGGCTGCCGAGCAGGTACCCGGCGCGCTGCAGGCAAGCGCTGCAGCGCAGTGGTACGCACAGATTCGCGCCGCCTGCTTCAATGCCTGACCGAAAGGGCGAGCGCCGCGCACGCAGGGCGCGCTTCAGATCGGCAGTCGCTCGTAGACCTTCAGCTGCGGGGGAATCATGGCCCACGCCGGACGATTAAGAGTGAAGATGGCGATCCGGGGGTGAAACAAACCCGGCTCATCGAGTGAGCCGGCGTAGATCGTAAAGCGCGTGTCCTTGCCAAGCGTGCCGCCGAAGACGAGGCTGCCACAGACGGGACAGAAATTGCGCACGGCGTCGTTGCCGTTGGCAGCCCTGGAAACGAACTGCCGCGTGCGGCCGGTGAATTGGACCGCGCTGCTCGCAAAACCCATGAACGGGATAAAGCCCGATCCGGAGGCTTTGCGACAGTCCTCGCAGTAGCAGTGCCCGGCGTACAGCGGCTCGCCCAGCGCGTAATACCGCAAGGCGCCACACAAGCACCCGCCGCTGTAAGCCGTCTGATCGCTCATCGCGCTCGCATTGCTCATGTCCGTGCACTCCCCCTCAGGCTGTGATGCGCGAAACCACCGTCCGTGCCGACGGGCGCGCTGGGCTAGAATGCTATTTCGTGGCACCCGCCCGCAATCAGCGCCACGGTCGTGAGAAAAAAAGCGAGCCCCATGAGCAACGTCGCCGGCGTCCCCACACTCGCGATTCTTTTCGCAGCGCTCTGCCTGCCAGCACAGGCGCAGCAGCCCGTGCCGCAAGGCTATGACGAGCGCCTGATGCGCGACGTCGATGATTATCGGCGGGCGCATGAACGAGTGATCATCGGCGAGCTCGATGCGCTCACACGCGTGCGCAGTATCGCCGCCGACTCTGCCGGCCTCGCCGCAGCCGCTCAACGGCTGCAGGAGCTGTTGCGAGCGCGCGGTTTCCAGACCGCGCAGCTGCGCGATGCTCCCGGCACGCCTGCGCTCGTGTTCGGATCCCTCAGTCGCCCAGGCGCCAAGCGCACGGTGGTCTTTTACGCGCACTACGATGGACAGCCGGTAACCCCGTCACAGTGGAATTCGGACCCCTTCGTACCCGTGATGCGCAGCGCTGCCGCCGACACCGGGGCACACGATATCGACTGGAAGATGACTCCGGGGCTTCTTGACCCGCAGTGGCGTCTGTACGGCCGGGGGGTCGCCGACGACAAGGCCTCGATCGTCGCCTTCCTCAGTGCCCTCGATGCGCTTGGCGCTGCGGGGCGTAAACCGGCGATCAACATCAAGGTCGTGTGGGATGGGGAAGAGGAAGCCGGCTCACCGCACATCGAGACGATCCTCAGGGCAAACCGCGAGCGGCTCGCGGGCGATCTGTGGCTCATCGGTGACGGCCCGGTACACCAATCGCGCGAACCGACGCTCTACTTTGGCGCACGCGGCGTGGTCGGACTGGAAATGACGGTGTACGGGCCGGTGCGTGCACTGCATGACGGGCACTATGGCAACTGGGTGCCAAACCCGGCGGCGATGGCCGCACAACTGATCAGCAAAATGCGTGATGACGAGGGTCGCATTCTGATCCCCGGCTTTGACGCTGATGTGCAGCCCGTGTCCGCCCAGGCGCTCGCGGCCATCGGGCAACTGCCGCCGGTCGAGGACTCCCTCAAACGCGAGCTCGGCATTGAGCGCAGCGAAGGTCCGGACGGGCTCACCGCCAGTACCCTGCGGCCTGCGCTCAATATCCACGGCCTGCGCTCCGGTCAGGTGGGAAGCGAAGCCGCCAACGCGATCCCGGTCGATGCGGTCGTGTCCATTGATTTTCGCCTCGTGCCGCAGCAGACCCCGGCGGGCGTACAGGAGAAGGTGCAGGCGTTTCTGCGGGCGCAGGGGTGGACCGTCGTGGCGAGCACGCCGGATATCGCCGAGCGCCGCAGCCACCCGCGGCTCGTCAAATTGGCGTGGGAGCCCGGCTATCCTGCCCTCGAGACCGACCTGTCATTACCCGCCTCACGCGCGGTGATCGCCGCGTTGCGCCACGCCACGCAGCAGCCGCTCGCCTTGTTGCCGATGATCGGCGGCAGCGTGCCGATCTATCTCTTCGCCGACATATTCAAAGTTCCGGTTATCGGTTTACCGATCGTCAACCACGATGATAACCAGCACGCCGCGAACGAGAATCTGCGCCTGCAGAACCTCTGGGATGGCATGGATGCTTATGCCGCGATGATGAGCGACCTGCAGTGGTAGCGCGGGGCCGCTGCCGCGCAGCGTAATCCCTCGCGCCCGCGAACGGGGCGCACACGGTTGACGCGCCGCGTGTCTTGGGACAGGGTGCGCTGACTCCACGCTGCGGCAGCCCGTCGCGCAGCGCAAGTCCCCTCCAGAAAGGTCAACGCATGTACGTGCCGGACCAGTTTCGCGAAGACCGACCGCAGGTCCTGCGAGCCTTTATCGCGCGTCATCCGCTCGCGGTGCTCGTGGCGGCCACGCCCGAAGGCCTCGATGCGAATCACATACCGCTCCTGTGGCTGGAGCGGCCCGGTGGCGCGACCGTGCTTGGCGGCCACGTAGCAAGGGCTAATCCCGTGTGGCGACTGCTCATGCCTGATGCGCCGGTGCTGGCGATCTTCCGCGGCGCCGACCACTACCTCACCCCCTCCTGGTACCCCGCCAAGAAGGAGCACGGCAAGGTCGTACCCACGTGGAATTATTCCGTCGTGCATGCGCGCGGCACGATCCGCTTCCTCGAGGGTCGCGAGGCTGCATTGCGCAAAGTGCGCGCGCTGACTGAACAGCAGGAATCGGTGCGGGCTGCGCCGTGGGCCATCACCGACGCGCCCGCCGCTTACATCGAGGCGGCGCTCGACAACATCGTCGCGTTCGAGATCACCGTTACGCGCCTCACGGGCAAGGTGAAGGCCAGTCAGCACCGTGCGCCGGAGGAGCGTCGGGCGGTCGCCGCGGCGCTGCAGGCCGAGGGTCTGACCGGCGCCGAGATCGACGAGGTGGTGCGCGACCCCGCGCCGCGCTAATCCAGCGGCCAGCTCACCTGCTGCGGCAGCGTGGTGGCCTCAGGTGGCTGCTGCGGGGTGTGTCTGTGTCCTACCGCATCGACCGTGCGCCACCAGGGCTCCAGGGGCAGTCCGTGGGAAGGCTCGACCGGTTCGCCCAGGCGCGGCATCAGCAGCTGCGCACCCGCCTTCGGACCCTCCTGCAGCAGCACCTCCGCGGGCTGGTCCCAGGCGTGCATCGCCAGACTGAAAGTGCCCCAGTGAATCGGCAAGAACGGGCCCCCGCCGAGCAGCGGGAGCGCCTTGAGCGCGTTCTGCGGTCCCAGATGCATATCGCCCCAGGAGGGATGGAAGGCACCCACTTCGAGCATCACGAGGTCGAAGGGTCCGAGTCGCGCGGCGATGGTCTGATACTCCGTCGTAAGACCCGTGTCGCCACTGAAGAACACCGTATGCCGCGGCGAACGGATCACGAGCGAGGACCAGAGCGTGCTGTTGCGGCTCTTGAACCCGCGCCCCGAGAAGTGCTGCGAGGGGGCGGCCGTGATCGTGAGCTCGCTGTTCGGCAGCGTGTAAGAGTCCCACCAGTCCAGCTCGTGGATGTGCTCGGGCGGCACGCCCCAGGCCTCAAGGTGGGCACCGACACCGAGCGAGGTCACGAACGGCACGTTGCTCTTGCGCAGCTGGCGGATGGTCGGGTAGTCCAGGTGATCGTAGTGATCGTGCGAGACGAGCACCAGATCAAGCGGCGGCAGCGTGCGCAGTGCAACCGGGACGGGCTGGAAGCGTTTCGGGCCCACGACTCTCGAGGGTGAGGCGCGCGTACCCCACACCGGATCGGTGAGCACGCGACAGCCATCCATTTCGATCAATACCGTCGAATGACCGAGCCAGGTTGCACGCAGGCCGCTCTCGGGCGGGCGAGTCCAGGTCTCCAGCGGCTTCTGCGCCGGCAGGGGCGCGCTCGGCACGCGCCGCGCACCGCCGCACAGGAACTCCGCGAGCGTCGGCATCGGCACATTCGGGTCGCGCAGCCCCGGAATGATCGGGTGCAGGTTGCGAAACTGCTCCCCCGCCCAGCGCGGTGAGGCCTTGATGCGCTCCAGGCGCGCCCCTTCGGACCGTGCTCCCATGGATTTCATGGTGAAAAGATACCGCAAAGCGCGCCGCCCCGCGGATAAAGGGAATCGGCTATCTTTACCGGCAGCGCGGCTCTTGTTCCGCGGCGCCCGGGCGCGCCGCACCCCTTTAAGTTGGAGCGCCGGTGCCACCGAGTCAGGTTGAGGCGAAGAAGAAAAATCCGACCAGCGCCGCGCCGGGCGCGTGGAGCGCGTTCCGTCACCCGGTGTTTCGCTATCTGTGGATCGCCACCGTGGTCTCGAATATCGGCACCTGGATGTACAACGCAGCCTCCGCGTGGCTGATGACGAACCTGAACGCCGCACCGCTGGTTGTGTCCCTGGTGCAGGTGGCCAACAGCCTGCCGTTGTTTCTTTTCGCGCTGCCCGCCGGAGCCTGGGCCGACATGATCGACAAGCGCCGCTTCATCCTCGCGCTTGAGATCCTCACGACCGTATTCTCGGTGGTTTTCGCCGTACTCGTGGCATTGCAGCTGGTGACGCCCGTGGTGCTGCTGGCATTTGTCTTTCTGCTCGGCTCACTCGGGGCGATCGAGACACCCGCGTGGCAGGCCATCGTGCCGCAGCTGGTACCCCCCGAATCCCTGACCTCCGCGATAGCGAGCAACAGCGTGGGCGTCAACGTCAGTCGCGTTCTCGGGCCCGCGCTGGCGGGGGTGATGATTCTGGCTCTTGGCATCGCCGCGCCGTTTTGGCTGGACGCCTTCAGCAACCTCGGCGTCATCGCCGTCATTCTGTGGTGGCGCTCGGGCACTCGGCCCGCCCACGCCCTGCCCCCTGAGCACCTGAGCGGCGCGATACGCGCCGGCTGGCGCTACGCGCGCAACAACGGCAAATTGCGCGCCACCCTGGCGCGCGCCGTGGGGTTCTTCCTCTTCGCGAGCGCCTACTGGGCGCTGCTGCCGCTCGTGACACGCGTGCAGCTGCACGGCGGGCCCACCTTGTACGGCGTGCTGCTCGGTGCCATTGGCGCCGGGGCGGTGGCGGGTGCCTTCACGCTGCCGCGACTGAAGGCGAAGTCGGGCGCCGATGCGATGGTCGCTTTGGGCGCCAGCGGCACGGCCCTGGCGCTGCTGCTCTTCGGGCTCGCGCAGCAGGCCCCGCTCGCAGTGCTCGCATGCCTGCTCGCGGGGGTCTCATGGATCGTCGTGCTCGCCACCTTGAACGTTTCCGCGCAGGTTGCGCTGCCGGAATGGGTGCGCGGACGCGGGCTGGCAGCGTACACGGCGGTCTTCTTCGGGACGATGAGCGTCGGCAGCCTTCTGTGGGGCTACCTCGCCGGGCGCGTGGGGCTCGCGAACACGCACTTCATCGCCGCCGCCGGCGCGCTGCTGGCGGTGTTTGCCACACGGCGTTGGCGGCTGCACACCGGCCCGCAGGCGGACCTGACTCCCTCGATGCACTGGCCGGCGCCGGTGCTCGCCGGCTCCGTGGAGGAGGACGCCGGGCCCGTGATGGTTACGGTGGAGTACGCGGTGGCGCCGGCCGAGCGCGGCGCGTTTTTTGCCGCCCTGAGGCACGTGGCGCGCGAGCGCAAACGCGACGGCGCGTATGACTGGGGCGTTTTCGAGGACACCGCCCATCCGGACCGGCTGGTTGAGATTTTTTTCCTGGACTCCTGGCTCGAGCATCTTCGCCAGCATGTGCGCGTGACGCACTCGGACCGGCTCGCCGAGGATGCGCTGCGCAAACACCTGCGCACTCCTCCCCGCATCACGCATTACATCGCCCCGCGTCAGACCCCCGATCGCGGCTAGTATCCCCTAGGCACGGCGCACAAACTTCAGCGATACGGAGTTCATGCAGTAGCGCAGCCCCGTCGGTCGCGGACCGTCATCAAACACGTGCCCGAGATGCGCATCGCACAATCGACACGACACCGCCACGCGCGACATGCCGAGACTGTTGTCGCCGGCCTCCACGACATTCACCCGCGAGATCGGTTGCCAGAAGCTCGGCCAGCCGGTGCCCGAGTCAAACTTTGTGCGCGAGTCAAAGAGTGCCGTATCACAGCAGATACACCGGTACAGCCCGTCGACGTGGTTCTTGTCGTATTCCCCCGAGAACGCCCGCTCCGTGCCCTCTTCACGCGTGACTTCATACGCGAGGGGCGACAGCAGCTTGCGCCACTCCTCGTCGCTCTTCACCACTCGTGCCAGCTCGACCCGGCCGAGGCTCACACCGGCTGCGGAGAAATTCTCGATCGTGACGGTCGCGCTGCGCTTTGGCCCTGAAGCCGGCGGCGTTGTGGCCGGAACGCGCCGCACCGCGCTCACGGCGAGGAGCGGGATCAGTCCCTGCAAGATGAAGGCTCGCCGCGTCCGGGCTGCGGCAGCGGGTAACTGACCCGGAGCACTGTTGCTGCGTTTCATGGTGCTTGGCCTCGCTGAAATCAACCGAAGGTAAAGGAGTAGGCGCGTACGCCTGGGTCCAGAAACTCGATGGTGAAGGTGTGATCCTCAATGGTGCCGGACTGGCGGATGAGCTGATACAGGCGCTGCTCATGCACGCTGCCATTACCGTGCGCGTCGGTGTCGGCACCGTGATCGGCTGCCGGCTCGTGCCCGTCGAGAATCACGCGGAAGCGCACCCCCTGTCCGGGCGCGCCGGGCGCGAGCACCAGGTGCAGATCCCGCGCGTGAAAGCGAAACTCGATCCTATCGCCCGCGGCCAGGGACTGCGCCGACTCTGCGCCCACGGTCCAGGTGCCGCCGAGTGACCACTGGTTCAGTTGCAGCGACGGTGGCGGCTGATAAAGCGTCGCCTTGTCAGGTACGACCGCGACCGGAGAGACGAAGTTGTTGGCGCGCTCGTAGCCGACGTAGGTCTCCGGGGACCTGACGTCGCGCTCATCGGGCGCCACCTCGATCCCCTGAGCGCGCGCCACGGCGCCGGCCGGCGGCAGTTGCCGTGCGCCGGCCTCCGTGAGCAGTTCACGGATCAGCCGCTCGGATCCCTCGTAATCCCCCTCCCCAAAGTGGTGACCCCGGATGTGTCCGGTCGCGTCGACAAAGTAGTGCGCCGGCCAGTACTCGTTATTGAACGCGCGCCAGATGGCGTAGTCGTTGTCAATGGCTACCGGGTACTCAATCCCCAGCTCGCGCACGGCACGACGCACGTTCGCCGCGTCCTTCTCGAAGGCAAACTCCGGTGCGTGCACGCCGATAATGACCAGTCCATGCTCCCGGTAGCGCTCGTTCCACGCCTTCAGGTAAGGCAGGGTGCGCAGGCAGTTGATGCAGGAATAGGTCCAGAAGTCGACGAGCACTACCTTGCCGCGCAGCTCTTCGGAAGTCAGTGGCGGTGAGTTGAGCCACGCGACCGCACCCGTTAGGGGTGGCATCTCGCCCTCGACTGGCGGCGCACTTGAGCGCGAGGCTCCCGTCATCGCACCCGTCATTGAACCGCTCGTGCTGGCGCTCATCGGGCCGCCGTGCTCAGCGGGCGCGCCGGCGCGCGGGTGAAGGGCATCGAGCAGAGACTGCTCGACCCGATTGGTGCTGGCGAATGACAGCCGTGTCAGAAGGCCCGTATCCCAGCCCACGCCGATGGCGGCCACACCCGCGAGCACCGCGACGCCCAGCGCACGGCGTACCCAGTCGGCAGCGCCCAACGAAGATTTGAAAGCCCTGAAAATGCGCGCGCCCGCGAGTGTCGCCAGCGCCAGAGAGGTGATCGCCCCGAGCGCGTAGGCGAACAACAGCAGCGTCGTCTGCGCACTCGGGCCGCTGATGGCCGCCCCGGTCAGTATCAGACCCAGAATCGGGCCGGCGCAGGGCGCCCAGAGAAATCCCGTCGCGACGCCCAGCACCGCCGAGGGCAGCACGCTGTCGGCCGGGCCGGTGCTCGCGAGCAGCCGATTGCCGAGGGCTACGAATGGACGGGCAATCCAGTCCGCCACGTGCCGCGAGAGCAGTGCCACGCCGAAGGCGGCGAGCAGCAGCAAAGCGAACACCCGCCCGTACGTGTTGAGGCGCACCGCCCAGGCTCCGCCGACGGCGGCCAGCGTTGCGATCAACGCAAATGTCACCGCCATCCCCGCAAGCAGCGGCAGCGTGCCGCGCACGAACGAGCGCTCCTGGCGCGCGAATACAAAGGGAAGCACGGGCAGGATGCACGGGCTGATGATCGTGAGCGCGCCGCCCAGGAAAGCGATAACCGCCAACAGCATGTGGTGTGTGGATCCGGCGAGAACGCGCGGCTAGTGCCCGCCGGGGCTGAGCGTCACCGGGCTGGCCCGGTAGAGGGTCGGCAGAAGCTGCTGGAAGTTGCGGATCTTCGGCAGGTCGTTGTAGACAATGTAGGCGTTGTTCGGGTTATGCAGCAGAAAGTCCTGATGGTAGCCCTCGGCCGCGTAGAACCCCTTCAGCGGATCGACGCGGGTGACGATCGGCGCATGGAATACGCCGGCACTATCGAGCTGGGCGATGTACGCGAGCGCGATCTTTTGCTGCGTCTCGTCCCCGTAGAAAATCACCGAGCGGTACTGCGGACCGGAGTCCGGACCCTGGCGGTTCAGCTGCGTCGGATCGTGCGCCACCGAGAAGAACACCTGCAGGATCTGCCCGTACGAGACCTGCTGCGGGTCATAGGCGATCTGCACCGACTCCGCGTGACCGGTGTTGCCTTGACCGACGTCCTCGTAATGCGCCGTGCCGCGCTCACCGCCGGCATACCCGGACACGACGCGTCGCACACCATTGAGATGCTCATAGACGCCCTGCACCCCCCAGAAGCAGCCACCGGCAAGCACGGCGGTCTGCATGGGGCCTGCGGCCTTCGGGCTATCCACCGTGGGTGGTGGGACGGCCACGGCCTGTTCGGCCGCAGCGCAACTCCCCAGAGGCACGAGCGCGCACAGGATCACGAGCGCGGCCGCGAACGGTCCTGCCGCAGCCGTGCTCACTCCCCGGTACGTCCTCGGCGACGCCGTGCGAACAGCCGCGCTGCGTGCCGGATCATGCGTCGGGCAACTCATTGAAAGTCCTCGCATTCGAATTTTCCTCGGGCGGCACCCAGGGTATCGCTGTCGTCGTTCACGCATCACCCGCACGAAATGAGCCATTCGGGTAGGAGACCGTGCCGAGGCGTGCGCAATTGCAGCCGCCTGCGCGCCAGCGCCCGGTTGTTCGCTGCAATCCTGCGAGGAAGCCTCACGGCGAGCAAGGGCCGCCGCAGTTTCACACCCCTGGCCTGCTCCGCATTGCCCTTTGAGCGTTACGCGCAGATCTGGCCCCGCAGCAGGCCTCGCGGGCGTCGCCGGTCAGGCAAACAAGGGCTTCATCCGCGCGTCGGGCCCGCCGGTGCCCTCCAGGGTCGAGCATCTGGTGAACCACGCGCGCAGTGCTTCATCATCTGCCGCCAGCAGCGGCACGGTGCCAACGCTCGCGATCCACTGCAGGGCACCCAGCAACATGTAGTCAGCGTAGTTCGGAGCGCTACCGCCGAGGAATGGAAAACTCGCAAGCTGCGCCCGCACCGGGGCGAAGGCTGCGCGCATTGCCGGCAGGCGCGACTCCCGCTCAGCGGTGAACTCCTCGAGCGAACGTCCCTGCAGGCGCTGCTCACGGCTGGTGCGAAAGTAGCTGCGATCCTCCGGCCGGGCCGCGTTATGGATGTCGAGCAGATACAGCCGGAACATCCGCCGCAGGATTTCCGCGTGCAGCCACGCATCCAGCAGTTTGAGGGTCGCGATCTCAGAATCCCCACTAAACAGCCGCGGGCTATGCGGATACGCCCGATCGAGGTATACGGCGATATCCCAGCTCTCGGCGAGCATCGTGGCGCCGTCTTTGATCACCGGTACGGTCTTGAAGCGACCGGCGAACACCGTTGGTATCTCGGCAAAACCCAGCGGCACGGATTCAAACTCGAGGCCCTTGTGCGCGAGCGCGTAACGCGTGCGCCATACGTACGGGCTCGCCGAGCGTCCATTCTCCAGGACGAGCTCGTAGAGCTGCCGCCTGCCATGCGCCGGGGTGTTCATGATGCCGTATCGTGTTTGCTCAATCGCAGAATACACCCCCGTGGATCCATAAACGCACGCCCGGCGCCGCCCCGAGGGGCGTGACGGCGGAATGAAAAGTGCTTAAGCGTGGCATCAACCAATTTCATGCATTCGTCACGCAGCCGCGCCCCCTGGGGCTGCTATGGTAGCTGAGCTTCCTGTGCTTGCTGCACGTGACAGGGACAGTTCACCGCATGAGTGCGAGCGCACCCCGGCACTATCTGTTGGCGTCGGATTTCGATCAGACGCTGAGCTTCAACGATTCCGGAGTCACTTTGAGCGAGCTGCTCGGCGTGCGTGGCTTTCACGAGCGCGTGGCCGGACTCGCCCACAGCAATCTTGTGCAGCAGGGGGGCGAACTCGCTTACCTCATCCGGCATGATCCGGAGTTTCGCGGCGTGCGCCACGAGCACCTGCAGGAGGCTGGCCGGCGCGTGCGCCTGAAGGGATCAATTCCCGCGCTCGTCAACTTCCTCACCACCGGGCTGGATGACTGCCGCTTCTCCTTCTTCGTGATCTCGGCAGCGCCGCGCGAGATCGTCACCTCGGCGCTCGGGGGCATCGTGGCGCCGGATCACATCTTTGGTACCGAGCTTGATTTTGACGCGAGCTCAGGCGAGGTGCGGGCGATCAAACGCGTGCCCGCCGGTTACGGCAAGGTCGCAGTGATGGATGAGCTGGTGCAGCGGCTCGGGATTGCGCCGAGCCGGGTGATCTACGTCGGGGATGGCAACTCGGATGTGCACGTCATGCTGCACGTCAACAACCACGACGGCTTCACCATCGCCGTCTCGGACAACAAACAGCTGGCGCGCATCGCGCGCAACACGGTCCTAAGCGACAACGCGTTCAGCATCATGATCCCGGTGCTCGATCAGCTTCTGGGCTGGAGCCGCAGCGCCATCCGCGCACTGTTCGAGCGTAACGGCCTGACGCTCGAGGAATGGGAGCGAGCGCGCACGGACCACGTGCGTATCGGCACGCGCGCGCAAGAGCCGGCGGGTGTCGCCTCCGCAGCATGAGCACCGCGCTCAGTACCTGCCTTGGCTGGCTCGCGAGCGGGAACGTTTGCCGTTTCCTGCTTCTTCCGGCGTGCGGCCGACACGCGCCGTGCCGATGCTCGGCGCCTCCTTGTGGGTCATCTGTGGCGGTCTGATCGCTTCGGCGCCGTGCTCGCGGCAAGCTCTCTGGTGCTGGCCGCCCCCGCATGGGCTGCAGTTCGCAGCCGCTCTGCTCGCAGGCGCGTCAGCGCAGGAGATTTCCGCCGTCGGACACGCCGGCGGCACGGCGCCACTAGGGTTCGGCCCGGTCAGCCGGACGCTGCCTGTCCGGGTCGGGCTCCCCCTCACGCAGCTCATACCACATCGCGTTGAGCACGCCGAAGCTCAGCGCCAGTCCCAGTCCGAGAATCCAACTGAAGTACCACATGCGTGCTTGCCTCAGTAAAGCCCTGTATGCCGCCGGATTTCCTCCAGCGTGATCCGCCCGCGCAGTACGCGAAACACCCAGGCGGTGTAGAGGAGCACGATCGGCAGGAAGATGAGCACCGCCGCAAGCATGACCCCCAGGGTGTGCTGGCTGCTCGAGGCGTCCCACACGGTCAGTCCCTGATTCGGACGGGTCGATGAGGGCATCAGGAACGGGAACAGCGCCACGCCGGCGGTCAGGATCGTGGCGGCCTGGGTCACCGCGCTGGTGAGAAATGCAGCACCCGCCCGGCCAGCACCGAGCAGGGCCCGGGTGGCCAGCGCGCCGAGCAGCGCCGCCAGTGGAATGAGCCACAGCAGCGCGTGCGCGCGGTAGTTGGCGAACCAGGCGCCGTGGGAGACCACCACCTGTTTGTTGAGGGGATTGGAGGCGCCGAAGTGATCAGCGAGGAAGCCGATCCGGTGCCCCCCGAGCCCTGCCACCCACACCCCGGCCACGATGAAGGCGGCGATATACACCAGGGCAGTGGTGCGCCCGAGCGCTGCCGCGCGGGTCGACATGGGCGGCCCGACCTTCAGCGCCGCATAGACGGTGCCGTGCATCACGAGCATCGACAGACTGACGATACCGGCCAACAGCGCGAAGGGTCGCAGCAGTGTCAGCAGGCCGCCGGCAAACACCGGTCGTTGCAGTGCATCGAAGTGAAAGGGCAGTCCCAGGAACAGGTTGCCAAACGCCACCCCTAACAACAGACCCGGCGCCGCCCCGCCGATGAGCAATGCCCAGTCCCAGGCATTGCGCCAGCGCGGATCGGGAAGCTGATTACGAAAGAAGAAGCCCACCGGACGCAGTATGAGCGCCACCAGGAGCAGGAACATCGCCGGATACAATCCGGAGAAGGAGGCCGCGTACAGCAGCGGCCAGGCGGCGAACACCGCACCTCCGCCGAGGATGAACCAGACCTGATTGCCGTCCCAGACCGGCTCGATCGACTCGAGCAACGCGCGGCGCTCCTCGTCGGTACGACCGAGGAAACGAAAGGTCGATGCGACGCCCAGATCGAAGCCGTCCATCACCGCGAATCCGATCAGCAGAGCCCCGAGGATCAGCCACCAGATGAAGCGCAAGGTCGCGTAGTCGGGCATAGCGGCTCCGCCTCAGTGCCCGGCGGGCGCGGACGCGCCCGCCGGCCAGTAGCCCAGTCCGTCCGGCCCGCGCCGGATCATGCGTACCAGCAGATACACATCGATCACGGCCAGCGCTGAATAGAAGATCGCAAATCCGCTGAGCGACAGCACCACGCTGGTCATGGAGACCGTCGACACGCCCAGAAATGTGGGCAGCACTCCGTCGATCGCCCACGGCTGCCGCCCGTACTCGGCGACGATCCAGCCCAGTTCCGCCGCCAGCCACGGCAGGGGCAGACTGTAGAACGCGATGCGCAGGAACCAGCGATGGCGCAGGAATGAATGCCGCGCGGAGAAGTAAAACGCCGTCGCAAAGAGCGCGATGAAGAACAACCCCAGGCCCACCATCACGCGAAAGCTCCAGAACAGTACCGGCACGTTCGGCACCGTGGACCACGCCGCCGCCTCGATCTGAGCCGGGGTCGCCTTGGCCGGCTCGGCGGTGTAAGGCAGCAAGAGCAGCCCATAACCCAGATCCTGCTGGTGCGCATCGAAGCGCTCGCGCGCGGTCACATCCTCGGGGTCTTGCCGCAGCAGCTGCAGCGCCGCATGCGCCTCCTGGCCGCTCGTGATGCGCTCCTTCGCGTGTGCCACGAGCTCGAAGATCCCGGTCACCGGTTTATCGACCGAGCGTGTGGCAATGAGACCCAACAGCCACGGTATCTTGAGCTCGGCGGCGGTGCTGTGGGATTTGACGCTGGGCAGACCGAAGAGCGCGAAGCCCGCCGGCGGCGTCTCGGTATGCCATTCCGCCTCGATGGCCGCGATCTTCATCTTCTGGTTCTCGCTGGCGACGTACCCGGATTCATCCCCGAGCACGACCACGGAGAGCGAGCAGGCGAGTCCGAAGCTCGCGGCCACTGCCATGGAACGGCGGGCGATATCCACGTTTCTCCCGCGCAACAGGTACCAGGCGCTGATCGCGAGCACAAACACCGAACCGACCACGTAGCCGGCGGCGACGGTGTGCACGAACTTTGCCTGCGCCACGGGATTGAACAGCACCTCGCCGAAGGACTGAAGCTCCATGCGCATCGTTTCGGGATTGAATCGTCCGCCCACCGGGTTCTGCATCCAGGCGTTCGCGATGAGGATCCACAGCGCCGAGAGGCTCGAGCCGAGGGCAACGAGCCCGGTCACCACCAGATGGCCGATTTTGGAGAGCCGCTCCCAGCCAAAGAAAAACAGGCCGACGAAGGTGGATTCCAGGAAGAACGCCATCAGGCCCTCGATGGCGAGGGGCGCGCCAAAGATATCGCCGACGTAGTGCGCGTAATAGGCCCAGTTGGTGCCGAACTGGAACTCCATGGTGATGCCGGTGGCGACCCCCATGGCGAAATTGATCCCAAACAACATGCCCCAGAAGCGCGTCATGCGCTTCCAGATCTCGCGTCCCGTCATGACATAGATGGACTCCATGATGACCAGGATCATGGAAAGCCCGAGTGTCAGGGGCACGAAGAGGAAGTGATAGAGCGCGGTCAGCGCGAACTGCAGCCGCGAGACGTGCACGAGCCCAAAATCAATCAAGGCGCTCTCCCGGTCGCGGTGCAGCGCCAGCGCGGTTCGCCGCGCCGCCCGCGGGATGCTCAAGCGCCAGCCGCTCACCCGTGCTCACCCCGTCGACCGCGGTGCGGTGGCTGGGCGAGAAGAAAAACCACCACAGCAGGACGAGCGCCGCGACCTTGAAGAGAAAGAACAGCGACAGCTCGCGCCGCAGCACGCGGCGCCAGCTGCGCCTCTGGCGGACTTCCTCTCCCGTGTCCATCGCTGCCTGCGCCGATGTAATCCCCTGAAGGAGGGGTTGATTCTAGTCCCGATGTCCCTGCGGCGTCACGGCAGCCGTGGCTGTGGCGGGGCGGGCGGCCCCGACGGACGAACAACGGTTGTCAGGGTGCAAGTGCGCGGTGCAAGATCAAATCCGGGCGTGTGCACTGATGGGCACTGCCGTTATCTTCGATGCTCGGCGGACCGGACGCGGTGCCGGTGCAACAGGGAGGCAGGGTCGAAGACCTGCGGGTGCTGCGGCGAACGGACCAAGAAGAACAGGACTCATCGCAATGCTCCACTCGGCTCATCCGGTGCCTCGTCCGTGGCTCATCCTCCTCCTCGGCGCCCTGCTCGCCGCGCAACTGTCGGCCTGCTCCAAGAAACCCCCGCCCCCGCCGCCGCCGCAAGTGAGCGTCATTACCGTGACACCCTCGCCGGCCACGTACACCGAGGACTACGTCGCCCAGACCGAGGCGGTCAACACGGTCGAGATCCGACCCCGCGTGGGAGGTGTGCTCGAGAAGCAATTGCCAAACGAAGGCGAGCCCGTCAAAGCCGAAGAGCTGCTGTTCGTCATCGATCCACAGCCCTACATCGAGGCGCTCGCGCAGGCGCGCGCTACGCTTGCGCAAAACGAAGCCTCGCTCGAGCAATCGCAACGAGATCTCGCGCGCGCCAACGCCTTGTCCGCCATCGATGCAGTCAGCCAGCAGGAACTCGACGCGACGGTTGCCAAGAACAAGGCGAACATCGCCTCGGTGTCCGCCGGACAGGCGGGGGTCAAGACCGCGCTGCTCAACCTCGGCTACACCAACATCACCAGCCCCATCGACGGGGTCATGGGACGCGCGCAATTGCGCCTCGGCAGTCTCGCCAACGCCAATACCAGCCTGCTGACGACGGTTTACGACACGAGCCGCATGTACGTGAACCTCAGCATCAGCGAACAGCGGCTGCTCGCCCTGCAGCGCACGCTCGGCCGGGCGCCCGACCAGAACAGCACCCAAGCCCCGCCCTTTCGGCTCTTCCTCGCCGACGGCTCCGAGTACCCCCTGGCGCCGAAGCTGAACTTCATTGACCCCGCGGTCGATACGCGCACCGGGACGCTCGCGATCCGTCTGGAGGTTGCCAATCCGCAGCAGCTGCTGCACGCGGGTGAGTTTGCGCGTGTGCAGGTGACGACGCTGCAGGATCCGAACGCGATCGTGCTGCCGCAGCGGGCCATCCAGGACCTGCAGGGCAAGAACTACGTGTGGATCATCGATGCGCAGGGCAAGGCCGAGCAGCGCGATGTGCTCATGGGCCCGCGCATCGGTGAGAGCTGGCTGGTCGCGCAGGGCCTGAAGCGCGGCGATCGTGTGATCGTCGATGGCGTGCAGCGGCTGAAGCCCGGAGTGCCCGTCACAGCCACCCCGTTCGCACCCGAGGCTGCCAAACCCGCCAGCCCCCCGGCGCACAGCCCATGATCGATTTCTTCATCGACCGGCCGATTTTTGCGACGGTCCTCGCGATCATCATCACGCTCGCGGGCGCGGTGGCGCTCGCGGCACTGCCGATCGCGCGTTTCCCGCAGATCACTCCGCCCGCCATCGTCGTATCCACGCGCTTCCCCGGGGCGGACGCCGCCACCATCGAGCAGTCGGTCGCCGCGCCCATCGAGCAGCAGGTGAACGGCGTGCCGCACATGATTTATATGGATTCCAAGAGCGCCAGCGATGGCAGCTACACGCTCACCGTCACCTTCGAAGTGGGTGCGGATCAGGATATCGCCGCGGTGGATGTGCAAAACCAGGTCGCCATCGCCCAGCGTCAGCTGCCGCCGCAGGTGCTGCAGCAAGGCATCACCATCGCCAAGCGCCAGCCGCAGATCCTCCTGGTGGTCGCGATCCGCGCCGTCGACCCGCGCTACGACTACCTGTTCCTCTCCAATTTCGCAACGATACGCGTCTACGACGCGCTCGCGCGCGTGAAGGGCGTCGGCCAGGTGCAGGTGCTCGGGGCGCGCGACTACGGCATGCGCATCTGGCTGGATCCGAAAAAGATGGCGCACCTGAGTGTCACGACACAGGACGTGAGCGCCATTCTCAACGAACAGAACGTCGTGGCGCCCGCGGGCACGGTGGGCGCGGAACCGGCCCCTCCCGGGCAGCAGATGCAGTACATCGCCTCGGTCAAGGGCCGGCTGTCGAGCGTTGAGGAGTACAACAACATCATCGTGCGCACCGGCGCCGACGGGGCGATCGTGCGCCTGCGGGATATCGCGCGCGTGGAACTTGCCGCGACCGATTATTCGCTTTCCGGGAAACTCAACGGCCAGCCGAACGCCATGATCGGCGTCTACCAGCTGCCAGATGCCAATGCGCTCGAGGTCTCCCGCGGCATCCGCAAGGTCATGGCGGAGCTGGGCCCCACCTTTCCGCCCGGGATCGTCTATTCCGTACCCTTCGACACCACACTGTTCGTATCTGAATCCGTGCGCGAGGTGGTCAAGACGCTCTTCGAGGCGGGTGTGCTGGTGCTCTTGGTGGTCTTCATCTTCCTTGAGAACTGGCGCGCCACGCTCATCCCGATGCTCGCCGTGCCCGTGTCGCTCATCGGGACCTTCAGCGCCTTCCTGGCACTCGGGTTCTCCATCAACACCCTCACGCTCTTCGCCCTGGTGCTCGCCATCGGACTCGTAGTGGACGATGCCATCGTGGTGGTCGAGGCGGTAACCGAGATCATGGAGAGCCGCAAACTCAAGGCGCGCGAGGCCACCAAGGCTGCGATGCGCGAAGTCGCAGGCCCGGTGGCGGCGATCGCCCTCGTACTGATTTCGGTGTTCGTGCCGGTCGCCTTCCTCGGCGGGCTCACCGGTCAGTTCTACCGGCAATTCGCGCTGACGCTCGCCGTGTCGGTGGGCATCTCGGCGATCGTTGCCCTCACCTTCACCCCGGCGCTGTGCGCGATCCTCCTGAAGCCGCCGGAGGAATCGCACTTCTCTGGCTTTCTCGGGCGCTTCTTCCGCGCCTTTGACCGCGGTTTCCGCAGTTTCACCGCGCGCTACACGCACACCGTGGGCGGCGCCATACGACGCCGCACCCTCTCGATGAGCATTTTCGTGGTGCTGGCACTCATCGCGTATCTGCTGTTGCACCTGCGCCCCACCGGCTTCATGCCCGAGGAGGATCAGGGTTATCTCATCAGTCTGATCACCCTGCCCCTCGGGGCCTCCCTGCAGCGCACCGAGGCGGTGGCGGACGCCTTCAGCGCCCAGATGCGTGCGCAGCCGGAGGTCGAAGCAACGTTCGCCATCACCGGACTCAACGTGCTCACCGGCACGAACTCCTCCTACGCTGCGACCATGTTCACGATCCTTAAACCCTGGGCGCAACGCTCCGGGGCGGCGCACGGGGCGCTGGCGATTGCCGGGCGCGCTAATCGCCTGGGCGCCGCTGTCAAGGAAGCGTCGGTGCTCACCCTGAACCCTCCGCCGATACCCGGCATCGGCACCGCCGGCGGCTTCGAATTCATCCTCGAGAACCGCGGCGGCGAGGACATCCAGAAGTTCGCCGCCGCGCTCGGAGATTTTGTCGGCCGCGCGAACCAGCGGCCCGAGCTGACACGGGTGTTCACGCAGTTCAGCACGCGCTCGCCGCAGATCGAGTACGTGGTCGATCGCGACCACGCCAAGGTGCTCGGCGTACCGATCTCGAGCGTCTTCGACGCCCTGCAGGCCTTCCTCGGCGGCGCCTATATCAATGACTTCAACCTCTTCGGTCGTACCTACCGCGTCACGGCGCAGGCGGAAGCGAGCGCGCGCAACGCGCCGGAGTCGGTGAACAGTCTGTACGTACGCACCGGCCAGGGTGACATGGTGCCCCTCTCGGCGCTGGTTTCGATCCAGCCCCGGCAGGGACCCGAATACATCGAGCGCTACAACATCTACCGCGCCGCCACCATCAACGGTTCAGCGGCAGCGGGCTACAGTTCCGGCCAGGCGACCGCCGCGATGGAGCAGTTGGTCAGCGGACTTCCCCCCGGCTATGGCTATGAGTGGACCGGCACCACCTATCAGGAGAAGCTCTCCGGTGGGCAGGCGGGCGTGATCTTCGCCATGGCGATCGTGTTCGTGTTCCTGGTGCTCGCGGCGCTCTACGAGAGCTGGGCGATCCCGTTCGCCGTGCTGCTGGGCATTCCGTTCGCCGTGTTGGGTGCCTACATCGGTCTCACCTTGCGCGGCATGGCCAATGACATCTATGCGCAGATCGGGCTCGTGATGCTCATTGGGCTCGCGGCGAAGAACGCGATCCTGATCGTTGAGTTCGCAAAGCTCGAATACGAGCGCGGCAAACCCCTGGTGGATGCTGCGATCGAAGGCGCACGGCTGCGCCTGCGGCCGATCCTCATGACCTCCTTCGCCTTCGTGCTCGGTTCGCTGCCCCTGGCCCTCGCCACCGGGGCCGGCTCGGGCGCGCGACTGGTACTGGGAACCGCCGTGGTGTTCGGCATGAGCGCCGCGACCATGATCGGAATCTTCATCATCCCGGTGTTTTACGTGCTGGTGCAAACGCTCGCGGAGCGACTGCTCGGCAAGGCGGCCCCGCAGCCGCAGACGCCCGTATGAAAGCCGGCGCGCGCAGCCGGCTCGTCGGCCTCGCCGCAGCCGTGATCGCCGCCTCCTGCGCGGTGGGGCCGAACTACCAGCGCCCGAAAACCGACGTGCCCGCAGCCTACCGCTTCGAGAGCAACCCCGTCCCGGAGTCCTTCGCGGACCAGGGGTGGTGGGAGATCTACCAGGACCCGATGCTCCTTGAGCTGCTGAAGACGGCGCTCGCCAATAATCTGGATGTGCGCATCGCCGCCGCGCGCGTGGATGAGGCCCGCGCCCAGCTCGGAGCGACCCGCCTACAGCAGCTGCCGCAGCTCGCCGGCAACGCCAGCGCGCAGCGCTCGCGCACCTCGGCGTACGAGCTGATCCCGGGCGAACCGGCGATTTTCAACGCCTTCGAGCTGCAAGGCAGCCTCTCCTACGAGATCGATTTCTGGGGCAAGTATCGGCGGATGACCGAGGCGGCACGGGCGCAGCTCCTGTCCTCCGAGGACGCGCGTGATGATGTGCTGGCGGCACTGGTCGCGGGAGTGGCGACCGAGTATTTCACCCTGCAGACCCTCGATGAACAGCTCGCGATCACGCGCCGTACGGCTGAAACGCGCCGCAAATTCGTCGAACTCACCCGCGCCCAGCACGAGCGCGGCACCGTCTCAGGCCTGGATGTGGCGACCGCGCAGGCGCAACTGGCGGTCGCCGAGGCCGTGATCCCGGATCTGCAGCGACAGATCGGTCAGGCCGAGGATCAGCTGAGCGTGCTCCTCGGCCACAATCCGGATGCCATCCTGCGCAACGCCGACGGGGAACTCAAGCGCATGGCCGAGCGGATCCCGCCGCCGGTGCCCCCGGCGGGACTGCCCTCAAGCCTGCTGGAACGCCGCCCGGACGTTCGCGAGGCCGAGCAAAACCTCGTGGCCGCCAACGCCCAGGTGGGCGTTGCGCGCGCCAACCTGTACCCGAGCATCAGTCTCACGGCCGCGGGTGGCTTGATCAGCACCGCGCTCCAGGATCTGTTCACCTCGCAGGCGCACCAGTGGTCCCTCGGCGGCAGTCTCTTGCAGCCGCTGCTCGACCCGCAGCGCAGCCTGTACCAGGTCGAACTGGCGAATGCGCAAAAGCGCGCAGCGCTGCTGCAATATGCGAAGAGCCTGCAGACCGCCTTTCAGGAAGTCTCCGATGCCCTGATCGCGCGACAGAAATATGCCGAGGCGCAGAACCAGCAGCAGGCCGAGGTCGATGCCGAGCGCACGGCCGATACCATCGCCCTCGCACGTTACCGGGTCGGGTATGCCTCCTATTTCAGCGTCATCGACGCCGACCGCGACCTCTTCAACGCGGAACTGGCGCTCTCCGGGGCGCACCTGAATACGCTCCTCGCCAATGTGCAGCTGTATCGGGCGCTCGGAGGCGGCTGGCAGGCCCCTCCCCAACGCCATGAAGCGCGCCTCAGCCTCGCACACCCCGGGGGGCTGAACGGTGCGGCGGGCGGCCGGCCGGCGGACGTCCTACAATCACAGCCGTAGCGCCCCCTGGCCGCGACGGGAGATCCGAACCGTGAGTGCAAGCCCCTCATCCGTACGACGCGATCCGGGTTATACCGGCCTCACCCGCACGGCCGAAACCCTGCCCGCGTCTTACTACTTTGATGCGGCCCATTACCAGCGCGAGATGAACCGCATCTGGCAGCGTAACTGGGTCTATGTCTGCCGTTCCAGCGCGCTCGCCACGCCAAGATCCTTCCGCACACTGCAGCTGGGGGAGCAATCGGTGTTCGTGGTGCGCGGCGAGGATGGGGTGGCGCGCGCGTTCCACAACACCTGCCGCCATCGGGGTGCGGCGCTGTGCCGCTCGAGCGAGGGTCGCTTCAATGCGGCCGGCATTATCTGTCCGTACCACGCCTGGCGGTACAACCTGCGCGGAGATCTTGTGCAGATCTCCTCGGCGCTGCCGGGCGATGGCTTCGAGCGGCGCGACTTTTCCCTCTACGGCCTGCCGGTGACTGAGTGGAACGGCTTCATCTTTACCGCCCTGACGAACGAGCCGCCGCCGTTCGCGGCGAGCTTTGATCTGCCTTTGAATCGACTCGATGACTGGCGGCTCGGTGAGCTCGTGGTCGGCCACACGCTCAACAAGACCATTCAGTGCAACTGGAAGGTATTCTGGGAGAACTACAACGAATGCCTGCACTGTCCCGGAGTGCATCCGAAGCTCGCGCAGCTGGTGCCGATCTTCGGGCGCGCGCTGCTCGAGCGGCGCGACGATCCGAGCTGGCAGGATCACGCCACGGACGAAGATCCCAGGTACGCCGGTGGCCTGCGCAGCGGGGCGCTGTCCTGGACCATGGATGGCAGGCCGGTCGGTGCGCTGTTCCCCGGGGTGAGCGAGGCGGACCGCAAGGCCGGCCACCTGTATCTGACGAGCCTGCCTTCGGTGTTCATCGTCGCGCACGTCGACTACGTGCGCGTCGTGCGGCTGCTGCCCGCGGGCCCCGAGCTGACCGAGATGAGCATCGAGTTCCTGTTTTTGCCCGAAACGCTCGCGCAGCCGCGGCGGGACATCTCCGGGGCGATCGAATTCACCAACATCGTGATGAGCGAGGATGCGGAGATCTGCGAAGTCAACCAGCGCGGTCTGCACGCCCTGCCGCATGCCAAGGGCGTACTCATGCCCGAGGAGTACGCGATACGGCAGTTCCAGGACTGGGTCAGGGCGGAGCTGGCACGACCCTAGCCGCCATGCGCCGGGCGGCCGCCACGCTCGCAGGCATCGTCCTCGGCGTCTTATTAGGTCTCGCGGCCTGCAGCCGCGCGCCGCCGCCCGCGGCTCAGGCGGGCGCCGCCTCAGTGCAGCAGCCCGAGGAGCGGGTGCTGCGCGTGTACAACTGGGACGACTACATCGGCCACCACACCATTGCTGACTTTGAACGCCAGACGGGCATCAAGGTCATCTACGATCTGTTCGATTCGAACCAGACACTGGAGGCAAAACTGCTGATCGGTGACTCCGGTTACGACATCGTGAGCACCAGCGAGGAGTACTACGCCCGTCAGATCCGCGCCGGGCTCTACGAGCCCCTCGACAAGGCACAACTGCCGAACTGGAAAAACCTGGATCCGGAAGTTCTTGCCCTGCAGGCCAAAGCGGACCCGGGCAACCGCTACGCTGCGCCTTACCTGCACGCGATGAACGGCTTCGCCTATAACGTGCCGCTGGTGCAGGAGCGCATGCCGGGCGCGCCCGTTGACAGCCTGGATATGCTGTTTAAGCCCGAGGTGGTCGCCAAGTTCGCCGACTGCGGGGTGAGCTTCCTCGACTCGCCCGATGATGTGATACAGCTCGCGCTGGTGTACCTGCACCGCGATCCGAACTCCCGGAGTGTCGCTGACCTGCACGCCGCGGAACAGGTGCTCATGGCGGTGCGTCCCTATGTGCGCTTATTCGATTCGAATGACTATCTGTATCAGCTCGCGAGCAAGGAGTTGTGCGTGGCCATGGCCTGGTCGAGTGACTACTCCGTGTCGGTGCTGCGCTCGCGCGCGGCGGGACTTGATCTGAAGCTGGCGTTCACGATTCCCAGGGAAGGCTCGAACATCACCTACAACGCGTTGCTCATACCGGCCGGCGCTCCGCATCCGCGTGCGGCCCATGAATTCATCAACTTTATCCTCGAGCCGCAAGTGATCGCCGACGTGACCAACGACACTCACTACGGCAACGACAATCTTGCGGCGCGCCCGCTGGTGAATCCGGAGATCCTCAACGACCCGGCGGTTTATCCGCCCCCGGAGATTCGCGCCCGGCTCTTCCTGCCGACCGAGTTCGACACGAAGTACCAGCGCCTGAGGACGCGCGTGTGGACGCGCATCAAAAGTGGTGTCTAGGATTGAAGCCATCCTAGGGCATCAACCGACCGATCACAGCTTCCGGGCAGCGCGAGAACCCGTCAGTCGCAAGTCGCCCCGCTCGCGGCGAGCTGTGTGCAGAAACCCTGGAATTCGCTGACATAGCGCTCCACGTCCGCGCTGCCGGTGTCCGGGCACATGAGCAGCATGCTGTGAAAAGGGGTGATCAGAACGCCGCGATTCAGCATGTACAGGTGCAAGAGCGTCTCGAGAGTCGGGTCACGCGAGCGCGCGACTTGCGAGGCGTCGCGCGGCGCCCCCGGTGCCAGCATGGTCTCCACGCGCGCGCCACTTTGGGCCATGAACCAAGGCAGGCGGCAGGCACTGATGATGGCGCGCGCACGCCGCGCGAGCTCGTCGGCGAGCCCGATCATGCGCGCAAAGTTTTCCGGAGTGAGCACCTCGGCAAGCACCGCGTGTACGGCCGCCACCTGCAACGCACTGCCCGCCAGGGTGCCGCCGAAGCCCATGTGCGAGCTCTGCCGCACGCCGGGCCGCGCCGACTCGCGCGGCGCCTGCGCCCAGAGCCGCTCCGCGACCGCCGCGCTCACCCCATAGAGCCCCACCGGCACCCCGCCGCCGATCGCCTTGCCGATGACGAACAGGTCGGGCTGCAGGTGATCGCGCGCGGTGTAGCCGCCGGGACCTGCGGACCAGGTGTGCGTTTCGTCGTAAAGCAGCAGCGTGCCGCTGCGCTTGGTGAGTTCCCGCAGGGCCGCAAGAAAGCCGGGCTGCGCCTCGATCATGCCGTAATTGGTCATGCACGGTTCGGCGAGCACTACGGCGACGTCGCGGTGCTGCAGTGCCGCTTCCAGGGCTGCCAGATCATTGAACTCCACGACCCGCGACACCCGTTCATGGTCGACCGCGTTGGGGTGCACGCCCGAACGCATGACCATGCGGCCCGCCGCGAGGCCCACGTGCGCCTCTTCCACGGAGCCGTGGTAGCAGCCGTTGAAGACGAGCACGGTATCGCGGCCGGTGACCATGCGGGCGATACGGATCCCCGCGCGGTTCGCGTCCGTCGCCGAGGTGGTGAATCCCCAGTAGGGCAGCTGAAAGCGCCGCGCCAGTTCGGCCCCGACCCATTGCGCCTCTTCGGTCGGCAGCATCAGCGTTGCCCCCCTGGCAAGCTGCGCGCTCACGGCCGCCGTTACCGCGGGCGCGCCATGGCCGCACATCGCGCCGGTATCACCCAGACAGAAATCCACGTACTCGAGGCCGTCCGCGCACCACAGGTGCGCCCCGCGCGCGCGGGTGGCGTACAAGGGGAAGCCCCCGGGCCAGCGGCGCATCCAGTGCATCGGCGCGCCGTACAGGTAGTGCTCCTCGCCGGCGGCAAAGAGCGCGCGCGAGCGGGGCCGGCGCGCGGCGAACTGCGCCGTTTCGCGCCCCAGCCAGGCATTCACCCTCTCGTTCCTCATGCGTGCAGCCGCCGCGCAAAGAGCGCTTCGAAGGACGGCATCACTTCATCGATGACCGCGCGGAACTGGGATGGCACCTGCACGGTGCTGTCACGCTCGGGCTCAAAGCCGGTCGAGCGATACACCTGTGTGTACCAGTACGGCGCCCAGATGCCATCGCTCGCACGCCGCCCGGACGGCCAGCGCAGCATTCGGGGGGTGAAGGTGACGCCGAGCAGCTCGCACAGCGCGCGCAGCTGCGCTTCAGGGGACTCAAGAAAGAGTCCGGCATCGATCACCGGCGGGGCGGCCCCGGTCAGCGCGCGCACGTAATCGAAGATCTGCCGCTGCTGCAGCACCCCGATGTCCGCGGCCGTGACGCTCGCGCGGCTCTTGATATAGGACACGAGCACCTTGCGCGGATCGCGTATCAGGAACACGTGCGTCAGCTGCGCGAGCCACTCGCGGCCGATGTGCGGCAGCAGATGATGGGTCATGTGCTTCTGGTACATGAGTGTGGCCGGAGGCGCCGGGGGGCCTGTCAGGCGCGCCGCCACGGCACGCCAGTCCGTCACGCCCGCGGCGATGACCGCTTCACGCGCCGGGTGATCAAGCCCGGTATGCGCCAGGTAATGCGCGTACAAGGGCTCATCCACCACTTCGCAGTCACCGCGATTCTCCCACGCACGCATCATCGCGGTGGAGATATTGCGCGGCCCGGACCACATCGCGATGCGCAGCGATTTCATGATCTGCGCGGCACCGCAACGTCGCGCTCGATCAGCTCCAGATACAGCCGCTGCAGCCGCTCCACCACGGGACCGCGCGCGGTGCTGATGCGCCGCCCGTCGACCTCGGTGACCGGTGCAATGCCGGCAAACGTGCCGGTCACGAACGCCTCCTGCGCCCCGTAAACGTCCGTCAGGCTGAAGTCCTTCTCGTATGCCGTGATGCCCGCTTCCCGACACAGTCGCAGCACATTGGCACGGGTGATCCCGGCGATACAGTAGCTGCCGCTCGACGTCCATACCTCGCCGCGACGTACGATGAAGAAGTGCGTGGAGTTGCAGGTGGCCACGAACCCGTGCGGATCGAGCATCAGCGCCTCGTCGGCGCCGGCTTTGGTCGCCTGAATACAGGCGGTGATGCAGTTGAGCTTGGAGTGGGAGTTGAGCTTCGGGTCCTGCACATCGGGGGCGCCGCGGCGCACATGCACGGTAAACAATCGCAGGCCGCGGGTCAGGGTCTCCGGCCGCGGCAGCTTGTACTCCGGGATAATGACGATCGTGGCGGCCCCGAGACAGGCACGCGGATCCTGGTAGGGGGTGCTTTTCATGCCGCGCGTGACCATCAGGCGCATGTGCACGCCCTCGGTCATGCGGTTAGCCTCGAGCGTACGGTAGAGCGCCGCGGTCAGACCCGCCTGATCCACGCCGATGTCCAGATCGATGGCCTTGGCGGCCTCGAACAGGCGCTCCAGGTGCATCTCGAGAAAGGCGATTGCGCCGTGATGCACACGCAGCCCTTCCCACACGCCATCCCCGAGGATGAAGCCGGAATCAAACACGGACACCATGGCGCGCTCGCGCGGGTAGAGCGCGCCGTTGACGTAAATGAGAATATTGCGGTTGCGCGGATCGTCCGCACTGTGATGCGAGCCCTGAGTCATCGGCGTGTCCTCACGTAAGCCCCACCACCCCGCGGCGCCGGGGTACAGTGGGTAAGGCCGGCAAGCTTAAGGCACTGCGCTCAAGGCGTGGAATCCTTCGCCGCCTGCCCGCAGCGGGCACTCGCCGGTGCGGTGCTGCGCCGTGGCGCGCACTCATGCCACCGCGGAACTTGCGCTCGGGAGCTTCGATGCCTAACGGTCGCCAAACTCGTCGCGCCGCCTCGTGAACAGCACCCGGGTTCTGCTCACGGCGCTCGTGGCGATCGCGACCTGGTACGCCTGGCAATGGTTCGCAAGCGAGCGGCGCAAGGCCGGCGGCGCGCCCCGCGCGGCGCGCGCTGCGGACGTGCTGCTGGGTTTTGTCACCGACTTCTTCGATACGCTCGGCATCGGCGGTTTCGCCCCGACCACCGCGGCCTTCAAACTCTTCCGCCGCGTGCCCGATGAGCTGATCCCGGGCACCCTCAACGTCGGGCACGCCCTGCCCACCCTGACCGAAGCCCTCATCTTCATTGCCGCCGTGACGGTTGAGCCCGTGACGCTCATCAGCATGATCGCAGCGTCTGTGCTGGGAGCCTGGCTCGGCGCCAGCATCGTCTCGCGCCTGCCGCGGCGCCTGGTGCAGCTGAGCATGAGCAGCGCGCTGCTGATCGCAGCCGCGCTGCTGCTCATGAGCAACCTCGGCTGGATGCCCGGGGGTGGCGAGGCGACCGGATTGACGGGTGTACCTCTGGCACTCGCCGTCGCCATCAACTTTGTGCTCGGGGCGCTGATGACGCTGGGGGTGGGGCTCTATGCCCCCTGCCTGGTGCTCGTGTGCCTGCTTGGCATGAGTCCACTCGCCGCCTTTCCCATCATGATGGGATCTTGTGCTTTCCTCATGCCGGTCGGCGGCGTGCGTTTCATCCGCAGCGGGCGCTACAGCCCGCGTGCGGCGCTGAGCCTCACACTCGGAGGCATACCCGGGGTGCTGATCGCGGCCTACGTCGTCAAGTCATTGCCGATCGGGTGGCTGCGGTGGCTGGTGCTGTTCGTCGTGCTTTATGCCGCCGCCTTGATGCTGCGCTCGGCGCGCCAGGAGAAGCCGGGCGTGCCCGCGGCGCGCGATTCGGTGGCGTGAGCGTCCTAGACGCGCGAGCGACCGGCGATCAGGGTGACCACGGCACCGATCAGGAACACCACGAACAACACCTTGGCGATGCCGGCGGCACCGGCAGCGATTCCGCCGAAGCCCAGCACGCCCGCGATGATCGCGATGACGAAGAAGATGACTGCGTAGTGAAGCATGAGACCCTCGCTGCACGGTGAATGTGGCTTGAGATCGGCGCGAGTTGAGTATCGAGAACTGCCTTGTTTTGTTGGATCAGGGACCCAGCGCAAGCAATGTAGGATTTGGGCTACATTGTGCACTTAGAATGCTCTCGGCGCTTCCAACGCCGCAATCCGCGCGGCCAGGACACTCGGTGATATTCGAACACATCGCTTCCGCTGGCTGTCAGTCCTACCTCATCGGCTGTGAAGACACGCGCGCATCGGCGCTCATCGACCCTGAAATCAGCCAGCTGGACCGCTATCTCGGCCTGGTGGCACGCGAAGGACTGCAGCTGCGCTATCTCATCGACACGCATACGCATGCCGATCACTTCTCGGCGACGGCGGAACTTGCGCAGCAGCTGCGAGTGCCCGTCATCATGCATCGGGAAAGTCCGGCGCCGTTCGTGGACATGCGGGTCGATGATGCGGAGATGATCGCGCTCGGTCGGCTGCGGCTGCGCGTGCTGCACACACCCGGACATACGCACGACTCGATGTGCCTGGTGGCGGCGGACCGCGTGTTCACCGGTGACACTTTGCTCATCGGCGCCACCGGTCGCACCGACCTGCCCGGCGGCGATCCGGAAGCCCTGTTCGACAGTCTCTTCGGCTGCCTCGAGCGGCTGGATGGGGCGCTGAAGGTATATCCGGCACACGAATACAAGGGCCGCAGCCATTCGAGCCTCGCCGATGAGTTCGCCAGCAATCCGCGCCTGCAGCGGCGGCAGCGTGCGGACTTTGTGGAAATGATGCGGGGCCTGAATCTCACCATGCCGACGCACATCACCGAGGCGTTGCGGGTCAACATGAGTGGCGGCAAGAGCGTCGCGCGGCTGCTGAGCGAGGCGGCCGCCCGCGTGTCGTTCATGTCGCTCGCGGACCTCAAGAGCTACCTCGAGCGCGGCACTGCGGAGCTACTCATTCTCGATGTGCGCGAGCGCGAGGCATTCGAGCGCAGCCATATACCCGGCGCGCACCTGTTGCCGCGCGGACAACTGGAGCTGCGCGTGAACGAGGAGCTGCCGGATCCGACGCGCCGCATCATCGTGTACTGCGAGCTCGGGCAGATCTCGACACTCGCCGCGGCGACCCTGCGCGACCTGGGTTTCAGGCGTGCGGTCGCGCTGGATGGGGGCATGCGGGCCTGGGCGCAGGCCCAGTATCCGACCGCCACCGGCCGCTAGAGTCGGTTCGATCCACAAGGCAGCGAAGGCAATGCATACCCTGATGGTGCTGGCAATCGGCTGGCTGCTGCTCGGAGCATGTCTGTTTACCGGTCACGCGCTCGGGGGCGCGGACGCGATGGCGCGCGCGGGTCTTATTTCCTGCCGCTGTGGCTCATCGGCGCTGGCCTCAACGTGTACCTGGGAGTGAAGAGCGCCGGCTATATCTTGAGCGAGGAGGCCCCGGTGTTTCTCCTCGTGTTTGCGCTGCCCGCCCTGGTGGCGCTGATCAGCGGGTGGAAGCTGCGCCATTGAGACGAGTGCGGCGGCGCCCCCTCCTGTCCGGGCCGCCCGCTCCGCGCGCGGCTCCTTCGAAGCGCTCCCGGTAGGCCGCCGGAGACACACCGAGCGCGCTCACAAAGCTGCGGCGCAGACTCTCCTCTGTGCCGAAGCCGCAGCGCCGGGCGATCTGTCGCACGCGCAGCGGCGTCTGCTCAAGCTTGCGCCGCGCCGCGTTGATGCGCAGCTGCCGCACGTACTGTCCCGGAGAGATGCCGACACTGTGATTGAAATGGCGGGCGAAGTTGCGCGGGCTCATGCAGGCGCGCTCAGCCAGGCGCGCCACCGACAGATCCTCCGCGAGGTGCTCGAGCATCCACAGCTGCACTCCCTTGAGCGTGCTGTCCTCGCTGAACTGCGCGGCGAGGTGGTCGCTGAACTGGGACTGCCCCCCCGGGCCGTTTGAGGTACAGCAGCAGCTCGCGCGCCACCGCCAGCGCCACGGGCGTCCCCCAGTCCTCCTCGAGCATGGCGAGCGCCATGTCCATCCCGGCGGTGACCCCCGCGGAGGTATAGCGATTGCCGTCGCGGATGTAGATCGCATCAGCGCACACGCCGGTGCCGAGTCTGTCCTGCAGCTCGCGCAGGAACGCCCAGTGCGTCGTGGCGCGACGCCCCTTGAGCAATCCGGCCGCCGCGAGGATCAGTGCGCCGTTGCAGATAGAACCGAGCCGCGTGACCTTGCCGGCCATGGCCTGCAGCCACGTATGCAGCGCCTGATCGGTCGTGGCCTCGCGGTGACCGACACCGCCGGCGACCAGCAACGTGTCGGCACTGCGCACGCTGCGGTAACCGCGCTCAGCGACGAGCCGCATGCCCGATGAGCTGGCAAAGGCGCCCGGACGCGCGGCGACGATCTCGACCCGGTACACCAGTTCACGGCTCAGCCCCTGGTCCCTGATCCAACGGGCGGCACGGCCAAAGACCTCCAGGGGACCGGTGATATCGAGCACCTGAGCGTTGGGGTAGGCGAGCATCACCACGTGATGCGGCCGTTGTGCCAGCGGCCCTCTGGAGGAGGCGACGGGCATGTGGCGCTCAGTGCACGACCTTACTCAGATTCAGCGGGGTCGACTTGCCATCGCCCTTCACCGCCCCGGAGATTGCCTGCGCGCCCAGGGTCCCGGAGAAAGCCAGCCGCCCTTGATCCGAGTCGAGCGTGAAGTCGATGCGGCCCCCGCTGACCTGCACATGCAGCGGTTCGCCGAAAACGCGCTCCGCAGGCACATCCAGCGTGCCCACGTAGCCTTGCCCGGTCTGGGCGAGGTTCAGCACTACCGTCTGCTGCGGACTCTGCTGCGGATAGGCCGGCAGAAAGACGCCCTGCCAGTGAGTCGTGCGGTCCCGGTAAGCAAGCGGAATGGTGGGTCGCACGTCGCGCTGTTCCCCGACACCGACGTTAGTCTTCCATCCCTCACCCTGGTATTCCATGTCATCGGCGGTCGCCTGAGCCACGGCGCGGCCAAAATACAACTCCACGATGTGCAGCGCCGCGTCGATCCCGGAGCTCAAACCCCCGGCCGTCACGATGAGCGGATCAGCCTGAACGTAGCGCACGGAACTGCGCACCGCGACACCCGGGTACTGATTGGCGAAGCGCTGCAGCCTCTGGTGATAGGTGGTGGCGGACTTGCCTTCCAGCAGGCCGGTCTCCGCCAGGCGAAACACGCCCGTGCACACCGACAGGATCAGTGCATGCTCGGCATGCACCTTCTTCAGCCACGCCGTGAGCCCGGGGCCCCCGGATTGGGCGCCGACCACCACCACATCCGGTGCGGGCGCGTCGGCGAACGTGAAGTCCGGCGTGACCGTCATGCCCTGTCGAGTGCCACCGCTGGTGTGCAGGGGCGCGCGGCTCGGGGCGACGGTGTAAAGATCAAACACCATCTCGGGCGTACCGTTCGCCGCCGGCGGCATGGCGTCCTGGAACACCTCCCAGGGGCCGGCAAAGTCAATCATGACCGCGCCTTCGCTGAGCGCGAAGGCCACTTCGATGTGACGCCCCTGCGGAGCGTGCAGGTGCTGCGCCGCCGGGTCCGGGGTTACCGTGGCGAGAACCGCCGTCATCAATGCCGCGCCGATCATGGGAACCTCCGCAAAGTACAGACGCATGCTAGCGTCGCTGGCCCCTGCGGCAACGTCAATAACCCCACAGTTTCTGCCACGGCTGGCGGCCCGCAGATCGCGCCGCAGGACGCTGCGGCTTGTGGCTTGTCGCGGGCCTGCGGCGCAGGTAGGGTAGGACTCGTTTCCGAGAGCCTCATCGCGCGCGCCGGAACCAAGGAGAAGAACAATGATCCTGGGCCTGTCGACGTCGGCGTTCACCAAGCTGCACGTCATCATCAGTCTCGTCGGTATCTTCAGCGGCCTTGTGGTGCTGCTTGGCCTGTGCAACGGCCGGCGCCTTCCGGGATGGACCGCGACCTTTCTGCTCACCACGATAGCCACGAGCGTCACCGGCTTTTTCTTCCATTCCGCCTCGTTCGGACCGCCGCACATCATCGGCGCGCTCTCGCTCGTGATCCTGGCGATCGCACTGCTCGCGCTCTACGGGAAGCATCTTTCCGGCGCTTGGCGCTGGATCTACATCGTGACCGCGATCCTGGCCCTGTACTTCAATGCTTTCGTCGGCGTCGTGCAGGCGTTCCAGAAAGTCGCGTTCCTGCGCGCGCTCGCGCCGACGCAGAAGGAGCCGCCGTTCCTCATCGCGCAGCTGCTCGTGCTGGCGTTCTTCGTGATCACCGCAGTGATCAGCCTGAAGAGCTTCCCCGCGCGCACCGTGCGTGCCGTGGTGTAGCTTCAGGTCGCGGTAGCGCCGGATCGGGGCGTCGCCTCAATGCCCGCCAGGCACTAGAATTTGCAGACTGCTACGACCTTACGTGTACGGGAGTTCCCATGATCAAAGTCACGGTTCTATATCCGAACGGCTCGGGCGCGAAGTTCGACATGAACTACTACGTCACCAAGCACATGCCGCTGGTGCGCGAGCGCTGCGCACCGGAATGTCGCAGCATTGCCGCCGAGAGCGGCGTTGGCGGTGGCGGGCCCGGGTCGCCTGCGCCCTACATTGCCCTCGGTCACCTGACGTTCGACTCTGTCGCGGCGTTTCAGAAGGCATTCACGCCGCACATGACGGAAATCATGGGCGACATCCCGAACTACACCAACACCAGCCCGGTGATCCAGATCAGCGAGATCACTCTTTAGGGCACGCCTGGACGGCGGCGCACCGCGGCCCAGTTTCCGAGCGCGACGGCGACGGTCGCAAGGAGGATGAGCGACTTGCTGAAGTCGGCGCGGCTCAGGAGCGTTGCGCAGATGAGCACCCCGAGCGCCGGCAGCAGCATGCCGCCGGGCACGCGCACGAGCGCCGCCTCCGGCTGGCGCCGGCGCAGCACGGGGACTGCCACGCAGATGGCGGCGTAGTAGAAGAGGCGCGCCACGGCCGACAGCGTCACGTTCCACGAGAAGGAGCCGAGCAGCGAGAAAGCCCACAGGAGCAGCGCGAACACCACGATTGAGACGTAGGGTGTGCGAAATCGCGCGTGCACGGCAGCAAAGGTCCGCGGGAAATCCCCGCCCTCCGCGAGGGCAAACATGCCGCGCGGAGCGGTCAGCAGGTTCGCACTGATGTAACCGTACACTGACACCAGTGCGGCAACTGTGACGAAATCTGCGCCCGCGCCTCCGAGAAAGACCCGGGCCGCATCCGCGAGGGGCCGCGCGCTGTGCGCCGGATCCGGCAGCACCGCCATGACGATGTACTGCAGCAGGGTATAGAGCACGGCGAGGATGGCGAGCGCCACGAACAGTGCGAATGCGGCATCGCGGCGCGGGTCTTTCGCCTCACCCATCGGATACAGCGCCCCCTCGTAACCGCCATAGGCGAACAGCAGCAGCAACATGGCATCAAGCCACTGGCCCGTGCCGGCGGTCACCGGCACGGGGACGACGCGCGTGTGCTGGGACAGGTAGGCGACACCTGCCATGCAAACGGTCGCGAGCGCTGCCAGTTTTGCGAGCATGGCGGCGTTGCTCATGCGCGCGCCTGCGCCCACGCCCCGCACGTTGATGGCGGCGAGCGTGCCGATGAAGAGTGTGATGATGAGCAGGCGCGGCAATGCCTGCGGGGCGTGCGGCCAGAACTCGCCCAGGTAGAGGACCAACAGATTGACGCTGGCGGCACTGGCGGTGAGGCGGCTGAGCAGCAACAACCACCCGACCTGGATGCCGGTCAGCCGCCCGAATGCGTGGCGCAGATAAAGGTAAGTGCCCCCGGTTGCGGAGAACTGCGACGCAACTTCCGCATAGCAGGCGATGATCACCCCGGTGGCGCAGCCGGCGAGCAGCATTGCGAGCGGGCTCGCTGCACCGACCAAAGCGGCGACCGCCGAGGGCAGCCCGAAGATGCCGCTGCCCAGAATGCTGTTCACCGCCAGTGCTACCATGCTCCAGCGGCCGATCGCGCGCACCAGCTGGGCGTGTTGAGATAGCGGCGCCTGCGTCATCGGGTGCTTGTACCACAGGCGCATCCGGGCCGCGGCCGCGCTCTGGGAGATGAACGGGGAAGCAACGTGCGCCACAGCTATGCCACGCATCTTGAGTGCAGTGCCACCGGCGAGCGCTACGACATCGCGCAACTGCAGGGGCTGTCGCAGGCGAAGAAACCCTTGTTGGCGCGCTACGACCTGGCAAGCCTGGCTCGCGAGGTGCCGCGCGATACGATCGCGCAACGCCCGCCGGGGCTGTGGCGCTGGCACGAGCTGCTGCCGGTTGCCGACCCGGCTCACAGGCTCAGCCTGGGCGAGGTCGAAACCCCGCTCCTGCCGCTCACGCGCAGCGAGCGGCCCCGGGGATTTCAGCCGCCCGTGGTCAAGGACGAAGGGCGTCTGCCGACCGGGTCTTTCAAGGCGCGCGGGCTGTGCGTGGCGATGTCCATGGCCCACTCCTTCGGTGTGCGCCGGGTCGCCGTCCCGACCAACGGCAATGCCGGTGCCGCCATGGCCGCCTACGCGGCCTCGGCCGGGATGGAGGCCTTCTGCTTTTGCCCCGAGGACACCCCGGAGGTCAACCTGAGCGAAATCGCCCTGCAGGGCGCGCGGGTGTGGCGGGTCAACGGGCTGATCAACGACTGCGCCAGGCTCGTCGAGCGCGGCAAGGCGCAATTCAACTGGTTCGACATGTCCACGCTCAAAGAGCCCTACCGGATCGAGGGCAAAAAAACCATGGGCCTCGAGTTGGCCATCCAGTCGGATTGGCGGCTGCCGCAGGTGGTCTTTTACCCGACCGGCGGTGGCACCGGTCTCATTGGCATGTGGAAGGCGTGGCAGGAGCTTAAGGCACTCGGCTGGCTGTCCGGGCCCCTGCCCCGGCTGGTCGCCGTGCAGGCCAGCGGTTGTGCGCCGATCGTGCGCGCCTTTGAGTCCGGCGCGAGCAGCGCTGCGTTCTGGGAAAACGCTCACACGATTGCCGCCGGCATCCGCGTGCCGGCAGCGCTCGGGGACTTTCTCATCCTTGCGGCGCTGCGTGACAGCGGCGGCTTTGCACTCGCCGTGAGCGACGCGGACATCGAAGCGGCGCGCTCACACGTCGGCACGCGCGACGGAGTGCTCCTCAGCCCCGAAGGGGCGGCAACCTACGCGGCTTACCTGGCGGCGGCACGGGCAGATCGGATCCGGGCGAGCGACACGGTGATCCTCTTTAACTGCGCGAGCGGACTTAAGTACCCGATGCCGCCGGTCACCGAGCGCATGGCGCTCGAGCGACCCTTTGCCGGCCTGAGCCTCTAGGCGCCCCCGCGCCCTGTTTTTTTCAGTCGTGAAATTTCACTGCGACGTGCGAGCCGTCGCAGAAGGGCTTGTTCTTGGAAGCCCCGCAGCGGCACAGGGTGACGCGATTGCGGATCTCGTACGTAAAGCCGTCGGCCGACACCAGCGGTATCCCACCGCGCAGCCATAAAGGACCACTGGCACCCTCGGCCGGATCCTCGATCAGCCCGATGGAAACGGGCAGTGCGTGTTCGATCGGTTTACCGGTGGCGCGATCCCAGGCCACCAAACGCCCGCCCGGACAATTGTTCACCTGGCGCACGAAGTTCGCGCGCACCTGCGGCTCATCGGTGTGCTCGACCTGGCTCCAGACCTGGCCATTCGGGTCACAGAATCGTGCAAAGGCGCACAACGACTCCGCATCCGTCAGGGCAAGCACCGGACCTTCCATGAGCTGGGCCTGTTCGCGATACGGCGCGCGGCTGGCGGTCTCGGTGCCATCGAACTTGATCTTGCCATGGGTGCCGTCGCAGAAGGGCTTGGTCTTGGAGTGCCCGCAGCGGCACAGCGCATAGCTCGCCTGAGGGGGAAACGGATCGCTCTCCTTCCAGCTCTGCGAGCCGCCCTCCGCGTCACTGGCGATCGTCTGTTTGGCGAGCGGTATGTTGCCCGTGACGAGGTACGGACCGTTCTGGGTTACGACAACCTTAACTTCGAGCCTGATCTTCGTCATGATGAGCTCCCCGAGAGATCTTCTGGACTTAGCGACCGCTTCCGCGACACGCCTAGCCTGAACCCCTCCGGCGTCAGCGACAAGTCTGTACCCGCAGGGCGGCGCAGGCGAGCGACCAGGACCGACACTCGCGGGCAGCTTGCCCTGGAGTAGCCCGATGGCGAAAAAATCGAAGCACAAGCCGGATCACATTGCGAAGACCAGCAAGCGGGCGTACGCGAAGGAGCTGCGAGGCCTGCAGATCCAGTTGGTCAAATTGCACAACCATGTGATCGCTCACGGGCTGAAAGTGCTCGTGATCTTCGAAGGGCGCGACAGTGCCGGTAAGGACGGCACCATCAAGCGCATCATCGAGCACCTCAGCCCGCGCGAGGTGCGTGTTGTGGCCCCCGGGAAGCCGAGCAATCGAGAAGAGACCGAGTGGTACTTTCAGCGCTATGTGAGGTATCTGCCGGCGGCTCAGGAGATCGTTCTCTTTAATCGCAGCTGGTACAACCGCGCCGGGGTGGAACCGGTCATGAAGTTCTGCACAGCCGCAGAACAGGAGGCCTTTCTGGAGGCTGCGCCGCGTTTCGAGCAGCTGCTGGTGCGCTCCGGCACGTACCTGCTCAAGTACTACCTCGATATCAGCCACAAGGAGCAGGCGCGGCGCCTGCGCGAGCGGCGCAAGGATCCGCTGAAGCAGTGGAAGACCAGTCCGGTGGACGAGGCGGCGCAGCGGCTCTGGTACGAGTACAGCCGCGCGCGCGACAGCATGCTGCTGCGCACCCACACCGAAGATGCACCCTGGATCGTCGTGCGCGCCGACAACAAGCCGCAGACGCGCCTGAACGTCATCCGCGACATCCTCACGCGTCTGCCGGGCCGCGCGAAGCGCCACGCGCAGCGGCCCGATGCGCACGTCATACGCGAATTTCGCCCGGGCCTCATCAACTCCGGCTGGGTGGCGCCCTGAAACGCCGGGCAGGCTGCGGCCTGGTGACTGCTACACTTTGCGCCAGGACACGCCTTATCGATGGACGCAGTGACCTCTCCGACGAGTCTGGATCTTGACCGCAGCCTGGCGCTGGCGGGTGCGCCGGCGGCGAGCTTTGCCCGGCTGTGGCAGGCCCTGTGGGTGCAGCCCTACCTCACACCGGCGCTGCTGGAGCTGTGCCGGCTGACGCTGGCGCGCCTGCACCGGGATGAACAGGAACTTGCGGCCAGCAACCCGCATGTTGAGCCCGGCGCCCTGCCGAGTGCCCAGCGCGATGCGGTGCTGGCGGGTGCGGCGCACCGGAGCGCGGCCTTCAGCGCGGGCGAGAAGGCGCTGCTGCTCTTTGCCGAGTGCTACGGCCTCGACCCGCAGTCGATCCCTGATGAGCTTGCCGATGAGGTGAAGGCCTTCCTGGGAGAGCCCGGTCTCGTGTTCCTGATTGAGGCACTCGGCTGCATCGACGGGCGCATCCGAACGGCGCGGTGCCTGCGCGATCTGGCCCGCTTCGCGCCCGCCCCGCAGGACGCCCATGTCGGGTAAGGCACGCGCGGCAGCCCCGGCCACCCGCACCGGTAACACCATCCGTGACAGCGCCCTCGGCCTCGTGCCAGAGACGGTGGCCGAGATCGTGGGGCTCAACGATGCGGTGTGGCAGAAGAGCCTGGTCTCTGCGACGCTCCTGGAGGTGATCCGGCTGCGCAACGCCCGCACGGTGAACTGCGTGTACTGCAAGGCGGTGCGTTACGAGGTCGCGCGCGCCGACGGCCTCACCGAGGCGCGTGCCACGATGATCGATGCTGATTACCAGACCAGTGCGCTCAGTGCCCGGGAGAAACTCGCCATTGCGCTCGCCGATGCTTACCTCGGATTTCCGGCCGGTGTCACACCGCAGCTCGCCGCAGCACTGGCACGTGAGTTCTCACCGGAGCAGATCGCCTCCCTGTTCGTCGCCCTCATGAGCTTCAATTTCACCTCGCGCACGGCGGTGACTATCGGCGGCATGCCCGAGGATCCCCTGCCCGTCATGCTGCTGCGGGCGGTGAGCACAACGACCTAGCGGGCTGGGTCTCTTCGGGCGCGCGGGGCGCCGTGCGCTCACGCGTTGCGCCCGAGCACGCCTCACCCGCCGCCATCAGACGCCGGCCAGGTCTGTTGGCCTGCGAGCCGCCGCAAGCACGCCGGCGCATGTGACGCAATTCGGCCCCGCGGCCGCGATGAGTTCAGTACAATCTGTAGCGCAACTAACAAGCGGCTACGGGCGCGTGCACGAGGCGCTGGCTCCAGGCGCGCCTAAGAGGAAACGATGCGGGGGAATCTTCAGCCTTACGAGCCACTCGCCATGCGGGCGAACGCCCTGGCGCGCGCCCGCGGGCGGCAACCGGGCCGGCGAATCCCCCGCTCCGAAAGGGCGGCTGGCATCGCGTGAGCGCCGCCCCGGTCGCGCGCCCGACGCCCTCGCTCGGGGCGCAGGCGCTGTTTTTCGTGAGCGCCGCGCTGGTCATGCTCGGCAACTACTACGGCTATGACAGCATCGGTCCGGTCGCAGAGCTGCTCGCGCAGCAACTGCACTTCAACGACACCCAGATCGGCACACTGAACGCGATCTACAGCCTGCCCAATATTTTCCTCGTGGTCGTGGGCGGGGTACTGGTCGATCGCTTTAGCGCACGGGTGATGGTCCTGGCGACCACGGCCATCTGCCTCGTCGGTGCCGTGCTGACCGCGCTCGGAGAGCACTTTACCGTCATGGCGGCCGGTCGCCTGCTCTTTGGCATCGGTTCCGAGACACTGGTGGTCGCCGTTCTGGTGGCGCTCGCGCAATGGTTTACGGGCCGCTACTTCGCCCTGCAGCTCGCCCTGAACATCAGTCTTGCGCGCCTCGGATCCTATCTCGCCGACCGTTCACCCACATTCGCCAGACACCTCTATGAGCAGGGCTGGCAGCCACCCCTGTGGCTCGCGGTCGGCTTTGCCGGCTTATCCTTCGCCGCCGCGGTGCTGTATTTCTATGTTGACCGCCGCCAAGCCGCCCGTGGGACGCTCGCCATGGCGCCGCGGCCGGAGCGCATCGACTGGAGTCATCTGCTGCGTTTTCCCGCCGGCTACTGGCTGCTGGTGGGCACCTGCGTGGCCTTCTACTCGGTGATCTTTCCCTTCCGCAGCACCTTCGCCATCAAGTACCTGCAGGAAGCGCAGGGACTGAGCCTGGAGCAGGCCGGCACGCTGAACAGTTATGTGTTCCTCGCCGCGGCTTTTGCCACGCCGGTATTTGGGCTGCTGCTGGATCGCACCGGCCGCAACGCGCTGCTGCTGGCCGCCGGCGCGGTGCTGCTGCCGCTGAGCTTCCTCGTGCTGGGTGCCATGCCCGGCAGCGCCGCGGTGTCAACGGCGCTGTTAGGCTTGAGTTTCTCCTTCCTGCCTGCGGTGCTGTGGCCAACCGTGCCCCGCTACGCGGCCCCGGAACAGCTCGGCACCGCCTATGGTCTGATGACCACCCTGCAAAATGCCGGACTGTTCGCGGCAAACCTTGCGGCCGGTTACATCAACGACGTGAGCGGTGCCAGCGCCAGCAATCCGGGCGGTTACGCCCCGATGCTGTGGTTCTTCGGCTTCCTGAGCGTGGTCGCCTTCCTGTGCACCGGGGCGCTGTGGCTGAGTGATCAGCGCAAGTCCGCCCCCGCGCCCGCCTGAGCTGGCGAGCGCGCGGCCGCTAGCCCTTGGCGTAGCTGCTCGCGCCGAACCAGTCCACGACCACCACCGGCTCAGTCCCCACCACCCAGGCATCATGGCCGCTCGGCAATGAGGTGATGTCCCCCGGACCGGCGATGAATTCGGTGCCGTCATCCATGCGGATGCCCAGCCGTCCGCTCACGTGATACTGAAAGTGCGGCGCCGTGCAGCTGTGGGTTTTGGCGATGGGCTTCAGATCATTCGACCAGCGCCAGCCGGGCTGAAAAACCAGGCGTCCCACCTCGGCGCCTCCGATCTTGAGGATCTCGGCGCGGCCGCGCGGGAATTCGCGTGTTTCATCGGGCTGGGTAAACGTCTTGTGTTCCGTCGTTTGCATGAGGGCCCCCTTGGGACGGGTACGAAACGCGTCCGAAGGCGGAGTCTCTACCAACTAGTAGGTATATACAAGCCCCGCTTGCTATGATTCACATCGATGAGCGAACCGAAGCCGGCTGCGGCGCACACAACGACCCGAATCCTGGATGTGGCCGAGCGTCTGATGCAGACGCGCGGCTTCAACGGCTTCAGCTACGCCGACATCGCCGCCGAGGTCCGCATCAGCAAAGCGAGCCTGCATTATCACTTCGCCACCAAGGCGGAACTCGGCCGCACGCTCATCGAGCGCTACAGCGGCGCCTTTGAACGCGCGCTGCAAACCATCGAGCGCGAGCGCGCCGCCGCCCCGGCGCGACTGCGTGCCTATGTGAAGCTTTACGCGCAGGTGCTGGCCGATGAGCGCATGTGCCTGTGCGGCATGCTGGCGGCGGAATACGCGACGCTGCCGGAGCCGATGCAAAAGGCGCTGCGCGCGTTCTTCACCGCCAACGAGCGCTGGCTGACGCAGCTTCTGGAGCAGGGCCGGCAGGAAGGCTCCCTCGCCTCAACGGTGCCGGCGGTCGAGGCCGCCGCGATGCTGGTGGGGGCGCTTGAGGGGGGGATGCTCCTCGCCCGGGCGAGCGGCGATCCGGCCAAGTTCACCGTCGCAGCGCGGCTGCTGCTTGCGCAGCTGGAATCCCCGGCTGCGCAAGCCGTGAACCGCCGCGCGCGCCTCGCGCGCTTCTCAGCGCGCCCGGCGAGGCGCGGCTAGCGCGTGCCGGGCCCCGCGGCGGGCGCCGCCGCTGCGCCGCGGTAGACTGGAACGCATGGTCTGGCTAACCCCCCTGTTCATCAGCGCGATCATCCTCGGCACGCTCCTTGAGCTGTGGCTCTCGGGGCGCCAGGTCACCACGGTCACCCGGCACCGCGACGCGGTGCCCGAACCCTTCGCCGGCAGCGTCTCCGCACAGGAGCACGCGAAGGCGGCCGATTACACCATCGCCAAGGCACGCCTGGGGCGCCTCACGGGCCTGGTGGATGCGGCGCTCGCGCTCGCGCTGACGCTCGGCGGCGGCATCGCGGCCATTGATGCTCTGTGGCGCCACACGCACTGGTCGCAGCCGTGGCTCGGGGTGGCCGTGATCGCCTCCGTCGCGCTCATCATTCAGCTCATCAACCTGCCCTTCTCGGTCTGGCGCACGTTCAAGCTCGAGGCGCGCTTCGGCTTCAACCGCACGACCCCGGCGCTGTACCTGGCGGACCTCGCCAAGGGCATGGCGCTCGCGGTATTGCTTGGCGGGCCGCTCCTCATCGCTACGCTCCTGCTCATGGAGCGCGCGGGGCGCTTATGGTGGGTGTGGGCCTGGGCGCTGTGGCTCACCGTGATGCTCATCATGGCGTGGGCGTGGCCAGCGTTCATCGCGCCGCTCTTCAACCGCTTCTCGCCCCTGAAGGACGCCTCCCTCCAGGCGCGCATCGAGGCGCTCCTTGAGCGCTGCGGCTTTGCCTCCAAGGGCGTGTTCGTCGTCGACAACTCCCGTCGCTCGAGCCACGGCAACGCGTACTTCACCGGCATCGGGCGCTACAAGCGCATCGTCTTCTTCGACACGCTGCTCGAGCGGCTGGCGCATCCGGAGGTCGAAGCGGTGTTAGCGCACGAGCTCGGACACTTCCGTCTCAAACACGTGCGCAAACGGCTGCTGCTCTCGGTGCTCACCACGTTTCTCGGGCTCGCGTTGCTCGGCTGGCTCGCGGGCAGGCCCGATTTCTACACCGCGCTCGGCGTGCCACTGCCCTCGACGCATGCGGCGCTGCTGCTGTTCATTTTGGTGGTGCCGGCGTTCATGTTCTTCATTACGCCGCTTGCCTCGCTCTGGTCGCGCCGTCACGAGTTCGAGGCGGACGAGTTCGCCACACGCTATGCGAGCGCGGGGGAACTCGCCACGGCGCTCGTGAAGCTGCACCGCGACAACGCAAGTACGCTCACGCCGGACCCGGTGTATGCCGCGTTCTACTACTCTCATCCGCCGCCGCTGGTGCGGATCTCGCGGCTGCGTGCCGCGACCGGTGCCAGCGCCTGACACCCTCTCAGGGGATGTAGTACAGATCGATCGACTTACCGATGCGCTCGAGCGGCCGATAGCCCTCGAGCCAGGCGTAGTCGCTCCGGTTGCGGGTGCGTGCCAGCGCGGTGATCGCCACCCAGCCGCTGACCGGCTGTCGCGGCTCGAGCATCTGCAAGGGCGGCAGCGGTTCGCGCGCAAGGTCCGCCGTGCCGCGGTAGGCGAGGTGCAGTTGCGTGATGCCCAGCGCCTGCGCGCGCAATTCCAGGCGCTTGAGGTCCTGTCCCCAATCAAGATCTGAGTCCACGAGCACGCGTTCCGGGTTTCTGACCGCCTCATTGAAATACGGCAGGTAGTCCGGATAAGCGCGCCAGAGCGTGCTCAGTTGCCACAGCAGCAGGATGAGGAGCCCCGCCTGCCCCGCCAGTTGCGCGCGCCGATGGGTGACCGAGGCGAGCCTGCCCCAGGTCCGCCAGAGGAGGTAGGCCCCGCCGAGTGCCAGAAACGGGTACAGCACGAGCACGTGGCGCACGCCGATGTTGATGCGGCTGAAGGTGCTGGCGAAGGTCAGGATGGCCAGCACGAGAACCGCCGGAGCGAGCGCCCAGCCATTGCGCTCGCGCCAGCCCGTACGCGCAAGCCACGCAAGCCCGAGCGGACCGCCCGCGAGCAGCGGCAGAGGGGTCTTGACCGCCAGGGTCACCAGATAGAAGTACCACCAGCCATTGAGGCTCACCTGCCCGAGCAGATACGAGCGATGCCCGGTGTCGTTGTGGGCCTTGACGGCGATGATGCCGTTCAGCAGGTCCTTGGCCTCCCGCGGCAGCCACAGGTGCGAGAGTGTGACGCCCAGGGCGTGCGCATAACCGTGCCGCGTGAGCAGGTACTGGACCGCCCAGTCGAAGCGCGCCTGTACCGCCACCGGATCGACGTTACGTGGCATATAGACGGCGAGCAGCGGCACGAGCGTGGCGAGCGCGGCCAGGAGCAGCCCGCCGAGACGGCGGCGCAGTGCCGCGCCCGCAGCAGCCGGCACCGCCGCGGGTGGCGCCTGAGCACGCGCGCGCCAGCCCATCAGACCCTGCAGCAGTGCCAGCGCCACGAGCGAGACACCGATGAAGGGCACGGCGGAGAACTTGGTCGCCACGGCGATGCCGGCGGTGAGTCCAAAAATAACCGCGTCCCGAAGCCGCGTGCTCTCGAGCCACACCTGAAGCGCGTACAGGGCGAGCAGTGTGGTTGCCGCTGCGGCCACATCCAGCGTCGCAAGCGCCGCATGCCCGAGAATGGGCGGCACCGAGACGAGCAGCAGCACCGCGAGGAGTGCGACAGCTGCGGAGCCGAACAGACGTCGGGCCCACAGCCACATCGCCCACAGCAGCAGCGCGAGGAACGGCAGCGTGCCGGCGCGCGCCAGCAGCAGGTAGCGCTCGTAGTGCCCATCGGTATAGAGGATGTCCTTACCCTCCTGGGTGCCATCCGGGGGCGGCGTGCCGAAGGAGTGCGCTCCGGCGAGGTACGGGCCCAGGGCGAGGAGTACCCGCGCAAGCGGCGGATGCTCGGTGTCGTACTCGTAGTGCCCGCGGTCGAGGAGTTCGAGCCCGGCCGCCAGATGTTCCGGCTCGTCCCAGGTGTTGCTGTAGATGCGCCAGCTGCCGGCGGCGAGCAGACAGGCCAGGAGGATGATGAGCGCCAGCGCGCCGCGCACTGCCCCGGCGGAGTGCGGGCGCCGCGGAGTGCTCAGGTCAGACTCCGAACGGGTGCCGCAGCACGATGGTCTGCTCGCGATCCGGGCCCGTTGAAATCATATCGATCGGGACGTTGACGAGCTGTGCGAGGCGCTCAAGATAGCGGCGCGCGTTCAGCGGCAGTGCCTCGTAGGTGATGACTCCCACGGTCGATTCGCCCCAACCCGGCAGTTCCTCGTACACCGGCTCAACATCCGCGTAGCCCTCCACGCTCATCGGCGGCTCCGGGGTAACGACGCCATTGATGCGATAGCCGATGCAGATGCGGATCATGTCCAGGCCATCCAGCACGTCCAGCTTGGTGATGCACAGCCCCGAGACACTCGAGTTCACGATCGCGCGCCGCAGCGCCACCGAGTCGAACCAGCCGCAGCGACGGCGGCGTCCGGTGACCGAGCCGAATTCGTGCCCGACGCGCGACAGATGCTCGCCGTACACATCGAACAGCTCGGTGGGAAAGGGACCCGCGCCCACGCGCGTGGTGTAGGCCTTGACGATACCGAGCACGGCATCAAAGGCGCGCGGCCCGAGGCCCGTGCCGGTGGCGGCAAAGCCGGCCGTGGTATTGGAGGAGGTGACGAAGGGATAGGTGCCGTGGTCGACATCAAGCATCGCCCCCTGTGCACCCTCGAACAGCACGTTCGCGTCGGTGGCGCGCAGCTGGTGCAGGGCGAGCGTCACATCGGTCACCAGGGGCGCGATGTGCTCGGCCATCGACAGTTGCGCGTCGAGGGTCTTCTGGAAGTCCACCGCCGGCACGCGGTAGTAGTTCTGCAGCACGAAGTTGTGAAAATCGAGCACCTCGCCGAGCTTGGCGGCAAAGCGATCGCGCTGAAACAGGTCCGCCACGCGCAGCGCGCGCCGCGCGGCCTTATCCTCGTACGCAGGCCCTATGCCGCGCCCGGTGGTGCCGATGGCGTTCAGCCCGCGCGCGCGCTCGCGCGCCTGGTCGAGCAGTACGTGCGAGGGCAGAATCAGCGGACAGTGCGGCGAGATGCGCAGTCGCTCGAACACCGGTACGCCCTGCTCCATCAGCATGCGGCTCTCGCTCAAGAGCGCCTCGAGCGAGAGTACGACACCGTTGCCGATGAAACAGCGCACCTGCCCGCGCAGGATTCCCGAAGGAATGAGCGACAGGATGGTCTTCTTGCCGGCGATGACGAGCGTGTGGCCGGCGTTGTGACCGCCCTGAAAGCGCGCGACGGCGGCGGCGCCCTCGGTGAGCAGGTCAACGACCTTGCCCTTGCCTTCATCACCCCACTGGGTGCCGATGATGATGACGAATCTTCCCATGCCCTGCGTGTCCCCTAGCGCACGAGAAACAGGATCACGACGCCGACCAGCATGCTGCCGAGGCCTGCGAGGCGCAACTCCCGATCGCGCACCTCGAGCAATTTGGTGAGGGCGCGCTTCAGTCCCTGCGGGTTCAGGAACGGTGCGATACCTTCCATCACGAAAAACAGCCCGAGGGCGGCCAGCAGGTCCGTTAGGTTGATCGTCATGAGCGTGCCGCGGGGCGCTTCAGTGATGCGAAGCGGCGGCCTTGGGCGTGCCGGCATCCTTCAGGTACTTGAAGAACTCCCCATCCGGGGTGACTACCAGCAGGTCGCCATCCTTGCCGAGGGAGCGATCGTAGGCCTGCATGCTGCGGTAGAAGCCATAGAACTCAGGATCCTTGGCGTAGGCGCGTGCGTAGGTCTGGGCGGCGGCCGCATCCCCCTCGCCGCGGATGCGCAGCGCGTCGCGCTCAGCATCGGCGATGATCACGGTGCGCTGGCGCTCGGCGGACGCGCGGATGCCGGCGCTCGCCTGCTGTCCTTCCGCGCGCAAGCGACTCGCGGTCTTGGCGAAGTTCTGCTTCATGCTCTCGTAGACGCGCGCCGCCACTTCCTCGGGCAGATCGATGCGCTGCACGCGTACGTCGATCAGATCGACCCCGAGTGCTGCGGCCTTGCCGCTCGCCTGACCGAGCATCTCGCCGGTGACCGCCGCGCGCTCGCTCGAGACCACCTGCTGCAAGGTACGCTGCGCCACGACGGTCTTGATACCGTCCTTGACGATCTCCGAGAGCCGCTCGCCGGCGACCTCTTCGCCGCCGCCGGTCGTGATGTAGAAGAGCGAGGGGTCCTTCACCTTCCACTTGATATAGAAGTCGACGATGAGACCGCGGCCATCATTCGTGAGGAAGGTCTCCCCCGTATAGGACTGCGAGAGGATGCGGTTGTCAAACTTGGTCACCGTGTTCCAGGGCCACTTGAAGTGCAGCCCCGGCGGATACTGCGTGCCGACGATGGCGCCGAACTGCTTCACGATGGCGTATTGCGTCGCACTCACGGTAAACATCGAGAGGCCCGCGAGGATCAGCAGCACGGCAGCCGCGGCGCAGAAGGCGAAGTAGCGGGAATTCATCAGCGCTCCGCCCGTCCGCGGGCCTCGACCGTCACCTGATCGGGCTCCTTGGCGCCGCTGGCGGCGGCCGCATCAGACGCTCCCGGCTCGCCCTCGCGGGCATTGCTCTTCTCGAGCAGCTTGTCGATCGGCAGGTAGATCATGTTGCTGCCGGCCTTGCCGTCAATCAGCACCTTGTGGGCGCGCGCGAGTACGTTCTCGAGCGTGTCCATGTAGATGCGCCGCCGCGTCACTTCCGGGGCCTGGGCGTAGGCCACCTCGAGCTGCGAGAAGCGCGATGCCTGGCCTTCCGCCTCGGCCACCACGCGCGCCTTGTAGCCTTCCGCATCCTGCTGCATGCGCGCGGCCGTACCCTGCGCGACCGGCAGGATGCCGTTCGAGTAGGCCTCGGACTCCAAAATGAAGCGCTCCTTGTCCGCCTGCGCCTTGTTGGCGTCGTTGCGCGAGGGAATGACCGCCTCGGGCACCTGCACGTCCTGCAGGTTCACGGTCGTGACGGTGATGCCGGAGTTGTAGTAGTCGAGCGTGTGCTGGATGAGTTCCTTGGTGCGGCGCGTGATCTCCGGGCGGGTGCCTCCCACCTGCACATCATCGAGGGTGCTGCGGCCGACGATCTCGCGGATGGCGCTCTCGCTCACCTCGCTTAAGGTGGTCTCCGGGTCGCGCACGCTGAAGAGCGTTTTGACCGGATCAGAGAACTGGTACTGCACCGCGAAGTGCACATCAATGAGATTCACATCCGAGGTCAGCACGCGCGACTTAAAGTCACTCGAGTTCACGCTCGCGATGTTCACCTTGGTCACGCTCTCGATCGGCCAGGGCGCCCGCCAGTGCCAGCCCGGATCGGTGACGCCGGCGAAGCGACCGAAGCGCTGCACCACGCCGCGCTCGGCCTGCTTCACCTGATAGAAGCCGCTCGCGATCCAGATGCACACGATCAGCGGCGCCACGATGAGAAACAGCGAGCCGCTCTCCCCGCCGGCACCGCCCGGGTGCAGCAGCGACTCGAGCTTGCGCTGCCAGCTCTTCAGGCGCTCATCAAGGTCCGGCCCGCCCGCTCCGGGACGACGTCCCCACGGGCTCTTCTGGCCACCATTCGGTTGATTCCAGGCCATACGGGATGTGTGCGCTTAAGCGCTATTTGGACGCGTTCAAAACGGCCGACGATTGTAGGGAGTGCTCTGCAGGGGCACAAGGCATGTCGCTCGTCTGCACCTCGAGAATCTGTACGCCGCTGGTGCGGGCGAGGGTGAGCAACTCCAGGTCCGGCAACTCCACCGCCAGTTCTATGGAGCCATCCGGTGCCGAGCTCTCCGAGCGCACCGCCTGCGCCGCGTACAGGCGCGAGCGCAGCGCGCCGGCACTCGCCGGCACCCGCAGCCGCGCGCGGCGTGCAAAGCGCGCCAGGCGCTCGGCCACCGCGTTGACCAGGAGGTCGAGCCCGAGACGCTGCTCGGCGGAAATCCACACCGCCACCGCGCGCCCGTCGGCGTTGCGCTCGATGCGCGGGACACTCTCGAGCCGATCGATCTTGTTGTAGAGGAGCAGCTGCGGGATCTGTTGTGCGCCGATCTCCGCGAGCACCGCATCGACCTGGGCGATCTGCTCCTCGCGGCGCGGGTTGCTCGCATCCACCACGTGCAGCAGCAGCGTCGCGGCCCGCGCCTCGGTCAGGGTCGACTGGAAGGCCGCCACCAGCTCATGTGGCAGCTCGCGGATGAAGCCCACCGTGTCGGCGACGACCACGGGCGTGCCTCCGGGCAGCACGATGCGACGCACGGTCGGATCGAGTGTGGCGAACAGCTGATCGGCCACGTAAGCATCGGCGCCCGTGAGTGAACGAAAGAGGGTCGACTTGCCGGCATTGGTGTAGCCGACGAGCGCGAGTGAGGGCACCGGGATCTCCGCGCGCAGGTGTCGTCCGGTCTCGCGCTGCTGCCGGATCTTCTGCAGGCGTTTGCTCAGTAACTTCACGCGCTGTCCGATGATGCGCCGGTCGGTTTCCAGCTGCGTCTCGCCCGGACCGCGCAAGCCGATGCCGCCCTTCTGGCGCTCCAGGTGCGTCCAGCCGCGCACGAGGCGACTGGCAATGTGCTTCAGCTGCGCGAGCTCCACCTCGAGCTTGCCCTCGAAGCTGCGGGCGCGCTGCGCGAAAATATCGAGAATGAGGCCGTTGCGGTCGAGCACGCGCCGCTCGATGAGTTTCTCAAGGTTGCGCTCCTGACTCGGCGAGAGCGCATGATCGATGAGGATGACATCGGCGGCGCTCGCGCGGGCGGCCTCTTTGAGTTCCTCGGCCTTGCCACTGCCGACGAAGTAGCGCGGATCGGGTCGATCGCGGCGCCCTGTCACCGTTGCGACCGGCAGCGCGCCGGCCGAGACCGCCAGCTGCCTGAATTCCTCAACGTCCTCCGGATCTACGGGTGCGCCCAGCCCCAGGCGCACGAGTACGGCGCGCTCACCAGTCCTGGGGCGTTCGAACACTCAGGCTTCCCGTAGCGGGGGACATTATTCGGCGGGCGTCTCAGGAACGGCACCGCCCTCTTCCGCGGACAGGCGCACGTTGCGGGCCGGTACCACGGTGGAAATTGCGTGCTTGTAGACCATCTGGCTGACGCTGTTCTTCAGCAGAACGACGAACTGGTCAAAGGAGTCGATCTGACCTTGCAGCTTGATGCCATTGACGAGGTAGATCGATACCGGCACCCGCTCCTTGCGCAGCGCATTCAGGAAGGGGTCTTGCAGGGATTGGCCTTTGGCCATCGTGTTCTCCTTATTTTTTCGCTTCGAGTTGTGCAGCGGACAAATGGGACCGCAACTGAAACGTTCCGTGTTCCGGCGATCTCAAAAACAAGCTTATGGGTCCCGCAAATGCGAGGCCACCGACGGAAGCATCTTAACATGCGTCTTCCGTCAAAGCCCAAACGCGGAGAGCTGCGTGCCTATGTCTCGAATCCACGACAGGGGCGCGATTAAGTCCGGGTCAATCCATTCGCCCAAGGCTTCGCCACGCATCCACGTCAGTTGCCGTTTTGCCAGTTGGCGCGTCGCGGCAACCCCACGGTTTACCGCTTCCTTGAGGTCGTAGTCGCCCTCCAGGTGCGCCCACAGCTGCCGGTATCCGACCGCCCGCATGGCGGGGTGGCGGGCGCTCAGGTCGCCGCGGGCCCGCAGCTGGCGCACCTCTTCCAGAAACCCGGCGGCCATCATGGCGGCGAAGCGCTGTGCCAGCCGCTCGTGCAACCGCGCGCGCTCGCGCGGCGCCAGCACCCAGTAATGCAGCGGCCACCCCGCCAGCGGGCTCACGCGCGCACGCTGCAGCTCGGAGATCCTCTGCCCGGTGCTCAGGCACACCTCGAGTGCGCGCTGGATGCGCTGCCCATCCGCCGGGGCGATCCGCGCGGCGGCGGCCGGGTCCAGGCGGGCAAGCTCGGCGTGCAGGGCCGGCCAGCCGGCACGGCGCGCGCGCTCATCCAACTCGGCCCGCAGTGCCGGGGCGGCCTGTGGCAGGACGGCAAGCCCGTGCAGGAGCGCACGCAGGTAAAGCATGGTGCCCCCCACCAGGAGCGGCACGCGGCCGCGGCCCTGGATGTCGCGGATGCACGCGAGCGCATCGGCCACGAAGCGCCCGGCGGAGTAGCTCTCGGTCGGCGCGCAGATGTCGATGAGGTGATGGGGGATGCGCCGGCGCAGCGCCGCTGAGGGCTTGGCACTGCCGATGTCGAGTCCGCGGTAAACGAGTGCCGAGTCGACGCTGACGATCTCCACCGGAGCCCGCTCGGCGAGTGCGATCGCCCAGTCGGTCTTGCCGGCGCCGGTCGGCCCGGTGAGCACGAGCACGGGCAGCCGCTCGGCCGCCGCACGCTTCGGATTGGACACTCAGCGGCCCCGCAGGAACAGCTGGTCCAACTGCTGGAGGGTGAGGCGCGTCCAGGTGGGACGGCCGTGATTGCACTGGTTGGCCCGCTCGGTGGCTTCCATCTGTCGCAGGAGCGCATTCATCTCCTCGATACTCAGGCGGCGGTGGGCGTGTATGGCGCTACGGCAGGCGAGCGTGCCGAGGAAGCGGTCGGCGGCGCCCTCCAGGTGGTGGGTACGGGTCTCGAGGGCCAGATCGGCGATGAGCGAGGCCACGACGGCACGAATCTCGCGCACGCTCAGCACCGCCGGCACGCGCCGCAACGCGAGGCGTGTGTCTCCGAGGGCATCGATCTCAAAGCCGGCCGCCTCCCACTGGCCCCGCTCCTCGAGGATCCGTGCCAGCTCGTGCGCCTTGACTTCGAGCACGATCGGCTCGAGCAGGTGTTGGGAGGCCAGGGCGGAGCGCTGCCGCTCGGCCTTGAAGCGCTCGTACAGCACACGCTCGTGAGCGGCGTGCATGTCAACGAGCACGATGCCCTCGGAATTCTGCGCCAGGATGTAGGCCCCGTGCAGCTGTGCGAGCGCGGTGCCCAGAGGCTCATCCCCCCTCGGCAACCCGACCTCCGGGGCGGTGCTCCCGCGCACCGCGGCCACGAGCTGCCAGGGATCCCGCGCCGCGCTATACAGCGGCAGAGTGGGCCGGGAGCCGCCGTTGCCCATCCCGCCGTGTGCGGCCGACGCGTGCGCGCCGGTCGCCCCGAAGGCATCTGCCCGCGCGGCAGGAGCGGTCATGTCGGGCTTGGTGTCGGCGAGCGCCCGCTCGAGCGCGCGGAAGACGAACTCATGGATCTGGCGGCTGTCGCGGAAGCGCACCTCAAGTTTCGCCGGGTGCGCGTTGACGTCGACCAGCTGCGGGGGCAGTGTCAGGTACAGCACGTAGGCGGCATGCCGGCCGTGGTAGAGCACGTCCCGATACGCCAGTCGCACGGCGTTCATGAGCAGCCGGTCGCGCACACTTCTGCCATTGACGAACCAGAACTGCTGGTCGGCCTGCGCGCGCGAGCGCGTCGGCAGGCCGGCCCAACCGGACAGGAGCACAGGTCCCGCGGCGTGGCGCACGGCGATCGCCGCGGCCGCAAAATCCTCCCCCAGCACCTGTTCCAGACGTACCCGCTCGTCGCCGGGGGCACCCGCGGCGGGCGCATCGAGTAAGACCCGTGCGCCCTGGCGCAGACGGAAGCTCACGTCAAAACGTGACAGCGCCAGCCGTTCAACCAGAGTCGCGACGTGCGAAAGCTCTGTGGCATCACTGCGCACGAACTTGCGCCGGGCCGGCACATTGAAGAACAGGTCCCGCACCTCGACGGTCGTGCCCGGCGGTTGCGCGGCCGGGCGCACCTCCCCCTGCATGCCCCCCTCGCAGAGAATCTCCGCCCCGGCTTCAGCTGCGGCGACCCGTGAGGCGATGCGCAGCCGCGCCACCGAGCCGATCGAGGGCAACGCCTCGCCGCGAAAGCCGAGGGTACTCACCGCCTCCAGGTCATCGAGCGAGGTAATTTTGCTCGTCGCGTGGCGCGCGAGCGCGAGCGGCAACTCCTGCGGCTCGATGCCGCGGCCATCGTCGCGGACCCGCACCAGCCCCACCCCGCCACGCTCCACCTCGATCTCGATGCGCGTGGCTCCGGCATCGAGACTGTTCTCGACGATTTCCTTCACGACCGAAGCCGGCCGTTCGATCACTTCGCCGGCGGCAATCTGATCGACGAGTTCGCCGGAAAGGATACGGATAGGCATGCAGGCGCCCAAGTTTACAGGCGAATCCTGCTGGCGGCCGCCACAGCCGCGCGTTCGAGGCCGCTTTAGGGGGTGGCGGGGCCGGCGGCGGCGTCCGCGGCACTGGCCAGGGTATCGCGCCGCTGCTGCTTGAAGCGCGTGCCGTCGGGGGGGTTCTGCACGAAGAAGCTGCGTATGCCGCTGGCGATCGCCTCGGCCAGGCGCGCCTGCTGGCTGGCGCTTTTCAGGCGCCGCTCCTCCTCGGGATTGGAGATGTAGGCCGTCTCGACCAGCATGGACGGGATGTCGGGGGACTTCAGCACCACGAAGCCGGCCTGCTGCACCTGCACCTTGCGCACGTCGCCGACGCCCTCCAGCGCGCTCACCACGCGCTCCGCGGCGCTCGCGCTGACACCGATGATCTGGGTCTGCGCCTCATCGAGCAGCACCGGCCGCAGCGCCCCTTTGTCTTCGAGCACCCCGCCCATCAGATCGGCCGCGTTCTCGCGCTCCGCCAGTACCCGCGCCGCCTCGCTCGAAGCGCCGTGCGCCGAAAGGACATACACGGAAGCCCCGGAGATGCTGCGATCGGCTATTGAATCGGCGTGCACGGACACGAACATGTCTGCGTGCGCAGTGTGGGCACGGCCGATGCGATCCCGCAGCTCCAGAAACTCGTCGCGGTCGCGCGTCAGCACCGCCCGCATCCCGGCCTCCGCGTTGATCCGCTCGGCGAGCGCGCGCGCGATCGCCAGTGTCACATCCTTCTCCCGCGTCCCGCCGCGGCCGATCGCCCCGGGATCCTGTCCGCCGTGACCGGCGTCCACGGCGACGATGACGTCGCGGCTGCCCTCGCCGGGGGCGTGCGCGGCACGCACGGTGCGCAACTGCGCCGGTGCAGGCGCGGTCGCCGCCTCGCCCAGATTCAACACCAGCTGCCGCCCGCGCGTGTCCTCACCCGTCCAGCGACTGTGCAGCGCCAGGGGCGATTTCATCTGCACCACGACACGTAGCGTGCCGCCCGGCTGCGGCCCGAAGCGCACCGCGGTCACCACGCCGCCCGGGGCGGGCAGGTTCAGGCTCCGCGCATGGCGCGTGTGCCGCAGGTCGATGACGATGCGATCCGGGTGCTCGAGCGTAAAAATGCTCTCGACCACCGCCTCGTCCAGATCGAGCGTGACCTCGGCCGAGTCGGCGCCAGCGTTGAGCTGGATGGCGCGCAGTTCGGCCGCCCCAAGGGGTGCACCGAGCATCAGGCTCAGCAGTGCGGCCGCCATCCCCCGGCAAAAGACCTTTTTAATCATTAAGTTCGCTGCACTACCTTGTGCGTAATCTACGGCGTCGGGACGCCCATTTCAAGGCGCCACGCGAAAGCGCCCTCTCAAGCGGGACGATTCAGGCCGCGGTAAGTTCCCGCAGCCAGTGCTCCCCGAAGGCCGAGTGTGCCTGAAGGTCGATGGTGTGGGCGTCGCTCAACACGCCGAGTGACACGGTGAGGTCCGGCAGCGGCAAATGCCCGCGGCCGCGCTCCGGCCACTCGATGAGCCACAGGTAGCCCGCCTGCGCCCACTCGCGCAGGCCGAGCGCCTCGAGCTCCCCGGGATCCTGCAGACGATAAAGATCCGCGTGCAGCACGGTGAGCCCGGGGAGCCGGTAGAGCTCGACCAACGTGTAGGTGGGGCTGCGCACCGCGGCGCTGACGCCCTGCGCGCGCAGGAATCCTCGCACCAGTGTCGTCTTGCCCGCGCCCAGCTCCCCGGTCAGGAAGAGCACCGCGGGTTGGCCCCCGGGGGGACGCGTGCGCGCCAGTCGTGCGCCCCACGCCTCGGTGTCTTGCTCGCTGCGGGCGATCTGGCGCACGCACGCCCTTAGAGATTCACGCAGTGGTGCAGCTCGCGCGTGAGATCCCCGGCCAGCACCCCGCGCTCCCCGGCGCGCGCGGCCGCATCGCCGGCCATCGCATGCACGAGCACTCCGACCCGCGCGGCGGCCCAGTGATCGTGGCACTGCGCCAGGATTCCGGCGATCGCACCGGTCAGGACATCCCCGGTGCCCGCGGTCGCCATGCCCGGATTGCCGCGCTCACACACCCCGGGGATACGGCCGCGCGCACCGACGAGCGTGCCCGCACCCTTGAGCACGATGGTGCCGTGGAAGCGCTCGAGGAGCCGATCGAGCGCGGTCAGACGGTCGTGCTGGATGTCCTGCGCGCTGACTCCGAGTAAACGACCGGCTTCCCCCGGATGCGGTGTCAGGATCCAGTCTTCGCGCGGCTGCGCGCCGCGCTCGGCCAGAAGATTGAGCGCGTCGGCGTCGACGACCAGGGGCTTGCCGGAATCGAGCACGACATCGAGTGCGCTCTTCGCCCAGGCTGAGCGCCCGAGTCCGGGGCCGACCGCGATCACATCCGCGCGCCCGATCGCCTCGGCGAGCACGTTCGGATCGGTGAGCGCGATGCAGATGAGCTCGGGGCGGCCCGCCGCGATCGCCGCCACATTCTCCGGCGCCACGGCGACGCTCGTGAGTCCGGCGCCGACGCGCAGGCACGCCTCCCCCGCGAGCCGCGCCGCGCCCGGCATGCCGCTGCCGCTGCCCACAATCAGCACGCGGCCGAAGTCACCCTTGTTCGAGGAGCGCGGGCGCCGCGGCAGCGCTTCGTGGATTTCCGACTCGACGATGCGCGTGAGCCGCGGCACCGGTTGCGCCGAGGGCGCAGGTGAGATCTCCAGATCATCGCAGAACACCGTGCCGGCGAACTCCGGGCCCTCGCCGACGAACAACCCGGTCTTCAGTCCGACGAAGGTGACCGTCGCCTCCGCACGGATGGCCTCCTCGCCGAGCGCCGTGCCGGCATCGCTGTCGAGGCCGGAAGGCACATCGAGTGCAAACACTGGCTTGCCACTTTGGTTGATGGCGCGGATCACCGCCGCGAGGTCACCGCGCACGTGGCCCTTGAGCCCCGTGCCGAGGATCGCATCGACGATGACTTCCCCGGCGCTCAAGGATTCGGCGGCAAAGGGGTGCACGGCGACGCCGCTGCCACGCAGGTCCGAGTACGCCTGGCGCGCATCCCCCTGCAGCTTCTCCGGCGAGCCGGCCGCGAGCACGGTCACCGTAAGTCCGGCGGCCTGGGCGAAGCGGGCGAGCACGTAGCCGTCGCCGCCGTTGTTGCCGTTGCCGCACACGATGACGATGCGATGCGCCATGGGCCAGCGCGTGCGCAGATAACGCAGTGCGGCCTCGCCCGCCCGCTTCATCAGCGTGTAGCCGGAGACGCCCAGCTGCTCGATGGCGTGTGCATCGAGCGCCCGCACCTGGGCTGTGGAATACATCGCGACCGGCAACGCCATGGGGCTCATTATACTGTCCGGCGTGGTAGTGCCATGACGCAGCTTTCCTCCGGCAAACTTTCGGCGCTCAAACAGCAGTTCCGCGAGCGCGCCCGCGCGCTCGGCTTTGCCGCCCTCGGCGTCGCCCCGATCGAGATCCCCGAGGATGAGCAGCACCTGATCCGATGGCTCGAGGAGGGCTTCCATGGCGGGATGCACTACATGCAACGCCACGGGCTCATGCGCAGCCGGCCGCAGCAGTTGCAGCCCGGCACGGTGCGGGTGCTGAGCGCGCGCATGGACTACTGGCCCGGGGAGGCGCGCGCGGCCGCCCGCGTGCTCGCCGATCCGCAGCTCGGGTACGTGTCACGCTACGCCCTCGGGCGCGACTATCACAAGGTGCTCAGGCGGGCCCTGGCGCGGCTCGCCACCGACATGCAGGCCCACATCGGACCCTTCGGCTTCCGGGTGTGCGTGGACACCGCACCGGTGCTCGAGCGGGCGCACGCGCGCGATGCGGGGCTGGGCTGGATCGGCAAGCACACCAACCTCATCGCGCGCGAGGCCGGCTCCTGGTTCTTTCTCGGGGAGATCCTCACCGACCTGCCATTGCCGGAGGATGAGCCGGCGAGCGCGCACTGCGGCACCTGCCAGGCCTGCCTGCCTGCCTGTCCGACGGGGGCCATCGTCGCCCCCTGGCGCCTGGATGCGCGGCGCTGCATCTCCTACCTCACCATCGAGCACTCAGGCGCGATCCCCGAGGAACTGCGCCGCCCGATCGGCAACCGCATCTACGGCTGCGATGACTGTCAGCTCGCGTGCCCCTGGAACAAATTTGCGCAGGCCGCGGCGCATGCGGATTTCAAGGTACGGCACGAACTGGACGCCGCCGCGCTACCGCAGCTGTTTCGCTGGAGCGCGGCTGAGTTTGCCGAGCGCATGCGTGGCTCGGCGATCTACCGCATCGGCTATGAGCGCTGGTCGCGCAACATCGCCATCGCCCTGGGCAACGCCCCGAGTACCCCGCAGGTCATCGGCGCGCTCGAGGAGCGGCGCGAGGATCCTTCTGCCCTCGTGCGCGAGCACGTGGCTTGGGCGCTCGCGCAGCACCGCCATGCGGCCTGAGCGGGCTTGCGCGGCGCGGGAGCTTACGGACGCGTGACGCGGATGTTGTCGATGAGGCGTGCCTTGCTCAGGCGCGCCGCGGTGAGCACCACGAGCTCGCGCGTCTGTGCGGCCGGAGCGTTCAGGTCCGCAGCCTGCCGCACGGCAAAGTAATCCGGGTGCAGCTCGGCGCCCTCAAGGGCCCGAAACCCGGCACGCTCGATGCTCGCGAAATCCGCATCACCGGCCGCGAGGCGCTTGGCGGCCGCCAGCAGCGTGGTGTAGAGGGTCGGGGCGCGCGCGCGCTCCGCCGCGGTGAGGTACTGGTTGCGCGAACTCATCGCCACCCCGTCCGCGTCCCGCACGGTGGGTGCGGCCAGGATCTCCACCGGCATGCACAGATCCGCCACCATGCGGCGGATGATGGTGAGCTGCTGGAAGTCCTTCTCGCCAAACACCGCAATCTCAGGCTCGACGATGTGCAGGAGCTTGGCGACCACGGTGCTCACGCCCTCGAAGTGCCCGGGACGAAACTCGCCGTCGAGGATGCGCGACAGTCCGGGCACCTCGACCTTGGTGGCACGCCCGGAACCATGCGGGTAGATCTCCGCCACGTCCGGCGTGAACATCAGATCGCACCCCGCCGCAGCCAGCATGCGCTCATCATCGCGCGGCGTACGCGGATAGTGGGCGAAGTCTTCATTCGGCCCGAACTGCATGGGATTGACGAAAATGCTGGCGACGAAGCGCTCGCCGCGCCGGCGTGCCACCTCGATGAGGCTCACGTGCCCGGCGTGCAGGTTGCCCATCGTCGGCACAAAGGCAACGCGCAGTCCCTCGCGATGCCAGCCGCGCACCCGCTCGCGCACGGCAGCGATGGTGGTGAGCGTCTCCATCACTACTGAAAAGCGTGTTCGGGCGCGGGGTACTCGCCCTGCTTTACGGCGCGCACGTAGCGCTGCAGCGCGTCGAGGTTACTGTGCGCACCTTCCATGAAGTTGCGCACGAAGCGCGGCTTGCGCCCGGTGGTGATATCGAGCATGTCGTACGTGACCAGGATCTGCCCGTCGGTACCGGCGCCGGCGCCGATGCCGATGACCGGCACGTGCAGCGCCTCGGTAATGCTCTTGCCCAGGGATGCGGGTATGCACTCCAGCAGCACGATATCCGCGCCGGCCGCCTCCAGCTGACGCGCTTCCTCGAGAAGCCGCGCGGCAGTGTCGCGCTCGCGCCCCTGCACGCGAAAGCCGCCGGTCTTGTGGACCGACTGTGGCTTCAGTCCCACGTGCGCGCACACTGCGATGTCGTGGCCGCTGAGGAACTCGACGATCTCGGTCTGCTTGCCGCCGGACTCAAGCTTCACCATCTTGGCGCCCCCTTCCTGCATCAGGCGCACCGAATGCGCGAGCGCGAGATCGCGCGAAGGGTAGCTCATGAAGGGCAGATCGGCGATGAGGAACGGGCGGTGCAGCCCGCGCGCCACCGCGGCGGTGTGATACACCATCTGGTCCATGGTGACCGGCACGGTGGTGTCGTAGCCCTGAATCACCATGCCGAGCGAGTCACCGACCAGCACCACGTCGACGTCGGCCGTGTCCAGCAGCACCGCGAAGCTTGCGTCGTAACAGGTAAGGCTTGCGATCTTCTCGCCGTCCGCCTTCATGCGCGCAAGCGTCGCGAGCGTGACCGGTGGCCGGCTCACATCGCGCTGCAGGTGCGTGTACATGGGCGGAGTGTAGCTAGATCGCGCGGCTGCGCAACGGGTTGTAGTACAGCCGCCCGCGCGTCATGCGCTTGATCGCCGCGAGCAGTTCATCGTAGTCGCGCTGGTTGGCAATCGGGTCGATGGAGGCGGCGTTGACGATCAAAAGCGGCGCGGCGGCGAACTCGTGGAAGAAGCGCGCGTACGCTTCATTGAGGCGCTCCAGGTACTGGCGGTCGATGTATTGCTCGTAGTCAACGCCGCGCTTGGCGATGCGCTCGATGAGTACGTCCACGGGCGCCTGCAGGTACACCACCAGGTCCGGTTTGGGGGCCTGAATATCCAGCTTTGCGTACAGCTGCTCGTAGAGCGCGTACTCAGCCTCATCGAGTGTCACGCGCGCGAACAGGCGGTCCTTCTCCAGCAGGTAGTCCGCCACGCGCACCGGGGCAAAGAGGTCCGCCTGCTTCAGCGCCGCAAGCTGCTGCGCACGCTGCAGCAGAAAGTACAGCTGCGTCGGCAGTGCGCCGGCGCGTGGGTTCTTGTAGAAGCGCTCGAGGAAGGGATTCTGTGTCGCCTGCTCGAGCACTCCCTGGGCGGCAAGGCTGGTACACAGCCGGCGCGCGAGGCTCGTCTTGCCGACGCCAATCGGGCCTTCGACGGCGATGTACTTGTGGCTCGGTTCACTCGTCATGTGCTTATAAGAGACTCAGCCCCTCGGAGGTAACGCGCCCCTTGAGCTCGGTCACGCGTCCGAGCCCGGGCAGCTCAAGATCGGGGGCAATGTCCGAGAGAGGATACAGAACGAAGTTACGCTCCACTATCCCAGGATGCGGCAGGGTGAGCGTCGGGTCGGAGCGCCGCTCGCGCGCAAAGCCGAGCAGATCCAGGTCCAGCACGCGCGGGCCCCAGCGCTCGCGCGCGGCGGGGCGCCCGAAAGCGCTCTCGAGCGCCCGCAGCTCCTGCAGCAGCTCCGCGGAAGACAGCTGCGTGAGCACCCCAACGGCTGCGTTGATGAAGTCCGGTTGCGCAATGGGGCCGAGCGGGCGGGAGCGGTAAAGCCCCGACACGAGCATGCGGCGCGTGCGCGGCAGTGTTGCCAGACGCTCGATGGCCCGTTGCACCTGCTGGCGCGGATCGCTGAGATTGCTCCCCACCCCGACGTACGCCGGTTGCCAGGTCTGCATAAGTCAGCGGATGGCTCAGGCGGAACTGGCGGCACCGGAGCGGCGACGCCGGCGGCGCCCGCGGCGAGGGGCCCCGGAGGCTGCGCGCGGTTCGCCGGCGAGCGCATCAGCCATGCGGCCGCGCTCCTCGACCGACACCTCCTGCAGACGGGTCCACCAATCGGCCATCTCGCGCGGTGCGAGTCCGAACTCCGCGCGCAGCAACAACAGATCGTATGCCGCCCGAAAGCGCGGGTGCTCCAGTGCGCGCAGTGCGCGCCGGCCGCGCGGGTGCTCAAGGCGCGGCTGCAGGGCAAACATCTCGCGCACGCCGAGTGAGAAGCGTCGCGGTATCGCAAGGCGGGTCTGCGCTTCGCGGGTGGCCCGGTCGCACGCATCCAGGATCGTGGACATCTCGTGCCAGCGCTGGGGCGGGGTGGCTTCGATGATGCCCGCGATCGGCCCATATAAAAGGAGTGCGAAGAGAAAGGTCGGCGTCACGGGTTTATCAGCGAGCACCCGCGCATCGGTGTTCTTAAGGCCCTGCAGCAACAGCTTCTCGACCAGGCTGCCCGGATGGGAGCTGAAGTACGCATCCACACTCGGCAGCAGCGCGGCCAGCAGCCCGCGGCGGCGCAGGACCTCGAAGCTGCGCGCGCCGTGGCCGCTCAGAAAGAGCTTCAGGGTCTCATCAAAAAGCCGTGCCGGCGGCACACCACCGATCAAGTCACGCAGCGGCCCGAGCAGCGCCGCGGTCGCCGGATCGATGCTGAAGCCGAGCTTGGCCTCAAAGCGCGCGGCGCGCAGCATGCGCACCGGGTCTTCGCGAAAACGGGTTTCCGGGTCGCCGATCAGTCTCAAAGTGCGCGCGGCAATATCCTGCGCGCCGTTGACATAGTCCCAGATCGAGAAGTCGGCGATGTTGTAGTAGAGCGCGTTGGCCGTGAAATCGCGCCGCCACACATCCTCATCGATGGTGCCGTAGACGTTGTCACGCAGAATGCGTCCCGAGGCATCAAATGAGCGGTCGAGCGAATCGTCACGATCGCTCTCCGCTGCCCGTGCGAGCGGGGTGGTGACTTCATCCTCCAGCACAGGCTCATCAAGCTCCGGCGCTTCCCCGTCCTCCGGATCCGCCGGCGGCAGGGGCTCATCGCCTTGCGAGGGGGCACTCGTGGCCCGAAAGGTCGCGACCTCGATGATCTCGCGACCAAAGAACACATGCGCCAGGCGAAAGCGCCGGCCGACGAGGCGGCAATTGCGGAACAGCCGCTTCACCTGTTCGGGTAGTGCGTCGGTGGCGACGTCAAAGTCCTTCGGCTCCAGGCCCAAGAGCAGATCACGCACGCAGCCACCGACCAGAAAGCCCATGAAACCCGCATCGCGAAGTCGGTACAGCACCCGCAGTGCGTTCGGCGAGATATGGGCGCGTGATACTGCATGCTCGGATCGCGGGATGATCCGGGGAGTGGCGGCGGGCGTCGCAACGGACGCGTCGGGGGAGTTCAATTCCTTGGCTTTCGGCTTGAGCAATCAGGACAGCTCACTATAATACCGCGCTCTTGCCCATGGCCCGGCAGCCACCGCTCCCTTCGTCTAGAGGCCCAGGACATAGCCCTCTCAAGGCTGTAACACGGGTTCGAATCCCGTAGGGAGCGCCAATAAAATCAGATACTTACTAAGATTTTGACCTCCGCCAGACGGTCCTTAGGCAATATTGGGTAACTTTCCGGCCCCCTCCTCCTCTGTATACCCTGCGCCGTGCCCGGCCTGGCGAAGCGAGGACTCTTGGACGTCATCACCACTAGGTTGAAGCGGAGTTCTTCGCGGGGACCGTCTCCGGGGACAACTCATCCGAAGAGCTCGATAGGAAGGCCCAAGAGCGGCGATCGTTGGGGCACCCGCTCCCTCGGACTTACCGAAGAAGTTTCAGGTCGCCGTAGCTACCGCCTTTGAGCCGCGTTAGCCACGCGCACATTCATGGTCTGAAGTTCTCGCTTCAATTGGCGTAGCTGCTGCTGCAGATGTTCGATCGCGCTATCAGTCTTCCGCCGTTCGTCGTCGATTTTTCGCTCCAGCGCGGATACTCGGAGCTCTAGTTCCTCGCCAGACATAGCATCGCTCCTCGTAATCGGAATAATTGTGCACTAAGAAGTGTGCGCTGATTGCCCTCTACAAGCTAATGAGTCGACAGGCGGCGCACGACGATCTATCAAAAGGGCGCTGTCTACTACGGGACACCGGTGATGTACCCTGACATCTGAGGTGGCCGCGGGAGCATTCATTACGGTCGAAGGTGGGGAAAGGCGATGCGCGAGCGTTGGGCTGCGGTCGGGACATTGTCGTGCATCGCCTTCGCCGGCTCCCCAAATGCTTGACTCACGGTGCCCATGTCGAATCGCTCAGATGCTCGTCCATGGCTTTCCCGGGCGCGCATTCCTCCGAATAATAAGCGGCCTGCATGATGCCCTGATTCCCGCGCTCCTTGTATAGGTTGTTGTAGTAGTCCAGAGCGTTCCTTTTGGCGATGGCATCCGGAACCCCGAGGAGCTTCGCCGCGCGATAGTTTCGCTGTACGGCCTCACATTCCGTTCGCGCTTCATTGCGCTCTCCGCGCACGTGCATGCTCTCGTGAGTGAACATCGCCAGGCTCCAGAGTTCTACCTCGTTTGCCCGGCTCGGGTGATTGAGATACGACCTCAGCGTGCTACACCATGGATGTTGGAGGCCGATTTTCCCAGTTTCCGGATTCGCGTGGCCGGCTGCGAGCATCGCCGGATCGAGCATCGTGTTCCAGACGGTGTTGCAATGAACTTTGGCGCGATGGCCGTCCGCGAGTTCGGTGGCCTTCGCGGACAGGAACCGCTCAAAGAACCACGTATGAACGGGCGGCCACGCGAAGAGCGCGGCCAGGGTGAGCACAACCGCGAGGTAGGGTTTCGAAAGCGGCGTGGGAGAGTCAAACCCTGCGGGAGCGACAATGCTCGAGCGGATCTCCCGGAAAGCGCACCAAACGAAAAACAGGGAAGTCAGAATCCAGAGCATGAGGCCAGAGCCATTGGCTTACGTTTAGCCCGTGAAGCGGATGACACTGTCTCACCGGAAGTGGTCGAAATCTGTGAATTGGATACCGGCTTGTGGCACGCGCTTCATGCCTATTCCCAGAGCCTAAGGGTGGTACCGGCCCCCGGATGGCAGAACAAATACGTTTTCATTATTTAAGAGCATGCGAGGTATCTGGACTGCAGTCATGGGCGAGGTATCAACGGACACGCACAATGTCCTCGATTCGCACGCTGCCGCTTATCAGTGACGCTCGGTCCACAACGACTGTTTCCGAAACGGTTGCGTGCTAACCCTTCATTGCTTGGCTTGCCGCCATCTGCGAAGGAGTTAGACCCAATGCTGGTGCGTTGCTGAAGTTGAGGTACTGATATGCGATGCTGGCCTCGGCACTCACGATGTTCTTTGAATGAGGAAGTGAATTATGAGCGGAAACCACGCGTGCATTGCCCGAGTCTTCATCTCGACGGCTGTGTTTGCCTTGCCCGTGCACGCCGAGGTCAAGGACGCTTCAGCTTCCGGATTTACTATAGAGAACTCTGCCGTCGTGCCGGTTGATCCTTCGACCGCCTGGCAGGCATTGGTTGGCAATGTCGATTCGTGGTGGCCCAAGGACCATACCTGGTGGGGTCGGACCTCCAAGCTGACGATCGATGCGCGGGCGGGTGGGTGCTTCTGTGAGGTAGCCGGCGACCGGCAGGCGCAGCACATGCAGGTCGTGTTCGTCGATCCGCCGAAATTGCTTCGAATGCGCGGCGGCCTCGGGCCGCTTCAGGGCATGGGGCTATCCGGCGTTCTGGAGTGGCGCATGACCGCGGTGGAGGGCGGTACACGAATTGCCCTCTGGTATCGGGCCGGTGGTTACGCGCCTGATGATTTGGGAAAGCTTGCGGCGGGAGTCGACGCCGTTCAGGCCTTGCAACTGGGCGGGCTAGCTAAATACCTGCGCGACCGCAAAAAGTAGCGAGACTGCCGACAATCTCGACCAGTCGCACCTAAGAAGAGGAGTCAATGGACCGCCGCACCATGATGATTGGCACCGGGTTCGCCGCAGTCTTCGGCGCTGCCCGCGCGCTGCCGCAAAATGCTGACAACTCAAAGCGGCTGAACGCCCTGTTCGACCAGTTCATGAAGGAAACTCTCGACATTTCCCCTCTGTTTCACGACGCGGTGCTGCTGCCGGGTGCGGTGCCCCTGGAGCTTGTCGAGCAAATCTACGTGTGAGCCTTACCCATCGACCCGGGTGCTCCGGGTTCCGCTTGAAGCGTTCAACATCGGCCTAACGCCGCCCGGATGCGGCGCTCTCGGAATGCAGTGCAGGTGAATTGGTACACTGTCTTGAGTAGCGTTTTTATCTCACGCCCGGCGGCCTCTCTTTGGAGCTATTGCTCCACCGCGTGGGCGCGCCGTAGCGTGGACGGCAGTCACGGCGGGTTCCCCCAACTGGCTTCCCCGTGACCAGGCGCCCCGGGCCGCCTAGTCCGCAGGCCCAGAGCGCCGCTTTCGCAATTCAACGGCTTCCCATCCCGAGCCTTCCGTCGCGGCCATGCATCTCGATCTTTCGGACCTTGAATTAGAGACGGCCGCCAGAGCATGCCGAGCACTCGCGTATCAGGAGGACCAAGCGGCTAAGCGGATGGAAAATGCCGCCTTGCGCAGCGCGATCGAAAACACCGCGAAGCGCGCCGCGGCGCTGGCGGAGAGTTTCGAGCGGGCGAGGAAGAAGCGCTAAGATCTGGCCATGCTGCACAAGCACGGGAGTAGCTGTCATGGCCAAAATCACCGTCCACCCGTTTGAAGTGTGGGACGCAACTAACGACCGGCTCGTGAGGTCCAAACGGTTGGGCACGCTTGAAGCCATCAAGAACACGGCGCACGGGCGTGAAGTCGGACCGGGGATAGACGTTGACGCGTCTGACGTCGGGACAGAGATCCACGGCTTCACGGTGCAGAACTACCGTCCGCCGGGATCTGGCAGCAAGCCGTAATAGGCGGCTGGAAGAACCGAGGGACGGCGTATGTGGGGGTGGGTCAAGGGTGATCCCGGCCCGACGCTTCGGCGATCCCGCGCCGACCACGCCCAGCCGAACCTACTTGGGATGGTTAACTGCCGGCGCGGAGCGGTCGCGATGTGCAGTACCGGGATCGCCTAGAGCAAGAATGAAAGCGCCGCCGGAAGGCGGCGCTCACGTGACGAAGGTGCCGGGAATGATCAGCGCCGCGCGTCACGCGGTTTCTTGTAGTGGCGTGAACACGGCGTGGCCAAGCCCCGGCAGTTGGACTGTGCATACCGCGTGCCAGGAGAGCCACCTCTTTGATTCGCTGCAAAGCCTGCCAGAGATCCCTGCCGGAAAGTCGGCTTATATGTAAATTCCCCCGACAGTTCGCCGCGCGTTCGCTCACGCGACCGCGCGGAGATTTGACGCTGAACGATGTCACACGTGCACACGCCGCCAGGCGTGGTCTGTCTCGATCTTCCCGTCGCGCCAGGCGTAATTGAGGCAGTCCCGCAGGCTATTAAAGAGGTTGGCGGTCGCGTTGCTTTCTGATCATCACGCAGAACTGCGATTTCGCATGGGCTTGCGCAAAGCCTCCATACCCTTAAATTCCACAAACTGTGTCGTCGTCGCCCACAGGTAGTCCCCGTACAGGAACGGCTCGAACTGAGCGGCATTGGGGAGTGGCAGCGGTGCGATCTCAGCGTCCGCGCGCGCCTCGTAGAAGAAAGGAATCGAGCGACGCTCGCGCCCGGCTCCGATGACCCGATGTTCAGTGGCCTTAATCCGGCCGCCGCACCAGCGTTCCAACACCTTGCCGAAATTCACGGCGAGAGTTCCTTCAAGCGGCGGTATATCGACCCAGTCCCCCTTGGGGTGACGCGCCTGCAAGCCCTCAACGCCATCCTGGGCGAGCAGGGTCAGGAACCCGGAATCAACGTGCGCGTTACCGATCAGATAGCGGCGCCTTCCCGCGTGGGTCACCCAAAGGTGCGAGTGCGGGTCGGCTTCCGCAGCAATGTCATCACGTACCGGATAGCGGATCAGTCGTAAGGTAGACAGCCCTCGCTCGAATGAAGCGTCAAAGAACCGCTCCGGTAGCCCGAGGCCACGCGCGACCGAGCGCATCAAGCCGTTAGCCAGGAGTTCCATGGCGCGGTAGTAGGTGGCCACCGCGACTCGCCACCCAGGCAGCGCTTCCTCCGATGGCAGCGGTGTTGCCTCGCGAAGCGGATCGGATGCGTCGACCACGTCTGCACCGTAGGCGACGTCGGCCCCCATATCGATGCCGTCCTTGGCCGTCGGGAAGCCCCTCTGTAAAGGGAACCAGCCGCGATAGACGTTACGATGGTTCGGATCGAATTTCTGACGCCATAGCGGTCGCACCGTTTCGGGCGGCAGGTCGAACAGGCGTAGCAATTGCGAGCGCGCGGCTGCCCCCATGGGAACGCCCTGCGGAACGGCATGGATCAGCATGAAGCCGCTGTGCGCCGCAGCTGCCCTGATGGCCCGATCCGTCATGGCGCGCGCCGCGGGATCGGGGGCAAATAGTGCGCTAACGTCGACCGAGGGAATCGCCTGCTGCATAGCCTCTCCTCGCATGGGCTAACGGACCGTCACAGGCTGAAATCATCACCGTCCCGCGCGCGGGCATTGCTCTACGCTTTAGCGCGCTCATCCCGTGGCATCACGCTCGCGCGCCGGCTCGCTTGCCTTCGATTTGTCGGGCGCTTTGCCTTGCACATTCCGGAACTCAAGCCACTCTGCCCTCGGCTTATCCAGCTGCCGCCGGCAACGGTCGCCGGCCCAAATCACTTACGAAGCGCCCATGCGATGAGCGAAATCGCCGCGCTGATGAGCAGCATCGTCGTGGTGGGAAAAAAGAACGTGAATCCGGGCCGGTTGATGACGATGTCGCCGGGTAAGCGAAACAGGGGCAGCCGCTTGATCCAGGGCCAGGTGAGTCCCAGCACAATGATAGTCACGCCGAATGCAATCAGCAGACGCTGCATACCAATGAGCAACCTACTGGCCCGTTATCCTTGATCGTCCACCCATGCCGCGAGATCGTGAAGTCTCAGTCTAACGCCGCCGCTTCCTCAATAGGGTAACCACCATCGGCGGTGCCTCCACATTCGCGGGTGCTGAGCTACCCGCGCTCCATTGTGCGGGGTTGAGGAACATCACGGAGCATCTGCTGCACGCGTAGAAGCTCGTCAGGTAAAGTGCGCCGTTTTTGCGCGGCACTGACACCTGGTGATACCGGTCGAAGTCACAGATTCGGCATCGCCATTGACCGCTGACGGGCACCATTGCGACCAATCGTGCCGCCCTTGGCGCGGTGCGTCCATCCAGTCCCATGAGCACTGCAGTACTGTTTGCCATACCACGCCCGAAGAAAAAGGAAGCCAAGATCGCCAGCCTCAAAGAACTCCTCGACAAGGGCAGGCTGACTCCGGACGAGTTCGACCAAGCAAAAGCGGTCGTGCTGGCGGAGCCTCATTAAGCCGGACTTTTTTCGGCGCCGTGTGGTTCGTACCGGCGTGCGGCATCCCTGTCCCGGCTGCATCTAAAGCCCGTATGATCCCCTCCACCCGGCCGCACGTTGCCGAAGCGATCAGACAGCATCAACGTGTAGGTACTCGGGTAGGCAGCCATGTGCCCGGGCTCATTTACCATCGGACACAAGATGGAAATCGGCTGGCTGCCGAGATGTTTTTCACGGTAATGTTCTCGATCGCGAATTCCGATCCCGGAAGCCTATCGAACCCGCACAGGACACCCCATGGAACGAGAAGCCCTGAAGAGAACCTTTCGGCCGCGGCTCGAGAGTCCGGCCTCTGGAGTCGTCGTCACTGGCGGCGCTTCGGGCATCGGACTCGCCTCAGCGCAAGCATTGGCGGCGGTCGGGCGACCGGTCGCGTTGTGGGATCTCAAGGCGAGCGAGGCGAAGAGCCGCGCGCAGGAGATCGCCGCCGAGTTCAGCGTACTCACGCTGGGACTCGGCGTCGATGTCCGCGATCCCGCAGCGATACTCGAGTCGGCTGCAGCGACACGCGCGAAACTCCCCTCGATTGGAGGGATCGTGCACTGCGCGGGCACGGTCGACACAGAATCACTCGAAGGCATTAACCCGGAGAATTGGGCCGCTGGCATCGACGTGCATTTGCGCGCCATCGTCCTTCTCTTGCAGGCGTTCTTGGAGGATCTGCACCGGCAGCCGAACTCCGCGGTGGTCGCTATCGCCTCGATCAACGCCACTCTCGGCAACGCCATGAACCCGATCTATTCGGCGGCCAAGGGCGGAGTGCTTTCGCTGGTGCGTTCGCTCGCCGATCGCCTGGCCCGCGACGGCATCCGTATCAACAGTGTCTCCCCCGGACAGGTCGTCACACCGATGATGCAGCCGGCGCTCGAAGCGCTTCCCGGATTCTTCGAGAAGCGCATCCTTCTTGGCCGCATCGGGCTTGCCGAGGAGATCGGCCGCGTGGTGCGTTTTCTGCTCTCGGACGAAGCAAGCTACATCACCGCCGCGGAGTTCATCGTCGACGGCGGTAACGTCTCCTCGCAACGCACCTAGAGCGAGCGCACTCGAAGCAGACTCTCTAACGCCTTGCTGTCGGAGGCTTCTGCTGGCGGCGTCGCCGAGGAGCGCGCCGGTTCGGTAGTGGATCGTTTGACCCAGGCGCCGAAAGCACCGCCTATGCGCCCCATTAATCTGATCCACAGCGTCCCAACCACAAGAGACACCGCGAGGGAAATGAGGGTCAATAGCTCTGCTCGGACCATTGCGAACGCCTTCTCGAAAGCACAGGAGCAGGCTACGTGTACGGGGACCGAGAACTCAATGCGACGCGTGCCCTTGTGGCGGTAAGAACGTGCTGACGCGTTTTGACGGGGGTAGCGGGATGATGGCCTGCGGTTACTTCGATGATTGCAACAGGGGTTGTATCTATACGTTGCCATATGCCCGGGAACGTTCTGACGTGCCGGCGCTCGCACTCGGGGCATTGCATGGGCCGCGACCCCCGGACGATGGAGCGGGCCAGAGCGGCGTAGAATATGGACATGAGTCGCCCGATCGAGTCGACTCGCTGGCGCTGAGCCAAGCTCGCGGAGAAGCTCGAGCTGATTCACCCCCATTCCACCGTTGGGTTGTTGCGGAGCACGTCGACGGGAGACACTCCTCTCCGATAGTCTTGGGCGACCTCCAGCCTGCAAGTCGCGGAGCGGATTTCTCAATTAACGACTCGAATTCATGAAGCTCGGGATCATTCCACTGATGAAGAAGGGGTTTACAACGAACCCCGTATGGGCGCGGGCCTTTCTGCGGATGATCGAAGCGGCCGGCGTGGAGTCGGTCTGGACGGTCGAGCATCCCATCATCGCGGAGAATTACGAACCGCTCTATCCCTACTCCGAAGATGGACGTGCGCCGATCCTGCCGGATACGGAGATGTGCGATCCGCTGGAGTGGCTCGCCTTTGCGGCCGGAGTCACCGAGAAAATCAATCTCGGCACCGGCGTACTGCTACTGCCGCTGCACGCGCCGATTATCCTGGCGAAGCGCGTAGCCACGCTCGATGCACTGTCGGCCGGCCGAGTGAGGCTCGGCGTCGGCATCGGCTGGCAGCGTGAGGAGTTCGCCTCGATCGGCGTTCCCTATGAAGAGCGCGGCAAGCGGATCGAGGATGGCATCGCAGCAGTACGGGCGCTGTGGACCCAAGCTCCGGCAACCTATCACGGCAGATTTTACGATTTCACCCGGGTCCATTCCGATCCGCATCCGGCACGGCCCGGTGGGGTACCGATCCTGATCGGCGGTTCAACAGAAATCGCAGCACGCCGTGCAGGCCGGCTCGGGGACGGGTATTTCCCGCATGCGATTTCACCGGATGATTTTGCCAAGCGCATCGAGGTGATGAATGCAGCAGCGAGGGAAGCCGGGCGCGCTCCTGCGCAAGTGGAGCTGACCGTTTCGCCCTCGAGCTGGAAGTTCGGCGCCTCGCTCGACCGCGGGATTGTGAAGGCCTACGCCGATCTTGGCGTATCCCGCGTGATTGCCGTCGCGCATGAGGCGATGAGCACAGACCTCAAGGAGATCGAGCGCTTCGTCAGGAAATGCCTCGATGAGGTGATCGGTAGGATTTGATCAACTCGGGAAAGAAGCTTGGCAAGGCCTTAGGTCTTCGATGGTTTGCGCAGCGTACCATCGCGAATCACATTCGCGAGCAGCACATCGACCAGCGTGCCGCCATTGGAGCCGCCGCCAGCAACGATATCGGGCACCAGTTTGACACCTGATTTGGCCAGCGCTTCGGCCACCTGGACGACCGCGTAATTGCCCGACTCCATGGAGGCAATCTTGAGCTTGATTACTTCCGCCTCAGCGCTGCCCACGGCGCGCGTCTTGGAGGCCTCCGCGTCGCCGACTGCGCGCATCACTGTCGCGTCCGCCTCGACATTGATTTTCTTCGCCTGCGCCTGGCCCTCGGCCGTCTTCACGCTGGCCTGGGCACCGAAGTCGGCGATCGCGACCTGGCGTTCCGCATCCACGACCTTGGCTTGCGTAATGGCAAGCGCGTTCGCCTGCTCGAGCTGCTGACGCACCACCTGCGCCAGTCGCTGCGTCTCGTAAGTGACGCGTTCCTGTTCGGCGAGCTTCTGATCGGTCAGCGTTTTCATGAGTTCATCCGGCGGCACGATGTCGCCGATCAATGTATCAACGGCGCCGACGTTGTATTCCTTTAAGGCCATGGAGATGGGATCCCGCGCCTCACCCTGCCGACTGGCTCGCCGGGTTGAGACAAATCTTAATGCCCGGAGTGTCCTAGAATACGGGCCAGGAACTAAACGGTGTCTAAAAATGCGCTCGCCCATCGCCCTCGGTTGTCTTATGTTGCTCTACTCCGCGTTTTGCTGCGCGGGAGATCTTTCCGCCGTGACCGGCCATTACCGCTATGAGCAATACAATGTGACCTTACCTGACGGGCGCGTGCTGGCACTCAGGGATCTGGGCGCTACCGATGCCTTCCTCGATATCTCGGATACCGGAACGCTCACGTTGCGGATGACTATGAAGGCTGGTAACACCGTAACGGAAACAGCCCGGGTGCTCGAGGCTCATTTTGCCCAGGGGAAAGGCTATTGGATTGCGCAGTGGCCTGACATGCGCAAACCCGTCAAGGCGCGGATCACGATCTCCGGTAATGCGCTGACCAGTGATACAAGTTTTGACGATCAATCCGATACGCAGCGCTACGGCTCTGTCGAGCATGCGGTGCTGCGCAGAGCCAGCGGCACTTAAGCGCAATCACGGCATCCAAAAAAAGTGGTTCCAGCCCTGTCGCGGCGATCGTTCCTTGATAAGTCATTGATGAGCGCGGCAGGCCTCGTGCTGGGTTGGAGACAGGAGCAACGACGGTGTCACAGTCAAATCCGCCGGGGGAGTTGACCCCGACCGGTAATGAGCTGGCCTTTCTCAGCATCGCGGAAGCATCGGCGCTCGTTAAACTCAAAAAGGTATCGCCCCTGGAGCTCACCCGCGCCTGTCTGGCGCGGATCGAAGCCCTCAACCCCTCTTTGAACGCATTCATCACGGTCACCGCGCAATCGGCGTTAGCGGACGCCCGCCGCGCGGAAGCGGAAGTGCAGCATGCTCGCTGGCTGGGACCGCTCCACGGGATACCGATCGCGCTGAAGGATCTGATCGATACGGCCGGTGTCAGAACCACCGGTGGGTCCGCATTGTTCAAGGATCGAGTTCCGACCGAGGATGCGAGCGTTGTACGGCGCCTCAAGAGCGCCGGCGCACTACTGCTCGGCAAGCTGAACATGCAGGAGCTGGCGTATGGAGGAACCTCCGTGCCGAGTTTCTACGGTCGCGTCTCGAACCCCTGGGATCTGGAACGCATCACCGGGGGCTCGTCCGGCGGATCAGCGGCCGCGGTCGCCGCGGGGCTGTGCTACGCGGCGCTCGGCTCGGATACGGGCGGGTCGATCCGGGAGCCTGCCGCTCTGTGCGGGATTGTCGGCCTGAAACCCACCTATGGAAGAGTGAGCAATCGTGGCGTGCTGCCGCTGTCGTGGTCGCTCGATCACGTCGGGCCGATGACGCGCACGGTGGTCGATTCTGCGATTCTGTTGCAGGCGATCGCCGGCTACGATCCGGATGACATCGCGAGCGAGAACCGCCCGGTGGCACCGTATCTTGAGGGTCGAGAGCTGGGTCGCGGATCAGTGCGTGTAGGGGTGCCGCGCGAGTTCTTCTATGCTGAGCTCGACCCCGATGTACAGGAGGCGATCGAGAAGGCGCTCACCGTCCTTGCCGCGGCCGGAGCAAAAATGGTCGACGTCGCGCTCGTGCTCAGCAAAGACCGGTCGGTGTTTCGAGCCGAGGCGTATGCGACCCAAGCGGACAACATCGCCAAGACGCCCGAGTTGTACTTGCCCGAGACGCTCGCCAAATTCAAAACGGGTGCCGCCATAGATGCGCCCTCGTACATGCGCGCGCGGCGTGATCTCGATCGACTGCGCCGCAGCACGTTGAGCATATTCTCGTCTGTCGACTTCCTGGTAACGCCGACTACGCCGGTGACGGCGCCAAAGGCAGCGGACTACCCGACCTCCGCCGACGAGGCTCTCGCTCTGGATGGAAAACTTCTGCGCAACGCGCGACCGTTCAACATGTTTGGCCTCCCCACGATCTCCGTGCCCTGCGGACTCAGCAGAATTGGCCTGCCCATTGGCATGCAGATCACCGCTGCGCCCTGGGAGGAACAAGGGCTCTTCAGTATTGCGCGCGCTTTCGAGGCAGCGACGGACTGGCACACCCGCCGCCCGCGGATGGCAAGTCAATAATCAGCCCGCCGCACGACAGCTCCCGCATCAGTTGTACCGCCGCACAAACCATCGCGTACCGCCAAAAGGGGGCACGCTTCGAGAATTCATTGCCAGGAGTACGACCCAGGTCTGCGCGAACGCGCCGGCGGGGCGCTCGGCTCAAAGCCTGGATCGTCGCTTATGAGCGGGTGGGTCCGGATGCGGCCCGAGCCGTTGCGGGCCGACCGGTAGCGCGTGAACGCACCGTTGCCTCGGCCAGATAGTCGTCCACTGAGCCGGCGTGCGCCCGGCGCTCCATGACGGATGTCTCCACGTGGGGGTCGCTCGCACCGGCGCGCCGCGCTGCGGCGAGCGCGAGCTCACGTGAAACTCGTTTGGCGTCTTCGATCGCTTCGCGCGCCTCCGGGTAGTCCCGGCTGCCGGCCGGATCGTGCACCCGAAACACCTTGAAGGTCAGCTGGTTGACGAGCACCTCGCAGGTCTCCGACACCACGCCGGCGACGGCGCCGACCGCATTGCACACCGCTGCGTGCTCGGGCACGAGCAGCTGCGCGCCCAAGCGCCGTGCGACTTCAGGATAGTAGGCCCCCGCCGGCGCGCCGATGGCGATCAGCGGGGTCGCGAGGCGCAGGTGAGCCTCAATCAGCGCAGAGAACGAACGACCCGCCACGACGTCCTCGAGCAGAATTCCCAGAGGCCCCCAGCGTCCACACTTCGCTTCAACGCCCGGGTCGCGGGCGAGAACGCTCTCGAGTACAACGCGCGCCGCCTCGCGCACGACATGCTGATAGATGCGCTCACAGAAGCCTTGCGGGGAATCTCGTTCCTGGCGTCCGCTCGCGTTGCGTTCCTCAGTAGCGAGAATGGTGGCGCCCAGAAGCGCTGCCTCCACTATCCAGCCCTGCTGCCGTCCGAGCACGTGCATCGCATCGCTCGGCGTAAGCGCGGCCAGCGTCGCAAGGCCCCGATCGACCAGGCGTCGCAGCGCCTCCACACCGACGGCGGTACGGGCGACGTCGCCGAGCCGCCGCGGCTGTGCGTCGAGCGCATCCCACACCCGCCGCTCGAGCCGATCGAGGCGGGCATCCGGATCGCGTCCGGCATTTCGGAAGGCAAATTGCGCCGCAAAAATCGGGGGACGCTCCTCGCGAGCGAGTTGTCGCAGATCCGACAGCACAGCGGGAAACTGCTCGGCGAGCAAACTCAGCGGCATCGCCTTGCGCGGGCCGATCGAGAGCCGCCGCTCGCGGTCAAAGTACACCTCGCTGTCGCCGCCGAGCCCGCAGGTGTGAACGTCGATCGCCTCAACCATGGTGCGCCAGCCGCCGATCACAGCGCCCTCAGCACGGACGACGGGTCGGCCACCCACGACGATCGCAACGTCGGTCGTTGTGCCCCCCATGTCGGCGACCGCAAAGTCCTCAAGACCGCTGAGGAAGCCCGCCCCGACGACGCTCGCCGCCGGCCCCGAAAGGACAGTTTCGACCGGGTACTCGAGGGCCACCTCGGCCTTCATCAGCGTGCCGTCCCCTTTGACGACCATCACCGGCGCGCGGATTCCCTCGCGCTCCAGTACCTGCGCGAGAGCCTCCAGCAGATGCGCGATCTGCGGCGTCAGACGGGCATTCAGAGCAGCGGTCAGCGCGCGCTTCGGTGCGTCAAGCTGCGAGCTCAACTCGTGGCTGCAGGTGACCGGCTTGGCGCAGGCCGCCCGGATGAGCTCGCGCGCGCGCCGTTCATGCGCGGGATTGCGGACCGAGAACATCGCAGCCACGGCAAACGCCTCGACTCGCGCGCCAAACTGCCGCACCGCCGCATCGATCGCCGCCTCATCAAGCGGCTCGGCCTCCTCCCCGGTGGCATCGTGGCCGCCGTGCACGCGCACCATGACAGCTCCGCCCGCGCGCTTGATACCCGAGCGCTCGACCATCGGTTCATCGAACCCGATCAGGAGCGCGCAGATCGGGCTGAAGCGTTTCTCGATGACGGCGTTGGTCGCGAGTGTCGTGGACACCGCGACCAGTGCGATGTGCTCGCGCCGTGCGTCCTGCGGCAGTTTCCCCAGTACGGCGCGGATCGCCGCGGCCAGACCGAGCGATAGATCCCAATGCGTCGTCAGTGCCTTGGCGCTGGCAACCACGCGTTGCCGGCCGTCGAGTGCAACCGCGTCGGTGTAGGTACCGCCGGTATCGACCCCGATCCGGATCTCAGGCAAGACGTCGGGGACCCCGAGCCGGGCGCATTCCTGCACGAATGTTCCTGCGCTTCTTTGCAGTACAGATTGTCTCCGACAGCGTGAGTACGCCTTTGCTCATAAGCACCTGTAAGCCGGTTAAAAGAGAATGACGCCCCGTCCGGCCGCGCCCTGCTCAAGGTCAGTAAAAGCGCGCGGGGCTTCCTCGATCGAGTAGCGACGGGTAATGAGTTCATCCAGCTTCAGCCGACCGGAGCGGTACAGACCAATCAGCTGCGGAACATCGTGCTGCGGGCGGGCCGAGCCGAAGTAACTTCCCGTCAGCGTCTTCTCGCTCAGGGCGACCCGCTGCGCATTCAGCACGATCTTGTCATCCGCCGCAGCAATGCCGACGGTCACCGCCATGCCGCCGCGCTTCAACACGTTCCAGGCTTGTTCCGTAACCTTTCCCAGGCCGACACAATCGAAGGCGTAATCCGCGCCGCCACCGGTCAGCTTGTAGAGCGTTTTGCCGAGCTCCTGCTGCGCCGTGGCATCCACCGCGTGGGTCGCACCGAAGAGTAGCGCGAGCTCGCGATTCTCCGCACGCATATCGACCGCGACAATCATGCGCGCACCGGCCAGTGCGCAACCCTGCACCGTATTGAGTCCCACGCCGCCACAGCCGAACACGACGGCGACCGATCCGGCCGCAAGGCGCGCGGTATTGGTGACCGCGCCGACCCCGGTGAGCACGCCGCAAGCGATGAGGGCCGCGCGATCGAGCGGCATGTCCTCCGCGATCTTGATCACGTTGTCGCTGTGTAAGGTGGCGTACTCGGCCATGACGCCACAGCCGCAGAACACGTTGAGCGGCGCGCCTTTGCTGTCATGCGTGCGCACGGTGCCGTCCGGCAGGGTGTAAAGGGCCTGCAGGGCCTGCACGCACAATTGCGGTTTGCCGCTTTGGCAGTAGGCGCAGTGACCGCACATGCTGACGAACGAAGTGATCACGTGATCGCCGGGCTTCAGGCCGCGGACCCCTTCGCCGACGTCGCTGATGATGCCGGCGCCCTCGTGCCCGAGAATCAAGGGCAACGGATAGCCGATCGTCCCGTTCGTGGCCGACAAATCGCTGTGGCAAACCCCGCACGCCGCCAGCTGCACGGTGACTTCCCCGTGACGCGGTGGCGCCACGTCGATCTCTTCCACCGTGACGGCCTTCCCCATCGTGCGTGCAATCACGGCTTTCGCGCGTCGCTGCATTCGCTGCTCCCTCGTGCGGGCGTCCTGAGCCCTCGGCATCTTCCGGACCCGCAATTACCCAAAACTTCATATCATGTGTGCGAGAACGCAGTTTAGAACAACAGACCGCCGCGCGAGCGGCGGCCATGGGAGTTCGGCATGAATTGGCACTTGTTTGCGGGATTTCTTGCCATCACGATCGTACTGATCCTGGTTCCCGGGCCGATCGTAACGCTGATTGTTTCCACGGGCGCGACCAGGGGTGTGCGCGCCGCGCTCGTCACCGTGGCCGGCACGACGCTCGGCAATGCCGCGCTTCTGGCGGCAATCGCCCTGGGCTTAAACTGGGTGTTGCTCCACGCAACGCATCTTTTCGAGCTGCTGCGCTGGGTCGGCGCCGCCTACCTCATCTGGCTGGGCGTGCGTGTATGGCGCAGCGGCGCCACCCCCGTGACCGTATTCGCCGGCAACCGCGTGCACTTCTGGCGCGGTGTGCTCGTCGCCCTCTCGAATCCCAAAACCCTGGTGTTCTTCACGGCGTTTCTTCCCCAGTTCGTCGACCCCACGCGGCCGGCGGCGCGCCAGCTCGCCGTCATGTGCGCAGTCTCGGTCCTGCTTGCGGCCCTGAGCGATTCGTGTTGGGCAGTCGCCTCCGGCCTGGGCCGAAGCTGGTTCCTGCAGCCGGCACGCGCCAATCTCCTGCGCCGTGCTTCCGGACTCACGCTGGTGGGCGGTGGCACGTGGCTCTTGCTGACGCGGCGACCGGCCTGAAAGCGCAGCCGGGCGAGCGTCGAGGCGACTCACACATCGTGTGCTGCAGAACTGATGGCTCTTGCGGCGCGTGAGCGGGACTGAGCATGACGCAGAAACGGGCGCAACTCGCCGCTTCCACGCCTGAACGCCCGCAGTCCGCCGCTGGCACGGCGCTGCTGGGGCCTCTGCTGACGGCGATTGGCAGCGTCTCCGTCATGGGACTCGCGAGCGGCTTGACGCTACCGCTCGTTTCGCTGCGCCTGTTGCAGGCGGGTGCCTCGGCGGCGTCGATCGCGGCAATGGCAGCGCTGCCGGCGGTGGGCACGATCGGTGTCTCTTTGTGCCTGGCACGATTGACACGGCTGCTCGGCTCCAAAGCACTTCTCATCGCGGCCATGCTGCTCTCGTGCGCGAGTGTGCTGGTGCTGGCAACTCCGTACGCGCTGTTTCCCTGGTCGCTCTCGCGGCTGCTGATGGGCGTCTCCACCGGCGTCCTGTTTGCGCTGGGTGAGGCGCGCATCCTGGAAGTCAGCGGCGAGAAGACGCGCGGCCGCTGGACGGGCATCTACGCGATGACACTGACCGCGTGTCAATTCGCCGGCCCGGCGCTGCTGGCACTGCTGGGGACTCGTACGGTTGCTCCCATTGCCATCGCGGCCGCGCTGCATCTGCTCGCCATTGCGCTGCTGTTTCGGGCCGGATGGCGCACCGTTCTGTCCGATATCGAGAGCTCGCTCACGCTGCGCGACTTCCTGCGTAATTCCACAGCGCTCGCCGTCGCCGTGCTCTTCTTCGCGATGTTCGACAGCGCCATGCTCTCGCTGCTGCCCGTATACGGATTGAAAATCGGCTTAGCCACCCGCCTTGCGGTGCTGATGGTGAGCGTGCTGTTTCTCGGCGATGCCTGCCTGCAGGTGCCCATCGGCTGGGCGGCGGATCGCTTCGGCCGCACACGCATTCACGCAGGCTGTGGCGCGGTGGCGGTGCTGGTCGCTCTGGGGCTGCCCCTGGGTCTGGTTGCAAAGCCCGCCATGTGGTTCTGCCTCTTCCTGATCGGAGGCGCCGCCGGCGGACTGTACACGCTCGCCATCGTGCGGATCGGCGATCGTTTCCGCGGGGGCGCATTGATCAGCGCCAACGCGTTCGTCGGTATTCTGTGGGGCGTGGGCGGCCTTCTTGGCCCACTTCTCGGCAGCGCATCCATGGCGGCCCTGGATCCGCAGGGCCTGATGCTGTTTGTGGCAGCCGGAGCACTCATCGTCCTGCTCTCGATGCTCAATGGCCGCGCGCGCCGGTTGCCGGTCTCCTCCGGCTAAGCGGACAGCCCGCCCGCGGTATGCCGGTCAGTTAGCCACCGGCGCAAGCGGCGGGATGCCGCGGCGGATATCCCGGGAAAAGAACTCGCTGCGATCGGCCTCGTGCGCGCGCTCGGTGATGCGGCCAAACGCGCGCAGCTGCTCCAGTGTGTAGCGCTGATCCAGTCCGCCGACGGAGTACACATAGCCTGGCAGGTAACCCGATAGCAGAAGACGGTAGCTCAACGGCAGCCGCCCGACGATGCGCTCCATCATGTGGTAGATGAGCGTGGTGCAGTTGACGGTTATCGTGTTGTAAAAGCGAGGCGTACTCCGAAGCTGGTTAGCCTGGTTGACATACGAGAGAAGAAGCAGACGGATGTCCTGCGGTGGCAGGCGAATGCGATACAGGTAGTCGTCTTCGCCGCGAATGTTCGTGCGCACGCGGATCACGTCGCGCTCATCCGCCGCGATCACGCTCAATTCGAATTCCTTGAAGAATCCGCCGATCTCAGAAAACCCCTGGCTCTTCTGCCGCCGGATCTCGACCGAGAAGACAAGATACTGGCCGTCGTCGAATCCGAAGGAGACGAGCACGTGCGCGATCGCAGGCCCGGCCCAGTAGGAGGTAATCATGTCCAAAGAATGCAGCCGGCGCAGATCGTAGCTGCGCGTCTCCCAGCGCTGCGTGTAATCGGTCTCGCTGCGCCAGTCGAAGTTGCGCACATCGTTGAGCGTGACGCGATCGCCGTGCACCTCCCCCCAGCAGATGCGCGCGACATCGTCCGCCCAGGTGCGATCGTTTGAGGGCTTGAGGGTATGCCACCACAGCAGCACCCCGCCCATGGCGAGCGCGAACGCGGCCAGCGCAAGCATTGCGTGCCCGCGGTGCAGCGCCACGAGGGCTGTGAGGGCGAAGCTGAGCCAGCCGGCGATGAAGACTGCCCGCAGCAGCGGCCCGCCCGGCGCCTGGAACCACAAAGCGATCGCGGTCCAGCCCGCAAAACCGACCAGGATGGCGCTGGCGAGCATCAGAGCGATAGCGTGCCACAGGTGCGTGCTGCCCATGCGCTGCGACTCCACCGCCTCACTGGCCTGCGGGGGTCTGCGCATCGCGATTGCCCGAGCGGTGCCACATTCGCAGGGCGTCATCCTCGATGAGCGTCTTACGCACGTACAGAAAGCGCACCGTGTCGTACTCGAATGGCGAGCCGGTCGAGTAATAGCGAAAGTTGGTATTGGCGCGGATGTCGACGGCATCGAGCGGTGTGAGCGCCCAGCCGACTGTCCCGCGGTAAAGATCGAGGATATTGATGGCGTAATCCGTGCCGAAGTCGGCGAGAAAACCGAAGCCATCGCGCAGCGTCGAGGGACCGAGTAGCGGAATGACGAAATACGGACCCGGATGTACGCCCCAGCGAGACAGGGTCGCACCGAAACCGGTGGGGGCCTGGTTAATATTCATTTTCGTGGCAACGTCGAACAGGCCACCGATGCCGAGGGTGCTGTTGATGACGAACCGTCCGAGGCTGCGCACGCCCGGGGCCGGACGCAGCTGCGCGGTGTAGTTAAGAACGCTCACGACTTCGCCAAGATTGGCAAAGAAGTTATGGATCCCCGCGCGCATCGGACTTGGCAGGCGCCGGTATTTGTCCGCGACCGGCAGAAAGACGGCCTCATCGAAGCGGGCATTGAAGCGATAGGTGAAGCGATTCATCCGCTCCCACGGATCGTAGGTGTGCATGGAGGGGACCTCCGCGGGAGTCAGAGGTGGGCCGATATCCGCCTGCGGCGTGGCGCTCGCGCGCGCCTCCGCCAGCATGGCCTCGCGCTGCTTGATGTCCGCGACGTTGTCCGCCGCCGGCGTCTCCGCCGGCAGACTGCGAACGTAGAAGTCGCGCGAGGCACAGCCTCCTGCCAGCAGCGAGATACACAGAAGCGAGGCTAAGGCGCCGCAGCGGCCCGCCCTCACGGGCCGGCCCCTGCCCAGCGGCCGGCCAGCATGTCGAGCATATCGGCGATCTGCTGACGCTCGCCCAGATTGCCCAGATGGCCGCCATGATCGTAGACGACAACCCGGCCGCCGAGGGTCGTGCGCAGCCAGTCAAACTCCGCCCGATCCAGAATCAGATCGTCGGAGTTGGTTTGCGCGTAGTAATCCGGGTCCGTGCGCAGTGCCTGACCGATGATGTCCAGACGGTTCTCGGCAACGAGTGACGCACGGGTCGAGCCGGGGCGGTGCGCAAGATAGTAGGGGGCAAAGACCTGATCGAAGTATTCGGCGAATGACTTACCGAGGAGGCGCTGGACGACCTCCTTGGTCGGATCCCCGGGGCGCGGCGGATGAAGCGGGTCCGTGACCACACCCGTTTTAGCGTACAGGTCCCCCGCATAAAATACGTTCATCAGTGCGATGCGAAAGGTGAGCGCGATTGCCGCAGAAAAGTCGGTATCGGTCCGCAGCGTCGCGGCGAGAGCGGCGAGCAGATCGGTGTCCTCGATACGCACCTGATCACTCAGGCGGTAGAAGTTCGCAAGCCGCGCGTAGAGGCGCCGATAGAAGCGGTCGATCCCTTCCGCGTCGGTGCCGATACTGAGCACGAATAGCTCATCGAGCCGCCCCATCGAGGCAAACAGGCTCACCGGCGGGTTGATCATGACGGCCCGCCGGATCTTCAGGCGTTGTTCGACGGCGTCGATGGACTTGAGGACCGCGGCGTGGGCTCCGCCAAGGGAATAACCGAGAACATCGACCTCCGTGATGCGTACCTTTTTGGGCAGGTGGGCGACGATGTGCGCGGCGGCCGCGTACAGATCGCGGCTGTCCTGCATGAGGTCCCCCGCGACGCCGGTGCTGGAGGCGGCGGCGATGAATCCCGGATTGGTCGGCGACGGCAGGGTGAGTACGTGATAGCCGGCGCCGTAGAGCGTGGCACGCAACAGCGAGAGCTTCTCGGTATTGCCGTCGCTGCCGGTGCCCGAGATCACGATAGCCAGCGGCGCGGGCTTGTCCTGCGCCGAGAACCAGACCCGCAGTCGCCGGTCGAACCACAGCACGGCCGGCAGCGGTCGTGCCCAGGGCAGCGCGACATCGAACTCATCGAGCGGCACCCGGGCCGGAAGCGGTGCAATATCCTCGGGCGGCGTGCCAAAAACCGTCGCCCGCAGCGCCGCCGGGTCGGCAAGACCGGTCGCGGGCTCCTCGCTCGCGTGTGCGGCCAGCAGCTGCGTCAGCAGCATCAGCGCACCCAGTGACCGCATGACTTTCATTCCGCTGTACTTCCCTGCGTGCGCAGAATTGCCGAGCGTCACCCGGGCGTTTCCTGGATTTGCGCGCGGGCCTCAGGACTGCCGGTGCGCGGCTCGTGATCTAACGCACTAGCTTATAGGTCGACCGCGGCCGGCGAAACCCCGTTGCCACCCGACCGTCACCGGCATACGGTCATTTCGCCTCTTGCGGCGGGCAGCGGCTACACTTGCGCCCCTGCGAAGACCCGGAAAATCCAACGCGGAGACTTACGTGCCCGACATCCGACCGTTACAGCACTCCGATCGCGCACAGTGGGAAATCCTCTGGAACGGATACCTGCGCTTCTACCGCCAGCACCTGCCCGCCGCGGTCACGGATGCGACCTTTGCACGCCTCGTTGATGAGCGCCAACAGCCCTATGGGTTGGTTGCCGAACGCGCGGGCACACTGCTGGGGTTCGTTCACTATCTGTTCCATTCCTCGACCTGGTCCCTGACCGACATCTGTTACCTTGAGGACTTGTTTGTCGATCCGGCGGCGCGCGGCGGCGGCGTCGCGCGCGCCTTGATCCACGCGGTGTATGCGGCTGCCGATCACCTCAAGGCCGGCTCGGTTTACTGGATGACGCAGGAATTCAACGCCGACGGCCGGGCACTGTACGACACACTCGCTCATCGCACCTCCCTGATCCGTTACGAGCGCTGATGCGCGCGTCGCCGCTGCTGCTGATCGGTGTGGCATTGGGCCTCGCCGTCGCCGGGGTGCACGCCCCGGTCACACATCGGCTCGAGGCGACACCGGCCACGGTGGCGTACGGCTATTACTGGTCAGAGGCCCCGCCGGTTCTGCGCATCGACTCCGGCGACATCGTCGAGGTGGACACCCTGCTGACCAACACACCGGCGGGGCTGGCGAAAGCCGGTGTTGCGGATGAGAAGATCCAGTCTTCCCTCAAGGCCATCGTCAATGAGGTCACGGGCGAGCGCCGCGGTCCCGGCGGCCACATCCTCACCGGGCCGATCTACGTGGAGGGGGCCGAGCCCGGCGACGTGCTCGAGGTGAAGATCCTCTCCATCGAGCTGCCGATCGATTACGGTTACAACGGCTGCAGTGGCATCCTCCCGGAGAACTGCGAGCCGGGCCGGCCGGCCAAAATCATCAGCCTCGATCGCCAGCACCTGACGGCGCAGTTCTCGAGCGGCATCGTCATCCCGCTGCGCCCGTTCTTCGGCAGCATGGGTGTGGCCCCGGCACCGGAGGCGGGGCGCGTGAGCAGTAATCCGCCCGGGCGGCATGCGGGCAACCTCGATAATCGCGAGCTGGTCGTCGGCTCCACGCTCTACATCCCGGTCTTCGCGCGCGGAGCGCTCTTCGAGATCGGCGACGGACACGTGGCGCAGGGTGACGGCGAGGTCGATCAGACTGCCATCGAGACTTCCCTGCGCGGCCGCGTGCAGCTCACCGTGCGCAAGGACCTGAAACTCACCTGGCCACGCGCGGAGACGCCCACAGACTTCATCTGCATGGCGACCGATCCGGATCTGACCGTCGCCAGCAAGGCCGCCATCCAGGAGATGGTGGACTTCCTCGTCAGCGAAAAGCAGCTCACACGCCATGAGGCGTACCAGCTGGTGAGCATCGCGGGCAACGTGGCCGTCACGCAGCTGGTCGACAAACCAAATGTTGGCGTGCACGTGCGCCTGCCCAAAAGCGTATTCGTCAGCCGGTAAGACGCCATGCCGCGCGTGTGTACGCGGGCGCGTGGCCTTCAGGCCTGCGGGCTCGGCGGGCGCGCCGGGCTCGGGTTGCGCGCCGACCAGCGCAGCAGACCGATCGCATACGTGCAGTAGTAACCGGCCAGGGTACCGATCAGTAGCAGCGTGAGCGGCGTGAGGGCCGGCGGCGCCGGTGGCGCACCGCTGGCGGCAAAACCGGGAAGACCGCCGGTCACGAAGCGATAGGCGATCCGGCACACGAGCAACGTCGAGAGCGCCACGCCAAGATGGGCGCTCGGCGTGTAGAACATCCCCTCGGGCGTAACCTCAAAGCGCGTAAGACGCAAGCCGAGGATGCCGAGTGCGATGCCCGCCGCCGCGCCGGCGACGAGCGCGGATTCAACGAGGGGCTGCGCACGGGATGCGAATGCGAGTAGCGCCAGGAGCACCGGAAAGATGACCATCGTGATCCACGGCCGCACGCGCGAGAAGCGCTGCCGTCCGATCGTGCGGCGGATGCGCGAGTACAGGCGCCACGCGATTAAGGCGATAATCGCGGCGGTCACCAACGCGTGTGTGGCTTGGGGTGTCATTCAATCTCCGGGCCCGCGGCCAGCAGCACAGCGAAATCGCCCCAAGCGAGTTCTTCCACGCGGCGCAACGGCAATTAACGGCGGGGATCATTATGGCGATAGCCCCGCTGCCGGTAAAGCGGCTGCGCGCGCGTTCCGGCGCCGCGCAAGCCGCAGCAATTTGCCCGGCCGGGTTAGATCGATACGCGTTAAAATCAAAGAAGTCTGCAACTGAGCCAACACGCCGTGTCGCCCGAGGGGAGCAACCGATAATGTGCCACCGGCATCCGTTCGGGTACACGCGCTGTCTGCGGGCTGCACTCGTGGCCCTTCTCGCAATTCTTGCAGCGTGTAAGAGCGTATCCGGCCCCGCACCGCCCTCGCCCGAGTACCTGAAGTCCGATGTTCCGCACGCACCCTTTTCCGCAGCGGTCCGGGTGGGCGATGTGCTCTACCTGTCCGGACAGATCGGCATCTCAGCCGACGGCACGCTGCCTGCGGCCTTCAATGAGCAGGCGCGCCAGACCATGAACAACATCGGCGCGGTCCTGCAACAGGCGGGCCTCGGTTTTGATGATGTCTTCAAATGCACGGTGATGCTCGCCGACATGTCCCGTTGGGAAGACTTCAATAAGATCTACGTCACCTACTTCAAAGCCGACCGCCTGCCCGCCCGCAGCGCCCTCGGCGCGAACGGACTGGCGCGCGGCGCGCTCCTGGAAGTCGAATGCCTCGCCCGCCTGCACCCGCCTGCCTGAGGCAACCGCGGCGGCGCTGATGCTGCTGCCGCATGCCGGGCACGTGCATGCGCTCGGCACCGAGGCCTAGGCGGTGCTGAGACCCGCCTCGCCTGCCGCCGCGGGCGGGGAGCGCGCTGCGGCGAAGCCAAATGCGCTGATGCACAGGTACGCCAGGAGCGGCACGATATACGCGGCGCGCAGGCCACTCAGATCCGCGATATGGCCGGCCAGGCGGGGCAGGAAGGCCCCGCCCACGATGGCCATGCACAGCAGTCCGGAAGTGGCCGCCTGCGAGGCGCTCGAGCGCTCGAGCGTAAGCGTGAAGATCACCGGGAACATGATGGAGTTCATGAGGCCGACCGCGAGCGCCGCCACCCCGGCGGGCGAGCCCGGCGTCACACGCACGGTCAGGCACAAAAGTGCCGCGCAGACCGCCGCTGCTGCCAGAAGCCGGCCTGCATTGACCTGCCGCAAGAGCGCGCTGCCGATGAAGCGGCCCACCATGGCTGCGCTCCAGTAGATGCTGACGAGCTTGCCTGCCTGGGCCAGGGACACCCCGAACACGTCCGGCTGGTGCAGAAAGTTGGTCATGAGGCTGCCGATCGAAACTTCCGCGCCGACATAGAGAAAAATGGCCGCAGCACCGAGCAGCGCCCAGGGCGAGCGCAGCGCGCGCACCACGGATGTGTCCTCGGCCGCGGCATCTGGCAGCGTGGCACTTGTGAGGCGCGCGCGCATCGACCAGATAAAAATCGCCAGCAGTGCAGTGAGCGCGGCAATGACGACGAAGGCGAAATCAATATGGTGCAGAGACTCGGACCGCTGTGCGGACGTGATGGGGCCCGCAGCGGTGGCTGCGAAGATGCTGCCGGCGAGCAGCACCGAGGAGGCCAGATACGGGGCGATGGCGGTGCCAAGCGAATTGAAGGCCTGCGACAGCGTCAGGCGGAAATGCGAACGCGCGGGTGGTCCGAGATCTGCCGCCAGCGGGTTGGCCGCGACCTGCAAAATGGTGATGCCGCTCGCGATGATGAAGAGCGCCACCAGCACGACGGCGAAGGTGTCCAGGTGCGTGGCGATCGGAATCACGAGGCAGCCGCCGATCATTATGGCGAGCGCAAGAACGATGGCGCGTGCGTAGCCCAGGCGCCGCACCAGCGGAGCCGCCGGCAGTGATACCACGCCGTACGCCATGAAGAACGCAAATTGCGTGAGCATGACCTCGGCGTACGAGAGGCTGTAAATCGTCCTGAGCGCGGCGATCAGAGGATCGACGGTGGCGGTGATGAATCCCCACGCAAAAAACAGCGTGGTGATGGAGACAAAGGCGGCGCGCTGGCCGCTTACGCCCTCAGTCATCGGTTCTCCAGTCGGGTCGAACGCGCAGCGGTAACCTGCAGGTTCGCCGCCGACGCGGTTCCTCGCTCAGTCACGGGTCGTCTGCGTACCGGTCCGGGTCACGCACAAGCGTGTATCGGTACGGCCGCGGCAAGAAGGAACCGCTCAGGGGCCGGCGCTCGGCGCTGGGGCCGCGACGATGCCCCAGGGACTGCCGCCCACGGCGATCTGGGCATCCACGTGCCCGGATCTCAGATCGACGATGGAAATGTCCCCCGAGGGGCCATTGGCGGTGAAGGCCTTCTGTCCGTCGCGACTCAGGGCGAGGCCCCAGGGGCGCTGGCCGACCTTGGGGAAGGTGCGCACGATCCGCCCGGCTTCGGGGTCGATCTCGAGCAGCGCGCCAAAACGCCCGGTGGTTACGTAGATGAGCTTGCCGTCGGCGGAGGCGATCCCCATCGGTCGCACCACCTGCGCGTCTCCCAGGGAGATGGTCTTCACGACCTTGTAGTCCTCGGTGCTGAAGACCGTGAGCGAGGCTCCGAATTCGTTGGTGACGTAGCCACGGTGCGTGCCGGGGGGCAGGAGGATCGCGCGCGGCCGCTTCTCGGTCGGAATCTTCGCCAGCACCTTCAGGCTCTGTGCGTCCACCACGTAGACGCTGTTGGCGGTCTCGCAGGCGACGTACACGAGGCGATCATCCGCGCTCACCGCCACACCCTCAGGCTCGGTGCCCACGGCCACCGTGCCCGCCACGACGCCTTTAACGAGGTCGACGGCGGACAGCATCCCGGTGTCCTCGTTGGACACGTAGAGGGTCTTACCCGCGCGCGAAAGCGCAAAGGTCTCCGGGTCCGCTCCGCTCTGGTAGGTGCTGATCAGCCTCTGCGCCGCAAGGTCGACCACGCCGATGCCATCGTAGCGCCGATCCGGCGGGGGGAGCTTGGACTCATCGACGTTCGGCCCTCCCATCGGGGAGCCCGAGAGCGCCACGTACACGAGCTTGTGATCTGAAGACACCTGGATGCCGCGGGGTCGCTTGCCCACGGCGATGCGTGCCACGACGCTCGCGGACTGCGGATCCACGATAACGACGTCACCGCCGCGCTCGTCCGAGACGTACACGCGCTCGGGCCCGGTGGCTGGCGGCGCAGCGCGGACGTAGTGTGCGAGGCCCAGCAGCGCCAGCGCGCACGCGGCGCCGAGCAGTGAGTTGCGGGCCGAACTGCTCGTAGTCATGTAACCGTCCTGTGTCGCATCGGATTCGTCCGGGCAAGCGTGCCCGGGTGCGCGCCAACTGGCAACCGCCGCGCTGGGTCGGGGAGGTTTCAGTAAGTGACGACGCTGCGGATGGACTCGCCCTTGTGCATGAGGTCAAAGGCGTCGTTGATCTTCTCCAGCGGCATGACGTGCGTGATCAGCGGGTCGATCGAGATCTTCTTGTCCATGTACCAGTCGACGATCTTCGGCACATCCGTGCGCCCGCGCGCCCCGCCAAAGGCGGTCCCCTTCCACACCCGCCCCGTCACCAGCTGAAACGGGCGGGTCTTGATCTCCTGCCCCGCCCCTGCCACCCCGATGATCACCGATACCCCCCAGCCGCGGTGACAGCACTCCAGCGCCTGGCGCATCAGATTCACGTTCCCGACGCACTCAAAACTGTAATCCGCTCCCCCATCGGTGAGCCCCACCAGGTGCGCCACCAGATCCCCCTCCACCTCCTTGGGGTTCACAAAGTGCGTCATCCCAAACTGCTCCGCCAGAGCCTTGCGGTTGGCGTTTAAATCCACCCCCACAATCTTGTTCGCCCCCGCCAGTCTCGCCCCCTGGATCACGTTGAGGCCAATCCCCCCCAGCCCAAACACCACCACGTTCGCCCCCGGCTCCACCTTCGCCGTGTTGATCACCGCCCCAATCCCCGTCGTCACCCCGCAACCGATGTAGCACACCTTCTCGAACGGGGCGTCCTCGCGGATCTTCGCCACCGCAATCTCCGGCAGCACCGTGAAGTTGGAGAACGTCGAGCACCCCATGTAGTGGTACACCACATCCTTTCCCATATGAAAGCGGCTCGTGCCATCGGGCATCACCCCTTTCCCCTGGGTCGCCCGGATCGCCGTGCACAGGTTCGTCTTGCGCGACAGACAGCTCTTGCACTGGCGGCACTCGGGCGTATACAGCGGTATCACGTGATCGCCCTTCTTGAGCGAGCTCACCCCAGCCCCCACCTCCACCACTATCCCCGCCCCCTCGTGCCCGAGAATCGAGGGAAACAGACCCTCAGGATCCGCCCCCGAGCGGGTGAACTCATCCGTGTGGCAGATCCCGGTGGCTTTGAGTTCCACCAGCACCTCCCCCGCCTTCGGACCCTCCAGATCCACCGTCACGATCTCAAGCGGTTTGCCCGCAGCGTAGGCAATGGCAGCACGAGTTTTCATGGCTGACAAGTTCCTGATTCGGAGGCGATGAGGAGTCCGAAGAGTAAGGGGCCCCGCTCAGCGCGGGGCCCTTTCGAGCAATGACGCGGCCGGTCAGGCGGCCAGAACGCCCTTGGCTTTCGCCGCGTGCGTCGCGATCAGGTCCATGAGTGCCGGCGAGAGACAGTCGTAGGGCTCCAGCCCGAGCTCCTTGAGCCGTGCGCGCACGGCGCCCATCTGGTCCGGCTTCGTCCCCGACTCGATGATCGAGGACACGAAGGCGGCAAAGCGCGGCTCCTCCCAGCCTTGATCCTTGGACAATTCGGTGTGGAAGAAGTCAAAGCCGTAGAAAGGGTGATTCTTGTTCTCGATACGCCCGTACATGTGCACGCCGCAGCCGGTGCAGGCGTAGCGCTGGATCGGGGCTTTCTCGTCGACGATCTTCAGCTTGTTGCCGTTGCCCGTCACCGTGACCTTGTCACGACCGCCAACGCCCACGACGGAGAACAAGGCGCCCGCGGGCTTCCAGCACTTGGTGCAGCCGCAGGCGTGGTTGAAGGCGACGTTCGAGCCGATCTTCACGGTCACAGGGTTACTCGTGCACTTGCAGGTGAGCGTCCCGCCGGCGAAGCCGGGCGTGCCCTTCTTGACTCCGTTATCAACCGACGGATGAATCTTGATTGCCATGGTAGTCGTGCCTCGCCTCTTGGGTTTGTAGACGGTTCTTCAGAGTCCCCCTCAGGACCTCACTCGGACTCCTGCACGCCTGCTCCGAGGTGCTGAACGTGCCGCAGGAGTCCATGTCGATGAATCTTGCGATAGATCGTGCGCCGACTGATGTGCAACCGGGCGGCCGCCGCGCTGACGTTCCACTGGCACGACTCAAGCATGCGCCGCAGTGCCTCGCGCTCCGCGTCGCTCAGGACGCTCTCGCCGTCCGCATCCAGGGCCGGCTCGCTCTCGAGCGCGGTGGCTTCCTCGGGTACCCCGCCCGCGAGCCACTCCTCTTTGAAGTCCGCGAGCGTCAGCCGCTCGCCCGTGCGCAGCGCGAGCATGGTGCGCAGGACGTTGCGCAGCTGGCGCACGTTGCCGGGCCAGGAGTGGTGCACCAGGCGCTCCAGCAGCGCCGGCTCGATCTCGATGGCGCCGTCCGTGCCGGCTTCGCTGCGCAGTAGCTTCCTGATGAGCTCGGCGCTGTCGGTGCGCTGGCGCACGGGCGGCAGGCGCACCGTGATGCCGTTCAGGCGGTAGTACAGGTCCTCACGGAACTGCCCCTTGGCGATCAGATCCAGCGGATGGTGCTGGGTGGCACTGATGACGCGCACGTCGACGCTCACCACCTTGCTCGCCCCGAGCGGCATCACCTCGCGGTCTTCGATCACATTCAGCAGGCGCGTCTGCAGCGTGACCGGCATGTCCCCGATCTCATCCAGGAACAGCGTGCCACCGTTCGCCTGCAGGATCCGCCCGACGCCGCCCTCGCGGGCAGCGCCGGTGAAGGCACCGGCTTTGTGTCCGAACAGTTCGCTCTCGATCAGGGTCTCGGGGATGGCCGCACAGTTGACCGTGACGAAGGGCTTGTCGGCACGGTTGCTCGCGTTGTGAATGGCGCGCGCACAGAAGCCCTTGCCGGTGCCGGTCTCCCCCAGCAGCAGCACTGAGATGTCGCGGTCGATCACGCGCCGCAGCACCTCGACGTTGTGCATCATGGTCGGATCAGCCGAATACAGGCAGTCAAGCGAGCCGCGCGCCTCGAGCGCGCCGCCGTCGGCGCCCCCGTTGACCGGCACCTGCGTGCGCCGTGGTGCCTCCACCGGCGCATGCACGGTCGCGAACCAGCGTCGCTGCGAGACCTTGGGGCTCAACGCCTCGGCGCGATAGCCGCGCTGCGCGGCGACGCGCATGAGCGTGGCCAGGTTGGTATCGAGCACCTGCTCGACGCGCTGGCCGCACACCAACTCGTGGGCGCGCTGCCCGAGGAGGATGAGCGCCGCGCGATTAACGCCCTTGATGACGCCCTGGTCATCGAACGCCAGCACGCCCTCCCCCGGGGTGCTCACAAACTCCGCACAGCGGTGGAAGCGCACCACGTGCAGGTCCCGGCAGGCACTGAGCAGCGTGCGGTTCTCGACGTTCTGGGCGGCCATCTCCACCAGCGCCAGGGTGTGGCTTTGGGGATTGGAGGAAGAGCCGGAGATGTCCAGCGCCGCGAGCAGCTCGCCGCGCATATCGAAGATCGGCGCCGCGCAGCACGTGAGGGCGGTGTTCTGCGCCAGAAAATGGTCGGTGCGGTGAATGACCACCGAGCGGCCGGTGGTGAGGCAGGTCCCCATGCCGTTCGTGCCCATCTCCCGCTCGCTCCACATGACCCCCTCGCGAAAGCCGCTGCGACGGGCGGTGGCCGAGAAGCCGGTATCGCCGACGTGGCTGAGGATCACCCCGTCGCGATCGGTGAGCATGATGCTGTATTCGGAGTGTTTGATGAGCTTGCTCAGGGCCTCCATCTCGATGCGCGCGATGCCAAGCAGCACACCCAGGCGCTCGCGGCGTGCCTGCAGATCCGCCTGCTCGACGCTGCTCGGACGCCTGATCTCGTGGGGATCGAGCGCGTAGGTATTGAGGCAGCGGCTCCAGGAGCTTCTGACCACCTCCGGTATTGGAAGCTCCGGTCCGTGCCTGCGGACCAGATTGCCGATGAGGTCCGCATGACTATGGGACGCGGGTCGGGCACGCATCATAACTAAGCTCCCCCTCAAACATTCGAGACGCCGACGGTCTAGTTACCCGTGCAGCCGAACTTGCACTCCGGCGCCCCGTGGTAGTTGGCCCGTACGAACGCGAGAATGCGCCACAAATCATCGTCCGTCTTCACTACCTGCCCCATCTGCGGCATCGGGCCCACGACGTTCTCCTGGGCCTTGCGGCTGTAACCCTTCTCCTGAAGGATCTGGCTGCCATAGGCGACCAGCCGAAAGAGCGTATCGTCGTCACCGCCGTACACCCACACATCGTTGGTCAGCGGCGGACACATCCCGCCGCCGCCGGTGCCGCCATGGCAGCCATTGCACCCATAATTTAAGTACAGCTTGTTGCCGGCTGCGACCGCGGCCGTATCCGTATCCGGATAAGGGTTCTTCAGCGTGCCCTTCGGGGCGGAATCGGCGCGCTGAACCGGGGTCATCGTGCCGCCGGCCACCGGTGCAGCCTGAGCTGCGGCTTGGCCCGGGGCTGCCGCGGCGGGGGGCTGCGTTTGCGCAGAGAGGAAGGAGGACATCAGGCCCGCCACGCCCAGCATCAACGCTCTCTTAAGCACTCCGCGCCTCGGTTTCTTGCATCTGGCCACAGCCTGCACACTAGGCGCCCGGATGAGCGCCCGACTCATCCAGGAGCTTGATGATCTTCTCGTCTCCCTTGGCGCGCGCGATGGACAGCGCCGTATCGCCCCGATCGGTCTGCGCCTTAACATTCGCACCCGCCTGCACGAGCAGCTCGATCATCTCGGCCCGGCCATTGGCGGCGGCGATCATGAGGGCCGTCACCCCGCCGCCGTTGCGGGCGTTAACGTCCGCGCCCTTCTTCAGGAGCGCCTGCGCCAGCGCTCGCGCGTCGTTCGCGGCGGCGAGCATGAGGGGGGTGTAGCCGGCCTCGCCGATCGGCTTGGCGGGGTCGGCACCGACCTCGATCAGCGCCAGCGCCGAGTCATTCTTGCCGTACTGCGCGGCGATGCCGAGGGGGCTGAGGCCCTGCGCGCTTTGTGCATTCGGATCGGCACCCTTGGCGGCCAGGATCCTCACATCATCGGCGCTGTCCAGGTATGCCGCGGTCATGATCGGCGTCCAGCCGTCGCGGTCGCGCAGGTTCACGTCCGCGCCGTGCGCGATCAGAAACTGCACCATCTGCGGCGTGGCCATGACGATCGCATGGTGCAGCGGTGTCTCCCCCTGCAGGTCCTGCGCATTTGCCGACACGTGCTTCTTGTCGATCAGGTACTCGGCGCGCCGCTGGTCATCCGCCGTCACGGCATTGGCGAGCTCCGTGCGCGGATCCGCGCCGTGCGCGAGCCACTCATTCAGCTGCGCAATGCTCACCTGCGCGGGCGCCGACCCCTGTTTCTCCGGCACGACGGGCTTGTAGGGGCCGTGGGCCGGCAGCTCGCCGCTGATCACGCAGGTTTCACAGCTCACCAGCGGCACGCCGTACTCGTTCAGGATCGCGCGGATGCTGTCCTGCTGCGCGCGCATCGCCTCATCCAGGCGGTGCGCGAGTGCTTTGTCGTTGCGCCGCACCGCGATCGCCATGTCGAACTCGAGCTGCGTCGTATCCTCGAGCGTGTTCGCGGGCTGCAGCGTGATCGAGGCCTGCTTCATGGTCTTGTAGTAGCCGGCCAGCGGACCCCAGACGGCCGCCACGTCCAGCGTGCCGTCGATCACCTGCTGCACCTGATAGCTCGGCTGGTCCTGCGCCACAAGATCCGCATCGTGGCTGAGGTAGTGGATCTGGACGTTGCCGACGCCATGATCGGCGAGCGCCGCGCGGATGGCGGAGGTCTCGTATACGCCGATTTTCAGTTTCTTCAGGCGCGGATCGTCGAGACTCTTGAAGTTATAGGCGCGCTCGCTGCGATAGACGAGCACGTAGGTCGTGCGGTAGAGCGGCTTGCTGGTGATGACGTCATCCGAATCCAGCGGCATATCGATCATGACATCGCACTGGTCCGCATCGAGGGTCGTGCGCGTCAGACCGCGCTCGACTCCGGGCCGGTAATAGTATTCGACGCTCGTGTCGAGCGCCTTCGCGAGCACGGCCGCAATCTTGTTCTCGAATCCTTCGCCGCGATTGTTGGACAACGGCATGTTGCCAGGGTCGGCGCACACGCGCAGCGCGCCCCAGGCTTCAGCAGGCGTAATCAGCAGCGCAACCGCCCCGCAGACCAACACGGACAGTATTGGCCCGGTTCGCATCCACATCCTCATTCGACTCGGCTCCTCGTTCCCTGTGGCGCCTTCGCCTGGACGAGGGACGCGCCCGGCCGTTGCCGCCGGGCGCGTCCGTTCCATCGACCCAACTTAGATCCGTCAGTCTCTCACAGCGAAGGTGTACAGCGTGCCACCCATCGGGATCATGCTCAGGTTCGCCGCCTTGGTCATGGCGGTCGCGCCGATCGCACCGAACTTATCGTTCAGGTCCAGTCCGGCCGTGACCGGCAGGCCGATCCAGCCGCCGATGCCGCTCCACACGGACACGTACTGCTTACCGTTGACGCGATAGGTGATCGGGTTACCAATGATTCCCGAACCCAGCCGTCGCTGCCAGAGCACCTTTCCGCTGGCGCGGTCTACGGCACGGAAGTCGCCGTTCAGGCTGCCGTAGAAGGCTACGCCACCGTCAGTGATGAGGGCCCCGCCCCAATTCGGATACGAATCGGGAATCTCCCACACGGTCTCACCGGTCAGGACGTTAAACTTCTTGAACTTGCCGGTGATGCCAGGCTTCTCCGGGTACATGTACACGTTCGCGAACACGTACACGATGCCCTGCTGGGTATGTGAGCGCTCCTGCGGCTCATCTTCCATACACCAGTTGTTGGTCGGGCAGTACGCCATCCCCGGCTCATTCGGATCAATCGCGCAGGGCTGCTGGTCCTTGCCGCCCATCGCCGAGGGGCAGGCCTGTGTGTTGCCGTGCGGCTTCAAAGGCGAGTGCTCGTACACCTTGATGGGCCGGCCGGTCTTCATGTCGACCTTCTCCGCCCAGTTGGTGGTCACGTACTTGTTGGCGCGCAGCAGCGTGCCATCCTCGCGGTCGAGTACATACGCGAAACCGTTGCGGTCGAAGTGGATGAGCACCTTGTGCATCTTGCCGTCGACATTCAGGTCTTCGAGCATGTTCTCGTTGATGCCGTCGTAGTCCCACTGGTCAAACGGCGTCATCTGGTAGGCCCACACCACCTCGCCGGTGTCGACCTTGCGGGCAAAAATGGTCATGGACCACTTGTTGTCCCACTTGCCGCTGTTGCATCCCTCCTGCGTGATCGGGTTGGCACCGCAGCGATAGGACGGACTCCACAGCCCCGGGTTTCCGCTCGAGGCGTACACGAGCTTCAGCTGCGGGTCGTAGCTGTAGAAGCCCCACATCGCACCGCCGCCGCGCTTCCACTCGTCTCCGGGGTAGCTGGAAATGCCGATATCGTGCCCGGCGGTGCCGTACTCCGGATGCTTCTTGTTCGTGTCCTTCGTCAGGCACACGTCCTTATCGCTACCAGTGTTTTGGCACTCCCAGACCTTCTTGCCGTCGGCAAGGTTATAGGCCGTGAAGCGGCCGCGCGCCGCGAACTCATCCCCGCCGAAGCCGATGAGCACCTTGCCTTCAGCAATCAGGGGTGCGGGCGTGATGGTCTCGCCCTTGTCGGGGTAAGCGTGCTTGACGACCCACACTTCCTTGCCCGTGGTCGCATCCAGCGCGATCACGAAACCATCCAGCGTGCCAAATACCAGCTTGCCATCCGCATACGAGGGCCCGCGGTTCACCGTGTCGCAGCAGGCGCGCGGGACTGCGGAGTCATCGCGGTTGGTCGTCTTCTTGTAGTTCCAGACTTCCTTCGGATGATCCGGATCACTCAGGTCAAGCGCCTGAATGATGTTGGGCCAGCCGCTCTCCATGAACATCATCGGCTTGCCGCCGACCGTGACGACGAGCGGTTGACCTTCATGGCCGCGCAGCGTGCCGCTGGATTGCGACCAGATCATCTGCAGATGACCGACGTTCGATGCGTTGATGTCCTTGAGCGCACTGTGCCGCGTCAGGGACTGATCACCGCCGGGGGCGGCCCATTGATTGGGATCTTTCGAGCGGTCGGCGACTTCATCTCCGAATGCCGCTGCGCAGAATGTGCCCAGGGCCAGGGTGGCACCTATGGCGCACAGGGTTCTCTTGCGTTCGAATCGCATACGCAGTTCTCCTCAGATGGATTTCGACTTATATCGTTCGCTGTGAGCACCGCAGTCCGCGCATTCTTGTGAGCATGCAGCCATGCGCCTTATCGGCCTCGCAACCACGTTCCCCAGACAGATCTCGTGCTTGCTTCGCACCCTCGTTAAAATCGCGGCGAATATCATAGTCTTACTCACATTCATGTGCAGCAGATGACCCAACGCCGAGATCGCTACAAACCTGTGCCACAAATGACACAGTTAGATATCAGCCCTCCCCGTCCTGCAGCGCCGGCGCAAGCGAAGACCCTGCGCTGCATAAGCGGAAATTTTCAGCTTCTGCCATAACAGCGCCGACACGGCGTCGCGGCCGTACAGCGCCTGAGGGGCAACGCCAAGCTCGCGCCGGCGCTCGCCGGAAAAAAAGCGCCGACGGCCCACAGGAGCCGTCGACGCACTTGCGTAGCCCGGACAATGCTCCATGCCTCCCTGAGCGCCTCAGAACCCGAAGTAGGCACCGATGTTGACGGTGTTAGAGCCGTTCTGATCGGGCAGCACCTGGGACTGCGAGATGCTCCAGGTGCGGCTCGCCTCGGCGAGCAGCATCAGGTTCTTGGTCAGCGAGTAATAGACGCCGAGCGTGGCTTTCTTGTTGCTCGAGACCAGGAACGGATTGACCAGCTGATCGACCGAGTTGGCGTAATCGAGTTTGCTCACACCATAGTTCCCACCAAGCTTCACATCCCCGAGCTTGTAGGTGACCTGGAACAGGTAGCCATCGGAGGTGCGCGTCTGGCCGTCGCCGAAGGATCCGAGGTTAAACAGCGCCGTGGTCCCGAGCCCCTTCGCGTGATAGCCGTAGCCGAAGACTTCCAACGCTGCGACGTCGAGCTTGACGAACAGGTCCACGCCATCACCGGTGTAGTTGTAGTTAATCGGTGTGGTCGTCGTGTTGTCCCCGTAGTACTGCTCCTGGGTGATGAAGGCCACCGAGCCGTACAGCTTGGTCGTATCCGAGAAGTTCATGGTGTAGGTCGCTTTGGCGTGAATCCCCGGTGCCTTCTTCGGTTGCGTCTCGCCCACGTCGGTGAGGGAGTTGAGCGGATCGAAGATGCCGACCGTGAGATTGAAGCCGGAGAAGTCCGGTGTCGTGTAATCCATCTGCGCGAGCCAGTCGGTATAGATGTAGCCGAAGCCGATGCCGCCGAGCGTCGTGTTGGTTGGCGCGGGTCCCGCGGCGGAGCCGGGCGCCCCGACGCCCGGGAGCGTCATGTCATTGAGGATCACATCGGCACCGAAGAGGCCGATGTTACGGCCGAAAAGGAAGGTGCCCATGCTCTTGTTGCCGAATTGCAGGTAGACCTGCCGGATGTCCAGGCCGGTCGTGCCCAGGGCGGTGTTGGTCGAGAGGTTGGCGCTGTTCACCCCGTTCGGGCTGCCGCCGTCATTGGTCGCCACACCCGGGAAGAAGCCAAAGTGTGCCGAGATGTCGATGCCGTTCTGGGTCGTCTTTACACCGAAGGCAATCGAGGCGGGCAGCAGGCCGTTGCCGACGTTGGAGGTGCTGCTGCCGGCGCCTGTGCCGATACAGGTCAGTCCACCGTTGACCGCTGCCGCCTGGCTCAGGCTTTCGCAGCTGGAGTAAATGTAATCGACATTGACCTCGCCGCTGACCGAGAAGGTCCAGTTGCCGTCCGGCGTCGTCAAGTCCACCGCCCCTGCCGGCATTGCCACAGCGGCCAGAAGGCCACCGGCAACTAACGGCCCGAGGATCCTTTGAGTTACGCGAATGTTCTTCATCGAATGACTCCCGCAGGTTGTAGATGCCGTCAGATAGCGAGTACGTTTTTGAGCAGTGAGATGCCAGGAACCTAACGGCGGGGAGCAAGCGACGTGCCAACGGTCGTTGCGAAGAGGCAACATCGTTACTGTTTAATAATCAATGTCTTAGGTCTTGTCATCGTTCCAGGGCTACACCGTGTCGTCAGAAAGGTCACAGTGTGCCGCGGGGAGTGGTACGAAAACGTCCCACTGCTGCGCGCCAGCAAACCAACACGATGTTAGGAAGCCGGCCGCAGCCAGCGTGCCGCCAGCGGCGGCACGAGAATAAGACTCACCAGGGTGGAGGAAACGAGCCCGCCGAGGATCACCACGGCCATGGGTCCTTCGATCTCGTGGCCGGGCTCGCGCGACTGCAGTGCCACGGGCAGGAGCGCGAGCGCGGTCAGCAGCGCCGTGAGCAGGACCGGCGTCAGACGCTCTTCGGCGCCGCGCAGCGCCGCCGCCAGTCCCCAGGGCTGCCCTTCGATAGTGGCGAGATGCTCGTAGTGGGAGATCAGCAGAATGGTGTTGCGCGCGGCCATGCCAAAGAGTGCGACGAAGCCGACCATGGCGCCGAGTGAGAGCGTGCCGCCGCTGAGCGCCACCGCGATCACCCCGCCGATGAGCGTGCTCGGCAGCGTTGCGAGCACCAGGAGCACGTGACCGCTCTCGCCGAAGGCGAGCGCCAGCAGCAGCACGATGAGAATCAGCGCGGCGGCCGAGTGCCAGATAAGCTCGCGCGCCGCCGCGGCCTGCGCCGGCGCCGTACCGCCGTAGCGCAGGTAGACATTGGGCGGGAGCTTCACGTGCGCGGCGATGGCCGCCTGCGCCGCGCGCGCGAAGCCGGCCTGATCGGCAGTGCGCGGGCTTGCGACCACGACCTGACGTCTGAGCCCGTCCTCGTGCTCGACCAGGCTGCGCGCGGACACCATGCGCAGCGTTGCGACGGCCGCCAGCGGCACGCGCACCCCCTCATGACCGCGCAGCGGCAGCGTGCCGACATCCTCGGGGGTAGCGCCGGCGCCGCGCATGCGCACCACCACCGGCACACTGCGATCGGATTGATTGAGCTGCGCGACGACCGTACCGTGATAGTCCGCGTTGAGTGCGCTCAGGACTTCCGCGGCCTGCAGCCCGTAGAGCGCGAGCTGCTCGGCGCGCAGCTCAACCTGAAGTTCCGGCTGACGCGGCGGCACCTGCAGGCGCACCGTGCCGCTTTGCGGCCACCGGCGCAGCACCGCAGCGATCTGCCCGGCGACCTCATCATCCACGTCCAGGTCCGGACCGAACACGCTGACGAAGAACGGCGCCACCTCCCCCGAGAGCGTCTCGCCAATGCGCTCGGCCAGTACCGAGTAGATCTCGACCAGCTGATTGGGAAAGGCGTCGAACACCGCGCGCACCTTGCTCTCCAGCTGCGCGGTCGTGAGCGACTGCGCCGGATCCAGCTGGATCTCGAACTCGCTCTTGTTGGGTGCATCCGGGTCCTGACCGTTTTCCGCCCGTCCGATCTGCTCGGCAACGCTTTTCACGCCCGCAATGGCCGCCAGACGGGTGGCGATGCGCTCTCCCACGCGCGAGGTCTCCTGCAGGGAGATACCGGGACGCAGCGCGGCGTGCGCGATCAGATAGTTCTCGCGAAAGTCCGGCAGCAGACGCGCCCCGAGCACCGGTAGCAGCGCAAGTCCGGCCAGTCCGCTCACGAGCACGAAGGCGAGCACGAGTTTCGCGTGCGGCGCGAGCCGGCCGATGGCGCGCTGCTGCCAGTTCTTGCAGCGGCGCAACCAGCCCGGTTCCGCGCGCGGCGCGTAGTCCTGCATGAGCAACGCGCACAGCGCCGGCGTTGCGCTCATCGCGACGAGCAGCGACAGCGCCACCGCCAGCAGGAAGGAGGTGGCGAGCGGCCGGAAGAAGGCGCCCTGCAGGCCCGAGAGCATCGCGATCGGCAGGAAGGCGACTGCGACAGCCGCGGTGGCGTAGAACACCGGGCGGCGCACCTCGAGGGAGGCATTGAGGAGTAGCGTGCCCATGCGCGTGCCCGCCGGCGCGGCGCGGCGCCGGCGCGTGATGTTCTCCACATCGATGACGGCATCATCGACTACCACGCCGAGTGCCACCACCAGGCCACCGAGGCTCATCGTGTTCAGCGACAGTCCCCAGGCGCTCAGAATCCACACCGCGGCGAGCAGCGAGACCGGAATGGCGCTAAAGCTGATGAGTGCGCCGCGCCAGTCGCGCAGCGTCACGAGTAACAGCACGACCACCAGCAGTGCGCCGATGAGCAGCGAGTTGCGCAGTTTCGCGATGGCGCTTTCGATGAAGCTCGCCGGCCGCAGCAGCGCCGGATGGTACTGCACGCCGCGCTGCACCAGCGCCGGGGCGAGCACCTGCAGACGGTGTTCGAGATCCCGCGTGACCTCGAGCGTATTGGCGCCGTACTGCGTGGAGGTTTCCACCAGTATTCCCGGGCGCCCGTCGATGATCGCATCGCCGAAACGCGGCGCCGCCCCGTCCTTCACCTCGGCGACATCTGCGATACGCAGCGGGACGCCCTCGCGGGTGCCGATCACGGTCTGTTGCAGCGACTCGAGCGTGGCCCCCGGCGCCTGTACCTGCAGCACGATGCGCTGGGTCGGTGTCTCCAGGTAACCCCCGCCGGTCATCTGCGTGCCACGGCGCGCGGCCTCGAAGACCTCTTCGAGCGTGAGCCCTGCGGCGTCGAGTTTTGCCGGGTCGATCCACAGCTGCCGCTCGCGCGTATCCCCGCCGAAGATCTGCGCCTGGGCGACACCCGGTACTGCGAGGATCTGCGGCTTGATGGTCCAGCGCACCAGATCGCGCAGCTCCAGGGGCGTGAGACGCTCGCTGGTGAAGCCAAAGTGCAGCAGGTACTCCATCGAGGAACTCAGCGGCGAGAGCTGCGGCGGACTCACGCCCCCGGGCAGCAGCGCGCTGGCATCGGCCAGGCGCTCGGTGATCACCTGGCGCTGCAGATAAGGATCGCTGTTACGGCCAAACACCACTTGAATCGCCGCCAGTCCCTGACTGGAGGTCGAGCGCACCGCCTCGACGTTCTCCGCTCCGGCGAGCAGATCCTCCAGCGGCCGGGTGACCAGAGACTCCACCTGTGTCGCATCGAGCCCGGGCGCCTCGGCCTGAACCAGCACGTGCGGCGGGGCGAAATCCGGAAACACGTCGAGGCGCGCGTTCAGCAACGCGGCGGCACCGAGCAGAGCGATGAGCAGGGAGAGCGCTGTGACGATCCGCGGATGCGCCAGCGACCCTCGAACGATGGCGGCAAGCATGGGTGCTAGTCGTGTTCCTCTTCCGCAGCGGAGAAGCTGCTGATGCCCTGCAGCGACCACAGGACACCGGCGCCTTGCACGACGATCTGATCGGTGCGTGTGAGCCCGTCCACCAGCCACGCATCGCCAAGCCGTGTGAGCGGCCGCACCGCGACTGACTCGTAGCGGAAGGTGTCAACCTTGTCCCCCGTGATCCGACGATAGACATAGGCGCCCTGCTCGGCGTAGATCAGTGCCGTGGCCGGCACGAGCATGCCGCGCGAGGCGCTCAGCTGCAGGCGCACCGGGGCGCGTGCGCCGGGGCCGAAGCCTGCGGGCGCGCGCGCGATCTCGAGCAGCCAGCCGGCACTTTGCGACGCCGCATCGGTGCGCGGCAGAACGCCCAGCACCTGCGCGACGAGCTCTACCCCGTCGACCTGCACGATGGCGTCACGCGCGATCGTCCCACCAAGATGCCGTCCGGGCACATCCGCGCGCAGCAGCAGGCGCTGCCCGCGCGTCAGCGCATCGAGCAGCGCGTGCCGCTGCGCTGCGCTGCAGTCCGCGAGCGGCCCCCACCGCTGGCGGAAAACGAGGACCGCGGCCTGTGTCTGCGCGTTCGCCTCGACCGACAGCGCTTGCGAGCTTTGCACGGCTTTGAGCGAGGCCTGCGCGCCGTCGCGATACAGGCTTTGCTGGCGTGCCGCATCCGCACTCGCCGCCGCCGCGCTCGCGCGCGTCGTCTCGATCCGCTGCGCGTCGGTGAGCAGCGCAAGCGGATCAAGCACCGTCCCGTAGGCATCGATCCCGGGCGCGCTCGTGAGCGGCCGCGGCGCTTCGATGCGGATGCCCACGGCCTCCTGCTGCGAGGCGGTCAGGGCGAGCTTGCCGGCGGGTTCATTCTTCTGCCCCTCGGCGTCCTCCTTGTCGTCCTGATCCTTTTTGTTCGGCCTGTCGTCCGGTTGCGCACGCGCGGGCGTGCTCTCGCCCCGCCGCGTTGCGTCGCGCTCCCGATTCTCGCCGCGCTCGCGGCTTTCATCGCGGCTGTCAGCCGCCGCGGCCGGCTGCGCGGGGGTCGGCTCGGTCTGTGAGGTTGCGGGGGCGGCGGCCAGCGCTGCGAGCAGCGTCCATGGAAAGCACCGCGCCAGGCGTCTCATGACTGCGGTGCCTCCCCGGGCCCGCGACTCTCAGCCCCCACCAGGGGGCGCCGGTAGGCATCCTCGAGCGCACCGAAGGCCAACTCAGCCGCATACGCGGCCTCGAGCACGGACAGCTGCGCCTCCGTGGACGCGATCTGCGCGGCTAACAGCTCGCCGCGATCGCTCGCGCCGACAGCGAGGGCACGTTGCTGCGCCTGGTGCTGCGCTGCGGCGCTGCTCGCCAGTTGCTGCGTATCCGCCCACGCCTGTTGTGCCCTCGGCCACGCGAGCTCCGCGCGATCGATTTGTGCGTAGATCTGCGCCTGTACCGCCTTCAGGTGCTCACCGGCGGCCGTACGGCGCCCGACGGCCTCACCGATGGCGCCCTGGTGCTGGTTAAACAGCGGCAGCTCGAATGACACACCGAGCGCGCTCTCGGAGGCGATCTGATCGAGCGCGTCCTGGCGCACGCCGTTGCCTCCCCACGCGTACGCCGGCTGCACCCGCAGCTGCGGCCAGCGTTTCGCGACCTCCCCCTGCAGGTTGATTTCGGCCAGATCGTAGGCGCGCAGCGCGCCGATGATCTGCGGTCGACCGATGAGCGCCTCGGTGCGCCAGCGCTCGGGCGTGACGGCCGAAAGCTGATCGATCGCGGCCCAGTCCTCCCAGCGCACCGGCACCGCGTTGACCGCGGCGCCCGGCACGCCCACCAGCGACGCCAGCCGGGCACCCGCGTCCGCTTGACGCGCCCGCGCCTGCTGCGCGCGCTGGCGCGCGTGTGCAAGTTCAAGCTCGTCGGTCAGCAGCTGCGCACGCCCGATATCCCCAAGACTCAATCGCTTGCGGTCCGAGTCGAGCAGCGCCTGGCGGTCCGTGACCAGGTCGCGCAGCAGCTGCGCCTCCTCCTGCGCCGATACTTGATCGAGCAGCGCCTGGCGCAGCGCCGCGCGCACCTCCCAGATCGATTCACTCAGTTCGGACTGTGCGAGCGCGGTCTGCAATGCGGCCTGCTGCCGTGCCCGCGTGCGCTCCCCGGGGCGACGCAGGAGGAAGTCGAGCGAAACGCCGTACAGCCACGCCGAACTCTCGGCGGCCGTCTTCAGATACTCCGCAAACAGCTCCATACTCGGATTGGGGTGCTCGGCGGCGGTGCGCTCGGCGGCCGCGACGGCGGCCACATCGGCGCGCTGCTCGGCCAGGCGCGGATTCAGCTGCAGCGCCGCGATGAACCATTGCGAGGGATCCCAGCCCTCCGCCGGCGCCGGCAGCCCCGAGACCGCCTCCAACCGGCGCGCACTGAACTCGGCGAGCGTTTGCGAGGGCTCGAGGGGCACCGCCGGGGGTGCGCTGGCGCAGCCAGCGAGGGCAGCCGCCGTCAGCAGCGCGGCCATTGCCGGCCGCGCACCTGACGTAAGTTGCCGCAAGCCGCGAGTGATCCGCCGCAACGCTTCCCCTCCGTGCGGCGCAATATAGAACCGCTGGCGCGCCTGTTCAACGAGCGCCCGCCGCGCAAGTGCCCGTTGCAAGAACGCACACGTGCGGCGGCGGCCGCGCGCACACGCTCCCCAACATCAAGAAACCTTAGGCACACGCGTAGCGCGACGGTCTCGCCCAGATACTTCCAGCATAGCAGCGCCCGAGCCGGCTGAGCGTTACGCGCGCCAAGGCGGCGTGCCGGCGATTGCCGCCTGAAGCGGCGGTCTTCCCCACCAAGCACTCGGCAGCCGCCTCGCTACCGCCTTATGGCCGCAGCCGACCCTCGACCTGGCGCTCCTCGCGGATGGCGGCGGCCACGTTCTGCGCATCGGAAGCGAATGCCTGCAGGATGTCATCCAGGGAAAGTACGCCGGCGAGCGCCCCCTGAGCATCGAGGACGGGGAGCCGGCGGACGCGCGCCTCGCGCATCAGCTGCAGCGCATCCTGCAGAGGGGTGTCTTCGCCGACCGTGACGGGACGTGTCGTCATGATGTCGGCGACCCGCACGCTGCCGGGTTCAAGCGCGCGCGCCACCACCGTGATGACGATGTCGCGGTCGGTCAGCACCCCGATCGGAGGTGCTGAAGCGCCGACAGCATCGGTCACCACTAGATAGCCCACGTGCTTTTGGCGCATGAGTTGCGCGGCCTGCAGGATCTCGTCCGTCGGACGCACGGTGACGAAGAGTCGCTGACAAAGCGTTCCGGCGTTCATAACAGTGTTCCTCGTGATTGTTCCGTGCCCTGAAATCCTAGTCGCACTGCGCAGCAGAGGCGTCCGTATTTCTACGCAAAACGACGCGCTTGCCGCCAGCCAAGGGCGCCTCGGATACGCACGTTTCCGGATGCCATTCGCGCTTGCTCGCAGCTACGCTGACGGGCAGTCACTGACACGGGAGAAAACCATGATTGCGCCTCGCGTTGTTCCGGTCCGTACCGTCACGCGCCGCAAGCTCGTGTCCGCCGAGGGAGAAACGCGCGAAGAGATGATTCGCACGGCGGCCTATCTGCTCGCGGAGCATCGCGGCTTTCGGCCCGGCGGGGAATTGGAAGATTGGTTGGCCGCTGAACGCCAGGTCGACGCCTGGCTCGAACGCGGCGGCGCTGCGGTGCGCCCGGCAAGGGCCAGTTAGCGGCGCTCATGTTTCGCTTAGCTGCGGCGGACTAGTCCTTTTGGATTTAGGTAGAAGTGCGAATCCTCACCGGGTCCGTCCGCAGGCAACATCAAGAGCGTCCGAGAGGCGAGATTCTCGCTAAAGGAGATGACTATGAACCTCATGCGTTGGGATCCGTTCGGTGACGTCGATGCTTTGTTCCAGAACCTGATGACAAATCGCCTGGCGCGCTGGCCGCAGCTGCACACGGCCGGCAATGGCGAGAAGAGCCTGCGCTGGTCCCCGTCCGCGGACATCAGCGAAACTGCCAAGGAATACCTCATCCGCGCCGAACTGCCGGCAGTGAAGAAAGAGGATGTCCAGGTCACCCTCGATGAGGGGGTGATTACGATCAAGGGCGAACGCAGACAGCAGCAGGAGGAGAAGGGCGAGAAGTATCACCGCGTCGAGAGCCTCTACGGCAGCTTCGAGCGCAGTTTCTCGCTCCCCGACAACGTCAGTGCGGACGCGATCCGCTGCGAGAGCAAGGATGGCATCTTGTCAGTGCACATCCCCAAGAGAGAGGCAACCAAGCAGACCCCCAAGCAGATCGCAGTGCAGTAGCTGGCCTTGCGGGGCCGGCGAGATTTTGCGGAGCAACGGTGATTTTCGCCGTTCCTCCGCAGTCCTTTTTTTCGCCGCTGCCGGTGAGGCACACCATCCGTACTCTCACGCCGCGTGAGCCGTAGTTTCCCGTATTGGCAGGCTCGGGGTTTGCTGGAGAATGGTTCGTGAACCTGGGAGAGCCCTCATGTACGACAGAATCCTGGTCCCGATCGACGGCAGCCGCGCCGCAAGCCGCGGACTGAGTGAAGCGATCAAGCTGGCGAACCGGCGCGGCGGGCAATTGCGCCTGCTGCACGTGGTCGATGAACTGCCGGCGGTGCTGCCCCCTGCAGGGGCCACCGACATCGTCATGGCCCAGCTGCGCGGTGCGGGCGACTCGATCCTCAAGGCCGGTGCGGCGCAGGCGCGCGATGCGGGCGTGCAGGTGGAGTGCAAGCTGATCGAGGCAATGGGCGGTGAGGCGGGCCTGTACATCCTCGAGGAAGCGCAGAGCTGGGGTGCGGATCTGATCGTCTGTGGCACGCACGGACGTCGCGGCCTGCGTCGCGTCGTCATGGGCAGCGATGCGGAATACGTCGTGCGTCGCAGCCCGGTGCCGGTGCTGCTGGTACCCAACGCCGCACTTGGAACGCTCGGCACCCAGTCGCTGCACATGGCGGCTTAGGAACTTTCAGGGCCGGCGGTCAAAGACTGAGGAGCAGCGCATGCGTCGGAAAGGCCCCGTCACACGGCGCGATACGGCACGCACCGCGCCGCCCCGGGCGCACACTTATGCCGCCGGCTGCCTTGCGCTTCTTTTTGGCGCGCTCGCGCAGGCGGCCGAACCCACCCGCGACCCGCAACTGGTGCGCGGAGAAAAGGTGGCGCAGGAAGTATGCTCGGCGTGTCACCTGGTTGCCCGCGATCAGGAATTTCCGCCCATCCTCAATCCGCCCGCATCGAGCTTCATCGATATCGCCAACCGGCCGGGAACGAGTGCCGCGAGCCTGCAGCGCTTTATCCTCAATACGCATTGGGACGTCGGTTCCGTACCGATGAAGATGCCGGACCCCATGCTCATGAAGGATCAGGCCCACGCGGTCGCGCGTTACATTCTGAGCTTGAAGAACCCCTGAGCAGCCGCACCCGGCTGCCGCGTAACGCGTCTGCCCTGCTATGCTCGGCGGCAATCCCAGGCATCGGATCGCGGTGGTGCATTCATTGTGCTTACGCCTTTTCATATCGCCATCCAGGTGAGGGACATCGCCGAGGCGCGCCGCTTCTACGGCGAAACACTCGGCTGCGCCGAGGGCCGCAGCGCCCCGGACTGGGTGGATTTCAACATGTACGGTCACCAGTTCGTGTGTCACCTGAACCCGCAGCTTGGCGCACACGGACGCATCAGTGCGCACTTCAACCCCGTGGACGGTCACGGGGTACCCGTGCCGCACTGTGGGGTTGTGCTCGAGCCATCCCAGTGGCAGCAACTGGCGGCGCGGCTGCGACAGCAGCCCGTTGAGTGGGTCATCGAACCGTGTGTGCGGTTTAAAGGTCTGCCAGGAGAGCAGTGCACGCTCTTCGTTCTGGATCCTTCCGGAAACGCGCTCGAATTTAAGTCCTTCGCCGACCTGCGCCAGCTGTTCGCCCGCTGAGGTGCATCGCGGCCGGACACAGCTTCAGGGCAGCCTCACGCGATAGAGCGCCGCGGACGCCTCGCTCATTACGCCGGTCAACTGCGCGCGTGGCATCTGGCGCAGTGCCAGCGCCGCCGCCTCCCCCACCGCATACCACACCGCAGCACTGCCGAGCTGCTCGAGCGCGCCGCGGGCGACCTCGGCGGCGTTCATCGCCACATAGCCCTGATCGGCCGCGGCGCTGAAGGACAGTCCGGAACGACGCATCGCCGGGGTATCGGTCAGTCCGGCGACGGCGCACAGCACATCGATTCCCTCGCGAGCCAGCTCCCAGTGCAGCCCCTCGCACAGCGCAATCTGGAACGCTTTGGCGGCGGCATAGGTGGCCACGAGGCCGCTGCCGCACACCCCTGACATGGAGGAGACCATGATCAGCCCGGCGCCGCGCGCGCGCCGCCGCGTCAGGGTCTTGTGCGCGAAGATGAGCGGTGCGAGACAGTTCAGGCGCACCAGGTGCAGCGCCTTCTCGAGCGGCGCATCGAGGAAGGGGGCGACGCCGTGCGTGGCACCGGCGTTGCAGATGACGAGACCCACATCGTGCGCCGCCAGTATCTCAGCGGCGAAGCCCTCAAGTTCCGCACCCGTAAGGTCCCGCACGTAGCTCCTCACGCGCACCCGGTGCGCGGCGCGGATCTGCCCCGCTGCCTCCTCCAGCGGTGCGCGCTTGCGCGCGACGAGTACGAGATCCAGACCCGCCGTGGCGAGCTGCTCGGCGAACTCGCGCCCGATGCCTTCCGAGCCGCCCAGCACGAGCGCCTCGGGTCCGTATTTGTGCGCCATTTCCCCCTTCTCCAACCCTTCAACCTCCGTGAGCTGCCGCCGCTCAGCGCTCTGCGGTGTGAGCTGTATCGCACTTTACCGCGGGTCAGTGAGATTACACCGCGCTCACGACAGTGGCAGGCGCCAGAAGCGTGACATAAGCACGGAGGCTGCTTTGAGCGCGCCCGTAAAATTCCGCCAAGTGATTACACCGGATCTTTCTCAAGTTAGGAACTAGCATCATGCGGACTTCATTGGTTATCAAGGGCATCCTCGCAGCCGCGGCCGTTGCCGTGCCCCTGCTGTGCAATGCCGAGTCGAACTACCAGACCGGCGCCGGCACGCTTACGGCGACCGCGCACGTGGACTTTCAGATCACCATTCCCCAGTTCCTGTTCCTGCGGGTCGGGAACGGCACGGGCACGGCGGCTGGTGGTTATGCGACGAACTTGGCCATCGACGAGATCACCTGGGCGCCCACCGCAGCGCAGGTGGGTACCGGCTCACTCGCCGGCACGGGCGGTGACCTCACAGGCGGCGTGGAGACCGCGGTTGTGGTCGCCAACGGCGGCATCGTCACCTTAAGTTCGACCACCACGGGCGCGCTGAGCGATGGTGCTGCACCTCCAGACACCATCAGCTTCGGCACGATCATCACCACTGCGAGCCACAACACAACCGGCACGACCCTGCTCGCCCCGGCGCTGGCGGACGGTGCGACCACGACCATCTCACTGACTCCGGTTGGCAAGGTTGTGCAGCAGGATGCGAAGTGGGCCTACACATACGCCAATGCCACGACCCCGGCTGCCGGGACTTATGGCGGCATCAACATGAACAACGGCCGCGTGGTGTACACCGCGTCCGTGCCGTAACCGTCGTTCCCACCAGACAAAGGCTCCACTAATGTCCCCCCGGAGGCGCGACATGCACCAGCGCCCCCGGGGGTTCAGGATCCGACGGGGCGCGGGCAGTTCGGCCGCCCGCGCTGCGTGCCTCGCTCTTGCCCCCTTCATCGGGGGCAGTGCGCACGCCTTCACGATCGGGCTTGCGGCGGCCGCGCCGAAGACAATCTACCTGCAGATTGGCGTCGGCACCTTCACGGGCACCTACTGCGGCAACGGCTGCAGCTACAACCCGCCGATCGCGCAATCCGCCGGCAGTCAGCCGGCCACCAACACGACGATCAACACCGTCTCCGTGAGCGTGCCCGCCAATACCGTGGGCAACGGCACCGCTCAGGCCATGACCACCAACAGCCCGCAGGCGGATAGTTTCTTTGACGGCTTTGCCTTCTGTAACCTGCCGGCCCAGCTGTACATCGGGGGCTTCTACCGCACGACCGGTAACGGCACCGGCACGATCAACGTCACCGCGACCGTGCCGGCATCGCTCACGGATGGCGCCGGCGACACGATCCCCTTCTCGCAGATCAGCTGGACGAGCGGGGGCAACTCGGACACGGGTGCCGAGCCGTTTCCGGCGGGCAGCTTTACCGGCACCTCGCTGAGCGTTGGCAGCTTCACCCAGAATCAATGGGCGGAGAGCTGCTGGACCTTCTCGTACAAAAACAGCACGGTTCCCGCCGCGGGCACCTACACAGGTGTCGTGCTGTACACCGTCACGGCGCCATAGCGCGGGGCTTCAGGTACCGCAGCCGTGCGTCCGCTCTTCGTTCTCCCATTCTGCATAATCTGGCTCGCGGCTGCGCCGGCGCACGCCAAGACAACCGTCATCGACGACTCGGGCACCCTGCCCTACAACGCCGCGCTCGCGCTGCGCTGGCAGCAGCCCGAACCACGCGGACTCGTCAACAACCAGATGATCGGCACGCTGCAGCTGCGCGTGCGGCTCAACGTCTCACCGTGGCTGCGCCACAGCGGGCGCATCTACCTCGTGTTGCCCGCGCAGCAACCCGGCGCCATGACCGCCTCCTGGACCACACAGGGACGCTTGCTTCCGGGCCAGGTGAGGGCCGGGGGCCGCACGCTCGTGTACGTCGGCCCGATCACCGGCCCTTTCCTGGAGGACCTCGTGCAGCTCACCGTCACGGTCGATGGCAAACGCATGTTGCAGAGCTACCAGGTCAACTTCCGCTTTGAGATGGACGAGGAATAATCGTGCGACGCTTTATCTTCACGACCGCGTGTCTCCTCGGATTCTTCGCCGCGCCGCAGGCCCAGGCGGATGGATTTGCCGCCCAGGTGGCGCCACCGCGCTTCGAGGTCAAGGCCAAAGCCGGCGCGACGCTGCGCCAGGTACTCGAGCTGACCAACCGCTCGAACTCGCCGGCCCGCTTTCGGGTGCACACGGCCGACTTCACCCTCGGGCCTGACTATGGCGTGCAGTTTCAGGATGAGCTGCGTGCCGACAGCTGCCGCCCCTGGGTCGCGATCGAGCGTCCCGCGGTGGGACTGCCCGCCGGCGGCACGATCCGCTACCGCTTTGAGGTGCAGGTGCCGAAGGATGCGCCCGCCGGGGAGTGTCGCTTCGCCGTGATGATCGAGGCCGAGGAGCCGTCCATCACCAAGACCGGTGCCGTGCAGCTGCCCATCGTGGGTCGCATCGGCGTCATCGTGTACGTAACCGTGGGTGATGCGGCGCCGCAGCTTGAAATCTTCGGGGCAGAAGTCGTCACCCACAACGGGCAGCGCGTACCGGCGCTGCGCGTGCACAACGGCGGCAACGCCCACACGCGCATGAGCGGTTTTCTCACCGGCGAGGACGCGGCCGGCAAGAAGTACGACTTCACGCCGGCGGACCTGCCGATCCTCCCGGGCGACGTGCGTGAGGTGCTTCTCACGCCCTCCACGAGCGATAACCCGAATCCGACCCTGAGCTTCCCCGTCACCGTACAGGGAACGCTCGAGTGGGCGGACCAGAGCGCACCCCTCAACGAGCGCTTCAAATGAAAGCGCGCGCAGCGCACGCTCAACGCTGGGCGGCGTGCCTGTGTGCTCTTGGGGTCGTGACTCTGGTGGCTCCGCGGGCACGCGCACAGTCCGCGCCGGACCCTGCGCCTGCTGCGCCGTACCAGGACCGCCTCATCGGTGGCGGCAACCTCGCCCCCGACATCTCCCTGGGCGACTATCTGAGCACCGGCGACCCGACGGGGCTTGCGCGCTCGGTGCGCATCGACGCGGTGGCGAGTACGCTCTCGCAGCAGGGTCCGAACGCCGCTCCCACGCTGCACGAGAACGGGATCGTGGCCGATGCGCAGTGGGAAACGAGCACCTACGGGGCCTGGTCGGCGGATGCGGCCTTGCGCATCGGCGGCGCCGATCAGCAGCTCAGCGGCGCAGGCAGTGACAACACCTCCTTCTCGCTGCACCAGCGGGGCATGCCGTTCGATGATGGCTGGCAGGCGGACAACGCCCTGGGCGACCTAAACGCCCCGCTCATCACCCTCGCGCGCGCACAGCCGCGCTTCATGCTCTCCTCGGGCACGATGCTCGGCGCCGAGACCGAGTGGCACGGACCCTCGGGACTGCAGATCGTCGGAAGTGGCGGAGAGCCGGGCGTCTTCGAGGGCATCAAGGTGCCCACCTTCGACACCCTGGGCGGTTCAACGGCGGCCCTCGGAGCGCAGTGGTCACCGGCACCGCAGTGGAGCATTGGGGGTGAATACGCCGGGGCGCACGATGCGAACCTCTACTATGAGCCGCCCGGCTCAACGCTGCTGCCCCCGGATGTCTCGAACCAACGCATCTCCTCCGACACCGGCTTGCTGAGCGCCGCCTGGCAGCAGGGTGGCGACAAGGCACAGATCAACCTCATCGACGGCACGCTCGATGGCAACGGCAACGCCTTCGGCGTGTGGGCCGATGCCTCGCACACTCACGGCGCCTTCACCCAGGCGTTCGGCGCGTTTCGCATCGAGCCGAACCTCGCCTGGGGCAATCAGCTGATCATGAGCGATGTGCAGGGCGGGTATTACCGGCTCGGCTACCAGAGCCGTCGCGTGACCGCGGATTTCGGCATCGATGAGGTCCGGTCGGTGTCGGGTAACGGCGTCGACAGCACCTTTCTGAACGGGGATGCACGCTATCAGCTCACGCGCGATACCGGGGTCGGCGGCATCGCCAACGTGCTGCTCACCAGTGACGGCTCGCACAATACCTCCTGGTCGCTCGAGGGCTACGTGGACAACGTCAACGCCCTCGGCACCGGCCGCGTGCAGCTCGATTACGCCACCGCGCCGCAGACCCAGGACTCGACCGTGACGCTGCAGCAGAGCTGGACACTGCAACCCGGGGCGCGTCTGGCCACGAGTGTCGCGGTCGATCGCATCCACAGCGACGCGGTTCCCGGTCTGCCCGAGCAGGACAGCACCATCGTGCGGGTGGCGGCCTATGGCGGCGGGGATCTCACGGCACGCCTCTCGCTTGATGGCAATGTGCAGTGGGCGGACGCCGTGCAGGGGCACGCTGCGCCTTCTACCTCCGCCGACATTACCGCGACCTATCAGATGGCCCGCGCCTGGGCAGTGCTGTTCAGTTTCTACGAGAACCACCTTGGCGCCTGGACTCCCCTGGTGGTGAGCTCACCCCTGACCCCGCCGATACCAACGCCGCAGGCCTCCCAGGGCCAGCGCGGCGTCTTCCTGACGCTGCGTTATCAGGAAGCGCGCGGTGGTCATTTCGTGCCCCTCGGGGGGCTGCCGGGCTCCGGTTCAGGCCGCCTGAGCGGTGTGGTGTATCTCGATGCGAACGAAAACGGTCGCCTCGACGCCGGCGAAGCCGGTGCGCCGAACGTCACCGTGATCCTGGACGGACGTTTCTCCGTGCGCACCGACTCGAACGGTCGCTTCGACTTCCAGGCGGTGGCGGCCGGGCATCACGTAATCACCGTGCAGACGGACAATCTGCCCCTGCCCTGGACGCTCACCAACTCCGGCCGCACGGAGGTGGAGGTGAGTACGCGCGAGCGCGCCGAGGTCGATATCGGCGCGCTACGGCTCAAATAGCGGCGCGCGCCCTCACTCGAGGACTGCAGACTGGATGCTGAGGGCGGCACGCAGGACGCTGGAGATGGGCGATTCTTCGGCCGCCTGCAGCAGCTGCGCCTTCTGCTCGCTGTCGAGCGGCTTGGCGAATGACAGGCGCCGCTCGATGTGCTCGCGGCCGTCGGGGTCGCGCGACCAGCGCAGCCCCACGGTGATTTTACCGAGCTGCCAGTGGTTGCGCGCCGCGTGGCGGCGCAGGGTCACGGCGGTACAGGAGCCGAGGCTTGCGAGCAGCAGCTCGCGCGCGGCCAGTCCGGCATCGCTGCCACCCGCAGCCACCGGTTCATCGGCCGTGAGGTGATGATGCCCCGAGACCACCTGCTGCACATACGCATGCTCATTGATGACGGTGACATAGGCCATGTGCAGCTCCTGCAGGCTTAACCGGGCGCGTGCCCCCGTCGCCCGGCCAGTGCACCGGCGCGTGCCGCACGGTCGAACATGCTGCGGGCGATGCTGGTGAGGCTCGTGCCGGTCACGTCGTTAAGATGATAGCTGGTGCCCTCGAGAATCGCCTGCGCGGCGCGCAGCCCACTGCGCACGGCCGGTCCGATGCCCTCTCCGAGATCGCGGGTCGCAAGGCCGGCGGCATCACCGGTGATAAAGGCGTTGTCGCGCCGGACCACCGCGACGTTGCCGCGCAGATAATAACTGTAGCCGGTCGGGCTCGTACTGAGCCCCCGGCGCAAGTCCCGCCTCGAGCATCGCGGTGAGGTAGCCCCAGTGCGCGCGGATGTCGGGGCCGCCGTTTTTCATGCGCGCGGCGATGCCGCCGACCCCTACGTTCAGCCAGCCGCGCTCCTTCGGCACGTACCAGGAGTAACCGGGCAGCCCGTGCCCGAAGAACCACAGGTGGCAGTCGCGCTCGCGCCACTCGTAGCGGATTTCGTGCTCGAGCGTCACAAGCTGCAGCTCGCTCGCGCGCGGGTTGAGCTCACGGAAGAGCGTGCGGTAGACCGGGCAGCGCGTACCCCCCGCACCGATCAGGTAGCGGCAGCGGTAGGCATCATCGATCACATAGCCATCGGCCTCGGCCACGATGTGCCGTACGTTGTGCTCGAGTACCTCAGCGCCCGAGCGCTCGAGCAACCACGCGTCGAACTCGAAGCGACGGATGGAATGCTGTACGCACGGCACCGGCAGCTGCCAGCGCCCGATGTGCATGCGCAGACGCGGATAGGTGAGGAGGCTGTGGGGATAGGCATTCACGTCCATCCCTAAGTCCTGCACCACCTCGGGGGTGATCCAGCCCGCACACAGTTTCAGACGCGGAAAGCGCTCGCGATCGAGCACCAGCACATCCTTGCCGGCGCGACGCAGCTTCCACGCAGCGGTGGCACCGGCCGGTCCCCCACCGACGATCAGGACCTCACAGGAGCGCATGGCGCGTTGTCGGTCAGCGCGTGTACAGGTGCGCGCGCGTCAGGGGGACGTCGTTGCTCTGCGCGGGGGCAAAGACCACCTGAAACAGCTGCAGCGTGCCGGTCGTGAACGCGGCGACGGAGCCGGCCAGATACAGACGCCACATGCGCACGAAGCGCCCATCGAACATCTTGCGCACCCGCTCGCCGGCGCTCTCGTAGAGCGTCAGCCAGTCGCGCAGGGTCTGCGCGTAGTGCAGGCGCAGGTTCTCCACGTCCAGCACCGAGAGGTTCGCCGGCTCGAAGATGCCCATCATCTCCCCGAGCGAGGGCGGGTAGGCGCCCGGGAAGATCCGCCTTTCGATCCACGGTTGCAGCGGCGCCGGGTAATTGCGGCCGATCGAGTGAATGAGTCCGCGGCCGCGGCCGTTGAGCGCACGCCGCACCACGTCCCCGAGCTCGCCATAGTTGGCCACGCCGACGTGCTCGAGCATGCCTACCGAGACGAAGGCGTCGTAGTGCCCGCTGATGTTGCGGTAATCATCGAGCACGTACTCGACCTGGCCGCTCAGGCCCTCACGCGCCGCACGCTCGCGCGCATAGGCGACCTGTTGGCGCGAGATGTTGAACGCGCGCACGCGCACGCCGTAGTGCCGCGCCATGTGCAGCGCGAGCGTCCCCCAGCCGCAGCCGGCCTCCACCACGCTCTCGCCGCTGCGCAAGCGCAGCTTGCGGCACACGTGATCCATCTTGGCGAACTGCGCCTCATCAAGCCCGACGCTCGCGGCCGGGTAGTACGCGCAGGTGTAGGCCATCGTGCTGCCCAGCCACAGCGCGTAGAAGTCGTTGCCGATGTCGTAGTGGTGGTGAATGTTGTCGCGGGAGCCGGAGAGCGTATTGCGGTGCGGCCGGCGCAGTGCACCGCGCGCCCGGTGCAACAGTGAGCCCACCTTGGCGGTGGCGGCGGCACCCGAGTGATAGACGGTCTCCAGCAGACTCACCAGATCCCCGTCGATCTGCACGCTGCCCTCGCTATAGGCATCGCCAAAGCGCAGCGGCGGATCGGCCAGGATCGCCATGAGGGTTCTTCGGTTGGCGAAGGTCACCCGTGCGACCGCCGGCACCTCGCTCGGTCCAACGAGCGCGCGGTCCTGCACGGCAAACTCGACCGCCGGGTCTCCCAGAAAGGCGCGCAGCCGCGTCAGCAGCCAACTGTCGATCGAGCGACTGGGCGCAAGGACTTGAGAATCGCCCGGCTCGATGAGTGGCCCGCGGTGGGCGGGGGAAGTGCGCTGCGAACGGGATGTCAGGCTTTCGTCAATGGCGTTCACGGCTTACGAACCTCCAGCTTGAAGGTGTAATTTAGCATGCACATCAGCGAAGGCCAGCGCGTGGCCGGTTGGCGACGGTTAGAGGGCTCAAACAGGTTAGGTTAACGCCCGCCGAGGCTCTGATTCAGTAGGTGCGCGAGCCGTGCGCCGGCCAGAAGCAGCCGCTCCCGGACCAGCGCCACGGCGTCCTGGACATAGCCCTCATCCAGCAGCACGATGCCCGCCGGGGGGCTCCCGCAGACGAAACCGGGGTAGCGGTAGGCGACATTGCGCGCCAGGTTGTTGGATTCGGACACCCAGCTGTCGGGGTTTCCCTGGCCGGCCTGCGCCACGAGCGACTGCGCCTCCCCGGCCAGGGTATCCATGCCGGCCGGGGGCTGCTGGCGGTTGCGCGCGTGCAGCGCGAGCTTGACGAAATCGTTGTCCCAGGCGCGGTGCAGGCTCTCGCGGCCGCGCGTTTTCACGCCCGCCAGCGCCACCTGCACCTCATTGCCGCCGCGATCGTCATTGTCGGCCGCATGCAGCGGCTGGTGCAGATCCCCCACCAGGTGCACCACCCACTTCAGCGCCTCGTTGCGCTCGCGCGGCGTGGCGCGCGCATCGGCCATCACCCCGATCAGGCGCTTTAACTGTTCGCTGCCGCATTCCCCGTCGCGGCAGAAGCGCGCCGGGGTAACGCTGCCGCACACCGGCTCATTGTCGTAGTGCCAGCGCGGGTGCGCCGCGGGCGTACCATAAATCTCGTCCGACCAGACCGATACTTCTTCCAGCGTCGTGCGAGCGGACGGCCTGCCGAACTTATCCAGATCCCCGGCGAGCAGCTGCAGCACCACCGTGTGCGTGCGCGCGGTGAGCAGACGATCCGCGATCGCCCCGACGGTGCGGTGTCCCTGAGGCCCCCAGGCCAGGGCAAGCGGTGAGCAGGCCCAGGCGAACGTGAGCAGCGCCAGTTGCACGGCACGCTTGCCGGCGCAGGCGAACGCGTATTGCTCGTGTAAACTTTGCGGGCTTGCCGCGCGCGCACCGCGCGCGCGTTCACCGGATCGGTCCACCATGAATCGCACGCTGCCTCTCCTGCCCCTGCGCACCCTCGTGCTCGCCGCCGCGACTGCGGCGCTGACGCTGAGTGCGACGCTCACGGCCGCCGCGCCGACCAACACCCCCTCCGGGCTCGATCTGGCGGGCATCGAACGCTCGGTGACGCCGGGGGATGACTTTTTCCGCTACGCCAATGGGGCCTGGATGGCCCAGACCGAAATTCCGCCCGACCGCGCCACCTTCGGCGTCGATGCCCTCGTCGATGAACTCACCCGCAAGCGCATCGTCGACCTCATCCAGGGGGCCGCCCAGACCGCGCCGGCGCACTCCGACGCCGCCAAGGTGGGCACCTACTACGCAGCGTATCTTGATGAGGCGAGTATCGAAAGAGCGGGAATGAAGCCGCTGCAGCCGGCGCTCGAGCGCATAGCGGCAATGAAGGGGCGCGCGGACCTGGCACGAGCGCTCGGCGCCACGCTGCGCGCGGACGTCGACGTTCTCAACAGCACGAACCTGCATACCGAGAACCTGTTCGGGCTGTGGGTGGCACAGGATCTGAGCGAGCCGACGCGCTACGCGGCTTTTTTGCTGCAGGGCGGCCTTGTGATGCCCGACCGGGACTATTACCTCAACCCGTCGCAGAAGATGGCCGATATCCGCACGCAGTATCAGGCGCACATCGGCGCGGTGCTGGCGCTCGCGAACCTGCCCGAACCGAAGGCGCGGGCGGCGCGGATCTTCGCCCTCGAGCGGCGCATCGCCGAGGCGCACTGGAGCCGCCAGGACTCCGAACAGGTCTCAAAGGGCAACAATCACTGGAAGACGGCGACTTTCGCGCAGCGCGCGCCCGGTCTGGACTGGAGCGCCTATTTCGCCGCCGCGGGCCTGGCGAAGCAGGACGAGTTCGTGGTCTGGCAGCCAAGCGCACTCGTCGGCATCGCCGCCCTCACCGCGAGCGAGCCGCTCGAGACCTGGAAGGACTGGCTGCGCTTTCATCTGATCGAACACTACTCGCCCTATCTGCCCAGGGCGTTCGACGCCGAGCACTTCGCCTTCCACCAGCACATTCTGTCCGGTACGCCGCAGCAGCGGCCGCGCTGGAAGCGCGCCGTGGATGAGACCAACGAGGCGCTCGGCGAGGCGGTCGGGCAGCTGTACGTGCAGCGCTACTTTCAGCCGAGCGAGAAAGCGCGTGCCGAGGCCCTGGTGAAGAATCTGCTCACCGCTTTTGCCGTACGCATCGATCAGCTGGAGTGGATGGCGCCACAGACCCGCTCGCGTGCCAAGGCGAAGCTCAGTGCCCTCAAGGTCGGCGTCGGCTACCCGGATCACTGGAGGAGCTACGCTGCGCTGGAGATCAGAAGCGGCGATGCCTTCGGCAACGCCGCGCGTGCCGAGCGCTTTGAGTTGCAGCGCAACCTCGCCAAGCTCGGCACCCCCGTGGACCGCTCCGAATGGGCGATGACCCCGCAGGAAGTGAACGCCGTGAATCTGCCGGCGATGAATGCGCTTAACTTCCCCGCCGCGATCCTGCAGCCGCCGTATTTCGATCCGGCACGCGATCCGGTCATGGACTACGGCGCAATCGGTGCGGTGATCGGCCACGAGATCAGTCACAGCTTCGATGACCAGGGCGCCCTCTTTGACGCCAGCGGACGACTGGAGAACTGGTGGACCCCGGAGGACTTCGCGCACTTTGAGGCGGCGGGCAAGCGCCTGGCAGAACAGTTTGATGCCTACCGGCCCTACCCCGACATCCACGTGAACGGCGCCCAGACCCTCAGCGAGAACATCGCCGACGTCGCCGGCCTGTCGGTCGCCTACGATGCGTGGCGGCTGACACTCGGGGGTAAACCGGGCACCGGGGCGGACGGCTTCAGCGCCGAGCAGCTGTTCTTCCTGAGCTTTGCGCAAAGCTGGCGCGAGAAGAGGCGCGAGGCCGCCCTGCGGCGACAGGTCGTCAGCGACGGGCACGCACCGGCGGAGTATCGCGCCGATACCGTGCGCAATCTGGATTCCTGGTACGCCGCCTTCGACGTCAAGCCCGGTCAGAAGTTGTATCTTGCGCCGGCCGAGCGCGTGCGCGTGTGGTAGGCACGCGCCCGCCTCACGCGCGCCACCGTTAACGCGGTGCGGCCGCGCTCGCCTCGAGCCACGCAATCAGTGCGAGCGCGACGCGCGCGCTGGAATACGCGTGATCGGTGGGAAGGTGCAGCTGCGTAAGATGCGCCGGATCGCTCGCCCGCACGGCCGCGCCGGTCGCAGCCGCCTGCGCACGAAAGTCATCCTCCGAGGACACGATGAGCACCGCACGCCCCTGCCAGCGCGGCGCAAGCTCGGTAAGGTCCCAGTCGCGCGCGTGCGCGGTTAATTCGCAGCGGCGTGCCTCAACGCTGCGGCTTCAGCTGCGCAAAGTACACCAGTGTCACGTACGGAAAGATGATCGTGCCGTCGCGCGCGTGACGCTCGAATACCTGACGCAGGCCCGCGAGCATCGGCTCGTGCTGCGGATGGCCGGGTTCCGGAGCATAGGAAGAGGACAGCAACCGCCCTTCGAGTCCTTCGAGGTCGAACACCTGCTGGTTGGCAAAGGCGGCACGCTCCATAGCGCCTCCGAAGAAGGCCCGCATGCTCGCCTCATCGGCGCGACTGCCCACGACCTGGTCGAATTCCGGGGCGTGACGGCGCACCAGCGCCTCGTAGTCGCCCAGGAACGCATTGCCGCTGCTCGGGTGCTCATTCCACAGCAGCGCGGCCCAGCCACCCGGGCGAATCACGCGCAGCGCTTCGCGCCGCGCCGCTTCGATCTTGAACCAGTGAAACGCCTGGGCGGCCACCAGCAGATCGACGCTGTCGGCACCGAGGGTCGTCGCCTCGGCGCTGCCGCGCAGGCTGCGAAAGCGCGGGTTGCCTGCGAGCGCGCGCTCGGCGGCCGCGCGCATGCCATCATTTGGTTCCACGCCGATAACCTGCGCCCCCCGCTGCAGCAACAGCTGCGTCAGAATGCCGGTGCCGGAACCGACATCCGCGACCACCGCCTGGGTGCTGAGTCCGCAGCGCTGCTCGAGCAGCCCGAGCGCCGCCGGCGGATAGCTCGGCCGGTAGCGCACGTAGTTCTCCACGCGGCTCGAGAAGCGCTCGGTGGGGACCGGGGTGGCCTCCACTGACTTACGCCGGGGCGCCCCGTACTGGCGCGCGAGCAGCACAGTGCCGGTGGGTCTTGCCGGCGGCGTCTCTCCATAAAGGCATAACGACACGGTAGCGTATCCGCGTGACAATCGCACGCGAGGGGATCCCATGAGTGAGATCTACAAACGCCTGGAAACGCAACTGGTGCATGCCGGTGAACCGCTGCCGCGCATCGCCGGTGCCATCGAGATGCCGATCTTCCAGTCGGCCACCTACACGTATGCCGGCGAGGGCAGCTACGATGACGTGCGGTATCTGCGCAATAACAACACGCCGAGCCAGCTCGCGTTGCACGCGAAACTCGCCGTGCTCGAGGGTGCCGAAGCCGCACTGGTCACCGCGAGCGGCATGGCGGCCATTTCCGCGACGCTGTTCGCCGTGCTGTCGGCGGGCGATCACATGCTCGCGCAAAGCTGCCTGTACGGCGGCACGCACGATCTTCTGACCCAGGAATTTCCCAACTGCGGTCTGGCAGTGGACTTTATCGATGCGGACCGGCCCGAGTCCTGGCGCGCGCAGCTGAAGCCCACGACGCGCGCCATTTATGTCGAGGCGATGAGTAATCCGCTGCTCGAGGTCCCCGACCTGCCAGCGATCGTCGCCTTCGCCCGTGCCCACCGGCTGCTGGCGATCATCGACAACACGTTCGCAAGTCCGGTCAACTACCGCCCGATCCCCGCAGGCTTCGACCTGGTGTTGCACAGCGCCACAAAATATCTGAACGGTCACTCCGACCTCGTCGCCGGGGCGGTTGCGGGGCGGGCGCAGCTCATCGAGCGCATCCGCCACAAGCTCAACCTGCTCGGCGGCGCACTTGACCCGCACGCAGCGTTCCTGCTCAAGCGCGGACTAAAAACCCTCGCCCTGCGGGTGCGTTACCAGAACGACAGCACCCTCGCGCTCGCGCGCTTTCTTGCCGGACACGCGGCCGTGAAGCAGGTCAACTACCCGGGCCTGGCCACTCACCCGCAGCACGCGCGCGCCGCCGCGCTATTCGCCGGCTGCGGCGGCGTCTTGAGCTTGGAACTGCACGGCACGCCGGCTCGCGCAGCCGAGTTCGCCGCGCGCGTACGCATCCCCGCGGTGGCCCCCAGCCTCGGGGGCGTGCACAGCCTGCTGACACAGCCGGCGCTGACCTCGCACGCGGGCCTCAGCGCCGCCATGCGCCAGAAGCTGGGAATCGGCGAGGGGCTGTTGCGGCTGTCGGTCGGGATCGAGGCGACGGAGGACCTGCTCGAGGACTTCGCGCAGGCGCTGCGGTAAACGGGCATAGTGGCGCACGACAGCAAGCTTCGGGTGCCGCACGGCGTGGCGCGCTGACACACTGGTGGCGGGCATGGACACGGAGTTGAGCGAAGATGGCCAGTTCTGACTACCCCACCAGCGCGGCGCGCAGCAACACGCCCGCGCCGACCCCGGCCGCGACCGCCGCCGGCAGCGAGGTCGCCCTCGGGCGCACCGCGCTGGAACTGACGCTGCTCGGTGCGATCTGGGGCGGCTCCTTTCTCTTCATGCGCGTTGCGGCGAGTGAGTTTGGTCCGCTGCCGCTGGTAGAGGCGCGCCTGGGTTTGGGCGCGCTGATCCTGCTGCCGTTCCTGTGGCAGGCGCGATCGCACTTCACGCCGGCGCTGTGGCTGCGCATCGCCGGCATCGCCGCGGTGAACTCGGTGCTGCCGTTCGCGCTCTTCGCCTGGGGTGCCGAGCGGGCCCCGGCGGGCATCGGTGCCATCACCAACGCCATGACGGTCATGTTCACCGCCCTTGTCGCGTATCTGTTCTACGGGGAACAGATCGGCGCGCGGCGTCTGTGCGGCCTGGCGGCCGGTTTTGTCGGCGTCGCGGTGCTCGCCAGCGGCAAGATCGCGGGTGCCAGCGTCGGACCGGCCGCGCTCGCAGGCGCCGCCGCCTCGCTGTGTTACGGCTTCGGCATCAATCTTGTGCGCCGCTACCTCACGGGCCTGCCGGCGGCGGCCGTCGCGGCGGCCAACCTCCTCACCGGCAGCCTGCTGCTCGCGCCACTGGCGCTTTACACCTGGCCCCATCATGCGATCAGCGCGCACGCGTGGCTGAGCGCGGTGCTGCTCGGAGTGTTGTGCACGGGCATCGCCTTTGTCTTCTACTACCGGCTCATCGCGCGCATTGGTGCGCCACCCACGGCCACGGTGACTTACCTGATTCCGCTCTTCGGCGTCATCTGGGCCTGGCTGATCCTGGGCGAGCCGCTCACCCTCACCATGGCCCTGGCGGGCGCCCTGATCCTTGCGGGGGTCGCCTTGAGTCAGCAGCGGGCACGCAAGATCTGATGGCGGCGCCGCTGTCTTTTCCGCAGCTGATGAACGCGCGCGACCTCGGGGGATATCCGACCACCGACGGTGAGCTCACGCGCACGCACTCCCTGGTGCGCGCGGATGATCTCGCGCAGCTCACCGCGGAGGGTCTGCAGGCACTCGAGGCGTACGGCATTCGCACGGTGGTGGATCTGCGCTGGCCGGAGGAATCCGCGCGCGATCCGAACCCGGTGCCGAAGCTGCTGCCGCACCTGCGCTTTGAGCACGTGTCACTGCTGACGCATACGGAAGATGAGTGGCGCCTGCGCAGCCGCGATGTGGCCAAGGAGCTGTGGAAGTGTGTCGTGCTCGAGCGGGTACGGCTGGAGCTGCGCCGCGTGCTCAGTGTCATCGCCGATGCCTCCCCGGAGGGGCTGCTGTTTCACTGCGTGGCCGGCAAGGACCGCACGGGTCTCATCGCAGCGCTTGTGCTGGCGCTGGCGGACGTGGAGCCGGCGGCGATTGCGCACGACTACGCGGTCAGTACGCAGAACCTGCGCGAGGGGTATCTGAAGCGCTACGCCAACACCGATCCGGCCCGAATTCTCGAAGCGCTGCGCTGCCCGGAGGAAGGCGCGCACAACATGCTGAAATTCCTGGACAACGCGGGCGGCGTACGCGCGTATCTGCGCGAGATCGGGCTGAGCGAGGCGCAGATTCGCGCACTGCGGGCGCGCTTGCGTTCCTGAGTGCGGAGCGCTTCGGCGGCGCGCCCGACGCGCCGCTTCATTCACCGCTCGTTCAGCGGCCTTTGGCGATACTGCCCGCGCACCGGATGGAACGCACCCCCGAGCGGCCCTCCTTCAATCGCGCGGGGCACATTTTTCAAGCACGTTCGGATTTGGGTTCGGGCCACTCCGGTGCACTTCCTTGAGCTATCCTCCTCTCTCCCTGAGCTTCTTTCCGGGAGCGACTGCATGGACATCACCGGAGGGTGCCTGTGCCGCCAGGTGCGCTTCACGATCAACGCCGCGCCGATCGTGACACGCGCCTGTTGGTGCCGCGTGTGCCAGTACATCGGCGCCGGCAGCGGCACGGTGAACGTGTGCTTCCCGAGCGCGGCGCTCACGGTGCGCGGGGAGCTGCGCGATTTTTCTCTGGTTGCCGACAGCGGCAACCTCATGCACCGGCGCTTCTGTGCCACGTGCGGCACGCACCTGTTCAGCGCGGCGCAGACACGGCCGCACCTGATCTTCGTGCGCGCCGGGGCACTGGATGATCCGGAAGTCGCCCGGCCCGCCATGACGATCTGGACCTCGGCCGCGCCGAGCTGGGCGTGCTTCAACGAGGCGCTTCCGAAGATCGAGCGGCAGCCGCCGCCCGCCGCCTAGCGCGGGGCGCCTACTTCAGTCCGAGTGCGGCGCGCAGCTGCGGCGCGGTCATGAGGCGGCTGTAGGGACTGGTCCCTACGTCAAATTCGCGCGCGCGCTCCAAGCCCCCCACCACCACGGGGGCGAAGCCCGCATCGCGCACCAACTGCTCGGCCACGGCGAGCGCCTCGCGGTCATCCCCGGCGAGCGGGATCGCCACCGGCTCACCGCTGCGATGCGCCTCGCGCGCCAGATCCCGATAGCCGATGGCGTTGAAGGCCCGCACCAGTCGCACGCCGGGCAGAAACCGCGGCGAAGCCACCCCGGTTCCTTGCGCGCGTACCTCGAGCGCCATCGGGCCGTCGCGCTCGGGGTACGGATTGCAGGTGTCGAGTACGATCTTGCCGGCGAGCTCGCTCTTGAGGTCCTGCCCGATCTGCGGCAGTGCCTTATAGGGCACCGACACGAGCACGACCTCACCGAAGAGCGCCGCCTCGCGCGGCGTCCCCACGTGCGCCTTCGGCCCCAGGGAGGCGGCCAGGGCCTTCAGCTCCTCCGGGTGGCGGGAGGAAATCAGCACTTCGTGGCCCGCCTGCACCCATAGCTTGGCCAGCGTACCGCCGATGTGGCCGGTGCCGATGATGCCGATCTTTACCGGCGCGGAGTGTCCTGCCGCCCGCGCCAGGGGCACCGCCGCGGCAAGAACAAGCACGGCCGCGAGCACGGCTGCACGAGCGCCGGCCCGCATGATCGGGCGCGCCCGATCCGTTTCGCGGCGCCTGCGGAACTTTGCATCCGGCTCACTCACCAGAAGGGCACGCGCCTTATCAACACGCCGGTGAAACAACAGCGCCGCTTACTTCTTGCGGCGCGCTCCGGAGCGCTTGGCGGCGCGGAACGAGATACCAGAGCGCATGGCCTTCTGCTGAACCGCGGCCGCCGTACGCCCGAGCTTCTTCGCGACCTGCCCCGTCGGTGTTCCCGCCTTGGCGAGCGCCTTGAGGGTCTTCAGTTCACGGGCGCTCCAGGAGGCGCCATCGTTCGGTGGACGTCTTGCCATCGTCGTAACTCCAAAATCAGGACCGGGGTCAGCGATCATACACCGCCAACGCCGCATGCGTGCACTCCTAATACGATCTGCAACATGTTGGAACGCGGCCGGCGTGTCGCGCCCGCACACGCACCGGGTGTTGCTTCGGCGCCTAAGCGCGATCCAACTCGTAACTTCGGATGTTGCCCACGGCCACGAAGCCGATGCCCGCGGATCGCACCGCGCCTCAGGCCCAACACCCAACTAGAGCGTGGCAACACCACGTGGCCACGGGGTTTTTGGCGGCGCGACGCGCACCGCGGTGCACGCGGCCCGCGCTCGCGTGTTGGAACGGGGCACGTGCTGCGGCCGCGGCCACGGTGGCCCACGGCCCCGTCTCACGCGGACCACAACACCGAGCGCTGAGGCGGCGCGGCGGTCTCGTCGGCAAACGCCGACAGCGGCAGTTACTCGCTGAGGCCCGCGCGCAGATACGCCGCGTCCACGGCGTTGGAGAGGAGCATTGCGATCGTCATCGGACCCAGGCCCCCCGGAACGGGTGTGATCCAGGCGGCGCGCTCGGCGGCGCGTTCAAACTCGACATCCCCCACAAGCTTGCCCGAGGCGCTGCGGTTGATACCGACATCGAACACCGCCGCTCCCGGACGGATCCACTCCCCGGGAATGAAGCCGGCCTTGCCCACCGCCGCCACGAGGAACTCCGCCCGCTCGACCTCGGCTTGCAGGTCGCGCGTGCCGGTGTGGCACACCGTTACCGTGGCACGCGCCAGCAGCAGTTCCAGGGCCATGGGCCGGCCGACGATGTTTGAGGCACCCACGACGGTGGCGCGCAGCCCGGGCAGCGCGATGCCGTACTCCTGCGCCAGACGAATGACACCGAAGGGCGTGCACGGCCTTAAGCGCGGCCGCTTTTGCGCGAGCAGTCCGGTGTTGAGCGGGTGGAAGCCATCGACATCCTTCGCCGGATCCACCGCATCCATGATGCGATTGGTGTCCACGCCCTGCGGCAGCGGCAACTGGATGAGGATGCCGTCGACGTGCGGGTCGCGGTTCAGTGCCTCCACGAGCGCAAGGATCTGCGCCTCGCTGGTGCTGACGGGCAGGTCATGGGCGAAGGACTCGATGCCCGACTCGAGGGAGGATTTGCGCTTGTTGCGCACATACACGCTCGAGGCGGCATGCTCGCCGACCTGCACGACCGCAAGCCCCGGGCGGCGGCCGCAGCGCGCCGCGAAAGCCGCGGCGCGCACGCCGACCTGGGTGCGCACCTTCGCTGCGACCGCCTTGCCATCCAGCAGCCGCGCGCCGCCGGCGAGCCGCTCCACGCCTCGGGTGCCCATCAGTAGCGGTAGTGGTCGGGCTTGTAGGGGCCGCCCTTGTCCACGCCGATGTAGCGCGCCTGCGTGTCGGTGAGCTCGGAGAGGTGCACGTTGAGCTTCTTGAGCTGCAGCCGTGCCACCTTCTCATCCAGGTGCTTGGGCAGCACGTAAACGCCCACCGGGTACTGGGCGGTGTGGCTGAAGAGCTCCACCTGCGCGATGGTCTGATTGGCGAAGCTTGAACTCATGACGTAGCTTGGGTGCCCGGTGCCACAGCCGAGGTTCACAAGGCGCCCTTCGGCGAGCAGGATCAGCCGCCGCCCATCGGGCAGGATCACGTGATCCACCTGCGGCTTGATGTTCTCCCAGCGATACTGTTTGAGGCTCGCGACGTCGATTTCGTTATCAAAGTGCCCGATGTTGCACACGATGCTGTTGTGCTTCATGCGCACCATGTGCTCGTGGGTGATCACGTGGTAGTTGCCGGTGGCGCTGACGAAGATGTCCGCCTTGTCCGCCGCGTAGTCCATGGTGACCACGCGGTAGCCCTCCATCGCCGCCTGCAGCGCGCAGATCGGGTCGATCTCCGTGATCCACACCTGCGCTGACAGGGCGCGCAGCGCCTGCGCCGAGCCCTTGCCGACGTCCCCGTAGCCGCACACGACCGCGACCTTGCCTGCCACCATGACATCGGTGGCGCGCTTGATCGCGTCTACGAGCGACTCGCGGCAGCCATAGAGGTTGTCGAACTTGCTCTTGGTGACCGAATCGTTGACGTTGATCGCCGGGAAGGCGAGCTTGCCTTCCTTGGCCATCTGGTAGAGCCGCTTCACGCCGGTGGTGGTCTCCTCGGTCACACCGCGGATCTTGCCGATACGGGTCGAGTACCACTTCGGATCGGCCTTGAGCTTGGCACGGATGGCGGCAAAGAGCGCCGCTTCCTCCTCGCTCGCGGGCTTGGCGATGACACCCGCATCGCTCTCGGCCCGCGTTCCCAGATGCAGCAGCAGCGTCGCATCCCCGCCATCATCGAGGATCATGTTGCTGTAACCGCCGTCCGGCCATTCGAAGATGCGATGGGTGTAGTCCCAGTAGTCCTCGAGCGACTCTCCCTTCCAGGCAAACACCGCGGTCCCCTGCCGGGCGATGGCGGCGGCTGCGTGATCCTGGGTGGAGAAGATGTTGCAGGAGGCCCAGCGTACGTCGGCCCCGAGCGCCTGCAGCGTCTCGATCAGCACGGCGGTCTGGATGGTCATGTGCAGGGAGCCTGAGACCCGTGCGCCCTTCAGCGGTCGCGTGAGCGCGTACTCCTGGCGGATCGCCATGAGACCGGGCATCTCGGTCTCGGCGATCGCGATCTCCTTGCGGCCCCAGTCGGCGAGCGCAAGATCGGCGACCTTGTAGTCGGCGGCGGCGGCGGTTTTCAGTGTGGCGTTCATACTCGATACTCCGAATGACAGAGTGAGCGCCGTATTCATGACCGACGTCCTGCTGAGCCTGGCAGGCCACCGGCCTGTCGCAACGCTCCTCAGCAAGCGCGGCTGCCGCGACTGCGGCTGAAGAGCAATTCTACGCGGCCCGCATCCCCTTGCCCTCGGCGGCGAGTGTCTCGGCGAGGTCGGTGCGCTCCCAGGTGAACTCCGGCTCGGTGCGCCCGAAGTGTCCGTAGGCGGCGGTCTTCTGGTAGATCGGCCGCACCAGATCGAGCATCTCGCGCAGCCCGTAGGGGGTCAGATCAAAGTGCTTACGCACGAGCTGCGTGAGGCGCTCGCGTGAGAGGTGGCCGGTGCCGAAGGTCTCGACCATGATCGAGGTGGGTTCGGCCACGCCGATGGCGTAGGACACCTGCACCTCGCAGCGCTGCGCGAGACCGGCCGCCACGATGTTCTTCGCCACGTAGCGCGCCGCATACGCCGCAGAGCGGTCGACCTTGGAGGGGTCCTTGCCCGAGAACGCCCCGCCGCCGTGGCGTGCATAGCCGCCGTAGGTGTCGACGATGATCTTGCGTCCGGTGAGACCGCAGTCCCCGACCGGTCCGCCGATGACGAAGCGTCCGGTGGGATTGATGTGGTACTTGGTGCGCTTGTCCAGCCACTTCGCCGGCAGCACCGGCTTCAGAATCTCCTCCATGACCGCTTCGCGCAGCACCCTGGTCGAAACTTCCGGGCTGTGCTGGGTCGAGAGCACCACCGCTTCGAGCCCAACCGGCCGGTCATCCTCGTAGCGCAGCGTCACCTGGCTCTTCGCATCCGGGCGCAGCCAGGCGAGTTTGCCCGACTTGCGCACCTGCGCCTGGCGCTTGACCAGACGGTGCGCGAGGGTGATGGGCGCGGGCATGAGCACCTCGGTCTCGTTGGTGGCGTACCCGAACATCAGGCCCTGGTCCCCCGCGCCCTGCTTGCGTTCGTCCTTGCGATCCACGCCCTGCGCGATGTCGGGCGACTGCTTGCCGATGATGTTGAGCACACCGCAGCTGGCGCCGTCGAAACCCATCTCGGAGGAGTTGTAGCCGATGTCGAGCACGGTTTTGCGCACCAGCGCCTCGACGTCGACCCAGGCGCGGGTCGTCACCTCGCCGGCAACGATGACGACGCCGGTCTTGACCAGTGTCTCGCAGGCCACGCGGCCGCGATCATCTTCCCTGAGGATGGCATCGAGCACCACGTCCGAGATCTGGTCCGCGATCTTGTCCGGGTGACCCTCGGACACCGACTCGGAGGTGAAAAGATAATCATTCGCCATGGGATCCGTCTCAATCGCGCACTGGGGGTGGAAGTAAGTAGTTTAACCCAGGTCCTTTGGGGCTTGCTGGCCTGACACCCCCAATGGTTCAGCCCGCGCCCGGCACCCCCCGGGGAAATATGTCCGGACCGCTCGGCGCGGCTGACGGTCGTGCCCGGGGGAGGCTCCTGTGACATTGTTCCGGCTCTGGGGGAATTGTGCGCCGATATCTGTCCGCGCTCTGCGCGGTGCACAGCGGTTACGGGCCCAATTCGTTCGACGAGCTGGTGGAGGAATGACGCCCTGACGAGCGCGGCCGTGCCACCAGGCGTGGCACGGACCGCCGCGCAATAACGGCGGTCGGCCGAACCCGCAGCTTACGGGAACGCCTGACCGAGGCGGCGCTCGAATTGCGCCCGCGTGAAGTGATGATTCTGCGTGCCACGCGATTCGACCTTGATGGCGCCGAGCAGGGAGGCGATCTGTCCGGTGGTGCGCCAGTCAAGCCCGCGCAGTAACCCGTGGATGAGTCCGGCACGGTAGGCATCGCCGCAGCCGGTGGGATCCACGACCTGGCTCACCGGGGCGCTCGGGATCGACAGCTGCGTGCCGTCGGCGTAGATGCTCGAGCCGCCCGCGCCGTGGGTGATGATGAGCCCCGCCACGCGCTCGGTGAGCTCGCGTACGCCCCAGCCGGTTCTTTGCTGCACGAGCTGCCATTCGTAGTCATTGAGCGCGACCCACCGCGCCTGTGAGATGAAGCCCTTGAGCTCCTCAGCGCCGAACATCGGCAGGCCCTGCCCCGGGTCAAAGATGAAGGGAATGCCGGCTTCGGCAAACTGCGTGGCGTGCTCGAGCATGCCCTCACGCCCATCGGGCGCGACGATGCCAAGGGTAATGCCGCGCGCGTGCGCCACGCGGTTCTGATGCGCATGCTGCATCGCGCCGGGGTGGAAGGCGGTGATCTGGTTGTCATCCAGATCGGTGGTGATGAAGGCCTGCGCGGTGAGCTCGCTGTCGATGACGCGCAGGTAATCCGCGGGCACGCCCGTTTGCGCGAGCCACTCGCGGTACGCGCCAAAATCCCGGCCCACCGTGGCCATCGGATAGCCGCTGTCACCGAGGAGCTTGAGGTTGTAGGCGATGTTGCCCGCGCAGCCGCCGAATTCCCGGCGCAGCTGCGGCACGAGGAAGGAGACGTTCAGCATGTGAATCTTGTCGGGCAGGATGTGATTGGCGAACCGATCGGCGAACACCATGATGGTGTCGTACGCCATCGAGCCGCAGATGAGCGCCGCGCCGGCGCGCGCGCTCATGGCTTGGTGTCGCTGGCGGCGTGCGGCGCCGGCGCGGCCGGTGCGGGCGGTGTTTCCGCCTTCAGCTGCGCGATGGCCCCGAGCGCCACGTCCGAGAGGCCGGCCCCGTGGCGCTGCTCGTAGTAGCTGATGATCTGCGCGCGCATGCGCGGCTCCCAGTAGCGCTTGAGGTGATTCGCGACGTCGCGCGTCGCGCTCTCCGGGCTGGCCCCGGTGAAGAAATCCCCAATCTGATTGGCCATGCTGATGAGAAGGTCAATGTGCATAAGTCTTACGGCGTGAATTTATTTGAGTCGCCAGGCATTTGCGTACACCACATGCCGGTCACGGCGCGCGAAGGCCACCAGAGTAAGGCCGGTCTGCTCGGCCAGGCGCACGGCGAAGGCGGTGGGCGCCGAGAGCGCCACGAGCAGCGAGATCCCGAGCGTGGCGCACTTTTGCACCATCTCGTAGCTGGCGCGGCTGGTGATGAGCATGTAACCGCTGCCAAAGTCCGCACCCGCGCGCGCGAGCGCGCCGATGGTCTTGTCGAGCGCGTTATGGCGGCCGACATCCTCGCGCACCAGCTGGATCCCCTCGCGCGGCAGCACCCACGCGGCTGCGTGCACGCTGCCGGTGCGCGCGTTGATCGGCTGCCGTGTGGCGAGCTCATCGATCGCCGCGTGCAGCTGCGCGCTGCTGATGGTGACCCCGGCCGGCACCGGCGCGGGGGCGCGGATCGCATCCGCCGCGGTTTCCGCACCGCACAGCCCGCAACCGGTGCGGCCGGTCAGGTTGCGGCGGCGCTGCAGCAGCTGCGTGAAGCGCTCCCAGGCGACGCTCAGGTGCACATCGGCAACGCCGACGCCGCGCGTCACCTCGACGCCGCGGATTTCATCCATGCGCGCCACGAGGCCTTCGCTCAGGGTGAAGCCGACCCCGTAGTCCTCCAGATCCGCAGGGGTTGCCAGCATCACGACGTGCGGCACCTCGTGATAGACGAGCGCCACCGGCACCTCTTCGGCGACCAGATCGCTGGCCGCGCTTGTGGTGCCGTTCGACCAGCGTTCGACGGCCACCTGGGAGCTGACAGCGAGCGCGGCCGCCGCCGGTTCGGCGAGGGAGTCGGTGCTCATCGGCCGTGACCGCCGCCCGTCAGCCGCAGCGCGGCATCAGGCCGGCGCCGGAGTGCGCGTGCGCCGGCGCGGATGTGGCAGGGAACGCTCCGCCTCCGCGCGCTTCTGCCACGCCTCTTTCTGATTAACGAGCACCACCTCGACCGCGGTGACCTTGTACTCCGGGCAGTTGGTCGCCCAGTCGGAGTTCTCGGTCGTCACCACGTTCGCGTTGGTCTCCGGGAAGTGGAAGGTGGTGTAGACCACCCCGGGGGCGATCTTTTCCGACACCAGCGCGCGCAGCACGGTTTCCCCGGCGCGACTGGTCAGTCCCACCCAGTCACCATCGCTGATACCGCGGACCTCGGCATCGTGCGGATGGATCTCGAGTACGTCTTCGGCATGCCAGACGACGTTGTTGGTGCGTCGCGTCTGCGCGCCGACGTTGTACTGCGTGAGTACGCGCCCGGTGGTCAGAATCAGCGGGAAGCGGCTGGTCGAGCGCTCGCTCGTCGGTACGTATTCGGTCGCCCAGAACTTGCCCTTGCCGCGCACGAACTGGTGCACGTGCATGGTCGGGGTACCCTCGGGCGCCTCCGCCGTGCACGGCCACTGGATACTGCCGAGGCGATCGAGCTTCTCGTAGGTGAGCGCGGCGAAGGTCGGTGTCAGGCGCGCAATCTCCGCCATGATCTCGCTCGGGTGCGCGTAGTGCATCGGGTAACCGAGCGCGTTGGACAGCAGCACCGTGATCTGCCAGTCCTCGTAGCCTGCCAGCGGCTCCATCACCTTGCGCACGCGCGACACGCGCCGCTCGGCGTTGGTGAAGGTGCCGTCCTTCTCCAGGAACGAGGAGCCGGGCAGGAAGACGTGCGCGAACTTGGCCGTCTCGTTCAGGAACAGGTCCTGCACGATGACGCATTCCATGGCCTCCATGGCGGCACTGACATGATGCGTGTTCGGATCGGACTGCACGAAGTCCTCCCCCTGCACGTACATGCCCTTGAAGGTGCCATCGAGGGAGGCCTCGAACATGTTCGGGATGCGCAGGCCCGGCTCGCTTTGCAGCTGCACGCCCCAGGCGGCCTCGAACAACGCCCGCGTGGCCGGGTCCGACACGTGGCGGTAGCCGGAGAACTCGTGCGGGAAGGAGCCCATATCGCAGGAGCCCTGCACATTGTTCTGGCCGCGCAGCGGGTTCACGCCGCCGCCCTCGCGGCCGAGGTTGCCGGTCGCCATCGCAAGATTCGCGATGCACATGACGGTCGTGGTGCCCTGGCTGTGCTCGGTGACGCCCAGCCCGTAGTAGATGGCGCCGTTGCCGGCCTTGCCGTACAGGCGCGCCGCCTCACGCACCTTCTCGGCCGGCACACCGGTGATGCCTTCGCTCGCCTCGGGGGAGTTGCGCTCCTGGGCCACGAACGCCTTCCACTTCTCGAATGAATCCATCTCGCAGCGCGCGGCGACGTAGGCCTCCTTGACCATGCCCTCGGTCACGATGACGTGCGCGATGGCGTTCATGAGCGCGACGTTCGTGCCCGGCTGCAGCTGCAGGTGCACATTCGCCTCGACGTGCGGCGTGCGCACGAGCGCGGTCTCGCGCGGGTCGGCGATGATGAGCTTGGCGCCCTGACGCAGGCGCCGCTTCAGCTGCGAGCCGAACACCGGATGACCTTCGGTGGGATTGGCACCGACGATCATGACGACGTCCGCCTGCATGACCGAGTCGAACGCCTGTGTACCGGCGGACTCGCCCAGGGTGTTCTTCAGTCCGTAGCCGGTCGGGGAATGGCACACACGCGCGCAGGTGTCGACGTTGTTCGTGCCCATGGCGGCACGAATCAGCTTCTGCACGAGGAAGGTTTCCTCGTTGGTGCAGCGCGAAGAGGTGATGCCGCCGATGGAGTTGCGGCCGTACTGGGCCTGGATGCGGCGCAGCTCGCTCGCCGCATAGCCGATCGCCTCCTCCCAGGAGACCTCGCGCCACTCATCGCGGATGCTCTTGCGGATCATGGGCTTTTTGACCCGATCGCTGTGCATCGCGTAGCCCCAGGCAAAGCGTCCCTTGACGCAGGCGTGCCCGTGGTTCGCCTTACCGTCCCGATCGGGCACCATCCGCACGACCTCGACGTCGGCGCCCTCGCCGCGCATCTCGGCCTTGAAGCCGCAGCCGACACCGCAATACGCGCACGTCGTGCTCACGGCACGCTCGGCCACGCCGAGCCCGATGATCGACTTCTCGGTGAGCGCCGCCGTCGGACACGCCTCGACGCACGCGCCGCAGGAGACGCACTCGGAATCGAGAAACGGCTCATTCTCGCTCGCCGAGACCTTGGAGCTGAAGCCGCGCCCCTGGATGGTGAGGGCGAAGGTGCCCTGCGTCTCATCGCAGGCGCGCACGCAGCGCGAGCACACGATGCACAGCTCGGGGTTGAAGGTGAAATACGGATTGCTCTCATCCTGCGCCGCCGGGCGATGCACGAGGCCGCCGGGCGCGTAGGAGGTCTCAGTGATCCCCACCTCCGCGGCCATGTCCTGCAGCTCGCAGTGACCTTCGGCCGGGCAGCCCACGCACTCAAGCGGGTGATCCGAGACGTACAGATCCACAACACCGCGGCGCAGCTGCGTGAGCTTCTCCGAGTGCGTGCGGATCTTCATGCCCGCCGCGACCGTGGTCGTGCAGGAGGCCGGGTAGCCCTTGCGCCCTTCCACCTCCACCAGACACAGGCGGCAGGAGCCGAACGCCTTGAGCGTATCGGTGGCGCACAGCTTGGGTACGCGCACGCCCGCGAGCGCCGCGGCGCGCATGACACTGGTGCCCTCGGCCACCGTGACGGCCTTGCCGTCGATCTCGAGTGTCACCTCGCCGCCACTGACCGCTGGCGCCGGGGTACCGAAGTCTTCGTAATCTATGGAAAACATCTGTTATGCCTCGCTCGCCCGCGCGCTCACTTGACCTGCTGCGCGCGAAAATCTTCCCTGAAATGCTTCAGTGCACTTTGCACCGGAAACGGCGCCATGCCGCCAAGACCGCACAGCGATCCTTGCACCATGGTCTCGCACAGCTGCTCGAGCAGCTGCACATTTCGCGCACCGTCCTCGCCGGCCAGTATCCGGTCGATGACCTCCACCCCGCGCGTTGAGCCGATCCTGCACGGCGTGCACTTACCGCAGGACTCGACCGCACAAAATTCCATCGCATAGCGGGCCATGCGCGCCATGTCCACCGTATCGTCGAACACGACGATACCGCCGTGGCCGAGCAGCGCACCGACGGCGGCGAGCGCCTCGTAGTCGACGGCGGTCTCGAAGTGCGCCGGCGGTATGTACGCCCCGAGCGGACCGCCCACCTGGATGGTGCGGATCGGTCGGCCGCTCGCCGAGCCGCCGCCGTAATCATAGAGGAGCTCGCGCAGGGTGAGGCCAAAGGCGCGCTCGACCAGACCACCGCGGCGAATGTTGCCGGCCAGCTGGATCGGCAGCGTGCCGCGCGACTTGCCCATGCCGTAGTTGGCGTACGCCTCCGCGCCATGGGCGAGGATCCAGGGCACGCTCGCCAGCGTAATCACGTTGTTGACGATGGTCGGCTGGCCGAAGAGCCCCTTGATCGCCGGCAGCGGCGGGCGCACACGCACTTCACCGCGCTTGCCCTCCAGGCTCTCGAGCATGGAGGTTTCTTCACCGCAGATGTAGGCGCCGGCGCCCAGACGCACCTCCAGGTCAAAGCGCTTGCCGCTGCCGGCAACGTCGGCCCCGAGATAACGTGCCTGATAGGCGGCGGCGATCGCGCTATTCAGCGCCCGGTGCGCATGCGGGTACTCGGCGCGCAGGTAGATGTATCCCTGCGTCGCCCCCACGGCGATGCCGGCGATGGTCATGCCCTCGATCAGCGTCAGCGGGTCCCCTTCCATGAGCATGCGGTCGGCGAACGTGCCCGAGTCACCCTCATCGGCGTTGCAGGTGATGTATTTCTGCGCCGTGACTTGCTCGAGCACCGTCTTCCACTTGATGCCGGTCGGGAAGGCCGCGCCGCCGCGTCCGCGCAGCCCGGAGGCGGTGATCATCTGCACGATCGCCGCAGGTTCCAGCGTGAGTGCGCGCGCCAGGCCCTGGTAGCCGCCATGGCGCACGTAGTCCGCGACACTCACCGGATCAACGATCCCGACGCGGGCGAAGGTGAGGCGCTGCTGACCCTTGAACCAGGCGATCTCCTCGGTCGCCCCGAGTGCCAGGGCGTGTGGACCGCCGTGAAGGAAGTCCGCCGCGAACAGCCCGGGCACGTCGCTCGCGCTCACCGGGCCATAGGCAATGCGGCCGGCCGGCGTGACCACTTCCACCAGCGGCTCGAGCCAGAAAGCGCCGCGCGAGCCGTTGCGAACGAGGCTGATGGGCACGCTGCGGTGCTTGGCTTCCGCGGCGATGGCGTGCGCCACCTCATCGGCGCCCAGGGAGAGGGCACTCGCATCGCGCGGTACATACACAACCGTCGTCATGACTTGAGCGAGCCTTGCGCAATCAGCGCGTCAAACCGCTCGGGGGTGACACGCCCGTGCAGCTGTCCATCAATCATGACGGCTGGCGAGCAGGCACAGTTCCCCAGGCAGTAAATGGGTTCAAGCGTAAAGCGTCCGTTGGGGGTGGTCGCATGAAAATCAATGCCCAGGGTACGCTTGGCGTGGGCCGTGAGGGCCTGCGCCCCCATCGACTGACACGCTTCGGCCTGGCAAATGCTCACCGTGTGGGTGCCGGGGGGCGAGTGCCGGAAGAAATGGTAGAAGGTCACCACCCCGTGCACCTCGGCACGCGACAGATTCAGCCCGTCGGCCACGACGGCCACCGCCGCCTCGGGCACGAAGCCGATTTCCGCCTGGATCGCGTGTAACACCTCGAGCAGCGGGCCCGGGCGTTCCTTAAGGTCCGCAACAATACGTCGCACAGCGGCATGTTCAGCCGGCGCTAAGGTCTTCATAGAGAACAAGTATACGCCGGCACCCCCGGCGGCGGCTTGTCCGTGAGCGTCGCCCTTTCGATGGCCTGCGACCTCTCGTGCCGCCTCACATGCCCTCAGCCACCGGCTCGCTCTACACTGGTGCATCGCCCGCGAACGGAAAAAACATAAGTGCCCGCCGCACTTTTCCATAAGGCCGCCGCCGCCGTGGGATTATTAAGCCTCCTCACCCTGCTGGGCCCGACGGCCGCGCGGGGGGACGTCGCGACGCCCGTGGCCGGGCTGAACTTCGGCGGCGGCCTTGCCCTCACCAGTGACTATATCTACCGCGGTGTCTCCGAAAGTGACGGCCAGGGTGCGGTACAGGGGGACCTGCATCTCGGCAGCAACGGGGGCTCGTTCCTGGGCGCCTGGGCGTCCAGCCGCGACGCGAGTCTCGATCCCTACGCGAATTCTGTGCTCGAACTGTACCTCGGCCATCGCTTCGAGCTGGGCACAGGGTGGAACGCCACCGCGAGCGCGCGCAGCCACTATTTTCTGGGCGCCAGCAACTACCAACCCTCGGACGACTACCAGGAGATCTCCGCGGCGCTCACGTATCTGGATCGCTGGTCGGTGAGCGTCACGTCGATCCCGAACGCGGTGCGCTACTGGTTTCTCCTGCGCCTGAGCCGCAGTCCCGCCTGGGTGGCGGACACCTCCGGCCAATGGGCGCTCACGCCGCAGTGGCTGCTGACCGCGGGCGCCGGCTACTACTACTCGAGCGGCACGGGGCCGGGCATCAACCGCGCCACCGGCTACGCGTACGGCAACCTCGGGGCCGCCTACGAGTGGCGCGCCTGGCGGCTCGATGTCGGCTATTTCCTCGCCCAGGACGCCGCGCGCCGCATCTTCCCCTACCCGGTCGCAAGCCAACACGTGGCCGCCACGCTCAGCTGGCATTTTTGACCCCCGGGGGCGCCCGGGACTAGGGTGTTTTGAACCCAAAGCCCGGGGGCAGGCACTTACGGCAGTCAGGACGCGCGGGCGCACGGACCAGCATTACATGACGGAGCCGACATATCGCGGGGCAGCCTCGGTGGCGCGTGAAGTGGATCTCATCGCGCGCATCGGCACGGGCGACCGCCACGCGTTCGAGGAGCTTTACAACCTGTATCACCGGCGCATGGCGCGCTTTCTGATGCGCCTCACGCGCCGCTACGATCTGGCCGAAGAGGTGATCAACGACACCTTTCTCGTGGTGTGGCGCAAGGCGCGCGACTTTCGCGGCGATTCGCAGCCGTCTACGTGGATCCTCGGGATTGCCTACCGCAAGGCCCGCAGCGCTTTTCGCTCCTCGGCGCGCCTGGCGCAGAAGAACCTGGAGGCCGCCGCCGAGCCACTTACGAGCGAGACGCCCACGGGTACGGAGGAGCTGCGCGACTGGCTCGCGCAGGCGCTCGCGCTGCTGCCCGTGGAGCAGCGTCTGGCCGTGGAGCTGTGCTATGAGCTTGGTTATTCCTGCGAAGAGATCGCCGCCATCATGAATTGCCCCGCCAACACCGTGAAGACCCGCCTGTTCCATGCGCGGGCCAAGCTGCAGAAGCTGCTGCCACAACTCGCCGCGCCGATCAAGGCCGCCGCGCGCGCGGCTTCCGGCGCCGGTGAGCCCACATGAGCCCCGCCACCTGCGGGCACGATGAGATCTGGCTGCTGCTGCCGTGGCTCGCCAACGGACGGCTGGCGGGGGCGCAGCGAGTGCAGGCGGAGGCGCACATCCGCGAGTGCGCACGGTGCGCGCAGGCGATCGCAACCGAGCGGCAGCTGTGCGCGCTCCTCAGGCAGCCGGAGCGGGTGACGTATGCATCCGGTCCTTCGCTGCGCAAGCTCCTCGAGCGCATCGACGCTGAGGCGCCCCCGATGGCATCGCCCGCGCCCCGCCCGCGCCGGGGGCGTGTGGCGCTCGCCGCAGCGTGGCGGCCGCCGGGACTCGCCTGGGCGGCGACCTTTGTTCTCACGGTCGGCCTCGGCGCGCTGCTCGCGACCACGTACCGCTGGTCGCAGCCGCTGTATGCCACCTACACCCAAGCCCCCGCAGCCACGCCCGATGTGCTGCACATCGCCTTCGATCGCTCGCTGCCAGTGGGCGAGGTCGAGGAATTGTTGCGCTCGGCGGGCGCGCGCGTGGTGGAAGGCCCGGGCTCGAGCGGGATCTTCGGCGTCGCGCCGGTGACGGTCGCGGCGCGCACGGGGGTCCGCGACGCAGTAAGTCCGGAGATGCGCGCACTGAGTGCGCGGCTGCACGCGGACCGGCGGGTCCGCTGGATTGAGCCGCTCGCCTCCGAGCCGGCCGCGGACGATGCGCAAGGGCCGCACCGCACGGACCCCTGAAGTGCGCCCGCGCGCGCTGCCGGCCGTGCTCCTGGTGATCGCGGTGCTTACCACCCGCGCGCTGGCCGCGCCCGCGCCGCTGCCGGAAGCCGTACACGGGCCGCGCATCGTGGTCGCCTTCAGCAACACCTCACACGGCGCGCCGGCGCCGGCCGGTACGACCGGCAGCCGTTACAGCGGCAGCGAGGGCTATCGGCTCGCGCAAAGCGCGCAGCATGAGGCGCGGCGCGTGGCCGACGCCTATGCACTGCGCCCGCTCAGCAGCTGGCCCATCCCCGTGCTCGCGGTGCATTGCGTCGTTTATGAGATGGCCGACGGCCGCGACGCGGCGCAGGTACTCGCCGCACTCTCGAAGGACTCGCACGTCGTGCTCGCCCAGCCGCTGCAGGAGTTCCACACCCTCACCGATGCGACCCTCGCCGCCGCCGCCTACAACGATCCACTCTATGATCTGCAGACCAATCTCGCCACGCTCGGCGTCGCGCGCGCCCACGAGCGCGCGCAGGGGGCGGGACTGAAGGTCGCGCTCATCGACACGGCGGTCGATGTATCGCACCCGGATCTGCACGGGCGCATCGTGCGTACGCACTCCTTCATCCCCCCCCGTGCCACCGCGTTCGCCTCGGTCCGGCATGGCACGGCGATGGCCGGCCTGATCGCGGCGGTCGCCAACAATCACATCGGCATCGTGGGCATCGCGCCGCTGGCGCAGCTGGAGGTGTTTGAGGCGTGCTGGCAGCTGCAGCCGGACAGCGATGCGGCCGCCTGCAACACGTTCACGCTGGCGCAGGCACTCGCCGCCGCGCTCGACTCCGGGGCGCCGCTGGTGAACCTGAGCATCGCCGGCCCGAAGGATCCGCTGCTGTCACTGCTCATCGGGCAGGGACTCAAGCGCGGCGTCACCTTCGTCGGCGCGGTCGCGGGGCCCGATGCGGGCTTTCCGACCTCGGTCGCCGGCGTCATCGGTGCCGGCGGCACCGAGCATGCGCTGCCCGCCGGGGCTTTCGCGGCCCCCTCCGAGCATGTGCTGACGCTGCGCCCGCAGGGGCAGTACGATTTCGCCTCCGGCGCATCCGTCGCCGCCGCGCAACTCACCGGCGTCATCGCACTGTTGATGTCGGCCTCGCCGACGCATCTGAACGCCGCTGCCGTCGCATCGTTGCTGCAGGCGAGCGCACCCGCAGCGCGCAGCGAGAGCGCCACGGTGGATGTGAACGCGGCGCTCGCGCGGCTGGATGCCGGGCAGCGTCGGGGCACGGTCGACGTGCGCGCGGCACCCTAGCCGGGGCACGACTTGACCCGCTGCGCGCCGCTGCCCATGCTCGGGCCGCATGTCCGAGAGCGCCGCGCCCCTGACCTGGAGCCTGATCGAAGAGGCGCGTGCGCGCATTGACGGGCGCGTCGCGCTGACCCCGGTGCTCACGAGCGAGACGCTCGATGCGCACAGCGGCGCGCGGCTGTACTTCAAGTGCGAGACCTTTCAGAAGTGCGGTGCCTTCAAGGCACGCGGCGCAACCAATGCCGTATTCGCGCTCACCGAGGCCGAGGCACGGCACGGAGTCGCGACGCATTCCTCGGGCAATCATGCGGCCGCGCTCGCGCGCGCGGCGCGCCTGCGCGGCATCCCCTCCTACATCGTGATGCCGGACAACACCCCGCAGGCCAAGCGGGCCGCCGTGCGCCGCTACGGCGCCCAGATCAGCTACTGCGCGGCCACCCTGGCAGCGCGTGAGCAGGCGGCGCGCGACCTGGTGGAGGCGAGCGGCGCGGCCTTCGTGCATCCGTACGACAACCTGATGGTCATGGCCGGAGCCGGCACGGTGGCGGCGGAGTTTCTCACCCAGGTCCCGCAGCTGGACGTGCTGTTGTGCCCGGTTGGCGGCGGGGGCCTCCTGAGCGGCACGGCGGTGGCCGTGCGGGCCCTGAAGCCCGGGGTACGCGTCCTCGGAGTGGAACCGGCCGGCGCTGATGATGCGGCGCGCTCCTTGCACAGCGGCACGCTGCAGCCGAGCCTCGATCCGCACACGATCGCGGACGGCCTGCGCGGTGCCCTCGCGCCGCGCACCTTCGCGGAGATCCGCCGCGGCGTCGACGACATCCTCACTGTGTCCGAGGAGGCGATCATCGGCGCGATGCGCGAGCTGTGGGAGGTGCTGAAGATCATCGTCGAGCCCTCAGGCGCCGTAGCGTATGCGGCCGTGCGCGCCGCAGGCGCCCCGTTCAAGGATCAGCGGGTCGGGATCGTGCTCAGCGGCGCCAATCTGGACCTGGATCAGCTGCCCTGGGGGGGTGCCCAGTCGGCCGCTAGACGCGCTCGAGGATGAGCGCGATCCCCTGGCCGACGCCGATACACATGGTGCACAGCGCGTAGCGGCCGCGCTGGGCGGCGAGCTGCCAGGTGGCGGTCGCGGCGAGCCGCGCGCCGCTCATCCCCAAGGGATGCCCGAGGGCGATCGCGCCGCCGTTCGGATTCACGTGCGCGGCATCATCCGGCACGCCCAGCTGCCGCAGCACCGCGAGCGCCTGGGCCGCGAATGCCTCGTTGAGCTCGATCACGTCCATCTGTTCCAGCGTCAGGCGCGCCAGTGCGAGTACCTTGCGCGTCGCCGGCACCGGGCCCATGCCCATGATGCGCGGCTCGACGCCCGCGGTCGCGGCCGCCACGATGCGGGCGCGCGGCGTCAGGTTAAAGCGCAGCGCGGCCTCCGCCGAGGCCACGAGCAGGGCACACGCCCCGTCGTTGAGCCCCGAGGCGTTGCCGGCGGTCACCGTGCCGTGCTCGCGAAATGGCGTGGGGAGCGCGGCGAGCTGCTCGAGGGTGGTCTCCGCGCGCGGATGCTCATCGCGCACGACGCTCACGGACTGACCCTTCTTCGCGCTGATCTGCACCGCGGTCAGCTCGTGCGCAAAAAAATTGCGCGCATACGCAGCCGCGGTGCGCTGCTGGCTGCGCCAGGCGAAGAGGTCCTGCTCGGTGCGCCCGATGTGGTATTGCGCGGCCACGTTCTCGCCGGTCTCGGGCATCGAGTCAACGCCGTACCGTTTCTCCAGGCGCGGGTTGATGAAACGCCAGCCGATGGTCGTGTCGTAGATCACCGCCGCGCGGCTGAAGGCGGCGTCGGCCTTGGGGATGACGAACGGCGCGCGTGACATGGACTCGACGCCGCCCGCGATCACCACCTGCGCCTCATCGGCGCGCACGCAGCGGGCCGCCATGGCGAGTGCGTCCAGGCCCGAGCCGCATAAACGATTGAGGGTGGCGCCCGGCACCGACACCGGCAGCCCAGCCAAAAGCGCCGCCATGCGCGCAACGTTGCGGTTGTCCTCGCCGGCCTGATTGGCGCAGCCGAGGAGCACGTCTTCGATCGCGGCCGGATCCAGCGATGCGTTGCGTTCAAGGAGTGCGGCAAGGGGCACGGCCGCCAGATCATCGGAGCGCAGGGCCGCGAGCGCGCCCCCGTAGCGACCGATTGGCGTGCGCACCGCATCGCAGATGAAGGCGTCGGTCATGCGGGCATGATAGTCGCGGCCGTACCGGTGCGCACGCCGGTACAGTGCACCGCCGCAGCGGCGGCAGCGTATCTGGCGCACGCCTGTCGGCCCGCGCGACGCTTGCACGCCCGTACCATTGCGAGAGCGCGCCGTGCTTGATCCACTACCCTTCGTGACCTACGCGTTCGTGATGTCGATCACTCCCGGCCCCAACAACGTGATGCTCACCGCTTCGGGGGCGCGGTTCGGTTTTCGACGCACCGTGCCGCATATCCTGGGCATCGTGTTTGGCTTCACCGTGCAGCTGCTCGCCGTATGTGCGGGGCTGAGCGCGCTCTTCAGCCGCTGGCCGGCGCTGCAGACGACGCTCAGCTGGCTCGGGGCGCTGTATCTGCTGTTCCTCGGCTGGCGGCTGCTCAAGAGCAGCGAGGCGCGCGCGGACGTGCACGCCCGCCCGGTGCGCTTCCTCGAGGCGGCCATGTTCCAGTTTCTCAACCCCAAGGCCTGGGTCATGTCGCTGACCTCGGCCACCCTGTTCCTGCCCCAGGAGCTGGGACTGCTGCTGCGCGGTGCCTACATGACGCTCGTCATGGAGGGCGTGGGACTGCCGTGTATGGCGGTGTGGGCCCTCTTTGGCAGCTCGCTGAAAAACTTACTCGCCGCGCCACGGGCGCGCGTGGTATTCAATGGCGCCATGGCCGGGACGCTCATCGCCACGGCCATCATGATGGTGCGCTAGGGCGAGGCCGCGGTGTTTGAGCTCAGTCGCGACTCACAAGTCCCGCTCGTGGAGCAGATCTGCGAGCGTCTCACGCAGCTGGTACGGGTCGAGCAGCTCGCCCCTGGCACCCGCCTGCCCTCGATCCGCCGCCTGGCGCGCCAGATCGGCGTGAGCCCCTTCACGGTCGTCGACGCTTACGAGCGCCTGGTGGCACGCGGCCTGATCGATGCGCGCGCCGGGCGCGGCTTCTTCGTTACGCAGCGACGCCCCTCCGTGCCCCTCACGGCCGTCGAGGCGCTGCCGGACCCGGGCACTGATGCACTCGCGCTCGCGCGCCTGACGCTCGCGCAATGCACGGACCTGATCCCCGCGGGTTCCGGGTTTCTGCCCGAGAACTGGCTGCTCGAGGCGGTGCCCGGGAGTGAGCTCACGCGCCTCATCCGCAACCGCCGGGCGCAGCCGTGGCTGCCGTGCCCGCCGCAGGGGCTGATCGAGCTGCGCGAGCACATCGCCGCCCGCCTGGTGCAAAACGGCATCGCCGCGGGCGCCGCCAACCTTGTGACCACCAGCCAGGCGGACCGCCGGGCCCTGGTAGAGATCCCCGTAGACGTCATCCTCGATGATGGCAAAGCCGAACTGCTCCGCGAGCGAGAGGATGCGATGGCAGTGCGCGGCCTCAGCGCTCGAGCCGGTCGGATTGTGCAGCAGCGTCTGCATGAAGAAAGCACGCGGCCGATGCGCGCGGCAGGCCCCCTCGAGCACCGCGAGGTCAGGTCCCGCCGCGTGTCGCGGCACCGGGATGAGCCGCACGTGGTGGGCCCGCAGCTGCTCGAACAACACGAAGTAGCCCGGGTCCTCCACCAGCATGCGCGCCAGCAGGTCAAAGGCCTGCGAGGCACCGGCGCAGATCGACGGCCTGCGTCACGTCATCTATGTCGGCAGCTTCACCAAGCTCATTGGTCCTGCGCTGCGCGTCGGTTTCGTCGCCGCCGACGGCGCGCTCGTGAGGCAGCTGATCGAGCGCAAGGTGCTCTCGGTGCTCTCCGGTTCGGCGCTCCTGGAGAGCTTCGTCGCCGAGGTGCTCGACGGCGGACGCTACAAGCGGCACGTCGAGCGCCTGCGCGGGCGGCTGCAGCGCATGCGGCGCGATGCGCGCGCGGCGCTCGAGTCCGCCGGCATCGCCTTTGAGGAGCCCAACGGGGAGGGCATATTCCTCTGGGGCCGCGTGCCGGAGGCGACGCGCGTCGATGAGCTCGTGCGCCGCGCGCGCGAGCACTCCATCCTGCTCGCACGCGGCTCGCTTTTCTCCTGCGTGCAAGGCTGCGGCCAGTGGCTGCGCTTTAACGTCTGCCACAGCGACCGGCCGCCGCTCATCGAATTCCTGCGCGGCGCGCTGCGCGCGGCCTAACATGGCAGGCGCATGAGCGGGGCACCGCAGATCACGGATGCGAGCGAGGATGACCTCGCCGGCCTCCTTGCCATCTACAACGAGGTCATCGCCACCTCGACCGCGATCTACTCCAACGAGCCGGTCACCCTTGAGGACCGCCGCCAGTGGTGGCGTGCGCGCACCGCACAGGGCTATCCGGTGCTCGTGGTGCGCGATGCCCGGGGCGTCGCCGGCTTCGCCACCTTCGGGGACTTTCGCGCCTGGCCTGGCTATCGCTTCACCGTCGAGCACTCCGTGCACGTACGCGCCGACGGCCGCGGCCGCGGCATTGGCACGCTTTTGGTGCAGGCGTTACTGCCGCGGGCCGCCGCGCTGCGCAAGCACGTCATGATCGCCGGCGTCGACGCCGCCAACGCCGCCTCGATCCGCTTTCATGAGCGGCTCGGATTTAAAAAGAGTGGCCACCTGCACGAGGTGGGCTACAAGTTCGAGCGCTGGCTGGACTTGGTCTTCCTGCAGCGCACGATCTGAAGCGGGCTAACCGGTAAGATGGCGCCCATGTTCGCCATGCCGCCCGTCACCCGTGCCCTGATCCTGCTCAACGTCGCGCTCTACGTGCTCGAGCGACTCTTCCCGGAGTTCATGATCAGCCTCTTTGCGCTGTGGCCGCTCGGCAACCCGCTCTTTCGTCCGTGGCAGCTGCTGACCTATGCCTTTCTGCACGATCCGCTGCACATCCTGCACATCTTCCTGAACATGTTCGCGCTCTACATGTTCGGCCGTACGCTGGAGACCTACTGGGGAGGTCGGCGCTTCCTCATCTATTTCCTCATCTGCGCGCTCGCGGCCGGGATCACGCAGCTGGCCACGACGCGCCCGGACGCGCCCTTCACGGTGGGAGCCTCCGGCGGCGTGTTCGGGGTGCTGCTCGCCTTTGCCTGGTTTTTCCCCAAGGTGCGACTCATCGTGATCCCGGTCCCGATCCCGCTGCCCGCGTGGCTGGTCGTCACCGCGTATGCGCTGCTGGAGCTGATCTTCGGGATCACCGGTACGCAGCAAAGCGTGGCGCACTTCGCCCATCTCGGGGGGATGCTCGGCGGGGCGCTGTGCATTCTTTACTGGCGCGCCCGGGGGCGCTTCAGTTCCTAGGCGCGGGCAAGTCGCACCGGGCCGCGCTGCGTGCCGCAGGCATCGCACAGCAGCAGGCGCCCGAAGCGGTTGCGCCCGAAGACGCGCCCGTCCGGGAGCGTCACCCAGTTACCGCCGCCGGCAACGCGCGCATCCACCCCGCGGATGTGCAGGGCGCAGGCGGGATTGGCGCAAAACGGTGCGCCGCGCTCCATCTCCAGGTGCACCGTGCACACATCCTCCGCACTCGCGGCGCGTGCGCCGTGCACCGGAGGAAACTGCAGTAGCCGCATGCGCTGGTACCCCGAGGCGAAGGCCTCCGGGACGCCAGTCTCGGCGGTGTCGTTGACCGCGACATGACGTGCCCGTGGCGGATCGATGACGGCCGCGGCGCGCGACAGGCTCGGTATCACTTGAGGAATCAAGCTTAATTCGTCGATATTACGCAAAAATTTACCCCCAGTTGAATTTGGGGGCGTGTCACAGTCACAATCGCGCGCCGCAAAAAACCGGGAACTTTCCCGGACGGCCGTCTCTCTAGAGCCCAACGCATGATCAAGACCGAGCACCTGACGAAGCGCTATCACTCACTTACGGCGGTGGAGGATGTGAGCTTTCAGGTGGGCCCGGGTGAGGTGTTGGGATTCTTAGGCCCCAACGGGGCCGGCAAGACGACGACCATGCGCATGCTCGCCGGCTTCGTCGCCCCGAGCGCCGGCAGCGCCAGCATCTGCGGGCACGATGTCATCAGCGCGCCGCTCGCTGCCAAGGCGGCCCTCGGCTACCTGCCCGAGGGGGCGCCCGGCTATGGGGAGATGACGGTGCGCGCCTTCCTTGCCTTCATCGCGGATCTGCGCGGACTTACCGGTGAGCGGCGCGCACAGCGCCTCGGGCACGTCATCGAGCACCTGCAGCTCGGTGCGGTGCTCGAGCAGACCCTCGACACGCTCTCCAAGGGCTTTCGCCGCCGCGTGGGACTCGCGCAGGCGATCGTGCACGACCCGCCGGTGCTGATCCTCGATGAGCCCACCGACGGGCTCGATCCGAACCAGAAGCACGAGGTGCGCACGCTCATCAATGACATGGCGCGCGACAAGATCATCGTCATCTCCACCCACATCCTGGAAGAGGTCGACGCGGTGTGCACGCGCGCGATCATCATCGCCAAGCGGGCGCATCGTCGCGGATGACACGCCCGCAGGCCTCGCCGCGCGCTCGCGCTACCACAACGCGGTCTCCGTGCAGCTGCAGGAGCCGGCGCAGCTGGCCGCGGCGCGCGCCGCCTTCGCCGCCCTGCCCGCGGTGGCGGAGGTCGAGGTGAGTGAGCGCGACGCACGCCTCACCGCGCTGCCGCGCCCGGGCAGCACGATCATGCCGGCCATCTCCGAGCTCGCCACGCGACAGGGGATCAAGCTGCAACGACCTGCACCTGGAATCCGGACGCCTCGATGAGGTGTTCCGCACGATCACCGCTTGAAGGACCGACGCACCATGCGCAACGTGGGCATCATCATGCGCCGCGAGCTGGCGAGTTACTTCGCCACGCCGCTCGCGTACGTGTTCATCCTGATCTTCCTGGTGCTGGCGAGCGCCTTCACCTTCTATATGGGCGGTTTCTACGAGCGCGGCCAGGCCGACCTCGACCCCTTCTTCACCTTCCATCCGTGGCTGTACCTGTTCCTCATCCCCGCCCTGTCGATGCGACTGTGGGCCGAGGAGCGCAAGTCCGGCACCATCGAGCTGCTCATGACGCAGCCGCTGCACGCTGTGGGAGGCGGTGCTCGGCAAGTTTCTGGCCGCCTGGCTCTTCACCGCCCTCGCCCTCGCCCTCACCTTTCCGCTGTGGCTCACGGTCAATTATCTGGGTAGGCCCGACAACGGCGCGATCCTGGCCGCGTATCTGGGCAGCCTGCTGCTCGCCGGGGGTTTCCTCGCGATCGGCGAGTGCATGTCGGCGCTTACGCGCAATCAGGTGGTGGCATTCATCCTGGGTGTCGTGGCGTGCTTTGCCTTTCTGCTCGCCGGCTTCCCCATGGTGCTCGACGTGTTCCGCTCCTGGGCGCCGGCGGCGCTGGTGGATGCCATCGCCTCGCTTTCGTTTCTGACCCACTTCGAATCCATCGTCAAGGGCGTCATCGATGTGCGCGACCTGCTGTATTTCGCCATGCTGATCGGCTTTTTCCTGCTCGCGACCGCGATCACTCTCGAGCTGCGCAAGGCGGACTGAGTCCTCATGACCAAACGCTCGACACTCGGCGGTGGCGCACTCGTGGCGCTCGCGCTTCTCTTCATCGGCCTCACGGTACTCTTCAATCACACCCTGCGCGGCTGGCGGCTGGATCTCACGCAGAACCGCCTCTACACCACCGCGGCCGGCACCGACCGCATCCTCGCGAGCATCAAGGAGCCGCTCAACCTGTACTTCTTCTACTCGGAGAAGGCCGCGCAGCAGCTGCCGCAGCTGAAGACCTACGGCACCCGGGTGCGCGAATTCCTCGAGGAGCTCAGCGCGCGCTCCAACGGCAAGCTGCACCTGCACGTCATCGACCCGCAGCCCTTCTCCGAGGAGGAGGACCGCGCCGCCGAGCTCGGCGTGCGCGGGGCCCCGCTCGGCACCGGCGGCGGGCAGTTCTACTTCGGACTGGCCGGCACCAACTCCACCGACGGTCACGCGGCGATCGAATTCTTCGACCCGGCCAAGGAACAGTTCCTCGAGTACGACGTCGTCAAGCTCATCTACCAGCTCGCCAACACGAAAAAACCGGTGGTGGCCTGGCTGTCTTCGCTGCCGATGGAGGCCTCCTACGATCCGCAGGGCGGGGGCATGCGCCCGGCGTGGGTCGTCTATAACGAGGCGAAGCAGCTCTTTGATGTGCGGCCGCTCGCGCCGACGGCGGCCCGGATCGAGCCGGACACGAACGTGCTCGTGCTGGTGCACCCGAAGAATCTCTCGCCCGCCACCGAGTTCGCCATCGACCAGTACGCGCTGCGCGGCGGACACATCCTGCTCTTCGTCGATCCGCTGGCCGACTTCGACCACTCGGAGGCGGATCCGCAGAACCCGATGGCCGCGATGGGGGCGGACAAGTCTTCGCACTTCGGGCCGCTGCTGAGCGCCTGGGGCGTGCAGTTCAATCCCGCCCTGGTGGTGGCCGATCGCGGCCACGCGCTCTCGGTCACCATGCAGCAAGGCGGTGAACCGGTGCTGCACCTGGGGGTGCTCGGGCTGAACAAGGACAGCTTCACGGCCGATGACGTCATCACCGCCGGACTCTCCAACGTCAATGTCGCAACCGCAGGCGCGCTCGAGCCGGCCAAGGACGCCAAGACGCACTTTGAACCGCTGCTGCAGTCGAGCACGGACGCGCAGCTGCTGCCGGTGGCGCGCTTTCGCATGCTCATGGATCCTGCGAGCCTGCTCGATGGCTTCAAGCCGAGCGGCCGCCGCTATACGCTCGCAGCACGCGTCAGCGGCCCGGTGCAGACGGCGTTCCCGGCAGGTCCGCCCGCAGGCGTGACGCTGCCGCCGGGGCAGCTGGATCTTAAGGTCTCCGCCAAGCCGCTGAACCTTATCGTGTTCGCCGACACCGACATGCTGTCGGACTTTCTGTGGGTGCGCTCGCAGGATTTCTTCGGACAGCGCCTGACGCAGGCCTGGGCGAGCAACGGCGATCTGGTGCAAAACGCCCTCGACAACCTCGCCGGCAGCGCCGACCTCATCAGCGTGCGCGGCCGCGCCACCTTCACGCGCCCGTTCGAGCGGGTCGAGAAGCTGCGCCGTGCGGCCAACGAGCGCTTCCACGCGAAGGAGCAGGAACTGGAGCAGCAGCTGCAGGCCACGGAAGACAAGCTCACCGCGCTGCAGTCCAAGGGGGGCGACAAGCCCTCGGCGGGGCTGCTGGTGACGCCGGAACAGGAACAGGAGATCGAGCATTTCCAGCTCGAGAAGCTGCGCATCCGCAAGGAGCTGCGGGCCGTGCGCGCCGGACTCGACGCGGACATCAAGAACCTCGGCACGACGCTCAAGATCATCAACATCATCGCCGTGCCGGCGCTGTTTGCCGCGCTGGCGCTGTTCATTGCGCTCTGGCGGCGCCGCCGCAGCCATCACACCGCGCACGCGCTCCAGGAGAGCCGCCCATGAACGCCCGCCGCGTCGGCTGGCTCCTCCTCGCAGGCCTGATCGTCATCGGCTTTGCGATCTGGGTGTCCTCGCTCCGTCACCTGGAACGCGCCACCCTCGCCGGGGATCTGGTGCTGCCCGGACTCGAGCACGCGGTAAATACCGTGACCGAAGTGCGCCTGCGCAAGGCCGATGACACGCACGTGACGTTGCAGAAGGGCGCCACCGGCTGGCTCGTCCTCGAGCGCGGTTGGCCGGCGGAAGTGAACAAGGTGCGTAAGCTCCTGCTGGATCTGGGCGCGCTCAACGTCGTGGAAGAGAAGACGCGTCTCGCCGCCAACTATCCGGCCCTCGGGGTCGAGGATCTGAACACGCCCAAGGCCAGTGGTACCCGGATCGAGGTCGTCTCGCCCGCACGCACCTGGACACTCATCGTCGGCAAGCCCTCGGGCGCGAAGTCCGGCTACGTGCGCGTCGCCAATACCCCGCAGAGCTTCCTGGCCGCTCCGGTGCTCATGGTGGAAGCGGCGCCGAAGGGTTGGCTGGTGAGTGCGCTGCTGGATCTGCCGGCCGAGCGCGTGCGCGAGATCGAGGAGCGACCCGCGGAGGGTGCCGCCTTCAGCGCCACGAAGCAGAAGACCGACGATGCGCACTTCAGCATCACGCCGGTTCCGAAGGGGCGCGAGCTCAGCGGCCCGGGTGCGGCGGATGCGCTCGCGGCGGCCTTGAGCGGGCTCACGCTCGAGGACGTCACGAAGGCCGCGCCGAGTGATCCGAAGGCGCCGCGCGCCTTCTTTCGCACCTTCGACGGCCTGGAGATCGAGGTCGCCGGTCGCAAGGACGGCAACCGCGCGCTGGTGAGCCTGACCGCGCGCGCTACGAGTGCCGCGGCCAACGAGGAAGCGCAGCACCTGAAGATGCGCCTCGATGGGTGGGAGTTTGAGATCCCGGACTACAAGTACGCGGCGATCTTCACGCCCCTCACGGAGCTGCTCAAGCCGCTGCCGGAACCGAAGCCGAAGTCGGCCAAGCCCGCAAAGGGGGCGACGGCGCCCCAGCCACCGACTTCGTAGCGCCCGATCGCACCCGATCCGCACCGCGGCGGCTCAGCCTCGCAGCCGCTCAGGGCTTCACCTGCGCCAGCAGCCCAAACGGGCGGCCTTCCGGGTCATTGAAGTGCGCGAGCCACTCCTCCGTGCCATCCGCGTGACGGTGCACCAGGTGCGGCGCCGCCGTGAACAGCACCCCGCGCGCGCTCAAGGTGTCGTACGCGGCGCGGATATCCTCCACGCGCAGGTACAGGATGGACTCAGGACCAGGGTTCTCCTGCACCTGCAGGTACAGCCGTGTCCCCCCGCAGTCAAAGAAGGCGAGCGTTCCAAACGAGTACAGGTGCTTGAGCCCGAGCGTTTTGCCGTACCAGGCCTCTGACTCCTTAAGATCGCGCACGCCGCGGGCGATCTGCGCCAGCGGGCCAAGACTCAGGTTCATGCTCATCGGACTCCTCGTGCGTTGACTCAGGGCACTGCCTGCGGGGGCGCGAAACCATCTGCGCAGGGCCTGGCGGTTGGCGACGCCAAGCTTCGCCACCGCATTGGCGACGTGATACTTCACCGCATCCAGGCTGATCCCGCGGCGGCGGGCAATCTCGCGGTTGCTGAGGCCGTGCTGAATCGCATGCACCACGCGCCACTCCGAGGGCGTAAGCAGGTCCGGATGCAGCGGGCGGCCTCTGCGGGTTGGGCCTGGCATGCTCAGATCCTAAGCTCAGCAGGCACGAATTACCCTCCCCCGAGCCTGAGCGCGGCCGCAAGCGATACAGCAGCGGGCCTGTCATCCGGGGCCGACGGGAACAGGGGATACCCCGCGCGCGCGCCGGGCGTAGAATTTTCGCAGCGGGCGCGGCGAGACTCACCTCGCGAGGGCAAAGGAGGCAGACGCATGAGCGCGGTATTACTCGCCGTCTTCAGCGGATTCGGCGACGCAGAACGGGTGCGCACACGACTGGTGCGTGATGGCTTTCCGACGGATCGGGTGGAACTCACGGCAAGCTCGGAGAAGGGCCGCGCCGGCTTGCTGCCCGCCCCCTCCGCGCGTGCCCAATTCCAACAGTACTTCCGCACGCTCTTCAGCCAGGAGGACGAGCGCGCGTTCGCCGAGCTGCTCGCCCGCCGCGTCGATGAGGGGGCGGCGGCGACGGTCGCCGTGCATCCGCGCGGGCATATCGAAACCACGCGCGCGACGCAGATTCTGGAAAGCGAAGGGGCGCAGGAAGTCATCGGGCACGATCTGAACAATCAGGCCTTCGAACACGCCGCCGCCCCCACCGAGGGCTCGTGGATCAGGCACCTGACGCCGGACAATCCGAGCGGCGCGGACTGCATCTACTGCCGGCTCTTCCCCGGGCACCCCCACTGACAGCGCAGCGCGGCCGCGGGCTCAACGCTGCCGGCGCGTGCCCGCAGACTCATCACGGCTGCTTGTCGAGGATGATCGTGCTCGTCTGCCCGTGCGCAACGTCCTTGTCCGTCGCGAGGATGGTCTTGCCGTCCTGCGCCACGGCGAGCCGCACCTCATCGACGATCTTTCCCTGGCGGTAATCGGTTTCTTCCACGGTGCGCTCGTCAACCTTCTTCAGCCTCACTTTGGTCTGTCCGGGATCTCCGTTGACCGGGTACTGCTTGCCGTCGAACCTGGCAGCGTAGCTCTGACCGTTGGCGTCCATGCTGAACTGATCCGCGGTCATGGCGTAGGCCACCTTGCGCATCGCATCGTTGGCACTGCTCATCTGGTCCTGCAGCCACGAGCCGGACAGGGCGTGCGCGCCGGCCGGTCCTGCGGCGACCCGCTTCTCGGTGAACTCGCCGGTCACCGGTTTCGCACCCTGGTAACCGGTGAACTTGCCGGTGAAGGAATTCCCGTCGGCCGAGACTTGTAGAATCACGACGGCGGAGAGCTTGCCGCCGAGCCGCTGGGAGATCTCCACGGTCTTCGGATCCACGACGCGCACCATGATCTCATCGTAATAGGCATGGCCCGTGAGCTTGTGCCAGGCCCCATCCGCCGGCACATTGGCAAGCGGTGGATCGCAGCTCGGGCAGCTGTAGATCCCGCTGGCAATCACATACACGTCCGGCTTTCCCGTTACCTTGAGTGAGTCGATCCGCGCGGTCCACGTGCCATCAAACACGCTGCCCGCGAACGCCGCCGCCGGCAGCAGCGCCAGCGCTGAGATGACCAATTTCCCCATGACGTCTCCCCCCGTTCGTTGGTTTTTTTCGGTGCGCGTCGCCCCGACGCCAGCACCGGCGCGAGTCTATGCCTTGGGCTTGCGCGCTACCAACAGCTGCGGCCAAGACTCAGTTCGTGCGCGCCTTCAGCACCTCGGCGAGCAGGTCCGCGCGACCCTCGACGCGCGTGAGATGCGGCCAGCGCGGGCCGGTGAAGCAGGCCACCGGGAGCACCTTGTAGTAGTCGGCGTTTTCAACGAGAAGCAGGATCGGTTGGTTGTTCTTGTGCGCTGCAATGAGGGCGGCGTCGAGAATCTCGATGGAGTATTTGCGGCCGTTGACCGCAAGAATCTTCATGCCCGGACCCGCACCGGCGCGCGCCGCGGCGCCGTCCTCGACGGTTTCGATGATCTCGCCCCGGCTCTCGTCCTTGTCGCTGAGGAACAAACCAATCGACCACGCGCGGTTGGTCACCTTACGGCGCTTCTGCACGCTCTCGAGGTAGGTGTTCTTCTCGGCTGAGTAGCTCACCTGCCAGCCGCTGCTCTTTAGCCCCTCCAGGAGCGTCTGCGGACCGAGCGAATCGAGGTGGCGACGGATGAGCGCGCGCCAGTCCCCGGGGGCGACGCTGGCGAGGGTGGCATACACGTCGGCTTCGACGTAGGGCTTGAGCGCGGGCTCACCCCCGGCGCCGGCGTAAAAGCGCTTTACGTAGTCATCGAGCGAGGCACGGCCACCGGACTTCTCGCGCAGCTGCGCATCGACCGCGAGCCACAAAAACTCCGAGGCGTCGTAGAAATCAACGTCGCGGCGGCTGAGCGACCAAGTCCAAGGCGCGTCGTACAGGATCTGCGCGGCGACTGCCGTATCGCCCATCGGGCGCCAGCGATTGCCGGTCTGAATATCGAAGAAGCCCGCGAGGCTCGCGAGCATCTCGCGGTAGCTCTCCGGCGGAATGAGTCCGGCGCGCACCGGCAGCACGGTGCCCCAGAACTGCGTCATGCCCTCGTATACCCACAAGAGCGAACCGTCCATCGGCTTCTGGTAGTCCGGGCTCAGGAGGCCTGCGGGGCGCCGATACTTGCCGTTCCAGCTGTGCACGTACTCGTGCGCGAGCAGCTCCGCCACGCCCTCGCGCAGCGGCCCGTCCGAGAGGGCGTTCTCATCGGTGCGGTCATCGCTCGATTCGTGATGCTCGAGTCCGAAATGCGCCACGTGATCCGAGAGCGTCAGGATCCAGGTGTAGTGCCGGTACATGCGCGTGCCGAACAGCATCCCCGCCTGCGCCACGAGGCGGCCATAGGCGGCGGCAAAATCATCCGGCACCGCCATCGCCTCCTCGCTGTCGGCCGCGAGGGCAATGGTGTGTTTGAGCTGCGGATAAGGAGCGGAACCGGCCAGATCGATGTGCCGCGCGAAGCGCCCCATCTGCACGGGCGAGTCGATGAGGCGCGCGAGGGAGGCCTCCTCCAGGCGCACGCTGCCGTCGGCTTGCCCCTGCAGCTCAAGCGCGCAGCTGAGCTTCCAGTCCGGCGGCGCCAGCAGCGAGGCCTGCGTACGGATGTCGGCGGCGTCGCGACCCTTGGGCAGCAGGACGAACTGATTCCAGGAGATGACGGCGAGCTGCGCGCTGCTTGAGGGGCCGGCGGTGAACTCACCTCCTTCCGTCGGCAGGCCCGTATCGAGGCTGATCTCGAGGTGCGTCACTCCGGCGGGCACGTTCAGCGTGATCGCAAACATGTCGCGCGGATCGCGCTGCCAGCTGAGCGCTTGACCGTTGCCGCGGATCCTAAGACCGACGAGCGTGTTGAGGGGTCCGGTGGGCCCGTGCTCCCCGGGGATCCACTGCGGGAACACCAGGGTAAGCGGTCCGCCCTTCACGGCGAGTGTCAGGTCGGTATGCACGTGTTTGCGCACGATCTCGCGCGCATCGAGCCGTACGGTGAGATCGGCGGCCTGCGCGCCTGCGCACGCAAGCACCGCGGCCACCGCCATCACCTTCAGGTACACCACTCGCATAGGGCCTCGGCACGGTTAATAAAGGTGCGCGATTGTTCCTTGAATGGAGCGGCGAGGCAACGAGTGCTAACGTAAGGGCATGGCAACACCCGCTTACCTCGGCGGCTGCCTGTGCGGCGCGGTGCGCTATCGGGCGCAGGGTCTTGCGCGTAACCTGTGCTTCTGTCACTGCACGAGCTGCCGCCGCGCGGCCGGGGCGCCGATGGTGGCGTGGGTCAGCTTCGCGCGCGGGGACTTCACCGTCACACACGGCACGCTCACCGAGTATCGCTCCTCGGCACCGGTCACGCGCGGGTTCTGCGCCCGCTGCGGTACGCCCCTGACCTACCGCCACGATGGGCGTGACGGGGAGACCGATGTGACGCTCGGCAGTTTCGATGACCCGCGCCAACTCTCACCGGAGATGCACCTGTGGGTGGCTGAGAAGCTGCCGTGGCTTGCCATCGATGACGGCCGGCCGCAGCACCGCGGCGGCTTTGCGCAATCCTGAGGGGACGCTCCTCAGCGCGCGCGCGCGAGGAGCGTGACGGTCACGAGCGCCAGCAGCGCCGTCGGCAGCCAGGCGAGGGTGATCGGGTTGAGGTTAAAGACGATCGTGCCGCTCTCGATCAGCCGCTGCAGCAGAAAGAAAGCGATGCCCAGAATGAGGCCCATCAGCATGCGCGTGCCGGTGCCGGCGGAGCGCAGCGGACCGAGGACGAAGGGGATAGCCAGCAGCACCGTGAAGGCGACCGCCACGGTGCGCGCGATGCGCGACCAGAAGGCAAACACGTATTCGCGGTCGGCGAGGGAGTTGGCACGGTAGTAGCTGATCAGGCGCCACAGGGCGCGATTGGTGAGCTGCTCGGGGTTCTCGATCGCAAGACCGAGGAAGCCGGCCGTCACGTTCGACTGCAGTACCCGTTCCCCGGGTGAGCTCTTGGATACCGTGTCGCCGGCGAAGCGCGACTCGGCGTAGTCGCTGAGCAGCCAGTGCCCCTTGCTGCCGGCGGTGGCGCGCTGCGCGTGCCCGAGCGCCACGAGCTTGTGCTCGGGGGACAGTTCGAAGGTCTGCATGCCGCCGAACTGGCTCTCACTGGACTGGCCGGCGACGTGCAGGATGAGGTTGCCGTCGCGCACCCACGCGCCACCACCACCGAAACTCACGTTATTAAAGCGGCTGAAAGCCTTCTGCTCGCGCGCGGTCTGTTGCAGCGTCGGACCGAAGAACTCCCCGAGCAACACCGCGACTCCGACCAGCACCAGCCCTGCGAGCAGACAGATGCCGGCCAGGTGCGCGATCGAGATGCCCGTGGCACGAATCACCGTGAGCTCGCTGCCGCGCGCCAGCGAGCCCAGCCCGATGAGCGAGCCCATGAGCGCGGCGATCGGCAGCAGGTCAAAGGCAAACGAGGGGAGGTTCAGCAGCGTGAACCACAGCGCTCCCAGGGCGCTGTAGCCGCCGCTGCCAATATCGTCCTGCTCGCCGATGAGGATGATGAGCGCCCCGAGCACCAGCAGCACGGCCGCCACCATCAGGACGGACCCGAGGATGGTGCGCACGATGTAGCGGTCGAGGATGTTCACAGGCCCTGCCAGCGGTAACGCAGGCGGTGCGCGAACACCGGTCCGAAGATCACCAGGAGCGCCAGCAGCACCACCACGGCATGCGTCCACCACAGCCCGAGGAACTGCGGCAGTGTGCCGCGGGCGATCAACACCTTGCCGACGGAGATGAGCTGCGAGTACAAAAGAAAGATCAGCAGCGCCACCCAGACGCGCGCGTAGCGACCCTGACGCGGCCGCAGCCGCGCCAGCGGTACCGCGATCAGCGCGAGCACCAGGCACATGAGCGGCGTGGCGATGCGCCACTGCAGCTCGGCGCGCTGTGCCGGATCTGAGGCACGCGCCAGGAGCGCACTCGGGCGCGCCTCAAGATCGCGCACGACGTCGGTAAATCCGGGCACCTGCACCGGGATCGTGTGCTCGGCAAAACGCACGATGCGAAACTCGTTGCTGCCCGGGACACCCTCGAAGCGCTCGCCGTCGTAGAGCGTCAGGATGTGGGTCATGCCATCGCCGGTTACGCTGTGGCGCGCGCGCTCGGCGAGCGCCACCTGCACGAGCGTGCCGCGGTTGCGCTCCACGAACACGTTATGCAGCGTGCCATCCGCGTTGACACTCTGGGCGTACACCACCGCATCGCCGCCGCCGAAGCTGCGGAACTTCCCCGCGGCAATGGGCGCAAACTGACCGGCGCGCATGGCCGCCTGGCGCAGGCTCAGCGCCCGCTCGGTGGCCTGCGGGGCGAGCACCAGGGTGAGCCAGGCAAGACCGGCGGCCACCATGAGCGCCAGCAGCACCACCGGCAGATACACATTCGCAGGACCCGCGCCGCAGGCGAGCGCGGCGGCCATCTCGCTGTCAGCGTACAGACGGCCGAACGCGAGCATCACCCCGAGCAGCAATCCTACGGGGAGCAGGATGGAAAGATACTGCAGCGCCCCGAGCCAGATCAGCTGCAGCACGACACCGGAGGGAAACTGGTTGATCGCGGCGCGCTCGAGCACGCCTACCAACTGGTAGGCCAGCAGGATCACCAGCAGCACGCCGGTGACCAGCAGCCAGGCGAGCACGACCTCGCGCAAGATGTAACGTCCGAGGATATTCCCCAACGTGCGACCGTCCATTGCGCCCGCCGGAAAACCGACAGGCTCTTGAGTTACACTTGCCATCGCTTGCACCCGAAGGCGCGCGGCCTGTGCTGCAGCAGCGCGCGACGGAGCGAGGCGCTCAATAAGGTAAATGACAGTCTAGCGCGCCTCAGGGGAAGGGGATACGCAATGGAATTTGGTGTCTGGACCAAGGGCCTGGCAACACTCGCAGTGGACTGCCTGGTGCTCGGGGTGTTTGAAGAGGGCGAGCTCAGCGGCGAGGCACGCGCGGTCGACAGCGCCTGCGGCGGGCGCCTGAAGAAGCTGCTCGAGCGCGGCGATTTCGCCGGCCGCGCGGGCGATACGCTGCTCGTCGCAGACCTGCCGGGAATTGCCGCCTCGCGCGTGCTGCTCACCGGTCTTGGCACCAAGAAGCTCTTCCAGCGCAAGGCCTGGCGGCGCGCCTGCCAGAGCGCGCTCGGGGTGATCGGACGCACGCGCATCGGCAGCTGTGCCGTGGCCCTCGACCGCCCCGAGAGCAGCCAGCTGGATGACTATTACCTCGGACGCCAGGTCGCCGAGCTCACCGGGGCGGCGCTCTACCGCATCAATGACCTCAAGACCGGGAAGAAACCGGCGGCCGCCGCGCTGAAGAAGGTACTCGCAGGACCGGTACGCAAGGTGAGCGCGGCGCAGCGCGGCCTCAGGGAGGGCGCCGCGGTGGCCACCGCCGCCAACCTGCAGCGTGATCTGGCCAACCTCCCCGCCAATGTGTGCACGCCCTTGTTCCTCGCCGAGCAGGCGCGCGCCCTCGGCAAGCGCCACGCGGGCTTGCGCGTCACGGTGCTCGAGCCGCCGGCCATCCGGCGCGAGAAGATGGGGTGCCTGCTCGCCGTGGCCCAGGGCAGCCACCAGCCGCCGCGCTTCATCGTGCTCGAGTACCAGGGCGCAAAGAAGGAGCAGGCGCCGGTGGTACTCGTCGGCAAGGGGGTGACCTTTGATACCGGCGGCATCTCGCTCAAGGACCCCCCGGGCATGGACGAGATGAAGTTCGACATGAGCGGGGCGGCCGCCGTGATCGCCGCGCTCACCCTCGCCGCGCAGCTGCGCCTCAGGATCAACCTCGTCGGACTGGTGGCGGCGGTCGAGAACATGCCCGGGGGCAAGGCGGTCAAGCCCGGCGACATCGCCACCAGTGCTTCCGGGCAGACGGTGGAGATCCTCAACACCGACGCGGAGGGACGGCTGATCCTGTGCGATGCGCTGCATTACGCCCGGCGCTTCCATCCGGCGGTGGTGGTGGACGTCGCCACGCTCACGGGCGCCTGCGTGGTCGCGCTCGGGCATCACCATGCGGGGGTCATGGGCAACGATGAGAAACTCATCCAGGAGCTGCTGGCCGCCGGCGTGCGCGCCGATGATCGCTGCTGGCAGTTGCCGCTGACGGAGGAGTACGGGGAGTCGCTCAAGAGCAACTTCGCCGACTTCGCCAACGTCGGCGGCCGCGACGGCGGCGCGATTACCGCGGCGGCCTTTCTTGCTAAATTCACCCAGGGACTTAAATGGGCGCACCTCGACGTTGCGGGCATCGCTTACCAGAGCGGGGCGCAGAAGGGCAGCACCGGGCGACCGACGCCCCTGCTCGCGGATTTCCTCATTCAGCGCGCCGCTCACTGAGCCGCCACGGCGCAAGTCACGCACGCACCCTCCGGCACGTGCGTTTCTGCCGCCCGCGACGCCCCGCGCGCCTGAGCGCGCGGCTGCTGCGGGTCCGCTGAGCCCCCCGCGGCGCGCCCGCGCGCAGCGCGCGCCGCCCCGACGGCTCGGGCAGCGCATGCCGCTATAATCCCCCGCTCCCCCTGCGGAAGCCTCGGTTTGTCTAATGGATAAGGTATACGCGCCGGCTGAGATCGAGCGGCGCATCTACGAGCGTTGGGAGTCGCACGGCTGGTTCGCGCCGAGCGGCCACGGCGCGCCCTACTGCATCATGATTCCGCCGCCGAACGTGACCGGCACGCTGCACATGGGGCACGCGTTTCAACACACGCTCATGGACGCCCTCACCCGCTATCACCGCATGCGCGGTGAGGATGTGCTGTGGCAGCCGGGCACCGACCATGCCGGCATCGCCACGCAAATGGTGGTGGAGCGGCAGCTCAACGCCGAGGGGATCAAGCGCACGGATCTTGCGCGCGAGGCCTTCCTTGAGCGCGTCTGGCAGTGGAAGGGCCAGTCCGGCGGCACCATCACCGCGCAGATGCGCCGCCTGGGGGACTCGGTTGACTGGTCGCGTGATCGCTTCACCCTCGACCCGGAACTCTCGCGCGCCGTGACCGAAGTATTCGTGCGGCTGCACGCCGAAGGGCTCATCTACCGCGGCAAGCGACTCGTGAACTGGGACCCGGTGCTGCTCACCGCGCTCTCCGATCTTGAAGTACAGTCGCAGGAAGAGGAAGGGCTGCTGTGGCACCTGCGCTATCCGCTGCAGGATGGCCGCGGGCAGCTGGTGGTCGCCACCACGCGCCCGGAGACCATGCTCGGAGACGTGGCGGTCGCGGTGCATCCGGAGGATGAGCGCTACCGCGCACTCATCGGCGGCCGCGTGCGCCTGCCGCTCACCGAACGTGACATCCCCATCATTGGCGACAGCTACGTTGACCCGGCCTTCGGCTCCGGCTGCGTCAAGATCACCCCGGCGCACGATTTCAACGACTACGAGATCGGCCAACGCCACCAGCTGCCACCGATCAATATCTTCACCCCACGCGCCACGCTCGCTGATACCGTACCCGAGCGCTTCCGCGGACTCGATCGCTTCGAAGCCCGCCGCCGTGTGGTCGCAGAACTTGAGGCCACCGCACGCATCGAGAAGATCGAGAAGCACCGGCTCGTGATCCCGCGCGGCGATCGCAGCGGCGCGGTGCTCGAGCCCTACCTCACCGACCAGTGGTACGTGAAGATTGCGCCGCTTGCGGCGCCGGCGATCGCGGCCGTGGAAGCGGCACGCACGCGCTTCGTGCCGGAGAACTGGTCGCGCACCTATTTTGAGTGGATGCGCAACATCAAGGACTGGTGCGTCAGCCGCCAGCTGTGGTGGGGGCATCGCATTCCGGCCTGGTACGATGAGGCCGGCCGGATCTACGTCGGCCGCAGCGAAACTGAGGTGCGCGCGCAGCACCGGCTGCCGGCGGGCCTTGCGCTGCGCCAGGATGAGGACGTGCTGGATACCTGGTTCTCCTCGGCGCTGTGGCCGTTCTCCACTCTCGGCTGGCCCGAGCGCAGCAGCGCCCTGGAGCGCTTCTATCCGGGCAGCGTCCTCGTTACCGGCTTCGACATCATCTTCTTCTGGGTCGCGCGCATGATGATGATGGGCCTTAAGTTCATGGGCGACGTGCCGTTCCGCGACGTCTATATCACCGGGCTCATCCGCGATGAGCACGGCGACAAGATGTCCAAGTCCAAGGGCAACGTGATCGATCCGCTCGACATCGTCGACGGCATCGACCTCGAGGCCCTCATCGCCAAGCGCACGAGCGGGCTCATGCAGCCGCAGCTCGCGCCGCGCATCGCTAAGGCGACGCGCCAGCAGTACCCGCACGGCATCCCCGCGCACGGCACCGACGCGCTGCGCTTCACCTTTGCCGCCCTCGCCTCCCCGAGCCGCGACATCAGCTTCGACCTGGCGCGCGTCGCCGGCTACCGCAACTTCTGCAACAAGCTGTGGAACGCGGCGCGCTTCGTGACGATGGCTGTCGGAGCGGCCACACTGCCGGGTGATGCACCCGTACAGTTGTCGGTCGCCGATCGCTGGATCCGCGCCCGCTTCGGCCGCGCGCTCGCGAGCGTCGAGAGCGCCTTGCGCGACTACCGCTTCGACTTTGCGGCGACCGCCCTGTACGAGTTCGCCTGGTACGACTTCTGCGACTGGTACCTGGAGCTCACGAAGCCGGTGCTGCAGGGAGCGGATGCGCCCGCCCGGCGCGGCGCGCAGCGCACCCTCACGCAGGTGCTCGAGGCGCTGCAGCGGGCGCTGCATCCCTTCATGCCCTTCATCACCGAGGAGATCTGGCAGCGCATCGCGCCATTCGCCGGCATCGAGGGGGCGACCGTGATGCTCGCCCCCTACCCGCGCGCCGGGGACTTTCCGGCCGATGAGGGCGCCGAACGCGAGGTGGCCTGGATGCAGGCGGTCATTCTGGGCGTACGCCAGATCCGCGGCGAGATGAACATCAGTCCCGGGCGGCGCATTCCGCTGCTGCTGCGCGACGCGAGCGCGCAGGATCAGGAGTTCATCGCCCGCCACCGCGCACTGCTCGAGCGCCTCGCCGGTCTCGAGAGTGTGACCCTGCTGCCCCCCGCAGCGCCCGCGCCGCAGGCCGCGGTCGCGCTCGTGGGCACGCTCGCGCTGCTCGTGCCGATGGCCGGGCTCATCGATGCCGCGGCGGAAGTGGAACGCCTCACGAAACTGCTCAGCAAGACCCGGGCCGACCTCGCCAAGACGGGCGCGAAGCTTGCGAACGAGAATTTCGTGCGCAACGCGCCGCCGCAGGTGGTGGCGAGCGAGCGCGAGCGCGCGAGCGACCTTGAACGCACCGCGGCGGGCTTGAGCGCCCAGCTCGAGCGCGTGCGCGGGATGCTCACACCATGAAGCCGCCGGCCGGCAGCGAAGCGGATGCCGCCACCCTCGGACGCGCCCTTGAGTCGCTCGAGACCGTCATCCTCGGCAAGCCCGAGCAGATCCGCCTGTGCTTTGCGTGTCTTCTGGCGCGCGGGCACCTCTTGATCGAGGACGTGCCGGGGGTCGGCAAGACGACCCTCGCGCACGCGCTCGCGCACATACTCGGACTTGCCTGGCAGCGCGTGCAGTTCACGAGCGATCTGCTGCCCGCGGACATCATCGGCGTGTCGATCTTCGATCGCTCGAGTCAGCGCTTTCACTTTCGCCAGGGCCCGATCTTCACGCAGCTGCTGCTCGCCGATGAGGTCAACCGCGCGAGCCCCCGCACCCAAAGCGCACTGCTCGAGGCGATGGAGGAGCGCCAGGTGAGCGCCGATGGCACCACCTACGCACTGCCGGAACCGTTTTTCGTGGTCGCCACGCAAAATCCCCACGAGCAGCTCGGCACCTTTGCGCTGCCCGAATCGCAGCTTGATCGCTTTCTCATGCGCGTGACGCTCGGCTACCCGGACGCGGCCCACGAGCGGGCGCTGCTGCGCGGGGGCGAGCGGCGGGAACTGCTGCCGGGGATTGCGCCGGCGCTCTCGGCGGCCGCGGTGCTGCGCCTGCAGGCCGCGGTGCGCGGCGTGCACATCGCGGATGCGCTCCTGGACTACGCGCAAAACCTCATCGCGCGCACGCGCGCCCACCCGGAGCTCAAGCTCGGACTCTCCCCGCGCGCCGGGCAGGGCCTTATTCGCGCCGCGCAGGCGTGGGCGTACCTCAACGAACGCACCGCCGTGCTGCCCGAGGACGTGCAGGCGGTGCTGCCCGCGGTGGTCGCGCACCGGCTCGAGCGCCGCGACGCGGCAGAGGCCGGCGCGCCCGAGGACCTGGCGCGCGACATGATCCGGGCAGTGCCGCTGCCGCCCTAGCGGTGTCCGCGCGCCCCCCGGCCGGGCAGCCCCGGCGTTGGCATCCCTTCGCGGCCCTGAGGCGCGCGCTGCACGCGCGCGTGGCCGCCTGGGTGCGCCAGCGCCAGGGGCTCGATGAGCTGCCGGTAACGCTCGCGCGGCGGCGGCTGTACATCCTGCCGACGCGCGGGGGCGTCGCGTTCGCGGCGCTGCTGTTCGTGATGCTGCTCGCGGGTCTGAACTACGCCAACAGCCTGGCGCTGTTTCTCACCTTCCTGCTCAGCGCCTTTGCGCTCGTGGCGATGCAGCTGTGTCATCGCAATCTGCTCGGCCTGAGCGTCATCGCCCTGCACGCCCCGGCCGTGTTCGCGCAGCGCGCGGCGACGCTGCATGTAACGCTCGGCAACGGCGCCGATGCGCCGCGGCCGCGCCTGGAGGCAGCGATCGAGGGTTCCGCCAGTGCTTGCGGGGATCTTCGCCCGCTTGCGCGCGGGGTGCTACAGGTGAGGCTCGGGCCCTACGCACGCGGCGTGCAGCGATTCGGGCGCGTACGCATCGCGAGCGCGCATCCCTTCGGACTCTTTCGTGCCTGGACCTGGGTGCACACCCCGCTCGAGCTCGTGGTGTATCCGGCCCCGCGCGGTGCACTGCCCATGCCGACGCACACCGCCCAGCGCCCGGGGGCGCGCGCCCGCAGCGGCTCGGGGATGGACGAGTGGCTCGGGCTGCGAGCGTTTCGCGACGGTGACTCCCCGCGCCAGGTGGACTGGAAGGCATATGCGCGCGAGGCGCCGCTCCTGGTGAAGGAGTACCAGGCATCCGGCGCGGAGCTGCGGCTGTTTGATTTCGCCGCCGTGCCACTGGCGGATACCGAGGCGCGCCTCTCGCAGCTCGCCCGCTGGGTCGTCGATGCGGAAGCGCAGGGTGAGCGCTACGGGCTCACGCTGCCGCAGGCGCACGTAGCGCCCGAGCGCGGACCGGAGCACCGGCACCACTGTCTCGGGCTGCTTGCCCGCTTCGGCTCCGATGCGCCGCGCGGTGAGCGGTGAACGCGACGGCGCAGCCTGAGCAGCCCTCGGCGCTACGGCCCCTCGCCTGGGCGTGCGCGGCCTTCGCCGGCGGGATACTGCTACAGGTGGATCGCGTGCCGCTGTGGGCGAGCGTGGCCTGCGTCGGACTCATCCTGTGGCGTCTGGCCGCGGCGCGCCGCGGGCTGTGGCTGCCGGGAGCCGTGACCCGCGCGCTGCTTGCCCTCGGCATGGCCGCGGTCGTGCTGGCGCGCTTTCACACCCTCAACGGGCTCGCCGCGGGTACGACGCTGCTGCTGCTGATGGCGGCGCTGAAGCTGCTGGAAACGCGCGGCACACGCGATCAGCTGGTGCTGATCGGGGCGGGCCTGTTCCTGCTGCTCGCCGCCTGCCTGGATCGCCAGGAGCTCATCCGCACCCCGCTCTACGCGCTGCAGGCGTGGCTGTGCTGCGCGGCGCTTGCGGCGCTGGCAACGCCGACGTTGCCGGCGCGTGCGGCCTGGGGGCTCGCCGGACGCGCCTTGCTCTGGGCGCTGCCCCTGGCGGCGCTGCTCTTTGTGTTCTTTCCGCGTCTGCCGGGTTCCTTCTGGGCCATCCCACGCGGCAACGTGGCGCTCACCGGGCTCTCCGATTCCATGACCCCGGGGAGCATCGCGCAGCTGGTGGCCGACTACAGCCCCGCCTTTCGGGTCAGGTTCGAGGGCGCCCGTCCGGCCAGGGAGGCGCTCTACTGGCGCGGGCCGGTGCTGCACGAGTTCGACGGGCAGACGTGGCGGCGTGGGGCGGAGGCGGCCCACCTGCCTCAGCGGCTCGAGTACCGCGGCGCCCCCGTGCGCTATCGCGTGTCGCTCGCGCCGACGCGGCGGCGTTACTGGTTTGCGCTCGACGTGCCCGCGCACACCGCGGCACCGCGCGTGGCGCTCACCGACGACTACCTGCTGCTCGGGTCCGATCCGATCAACGAGCCGGTGAGCTACGAGGCGGTGTCGTACCTGCGTGCACAAGCGGTGGATCCTCTGGGCGCGGCCGCCCGCCGGGAGGATACGGCGCTGCCGCCGCACGCGAACCCGCGCACCCAGGAGCTGGCACAGACGCTCTACCAGCGCGCCGGCACCGATGGGGCGTTCGTGGCGGCGGCGCTGGATTACCTGCGCCGCGGCGGGTTCGTTTACTCGCTGGAACCACAGCCGCTCGGCCGCGACGCGGTGGATGATCTGCTGTTTCGCACCCGCGAGGGCTTCTGCGGGCACTATGCCTCGGCGTTCGTCACGCTGATGCGCGCAGCGCATGTGCCCGCGCGCGTCGTCACCGGCTACCTCGGGGGCGAGTGGAACCCGATCGGTGAGTTCCTCGAAGTGCGCCAGGCGGATGCGCACGCCTGGGCGGAGGTGTGGCTCGAGGGGCGCGGCTGGAGCCGGATCGACCCGACCGCGGTGGTGGCGCCGGAGCGCCTGCAGCGCGGAGTGCTGGATCTGATGCCCAACGCGTTTTCTGCCTCCGACCGGCTGCTCTACGGCTCGGCCTGGATCCGCGGGCTGCTGCAGCGCTGGGCCGCCGTCAATGCCTGGTGGGGCGATCACGTGGTGAAATTTGACTACGCCAGTCAGCTTGACCTGCTCGCCCGCCTCGGGATCCGCTCCCCGGACGCGCGTGATCTGGGTTGGGGGTTCACCGCAGCGCTGCTGCTGTGGCTCGCGGTCATCGCCTGGTACGTGGGCCGCGGCGCGCGGCGGGTGCCCCCGGATGCGCTCGCGCGGGCGTACTTGCGGCTGTGCCGCAAACTTGCGCGGGCCGGGCAGCCGCGCGCGCCGCACCAAGGACCCCTCGCGTACCTGGCGGCCATCAGCGCGCAACGGCCCGACCTCGGTGCGCGCGTACGCACGCTCATCGAGCGCTACGCGCGGCTGCGCTACGGGGCCAGCACCTCCGGGGACGCCGCGCAGAAGATCGCCGCGTTCGCGCGTGCGGTCGCGCGCCTGAAGCTGCCGCGCGCCGCCGCGCGCTGAGCCTCACCCGGACTTGAAGCCGATCCTGGCGTGCGTGCCGTCGCAGAAGGGCTTGTTGGCACTGCCGCCGCAGCGGCACAGCACCGCCGCGGTCACGCGCGCCACGACGCGGCCCGTGCCGCTCATGATTTCCAGATTGCCGCGCACCTTGAGTGGCCCATTCAGCTGCGGATCGATCGCGAGTGCGCCATCGCGCTGCGCCAGCATGTCCGTTTGGTGACTCGGCGGTTCCCCGGTGGCGCTGAAGCCGATCTCATGATGTGAGCCGTCGCAGTAGGGCTTGCGCTTGGAGGCGCCGCAGCGGCACAGCGTGGCGCGAAAACCCGCCGGCTCCCCGTCGATCAGCAGCTGCGCACGAAACGCGTACGGACCCGCCTCGCGGATGCCTGCAAGATTCACCGGCGGCGCGGACTCCTCGGGCCGCCCGTCGCGGCGCTGATAGCGGATCGCTCCGGAGGGACAGGCGTGCGCGATGTCGACCAGGCGCTCCGCATCGAGCGCATCCGGGCGGATCCACGCGCCTTTGACGTTCGCGAGGAACACCTGGGGCGCGAGCGTCACGCAGAAGCGCGAGTGGATGCAGCGCGTGCCCTCGTAGATCAGATCGAGCCTCTCACCGGCGATGGTTTCCACGCCCGTATCCACCCGGGGTGCCGGAGCGGCCGCAACACTCGGTGCGGGGGCTGCGCTCAGGCCCGCTGCCGGGGGCGCCGCAGTGGCACTCAGGTCAAAGCCGCGCGCGGCGCTGCGCGCCAGGGCTGCGAGCTGCTGCGCGGCGGCCTGCACGCGTACGTCGCCGCCTGCGGCCAGGGTGGCCCCGGTCTTGGCAAGCTGCGCGCAGCGCTCGACGAACAGGCGGCGCGCCGCCACCCCGCGCGGCAGCGAGCCGGCATCGCGCAGCGCGGTGAAGGACATACCGGCGTTGCAGTGCGGGTTCGAGGGTCCCGCGGGCAGGCGCGCGGCGCGCTCGGCGAGGGGCATCACGGCGCGCATCAGCGCGATCGCCAGATCCACGACCAGCGACTTCTCGCTGCTCGGCCCCGGAACGTTGTAGGCATAGCCGAGCAGGCGCAGCATCAGCCCGTAGGCGGCGTTGGCCAGATCCACCGTCGCGGCCGCCTCGGGATCCTCGAGCCACACGCGTCCTTCCGGGCGCGGCGGGCGTCGCAGCACCGGATTCGTGGCCGCGGGGAAGGCGGGGTTGAAGCTCGGGTTCTTCGCCGTCAGCGCACGCAGTTCGGCACGGATGCCGAGAAACTTCTGATAGTGCGAATTGAGCGAGTCCCTGGGTGCCCCCTCGCCCTGCTCGACGATCGCGCAGAAGGCGGCGAGTGCTGTCTTCAGGCACACCACCGGCCGGGCGCCCGCGAGCTGCACTTCTGCGTCCGACAGCTGCAGTGCGCGCTCCCCGTCAAAGGTGTTGGCCTCCCCGTACTGCTCGACGAACCCCTTCAGACCCTCACCCAGCGCCGCATAGAAGGTGCCCACGGTGTCGTAGTCAATCCCCATTGGCGTGAGACGCGCGCCCACGCCGCCGCGTACGTAAGCGCGCTCGTAGGCAAAGCCGGCCCCATCCGGTTCGCTCGAGCCGTGCGGGCGCTCGAGGAACACGAAATGCTGCAGCGTGTCGGGGGTAAACGGGGTGAGCTTCACCACCACGCTCGCCGGCAGGTAGCCCGGATCGAGCGGAAAGTTGGTCCGCCCGAAGCGCGGGCTGGCGCCGAGCGCGCTGGTGATGTTCCACACGGCCGCCAGGTGGCCCATTTCCTCGATCGCCACCCCGAGCAGCACCTGCTTCCAGCCGCGCACGGCCGCGGCCTCCTCGGCGCTGAGTCCCTCGTCCGCCCCATCGCGCAGGCTCGCGGCGGCGTAGAGGTACGTGCACATGAGATTGTGTTCGAGCTCGGCCGCCTCGTAGAGCGCGTGCACGAGCGCCTCGCGCTGCAGCAGCGGGGTGTCCGCGCGCACCTCGTTCATGACTCCTCCGCCCTTCGTTACGCCCGCGCGGCTTCGCGAGCTCTTACAGCCTACGCCAGCTGTCAAGCGGTGGCATGCTCGCGGGTCTCGAGGAAACGGATGTCCGGCCAACGCTCGAGCGTCAGCTGCAGGTTGACGCGCGAGGGGGCCAGGTACACGAGCGCCCCGCTGTGATCGAGCGCCAGATGCTCGTAGGCCCGGGTGCGGAACTCCTCGAGCCTGCGCGCCTCGCGCGCCTCGATCCAGCGCGCCGTGTGTACCGTGATCGGGTCGAAGACGCATTGCACGCCGTACTCATCGGCCAGGCGAAACGCCACGACCTCAAACTGCAGCTGACCGACGGCGCCCAGGATCAGATCGTTGTTGCGCAGCGGCTTGAACAGCTGCGTCGCGCCCTCCTCACACAGCTGCGACAGCCCCTTCTGCAGCGCCTTCATCCTCAAAGGATCCTGCAGCACCGCGCGGCGGAATATTTCCGGGGCGAAGTTGGGCACCCCGGTGAAGGTGAGGCGTTCACCCTGCGTGAAGGTGTCGCCGATGTTGATCGTACCGTGGTTGTGCAGACCGATGATGTCACCGGCGTAGGCTTCCTCGGCCTGCGCGCGGTCGGCGGCCATGAAAGTGAGTGCATCGGCGACGCGTACCTCCTTGTCGAGGCGCACGTGAAACAGCCGCATGCCGCGGCTGTACTTGCCGGCGCACACGCGCAGAAAGGCGATGCGGTCGCGGTGCGCCGGGTCCATGTTCGCCTGGATCTTGAACACGAAGCCGGCGAGCGCGGTCTCCTCAGGCTGCACCTGCCGCTCGCGCGCCGCGCGCGGCAGCGGCCCGGGAGCGTGGCGCGCGAAGGCCGCGAGCAGCTCCTCGACGCCAAAGTTGTTGATGGCGGAGCCGAAGAACACCGGCGTTTGCTCGCCGGCGCGATAGGCCTGCACATCGAAGGCTTCCGTGGCGCCCTTGACCAGCTCGATCTCCTCATCGAACGTGCGCGCCTGCTCGCCGAGAAACTCCCGACCCGCCGCGCTGTGCAGCCCCTCGATGGTGAGATTCTCGCCCACGCGGCCGCGCTCCCCGGGGCTGTAGCGGTAGATGCGATCCTCGCCCAGATGATAGATGCCGCGCAGCTCGCGCCCCATGCCGATCGGCCAGGTGAGCGGGGCGGTGCCGATCTTCAGCACGCTCTCGATCTCATCGAGCAGCTCGATCGGCGCGCGCCCGTCGCGGTCGAGCTTGTTGATGAACGTCATGATGGGCGTGTCGCGCAGCCGGCACACCTCCATCAGCTTGATGGTGCGCTCTTCGACGCCCTTGGCGCAGTCGATCACCATGAGCGCGGAGTCCACCGCCGTGAGCGTGCGGTAGGTGTCCTCGGAGAAGTCCTCGTGTCCGGGGGTGTCGAGCAGGTTGATGATGTAGTCGCGGTAGGGGAACTGCATCACCGAGGAGGTCACCGAGATGCCGCGCTGCTGCTCGAGGCGCATCCAGTCGGAAGTCGCGTGGCGTGCGGCCTTGCGCCCCTTGACGGTACCGGCCATCTGGATGGCCCCGCCGAACAACAGCAGCTTCTCCGTGAGCGTCGTCTTGCCGGCGTCCGGGTGCGAGATGATCGCGAACGTCCGTCGCCGATGGATCTCGGCAGCCAGTTCAGCCATGTGTCCTTCGAGTCTTTAGCCGGGGGGCGCGGCCGCGGTGCGCAGCGCGAGTTTCAGCACCGCGGCGTCCTCGCGGCCGTTCACGGCCTGATAGTAACCGCGGCGCGTACCGACCTGCTCAAAGCCGAGCGACTGATACAGGCGGATCGCGTTGGTGTTGGAGGGCCGCACTTCAAGGAACGCCTCGCCCATACCCGCCGCAGCGGCCCGCTCGAGCAGGCCCAGGAGCAGCTTCTTGCCCGCACCGCGGCAGCGACATGCCGCCGCGACGCACAGATTCAGGATGTGCGCTTCGCCTGCGCCCACGCTCATGACGCCATAGCCGGTCACCTGACGATCAAACGTGATGACGCGGCAGATGTAGCCCACGCGCAGACAGTCACGGAAGATCCCCTCGCTCCAGGGAAACTGGTAGGAAGCGCGCTCAATCGAGACGACCTCCAGCACGTCCGCGGCGCGCATCGGGCGGAGGGCCGCCTCGGGCGCGGCATCGAACAGTTCAGGCGCGGTTGCCATCGGTCACGGAGCCTGGCGTGAGTTGCTGGTAGGCGGTGCGGGCAAACTTCAGATCCTCCCACGCCTTGCGCTTCTCGGCCGGCGTGCGCAGCAGATAGGCCGGATGATACGTCACCACCAAAGGCGTATCACCGAAGCGGTGCACCTGGCCGCGCAGCCGCCCGAGGGGCGCCTCCGTGCGCAGCAGGTTCTGTGCGGCGATGCGCCCGACGGCGAGGATGATCTTCGGGCGCAGCAACTCGATCTGCCGCTGCAGGTAGGGCAGGCAGGCGGCGACTTCTTCGGGCTTCGGGTCACGATTGCCCGGGGGGCGGCTCTTGAGCACGTTCGCGATATAGACGTTCGTCGCCCGGTCAAGCCCGATGGCCCGCAGCATGGCATCGAGCAGCTGGCCCGCAGCGCCCACGAAGGGCTCACCGCGGCGGTCCTCTTCGGCGCCGGGCGCCTCGCCGATCACGAGCCAGTCGGCGCGCTTGGGTCCGACCCCGAAGACCCCCTGCGTGCGCGTGAGGTGCAGCGGACACTTCGTGCACTCAAGCACCTGCAGGCGCAGCGCCTCCCACGCCGCCGCCTCCGGCCCGAGGCTGACCGCGGCCGTGACTGCCGGCGCGGGCGCAGCCCCTGCGCTCACGGGCGCAGCGGATGTCAGCCGCTCGCCGCGCAGGACCCAGCGGTCAATCCCGAGCGCATCCAGGTATTGTTGGCGTCGCTCTTGCGCCATGGCTCACGAGGCACCGGGGTGCGGGGGGCCGCGCACCAAACGGCGCAAGCGCCGGCCCACCCACAGCACCGGCGCCGACAGCGCGTACGTGCCGAACATCGACAGGAGCATGGTAGGCGGGTCGATCGCGATCAGGACGAAGGTGAGCGGCACGAGGAGCATGTAGACGAAGCGGATGCGCTTATCCAGATCGAACTGTTTGAAGCTCGGGTAGCCGAAGCTCGTGACCATCAGCGCCCCGGCACTGGCGGTGACGAGGAAGGCCGAGATCAGCCCCTCGAGGCGCGGCTCGCGCCAGTCGCTGCAGAACCACACGAAGGCGGCGACGATCGCGGCGGCCGAGGGACTCGGCAGGCCCTCGAAGTAGCGCTTGTCGGCACTCGCCGAGCGCGCGTTGAAGCGCGCCAGGCGCAGCGCCGCCGCCACGGCGTAGAAGAAACAGGCGAGCCAGCCGAAGCGGCCCCAGTGATGTCCGTACTCCATGATGCGCACGACGCCCCACTGGTAGGCGACGATCGCCGGCGCGAGCCCGAAGGCCACCATGTCAGCGAGGCTGTCGTACTCCTTGCCGAAGGCACTCTCGGTGTGCGTCAGGCGCGCGATGCGCCCATCCAGGGTGTCGAAGATCATCGCCGCGAATACGGCCATGCCGGCGTGGTCGAAGTGCTTGTCGATGGCCGCCACCACCGCGTAGAAGCCCGAGAACAGGCAACCCGTGGTCAGCAGGTTCGGCAGCAGGTAAATGCCCTTGCGGCGCGGGCGGATCGTTTCCGGAAGGTCGCTTGTCACGGCGGCAATCTTATCAGGGGGCTCCTGTTAAGATGCCAGCTTCCCGCAGGTTGCAAGAGTAAAGCGTCCGTCGATGAGGCTTTCCCAGTATCCGATCAACACCATGAAGGAGACCCCCGCCGAGGCGGAGGTCGTGAGTCATCAGCTCATGCTGCGCGCCGGGCTCATCCGGCGCCTGGCGGCGGGGCTGTACAGCTGGCTGCCGATGGGCCTGCGGGTGCTGAAGAAGGTCGAGCACATCGTGCGCGAGGAGATGAACCGCGCCGGTGCCCTGGAACTGGTGATGCCGGTGGTGCAGCCGGCGGAGCTGTGGCGGGAATCCGGACGCTGGAGCCAGTATGGACCGGAGCTGCTGCGCATCAAGGATCGGCACGAGCGTGACTTCGTGGCCGGACCGACTCACGAGGAAGTGATCACCGACATTGCACGGCGTGAGCTTAAGAGCTACCGCCAGCTGCCGGTGAACTTCTACCAGATCCAGACCAAGTTCCGCGACGAGGTGCGGCCGCGCTTTGGCGTCATGCGTGCGCGCGAGTTCATCATGAAGGACGCGTACTCCTTCCATCTGGATGAGGCCTCGCTCGCAGCCGGCTATCGGGCCATGTTCGAGGCCTACACGCGCATCTTCACGCGCACCGGACTGACCTTCCGCGCGGTACGCGCGGACTCCGGCGCCATCGGCGGGGAGGTCAGCCAGGAGTTTCACGTGCTCGCCCCTTCCGGGGAGGATGCGATCGTGTTCTCCGATGGCGATGACTACGCGGCGAATCTGGAGGCCGCCGCAGCGCTGCCGCCGCAGAGGCCCCGTCCGGCGGCCAAGGAGACGCTGCACAAGGTGCCCACGCCCGGCGCACGCACCATCGCCGAGCTCGCCGCCTTCCTCGAGGTGCCGCCGGCGCGCTGCCTGAAGACCCTGATCGTCGAGGGCACCGAGGGTTCGGTGGTGGCGCTGGCGCTGCGCGGCGACCACGAGCTGAACGCGGTCAAGGCGCAGAAGCTGGCCGGCGTCGCCACGCCCTTGCGCATGGCGAGTGCGGAGCGCGTGCTCGGCGTAAGTGGCACCGAGCCCGGCTACGTCGGTGTCGTGGGCCTCAGGTGCCCGGTGTACGTCGACCACAGTGCCTTCGTGCTGGCGGACTTTGTCTGCGGGGCGAACGAGAAGGATATGCATCTCACCGGTGTGAACTGGGAGCGCGACGTGCCCGGGGCCGTAGCGGCGGACCTGCGCAAGGTGGCCGAAGGCGATCCGAGCCCCTCGGGCAAGGGCGTGCTCAAGATCGCCCGCGGCATCGAGGTGGGACACATCTTTCAGCTCGGAGACAAGTACAGCCGGCCGATGAAGGCCTTCGTGCTCGATGAGTCCGGACAGGAAGTGGCGCTGCTCATGGGCTGCTACGGCATAGGTGTGACGCGCGTCGTGGCCGCGGCCATCGAACAGAATCACGATGACCGCGGCATCATCTGGCCGGCGCCGATTGCGCCCTTCCAGGTGGTACTGGTGCCCCTGAACCTGCAAAAATCCGCCCGTGTCCGCGAGCTCACCGACCAGCTGTACGCCGAGTTCACCGCCGCCGGCGTCGAGGTGCTGTGCGATGACCGCGACGCGCGCCCCGGCGTCAAGTTCGCTGACGCGGAGCTTCTGGGCATTCCGCACCGCCTGGTCATCGCCGAGCGCGGCCTGGAAGCCGGCCGGCTCGAGTACCGTGGACGACGCGACGCGGTTAGCACCGAGTTGCCGCTCTCCGAGGCGCTCGCCTTCGTTCGCGCCCGCCTTGCCTGAGCGTCGGCGACGTGCCGCACGGCGGTGGGCCCGGCTGCTGGCGATCCTGCTACCGGCGCTCTTGCCGCGCGCGCACGCCGATCAGCAGCGCGACCCGGAGCTGAAGGCCGTGATCGAGAAGGCGATCTCCCAGGCACAGTGCTTCACCGATCAATACGACTCGGCGGTGTGGTACACGCTCATGGAGCCGCGCCTGCGCGGCCTGGTCAAAGAAAAAGAAGAGCGCGTCGATATCCTGAAGCAGGTGTATTGCGAGACCCACCGTTACGGGGAGGCGCGGTTGCCGCCCGGGCTCGTCATGGCGCTCATCGACGTCGAGAGCCGCTTCGATCGCTGGGCGGTCTCCAACGCGGGCGCCGTGGGGCTTATGCAGGTGATGCCCTTCTGGCCCGAACGCCTCGGGCTGCAGCGCCACGAACTGGTGCACGTCGAACCGAACATCCACATGGGCTGCGCGATCCTGCGCTTCTATCTCGGCTACGAGCACAACGACGTGCGTCGTGCGCTCGCGCGCTACAACGGCAGCATCGGCCGGCGCGACTACCCGGATCTTGTGATCGGTCGCTGGACGCGCTGGGGCGGTGCGGATGACCTGGGCTTCCCCAAGGCGCCCGCCGCACATTAGCGCGGCGCGAGCCTAGCCGCTGGCGGCGTGCTTGGGCAGCTTCTGCGGCGCTGGCAGCATGCGCGCCACGCCCTCGCGGCGCGAATCGGCCGCCCCTTCGTAGGTGCCGTCCGCGTGACGCAGGATGCCGTGCAGGCCGGAGTTCTCCGCGTGCCCGGGCTTGAGCTCGATGCCCCGCTCGCGCAGACCCGCCAGGAGCGCGGGCGTGAAGCGGCCGAGCTCGCCGCTGAAGGTGTCCCCGCGCGCGATGAGGTTCGGCAGCTCGATGGCCTGCCTGAGCGTGAGCTTCCAGGCGAGCAGTCCCACCAGGGTTTTCGCGTTGTACTCGAGTATCGCGGTGCCGCCCGGAGAACCGAGCGCGGCCACGAAGTTGTGAGAGCGATCGAGTACGATGACCGGTGCCATCGAGGAGCGCGGCCGCTTGCCGCCTTGCACCGCGTTGGCGACCGGACGGCCGCCTTGCGTCGGCGCGAAGGCGAAGTCGGTGAGCTGGTTGTTGAGCACGAAGCCCCCGACCGTGCGGCCGGAGCCGAAGATCGACTCCACCGTCGTCGTCATCGAGACGACGTCGCCGTCGGCATCGACCACGACGAAGTGGCTGGTGCCGGCGGACTCGTCGGTGGAATCGTGCCCGCGGGACACGGGGATATTGCCCGGCGCCGGCGGCGCCCCCGCGCGCGAACCGATGAGCTGCGCGCGCAGCTTGATGTAGCTCGGATCGAGCATGCGCTCCACCGGCACGGGCACGAAACGCGGATCGGCCACGTACTGATCGCGGTCGGCATACATCAGCCGGCTCGCCTGCGCGAACAGGAACCATGCCTGCGGATCATTCGCGTTGCGGCTGGCGATGTCGGTGTGCTCGAGGATCTCGAGCATCTGCAGCAGCGCCACGCCGCTGGAAGGCGGCGGCGGCACGCATACGGTGAACTCGCGATACGGGCGGCACAGCGGCTCGGACCAGCTCGTGCGATACGCACCGAGGTCCTTCAGCGACAGCGTGCCCGGGAAGGGGTCAAGGTGCGTCACACGCACGATGTCCGCCGCGATCTCGCCCTCGTAGAGCGCGCGCGGACCCTCCTGGGCGATGCGCTCCAGGGTCTTGGCGTACTCAGGGTTACGAAACAGGTCCCCTTCCTGCAGGATCTCCCCATCCGGGCGCGAGAAGAGCGAGCGGATCTCCGTGGTGGGCGGAAAGGGCGAGCCTTCCCCGAGGAACATCGCCAGTCGCGCCGGTACCTGGAAGCCCTCGCTCGCGTCGCGGATTGCCGGACCGAACAGCTCCTTCCAGCGCAGTGCGCCGAATTTGGTCTGCGCGGTGTAGAGCATGGCCATGGCCCCGGGCACGCCGGTCGAGCGGCCGCTGCGCACCGCTTCGACGAAGGACATCGGTCGCCCCTCATCCATGAACATCTCCGCAGTGGCACCCGCGGGGGCCTTCTCGCGCCCATCGATCGCGTTCACCTTGCCGCTGCGCGCGTCGTAGTACAGAAGAAAGGCGCCGCCGCCGACACCGGAGCTTTGCGGCTCAACGAGGCCGAGCACCGCCTGCACCGCGACCGCCGCATCCACTGCCTTGCCGCCCTTGGCGAGGATCTCAAGCCCGGCATCCACCGCCAGCGGATTGGCGGCCGCGACCCAGGCCTCTTTGGAGCGCGGCGCGAAAAAGCGCCGCGGCGTCGGCGGCGCCGCCGGCGCCGCCTCGGGTAAGGGTGCCGTCTCGGGGTTCGGCGGGGAAGCGGCCGGGGGCTCCGCGGGCGGTTCGGCGGCGGGTTCCGGCGTGAGCGGCTGCGTCGGCGGGCTTGTCGAAGGCGTGCTCTGCGAGGGGGGCTCGGCGGGCAGAGGCTGCCGATACGCACCCAGAGGCGCGGCAATGCCGCAGGTCAGCAGAAGAGCCAGGAGCGCGAGAGCGGGTTTGCGATTGAGCATGCCGTCAGTTCAACTGGTAAAGAAGTCCGTGCGCGCATTGAGCGCATCGGGCGAAGCGTCACTCACCTCCACGGAGGTCACCTTCGAGGCCGAGGAGCCCGTCCACAGCCAGCTGACGAAGGCCTCTACAGCCTCCTCGCTGCCGCAGGCGAGTACCTCCACCTGCCCGTCCGGCAGATTGCGCGCGTAGCCGAGGATTTTAAGTTCCTGCGCGCGGCGCGCCGCCGTATGGCGGTAAAAGACTCCCTGGACGCGCCCGCCCACGAGACATTTCCTGCACACCATGTTCGATTTTGAGCGCGCCGGCCAAAACGCAAATACTACTGTAGATCGGACAGCAAGCGCTGAGGCAGATGATGGCACATCCGTTTTGTGTCAACGTACCTGCAAGGGTGAGCCCGACACATCAGCGGGCGCTGACACGGTTGCCTTGCGGGGAGAATTCAGGCATGGCGGAGGTACTGGTTCTTTACTACTCACGCAGTGGCGCCACGGCTGAGCTGGCGCGCCAGGTCTGCCGCGGTGTCGAAGCCGTGCCCGGTGGCAGCGCGCGACTGCGTACCGTGCCGCCGGTATCCGCCGCCAGCGAGGCGGCGCCGCAGCCGGTGCCGCTGAGCGGTGCGCCGTACGCCAGCCTCGAGGATCTTCAGGAAACCGACGCGCTCATCCTCGGCAGCCCAACGCGCTTTGGCAACATGGCCGCACCGCTGAAGTATTTTCTCGATGGCACCGCGACGCTGTGGCTCTCCGGGGCGCTCGCCGGCAAGCCCGCGGGCGTCTTCACGTCCACGCAAACCATGCACGGCGGCCAGGAGACGACGCTGCTGTCGATGATGCTGCCGCTCCTGCATCACGGCATGTACCTGGTCGGACTGCCCTACACCGAGCGCGCCCTCAACGAGACGCTGCGCGGTGGTACCCCCTATGGCGCCTCGCACGTGAGCGGTGGCACCGAGCGCCCGGCCCTCACTGCAGAAGAGAAGACGCTCGCCCAGGCACTCGGTCGGCGGGTCGCCGACCTTGCGGTACGCCTCGCCTCAGTGCCCGCGCGCGCGCACGGCGCTTAGCACTTCGCGGATGAAGGGGATGGTGAGGCGCCGCTGCGCCACCAGTGCGGCCTCATCCAGCGTGTCGAGCAACTCGTAGAGAGTGCCCATATCGCGCGGAAAGCGCCGCAGCAGCCACTGCAGCGTGTCATCGGGCAGTTCAAAGCCGCGCAGCCTCGCGCGCAGCTTGAGCGCGGCCTGCTGTTCAGGCTCATCGAGCAGCCGCAGCTGGAACACCGCGCCCGCGGCGCAGCGGGACGCCAGATCCGGCAGCGCCCAGTGCAGCAGCGCAGGGGGCGCGGCGGCGGCCACGATCAGCCGCCCGCCGGCATCCTCCAGCTCGTGCAGCAGCGCGAAGATGCCGCGTTCCCACTGCCCCTGCCCGGTGACCGCATCGATGTCGTCCAGACACAGGCAGTCCAGCTGTGGCAGGCCTTCGAGCACGCCCACTCCGAGGGCGGCCACATTCCGCAGCGGCACGTAGCCGGCGCGCATGCGCTCGCTCGCAGCAGCGCACACCGCCTGCAGCAGGTGCGTCTTGCCGCAGCCGCTCGGGCCGCACAGCCAGCTCAGACCGCCGAGTTCGCCCGCGGCGACGCGGCGTACGTGCTCCAGCGCTTCAAGATTGCGCGCCGGCAGGAAGCTTGCGAACACCGCGCGGTCCGGCAGGCGCACGCCCAAGGGAATCTGACGCATGAGCTGATTGTCTACGGACGCGCCGGCAGCCACCAGGCGCGTCGCGTGAAAGCGTTGAGGTAGTGCCACCCGGAGGTCACCGTGGTGGCGAGGGTGAGCAGCGCGCAGGCATCCAGAACCTCGCGCGGCGGCACGCCTGCGGCGGCGCTCAGCAGCACCAGCATCACGTAGAGCAGCTGTGCGCCCGTATTGATCTTGCTGATGAGGGTCGGTCTGCCGTGCAAGGGGCCGAACCACAGGTGAAAGATCAGCGCGCCGAGTCCGATCATGACATCCCGGGCAACGACTGCGGCGGTGAGCCACCACGGCACGAGCCCGAGCCAGGCCGCCTCGACAAACACGACGACCAGCAACAGCTTGTCGGAGAGCGGATCCAGAAAGCGGCCGAGGTTCGAGGTCCAGGCAAAGCGCTTGGCAAGATACCCGTCGAGGCCGTCGGAGATCGCCGCGACGATGAAGAGCGCGAGCGCGGTCAGGTGCTCACCCGCATGCAGCGCTGACACGATCGGCCAGATGAGCGCAATGCGCAGCAGACAGATCAGGTTGGGAATGTGACGCATGCGAGCAGCGCCCGGTAACGATGTGCGCTTAAGGCTGGTAGCGAAAGACCGTACGTCCCTCGGACGTGCCGGCGGGCGCAAGGTGTGGCTGGCCGGCGAGCGACTGATCCAGTGCCGCCGCCCCGCCGCGTACCAGTACTGCGAAAACCACGCGGCTCTTGTCAGCTTCCAGCAGATTAGCGCGCCGCACCCCGGGGACGGTCTGCAACAGCCGCCCGACCGCCGCATAATCGGTGAGAGTACGCACGCCCTCGATCTCGACCCGCGCCTCGCTCTCCGCCAGGACGGCCGTGCCGCCCTGCTGCGGCACCAGATGATCAACCGTGTGGTCGATACCGGCGGCGAGCGGGCCGCTCCAGCTCTCACTGGCGCTGCGCGCATAGAGCGTCCACTGCAGCGGCGCATCCGGCGTGCTGCCCTCGCCCCGCCCCACCAGCAGCTCATCGGCGCCGAAGCCCTGCGCCGCCTCGAGCAGCGCATCGGTGCTGAGGGGCTTGCCGGTGCTGTCAACGAGCGTGAGCGGAATCAGGCTGATCGGCAGACCGCGTGCCGCGGCCGCGCGCTCCAGCTCCGCGCGCGCCGCGTCCGCCTGTGCGCGGCTACGCGGCGGATCGAGCACGATGAGCGTGAACGGCCGATCACCGTCCCAGACGCTGCGGCCGGCGGCGCTGATGGCCTGCTGCACCGCCTCGCCGTCAAACACGACCTGCGATTGCCCGCGCGCTCCGGTGGCGTAGGCCTTCAGGTACTTCGGCGCGTCGGCGACAATCCCCGCCAGTGCCGGATCCTCCGCCGCCTCGCGCCGCCCGGTCGCCCGCACCAGCACCTGGCGCATCGCCTCCTGCAGCGCGGTTCCGGAGCGCTCGGCGACGTCCACTTCATAGACGCGCACGGGCCGGCCGCCCCACGCGATCAGGGGCAGCGCACAGCAGGCGCCGAGAAGACTCAGCAGCAAGGCGCGAGCGCACCGGTTTGCGGCGAGTGATTTTGAGACCGGTCGCGTCATTGTTTGTATCGGATACGCAACAGCGCGAAGCGACGGGTACAATATCATAGGCGGCCGCCCCTCCAGGTTTCCTTGAAGTGTCATGACAGATAAGGGCATCACCTATCGCGATGCGGGCGTTGACATCGACGCCGGGGATGAGCTCGTCGAGCGCATCAAGCCGCTCGTGCGCCGCGCGCAGCGTCGCGAGGTGCTCGCCGGCATCGGCGGCTTCGGCGCGCTGGTGGAGCTGCCCGCCGGGTTCAAGCGCCCGGTGCTGGTGGCGGGCACCGATGGCGTGGGTACGAAACTGCGGCTCGCGATCGACACCGGAAGGCATGACACGATCGGGATCGACCTTGTGGCGATGTGCGCCAACGATGTGGTCGTGCAAGGCGCCGAACCGCTGTTCTTCCTCGATTACTACGCCACCGGCAAGCTGCAGGTGGATGTGGCCGAGGCCGTCGTGCGCGGCATCGTGGAAGGGTGCGTGCAAGCGGGAGCGGCGCTGGTGGGGGGTGAGACTGCGGAGATGCCGGGCATGTACCAGGGCGAGGATTACGATCTGGCCGGCTTCTGCGTCGGCGTCGTCGAGAAGGATGCGATCATCGATGGCTCGAAGGTGGCGGCCGGGGATGCGATTATCGGGCTGGCCTCCTCGGGCGCGCACTCCAACGGCTATTCACTGATCCGCAAACTCATCGCCACCGCCGATGCCACCCCGGCCACGTTGCTCGATGGACGTAGCCTCTTCGATCGGCTGCTCGCCCCGACCCGCATCTATGTAAAGCCGCTGCTCGCGCTGCTGCGCACCCTGCCGGTACACGGCCTGGCTCACATCACCGGCGGCGGCCTCACGGACAACATCCCGCGCGTGCTGCCGCAGGGCCTGGAAGCGGTGCTGGAGCGGCGCCGCTGGGCGCGCGATCCGCTCTTTGACTGGCTGCAGCACATTGCGCGCGTGGATACCGCCGAGATGTACCGCACGTTCAACTGTGGCATCGGCATGGTGGTCATCGTGGCCGCCGAGCGCGCCGCGGCCGCGCTGGAATCCCTGAGCGCGCACGGCGAGAGCGCGCAGCTCATCGGCGAGGTGCGCGCCGGCACCCGCGGCGTGCTCATCGAAGAATGAGCGCCGGCACGCCGCTGCGCCTGACCATCCTGATCTCCGGCCGCGGCTCGAACATGACCGCGATTGCGCGCGCCTGCCTCGCCGGGGAACTCAACGCCCGCGTGGTCAGCGTCATTTCCGATCGCGCCGAGGCCGGCGGCTTGCAGGCCGCGCGCGACCTCGGCGCCGCTACGGCCACGGTGCTGCCTGCGAAGGCAGCGGCGGGTACCGATTTCGAGCGCGAGCTGACGGCCACGATCGATGCCTCGCAGCCGCAGGTGATCGCCCTCGCAGGCTTCATGCGCATCCTCTCCGCGCCCTTCGTCGAGCACTACCGCGGCCGGATGCTGAACATCCATCCCTCGCTCCTGCCCGCGTACCGTGGCTTGCACACCCACCGGCGCGTGCTCGCCGACGGCGCCGGCGAGCACGGGGCGAGCGTGCACTTCGTCACCCCCGAGCTTGACAGCGGCCCGGTCGTGCTGCAGTCCAGGGTGGCGGTGCGGGCGAATGACACCGAGGCCACCCTCGCAGCGCGCGTGCTCGCCACCGAACACATCATCTATCCGCGGGTCCTATCCTGGATCGCGCAGCAGCGCCTGAAGTGGCACGATGGCGCCGCGTGGCTTGACGGCGCGCGTCTTGAGACACCGATCGTGGAGGACTTCCGTGCAGCAGTTGCCTGACCAGCGCGCCCGCGCGCGCCGCAAGCGGATCAGCATTCTCAGTGCCTGTCTTGGCGTCGCACTCGTCGCTGCGGTGCACGCCGACGAGCTCAAGCCCTATCAGGCGACCTACAACGGCATCTGGCGCGGCATGACCGTGGCGGTCTCGAATCTGAAGCTCGAACACACCGGCGACACCTGGACGTACAGCTCCCGCAGTGAAGGGCGCGGCCTCGGCCGCTTCGTGTCCGACATGGCACCCAACCAGACCAGCGTGGTGCACGTGACCCCGACAGGGATAGCACCGGTGAGCTATCAGTCCGGCGGCAACAGCGCCGCCGGCGCCAGCATCGCGCTGAAGTACGACGAGCAGGCACATCGCGTCACCGGTAACTACCAGGGCACCGCGGTGGACCTGCCGCTCACGCCCGAGGTGCAGGACGATGGCTCCGTGCAGCTGGCGCTGATGGTCGAGCTGCTCGCGGGCCGTACGCCCCATAGCTTTCAGCTCATCGACAAGAACAGCGTGCGGGAATACAAATTCGCGCGCGAAGGTGAAGCGACTGTAAAGACCCCGATGGGCGATGTCGCCACCGTCATCTACCGCGCGCAGAAGACTTACTCACCGCGCATCACACGCTTCTGGTGCGCACCCGATCGCGGCTATATCCCGATGAAGGTCGAGCAGAAAAAGGGCGACGACGTGCAGTGGACGCTGCAGATCCAGAGCCTGACACGCAACTAGCGCGTCAGGTCTTCGGCAGCGTCACGCCGCGCTGACCCTGGTACTTGCCACCGCGATCGCGGTAGGACGTCGAGCACACCTCATCCGACTCGAAAAACAGCATCTGCGCCACGCCTTCGTTGGCGTAGATCTTTGCCGGCAGTGTCGTCGTATTAGAAAACTCGAGGGTGACATGACCCTCCCACTCGGGCTCCAACGGTGTTACGTTCACGATGATGCCGCAGTTCTTGACGAAGACTCCCGCTTGCAGGGCAAAGTTACCGGCTTCCGGAACTGTCAGACAGTAGACATCATGTTCGCCGGGCAGCGCACGAATTCCGACGACCCGATGGTTGCGGTATACAGAATGATGCGGCACGTGGAAGCGGCGTTGCTGGGCGATCAGGAGCGATGAAACATCGAATCCCTGCCTCTGCTCACACTGATATGCGAGCTCCCGGGTTACGGACATCCTGCCGTTGGCGGGTTGGTAGACCACCTCGTGACCTTGGGCCACGTCGCGATAGAGCGGCATCAGCGCATCGCCGGGTCGCAGCGAGCCGGCACTTACCATGCGGCCATCACGCCGCATGAAAAGGTGATCCACGGTAGCATCGATGCGTGCGCCAGTGTCCAGCTCGATTGCAAGCAACGCGTCGCGGCCTATGAAGCGCGGTCTTTCCAGCGCTGTAACGATGAGACGGCCATTTCCGTCTAGGCTGTAGCCGCGCAACGGCCTGCCCGCTTCGGATTGTCGCACCAGCTCCTCGAGTGTCGGCGCCGTGCCGTCGACCAGCGCCACGCGCGTGTCGCCGCTGAAACAGCGCGCGTACGTTGAGTTGTGAACGATCAAATCGTTTGCGACGAAGTTACGGATCCGCGGAACAGAAATGTCGTAGACCTCCTCAGTGCCGGCCGGCTCGATCTCATCGATGACGTCCCAAACAGGGCCTTCGAGAAGAGGCGCCAGGAAAGGATCCGAAGTCACTGTGACGACGCGCGCGGCGGCGGCATAAGGGAGCGATTGCCTCAGATTCCGATGAACGTCGAGTGAATTTAGGCTCACCCCGGCCCGCTCTGAGGCCTGCGCCACCATATCCCACGCTTCCTTCGGCAGGCTGTCGAAATTGCTCTTCCGTCGTGGGTTGGCACGGATCAACGGCAGGATCTTCTCGTCCAGGCGCCGTTGCTTTATACAACCCGGCACAAAGCCAATCTCAACGGCGAAACGCGAGATCTGGTCGCGATCGGTGATCTGAATGCTGCAGGCGCGCGTTCCAATTCCGGTGGTCTTTTCTCGCACGAGCGAGAAAACCCCGAAACGCAACAGCAGATGGTGCACATCCTCGATGAGACGGCGCGATTTGGAGTAGTACTCGAGGTAAACGGCGCCGGTCGTGTGATACAGGCCACCGTCTCCGGCAAACAGTGCCTGCAGGAACAGACGCACGGAATTCCTCGGCGCGGTAAAGATCGCCTGCGGGACGAACTTCTCTCCTGCCCCAACGTTAAGGCCGTAAGCCGCAAGCCACGCGTGCGCTCTGTTGTGTTCCGCGACGCCCCCCCGGCCCTCCCGGTTCACGAGCCGGTAGCCAAAGGCTCCCTTGAAAGTCACCGTACCCATGCCCGACGAAGCTATTGCCTCTTTAAGCAACCGCACCAGCGCCGGATCGGCGCTGGTGAAGGTTGGGCTGTGGCCAGGCGTGTGGCATTGGCCTTCGGAAATCATTAGCCCCAGGAGGCTCGCCTCCCAGTCAGGTATGGGGGTCTTGCCAAACACCGGGATGCTTCTCGCCACCGCGATGCGGTCGCCGGGGCGCAGGTTCTTTAGCGGCACCCAGCCCCCGAATGTCCGGAAGGGATGAGTGCTCGTGGCGCGAATGCGCAGGCCAGTCTTGGTGCGCAGTTCGTATACCTCCCGCTTTCCCTGTGGGACGAACGCCGACACCTTCGCGGGCTTAAGCGCCCATCCGTCCAACCCCAGTGTCGTCTTACCGAAGCGCATCTCGGTGATGGGAACGTAGGCACCGGTTTCCGCGTCGACCACGCGGGTGTCCCCGCTGACGCACTTCCCCAGGCAAATAGTGAGCACACTGCGAGGAATCCGAAAGTACTCCACGGTCCTCGCCAGGGCGAAGGAGTTCGGCGGAATGATGCAGACATCGCCGCCGAAATCCACGAAGCTCTTCTCGTCGAATGCTTTCGGATCGACGATGGTCGAGTTGATGTTGGTGAAGATCTTGAACTCGCTGGCGCAACGCACATCGTAGCCGTAGCTCGAGGTCCCGTAGGAGACGATCTTGTGGCCATTTGCCTCCCGCACCTGCCCTTCGACGAACGGCTCAATCATCCCGTGCTCGCGCGCCATCCGTCGGATCCAGTTGTCGGACTTGATGCTCATTCAAGCTCTCCCGCGGCGTGGCGCGCTCATAAGTGCTGCGAAGCGCCGCCGATCAAAATCAACACAGTATCGCAGCCGCGCGTAGCGTGCGCGAGGGTGCATTGGTGCGCGAACGCGGCCGTTATTCAGGTTTCTTCGACGACGATCTTGGGAAATACGCTGCTGCGATCGCGTGCCCGCACCGCGAGTGCCCCGCCGGTACGGCGCGCCATCTCAAAGTAGGCACGCGCGCGGGGCGAATCGGGCGCTGCAACCACGGTCGGGCGTCCCCCGTCAGCCTCTTCGCGGATGTGCGCGTCCAGGGGCAGCTCGCCCAGCAACCGTACGCCGTACTGTTGGGCCATGCGCGCACCGCCCCCGGTGCCGAAGATGTGCTCGCTGTGGCCGCAGTTCGAACAGATGTGCACGCTCATGTTCTCCACGATGCCGAGCACGGGCACTGAGACCTTTTCGAACATCTTCAGCCCCTTGCGGGCATCCGCGAGCGCGATGTCCTGCGGGGTCGTCACGATCACGGCCCCGGCGACCGGGACCCGCTGCGCCAGTGTCAGCTGTATGTCGCCGGTGCCGGGCGGCATGTCGACGACCAGATAGTCGAGCGTGCCCCATTGGGTCTCGGACAGAAGCTGTGTTAACGCCTGGGTGACCATCGGGCCCCGCCAGACCATCGGCTGCTCCTCATCCACCAGAAATCCGATGGACATGGCCCCGACGCCATGACTCGTGAGCGGGCGCAGGTGCTTGCCATCGGGCGCCGTCGGGCGCTGGCCCGCCAGTCCCAGCATGAGCGGCTGGCTCGGTCCATAGATATCCGCATCCAGGATCCCGACCCGCGCACCCTGGGCCGCCCAGGCGAGCGCCAGATTGACGGCCACGGTGGATTTGCCGACGCCCCCCTTGCCGGAGGCGACCGCCACCACGTTGCTGATCTCGCCCAGGGGCTTCAGATTGCGCTGCACGGCGTGCGCGCGGATGTTGGCTTCCAGTTCGATCGTGAGCGGCACGGCGATGCCCTGCGCGGCGAGGTATGCGGTGAGCGCGGCGTGCAGTTCCCCGCGGTAGCCCCCGACCGGGAACCCGAGCTCGATGCGCGCCACCACACCCTCAGCCTGCGGGCGCACCTCGCGGATCGCCTGCGCGGCCCCCAGGGGTTCGGCCAGGTACGGGTCCGTGTACGCCTCAAGTGCAGCGCGCACGGCACTGACTGAATTTTCAGAAATCATGTTGAAAAGGGGTGCGATCCATGGGGGGGGTGCGATTGTAGTGGTTTATGCGGACCGTCCATAAGAGCGGCGCGCCCCGGGGCGCCCCGACGGCCTGTGGCATAATCGGGGCCGTTCCCCGGGGGCGGGCGCTTCATGCTTCACCGGTCAGCTGCGACGGCGGCGCCGGCACCGGAGAGATCCGCGCCTGCCCGAGCTTTACGCGCCCGCATTGGAGCGGGTCGCGGTAAGGGCGTGCAGGGAGCTGCTCCTCACGGAAAGGCTGAATGAGCTTTTTCACGAACCTGCGTGCCGACCGTCTCGTCACTGAGATCCGGTCCGCGACCGATCCGGCAAGCCCTGCCCGGCAGAAGGCGATCGCACGGCTGAAAGAAGTCGGGCCGGGCGCTATTGAACCGGTCTTCGGCGCCCTGCCCGAAGCGGACAAGTCAGCAACCCTCGCGTTCATCGAGGTCCTCACCGAGCTCGTCAGCCAAAAGAGCTTCCCTCAGTTCGTGCGCGGCCTGGTCGAGGGCAGCCCGCGCGTCATCTCCGGGATTTCCTGGGCGCTCACCAACAGTCGCAACTACCCGCACCATCTGCTGCTCGAAGCGCTCGCGACGCCCGGCATCTCCAAGTCTGCGGTGCTGGATGTCATCGCGGCCCACAAGTCGCGCTTCAACGTACGCGAACTTCTGACCGCCGCCTACGCACAGGACCCGAACGAGAAGGCGGCGCTGTTTCGCATCATCGGTGAGATCGCCGATAAGTCCTCGATCGGTGAGCTCATCGGTCGTGTGCAGGGCAAGGATCCGATCGCCCGCGTACACATCATCAATACCCTCGCGCGCTTTAACACTCCCGAGGTGCAGACGGCGCTGCACGGCCTGCTCAAGGACTCGAACAAGCTGATCCGCGGCGCCGCACTCTCGGCGTTGCAGCGCATGGACGGTCCGATCGACATCGAGCGGGTCGCCCCCTTGCTGCGCGATCCGGAGATCGACGTCCTCAACCGCGCCATCGACCTTGTCATCAAGGCGAACCATCCGGAGACGATCCGCTATCTCATCGACATCCTGAAGGATGAGAATGAGAACGCCCGCCGTGCCGCGGTCGAGGTGCTCAACGAAGTCGGCAACGCCCAGTCGGTCAAGTATCTGCTCGAGTCACTCAAGGACAGTGACTGGTGGGTGCGCAGCCGCGCCGCGGATGCGCTCGGCAAGATCGGCGGCCCGAAGGTTATCGATGCGGTGCTACAGCTGGTGCGCGACAAGGATGAGGACATCCGCCGCGCCGCGATCGAGATTCTGAATCAGACCAAGGACGAGCGCGCCGTCGACTCGCTCATCCAGGCGACCCGCGACACCGATTGGTGGGTGAGTGAGCGCGCGGTGGATGCGCTCGCCGAGATCGGCAGCAAGCGCGCCGTGCCGCGCCTGATGGAAATGCTGCACAAACCTGCGAACGACAAGGCGACCCCGATCGTGGTGCGAGCGCTGGGTAAGCTCGGCGACAGCAAGCTCGTCGACATGCTGCTGCCGCTCGTGGCACGCCCGGAGCGCGAGATCCGCATCGAGGCCATCCAGGCGCTCTCGAAAGTCGCCGATGAGGCGCGTGCCGATCAGGTGCGCCAGGAGCTGCAGGCGCAGGTGTCCTCCCCGGACCAGACCGTCTCGCGCATGGCGGCGGCGGCGGTCTCGGAGCTGGATAACCGCATCGCCGGCATCTCGCAGCTGGCCTCCGGTTCAACGCCCATGCCAAGCGAGATCGCCGCGCCCGCGCCGCCCGCGCCGAGTGCCGCGCGCCCGCCGCCGGCGCGAGCGGCCGAGGCGGCGAAGACGCAGCTCATGTCGGAAACGGCCGTACAGCAGGCCACCAAGGCTGCGGAGGCGGCGGCGCGCCTGGACATCAATACGCTCAAGCCCGGGGACATCCTCGAGGGACGCTACAAGTACATCGATCGCATCGGCCGCGGCGCCTTCGGCACGGTGCTGCTGATGGAAGACACGGTGGTCGATGAGCGCCTGATCCTCAAGTTCCTCAATCCCAACGTCTCCGGGGACGAGGAAGTGATGAAGCGATTCGTGCACGAACTGCGCTACTCGCGCAAGATCACGCACAAGAACGTCATCCGCATCTACGACTTTCTCTACATCCAGGGCAACTACGCCATCTCGATGGAGTATTTCCCCTCGCACACCCTCGGCGGCGAGGTGGTCAACGAAAAGCCGCTGGACCTGAAGCGCGCGGTGCAGTTTGGCATCGACATCTGCACCGGCATGACCGTGGCGCATCAGCAGGGCATCGTGCATCGGGACCTTAAACCCGCCAACGTGCTCATCAACCAGGAAGGCCTGCTCAAGATCGTGGACTTCGGCGTTGCCGCGGCACAGCGCGAAGGCGACACGCAGCTCACCAAGACCGGCTACGTCATCGGCTCGCCCAAGTACATGGCGCCCGAGCAGATCCTCGGCAAGAAGGTCGACGAGCGCGCCGACATCTATGCACTCGGGGTCATGCTGTATGAGATGGTGACCGGCGTGCCACCCTACTCGCGCGGGGATCACATGTCGGTCATGTATCAGCACGTGCAGGGCAAGGCGCGCTCGCCCCAGGAGGTGAATCCGAACCTGCCGCCGGGGTTCTCGGACCTCGTGGTGCGCGCCATGGCGGTGGACAAGACCAAGCGCTTCCAGACCATGAATGAGCTCAGCGGCGCGCTGCAGGCGTATCTGAAGTAGCCGCGCCGCCAGGGGGTCATCGCCGCGTTAAGGCTCCCGCCTTGCGAAACTTCGTGCGTTACGTCAAATTTCCCGCCACAAGCGGTTGATCTTACAGCGCCCTCGGGCTAAACAACCTGCGGTAAAACTCCTTAAGGAGCAAGGGCTTGGCGCGCATAGATGCCTTTTTAAAGTTGGGCACCCAGCAGGGGTGCTCGGATGTGCATCTGGCGGTTGGCGTGCCCCCGATGCTGCGCATGTTCGGGGATCTGCTCCCGATCAAGTTCCGCGACCTGCGCGCGGTGGAGCTGGAAAGCTACATCAGCGAGATCCTCACCCGCTCCCAGAACGAGCAGTTCAACAAGGGGCACGACCTGGACTTCTCGTACGTGTCCGGCGAAGGCGGCCGCTTCCGCGTGAACGTCTTTCGCAAGGAGACCGGGGTCGGGGCGACCTTCCGCTCCATTCCCGCGGCGGTGCCGACGCTCGAGAAGCTCGCCCTGCCCCCGATCGTCACCAAGCTGTGCGACTTTCACCAGGGCATGGTGCTCGTCACCGGCTCCACCGGCACGGGCAAGTCAACGACGCTCGCCGCGATGATCGATCATCTGAACTCCACGCGGCGGCTGAACATCATCAGCCTCGAGGACCCGATCGAGTTCGTGCATCCGAGCAAAAACAGCCAGGTCATCCAGCGCGAGCTCGGTACCCACATTCCAAGCTTCGCCGAGGGCGTGCGCGCGGCGATGCGCGAAGACCCGGACGTGATCCTGGTCGGTGAGTTGCGCGATGCCGAGACGATCTCCATGGCCATGACGGCGGCGGAAACCGGGCACCTGGTGCTTGGCACCCTGCATACCACGAGCGCGGTGAAGACCATCGACCGCATCATCGACGCCCTGCCGGTGCAGGAGCGCGAGCAGACCAAGAGCTTCCTCGCGCAGAGCCTGCTCGCGGTCGTGACCCAGATACTGGTGAAGACTGCCGACGGACACGGCCGCAAGGCGGTCTGTGAAGTGCTGATGATGACCAAGGCGATCGCCAAGCTTGTGCAGACCGAGCAGACGCACCAGATTCCGAGCCAGCTGCAGATGGGGCGGGATCTGGGCATGCAGCTGTTGGATCAGGCGCTGCTCGCGGCCATTAATCAGCGCACCATCGATCCGGATGACGCCTACGCCTACGCGACGGACAAGCGCGCCTTCCAGAAATTCGTCACCGACACCACCATGCTGCCGAAGCTCGACATGACCGGCTCTGCGCCCGCGCCCTCAACGACGGCAGCCTGAGGCAAGCCCGAGGCAGCAGCCGTGGCGCAAATCGACACCTACCTGATCGAAGTGCTGGAGAAGCGCGGTTCGGACCTGCACTTCATCGCCGGTGACCCCCCGCGTATTCGCCTGTATGGGGATATCTCGGCGCTGAAGCCGGACAAGCTCGCCGCCGAATTCGTCAAGCAGGCGCTCTACGAGATCATGCCCAAGCCGGCGCTGGAGCGCTTCGAGTCCAAGGACGGAGCGGACTTCGCCTACACGCTCGGTGATCGCGGTCGCTTCCGCGTCAACGTGATGCGCCAGCTGAACGGCATAGGCGCGGTGTTCCGCGCCATTCCCTCCAAGGCCCTGACGCTCGATGAACTGAAGGTTCCGGAGGCCGTGCGGCAGATGGCGCGCGCCAATAGCGGCCTCATTCTCGTGACCGGCAAGACCGGCTCGGGAAAATCCACAACGCTTGCGGGGATGATCGATGACATCAACCGTCGCGTGAAGGGCCACATTCTCACCATCGAGGACCCGATCGAGTTCGTGCACGAGCGCAAGAGCTGCCTCATCAGCCAGCGCGAGATCGGTGTGCACGCGCCGAGCTTCGCCGCCGCACTGCATTCCGCCCTGCGCGAGGATCCGGACGTGATCCTGGTGGGCGAGTTACGCGATCTTGAGACCATGAGCATCGCCGTGACGGCGGCGGAAATGGGCATTCTCGTCATGGGCACGCTGCACACCAACGGCGCCGCCCAGACCGTCGATCGCATGGTGAACGTGTTTCCTTCCGACAAGCAGTCACACGTACGCACCATGCTCTCCACCTCGCTGCGCGGGGTGGTCTCGCAGCAGCTGCTGCAGCGCGCCGACAAGAGCGGCCGTGTGGCGGCGCTCGAGATTCTCGTGAATACGCCGGCGGCTTCGAACCTCATCCGCCAGGGCAAGCTCGATCAGCTCGAGAACACCATGCAGGCCGGCGGTGCCTTCGGCATGCGTACCATGGACACGGCCATCCAGCAGCTGCTTGATTCGCGCCAGATCAGCGGCCAGGAGGCCTACAAGAAGGCCATCAACAAGGGCAAGTTCGAGGAGCTGAAGGATTCGGCCTGAGCGCAGGTGCCCTCAAGGCCGGGGCACGGGCCGGCTTGTGTAAACTAGTGCGGATGAGCCGCAAGATCTTCGTCACCACCGCGCTGCCCTATGCCAACGGCCCGTTTCACATCGGGCACATCATGGAGTACATCCAGGCGGACATCTGGGTGCGCTTCCAGCGCATGCAGGGGCATGAGCTGTTCTTCGTCGGCGCGGACGATGCGCATGGCGCACCGATCATGCTCAAGGCGCAGGAGCAGGGCATCACCCCGCAGCAGCTGGTGGCGCGCATCGCCGCGGAGCGGCCGCGCTACCTGCAGGGCTTCCACATCAGCTTCGATCACTGGTCATCGACCGACTCGGCCGAGAACACGCAGCTGTCGCAGGAGATCTACGCGCGGCTGAAAGCGGCGGGCCTGATCTATGAGAAGTCCGTCGAGCAGTTCTACGACCCCCTGAAGGGCATGTTCCTCCCCGACCGTTACATCAAGGGGGAGTGCCCGAACTGCCACTCCAAGGACCAGTACGGCGATGCCTGCGAGGTGTGCTCGAGCGTCTACGCGCCCACCGACCTCATCAACCCCTACTCCACGCTCTCGGGAGCGAAACCTGAGCTCAGAAGCTCCGAGCATTTTTTCTTCCGCCTCTCCGACCCGAAGTGCGTCGCCTTTCTCAAAGGCTGGCTGGATGCTCCGGGGCGCCTGCAGCCTTCGGTCGCCAACAAGGCGCGCGAGTGGCTGACCGGCACGGGCGAGCATGCACTCGGGGACTGGGACATCTCGCGCGACGCGCCCTACTTCGGCATCCCGATCCCGGATGCGCCGGGCAAATACTTCTACGTCTGGCTCGATGCGCCGATCGGCTATCTTGCCGCGCTCAAGAGCTACTTCGACTCCGGTGCCGCACGGCTGCGCGGCGAGCGGCGCAGCTTCGAGGAGTTCCTCGGCGCCCCGGAAACCGAGCAGATCCATTTCATCGGCAAGGACATCATCTACTTCCACACGCTCTTCTGGCCGGCGATGCTCAGGTTTGCCGGCGCACCGTTCAAGGTGCCCGACCACGTCTACGTGCACGGCTTCATCACCGTCTCGGGCGAAAAGATGTCCAAGTCGCGCGGCACCGGCATCAGCCCCTTGCGCTATCTTGAGATCGGCATGAACGCGGAGTGGCTGCGTTACTACATCGCGGCAAAACTCAACGGCAACGTGGAAGATCTCGACTTCAACCCCGAGGACTTCACGCTGCGCGTCAACAGCGACCTGATCGGCAAGTACGTCAACATTGCCAGCCGCGCCGCCGCCTTCATCAACCGCCAGTTCGGCGGTGCCCTGCGTTATGTGGGCGATACGAGCGCGCTGAGCGCTGAGGCGCGCACACTGTGCGCGAGCGTGGAGGCGTGCTACGAGGCACGCGAGTTCGGCAGGGCGATCCGCGAGGCCATGGCGTACGCCGATCGTATCAACCACGACTTCGACGCGCGCCAGCCCTGGGTGCTCGCCAAGGATCCGGCGCAGGCCGCGCCGCTGCAGGATGTGTGCTCGCGCGCGCTCTATGGGTTCAAGGTGCTCTCGGTGCTGCTCGCGCCGGTGCTGCCGGCGGTCGCCGCGCGCGCCGCGCGCGAGCTTTTCGGCCTGGATGACTCCTTCGTCTGGGCGGACGCGCAGGTACTGCCCGAGCGCATCCACCCCTACAAGCACCTGATGACACGGGTCGATCCGAAGCAGCTTGAGGCGCTGTTCGAGACCGAGACGCCCGCCGCGGCGGCGAACGCCGTAGGCCCTGTGCCCGCGGCGCCCGCGGCGGACGCCGGCACGATTTCGATCGATGACTTCAAGCGCCTGGATCTTCGCGTGGCACGCATCGCCGCCGCCGAAGCGCTGGCCGACTCGGACAAGCTCCTGAAGCTCACGCTCGATCTGGGCGGCACGACCCGCACCGTGTTCGCCGGCATCAAGTCCGCGTACGAGCCCGCCGCACTCATCGGCCGCCTCACGGTCGTCGTCGCAAATCTTGCGCCGCGCAAGATGAAGTTCGGCATCTCCGAGGGCATGGTGCTCGCGGCGAGCGGGGAGTCCCCGGGTTTGTATCTGCTCTCGCCGGACTCCGGTGCCACCCCCGGCATGAGAATCAGCTGAGGGTGCAAGCTGCCCCATGCCCAGTGCCGATGACATCGATGCGCTTCTGCCGCAAACGCAGTGCACGCGCTGCGGCTATGGCGGCTGCCGTCCGTACGCCGAGGCGATCGTGGCCGGTGCTGCCGACATCAATCAGTGTCCGCCGGGCGGCGGTGTCACCATCAGCGCACTGGCAGCACTGCTCAAGCGTGAGCCGCTGCCGCTCAACCCGAAAAACGGCACCGAGGGAGCAGTGCTGGTCGCGCAGATCGACGAGGAGGTCTGCATCGGCTGCGCCAAGTGCCTGCCACCGTGCCCGGTGGATGCGATCCTCGGGGCGCACAAACAGATGCATACCGTGCTCCTGGCGCTGTGTACCGGCTGCGAACTGTGCGTCGCACCCTGTCCGGTCGACTGCATCCGCATGCTGCCGCGCGCCGAGGTGGCCGAGGCGCCGCCCGCGCCCTGCGCGGCCGAGAATCGCGCACGCTTCGCGGCGCGCAACGAGCGCCACGCGCAGCAGGCACACAGCCGCGCAGCACTCTTGAGTGCACGCAAGGCCGGCCTGCCAGCGGACGCGGGCAACTGAAGCCGCCCATGGACCGCGACGAGCGGTGGGGCTTTTGCGATCGGTGGTCGTTCCCGCCCCCACCCGCCAGCGGGCACCTCGGGCATCATGAGCCTGAGATTTTTTTTTCCAGCACCAGGACCTTCCGCCATGTCAACACTGCGGACCGGCATGCTCGTTCTCACAACGCTCGCCAGCGCGACGGTGACGCTGGCCGCAACCGCTGCCGCAACCTCGCTCCCGCCCACCATGCGCGCCGCGGCGATCGATCAGGCGGGCGGCGCGGAAGTGCTGACGCTGCACCGCTTGCCGGTCCCCACCCCTGCCGCCGGGGAAGTATTGATCGCGGTGCACACCGCCGGTGTGGCGGTCTGGGATGTCGCGATCCGTCGCCATCCGGATGAGATCAAGAACTCGCACTTTCCGCTGGTGCTCGGCACCGACGGCGCGGGCACGATCGCTGCGCTCGGCACGGGCGTGCGCGGCTTCAAGACGGGCGATGCGGTGTACGCATACAGCTGGGACAATCCCCAGGGCGGCTTCTACGCAGAATACGTGGCGGTGCCGGCGCAAAACGTGGGCCACGTGCCCAAGGGGCTCACGCTCACGCAGGCCGGTGCGATCGGCACCACCGCGCTCACCGCGATCCAGGGGGTCGATGATGCCCTGCACGTGCACGCGGGCGAGACGCTCATCATCCACGGGGCAGCAGGCGGCGTCGGCACGCTGGCGGTGCAGTTTGCGAAGCTGCGTGGCGCGCGTGTGCTCGCCACCGTCTCCGCTGAGGACGAGATCGCTCTGGTGAAGAGCCTGGGGGCGGATGCGGTGGTCGACGGCCGCCACGGCGACATCACGGCGGCCGCGCGGAAGTTCGCACCCGCGGGCGTGGACGCGGTGCTCGCCTTTGCGGGCGGGGAGGCGCTCGAGCACGCCATTGATGCCTTGAAGAAAGGCGGACGCGTCGCCTACCCGAGCGGGGTGCGTCCGGCGCCCGCGGCGCGCGAGGGCCTGAGCATCGTGCAGTACGACGCGATCGCAGGTCCGCAGGAGTTCGAGCGGCTGAACGCGGCGATCGAAGCCATGAAGTTCCAGGTACCGATCGCCGCGCAATTCCCGCTCGCCGAGGCCGCCCGGGCGCAGCAGCGCATCGAGGCCGGCCACGTGCCGGGCAAGATCGTGCTGCAGGTGCGCTGAGGGCAGGTCGGCGCAGTCGGCCGCCGCGGCGCGACCCTCGACAGCGCGCCTGCGGCGCGTGCATTCTTATCGCATGCATCCTGCAACGCGCGCGGCCATATTCCGCCGGCTCAAGGCCGCAAATCCCACCCCCACCACCGAACTGCTGCACGACTCGCCGTTTGAACTCTTGGTAGCGGTCATGCTCTCGGCACACACCACCGACAAGAGCGTGAACGCTGCCACCCGCGTGCTCTTTCCGATCGCCAACACACCCGCCGCGATCTATGCCCTCGGGGTCGAGGGCGTGAAGCGGTACATCAAGAGCGTGGGACTCTATAACACCAAGGCCAAGAATCTGATCGGTCTGTGTCAGCAGCTGATCGAACGCCACGGCGGCCAGGTGCCGGGTGATCGCGCCGCGCTCGAGGCGCTGCCCGGGGTGGGCCGCAAGACCGCGAGCATCGTTCTCAACATGGTATTCGGAAAGATCGAGATTGCAGTCGACACGCACATCTTCCGCGTTGCTAACCGCACGGGACTCGCCCCCGGCAAGACGCCCCTCGAAGTCGAGGTCAACCTCATCGCTAATACGCCCGCGCAGTACCGCAAGGACGCGCACCACTGGCTGCTGCTGCATGGCCGCTACGTATGCACGGCGCGCGCCCCGGCCTGCCCCACCTGCCTCATCCGCGACCTGTGCGAATACCGGCACAAGACCCCGCCGAAACCCGCGCGCCCCAAGACCCTGGCGCAGGCCATCCGCACCCGCACCCGGGCGCGTCGGCGCGCCTGAGACGGGGGTCACTCGTGTCGTTCTTCGGCGGCCAGAGTCGCGAGCAGCTGCGCCGCCGCTATCTTGATGCGTGGCGCAAGTTCGCCGCTCACGAACCCCTTGAGTCCCTCGAGGCGCAGCTCGCCGCGGTGATTGCCGAGCATCCCGAGTACGTCGGCTGGCTCGAATCGGGCGATCCGGCGCTGCTCGCGGACTTTACCCCCGAAGGGGGCCGCGAGAATCCCTTCCTGCACATGGGACTGCATCTGGCAATCCGCGAACAGGTCGCGACCGACCGGCCCGCAGGCATTGCCCGGGTGCACGAGGCGCTCACGCGCCGCAGTGAGAGCGCACACGCGGCCGAGCATCGGATGATCGAGCCGCTCGCTGAAACGCTGTGGGAGGCGCAGCGCAGTGATCGCGCGCCCGATGAGCTGGCCTACCTTGAGCGCTTGCGACGACTGTAGGCGCTCGCACGCCAGCGCTTGCTCGGGTCACTTGCGCGGGATGTAGAGATCCGTGAGTGTGCCTTCGAAGGCCTCGGCGGCTCCGGCCACCGTCTCGCTCAGCGTCGGGTGCGGATGAATCGTGAGCCCGATGTCGGCCGCGTCGCAGCCGGTCTCGATCGCCAGCGCCACCTCGCTGATGAGATCTCCGGCGTTGGTGCCCACGATCCCGCCACCGAGCACGCGGTGGCTCTCCGGATCAAACAACAGCTTGGTGAATCCGTCCTCGCGCCCCAGGGACAGCGAGCGCCCGTTTGCCACCCAGGGAAAGGCGCCCTTTTTGAAAGGCGTGCCGCTGGCACGCGCCTCGGTCTCGGTGAGTCCCACCCACGCGACTTCCGGATCCGTGTACGCCACTGACGGGATGACGCGGGCATCGAAGGCGCGCTTCTGACCCGCCGCGACTTCGGCGGCGACCTTGCCCTCGTGCATGGCCTTGTGCGCCAGGAGCGGCGCGCCGGCGATGTCACCGATCGCAAAAATATGCGGCACGTTGGTGCGCATCTGCTTGTTAACGGGAATAAAGCCGCGTTCGGACACCTTCACGCCGGCCAGCTCCGCGCCGATCGCCCGGCCATTCGGCACGCGGCCCACTGCAACCAGTACGCAATCGAAGCTTTGCGCGGCCGGGGCTTTCTCGCCCTCGAAGCTCACCTTAAGACCGCCGGCCTGCGGCTCGATCCCGGCGACCTTGGTGCCGAGCAGGATCTGTTCATAGCGGGCGCGGATGCGCCGCTCGAGCGGTCGTACCAGATCCGCATCACAGCCCGGCATGAGCGTGGGGGTGAGCTCCACGACGCTCACCCGAGTGCCCAGGGCGTCAAACACGCAGGCCATCTCTAGCCCGATGATGCCACCGCCGACGACGAGCAGGCCGCCGGCAAATTCCGGCAGTTCGAGCGCGTCGGTGGAATCGAGGATGCGCACATCCTTGGGCAGCCCGGGCAGGCGCACAGCCTCAGAGCCCGCGGCGATGATGCACTGCTCGAAGCGGATGCGCTCCGAGCCGCTCGCACCCATGACCTCGAGCACGTTCGGACTCACGAAGCGCCCGCTCCCGGTCATGACCTCGACCTTGCGCTGCTTGGCGAGGACCTTCAGGCCACCGGTGAGCTTGCCGATCACCTGATTCTTCCAGGTGCGCAGCTTCGCGCGATCGATCTTGGGCGCGCCGAACGTAACGCCGCGCGCGGCCATCTCATCGGCCTCCTCGATCACCCGTGCGCCGTGCAGCAGCGTCTTGGAGGGAATGCAGCCCACGTTGAGGCAAACGCCGCCGAGCTGCTGGAAGCGCTCGACGAGGGTGACCTTCAGTCCCAGGTCCGCCGCCCGAAAGGCCGCGGTGTATCCGCCGGGCCCGGACCCGAGCACCAGCAGCTGCGCGGTGCGCGTGAAGCTCTCGCTGGCGCGCGCCCCGCGCGCAGCCTCGGGGCCCGGCATGCGCACCGTGTCCCCCGCGCCCTCGGCAGGGGCTGCGGCGCTCGCGGGGGTCGGCGCGGCCGCGGCGGGGGGCGCCGCGGACTGCGCAGCGTCCGCAGCCGGCGCCGCCGCAGGTTCCAGGCGCGCGATGAGTGCGCCCTTGGAGACCTTGTCGCCGCGCTTGAGCAACACCTCAGTGATCTTGCCCGCGGCCGTAGCCGGCACATCCATTGAGGCCTTCTCGGTCTCGAGCGTGACGAGCGGAGTTTCCAGCTCGACGAGGTCGCCGGCCTTCACCAGTACGTCGACCACGGACACGTCGCTGAAATTACCGATGTCCGGGATCGTCAGCTCCACACTCACGGCACCGCCTCGATCAGGGCGCGCGGCTCGGCGAGTGTGTGTGCCAGAAACGTCGTGAAGCGCGCGGCCATCGCGCCGTCGATCACGCGATGATCGTAGGACAGGGACAGCGGCAGCATGAGGCGCGGCACGAAGCCGCCTTCCTTGTAGACGCCGCGCATGCTCGCGCGCGAGACGCCGAGGATTGCCACCTCAGGCGCGTTGATGATCGGGGTGAAGGCCGTGCCACCGATGCCCCCCAGACTCGAGATCGTGAAGCAGCCGCCCTGCATGTCTGCGGGCGGGAGCTTCCCGGCGCGGGCCTTCTCTGAGAGTGCGCCGAGTTGGCGCGCGAGCTCGTAGATGTCCTTGCGGCTGGCATCCTTCACCACCGGTACCACCAGACCCTGGGGCGTATCCGCCGCAAACCCCATGTTCACGTACTGGCGCACGATGAGATTGGCGCCCGAGGGATCCAGCGCCGAATTGAAGCGCGGAAACTCCTGCAGCGCCTTCACGCACGCGCGCATGATGAAAGCGAGCGGCGTGAGTTTGACCCCCGCCGCCTGCGCCTTGTCCTTGAGACTCCCGCGCAGTTGTTCAAGCTCGGTGATGTCCGCCTCGTCAAACTGCGTGACGTGCGGAATGTTGACCCAGCTGGCGTGCAGGCGCGGTCCGGAGATGCGCTGAATGCGCGACAGCGGCTCTGTCGTGACGGGCCCGAACTGGGCGAAATCCACCGGCGGTACTGGCGGCAATGCCGCCGGTGCCGCCGCGGCGGGCGCCGCGGGTGCGCCCGCGAGCGCACCCTTCACGAAGGCCTTGATGTCATCGTGCGTGATGCGTCCCTTGAAGCCACGGCCGGTCACGCGCGCCAGATCCACGCCGAGCTCGCGCGCAAATGCGCGCACCGAGGGGCCGGCATGCGCGCGTGAGAACCCCGGCTCATCAATCGCCGCCAGATCCGAGCGCAACGAGGCGGCGATGCCGGGAGGTGCGGGCGCGGTTGCGGGCGCGGGGGGCGCCGGGGCCGCGGGCGCCGCTCGGGGCGCGGCCGGAGTCGGTGCCGCTTTGGGCGCTGCCACCGCCGGCGCACCCTTCTGCGCGGGGGCCGCAGCCGCCGCAGCATCATCAGTCTTCACCGTGGCAATCAGATCGCCGGTCGACACGGTGCCGCCCTTGGCCGTGTGCAGCTTCTCGATGACGCCGCTCACGGTGGAGGGCACGTCCATCGCCGCCTTGTCGGACTCGAGGGTAACGAGCGGGGTGTCCACGGCGACCGTGTCGCCCGGTTTCACGAGCACGTCGATCACCGCGACGTCCTTGAAATTGCCCAGATCGGGCACGCGCACTTCCATGAGGCCGGCTGCCGCGTTCATGCGCAGGAGGACTTCAGACCTTCCAGGGAACGGGCTTGTCGGGATCGACACCCAGGTTCTTGATCGCGCGGCTGACCGTGGCCACATCGACCTGTCCCTCATCGGCGAGGGCCTTGAGGGCGGCCACCACGATGTGGTGGCGGTCGACCTCGAAGAAGCGCCGCAGCGCGGCGCGCGAGTCCGAGCGTCCGTAGCCGTCGGTGCCGAGCGTGACGTAGCGGGATGGTACCCACTGGCGGATCTGATCCGGCACGGTGCGCATGTAGTCGGTCGCGGCGATCAGCGGACCTGCACGGTTCTTGAGCAGTTCGCGCACGTAAGGCACGCGTGCGCTCTCGCCCGGGTGCAGCAGGTTCCAGCGTTCGCACTCGAGCGCCTCGCGACGCAGCTCGCTGAAGGAGGTGATCGAGAGCACATCGGCGGGGATCTTGTAGTCCTCCTCGAGAATCTTCGCCGCAGCGAGACACTCGCGCAGGATCGCCCCGGAGCCCAGTAGCGTGGCGCGCAGCTTACCGCGTCCGCCGGCGTGCAACGGATAACCGCCCCGCAGGATCCCTGCCTGCGCGCCGGCCGGCATCGCCGGCTGCACGTAGTTCTCGTTCATCACCGTGATGTAATAGAAGATGCTTTCCTGCTCCGCGTACATGCGCCGCAGGCCATCGTGAATGATGACGGCGAGCTCGTAAGCATAGGCCGGATCATAGGCGACGCAGTTCGGCACGGTCGTGGCCACCAGCTGACTGTGACCGTCCTGGTGCTGCAGGCCTTCGCCGGCAAGCGTCGTGCGTCCCGCGGTGGCACCGAGCAGGAAGCCGCGCGCTTGCATATCCCCGGCCGCCCAGATGAAGTCCCCCACCCGCTGGAAACCGAACATCGAATAAAAGATGTAGAACGGCACCATGTTGATGCCGTGGTTGCTGTAAGCGGTGCCGGCGGCGATCCACGAGCACAGCGAGCCGGCCTCATTGATGCCCTCCTCGAGCATCTGGCCCTTCTTGTCCTCGCGGTAGGACATGAGGGTCTCGGCATCCTGCGGGGTGTACAGCTGACCGACCGAGGAATAGATGCCGATCTGGCGGAATAGGCCCTCCATGCCGAAGGTGCGCGCCTCGTCCGGCACGATCGGCACGACGTTCTTGCCGATGTTCTTGTCCTTGAGCAGCACGGTCAGCAGCCGTACGAACGCCATGGTGGTGGAGATCTCGCGCTCGCCGCTGCCTTCAAGGATGGAGGCGAAGGCCTCGAGCGGCGGGATAGTGAGCGCCGGTGCGGTGCGGCGGCGCCGGGGCAGGTAGCCTCCGAGCGCTGCGCGCTTCTGTTTCAGGTACTGCGTTTCCTCGGACGTCTCCTCGGGCTTGCGAAACGGCAGGCCCGCGATGTCCTCATCCGATACCGGGATGTTGAAGCGGTCGCGGAATACGCGCAGGTCCTCTTCCGAGAGCTTCTTTTGCTGGTGCGCGATCATCTGGCCCTCACCGCCCTTGCCCAGGCCAAATCCCTTGACCGTTTTGGCGAGGATCACGGTCGGCTGCCCCTTGTGGGCGATGGCCGCGGTGTAGGCGGCGAACACCTTGCGCGGGTCGTGGCCGCCGCGGTTCAGACGCCAGATCTCATCATCGGACATGTTGGCGACCATCGCCTTCAGCTCCGGGTACTTGCCGAAGAAATGCTCGCGGGTGTAGGCGCCGCCCTTGGCCTTGAAGTTCTGGTACTCGCCGTCGACCGACTCCTCCATCACCCGGCGCAGCAGGCCCTTGTGATCGCGCGCGAGCAGCGGGTCCCAGCGTGAACCCCACAGCACCTTGATCACATTCCAACCGGCGCCAAGGAAGGCTGACTCGAGCTCCTGGATGATCTTACCGTTGCCGCGCACCGGGCCATCGAGCCGCTGCAGATTGCAGTTGATGACGAAAATGAGGTTGTCGAGGCCTTCGCGCACCGGCAGCGTGAGCGCGCCCATCGACTCCGGCTCATCCATCTCGCCATCGCCCAGGAAAGCCCAGACCTTCTGGTCGGAGGGCTTCGCGAGGCCGCGGTTTTCCAGGTAGCGCGTGAAGCGTGCCTGGAAGATCGCCATCATCGGACCTAAGCCCATCGACACGGTCGGGAACTGCCAGAAGTCCGGCATCAGCCACGGATGCGGGTAGGAGGAAAGACCCACGCCCGGGTGGCTCGCTTCCTGGCGAAAGCGCTGCAGCTGCTCCTCGCGCAGACGCCCTTCGAGATAGGCGCGCGCATAGATGCCGGGCGAGGAATGCCCCTGGATGAAGATCATGTCCCCCGGGTGCTGCTCGGAGGGCGCGCGCCACACGTGATTGAAGCCCACTTCGTAGAGCGTCGCCGAGGAGGCGTAGCTGGCCAGGTGTCCGCCGTACTCGGAGGACGCCTTGTTGGCCGCGAGCACCATGGCAAGGGCGTTCCAGCGGATGTAGGCCTCGATGCGCCGTTCGAGCGCGCGGTTGCCCGGGTATTCCGGCTCGCGTCCGGCGGCGATGCTGTTGACGTAGGCGGTGTTGGGCTTGAACGGCAGGTACGCGCCGCTTCTGCGCGTATAGTCGATCAGCCGTTCGAGCAGAAAGTGGGCGCGCTCCGGCCCGTGCGTCTTCAGCACCGAGTCGATCGATTCAAGCCATTCCCGCGTTTCGACGGGATCCAGATCTTCCAGCTTCGGCGGTTCGGTCATTGGTTGCCCGGGCGCGATCCGTGGCGACCCCGGGGCGAGGTGCGGCGCGCGGCAAGCCGTGGTGCTCGCGCGCGTGTCGTGCCGGGTCGCGTTAGAATGAGCATGATGGCGAGCACCGGCGGGTAAAGCAAGTGAGTCCAAAAGCTTCGGATGCTCGCCGCGGCGCGCTGCTGCCGAGTTCGAGTGCGCCGAGCGTGGTGCATGCGCGCGGGCGCAGCGCCGATCAGCTCGATGTGGCGCTGGCGATCCTGCCCCTGCCGGCGCGCCCGGCACTGTTCGGCAAGCTGCCGCAGAGCGCCCGCTGGCGTGCGCTGCACGCGCGTACCCCGGCGCGCAGCGGCACGGTACGCACCACGCTGCTCAGCAACCGCCGCCATACGCTGGCGGTACTCGGCTACCTCAAGCCCGAGGCGAGTGCGTTCGCACGGCTGTCACTGGCGGGGCGCATGCTGAAGGAGGCTGCGGGACACAACCCCGAGCGCATCGGTCTTATCGGCACCGGCGAGGATGCCTTCGCGCGGGCGGCGCTCGAGGCTCTGCTCGCTGCGGCCCTCACGCATGCCTTCGCGCTGCCGAGCTTTCGCGAGCGCGCGCCCGGTGAGCGCGCCGTGCGGCGCGTGGAGCTGCTCAACGCGGCCGGCTTTGACCCGCATTACGAGGTCACGCTCGCGCAAGGCACGAATCTGGTGCGCTGGCTCACCGCGCTGCCGCCGAACATCCTCGACGCCGCCGGCTACCGCACGGCGATCACGCGTCTGGCGCGCGAGCATTCCCTGAGGCTGCGCTGGCTTGATGAGCGGGCGCTGCGGCGCCTGGGCGCGCACGCCTTTCTCGCCGTCGCGGCGGGCAATGACGAGGGCGGCGCCGGCATTGCGCACCTGAGCTACCGCCCGCCGCGTGCCCGGCTGCGCGCGCGGCCCGACGTGGCGCTGATCGGCAAGGGGATCCTGTTCGACACCGGCGGCGTGAATCTGAAGGCGCACCGCTCGATGCTCGACATGCATACCGACATGTCCGGCAGCGCGGTGGCGCTTGCCACCCTCATCGCGCTCGCGCAGCTGCGCGCCCCGTTCGCGGCCGACGCGTGGCTCGCCATCACCGAGAACCGCATCGGCCCGCGCGCCTACAAACCACAGGACGTGGTCCGCGCCGCCAACGGCGTCACCATCCAGGTGATCCACACGGACGCGGAGGGACGCATGGTGCTCGCCGACGCGCTCGCGCTCGCAGCGCGCACGCGGCCGCGCTTCATGCTCGACTTCGCCACCCTCACCGGAGCCTGCGTGTACGCACTCACCGATCGCATGAGCGGGGTGTTTACCAACCGCCCGCGACTGGTGTCCGCGCTCCAGGAAGCCGGACGTGTCAGCGGCGAGCGCGTGTGGAACTTCCCGTTCGAGGAGGACTACGACGCCGACCTCGAGAGCAAGGTGGCGGACGTGGTGCAGTGTGCCCTCGAGGGCAAGGGCGATCACATACTCGCGACGCGCTTCCTGTCGCGCTTCGTGCCTGCCGAGACGCCCTGGGCGCACGTGGATCTTGCCGCGGCAACGCGCTCTGGCGGCCTGGCGCACGTCGGCACCGACGTCACCGGCTTTGGGGTGCGTTTCGCGCTCGAGCTGCTGCTGCGCCAGGATGTGTTCGGCGCGCTGGAGAAACCCTAGCGTGACGAGCCTGCGCCTCACGCGCCCGGATGACTGGCACCTGCACCTGCGTGACGGCGCTGCGCTCGCGGCCGTGCTGCAGCACAGCGCGGCGCGCTTTGCGCGCGCCATCATCATGCCGAACCTTGCACCGGCGGTGACGACGACGGCGCAGGCGCGCGCTTATCGCGCGCGCATCCTGGCCGCGCTGCCGGCGGGGGCTCACTTTGAGCCCCTGATGACGCTGTATCTCACCGATCACACGACGCCCGCAGAGATCGTCAGCGCCAAGGCGAGCGGGTTCATTCACGGGGTGCAAGCTCTACCCGGCCGGGGCCACAACGCACGCGGAGGCGGGCGTCACCGATCTTGCGCGCCTCGATGGGGTGCTCGCGCGCATGGCCGAGGTGGGGCTCGTGCTGCAGGTACACGGGGAAGTGACCGATCCGGCGGTGGACGTGTTCGATCGCGAAGCGCGCTTCATCGAGCGTGTGCTCGCGCCGCTGACGCAGCGGCACCCGCAGCTGCGCATCGTGTTCGAGCACATCAGCACGCACGCGGCGCTGCAGTTCGTGCTCGGCGCACGCGCCGGGATCGCCGCTACCGTAACGCCGCAGCACCTGCTCATGAACCGCAACGCGCTCTTCAGCGGCGGCATCCGCCCGCACCACTACTGTCTGCCGGTGCTCAAGGAGGAGCGCCATCGCGCTGCGCTGCTCGAGGCGGTTGCCACCGGCACGCCGCGCATCTTTCTCGGGACTGACAGCGCCCCGCACGCGCGCGCCGCGAAGGAGAGCGCCTGCGGCTGTGCCGGCATCTTCTCGGCCCACGCTGCGCTCGAGCTGTATGCGGAGGCCTTCGAGGCCGCCGGAGCGCTGGAGAAGCTCGAGGCGTTTGCCGCCTTTCACGGCGCAGACTTTTACGGACTGCCGCGCAATCGCGAGCAGGTCACCCTGGTGAAGGAAGCCTGGCAGGTGCCCGCGCACTACCCCTTCGGTGCCGACGTGCTCGTGCCGCTGCGCGCCGGGGAGCAGATGCCCTGGCGCCTGAAGCCTGCCGCATGAGCGCGAGGGACCCTCCCGACAGCGAGAACGTGCCACAGGCGGCCGCCGCGGCGCTTATGTCACGGCGCTTCCGCGGCTATCTGCCGGTCGCGATCGATGTGGAGACCGGCGGCTTTCATGCCGCCACGGATGCCTTGCTCGAGATCGCCGCCACGCTCATCGACATGGACGCCCGTGGCGCCCTTCGGCGTGGCGCCACGCACGACTATCACGTGAAGCCTTTCGAGGGCGCCCGCCTCGACCCTTTGTCGCTCTCGGTCACGGGCATCGATCCGCACCATCCGCTGCGGCCGGCACTCCCGGAGCGCGACGCGCTGCAGCGCATCTTCCGCGAAATCCGCCATGCCGTGCGCGCCTACGGTTGTCGCCGCGCGATCCTGGTCGGGCACAACGCGGCCTTTGATCTGGGCTTCCTGAATGCGGCCGTGGCGCGCGCGGACGTAAAGCGCAATCCCTTCCACCCCTTCTCCTGCTTTGACACCGCCACCCTCGCAGGCGCTGCGCTCGGTCAGACGGTGCTCGCCAAGGCCGTGACGGTCGCCGGGCTTGAGTGGGATGCGGGCAGCGCGCACAGCGCGCGCTATGACGCTGAGCGCAGCGCGGACATCTTCTGTCTGGTGTGCAATCGCCTGCGCGACAGTCACCAGGCAGCCGAGGAGCGCGCGCGGGCGCTTGGCTGGGGGGCAGGTACGGAAGTGGAGGCGGAAACGGACGTGCCGGCGCCGCTGTAGCGGCGCACGCCCGCAGGGGATTTATTTCGCGGCGCCGGCCTCGGCGAGCAGTTTCTTCAGCTCCCCGCTCTTGTACATCTCGAGCGCGATGTCGCAGCCGCCGAGCAGCTCACCCTTCACATACAGCTGCGGATAGGTCGGCCAGTTCGAATAGCGCTTGAGCGCTTCGCGCAGCTCCGGCTCCTCGAAGATGTTCACGTATTTGAACTGCGCGCCCACCGCCCGCAGCGCCGCCACGGTCTGCGCGGAGAACCCGCACTGCGGAAAGTCCGGCGTGCCCTTCATGAAAAGCACCACGGGGCTCGCATCCAGTTCCGTCCTGATTCTCTGCACCACATCCATATCGGATCACCTACTTAAGTAAGATTGCCCCGTTGCTTGAGCTCATCCAGCAGCCGCCATTGTTCCTCGGCGCTCATCGCCATCCAGCGCCCGATCTCCTCGCCCGAGCGCAGACACCCGATGCACAGCCCGCGCGCGTCCAGACGGCACACGTTGATACACGGGGACGGCGGGCGTTCCTGGCGCTCCGCGAGCTTTCCTTCAGCCGCGTTCACGATCCCTTAAGCGCTGCCGCCATCAAGTTGAGCGTCCGTTGAATTATGGGGGTGCCTCGCCTATTCTTCAAACCGCTGCTGGATCCGATCAGGCCCATAGAAACAAGAACTTGGAGGCTCAAAGCCATGAATCCCCTGAATAACCACCGTCAATCCCTCATCCTCGGGATCATCCTCGCACTGCTCCTGGCGGTGTTCCTCGGTGGTACGCACTTCAACGAGCTTGGCCTGGCACGCTGGTTTCACATCGTCGCGGGCGTGTTCTGGATCGGCCTCCTTTACTACTTTAACGTCGCCCAGACGCCGGCGCTGGCGGATGCCGCCGCCGACAAGGGCGGACCCGGCGGCGCCGGGGTCACCAAGTACGTGGCGCCGCGGGCGCTCTTCTGGTTTCGCTGGACGGCGCTTGCGACCTGGCTCGGAGGGGCGTGGCTGCTGCTGAAGCTCGGGGCGTTCGTGCTCGCCTTCACCCTGCAAAGCCCCTATGTGGTCATCGGCATCGGAGCCTGGCTCGGTACGATCATGCTGCTGAACGTCTGGGGGATCATCTGGCCGAACCAGAAGAAGATCCTCGGCCTGGTGGCGGCCACCGATGAGCAGAAGGCGCGCGCGCGCAAGGCCGCCGGCATGGCCTCGCGCGTGAACTTCGTGCTCTCGATTCCGATGCTCATGTGCATGGCGGCGCAGAGCCACGGTCTGCCGTTCATCAAGTAGTGCCCGAGCTTCCGAGCGATCTGGGCAGACAGGTCGAGGCGGCGCTCGCCGAGGACATCGGTCGGGGCGACGTCACCGCAGCGCTCGTGCCGGCCGCGCAACGCGTGCGCGGACGGGTCATCACGCGCGAGCCGGCGGTGTTATGCGGGCAGGCGTGGGCCGATGAGACCTTCCGGCGCCTGGATACGCTCGTGCGACTCACCTGGCACGCCCAGGACGGCGCACGCCTCAGCGCGAACCAGGTGGTGTTCGAGATCGCAGGTCCTGCGCGTGCGGTGCTCACGGGTGAGCGCACCGCGCTTAACTTCCTGCAGCTCCTGTCCGGCACCGCGACGGCCGTGCGCGCCTACGTCGATGCGGTCGCCGGTACCGGCTGCCGCATTCTGGATACCCGCAAGACCCTCCCGGGGCTGCGCACCGCGCAGAAATACGCCGTGCGCTGCGGGGGTGCGGACAATCACCGCATGGGGCTTTTTGACCAGATCCTCATCAAGGAGAATCACATTGCCGCCGCCGGCTCGATCACCGCGGCGATCGCGGCGGCGCGCTCGAGCGCGCCCGAGGTGCGTGTGGAGGTCGAGGTCGAGTCGCTGCAGGAACTCGAGGAGGCCCTCGCCGCCGGCCCCGACATCATCCTGCTCGATGAGTTCAGCCTGAACGATATGCGCAGCGCCGTGGCGCTGAAGAATGCTCGCCGTGCCAGTGTGAAGCTCGAGGCCTCCGGCAGCGTTGCGCTCGAGACGGTGCACGCGATCGCAGCGACCGGCGTGGATTACGTCTCCATCGGTGCTCTCACCAAGCACGTGCGCGCGGTTGATCTTTCGATGCGGCTGGAATTCAGCGGCGGCTAGCGGCCGCTGCGGGTGCGGCGCTAAGCGACCGCCGACTTCACCACGCGCTGCGGCTGCGCGACGCCGTAGCCTTGCGCGTAGTCGACCCCGAGGCTCGTCAGCATCTGGATGATCTCGGCGTTCTCGGCGAATTCGGCGATGGTCTGCTTGCCGGTGAGGTGCCCGATCTCGTTGATCGAACGCACCATCTCCCGATCGATCGGGTCGCGCAGGATCTCGCGCACGAAGCTGCCGTCGATCTTCAGGTAATCGACCGGGAAGTGCTTGAGGTAGCCGAACGAGGACAGCCCGGTGCCAAAGTCATCGAGTGCGAACTTGCAGCCAAGTTCCTTGAGCGCCTGGATGAAACGGTTGGCCTGCGAGAAGCTCGCGACCGCGGCCGTTTCCGTGATCTCGAAGCAGATCTTCGAGGCATCCAGGCCGCTGCGGTGGAACTGATCGATCACGAACGGCAGGAACTTGTCATCCCCCAGGCTCTGGCCCGAGAGGTTGATCGAGCAGCGCAGGAGCTTCTCGCGCTCATCGGCTTCCGATACCAGCCAGCGGAAGGCGTTCTCGATCACCCAGCGGTCGATCGCCGGGGTGATGCCGTAGCGCTCGGCGGCGGCAATGAAGTCATTGGGTGCCACGATGCGCCCGGTCTCATCCTTCAGGCGCAGCAGGAGCTCATAGTGCGCGCCGACCTCGACACGCTGCAGCGGCTGGATCGCCATGCGGTACAGCTCGAAGCGTCCCTCCTCGAGCGCCGCGTTGATGCGCGCCGCCCACTGCATCTCGCGCCGGCGACGCATGAGCTCGATGTCGTTCTCGGCAAAGCTGTGCACGCGGTTGCGGCCGCCCTCTTTCGCCGCGGCACAGGCGGAGTCGGCCGCCGAGAGAATCGAGGCGACGTCCTCGTTGTCGGCGGTGATCGGCACCACGCCGATACTGGCGCCCAGCCGGAACACGCGATCCTCCCAGGTGAAGCGAAAGTTACGCACACCCTCGCGCAGTGTTTCCGCGGTGCGCATCGCCTCATCGAGCGAGCAGCTCTCCAGCAGCACGCCGAACTCGTCCCCGCCGAGGCGCGAGAGCGTGTCGCGCCAGCGTACCTTGGACTTCAGGAGCGCCCCCACCTGTCCCAGGAGCGCATCGCCCGCCCCGTGGCCGCAGGTGTCGTTCACGATCTTGAACTGGTCGATATCGAGGTAGCACAGCGCGTAGGAGGCCTCGCGCGCCTTGGCGCTCTTCAGCGCCCGCTCGAGCCGGCTCTCGAACTCGCGGCGGTTGACCAGACCGGTGAGCAGATCGTGGCTGGCGTGGTAGGAGAGGCGCCGGTTCAGCTCGCGCGACTCGCTCACATCATGGAACACGAGCACGCCGCCGGCGACGTGCCCGTGGCCGTCGCGGATCGGGGCGGCGGTGCTCTCGACGTACAGCTCGTTGCCATCGCGGCGGATGAGCAGCATCGGGCGCACCGATTTGATCGGACGGATGCGGCGGATCGCCACCGACAAGGGATTCTCGAGCGGTTCGCAGGTCTCCTCGTGAAAGGCGCGGAAGATCTCCTCGACCGGGCGTCCCATGGCATCCTCGAGGCGCCAGCCGGTGAGCTCTTCGGCCACCGGGTTGATGTAGTCGATGGTCGAGCTGGCATCGGTGGTGATGACGCCATCGCCGATCGACTGCAGCGTGATCTGCGCGCTCTCCTTCTCGCGAAACAGCGCCTCCTCGTAGAGCTTGCGCTCGGTGATGTCGAGCTCCACGCCGACCAGGCGCAGCAGTCGCCCGTGCTTGTCCACGCGCGCCGTGGCGCGGCTGATGACCCAGCGCCACTCGCCGTTGCGGTGGCGCATGCGGTGCGTGCTCTCGAAGATCGGCGTCTTGCCCGCGACGTGATCGCGGATCGCCGCCTGCACGCGCGCAAGATCATCCGGGTGCACGAGGCTGCGCCAGTCGGGCGAGCCGCGCATATCCTCATCGCCGTAGCCGAGCATCGCCTTCCAGCGCGGGGAGAAGTACACCTCGTTGCTCTCGACGTCGAAGTCCCATAAGCCGTCGTTGGCGGCGGCCTGGAAAAGATTGGTGCGCTCTTCGAGCTTGGCGAGCCGCGCCTCGATGCGGATACGTTCCAGGCCGGTCGCAAGGCTCGTGCCGATGAGTTTCATGAGCAGCTGCTGGTTCACGTCCCAGGCGCCGCGCGGCAGCGTGTGCGCAAGTCCGAGAAACCCGGTGGGCTTGCCCTGTACGCGCAGCGTGACCAGGAGCGCGGAACCCATGTGCAGTTGCGCAAAGCGGGCGGCTTCTGCGGCCTGCTCCTTGCGCGGGCTGCTCGTGTCGCGCAGCTCCGAGAGGCGCAGATGCTCGAGCCGGCCGCGCAGCCAGGGGAAGGCTTCAAGGGGCGTGCCGCTCAGGGCCTCGGGGCGGCACTGCGCGAACGCACTGCGCGCGCACCGTACATCCGTGAACACCGGATCATCGGCCGTGAGGGCCGCGAGGAAGGCGCAGTCAGCACCGCTGGCTCCGCGCAGCAGTTCCAGATTGCGACGCAGGCATTCATCGACAGACTCGCGGCGCATGTTCTGGAAGTCCACCGCGATCTTGGTGCACACGACGTCCATGCCGAGCACGGGCTTGGGCGTGCGTCCCGTCCAGGCATCAGCCGAGAGTATGTCCGAGGCAGTAAAGTCCGCCGGCTTATCCGGCGGCGGAGTCGTCATTTAGCCGTGACCTCCCACGAAACCGTCGCGCAGCGTAATCATTTGTCCAAGCCCTGACGCGGTGTCCCGTCACGGAGTTGAAGACCTGTCAGCACGATTTATTAGGCGCTTGCGCAGGATTCTCGCACACTGAATAAGGAACACAAGCTAAGGCACTGTTCGCTCACACTTTACCTGACTTTACAGAATCCACTGCCCGCGCGGCTGCGCGCGCGCGGCACGCCTTGCCGGCGGCTTTTCACGCGGATTCTCCGGGCTGGGCGCTCAGGCCGGATGTCTGAGCGCGGCGCGCGCGCTCTCGAAGAGCGCCTTCAGGCGCCCTTCGAGCTGGCGCTCGAGTGTCTCGAGCGTGGCAGCGTCGGTGACCCGTGGCACGTAGCACGGCTCCCCGATGGCGATGACGATGCGCGCGAGAGGCATCGGGATGACGAACTTGTCCCACTTGATCAGCCAGGCGCGCGAGGCGGCATAGGCCATCGGTAGGATCGGGCGACCGGACATCTGCGCGAGCAGGAGCGCCCCGGGCTTGAACTTGAAGCGCGGGCCGCGCGGGCCGTCGGGCGTGATGACGGGCGAGACGTTGTCCTTGACGAGCGCCTGGTAGTAATCGCGCAGCGCGCGCGCGCCGGTATGGGTCGAGGAGCCGCGAATCACCGCCCCGCCGAAGCGGCGCACCAACATGGCGCCGAGCTCCCCGTCGACCGAGGGACTGATGAGCCAGCCCACGGTGAGTCCGCGCGTGCGCTGCTCGACCAGAAACTTGCCGCAATACAGCTGGTGCTGGTGCCAGTAGCACGGCACGAGCGAGGGGGCGCGCGCGAGCGCCGCATCCAGATGCTCGACTCCGAGCACGCCCACGACGCGCGCGATGCGCCACCACAGGCGGATGATCCCGTAGCCCAGTGGCACGATCATCCGATAGAGCAGACGGCGCGCCCGGGTCATGCGCCGCCCCGAACGCGTGTGGGTGCGGTAGATGGTGTTCTTCAGCTCAGGCTCATCCTCGGCACTCATAGGGCGAACAGCTCCGCGAGCGGCACGCGCCGTGCCTCCACGCCCGCCACTGCCACACTCGTCATCACGCACGCGGCGGCGCCCGTGAATTGGTCGAGGCGGCGCGCATGCCAGTGCTCGCCGCGACAGCGGGCGTGCGCCCCGTTCAGCTCGACCTCATGGATGGCCCGCATCCCGAGCCCCGCCGCCTTCACCACCGCCTCGCGCGCCACCCAGTTCTCCAGCGCCGCATCCTCGCCGATTTCCACATCAAGACCGACGCGCCCGCCGCACAGTGCCGCGCAACCCACGTACGGACCCGAATGCGCGATGCTGAAGTCCGCAGCCGCGCGCGCCGCATCAGCAGGCGCGCCGAGGCGCGGCTTCTCATCGGGCACGAACAGCAGCTCCGAGGCCCGCACGTCACGGCCGAGGGCGCGCGTGAGCGCGCTCAGGGCGAGCGCGACGCCGACGAGCGTTGCGTGCGCCTGCTCGGTGCCCGAGCTCACCGCGAGCCGCTTCAGATACGGCAGCCGCGCGCGCAGCGCCCGGGCTCTCTCTTCGGGCCACTGACCCTGCAGGTCGGTGTGATATAAGATTAAAGTTTGGCTTTCAACAGCTTGCATGACCGCCGCCGCCCCCGCGAAGACCGAGCCTCCCGAGGCTGAACTGCAATTCGACGTCGGCTCCACGGAGGATTCCCTGGAGCGCATGGTTGAGTTGTTCGCCCGTCATGGGGACACGTACCGCGTGTTCGTTCCGGCACGCGGATCTTATACCTATGTCATCCACCACCCGGATGACGTCAAGCGGGTGCTGGTCTCCAACCATCGCAACTACACCAAGGGCCTCGGGCTCGATCGGGTCAAGATCCTGCTCGGCAAGGGCATCATGACGAGCGAGGGGGAGCTGTGGAGGCGCCAGCGCTACATGATGCAGCCCTTCTTCCACCGGCGCGTGGTCACCGGCCTGGCCAGCGTGATCGGTGCGGCCAACGCGCGCTTCATCGAGCGCTGGGAGCAGCTCACCGCGCGCGGCGAGCTGGTGAACCTCACCGACGAGATGAGCGAGCTGACGCTCGAGATCGTGCTGCGCTCGATTTTCGGCACCGATCTGGACCGCCTGTCGCAGGAGCTCGGCGGCAATCCCTTCGAGGTGGTCACGAAGGAGCAGGGCCGCAACCTGCAGTTCGCCTTCAAGTTCCGCTCCCTCACCAAGCTTGTGGCGCAGCTGATCGGGCGCCGGCGCGCCGAGGGCAGCGAGCACTTTGACTTCCTCGCGATGCTCATGAGCGCGCGCGACAAGGATTCGGGCGCCCCAATGCCCGAGCGCGAGCTGATCGATGAGGTCATGACGCTCATCGTCGCCGGCCACGAGACCACCGCGAGCGGTCTTAACTGGACCTGGTATCTGCTCTCGCAGCACCCGCAGGTCGCCGCACGGCTGCACGCCGAGATCGACGCCAGCGAGGAGATTGCCACCCCGAGTCTGGCGCAGATGGAGGCGCTCAGCTACACACAGCAGGTGGTCATGAGGCGCTGCGCCTCTATCCGCCGGGCTGGCTGCTGTCGCGGCGCACGATCGAGGCGGACCGTGCTCGGTGGCTACCTCGTGCCGGCCCACACCAACGTACTGCTGCCGCTTTACCTGCTGCACCGCCACCCGCAGTTCTGGGAGCAGCCGGAGCGCTTCTGGCCGGAGCGCTTCGCGCCCGAGCACGAGAGCGCGCGCGCGCGCTTCGCTTACATGCCCTTTGCCGCCGGTCCTCGCCACTGCATCGGCGAGACGCTCGCCCTCTACGAGATGCTGATGCACGTCTACATGGTGGCGCGCCGCTACCGCCTGACGTACGTACCCGATAAACCGCTGCAGCTGGAAGCGCAGATCAACCTGCGCACACGCTACCCGCTGCACATGAGACTGGAACGCCGGTGACCGCCAAAGCCACGACCCTCATTGAATTGATCGAAGCAAACCGCAGCTTTCCTCGCACCCTCACCTACCTGGAAGGCGAGAACGACACCCACACCGTCTCGTTTGCGGAGCTCTACGAGCGCGCGCTCGGCATCCTCTACCACCTGCAGCGCCTGGGTGCCCGCCGCGGCGACAAGCTGATTCTGTTCCTCGGCAACAATGAGCAGTTCATCGATGTCTTCTGGGCGGCGATCCTGGGCGGTATCGTGCCGGTGCCGGTGGCGCTCGGGATCAGCGACGAGCACCGTCATAAGCTGCTGCGTATCGCGCGTCGCCTGGGCAAGCCCTACCTCTACACCGAGCGCCGCTCGCTTGAGCGCATCGGCACGTTCGCCGCGCAGGTGGGTGAGGTGCAGCTGTTCGAGAGCCTCCGATCGCGCACCTTTCTGGTGGATAACCTCGATGACATCTCCCGCGCCGGCAGCGTGCAGAAGGTGGCCGCGAGCGACACGGCGTTCATTCAGTTCTCCTCCGGTTCCACGAGTGAGCCGAAGGGGGTGGTGCTCAGCCACGGGAACCTCCTCGCCAACACCCGGGGTTCCACCGAGGTGTGTGGATTCAACGAGAACGACGTGAGCCTTTCCTGGATGCCCCTCACGCACGACATGGGGCTCATCGGCTTTCACCTCGTCATGTTCGCGAACCGGGTGCACACGCACCTCATGCCGACGGAGCTGTTCGTGCGCCGCCCGCTGCTGTGGCTCACGTTCGCATCGCGCGTGCGCGCCACGATCCTGTGCTCGCCGAACTTCGGCTACAAGCACTACCTGAAGGTGCTCGGCGAGCGCGCGCCCGAGGGACTGGACCTGTCCGCCGTGCGCCTGATCTTCAACGGCGCGGAACCGATCTCCGTGGAGCTGTGCGATGAGTTCCTGACGCGACTTGCTCCCGCGCGCCTTGCGCGCAACAGCATGTATCCGGTGTACGGCCTCGCGGAAGCCTCGCTCGCGGTCGCCTTCCCGCCCCCGGGTGCGCCGCTGCGCACGCTCGCGCTCAACCGTCACCGCATGAACCCCGGCGACCCGGTCGAGCCGGTGTCCCCGCAGGCACGCGATGCGGTGCTGCTGGTCTCGGAGGGCCAGGCCATCCCCTACTGCCGCGTGCGCATCGCGGACGATGCCGACCAGGAGCTGCCCGAGGGGCGCATCGGTCACGTGCACATGAGCGGTGAGAACGTGACGCGCGGCTACTTCGAGGACCCGGCGGCCAACGCCGCCGCCTTCACCGCGGATGGCTGGCTGCGCACCGGGGACCTGGGACTCTTCCACGGCGGGGATCTGTACATCTCCGGGCGTGCCAAGGAGATCATCTTCGTCAACGGGCAGAACTACTACCCGCACGATCTGGAGGCGCTCGCGCAGCGCGCTCCGGGGTTGGAACTGGGGAAGGTCGTGGCCGCGGGCGTGCGCCTGCCGGGGCAGCAGACCGAGCAGCTGGTCGTGTTCGTGCTCCACCGCGGCGCCATGGAGGAGTTCCTGCCCCTTGCAACGCAGGTGGCGCGGCTCGTGAACGAGCAGACCGGTCTTGAGGTCTCGGAGGTGGTCCCCGTCAGGCGCATCCCCAAGACCACAAGCGGCAAGGTACAGCGGCACCTTCTGGAGGAAGGCTACGCTGCCGGTGAGTTCGCCCCTGAGCTCGCAGAGCTGGCCGCGCTGCGCGCCGCGCTGCGCGGGCCAGAGTCCGGCTCGCGCAACGAGATCGAGCAGAAGCTCAAGACCATCTGTGACACGGCCCTCGCCGGCAAGCGCGTGGACATCCACGACAATCTTTTCGAGGTGGGCGCGAGCTCCCTGAAGCTCATCGAGATCCACGAGCAGATCGATCGCGAGTTCCCCGGCCAGGTCGACCTGACCGAGCTCTTTGACTTCCCGACCATCGCCGAGCTCGCCCGGCACCTGCAAAGCAAGCTCGCCCCGGTTTGAGCCAGGGCCTTGGGCCCGGGCTCGGCAGGTATTCCTAATCTGATATATGACCGTATAATGACAGGCATGCACCTGAGCACCGCGGCGGGCACCGCCGATCCCCCACACACGGAACAACGTCTGGCCGACTGCGGCATCCGCCCCACCGCGCAGCGGGTACGGATCGCATCGCTGCTGTTGTCCGCACCCCAGCACCTCTCCGCCGAGCAGATTCTCGCGAGCCTCAGGGCTGCGGGGACGCGCGTATCCAAGGCGACGGTGTACAACACGCTGAACCTCTTCGCCGGGCATGGCCTGATCCGCCAGCTGTCCGTGGACGGCTCGCGCGCCTGGTTCGATTCGAACGTCGATCCGCACTACCACTTCCACGACCTCTCCACGGGAGCCCTGATCGACGTGCCGGTGCCGGCGGTGGCCTTCAGCCGCCTGCCGCCTCCTCCGCCCGGGACCGAGGTGGCGGGGATCGATCTGGTGATCCGGCTGCGTAAAAAAATGTAGAATGCCCGGCTTTCCGTGGCGTAAGCCGGGATAGCTCAGTTGGTAGAGCAGCGCATTCGTAATGCGCGGGTCGTAGGTTCGAATCCTATTCCCGGCACCATATTTATAACTCACTGACTCGCGTATTCCGGGGATAGGAAGCGATGTTGGTTGAGATAGAATCCTAACAAGGGGTCAAAGCGTCCGGTGGTGCTGTAGGCACCCATGGCGTGCCCGGCGCGGTATCCCCTAGGGCCTGTTAACACTAAGTGATATGCTGTGGGTATGGAAATCACACCCGAACAGTACGCACGCATCGAGCCGCACTTGCCGATTCATCGTGGCAACGTCTCGCATGAGAACCTCAACGTGATTAACGCGATCCTGTTTGTCGCAGAGAACGGCTGCAAGTGGCGCGCGCTGCCAAAGCGCTTCGGTAACTGGCATACGATCTACACGCGCATGAATCGCTGGGCAAAAGCCGGCGTTCTGGATCGGCTTTTTGCGGAGCTGCAGCGCGAACAGCTGATCCGCATCAAGATCGAAGCGGTGAGTCTGGACAGTACGATCGTGAAGGTTCATCCGGATGGCACCGGTGCTCTAAAAAAAACGGCCCTCAAGCGATCGGCAAATCCCGTGGCGGCTGGAGCACAAAAGTTCATATGGTTGCCGCGAGTGCTCGATGCGCCATAGGGTTTTCACTCTCCCCAGGACAAGCCGGAGATGCTCCCGAGGGGCGCGCGTTACTGCGCTCTATTCCCGAACTGCCCATGGCCTGCCACCTGCTGATGGACTGCGCGTATGAAGGCGATGAAACCCGACAACTTGCTTTCGACCTGGGCTTCATTCCCGTCGTGCCACCGCATCCGAACCGGGTCGAGCCCTGGAGGCTCAAAAGAGCTCTATATAAACGTCGCAACGAGATCGAGCGCTTATTCCGACGGCTCAAAGGCTTTCGCCGCATCTTCAGTCGCTTCGACAAACTCGACCTGGTGTTCATCGCCTTCATTTATTTTGCGCTCATCGTGGAAGCACTACGTCAGTAGTGTTAACAGGCCCTAGCGGCTGAGGGAGCAATCATGAGACGCGCGGTTGCCATGCTCGCCATACTCACCACAGGCGGCCTGTCTCTCGCTTTCGCGGATCCGCCGGCCACTTCGGCTGCCCCGGAGTCCCGGAGCAGCACGGCGCAGAACAACACTGCGGAAGACAGCAGCGGCCAGAACAGCGCTTCACAGACGGCGCCTGCGACAGCCGCTGCCACCACGGCAGAGACTCCTGCCGACGCTACGGCGAAACCCACTGCTGCCACCGCGGCAGAGACTCCTGTCGCTCCGGCGAACCCCGCTCCGAGTGCATCCGACGAGCGGATGCAAGAGAAACTGCTTCGTGACCAGGGTTACAAGCCGTACATAATGAATGGCGAGAAGGTGTTCTGCAGGCGCGAGATACCCATGGGCTCACGCCTCGCGACGACGCTTGGGTGCCTGACGGTCGCGCAGGCGGAGTTAATGGCGAGAGAGGGGCGGGAGCTCACCGAGCATCTTCAGCATAGCTCGCCGGGCTGTCTCGCACCGGGCAACCCCCGCGGCGCGCCAGTCTGCCATTGATCCTGCTGCAAACCCCAGCGTGGAGATGCCGCACGCGGTTACCCCGCTCGGTGCGGTGATCTGCACGCGTCCACGATACAGCCATGCCGGGAACGGCGAACGTGAGATTTGTTCCGTTCTGAGTCGCGAGTAGGGCAACTTGTGTGTTTTTCGGGAATCAACAGAGGAGCCGCTGAGGCCACCCCAGCCTCGCCGTCGGAATCCGTAACGCTGGAATGTACTGCGTGGCCCGTGGGGCACCGAGCTAGGATCGGATCCGTAATTGGCGTTTACCGATCCTATTCCCGGCACCACCCCGTCTCCGCTCACGCCTCAGTGAAACGATTGGATCTTTGAGGCCGCCAACAAAAACGCCCGCATCTGTGCGGGCGTCTTCGTATCAATCGTAAGCTTCGATCAGCTCTTGCGCTTGCGGCGGGCAAATCCAACGCCCGCGAAACCCAGCGCCAGCAAGCCAAGCGTCGCAGGCTCCGGAACCGGCGTCGTCACGGAGTCATCGATGCTGAAAGAGTCACCGGCTTGGACGGCCTTGAACAGGATGGCCTCGGTGATCGAATACGGTCCGGTGAAGGACTGGGGCATGCTGAAGACCTGCCCCGTCGTTGTATCGCCACTGACCGAGCCGAGCATGATGGGGCTGCCGCCATTTGGCGTGACCATGAAGGTGCGGGTGAGCGTGTCGTCCGGCGGCCTGATTGTCCGAATCAGCCGGCAGCCGTGCCCAGCTTGGTGTTGAGTGTTTCACCGAGCTACTCGAGGAGTGGGAACCGCACGAGATCATCGGGAATTTCCACCACGCGGCCATCCGGGTGTATCCCCGTGGTCGGAGAGGTTTGCGCAGCCGTTTGACGCGGACAGTCTTTACGGAACGGGCGAAGGACAAGGAAGCACACGACTGTCGCGTGGCCAAGCACAGGCTTTGGCGTCGAACGACGGATCGTGCGCATCCATCAAGGGCATGGCGAGGGTGTGCAACCGAAGCACATCCTGATTTCGATCACGGACAGGGAGAGATGCCCTCCCTCAGCGATGTCCTAACGGTCCTCGCACTCGTGCGCGCGGGCTGGGAGAGGGGCACTCACAAGGGCGGCGGAGTGTTCGCTGCTCATCCTGACAACCGCTCGGCGTGGTCGGCGCCCGGTATCTGGAGCTGTGCACGCGGTTTGTCGCCGATTTCTTGCAGGAACGGGGCACACAGCGCCGCCTCCTTATCGACCAAACCGTAGTCGTTTCGGCGTGGATCGGCCCTTTCTATCCCGGCGAATCTTCGGGATAATGGACGGCTTGAATCACCCCGGCGGAGGAGCCGCAGAGTTAGGCAATCGCAGGGTTGCGGGTCGTATTCCCCGGCACCGGCCACGGGGCCCGGTTTGTCGGCCTGTCGAGCGTCTGCGTCTGCCTGGCGCTTCCCACGGAAGATTGCCGCCGGGGCGTTTAAACTCCCCCGACGATGCGAACTGGCCGGCTCCAACCGTCGGCCGCCAGCCAAGGAATTACGCTGTGGGCACGAACCTTGAACCGATTCCCGACCCGACCGCGACCGAATCTGAACCGATCGCGTGGATCGGCCGCGAGCGGCCGAGCATCGAGCGGCTGGCCGAGCCGCAGCCGGCGGGGGCTGTGAGGGCGGCCGCGCCGCGCTCGCGCGCGCGCCTCCTGTGGAGCCTCGGTGCCCTCGCGGTGGTGCTGCTGATCGCGCTCGTTGCCTGGAAGCTCTTTGGTGGCGCGGCCAAACCTGCGCAGTCAACGCTCGCGGACCGCGGCGCCATCCCGCTGGTCACCGTCATCGTGCCGGCGCTGCAGGCGGTGACCTCGAGTGTCTCCTTTACCGGAGCGATCGCCGCCCGCTACGACATGCCGATCGCCAACGAAGGCGAGACCGGGCGCGTCGTCGCGGTGTACGTCGAGGCCGGCGATCACGTGAAGCGCGGCCAGATCCTCGCCAAGATCGATGATTCGGTGCTCATCCAGCAGGCGAACCGCCTGGCGGCTTCTCTTGAGCAGGCGCAGGCGCAGGCGGCGTTATCGGTCGCGGAGTACAAGCGCGCCCAGGGCGTCGAGGCCGCCGGCGCGCTCTCCGCTGAAGATATCGAGAAGCGCCGTGCCACCGCCATCACCGATGGGGCCAACGTCAAGGTGGTTGCCGCGCAGCTTGCAGAAGCGAAGGCGCGCCTCGAGCGCACACGCATCGCAGCGCCGATTGACGGCACGGTACTCACGCGCAACGTCGAGGTGGGGCAGATCGCCGCTCCGGGCGGCGCGACACTGTTTCGCGTCGCGAGCGGCGGTGAAGTTGAGATGCGCGGCCAGATCGCCGAACAGGATCTGGCGCAGGTGAAGGTCGGCCAGCCGGCGACCGTCTATCTGACCGGGATCGACCGCCCCTTCACCGGCACCGTGCGCCTCCTCGGTGCCATCATCGACCCGGCCACGCGCCTGGGTGACATCCGCATCACGCTCAAACCGGACCCGGCGCTGCGGCCGGGTGCGTTCGCACGTGCCGCAGTTTCGGTCGAGAAGGCACAGCGTCCGGTGCTGCCGCAGACCGCCGTGCTCGCCGACAGCAACGGCGCTTACGTGCTCATCGTCGACGCCGCCAACAAGGTCCAGCGGCACCCGGTGCGCGTCACCGGCGTCACGGATGCCGGCGCGATCATCGGCGACGGTCTCACGGGCACCGAGCGCGTGGTCGCCACCGCGGGCGGCTTCTTGCGCGACGGCGAAGAAGTGAAGGTCGCACCCACCGCTCCCACCACCTGAAGGCACGCCCGCCATGAAGAACATGTCCGCATGGGCGATCCGGCACCCGGTCACTCCGGTCGTGCTCTTTACCGTGCTGCTCTTCATGGGCCTCGTCGCCTTCGTGCGCCTGCCCGTGACGCTGAACCCGGACATCTCCTTCCCCGGCGTTGAAGTGCTGGTCTCGCAGCCCGGGGCATCGCCCCAGGAGATCGAGACCCAGATCATGCAGAAGATCGAGGCCGCGGTCGCCGGCATCGGCAACATCGACAACATCACCTCCCTTGCGATCGAGGGCCAGTCGCGCGTCTTCATCGAATTCGCGATCGGCACGCCGATCGATCGGGCAGTCGCTGACGTGCGCGACGCGGTCTCCAAGGTGCGTGTCGACCTGCCCCAAGGCATCCAGGAACCGGTGGTGCAGCGCCTGGACATCGACCAGGAGACCGCCGTCTTCGCGGTCAGCTCGAGCGTGCTCACGGACGAGGAGCTCTCCTGGTTCGTGGATAACGCCATCAGCAAGCGCCTGCTGAATCTTGAAGGCGTCGCGCAGGTCTCGCGCGGCGGCGGCGTCAACCGCGAGATCCGCATTGAACTCGACCCGGCGCGCATGCAAGCCCTCGGGGTGACCGCAGCCCAGGTGAACCTGCAGCTGCGGCAGCTGAATCTGGACTCCCCGGGCGGGCGCGCCCAGGTCGGCGGCGGCGAGCAGGCGATCCGCGTGCTGGGGGAGGCGCGCACCGCCCGTGCACTCGGCGACACCCAGATCGTGCTGCCCGGCGGGCGCTTCGCGCGGCTGTCGGATCTGGCCACCGTCAAGGACTCCGTGGGCGAGATCCGTTCGATGGCGCGCCTGAACGGGCGCCCCGCCACCACCTTCAGCATCTCCAAGGCCAAGGGGACCTCCGACGTCACCGTGATGAAGGAAGTGGATAAGGAACTCGCCAAGATCCGCAAGGAAAACCCCCAGGTCGCGATCACCCAGGTCTTCACCACCGTTGTCTACACCGAGCAGACCTACCATGCGGCAATGGAGGCGCTGCTCGAGGGCTCAGCGCTCGCGGTGCTGGTGGTGTTCCTGTTCCTGCGCGACGGGCGCGCCACGGCGATCTCCGCGCTGGCGATCCCGCTCTCGGCGATTCCGACCTTCGCATTCATGCAGTGGATGGACTTCACCCTCAACTCGATCAGCCTGCTCGCGCTGTCCTTGGTGGCGGGCGTCTTGGTCGACGATGCCATCGTCGAGATCGAGAACATCGTGCGTCACATGCGCATGGGCAAGAGCGCCTTCCAGGCTGCGCTTGATGCCGCGGACGAGATCGGCCTCGCGGTGGTCGCCTGCTCGGCCACCATCATCGCCGTATTCCTGCCGGTGAGCTTCATGGGCGGGCTCACCGGGCAGTACTTCAAACAGTTCGGGCTCACCGTTGGAGCGGCTGTGTTCTTCTCGCTCCTCGTGGCGCGGCTCATCACGCCCGTGCTGGCCGCGTATACGCTGAGAGCGGGCGCGATCGCCCCGCACACGGACGGTCCGATCATGGCCTGGTACCAGGGCGTGCTGCGCTGGGCGACCAGCCATCGCTGGAAGACCCTCGGCATGGGCTTCGCCTTCTTTGTGCTGTCGATCATCGGTCTCATGTTGGTGCCCAAGGCCTTCATTCCGCCCTCGGACGACAGCTACACCGAGCTCAACATTGAGCTGCCCCCCGGCGCGCGCCTCGAGGACACGGCCGCGGTCTCGCGGACCGCCTACCGCATCCTGGCGCGCCAGCCGGAGGTGGCCTCGGTGGTGGAGAAGATCGGCGGCGATGACTTCGGCGAAGTGCGGACCGCGATCCTGCAGATCAATCTGGTGAAGCCGAGCGAACGGAAGGCCTCGCAGCGCCAGTTCGAGGACCGCCTCACCAACGACATGGCGACGATCGCGGACGCGCGCATCCACTTCAATCGCAACGGCAACGGGCGCGATGTGAACATCTACATCACCGGCGATAACCCGCAGCTGGTGGAGTCGAGCGCCCGCAAGCTCGTCGAGGAGATGCGCGCGCTGCCGATCCTGCGTGATGCCGGCATCGATGGCGATATGCCGCGTCCGGAGATCCTCATCCGCCCGCACCTGGACCTTGCCTCACAGCTGGGCGTGACGGTGGCCTCCCTGAGTGACACCATTCGCATCGCCACGCTCGGGGATCTGGATCAGAACAGCGCCAAGTTCTCCCTCGCCGACCGGCAGGTGCCGATTCGCGTCAGCCTGAGCGAGGAGAGCCGCCGCGACCTCTCGACGCTCGAGAACCTGCCGGTTCCCACCGCGCTCGGCGGCTCGGTGCCGCTGAAGGCCGTCGCCGACATCGTCTTCGGCGAAGGTCCGACGCGCGTGCGCCGCTACAACCAGGCGCGGCGTCTGTCGATCGTTGCGGACCTGAACGGCGTTGAGCTCGGCACCGCGATGGACAAGATCAAGGCGCTGCCCGCGCTGAAGAATCTGCCCCCGGGCGTGCGGCAGGTGGACGTCGGGCAGGCCAAGTACATGAACGAGATGGCCATGAACATGCTGATCGCCCTCGTCACGGGCATCCTCATGGTGTTCGCAGTGCTCGTGCTGCTGTTCGCGCGCGTGCTGCAGCCCATCACCATCCTCTCCTCGCTGCTGCTGTCCTTTGGTGGAGCGGTGGCGGCGCTGATGATCACCGGCAGCGCGCTCTCGCTCGGCGCCTCGATCGGCTTGCTGATGCTCATGGGCATCGTCGCCAAGAACGCGATCCTGCTGGTGGACTTCGCCATCGAGGAGATGCGCGCCGGCAAGGATCGTCTGACGGCAATCCTCGAAGCCACCCACAAGCGTGCGCGCCCCATCGTCATGACGACCGTGGCGATGGTAGCTGGCATGTTGCCCGTCGCCATCGGCATGGGCGGCGACACCTCGTTCCGTCAGCCGATGGCGGTGGCGGTGATCGGCGGCCTGATCACCTCCACCGCACTGACGCTGGTGATCGTGCCGGCGCTGTTCACGGTGGTCGACGACGTCGAGCGCTGGCTCGCGCCGAAATTCGGCCGCGTGCTCACCGCGCAGCCCCCGCCCCCGGGCGCGCGTCCGCAACCCCACGCGGTCAATTAGGTGCAGTGCTGACCGAGGTCGCAGCGAACAACACCACCGAGTCTGAAGTCCCCGCAGGCGCTACGCCAGCGCTTCCCGCCTGGTGGGTGCGTCTGCTGGCGCGCATCCCGTTCAGCGTGCTCTATGGCTTTGCCGCTCTGCTTGGCTGGCTGTCGGTGCACGTGTATCCGTACCGCCTGCACGTCGTGCGCGAGAACCTCACCAAGGCGTTTCCAGAGTACACCGAGGCGCAGCTGCGCACCGTGATCGCCGGCTACTACCTGTCCTTCGCGCAGATGCTGGTCGAGATCATCAAGTCCGCTGGCATCACGCCCGCGGAAATCCGCCGGCGCGTACGCGCGGTGAACCTGGAACTTGCGCGTGCGCACCTTGATCAGGGGCAGTCGGTGCTGCTCGTGGCCGCGCATCAGTGCAACTGGGAGTGGATGCTGCTCGCGCTGTCGCTCGAGCTCGGGTACCCCGTGGATGCGGCCTACAAGCCGCTCATCGACAGCTGGGCGGAGCGCGAGATGAAGAAGCTGCGCACGCGCTTCGGCAGCCGCCTGGTGCCGGCGCAGGACCTGCTGGCGGACATCATCAAGCGCCGCGGCATCGTGCGCGCGGTGGCGATGGTCGCCGATCAGGAGCCGACCACGAGCGAGCACCAGCATTGGACACGCTTCTTAAACCGCGACACGGCTTTTTACATGGGGCCGGAGGAACTTGCGCGCGTGACACGCTTCCCTACCTTCTTCCTGGGGTTCAAGCGCATCGGGCGTGGCCACTACGAAATGCAGTTCACGCCGCTGTGCAGCGGCGGCGAGGTGCTCGACCCGGGCGCGCTCACCGAGCGCTACGCGCGCATGGTCGAAGCACAGATCCGCGACGCGCCCGCTGACTGGCCCTGGTCGCACAAGCGCTGGAAGCTCAAAAGGTCCCTCTACCAGAACCGCGGTCGTGCGTAAGGTGCGCCCGTAAAAAAACGGCCCCGCATATTTGCGTGCGGGGCCGGTGCGGATTGCAGTGCGCGCTGCGACGCGTTCAGTTATTGGACGCTCCGGCGGCGATCCAGGCCACCAGCTGATTGATCGTTGCCTGGCTCAGGTACGGACCTCCGAAGGGCATGCGGGCGCCACTGATGGTGGGTGCCCCCTCGAGCTTCTGTACGACGTAGCTGTTGGTGGGGTCGCCGGGCTTGACGCGATCAAGGTTCGGCTGCTCGACACTCGGCACGTTCACGATCGAGGCGTAGATATGGCCGGGGCGCAGGTCCATCGAGGCCGGTAACGCGCTGCCACCGCCCGTGTGACAGGCGCCGCAGACCGCGAATACCGTCGTTGTCAGCTGCGTGAGTGTGGGCGGCGGTGGCGGCGGCGGCGAGGACGTCGTGCTCGCATCGATCTGGCCGCGGATGGCGCCGCTCGGATCAGTCGCGGTCAGCACGTTCACATACCATTCGTTGGCGCTGAAGTGGGTCAGATCGGTCGCCGTGATCGCGGCGAGTTCCACCGACCAGTGCCCTGGATCGACGCTGTCCTTGGTGAGCGCCACGAGTTTCGGTCCCGCGGACCCCGCGGCGGCGGTATCCACCTCGGCCGCGGTTGCCTCATCGACCCCTGTCGTGTGCACGTGCACGGTGATTGTGTCGGCGGTGGAGTCCACGGTCACCGCAGCCACCCCGCCGGCGGCGATGGTGACGGGCGGAGTTTCCTGAGTACCGGCGAGCGCTGCGAAGACAACTTGCACGTCGGCCGGTGTGATCTGGCCGCGGATCTCACCCGTGGGATTGGCAGCGGAAGTGGCAATGACGTACAGCCCACCCTGCAACAGCGCGGTCATCTGTTCTGCCGTGAGCGCCGCCCCGGAGGGCACATCCCATTCACCGGCCGTGCCGGCGTTCGCCGTAAGCATGATCAGGCTCGCGCCGGTGTTGCCGGCGAAAGCCCCATTAATGCTCACGGCGCTCGCGGTGACGCCGCTCAGGGTGACCTTGCCGGTGACCGTTCCGTTCGCGAGTTTCACGGTCAGATTCGCCGTGCCTTTTGCGCTCGAAGCCGGGGCAGGAAAGATCTGCGCGGGCACCATCGCGACCGTGAAGGCGGGATTGTTGTCCACCGTGATGGTGATGGGTGGGGAAGTGCTCATCTGCCCCTGGCTGTCGGTTACCACCGCGCTGACGGTGTGTTTGCCGTCGCTTGCTGTGGTGCTGTCCCAGCTCACCGTGTACGGAGCAGTGCTCGCCGTTCCCACGCTGGCGCCATCGATCAGGAAGTTAACCTGCATGACGGTGGCGCCAGTCGGGGCCGCCGCAGTCGCGGACAGTGTGACGGTGCGATCCACCGTCGCAGCCGGGGACTGCAGGGCAATGGTCGGTGCCGGACAGCCCGCGCCGTACTGTCCGCCACACCCCATGCTGGTTGTGACACCGCTACTACCACCGCCGTAGCCGCCGCCGCAGGCGACGAGGGTTGCGGCGAAGACTCCCAACACCAACACCAGGGTTGCCGGCACGACGTGTCTCATACGTAGATTGTTTTGCATGTGAGCGCTTCCGATTTGAACTTGGTGCGCTGGTAGGTGACGCGCCGGCGCGCAACGGTTCCGAGCGGAACGCGAAAAATGTATGAGCGGGAACGGAAACCAACATGCGCGCAGGCGCGCACTTACCCTCCGGTGTCCACCTGCGCCGGAGGAACGCGATGTTGTATCTGTCAGGACGGCGGCTCGCCGCGCCGCTGCTCGCAACACTGCTGGGCGGGTGCGCCGGCAGCGGTGAGGGACTGAATGCGAACGGGTTGCCGATCGACTCCGGGAACGGCGCGCCGCCGCCCCTCAGCGCCGACTTTCAGTCCATCCAGGACAACGTGTTCACGCCGATCTGCGCGCGCTGTCACAGTGGCGCCTCCGCTCCGGAAGGCCTGCAGCTGGATGCCGCCCACAGCTATGCGCTGCTCGTGGGCGTGCCCAGCACGGAAGTTCCCAGTCTCGATCGCGTCGATCCGGGCAATCCGGACAACAGCTACATCGTGCTCAAGCTCGAGGGCGCGCCCGCCATCGCGGGGGTGCAGATGCCCTTCGGCGGCCCGTACCTGCCGCAGTCGACCATCGCTGTGATCCGTCAGTGGATCACCAACGGCGCGCCGCCAGCCGCGGGCACGAGCGCTACGGGGGCGTTCGCACTCGAGGCCACCTCGCCGCCGGATCAGGCGCACGTGCACGGTTCGCCGCCGCAGCTGCTCGTCGCCTTCAACCACGAGATCGACTTCTCGCTCCTCAATGAGACGACGGTGGTGCTTGAGCGCCTGGACGCTGCGGCGGCGGTGGCGCTGCCGGTGCATCTGGCGCTGGCCCCCGGCAACCCCGCGGCGGTGCTGCTGAGGCCGGCGGATGCGCTCGCACCTGGCAGCTACCGCGTGCGCCTGCGCGGCACGGGGGCCGCAGCGCTCGCGGACGTGGGCGGCCAGATGCTCGCAGGCGATGCCGCCTTCGAGTTCACCGTGGATGAGAGCCCGTGAGCCGCGCGCGCTTCAGTCTCCGGGCGGCCGCGCTCATCTTGCTCGGCACCGCCGCGGCCCAGGCGGAGCCGTACCTGGCGGTCGCCAACGGCTACAAGTGCGGCCAGTGTCACGTGAATCCCACCGGCGGCGGCGAGCGCACACCCTTCGGGGAGATCTTCTCCCAGACCGTCCTGCCGGCGCGGCACCTCGACACCGGTACGGACGTGTGGACGGGGCAGCTGAACCGCTTCATCTCCCTCGGCGGGGATCTGCGCTATGACTTCACCGTACAGCAGCTGCCCAAGACCCAGACCACCAATCAATTCCAGCTGCAGCAGGCGCGCGTCTATCTTCAGGCGAGCGTGATCCCTGACCGCCTCCTGGTCTATGTTGATGAGCAGGTCGCCCCGGGCGGGGCCTTGAACCGCGAGGCCTGGGGCATGTTCTGGTGGGACGATCACACCTGGTACGTGAAGGCGGGCCAGATGTACCTGCCCTTCGGACTGCGGCTGCAGGATCAGACCGCTTTCGTCCAGCAGATCACGAATATCAACATGACGACTCCGGACCAGGGGCTCGAGGTCGGCTGGGAAAAGGGCCCCTGGGATGCCCAGCTCGCGCTGAGCAACGGCACCGCTGGCGGTGCCCCCACCGGCAACGGCAAGCAGGAGAGCGCGCAGCTGCAGTACGTGCAGTCGCGCTGGCGCTTCGGGGCGGCCGCCAATTTCAACGGCTCATCCGCCAGCGGCAGCCGCGATGCCTACGGGCTCTTTGGCGGCCTGAAGACCGGCCCCATCGCCTGGCTCGCACAGGCGGACATCGTCGAGGATCACAGCCTGCCCCCCGGACCCGGGGGTGGTGCGAAAAAACTCGCGACGCTGCTCGAGGGCGACTACGCCCCGGCACGCGGTCACAACATCAAGGTGACGTACGAGTACCTGGATCCGGACCGCGAAGTGTCGAACGATCAGCAGACGCGCTGGAGCTTCGTGTACGAGTTCACGCCCGTGCAGTTCCTGCAGCTGCGCGCGGGCGCGCGCCTCGGGGATGGCATACCGCAGCTGCCCGTGGAGCACCTGAAGCTGTACTTCCTTGAGCTACACGGGTTCTTCTGACTTGCGCCGCAGCTCGCGCGGCAGCGCGAAGAACACGGTCTCCACGCGCCCGGCCACCTCCGCGGGGGTCTTCGCGCCCCAGGCGCCGAGTTGTGCAACCACCTGCTTCACCAGCAGCTCGGGAGCCGAGGCGCCGGCGGTCACCCCGACCGCATGCTTGCCCACGAACCACTCGGGGCGCAGGTCCTGGGGCCCGTCGATGAGATAGCCGGCAATGCCGGCGCGCTCGGCAAGCTCGCGCAGGCGGTTGGAGTTGGAGCTGGTACGGGAGCCGACCACCAGCAGTACGTCGCACTGCTCGAGCAGCTTCTTCACCGCATCCTGGCGATTCTGTGTGGCGTAGCAGATATCCTCGCGCCGCGGCGTGGCGAGCTTCGGAAAGCGCGCGCGCAGGGCGGCGACAATCTCCGCGGTATCATCCATCGACAGCGTCGTCTGAGTCACGAAGGCGAGCCGCTCCGGATCGGGCACCGTGAGGGCGCTGACGGCGGCGACGTTTTCCACCAGATGAATGCGTCCGCCGGCGGCGGGATCGAAGCGTCCCATCGTGCCTTCCACTTCCGGATGCCCGGCGTGTCCGATGAGCAGCACGTCGCGCCCCTCGCGTGCGTAACGCTGCACCTCCATGTGCACCTTGGTCACGAGGGGACAGGTGGCGTTGAAGACCGTGAGCTGGCGCTCGCGGGCCTCCTCCTCCACCGCGATCGAGACCCCATGTGCGGAGAAGATCACGGTGCTGCCGCCCGGGACCTCGGCGAGCTCATCGACGAATACCGCGCCCATGGCGCGCAGCCGCTCGACCACGTGATGGTTGTGCACGACCTCGTGGCGCACGTAGATCGGCGCCCCGAAGAGTTCGATCGCCCGCTCCACGATATCGATGGCGCGGTCGACCCCGGCGCAGAAGCCGCGCGGATTGGCGAGTAGTACCTGCATCAGGGGTGTCCCTTGAGAGTGGCGCGGCTCTCGCGCCACGCATCCAGCAGCAAGAGCGCAGCGCCGATGGTGATCGCGGAATCGGCCACGTTGAAGGCCGGGAAATAGTGGTGTTGCCAGTGCACGTGGATGAAGTCGACCACGCGCCCGTGCACGAGCCGATCGAGCATGTTGCCAAGCGCCCCGCCGGCGATCAGGGACAGCCCGCAGGCGAGCAGCCCCTGGGTGTGCGCCTGCAGTCGTCGCAGCCAGCCGATGAGCACCGCACTCACCGCGAGCGCCAGGAGCACGAACAGCCAGCGCTGCCAGCCGGCGGCGTCGGCGAGGAAACTAAAGGCGGCGCCCGTGTTGTAGGTGAGGATGATGTCGAGCACCGGAGCCACGTGCACGCGCTCAAAGAGTGCGAAGTGGTGCACGATCCAGGCCTTCACGAGCTGATCGACACCGATCACGGCGAGGGTCAGCGGCAGGTAGCGCCAGCCGCTTTGTGCGAGCGCCGGCAGCGCGGCGGCCGCCCGCACGCCGCCGGCGAGGGGTGCATTGTGCAGCTCACTCATACGAACTCTCGCACCTCGCCCGGGCCCTCAAGGTTACTGACGCACCGCAGGCACAGCTGCGGGTGGCGGCTGTCGGCGCCGACGTCCGGGCGGCGATGCCAGCAGCGCACGCACTTCGCATCCGTGGTGGGCGCGACGCTCACCCACACGCCGGCCGAGCCGGTGTTCACCGCCGCCACCGCCGCCGCCGGGGGCTGCGCTGTGGCGTGCACGCGCGCCTCCGAGGTGATGAGGAGGAAGCGCAGCTCCGCACCAAGGGCAGCATAGCGCGGGTACTCGGCCGGGGTGCAGTACACGTCCACCCGGGCATCCAGGGGCGCACCGATCGCGCCGCCGTCGCGCAGCCTCTCCAGCTCGCGCGTCACGTCCGTGCGCAGCGCGATCAGTGCCGGCCAGTCGATGCTCGCTTCGGGCACGACCGGCAGGGTATGCCAGGTGGCATGGAACACCGACTCGGGGCGCTCACCAGGCAGGTAGCGCCACACCTCTTCGGCGGTAAAGGACAGGATGGGCGCGAGCCAGCGCACCATGCTCTCGGCGATGTGAAACATGACGGTCTGCGCCGAGCGGCGTGCGCGCCCCGTCGGTGGCATCGTGTACATGCGGTCCTTGATGACATCAAGGTAAAAGCCGCCCAGATCAACGCTGCAGAAGTTGTGCACCTTCTGGTAGATGAGGTGAAAGGCGTAGCGCCGGTACGCCTCGGTGATCTCCGCCTGCAGCGTGTGTGTGCGCGCGAGCACCCAGCGATCGAGCGCCAGCAGCTCTTGCGGGGGCAGCGCATCGCGCGTGGGGTCAAAGCCGTGCAGGTTGCCGAGCATGAAGCGCAGGGTGTTACGCATGCGCCGGTACGAGTCCGCCATGCGCCTGAGAATCTCGTCCGAGACGGCGATCTCGTTCGCATAGTCGGTGGCTGAGACCCACAGCCGCAGCACATCCGCTCCGAGGCTGTTCACGACCTTCTGCGGGGCGATGACGTTGCCCAGGGACTTGGACATCTTGCGGCCCTTCTCATCGACGGTGAAGCCGTGCGTGAGAACGCCTTTGTAGGGGGCGCGCTCGTAGAGCGCCTCTGACATGAGAAGCGAGGAGTGAAACCAGCCGCGGTGCTGATCCGAACCCTCCAGATACAGCTCCACCGGGGCGGCGATCTCCGGGCGCTCGCTGCCGACGCACTCGAACGAGAGGCCCGAGTCGGCCCACACGTCCATGACGTCGGTGACCTTCTCGTACTGCTCGGCCTCCTCACCGAGGAGCTCGCGCGGCTCGAGCGCAAACCAGGCATCGATGCCGCCCTCCTGCACGCGTGCCGCCGCCGCCTCGATCAGCGCCGGCGTCCGCGGGTGCAGCGCGCCGCTCACCTTGTGCACGAACAGCGGAATCGGTACGCCCCAGGTGCGCTGGCGCGAGATGCACCAGTCCGGGCGGCTCTCGATCATGCCGTTGATGCGCGACTCGCCCCAGGCGGGTGTCCACTGCACCCCTTTGATGTCGCGCAGCGTGTGCTCGCGCAGGTGCGCCTGCTCCATGCTGATGAACCACTGCGGCGTGGCGCGGAAGATGACGGGTGACTTGTGGCGCCAGCACACCGGATAACTGTGCCGGTAGGGCTCCTCGTGCAGCAGCTCCCCGGCGGCAGCCAGGGCGCGGCTGATCACCGGGTTCGCCTCATCGACCCGCAGGCCTGCGACCAGCGGGGTGCCCGGCAGGAAGCGCCCGTCGTTGCCGACCGGGTTCAATACGGTGAGCCCGTAGCGCTGCCCGACCGCAAAGTCCTCCTGGCCGTGTCCGGGAGCGGTGTGGACGGCCCCCGTGCCGGCCTCCAGCGTCACGTGCTCGCCCAGAATCACCGGTACCGCACGCTCCTGCAGCGGGTGCTTGAGCTGCAACCCCTCAAGGGCGCGGCCCTCAAAGCGCCCGAGCACCCGCCCGCGGCTCATCCCGTAGCGCGCGAGGCAGGTCTCGAGGAGCTGCGCGGCCAGGATGAGCCGGCGCACCGTCTCGCCCCGCTGGGCTTCGACGATGACGTAGCTGAACTCCGCCCGCAGCGCGACGGCCTGATTGGCGGGCAGCGTCCAGGGGGTGGTGGTCCAGATGACGACATCGATCGCCTGCTCGCCGAGCTCGCGGGCGCTGAGCCCCACGCGCGCGGCCAGGTCTGCGTTGTCGAGGACACGGAAGCCGACGTCAATCGCCGGCGACACGAGCTCCTCGTACTCCACCTCCGCTTCGGCGAGCGCCGAGCGGCAGTCGAGGCACCAGTACACCGGCTTCACGCCCTTGTAGAGGTGCCCGTTGGCAATGATGCGGCCGAAGGCGCGCAGCTGCTGCGCCTCGTAGCGCGGGGCCATCGTGAGATAAGGCCGCTCCCAGTCCCCGAGGATCCCCAGACGCTTGAAGTCCGCGCGCTGCAGCTCGATCTGTTCGTGCGCATAGGCGCGACAGGCCGCCCGGAACGCGCGCGCGTCGAGCTTCACGCCCGGTCGGCCGTGCTTCTTCTCCACCTGCAGCTCGATCGGCAGCCCGTGACAGTCCCAGCCCGGAATGTAGGGGGAGTCGTAGCCATCGAGCGAGCGGGACTTGACGACGATGTCCTTGAGGATCTTGTTCACCGCGTGGCCGATGTGGATCGCGCCGTTGGCATATGGCGGCCCATCGTGCAGCACAAATCTCGGGCGCCCGCGCGCGAGCGCGCGCAGCTTCGCGTAGGTGCCGCGCTCGTCCCAGGCACGAACCGCCGCCGGCTCGCGCTGCGCCAGATCCGCCTTCATCGGAAAATCCGTCTGCGGCAGGTTGATGGTGTGTTTGTAGTCAGCCATGTCGTTTACGTCTCAGCCCTCAAGGATGCGGCGCGCCTCGGCCGCATCACACCGCATCTGCGCGGTGAGCGCCGCGAGCGATGCGAAGTGCGCCTCATCGCGCAGCTTGGCGACGAATTCCACCCCGATCTCGCGCCCGTAGAGATCGGCGTCAAAATCAAACACGTGCGCCTCGAGCAGCGTCTCGGTGCCGGCCACGGTCGGGCGGGTCCCGAGGCTCGCGACCCCCGCGAGCGCGGTCGCGGCGATGCCGTGCACGCGCACGGCAAATACGCCGGCCACCGGCGCCCGTCGCCGCTCGAGCGGCAGGTTGGCCGTGGGAAAGCCGAGGTTGCGCCCCAGCCGCTGACCGGCCCGCACGCGTCCGCGCATCGCCCACGGGCGTCCGAGCCAGGCGGCCGCGCGCGCAAAGTCCGAAGCGGCGAGCGCCGCGCGCACGCCGCTGCTGCTGATGCGCTCGCCGTCGAGCCTCACCGCCGGCAGCACCTCGACCTCAAAGCCCAGGAGCCGCCCGGCCTCGGCGAGCACCGGGGCCGTCGCTTCCCCGTTCTTGCCGAAGCGAAAGTCATGCCCGACCACGACGGTGCGGGCGCCGAGCTCCCTCGCGAGCAGGCTCGCGAACTGCCGTGCCGAGAGGTTACGCAAAGCCTCATCGAAGCGCAGCACGCACAGGTAATCGAGCGGCGTCGGCTCCAGGATCCGCCAGCGCTCGCGCAGGCTCGTGAGGCGTGCCGGCGGCTGCTGCGGCTGCAGATACTCCCGCGGCATCGGCTCGAAGGTGAGCACCACGGAGGGCTCCCCGCTTTCGATGGCGCGCTCGCGCAGGCGCCCCAGGAGCGCCTGGTGGCCCAGGTGCAGCCCGTCATAGGAGCCGACGGTCACGACACAGCCCTTACCCGGTGTGCGCAGGCCGGCGAGTCCGCGAATGAGCCTCATGATCTCTTAACTTATTGATACAGATGAGCAAATTGACTAAATACTGCCGCGGCCGCGGTCCGGCGGCCAGTTTATGTGAATGTGGGGACGGTTGCCCCGTTCGCGAAGCAGCGACGCGTTGACAAGGGTGGCGGCGATACGGAAACTACGGCCCCCGCGACTGGGGACGTTCTTTAGACAGGAAGATTTCGTGGCCAATACCAAGTCCGCCGAGAAGGCTGCCCGCCAGGCTGAGAAGCATCGCGCCCGTAACGTCGCCCTGCGCTCGCGCATGCGAACCGCGGTGCGCAACGTGACGGCGGCCGTTGCCGGCGGTGACAAGGAAGCGGCCAAGTCAACCTATCAGAAGGCGGTCCCGGTGATCGACTCCCTGGTGGGCAAGCAAATCATTCACCGCAACAAGGCTGCGCGGCACAAGAGCCGTCTGGCAGCTCGCATCCGCGCGATGCAGTGAGGGCGTGATGGACGTGAACGACAAGGCCCGCATCCCGAGCCCCGTGGTACCGACTCCTCTTAAGCTGCGCCCGGCGGCGCGGCGCCAGCATCTTCTGGAGATGATGCGCGCGCGCGTGCCAGGCGGTCCTGCTCTTCCAAAAAAGTCATAACTGCCTCGCACAGCCCGCGCGTCCCCTCCCCGGTCGCCCCGGAGATGAGGAAGTGCGGCCCGCGATGACGTAGCGCGCGCACGATTGCGGCGGCGCGCTGTCTGGCTTCCGGCCCCGGCAGCAGATCCTTCTTGTTGATCACGAGCCAGCGCGGCTTCCCCGCGAGCTCCTTGCTGAACTTCTTCAGCTCCGAGACGATCGCGCGCGCATCCTTCACCGGGTCCGCCTCCGGATCCGGCGGCAGCAGGTCCACCAGGTGCAGCAGCAGGCGCGTGCGCTGCAGGTGCCTTAGGAAGCGGATCCCCAGCCCCGCCCCCTCGGCCGCCCCCTCGATGAGTCCCGGGATGTCCGCCATGACGAAGCTGCGGTGCCGGCCCACCTCCACCACCCCGAGGTTCGGGTGCAGCGTCGTGAAGGGGTAGTCGGCGACCTTGGGTTTGGCGGCGGAGACGGCGCGAATGAGCGTCGATTTGCCCGCGTTCGGCAGGCCGAGCAATCCGACGTCCGCGATCAGTTTCAGTTCGAGCTCAAGTGAGCGCTTCTCCCCGGGCAGCCCCGGACCGAACTGGCGCGGGGAGCGGTTGGTACTGGATTTGAAACGCTGGTTGCCCCAACCGCCCTTGCCGCCGCGCGCCACGAGCAGTTCCTGGCCATCGCGCGTGAGATCGCCGAGCACCTCCTGGGTGTCGGCATCGCGTATCACGGTACCGATCGGGACCGGCACGTACAGATCCCTGCCGCCACGGCCGGTGCAGTCATTCGCGCTGCCGGCTTCCCCGTGCGCCGCCTTGTAAGTGCGCGCGATGCGAAAGTCCGCCAGCGTATTGATGCCGGTGGCCGCACGCAGGTAGACGCTGCCGCCGTTGCCGCCGTCCCCGCCGTCCGGGCCACCGAAGGGCACGAACTTCTCGCGCCGGAAACTGGTGCTGCCGCGGCCGCCGTTGCCGGCCTGGACGCGCGTTTTAGCCTCGTCGACAAATCTCATGCGGGCACTGTAGCGCAAATGAAAACCCCGGCGCGGGGGCCGGGGTTGGCAGCAAGTTAGTTCGCGCGATGCGAGTGCGCTAGGCCTTCTCGGGCACCACGTTGACGTACAGGCGCTGTTCGGCACCTTTCTTCTGGAAGTGCACCTTGCCGGTCACCTTGGCGAAGAGCGTATGGTCGGTGCCAACGCCGACATTCGCGCCGGCGCGCACCGGCGTGCCGCGCTGACGCACGATGATGTTGCCGGCCAGCACCTGCTCGCCGCCGAAGCGCTTCACGCCCAGACGTTTGGAGTGGGAGTCGCGGCCGTTCTTGGTACTGCCGCCCGCTTTTTTGTGTGCCATGTCCTTACCGCATCCTCAGGAATGAGCGCTTCAGCCTGCGCTGATGTCCGTAACCTTCACCTCAGTGAACTGCTGACGGTGATTCTTCTGGCGCAGATAGTGCGCGCGGCGCTTGAACTTCACGATCGAGACCTTCGCGCCCTTGCCGTGACGCACGACGGTGGCGAGCACCTTGCCGCCCTTGAGGGTGGGCTTGCCCACCTTCACATCCGCCCCCTCCCCGACCAGGAGCACCTCGGCAAAGGTCGACGGTGGCGCCCGGCTCCGCGTCGAGCTTCTCCACGCGCAGCACGCCATCCTTGGTCACTCGATACTGTTTACCGCCCGTGGCGATGACCGCGTACATAGTCGTATAGGGGAATGGGGTGACGGAAAGGCCGCGCATTTTACTGGCGCACCCCCTCCCGGTCAAACGACGTTTTCCCCAAGGGCAACAGAGACTTAAGCTGCGACCCTCGTCCGCGCGGCGCCCCCACCTGCATTTCTCCAAAAGCGCTCCGGTCGGCTAGGATGCGTCAGTCCCGGCTGGGCGAGCTATGAACGCATCATTATCGGAACGCACCATGGCGGCCGCCATGACCCTGACGGAGATCCGCGCCCTGGTGCAGGCGGATCTGCGGGCCGTGGATGGAGTCATCCGCTCGCGCCTCAAGAGCGCAGTCCCGCTCGTCGATCAGATCGCCGAGCACATCATTTCCGGCGGCGGCAAGCGCCTGCGGCCCATGCTGGTGGTACTGGCTGCCCGCGCCTGTCGCATCGAGAGCGAAGCGCACATCGAGGCGGCCGCGTTCATCGAGTTCATCCACACGGCAACCCTCTTGCACGATGACGTGGTCGATGGCTCCTCGCTGCGCCGCGGCCGGGATACCGCGAACCGCGTGTTCGGCAACCAGGCGAGTGTGCTGGTCGGAGACTTCGTCTACTCGCGCGCCTTCCAGATGATGGCCGCGCTCGGGCGGCAGCCGGTCATGGAGGTCATGGCAGAGGCCACCAACGTCATCGCCGAAGGCGAGGTGCTGCAGCTGATGAATGCGCGCGACCCGGACACCACCGAAGCGCGCTACCTCGAAGTCATCCACCGCAAGACCGCGAAGCTCTTTGAGGCCGGCGCCGAGGTCGCAGCGGTGCTGGCCGGCGTGGCCCCGGAAGTGCGCCAGTGCCTGGCCGCCTATGGACGCCACCTCGGTACCGCGTACCAGCTGGTGGATGACATGCTCGACTACCGCTCCAACCCCAAGGAGCGCGGCAAGAATCTCGGGGATGACCTGGCCGAAGGCAAACCCACGCTGCCACTCATCCATGCACTCAAGCACGGCAGCGCGACGCAGCAGGCGGCGATCCGCGAGGCCATCCGCCGCGGGGGACTTGCCCAGTTGGAGCCGGTGATCGCCGCCATCGATGCCACCGGCGGACTCGAGTACGCCGCAGAGCTGGCGCGGCAGCAGTCGGAACAGGCGCTGGCGACACTGAGCGTACTGCCTGAGTCCTCTTATAAGAAGGGCCTGACCGCGCTCGCCCGCTTTGCGGTCGAGCACACCGCCTGAAGAGTGAAGGCCGACGGCGCACCCGCGCGCCTTCGCCGCTTGCCCTCCTGACATCGGCTTCCCCCGGATTGCCCGGCACCGGACCGAGCCCCTAGACTGCCTCAGTTCCCGCCGAAACGGACGCATCGCTCGTGAACCTTAACAACACGCTTGCCCCTCTTCCCCGACACGTGATCGCCGCCGTGGCGCTGGCCGCCACGCTCCTCCTCGCCGTTGCCGCGCCGGCGCGCGCGGCGGATGCGGAAATCATCGCCCTGAAAGCGGCCCACGTGTTTGATTCGACCGGCACCGCGCTCAAAAACGGCGCCGTCATTGTGGTGCAGGGCGATCACATCGTCTCGGTCGGAACCGCTGCGCCCGCCGGCGCGCGCGTGATCGATCTTGGCGACGCGACGCTGCTGCCCGGATTCATCGATGCGCACACGCACCTGACGATGGAGTACGAGAAGGACTACTACCATTTCGTCTACACCCGCATGATGCGCTTCCCGGCCGAGCAGGCTTTATACGGGGCCCTGTACGCGCGGCGCACGCTGGAAGCCGGTTTCACCACCGTACGCAACGTTGGCGCCTACGACTTCGTCGACATCGGCCTGCGCAACGCCATCAACGCCGGCGTGACGGAGGGTCCGCGCATGCTGACGGCTGCGCACGGCATCGGTTCACCCGGCGGTCATTTCGATGACTATCCGTTTCCACCGGAGCGTGTGAAGCCTGACGGGCCGATCGAGGGTATTTGCAGCGGCCCGGAAGAGTGCCGCGAGGCGGTGCGCTACCAGATGAAGTGGGGCGCGGACCTCATCAAGATTGCCGCAAGCGGGGGCGTGCTCTCGGAGTCGGATCCGGTGGATGTGCCGCAGCTCACTCCCGAAGAACTCACCGCGATCATCTCCGAGGCGCACAAGTGGAATCGCAAGGTGGCCGCGCACTGCCACGGCGATGCCGCGGCACGGCTGGCGATCGCCGCCGGGGTCGATTCGATCGAGCACGGCAGCTTCCTGACCGAGGACACGCTGAAGATCATGAAGGCCAAGGGTGTGTGGCTCGTGCCGACACGCATGGCGGTGTACTGGGTCAACAAGGAGGCGGACCACTACCCGCCCAAAATCGCCGCCAAGGCGCGTGCCGCCGCCGCCGCCCACGACAAGATGTTCCGTACCGCATTGCGCCTCGGCGTGCCGATCGCCTTCGGCACCGATGCCGGGGTCTATCCGCACGGCATGAACGCCATGGAATTCGGGCTGATGACGGAGCTGGGCATGAAGCCGGCGGCGGCGCTGCTGGCCGGGACGCGCGATGCCGCAAAGCTCCTGGGCGTGGAAAGTGAGGTCGGTACGCTCGAGGCAGGCAAGGTCGCTGACATCGTCGCGGTTCCCGGGAACGTCCTCAGCGACATCCATGCCACCGAGCACCCGGTGTTCGTGATGCATCTCGGGCACATCGTCGTGCAGAAAGCCGGGACGTAGAGCGTTATTTGATGCCGGGGGTGCGGTTGAGTACACTGCGCGGCCCGCTGCCGGCTCAGCCTGGTGGCGGGCCAAACTCGGGGTGTAGCTCAGCCTGGTAGAGCACTACGTTCGGGACGTAGGTGTCGCAGGTTCAAATCCTGTCACCCCGACCAGTAAAAACAATAACTTATAGACGAGTTCATCTCCAAACGGACCAACTTCGAATGACCGTGCTCCATGCGTGCTTCAAAGGCTAGGAGCACCCATGCAATGAGCTTGTATCTTGCAGGAACTCGGGCGCGCCGTATCGGGGCTCGAGGAGTGCGTACAGGCCCTCTCCAGGAGCTTTCCACCGCCGGGGGGGCGTTCGACATGCCCACGTAGCGCGCGGCTGCGTCGCTCACAGTGCGGCAAGACGCTACAAGCGCGCCTTGCGCTCAGCGGCTTACCATTTCTTCCCGGCGCGCCGATTGCGCCAGCGCTGTCGCCGGTCCATCGTCATGGGCCACAAGATGATAGCGACGATCGCCACAAAGCAGCCGACCACAATCGCATCGACAAGGTTCACAGCGCGATTATACGTCCCGCTCGCAGCCTTTCCGTTTTCTCGTCCGCTCAAATCGTTGCGGTGGTGCCGCGCCCCGCTTACCTTTCGGCGCCGCACGGAGTCGCAGGTCGTCACTGCCTCCTTCCGCACGTCACGGGGCCGGTCACCTCCCTCTGCGCCACGCTCCCAGGCATACGGCGAAAACCGGCCGGGAGTCTCCTGGCTCGTCCTCTCGAATCAGGCCCAATCGCGCCCCAGGACGACACCGTGCTCCGAAGATGTCAGCAGCTGCCGTACATCCCGCGCCGGGTTCCGCGCGCGCGAACGCCCGACGGGTGCGGGCTCGCCAAAACGCAGACGCAGCTCCCGCGTGGCGATGTCGAGATTCACAAAGGTCGCTTCGACCTCGCGGATGTAGTCCGCGCCGGCCTCGGTCAGACTCAGTTTCCGAATTCCGCGCTTGAAGAGTCGCACGCCGAGGTCGCTCTCGAGCGAGCGCACCCGCGCACTGACAGCGGACGGACTGACGGAAAGCAGATGCGCCGCGTGCTTGAAGCTTCCCGTCATACCCGCAAGGTGAAATGCCTTGAGCTTACTGGCGGAGAGCACTTTCATAGGCTGAACCATCCTTTGGTGTCCAATGTCGAGATAGAGAAGCCCCTCGGACGCATCGCCCGAGACTCGCACGGCATTCTTACAGTCATGGCATCGCACGTGCGGCGTGCAGGCGGGTGATGCCTTTGCGCCTCTAACGAGGGAGCGGCCGCACGGAATGCCGTGCCATCGTCACGTCGACGGCCTGCGCCTCGATCGTCCGAGGCGTTCACTCAACCGGTTCGATCCCGGTCGGCGTCGGTAAAGCGCACAGCGGCCTTAAGAAAGCCTATTCGACGCACGGTGACATTGCGGTGTCCGTTGTGCCATGCGGTCAGACCGAGACGCAATCTGTACATGAGCGCAGATTCTGGCCTGCGCTCCCCGGCTCCTGCGCGTTGTCACCACTTTTGAACCGCCTGCGTACCGACGCGCAAACCACCGGCGCCCTAGACTCCTCCTGAAGCCCGGATTCTCATGGGCGGCCACTGCGAGGGCGCAGGCATGAATACCTTTCAGGAGTCCCTTTCCTCCAGACACCTGGCGGTGGAAATCGCGGCGAGTGTTCGTACCCGATGGGGCCATCGCAGCCGGTTCAAGGGGCGGCTGAGTCGATGGAGCCCGTTGAGTCGTTCGAACTTCGTGCGCGCCTTGCCGGCCGAGAGTCCGCTGCCGGCCAACCGCTGCGGGAACTGCCAGTACTTTCGCGGCGACCCGGCCTGGGTGGCTGGTGTGTTCTCCGGGCCTGCCGCGGGCCTCGGTTACGCTGCGGCGTGCGCGGCCGACGGGGTGTGCCGGCGCAGCCATCGGCTGCGCAGCGGCGCCTTCACCTGTGCCGGTTTCGTTGCTGAAGCATGAACGCGTTGCCACGCACCATCGTCATCGTCGGCGCGGGCTTTTCAGGAACCGCAGTTGCCATCAATCTTCTGCGTCTCCGGCACGAGCAGCCGTTACGCATCGTGCTCGTTGACCGCTCTCAGATGGCGCGCGGCCTCGCTTACAGCAAGCTGCAGCATCCTTACCTGTTGAATGTCCCGGCGGGACGCATGTCGGCAGACTGCGAAGATCCCTTGCAGTTTCTCCGCTTTGCCCAACGCTCACTGCCGGCTGCCACTGCCGAGGACTTCTTGCCGCGCGAACTGTATGGGGAGTACCTGGCGTCCGCGCTGCAGAGCGCCGAGGCGGCCGCTGCACGACAGGTCGAGCTTCAGCGCACGTTCGGCCAGGCCATCGCCGTCGAGCGACGCCACCGCGCCTCGACTCGGGAAGTACACCTCGCCGATGGCCGCAAACTTCGCGCCGACGACGTCGTACTGGCGCTTGGCAATCCGCCGCCCGCTCCACTGCCGGGAAGCGACAGCTTGCGCGGCTCCGCGCGTTACGTTGATGATCCCTGGCGCAGGCCTCCCGGTTTCCGCCCTGGCGAGACCGTTCTCATTGCCGGCACCGGGCTGACCATGGCGGACACCGTGGTCGCCGGATGTGCGGGCGCGTTTGGCAAGGTCCGTATTCATGCCATATCCCGGCGCGGCTTGCTTCCGACATCCCAGACCTCGTTCGCTGCGCTGAGTGGTGAGCGCGACGCATTGCCTTTCACCCGGGCCGCTTCATCTTCGCTGCATCGTCTGTTCCGGGAGGTGCGCACGCTGGCTGAGGAGAATCAGTTGCGCAACGGTGACTGGCGCGAAGCGATGGCGTTCGTGCGCGAGCTCGCGCCGAGCCTTTGGGACCGTTTGCCGCTGCGCGAACGCCGCCGCTTCCTCAGGCACGTTCGCCCCTACTGGGACGTTCATCGGCACCGGCTGCCCGCAGCAATCTGGTCGGTGTTAAATGAGCTGCGGCGAGAGGGTCAGTTGCAGATTCATGCGGGGCGTATTTTGGAACTCGGACTCGCGGGCAAGCAGATACAAGTAACGCTTCGCGAGCGCGGGCGAAGCGAAGCGACCCACCTGCTGGTCGACCGCGTCGTTAACTGCACGGGACCCGACTACGACGTGAGACACACGCAGCAGCGTCTCCTGCGCTCGCTGCTCGCACAAGGCGTGGCAATGCGTGACCCGCTGGGGCTGGGTCTTGCCACCGACAAGATCGGAGCGCTCGTGAGCGCCAGCGGTGATCGCGCCGGCAACCTCTATTACATCGGACCGATGCTTCGCGCGAGTCACTGGGAAACAACGGCGGTTGCGGAGCTGCGAGCGCATGCAGCTCGGCTCGCACAGCATCTGGTTGCCGCGCAGGATGATCGGAGCACAAACTCGCACACCCGCTATCAGCGGCACGAGGAACTACGCCTCTCGGTGTGATCGGCCCAGGTCTCGGATCAAATCCCACCCGACCCGTAAGCGGCTGGCCCTGCACCGGATCGGCCTCCCTCTGCGCGGTTGATCGGCGTCAGATTGACCCGTTGGCCGCCTCATAGCGAGCCCGCGCTTCCTTGGAGACCTGCTGTGCGAGGTTCGTGGCGACCTCGGCAAGCTCCCTGAGGCGCTCCGCAGAAATGTGGCCATGCGCCAGCATGATCGGCGCCAAGCCTGCGGCGGCCGTCGCAACCAGGCTCGTGAACTGCTCTTGGGTCATCGCTGCACTCCTGAAGGTTCGGTCGGTTCGTATCAGGCAAGCCTACAGACTTACTTGCCCGAGTGTCGGCGCGGCCGCCCCTTCGCGCAGCGCCCGACCGATCCGGCGCAGCGGCGCCGCGGCTGCTTCCGTGAAGGGAGCGGGCGCGTTCGGGCAGAGCGCACGCGCCCAGGCGTCCCCGTCGGAGACGGCCGCGCCGCTCCGTCTCTGCCCGGCTCCCAGGGCCAGTGATCTTGAGCTGCGCTCCGCCCGGCACCCCGCCCCAATTATTTCTCGGTCGCGGGAGTCACATGATCGGCAACGATGTTCAGAGCCGAGGCTGCCGTTTCGCCCACGCCTTGCGCTGCGTGCTGCACCCCCGTGGCGACGGAGCGCACCCCGCGCGCCAGAACCCGCCGGCCGGCATTACTCGCACGGTGTGCACCTTCCCGCGCCAGCGCTTTGGCCGCACGCCCAGCGCTGCCCACGACGCGTTTGGCGGCAGCCTTGACGGTCCGGGCCGGCTTGCCCCCGCGCCTTACGCTCCGAGTCTTCTTCGCCGCCTTTGCCGGACTGCTGCGCTTCTTTGCGCGTGGCTTAGGAACGGGCCTTTGGGTTCGCCGCTTACGCATCATGCTCGCCATAAAGAAATACCTCCGCCGAAAAGAGTGGGTGGAGTTCTTTTCCCGGCTCGCACCCGTCAGGCCCGGAGTGTGCGCGCCCGCGCGCCAACGCGCAGGCCACCCAAGCCCCAGTCTCCGTGTGGGAAAAGGCCGTCAAAACGCGTTGCGGTTACCCGCCACCGCCGGCAAGGCCGTCGCTCGCGGCCGCCCTTACCGGCACGCTCCGGTGCGTGTTCCGGACAGCGCCGGCAGGCGGCCTCGCGGCGCTACCTGCGATGCAATAACCGGCCGCGCAGCACGGAAGCTACTTTTCGCCGCTCACGAACTCCTCCAGCACCGCCTTGCGCATCAAATCGGGGGGCAGCAGGCCCTGACTGAGAATGAAGTCGTGGAACTTCTTCTGGTCGAATTTGCGCCCGAGCTTCGCTTCGGTCTCCTTGCGCAGGGCGAGCAGGCGCGTGTAACCGTAGAAGTAGCTGTTAGCCTGTCCGGGCGAGCGGTACGTGAAGCGCTCGACCTCCTCCTTGGCAAAGGCGTGGCTGAGCATCACGTCCTTCTCGAGCACCTCGTAGGCGCGCGCCGGTGTCACCGCGCCGCTCTGCAACTCCGGATCCAGGAACGCGCGTGCGGCGCGCAGCAGACGCAGCTGTAGCGTGAGCAGCTGCCCTTCCTTCGGCTCGTAGGGCTGCATGATGTACTCGGAGTAAAGACCCCAGCCTTCCGCGTTGGTGGAGTTGAACGCGTACAGCGCGCGCGCAAGGCTCACGCCCTCCTCCACCATGGAGTCGAACTGCAGCTCATGGCCCGGACGCGCCTCGTGCGCGGTGAGCGTCCAGGCGACCGCATCGAAGGTGAAGTCATCGTACTTGTCCGCCTCCCCGCCGTTAGCCGAGGGGATGTTCAGCGGCAGCACGAACTCACCGCGCTGGCCGGTGTTGTGCAGGAACGGCGGTGGCGACATGTGCGGCGCCGGTTGCTGCGCGGTCTCCGCCGCTGTCGCCAGCCGGATGATCGCCGGTCGTGAGGGCAGCGTCACCAGATCATGGGCGACGATGATCTGTTCGATCTGGTGCAGGCGATTGTTGTAGAAGGGCAGTATCGCCTCCCCGGTGATCTGCTGTTTCTTCAGCTGCCCGATCACCGCGCGGTAATCACCCGAGGGGTAGCCGTTGGCCTTGGCGATCTGCGCGGCGAGCGGTGCCATCTCGCTCTGGTACTGCGTGAAGGCCGCGTGGGCCAGGGCGGCGATCTGCGCCGGCGGGATGTCGATGCCGTACTGCTCGAAGGCAAGTACGTACTTCTGTGGCGGCAGCCGAAAATCCGTGCGTGCCTTGGGCAGGATGGTCTGACGCACCCAGGCGTCATAGTCGGCGAGCTCGCTCTTCAGTTTGCCGTACGCCGGCTCCCAGCCGCTGAGCTGATACTTGGCGAACAGCGTGGCGATGCCCTCAACGTAACTTGAGTTGCGCCCGAGTTCCGTCTCGAGCTGATCCTTGTAGGGATAGGTGACGCCCGGCTTGGCCATCTGCTCGAGCGCGCGCTCCTTGAGTACCTCGGTGAAGGGCCGAAAGCCCGGCTCAACACCGGCGTACTTGCGCAGCCGCGCGACCGCCGCCGGACGCCGCTCCGCGGCGACCTGGTCATCCAGGAGGCCCCTGACCCCCTGGAAGACGAGTTCACTCGCGTTCAGAAACGGCACTTCGTGCTCGAGGGCGAAGTCCTGCTGGCGAAACTGCAGGTCAAACGCCTTGCGCAGGATCTCGAGGTCCTCCTGCACGCGCTTATCGGTCTCCCTGGCGCCGTCACGATTCACGCCCGCGAGGGCCGCCTCAAGTTCGTGCCGCTCGGCGAGCTCATCGGCCAGCGTCGCTTTGGAGATCTGCTCGTCAAATTTGGCCAGACCCTGACGCGAGCCGCGCTCGGGGTCGTGGTCGAGCTCCACGGCCAGCAGCCGGTTGGTGTAGGTATTGCTCTGTGCAATCCAGGCCTTGGCGGGTTCGGCCGTCGGCGCCTCGGCGCCCCAGGCGCTGAGGGACAACAGCACGGTCACAAGCATCGCGGCGTTTAACCGGCGCATAAGCACTCCTGCCCAACTCGGGCGCCGATCTTAACCCAGCAGCAGTCAGCCATTGCGCCCGCAGCGCACCCGCCGAATCCTGGGCCACGCGTGGGGCACCTGCTTGCGCCTTTGGGCGCAGGATCCCGCGCCTCAGGCGAGCACGCGGTCCGTGAGCGTGAGGCCGGCCGGATGTTTCACGAGGGCGGCGTTGGTGATGCCGAGCATCTTGGGCAGCTGTTCCGCGGGGACCGTGAGCGGTCCGGGCCCGCCACCTTCCCCGGCCGCGGGCTGCGGATAGGCCGTCGAGCGCGCCGTGTGGTAGGTGATGTTGCCCTCGACCTTCTGCACGATCTGGTGAATGTGCCCGTTCAGGATGGTGACCGAGCCGAAGCGGCGCAACTGTGCGACCAGGGGCTCGGCATCGGCGGTGCCCCAGCCCCAGGGCTCATAGATCGACCACAGCGGCATGTGTGCAAACACCACGATCGGCGTGCTCGCGCTGCGCGCCTTCAGATCCGCGCTCGCCCAGGTGAGCTGCTCCTCACCGAGAGTGCCCAGCCCGCCGGGCTTGAACTGCAGCACGTTGATGAGTGCCAGAAAGTGTACGCCGCCGTGATCAAAGCTGTAGTAGCCGCGGTTCCCCGAGGCCTTGCCGAAGCGGCTGAAGTACTCACTCACCCCAGGATCGCTGGTGTCGTGCTCGCCTGGCACCGTGTGCAGCTCCCCGGTGCGCAGGCTGGCGAGCATCTGCTGTGCGAGGTCGAATTCTGCCGGCTTGGACAGATGCGTGATGTCCCCGGTGTGCAAGGTGAGCGCCGGCTTCTCGGGCATGCGGTTCGCAAGCTCAATGGTTTGCATCAGCGTGCCGCTGACATCGTGGTTGGCTTCTTTGCTGAAGCCGATATGCGTGTCACTGATCTGCAGAAACAGCGGCCGGCCGGCGGGCGCGGCGTTGCCGGCGGTGGCCTGCGCCAGGTTGAACGGCGTCAGGATTCCCCCGGAGAGGGTGAACAGCGTACCTGCTCCGCCATAAGCCAGGCACTTCAGCGCGCTGCGGCGCGAGATGTGCGATCGGTCCTCTGCCATGAAAGTCTCCTGCGAAGTTGTCGGGGTTCAGGACAGCAGACTCCCGGGTGCCGGCCTTTATTCCCGTCCCCCGGGGGCGCGCCGCGCGCGCCCGCCGGAATAGAATGCGTATGGGGAGAGTCTTCCCCGATAAGGATGGGCTGGAAGGGCGCTGGCGGTGGTGGTCGGTCACGTCGATGGACCCTAGACGCATGCGCTTTGAGGCGCAGGTCCTGCCGCACCTGGACGCCGCGTACCGCTTCGCGCGCTGGCTCGCACGTTCCTCCGCGGACGCGGATGACATCGTGCAGGAGGCGGTGCTGCGGGCCTATCGCGGCTTTGACGGCCTGCGGGCATCGGACCTCAGGGGGTGGCTGCTCACCATCGTGCGCAACTGCCACGCCACCGCGTACCGGCAAGCGCAGCGCCGTGGCGCGGTGGCGCTGCCCGAGGAAGGCGATGCGCAGGACGGGTACGCCATGATTGCGAATGAGCCTGACCCGGAGAGCGCCACCATTTTGAAGGATGAGGAGCGCACCTTCGAGCAGCTGATGGCCCGCCTGTCCGAGGAGCATCGCGAAGTCCTGGCGCTGCGGGAGCTCGAAGAGATGAGCTATCGGGAGATTGCCACGGTGACGCGTCTGCCGATCGGCACGGTCATGTCGCGCCTGGCGCGTGCGCGCGCCGCGCTCAAGCAGCTGTGGCTGACGGGGGCGCAAGGAGAAACCCGTGGCGTGCCCTGAATCATTGCGCTTGCAGGCCTACTTCGACGCCGAGCTCGACGCACTCGCTGCCATCGAGATCGAGCGCCATCTGGAGGGCTGCGATGCATGCCGCACGCTGCTTGCGGATCTGGAGCGGCTGCGCGCGGGGATCCGCCGCGACCTCGCCCCGGCCGTGCCGCCGCAGCTGCGGACCCGCATCGCGCGCGCACTCGATCAAGAAGCCGGGCCCGAGGCGGCGCGCGTGCGGCCCACGAGACGCTCCTTCTGGGGCGCACGTCCCTTCTGGCTCGGCGCCTTCAGCGGAGTCGCCGGCAGCGCGGTCGCGGCGGCGCTGCTGCTCGCACTCGGCGCACCGCTGCTCGGGAACGCGCTCGTCGATGAGCTCGCGAGCGCACACGTGCGCTCGCTCATGCCCGCGCATCTGATCGACGTCGAGTCGAGCGATCACCACACCGTGAAGCCCTGGTTCTCCGGGCATGCGGATGTGTCTCCGGTAGTTGCCGATTTCACCTCCGCGGGTTATCGCCTGGTCGGCGGTCGCGCGGATTACCTGGAGCACCAGCGCGCCGCCGTCGTCGTCTATCAGCACGGCGCCCACGTGATCAACGTCTTCAGCTGGGCGCAGAAGCGCGCCGGAGTGTCCAAGCAAACCACGCGCAACGGCTATCGGATGATCTTCTGGACCCGCGGCGACCTGCAGTATTGCGCGGTCTCCGACACGGGCTGGAATGAACTCGAAGGCCTGGTGCGCCTGCTGCAGGATGAGGATGCACGCGATGCGTCCCACTGAGTGCCCGCTTCCACACGGCTCCTGCGGCTGTCGCGGCTCGCTTGGGCTGCCGTGGATTGCGGACCGCCACCGCAAGCCGCAGCAAACCGATCTTGCGTGTGAGGGCGCTCACGAGCGCCTCTGCTGAGGCCGAGTGGGCGCCTGGCGCCCGCGGCCCTCCCGGGCGCCAGGCTGCACCCAGCCACGGCAACGCGGCGTGCGCGGCAGTTGGCCGCGAGCTCGGGGCTGCGCCCAGGGCTGTTATAGTGCCCACTCCCCAGCCGGAGCAGCCATGGAATTACACCTTCCGGGGCAAGTGCGCACCCTCAAGGACTTCCTCGTACACCTCGGGATCGTGACCCTCGGCATCCTGATCGCCCTCGGACTGGAACAGCTCGTCGAATCGCATCACCGCTCCAGGATCGCCCGCGAGACGGTCGCCGGCTTCCGGCGCGAACTCAGTGACAATCGCGCGCAGGTCGAGGAAGTGCTGGCCGCGATGCCCAAGCTGCGCGAGAAGATCCAGGCACAGCTGATCGCGCTGAATGCACTGGGAAGTGCTGAGAGCAAGAGCGCGGTACCCATCGACTACCCGGGCATCTACTTTGACCTCGTCTCGAGCGCAAGCTGGGATACGGCAATCGCCACGCCGGCGCTGAACGACATTCCCTACGCCGACGCCAAGCGCTACAGCGAGGCCTACGGGGTCATGCGTGTCTTCGTCGATGAGGAGCGCATCGGCCTCAGCACCTGGCAGGACCTGCGCGCCTTCGGTCAGGATGCGGCCGTGTTGACCCCGGACCGCAGGCGCGCGCTGATGGAGCAGCTGCACCGCTACGAGAGCTTTACTTACGTCATCGACCTGGTGGGGAAAGGTGCACTACAGGCCTGCGATCGGGCCCTGCGGTGAAGCTGCCATGAAACTGGCGATCGAAATCATCGGCTGGATCGGGGCGCTGCTCATTCTGGGCGCGTACGCACTGCTCTCGAGCGGCAAACTACGCGCGGAATCGCTCACCTACCACTTCATGAACATGCTCGGCGCGGCCGGCTTCGTCATCAACAGCGGCTGGAATGGCGCCTTGCCCTCGGCCGCCATGAACGTGGTTTGGATCGGCATCGGCGTATACGCCGTGTATCAGCAGCGGCGGCGCACTCCCGGCACTTAGGCGCTTTCCGCTATCCTTAGGGGGCGCGGGGTATCGAGCCGCTGCAAAGTGCCGAGCCCTCGCCGCCCGCGCACGGCGCGCTGACACGGGTCGGCGCAAACGCGTGCCAGCGAGCCGCCCCGGGCGCAAGATTCTCCCCCGTGCAGTTCGGCAGCCGCCGCAACTGAGGTCTCGCACTCAAAAAGGGACACCGCCATGTTCAGAACCTTCACGGCACTCGCGCTCAGCGCCATCAGCCTCCTCCCCCGTCCTGGCCACGCGGTCGAGCCGCAAGTGGCCATGAACGTTGAACTCGGGCTGTGGGAGGTGACCACGACCGGGGCGGCCGGTGGCGCACCGGCCATTCCGGAGGCCCTGCTACAGAGAATGACCCCGGAGCAGCAAGCCAAGATGCAGCAGATGATGGCGCAGCGCGCACAAGGGCAAGAGCAGAAATTCAAAGAATGCATGACCGCTGAGAAGCGCTCCCAGGGATTCGGCAACAAGGACGCAGACAGCGGCAACTGCAAGGTCACCGTCACCACCAATACCGCCACCGAGTTTCAGGCGGAGAAGCAGTGCGCTGCGAGCGCCGGGGGCAGCACCCTGTCGGATTACAAAATGCACTTTAATATCACCGGAAGACGTCACGCCTCCGGTACGATAGACATCGCCGTCACCCACGAGGATGGGAAGGTCACCAATATCCACAGCACCGTGGAGGCCCAGTGGCTGGGCGCCGACTGTGGCAGCGTCAAGAACATCGAACTGGAGAAATGATCCTCTGAGCACCAATTGCACGCGCGTACCGTCGGCGACACGGCGGTGGATTCTCACCAGCGCTTGCTGGTGTGCCGCACTCGCAACGGCGGCGGCGGCGCAGACTCCGGCCGCAGTCTCGGGCAGTGAGCTTGAGGGAACCTCCTGGCGGCTGGTGAAGATCGAAGGCGGCGATGGCAAGACGCGCGTGCCGCAAGATCCCTCCCACTATCTTTTGGCGTTCGCTGCGCACGGCGAACTCAGCGCCCGCATCGACTGTAACCGCGGCAGCGGCACCTGGAGTTCCCCCCAGACCGGGCAGCTCGTCTTCGGGGAACTCGCCAGCACGCGCGCCCAGTGCGAACCGGGCTCCCTGTACGAGCTGATCATCGGGCAATGGACCCAGGTGCGCTCCTACCAGCTGCGCGACGGACACCTCATTCTCGCCCTGGGGGCGGAGGGGGTTTATGAATACGAGCCGCTTCCGGTTGCGGCCGGTGCCGCGCCCGCTCAGCCCGGCGGGCACTAGCGCCTTCGCTCCCAGGACAAATCGTTCCAAAACACTTGCTTACAGCTGCCAGCTGAGACTGGGCAGTGATTCCTTTAGACTGCCCGGGGACGCATGCGCTTCGAGGGGTCGGGCGGGTGACGCCACAGTCGCACCCGGAGCGCCGATCCGATGACCCGTCTGACGCGCGTCGCGCAGGATCAGGGAGCACGGTCCGCAGCTTAAGCCGTACGGGCAGCGCTGGCTGCCGAGTCGCGATCACACAGGATGACTGAAGCCGCACGCCGCCTAAGCGGCGTGCGGTTCACACGGGAGCTCAAATGCAACGGATGACATCGGCCCGCTGGGCGCTGAGCACACTCGCATTGGCCGCCATTCTCGGCGCGGCGGCGGCGACCTCTGCGGTGATGCCTCCCAGGGCTGCGGCGCAGAAGACGTCGACGAGCGCGCACCTCGTGGCGTATGGCAGCCGCGGGCCCGCGGTGCGCAGTGGCGCGGCCGCCAAGTTGGACGGCGCGCTCGCTGATCTTGCCCGTCACGCCGACCGCGTGCGACCGCAGAGTGCGCTCCTGGACCTCAGATCCCTGAACCCCGCGGCGCGCTACATGATCGCGCGCGACACGGGCACCGCATACGTGGTCGTCGATGCCGTCACGCGCGGCAACGCGCAGCGTCTGAAGAGTGCCCTGGTGGGGCTTGGCCTGCTGCACCCCTCGGTGTACCTGAACGACGTCAGCGGCTGGTTGCCGATCAGCGCGATTGAGGCGGCCGCGGGCCTGCCGGAGCTGCATTCCATCCGCGCCGCCCTGGCGCGCACTAATACCGGTGCGGTCACCTCCCAGGGCGACTTCGTGCAGGGCACGGCCGGGCTGCGCACGGATAATCCGAGCCTGACCGGCACCGGCATCACCGTCGGCATCCTCTCCGACAGCTACGACTGCTACGCCATCTACGCCATGGCGAACAGTGGCGTCCCCGCCTCGGGCAACAACGGCTATGCGCCCAACAGTTTCACCGCGGATGCCACCTCGGATATCTCCACGGGCGACCTGCCCGCGGCGAGCAGCATCAACATCCTGGAAGAGGCCGGGGTCGTGAACGGTGACACCTGCCTTGATTTCGGCGCACCGTATCTGACGCCCTACGGAGATGAGGGCCGCGCGATGATGCAGATCGTGCACGACGTCGCCCCGGGCGCGAAGCTTGCGTTTCACACCGCGGTGGAGGGCGAGGCGGACTTTGCCAGCGGCATCCAGGCCCTCGCCACGGCCGGCGCGCAGGTGATCGCCGATGACGTGACGTACTACGATGAGCCCTTGTTCCAGGACGGCCTGATCTCCCAGGCCATCGACACCGTCAACTCTGCCGGCGTGGCGTACTTCTCCGCCGCCGGCAACGACGGCAGCAACGGCTACGACAATCTCGCGCCCAGCTTCGCGACCGCCTCGACGAGTCCTGCGGGTGAGAAGCTGCTGAACTTCGACACCACCAATGCCACGACAACCATCGCGCTCACGGTCAGCCTCCCGCAGCTGACCCCCGGGGAGTTCATCGGGATCGTGCTGCAGTGGGACCAGCCGTACGTGACCGGCTCACCGAACAGCGGCGGCGCCACGAGTCAGATGGATCTGTGTGTCACGGGCTCGGCGTCCGGGCTCGTGGCGAGTCCGCAGAATCCGGACCCCAACGACGCCAACAACAACCTCGTCACCGATGTAAATAACAACACCCAGGTCTGCAGCGGTGCCAATTCAGCCGGCGTCGACCCCTACCAGATCCTGATCATCGGCTTTCCGGCCAACGCCAGCGCGGGAAGTCCCTGCCCGGCGGGCATCACCGGTGCGAGCTTCTGCAGCGCCGCGCAAAGCATCGACATTCAGGTCGGCCTCGTGAGCGGCACTACCCCGGGGCGCATCAAAGTCATCATCGACGACAACGGCGCCGGGGTGACCTATCCGGGTTCCATCAAGCCCACGGGGGGGACGCTCCACGGTCACCCGAGCGCTGCTGGCGCCATGGCGGTCGCGGCCGTGTGGTGGTACCAGACGCCCCCCTGCGGCACGACACCCGCGCAGCTTGAGCCGTACTCGGCCAAGGGCGGCGATCCCATCCTCTTTGACGCGGCCGGCGCTCCCAACGCGACGCCGGTGACGCGGCAGAAACCGGATATCGCGGGCCCCGATGGCGGCAATGACACATTTCTCGGTTTCCTCGAAGGGGCTGCCGGCACGGGTAACTGCGCCAACGATACGAGTTATCCGAGCTTCTTCGGCACCTCCGCGGCCACCCCGCACGTGGCGGCGGCCGCGGCGCTGTTGCTGCAGAAGTTCCCGGGCATCACCCCGAGCGCGCTGTATGCGACGCTCAAGAGCGGCGCGCTGGCGCTCGCCGACAGCGCCGGGGCGGTGAATTTCACCGGCGGCTACGGCCTCATCCAGGCCGGTGCCGCGCTTTCAGACCTTCCGCCGGCCCCGGACGTCACGCTGAATCTGAGTCCCACGACGATCCACTCCGGCAGCATGAGCACGCTCAGCTGGACGGTGACCAATGCCGCCAGCTGCACGGCCTCGGGGTCCTGGAGCGGCACGCAGTCGCTGAGTGGCTCGGTGATGCTCTCCCCGAGTGCCGCCAGCAGCTACACCTACAATCTCACCTGCACCAACGTGGACGGCTACACCGAGGCCACTCAGGTGTTGACGGTTGTTACCTCCGGTGGCGGCGGCGGAGGCGGCGGCGCGCTGGACCTCATCGTCCTCCTCGGACTGTGCGGCTTCGCCGCGGCGCGTCTCCTGGGCGCGCGCGGCGTACCCGGAACTCAGGCCTTCAGCGCCGCGAGCCCCGCAAGCAGCGCCTCGCCCCGGGGCGAGCCGAGTCCCGTGCAGGCATCCCAGCCGGGCGCTGCCTGGTAGGCGCCATTGTTGCCGCTCGTGATGTCATTGAAGGTGCGCGCGCCGAGCCCATAGAGCGCGGCGTGCGCATCCCCGAGCGGGCGGCCGAGCTTTTGATTGCAGCGCGCAACCAGCGCCGCCCACAGGGGCGCCACGGCACTCGTGCCGCCGATCACCTGTGGCTGTGCATCGACCAGCACCTGGTACCCGGTCTGCGGGTCAGCGTTGCCGGCGACATCCGGCACACCGCGCCCGGGCTGCCCATTCGGCGCGCGCGGTACCGCGGCGGCCTGCTGCCACGCCGGCAGTGAGTACTCGATACTCACCCCGCCACCGGTGGCGCCCTCGCCGCTGCTCGTCTCGTTCCACACGACCTCGCTGGTGATGATGCCGCCGTTGGAGACGAGCTTTGTGCCGCCGCAGGCGAGCGCGTTCGGGCTCGAGGCGGGGAAATCCACATGCGGCGCACCGCCGCTGACGCCATCACCGGAGCCGCTGTCGCCGCTTGCCACGGTCACCGTGACCCCGAGTGTCGCGGCATCCTCGAGCGCGCTCTCCATGGCAGCGCGCGCGCTCGCAGTCCAGCCCTCCTCCGGGCCGCCCCAGCTGATCGACATCACTGTCGTGCGACGAACCGGATCGTGAGCGGCCTGCGAGATGGCCTCGTAAAAGCCCTGATCGGTGTTGGGGGCGAAGTAAACCGCGATGCTCGCTCCCGGAGCGAGCGCGCCGATGACCTCGATGTCGAGCATCACCTCAGCATCGGCGTCTCCGCCGGGGGTATTGGCGCCGCCGGCGACGGCAACCGCCGTGACCGCGGGCGGCTTCGCGATTCCCAGGCTCTTGAAATAGCGCGCCAGATCGCTCGCGCTGAAGCCACCGCCGAGTTCGATAATGGCCACGGCCGCGCCACTGCCGTCGGTGCCGGCAGGAAACTGATACAGCGCCCCGACCTCGAGCGGTGTATAGGTCTGCGCCGGCGTCGTGAGCGGCCGGCGAAAGTGCGGGCGCGCGACCGGGCGGCCGTCGAGCCCGAGCACCGCGATCGCCTCCGGAGGCAGCACCGCAGCGGTGTCGCCGGCCACGAAGGGGCCACGCCCGTCGGCGAGGCGATAGCGACCGAGCGTCACGCCAAAGGCACGCTCGAGCGCCTGAGGCGGGGCGCGCAGATGCAGCACGCGCCGGCCGGCATCGGCCCCGGTCTCCGTCAGGCCGTGCTGACTGGCGAAGCGGCGCAGTGATGCCAGATCGGATGGATCCGCGCCCCAGTGCTGGGCGAACTGCGCGCGCGGCCACGCGGGCACCTCGGGCCACGCTGCCGCCCGGGACGCACCGGCCCGACGTCGCAGTACCAACGTTACCTCCAGCGGCTGGGTGCCGCTGTGAGGACCCAGATAACTCAGCCCCGCGGGGGCGACGTGCGCGGCGCGTGCGATCCGTGATGCCGAACTCATGCAGTGACTCCTTGTCCTGACGGCGAGGGTGTTCAGGCGGCGCGCGCCGCAACGGCGGCCACACCGTGCAGGGCATTTTGACCTGCTAGACTCGTTTGCAAAACGGAAAGACGACGTGCGGCGACTGGCGGGGATAGGATTGTGGGCGTGGGCGCTGCTGCGGACGGGCAGCTCCTTCGCGGCCACCGCCGCCCCGACGAGCGCCGATACCGGGATCGCTGACTACGCGTTCGCGAGCGAGCTCGGTTCGGGCGTGTACGAGATCGACGGGCGCACCATCCAGGTTTACCAGTTTCGGCCCAGCTACCGGCTGCGTTACGCGGAGCAGCCGGGCGCGCCACCGGGCGTGCAGCTGATCTTTCCCCTTACCGTGGGCTTTTTCAATTTCACGCCCCAGGACCTGGTGCACCTGGACATCCCGACCCAGGTGGGCGCGTTGAGCCTCGAGCCCGGAGTGCAGTTCGATTACTGGCTGCACGAGGACTGGCACGTGTACCCGTACGTGAAGGCGGGCGCCACGTGGGCTTCCTCGTCCACGGTGAATGCCTACATCTATGGCACGGGCGTGCGCAGTGACCTGCGCTTCAGCATCTTCGACGGCGCGGACCTGTGGAGCGAGGAACTGACCTACGCCGGCGTGCACTACCGCAGCAGCCTGCCGAATGACTCCTTCACGCGGCTGCGCACGGCCCTTGACCTGCGACAGGGTTTTTTCAGGGCACCCTTTAAGGACCGTCGCCTCGAAGTGGGTGTGTACGGTATCGCGGACGTCTACCTCAACGCCCCGACCGGACCTGCCTCCGGCATCAGCACGCGCACGCTGCAGTTCGAGACCGGCTTAATGTTCGGTATGAACCCGATGTACCAGTTCAAGGGCATACCCCTGCCCCGACTGGGCATCGGCTACCGTGATGCCGGCATCCTCTCCGGCTGGCGCCTGGTGATCGGCGAGCCGTTCTAGCTCAGACGCGTTCCCGCGCCGCGGCGGTCAACGCCCGAGCCCCTGGCGCGTTAAAATCGGTCGCGGCGGCCGTGGGAACGTCCGGTGGGTCCGCCCGAGGTGATGATCATGAGCAAGCTTTCGCTGTGTGCCGCGCTGCTCGCCGCGCTCGCCTGCCTGACGAGTGGCTGCGCGCTGAACGTGCGCTCGGATGTAAACCACGCGCTCCTCAGCAGCGTGCATTGTGGCAGCTACGCCTGGGCCGGCGCCTTCCGGGGCACGAGCCCGCTGCGCAACACCATCGCCAACCCCTTGAACGAGCAACGCCTGCGCAACGCGATCCAGGCGCATCTGGCGCCTGGCGGCATCCTGCCGGAGGGGAGCGCGGCGGACTGCCTGGTCGGCTACGGGATCGGCGGCAACTATGTCCTGGATGCGGCCTGGCCGTACGGATACGGGTGGGGTTACGGCTATGGCTGGGGACCGTGCTGCGGCCCCTACGTGTACCCCGAAGGCATCATCGCGGTGGACCTGTACGATGCGAAGACCCGCCAGCCGATGTGGCACGCCTCCGCGGACCAGACCCTGATTGATGTGAGCGGCGCCGAGGCCGCCAAGCGTATCGACGACGCGGTAGTCGCGATCTTCGCCAAGCGACCGGCGGGGGCGTAACGCACCTGCTTGTCCGCACCCGCGCCGGCGGGGCAAGATCAGCCGATGGCAAGCCCGATCGGTCTGACGGTCGTCTTCGTGAACGTGCTGTGCAATCAGCTCGGCCTACCGATACCGGTACTGCCGACGCTGGTGCTCGCCGGCGCGCTGGCCGCCGCCGGCCGTCTGCCGCCCGGGGCACTGTTCGGGCTCGCCGTCGCGGCCTGCGTGATGGGCGACAGCGTCTGGTACGTCGCCGGACGTGTGTTCGGCGGGCGCGTGATGAGTCTCTTGTGCCGCATCTCCCTCACGCCCGATTCGTGCGTCAACCAGACGCAGACCAGCTTTGAACGCTGGGGTTCAAAAATCCTCATCGTCGCGAAGTTCATTCCTGGGCTCTCGCTGGTGGCCCCGCCGCTTGCGGGTGCCACGCGCATGAGCGTGACGCGCTTTGTGTCCTTTAGCACGCTCGCCGGCGCGCTCTGGGTCGGGATCGTGCTGATCACTGGAGCGCTGCTGCGCGCACAGGTCGAGTGGCTGCTGCCGCGGCTGAGTGCTTTCGGCGGTCAGGCGATCAGCCTCATCCTGGTGCTGCTCGCGGCGTACATCGCTTACAAGGGCTGGGAGCGCTACCGCTTCAACAAGGCGCTCGACATGGCACGCATCAGTGTCGCGGAGCTCTTCACGATCATCGCGGCCGGTGCGGCCCCGGTGGTGCTCGACGTACGCTCGGTGACCGCGCAGGGGCTGCAGCGCCGGCGCATTCCCGGGGCGCTGCATGTGCCGCTGCAGGAGGTCGGACGGCACCTCGACAAACTGCCGCGTGACCGCGACATCATTCTGTACTGTAGCTGCCCGCACGAGGCCTCCGCCGCCAAGGCTGCCAAGGTGCTCATGACGCATGGCTTTGAGCGCGTGCGTCCTCTGAAGGGCGGGCTCGAGGCGTGGATCGCCGCCGGCTATACCGTAGAGGAATGCGGCGCCGTGACCGCGGGCGGGCCGCCCGTGGCACCGCTCGCGCCACAGCCCTCCGCGCCGCTGCGCTGAACAGTTATTTCGGTTTCACTTCCTGGGCGAGCGGTCAACTGGGCGGGGGCGTGCGGCTCATTGAGTGCGATTTCGATCGCGCTGTGCGCTTTCGGGTCGCCAGCGCTGCAGCGTCGAAGCGATTGCGCACTGCAAGCGCTCACGCACCAGATAGGTCTTGAGCCACAACAGGAACACTGGATTCCAGCTGTTACGCACGAATACCGCGTTGAACTGCGGATGATCGGTAGTCTTGTCCGTCGCGGCCTCGGAAAATCCGAGTCGCCGCATCTGCAGCTTCACCTGTTCATAAAGCTTCTGATCCGTGGCAATGTCGGCCGTGGTTTCGACCTCGACATGCAGCACGCGCAGCTGCTTGATGATGCCAAGAGCGCCTTCAATCACTTCAAAAGCCTTGCCCTCAACGTCGATCCATAGCCCGATGCGCTCACGTGGAGAGCATTTCTCGCGCAGGAAAGTGTCCAGGCGTGTGGTGTTGACGCGCGTCGGCACAACCGAATGGGAGGCTCTGCGATAGAGCGAACTCATGCCGCGCACATCATTGCGCCTGGAGTAAGAGTAGTCGGCGGGCACTACGAAAAAGTCAGCCTGGCCATCGACGTCACTTGCCGCCATCCCCACCACCTGGATATCACGCGTGCGCAACCGCGGATCGTTCTTCATCAGCTGGAGGTTATCGGGATTGACCTCGAAGGCATAAATCTTTGCGGAGGGTCTCGCGTCGCGGAATCGGAGCGCATCCGCGCCATCCATAGATCCGACATCGCATACCACGTCGACGTGCATCTTTTGCAGCAGCCTGCCAAAGAACCAGCTGGTATTGATGACCATCGCAGACATCTTCGATCACCCCACACGGGCTTTGTTGTCGACAGCCCTCCGGTGAGCCGCCGCGTGAGATGCGCCCTCACCCGAAGAATGCAGGCTATCACAACACGCCGGCGGCGCTAGATCTGCGCGCTGCCGCCGCGCTGAACCTTCAGTTCGGCTTGAGTCCATAGACGTCCAGTTCGCCCGAGACCGAGGTGGACTGGTACACCCCGCCGGTGTTGTTGCCGCGCGTGCCGATGTACACCTTACCGTTGGCGACAGTCGGCACGGTGAACTTGACGGCGTTGCCAGCCGCATCCGCACCGACCAGCGAGCTGTTCCACAGCTCGCTGCCGAGGGCCGAAGCCGGGTACGCATGCAGCAGCGCCGGACCGCAACCACCCGACTGCGGGGTGCAGTAGTTAGAGCTATCGATTCCCCACACGATGCCGTTACTGCTCGCGCCCGTCGCCGACACGGACGGGGTCGCGCCCGGAAAGCCGTAGGTACTCGTAGACGCGGATTGGGCCGAGCTGTTGAAGCGCAGCGTAGCGCTGTCGAAGCTGTACGCCAGCATGCCCGCCTGCACGGGAGCGATGTAAAGCGTGTTGTTCCAGAACGCCGAGGTGGCAAAGATCGGCGCGCCCAGGTCGAGCATCTGCCACGCGTTGCTGTCGCCCGAGCCGCCCATCTGATCGCCGTTGAGCACGTAGAGCGCACCGTCCTTGCCACCGCCGACGACCAGGTGCTGCGGGGCGCTACCGCCGGGGAGGTTGAGCACGAGAGCCGAGCCTCCGGAGCCGAAGTCCAGATCATTCTCGTAGTCGGTGGCCTGATCCGAAGGGGTAAAAAAGGAAGAGACGCCAAGCCCGTTCTGGCCGGCCTTGGGTGCGAGCTGCAGGAACGAGTCCCCGTAGTCATCGTTGATGCCACTATTCGCGCCATCAAACTGACCGTTGCCGGTAATCACGTACAGATGTCCATTCGAGTCGACCGAGGCTGCGCCACCGCTCATCCAGATACCCCCGCCGCCGGTGTTCGGCGTGACGTTGAGCACGGCCATCTGCGTAAGAGTACTGCCGCTATAGGAATAGCCCATAACCCAGCCGTACCAGGGCCAGGTGTCGTCGTGCGAACCCCACGTGATGTAGAGCGTGCCTGCCGTGAGTGTGAGGCCGGCGCGCTGATTCTGCTGCCGCGGATCAAAGCTCACGGTGACGCCGCTGTTGTTACGATAGCTGCCGGCGATGGCCGCCGGTGCGCCCGCCCGCTCGCTGCCGCTCGCCAGATCGATGGCGTGCAGGCGCTGATAAAACACCGTGCCCCCCGCGCTCACCGATTTTGCAACCACGTACAGGATGCCCGCCGTTGGATCGATCACCGGCGTGCCAGTGATGCCGACCTCTGGAGCCAGGTCACCGTCACCGGCCCCGACAAGATAGCCGGTGGTGCCGGCGGGCACGGTGGTTTCGCCCGAACTCGCGCCGTGACCTGCGTCGATGAGGCTCACCCGCCACAGGAGCTGGCACGGACTTGCGTCCGCATCGAACGCATAGAGGCTGTCGCGTTCGGTGGCCACGAACACCACGTTATGCGTCACGCCGGCGATGCTTAGATTAGCGACCCATAGGGGCTGCGCGTAGAGCGCCCCGTCCACGGTGCAGGAGAAGAGCTTGCCGAAGCTTGCCGTGCTCACGTTCGCCGGCGTCAGTGCGTATTCCTGCGTATTGGCCCCATCGCGCGCAAGGTCGTTGTGATAGGTGTATACGCCGGGCAGATCCGTGACCCCCACCGTGGCCGAGGCACTGCTCGCGGGGTCGCTCACACTTGTGGCGGTGAGGGTGTAACTGCCCGCGCTCGCAGGCGCGGTGAAGGTTACCGCGACGCCGTTCAGGCTCGTCGTCGGAGTGAATGCACCCCCGACGGGGCTGCTGCTCCAGGCGACGCCCGCGCCGTCGTTGGTGCTAGCCACAAGGCTCAGCGTCTGCCCCACCGTGAGTCCGGCGCGCCGCGGAGTAACATTGACGCTGACGCCCGAGGCATTGATCGTAACCGTGAAGGCCGCACTCTGAGTCTGCGCGGGGCTCCCCGAATCCGTAGCCGTCAAGGTGAGCGGTGCCTCGAATGCCGCCAGGGTGGGGGTGCCGGAGATCACTCCCGTAGCTCCGTTGAGTGCAAGACCCACCGGCAGGACACCGGAGCTGACTTTCCAGGTGATGGCACCCGTGCCGCCCGTGGCACTCAGGGTCGTACTGTAGGCAATCCCGACCTGTCCGTTCGGAAGCGAGGCGGTATTGATGACGATCGGCACGCCAGTGATGGTGAGCGCCAGATCAACGCTCATCATGTCAGCCGGACTGGCGCTGTCGGTCACCTGAAACGTCAGCGGCGTGGCTTGGCTCACAAGTGTCGGCGTGCCGCTGATCTCGCCGCTCGCAGGATTGAGCGACAGGCCCGCCGGTAGCGTGCCGCTGGTCAGCGCCCAGGTATAGGGCGGCGTGCCGCCCTCCGCGCTCAGGGTCGCATCATAAGCCGTGCCGAGGTGACCGTTCGGCAGGGAATTGGTGGTGGCCGTAAGTGCGAGCGCCAACACGGTGAGCCTCAGATTGACGCTCGTCGTTTGCGCGGCAGCCGCGGCGTCCGTGACCTTGAAGGTGAGGGTGGCGCTGTTTGCACCCGTGAGCGGCGTGCCGGAGATGGCGCCGCTGCTCGCCACGAACGACAGTCCCGCGGGCAAGGCACCGGCGGTAAGCGTCCAGGTGTAGGGCGGCGTGCCACCCGTCGCCGCGAGCGTCGCGCTGTACGGGTTACCTGCCTGGGCATTCGGCAGCGCGCTCGTTATGATCGATAACGGCACGACCACCGGTTTCGGGTCAGGCGGGCTACTCACACTCGTATTCGAGCAGCCGCTGAGCGACAACCACGATGCCAGAGTCGCAGCTAACAGCAGCGCCATGCCGGCGCGCAACGTCGCAGTCAAATTGAAACCAACGATTTTCCCCATTTCCCTGGAAGACGCGTTGCGTGCATACGCTGCGCCGCTCCTCGACGATTCTTTGTCGCTATCTTAGCGTGACTTGCACGGGAGGCGCTGCCGTCGCTAATCCCCGACGCGACGAACCAACCTCAGTTAACGCCCCCGCGCTGTCCAGGTTGACGGGCGCCACGCGCGGGGGCGCGGGGCGATCCTTGCGCCCGTTGGCAACAATGTGCAGCGATCACTTACACTGATGTGACATATCACCGCGCACGGCTTTGGTGCAGGCGGCAGCGGTCGGGGCTTTACGGGCGCGGTTGCGTCCCTTCGCCCGCCGGCACGTGCGCGATCGCCGACGGCGCGAGCGGCGCGGGCGCACCACTGCGAGCGCGAATCTCACGCCACAGCTGCACGAAGATGTGCGCCGCCTCACCCTTGGGCGCGCAGGCCGCCAGCGGCGCACGGCGCACGGTCATGCGCTCGATCTCGCTCCAATCGGGCACCTCGGTGGCGAGCAGCTGGGGAAATTGTGTGCGCGCGCTGGCGATGAGTTGCTGGTGCAGCGCGCGGCGCCGGTCGACCATGGAGAAGAATGGCAGCAGTGTCAGATCGCTCCAGCCCTCCCGCGCGATGAAATCCTGCAGCTGTTCGAGCATGCGCAGCGACAGCGGCGTCGGCACCACGGGCACGATCACGACATCGGCCGCGCGCAGCACGTTCTCGGAGAGCAACGAGATGCCGGCCGGGCAGTCAAGAAACAGCGCGCCGTAAATCTCGCGCAGCGCGCGGCTCATCCTCAGCAGCCGTTCGGTTGGGTGGCGCCGCTCGGCCAGATGCACCGCGAAGTTGCGGTAGGAGAAGTCCGCCGGCAGCAGGTCGAGGCCCGGGTAGCCGGTGGCGAGAATCAGTTCGGGCAACTCGCGCTTGCCGGACAACAGCTTCTTGGCCGAGGCGTGCGCCTGCTCCTCTCCGCGCAGCGCATAAGTCGCGCCGCCCTGGGCGTCCAGGTCCCACAGCAGCGTGGCACAGCCGCCGGCCGCGCTCAGGTACGCAAGGTTGACGGCGGTCGTGGTCTTGCCGACGCCCCCTTTGATGTTGGTGATCGCATAGATGCGCACCCGCCGAGCATACGCCTCGGTGGCGGCCGGAGAAAACGACTGCGGGGTGCGGTGGCGGAATCTACCGGGCCGCTGCCCGCGCGCGCAGCGAGGCGAGCACGCGGTTGCGCAAGAGCACGGCGAAATGGGCCACGAGCAGCGTCGTCGCTGCAAACAGTGAAGTGACAATCAGTTCCATGATGGCAATCCTGGTGGTCCAATGGGCGCGCGCAGTGTACGCACGCCGACGTTGCCATTAGGTGAAGGCGCGCACGTTCCTTTGCAAGGCGTGCGGCTTAAGTGCAGCCCTGAGCGGAGACTGTCCGGCAGGCTACCCCTTTCGAGAGAGGCGGCCGCCTCAGGTGATCGAGCCGGGCTTGCGCAGCATTTTGCCGATATCGGCGACGTGGGCGGTCTCGGCGGCGATCTGCGCCCGTGCATACTCCTCGAGCATGATGTTGCGGTCAGCGACCATGCCCAGGAGCTTGTGATACTCCCCGAGGCTCTCCTCCTCGTGCGTGAGCGCCTCGCGCAGGATCTCGTCGACGTTGTGCTTGTGGGTTTCCAACAGCGGCCCGATCTTCAGCGACGGATGGCCCCCGAGACTGGTGATGTGCTCGCCCGCCTGCACCGCGTGCGCCTGGGATTCATCCGCCTGGGTGCGCAGCCACGCGACAATCGGAATGCGGTTATGGCCGAACACCATGAAGCTGTAGTGCAGGTAGCGCACCAGACCTGCGAGCTCAAGCTCGAGGATGTGCTTGAGGGTCTCGAGAACCTTGGCGGTTTCCGCCTTGTTGAGTTCTGCTGCCATGAGTGCTCCGCGCTGTGCCCCGGGGGCGCAAGATCGTAAGCCGTTCGGTGGTGTATCGTACACGTACGTGGCCTGTGACATGGGAGAGTCGGCATGAGCGGCTTTTATGACCTCGCGGTCCCCCGCATCGATGGGACGCTGGACCTTTTAGGTCCGCTGCACGGTAAGGTGGTGTTGGCTGTCAACGTCGCCAGCCGCTGCGGACTTACCCCCCAGTACGAAGGCCTCGAGCAGCTGCAGCGCGAGCTTGCAGCGGAGAACTTCACCGTGGTGGGCTTTCCCTGCAACCAGTTTGCCGGACAGGAGCCCGGCAGTGCCGAGGAGATCGTGAGCTTCTGCCGCACAACCTACGGGGTGAGCTTTCCCCTGAGCGAGAAGCTCGACGTCAACGGTGCGCATCGGCACCCGGTGTATCAGTTCCTCACCTCGAGCACGACCGGCCTGCCCGGGGACATCACCTGGAACTTCGAGAAGTTCCTCATCGGCCGTGACGGTAAAGTGCTCAAGCGCTACCCGCCGACGACAACGCCGCAGGACAAAGGTCTGCTGCAGGACATCGCGGACGCGCTCTAGGGCTGCCCGCGGCCGCCAGCGCAGCAGCACCGATGGCCGAATTCGAGTTTGCAGTGCTCGGTGCGGGGGCGATGGGCTCGATCGTCGGTGCGCATCTAACGCGCGCCGGACACAGCGTGGCGATGCTCGCGCGCGGGGCGCGTGCAACGCAGCTCGAGGAGCACGGCATCACACTCCGCGGCCTCGCCGAGTTCACCACACCGGTGCGCGTCGTGCGCGACCCGGCGCTGCTGCACAGTGCCGAGGCGCTGATCGTTGCGACCAAGACGCCCGGGACCCTGCAGGCGCTCAGCAGCCTCAGGCACGCCGACCTCGCCGTCACGCTGTCGATTCAAAACGGCCCGCTCAAAAATGAAATACTGAGCGAGGTGTTCGGGGCCGCGCGCGTCCTCGGTGCCCTTGCCGATACCAGCGGGGAGGTGTTGAGCGATGGTACCGTGCTCTTCACCCGCAACGTGAACATCCTGGTCGGCGAGCTCGGCGGCGGTGAGAGCGAGCGGGCGCAGCGCCTCGCACGCGCGCTCGACGGCGCCGGCGTGCGCGCCGCGGCCACGCCCGAGATCGTGACCCTGGAGTGGTCAAAGTTCTGCTGCTGGGTAGGACTCATGGCGCTCGCGGTCACCACGCGTGCCCTGACGTGGAAGTACCTCTTCGACCCGGACTCGGCGGTGCTGCTGGTGCGGCTGGTGCGCGAGATGGGCCAGCTCGCGCGGGCGCTCGGCATCGGCTTGAGCGATCGGGCGATTCTGCCGACCGCGACCCTGTGCGCGGTCAGCGAGGAAGAGGCCGTGGCGATCATCAGGCGCACCGGCGCGCAATACCGCCTCAACGCCCCCGAGCACCGCATGTCGGCCCTGCAGGACGTGCAGGCGGGGCGGCCGCTTGAGGTCAACGAAACCCTCGGTTACGCGCTCGATAAGGCGCAGGCGCTCGGGCTTGAACTGCCGCTGCTCGAGTGTTTCCGGCGGCTCATCGGCGCGATCGACCGGCTGCGCTAGGGGGCATCAGCGGCCGGCAGCGCTGGCCGCTTGGCCCGCTCCGCCGCTGAGTCCGCGGTACTCGAGCAGCGGTCCGATCTCCGGGGCGCGTCCGTAGAAGTTGCGGAACAGCACCTGCGGATCCTCGCTGCGCCCGCGCGAGAGCACCTTGGCGCGCAGCACGTCGCCGTTGGCGCGCGTGAGGCCCCCGTGTGCATGGAACCATTGTCCGGTATCACGTGCCAGCACCTCGCTCCAGAGGTAGGCGTAATAGCCGGCCGAGTAGCCCCCCTCGAAGATGTGCGAGAAGTAGCCTGAGTGATAGCGCGGCGGTACGGGCGCGTAGTCCAGACCGCTCGCCCACAGCGCCGTCTTCTCGAAGGCCGGCACGTCGTCGGCGCCGGGCGCCTGCGCAGCGCTGATCTGGTACCAGGACTGATCCAGCAGTGCTGCGGCGATGTACTCGGTCGTGGCGTAGCCCTGATTGAAGTGCTGCGCCGCCAGCACCTTGGCCAGCAGCTCCGGGGGCATCGACGCGCCGGTCTGGTAGTGATGCGCGTAGTGCGCCACCACCACCGGCTCGCGCGCCCACATCTCGTTGTACTGCGAGGGATACTCGACAAAGTCGCGCGGCACGTGGGTGCCGGCGAGCGTCGGATAACGCACGTCCGAGAGCATGCCGTGCAGCGCGTGGCCGAACTCATGGAACATGGTCGTCACCTCATCGAACGTCAGAAGCACCGGCTGCCCGGCCGCGGGCTTGGGGATGTTCAGATGATTGGCCACGACCGGTTGGTGCTTCAGCAGCTTCGATTGCGACACGTATGCGGCCATCCACGCACCGCCTTGCTTGTTGTCGCGCGCAAAGTAATCAGCCAGGAACAGCGCGAGCGGCTTACCGTCCGCATCGAAGACTTCGAAGATGCGCACGTCCTGCTGGTAGCGCGGCAGATCCTGCCGCTCCTTGAAGGTAAGTCCGTAGAGCTGCTGCGCGGCATAGAACACGCCGTCCTTGAGCACATGGTCGAGTTCGAAGTACGGCGCCACGCTCGCCTGATCGAACGCGTAGTGCGCCTTGCGCACCTGCTCCGCGTAGAAGGACCAATCCCACGGCTGCAGCTGAAAGGACGGCGTACCGGCGGCGGCTGCCTGCGCGTCAATCAGCCGCTGAATGTCGGCGGCCTCCTCGCGCGCCCGCGCGAGCGCCGCCGGAGCCACCTGGCTGATCATCGCCTGCACCGCCTCGGGCGTGCCGGCGGATTCATCCGCGAGCTGGTAGGCGGCATGGCTCTTGAAGCCCAGCAGCGTCGCGCGTTCGGCGCGCACTTTCACCAGCTGCGCGATCACGGTCGTGTTGTCGGTGGCACCCCCCAGGCCGCGGCTGATCGAGGCCTTGTAGATGCGCTCGCGCAGCGCGCGATTGGTCAGATGGGCGAGCAGCGGCTGGTTGGTCGTGTTCTGCAACGTGATGAGCCACTTGCCGCTCAGCCCGCGCGCCGTCGCCGCCTGCGCCGCCGCACCGATCTGCGCGCTGCTGAGCCCGTCCAGGTCCGCCGCGCTGTCGACCACGACGGCGCCCTCGGCGGTCGCCTTGAGCACGTTCTGCTTGAAACGTGTGGTGAGCGTGGAGATCTCCCCGTTCAGCGTCTTCAGGTGCGCCTTGTCGGCCGCAGAGAGCTCGGCACCGGCGCGCACGAAGATCGTGTGATAGCGCGTCAGCAGCTGCAGCGACTCCGGGTCCAGGTGCAGCGAGTCGCGCCTGGCGTAAAGCGCCTCGACCCGCGCCCACAGCGCCGGGTCAAGATGGATGGCGTCTTCCTGGGCGGAAAGTTTCGGCGCCATCTCGGTGTCGATCTGCTGCATCTGCGGATTGGTGTTGCACGCGTTCAGGCGCGAGAAGACGTTATCGACGCGCGTCAGCAGCTGCCCGGAGCGCTCGAGCGCGACGATGGTGTTCTCGAAGGTCGGCGGTGCGGGGTCGTGCGCTATCGCCGCGACCTCCTCGAGCTGCTCGCGCATCCCGGCCTCAAAGGCGGGGCGGTAGTCGCTGTCGCGGATGCGATCAAAGGGCGGTAGCTGAAAGGCGAGCGTGCTCGGCTGCGCGAAGGGATTGTCTGCCATGGGGGATGTCCTCGCGGTCTCGTGCGCAGGATCCGCCACGACGCCCGCTGCAGCTGCCAAGGCGGCGGCGAGGATCGGCAGATGCGCGTGTCTCATGAGTCTTTCTCCGTAGGATGCCGCGGGGCGCGGTGTGGCGTTGGGCCGCGAGCGCGGCAATGTTATCCTTGCCGCCCGTGCATTGCGCGCCGATTGCAGCGGCGCGACGCGCCCTGCGCCGACCCGCGGTACCTTCCCCCCACCCACAGGACCCCGCCATGAGCATCGCGCAGGACCAGGTCGTCAGCATCCACTACACCCTCACCAATGATGCCGGGGAGATTCTGGACAGTTCCGCGCAGGGCGAACCCCTCACCTACCTGCACGGTCACGGCAATCTCATTCCGGGTCTGGAGCGCGAGCTCACCGGCAAGAACACCGGCGATAAGCTGCAGGTGAAGATCGCACCCGCGGACGGTTACGGCGAGTACGACGAGGAGCTCGTGCAGCAGGTCCCGCGCCGTACACTCAAGGGCGTAGCGAATGTGCGCGTGGGCATGCGCCTGCAGGCGCAGACCGAGCACGGCGCACGCGCGGTTACGGTCACGCAGCTGACCGGGGATCTGGTGACACTCGATGGCAACCATCCCCTGGCGGGGCAGCATCTGAACTTTGATGTCGAGGTGGGCGAGGTGCGCGCCGCGACCGCCGAGGAACTCGCGCATGGTCACGTGCACGGTGCGGGGGGCCATCATCACTGAGGCCCCGGGTGCTCCTCGGCCAGGCGCGCAAATTCGCCGCTGAAGGCATCCACGCGCTCAAGGTACTGGCGCGGATCGTGCTCGCCACAGCGCTGTGCGGCACTGAAACGGTAGCCGCGACGCGCGTAAGCCGCCGCCGTCCCGGCCCCGCACAGGTGCACCACCGCCGCAAGATGGCGCAGCTGCGGCGCACCCGGCGCAGGCTTGCCCTGCGCCTCGAGGATCGTGCTCACCTTCGCCTCCAAGTCCGCCGCGGTAAGCTCGATGGCATCCGCCGGCAGCACCCGCAGGTACAGTCGGTTGAACCAACAGGAGTGCCAATCGTTCCAGGGTCCCTCACGCGCGAGCTGGTGAGCGTGAATGCAGTAGTGGCGCGCCTCCTGGAAGGTCGGATCGGTCATCTGGTACAGGCCGACGGCGCTCGAGGCGGGCCGGTAGAAATCAAAGGGCGTCGCGGGCCAAACCCAGCGCCAGTAGGTACGCACCAGCGGGTTACCGGAAGCCTCCACCTGCGCCAGCGCTGCGAGCAGCTCCGCGCTCACGTGTGCCGTCTCGTAGCGACGGAAGAGCTGCGCGTAGGCCTGCCAGGTTTCCGCCGGCGTCTTGTAGAGCACACCGCTTACCGGGAAGAAAAGCTCCGTCGGCTTGCGGATCACCTGGTAGAGAAAGTTACCCGCGACGGCGAGGATCAGCGCGTACAGCAGGTAAAGAGTCACCTGCGCAAGGCTCACGCGGGCGCGAGCCCGGGGGGCTGCGCGGCGACGCGGGCGCGCGCCCGGGTGCCTGCGGGGCGTGGCGCCCCGGCGCTTCGGCATTCAGAGCCTCCGCGCTGCACGCGACAGCGCGCGTGCACTAACATGCCACACCCGAACCGCAGAGCCGCAGGAGCCATCCGTGTCAATTGATGCCGTGGAGATCGAAACCGGCCGCAACCCCGCCGCCGCCGTCATCTGGCTGCACGGGCTCGGCGCCGACGGCCACGATTTCGAGCCGATCGTGCCGCAACTCGTGCAACCCGGAGAGCGCGCGCTGCGGTTCGTGTTTCCGCATGCCCCGGTGCGTCCGGTTACGCTCAACGGTGGATACGCCATGCGCGCCTGGTATGACATTGCGGCCCTTGATCGGCGCACGCGCGAGGATGAGAGCGGCATCCGCGCTTCACAAGCCACGATCAGCACACTCATCCAGCGCGAGAATGCCCGTGGCATTGCGAGCTCTCAGATCGTGGTGGCCGGATTTTCGCAAGGTGGGGCCATGGCGCTCTTTGCCGGCACGCGCTACCCGGAAAAGCTCGCCGGGATCATGGGCCTCTCCTGCTACCTGCTGCTCGCCGAGAAGCTGCTGAGCGAGCGCAGCGCCGCGAACCACGGCACGCCGATATTTCTCGCGCATGGCTCGCAGGACCCGGTGGTCCCCCCGGCACTCGGCGCGGAGGCGCGCCGGCAGCTGGAAGCGGCCGGCTATGCAGTCGAATGGCATGCCTACAGCATGCCTCACTCCGTGTGCCCACAGGAGATCGCCGACATCGCCACGTGGTTGCGGCGCGTGCTCTAGGGGCGCCATCGCGGTCGCGCACCTGAAAGGATGCGAGAGCGGCTGCCGTCCTTGGCGTGCGTGCGCGCGGCTTTTTTGCCGTTCGCCGGCCTCAGGCTTGAACGCCGGCTGGCCCCCGGCACTGATGCCGTTGCCCTGCGGGCCGGCAGCCTGTGCTTCGCGCTTTGCGGCGGATGCGCCGGCGTCGATGCAGTTGCCGTTGCAAACGGTTACGGGGGCGGCGCGGCAGACGCGAGTGTCGGGCCGCTTCGGAAAGACCCCGCCCGCCGAACGGGGCATGCCGAGGTCGCTGAGCGACCTCGGCACCCGGGTTCGTCAAGCCTAGCGGCGCCCGTCGTGCTCCCCGTGCGGCTCGTGGCCGCCCGCGTGGCCGCCCGCGCCTGCGGACTCGTGCGGTGCGTGCGAGGAGCCACCCTGAGGGGCGCCCGCGTACTGCGCGGGACGCTCGTAGTGCGACTGCGCCGGCACGCCGGGGTTCGCGCCGGGCTCATGGGCAGCGGCCACGCCATGAGCACTGAAGGCGCCGGGTCGCGGGGTCGCCGCGATCGGCGGATGGCCGCCGTTCACCGAGGCGCGCAGGGCGGTGTTCGTACGCGCCATGTTCTCGTGCTCGCGCTGTTCGCTGGTGAAGGCGACGTGCTGCTCGTGGCTCGCCGCGAGCTCACCCGGTGAGGGTCGCGCGACGATGCCGCCGGCGCCGCCATTGAAGCTCACACGATTCACGCTCACGTTGTTGACCACCGTGCGGGTGTAGACGTTCGTCACGTTGATGCCACGCACGTTGTTGACCGCGCCGTTATACCGAAACACCCCGCCGCGCCAGTAACCGCCTTGGTAGCCGACCCCGCCGTAGCCGAACCCGTAGTTGACCCCGCCATAGAATCCGATGTGCGGCCCCCAGTAGCCGGCGTGCCACAGGTAAGCCCCGTTCACCCAGCCCCAATAGCCCGGGGTCCAGAGCACGCCCACCGCAGGCGGCTGCACCCAGGTGCCCGGCACCCAGTAGTACCCCGTCGGTGCCCAGGCCCAGTAGCCGGGAGTCCAGATGTAGCCCGGGGCCGGAATCGGCGGCTGCACGTAAACGGGCAGCACAGGCGGCGCGATATTGACCGACACGCCGATGGCGACGCCGGCATTTGCCAACACCGGCAGAGCCAACAGCAGCAGCGCCCGGATAAAGCCGCGACTCAATTTGCGCATGGGACTTACTCCTTCACTGCCACCTTGACTGACGTAAACTGAACCACGGCTGAACTCATCCGTCCGCGCATCCGGCCATCCGTTGCGCAGCGCGCCGTGTTACTTAAGTGCAATGCGGCGGCACCAGGGGCGTTGACGCTGCGCGGGCGCCTCAGAACCAGCTGTAGTTGAAACTGATGCTGACGCGCTCTGCGGCGCGCGGGTTGGGCGCGACCGCATGGCGCAGCCAGCTCTCGAACAGTACCAGCTGCCCCGGGCGTGTCGGCAGCGTCACCCAGGCTCTGTTGGCGCGGGTGGCGTGGGTGCGGCGCGGCGGTGCGGCCATGAAGCGCTCGAGCCGCGGATCCTCGAACTTGATGCCGGGGCTGCCCTGCGGCACCGCGACGTAGTACGTACCACTGATGCTCGAGAGCGGATGCAGGTGCAGCGCGTGCGCAGCACTTGCGCCCATGATGTTGACCCAGCAGTCGGTCATCGTGAGCGCGCGGCCGCGCAGATCGAAGTCGAGCGCGCGGGCGAATTTTGCGACGTGGCCATCGAGTGCGCGGGCCAGCGCGGCGAAGGTGGGCGACAAGCGGTGCATGCGGTGCGCCGAACTGTAAGAGGTATAGCCGCCCGGGTAATTGCGTGCCGACCAGCGCCGCCCGATGGCATCGTCGGCGCGCAGCTGCCGGCATTCGCGCAGCAGGCGCGCGTTCAAAGCGCGCCCGCCCTGCCCCAGCCGCGCCTGGTACACCTGTGTGGAAAAAAGCAGCTGCGTGCTCATGAGCAGCACCGAGTATGCGGCGCACTCGCGAAGTGGTCTATGATCGGCGCCTGCCCGCAGCTTGCACGGATCCCTTTCATGGCAGTCGCAAAGTTTCCCCCGGAGCTCAGCTCCGCAGCGCCGCGCCCGGCCCCCTCCGAAACGGTGCCGCACTGGATCGGCGGCCGCGCGCTCATCGGCAGCGGCCCGAGGCTGCCGGTGTTTGACCCCGCCACGGGCGCTCTGGCGCGCGAGGTCGCGCTGGCCACCAGCGCAGAGGTTACCGCTGCGGTCACGAGCGCCGCAGCCGCACTGCCCGGATGGTCGCAGACGCCACCGGTGCGCCGCGCGCGCGTGCTCGCCGCCTTCCTCGCGCTGCTCAACGAGGAGCGCGATGCGCTCGCGCAGCTCATCACGAGCGAGCACGGCAAGGTATTCAGCGATGCGCAGGGCGAGGTGACGCGCGGCATCGAGATCGTCGAGTTTGCTTGCGGTATCCCGCAGCTGCTCAAGGGCGCCTTTACCGACCAGGTGTCCACCGGCATCGACAACTGGACACTACGTCAGCCCTTAGGCGTGGTCGCCGGCATCACACCGTTTAACTTCCCCTGCATGGTGCCGTGCTGGATGTTTCCGCTCGCCATTGCCTGCGGCAATACGTTCGTTCTGAAGCCGAGCGAACGCGACCCCTCCGCCTCGGTATTCATGGCACGCCTGCTGTCGCAGGCCGGGCTGCCGGAAGGGGTTTTCAATGTCGTGCAGGGCGACAAGCTCGCCGTGGATGCGCTGCTCGAGCACCCTGACGTGCGCGCCTTAAGTTTTGTCGGCTCGACCCCGATCGCGCACTACATCTACCAGCGCGGCGCGCAGCACGGCAAGCGCGTGCAGGCCCTGGGGGGCGCCAAGAACCACATGGTGGTCATGCCGGACGCGGACCTGGAGCAGGCGGTCGATGCCTTAATCGGCGCCGCCTACGGCTCCGCCGGCGAGCGCTGCATGGCGATCTCGGTGGCCGTGCTGGTCGGTGACACCGCCGAGAAGATGCTGCCGAAGCTCGCCGCGCGCGCGCGTGCGCTGCGCGTGGCCAACGGCATGCAGCCGGATGCGGAAATGGGGCCAGTGATCAACCGCGCGGCACTCGAGCGCATTCGCGGCTACATCGAGGACGGGGTGGCGAGCGGCGCGCAGCTTCTCGTCGACGGCCGCCGGGATCCAGCCAGCGGCATGCCCTTCAGCGTCGCCGGCCACGAGCAGGGCTTCTTTCTGGGAGCGACGCTGTTTGATCACGTGAAGCCGGAGATGCGCATCTACCGCGAGGAGATCTTCGGTCCGGTGCTCGTGTGCGTACGCGTGCCGGACTTCGCCGCCGCAGTGAGCCTGGTCAATGCCCACCCGATGGCCAATGGGGTGGCCTGCTATACCCGTGATGGGCATATCGCGCGCGAATTCGGCCGCCGCATCGAAGTCGGCATGGTCGGCATCAACGTGCCGATCCCCGTGCCGATGGCGTGGCATGGCTTCGGCGGCTGGAAGAGCAGCCTCTTTGGCGACATGAACGCTTACGGTGAGGAAGGCGTGCGCTTCTACACACGTCAGAAATCGATCATGCAGCGCTGGCCGGAGAGCACGCCCAAGGGCGCCGAGTTCGCCATGCCGACGGCAAAGTAGCGAAACTTCCCGCTCAACACCTGACGAAGCAGCGGCCCACCCGCGCACTGCGGACGGGCAGCTGTCGCCAAAACCTCAGTTGAACTTCTGAGGATACAACGTCTCATAGAAGGGGCCGGCGGACGGCAAAGTCGGCACGCCGCCCCGAGCGGTACACGAAAGGACCTTGAATCATGCGCTTTACGCCCGCGATGCTGGTGTGTGCGTCTTTGGTGATCAGCGCGACGGCGAGCGCGGACGACCTCCTGGGCATTTACGTCGGCGCCGGAGCGGGCCAGTCGCAGCTACAGCAGAATTACTATCAGATCGATGCGCACGAAACGGGCTGGAAGGTGTTCGCCGGCTGGCGCCCTCTCTCTGCCTTCGGCGCCGAACTGGAATACCTCGACTTCGGCAGCAAGGACGTCACCTATTACGGCACCTCTGTCATCACGCATGCCTCCGCGAGCGCAAATGCCACCGCGCTCTTCGCCGTTGGCTACTTGCCTTTGCCCGAGCCGTGGCTCGACATTTACGGTAAGGTCGGCGCCGCGCGCCTGCAAAGCAAGGCGAGCGCCAGCTATACGTCGACCTGCCAAACCTGCGCGATTGCCTTCGCTCCGACGATCAATGACACCACCGGCACCCGTTTCGCCTTTGGGGCCGGCGCGCAGTTCAAGTTCGGTCTGCCCGCCGTACAGCTCGAATACGAGCGTGTCACCGCTTCCCAGGGCGATGAGGCGCTCATAACGCTCGCGGTCACTGTCAACTTCTGAGCTCAGGGGGCAGCGGGCGAGGGCAGCTGCGAGCGCTGATCGCCGGCGAGTGCAGAGTGCAGTTTCCCCTCATCCACTCCGCCGCACCACTTGCCGACCACGATCGTGGCCACGCTGTTGCCCACAAGATTGGTCAGCGCCCGTGCCTCGGACATAAAGCGATCGACTCCCAGGATGAGTGCGAGTCCGGCGACCGGCACGTGTCCTACGGCCGAGAGCGAGGCGGCGAGCGTGATGAAGCCGCCGCCGGTGACCGCGGCTGCACCCTTGGACGTGAGCAACAGTACCGCGAGCAGCGTCAGCTGATGCCACAGGTCGAGCGGCGTATTGGTCGCCTGCGCGATGTAGAGCGCCGCCATCGTCAGGTAGATCGAGGTACCGTCCAGATTGAAAGAGTAACCGGCCGGAATCACCAGTCCAACGATCGACTTGCGCACCCCTAAGTCCTCCATCTTGCCCAGCATGCGCGGCAGCACGGATTCGGAGGAGGAGGTACCGAGGACGATGAGCAGCTCCTCGCGGATGTAACGGATGAGGGCGAGGATGGAGAAGCCGTGCAAGCGCGCGATGCCACCGAGCACGAACAGCACGAACAGCACGCAGGTCAGATAGAAGCAGCCCATCAGGCGCGCGAGTGCGATGAGCGACTCAGGTCCGTAGCGGCCGACGGTGAACGCCATCGCGCCGAGCGCCCCGAGGGGGGCAAGATGCATGATAAAGCCGACGATGCTGAAGAGGACCTGCCCGGTCTCCTCCACGACCTGGAACAGCGGATTGGCTTTGCCGCCGACTGCATGCAGCGCGAAACCGAAGAGCACGGCGAGCAGCAAGGTCTGCAGCACATCCCCGTTCGCAAAGGCGCCAAAGAAGGTCGGCGGAATGATGTTGAGAATGAACTCAGTGACCCCGGGCAGGCCGCCGGGGGAGGTGTATTGAGCGACGGCGTGTGCATCGAGCGTTGCCGGATCCGCGTTCACGCCCACCCCGGGCCTCACGATATTCACGATCAGGAGGCCGATAAGCAGCGCGACCGTGGAGACCACCTCGAAATAAAGCAGCGCCAGCCCGCCGGCCTTGCCGACCTCCTTGAGCTTCGCCATCCCGGCAATGCCGGTCACCACGGTGCAGAAAATGATCGGGGCGATGAGCAGGCGTATCAGCTTGATGAAGCCGTCGCCCAGGGGTTTGAGCTGCTGGGCGAAGTGCGGCCAGAAGATCCCGAGCACAATGCCGAGCGCAATACCGATCAGCACCTGTACGTACAACGACCGCCACATCGCGCGGCGCATGCTGCCCTCGCTCAGGGGCGGCTGAGTTGGCCGCCGCCGATGCCAGCTAGCCTAGCGCGTTTTGTGCAGTGGCGAGGCGCTAAGAGACTTTCTTCTCGAACTGCTGCTCTTCGGTGCTGCCGGTGAGGGAGGTGAGGGAGGAGTTACCGCCACTGACGGTCTGGGTGACGGCATCGAAGTAGCCCGCACCGACCTCGCGCTGGTGTTTGGTCGCGGTGTAGCCGTGAGCCTCGGCGGCGAACTCCGCCTGCTGCAGACGCACGTAGGCGCTCATCTGCTGTGCCTTGTAGCCGCGCGCCAGCTCGAACATCGAGAAGTTCAGAGCATGAAAGCCGGCGAGTGTGATGAACTGGAAGCGATAACCCATGGCGGCGAGCTCGCGCTGGAATTTGGCGATCTGCTCATCATCGAGCTTGCGCTTCCAGTTAAAGGAGGGTGAGCAGTTGTAGGCGAGGAGCTTGCCCGGGTACTGCGCATGGATGCCCTCGGCGAATTCGCGCGCTTCCTCAAGATCGGGCTTGGCGGTCTCGCACCACAAAAGGTCCACGTACGGTGCATAGGCGCGGCCGCGCGCGATCGCCTGCTTCAGTCCCGCCTTGACGCTGAAGAAGCCCTCCGCGGTGCGGCCCTTGGCGGCGTCGACGAAGACACGGTCGCGCTCATCGACGTCCGCGGTGAGCAGCGTCGCGCCCTCCGCATCCGTGCGCGCCACCAGCACCGTCGGCACGTTGCTCACGTCCGCCGCCAGGCGCGCAGCGATCAGCTTGTTGATCGCTTCCTGGGTCGGCACGAGCACCTTGCCGCCCATGTGGCCGCACTTTTTCGCCGACGACAGCTGATCCTCGAAGTGCACCCCGGCCGCGCCCGCGTCGATCATCTGCTTCATGAGCTCGAACGCGTTCAGCACGCCGCCGAAGCCGGCCTCGGCATCCGCGACGATGGGCTTCAACCAGTCGATCGAGTCATCGCCCTCGGCGTGATGGATCTCGTCCGCGCGGCGCAGCGTGTTGTTGATGCGCCGTACGACCGCGGGCACGGAGTCGGCCGGATACAGCGACTGATCCGGGTACATCTCCCCGGAGAGGTTGGCATCGCCGGCCACCTGCCAGCCGGAGAGGTAGATGGCGTCCAGTCCAGCTTTCACCTGCTGCATCGCCTGGTTGCCGGTGAGCGCCCCGAGTGCGTTGACGAAGGGCTTCTCATTCAGGTACCGCCACAGCTTCTCCGCCGTGAGACGGGCGAGGGAGTGCTCGATTGGAATCGTGCCGCGCAGGCGCACGACATCCTCGGCCTCGTAGCCGCGTTGCACACCGCGCCACCGCGGGCTCTCGCGCCAGGCACGCCGCAGTTCTTCAGCCGTGGGCAGGGACTTCGCAACACTCATGCTTCGTGCCTCAAATTTAAGGTGATGGGGGCGCTCTAACTGAGTAACTCGTACGCCGGCAGCGTCAGGAACTCATCAAAGGTCTCGCTCTTGGTCATCTGTTCGAAGAGGCGCGCTGCGCTCGGAAATACTCCGTTGCTCAGGCGCGCCGCGCCCACCTCCTGGTGAATGCGGTCGAGCTCCGCACTCATGAGGCGGTCGAAGCGCTCGACCGTGATCGGCTGGCCATCGCTCGTCGCGGCACCATGGCGCAGCCACTGCCACAGCTGCGCGCGGCAGATCTCCGCCGTGGCGGCATCCTCCATGAGGTGATAAAGCGGCACGCAGCCGTTGCCGCGCAGCCACGCCTCAAGGTACTGCACCCCGACGCGGATGCACCCGCGCAGCCCGCCCTCGGTGATCTCCCCCTGCGGCACCTTCAGCAGGTCCAGCTCCCCGACGTTCACGTCGGCGCGGCTCACGTTAAGCTGGTTCGGTCCCTTCATGACCGCGTCGAACGCCTCGCAGGCGATGCCCGCCAGCCCCGGGTGCGCGATCCAGGTGCCGTCGTGACCGGCGTGCGCCTCGCGCAGCTTGTCGGCGCGCACGCGCGCCATCGCCGCCTCGTTGGCCGCCGGGTCATCGCGGATCGGGATCTGCGCCGCCATGCCGCCCATGGCATGCGCACCGCGGCGGTGACAGGTCTTGACCAGCAGATCGACGTAGGATTTCAGAAAATGCCGGTCCATGGTCACGCTGGCACGGTCGGGCAGCACGAAATCGGGCCGGTTCCTGAATTTCTTGATGAAACTGAAAATGTAGTCCCAGCGACCGCAGTTAAGCCCCGCGGAGTGCTCGCGCAGTTCGAACAGGATCTCGTCCATCTCGAAGGCCGCGAGGATGGTCTCGATCAGCACCGTCGCCTTGATGGTACCGCGCGGCATGCCGAGGGCTTCCTGGGCTGCGACAAACACCTCATTCCACAGGCGCGCCTCAAGATGGCTCTCGATCTTCGGCAGATACAGGTACGGGCCGGTACTGCGCCGCGCCAGCGCCTCATGGTTGTTGGCGAGAAAGAGCGCGAAGTCAAAGAGCGCCCCTGACACCGGCTCGCCGTTGATGCGCACGTGCTTCTCCGGCAGGTGCCAGCCGCGCGGCCGCACGATGAGCGTCGCGGTGTGCTCACTGAGCCGATACACCTTGCCGGTGGCCGGATCCTCGTAACTGATGGTGCGCCGCACGGCGTCGGCGAGATTCACCTGGCCGCGAATCAGGTTATCCCAGGTAGGCGAGCAGGCATCCTCGAAGTCGGCCATGAAGCAGCGCACCGGGGCGTTGAGCGCGTTGATGACCATCTTGCGATCAGCGGGGCCGGTGATCTCGACCCGCCGGTCACTGAGGTCCTCCGGCACGGGCAGGACCCGCCACTCCCCCGCACGGACCTCGGCGGTGTGCGTCAGAAAATCCGGCAGCGCCCCGTCATCAAGCTGCACCTGCCGCTCGATGCGCGCGTTCAGCAGCTGCAGCCGTCGTGCATTGAAGCGCCGGTGCAGACTCGCGAGCAGCTGCAGCGCGAGCGGCGTCAGCACCTCCGCGCCGCGCTCAACCTGCGCGCCGAGAATCTCGACCTTGGGCCCAGCCGGGTCGCGCGAATACACCTGAGCGTTCATCATTCCAATATACGACCATTGGCGATGAAATTTGACTGTAGAAACTTCACACTGTTAATTTCACAAGCCGACCAACCGGGGGGCGGATGCGACATATGCCGGAGCTGCTGCGTAAGGGGCACTTTCTCGGGGCCAAGCTGCGCGCGCTGCGTAAGGCGAACGGGCTGACGCTCGAGGAGCTCTCGGTGCGCTGCGTGCAGCGTGACGCCACCGCCGGCCCCTCCGTCTCCTACCTGAGCATGATCGAGAGCGGCAAGCGCTCCCCTTCGAGTGCACTTTTGACGCTGCTCGCGGCAGTGTTCCAGCGCCCCGCGGCCTGGTTCCTCGATGAAAGCGCCGACCTTGCGCTGCCGCCTGCCGCTCCCGGGCACGGCGCGGCCCGCGTACCGCTCGAGCCCGCGTTTCTGTTCTCCAAGACGCTGCTGCAGGCGGCGATTCCGGAGCTGCTCGCGCAGACCGGCACTACCGGGCGGCAGTTCGCGCACCTGCTCATCCGCTCGCATCAGGAGATCTCGCGCAACGACTTCCCCGACCTGGAACGCGCCGCCGACCGGGTGGGCGAGCGGCGCTTTCCGCTGTCGGTGGATGACCTGATGCGCCTGTGCCGCCGTCACGGCCTTGAGATCCGCTGGTTCGAGAAAAAGCCGCTACTGGCCCGCGATAAGGACCGCGAGGTGCGCAGCATGGTGCGCTCGTTCTTCGAGGCGCCGCGCATCATTTATGCCAACCGCGCGCTGCAGGCAGATCCGGCCCGGCTTAAATTCGATCTGGCCGCGCACATCGCCCACAAGGTGTTGCACGGCGGGGATGGGCTGAAGTCCGCGCACGCGACCGGCGGGGAGATGGGCGGCAGCCCGGAGGGTGGCTCGAGCGCGGTCGGCATGAACGCGCAAGACGTGTTGCACGCCTGGCGTGACTTTGAGTGCAGTTTCTTTGCCGGTGCGCTGCTCGCCCCGCGCATGCCGTTCCGGCGCTTTCTCGCACGCGAGCGCCACCGCGTCGAAGCCGGCGCCAAGCTGCAACTGACCCCCGCGGTCATCATGCGCCGCATGACCAAGGTCTCGCCCTACCCCTACTGGCACTTCTTCGACGCCTATCCGCCCGGCTACCTGCGCGCCGTCTACCGCGGCAACGGCATACCGCTGCCCTGGGGCAACCTTGCGCAGGTGAGTGACCCGTGTCCGAACTGGGCTGTGTTCCGCATGATCGATGGCGAGCACGGACTCACCGGTTCGCAGATCTCGGTGCTGCGCGACGGCGAGCGCTCGCTTCTATATTGCTGCCACTCCATTCGCGTGCACGACATGGCCGGCAATCCACACGTCTTGTCGGTGGGTGTCGATCTTGCCCCGGCGCTTGCCGCGCACAGCGTCACCAGCGAGGCGCTGGTGGAGTCGATCTTCCGCGAGTGCCTGCATCGGCGCGGGGAGGCGCGCATCCCGAAGGCGGCAGCGCAGGTGATCACCGCGGTGGCCCAGGTGCTGAACATCGCCTGGGTCGAGGACGCGGTGTCACAACCGGCGCGCATCATCTGCCCGCGCAGCAACCGCTGCCCGCGCCCGGAACGCTGCGAGGGCGCCCGGCCCTCGAGGGCACGGGAAATCGCCGACATACGCGAGGAGATTCTCGGGCGCGAGGGGTGATGCCCTAAACTGTCCGGGTCAGCCAGCTATCCCCGGAGCCGACCGATGTTTCGCACACCCGCCCGGCGCCTGCCCTGCGCCCTCGCCGCGATGCTCGCGTTCGGGGCTGCGCCAGCGCCCACGCCGGCGGCGACGGCCGCCACCCCCGGGGACGCCTCGGCCGAAGAGGCGAGCGTGCTGCAGTGGCGCGAGCAGCGCTTCAGCTCCCTCACGAGCGATACGGGTTGGCTGACCCTTGCGGGCCTGTTTTGGCTGAGGGAGGGGAAGAACTCCTTCGGCAGCGCCTCGGGAAATGATCTGGTGCTTGAGAACCTGGCGCTCGCGAGCACGGCGGGTGCCTTCGAACTCGCCGGTCGCACGGTGCGCTTCGTAGCGCAGCCGAGCGGGGGCGTCACGCTTGACGGGGCACCTGCGGGCAGCGTCGTACTGAGAACCGATGCAAGCGGCGAGCCGACGATCCTCGCCAGCGGCACACTGCGCTTCTTCGTGATCGAGCGCGGCGGCAAGTTCGCGGTGCGCGTGCGCGACCTGAACAATCCCCGGCGGCGCGAGTTTCATGGGCTGCAGTACTTTCCGATCAGCAGCGGCTGGGCACTCACCGCGCGCTTCGTGCCCTACCCGGCCGGCCGCCGCATCAAGATCATCAACATCCTCGGGATGGAAGAGGAGGACGTCTCACCTGGTGCGGTCGTCTTCACCAAGGACGGCCGCGAGTGGCGCCTCGACACCGTGCTCGAGGGGCCGGGGGAGCAGGAGCTCTTCATCATGTTCGCCGACGCCACGAGCGGTCAGGAGACTTACGGCGGTGGCCGCTTCCTGTACATTCCCCTGCCGAGGGGCAACACGGCGCTGCTCGACTTCAACAAGGCGTTCAACCCGCCGTGCGCGCTCAATGACTTCGCCACCTGCCCGCTGCCGCCCGCGCAGAATCGGCTGCAGCTGCGCGTCGAGGCCGGCGAACTGAAGTACTCCGGCGGTCCGGCACATTCGTTTTAGCCACGCCGCACGCGCGATCCACCGGCCCTCGCGCGCTGGTATCCCGAAGCGGTTGGGCTTGCCCGCCGTGCAGCGCGTGCCGACGCCGCGCCCTCGCCGGCCGGTCCCACGGTGTTCGCGGCGTTCGGGGCCCAACAGGCGCTTCGCCCGCCTGTACGACCGCGGGGCCATCCCATCCTACGGTAAGAGTCGCGCTGAAGCGGCCAGGCGCCCCTCAGCCGGGATTAAGGCGCTGTGCCTGGGCAAAGCGGATGCGCCCGCTCATGCGCGCGCGCGCCGCGGGCACCCAGCCGGTGCCACTGGGCGGCGCCGGTCGCGCCCGAAAGTGCGCGGCCGCGAGCGCGGTGGCAGGCGCATTGGGCGGGAAGGAGAAAAACACATCACTGCTGACCCCCATGCCCTGGTTGGTCTGCGCGTAGAACGGCTCGAACTCGGCGCTGTTGTTGGTGAGCGCCTGGTAGTCGCCGAGAAAAAAGCCCTCATCCGTATCGGGCGCGAGCTGCAGATCAAAGGGTCCGCTCAGGTGCGTCTCGGTGAAAGTCACCCCGTCGCTGGAGGTGACGATCCAGCAGTTGGTCAGCAGCTCGGTCGTGGAGTCCTTGGCGTTGCGCAGATCGTAGTAAGTCACCGCGATTACCCCGGCGGCGCTCACGTTCAGGGTCGGTGTGAAGGCCTGCACGCCGGTATTGGCGTTGACTTCGACCGGGGCCGACCAGCTCGCGCCGTCATCGCTCGAGTAGGCAAGGGCGATGCCGTCGTGGTCGCCCGAGGAGAAGCGCGCATCCTGCCAGGCGACGTAGATCACCCCCGTGGGCCCGACGGCGGCGGTAAACAGCAGTGCACTGTCGCGCACCTTGCCCCCGTTCGGATCGGTGGTGCCGACGGCGAGAATGTCCGCAACGCTCACCGGCGTCGTCGACCAGGTACTGCCATGATTGGTCGACACGATCGCCTTGAGGTGCGATGAGGCGGTCCCGTCGGCGGCGGTATCGATCTCGTTGAAAAGATTTACCAGCGTGTCATCGGGGGTGACGACGATCACGTTGCCAATGGTCTGATTCTTGGAACCGGGGTCGTAAATGCTCGCGGCGGTGGACCAGGTGGAATTCGCGTTGGCGGTCAGGGAAAAGTAGGTGGGCCCTTCGGTCTGCCCCGCGAGCCGGTCCCACACGGCATAAACGTAGTTGCTGTTGGTCGGGTCGGCGGTGATCGAGCCCTTGTCGTTGAAGAATCCCGCCCCGTCCTGAATGAGCGCCAGCGGCAGCGACCAGTTCGCGCCGCCATTCAGCGACTGCGACACCAGCATCGCGCTGGAGGATCCCGCCGCGAACGTCTGCCCGGTGAAGGCCAGGGCGAGCACGTAAGCGGCGCCGTTGGGCGAGATCGAAACCCAGGCGTTGCTCGCACGCGCGTAGTTGCCGGCGTTAGCGCTGCTACCCCCGGCGCAGCGGGAAAAAAACGGCGCGCTGCTGAGCGTCCATGAGTTGCCGCCATCAAAGGAGGCCGCGACGCCGATCAGCTGCGAGCCACCGTTTGACCAACGGTTTTGCTGCCAGGTGGCGATGAGATTGGAGGGGGTAGCCGCATTCAGTGCGAGCGAAGGCTCGATCGCGGTACCGCTGTAAAGCGTGCCGCTTACCGGCTCTCCGTCACAGCCGGACGACAACGAGGTGGGTTGCGAGACCTGCACTTGCGGCACCGCGGTAAACGGCGGCGGGCCGCCGCCGGGCGTCAGGCTGCTGCTGCCGCCGCCGCCACCGCAGGAATTCACCACAGTGAGCAGCGCCCCGACGCCGAGGAGTTGCGCGCCACGCACGCTCTTTTGTGCGAACTGCATCGTGCTAGCACCCGCGGCCGGCGTCACCCTCAGGCAGCGATGAAGATCGTCGCGGGATGCTCCAGACACTCCTTGAGCGCCTGTATCATCGCGGCGGCATCGTACCCGTCAACGAAACGATGATCGAACGAGGAAGACAGATTCATCATCAGGCGGATGGCGATGCTGCCCTCGATGACCACCGGGCGCTCGATGGCGCGGTTGACCCCGATGATGGCGACCTCCGGTGCGTTGATGATCGGCGTGCTGGCAATGCCGCCGAGCTTGCCCAGGCTCGTGATGGTGATGGTGGAGCCGCTGAGCTCTTCACGCCGCGCCTTGTTGGTGCGCGCCGCTTCGCTTACGCGCCGCATCTGCGCCGCCAGCTCCCACAGGCTCAGGTCCTGAGCGTCGTGTACCACCGGCACCTTCAGGCCCTCCGGGGTCTGCGTCGCAACGCCCAGGTGCACGGCGGCGTGGCGCACGATGACGCCGCGCTCGGCGTCGTAGTGCGCGTTGCACTGGGGGAACTCCTTCAGCACCCGCACCAGCGCCAGTCCGAGGAACGGCAGGTAGCTGAGCGGCGCGGCGCCGGCCGGAGGCTTGCGGTTCAGCTGGCGCCGCAGCGACTCAAGCTCGGTGATATCGAGCTCCTCGACGTAGGCGAAATGCGGGATGGTGCGCTTCGCTTCGCTCAGGCGCTGCGCGATCACGCGCCGCAGGCCGATGACCTTGATCTCTTGCGTGGCACCGGCAGGGGCGGCCCGCGCACTGGGCACCGCCTTGGGTGCCGGGCGCAGCGGTGTCGGCGACGCGGCGCGCCGCGTCATATAGGCGTCCAGGTCCTTCAGCACAATGCGGCCGTTGGGGCCGGAGCCTGCGACCTGCTGTAGATCGATACCCGCCTCGTGTGCGCGGCGGCGAATGGCCGGCGAAGTCGCCACGCGCCCGCCGCGCGCCTGCGCGGCGCCGCGCTCCTCTGGCTGCGGCGCTGCGGCGCCGTTGGCACCCGCCGCCCGCGGGACCGCTTCGCGCTCGGGCGCCGGGGCGGCGGCGGGTTGCGTTACCGGAGGCTGACGGGCCGCCTCTGGCTCGGTCTCGATGACGATGAGCTCCGCGCCGACTGGCACCATGTCCCCGGGTGCGCCGGTGATTGAGAGCACCCGCCCGCCCACCGGCGCGGGCACCTCCACGGCGGCCTTCTCGGTCATCACTTCCACGATCACCTCGTCCTCGGCGACCGGATCCCCGGGCTTGACGCGCCAGCTGACGATTTCCGCCTCGACCGTGCCCTCCCCGAGATCGGGAAGCTTAAAGACGTAGTGGCTCACGGTGCCTCCATCACCAACTTGAGCGCCGCCGCGATGCGCGCCGGCCCGGGGAAATACTCCCACTCGAAGGCGTGCGGATAGGGGGTATCCCAACCGGCCACCCGCTGGATGGGTGCCTCGAGGTTCCAGAAGCACTGCTCCTGCACGGTGGCGACGAGCTCCGCCCCATAGCCACCAAAGCGCGTGGCTTCGTGCACCACCACGCACCGCCCGGTCTTGCACACCGAGGTGCACAGCGTATCCACGTCCAGCGGGGCCATGGTGCGCACATCGATGATTTCTGCGTCCACGGCGGCGAGCTTCACCGCGGCCTCCGCGACGTGCACCATCGTGCCGTAGGCGAGCACCGTCACATCGCGCCCCGCGCGCACCACCTCGGCACGTCCGAGGGGCACGGTGAAGTGCCCCTCAGGCACCTCGCCGCGCGGATGCAGACTCCAGGGTGTGGCAGGTTTGTGGGGGTCGCCATCAAAGGGGCCGTTGTAGATGCGTTTGGGCTCGAAAAACAACACCGGATCCTCGCCCTCGATCGAGCTGATCAGCAGCCCCTTGGCGTCATAGGGGTTCGAGGGCATGACCACCTTGATCCCGCACACGTGCGCGAACAGCGCCTCCGGACTCTGCGAATGGGTCTGGCCGCCGCGGATGCCGCCACCACAGGGGGTACGGATCGTGACCGGAGAGGTGAAGTCGCCCGCGGAGCGATAACGCAAACGCGCCAGCTCACTTACGATCTGATCGAACCCCGGATAGATGTAGTCGGCGAACTGGATCTCCGCCACGGGCTTCAGGCCGTTGGCTCCCATACCGATCGCCGCGCCGATAATGCCGCCTTCGGCGATCGGCGTATCAAGCACGCGCTGGTCGCCGTACTTGCGCTGCAGGCCTTCGGTGGCGCGGAATACCCCGCCGAAGAAGCCGACGTCCTCTCCGAGAATAACCACACGCGGATCGCGTTCCAGCATCACATCCATCGCCGAGTTCAGCGCCTGGACCATGTTCATGCGTGCCATGGCGCTCAGCCCTTCTGTGCGACCGGCGCCGTCGAGGTGCGCGCGGTGGCTTGCGCGCTCTTGAGGGCGCGCAACTCCTCGCGCTCGCGCGCCAGGTTGGCCGGCATCTCCTTGAAGACGTCCTCGAACATCGTCACAGGATCCAGGAACGGGCCGGCGGTGAGCGTGCCGTAGGTCTCCGCCTCCTTCCAGCAGGCGGTGACGTGGGCCTCAAGCTCTTTCTCAAGCCGGGCGTGCCGCTCCTCGGACCACTCCCCGATGCCGATCAGGTGCTGCTTCAGGCGTGCGATCGGATCTCCGAGGGGCCACGCGCGCCACTCCTCCTTGGGACGATAGCGCGAGGGGTCATCGCTCGTGGAGTGCGCCGCGGCGCGGTAGGTCACGTGCTCGATGAGTGTCGGGCCCCCGCTCTGGCGCGCGCGCTGTGCGGCCCACTGGGTGACCGCATACACGGCGAGGAAATCGTTGCCGTCGACGCGAATGCCGGGAATGCCGTAGCCCGGACCGCGCTGCGCGAAAGTGTTCTGTTCACCGCCCGCGAACCCCTGGAAGGTGGAGATCGCCCACTGATTGTTGACGAGGTTCAGGATCACGGGCGCCTGGTACACCGAGGCAAAGGTCATCGCGTAGTGAAAGTCCGCTTCCGCGCTCGAGCCCTCGCCGATCCAACTTGCCGCGAGGTGATCTTCGCCCTTGATCGCCGCCGCCATCGCCCACCCCACCGCCTGAGGGTACTGCGTGGCGAGGTTGCCGGAGATTGAGAAGATATTACCGCTGCCCCAGTGGTACATGATGGGCATCTGCCGCCCTTTGCACATGTCACGCGTGTTGGAGAGGCATTGGCACATCAGGTCGACGAGACTGCGGCCGCGCACCACGTGCAGGCCTTGTTGCCGATAGGAGGGGAACAGCATGTCGCCCGGCTTCAAGGCCATGCCGGCAGCCACCGCGACCGCTTCTTCGCCGGTGGACTTTATATAGAAGGAGATCCGGCCCTGGCGCTGGATCTTCTGCATGCGGTCATCGAACAGGCGCGTCAGCAACATGTGCCGCAACCCAACCTGCAGCTCCTCGGGCTCCAGGTGCGGATTCCAGGGGCCTACCGCGCGCTGATCGTCCCCGAGCACGCGTACCATCTGCACCGAGAGCTCCTCGATGTCGCGCGCGGATGCGGTCACATCCGGACGCTGCACCGCGCCGGCCGGGGAGATGCGAACGTAACTGAAGTCAGGCTCCTGCCCGGGCCGGGCCAGTGGGGCAGGAACATGCAAGCGCGACCGTGGGGGCATGAGGCGGCCTCTTGAGCGGGTCCTGATAAGGTTGCAGCCAAGACTCGAAGTTCGGCAGGATTGTAGTCGCCTGACACCAGTAACACTACGCGTGAAGTCCAAACACACCTTTCGCGGCGTTGTGCTGCGGCCCGTCCCGGCGGCAGCCAGTCGACTTAATCCGGGCAGCGGGGGTCACGGCCCCTCGCGTGTACGCGTCGGACGGGAGGTCGCCGGCCGCGCCGGCAAGGGCGTGTCGGTCATCAGCGGGCTGCCCCTTGATGCGGCGGGGTTGGCGGAGCTGGCGACCCGACTGAAGAAATTGTGCGGCGCCGGGGGCGCGGTTAAGAATGGCGTGATCGAGATCCAGGGTGATCATCGCGCGCGCCTCGTGAGTGAGCTCCTGAAGCTCGGCTATGAGGCCAAACTGTCGGGCGGCTGACGGGGTGGCCGGTGGCCAAAGTGGTATCAGACGGCGAATATTGCTATAGAGACTCTTGGCCAGAACGTGTGCGCGGGGATGATCGTGCAGAACCAGCAACAAACAGCACAGCGCAGCCGCAACGGTGACGTTCTTCTGTTCGCGCGCAATTTCTTCCGGCACCCGCGCATGCTCGGCTCGATCGTCCCCAGTTCCCGCTTCCTCATCAAGCAGCTGCTGGAACCGATCAATTTCAACCGTGCGCGCGTCATCGTCGAGTACGGCCCGGGCGTCGGTGGCATTACCGCCGAGGTGCTGCGCCATATGCGCGCCGATGCGACGCTGATCGCGATCGAGATGAATCCGGATTTCGTGCGCTACCTGCCAGCTGCGATCGATGACAAGCGCCTGCGCGTCATCCAAGGCTCGGCAGCCCAAGTTGACGAGATCCTGCGGCGCTTCGGCTTCCTGCGCGCGGACTACATCATCTCCGGCATCCCGTTCAGCACGATTCCCGCGTCCGAGCGCGAACAGATCCTGCGCAAGACCCACGACGTGCTGGAACCGGGCGGTGCTTTTCTTGTTTATCAGTTCTCGACGCGCGTGCTGCAGGATCTGCAGCGCGTCTTCGGTTACGTGGGACGCAAGTTCCAGCCCCTGAACCTGCTGCCGGCGCACCTGTTCATCTGTCAGCCGACGAGCGCCTGAGGCGCCGGCCGTCCCCCTACTGGGCTGTGGCGCGCAACTGGCGCAGCAGTTCCTCGCCGAAATAGCCCGCCGGGATGGTGCCCTGCTTCATGAATTCGAGGTGAAAGTGCTTGGCTGAGAAGCGCGAGCCAAGGGCCTGCTGGGCACGCTTGCGCAGCCCGAGGATCTGCTCCTTGCCGAGACGGTAGGTGATCGCCTGGGTCGGCCAGCGCGCGTAGCGCGTGATCGCACCGCGGGCGGCTTTGCAGCTCGCCTGCTTCGCGTCAAGCTTCAGCGCCGCAGCGTCCTGACACGAGCCGGGCAGGAAGTCCACGACCTCGGAGAACAGTGTGACCGCTTCTTCGAACGAGATCCGCCCGGTGTGTAACCCGGTATCGATCCGCACGCGCAGGTCGCGGTACAGCTGGCCGCGCAGCTGATACAGGTGCTCCTCGGGTGTGTAGAAGCCATGGGGCGCCCCAGGCGCCGGCTCCGCAGGCAGTGCCTCGGAATACAACGCCCAGCCCTCCGCGGCCATCGAGTCCTGCCACATCGAGGAGGAATCCTCGACCGCGCCGGGCGTCAGCCAGCGCACCGGTGCGATCTGGTCGCGAAACTCGGTCATGACCTTGTAGTGCCAGTCATGTCCCGGAAAGCCCTCGTGCGCCGCCAGGTCAGGCATGGCCGCGTAGTTGTGCTCCTCACGCAGCTCAGCGAGGTTGTCATCGGTCGGCGTCACGTAGAAGCGGCCGACGCCGCTTTTCTTGAACGGCGGCGCCGGATAGTAGGCGGCGCCCTCGATCGAGGAGCGCAGCGGCGGCGGGGTCACGGTGACGTCGAGCTTGTAATCGGCCGGCACGTCGAAGAGTCCGGTCGCGCGCGCATACGCCACCAGGCGCTGTCCGGTCTTACGATAGCCTTCCGCCATCTCCGCGTCGGTGTGCGGCGCGTTCTGGCTCATCTGTTCAAAGACCACGCGCACGATCTGATCGGGTGCCGGGGGCGCGGGCCATTTGCGCGCCGCTGCGATCTGCTGCGCGAGCGCAATCATCTCCGCGCGCGTCGCCTGCACCACGGGCCAGGAGCTGCTGAAGAGCTCCGCGGCAGTCGCATTCACGCGCAGGTTGTTATGCAACGCCCAGTCATACTCGGCCGCGCCGAACACGAACCGGTCGGCGCGATACTCCGTCTTGAGCGCCGCGTTGCCCTCGGCGTGCACGTCCTCGAAGAACGTCTGGGCGACAAAATTGTGCAGGTGGCGGTAGGCGGCGGCGGCGTCATTGCCCGCGCCCTGCAGCGCGCGCAGCAACGCCTCGTGCTGCGCCGGGGCGAGATCGCTCGAGGCCAGCTGCGGCAGCGTCTTGGCGAAGTAGTCCGCGTCCGCGGTGGTGCTCTGCAGGCCAAAGTCGCGCAGCACGCGCCAGTCCGGCGTGGCGTGCGCTTCCACGCCGGCCTGCAGTTGTCGCTCGGCCGCGGCCAGATACGCCGGCACCGCGCGCGCACGGGCAATGACGCCCTGCCATTCGGCGTCCGTTCCATAGGTCGAGGCTCCGGTCACGCTCATGCCCTGGATCTGCCAATCCACACCCCGGAAGGGTTCATCGACGTAGGAGTCAAGCGAGCGCAGCTGGTGATGGCGCACCTGGTGCTCGTGCAGGAGGAAGCTGATCTCGGCGAGCGCCACCGAGCGATCGATGCGGCGCCGGGCGGACAGGTTCGCCGGGGCGAGCGCGGCGAAGCGGGCGTGAAACTCGGCGAGGCGTGCGTCCTCCTTCTGCAGCGCTGCGGGTGAATAGTCGCGCAGCTTGCCGTCGATCGCCGCGAGCGTCGGATCGAATGCGGCGCCGCCCAGGTAAGTCGCGACGACCGGGAACTGACCCAGGATATAGGTCACGTACTCGTGCTCCAGCACGGCGAATTTCTGATCGCCGCTGTGGCGCACAGCGACAGGCTGGGCGACGGGTGGCTGCGCGATGGCGCTGCCGACTGCGAGGGTGAGCGTCGCGACCGCGCAAGACATAAGGCGCCCGAATCGATCCACGATGGTGTCCTTCGTATGAGCCCCACTGACAGGCGCGGAAGCATACGCTCTGGCACCGCCGCGGGCGAAGCCCTACAGTGGCAGTGGCGTTGACAGGGCCGCGCACCGGCGAGGATGCTTCCCGGTATGAGCCTGTCTGAGTCAGAACAAGCCCGCTACGCGCGCCATCTGGCGCTCAGCGAGATCGGGATCGCCGGACAAGAACGGATCAAGGCGGCGCGCGTGCTCGTGGTGGGCGCCGGGGGCCTCGGATCTCCCGCGGCGCTTTATCTGGCGGCCGCCGGTTGCGGCACGCTCGGACTGGTGGACTGCGACCGCGTCGAGCTCTCCAACCTGCAGCGCCAGATTCTGTTCGATACCCACAGCCTCGGATGTGCCAAGGCGGTCGCCGGAGCCGAGCGTCTCGCCGCCCTCAATCCCGAGATCCGCGTCGTCGCCCACGAGCTGGAGCTTCGGGCCGCCAACGTGTGTGCGCTCGTGAACGAGTACGACCTGGTGCTGGACGGCTCCGACCGACTTGCAACGCGGTATGTGGTGAACGATGCCTGCGTGCTGCTGGCGCGGCCGCTGATATCAGCGGCGATACACCGCTTCGAAGGCCAGCTCTTCAGCTACCTGCCCGGGCGTGGACCGTGCTATCGGTGCCTGTTCCCGCAGGCCGCGGACGGACTCGTCGGCAACTGTGCCACCGCGGGAGTCTTAGGCGTGCTGCCCGGCGTGCTCGGCGCGCTGCAGGCGACCGAAGCGCTCAAGATCATCACCGCGGCGGGTGAGCCGTTGCTCGGGCGCCTGCTCACCTATGACGCGCTCGAGATGCGCTTCAGCGAGTTTCGTGTCCGGCGCCGGCGCGACTGCGCCGTGTGCGGCGAGGCACCCACCATTACTGCACCGAAGGATCCACAGCCTATGAGTCGCAATGCTGAAGCCGCGGGTGTGCGACGTTTGTCGCCTGCTGACCTCGACCTCATGCTGCGCGCTGCAAGTACAGCGCCACCGCCGCTCGTGGACGTGCGCGAGGTGTATGAGTTCAGCGCCGGGCACCTCGAGGGCTCGATCAACATCCCGCTCGCGCAGCTGCCCCAGCGGGTCGCCGAGTTCGGCAACGGCCCGGGGCCGGTGTTCATTTGCCGCAGCGGCGGCCGCAGTCTCGCCGCCTGCCAGATCGCCCTCGGCGCACGCATTGCCTCCCCCGCCAATCTCGAAGGGGGTTTGCTCGCCTGGGCGGCACAGATCGATCCGTCGCTGCGCGTCGCCTGAGAAGATCTCGCGCCCCGCAGCCGCGCGCGGCTGTCTCACGGAGGCGGTGGGCAACGCGACTTGGCGAATGCGAGCTTGCGGTGCGGGGCCCGCGGCTCGAGTGTGATGCGCCGCTGGAGCAGCTCGAGGGCCGCCTGCGGCTCGTCGACGAACTGGAAAAGGCGCAGATCCTCGGGCGCGATCGTGCCGTGGCGCACGAGCGCATCGAAGTTAATGACTTCTTTCCAGTACGCGGATCCGTAGAGCAGCACCGGGATCGGGCGGTCGAGTTTGTGCGTCTGTGCCAGAGTGAGGATCTCGAAGAGCTCATCGAAGGTGCCGAAGCCCCCGGGAAACACCACCAGAGCGTGCGCCAGGTGCGCAAACCACAGCTTGCGCATGAAGAAATAATGGAACTCAAAGCACAGCCCGGGTGTGATGTAGGGGTTCGGCAGCTGCTCGTGCGGCAGGCCGATGTTAAAACCGACGCTGCGGCCGCCGGCGAGCGCGGCGCCGCGGTTTGCCGCCTCCATGATCCCGGGGCCACCGCCGGAGCACACCACGAGACTGCCGTCGCAGCTGGCGCAGCTCCACTGCGTGACCAGACGGGCCAGTTCGGTGGCCTCATCGACGTAACGTCCGAGCGCACCGCCCGCGCGCGCGCGCGCCGAGCCAAAAAACACGACGGTCGCGCTCACGCCGGCCGCGCTCAGGGCCTGCAGCGGCGCGAGGTACTCAGAGATAATCCGTATCGGACGCCCTTCATCCGATTCGATGAACTTCGGATCCTTGTAGGCCAGGGCGGGTATGTCGGTCATGTACGCAGCTCCACTTGCGTCGCCGGAACAATTGCGGCGCTATGGCACTCTAACGAAAAGCGGCTCGCGCGTGCGACACTCTCGCGCTCGCAATCGCCCAGGGGTGTCGTTGTTGAAGCCGTTGCGCATCGCCTCGTGGCTCTTGGCTGTGCTCGGCGCCGTCGCGGTGTTCCCGGCCGCGGGCGCACCGGATGTCCTGCCGCAGCTGGATGCCACGACGGTGTTGCTCGTCGTCGCGCCCCACCCGGACGATGAGACGCTGTGCTGCGCGGGCCTCATCCAGCGGGTGCTGAGCGCGGGTGGCCAGGTGAGTGTGGTGTGGATTACCAGCGGGGATGGTTCGCAGCTTGGCGAGCTGATCATCGAGAAGAGCCTGTTGGGCAACCCGCAGAAAATGCGCGCCTACGCGCAGCGGCGCATGCACGAAGCGCGCACCGCTGCAGCCACGCTCGGCGTGCCGCCCGGGGCACAGCTGTTTCTCGGTTATCCGGACGGTGGCGTGCTGCCGCTGCTGTCGGACTACCGCACCCGCCCCTACCGCTCACGTTTCACGGCCGCCACGGCAGTTCCCTACGAGGCGGCGCTCTTCCCGCAGCATCCGTACACCGGGGAGAGCCTGGAGCGCGACTTCGCGGCCGTGCTCGAGCGCGTGCACCCGACGCTGCTACTCGCCCCGAGCCCGCTCGACAGCCATCCGGATCACCAGGCCACCGGGCTGCTGACGATTGCCGCCACGCGCCATAAACCGATCACCGTGCGCTACTGGATCGTGCACGGCGGCGCAGGCTGGCCGAGTCCACGCGGACTGCTACCGGGTGTACCGCTGACACCCTCCCCGCTGGGTGCCGCCCTGGAGCCGCGGCCCTTCGCGCTCCGCCCACATGAAGAAGACGGCAAACTGGCGGCGCTCAGAGCCTACGCGACGCAGCTTCAGGTGACGGAGCCCTTCCTGCTGGCATTCGTGCGCACCACGGAGCTCTTTTCGGTGCAGCCGACCGTGCCTCCGTCCGCCCGCCCGCCCTAAAGTTCAGCGCCAGCGATCGAGCAACCGATCGAGCGCGCCGGCGATGCGTTCGCGCCAGCGATCCAAGCGCGCGCGCTCGCGCCAACGGTGGCGACTGATCTGGCGCGAGGCGGCAAAGTCTTCGGCAAAGAGCCGTGCCGCCGCCTCAGCGAGCGACGCACTGTCGATCTCCTGGTTGGCCTCGAGATTCCAGCGAAAGCTCCAGCGATCGAGGTTGCTCGAGCCGATCGACACCCAGTCATCGCACAGAATGACCTTGGCGTGCAGCATGCACGGCTGGTACTCCCAGATGCTCACGCCGCTGCGCAGCAGCTTGTGATAGAAGCGCCGCGCCGCCTGGCGCACCCACGGATGGTCGGTGCGCGCGCCCGGCAGCACCAGCCGCACGTTCACCCCGCGGCGCGCGGTGCGGCGCAGGGCCTTGCGGAAGCGCCGCGAGGGAACAAAATAGGCACTCATAATCCACACGCGCGCGGTCGCGCTGTCGATGCGGCGCAACACGCCCTTGGCGAGCACGGAGTAGTCACGTGCCTCGCTCAGTGACAGCCGGCCGAGGGCTCCGTTGGGATCGGGCGTACCGGCGGCGGGCTCCTCGAGCGCGAGCTCCGCCCCGCAGCGCCGCCAGGTGCGCGCGAAGGCCTGCTGCCAGTCGGCCACCACCGGGCCTGTGATCTCGACCATCACGTCCCGCCATGGGCCGCCGCGCACGCCGGGTGCAAACGCATCCGTGAGCCCCGCCCCACCCACATAGGCCACGAGGCCGTCGGTCAGCAGCAGCTTGCGGTGATCGCGCAGCAGATTGGCGAAGCCCTTTGCCGCTCGCAGGGGGTTAAAGAAGCGCAGTTCCACGCCACCGTCCGTGAGGCGGCGGCGATCCACGCGCCGCAGGCGCAGGGCGCCAAAACCGTCAAATAACACACACACCCGTACGCCCCTGGCGCGCGCCCGCAGCAGCGCATCGATGAAACGCGTCGCAATGGCGCTTGTTTCGACCAGGTACATCTCCAGCAGCACGTAGGCGCGCGCCGCATCGATTGCCGCGAGCATGGGGGTGAAGAACTCCCCGTTCTCGTGCAGCCGGAAATCATTGCCGGGTCGCCACGGCCAGCCGGTGGTTGTAGATTGCGGTCTGTGCCCGCCCTCATTGAGCGCCATGAGGAAACAATGACCGACCCGCCGATCAGATGCCAGTACCGACTGCTGCTGCTGCTCGTGCTGCTCGTGCCGCTGCTGGCGCGCGCCGACATCCTCGAGTCAGTCAACGCCGTGCGCGGCTCTGGCTGTAACGGCGGCAGCAAGGCCCCTCCGCTACAGGAGAACGCCCGCCTCGATGAGGTGGCACACCATCTGGCGGATGGAGCTTCGCTGCACCGCGCCCAGCAGCAAGCCGGTTACCGGGCGTTCATCTCCTACTCGGTCAGCATCCCCGAAGCGCCCGCGAACGGGGATGTGCGACACATCATCGAAACGCAATACTGTGCGCAGAGCACCAATCCGGCGTTCCGGGAAATCGGGATTTGGCACGCAGGCCCCGATGTCTGGCTCACCTTTGCCGCGCCGGTGATCGCGCCCGCAGCCCCGGATCGCAGCGTGATGAGCGCGAGCGTGCTCGAGCTGATCAACGCGGCGCGCGCCAGCGCCCGCCGCTGTGGTGTCGCCCCCTTCCCCGCCGCGCCGCCGCTGACTTACAACGCGGTCCTTGAACGCGCCGCGCAGGAGTACGCGCAGGACATGGCAACCTTTGGCTACATGGATCACACCGGCCGTGACGGCAGCGCGCCACATGAGCGCATCACGCGCAGCGGCTACCTCTGGAGTGAGACGGGCGAGAACCTCGCCAGCGGTGCCATCATGACCCCCGAGGCGCTGGTTGAGGCCTGGCTGCGCAGCCCCGAACATTGCGCCAATCTCATGGACACCGCCTACACGCAGATGGGTGTCGGATTTGCCGTGAGTCCGCACGATGATACCAGCGCCTATTGGGCGCTCGAGTTCGGGCGGCCGAGCGGCAAGTGAAGCGCTGTACGGCAGCTGCTGCTCTCAGCCACCGACGCCGGCAGCGTCGGCGCGGTGCTCGAGGGTAATGATGATGCCGGCCACCAGATAAAGCACGGCGAACCACGTCAGACTGTGAGTGAGCAGAATATTGATGCTCCTGTAGATCATGTGGGTGCGATGAAAGTACGCCGTCGCCTGCACCCCACCGATCAGTACCCCGGCGCTCGCCACCAGCACGAGGATAGGGCGCGCGGCTGAGCGCGCAGCGCCCGGCTCGGCCGGTACCGCCGCCGGGGCTGCCAGGCGCCAGTACCAGATCACCAACACGAGCAGACCGACCACCGAGCTGACGTACTGCAGTACATGACACAGCGGTTCGGTGTAAGAACCGAAGGTCACCGGAGCACTCAACGCTGCCACCCGGCGCACGGTCCAGCCATCCGGATGGGTGAACGAGTCCCACAGCAGGTGCGACCATACGCCGGCGATGATGCCCAGCCCGGCGAACGCCCACGTGCTCCAGTGCCGGCGCAACGGAGCGAGCGCGTTCAGGCACAGCCACCGCGCCCGCGGCGAGAGCAGTGCGGTCAGGGGTCGGCGCAGGATGAAGATGGCGGCGAGCAAACTGTAGCCCAGCACCAGACAGGTCGTGTAGGAGCCCTCGAACTCGTGCGTGTCGGGCATGAAGCGTCCGAAGCTGGTCGGCACGAAGTACGGTATGTCCGGGGCCATCGCACCGATGATCAACGAGGCGGTCGGCAGGAAGCGTGCGCGCAGCGGCAGAACCGCGGCCGGATGGGCGAGCGTGAACGGCACCCGCGCCCCGTCAGTGCGCGCCCGCGCGCGGGGTCACGAGGATGTGAAAGTCCCGCCCGGCCCAGCGCGGCCCGTTACGAAAGGTGAAGTCGAGCGTGCGTCCCGCGCGCAGCCGCGGGGTGTCGATCTCGAGCAGATGCAGGCCCAGGGGGTTCGGGCGCGTCTCCTGTTCGCGCACGTCCTGCCAGCCATCCAGCCCCCAGCGGATCGTGGCCGCCTCGCGCAGCGCGAGGCTGAGCGCGCAGCCTTCGGGAATGTGCGCGACCGGGGCCTGCTCGGTCCAGATGACGCGCGTGAGCAGCGGACGCTCACCGCGGTAGCGCTCCCACACCGCCGCCGGCCGATCGAACGGCCGGCGCAGCGCCCGCGAGGCGACAAGCTTCAGGTACTCCGCGTGCGCCCACACGAGCGGCATCGCGGCCCCCGTGGGCCGCCCTGGAACAAGTCCGCGCGCCGGGATGGGGGCGGCGTCCCAGACCTGCTCCGGCAGCATGCCGCCGGAGGACGCCGTGCGCGCCATCGTCTCGAGGAAGGGCAGCGCATCGTGGCCGGCGCACAGCTCGTAATGCCCGCGCTCGCCGGTGAGCAGCGGCCAGGGGCGGCCGCGGCCGGTGCCATCGTAGGCACTGCCGTCGTCGTGTTCGCCGTAGCCGTCCTCGTTGTAGCGGTGCCAGCAGGGACCTGCGGGCGTTTGCACCTTGAGCAGTGCATCCGCGACCTTCACGCTGCCGAGGATGAGCGGATCATCGGGGCTGCGCAGTCCGTAGCGCACCAGCTGCAGAAAATCGACGCTCACCTGCGCGCTGGCCGGCAGGCGCGGGTCGGCCTGGAGGTTGCGTATCGGCAGCACGCCGCCGGGCGGGCAGCGGTCGGCGGAAATCGATTCGCGCGGAGCGACGCGCACGAAGTAACCGGGTACCCCGTAGAGGCGCGCGAGCGGGGCGTCACGGACGCTGGTCCACTCCTCGAGGGAGGCATTCCAGTAGTCGGCAAAGGCGAGCGCCAGCTCGCGCGCATCCGGCGCGAGGAAGCGCGCCCCGGCAGCCAGAGCCGAGATACACACGGCGAGGGTGAAGGTGTTCAGCCCCGCATCCTCCTCCCAGCGATCCTGATCGCTGACCGGGCCCTGGCGCACCAGAAACGACAGCGCGCGCTGAATCATGTCCGTGACCTCGGTGCCGGCCAGCGCCGCGCGCTCCTCCAGCGCGGCGGCGAGGAGCACCGGAAAGGCGGTCTCATCGAGCTGCACGCCAAGCCAGTGCCCGGTGCCACCCAGCCACTGGTTCTGGTTCCAGTGCCCGTCGGCGGTCTGGGTCGCGATGAGGTAGCCGAGGGCGCTGCGCGCCTCGCGCAGCGCGCCCACGGCGAGCAGCGCACCGGCACTCTCACACAGGTCGCGCGGCCACACGAGGTGATACCCCTCGCGCTCTTCGCGCGTGTTGCCCCAGGGGACGCTCAGGCTGGCGACCATGGCCCCCGGATAGGTCTTGTCCTGATGAACGCGCAGCACCATCGTTGAGATCTGCACCTGCTCGGCGCACTCCTGCGGCAGATCGGCGGTGAGGGCCCCCTCGGGCGCGCAGGCCGCGTGCCAGCGCGTCCAGGCCGTCAGCTGCCGCTCCCAGGAAACCGAGAAGGGCTCGGTCAGTGCCGTGCGCGCCAGAGTGATGGCCGCCTCCGCGCTGCTGCCAAATCCGAGCGCCAGCACCGCGTGGCGCGGCAACTCACCGACCAGGGCCACGTTGCCCGGACCGGCCGTGTCATAGGCCCAGGTGAGCGAGCCGTTGCGGGCGAAGTCCTGCCACCCATCGCTCGTGCCGACGTAACCGGCGCTGGCACGGCCCCAGGCGTCCTGCTGCTCGGGCGTAACGGCGAGCAGCGCCAGGCCGAATGGCCCCTGTTCGGCGCATAACACGCGCCGGCCGCGGTACTCGAGCACCTTCGCGAGGTTGTTGGCGCCGCTGCCGCCAAGATGCGGCGCGAGCAGTGCGTAGGGCCGCAGGGCGGCATCGCCGCTCAAGCCCACTTCAATCAGGAGTACGTCGCGATGCTCGCACGGAGTGACCCGCAGCGTGAGCTGGAAGCGCTCGTGGTGATGCACCAGGTGCACGGCGGGGATGCCGGGAACGGAGAGGTCCAGCTCGTGTTGCCACAGGCGCTTTACCTCCACCCAGAAGCCGGCGCCGTCGCCGACGATGAAGCCCAGGTCGCGGATCTGCGGCAGATCCACGCGGGGGTAATAGACCTCATTGACGATGCCACCGCCGATGGTGAACCACAGCCGCGCTGAGCCGAGCGAACAACCGACCATTTCCTTGGCGCTGCTGCACCAGGTGGGCGCAAGACCGGGGGCTCCCGGGGCCGCCGCCATCAGTGCGCGCTGCCGCGGCGGTCAGTGATGCCCGGAATCTGCAGCCGCGCACCGCGCCGCCGCCACAAACGCACGCCGCCGAGGAAGGCGTTGCGGTTATCCCCCAGACGCACACCCGGCGCCAGGCTCTTCAGACGCTGTGCATTACCGCCGCCGAGGACCACGTAGTCGACCTCGAGCGCACTCTTCAGGTGCGCGACGATCTCGTTGACGCTCTGGCGCCACTTGCGATTACCCCGCTGCTCGCGACCGCGCTCGCCAAGATAATCCTCATACGTGTGCCCGTGCTTGTACGGCATATGGCCGAGCTCGGTGGGCTCGACCACCCCGTCCATGATCAGCGTCACGCCAAGTCCGGTGCCAAGGCCGAGAAAGAGCATGCAGCCGCCGGTATAACTGCCGATCGCCTGCATGGCGGCGTCGTTCACGATGCGCACCGGTGTGCCGAATGCCTTGGCAAAATCGAAACCCACCCAGCCACCGGCGAGGTTGTGGGGCTCGGCGGCGATGCGACCGCGCCACACGACACCCGGATAGCCGATGGATACCGCATCGTAAGTGAGGTTCGGCGTCAGCTCGCGCAACTGGCGGATCATGGCCCGCGGGGTCATGTGAGCGCCGGAGACGAACTTCTGCACCGGGCCGCGTGCATCGAGGCGAAACTTCACGTGCGTGCCGCCGACGTCGATGACGAGGATACGGCGCGGAGTGCGGGGGCTTGCGGCCATGCGTTGCGATTCTGGGCGCATTCCTGAGCCTTGACCGGCGCGTGCGGCCGGGGCCGCGCGCGCCGGTAGCGTGCACTGCTAGAAAAGTCCGGTGATACGGCCGTTGTCGTCGACGTCAATGGAATTTGCGGCCGGCACCTTCGGCAGTCCCGGCATCGTCATGATGTCGCCGCAGATCATGATGACGAACTCTGCGCCGGCGGCGAGGCGTACTTCGCGGATGCTCACGATGTGCCCGCTCGGAGCGCCGCGCAGCTTCGGATCAGTCGAGAAGGAGTACTGGGTCTTGGCGACGCAGACCGGATAGTGTCCGTAGCCGCTTTCCTGCAGCTGGCGGATCTGGGCACGCACCTTGGCGTCGGCGGTGATATCGGCGGCGTGATAGACCTCGGTCGCGATCGCCTTCATCTTGTCCCACAGCGTCGCACCATCCTCGTACACGAAGTGAAAGCCGTTAGGCAGCTCACACAGGCGTACCACTTCGCGAGCCAGCTCCAGTGCCCCGCGCCCGCCGTCGGCGAAATGGGTCGCCGCGATCACGCGCACCCCCTTGGATCCGACCCGCTCGATCAGCGAGCCGATCTCGCGCTCGGTGTCTTCGCTGCGCTGGTTGATGGCCACCACGCACTGCAGCCCGTAGCGGTTGCGGACGTTGTCGATATGCCGCTCAAGATTGACCACGCCCTTCTCAAGCGCCACCAGATTCTCCGCCTTCAGATCCGCGACCTCGACGCCGCCGTGATACTTCAGCGCCCGCACGGTCGCCACGATGACGGCCGCGCTCGGCTTCAGGCCTGCCTTGCGACACTTGATGTCGACGAACTTCTCGGCGCCAAGATCCGCGCCAAAGCCGGCTTCGGTGACGACGTAGTCGGCCAACTTAAGCGCCGCGCTCGTCGCGATCACTGAGTTGCAGCCATGGGCAATGTTGGCGAAGGGACCGCCGTGGATGAAGGCCGGGTTGTTCTCGAGCGTCTGCACCAGATTCGGCGCGAGCGCACTCTTCAGCAGCGCCGTCATCGCTCCGTGCGCCTTCAGATCCTTGGCGAGGATGGCGGTGTTATCGGCGCGGTAACCGACGACGATGCGACCGAGGCGCTCCTTCAGGTCCTTGAGGCTCGTGGCAAGACACAGGATGGCCATCACCTCGGAGGCCACGACGATATCGAAGCCGTCCTCGCGCGGCACGCCGTTGGCTGTGCCGCCGAGGCCGATGACGATCTGCCGCAGGGCGCGGTCGTTGATATCCACCACGCGCCGCCAGGTGATGCGGCGCACGTCAAAGCCGAGCTGGTTCCCCTGCTGGATGTGATTATCGAGCAGCGCCGCGAGCAGGTTGTTCGCCAGCGCGATGGCAGCGAAATCACCGGTGAAATGCAGGTTGATGTCCTCCATCGGAACCACCTGCGCGTAGCCGCCGCCGGCGGCTCCGCCTTTCATGCCGAACACCGGCCCGAGCGCCGGTTCGCGCAGGCACACCATGGCGCGTTTGCCGAGCTGATTGAGCGCGTCCCCGAGACCCACCGTCGTGGTGGTCTTGCCCTCCCCGGCCGGCGTCGGCGAGATCGCCGTCACCAGCACCAGCTTTCCCGTCGGGCGGTCCTTGAGCTGCGCCAGGTAGTCGAGTGAGACCTTCGCCTTGTAATGTCCGTAGGGCTCCAGACTCTCTGCAGGAATTCCCAGCCGCTCGCCCGCAAGCGGCACGATCGGACGCAGTTTCGCGCGCTGCGCGATCTCGATATTGCTCGGAGTCGGGGCGGAAGTTTCGCTGGGTTTTGCAGACATGGTGCTCAGGGCCGTGGCAGTTTGACCGGATCGCCATGCTACCAGAGCCTGCGCAGCCGGCGTGGGCGTTGGCTACAATCGGCAACGATGTTGTGGCTGAAGGCCTTCCACGTGGTGTTCGTAGTGACCTGGTTCGCGGGGCTGTTCTACCTGCCACGCTTGTTCGTCTACCACGTTGCGACCGACGACGCCCCGGGCGTGGCGCGCTTTTGCGTCATGGAGCGCCGGCTGTTCTTCCTCATGAGCGTGGGCGCTGTACTGGCGGTGCTGTTCGGCATGGCCATGCTCTTGAGCGCCCCTGCCTATCTTGAGATGGGGTGGCTGCGCGCGAAACTGCTGTTAGTCGCGGGCCTGGTCGGCTATCACGCCTGCTGTTACCGGCTCATGCTCTCGCTGCGCACCGGCGGCAACACTCACTCGCAACGCTGGTACCGCCTATTCAACGAGTTGCCGACCCTGTTCCTGGTCGCGATCGTCGTCCTGGCGGTGGTCAAGCCCTGACGCGCCTGGAAAAAAGCCGCCGCGACCCGCACGGGGGAGACGGCGGCAGTGCGCGAACTACCAGATCCGCACCCGCTCCTCGGGGATGAGGTACATCTTGTCGCCCGGTTTTACGTCAAATGCCACGTACCAGGCGTCGATGTTGGGCAACGGCCCGTTCACCCGGAAGCGCGAGGGGCTGTGCACGTCGGACATCACGATCTCGCGCAGCGACCCCTCGCGGTATTTCTCGCGCCATACCTGCGCGTAGGCGAGGAAGAAGCGCTGATCGCCCGTGAGGCCATCGATCACCGGGGCCGGTTTGCCCTTCAGCGACAGCCGATACGCCTCGTGCGCCATGTTCAGGCCACCCAGATCGCCGATGTTCTCGCCGATCGTGTTGGCGCCGTTCACGTGTAGCCCCGGCAGCGCCTCGAAGCCGGAAAACTCCTTGATCAGACGCGCGGTACGGGTGTTGAACACTTCCGCATCCTTGGGCGTCCACCAGTCGCTCATCGAGCCGTCGGGACCGAACTTGCGCCCCTGGTCATCGAACCCGTGGCCGATCTCATGGCCGATGACGGCGCCGATGGCACCATAGTTCACGGCCGGATCGGCGTTCGGATCGAAGAACGGTGGCTGCAGGATCGCCGCCGGGAACACGATCTCGTTGTTCAGCGGGTTGTAGTAAGCGTTGATCTCCTGCGGCGTCATGCCCCACTCGCTGCGATCGACGGGCTTGTCGATGCGCGCCACCTGATAGTCCCACCACCACTGCGAGGCGCGCCGGCCGTTGCCGATCGGGTCATCACGCTTGATGATGAGGGCGGAGTAGTCCTTCCAGGTATCCGGGTAGCCGATCTTGGGGGTGAAGGCGGCGAGCTTCTCGTGCGCGCGCGTCTTGGTTTCCGGGGTCATCCAGTCGAGCGCATCGATACGCTCGCTGAGCGCGGCACGCAGGTCCGCGACCAGCTGCTGCATCTTCGCCTTGGATTCCGGCGGGAAATACTGTGCCACGTACAGCCGTCCCACCGCTTCGCCAATCGCCCCATCGACCGCATCGACGCCGCGCTTCCAGCGCTCGCGCTGCTGCGGCTGGCCGCGCATCGTCTGGCCGTAGAACGCAAAGCGGGCCTGATCGAAGCGCTGCGGCAGAACTGCCGCGTTGTCGTTCAGGTAATGAAACGTCAGAAAGGCCTTGAGCGTCGGCAGCGGCGTGCGGTTAAAGAGTGCGGCCAGATCGCGGATCGCGGTGAGCTCACCGAGCACCACGTCCTGCCGTGCGCCGAGCTGCTGCGCCTCAAGGAAGGCCTGCCAGGGAAATCCGGGCGCGTAGGCGATCAGCTGCGCCTTGGTGCGCGGGTTGTAGGTCGCATCCACATCACGGCGCTTCTCGATCGGCCACTGGCCCCTGGCGACCGCGGTCTCAAACGCCATGATGTCGCGCGCCTGCGCGTGCGGGTCGCTGCTGCCGCCGAGGATGAGCATCTGGGCAACGTACGCCACGTACTTCTCGCGCAGCCCCGTGAGCTGCGGATCGTCCTTCAGGTAGTAGTCGCGGTCTGGCAGACCGAGCGAGGATTCGGTGATCACGACCGCATAGCGGTCGGGGTTCTTGTAGTCCGGGCTGAGCTGCACATCGAAGAGCGTGGCGTAGCCGATCGTGCCGAAGAGACGCGCCACATCGGTGCGTGACTTCACGGCGCCGATGCGCGCCAGATCCGCCTGCGCCGGCGCAAGTCCGTTCGCCTCGATCGCTGACTCGTCCATGAAGGCCGCGTAGTAATCACCAATCTGCTGCGCGGGTGCGCCGTTGGCAGCGTGCGCGGCGGCGGACTGCTCGATGATGGCGCGCACGCGCTCCTTGGAGAGTTCATCCAGCCGATCGAACGGACCGAAACTCGCCTTGTCGGCGGGAATCGTGAAGCTCTGCTCCCAGGTGCCATTCGCATACGCAAAGAAGTCATCCCCGGGCTTAACGTTCCTGTCCCCGGCGCTCAGGTCCAGTCCGAAGTCCCCGATGGCCGCCTTCGGCGCGGGGGGCGGCGCGGGCTCGGCCGCCATGCCAGGGGTTGCAACGGCAGGAACGGGCACGGGCTTCTTCTCCTCGGGCGTCTTTGATGCACAGGCAGCCAGGGCGACGAGCGCCGCCACGCAGCACACTAGTCTCATACAGTTAGGACCTTCAAATGAAACAGCAGGCGCGCATGATACGGCAGCCCGGCGCCGGCGGCGCAGCACCCACCGACAAGACCTGCGGCGGGAGGTCCCCGTCGCTCGCTTCATCGGCAAATCCGTTCGGCTTAGCGCGCCGCGGAAGCCTCATCGAGATAACGCACCAGGTCCTGCCACGGCGAGGGCGCTTCGGGTGCCGGGAGCCCGACCTCGGTGCCGAGGTAGAGAAAACCCACGATCGCATCGTGCGGCTCAAACCCCAGGGCCTGCTTGACCGTCTCATCGTAGGCGGCCGAGCCGGTCTTCCACATGGCGTTGAATCCGAGTGCGACCGCGGCCAGCATCATTGCCTCGGCGGCCGCGCCGGCCGCGAGGACCTGTTCGATGACGGGAATCTTCACCGCACTGTTCACATGCGCCCCCACCACGATGATCAGGGGCGCGCGGAACGCCTTGGCGCGCTCGCGTTCGAGCGTCTCGGGCAGGACCTGCGCGTGGCTGCGCTGCAGATGCGCGGCAAGCAGCTCTCCCAGTCGCGCCCGCGCCGCCGCGCGCACCACGACGAAGCGCCACGGCCGCAGCCGCCCGTGATCCGGGGCGCGCACGGCGCTGGCCAGAATCAGCTCGAGCGATGCGGCATCGGGTGCCGGCTCCGCGAGAGCGCGCGCCGAGCGACGGGTGAGCAGCAGATCTATGGCTTGCATGCACGTATTGTCGCAGACTCCGCGGCATGCTCGTAACCGCCGAAGCCTGCGAGCGCAACAAGGCACCGATACTGCAGGTGCTGCGTCGCGAGTTCGCAACGAGCGCCTCGGTGCTGGAGATCGGCAGTGGTACGGGCCAGCATGCCGTGCACTTCGCCGCGCACCTGCCGCAGCTCACCTGGCAGCCCAGCGAGGTCGCAGCCCTGCTGCCGGCGCTCGCCGAGCGCGTGCGCCTGGAAGGATCGCCGAATCTGCGCCCGCCGATCCTGCTCGACGTGCGCGCCACGCCCTGGACATACGCCGGGGCCGACGCGATCTTCAGCGCCAACACGCTGCACATCATGGGCTGGGATGCAGTGGAGGATTTCTTCCGCGGTGTCGGCGGCGCCCTCGGCCCGGCGGGCGTGCTGTGCGTCTATGGCCCGTTCAACTATCACGGCTCCTACACGAGCCCGAGTAACGCGCAGTTTGATGCGTGGCTCAAAGCACGCGACCCGCACAGCGCCCTGCGAGATTTTGAGGCAGTGAATGCGCTCGCTAACGCGCAGCAGCTCACGCTGGCAGCCGATCACGCCATGCCGGCGAACAACCGCACGCTCGTGTGGCGGCGTCCGGTGCGCGCGTAGCGTACAGTTGCCCCATGGAGAGGGTAACGAGGGCTGAGATCCGCGACGCCATCCGTGCGATCCCGGATTACCCCAAACCGGGCATCACCTTCCGCGACATCACGACGCTGCTCGGCAACGCCCGCGTCTTTCGGGGTGTGATTGATCAGCTCGTCGAACCGTGGGCCACCGCGCCCATCGACCGCGTGGCGGGCATCGAGGCGCGCGGCTTCATCCTGGGGGGCGCGCTCGCGCACCAGCTGTCGGCCGGCTTCGTGCCGATCCGCAAGAAGGGCAAGCTCCCGCATGCCACCGTGCGCCTTGCCTACTCCCTCGAGTACGGGCTGGATGAGATGGAGATGCACCGCGATGCGGTGCGCCCCGGCGAGCGGCTCATTCTGGTGGATGATCTGATCGCCACGGGCGGCACGGCTGCCGCCGCGGTCCAGCTCCTGCGCTCCCTTGGCGCGCAGGTGCTCGCCGCCTGCTTCATCGTGGATCTGCCGGATCTGGGCGGCTCGGCACGGCTGGCCAAGCTGGAGGTTCCCGTGCGCTCCCTGGTGAGCTTTGCGGGGGACTAGTCCTGACAGATTTATGCTTTATATACAATAGGATAGCTGCAGAATCGGCCACAACATTACGTTGTGGTCATACGGCTCTGAGGCGCCTGGATTGCGTTCATAATACGCGCGCCTTGGGACTTGGGAGCCTGCCCGGCTGATGCGCGTGTCAGTGTCGCAGGAGGCGCATGAGCCGGTCAGGCCCTCGCCAAGGTGAAGCTGCCGATCCCCCACTTTCTGGAGACTACATCGATGTTCAAGAAGCTCGTCCCCGTTATCGCCCTCGCCCTCATTGCAGGCCCGGTACTTGCCGCCGATCCGGCGCCGGCCACTGGCTCGGCCCCGGCCAAGTCCTCCTCGCACAAGAGCCATCATCACAGCAGCAGCAGCAGCAGCAAGAGCCACAAGACCCCGAAGTCCACTTCGACGGGCGGCGGCTCGACTGCGCCGGCGACCACCAAGTAAGCGACGGTTTAAGCTCACCTTAGAAGAGCCCCGCCGGCATCCGGCGGGGCTCTTTGTTTTTGCGGCGCGTTTTGTGCACGCTCCGGCAGGACTTGCGGCCCTCGCGAAACGGGTTCAAATTCACCCCCATGGATGGGAGTCAGACAGCCGCCATACACCTAGCGCTGGTTGAAGTTCAACATGCCGTCACGAGCATGACCTTTCCGAGCTGCGATCAGGAGGATCTGATCGAAGCGATTGATCGCGTCGAGGACGAGCTGCACAACGGCCACCCCAACTTTGCGCTGATGTGCCGCTTCCTCAACTCCATTGCCAGGAGCTTGCGCGCGCAGCCGGAAGCGCGCGACGCCTGTCTGGCGATCGAGGACGCGATCGGTAAGGCGGGCATGCCGAGCACGTGGCAGTCGGGCATCTGAGCGGCCGCGGGCGCTGAGGGCGGCGCGGCGGCGCCGCGGACGTTGCGCGCACGCGCGTCCACGGTCTAACTTGGCGTGGATGTTCACGCCCCTCAGCCAGTGTCTGATCCTGCTCGCCGGCTCGGTGTTTCTCGTCACGCTCGCGCGGCGGCTGGCGCTGCCCACAAGCATGGCCTACCTCCTGGTGGGTCTTGCGCTCGGGCCCCACGCGCTCGGGATCGTCTCGGACTCGGGGGCGACGCGGCTCCTGGCCGAGCTCGGCGTTGCGTTCCTGCTGTTCACACTCGGCTTGGATTTCTCCTTGCCGCGCATGCTCGCCATGCGCCGCGAAGTGTTCGGGCTGGGTGCCGCGCAGGTGGTGCTCACCACCGCGGTATTCGCGCTGCTCGCGCATCTTCTCGGGCTCCCCTGGCTCGTGGCCGTCGTGGTCGGCGGGGCGCTCTCGATGAGTTCCACCGCGATTCTGTTGCAGCAGCTGACGGAGCGCTCGGAACTTAACCGCACGCATGGCCGCCTCGCCTTCGCCATGCTGCTCTTTCAGGATCTGGCGTTCGTGCCCTTCCTCGCCCTCGGGTCCGCCCTCATCGCCGGCGAGGATCAGCTGCAACTGAGCGAGGGCCTGGTGCCGGTACTCGGCGCGGTCCTCTCGATCGTTGCGGTGCTGGCCGCCGGACGCTGGCTGCTGCGACCCCTGTTTCATGTGATCGCGCATAGCCGCCTGCGCGAGCTCTTCACCCTCACCGTGCTGCTGGTCGTGCTCACCGCGGCCTGGGTATCGCACAGCGCCGGACTTTCGTTCGCGCTCGGCTCCTTCCTCGCCGGCATGATGCTCGCCGAGACCGAGTACCGGCATCAGATCGAGTCGGTGATCCGGCCCTTCCGCGACATCCTGCTCGGTCTGTTTTTCATCTCCGTCGGCATGTTGCTCGACCTGCACCTGCTCGGCCGGCCGAGCGAGCTGGCGACGGTGCTGCTCATTCTGGTCACACTGGTGCTGCTCAAGGCGCTGCTGGCCGCGCTGGTCACCTGGCCCTTTGCGCACTCGCGCTTCAAGGCACTGCGTACCGGCATCGTGATGTCGATCGGCGGGGAGTTCGGCATCGCCCTGTGCACCATCCTGCTGCAGGCGGGACTGCTGCCCGAGCGCAGCGGCGGGCCGCTGCTGATCGCCATGGTGCTGTCGATGGTCCTGAGCCCCGTAATTCTCAACAACAACAAGCGCGTGGCGCGCTTCCTGCTGGCCGAGCACGCCCCACAACCGACCGCCAGCGAGCGCGAGGAAGCGGCCACGCGCGAGATTGCGCAGCGCGATCACGTCATCCTTTGCGGCTTCGGGCGCGTCGGCCAGAACATCGCACGGGTGCTCGAATCGCAGGGCTTTGAATACATCGCACTCGATCTGGATCCGGCGCGTATCCGCGCCGCGCGCCACGTCGGTGATCCGGTGATGTTCGGCGACTCCGCCGATGAGGAGCTGCTCACTAAGGCAGGCGTCGATGCGGCGAGCGCGGTGGTCATCAGCTTCTCCGATCCTGCGACCTCGATCGGCATCCTGCGCAGCGTGCGCCGCGTGCGCCCCGAGGTGCCGGTACTGGTACGCACGCAGGATGACGCGCGTATCCAGGAGCTCAAGGATGCGGGCGCGACCGAGGTCGTGCCCGAGACCTTCGAGGCGAGCCTCATGCTCGTTTCGCACGTGCTCATGCTGCTGCACGTCCCGGTCACGCGCGTGGTACGCACGCTCGGGCAGATCCGCAACAACCGCTACGCGGTGCTGCGCAACATCGTGCACCACGAGGATACGCGGCCGATCGACGAGACCGGTGAGCATCGCGAAGAGATCAAGTCCGTGGTGATCCCCCCCGGGGCCTGGTCAGTGGGTCGCAGTCTTACCGAGGTGCGCGACCAGGGGGTCGCGGTGGTCTTTACCGGCGTGCGCCGCCACGGCATTCTCGGGCGCGAACCCGGCGGTGACACGGTGCTGCGGGACGGGGATATCGTCGTGATCTACGGCCAGCCGGAGGAACTGGAGCGCGCCGAAGCGGTGCTCCTGGCTGGCTGAGGGCAAGCGCGGGCCCGGACCGCTAAGATAGCCCGCTCGGGGTTGCCGAGCCGCCGCCGCGCGGCGCACGAAGAGGAGCTACCCATGCACCAGAGCCGGCTCGCCGGATTCATCATCGACTGCCAGACCGAGGATCTTCAGGCCGCGGCGCGCTTTTGGGGCGCAGCACTCGGACTGAAGGTTCAGCCGCCGGCGCCGCAAGCCGAGGAAGCGCTGTATCGGCGGCTCGCCACCGCGCCTGAGCAGATGCACATCGAGGTTCAGCAGGTAGCGCACCCGAGCCGGGTGCATCTGGACATCGAAGCGAGCGACATCGAGGCGGAGGTGCAGCGTCTGGAGCGTCTGGGCGCGCGGCGCATAGCCGCGGTGCACAGCTGGGTGGTCATGGAGGCTCCGACCGGGCAGCGCTTCTGCGTGGTGCCCGCCGAACGCAGCGATTTCGCGGCCAATGCCAACACCTGGGACTGAGTGAACCGCAGCGACATCCATTTCCCGCCCAAGCACGAGCCGCTGCGTGATGACGTGCACGCCCTCGGCGCGCTGGTGGGCGAGATCCTGCGCGAACAAGGCGGCGAGTCGCTCTTCGAGCTGGTGGAGAGTGATCGGGTCGCCGCCATCCGCGGCCGCAGCGGCGATACCGCGGCGCGCGCCGCCCTCGCCGCGCAGGTGCGCGGGCGGCCACCGGCGCTGGCGCGCGATCTGGTGCGGGCCTTTTCCATGTGGTTTCAGGTGGTCAACCTCGCCGAGCGGGTGCACCGCATCCGCCGCCGGCGCGATTACTTCGTCAAGGACAGTCAGCGCCCGCAGCCCGGGGGCGTTGAGGACGCGATCGCGGAGCTCAAGGCGCACGGACTCGATGCGCAGAAGGTGAGCGAGCTCATCGGCAGCCTTTCCCTCGAGCCGGTCTTCGCCCCGCACTCGAGCGAGGCCGGGCGCCGCACGCTGCTGCGCAAACAGCAGCGCATCGCGCAGCGGCTCCTCGAGCGACTTGATACGAGCCTGACGCCCAACGAGGCGCGCAGCATCTGGGACAACATCCGCATGGAGCTCACCAGCGCCTGGCAGACCGAGGAGCTGCCGCGCGCGCGCCTCACGGTGGCGGATGAGCGCGAACAGATCCTCTTCTATCTGCTCGAGGTGCTGTACCGCGTGGTGCCGGCGTTCTACGAGGAGATTGCCCAGGCACTGGAGAAGGTGTACGGCACCAACGCGGGCACGCTGCGCCTGCCCTCGCTGCTGCATTTCGGCTCCTGGGCCGGCGGGGACATGGACGGCAATCCGGACGTGCATGCCAAGACGATCCGCGAGACCCTGGCGCGCCAGCAGCAGGTGATCGTCAACGCCTACTTCCACGAGTGCCAGGAGCTCGCGCAGCGGCTCTCGCAAAGCGCCAGCCGCATCGCCATCTTCCCCGAACTGACCAAGCGCCTGGAGCACTACATGACGCTGCTCCCCGGGGCGCGCGCCATCACGCCGGCGCGGCACGACCGCATGCCCTACCGCGTCTTTCTTGCGCAGATCGGCGAGCGACTGCGGGGTGCGTTTGACGGCCGCGCGAGCGGCTACGAGCACGCGCGGCAGTTCCGCGATGACGTGGCGCTCATCGCGGCCAGTCTTAAGGCCAACAAGGGCGCCAATGCCGGACTCTTCTACGTCAAGCGGCTGTTGCGGCGCATCGATACCTTCGGCTTTCACCTGGCGACGCTCGATGTGCGCCAGCACGCCAGTGTCCTGCACCAGGTGATCGCGCAGGGCCTCGCCGATGATCAGTGGCTCGCGCGCAGTCGCCGCGAGCGGCGCGACCTGCTGGCGGAGGCGTTGGAACAGGATCGCGGGCCCGTCGCGGAACTCGACGCGCTCGGCAAGCGTACGCTCGCGGTCTTCGAGGCGATCATGCAGGGGCGGCACCGGTACGGGCCCGAGGCGCTCGGCTACTTCATTATCAGCGGCGCCGCCGGCGCGGACGACATGCTCGCGGCACTGTTGCTCGCGCGCTGGGCCGCCGCATACGACAAGCACACCGGCGAGGTGGCCCTCGATATCGCGCCGCAGTTTGAGACCGAGGCGTCCCTGAGTGGCTGCGCGGCTACTTTGCAGGAGCTGCTCGCCGACCCGCTCTATCGGCGTCACCTGGAAGCGCGCGGGCGCCGGCAGTGCGTGCTGATCGGCTACTCGGACAGCAATAAGGAGGGCGGCACCTGCGCTTCGCGCTTTCTCATCCACCAGGCCCAGGCCGATATCGCCCGCGTGTTAACCGGCGCCGGTGAACAGCACGTGCTCTTCCATGCCCGCGGTGGCAGCCTCGCGCGCGGCGGCGGGCGCATCGAGGCGATCCTCAGGGCCGCGCCAGCGGGCGCGGTGGACGGGGTGCTGCGCATCCGTGAGCAGGGCTCCACCGTCAAGCAGGGCTACGGGCTGCGCCCGATCGCCATGCGCACTCTGGAGCGGGCCTTCAACGCGCTCAGTCTCACCACCGCGGCCGGCCGTGCCGGGCGCCTGGCGCCGGACTCACCGGCGCATCTGCAGGTCGCGCGGCTGCTCGCGCAGGAGAGCGCTACCGCTTACCGGAGCCTGGTATATGCGGCGCCGGAGTTCTACCAGTTCTTCCAGGCGGTCACCCCGATTGACGTCATCGAGCGCATGCAGATCGGCTCGCGCTCGGTGCATCGCACGGCCAACGCTCAGCTCAGCGCGCTCTTGCCGGTGCCCTGGGTGTTTGCCTGGTCGCAGGCGCGTTACATGCTGCCGGGGTGGTACGGCGCCGGCAGCGGACTGGCCGCGGCGGCGCGCACGCTCGGCCTGGCAGGCGTACGCGAGGCCTACGGCAGCTGGTTCTTCCTCAGAAATCTCATCGATGACGTCGAGACCATGCTCGCGCGGGCAGACTTGGAGATCGCGCGCTACTACGAGGCGCTCGCTCCGGCAGCGCTGGGCCGCTTCGGCAGCGATATTCGTGCCGAGTATGAGCTCGCCTGCGAGCAGGTTCTTGCGGTCAAAAACAGCCAGGCGCTGCTGGATTCGGACCCGACGCTGCAGCGTTCCATACGACTGCGCAACCCGTACGTGGATCCGATGAACCTCATGCAGGTGGACCTGCTCGAGCGCTGGCGCCGAGGCGGGCGCGAGGACCACGACCTCTTTGCCGCACTGCTGGCGAGCGTCGGCGGTATTGCGGAAGGCATGCAAAGCACCGGATGAAGGCGCACACGCAAATCCTCACCATCCGCCCGGCCGCACCGCACGAGATCCCCCTGGTGCTTGAGTTCATTCGCGAACTCGCCGTGTACGAGCGCCTCGAGGCGCAGGTAGTGGCGAGCGAGGCGGATCTCACCGCGGCACTCTTCGGCGCGCGTCCGTACGCAGAAGTGGTGTTCGCCTGTCTGGCGGAGGCGCCCGTGGGCTTCGCGTTGTTCTTTCACAATTTTTCGACCTTCCTCGGCAAGCCCGGCCTTTATCTTGAGGATCTTTTCGTGCGCCCGGCGGCGCGCGGGCGCGGCATCGGCCGGCGTCTCATCGCATGGCTGGCGCAGGAAGCGCTCGCGCGTGGTTGCGCACGTCTGGACTGGGCGGTACTCGACTGGAACACGCCCTCGATCGGCTTCTATCAGCGCCTGGGCGCCGTGGCGCTCGATGACTGGATTACATTCCGTTTGAGCGGCGCGGCGCTGAGCGGGCTCGCGCAGCGCGCCTAGCGGCGATCGGTCCGCACCGAGGAGCCAGCCGCCGGGATCCTGCGCCGTCAGTGCAGCCACGGCCTGCGCTCACGGCGATGTTCGTGGGCGACCGCGCGGCCGCGGGGCGCTCAACGCTCTACGGCCGAGTTCTGCGCGGCGGCAGGAATGGCGAAACAGACAAACGATGAAATGATGTACTTGTCTTCAGACCGGGGGATCTCCCCGCAGTGCATGTGGGTCCAGAACGTCGGAAAGAACACCGCATCGCCGGCCACGGGTCTTACCCTCAGGTTCTGCCGATGAAAGCAGGTTTCTCCGCCCTCTTCGACGGAATTCAGATAAATGACCATGGCCAGCTGCCGCTCCCATGCCCCGGGGCCGAGTGCATCAAAATGCCATTTGAAGTGGCCCGCGTTTTTCTTGTAGTGCTGGATCTTGTAGCCGGTGCAGCGCAGCGGGAAGACCTGCAGTGGCGGAAACTGCGCCGCCAAACTCGCCACGACACGCGTAACTGCCGAGTGCAGTTCGGCGTGGACCGCCGCCCAAACCCCTTCGGTAGTTAACTCCAGATCCGTGCTGAGCTTGACGTCGTCGTCCAGTGATTTGTATTCACTGCGGCCGCTGACTGCGTAGCCGGGGTGTCGGCGCGGATCGTGCGCATAGTTCTTGATGATCGCACGACACAGATCCGTCGAGATCAGCTCTTTTGCATAAAAAATGCAGTCGGCGGCCGTAGTGACGATCTCCATTGCGCACACGTTAGCGCTGCATGCGCGAACGTCCTCCTTCGGTTTGCCCGCAGCCGGCTCATCTCACCCAGCCTGGTGAGCGTGCCGGCAAGCGACGCTCAAGTCCGTGTGCCGCTCAACCCGGCGGCGCGCGCGGCGCGCAGGCTCATGAGCCCATGAGCACGGTGGTGTCGTAGCTCTCGAAGCCCTGGATCGCGCGCGCGTAGGCGTTGAATACCAGCCGCTCGGCCACTTTGTCGGAGCGCGGCGCGAGCAGCATGCGCAGCACGACGTCATCCGCCGGGCGGGTGGCATCCTCGGCGAGCAGCTGCTCGATGAAGCGGGTCAGACGGTGGTAGAGCTCGTTCACGAAGCGCAGGTGGCCAGCATCGTGCACCTGCTCGGCGCCCGGGCCGTAGGTGCCGCGCGCCTCCTCGGCGAGCTCATGCAGAAACAGGTTCAGGAGCCGCGCCTTATCCACCAGCCGCAGCTCGGCGTAAAACTGGATTTCTGAGTTGAGGTTCATAACGCCCCCCGGCGGCTTACCTCAGCACTATGCGGGGAAGAAATCAATGGGTTTGGTGGCCGTGATCGCATCGACGTCCTCGGCACCAAACTGCATCACGCGCACCAGCGCGATGATCTTACGCTCAAGGTCCGCGTCATTCAGTTCGCTCGAGACCACACGACACATGGTTACCTCACCGCTCGGGGCGATCGTGAACTCCAGCACCAGTTTGCCCTGCAGTTCCGCATTGTCACGCTGCGCGCGCGCATACAGGCTGTAGAGCCGGCCCTTGTTGCGATCGAAGATCAGCGCGATCTCCTCGGCCGGCCGACCCGCCTTGCCGCCCCCGCCGGCCGCCGTGGGCGAGCGGGCGTTGACACTCGCGTGCGCGATGCCGGAGTTGACCGCGGTGGTCGCATTGCCGGTGAGCGAGCCTGCCCCGGTGCCAAAACCGCGGCTGCTATCGGCGGAGGTGATACCGCCGCTGCCTGCGCCGACCTTGGAGGTGATGAGCGAGCGCTCGGCGTGCGCGTCCGCGCCGACCGCCCCGGAGAGGTTCTTGGTCTCGAGCGGCTTTAAGTCCATGACGTCGCGCAGGTCGGCCAGCTCGTCCTTCACCTGGTTCAGCTGCTTCTGCGCCTTCTCGTGCGCCTTCTGGCGCTGATCGACCGGCGGCGGGGTGATCATCGCCACTTTCGGTTCGATCTTCGGCTTCTCCTCCACCTTCGGAGTCGGCGGGGGCGGGGGCGGCTTGGGCTTTTCCTCCAGCATGACGCGTGCCAGGCGCTGGGGGATGTCCTCTGCGGTCGGGCGCGCCGGCTGCGGCAGCAGCGGAAACAGGATTCCGAGCAGCACCAGAATGATCAGCAGGGTGCGCAGGATCTTCTGGAAGCGCTGATTGGCTTCCGGATCGCCCTCCCAGGCCAGATCGTATTCGCGGTAGTAAGGGGCGAGCAGCATGTCGTGCTTAACCGGGCTTGAACTGACTGGTGGCGACGGGCTTTTCTTTCTGCATGACCGCCAGGGAGATGCGTCCGTAGTCCGCATCGGTGCAGGTCGCCATGACGCGCTTGAGCACGTCGTAGGGCAGCGCCTTGTCCCCCATGATCGTGATCTCGCGCTGCGCGAGATCCTTCTCCGTCATCTCCTTGCCCACGAGCAGCGGGCGCTTGCAGCGCCGCGCGCAGTGGCTCGACGAGCGGGCCCGGCGCGGCGCGGATGTCGGCGATGCTGCTGATGAGCTCCCCCTGCACGAACAGATCGTTCTTGGTGACCATGACGACGACCGACTGCTTGGGCGCGGTCTGCGCGATCGACTGCGGAATCTCGATGCCCTTGGTGTTCTGCATCACCTCGACCTCGGTCGAGTAAACCAGCAGGAACGCCACCATCACCGAGAGGATGTCGATGAGCGGGATCAGGTTGAGCTGGGCATCCGCGCGGTGCCGCAGATGGTGCTGCGCCATGCGCCGGGCGCGACTGGACATGCTCATGGGGGCGGCGCTCCTTTGGCGGGGGTACTCGCAGGGGTCGCGGCCGCCGCATCGGTGAGCGGGGCATCGCCGATGGAGATGTCCGGAAACAGCTCCGCCTGTACCGCACTGAGCCCGGCGCTGGTCTCGAACACGCGCACGCGGTCCATGACCTGCACCAGCGTGTCGTAGGGGGTGTCGGCCTCGAGCAGGACGGTGGCGTCGGTTTTGTCGGGGAATTTCGCCTTGACGCGCTTCAGGTACTCGGTCAGTGCGTCGTAGTCATAGCCACTGGCGGTGTTGGGCAGTGTCGCAAGCGGTCCGGTGTTGCGGTCGGCCACCTGCAGCAGATCCTTGCGCACCATCACCTCGAGCTGCAGTCCGGGGGGCGGGTCGCGGAACTCGGTCTGCGCGGCGGGCAGATTCAGCTGCAGGATCACGGTGCGCGAGAACACCGCGGTCATCAGCAGGAACGTCACCAGCACCGTGAAGATGTCGATCATCGGCACGAGCAGCAGCTCGGCCGGCTTGCGCGAGTGCCGCTCCAGCTTGCGGGATTGATATGAACGACGCATGCGGGACCTTCAGCCCTGCGGGCGAACGGGCGCGAAAGCGGCTCAGGCCGCCGCGGGGGCGGTCTGACGCTCGGTAATCGCGTTCAGGAACTTGACCGAGGCCATCTCCAGGCTGTCGATCAGCTCGGTGGTCTTGGTCTGCAGCCAGGCGTGAATGAACAGCAGCGGCACGGCGGTCATCAGGCCAAACGCGGTGCAGTTCATCGCCACCGAGATGCTGGCGGAGAGCAGGTTGGCTTTCTCCGCCGGATTGACGGTCGCCACCGCCTGCGAACGCGCGGATCAGACCCATGACCGTGCCGAGCAGCCCGAGCAGGGTTGCCAGATTGGCGAAGGTCGCCAGGTAATGCGTGCGCTTCTCGAGGCGCGGCACGACCTCCATCAGGCTCTCCTCCATCGCCTTCTCGATGTCGTCGCGGCGCCGCGCGGACTGGATGCGCGCAAGTCCGTAGTTGAGGATCTGTCCGATGGCGGAGTTGGACTTGGAAGTCGCCTGCGCCACGCCGCGGAAATTGCCTTGCGCGAGCAACGGCACAATCTCATTCCACAGGCCGCGATTACGCGCCGCGGTCGCCGTCAGATAGATGTAGCGCTCGATGGCGATCGCCAGACCCACCACGAACACGATCGGCGATGGGATACATGAAGTCCCCGCCGCCCTGAAAGAACCGAACGATCAAATTCCAAAAGCCCATCTGACACTCCCGCTGTCAAAAGACCGCCACACAAGCACACACACTAACCAAAAACTGAATGACATAAGCTCAAAAAGCTGCGACCTGGCTCTCATCCTGATGCTGTGCCGCGGATATTTCAGGGCTTAACGCCCGAACCCTGCGCCGCGTCTGATTTTGCGCCCGCGTCTTCCGGTTTGAGCGCGTCGTAGTAGCGGTTCTGCCGATTGAACACGTCCCGATCGAGGGGCTGCAGCACCTCATCGAGCAGGCTGTTCACCGGACGACCGACCATGTCGCCCAGGTCCGAACGCTTCCACGGAACGATATACAGCACTTTGGGCAACTCGCTGTTACCGGTGACGTCCGTTGTTTCCAGTTCGAGCCGGTCCGGGCCCTTCTTCCCCGCAGCCTTGGCGCCCGGTGCGCCCTTGGGCGCTGCGCCATTTGGGGCCGCCGTCGCGCGCGGCGTGGAAGCCGGCGGCGGGCTCGCCGCCGGGGCGACAGCAGGCTCCGGGGCCGCCGCAGGGGGCGAGCTCTTGCTCGTGTCGACGCCCGGTTCCAGCTCCTCGGGGCGCGGACCATTCCCCGGCGCCGTGCCTGCCGCCGGGGGGGCCTGCGCCAGGAGCACACCTGCCGGCAGCAGCCCGCAGAGGAGTGCCGCAAGGAGCACCCAGGTGAGCCGTGAGTTGCGCGGTCGTTGCATGGTCAGCCTCCTGCCGGCGCGGTCGCGCCGGGCGCCGCGGCATTGGCGGGCGCCGCCCCGGGCAGCGGTGCCGGCGTCGCCCCCGGTAGCGGTGCGCCCGGTGAGTCAGCGGGCGCCCCGGGAGTGGCGGGGTTCTGCGGGGCCTTGATCCCGAGGCGCTGCCTGAGCTCGGCAATCCAGCCGCTCACGGGCTTCTCTTCGCCCGTGATCGCCTTGTACTGCTCGAAGGCCGCCAGCGCGCGTTTCGGGTCTCCCAGATAGAGATCGGCGAGTACGCCGAGGTTCCGCCACGCCGGTGCATAGCGCGGGTCGACGGCGATCGCCTGCTCGTAGGAGGCGGCCGCGTCCTTGAACTGGCCGCGCATTCGCTGCGTGACCCCAAGCTCAGTCCAGGCGAGCGCGTTGCCGCTCTCGTGCGCGACCGCGCTCTTCAGGGACGATTCCGCCTGCTCAAGCTCTCCCTGCTTGCGTTGCAGCAGCGCCAGATCAACCAACGGAGTGGCAAATTGCGGGTACTGCAGCGCCACCTGTTTGAACCCGAGCTCCGCCTCGGTGGCGTTTCCGGCGCGCATGTATTTCACGGCGCGATCGAAGTCCGCGCGCGCCGCGGGGGGTACATCCGGGTGCGGTGCGGCCACCGCACTGGCAACCGGGGGCGCGCCGGCGTTGAGGGCAGCCGCGGACGGTGCAGGTGCGCTGGGGGCTGCCGGGGGTGTGAGCGGGGCCGGGCGCCGGGCCGGGCGTTGTGCGTGCGAACTGCAGGCGCCGAGCCACACCAGCGTCAGCACGCCGAGCGCGGCGCACACCCGCCGCTGCGCCGCCGGGGGCTTACTCGAGGCTGGCGACGACATCCTGCGTCATCTCCGTTTTGCCATAGCGCGCAGGTTTCAGCTCCGCGAGCGCCTGAAAGCTCTTGCGCACCGATTCGTCATACACGCCCTCCTGGGCGCGCGCGGCGTTCAGCTCGTGCGCCTTGATCGCCTGCTCCTCGAACGGGTACACCTGCTCCTCGAGAAGCGCGTTGTATTCCTCCAGCTCATCCCCCTTGAGGTTCTTCGGCCGCTCCGAGGCCATCAGGTCCTTGGCGAGCGTGCGATACAGCTCGGCCATCTCGTAAGTCGCCGCGGTAGTGACCTCGGCCACCTGGTACTCCGCCGCGCGCTTGTAGCCGTCCATCGCGGTCTCCAGGGCATCGCGCTTGATGATAAGGCTCTTCTTGAGGGGCGCGGTGAGGCGCACGGCGCGAAAGGCGTCGCGCGCGGGTTGCGCGAGGGCGAGCTGCGCCTTCGCCGCCAGGTAGTGCGTGCGCTCGGTGCGCTGCGCGCCGGCCTGGGCGTCGGCGTTGATGATCTCGTGATACCAGTGATCGCGGCGCGCCGTATCGCCGCCTCTGTCGGCGTAGTCCGCCAGGCGCTGGCGGGCCTCTTCGGCATCGGCCAGCGGCGCGGGATTGGCGGCGACGAATTTCTCCAGCATGCCCGCGGCCTTGGGCGTGTTACCCGCCTTGGCATACAGATCCGCCGACTGCATCAGCGCCTCACGCTGTACCGCCTTGTCCTCGGCGGGGTTGGCGGCGATGCGCTCGAACTCCAGGGCGGCCTCTCCGGGGCGATTGGCCGAGGCGTAGGCGACGGCGAGCTTGCGCGTAACGTCCGGTTGCAGCGGCGACTGCGGGAACTGGTGACGGAAATCCTCGAGCACCGCGATCGCGCGATCCCACTGCTTGAGGTTGAGAAGTCCGGTGGCCGCATCGTACTGGGCATTGGGGCGGATCTTGGAGTCCGGGGCCACGCGCGCCACGCGCAGGAAGTCCTCCACGGCCGCGCCGGAATCGCCCGCCTTGCGCTTTGCCTCGCCCTGCTTGTAGACACTCGCGGCGAGGCGCTCGGTCAGATCGGCACGCATCTTCTCGTCGGTGCCAGCGAGCTCGCGCGCCTGCACGAATGCCGGCTCGGCCTTGGCGTATTCGCCCTGGTCATAGTACGACTGCCCGATGATCGTCCAGGCAATGCGCTGCTTGGGCTGATCCACCGGCGGCTGGCGCGCGAGGAGCGTCTGCGAGACGCTGATAGCGCGCGCACGGTCGCCGGCGGCGAAGATATCCTCGGCCGCGCGCGTGAGCACCACGGCGCTCTCGGGGTGCTCGGGGAAGGTCTGGGCGAACTTCACACCCGCATCGGTCTCGCGGGCGTGCCAGGCGTCCTTGGCGGCGCCGGTGAGCCCCTCCTCGCCTTTTTGGTAGGACACGAGCGCGGCGTATGCGGCGGCGGCGGACTTCTCATTGTGCGGGTAGTCGTAGGCGGTGTGCTCGTACTCGCTCGCCGCCTCGGCGTACTGGTGGCTCTCGAACAGCGCATCGGCCAGCAGATAGTTGGTCGCGGCCGAATCCGCATCGCCCGGAAAGGACTTCAGATAATCGCGATACCAGCGCGCCGCCTCCTCGTAATCTGACACGCGCTTGGATCTTCTGCGCGGTGGCGTGGAAGTAGGTAGCGACGTCCTTCAGGTTGGTCTTCAGCTCCGCAACCACCTGCGGGTTATCGGCCCGGCTGCGCGTCTTCCAGAACGGGGAATCGAAGTTGTAGTGCTCGACGAATTCGTGCTTGCCATCGAGCACCAGCTCGCTGAAGCCGCCCTTGCCGTAGGCTTCGATGGCGGCCATGTCCAGATCCGGCGCGTGATCGCTGTACGGATCGCGCGCCACGTAGGCGCGATACACGCTGGCGGCGTCCTGGTAGCGCTGCTTGTCGACGTACAGATCTCCGAGCCGCGAGTAGAGCAGCCAGCCGTAGGGCCGCTCCCCGTGCTGGTGCACGTACTGTTCCAGCGTTGCCGCGCCGTCGATGTAGGAGAAGGCGATGCTCATGACCCGCAGCGTGTCCTCGACGAGCTCGCGATCGGCGCGTTTGAGGCTCTCAAGCTTCACCGCCTTGGCAGGTGCGGTGCCAAGTTCGCGATCGAGCACGCCCCCGAAGGAGGGCAGGCTCTCGAGCGTCTGTGATTGCTTGAACAGCGACCAGCCGTGCTTGTAGAGACTCTGCTGGTAGAAGGCCGAGGCGCCGCCCGCGCGCAATCACCGCCGCGTAGGCGCGCTCAGCCTCGGGGTAGCGCTTGGCGGAGAACAGCAGCTCGCCGCGCCGGAACTGCACTTCGTCGATGTGCGGCGTCTGCGGATAGCTGTTGCACGATGCGATCGAGGGTCGCGAGCGCCTGATCCGGCTGACCGGTGGTTTCATAGGCGCGCGCCAGCTGGTAGAGCACCTGATCGTTGCGCGCGTAGTCCGGATACGCCTTGAGGAGCGTCGTGTAGAGCTTGATCGCCTCCGCGCCCTGCAGGTCGACCGCCGTGACCTCGTTCTGCAGCCGCTCGAGCTCCCCGGCGTCCAGATTCAGGTCCCCGAGACGGCGCATCGCCTCGGCGCGCAGCTTCGGGTCGGTGTTCTGCAACTCAAGGAAGCGGCGGTAGTTCTCCATCGCCTTGGTGGCGCTGGCGCTCGCCGGGGTGTCCTTGTGCACCTCGACCTTGTGCTTGGTGAGATCGCCGATCGTCGGCGGCGGGCCGCTGCTTTGCGCACGCACGGCTGAGACCCCCGCAAGCGCCACGAGGCAGCTCAGAAGCACGAAGCGCCGGCGCGCCGCGCTCATTTTGGCGTCTCCGGTGGCTGCTCCTCGGGCTCCGCACCCTTTTGCACCGGCACCGGCACCTTCCTGGGACGCGCATCCTCGGAGCTCGCGGCGCGGTCATACATGCTGCCGAGCGCGAAACGCGCCTGGATCTGATAGGTGGCGAGGCGATCCTTCTGCTGTTCAAGTTCGCGCACGGCGATCTGTGCCAGGTAGTCGCGCTGCTGCTGCTCGGTGGCCACGAGGCGCACCTCCAGCGAGTCGATGCGCTGCTTGAGCGAGGCGACGCGGGCGGCGAACTCGCCGGTGTTGGCCGGCATGTTCTTACGCGCCCGCTCCACGCGGATCCAGCGGCTCTGCGTCTCGTGCAGCGCGAGACTGAGGTCCTTCAGCTCGCGGTGCTCCTGCCACAGACGGGCCCCGTAGGCGTCGTTGAGACGAAAGAACAGCACGCCCTTCACCAGCGCCAGTCGCGCACGCAGCTCGGCGTTGTCCGCGGTAGCCGGCGCGCCGCTCAGGGCGGCCTCGACGCGCTGTATGCGCGCCCACTGCTCGCGTTCCTCCTCGGTGCCGAGAGCGGCGACATCGTGCTGCGCTTCGATTGCGCGCAGCTCATTCTCGAGCGCCATGTCGCGCTGCTGCAGCGTCCCGACAGCCCCCGAGGCCAGCAGTGCGTCGGCGCGCGGCAGTCGCTCGGCGTAGGCGCGCTCGCGTGTCTCGATCATGTCCTGATACGCCACCATGCTTCGTCCGCGTGACGCTCGAGCGTCGCGCTCATGCTGGTGAGACCGCGGTAGTTCTTCAGGCCTTCCTGGAAGTCGTTGCCGGCGAGCAGCAGGTACAGGTAGCGCGATTCGGGGGCGTTGGGGAGGCTCTTCAGCTGCCAGGACCAGCCGTACTGAGCTTCGGTGCTGCGCTCCTTGGCGAGCACGTGCTCGAGCATGTCGCCCTTTTTGATAGCGGTGATAGCGCCGTCGAGCCGTACAGTCTCCGCATCAAAGGAGTTCACGGCACTCTCGTAGTACTCGGCCGACTGCGCATTCGCGTTGAGCTTGCTGAACGCGTACGGCACGGCCAGATACGATTCCTGCACCGCCGCATCCAGAAGGTTGCGATTGCGCAGCTCCATCCAGGGGGTGAGTGCGCCCTGATAGTCCCCAAGCTGCGTGTCCGCCCAGCCGATGCCGAGCAGTGCCTTGTTCGAATACGGCCCGTTCAGCCGTACCCGCGCCAGCGCCGGGCGCGCGCGCGCCGGCTGCTCGGCCTGCAGGTAGGCGAACCCCAGGGCGAGGTTGGCGCGATCGCGCAGTGCCGCCAGCTCCGGCGTCGGGGCGAGCATGGTGCCGACCCCGCTAAGGAACGGATCCGCATCGTTCAGGCGTTTGTTGCGCACCAGCGCCACGCCGAGATTGAAGCGCGCGTACGCGGACCAGAACGGGGAGCCGCGCCAGTTCGAGAGCAGCGAGATCGCCTCATCGAAGCGCCCTTCGTGCATGAGCACGTTGCCGAACATCAGCTCCCGCTGCGCCTCAAGGTCGGGGGACATGCGGCCATTGATCTTGCGCAGCGCGGCGTCGGCTTTGTCGAAATAGCCGCGCGCGTACCACACCTGCGCCAGGTAGAACCACGCCTTGTTGCGCACCCCGGTGGGCACGTCGTTGGTGAGCACGCTCTGGAAGAGCTGTCCGGCCTCATTGTGCATGCCCAGTTCCAGATACAGACCGCCCTCGAGCAGGCGCGTGTCATCCTCGTGGTGCGGCATGCGTCCCCAGTGCTCATAGGCGAGCAGGCGCGTGAGGGACTCAAGATCCTTCTCCTGGTAGAAGTAAAAGAGCACGTCCCCGTAGTGCAGGTCACGCACGTGCGTGAGAGGGAGTTTTTCCGGGTCGTGGCGCCGCGCGGCCGCCGGCCCCGTGGCGAGCAGCGCGAGAGCGCACATCAGAGGCAGCGCGCGCATGCAGGATCGCAGACTCAAGGGCTATTCCCAGTCCTTGACTTCGAACTCCGGCTGCAGCTTTTTCTGCTGGTCATCGATCTTCAGTTCCAGGTACTTGGCGCCCACGCCCTTCTCGAAGCGCAGCGATGCCCCGCGCTTGTAGGCGCGATCGTTCGGACCCTTGCCGTTGAAGAAGGCCACCAGTTCGTGCGGACCCACCTTCAGATTGCCCACATAGAGCCGCTGCACGCCGCCCTTGAGCAGCGCCTCGACCTCACGCGGCGTGTACAGGTAATTGATGACTTCCTTCTGATCGATCTTCAGCTGCACCGAGTCGAGAGAAAAGAAGTCACCCACATCCATCGACAGGAACACCGCCACCTGCGTGTTGGCGGGAAAGAGCAGCTCCTCCTCCAGCACAAACAGATCCTTGTTCAGGTCGACCACGTCCTTCTTCAGTCCCTGGATCTGCTGATCAAGTCCACGCGTATCCGTGGCGCTCTCGGTGGCGGTGGCGGCGGCGGGCGTTGCGGGCGCAGCGGCCGGCACTGACGCGGGCGCCGCGGTAGCTGCCGGGGGCGTCGTGCCCGGCGTGGCCGCAGCCGGCGCCGCGGATGGCGGCGCGGCCGCTGCGAGCGAGCCGACCCCGCACGCCGCGGCGGCCAGCAGGCCGGCAAGAACGCCTGCACGCGCGCGCCGGGGCGCGCGGCGGGCCGGGGGACTGGCAAGACTCGTCTGTGACATGTGCATTCCGATCATTCGTTCAGCAAGGAGCGTAGCTCCTGCAGATAAAGAGTCTCGTTCGCCGCGCTGTAATCGCGCAGCACGTAGCGGATGACACCGTTGCGGTCGATCAGCAGCGTCATAGGCAGATTGTCGACCTCGTAGCTGCGGCTCACCGCCTTGGCAGGATCCAGCAACATCGCGAAACTGACACGCACCGAGCGCGCAAACTCCTGCGACTGCGCCGGATCGTCGTCGACACCGACGCCATAGATCTCGAGCCCGGCAGACCGATAGGTCTGGAAACTGTGATTGAGCGCCGCGAGCTGCATACGACACGAGTTACAGCGGCTGCTCCAGAAGTTCAGCACCAAGACCTCACCGCGATGCTCGGAGAGGCGCACGTTGTCGCCCGCGACCGCATGCAGGGCGAAATCCGGCGCCGGCTGTCCCATGAGCGCATACGTCGGCTGTGCCGTCACCGACAGCACGACGCCAAGCGCCGCGACCGCCGCGCACAGCCGCAGCAAGACACCTGTGCGTGACAAGTCACGCCGCATCGGGCCCTCAGGCCGTTGCCAGCTCAATAAGAGTTCCTCGTCGCGGGAGGCGACCTTAAGACCCGCGCCAGCACGGAAAATTGCACAGCCCACTTAACACTGTCAACGAAGTGAGCGGCGAAATGAGGCCTGTCTCCCCAGGCGCTGCGGAGGATGGCGCCGCGTCGTCGTAACGCGACAGGCGCGCGTGCCGCCAGAATGGCGGCACGCGCACTGCGTCACACGATGGGCGCGAAGGCGGTCAGGGAGGCCAGCGTGCTGCCGGAACCGAGGCCCTGACCCGTAAAGAGCGTCGGGAACTGCCCGTCGGTGCCCATAAGGCCCATGTAGTTCAGCACCACCGCCTGCACCAGCGAGGTCACGTTATTGGCCACGGGGCTGGAGGTGGTGACAACGGAGCCGCCGGCGCTGAAGTAACCGATCTGCTGACCGGCGACGCCGTTGCGCGGCTGCGGCCGCCCCTTGGGGCTGTAGACCAGGAAGAAGGTCGAAGCGACGGATGAGTTATCGCCCTGCCAGCCGAGCTTGCCGCGGCCGCCGGTGCTGTTATCCGGCATCCCGTTCGAGTTCAGCGAGCCATCGCTGAAGACGTAAACCATCACCGGCTTGCCCTTGCGCTGAGCGTACTCGAGGACCGCACCGATCATCTGTCCGGCCTTGAAGTTGCGTCCTTCGCCGGTGGCGCGGGTGCCATCGTGATAGTCAAAGCCGCCCATCGAAATGGTGCCCGCCCCTGCGTACCCGTCGATGACGAGTTTCATGACCGTGGCGGTGCTGGCGACTTCGTTGTCCATGAAGTCGCTCGCGGTAAAGATCGGCGCGGAGCCGCCGGTGATCAGCGGATCCTGTGTCGGATCAAGCGCCGCCGGATTACCGAAGGTCGCTGCGGTGTTCGCGGACACCACGTACGCACAGCGCACCTGGTTCTTGATGGCCCCATCATCGGCGGCCTGGGTCGGGTCGGTGCTCGGATAAATCGAAACGCCCGGCGTGCTGCCGTTGGGCGCACTCAGGGCGCCCGTGAAGGCCGCGTTGGAGCCGGCGGCGTACTGCCCGGTACCGCCGCTGATGCGCGCCTGCGACTCCAGCACTGCCACGGAGGTCGGGTCGGCGCTGGCGCCACCGGTACTCACGAGCGCAGTGGCGTCCGAGGGCTGATCGATCGTGGTCGGCTGCAACGCCGGATTGATATACATCATCGGCGCTACCGAGTTGCCGCCAGAAACGCTCGCATCGGTGCCGACGAGCGTCAGCAGCAGGCCCTTCGCGCCCGCCATCGCGATCGCATACATCGGGTTGTGGGGGTTTTCCTGCGTGTCGTTCTGCGATTCAGCGCAGAACACCGCGCCGTTGGTGCCCGCCGCGGTCGCCGCCGTGGTCGCCTTGCTCAAAATGCCGCGCTTGAGGGCGCCATCGGTCTGCCACAGCAGACCAAGCGATGGGTCGATATTAGCGGTCGAACTCGGCACCATGTTGCCCGGCACCCCGAGTTGCTCGTAGCCGGCCGTCGAGAGAAAGCTCGCCTGGCCGCCCTGCTGACCCACCAGCACTTCGGAGCCGACCAGATTGGCGCCGCCGGCGAGGTCAAAGCAGATGAAGGGGATGCCTGAGGAGGCGGTGGGAACATTGCACTGCCCGGTCGGCAGCAAGGATGCGATGTCCGGTGAGAGCGCGGCGTTCGCGCGGCTCGCCTTCAGGAGGCTGCCGAGCCAGGCCGGCCCGATCACCAATCCGCCTCCGGAGATCATGCCAGCGGCGAGAAATTCGCGCCGCGTGCGCGGCCGCGGGTGGTTGTCGTACAGCAACGGCTCGCCGGGGGCGTGTGGCCGAGGAGGTTTCTTACCGATGATCATTGCAATTGCTCCTGGTCCGGATCACTGCAGCGTGACTGCGGCGCTGCCGAGCACCGCCTGGCACGCCGCCTGAGTCGCCGTCGAGACGGTGGCCGCGGGCAGCTGGGGCTCAACACCACCAGCAACACTCACGGGCTGATAAAAGCGCTGCAGCAGCGCATCGACCTCATTGGTCACGGCGGCCGCCATGGCCGGCGACACGTTGACGCCCACCGCATTGTTGGTCAGCGCCGTCTCGACGATCTGGCGATTGGCGGGCACGTTGAAGAAGCTCGCCGCGCTGCTGTTGAGGCTCGCGTCCAGCCCGGTGCCGAAGAAGGCATCGCGGTAGGACTGCGTGCCCACCAGCTGCGCGCAGTAGACGCCCGCCAGCTGCCCGATGGCCGTCTCTTCGGAGGGTACAAAGGCCGAGATCAGCGGCGTCGACGGCATCGACTGCTGTGCGGTCATGTACTGCGCGAACACGGCGCTGTTGGTGAACGGCACGCCGCTGATCTTCGCCATCGTGTGCGTCACGCGCTCGAAGGTGGCGACACCGTAGTCCGGCTGCGGCGTGTTGTTCGGGGTCGGCGGCGGCACGCTCACCGACGGGTCGACGTAAGCGTGTACGTGCGAGCCGATCTGGTCGAAGGACAGGAAGAACAGATCATTGCTCGGCCCGAGTGTCAACGGCACCACGGTGCCAAGGCCCGACAACAGCTGCCCGTTGCCGGGGGTGTAGCTTGAGCCGCCGAGGTTCGCGTTCACCGTCGTGAATGACTGACCCGCCGGGGCAAGCTGGCCGTTCACGCCGAGCCGGATGCCACTGAGCTTCAGGTTCGAGGGTATGGTGGCCGTTGAATTGAGGCTGATGAACTTCGGCAGCGCGAACAGATAACTGTACGTGTCGTACTGGGCTGCCTGGAAGAGAATGTACGACTGCGGCACGCCCGTGAGCGCGCTCACGCCGAACAACAGGAAGTACTTCTGCCCGACACCGGCCGCAAAGTTCTGCTGGATCTGCGCCGGGGTGAGGGCGCGGTTCTGGATGGCGACGAACTTGATCGTGCCCTGCCATTGCCGCTGTCCGGTGACCTCGTTGCCGAGCACCAGCGCGAACGTGCTATCCCAATTGGCGAGTGAGCCGCCCTTGGAGGCATCCGCGTCCCCGGTGTAGACACCGTTGATGTAGATCTTCTGCCCGTTGATCGGGTCATAGGTCAGCACCACGTGCTGCAGGGCCGCCTGCGCGGCGCCGCCGGCCGTGGTCGTGATCAGCGGCGGCATCCCGCCGGTGTTGGTGGTACTGCTGCGCGCGAAGCCCTCGTACTGCATGACATCCTGCCCGAGCGTGGCGTTGCGCGTGGTATTGCTGCCCGAGTAGCTGACGATGTAGGCGCTCGCCTGCGTCACGTTCGCCGGGGCGACCCAAGCCTCGAGGGTGTACTCGCCCGAGCCTTGGATCATGGAGGCGAGCTTCTGGCTCGCGCTGGTAGAAGCCTGGGCCTTGCCCCCGGCGCCCAGCGTGATACCCCAGCCGCCGGCCCATGTGACGTTACCGGAGAGTGTGAGATCTGCCTCCGGGGAGACGCCACTCGTGTCGTAGGCGATGCTGCCCTGGCCGGTCTCGAACATGTACTTCGCGACCAGGTTGGCCTCGTAGCGGCTGCCGCCCGAGGCAATGGTGCCCTGCGTCAGGGTGACAGCGTTGGAGACGATCAGGGACGGATCGATGGGCGTTACCGGGATGGCGTTGGCAAAGGCGTTGAGGGCCGCGAGCATCTGCGCGGCGCTGCCCGGGCAGTCCGGCGCCCCATTGGAGGTTGCCGTGGGCCAGCAATGGTGGAAGTCCTGCGCCAGGCGCTGGTAGAAACGAGACGAAGTCGTCTGCGACAGGTCGATCTTCGGCTGCGCGGCGATGTAGGAATCGGCCACATCCGCGGCATCGGCAAAGTACGGCTGCTGCGCGGTGGCCGAGCTCGGGGTATGACAGCCCGAACAGAACGTCGTCAGGATCGGGAAGATCGTGGTGGAAAAGCTCGGCGGCGGCGCCGTGGCGCTCACCGGGAACTGTTTGCCGCCGCCGGCCGCCTGCACCGGGGGTGCTATGAGCGCGACGCTGGTCGTGGAGGAGGAGCCGGCACCGATCCAGCCCTGGATCCACACCAACATGGTCGCCGCGCACGCGGACGGGTCGGCGACCCAGCAGTTGTGGCCGCCGCCGACCTTCAGCACGAACGTCGACTGCGACGGGTTGGCCAGATTCACCAGCGGCAGCGCCGCCTGATAGGCCAGGTTCACATCGTCCGCACGCGCGAACTGGGGCGACTGGCCGCCGGCGTGATGGCAACCGCCGCAGCGGTTGGACGGAATCACGTTCTGCCAGAAGTTCAGCTTGAAGGCCTGCACGTCGGCGTTTTCCGGCGGCGGCCCGGTGTAGTCGGCCGCCGAGCTCGTCGGCGCCGTCGCGACCTGGTTCACCGTGGTGGGCGAGCCGCTGCCGCCCGCGCAGGCGCTAAGCAGTGCAAGTGCCGCGAGCGTCGTCGTAAGTGTCAGGGCGCGCGCCGTGCGCGTGAGGGCGCCCAGGGCGAAGCGGTTCATAACAGTGCGGTTCATTTTGCGGCGCTCCCTTAGCTACCCGGGCAGGCAGCTGCGGCCAGCTGGAACACCTGCTTGAGTTTGTAACCGCCGGACTGGAAGGTCTGCGTGATGCCGGCGACGGTCGCCATGTCAGTGCTGCTCTGCGGCGCACGAAAGCACACCGTCTGGAAGATCTTGGATACCTGACACTGTGCGAAGGCGGTACTCGACTCGATCTCCTGTCCCAAGGACTTCGCGCCGTTGCCGCTGCCCGGCAAAGACGGACTCCAGCCGAGGGAGGCATTGACGCCCGTGCGCCAGCGATTCGACCAGCTGTCATCGGGGGTCACGAATCCGTAGACAAAGTTCGTCGAGTTGATGAGGTACTTCGGCTGCACCTGACCGGGCGTGTATTGCATCGTGCCGGTGTTGACTACCGCGCCGAGGGTGCCGTTGAAGTTGTAATACGCAAACGCCTGCGCCATCGGATCCATGCCGCTGTGGCAGCCGACGCAGGTGTCCAGGAACACCTGGCTGTTGCCGCCGGGCGAGCGCGCCACGTCCTGCCGAATGCGATCCGTCGGACGCGTGGTGTCCGTCAAGCGTCGGCATGTCGTTGCAGAGGTGGTTGATCATGGTGAAGCGAAACATCGCCCGGTTAGTACCGTTGATGAAGAACGCCGCCTCGGCACCGTAGGTGGTAATGAGACCGGCGGTCGCCGCCGTCGGCGTACCGTAGGTCCCGGACTGCGTGGTCTGCTTGAGCGCGCTGCTCAGGTCGACGCCGTTGGTCTCGGCCGTGGCGTAGTGTGCGTTGCTCGAGTTTGAAGGGGCGGGCAGCCCCGGCGCATTGATCGTGTACAGAATGTCCGCCGACAGCGCGGTGTTGAAGGCGACGTCATCGCGCACCATACCGATCACGGTGGCGGTGTAGTCGTTCAGCGGCGCGAACACCGTCTGATCGCGATTGGTCCAGGGCGTAACCATGTTCTTCACGGTCACGTTGTAGAAGTCCGGCTGCTGCGTCGCGAGCGCCGCGGCGCTGACGAGTGCCGAATTACCCGGCGGGCACGCCGCGCCACCGCAAGCGGCGCTAATGAGAGCGGCCATTTGCGCGAGGGTCGCCGCTGCCGGCTCCTCGCCAACGATGCGCTCGTAGATGCGCTTCGCCTGCTCGTTGGGTCCGGCGTGTGCGGTCGCGGCCAGCTGCATCAGCAGCAGCACAGAAGCTGCCACCGACGCGCTGCGCGCGCGGCTCGAACCGACCTGTGCCTGTGTGTTTGTGACATTCATGGCGCTCGCTTACTCCCGAAAATGCCCGATGCGCGACCGGACTATACGGTCCGCTTGACCCCGCCCCGAATGTCTCAATCAAGTGACGTCGCCAGTGACCGACAGTTTGAAGAGTTGTTGTCCTGCGCTGCTCAATGCGCGGCAAACTGCGAGCCCGATCACGGCGTGGGCCGGGTGTAACGTCTACCTAGTAGTGCGCTCGGCCCCAGCACTTGGCGCGTATGAGACGCGTGTAGCACTCCGGCGCGCCGTGACGGGGTTGGCGGTCTGGCGATTAGTCATCGAATTGTTCTGGAATTACGTTACATTCCCACGCGGCGGAAACGTCGGGGTGGTGACGGAGACGCAAATGTACGCGCAGCGAAATTCGCAAAACCTGATGCAGTCGACACAACGCGCCCGCTCGTGGCGCGCCGCGTCGCTGTTGGCGGCGTTTGCAGCCGTGCTCACCGCCTGCAGCAGCGGCGGTAACGTCAGTCTCGGCAAGAGCCAGGTCGCCGATCCGGCGACGGTCGATTACCCCATCTTCTATGTGAAGCGTCCGGTGCCGCTGGATCAGGCCGGGACCTTTATGCAGGACGACCTGCGCATGATGAATGACATCGTGCCGGTGTCGGCCGACCTTTATATGCGCGCCAGCGCCTCCCCGACCGCGATTGAGACCAACATCACCACGCGCATCACCGCCGGGGCGATGTGGGACGTGAAGGACGTTGACACCTCAGCCGACGGCACGAAGGTGATATTCGCCATGCGCGGGCCGCTGACACCCAAGCAGAAGGTGACCAAGCCGCCCTCCTGGCGCATCTATGAGTACGTCATCGCCACCGATAACCTGCACCCGGTGATCAATCCGGCGAGCGATCCGGATCCGCTCACCGTGCAGGACGAGTCGCCGCACTATCTGCCCGACGGACGCATCGTCTTCTCCTCCACGCGCCAGAGCGAGTCACAGGGTGTGCTGCTCAATGAGGGCTTTCCGCAGTTCTCCTACCAGGATGAAGCACGCCAGGAAGATGCGGAAGTGCTCGAAGTCATGAACGCTGACGGCACGCAGGTGCACCAGATCTCCTTTAATCAGAGTCACGACCGCGACGCCACCGTGCTCACCAACGGACGCGTGCTGTGGACGCGCTGGGACAATGCACCCGGGGGCAAGAATGAGATGTCGCTGTACTCGTCCAATCCGGACGGCACGGATCTTGAGCTGTATTACGGTGCCAACAGTCACATGACCGGCACCAACAACACCGTTGTCGAGTTCTCCCATCCGCGCCAGATGCAAAACGGCAGCATCCTGGCGATCGAGCGTCAGTTCACCGACGTCGATGACGGCGGTGATCTGGTGATCATCGACGGCACGCACTACGTGGAGAACACCCAGGCCCTGCTAGGCAATCCGGGCTTCAACGGTCCGGCACAGGTGCCGGCGACGCAGAACGCAGTCGTTACCATTCCCGGACCCTCTCCGGGCGGGCGCTTCGCGTCCGCCTACCCGCTGCAAGATGGCACGGGGCGCATCCTCGTCAGCTGGACGCAGTGCCGGCTGCTGGATACCAAGCAGACCCCGCCGGCCGTCATACCGTGCACGAGCGCGAACCTGAGCGCGCCGAACCCCCAGGTGGCCCCGCCGCTGTACAGCGTGTGGATGTTCGACCCGACCGCCAACACGCTGCAGCCGATCATGGCTCCGGTTAACGGCATCATGGTCACCGACGTCGCCGTGGCACAGCCGCGAGCGCTGCCGAATATCATCCTGGACAAGGTGCCGGGCGTGGATCTGAATCAGGACTGGGTCAATGCCGGCGTCGGCGTCATCGATATAAGAAGTGTCTATGACATCGACGGGGTGGACACGGCCAATCCGAATATCGCCACGCTCGCCAACCCGACCTTGACCGCCGCCAGCTCGCGCCCGGCGCGCTTCATCCGCCTGGAGAAGGCGGTGTCCATACCCGACCGCACGGTCGTGAATCTCGCCGACGCCGCCTTTGGCGCCAGCAACTTCATGGCTGAGATCCTCGGCTACGCGCCGATCGAGCCGGACGGCTCGGTGCGCATCCAGGTGCCGGCCGATGTGGCCTTTCGCATGGAGCATCCTGGACGCCAACGCGCGGCGCATCACGGCCACGCAGGGCGTATGGCTGCAACTGATCCCCGGCGAGGTGGTCTCCTGCAACGGCTGCCACCTGCCGGCGAGCACCCAGCACCCCATCTCGCACGGGCGGCAGGACCTGTTCGCCTCCGCCTGGACCGGGGCGTCCACGAGCGGCGCACCCTTCCCCGGGACCATCGCCTCCGGTGCCAAGGCGTTCCTTCCCAACCAGGGTGAGACCATGGCGCAGGCGCGCATGCGCATCAGCTGCGCGAACGACACCCCGCCGTGCGCGCAGATGGTGCCGAGCGTGGACGTGCTCTACAGCGATGTGTGGACGGATCCGGCGCAGGCCACCCCCGGCACGCCGATCAATCTGCGCTATGACGATGCGACACAGTTCAAGACCGCCTTCCCGACCACCGCCCTGTGCGTCACCGCCTGGCAGGCGAACTGCCGCATCATTATCAATTACCCGGAGCACCTGCAGCCGCTGTGGGATCTGTTGCGCCAGACCACCGACCCGACCACCGGCGCGGTGCTCACCGATCACACCTGCACCCAGGGTGGCTGCCACAGTCCAAAGAATGCCGCCGGTGCCGCCCAGATGCCGGCGGGCAATCTTGATCTCACCAGCTCCACATCAACCGATGACCCGCCGGAGACCACCTCTTACCGCCAGCTGCTGTTCGCCCACAACATCGTTATCATGGACCCGACGCCCACGAACCCGAGCAATACGATCACGGAGTCGGTGGGTCCGTATTTGAACGCAGGTAGTGCGAATGGCAGTCTGTCGAGCCAGTTCATGAGTCGCTTCGCTGCCGGTTCCGCCAGCACGCACGCCGGGTGGCTGAGCCCGGACGAGCTGCGCCTGGTGTCCGAGTGGCTGGATATTGGCGCGCAGTACTTCAACAACCCCTTTGACCCGGCGGTACCGGTCAATTGAGCAAAGGACAGCATTGCTAAGGCGCGCGCACCCGCTTGCGCTCGCGGGCCTTCTGTTGCTGGCAGCAGTGCTCACCCCCGCGGTAAGCGCAGCGCGCGCGTACCTGCAACTGTTCGTGACCGCGCCGTATCTGGAGCTGCACACCGGACCCGGGCGCGGCTATCCGGTGTTCCATGTGGTGCCGCGCGATGGCAGCATCGATGTCCTGTTTCGCCGCACCGACTGGTTCAAGGTGCGCACCGAGCGCGGCGTCGAGGGCTGGGCCTCGCAGACGGATATGCAGAAAATGGTGCTGGCGGATGGTTCGCAGTTCAAGTTTGACCTCGGCGATCGCGCCGGCTTCACTTCGCACCGCTTCGAGATGGGGATGTTCGCCGGCCAGTACGGCGGAGCAACCCTTATCTCCGGCTACAGCTCGTTCTCCTTTAACCCGCAGCTGGCGTTCGAAGTAGCCGTGGGTCAGTTCCTCGGCAATTCTTCCAACGGGGAGATCGAGGATTTCGGCTTCGCGCACGTGTTCGTGCCGGAAGCGCGCTGGTCGCCGTTCGTTACCTCGGTCTGGGGTTGGTGCAGACGCAACCGAAGGCCACCCTGGTGGCGGCACCGGACCGCAACGAGCAAAGCGCGTACGTCGGCGGCGGCATACGCTTCTACCTTACCCGCCGGTTCTTTCTGCGCGCTGAATACACGCCAACACTGGATATTCACGACGCGCAACCAGAACGAGGACGCAGACGAATGGAAAGCCGGCTTCGCATTTTTCTTCTGACCGTGGCGCTTGCCTCGCTCCCCGGTTGCGCCACGGTGCGTCACTGGTTTCACCACGATCAGCCAAGCGCCGCGGACAGCGCGCCGGCCGCGGACGACAACGCAGCGCCGCCGCGCGTGGTGGACCCGGAGGTGGCCCGGCGCAAGATCACCGTGCCGAACATCCGCAGCCGCAATGTCGAAGTGGGGCTCTACTACGGGGAGATATCGATCGAGGACTTCGGCAGTCACCCGGTCTACGGTGTGACGGCGGCCTACCACATCACCGAGGATTTCTTCTTCCAGGCCGAGGCCGGCCGGGCCACGGCCGGAAACTCCAGCTTCGAAACTCTCAGCGGCATCAGCCTGCTTACCGGGTCTGAGAGGCGCTTCACGTATTACGATTTGTCACTGGGCTACAACTTCCTGCCGGGCGAGGCCTTTATCGGTCGTGGCCGCGCCATGACGAGCGCTTTTTATCTGATCGGCGGTATCGGTGGTACCGATTTCGCCGGTGACACGAAGTTCACGGTGAACTTTGGCGCGGGCTACCGTGTCGTACCGACAGACTGGCTGGCGGTACACGTCACGGTGCAGGATCGGGTATTTCAATCGGACCTGTTCGGCACCACCAAACTCACCAACAACCTCGAGGCGCGGATCGGGACGACCGTCTTCTTCTGACAGAGGGACGTATCATGAGGAACCGTATTGTCGCCTTCGCCGCCGCGCTGGCCCTTGCCATGCCGGTCTTGGCTGGAACCGCCGGCGGCCCCGCCCCAGCGTTCACCCTCGCCGCGCAGGGCGGCAAGGACGTGAGCCTGGCGCAGTATCAGGGTCAGGTCGTGATGATCAACTTCTGGGCGAGCTGGTGTGGCCCGTGCCGCCAGGAGATGCCGCTGCTGGACAGCATCTATAGGAAGTACAGCAAGCTCGGCTTCACGCTCATCGGCGTGAACGTCGAACCGGATTCCAAAGCCGCCGTCGACTGGCTCAAGCAGACCCCGGTGAGCTTTCCGATCCTCTTCGACAAGGACAGCAAGGTGAGTAAGCTGTACGACGTCGCCGGCATGCCGAGCACCGTCATCATCGATCGCACCGGCAAGGTGCGCATGCTGCACCGCGGCTACAAGCCCGGCGACGAGAACGAGTACATGGACAGCATCCGCACGCTGGTCCGGGAGTAAGACGGTGCACAGGTTCCCTGGGGAGGCGGGCCGCGGCGGTGCGGCACGGATGATGCGGGGCGCGGCGCTCGCGCTGCTCGTGGCAGCGCTGGCCGGCTGCGCCGCACCGACTCCCTGGGTGAAACCCTATGAGCGCGAGCACTTCGCCGATCCGATCATGTCCTTCAGCCGCAACCCGATCTCAGCAGCTACTTCGATCATGTGTTCGAGAGCCGCGAAGGGGCGCGCGGCGCCACGGGCATCGTCGGCGGCGGCTGCGGATGCAACTGAGCGAAGAGGCGCGCGCCGCGCGCCCGCACGCCCGCGTGCGTCTGAACTCCTTCGCACGCACGCTCCTGACGCTGTGCGTGTGCACCGCCCCGGTGCTCGGGCGGCGTGCTGCCCGAGGAAGAGGCAGACGTGATGTGGCACAGCTACAACGGCGGTGACATCACGGTCGAGGGCCCCTCGGTGCTCATCCGCAAGAAGATCGGTGACAATCTTTCCTTCACGGTGAACTACTACGAGGACATGATCTCGAGTGCCTCGATCGACGTGAAGCTCTCGGCGAGCCCGTATCACGAGACCCGCAAGCAGTGGAGCGGCAGCGTCGAGTACCTGCACGGCAAGGACACCTACAGCGCCGGGGTACATCACAGCAAGCGAGCCGGACTACAAGGCCGAACACCATTTACTTCTCGGTGAGCCCAGGACATGTTCGGGGATCTCACCACGCTCACCCTGGGCTATCGGCGCGGCTGGGATCAGATCTTCCGCGACATCAAGACCGCCGACCGGCGAGATCATCAACGACCCGACCTTCAGCGCCGCGCGCGGATCACCGCGGCTACTCCCTCGCGCTCAGCCAGATCCTGACGCGCAACACGATCATGAGCTTCAATTACGAGTTGCTCACCGACCAGGGCTATCTCGCCAACCCCTATCGCAAGATCCGCTACCTCTCACCCGGTGTGGGCAATGGCTACACGCTCGCCGACCAGGTCTACCCGGACACCCGCACCAGCAATGCTGCCTCGATCACCTGAAGTACTACCTGCCGTGGCGCGCGGCGCATCACCGGCGAATATCGCTACTTCCACGACACCTGGGGCATCGTCGGCAACACGCTGGAAGCGGACTACACGCAGCCGTGGCACCACTGGACCTTTGACGCCATGCTGCGCTACTACAAGCAGAACGCCGCCGACTTCTACAGCGACCTGTTTCCGCGCGCCGACTACCAGAACTACATGGCGCGCGACCGCGAGCTGGCGGCCTTTACCACCTACACGGCCGGCGTGAGCGCCTCCTATCAGTTCCACGTACCCGGGGCGCCCTGGGTCAGCCGCAGCACGGCTAACTTCCAGTTCGAGCATTTCCTCGCCGACTACAGCGACTTTCGCAACGCGCTGCTCGCGCCCGAGTACGGTGCGGGCAACGAGCCGCTGTATAAACTGAACGCGAACGTCTACACCATGGTCCTCGCCATCTGGTACTGAGCGGCCCGTCAGTCGCGCGCCGCGCGTAAAAAACGCCCGTACCACCGCGCACCCGCTTCGGTTAAGCTCCGCGCTATTCGGTCCTGCTCATCGCGGCCACTGTCGGTGAGCAGCGACAGTCACGCAGGGGAATCTTCGCCATGCACATGCGCACCTCACTCTTGGGTCTGCTCGCAGGTTTCGTGTTCACCCTCGGCGCCAGCGCCGCGCTCGCCGCCCCGACGGCGCGCGAGGAGGGCCGGCTTCTGATCGCCAGCGAGGTTCTGGAGGAGCTGCGCACCGCGCACGACCAGGCGATTCCCGATCGGCTGCTCGAGCGCGCCTACGGTATCGCCGTGATCCCCGATATGACCAAGGTGGCCTTCTTCGCGGGCGGCCGCCACGGCCGCGGCGTGCTCGTGGTCCGCGACAGCAAGGGGCGCTTCAGCGACCCGGTCTTTATCAGCATGACCGGGGGTAGTTTCGGCTGGCAGTGGGGCGTGACCTCGACCGATATCGTGCTGGTGTTCACGACCGCCAAGGGCATCGAGGGCATCAATGGCGGCAAGATGACCCTCGGCGCGGACGCCTCGGTGGCCGCGGGCCCCGTGGGGCGCACGGCTTCGGCCGCCACCGACCCGACTTTCAAGGCGGAGGTCTACTCGTACTCGCGCAGTCGCGGCGTGTTCGCCGGTCTGGCACTCGATGGCACCGTGATCAGCATCGATGATGATGCGAACGAGCGGTTCTACAAGAAGATCGACGTCGGGGCGGGCGACATCCTCAACGGCAGCGTAACGACCAACGATCCATCCGCGCAGCGCTTCATGGCCGCGGTCGCCACGGCCACCGACACGCAACGTACCGCTTCGGCGGCCGGCGCGCCCGCTGCGGCCCCGGCACCGGTGACCGCCGCGACGGCGCCGACTGCGGCCCCGGCGCCGGCCCCGAAGGCCCCGCCCCCCGCGGCGGCCGTGGCGCAGTCCTTCCCGCTGTCCGATCCGCAGCCGGGGCAGGAACCGAAGTAGTGCCGTAGTCTGGCGACTTAGGCCGGACTGCCGGAACCGCCCACAGCGGGAGCTGTTGCGGCGCCATTGCCCGGCGCGTGCAGCTTGCGGTGAAACTCCCGTCGCAGAAGCCACAGGCTCGTGAGCGCCTGCAGCGTCACCGTCGCGACGGAGAGATACCACACCTCCCGCAGCGTGAAGCCTGGCCGCATCGACAGCCACAGGGCCGGCAGCACGAAAGTGAACAGGCGCGAGCCGGAACTCAGGAGCGAGGGCCAGGTGTTGCCGAGTGCCTGAAAGAGCCCCGAGCAGGTGAAGATGAGCCCGGTGGCGATGAAATTCAGGGAAATGATGCGCAGATACAGTGCGCCGACGGCCACCACGTCCGGCTGCTGCGAGAAGACGCGCACGAAGAGCTCGGGCCGCCACTGACACAGCAGCGTCAGGCACAGCATCAGCAGGCTGCTCAGGAGCGCAGCTTTCCTGAACGTCTCGCGCACGCGCTCAAAGTGGCGCGCGCCGTAGTTCTGGCCCGCCACCGGCGTCGCCCCGAAGGCAAGCGCCATCACCGGCAGGAACAGTGCCTGCATCACGCGCCCGCCGATGCCAAAGCCGGCCTGCGCTGAGGGTCCGAAGCCGCGGATCGCCCAGTAAATGGCGGCCATGATGACGAACATCATGAGAAATTCCCCACCCGCAGGCAGGCCGACGTTGAGGATGCGGCGCAGAATCGGCAGGCGCGGCCGCCACAACCGTGAGTCGAGCCTGACGTAGTGCTCCAGGCGGGCGAAATAAACCCACAGCATGAGGACGCCGGCTGCGACCGAGAGGCTGCTCGCAAGACCGGCGCCCGCTGCCCCGTAGGGGTGATGCGTGATCCAGCCGGCGATGAGAATCGGCGCGAGGATGGTGTTCAGCAGCACCGTCAGCATCTGCACCACCATCGTGGGCTGCACGATCCCCGTGCCCCGCAGTGCCGAGGCCAGCGCCGCCATGGCGAACTGCAGCGCAAGGCCCGGAGCGTACCAATAAAGGTAGGCGATGCCGGCGGCGGCGGCGGCCGGATCGGCGGCGACCGAGCGCACGTAGGGTCCGCCGAGCAGGAACGCGCCGAGCAGGGTCAGCACACCGCAGAGCGCCGAGAGCACCACCGCCTGGTTGAAGACGAGATTCGCCTCTGGCTGGTCCTTGCGGCCGGCCGCCTGCGAGACCAGCGCCACCGTGCCCACCGCCAGCATCTGGGTGAGTGCCAGGATGACGAAGGTGAGGGTACCGGCGGTGCTCACACCGGCGATGACCGCCTCGCCCAGGCGCGAGACGAACAGCAGGTCCACCAGAAAATACAGGGTCTGGAACAGCATGCCGATGGCGATCGGGACGGCCATCGCGATGAGCTGCTTCGTGATCGGTCCCTGCGTCAGATCTTTCATGCGCCCGCCCTGTGTCGCACGCGGCTACTCATCGCGCGCGATCTTGCCCCACTTGCGAAAGTCCCGGGTGACCGCCTCGCACATGCGCTGCGCCGCCCTGGCGAGCCAGGCGCTCTTGCGCCGTCCGAGGTCGGTGAGTATCGCGCGCCGCTGCGCCGGAGTCCCGAGGTGCATGTTGGCCGTTTCCCAGCCCATCATCCACAGCAGCCGGCTCTCATCGTGGCCGCGCGGCAGACTCGAGAGGGTGATGCGGCTGCAGTCGGGGGCGAGCCTGCGGATCAGCCACTGCCCGTGCACGGCGAGAAACGGATCCGGGACGCGGATCGCGCGGTGGATGAGTGTCGTGTACTGCGGGGCGCGTTGCGCGCGCGGATTGCGCGCCCACAGCCACGCGGACGGCGCGAGCGGCTTTGCCTCCCGTGCGATCATGCCGCCGCGCCAGCTCGTGAGCGCCACCAGGCGCAGGCGCCCGAGGCTCCCGAGTCCCGCCTGGCGGTGCACGAAGCGCACCTCAAGCCCGCGCCCCGGAAGTGCGGCCGTCAGCAGGCGCCGCACCTGTGGGTGCGCCCGCCCGGAAGCCGTGCGCAGCCCGCGCATCTTGTCCCAGAAGGGACGCTGATCCCTCAGGCGTGCCACGGCCAGATCCCGCAGCCAGCGATAGCGCTCGGCCAGCACGGCGGCGCCGCCGCCGGCGCGCAAGGACTCGGTGTAACCTTCCGTGATCGACTCGCAGGCCTGGCGCGCAGACAGGCGCAGCTGCGACTCCCCGACCGCCAGTAGCGCGCTGGCCGCCAGGCGCACCAGATCCTGCGTGTACGGGAGCACGGTGACCTCGTCGAAGTCGTTAACCCCCCAGATCAGGCGCCCTTCCGCATCGCGCCAGGTGCCAAAGTTCTCCACGTGCAGATCGCCGACCGCGAGCACACTCGGGGCGGCGCTGGTCTCGGCGCACACCTCTGGCCACAGCTGCGACCAGCGATAGAACGTCGCGCGCAGGAATGAAAACACGTCCGCGGCCATGAGCCGGTGCTTCAGGTCCAGGTCACCCCGAAGTAACGGCACACGCTGCTTGAGCCAGCGTTCGTAGCTGCTGGTGGCCTCCCGGATATCCACCAGCTCACATTAGAGGAGGTGCCGGCGGCTTGCCACATCCCTAGCGGGTGGGCGGCGCTGCCGGCGGCGTCGCCGCGAGCTGGCGATAGGAACCGATGAACGGTCCCCACCAGTCCCCTGGACTGTCATAGGAGTGGCCGTTGTCGGGCACCGGAATAAAACGGGCCCCGGGAGTGGCGTCCGCGAAGCTGCGCGCCTCGGCCGCCGGACACACCCGATCCTGCAGACCGTGCAGCGTCACCCAGGGGTCCGGGAGCGCCCCGCCGGGCAGCAGCCGCAGCCCCGCACCGCGCGGTGCGACACGCAGCGCCGGTGCTGCGCACAAGGGCTTCTTCAGGTCCAGATCCACACAGAAAGACAGCGTCAGCGCGCCGGCGAACGTGTGCGGCCGCGCCTGCACGAGCGCCACATAGGCGAGCGTAGCGCCGGCGGAATGGCCGATGAGCACCGGCGGCCCTGTCCCGATTGCATACTGCCCCTGCAAGGCGCGGACAAGCTCGGCCAGGTACGCGCCCGGGGCGACACAGCTCGGCGCGGCCTGCTCGAGGGTTGCCAGCCACTCGCGCACGTCGATACCGGCCACCAGCGTGCCCTGCAGGGCGAGCTGCCGCGCAATGGCATCCGAGCCTGAGTCCCAACCACCATCACCGGAGAGCAGCAGCGCCAGACGGCGCACTGCGGGTGCGGATCGATAGAGGTGCAGGTGGGCAAACTGCCCGTGCGAGATCACTTCCGGGTGCACGCCGCTGCCGGGCGCACTGCAATGGCACAGCAGCACCGCGCCCACGCTCACCCACAGTGCGCGCACCGTGCTGCGCGCGCTCGGGCGGTGCACATGTTGCGGGGGGCTGACAGATCCTTCATGCAGTTGAATCACCGCGCCACACTCTTCCATTGCCGCCGCCCGAGTGCAATGAGCGCCGGCGCGCGATCGCGATCGTGGTAGATTTATTACATGAATGGGAGCGTGGCAACCGAACCGGTCGGATCGCTGGAGGTCGCGCTCGCCCACGCCAAAAGCCTGCTGCCGAAGGATCCCCGGCTCGCTGCCGAGCAGGCGCTGGAGATTCTGCGCGCCGTGCCGGCCGAGCCGCGCGCTCGGCTGATTCTCGGGGCGGCGTATCGGATTACCGGGCGGCTGCAGGCAGCGTCCGAGCTACTCGAGTCACTTGCGCGCGAACAGCCGCGCGCGGCGGCCGTGCACCTGGAACTTGGCGCGGCGCTGAGTGAGGCGGGGCGCTCGCGCGAGGCCAGCGCCGCGCTGCGCCAGGCACTGCAGCTGCAACCCGAATCCCCCGATGGGTGGCGTCTGCTCGCCGATCAACTGGACGCCAGCGGTGATTGCGCCGGCGCCGAACAGGCGCGCGCGCGCTACATCAAGGCGGCGACGCGCGATCCGCGCCTGATGGAGGCCGCCGCGGCGCTGGTTGAAAACGCCCTGCCGCGAGCCGATGCACTGCTGCGCCTGCATCTGCAAGCCCATCCGACGGATGTCGCGGCGCTGCGCATGCTGGCTGAGGTGGCCGCGCGCCTGCGCCGGTACGTGGACGCGCAGGAGCTGCTCGAGCGCTGCCTCGAGCTCGCCCCGGGCTTTGATGCCGCGCGCTACAACTATGCCGTCGTGCTGAACCGTCAGGTGCAGCCGGCAGCGGCGCTGGCGCACGTCGAACGGCTCCTTTTGAAGGAACCGCGCAACCCGGGCTATCGCAACCTGCAGGCCGCGGTTCTCGCGAATCTCGGGAACTACGAGCTCTCCATCGGGGTTTACGAGGCGGTGCTGAAGGAGTTTCCGCGCCAACCGAAGATCTGGATGAGCTACGGTCATTCCCTGCGCACGGCCGGTCGCACAGCGGACGCCATCGCCGCCTACCGCCGCAGCCTGTCGCTGGAACCGACGCTCGGGGAAGCGTACTGGAGTCTTGCGAATCTGAAGACCTACCCGTTCTCACCCGCCGAGGTGGAGGCGATGCGCGGTGCCCTCGGGCGAGAGGATTTAGGGGACGAGGATCGGCTGCACTTTGAATTCGCACTGGGCAAGGCGCTCGAGGATCAGACCCACTACGAGGAGTCCTTCAGGCATTACGCGCGCGGCGCCGCGCTGCGACGCAAGGCCCACCCGTACGACGCCGACGACAATCACGCCTACGTGCGCAGCTGTAAGGCGGTGTTCACACCGGAATTTTTCGCAGCCCGCAGTGCTGCCGGGTTCCCCGCGCGCGATCCGATCTTCATCGTCGGACTGCCGCGCGCCGGCTCGACGCTGCTCGAGCAGGTGCTCGCCAGCCACTCCCTCGTCGAGGGCACGATGGAGTTGCCGCACATTCCGCAGATCGTCCGCGACATCACCGGACGGCAGGTGCGTCACAGAGAGCTCCCGCAGGCGCTCGCGGAGCTGACGCACGACCAGCTGCGCACGTTCGGTGAGCGTTATCTCGAGACCACCCGGCCGATGCGCAAAACCGGCGCCCCGTTCTTCATCGACAAGATGCCGAACAACTGCCTATACGTGGGACTGATTCAGCTGATGCTGCCGAACGCCAGGATCATCGACGCACGCCGTCATCCGCTCGGGTGCTGCTTCTCGTGCTTCAAGCAGCATTTCGCGAGGGGTCAGAGCTTTACCTACGCCCTTGAGGATCTCGGCCGCTACTACCACGACTACGTCGAGCTCATGGCTCACTTCGATGGCGTGCTGCCCGGCCGGGTGCATCGGGTCTTCTACGAGGACGTGATCGAGGATACCGAGACGCAGGTGCGGCAGCTGCTCGATTACTGCGGGCTGCCGTTCGAGGCGGCCTGCCTCAGGTTCTACGAGAACGAGCGCGCAGTGCGCACGGCGAGCTCCGAGCAGGTGCGCCGCCCCGTCTTCCGCGAGGGCCTGGACCACTGGCGCCACTACGAGCCCTGGCTCGCGCCCCTGAAAGCAAGCCTCGGCAGCGTCCTCATTTCCTATCCGCAGGTACCAGTTTCTTTTTGAGTATCAACTCACTTAGCATAAAGCGCCGCCCGCTGAGCACATAAGCAACACAAGGGGTCTCTTCATGACACGTAGCCGACGACGAAAACTCAGCCGAATTCAGGCACTTAAGCGTCATCCCCTCGTGCGGACCGGCCTACCTGTTGCCTCAACGCTACTCGCATCGATGCAATGGGCGCACGCCCAGGAAGCCGAAACGGGCGCGCTTCAAGAGGTCGTCGTCACGGCGCAGAAACGCGTCGAGAACTTACAGGACGTGCCGATCGCCGTTCAGGTGTTCGACACGAAGACGATCGAGCAGCTGAACGTCAGCAACCTTGATGACTACGTGAAGTACTCCCCGAGCGTCGCCTACGTGCGCGGCCAGGGCGAGGGCGGCAACGGCGAGCCCGGCAGCTCGCACGTTTACATACGCGGAGTCGTCAGCGGCGGCGACGGCAATCACTCCGGCTCACAGCCCAGCGTCGGCACTTACCTGGACGAGCAGCCGGTCACCACAATCGACGGCACGGTCGATGTGCACATCTACGACGTCGCACGCATCGAGGTCCTCGAAGGGCCGCAGGGCACCTTGTATGGTGCGAGCTCCGAGTCCGGCACGATCCGCATCATCAGCAACAAGCCCGATCCGAGCAAATTCGTGGGCGGCTTCGACCTGCAGGGCAATGACGTCGACCACGGCAGCGGCGGCTGGGAGGCCGAAGGCTTCGTGAATATTCCGTTGAGCTCGTTCGCCGCCGTGCGTCTGGTCGGCTGGGACGAGCACGACGGCGGCTACATCAGCAACGTCGCCGGCACCAATGCCAGCGCATGTATACAAAACGGCATCCGCACCTTCCCGACCTGGGACGGGCAGCCCTCCTCTTATCCGGCGGTCACGCCCTGCCCGGCTCCGGGCGTGGTCGGCGCCGGCGCGATCAGCAACGCGAGCTCCGTCAGGAGCAACTACAACCCCGTCGATACCAAAGGCGGCCGCGCGGCCTTAGGGTTCGATTTGGACAATTGGACCGTGACGCCGACCATCATGGCGCAGGACCTGACCACGGAGGGCTTCTTCGGCTATGACCCCGCGGTGGGGGATCTGAAGCTCGTGCACTACGGTCCGGAAAGCACCTCGGACTCCTGGTATCAGGCCGCCATGACGGTCGAAGGTAAATTCAGCGACTTCGACCTTGTGTATTCCGGCGGCTACATGAAGCGCACCTCGCACACAGTTGCGGAGTACAGCGACTACTCGGTCTTCTACGACCGCGTGTTCGGTTCGGGTGCCTACTGGGTGGGCAACAACGGCAAGCCGATCATGCCGGAGGAGTTCGTCATCGGCGGTGGCTACTTTGAGAAATGGAGTCACGAGATTCGCCTGAGCACCCCGGCGGACAAGCCGGTCAGGGCGACCGTCGGCCTCTTCATCCAGCGCCAGTTGCACAACATCTCGCAGCTCTACACCATGCCCGGCTACGGCTACACGAGCGTTGTGGGGGGCCAGTACAACCAGCCCACCCCGAATCCGGATGGTTTCGCGAATGCTTTGTCGATTCCCGGCTTCGAGAATGCGATCTGGTTCACTGACGAGCAACGCGTCGACCGCGACAAGGCGGCCTTCGCGCAGGTGACCTGGGACATCACTTCGCAATGGGCGCTGACCGGTGGCATCCGGCGCTACAACTACGAGAATTCCCTGCAGGGCTTCTTCGGTTACTCTGCAAACTACTCGAGCCACACAGGGCAATCGCAATGCTTTGCACCGGCCTCGACCGCGTACGCGCCCTGCACCAACCTGGATGCCTACACCAGCGCCAATGGCTGGGTGCCGCGGGTCAACCTGACCTACAAGTACACCCCCGACATCATGTTGTACGCCACGTTTTCGAAGGGCTTCCGCCCGGGCGGCGTCAATCGCGTGAGCACCGGAGGAGGTCCTCCGATCCCCTATGGCGCCGACTACCTGAATAACTACGAGATTGGCTGGAAGACGCAGTGGTTCGACCACCGCCTGCGCTGGAACGGCGCCCTGTTCCGGGAAGACTGGAAGGACTTCCAGTTCTCCTTCCTCGTGCCACCGAGCATCACGGCGATCGCGAACGGCGGCAACGCGCGCATCCTGGGTGTGGAGAACGAGTTGCAGTGGGCGGCGACCAACAATCTCACGCTCAGCACCAACTTCACCTTCCTCAATCCCTATCTCACGCAGAACTATTGCGGCATCATCGGCGTGACCAATTGCCCGACTCTGCAGACTGCGTCGTCGTTAAACGGCACCTGGATCGGCCCGCTCGCACCGCGCGGCACAAACCTGCCGGTGGCCCCGAAGTTCAAGGGCAACATCGTGGCCCGTTACACCTTCACCCAGATGGCGGACTGGACGCCGTACGGTCAGGCGGCTTTCGTCTATCAGACCCAGACCGCTCCGGTGCTGCTGCAGAACGAAGTGGCGGTCTACGGCGAGCAGCCCGCGTACGGGCTGCTTGACCTCACCGCTGGAGTCACCCACAACGCCATGCAGATCGAGGCGTTCATCTTTAACGCGACCGACAAGCGGGCACAACTGTCGCGCTTCACGGAATCCAACCCGGTCAACGACAATCAGGTCTACATCCTGCCGGCGCAGCCGCGCACGTACGGGCTGAAATTCTCGATGAGGTTCTAAAGCTTCACCTGCCGCTGACCGCGAAGCTCGTTCGGGAACGAGAGGCATCAGAGGCCCTGCTCTTTTTGGGGGCGCCATCCGGCGCCCCCAGTAAGAGAGATAGGCTTTAGCGGCGGATTACGGCACATTGTCGCCCGTGCGCCGCAGCGGGAAGCGCGGCCGACCCGGGAGCGCTCCTTGAACCAGTCCGTCACCGCCGTGGACGCCGCGACGGCCGGCCGTACGGCCGTCGGAATTCTCGCCGCCATCAGCTTCTGCCACATGTTGAACGACATGATGCAGTCGCTGCTGCCGGCGATGTATCCGATGCTCAAGGGCGCCTACCAGCTGAGCTTCGGTCAGATCGGCTTACTCACCTTCACCTTTCAGTTCACCGCCTCGCTCCTGCAGCCGCTGATCGGCGCCTACGCCGACAAGCGCCCGCGGCCGTATTCCCTCGCCTGCGGCATGGGGTTCACTCTGGCGGGGCTGCTGCTGCTGGCCTACGCCGGCAGCTATCGCGCCCTGCTCGGTGGCGCGGCGCTGATCGGTACGGGTTCCTCGGTGTTTCACCCGGAATCCTCCCGCGTCGCGCGCATGGCCTCCGGCGGACGGCACGGGCTGGCCCAGTCGGTGTTTCAGGTGGGCGGCAGTTTCGGCTCGGCCGCCGGTCCGCTCCTGGCGGCGTTCATCGTGTTGCCGCACGGGCAGACCAGCGTCGCCTGGTTCTCGGGCGTGGCGCTGCTGGGAATGTTCGTGCTGTTCAACGTCGGACACTGGTACAAGACCCACGGCCTCGCACGCCTGCAGCGCGGCACGAGCGGACGCGCCGCGGCCCCGCGCCGTCACGTCGCCATCGCCATCAGCGTGCTGCTCGCGCTCATATTCTCCAAGTACTTCTATCTTGCGAGCCTGACCAGCTACTACACCTTCTATCTCATCGACCACTTCCAGGTGTCGGTGCGCAACGCGCAGCTGTTGCTCTTTGTGTTTCTGGCCGCGGCGGCGCTCGGGGGTATGGTGGGCGGGCCGCTCGGGGACCGGCTCGGGGCGAAATACATCATCTGGGCCTCCATCCTGGGAGTCGTGCCCTTTACGCTCCTCCTGCCGCACGCGAACCTCTTTTGGACCGCGGTGCTCACCGTCCCAATCGGGTTTATCCTCTCGTCCGCCTTCCCGGCGATCGTGGTGTACGCGCAGGACCTGCTGCCCGGGCGCACCGGCACGGTGGCGGGCCTTTTCTTCGGCTTCGCCTTCGGCATGGGCAGCGTCGGCGCCGCCGCCCTCGGTGCGCTCGCGGATCACATCGGCATCACGCTCGTTTACCAGTTGTGCGCATTCCTGCCGTTGATCGGGTTACTCGCCGGCTTCCTGCCGGACGTGCACAAGTACCCGGCGCGCGCGACGCATTGATATGCTGCAGCGGTGAAGATCCTCGCGCGCTCATTGCTGGATGAACTCGCCGCGCAGGCGGCGGCAAGTCCCAGGGGCCGCGCGCATCACACCATTCACACGGCCGCGGAAGACCGCGTGCAGCGCTTCATCGTGGCCGCCCTGCCCGATTCCTACTTCCGCCCGCACCGCCATGCCACGCGCTCGGAGCTTGCGCTCGTGGTGCGCGGGCGCTTCGATGTCATCACCTTCGATGCCAAAGGGCGCGTGCTGGGGCGCTATGCGGTGGGCGATGGGACTGCGGGCATGGCCTACGAGACCCCGCAGGGCACGTGGCATACGCTCGTGGCAGGGGCCGACGGGGGCGCGTTTCTCGAGATCAAGGAGGGGCCCTACGATCCTGCCACGGCCGCGGAGTTCGCCCGCTGGGCACCGGCCGAGGGTACGGCGGCCGTGCCGGCCTTTCTCGCGTGGCTGCGTGACGCGCACCCGGGAGATCTGCCCCCGGCCGGGGCCGCGGGCGCACCTTAGCGCTCTGGGGTGCGCCCTTCCGCCTGCTGCCTCAGGTATCTGCCCAGATCGGCGCCGCTCATGAGGCCCCCGACATAGCCGAACCGACCCGCACGCGCTTCCGTGCCCGCAGCGAACACGCCCGTCATTGCCGCCCGATAAAGCGTGGTCGAGAGGCTGATCCGCTTCACACCGGCCGCGGTGAGTTCCGCCAGCGAGAATGCCTGGCCGCGCATACCGACCATGAAGTTCACCGGCTTCTTGAGCGCCGCGCATACGCTGCGCACGGCCTCCAGATCCGGCAGGCCGGGGGCAAAGAGTACGTCCGCGCCCGCACGTTCAAACGCCTGCAGGCGCCGCACCGTGTCGGTGAGATCGCACCGCTCGTACAGGAAGTTTTCCGCACGCGCGGTGAGCGTGAATGGAAACGGCGCACTGCGTGCCGCCTGCACCGCCGCCGTGATCCGTGCAACGGCGTGATCGAACTCGTAGAGAGGCGTGCGGGCATCCCCGCTCGCATCCTCGATCGAGGCGCCGACGAGTCCGCTCGCTGCCGCAAGGCGAATCGTCTCGGCCACGACCTCCGGCGTGTGACCGAAGCCGTTCTCCAGATCGGCGGCGACCGGCAGCGCGGTGAGCGAGGCGATGAGCGCCGCATGCGCGAGCGCCTCTGCGCGTGTGAGTCCGCCGTCAAGTTTGCCCAGGGTCGCCGCGGCCGCCGAGCTCGAGGTGGCGAGTGCCCCAAAACCCAGTCCGCTCATGAGGCTTGCCGAGCCGCCGTCCCAGACGTTGGGAATGACAAAGGCCCCCGGGGCCTCGTGCAGGGCGCGAAAACTCAACGCCTTCTCGTGCGGGGCGGCGGGCATCGGATCATCCTCGTGCTTTGGCTGCACCGGCGTGCGCGGCCGACTGTGTCACAACCGCCCGCCGGGAGCCAGACCGCGATGCACCGTCCGCTCATCGTGCCCTTGGGTGCGCTCGCCTGCGGCGCCCCGTTCGGGCGATGCGGCCCGGGTGCGCTCGCGAGCGCCGGCTATCCGGTCATCATGGCCGCCGGCCGCAGGAAGTAGAACGCGATCGCGATGAGAACGAGATAGGCGAGCAGGATGAACGTCCATCCCATGTTGTGACGGATGACGTCACCTTCCTTGCGCACGAAGCGGCTGGTGGACACCCCGACGCTTGCGGTCTGCGGTGCCACGGGCTTACCAATCTCTGCGCCCACCGAGTTCAATGTCGGCAGCAGCAGCGGGGGCAGCCCGAGCTGCACCCCGACGAGTGCCTGGAATTTGCCGAACATGGCGTTGGTGGAGGTATTGGACCCTGACAGAGCGACGCCGATGAACCCGAGTATCGGGGCCACCACCACGAAAGCCGTGCCGATAGTGGAGAAGCCTTTGGCCAGCGAGGCTGCCATGCCGGAGTAATTGAAGACATACGCAAGACCAAAGATGAACACCCCGACCAGACAGGCCCCCCACATCTGGTGGTACGTGCGGCGAAACACCTCCCCCAGCTGAGCGGCCTTAAGTCGGCCCAAACCCAGCAGCAAAGCGGCGACCAGCGCCCAAGCGACCAGGATTGCGCTGCCGCCGACGAAGGGCGCGAAATTAAACACCGCGCTCACGTTGCCTTTCTCCGGGCAGCTCGTGGCGAGCGCTGAGCAGGCCACCGCCTGGGCCTTAAACCAGCTGATCTTCGGCAGCGGCGACCAGGGCCCGGTCCAGGCGGCCACCACGATCAGCAGCACGACGAATGGCATCCAGGCTTGCATCACCTCGCCGGTGCTGAGCCCATGGGACTGCGTCTGCCGCGCGGCGGCCGCATCGACGGGCACGCCGCCGTAGCCGAGCACGGTCTTGGGCTGCCAGAACTTAAGCAGCACGAGCAAGGCAATGAAGCAGACGATGGCGCCGGTGATGTCCGGCAAATACGGGCCCAGATGCACGGCCACCGGGTATTGGCCCGCGATGTAACCGAGCGAACCGACCACGGCCAACGGCCAGCCGCCCTTCATCCCCTCTTTGCCGGACACGAGGTACAAGAGCACCCAGGGCGGCAAGAGCGCGAGCACCGCGACGAGCGTACCGACTGATCCTGACAAGGCGAGCAGTGGATAACCGGTGACAGCCGCAAGAGCGATGATTGGTGCGCCGAGCGCCCCAAAAGAAACCGGTGCGTTATTCGCGATCGCCGCCACGCGGATAGCATTAAGGTCAGAGATGCCCAGGGAAATGAGGATGGGGGCCACCACCGCCCAGGGGTAGCCAAAACCGACCAGGCCCTCGAGCAGTGCACCAAACGCCCACGCGAACAGCATGGTCTGCACACGCACATCCATGCTGCCCTGGGCGATCAGCCACCGGCGGAAGTTCTCAAATATGCCGCTCACGCCGAGCGTGTTGAACAGCACCATACCCCACAGCGTAATCCAATCGACGTTCCAGACACCCGTCGCGGCGCCGTAAACGTACGCGTGGGCGCCCGGGTCGAGCGGCATCCGCCAGACCCATAACGCCAACACCAAAGTAATGATTGAGCCGAGTAGCGTCGCCAGCCACGCCGGCCAGCGAAACACGGCAAGCATGACCAGTAGGGACACAACCGGAATCAGCGCCACAAGACAGGTGAGCGTGAGGTTGTTGAGGGGGTCCAGTACTTGCGTGAACATTGTTTCTCCTCGATGTGCGCTGTGACGGTCGGCCTTCCGGGTCAGCGCGTGTTGAGTTTTTGCTTCGGTTAGCTGCTTCGATGGGTGACGGCATCGCCTGCACGGGCGGCCTATTTTACCGACATTTCCACTTTGATCTTGTCACCACTGTCGGCCTTCTGCGGCGCGTCAACGATGAACACGCGGGCAGGCTCGATCTGACCGTCGGCAAGGAGCGCCTCCTGGATGGCGCGGGCGCGATCCTTGCCGAGCGTCACCAGGTCCGTCTCGGGGACCTCGATCTTGCTGATGAGCGCGGCGTCCAGATCGTTGATGGCCTGCTCGTAGGGTGGGGTTTCGCTACGTTTCGCGGCCTGCACGGCCTGTACCGATGCGGGTAACGGTGCATCTTTGCCGACACTCTGCTGGTACTGCTCGAGGAGCAGTTTGTAGTGCTTTTCCGGATCGCCCAAGGCCTCTTCACCCGCGGTCTCCGGGTGCTTCTTGCCGGCGCGCGTACCGCTGACGCGCGCCAGGAGTTCATCGTGCAGCCGCGCCGCAGCCAGCTGCGGGCGATCCAGATCCTTCGAATAAACGATCGGCACGTCGAGCTTCAGCTGCGGCCGCTCCTTGAGCGACTTCACCAGCGCGGCCAGCTGTTCCTGGGAGGGCTTGTCGAGCACGGCGCTGCCGGGTGCGAACTGCACCACGTTCATGTGCTCGCCGCCGCCGAACAGATGACCGAGCAGCGCGAAGGGCGCCGTCGCCGCCTTGATGATCAGATTAATGAACGCCTTCCAGATGATGGGTCCGATGCGGAAAGTCGGATCGTCGATCGAGCCGGACATCGGCAGGTCGATGTCGATGACCCCGTGGCGGTCCTTCAGCAGCGCGACAGCCAGCTTCACCGGCGCGTGAATGGCATCCGGACTCTCCACGCGCTCGCCCAACTCAAGCTGATCGACCACGAAGTGCTGCTTCGCATCGAGCTTGCGCTCCTGGATCTTGTACGAGACATCGACCGAGAGCTTCCCCTTATCGATCTTGTAGCCGATGAAGTGCCCGGAGTACGGGTTCACGATGGTGAGGTCGATGTCCTTGAAGCTCATCGTGATGTCGGTATAGAGCGCCGCCGACAGCAGATTGGCCTCCCCGCCGATGTGCGCGGGGGAATACCGGTCGACCTTGCCGTTCAGCTCAATCTTGGCGCGCGATTTGGGGTCCGAAGACAGCCCCGTCACGGCGCCGCTGAGCGCCTGGATACCCACCGAGAAGCTCGGCTTGATCCACAGGTCCGTGTAGTCGAGCGTGGCGTTGATGAAGCGCACGGTGCCGATGGAGACGGGGAACGGCGCACCGGAGCTGGGCGCGACGGCGGCGGTCTTTGCGGCCGCCGGCGGCAACGCGGCCTTCGCCTTCTTCGCGGGCGGTGCCGGCTTTGGCGGTGGTGAGGATGCCTTCACCGCCTCTTCCTGCGCCGCGCCCGTGTCAGGCGCGGGCGACTTCGCACCCACAGGCGTGAGCACCTCTTTGACATTAATGCTGCGATCCGGGCGGATGATCATGCGCGCATACAGTTCCGTCGCCGTAACGCTCTTGATCCGCAGGCTCAGGGGCTGCGAGCGGTAGGCCAGATCGGCCACCTTGAAGTCCTTCCAGGTGATGAAGTCGCGTTTCTGCGAGTTATCGATCGTCTTCAGATCCGAAATCCGGGTGTCGCCTTTGACCTCGAGGTAGCCATCTGCGCGGTGCTGCAGATCAAGACGCGCCCCGAGCGTGCCCTTCACGAGCGTCATCGAGGTGTAGCGCGACAGGTACGGCTGCACGAACGGAAGTGCCAGCGCACTGGCCTCAATGTGCGCCGTCACATCACCGCTCTTGGGGGTCACCTTCGCCTTCGCGCTAAGTTTGCCGCTGCCGTTGAGGGTGGAGTCCACCGTCACGTCAAGGACATCATCGGGCCGGGTGTTGAATCCGGCCACATGCACATTCAGCGGGTCGATCGTCAACGCGAGTGCCGGCTTCACCCCGCGATCCTCGGCGTTGATCTTGAGACCCTCGATGGCAACATCCGGCGCCGCCACGGTCCATGACGCGGCGCTGCCGCCGCTGCTTTGTGCGTGCACCGCCGGCAACGGCTCGGCGGAGGCCGATGATGGCGGCGTGGCGGCGGTCGGGGAGAGCTCCAGCAGGTTCAGACGTCCCTGCTCGTCCATCCAGACCTGCAGGTTGCCGCCGCTGAGTTTCACCTTGGCCACGTCAACGGAGTGTTTGGTTAGATCGATACGTGTCTCATCGACCTCGATCTTCGCAAGCTTCACGTAGTCCTGCGCCGCGGTCTTGGGCTTGATACCGAGGTCGGTGACGGTAGTGTTGTGCACCATGAGCTCTACGGCGAGCGGACCTGCGCTGGTTGTCAGCTGGTAGCTGCCCTTAATGCCGATGACACCGGAATCCAACTCAAACGGCACGATCTCGCGCACGTAGTCCCAGATGGTGCGCGCCTTGAGGTCTGTGATTTGGAACTGGCCCTGCGAGGCGAGCGGCGCGAGCTGCAGCGTCCCGCTCCAGTCCAGACGCTCGCCATCCTCGGACACCGCCTCGAGCGTGTAGGAATTCGCCTTATCCTGTGCGGCGATGGTACTGAAGTTGCGCAGCTCGAAGGTGATCGGGTTGAAATCCGCCTTGAACGGTGTCCCGCGCGTAAGGTCCTCAAACGTGCTGCCGCCGCCGGTCAGCGCCAGACGCCCGATGTAGAGGCGCAGGGGTTTGGCGGGTTGCGAATCGGGCTTCTGCGGCTCCGGCGGAAAACCCTTGCCCAGATCCGCCAGATTCAGCTCACCGTCACGGCGGATGACGGCGCGCACGTAGGGCTTATCCAGCAAAATCTCGTGAAAACTTGGCCCGAGGCGCCACAGCGAGGCGAGCTGCAGATCCACGTGCAGGTGAGCGAAGCTCAGGAGCGGCTTGCCGTCCGCATCTGGCAGCGACACATCGCTGATATCGAGCTTGAGCGTGAACGGGTTGAAGCGCAGGTCGCCGATTCTGAGCGTACGGCCATAGTGCGTCTTGACGAAGCTCTGGGCAGCCGAGCGCGCAAAATGCGGCACGGCCCAGAAGCCCGCCGCAGCGTAGACGCCGACCAACACGAGGACGACGGCGAGTGCGATCAGATAGCGTCGGTAACGCCCCATAGCCCGCTTCCGCTCTTATTCTGCGGACTATGCTAGTTCATCGCCGCCAATGCCACCATCGGGCGTTTTACGCGGTTAGCGTCTGCACCTTGGGCCAAGCGCAACCGGCGCAAATTGCCGGCGCGATGTGCAGTTGGCGGCAACCGGCACTCGCCACGCAGCTCGCATTAGCAGAGTGGCTCGATGAGGCTCGCATCGTTCGGTAGCTTCGTGCTGTTGACACGGCGACTGACCTTGTAGGCGACCATCAGCTCATCCGGATACGGTTTAAGCGTCGCGCGTGCCTGCACCGCAGTGCCGGTCAGCCACGCTGCATGAGCTTGCTCTGCCAGGACTGCCGGCATGCGTTGCTTCTCGTTGTGCACCTGCGCGAGCAGACGATTCGCCGGCAGCGTGATGAGGGTGCAGGAGAAGACGTGCCCACCGTCGCTGCGGCGCGAGCGATCCCACAGCCCGGCCACACCGAACACCTCGCGATCGTTCAGGTGCACAAAAAACGGATCTTTCGAGCCGTCCGCGTTGAGGTGAGGCTCATAAAAGCCACCCATCACGAGGATGCAGCGCTGGCCGCGACTCCAGGGATCGCGGTAGCTCGGCGCGCTCTCGATACGCTCCACCGTGGCGTTGATGGTGGAGGCCTTGAGCGGCATACCGTGCGCCCAGTAAGGAATCAGCCCCCAGCGCATGATGGCCGCCTCGGGCTCGCCGGAACGATCTGCGATCACCACAGGTACCGGATCCGTCGGCAACACCCGGTAACTGAGCGGGTATTCCCAGCGTCCGCGCCGAATGCCCATCGCGCGCTCAGCCTTGGCGGCCTGTGCCAGGATGTACTTGCCACACATGGACTTAGCCCGCAGACAGTATGGCGAACACTGTAGCACTGTGTGGACGCAGGCGAGATCGACTGCCCACACTTGCGCCATGCTGCCGTGGACTGCGATCGAGAAGCTGCGCGATCACTTCGGTGACTATGTCATCATCGTGACCTGCCGGGCCTGCAAGCACTCGCGCGAAGTGAACCCGGGGTTTCTCGCCCGCCATTGTCGCGGCGGCTGGGACGAACCGATGGCGAGCATCGTCACAAGATTCCGCTGCCGCTGCGGGAACAAATTCGTCGACGTGCAGCTTGGCTTTAACCGCAAGCCGCGCGGCTGGAGCAAGAACCCCTCGTGAGGAAACCCCGCGCGCGCGCGGATCAGTGCGGCGGCGGCGCCTTATCGCTCGCGGCAGGCGCCTCTGGAGCCCAGAAATCCCGCTGAATGATGCGATAGATCGCCGCCGTGAAGCGCTCGGCCTCCACGCGCGTCAGGTGCGACCATTCCGGCAGGTAGTAGCCACGCAGCTCGGGGTAGTCGGCAAAGTACAGTCCGGGCGCGTGAGTCGCGGCCAGCAATCCGTCCCAGGCGCGCGTGCGCGGATAGAAGCGCTCCTCGTATTGCAGGTACGGGCCATCGCTTGGCAGCCGCACGAACAGCACGCGCACGCCGCGCGCGCGCAGCTGTGCGAGCGCTTTGACGGCACGCACAATCTGCTCTTTCTCCTTCTTGAGCATCTCTTGCGGGGACGGATCGCCCGGGTAGACAACGAACCCCTCCTCCCAGATGCTGCGGGCGAGCGCACGGTACTTGGGATCCAATTCGACCTTGTTCCACAGGTAAGCGTCACGGTCCGCCTCGTGCATCGACAGTTTGCGCACTTCCGTAAACCAATGCTTGCCCGGGCGCTGCGGCCAGGGCTGTCGCGCGAGCACGGTATGCAGGGCGTAGTCCGCGTCGTCGAAGGCCAGATACGGCTCGAGGAAGTTCATTGACAGCCACTGACCGATGCGCTGCGAAGGCGACTGCTTGTGGGTATATTTCGCGACTCCGAGGGCAAACCCCTCGCCACTGAAGAACAGTTCCGGCGCCACCCCGATAAACAGCTGACCGGTGAAATTCGCATCGGCCGCCAGATCCTCGACGGCCGTCAGCGAAGAGGTGCCCTCAAAGGAAAGCTGGATGGGCGCGCGCCCGGCGAGTCGCTCCCATACCGGCAGCTGAATATCAAAGTAAGTGCGCGATGAACCTAGGAGCACCGTGGCATCGCCCTCCCCCGCATCGATGCGGCGACGCTGAATGGCCCACAGCCCGAACGTGTTGCGGATGCCCGGTGTGACGCCGTAGGCGCGCCAGTACCCCTCCCAGCCCAGCACCAGCACCACCAGGAGCAGGAACGCAGCGGCTAATATCCGGCCCCAGGGTTGGGCGGGCACCGGCCGCAGCGGCACAGGCTGCGCCACGCCGGGCCGATCGGAGGCCGTCGCGCGCGCATACGGGTCGTGCGCGAGATCAGAATTGGAAGTAGATGAATGCATTTCCATCGCCTTGCGCAATGATGATCGCGAACGCCATCAGCGCCCACACCACCCCCACGAGCGTTGCCGGGGTGCGGGCCACCACCGCTTCGAGCGTGCGCGCGCGCATCAGCCAGTGTGTGAGCACAATTCCGCCGACGATCGCTGCGACCGAAAGCAGCGCGAACGTCGGCAGGATCGGGCGCGCGGCGGCATTCTGACCGGCCATGCCGCGCAACACGATCCACGCCTTGCTGAAGGTCTTGGCGCGAAAGAACACCCAGGTCACGTTGACGAGCGTGTAGGTGAGAATGCCAAGACCGACAAAGGCCACCGGCCCGGGACGGTAGTGGACAAACCGGGCCCGCAGCACCCGTTCCACGGACAGATATATCCCGTGCAGCCCGCCCCAGGCGACGAAGGTCCAGTTTGCCCCATGCCACAGGCCCCCGAGCAGCATCGTGGTCATGAGCGCAACATAGGTGCGACGGGCGCCGTGGCGGTTGCCACCGAGCGGAATGTAGAGATAGTCGCGCAGCCAGGATGAAAGCGTAATGTGCCAGCGGCGCCAGAAGTCCGAGAAGCCCACGGCAGCATAGGGAAAGCGGAAGTTGTCCGGCATCGCAAAGCCCAGACACAGCGCCGCGCCGATCGCCGTGGTTGAGTAGCCGGCGAAATCACAGAAGATCTGACCGCTGAAGGCGAGCGTCCCCATCCAGGCATCAAGCGCGCCCGGGATCGTGTCGCGGTCGAAGACACGCTCGGCGGCACCGGCGAGAAAACTGTCGGCCAGCACCACCTTGTTGAACAATCCGAGCGTCATGAGCGCGAGGCCAAAGCGCAGCTGTTGCGCGCTGGCACGGCGTGGCTGGGCGAACTGCGGCACAAGCTCGGTCGGCCGCATGATGGGTCCGGCCACGAGGTGCGGGAAGAACGTCACGAACAGGGCGTAGTCGAGCAAGTTCCTGGCCGGTGCCGCCCGCCGCAGGTACACGTCAAGGGTGTACGACATGGTCGCAAAGGTATAGAACGAAATGCCGACCGGCAGGACGATGTCGTAGTGCGCGGGGTGGTAGGCGATGCCGATCGAGCTCATGAGCGCGCTGAAGCTGTCGAGCAGGAACTGGCCGTACTTGAAGTATCCGAGCATTCCAAGATTGGCGATCACCGAGAGCAGCATCCACGCATGGCGGGCGGCGGCGCGCCGCGCCTTCACCAGACCCTGTGCGGCGTACCAGTCGATGACCGTCGAAACCCACAGAAGAATAACGAATGGCGGGTTCCACGCCGAGTAAAACAGGTAGCTCGCAAGCAGCAGGTTGACTTTCTTCGCGGTCCAGGGCAGCGGCAGCGAATTCAGCGCGAGCACGCAGGCAAAGAACACGATGAACGTGAGCGAATTAAAGACCATGCACGGCCATGACGACCCCACTGCGGCAGCGGGATCTACGGCCCCTCTCCCCCGGTCAAATGCCCGTGTGCGGGCTTTTCCTCATGATGTAACGGGAGGACGAGAGAACGCAATGGCCCTGACAGCGTCCGGGGCCGTCCGCGGCACGCGGGCGGCGCGAGCGCCCGCACCAAGCCTGCCGCGCCGGCGTCAGGAGTGGGCCGCAGCCATGCGACGTTTCATTTCCTCCGGGGAGACATCCTCGATGTGCGTGCCGATCGTCCAGACGTGTCCGAACGGGTCCTCGAGAGTCCCCATGCGATCGCCGTAGAACTGGTTCGCAACGGGACGCTGCGACTTGGCGCCGGCCTTGATGGCACGATCAAACACCGAGTCGACGTCCGGTACATACAGCAGGATGCTCACGCTCGTGCCCCCGAGCGAGCGCGGGCCGCGATGGCCCATCTCGTGGTGCTCGTCCGCCAACATGATTATGGAGTCGCCGATCTTGAGTTCAGCGTGACCGATTCTGCCTTTCGGGTCGGCCATGCGCAGCAGTTCGCTGGCAGCGAACGCGTGCTTGTAGAACTCGATCGCCTGTGCCGCACCGTTGAGGATCAGGTACGGGGTGAGGGTGTGATATCCATCTGGGACGGCTTTCACGGCCATGGTGACTCTCCTGTGCTGATGGGCGCGTAAAGCTTACTCCCGCTTCGGGATGCGTAAATAGCGCGCCCGAGGTGAACGCGGCTGTCCAGCACTCAACTCAGCCGCCCTCTGCCCTGGATGAATCACGAGCTTGACGATACCAATACAACACCCCGAGCACCGCCATGAACGGCAAGCCGAAGGCGAGCGTCAGACGAAAGGCGTCGCTGAAGGCCGTGGTCAGCAGCACCGCCGCCATCAGCGCAGCCCCGGTTAGCGTCGTCACCGGAAATCCGATCATGCGGAAACTCGATTGCGGCTGAGCGGCGCGCGCGCGCCGAAAATAGTAGTGGGTCACGAAGATCATCATCCAGGTAAACATCGCGCCAAAAGCGGAAATCGAGACCATCACGATGAACGCAGACTTAGGTGCCCGCACACTCAACACTGCCGCGATTGCGATGCCGATACTCGACAGCAGCAGCGCCTGCACGGGTACACCGCGTTCGCTCAAGACGCCGAATCGACGCGGCGCATAGCCGGCTCGCGCAAGACTGAACATCATGCGAGTGGTAATGTACAGCTGACTGTTCATCGCCGAGAGCGCAGCTATCAGGATGACGCCGTTGAAGATGGGCGCGGCGCCGGGTATCGCAAGGGCACGCATCACCTTCACGAACGGACTCTCGTCGATTCCGGCCGCCGTCCACGGCACGATCGCGAGTATCAGCGCGAGTGTCAGCAGATAAAAAAGAATCAGCCGCAGCACCGTCGCGCGGAACGCGCGCCGGATGGCGAGCTCGGGCTGCTGCGCTTCACCGGCAGCCACGGCGATCATCTCGATACTGAGGTAGCTGAACACCGCGATGATGACGGCGACCCAGGCGCCCCAGATGCCATGGGGGAAGAAGCCCCCGTAGGCGGTGTAATTCCTGAGGCCGATGGGTGCTGCTGCGCCCGCAGCGCCGGAAAGTGTCGACGGCGCACGCCACAGCAAGTACCCCGCCAGCACGATGAAGATCACGATTGCGGCCACCTTGATGGCCGAGAGCGCGTACTCCACGGCACCAAAAACGTTGACACTGCGGGCGTTGATGCCGATGAGCAGCGCCGAGAACGCCACGATCCACATCCAGCCGGGCGCGGCTGGAAACCAGTAGTGCATATAGAGCGCCACCGCCGTCACTTCGGTTCCGACGGCGAGCACGATGCAGGTCCAGTAGGCATAACGCACCAGGAAGCCCGCCAGGGGACCGACGTAGTACTCCGCGTAAGCACCGAAGGAGCCGGTGATCGGATGTGCGATGGTCATTTCCGCAAGACAACCCATGAGCAGCAAAGCGATGAGCGCCCCCACGGCATAACTCAGCAGCACCGCCGGTCCGGCCAGCCCGATAGCAAATCCGCTGCCAAGAAAGAGTCCCGTACCAATGGCCCCGCCGATAGCGATCATGGAGAGGCGCGCGGCGCTCAGACGACGCTGCAGGCCGCGCTCGCGTTCGCTGATCCGCCGGAAGCCCTGCTCGCTGTTTTGCATCTTTGCGTTGTCGAGTCCGGCGCTCAGGGATTCACCGGTAAAGTCGCGCCGCCGTATCCTCGAGCGTGGAAATGACTGTACTCATGGTCTTCACTCGGAGAGTCGAACCTCGGCGCCGATCTTAACGGAGCTCATGCGGCGCCGAAATCCTGCAACTGCGTGGCAAGGGCACGAACTTCCGGATCCCTCGGCAACCTGCCGCGCCAGAACGGTGCGCGCTGTCAAGCGCATTGCGAGCCGCGCGGCATCTCTGGCACACTGGGTTGAAGGGGTATCGGACCTGCATGTAAATCAATGAATCTGCTGGTCCGGATCAACCTGGCGCTCGCCCTGGCGTTCGCGCTGGCGGCTCTCGCGGTCGGCTGGGCCTGCTCGTCCATGCTGCAGGCTAACGCCAAGCGCGAGGCCCTGCGCGAGGCGGGTCTGATGATGGACAGCGCCCTCTCGATGCGCGCGTACACGTCCGAAGAGATCGTGCCGCTGCTGAATGCGCAGATGTCCAAGGAATTCCTGCCGCAAAGCGTGCCTTCGTACGCAGCGACGCAGAACTTTCTCAAGCTGCGCGACCACCATCCCGAGTATGCCTACCGCGAGGCGACCCTGAACCCCACCAATCTGCGCGATCGGGCGGTCGATTGGGAGACGGACATCGTGCAGCAGTTTCGCAACGACGCGCACGCGGGCGAGATAGTCGGCGAACGCGACACGCCCATGGGCAGATCACTGTACCTCGCCCGACCTATAAGGGCCGAGCCCAAGTGCCTCGTCTGTCACAGTACGCCCGCGGCCGCTCCGGCATCGCTGCTCACGCGCTACGGCAGCAATAACGGATTCGGCTGGCAGCCGCATGAGGTGATCGCCGCGCAGGTCGTCTCGGTGCCGCTCGCGACGGCCACCGCCAACGCCGACCGGATCTTCCACAGTGTCATGTCCGCGATCGTGACGATCCTTGCGATCGCTCTGGTGATCGTCAACGCGGTGCTGTACTTCGCCGTCGTACGTCCCGTACGGCGCATGGCGCGCGTCGCGGACGAGGTGAGCCTCGGCAACGTCTCGGCCGGGGAGTTCCCCACGCGCGGCAGCACGGAGCTCGTCGACCTCGCCCGTTCCTTCAATCGCATGCGCACGAGCCTGGCGAAGGCGCTGAAGCTTCTGGACTCCTGAAGCCATGCCGCGCGATGTGTTCGTCAGCTACTCCGTCCCGGACCGCGACTGCGCGTTCGAGCTGGTCGCACGTCTGGAATCAGGTGGGCTGAGCGTGTGGATCGCGCCGCGCGATATCTCCCCCGCCGCCGAGTGGGCGGAGGAGATCATCGATGCGATCTCCTCCGCGCGGCTGATGGTGCTGGTGTTCTCTTCCCACAGCAATGCCTCGCCGCAGGTGCGGCGTGAGGTCGAACGCGCCGTGCACAAGCAGCTGCCGGTACTGCCGTTTCGTCTTGAGGACGTCGTCCCCTCGAAGAGCCTGGAGTACTTCCTGAGTTCCCAGCACTGGCTCGACGGCTTTCCGCCCCCGCGCGAGCCTCATTACGAGCGCCTCTGCGCCCTCGTTGCCGCGCGCGTGAACACGAGCGTAAGCGCGCCACCCTCGCCCTCGATACCCGCGCCGGCTGCAGAAGCTGCCGTGCCCGCAGCGGTCTTCGGCGCGCAGCAGCTGCAGTCGCTGGAGCGGCAGCTCGCGCATCACATCGGCCCCCTGGCGCAGCATTTGGTGAAGCGCGCGGCCGCCCAGGCGCCCGACTGGGAGCACCTCATCGGGCGACTCGCCGGTGAGATCGACTCGGATGCGGCGCGACAGCAGTTCATCAGTGCCTGTCGGACGTTTTCGCGGCCGAATCCTTGAGCGCTGCTACTACACAAAGCGCGGTACGTGCGACGGAGGGACCACTGCCTCTGGTCATCGGGGTGGTCGGACATCGGCTGCTCGAACCGCCTCACTTCCCGCTCTACCGCACACGGGTGGCAGGGCTCTTCGCCTACCTGCGCACCCACTACCCGTCCACGCCCCTGCGCGTGATATCGGCGCTGGCCGAAGGCGCTGACCGGCTTGTCGCCGAGGTTGCGCTGGCTGAGGGGTGTGAAGTGATCGTGCCGCTGCCGATGGCGGCCGAGGAGTACGCGCGCGACTTTCCCGAGACCGCACAGGAATTCCGCGATCTGCTGGCGCGTATACCCCCCGCGAACGTCTTCGTGCTCCCCGATGCAGCCGCCGTGAGTCCGACCGCCACGCACTCCGAACTGCGCGATGCCCAGTACCGCGAAGTGGGAGTGTACGTTGCAACGCAGTGCCATCTGCTGCTGGCACTCTGGGACGGCGTACGCAACAACGCCGTCGCCGGCACCGCGGAGGTCGTGCGCTTCAAGCTCGAGGGGCATATACACTCCGATCACCGCGCACTCGATGCGGACGACTGCGGGCCGGTGTACCGCATCCACGCACCGCGCGCCGGGAGCGGGGGCAACGCGGACGTGCCGCCCGAGTGGATCTTCCCGCGCGAATCAAGCGCCGAGCTGTTGCGCACCGTGAGCAGCCGCATCAACCGCTTCAACAGCGATTCCCTCGGGTCCCCGGTGCCAGCGGCGCTCGCGCCGGATGCCGCGGGACTCCTGCCGGAGCTTGGCGAGCGCCCGCCCGGGGATCGGCTGCTGGCGCAGACGTTCGCGAGTGCCGACACGCTCGCGCGCCGCTACCAACGCATAACGCACCTGGTGTTGCGTCTGATCGTAGGGCTCGCGGTGGCACTCGCGCTGACCTTCGAGATCTACGCCGAGATCATGCCGCGCCGCGCGCTGCCGATCCTTTACCTGCTGATTTTCTCGGCCATCGTCGCGCTTTTCCTGTGGCAGAAGCGCGCGGACGCCCAGGGGCGTTATCTGGACTACCGCGCTCTCGCCGAGGCGCTGCGCGTACAGTTCTACTGGCGCCTCGCGGGCCTGACCGACAGTGCCGCGGCAAGTTACCTGCGCAAGCAGCTGGATGAATTGCGCTGGATCCGCGACGCCTTACGTGGCGCCAACGCACTGCCCCCGGCGACGCAGCCGCGCGCGGATTTGGTACAACGCCAATGGGTACGCGGCCAGGCGCTCTACTACCGCGGAAGGGCCAAGTCGCTGATGTCGCGCATCCACCGCATCGAGCGCCTCTCCGGCGCGTGCCTGGCGGGCGGCCTGCTGTCCACCATGGCGCTGGTGGTTTTCTGGAATTACCTCGAGCCCCTTGGCCACGGGCGTCACTGGCTGGTGCTCGTCATGGGCTTCGCGCCCATTGCCGCGGCGCTCGGGGAAACCTACGGCGAGCGCTTTGGGATGCGTACCCAGGCGCATCAGTACAGCCGTTTTGCCGCCATATTCGGCCGCGCCGAGGCGGCCATCGGGCGTCTGGAGGCAGCCCCTGACACCGTGGGGCGCGTGCAAAGTGAGCGCGCGCTGATCGGCGAACTCGGACGCGAGGCGCTTATGGAGAACGGGGACTGGGTGCTGTTGCTGCGGGAACGACCAATCGTGCTGCCCAAAGGCTAGCGGCAATTCATCCGCCGGCCGTTGGTTGGTCCGTGCCGATCTTGTCTTGCGTCTTGGTCTCAAAATCGCTGGCGTCATGCCGCTCGTGCAACTGAGCGGAGGGCTCGCCCCAGGTGCAGTTGACCTTGCGCCCTCGCTGTACGGCCGGGCGTGCGGCGATCGCGTCGGTCCAGCGCTGCAGGTGTGCATATTCCTGCACCTGCAGGAATTCGCCCGCGCCGTATAGCGAGCCCTTGGCCAGGGCCCCATACCAGGGCCATACCGCGATGTCGGCGATCGTGTAGTCGGCGCCTGCCAGATACTCCGACTGCGCCAGGCGCCGATCCAGAACATCAAGCTGGCGCTTCGCTTCCATCGCGTAACGATCGATCGCGTACTCGATCTTCGTAGGCGCGTAGGCGTAGAAGTGGCCAAACCCGCCTCCCAGGTACGGCGCACTGCCCATCTGCCAGAAGAGCCACGAGAGGCATTCAGCGCGCGTGGCCGCCGCGCTCGGCAGGAACGCTGCGAACTTCTCCGCAAGGTGAAGCAGGATCGACCCTGACTCGAACACGCGGACGGGCTTGGGTCCGCTGCGGTCCATGAGCGCCGGGATCTTGGAATTGGGGTTGATGGCCACGAAGCCGCTGCCGAATTGCTCACCGTCATTGATACGGATCAGCCAGGCGTCGTACTCCGCCCCGCCGTAGCCGCGCGCCAGGAGCTCCTCCAGCATGACCGTGATTTTCACCCCGTTAGGCGTGGCGAGGGAGTAAAGCTGCAGCGGATGGCGGCCCACCGGCAGCTCCTTCTCGTGGGTCGCTCCGGCGACCGGGCGATTGATCTTCGCGAAGCGACCGCCGACTTCTTTGTCCGATGTCCAGATTTTCGGCGGCGTGTAGGCGGATGAATCATTCATTCCCGAGCTCCCGGTGTGGATGCGCGAATTATCGACCATCTGCACGCTGCTTTCTCCTCCTCTAAAGGCAGGCCATTTTCTGCCCCTACTCCCCCGCCGAGGCTCCTGCTTGGGTGTTCAGGCGGTCAGGCCGATCCGAATGTGCATGCGGCTGGGCCTTTCGAACCGGCATTTCGCGTTTATTATATTTGGCACGGCGCGAACCGACCGGGAGTGCTCAATGTCGTCCCGAACCGCCAGTTGTTACTGCGGCCAGTTACGCATTCAAGTCCAAGGCGAGCCGTGGGGAGTTGGCGTTTGCTCCTGCCTCGCGTGTCAGCGAAGAACGGGCAGTGTCTTCGCTACCCTGGCCAATTTCCCCACTCCGTTCAGGGCGACTGGGACAGCCACGGAATTCCTTCGGGTCGGCGATCAGGGTGCAAGATTCAGGTTCAGGTTCTGCCCTATCTGCGGCACCCATGTCTTCCACTCCGAAGATGGTAACGATGAATCCGTGAGTGTCGCCGTCGGCGCGTTTGCCGATCCCAATTTCCCGGCGCCCGGGGTCTCTGTCTACGATTGCCGCAGGCACCCTTGGGTGCAGCTGCCTGCGGGCATCAAGACGTTCCAAAAGGATCCCACTTCATGTGGCCTTTCAAATAGCGGCAGTTCACTCTCTGAACGTTGCAGCGTTGAATTGTGAATGCGGGTCCCAGCGCCTCAAGCCGGTAGTAGCAGCTGCGCCGGGGCGCGTCGGCGCGAGCCCTGTCCGAATACGTAGTACAGAGTGCCGGGCGCGAGCAAGCCGATAACCCACGAGATGTCGACGCCGCCGAGCGGCGCCACCAGCGGGCCGGTGTAGAACGAGGTCGAGAGGAATGGGATCTGAACGAGGATGCCCGTCAGGTAGATTGTGATGCCGGTGGCATTCCACCGGCCGTAGCGGCCATCGGGGTCGGACAAGGCCGGCACGTCATAGCGAGCGCGCGTGAAGCAATAGTAGTCAATGAGATTGATCGCGCTCCAAGGCGTAAACACCGCGAGCAGGCACAGGATGAAGGCTTCGAACTCCTTCAGAAAGGAGTGCCGACCGGTTAGCGCGAGGAGTACCGAAACACCAACCATGGCGAGCACGTAGCAGAAGCGATGCCACACGGATATGCGCAGGCCGCGTCTGAAGCCGCTCACGATTGTCGCCATCGACATGAAACTGCCGTAGGCATTCAACGAGGTCACCGTGACCTTGCCGAACACGATGCTGAAGTACAAGAGGCTCGCGGCCACGCCGGTGGCGCCCAGACCCACGATGTAGGCAACCTCATGGTGTTCGAACTGTTGACCCGCCACGGCCGCAGCCAGCACCCCGAAGGTCATCGATACCTGCGCACCGATGACCGATCCGAGTCCCACGGCCGCGAACACCCGGGGTACGGATGTGTCCCGCGGCAGGTAGCGGGAGTAGTCGGCCACATAGGGGCCGAAGGCGATCTGCCAGGACGCCGATAGGGACATCGCCAGCAGAAACTTGCTGAGCGAGAAATGCCGTTCAGCCAGCAAGGTCCAGACATCGTGGCCCGCAAAGAACCGGTAGAACATATAGATAAATGCCGCAACACCGACGACGCTCGACACCCGTCCGACCAGGTGAATGAAGCGATAACCGAACAGCGTCACCACCACGATGCAGGCACTGAAGAGGATGATGGCGATGCCATCCTCGACACCGAGCAGCTGACCGAGCGCTTGTCCGGCCAAGACGCACCCGCTGGCAGAAAAGCCGATGTACATCAGGCACACGGCCACCATCGGGATGATGGCCCCGTAGACCCCGAACTGGACGCGGCACGAGATCATCTGCGGCAAGCCAAGCTGCGGACCCTGTGCAGCGTGCAGCGCCATGACCGCACCGCCGATCAGCTGGCCCGCGAGCAGACCCAACAGCGACCAAAAAACGTCGCCGCCGAATACCACGGCGAGCGCCCCGGTGACGATCGCCGTGATCTGCAGATTGGCTGCAAGCCACAAGGTGAACTGACTCACAAGCCCGCCATGTCGCTCCTCATCGGGCACATAGTCGATGGACCGCACCTCGATTGGGGCCGGGACCGATCCATGAGTGTTAGCGGCTGGCATCCGAGGGCGCTTTAGGTGCGAATTGATACGAGCTTGGGAGCGGCGGCCATGGCGCTGTCGATCTGAGGCGTTGATCAGACTACGTTAGCCGTTTGTTGCTGAGCAAAAAAGACCCTATACCCTGAGCTTTGCGAGCGGTGAGGTGTTCTGAGGCTATTCCATGAGCGACTATGCCGCGCCACACAGCTGCGAGAGGCTTGCTCCGCTGTCACGCTGTGCAGTTCCGGTCACAGAAAACGCTCCAGAAAGATCAAGCACAGTCGCTGTCTCGCGTCGGCAGACCCAGCGATAGTCGCACCGCGACCGCAGATCTCTTCGGACAGAGGGGCAGGAAAGCGGCGCAGCCGCACACGGCTGCGTCGGATCGCGCGCAACTAAGTGTGCATCACGGCAAGCGCGGCGCTGAGATCTGCGTACGAATCGCGCCAGTTGCTCAGGCGGGTTTTCGCCGCTTCACGAGGCCGGCGCCGGCAAGACCGAGCACGAACAGCGCGAGAGTGCCGGGCTCGGGCACCGTTGCTGCAGTTGCCACGACGCCGTCGCCGTTGAAAGTATAGGAATTCGTATATGCGGACGTGCAGTCGTAGCTGCTGTTTCCGGCGCAGGAAAAGATGGAAGCCGGTGAAGTGGGTTTGGGATTGCCAGCGCCGACGAAACCAACGAGGCCCGTGTAGTCGGCAAAGGTGTCAATTGCGGCCGCGCTGCCGAAGTCGAATGTCAGCGACGCAGCCGACGCCGCGAAGCAGGTAACCGCGTTACAGGCGAGGATACCGCCTGGCGCGGACGAATTGATCGAAATCGCGTCCGGCCCCGCCACCGTAAATGCCCAGGCCGTGATATCCGTAGCGCGGATGGCGCCCAGGGCGCCGTCCGTTTGAATCGTACCGGTCAGGGTGTCCGGTCCAGCGGTAAACGACAAATCGTAGGTGATTGGCGCAGCGTGCACGCCTGGCGCAGCCGCAACGAGCAGTGCCAGTGCCGCGAGTGCGATGATATTCCGCTTCATTAAAGATCCCTTATCGGCTGATTCTTGTAGCGCGTCTGGCGAAATTGCAAGCTCCGTACCGTCGCGAATATGGCCAGCGCTATCAGTCAGTTAGGTGAAAACGACTGGACGGTCGGGACTTAGACTGTAAACCTTTCCGTCAGGATTCTTTGCCGTCGTCAGGTGGCAACCCGCTGGTTCCACCCATATACCAATGGTTTCACGGCGACTACGCCTTCTCACCCACCGGTAACTCCGCGAGTTTGAAGGGAACCCCGCAGCCCCCGATGCCGCAGTAGCCGTTCGGATTCTTCGCGAGGTACTGCTGGTGATAGTCGGCGCTTAAGCGTTTTCCTCCACGGAAATCACGGAGTTATCCGGTCGCGGTCAGTCGACCGGTAGACTTTCTCTAAGGACTTCGCCGTGTAGTCAACTTCTTTTGATTTCTGGTTCTTTTGACTGCTGGGATCGAGCGAAGAAGGACAGACTGCGTAACTCTAATCGGCCACTTGAAGAGTGCCTGGGCACTCGGGCCCGCGTGTAAGCCGCGCGCTCGCGCCTCGATCGTTAGACAGCGTTTTCCGCTCGGAAGTCTATCTGGTTCCGCGAGCGCCGGTCTGACCTGTTGTGCTCGATGGACAGTGCTTGTTGTATCTCCTGTGAGCTGCCGGTTGTGGGCGAGACAGTATCGCTAAGCTGCAACAGCCTCCTTTGACAGCAAGGCCCAAGCGACCCGTGCATTCTTAGCTGCGACAGCGACACAAGCTCGGTGGTAACCGCGTCGCTGCTGCAAGGCAAGTGCCCACCGCGAGAGCGGATCCGCTTCTCGAGCAGCACGCTGTAGCACTGAACGGGCCCCCATGACGAACAGGGTGCGCAAGTAAGGGTCCCCTCGTTTCGTGATATGACCCAGCCGCGTCTTACCACCGGTGGAGTATTGACGCGGAACCAGGCCGAGCCAGGCCGCGAACTGCCGCCCGTTCTGGAAGTCACGGCCATTGCCGACGGTGGCTACCAAGGCCGAGGCGGTGATTGCACCGATGCCCATGCGAGTCTGCGTGCGCCGAGCGAGCGCATTCGAGTGCGCGTGGGCTCTGATCTCGTGTTCGTACTCCAGTATCTTGGCTTCGAGCCGTGCCGCGTGCTCCAGAAGATCTTGGGCGCAAGCCGCGACTCGTGCCGGGAGTTTGCCGAGCAGCTGCGGCACTTGACGTCGCACCTCAATGGAGCGAAGCGGCAGCACGTGCCCGAACTCCGTCAGTAACCCGCGCAGCCGGTTCAACGTTGCCGTGCGCTCTTCGACGAACCCCTGGCGCACGCGATGCAGCGTCAGGTCGGACTGCTGCTCGAGAGACTTCACGGGAACGAACCGCATGTTCGGCCGCGCGACCGCCTCACAGATGGCTTCGGCGTCGTTGCCATCGTTCTTGCCGCTCTTGCGATACGGCGCTACAAACTTCGCCGCCATCAGCTTTACCGTGTGTCCGTAAGCACTGAAGCGCCGCGCCCACTCGTGCGCTCCGGAACAGGCTTCCATACCGATCAGGCACGCAGGCAATTGGGCCACTACCTCACTGAGCTTCGCCCGCGACAGGCTGCGGCGCAGCACCACCTCCCCGTTTGCATTAACCCCGTGCAACGAAAAGCTGTTCTTTGCCAAGTCGATTCCAAGCGTAGAAACTAGGTTCATGGGACTTCCCCTTTCTGAAGGATCGAATACGCAACTCAATCCTGACACCTCGGTGTCGTTTCGGGACGGGGAAGTCCCTTACATTCGGTAGACGTCAAAGTCGTTCCGCCGGTAGACCAACCGGCTCCACCTCCCTGTCTGGGAACTGAATTTGTAGACATCCTATAGGATGTCACATATAATTATTCGATGCGGGTAGTTCTCGATACGTCCGTCCTGGTGGCTGGACTTAGGAGCCAGCTCGGGGCCAGCAGTCGAGTGCTACACGCGGTCGCCGAACGGCGCTGCATACCTCTCGTCACGACCGCTGTATTCCTCGAGTATGAGGCGGTGCTGCTGCGACCCGAGCAAAGGTTGGCGACAGGCATGAGTCCGGAGGATGTTGAAGGATTCCTCGCGGCGTTCGCCAGCGCCGCAGAGCCCGTCGAACTGAATTTCTTATGGCGCCCGCAACTGCGGGATCCAGCGGATGAGTTGATGCTCGAAGCAGCAGTGAACGGACGAGCAGAAGCACTGATCACCCATAACGTCGGTGATTTTCAGTCAGCTACAGCACGGTTCGGTCTCAGGACCTTGACCCCGGGAGCGTTTCTCAAGGAGATTTCAAAATGAGCAAGAGTACGTACCCTTTGAAACTCCCTAATTCAGTCAAGGAGGCGGCGGCTGAACTCGCCAAGATCGATGGCGTTTCGTTGAATCAGTTCATCGCCTCAGCGGTGGCAGAGAAGGTCGGCACGCTGCGTACTGCCGGCGAGTTTCTTCGTCAGCGGGCCGGGGCGGCAAAGCCTAAGGATTTGGTGAGGTTTCTTCGCAGAGCGCCCAAGGCACCACCCATTGAGGGCGACGAACGGCCCTAACAGCATCGGCTCGCAATCATAGAATGTGCCAATTCACGCAGACTCGTAGACATGACGCAATTTCCGTCTCAACCGGCGAGCAAGCTCAGTGACCCTCGAATTGCGCGAGGGTTGATCACTGTCGTCATCGCAATATTCCTGGCGGGGTTTGCGAAGAACTTCTATTTGCGCGCGTGGCTTGGCACCAGGCCGCTGATTCTCACCGCCTGGGTGCACGGGCTAGTAATGACCGCTTGGCTCGCGATGTTTACGACCCAGGTGATCCTGGTGGCTCGACGTCGGCTGGATCTTCACCGACGATTCGGTCAATGGAGCGCGTGGCTAGCTGTCGTCGTTGTCGTCGTTGGCGTTGCGACGATCTTGGTTCGTAGCCGCCTGATGTATCCAGCTGCAACGCCGTGGACGTCCGTCGTAGTGTTTGTGGCTTTCGATGGGCTCAGCCTATTGCTGTTCGCTGTACTGGTGAGCTTGGCATGGCGCGATCGACCGCGACCTGCCATTCATAGGCGGCTAATGACGATGGCCATGCTCGCCCTGCTGCCGCCCGCGTTTGGCCGCCTGGTGGCCTACCTGCGACACGACCACATAGCGATCGCAGTGGTCGGATTGATGACCGTGACCGTATTCAGCTTCGTGACGGTCGACGCCCTAAGAAGCCGCCGTGTCCAGCCGGCTGCATCGGTGCCGGGCCTATTCATCCTGCTCGTCAATGGCGTGACGTATTTCGCACAGATCGCCCCTCATTAGCTCTGGCAGCCGAACGCTTGCACCGATTCGTCCAGAGGCTATTCGTTCTGCAGGCTGGAGCAACAGCGACTTCGCACAAGCCGCCCTTCAGCGAGCGCCAGAGCGATCTCGCGGAATTCGGAGTACTAAGATTTTCGACGCGATGTCGGAGAACGAGTGAGCAACTCCATAGTTATGCCGATCAATACCATGCAGGTCTTTCGCCGCGGACTTTCCTAACACCGGATCACCGGTAGACTTCCTCTAAGGACTTCGCCGTGTAGTCAACTTCTTTTGATTTCTGGTTCTTTTGACTGCTGGGATCGAGCGAAGAAGGACAGACTGCGTAACTCTAATCGGCCACTTGAAGAGTGCCTGGGCCCCCATGACGAACAGGGTGCGCAAGTAAGGGTCCCCTCGTTTCGTGATATGACCCAGCCGCGTCTTACCACCGGTGGAGTATTGACGCGGAACCAGGCCGAGCCAGGCCGCGAACTGCCGCCCGTTCTGGAAGTCACGGCCATTGCCGACGGTGGCTACCAAGGCCGAGGCGGTGATTGCACCGATGCCCATGCGAGTCTGCGTGCGCCGAGCGAGCGCATTCGAGTGCGCGTGGGCTCTGATCTCGTGTTCGTACTCCAGTATCTTGGCTTCGAGCCGTGCCGCGTGCTCCAGAAGATCTTGGGCGCAAGCCGCGACTCGTGCCGGGAGTTTGCCGAGCAGCTGCGGCACTTGACGTCGCACCTCAATGGAGCGAAGCGGCAGCACGTGCCCGAACTCCGTCAGTAACCCGCGCAGCCGGTTCAACGTTGCCGTGCGCTCTTCGACGAACCCCTGGCGCACGCGATGCAGCGTCAGGTCGGACTGCTGCTCGAGAGACTTCACGGGAACGAACCGCATGTTCGGCCGCGCGACCGCCTCACAGATGGCTTCGGCGTCGTTGCCATCGTTCTTGCCGCTCTTGCGATACGGCGCTACAAACTTCGCCGCCATCAGCTTTACCGTGTGTCCGTAAGCACTGAAGCGCCGCGCCCACTCGTGCGCTCCGGAACAGGCTTCCATACCGATCAGGCACGCAGGCAATTGGGCCACTACCTCACTGAGCTTCGCCCGCGACAGGCTGCGGCGCAGCACCACCTCCCCGTTTGCATTAACCCCGTGCAACGAAAAGCTGTTCTTTGCCAAGTCGATTCCAAGCGTAGAAACTAGGTTCATGGGACTTCCCCTTTCTGAAGGATCGAATACGCAACTCAATCCTGACACCTCGGTGTCGTTTCGGGACGGGGAAGTCCCTTACATTCGGTAGACGTTGACGCCGAAACAGCTGGCGTTTTCCTGCAGAAATACGTGGATCTTCGACGTGCCCAGATGTTAACCCATTGGTTCCACCCAAAAACCACCAATGAGCCGACGACTACGCCTTCTCGCCCACCTGTAACTCCGCGAGTTTGAAGGGAACTCCGCATCCCCCGATGCCGCAGTACCCGTTCGGATTCTTCGCCAGGTACTGCTGGTGATAGTCGGCGCTGAAGCGTTTTCCTCCACGGAATTCAGGGAGTTATCTCGTTGTGATCACATCGTCGGTAGACTTTCAGTAGAGGTTGATGTCGATCCAACAGTAGAGCCGCTTGACCCGGACGCGCGGTCGTCTTAATCGCTTGCGAAGCAAAAATCCCAATCCCGTGTATGGAACTCTTACTGGTCTTTACCGGTACTAGCAACATCGGCAATTCCTTGCAGCCGTTCCGCACGGTCCAGCCACGGCTGCTGATCTGGCTGCACGAGCGGGAGGCTTTTGATGGCGGTGGCCGGCGATCAACGCCATACTCGGCAACTTGTTAAAGACCCGAAGGCGCTATGTTGGCGAGCCCGAAAGGCCGTTCGACCGCGCGCTCCACCGTGGAGCGACCCATGCAAGCTACGCCCGCCCGCGCGGTCATCGCGGCCACGCCACTGCCGAAGTTGGTCCTGATCGGCCTCTCCGCGACCAGTATAGAGTGGTACGACTTCTTCTTATATGGAACAGCGGCGGCACTCGTGTTCCCAACGGTATTTTTTGCAGGAACGCTGTCGCCTGCGGTCGCGTTGATCGCATCCTTCGGGACCTTCGCTGCGGGCTTCGTCGCACGGCCGGTTGGGGCTGTGGTGTTTGGCCACTTCGGTGACTGGAAGGGGCGGAAGTCGGCTCTCGTCACAGCCCTGTACTTGATGGGCTGCGCGACGACACTGATAGGCTGCCTGCCGTCCTACGCCTCTGCGGGCGCCCTCGCACCGGTGCTTCTGGTCGCGCTCCGTTTCCTTCAAGGCCTCGCAATCGGTGGCCAGTGGGGCGGCGCAATGCTGCTCATTACGGAAAATTGTCCATCAGCGCGACGCGGGTTCTACGGAAGCTTCGCCCAGATGGGCGTGCCGGTCGGTCTGATACTCGCAAATCTCGCGTTCCTCCTCACGAGCCGCGCGATGGACTCGGCTGCGTTCGCCAATTGGGGCTGGCGGATTCCCTTCCTGCTCAGCGTGGTGCTGGTCGGGCTCGCGGTGTTCGTGCATCGACACGCCGAAGACTCGGAGGTATTTCGCAGGCAGAAGGCCGAGGGGGCGAGCGAGTTCCCGATCTTTGAGGCGCTGCGCCAGTATCCGTCGCAGATAGCCCTTGCGGCGGGGGCAGTCATCGCCGTTAACGCGACTTTTTACGTCCTGGTGACCTTCGTTGTCGCCTACGGCAGCAGCGCGGGCGGCTTACAAATCTCCCGCGCGACGATGCTGATGGCGGTCCTGATCTCGGCGTGCTTCATGTCCGTGGCGCTCGTTGCTGCCGGTGCCTGGTCCGACCGTTTTGGCCGGCGCGGCGTGTATCGTCTAGGCTGTGTGATCGTCGGCGCTTGGGCGTTCGCGTTGTTTCCCTTAATTCAGACGCGATCCTTACTCTGGATTACGATCGCTCTGAGCGTCGGGAATGCCGGGTGCGCCCTGATGTATGGGCCACAGGCAGCGCTCTTCGCAGAACTATTTGCGACCAAGGTTCGCTATTCGTGTGCCTCGCTCGGCGTTCAGCTCGGGGCGATCTTCGGAGGCGGATTTGCACCGCTCATTGCCGCGAGCCTGATGGCCAGGTACCACGACAGTATAGCGATATCGATTTATGTCGTGGCCATCTGCGCCGTTTCTTTCATATCGGTAACGCTGCTTGGCGAGACGCGCCATCTCGATTTGAATCGGGCGATCGAGTCGCAGCCGTAACGGCTGCAGCGATGCTGGCGATGGTTGCGAACGCTTATCCGAATTCGCCCGTGCGAATGATCGAGCCGTTTGGGGCCGGCGGCGGCCCTGATCTGCTGGCCCGCGTCTTGAGTTCGAAGCTCGCTGAGTTCTGGGGCCAACCCGTAATCGTCGAGAACCACCCGGGAGCGGGTAGTACTGCGGGCGCCGCCCTCGTTGCGAAATCGCGGCCGGACGGGTGCACGCTGCTCATAAGCACCAGCGCGCACGCCTACGGTGCAGCGCTCAGAAAGGACCTACCATACGACCCACTGAAGGATTTCATGCCGGTCGCTGCACTCACCAACCAGCCCTACGTACTGGTAACAGGTCGGCCGGCGGGGATTGCAAGCCTGGCCGAACTCATTGCGGCGGCCACGGGAAAACCGGGCACGTTGACGTTCACCTCCAGTGGCATGGGCACGGCCACGCACCTGGGGATCGAGAAACTCAACCAAGCCGCGGGTATTTTGGCGGTACACGTACCCGCCGGAACGGGCGACGCGATTGCCGACACCATTGCCCATATGGTCGCGGGCCGTCGCACGTACATGATGGCGCCGATTGACCTCGCCTTTACCGACATCCGTGCCGGCAAGCTCGTCGCGCTGGGGGTCACGACCAAGAAACGCGCGTCCTTGCTACCGGAGGTTCCGACGATCGCCGAGGCCGGCATCCCCGGCTTCGATTTCTCCATTTGGTATGGCGTATGGGTGCCGACCGGCACGCCGGCCGGCGTAGTGAACAAATTGGCGAAAGACATCGCGCGCGTGATGGCGGCGCCGGACGTGCGAGATTGGCTCGCAAATCACGGAGCCGATTCGCTCAGCATGACGCAGCCCGAATTCGGCCGTTTCGTGCGCAGCGAAAGTCAGTGGGCCGCGCGAGTCGTGCGAGGTACGGCATCGAACCACAGTGCTTAGCGAGGAGCTGCGGTGCACAATTTGAGCCGTCACGCGGATGGTCCATCCACTGCCGGCACCTTAGCGTAAAATGGAAGTCAACCGGATGCCTAGCCCCGCAACTCGCCTCGGAACCGAGATTTAGTGTGATGCACGCACAAGATCATGGCCACGACCACGACGACCCAATTATTCCATCTGACCCGGCTCTGCGCACCAAAGCGCTGGAGTCGCTGCTCGTCGAGAAGGGATTGGTGGACGCGGCCGCCCTTGATGCGTTGGTGGACGCCTACGAAAATAAGATAGGGCCCCGCAACGGTGCACGGGTGGTGGCGCGCGCGTGGGTGGATCCGCTCTATAAGCAACGGCTCCTCCTCGATGGCGCTGCGGCAATCGCGGAGTTGGGCTATGCGGGCGAACACGGCGAGCATCTGTTGGTGCTCGAAAATACACCGCAGGTTCACAACTTGGTAACGTGCACGTTGTGTTCGTGCTACCCGTGGCCGATCCTCGGTTTGCCGCCCGTCTGGTACAAGTCAGCGCCGTATCGATCGCGCAGCGTGATCGATCCGCGCGGTGTATTGCGCGAGTTGGGACTGGAGATATCCCCAGAAGTCGAAGTCCGGGTGTGGGACAGCACCGCGGAAATTCGTTACCTTGTGTTGCCGGAGAGGCCCTCCGGCACCGAGTCTATGAAAGAAGAGGAACTGGCTGCTCTGGTCACTCGCGATGCGATGATCGGGGTCGGTAAGGTTATGCTGCCCCACGGAGACTCAGCATGAACGGAATCCACGACCTGGGCGGCATGCAAAATATGGGTTCGATCCAGTATGAAAGGAGCGAACCGGTCTTTCACGAGGCGTGGGAAGGCCGCGTGCACGCCATCAACTGCGCGCTTCGTCTGTGGGGCAAGTGGAATATCGACGCGGGCCGTCAGCGGATTGAGTGCCTCCCCCCGGCAGATTATCTGCGAATGAGCTACTACGAAAAATGGCTGGCGCGGAATGTCGACTTACTGGTGATGCGTGGTTTGGTGACGCCTGAGGAAATGGCGACCGGCAAACCCGCGCCAGGTACGCCAAAAGCTACTCCGCCTCTCATCGCTGACGCGGCCTCCGCTATCGCGAATGTCCGTGGCGATTTCCGGCGGCCGCAAGCGTCGGCGAAGGCCCGCTTCAAGCTCAGCCAGCCGGTCCGTGCCCGGAATATGAATCCGGAAAGTCACACTCGCCTGCCCCGATATGCGAGAGCGAAACGCGGCACGATCGTTCGCCACCACGGCATCTTTGTATTTCCGGATAGCAATGCGCATTTTCTGGGCGAGCAACCGCAGCACCTGTACTCGGTTCGTTTTGGGGCCCAGGAGTTATGGGGAGATGACGCCGCGCCACGCGATGCCGTTTATCTCGACCTATGGGATAGCTACCTCGAGCATGCCTGACCTGCAACCCGACCGCGAGCGACTCGCATTGCTATCCTCGCTTGCGCGCGACGAGAGCGGTCCGGTCTTCGCTGAACCCTGGCAAGCCCAAGCCTTTGCGCTCGCCGTGCGTCTGTCTGAACAAGGCTATTTCACTTGGACGGAGTGGGCTGCTGCGCTAGCCGCCGAACTTAAGTCCGCGGCAGATCGAGATCGCTCCGACGACGGCTCCCGTTACTACGAACACTGGCTGGCAGCCCTCGAGCGTCTGGTCGCTGAAAAGGGTCTCTCGAATCCAAACGAGATGCTCGCACGCAAAGAGGCATGGGCCGACGCCTATCGACAGACTCCTCATGGAAAGCCTGTAGCATTGTAAGGGTGTAGCCGCCAGCACTGCTGGATTGGCCCGAAACAGGCGAGATTGGAGATCGCGGAGGGTTCCGCCTGACTTTCCTTGAGCCACGGACTTTTTGGCCACCTCCGTCACCGGCGACTTGTCCGCCTCGCGCAGGATCTTGACCATCTGCTCTTCTGTAAATCGTGTCTTCTTCATGGTCCCCTCGGTTCCCGAAGGGCCTTCTGCCCCTTCTCCATGTAACACCTCCCGAGTCATAATCGCACCTGAAGGAGGCATCCGGAAAATCAGGGGAAGCCCAGTCCAATGACGCCGAGCATTTTGGCCAAACACAGTGACGCTGCGGCCAACAAGGGCTCGACGCGGCCTGCTCTGACATTCAGCGCGGAACGCCGACGCGGCAGTCGAGCCTGCAAACCGGCGTGCAATTCTGACCAGGCAAACGGGGTAACCGGCGTCCAAAATTGACCACCCCGTACCCTGAGACAGCCAAACCGGCTGTCTTGGGAGAACTGGGGTGTTGTGCGTGGAAACGATCGGCAAGATTCGCTGGCGGCGGCTGGTGCAAGGCGAGTCGATCAGCGCAATCGCGCGCGATCTGGGACTGGCGCGCAACACGGTCAAACGGGCGCTGAAGTTCGAGGGCGAGGCGTACGAGTACCAGCGGGTTCGCCAGCCGATGCCAAAGCTGGGGTCGTTCGTGGCGACGCTGGAAGCGTGGCTGGAGGCCGAGGAGACGCTGCCAGCGCGCGAGCGACGGACCGCGCAGCGGCTCTACGAAGGCCTGTGCCTCGAGGGATATACCGGAGCGGTCGATGCGGTGCGCCGATACGCAGCCAGTCGATTCCGCGGGCATCGAGCAACGAGATTAGCCTGGCGTTCTCGGCTTGCAGCTTGGCGAGTAATTCCTGATCAGACATCGGCATGCGTCACGACGTCATGTGGCAAGTGGTGCGGCGCGCTCAGTCACCGGTAGACCTACTCGTGTAGCCGACCGGCAAGCGCAGTGTACTGCAGCTCGAATTGCTCAGCCCGTTCGCGTTGAAGTCGTGCCAGGTTCTGAAGCTTCCAGCGGACGGCCGGGAGTTCACTCACGTGCGGTATACCCAACAACTCCCATTCGGGCTCCGCCTTCACCAGCGATAACAAGAAACGGCGTTCGTCCGCGTCGAGACCAACGTGCAACTCCTCAATCATTCTATCGCGCGTTTCGAGGAGCGCGGCAAGCTCAGTCGGTTGCGAGGTCATGCCTACGAAATTCCGCTCGTAGTCCATTTGAATATCGCGCAACTCCGGAAAGAGAACTTCATGAACCGGTCGGTTGTGACTTGCAAGGTAGACGACGAATGCCCGCCGAATGCCGGGCGTAATACCCTCATGCTTGAAAAGTTCCATGACGTCGAAGAGATCGCGGGGGTGTTGTCGATCCAAAGCAGCAACGAGCTTTCCTCCGTAAACGTCTTCGGATGCGAGAACTGGAATCTCAATGTCGGCGAGCAAGGTATCGCGGGCCAAGGGCCTCAGGTTAGCCCGTCGCACGCGATGAACCGTACCACGCATGACTGTATTGATTTCGACCTTCACTTCGGCAGCCCCACTTCGAACCATCAGCTTCGTCTCGCCGTCACGCCCGGCCTCCGGCACATAGACCTCGAATCGCCGCGCTCGCAAGCGATCTGCCGCGTCTCTGACAGCAGCGTGGATTCGGGTAAGCGCTTCCTCTCGTCCGGCAGTGTGATCGGTAAAGACCAAATCCAAATCGACGGACAATCGGGGCATGTCCCGAAGAAACAGATTGATCGCCGTACCGCCCTTGAGCCCGAATTGATCGTCAACGAACACCAGTGGTGCTACCTGGATCAGCAAACGCGCGGTCTCAAGGTACTCGCGATTCATCGCTTCAGAACAAGCAAGCCATCGGACGAACGGGACACCCAGGGGCGCGCGCTACCCAGTGGCAATTCGGTTGGATCGAGTTTCGACGACCAAGGTAACCCGAGGTCCTTGCCGAGACTTAGGCACAATCGCACTGTTTTGATACTCACACACAAGCGCAAAAGCTCCATCAGGACATTGGCGCGGAGAGTATGGGTACCCTGCGTGAGCTCCCGCGCTTCTTGCAGTGGCTGGCGCACGCCCACATCGCTCAGCACTTCGAGCAGCGCCCTTTCCGGTTCCGATACCTGGGGCGCATCGGACTGCCTTTCGAATGATGTGGTGTGCAGAGGTACGCTGGGTTCTTCCTTGAAGAGGCGCTTTCGGTGGTAGTCGGCGGGAAATTGTTTTGTGAACCACTCGGGAAGTTTCGCCGCGTTCCAGCCATAGAGCTGGGTGACGGGTCGCTGCGAAACGTATTGCCGTATGCCATACCAATCGAGCGCGGTCCTTCCACCGACATGCAGCCCCAATGCCTTTTGCTCCAAGAATCGGAGGCAGGGATGCAGTGCTAGGGAGTCGCCTGGTCGGCTGTAGACGCCGTGAGCGAGGCGGACGAGCCAGCCCGCCTTGGCGTAGTGCACGGCTAGATCCGCCGATATGCCGCGTTTGGCCAGGTCTTGGGACGCCATGGGCGTCCCTGGCGGCCATTGCCTGTACAGATCGTTTAGTTTGTTTTTCGGTATCGTAGCCACGCTACGATTTATAGCACTTTTTCAAATGAATGCCAACTTAGGAAAGTTGGCCGTATCGTAGCTAGGCTACGATATATTGAAACACTTCAAATCTGCGGCCGACCTCTACCGAATCTCTACCGCTCGCAATTCGAGCGGCTGCAAGCGACTGTTTCTACGAGGCTTTCCGCCCTACCCTGAGATTATCAGCAAGAGTAGTCGCAGCCGATGGCATCCACGTCGGCATCGCAACGTTCAAATGGAAGCGCGCACAAGCGTCATCAAACCAGACGGGGCTTCGCAGCGGACTTTCCTAGGTCCAAAACACCGGTAGACTTCCTCTAAGGACTTCGCCGTGTAGTCAACTTCTTTTGATTTCTGGTTCTTTTGACTGCTGGGATCGAGCGAAGAAGGACAGACTGCGTAACTCTAATCGGCCACTTGAAGAGTGCCTGGGCACTCGGGCCCGCGTGTAAGCCGCGCGCTCGCGCCTCGATCGTTAGACAGCGTTTTCCGCTCGGAAGTCTATCTGGTTCCGCGAGCGCCGGTCTGACCTGTTGTGCTCGATGGACAGTGCTTGTTGTATCTCCTGTGAGCTGCCGGTTGTGGGCGAGACAGTATCGCTAAGCTGCAACAGCCTCCTTTGACAGCAAGGCCCAAGCGACCCGTGCATTCTTAGCTGCGACAGCGACACAAGCTCGGTGGTAACCGCGTCGCTGCTGCAAGGCAAGTGCCCACCGCGAGAGCGGATCCGCTTCTCGAGCAGCACGCTGTAGCACTGAACGGGCCCCCATGACGAACAGGGTGCGCAAGTAAGGGTCCCCTCGTTTCGTGATATGACCCAGCCGCGTCTTACCACCGGTGGAGTATTGACGCGGAACCAGGCCGAGCCAGGCCGCGAACTGCCGCCCGTTCTGGAAGTCACGGCCATTGCCGACGGTGGCTACCAAGGCCGAGGCGGTGATTGCACCGATGCCCATGCGAGTCTGCGTGCGCCGAGCGAGCGCATTCGAGTGCGCGTGGGCTCTGATCTCGTGTTCGTACTCCAGTATCTTGGCTTCGAGCCGTGCCGCGTGCTCCAGAAGATCTTGGGCGCAAGCCGCGACTCGTGCCGGGAGTTTGCCGAGCAGCTGCGGCACTTGACGTCGCACCTCAATGGAGCGAAGCGGCAGCACGTGCCCGAACTCCGTCAGTAACCCGCGCAGCCGGTTCAACGTTGCCGTGCGCTCTTCGACGAACCCCTGGCGCACGCGATGCAGCGTCAGGTCGGACTGCTGCTCGAGAGACTTCACGGGAACGAACCGCATGTTCGGCCGCGCGACCGCCTCACAGATGGCTTCGGCGTCGTTGCCATCGTTCTTGCCGCTCTTGCGATACGGCGCTACAAACTTCGCCGCCATCAGCTTTACCGTGTGTCCGTAAGCACTGAAGCGCCGCGCCCACTCGTGCGCTCCGGAACAGGCTTCCATACCGATCAGGCACGCAGGCAATTGGGCCACTACCTCACTGAGCTTCGCCCGCGACAGGCTGCGGCGCAGCACCACCTCCCCGTTTGCATTAACCCCGTGCAACGAAAAGCTGTTCTTTGCCAAGTCGATTCCAAGCGTAGAAACTAGGTTCATGGGACTTCCCCTTTCTGAAGGATCGAATACGCAACTCAATCCTGACACCTCGGTGTCGTTTCGGGACGGGGAAGTCCCTTACATTCGGTAGACCTCAACGCCGGAAAAACATCGCGTTTTCCCGCAAAAAAACGCATCTTCCTTTGATAACCCATTGGCTTCCTGACGGAATCCAAATCAAACATGCGCTTACGTCTTCTCCCCCATCTGTAACTCCGCGAGTTTGAAGGGCACTCCACACCCACCAATCCCGCAATACCCGTTCGGATTCTTCGCCAGATACTGCTGGTGATAGTCCTCGGCGTAGAAGAACTCCGGCGCGTCACGAATTTCCGTGGTGATTGTCCCGCGACCCGCGGCCGTCAGGCGCGCCTGATAGGTGCGCCGGGACTCCTCCGCTGCCGCGCGCTGCTCGGGGTCGGTCACGTAAACGGCCGAACGATACTGTGTGCCCACGTCGTTTCCCTGCCGCATGCCCTGGGTTGGGTCGTGTGACTCCCAGAACACTTTCAGCAGGTCTTCGTAGTCGAGCTTCTGCGGATCGTAGATCACACGCACCACTTCCGCGTGGCCCGTCCCACCACTGCAGACTTCCTCGTAGCTTGGATTGGGCGTAAAGCCCCCCGCATACCCGACCGCCGTCGCATAAACCCCGGGAAGCTCCCAGAACAGCCGTTCCGCGCCCCAGAAGCAGCCGAGCCCGAAGACCGCCTCGCGCAGCCCCGCGGGGAACGGCGGCATGATCCCATGGCCGTTCACAAAGTGTGTGCTGGGCACCTTGAGTGGCGTGCTGCGCCCTGGCAGAGCCTCTTCCTTCACGGGCATCGCAGCCTTCTTGCGAAACAGCGCCATAACGACCTCCGGGTTGACGGGACGTATCTTCAGGAGTCTGTAAGTGTGGGGGCCTGCCTCACTCGACTCAAGACTCGCGGCGGCTCTTCTGCCGGCCAGGAGGGTCAGATCCCGCCCCGCTTGCCGTTCCGCGCGGGCGCACCGTAAGCTTTACCTTGCATGGGCATCAGTCAACCGCAGAACCTTCGTACCCCGCCGATCGAGAGGCTGCGCCCTTACGGGATCCGCGTGAGCCTCCCGGCCGGGGATCCCTTTCGCAAGCTCCTGGGCACGGAGTGGCAGCGGATGCACTGGTATCCGACGCCCGAGGAGCGGGATGCGGCCATCGCGGAGATGAGCCGGCGTCACGAGTACTCGCGCTCGGGCGACAAGCCGGCGCTGGTGTTCCAGAAGATCGAAAAGCTCGCTGAGAGCCGCGGACTGTAGCGCCTCATTGCGGTTGCCAGCGCCGCGCTGCGCCTATTCGGTCCGCGAGCCCTAGAAATAAGGAGGACGCCAGTGAATACCGCTGGGAATTTCCCCTACGCCACGCACCTGGACGTGAAATTCGCGCCGCTCGAGATCATCAACGTCCCCGAACTCATCGGGCAGTGCAAGGACCGCTGGTACAACCAGACGCTTTGCGCGGTAAACGACTCCGTCATCCGGCTGGGAGTGCTGCAGGGGGAATACCACTGGCACAAGCATGACCACGACGATGAGTTCTTCTTCGTGCTGCAAGGCCGCTTCTTCGTCGATCTGGAGGGACGCTCCATCGAGCTGCAGCCGCTTGAGGGCTTTGTGGTGCCCAAAGGAGTCGTGCACCGCACGCGCGCCCCCGAGCGGGCGATCATTCTGATGGCGGAGACGCGCGCGATCGTACCGACCGGAGATGTTTAGCGAAGCCTCGCGAGTGTGGGGGGCGCTAGAACACGTGCCCGAGGACCAAGTACCAGGCCTGGTTACCGTGCTCGTCGAAACCGGTCGCCAGATATAACGGCCCGAGGAACGTGTCGAGCCCGAGAAAGATGCTCGCATCCTTCTGCGTGTTGCTGAAACTTGCCTCGCTGCGCGTCTGCCAGACGTTGCCCGCTTCGAGCGACATTCCAAGATAGGTCGGCACGTCAAGATAGCCGGGGCCGCCGCGGCCGATCTGACGGTAGTAGAGCACGCGCATGATGCCGAAGTTCGGTCCGAGGAGTGAGTTGGCGCGCAGGCCCGAGAGATTCAGGAAGCCGCCGAGCGAATACAGCTGGTTGACATCGGTCACCTGCGACTGCAGCGTCGTGCCGCCGGAGGCGGACAACTGGAACGTATCCCGCCCAAACGAATAGGCGCCGATGTAATTGAGCGTCACCTGGTCGGAGGGCTGCTGGGTGGCCGACACGTTGCGCACCCCGGTCCACTGCAGCGCCCCCTGCTGCCCGTAGTGCGGGAAATTGATGTCATCCAGGCGATCGTACGTGAAGCGCACGAAATAGTTGGTCGTGTCCCAGGGTTCATCGGTGATGTCCGGAAGATTCGGGTCCGCCGGGTCCCCGATCTTCAGGCGCACATGCCCGGTCTCGCGGAACACGCCGGCGCGGATCTCGCCCCAGTTGCTGAACTGGCGTCCGAAGTCAGTGCCGTAGTCGAAGATATGTATGCGGTACTCTGCGAGGATATCCTGGTTCTGCAGCAGGTCGACGTCACGCGAGAGGGTCTGCACGTGCGGCATGACGAACCAGCCGGAGAACTGCGCCAGCGGCAGGAACAGTTCCGTTGATACCTGCGAGATGTTACCGACCTGCAGGTCCGTGGCCCACTCCCCGGCGTTGGGCGTGATGTCCGGCACGACGAAACGCACCGCGGCGTTGTAGGTCGAATTGCCCTCGAAGTCATCCTGCAGGCTCAGACCAAAGCGCATGTAGCTCGGACCTTGAGAATTTGGGCGCGCGTCGATCGCCAGTCCATAGCGGTCCGCGTCACCGACGACGTGATAGTCGAGTGTGTCAAGGCCGCCGCGGCCGTAGACCGCGGTGATACGCTGCGCGACCGCGTCCGGGTCGAGTGGCTTGCCGATCAGGCCTTTAAAGAGATTGTTGGCGGAGGGCACGTAGTGCACCGAGCCGGGGTCGACCTGCACGAAATCGATCACCGGAGGTGGCGCGCGCGGCGCCTCGCGCCGCGCGACGTAGCTTTGCATCTGCGGCGCGCTCATCCCGAGGCTGGCGAGCTGTGCACTCTTGCCGCGCGCCGCCAGTTCCCCGGCGCTGATCACCCGCGCAACGACGCCGAAATCGAACGAAGATGTGTTGCCGAGCTGCGGCTGGATGAGGATGTCCTGCGGCCGCAGGCTGGCAAGCTGGGCCTGCGCATTGCGGCGAATGAGTATCGCCAGCATCTGGTTGGAGATCACCGGGATGCTGGTGAGCTGCTCACGCGGCAGCAGCGGAAAGCCGACATCGACCACGATGACGATATCCACGCCCATGGCGCGCGCGATGTCGACCGGCACGTTGTCGGCGATACCACCGTCAACCAGCACCCGCCCGTCGCGTTCCACCGGTGCGAACACCCCCGGTGCCGACAGACTCGCTCGCATCGCCGTCGTCAGGTCCCCCGAGCCCATGACCACCGCCTCCCCGGTTTCCAGATCCGTGGCCACCGCGCGAAAGGGGGTGGGCAGATCATCGAAGTCAGTGAGACGCGCCACGGGTAACGTCAGACGCCGCAGCGTCTCGGTCAGGCGCTGGCCCTGGATCAGGCCGCGCGGCAATACCACTCGCCCGTCGCGCAGGCCCAGCGGGAACTTGACGAGAAACTCCTCATCCTCCTGTTTGCGTCTGAGATCCAGGTCTTCGCGCGCGGGCCGGTCACGAAATGCGTCCCGCCAGTTAAGCGAGGTCATCAGCTTCTCGATCTGCCGGGCATCAAGACCGCTGGCGTAGAGCCCGCCGACCACCGCCCCCATGCTGGTGCCGGCGATTGCATCCACCGGCACGCGCAGGTCTTCGAGGACCTTGAGCACTCCCACGTGGGCCGCGCCGCGGGCGCCGCCGCCGGAGAGTACGAGGCCGATGCGCGGGCGGTGCGGCGGCTCAGCGCTGGCGGCAGATGGTTCGGCGGAGGTCTGTGCGTAGCCGGCTGGCGGAGATGCGAGCCACAGAACTGTGAGCAAAAGACTCAGTACCCCAGGACGGGGCGTGACCGCCCGTGTAGCACTCACGGACTGGAGAATAGCAGCATGCGGCCGCAGAAGCGCTGGACTCGCGAGTGAGCGTTGTGATCAAGGATAATGTTGCCATGATCCGAACTGTCCCCGTCTGGCACGCGCGCGCGTGTCCCCCGCTCGCCTGCGCGCTCGCGCTCGTGGCGTGCGCTCTGCTCACGCCGGATGCGCGTGCGCAGTCGCGCGGCGCGAGCGACTGGGGTTTCTACGGCGGGGATGCCTTCGGGCGGCGTTTCTCGAGTCTGGAACAGATCAACCGCGGCAACGTTGCCCACCTTGAGCTTGCGTGGCTGTACCGCACCGGCGAGCTCGGCGCCGGCTTCACCCGGGCGGGGAAGATGACGTTTGAAGCGACCCCGGTGCTTGCCTATGGTGCGCTTTACCTGGAGACCGCCACTAACATCGTCATCGCCCTGGACGCACAGTCGGGCAAAGAGCGCTGGCGCTTTGATCCGCACATCGACCGCGCACGCCGGTATTCGGAGGCGACCTCGCGCGGGGTGAGCCTGTGGGAGGACAGCGGGCTGCGCCAGGTGGCGGTCGCCTGCCGCCGGCGCGTGTTCACGGGCACCCTCGATGCGCGCCTGCTGGCGCTGGACGCTGACACCGGACGCCTGTGCGAGGGCTTCGGCCACGGCGGTCAGATCGACCTGACCCAGGGCATCCGTATCCGTGATGTGGGGGCTTATCTGGTCACCTCCCCGCCTGCGATCTACGGCAACCTCGTGATCGTGGGCTCGGGCATCGGCGACAACCGTGCCGTGAGCGTGGAGCGCGGCATCATCCGTGCCTTCGATGCGCGCAGCGGCGCGCAGGTGTGGGCCTTTGATCCGATTCCCGACTCGCCCAACCACCCCGCGGCCGGTGAGTGGGATGCGCTGCAGGCGCAGAAGGCCGGTGCGGGCAACGCCTGGGGCGTCATGACGGTCGATGAGGAGCACGGACTGGTGCTGATCCCGACCGGTTCGGCGAGTCCGGATTTTTATGGCGGCCTGCGCGTGGGCTCCAATCGCTTTGCCGATTCGCTGCTGGTGCTCGAGGCCGGCACCGGCAAGCTCACCTGGCAGCAGCAACTGGTGCATCACGACCTGTGGGACTACGACGTCGCCGCCCAGCCGGTGCTCGGCGACGTGGAGATCGGCGGTGCGCCGGTGCCGGCGGTCATTCAGGCGACCAAGACCGGCATGCTGTACGTGTTCGAGCGCACGCGCGGCCGGCCGCTCTTTGGCATCAGCGAAAAAGCCGTGCCGCCGAGCCTCGTGCAAGGAGAGCAGGCCTCGCGCACACAGCCGTTCTCGCAGTTGCCTGCGCTGGTCTCGCAGGTGCCGGTACGGCCGGAAGACGCCTGGGGACTCACCTTCTGGGACCGTGGCCAGTGCCGCGACCTCATCCGCTCGTTGCGCAACGAGGGCATCTTTACCCCACCGGATGTGCGCGGCACGCTGCTCACGCCCGGCTACATCGGCGGGGTGAACTGGGGCGGCATCGCGTTCGATGAACAGCACCAGCGTCTCATCGCCGCCGTGAATCATCTGCCGATGGTTGTCACCCTGCTCTCCCCGGAGCAGCTGGAAGCGCAGTTGCGCTCGAACGACTACCCGCACTCGGAGTTCGGCCGCCAGGCCGGGGCGCCCTACGCGATGCGGCGCGAGCCCCTGCTCTCGCGGTTCGGGCTACCCTGCACGCCCCCGCCCTGGGGTACCCTTGTAAGTGTCGATCTGCGACGCAACCGTATTGTCTGGCAGGTACCGCTCGGCTCGACCGAGGGACTCACGCCCTGGTTCGTGCCGGCGCGGGACTTTGGCATGCCGAACATGGGCGGTCCGATCGCCACCGCCGGGGATCTGGTCTTCGTCGGTGCGGCGCTGGACAGTTACCTGCGCGCGTTCGACATCGAGACCGGGCGCGAGCTGTGGAAGTACAAGCTCCCCGCCGGTGGCCAGGCGACGCCGATGACCTACCGCGCGGGCCCGGATGAGCGTCAGTACGTCGTCATCAGCGCCGGCGGGCATGGACCGCTCGGAACACCGCGGGGCGACTACGTCATGGCTTTTGCGCTGCCGCGGCCCGCGGCACCGGTGCACTAGATTTGCGCGGAGAGATGCGATGTGGTTCCTGATTCTTTCGCTGCTCATACAGGCAGCGTTCATCGTTCACGTCATCAAGACCGGACGCAATCAGCTGTGGATCTGGGTGCTGATCATTCCGGGCATCGCGCAGGCCGGCATCCTCGCGTACATCGTGGTCGAGATCCTGCCGGGTCTGCTGCGCAGCCGCACGGCACAGCGCACCGCCCGCGGGTTCCGCAAGGCCGTGGACCCGGGTCGCGAACTGCGCCGCTACGAAACCGAGGCACGCGTGGGCGGCAACGTCGCCAGCCGTCAGCGCTACGCGGAGGAGCTGGTCAGACATGAGCGCTATGACGAGGCGATTGCGCAGTACCGTCAGGCGCTCACCGGATTGTACGAGCATGACCCGAATCTGATGCTCGGAATGGCGCAGGCGCAGTTTGGCAAGGCAGATGCGAGCGGCGCGCGCGCTACCCTCGATGAGCTCATCCGCCTGAACCCGGATTTCCGCTCCCCCGCGGGTCATCTGCTGTACGCACGCGCGCTCGAAGCGGAGGGCAACCTGCCCAAGGCACTCGAGGAGTACCGCGTGGTGGCCGGCTCATTCCCCGGTGCCGAAGCCGCGGTGCGTTACGCGCAGTTGCTGCAGGCGCAGGGTCGTAAAGAGGAGGCGCAGAAGGTCGCCCGCGAGCTGCTGCAGCAGGCGCGCATCGCGCCCGGGCACTACCGACGCGCGCAGCGCGAGTGGCTGGAGGCGGCCGAGCGTCTGGTGTGACGCCGCGCGGCGAGCGCGCCCAGCAGTCCGAGCGCGCTCAGGCTGAGCAGATCAAGCGCACCGCCGCCGCCACCGCCGGAGCTGCTGCCGCTGCCGGCGGCCGTCTCGCTCGGTGGCGCCGCCGCGCTGTAACTCACCGGGGTCAGGCACGCGTTCGATCCGGCGTTCGCCGGCGCAGAAGAGTTGGCCGAGAAGGAGGTCACGATGAGCGGGGCACTGTCGGTGCGACCCTCATTGTCGGTGACCGTCAGCAACAGCTGATAGACGGTTGAGCCGATCGGCGCAACCACGGTAGCGCGTGCGCTGCCCGCATTTTGAATCGTCGGCCCGTTCACCGGGCCGACGAACGTCCACTGGTAGCTCGTGATCTTCGCCCCGCAGGCTGCGGCACTGCCGCTGCCATCGAGCACGAACGCTACGCCCGCCATCACCCGCGCCGGCGCGGCGACGGCGGCGATCGGCCGCAGCGCCTGTTGCACGGCCCCATCCGCATTCGCCATACCCGCACCGCACACAGCGGTCGTACAGGCGCATTCGCTGGTCTGCAGATCCTGCGGGCCTGCGGGCAGGTGGCACACCGTTAACCCTGCCGGGCTCGGGAACGGCGCGGTCGCCCCCAGCTGCAGGCGCGCGATGAGCTGGTTCGCATTGAGGTTGCCGTTGACCGCAAGCATGAGGCCGGCGATACCCGCAACGATCGGCGCGGAGAAGCTGGTGCCGACATTGAAGTGGATTTCGTCGGTGTAGGTATTGCTCGCTGGGGTCGTGGTGCCGCTGTTGGTCGTCGTCTCGATGGAAAACAGGCACGGCTGACCGGCCCCGGAATTGACGCAGTTGCCCCCCGGGGCGCTCAGAGCGATCTCGGGGCCGAGGCTGCTGAAGCCGACCTTGGTGCCCACCTGACGCAAGCCGGCGATTGCGGCCACGCCGATGCAGTTGGCCGGCGCATCCACCGGACCGCCCTCGTTGCCGGCGGAGACCACCACCAGCACGCCCTCGGTCACCAGCGTGTCGACGACGTCCTGGTAGCTCTGGGGGCAGCTGCCGGTGGCGCCCAGGCTCAGATTGAGGATTTGCGCCGGATAGGGGTTAGCGGGCACCCCATCAACGGGGTTTCCGGCCGCCCACGCCATGCCCGCAAGGATGTCCGAGTCATACCCCCCGCACTTGCCGAGCACTCGCACGGGCAGAATCCAACCGCTCCAGGTCATGCCGGCGATGCCGACGCCATTGTTGCTGATCGCCCCGAGGATCCCGGCAACCCGCGTGCCGTGCCAGGAACTATCCGAGACCGGGCAGCCGGTAAACAGCGGGTTCTTCAGGTCCGCGCTGGAAATCCAGTCTCCCGGATCGGAGGCATCCGGGTTACGGCCCTCACCGTCGTTGCCCGTGGCGACTGAGCTGATCATGTCGTAGCCGGGCAGCAGGCGGTTGGCGGTGGCGCTGCGCAGATCCGGATGATCGAAACGCACACCGGTATCCAGTTCGGCGATCACCACGCCATTGCTACCGGTCGTCAGATCCCAAGCATCGATCGCATCCACCGCCGAGGCCTGCGTGTCTTGCAGGTACCACTGACCGGCAAAGAGCGGGTCGTCGGGGAGCGCCTGTGCGTAGCGGCGCGCGTCCGGTTCGGCGTACTGCACTTCGGGACTCGCGCGCAGCCGTGCCAGAGTCTGCGCGGCGGGCGCCCCGCCCTGCACCCGCAGCAGATGGATGCCGGCGGTGATGTGCCGGGCTTCCAGCACCCGCACTCCGGCGCGGCTCGCCAGGGCGCTCAGCTCAGCGGGGGCCGCGGCGCCCGTGCGCCACTTGACGATAAAGCGCTCGATGGGCGCCGCCGCCCCCGCATCCGCAGCCACTGCGTGGGCCGCGGTGCCGCAGCTCATGAGCACGGTCAACAACAGCACGCCGCAGCGGCGGGCGCGAAAGCGAAGGGGGCGCATGGGCGGCGACGATACCGTAAGGCGCGCCTGACGGCCCTGCCTCAGCGCGCAGAGGGTGATGCGGTTCGCGTTCCGCGAGGAATCTGCTGCGTGATGCAATGGACGTTACCGCCGCCGAGCAGGATCTCGCGCGCCGCTACCCCCACGATACGGCGCGCGGGGAACACGCGTTTCAGGCGCTGCCCCGCCAGGCGGTCGGTGCGCGGATCGAGCAGTGGCATCACGATCCCGCCGTTGGCGATATAGAAGTTGACGTAACTCCCCGCCAGGCGCTCCCCGGGGATCCTTGCCTTGGTGCCCTCGCGCGGCACAAGGCCGGCAGCTTCACGGGCGGTGAGCCGCAGCGGTCCGGGCATCGGCAGGCGGGTCACCTTCAGGCGCCGTCCGCGTGCATCGCGCGCGGTGCGCAGCCGCTCCCAGGCGTCGCGTGAGATCGCGTACTGCGGATCACGCCGGCGCTCGGTCCAGGTCACGCACACCTCCCCCGGGCGCACGAAGCAGGCGAGATTGTCGACGTGGCCGCCGGTCTCATCGTTGAACACCCCGCGACCGAGCCAGATCACCTGGCTTACGCCCAGGTACTCGTGCAGCGCACGCTCGAGCTCCTGGCGCGACAGCCCGGGATTGCGATTGGCGCTGAGCAGACACTCCTCGGTCACGAGTGCCGTGCCCTGCCCGTCTACGTGAATGGCGCCGCCCTCGTTCACAAGCGCGGCGCGATAGCGCCCGCAACGCTCGATTTCGAGCACTTTGCGCGCCACAAGGTCATCCTGGTCCCAGGGAAAATACAGCCCGCCGTTCAGGCCTCCCCAGGCGTTGAAGTGCCAGTCGACGCCGCGCACGCTGCCGCGCCGATTGACCACGCAGGTAGGACCCACGTCGCGCATCCAGCAGTCATCGTGCGTCATCTCCACCACGCGGACGCGCTCAGCCAGCACCGCCCGTGCGGCGGTGAAGTACGCCGGCGAAACCCCTACCGTTACCGGCTCGAACTGGGAGATCGCCGCCGCGACCTGCGCAAAGGCCCGTTGCGCCGGACGCGCGGCCTCGCGCCAGTTGTCGGGTCGCTCAGGCCAGAGCATCCAGCAGCCGGCGTGCGGCTCGAATTCCCCCGGCATGTGAAAGCCGTCCGAGGCCGGAGTGCTCTCAAGGGCGTGAGTCATGCTTACGCAAGCGACTGTTGCGAAATCCGTAGGCGGCGTAGATCGACATGCCGATTACGGTCCAGATCGCCAATCGTACCCAAGTGCCGTGCGAAAGCGTGAGAGTCAGACCGCAACACACGAGAAAGCCGAGTATGCAGGTGAACGGCGCCCACGGAACACGGAACGGCCGGTGGACATCCGGACGCGTGTGGCGCAACACCAGCACTCCCAGACAAACCACTCCGAATGCCAGCAGGATGCCGATGGAAACGAGATCCGCGAGGACGTCGAGCGGAAAGGCGCCGGCGATCATCGCCGCGCCGATGCCGGTGATCACGGTCGATACGTGTGGGGTCTTGAAGCGTGGGTGGCAGCGACTCATGGACGGCGGCAGTAGGCCATCGTCCGCCATGGACAGCAGGATGCGCGGCTGTCCCAAAAGCGAGGTGAGAATGACGGAAGTCATGCCTGCTATGACGCCCAGCTTGACCGGCCAGGACAGCCACGCGAGCTGCGGGTGAGCGTCGAGTGCCACGGCGACGGGCGCGGCGACGTTTAGTTTCTGATAGGGAACCATACCGATCAGAACGCTGGACATGGCCACGTACAGCACAGCGGAAATTATGAGCGCCCCAAGAATTCCCAACGGCAAATCGCGTTGTGGATTGCGGCTTTCGAGTCCCATGGTCGAGGCGGTGTCGAAGCCGACATAGGAAAAGAAGATAATGCCAGCCCCCTGCAGCACGCCGCTAAACCCGAAATGACCAAAGGTTCCCGTATTGGCGGGCACGTAGGGCCTGAAATTCGCCGGATCCACAAACTTCAGTCCGGCGATCACGACGATCACGATGATTGCAACCTTCAGGCTCACCATGAGAGTGTTGGCACCCGCCGATTCGCGCACGCCCACATAGAGCACGACAGTCATCGCCAGCACAATGAGCACGGCGGGCAGATTGATGATCGCGCCCGTTCGCATGAGGTGATCGTGCGCATCCAGGCCGAGCGGCGCATTGACGAAGGACTTCGGCAGCTGGATATGAAAATCGCTCAGCAGGTTGACCACATATGCAGACCAGCTCACTGCCACGGTCGAGGCCGAAATCGCATACTCGAGCAGTAGATTCCAGCCAATGAACCAGGCGAGCGCTTCACCGAGAGTCGCGTAGGTATAGCGGTAAGCACTCCCGGGAACCGGCAGAAACGCGGCAAACTCCGAGTAGCACAGTGCCGCGAGCATGCAGCCGAAGGCTGCAATCAGCAGCGACAGAGTAATCGCTGGGCCCGTTTGAGTAGCGGCAACCTGACCGGTCAGCACAAAAATTCCGGTGCCGATCGTGGCGCCCAACCCGATTGCAGTCAGGCCCCAAGGTCCGAGCACCTTCTTAAGGCGAGTCTCGCGCGTCACCTCGGTCGGGTCGACAGGCCGGATGGCGCACATCTGTCTGAGAATTGAGGGTTTCGCCGCCGCCGGACCGCCCTCATGCATAGCGTTTGACATTCGCACTTCGTTTCCAGCAGCCCCCGGCGTGCTCCGCACAGCAGTGTCGCACAGGCGCGTGCGGCATTGATACGCGCCGCGCCCCGCGCAGCCCGTGTGCTAGCATTGCCCGCCCGGCGAGGCTCACACGCCGGTGATCCGCGAGGAGAGCTTCCATGACTACGGCCACGAGCCCCAGGGTGACCCCGCCCGCCGCGGGCGCGAAGATCACCATCACGAACGGCAAGCTGAACGTGCCGGAGAACCCGATCGTGCCGTTCATCGAGGGTGATGGCACCGGGCCGGACATCTGGCGCGCCTCGGTGCGCGTCATGGATGCCGCCGTCGCCAAGGCGTACGGGGGCAAGCGGCGGGTGCACTGGATGGAGGTGTTCGCCGGGGAGAAGGCGAACAAGCTCTTTAACACCTGGCTGCCGGAAGAAACGGTAGCGGCGTGTCGCGAGTACCTCGTGTCCATCAAAGGTCCGCTTACGACTCCGGTCGGCGGTGGCATCCGCTCGCTTAACGTCGCGCTGCGGCAGATGCTGGACCTGTACGTGTGTCTGCGCCCGGTGCGCTGGTTCAAGGGCGTGCCCTCGCCGGTGAAGCACCCCGAGAAGGTCGATATGGTGATCTTCCGCGAGAACACCGAGGACATCTACGCCGGCATCGAGTTCGAGGCCGGCACACCCGAGAACCAGAAGTTCCTGGAACTGTTCCGTCAGGCTTTCCCCAAGGCGTACGCCAAGATCCGCTTCCCGGAGAGTTCCGGCATCGGCATCAAGCCGGTTTCCAAGGACGGCTCCGAACGGCTCATCCGCGCGGCGATCGAGTACGCCGTCACCAACCGGCGCAAGAGCCTGACGCTGGTGCACAAGGGTAACATTCAGAAATTCACCGAAGGCGCGTTCCGCAACTGGGGCTACCAGCTCGCCGAGCGTGAGTTCGCCACTGAGGTGTATACCTGGGAGCAGTGGGAGCGCACCAAGGCCGCCAAGGGCGAGCCGGCGGCGAATGCCGAGATGGCGGCCGCCAAGCAGGGCGGCCGCGTCATCGTCAAGGACGCGATCGCCGACATCACGCTGCAACAGGTACTCACCCGCCCGGAGGAGTTCGACATCATCGCCACGCTCAACCTGAACGGCGACTATCTTTCGGACGCTCTGGCCGCGCAGGTCGGCGGCATCGGCATCGCCCCGGGCGGCAACATCAACTACCTCACCGGACACGCGGTGTTCGAGGCCACACACGGCACGGCGCCGAAGTATGCGAACCTCGACAAGGTGAACCCCGGCTCGTTGATCCTCTCCGGCGAGATGATGTTCCGTTACATGGGCTGGCTCGAAGCCGCCGATGCCATCATCAGCGCCATGGACAAGACCATCGGACAGAAGACCGTCACCTATGATTTCGCCCGCCTGATGGACGGTGCGCAGGAAGTCTCCACCAGCGGCTTCGCCGACGCGCTGATCCGGAACATCTAACGCCGTGCGGCGGCAGCCCAGCATGCGCCGCCCGCCCCGACCGGCCCGATGAGCGGTTACTCCGGCACGCCCTTGGCCAAAAAGCTCGGCTTGCGCGAGGGCAGCCGGCTGTTCGCACGGGCTGCACCCGAGCACTACGCCGCCCTGCTCGCGCCCCTGCCGCCCGGCGCGTGCCTGGTGGCGCACCTGGATAAATCCACGGACGTCATTCACGTGTTTGCCGTGCGGCGCGCGGCGCTTAGCGAGGCGCTGCGCAGTGCCCTCAAGGCCATGCGCCCTGATGCGGCGATCTGGGTGAGCTGGCCGAAGAAGGCCTCGGGCGTCGCGACCGATATCACGGAGGACGTGATTCGCGAAGTTGCGCTACCCATGACGCTGGTCGACATCAAGGTGTGCGCCGTAGACGAGGTGTGGTCGGGGCTGAAGCTTGTGATCCGCAAGGCCGCACGGGCCGCGGCCGCCGGGCACGCCGGTGCGCTGCCCGGGAAACGTGCACGGGGGAAGTGAGCATGCCGGCACACGCTGCCACCCTCATCGAGTGGATCCGCAAGGTGCAGGCGATTGCCCAGAACGGACTCGCCTTCACCCAGGATCCCTTCGATCGCGAGCGCTATCTGCAGCTGCAGGAGCTCGCGGTGAGCGCGCTGCACACCGAGCTGGAGGTTCCCCTCGCCAGTGCCCGGGCGTTCTGGGCGGGCGAACAGGGCTATGCAACGCCAAAGGTCGACGTGCGCGGCGCGGTGTTTGAGGGGGAGCGGGTGCTACTGGTGCGCGAGCGCAGCGACGGGCGCTGGACGCTCCCGGGCGGCTGGGTCGATGTCAACGATGCCCCCTCGCAGGCGGTGGCGCGCGAGATCCTCGAGGAGTCCGGTTACCAGGCGCGCGCGGTGAAACTCGCAGCGCTCGTCGACAAGAACCGACACCCTCATCCGCCGGGGATCCACCATATCTACAAGCTCCTGTTTCTGTGCGAACTTCTCGGCGGGCGGGCCGCGACGGGCACCGAAACCGATGCCGTGGGCTTCTTCCCCCTCACGGCACTGCCGCAGCTTTCCACCGGCCGTATCCTCGCCTCCCAGATCCAGCGCCTCTACCAGCACCAGCGCGATCGCACTCTGGCCACCGATTTCGACTGACGAGAACCCGCCTCCATGCCCGGAACGGCTGACGATCAGAGTCTGAGCGCGCGCGAATGCGCGCGGCAGATCGTGGACGCCTTTGCGCGTTATAACGCCGAGTTTCGCGCCATCACCCGCCGCGCCCCACTGCGCTTTGACAGCCGCGATGCGCACGCCAGCCAGCAGGACGCGGTGGAACGCATCGAGCTGTACGACCGCTTCGTCAATCAGACCGTGACGGAGCTGAAGCAGGCGCTGGGCGCGCAGGCGCAGGATCGGGAGCTCTGGAGGCGGATCCACAACGAGTTCGCTGCCCAGATCGGCGATCTGCCCGACCCGGAGTTCACCAAGACCTTCTTCAGCTCGATCAGCCGCCGCCTGTTTGGCACTGTCGGCGTCGCGCCGGATATTGAGTTCGTCGCCACCGATCTTGACCCACTCGCCAGTGTTCACTCCGCGGTCGGCACCAACACCTACATGAACCACGGCTCGTTGTCACTGCTCTTTGAAGACCTGCTGGGCGATGTGCGCTTCCGCTCCCCCTGGCGCGACCTGGATAAGAGCATCACGTACGTTGCCGCCGAGGTGCGGGCGGCGCTGAGTGCACACGCGGAGCGCCGCGAGGTGGAGAAGGTGGAGGTGTTCCGCCCGATCTTCTATCAGATCTCGCGCGCCTACATCGTCGGGCGCATCGTCGGACGGCGCTTCGCGCTGCCGCTCGTAATCGCGCTCAGGAACAGCGACAGCGGCGTGTTGGTCGATGCGGTCATGCTCTCAGAAGAGGACATCAGCATCGTCTTCAGCTTCACACGCTCATACTTCCACGTCGATCTTGAGCGGGTCGCCGAGGCGGTGGTGTTCCTCAAGGCGATCATGCCGCGCAAGCCGGTGAGCGAACTGTTCACGGTGCTTGGCCGTGCCAAGCAGGGCAAAACCGAGCGCTATCGGGATCTCATGCGGCATCTGGAGCTCACGGATGACCTCTTCACGCATGCCCCGGGCGAGCGCGGTCTGGTGATGGTGTGCTTTACCCTGCCCTCCTTCGATGTGGTCTTCAAGGTGATCCGCGACCGTTTTCCCTACCCCAAGACCGTCATACGCGATGAGGTCATGGCGAAGTACCGGCTGGTCTTTATTCACGACCGCGCCGGCCGGCTGGTCGATGCGCAGGAATTCCGCCGGCTGCGCTTTCCGCGCGCGCGCTTCGCCGCGCAGCTGCTCGAGGAACTGCAGCGCGAAACCGCCCGCACCGTGCATGAAGATGGCGCGGACCTGGTCTTCGACCACATGTATATCGAGCGGCGCATGACACCGCTTAACCTTTACCTGCGCAGTGCAGCGCCACCGGCGGCTGAGCAGGCCGTGCTGGATTATGGGCAGTGCATCCGCGACCTGGCCTACACCAATATCTTTCCCGGGGATCTGCTGCTGAAGAATTTCGGCGTCACCCGTCACGGACGCGTCATCTTTTACGATTACGACGAACTGTGCCAGGTCACCGACTGCAACTTCCGCGACGTGCCGCAGGCGACCAATGCGGAGGATGAGATGCGCGGTGAAGCCTGGTTCTACGTCGGCGAGAACGACGTGTTCCCCGAGACCTTTGTTCGCTTTCTTTCTTTCAGCGACGAGCAGCGCGCCGCGCTGCTGCGGGTACACGGGGAGATTCTCACCGCGGCATTCTGGCGCGGGGTGCAGCAGCGCCTGCGCGAGGGCGAGGTTGTGGAGGTGCTCCCCTACCACCCGCACCGCGTGCACGTCGCCGGCAGCCTGTAGGCCAAAGTCGCTCAGGGGACGGCGCGCTCGCGCGCCAACGATGCGGGACGCGTCAGTGTCGGTGCGGGCGCCGCCAGGCGGGTCAGAATTTGGTTCGCGCAGTCCCAGTCAACCAGATCCTCGAGAAACGCGCTCACGTACGCTGCGCGCCGGTTTTGAAAATCCAGATAGTAAGCGTGCTCCCACAGATCCAGCGCCAACAGCGCCACATCACCGCGCACCAGGGGTGTAGCGGCGTTAGCGGTCGAGACGATCTGTAGCGTCTCCTCGCGCCAAACGAGCCAGATCCAGCCGCTGCCGAAATGCGCGTGGGCGGTTTCCCGGAATTCCAGTATGAAGCGCTCGAAGGAGCCGAAGCGCCGACGTATCTGATCGGCAACGGGGCCGTGAGCGCTGCCGCCGCCGCGGGTGCCCATCGAGCGCCAATAAAGATTGTGATTCCACACCTCCGCGGCCCAGCGAAACACCGCGTGCTGGGCGGGATTGTCCGCGGTGCAGCGGATGAGCTCCTCCAGTGGCAGATCCGCAAGGGCGGTGTCGCGGATCAGCAGCCGCAGCCGGTCGTAGCACACGCGCTCATGGCGCAGAAAATGAAAAACGAGCGAATCCCGCGACATGGCAGGCTCGAGATCCGAAAAATTGTAGGGCATTGTGGGCGACTCGATGTTCATGCGGCATCCTTCCAGCAGATTCGAATCAATCAAACTAGAGGTGGGACCGGCCGTTACAGCGCCGGTTCCCTCGCAGCAGAGTTCTTCACAGATCTTCGCCGCGTTGTGATTTGCTACAAAGTGATGACAGGGATGGGCCGCTGCGAGCGCGGTGTACGATCCGTCGGCGCAGGCGTTGCGCCTGGGCGTCAGCCGGGAGCGGCCTGCAGTGCCTGGGCAAGATCCTGCAGCAGATCATCGACATCTTCGAGACCGATCGACAGCCGCACGGTGCCGTCGGTAATGGCGGAAATCCTTTGCTGCTCGGCACTCAACTCGCGGCCCGCCATCATCTGGGCCGTCACCACCAGTGACTCAGTGGAGCCGAGGCTCACGGCGAGCGCAAACAGTTCAAGGTGATCGGCCAGGTGTCGCGCCGCCGCCGCACCCCCCTTCAGATCGAGCGTGACGATGGTGCCGAAGTCCTGCATCTGCTGCGCCGCGAGTGCGTGCTGCGGATGCGTGGGCAGTCCCGGGTAGTGCACGCGCGCGACCGCCGGATGCTGTGCCAGATACAGCGCGATGCGCCCGGCACTGGCGCACTGGGCGGCGTAGCGGGTGAAGTAGGTCTTCAGGCCCCGCAGGATCAGATACGCGGCGTGCGGATCCAGAGCGCCGCCGAGCGCACCAAAGTCGGTGCGCAGGGCGCGAATGAGCTCGGCCTGGCCGATGACTGCACCGCCCATGACATCCCCGGCGCCCGAGGCGTACTTGGTGAGACTGTGGATAAACACGTCCACCTCATAAGCGCCGTGCTGATGAAAGCCGGCAAAGGTGTTATCCATGACACTGAGTGCGCCGGCCGCATGGGCCAGCCGGGTGAGCGCTGCGACATCGGCGATCTTGGTCACCGGATTGGTAGGGCTTTCGAAGAACACCAGGCGTGTCGCCTGCGCGGCGAGCGCGCGCTCGACCCCGCGAAGATCCTCGATGGAGAGCATCGCGTGCGTGACCCCAAAGCGTCCGAGCAGTCGGCGGATGAGATAGCGCGTCGGGTTATAGGTCTCCACGAAGCAGACGATGTGATCACCCTGCTTGGTGAGGGCAAGCAAGGTCTGGGCGATCGCTCCGACGCCCGTCGCCGTGACCAGGCAATCGGGGCGTCCCTGCAGCTCCGCGAGCAGCAGCTCCAGTTGGCGCGTCGTGGGGTTCGAGGTGCGTGTATAAAAGAATCCCGGCCGCTCGCCGCGCAGGTAACGCTCGGTCTCCTCCAGTGTGTCGAATTCGAATTTAACGGACTGATAGATCGGCGCCACCAGCGGGTGGTTGCCCGGTGGCAGCTCGATCTGCGGGGGATGATTGACACGGGTCGGCTTTTTCATGGTGAGGAGCTCCCGCGCAGGCGCGCGGCGAACGCGTTCAGGCGCCGCGCCGCCTCATCGAGCGTCTCATCCTTCTTGGCGATGCACAGGCGCACGAAGGACAGCGGCTGGGGCGTCTCGTAGAACGGCGACAGCGGTATGGTGGCCACGCGCGCCTCGCTCAGCAGCCGCTCGGCGAAGGCACTGTCGTCGGCGGCTGCAAAGGCGCTGAAATCCAGCAACTGGAAATAGGTTCCCTGCGCGGGCGGCAGCACGAAGCCGGAGCAGCCGAGGGCGGTGCGCAGTCGATCGCGCTTGTCCTGGAAGAAGGCCGCCAGATCCTGACCGGCATCGGGGTGCTCGCTGAGATAGGCTGCGATGGCGTGCTGCAGTGGGTGCGAGATGCTGAAAGTGTTGAACTGGTGCACCTTGCGCAGCTCGCGCGTGAGCGCCGGCGCGGCAACGCAGTAGCCCACGCGCAAACCGGTGGCGTGCAAGGTTTTGCCGAAGGAGAACACAGCGAAGCTGCGCAGAGCGAGTTCCGGGTGCGTGAGCACCGAGTGATGCCGCGCGCCGTCAAAGACGACGTGTTCATACACCTCATCGGACAGCACGAGCGCGTCGAACTCACGGGTGAGCGCCGCCAATGCATCCAGATCTGCAGCGCTGGCGGTGGTGCAGGCGGGATTGTGCGGGCTGTTGAACAGCACCAGCCGCGTACGCGGACTCATGAGGCTGCGCACCCGCTGCCAGTCGTAGCGAAACCCCGGCTGCGTGAGCGCGACCCGCAGACAGCGGCCCCCGGCGAGCCGCACGGCCGGCTCGTAAGAGTCGTATGCCGGGTCAAACGCGATCACCTCATCCCCGGCTCCGACAGCGGCCTGAATCACCGAGAAGATCGCCTCGGTGGCACCGAGCGTGACCGTAATCTCGGTCTCAGGATCGGTGTTCACGCCGTAGGAGCGTCGCAGTTTCTCGGCGATCCGTGTACGCAGCAGCGGCAGGCCTTCCATCGGCGCGTACTGATTGTGGCCGGCGCGCATCGCGGCCGCCACGAGGTCGGTGAGGCGCGGGTCGATGTCGTAATCGGGGAAGCCCTGCCCGAGATTGAGCGCATCCAGCTCCTTCGCGCGCCGCGACATGATCGTGAATATGGTCGTGCCCACCTCCGGCAGCTTGCCGGGCCGAGCCCGGCCGTCAGAAGTGCTCATCAGCCGCCGCCAGTGCCGCGCCGATCACCCCGGCCTGGTTGGCGAAGTGTGCCGCCCGCAGCTCGGCCTGCGAACGCAGCAGCGAAGCAAACTCGGCAAAGCGCTCGCTCACCGCGCCCCCGAGTATGAACACGTCGGGCCAGAAGAGCCGATGCAGCGCGGCCAGATACTCGTTGACGCGTTCGACCCAGGCCGGAAAGTCGAGCTGCTCGAGCGTACGCGCGTGCGCCGAGGCGCGCTTCTCGGCATCCACACCGTTCAGCTCCAGGTGACCGAGCTCGGTATTGGGAAAGAGGCGGCCGCCGGCAAACAATGCGGTACCAATACCAGTGCCGAAGGTCAGCATGATCACGGTCCCGGTGCAGTCGCGCCCCGCACCCCAGCGCATCTCGGCAAGACCGGCCGCGTCGGCATCGTTGAGAAACAACACAGGTCGGGCGAGCTCGTGCGACGCCAGGCGTGCCGCCGCAGCACCAATCCAGGCCTTGTCGATGTTCGCGGCCGTGTGCGTGATGCCATTCTTCACGACACTGGGGAAGGCGATGCCGACACGCTCGCGCGTCGCCGGCAGTTTGCTCGCCAGATCCCGGATCACCCCCAGCAACGCCGACGGCGTCGCCGGCTGCGGGGTCGGCGCCGACATCAGGTCCCCCCTCAGGTGACCGGCGGCGACGTCGACCCGTCCGGCCTTGACTGACGATCCACCCACATCGATGCCGAGCACTGCCCGCGCCATGCTTCACTCACAAGTTGGCCGCGGCCGCGAGCTGCAGGTCACGCACGCGGCGCTTCTCGCGGTAACGCAGCCATACGGTGGAGACCGCGATTCCCGTGGCGACCAGCAGAACCATGATTGTCGCGAGCGCATTGACGTCGGGCGTTACACCGAAGCGCACCTTGGAAAAGATTACCATGGGCAGCGTACTCGATCCCGGGCCGGCCACGAACTGCGTGATGACCAGATCATCCCAGGAGAGCGTGAAGGCGAGCAGCCATCCGGAGGCGATAGCCGGCAGGATCAGGGGCAGCGTGATGCGAAAGAACACCTTCAGCGGCCGCGCACCCAGATCCATTGCCGCCTCTTCGAGGGACTCATCAAACCCCACCAGCCGCGACTGCACCACGACCGTGACATAAGCCATGCAGAAGGTAATGTGCGCCAGCGTGATGGTCACGGCCCCGACTCCCTTGGGCCAGCCGACCAGTTGCTCAAGCGCGACGAACAGCAGCAGCAGCGACAAGCCGGTAATCACTTCCGGCATGACGATGGGCGCGGTGGTCATGCCGGCGAGCAGCGTGCGGCCGCGGAACGAAGCAAAGCGCGCCAGTGCCATCCCGGCCATCGTGCCCAGGATCACCGCACCGGTCGCCGCGACCAGCGCGATGCGGATCGACAGCCACGCGGCATTCAGGATCTGTCCGTTGTGCACCAGCACCCCGTACCATTTAAATGTCGGGGAGTTGGCCGCATCCCATACCGTGACGAGGCGCGAGTTGTTGAAGGAAAACACGATCATCGAGATGATGGGCACGTACAGGAAGATCAACCCCAGTACCAGCGCCACGCGCGTGAACAGCCCCCGGGATTTCACTTGGCGGCCTCCAGTTCGCGCCGCTGGGCGCGCTGGAACAGCATGATGGGGATTACGAGCAGCAAGAGGATCAGAATCGCCACCGCGCTGGCCACCGGCCAGTCACGGTTCTCGAAGAACTCATCCGACAGCACACGTCCGATCATCAGCTGATCGGTGCGCCCGAGCAACGTCGGAATGACGTACTCGCCGACTGCCGGGATAAAGACCAGGAGTGAGCCGGCGAGGATACCGGGCAGGGACTGCGGCAAGGTTACGCGCAGAAAGGCGCGGAACGGCCGTGCGCCAAGATCCGCGGCCGCCTCGAGCAAGGCCGCGTCGTGCTTTTCAAGATTCGCATACAGCGGCAGGATCATGAATGGCAGGTAGGAATATACGATGCCGATATACACCGCGAAGTCGGTCTGCATGAGCACCAGCGGGTGCTTGATGAGGCCCAGATACAGCAGCACATTGTTGATAACACCGTTGTTGTTGAGCAGGCCAATCCAGGCGTACACGCGCAACAGGAAACAGGTCCAGAACGGCAACACGATCAGCATCAGCAGCACCGAGCGTGTCGCCGGCGCCGCGCGTGCGATGGCATAGGCCATCGGATAGCCGATGAGCAGACAGCACAGCGTCGAGACGGCGGCAACTTTCAGCGAGTACAGATACGAGCTGACATAGAGCGAGTCGGTGAAAAGAAAGGTATACGCCGACCAGTGCAGATCGAGCGAGGGTGATCCGTGGTGCCAGCTGATGAGGGGTGTGTACGGCGGTATTGCCAGACGCACTTCCGAGAAGGAGATGCGGAACACGATCAGAAACGGCACGAGGAACAGCAGCAGTAGCCACAGCGTGGGCACGCCAGCAACGAGCCGCCTTCCTCCTGCCTGAGACAAGCGCACTGCCGTCGTCTCCTACTCGGTCAACACGACCGGACTTGAGCCGTGCCAGGAGAGCCACACACTCTCCTCGCGGGCGAGCGGGCGCTCCCCGCCGCGCCTGGTATTGGGCAGCGTCACGCGCAGCATCTTGCCCGAATCGATCTGCACCAGGTAGATCGACAGGTCCCCCATGTAGGCGATCTCGCGCACCGTGCCGCGCACCACGTTGTCCGCGCCCGCGGCGGCCGGCGCACGGCGGCTGATGCTGATCTTTTCCGGGCGGATGGCCGTCCAGACCGTGGCGCCGCGCGCGCAGGTGATGGCGCGCTCCGCCCGCACCGTGCCGCCCAGTTCCCTGCAGCTGACGTGCACGCCCTCCGGGCCCTCCTGGGTCACCTGTCCCTCGAACATGTTGACCGAGCCGATAAAGTCGGCCACGAAACGGTTCGCAGGTGATTCGTAGATGTCCGAGGGGCTGCCCACCTGCACAATGCGGCCCTGATTCATGACCCCGAGCCGGGTGCCGAGCGTCATCGCCTCCTCCTGATCGTGTGTCACCACGACGAAGGTGACTCCGAGGCGCTGCTGGATATTGATGAGCTCGAACTGGGTGTGCTCGCGCAGTTTCTTGTCCAGCGCGGCGAGCGGCTCATCCAGGAGCAGCAACTTCGGTCGCTTCACGAGCGCCCGCGCCAGCGCGACGCGCTGGCGCTGCCCGCCCGAGAGCTGGTGGGGCTTGCGAGCGCCAAAGCCGGCCATCTTGACGATTTCGAGTATCTCACCGACCTGACGGGCGATCTCCGCGCGGCTCAGGCCTTCCTGCTCCAGCCCGAAGGCGACGTTCTTCTCCACGCTCATGTGCGGGAAGAGCGCATAGGACTGGAACATCATGTTCACCGGGCGCTCGTAGGGCGGGGTCGTGCTCATGTCCGCGCCGTCAATCTGGATGCTACCGGAGGTAGGAGTCTCGAACCCGGCCAGCATGCGCAGCAAGGTCGTCTTGCCCGAGCCCGATCCACCGAGGAGGCAGAAGATCTCCCCGCGGCGGATATCGAGCGACACATTGTCGACGGCGACAAAGTCGCCGAACTTCTTGGTGAGGTTGGCGATGCGAACGTAAGCCGCAGGATCGGCGGCGATGGTCGTGGCGGGTGTGCTCAACTGACGAACCTGCGTGAGTTATAGGTTTACGGTCGGAAAGTCATTTCCCGGTCTTGAAGCGCGTCCAGGCGCGCGTCAGCAGCCGCTGGTACTCCGGCGGCCGCGGCCGCTCGGGTGTCAGGCGTGCCCGCACCTCGGGCGGCGGGAACACCCCGGCATCGTTGCGCACCTCCGGGTCGAGCGGCTGAATGTCAGGGGTCAAGGAATTCGCGTACTTGATGAGATTGGAGTTCTGCGCCGCAACTTCCGGGCGCAGCAGATAGTCGATGAACAGGTGTGCGTTGTGCACGTGTGGCGCATCCGCCGGAATCGCTATGACGTCAAGATTGACGATCGCGCCCTCGCGCGGAATTGAGTACACAAGATCAACGCCATTGTTGGCCTCCTTGGCGCGATCGTGGGCTTGTTTAATGTCTCCGGACCACCCCATGGCGAGGCACACGTCGCCGTTGGCAAGATTATCGATGTAGCGCGACGAATCGACGAAGCGCACATACGGGCGGATCGCCTTCAGCACCTGCTCGGCCTTCTTCAGGTCCTCGGGCGAGTTGCTGTTCGGATTTCTGCCGATATACAGCAGCGCAGTCGCCACGACCTCCGAGGGCGCATCGAGAATCGACACGCCGCAGTCGGCAAACCTGGCGAGCACCGTCGGATCGAAGATCATGCGCCAGCTGTCGACCGGCGCATCTGGCATGCGTGCCTTGATGGCCGTGGCATTGTAGCCGACCCCGGACGTGATCCACATGTAGTCGACGGCGTACTGGTTGCCCGGATCGTAGATGGCGAGCGCGCTTTGTATGCCGGGATCCAGGTTCTTCAGATTCGGCAGCAGCGACTTGTCGAGCTTCTGGTAGATCTCCGCCTGCAGCTGGCGCTCCATGAAGGCGGCGGAGGGCACAACGATATCGTAGTTGGTGTGGCCCGTGAGCAGCTTGGTCTCAAGGATCTCGTTCGAGTCGAAGACGTCATAATTGACGTGAATGCCGGTCTCCTTCTCAAAGTCCTTGATCACCGATGGCTGGATATAGTCCGACCAGTTGTAGACGTTGAGCACCTTTTCCGCGGACTGGGCGGGTGGCACATGCGCCGCCGGGCGCGAGCAGCCCGTCGCAAGGCTAAGCAGCACCATCAGGGCGGCGCTTAGGCGGTGGCATCGGGGGGCGCTGATCACGTCGCCTCTTCTTATATAACAGCAAGGGTGCCCTGAGAAGGCAGCCTCCCGTTCCTGCGCTGGCGCGCTAGACGTTCAGCAGCAGATGCTCGCGCTCCCAGGAGCTGATCACCTGCAAGAAAACCTCGTACTCGGCCTCCTTGACCAGGGTGAACGCTTCGACGAAAGGCTCGCCCATGAGCTTCACGAGTGGCTCGCAGGCACGCAGCTCTCGCAGCGCCCCATCAAGCGAGCGCGGCAGCCCGAAGGGCAGATCGTGCGCACTGCCAACGATCGGATCACTCGGCTGCACACCCTCCATCATGCCGAGGTAGCCGCAGGCGAGCGAGGCCGCCAGAGCGATATAGGGATTAGCATCGGCGCCACCCACCCGGTTCTCGACGCGGCGCGCCTGTGCATCGGACATGGGCACGCGCAGGCCCGCCGTGCGGTTGTCGTAACCCCAGTGCACATTGATGGGGGAGGACAGGTAACGCGTCAGGCGCCGATACGAGTTCACGTTGGCACAGAACAGGGCCATGGCCGCCGGCATGTACTTCTGTAAACCGCCGATGTGCGAGAAGAAAAGCGCCGAAGGCGTCCCGTCGGGATTGCTGAAAATGTTCTTGCGTGTCTTCACGTCCACTACGCTTTGGTGGATGTGCATGGCGCTGCCGGGTTCCTTGGCGTGCGGCTTGGCCATGAAGGTGGCGTACATCTTGTGGCGCAGGGCCGCCTCGCGCGCGGTGCGCTTGAACAAAAATACCTGGTCCGCGAGATCCATCGGCTGGCCGTGGATCAGGTTGATCTCCATCTGCGCCGGACCGTCCTCGTGAATGAGGGTATCGATCTCGATGTCCTGGTCCTCGCAGAACTGGTAGATGTCGTCGAACAGCGGATCGAATTCGTTGACCGCCGCGATGCTGTAGGACTGGCGTCCGGGCTCGGAGCGCCCCGAGCGCCCCACCGGGGGCTTCAGCGGGTAGTCGGCGTCCTTGTTCTGCTCGACCAGATAGAACTCCAGCTCCGGCGCGACCACCGGCTCCCAGCCGCGCTGGGCGTAGAGCTCGACGATGTTGCGCAACACATGCCGCGGCGCCATGGTCACGCGGCGGCCATCGGAATAGAAGCAGTCATGGATCACCTGCGCGGTGGGTTCGGCGGCCCACGGCACGCGGCGCACGGTCTTCTGGTCCGCCTTAAGAATGATGTCGATTTCCGCCGGACTCATGGCCGAGCCGGTGTCCGGTGGATAGTCCCCGGTCACGGTCTGCAGAAATACGCTCTCCGGCAGGCGCATGCCACCGTCTTCGGCGAACTTTTCCGCCGGCATGATCTTGCCGCGGGCGATGCCGGCCATATCCGGAATGATGGCCTCCACCTCGGATATGCCGTGATCGCGCAGAAACTGCCGGATCTCACTCACCATAGGTCACGCCTTTCACTTACTCTGCGCGCGCTCGCGGCTCGCCTGCCCGAAGGCGGCAAACAACGCACGCGAAAACGGATTTCCCATCGCTTTCCACTCCGGATGCCACTGCACTGCCAACGCAAAGCGCCGCGCATCGCGCACGCGGAACGCCTCGATCACCCCATCCGGTGCGCGCGCCTCCACCGTCAACTCCGCACCGAGCCGCTCGATCCCCTGGCTGTGCAGCGAGTTCACCTGGATGCGCTCGGCGTGGGTGAGCGAGCGCAGCACGCCGCCCGGTTCGAGCGTCACCTCATGCGCCGGCCCGTACTGCACATCGAGCGGTTGCGTCTCATCATCGCGATGATCAAGATGTCCTGGCACCTCGTGCAGCTTCTGATGCAGCGTGCCGCCGAAGGCGACGTTCATCTCCTGAAAACCGCGGCAGATCCCGAGCACCGGCACTCCGGCACCGACCGCCCTGCAGATCAGCGGCAACGTCGTGGCATCGCGCGCCGGGTCGTGCAGCGTGCCTGGCTCGCTCGGGGGCCCCTGGTACCGATGCGGCTCGACGTTCGAGGGGCTGCCGGTGAACACCAGCCCGTCGAGGCGCTCGAGCAGCTCGTCAAAGCCGAGCTCCTCGGCCAGTGACGGGATCAGCAACGGCACCGCGCCGGCCGCATCCATCACGGCGCGGGCGTATTTCTCCCCCACCATATGGAAAGCGTGGTTACCGACCATGCGCCGGTCGGCAGGGATACCAATGAGTGGACGGCCGGGTGCCATGGCGGCTTGCTACCGGAGCAGTGTTTAATATCTTAAACAAACCGCCCCGAAGAATCTCCGAAGTACCCGCCTATTAGAGCACAGCTTACGGGTAGAAGCCTTAGCTTGCGCCAGGGGACATAAGTACGCTAAAGGCCAAACCAAGGCCCCCGCGGAGCGTGACCGGGCGGGTGCGAACATTTGCCGTGGGCGCTCCCGGCTCGCTATCCTCCCCTGCCTGCGCCGGCAGGGCGTAAGAATATCCTAAACACTTGGGCGCACCTGGAAAGAGGCTGGATGGAACGGCTCGGCCACGTCCCTTCGTACTACGCCGCCTCGGCGCACGCGGCTGCGCAGCGCCCGAGGCTGCAAGGCGCGCTCGAGGCCGACGTGTGCGTGGTCGGCGGCGGGATCGCCGGCTGCTCGGCCGCGCTGCACCTGGCAGAGCGCGGCTTCAAGGTCATCCTCCTCGAGGAGCAGCGCATCGGCTGGGGCGCCTCAGGGCGCAGCGGCGCGCAGGCGATCCAGGGCATCGCAGCCGGCCAGGCGAAAATGGATCGGCTGATCGGCCCGCCGGCGGCGCGCCGCGTCTGGGAGGTATCCGTCGAGGGGCTGGCGCTCATGCGCCAGCTCATCCGGCGCTTCTCGATCGATTGCGACTGGGTCGACGGCTACATGCTCACCGCCGTCAAGGAGCGGCACGTGCGCGAGTTGCGCGCGGAACTCACCGAGCTGCGTGACGGGTACGGCTATCCGAGTGTGCGCTATCTGCCGCGCGAGGAGCTGCGCTCCCTGCTTGCTACCGACCGCTACCTTGCGGCTCTTTACGACAGCAACAGCGGTCATCTGCACCCACTCAATTACACGCTCGGACTCGCCGCGGCCGCCGAGTCCCTCGGCGCACAGATCTTCGAGGGAACGCGCGCGCTGTCCTTTACCGCTGCGGCGGATTCGAAGGTGCGGATCCGTACACCCGAGGGTGAAGTACGCGCGCGCTTCCTGGTGTTGTGCGGCAACGTCTATCTGGGGGCCACGGCGCCGACGCTGGCCTCAAAGATCATGGCGGTCGCGACCTACATCGTCGCCACCGAACCACTCGGCAGCGAGCGCGCGCGCGGGCTGATCGTCAACAACGCCGCTGTCAGCGACATGAACTGGGTGCTCGACTATTTCCGTCGCTCGGCGGACCAGCGTCTGCTGTTCGGTGGCCGGGTCAACTACTCAGGATTCCAATCCTTCGATGCACCCAGCGCCACGCGCGCGCGCATGCTCAAGGTGTTCCCGCAGCTTGCGGACGTGGGCATCGAGTATTCCTGGGGCGGTGAGGTCGACATCACGCTGAACCGTGCACCGCACTTCGGACGCCTCGCCCCCAACATCTACTTTCTGCAGGGCTTCTCCGGTCACGGCATCGCACTCACGGGAATCGCCGGCAAGCTCGCGGCCGAGGCGATCGGCGGCATGGCCGAACGCTTCGATCTGTTCGCGCGCATCCCGCACGCTAATTTTCCGGGCGGACTTGCGCTGCGGCGCCCGGCCCTGGTGCTGGCGATGCTCTACTATCGGCTGAAGGATCTATTGTAGCGCGCCACCCCGGGTGCTTCGGGGTGCCCTGCAGGAGTTGGTCCCCTCATGCAGCTGTTGGTGTTTCACGAGCTCATCCTGGCGCTGTGGGTGGCATGGCTCCTTTACTGGGCGTTCGCCGCTGCGAATGCCAAGAGGACCGAGCGCCGTGAGTCACTCGCCTCGCGCCTCTTGCACATTCTGCCGCTGCTTCTGGGCGCGTGGCTGATCTTTGGGCCGCGCCAGCGTTGGGGATGGCTGAGTACGCCGCTGCTGCCCGAGGCGCCAGCGCGCTATGGGCTTGCACTGGTGCTCGTAGCTCTCGGGCTTGGTTTCGCGGTGTGGGCCCGCGTGCATATCGGCCGCAACTGGAGCGGCACGGTGACGCTCAAGCACGCTCACGAACTGATCCGCTCCGGTCCGTACGCCTGTGTGCGGCACCCGATCTATACCGGTCTGCTTGCGGCATTTCTCGGCAGCGCGATCGCGCGCGGTGAACCGCGCGCGTTACTCGGTCTTGCGATCATTGCGGCCTCCTTTGTGCGCAAGCTGCGCATAGAGGAGGCGCTGATGCGCGCCACATTTCCCGCAGAGTACCCGCGCTACAGCGCCGAGGTCCCGGCGCTGCTGCCCTTCACAAGAGCTCGGCGATCTGCACCGCGTTGAGTGCGGCACCCTTGAGCAGCTGATCCCCGGCCACAAAGAGCGAAATCGAGTGTCCGCGCGGATCGCTCAGGTCCTGCCGGATGCGCCCGACGAGAATCGGGTCGTGGCCGGAAGCGTCCTGCGGCATGGGAAAGTAATTACGCTGCGGATCGTCCACGAGCTTCACGCCCGGTGCGCTTTGCAGCAGCTCGCGCACCTGCGCGGGCGTGACGGGCCGCTCGCATTCCAAGGTGATCGCCATCGCGTGCGCGCGCAAAACGGGCACACGTATGCAGGTCACTGACACGCGGATCTGCGCGTCGTAGAAGATCTTGCGCGTCTCCTGAATGACCTTGATCTCTTCTTCGTTATAGCCGGTCGCCGGGTCGACGCGCGTGTTGTGGCTGAAGAGGTTGAAGGCGTAGGGATGCGGCAGCACCTTGGGCGCGTAGCTGCGCCCGTCAAGGTAGGCGCGCGTGGATTCGCGCAGCTCCTCCATGGCCGCCGCGCCCGCCCCGGATGCGGCCTGATAGGTCGCCATCTGCAGCCGCTCAATGCGGTTGACTTTATGGATCGGCCACAGCGGTGTGATGGAGATGATCGCGCAGCAGTTGGGATTGGCGATGATGCCGCGGTGGCCGCGCATTGCCTGGGGGTTGATCTCCGGTACGACCAACGGGACGCTGGCGTCCATGCGGAAGGCCGAGGAGTTATCGACCACGGTCGCGCCCGCACGCACGGCGATGGGCGCAAAGCGCTTCGACGTAGCGCTGCCGGCCGAGAAGAGCGCGATGTCGACACCGGCGAAACTCGCCTCGGTGAGCTCCCGCACGGTGAGCGCCTTGCCGCAAAACGGCAGCGTCTTCCCCGCCGAGCGCGCCGAGGCAAACAAGCGCAGCTCCGCCAGCGGGAAGCGCCGCTGCTCAAGACAGCGGATCAGTTCGATCCCCACCGCGCCGGTGGCTCCGACGATCGCGACGACGGGTCGTGTGGGGGAAGGACGCGCGGACATGTTCTCCTCTCCTGTGGGTGCAAATGATGAGGCCCCGTCGTTTCCGGCGGGGCCTCTCAGGCTCTACAGCGGCAGCGTTGGTCGCTTCAGCGCGCTGAACCCTCGAGGCCCGATCCTGTGGGCTTCTGCGGCGGAATAATGTGTGCTTTCACGACGGACATGGCCTGGCGACGCTACCGAAGCTTCAGGTGCCTGTAAAGCCACCCGTCGCACGCACCCCGGGTCTTCTTCGCCGCAGCGAGCGCGAGGGTGCGACGCCATATGCAACAAAGTGGTTGCCAATTATCTCAGGGACGGCTAATATGCAACTTGGAGGTTGCCAATATGAACGACCGTATAGAAAAACGTATCGAGCTCAAGGCGCCGGTTTCACGGGTGTGGCGCGCCCTCACCGACTCGCGCGAGTTCGGAACCTGGTTCAGGGTCAATATCGAAGGTCCGTTTGTCGCCGGCCAGAAGGCTGAAGGACAGATCACCCACCCCGGGTACGAGCACGTCCGCTGGAAAGTGATCATCCAGAAGATCGAACCGGAGCGGCTCTTCAGCTTCACCTGGCATCCCTATGCCATCGATCCGAAGGTCGACTATTCCCATGAAACGCCGACCCTCGTCGAGTTCCGGCTGCAGAAGACCGCGGCCGGCACGCTGCTGGTGCTGACCGAGAGCGGGTTCGACACGGTACCGGCCGATCGGCGCGCGGAGGCGTTTCGCATGAACGACAGTGGCTGGGCGGCGCAAATGAGGAATATCGAGGGTCATGTCTCGGGTAACCGGTGATGCCAGCGCGGCGCGACGACGGCACCATGCCATCGTCTGCGCGGCGCTCGGCGATGAAACGCGCCTGTCGCTGGTCACCGCCCTCTCTGGCGGCGCGCCACGCTCCATCGCGCAGCTCACGGGCGGCTCACGCCTGACACGCCAGGCGATCACCAAGCATCTGCGCGTGCTGGAGAACGCCGGACTCGTGCGCAGCGCGCGCTCGGGTCGTGAAAGCCTGTACCAGTTTGATCCAGAGCCCGTGAATGAGCTGACGCAGTACCTCACCCGCGTGGCGCAACAGTGGGAGGAAGCCCTGGGGAGGCTGAAAACCCTGGTGGAAGGCTGAGCAGCGCTGTTCCAGCCGACGCCCTTGCGCAGGGCGACGCACGTCACGGCTCGCATCCCGGCGAGCGGTTTTTTTGTGACCGGTTTCACCGGTGGGGCGCGCCTGCGAACGTATCCTTGTGCGGTCGGAGGCTGTCGTGCAGCACTTACGGACCTTTAACTCCTTCGGGCGTGGCGCCGCAGCCGCGGCGCTCCTCGCCCTTGGCGGTCTGATCATGCCCCTGCACGCGCAGGAGGTGTACAAGTCCGTGGACGCCGACGGGCACGTGGTGTACTCGGACCGGGCAACCACGAAAACGGCGCCGAAAACCGCGGTGCACGTCGATGAACCGGAACACGCCGAGGTCGCCCGCCTCGCCAAGGAGCAGGAGTTGCTCAAGGCAGAGGACCTCCAGCGCCAGAAGCAAGAAGCGCTCGATGCCAAGAACAAGGCACAGACAGACCAGCGCAAGCAGACCGCGTGTCAGAATGCGCGCAACTACTATTTTCGCCTCAAGGACGCCGGTCGGCTCTATCAGCACGACGCTGACGGTAACAAGGTCTACTACTCCGACGCTGACGCGGACTCCACGCGCGAGCAGGCGCGTCGGGCGATGACCTCAGCCTGCGGTACCTCCTGAACCACAGCCCTCTGCGGTCGCCTTCCGAAAAATGGCCGTGCGCCGCCGCCTGCTCAAACACGCTCTCCTCCTGTCCGCAGTGCTCGTGCTCATGCTGCCCGGGGCGTCGCTGCTCGCCCAGGAAGCCTACAAATATCGCGATGCCAATGGTCAGTGGGTCTTCACCGACCGGGCGGTCAACTCGGTCGTCCCCGCCGGCGATGCCATCAGCCGCGTGCGCGAGCCGGAAGCGCTGCATATCGCCGTGGAGCGAACCGACACCGCCGACTTGACACAGCTGATCGGTGTAAATAACTGCCGCTGCGTCGTCACACTACAGGTGTCAATCGTGCAATCGGACCTGCCGGATCTGCCCGAAGGAGCAAGCTATCAGGCTACGCTCGAGCCCGGAGCGCGACAGACGCTGGTGGAAGCACGGCACCCGAGCGGCGCGAAGGCCGACCTGCAATTCCGCTGGAAGAGCGCGCTCGGATCGCCGCACGCGGTACACACCCCACCGCACCCCTATCGCGCACCCTTCGCCGTGGGCGCCACTTTTACCGTCTCACAGGCTTACCCGACGCGTGTTACCCATGTCACCCCTGACAGTCAGTACGCGGTGGATATTGCGTTACCGGATGGGACTCCGGTGTATGCGGCGCGCGCAGGCGTAGTCATTAACGTCCGTCACGACTCCTTCCGCGGCGCCGCGCTCCCCGCGCTGCTCGATCAGGCCAATGTCGTTGAAATTCTGCACGACGATGGCACGATCGCCGTCTATGCACACCTGCACTGGGATTCGATCCGGGTACGGATCGGGCAGAAGATCCAGCTCGGAGAATACATCGCCAACTCTGGCAATACCGGTTTCACCACCGGACCGCACCTGCATTTTGCCGTGTGGAGGAACGCCGGCGTCGCCGACGTGTCCATCCCCTTCGAATTCGCCGGCATCGGCGGGGAGCCGATAATGCCCGCGACCTCGATGCCGCTGACGGCCTACTAGCGCGCTCTTAGCGCGTGCGCACCTCGAAGCAGCGGTGGATGCGCGGATTGCGCTCGAAATCCTGCGGCACTGTCGCGGCAGAAACGTCCCGTACGGCGAAGCGCCGCTCGAGCGTCGCGTCCAAGCGGAAGCGCTGCGCGTTGGTCGAAAACACCAGAAGACCGGAACTCGCCAGGAGACCTGCGCTCGCCGCAATGAGTTCCGCGTGATCGCGCTCGATGTCGAGCACCCCTTCCATACGTTTGGAATTCGAGAACGTGGGCGGATCGAGGAAAATCAGATCGAAGCGCTCATCCGTACGTGCGCTCGCCTCAAGCCACGCACGGCAGTCATCCTGCACGAAGCGGTGCGCTGGGCCACTGAAGCCATTCAGTGTCAGATTGCGCTGCGCCCACTCAAGATAGGTACGCGACATGTCCACGGTGGTCGTGCTGAGGGCGCCGCCAGCTGCGGCGTAGACGGTGGCCGTTCCGGTGTAGGCGAATAGATTTAAGAAGTGCTGCCCGCGAGCCGCATCACGCAAGCGAGCGCGTGTCAGGCGCTGATCGAGGAAGAGCCCTGTGTCCAGGTAGTCCTCGAAGTTCACGCGAAACTTAAGCCCGCCCTCGCGCACCACATGAAAATGCGCCTGCTCGTCGAGCTTCTCATACTGCTCGCCGCGCTTGGTGCGACGGCGCGTGCGCACCTGAATCCGCTCCGCCGGAACCGCGGTAACTTCAGGCAGGACCGAGAGCACCTCGCCGCGCCGCCTGCGCACGGCTTCCAGCCCGATTTCTGCCGGCGCCGCATACTCTTGCACATAGAGCCACTGCTGCTCAGGTTCAAGGGTGCGGTAGACATCGATGGCGAAAGCATATTCGGGCATGTCCGCGTCGTACACGCGGTAGCAGGAGATCTCTTCCCGCCGCGTCCAGCTGCGCAGTCTCTTCAGATTCTTCGCCAGACGATTCGCGAACATGCGTGCGCCCGGGGTGTCCTTAAGATGAGTGACGCCCTTACCGAGCAGGCCCACTTCACGTGTGCTTTCGGGCTGCACCTGGATACGCAACAGCCGGCACTCGATGCCGCCGTTCCAGACCGTGTGCGTGCGGTAGGCGCGCAGACCGAGTTCCTTGCCCAGTTCCGGCGCACCGGTGAGCACCGCTGCGTCCCAGCCCTGGAAGCGCGCCCGCAGTACGCTGCCGAGCTCGCGGTGCAGGAGGCGGGCTCTTTCGTGATCCTCCAGGCGCACCCCGTAAGGGGGGTTCGTGCACAGCAGACCCGGCAGTGCAGCATCCCGGCCCGGCAGCGGTGCCGCATCGGCAAGTGCCCCGCTGACAAAGCGGAGCAACTCGTCCACGCCCGCACGTACGGCGTTTTCGCGCGCGTTACGGATGGCGTGGGCATCGCGGTCCTGCCCGCGCACGATGACGGTCGTCGTCTCGGTGCCCGCGCGCGCACGCTCCTCGGCCTCAGTGCGCAGTCGCGCCCACAAGGGCGCATCGTGCCCGCACCAGCCGAGAAACCCGAAATACTGCCGGGTGAGGCCGGGAGCCCGGTCGGCGGCGATCAGCGCGGCTTCGATGCAGAAGGTACCCGAGCCGCACAGCGGATCGAGGAATTCGGCGCCCTGCGCGGCCAGCTGCGGCCACTGCGAGCGCATCAGCACGCCCGCAGCGACGTTCTCCTTGAGCGGTGCTTCCCCGGCAGCGCCGCGGTAGCCGCGGCGGTGCAGGCTCTCGCCCGCAAGGTCGATCGAGACCGTGACGTGCGTGCCGTGAGCGTGGGCGTGGACGCGTACATCCGGGCGCTCGAGCGCCACGTCGGGTCGGATACCGGTGGCGGCGCGCAGGGCATCCACAATTCCGTCCTTGAGCTTCAGGGTACCGAAATGCGTGTGCGTGAGCGCCGGATGGCGGCCGCTGAATTCGCAGGCGAGCGTCGCGCTCGGACCCAGGTGCGTGCTCCAGTCGATGCGCGCGATGGCAGCGTAGAACTCCTCGGCATCGAGCGCCTCAAACTGCGCCACCTCGAGGAACACCCGATTCGCTACGCGCGACCACAGACACGCGCGGTAAGCGCATTCGAGGGTGCCGGCGAAGGCGACGCCGCCGGCACGCTCGCGCACTTGCTCCGCGCCACAGGCGCTAAGTTCGCGCACCAGCAGATCAGCGAACCCGCGGGGCGCGCTCGCGAGAAACCGCAGTGCCGCCGCGCTCACACGGCTGAGTGCTGCGGCGGCACCCTCACGACAGGTCGAGCCAGGTCGTCTTGAGCTCCGTGTACTTCTCCAGAGCGTGCAGGGACTTGTCGCGTCCCATGCCTGACTGCTTGAAGCCGCCGAACGGTACGGTCAGGTCATCCGCGTCGTAGCAGTTGATGTACACCGTGCCGGCGCGAATGGCCCGCGCCACGCGGTGCGCGGTGGTCACGTCGCGCGTCCACACCGCGGCAGCGAGTCCGTAGACCACATCGTTCGCGATCTCGATCGCCTCCTCCACCGTCTTGAAGGTGATCGCCGACAGCACCGGTCCAAAGATCTCCTCGCGCGCGATCGACATCGCGGGCCGCACATCCTCGAACACCGTCGGCTCGACAAAGTAACCGCCGCTGTCCTCGCGCACGCGCCGTCCGCCGAAGCGCAGGTGCGCGCCGTCGCGGCGCCCGGCATCGATGTAGCCGAGCACGCGCTTCATCTGCGTCTCATCCACGATCGCGCCGAGGCGCGTGGCAGCGTCGAGCGGGTCACCGGGCTGCATCGTGCGGCCGATGGCCTGCACCTTCTCCAGCACCGCGTCCTTGATGCCCTCCTGCAGCAGCAGCCGCGAGCCGGCCGAACATACCTCGCCCTGGTTGTAGAAGATCGCGTAAGCGGCGGCGGTCGCCGCTTTATCCAGATCCGGATAATCCGCCATCACAATATTCGGCGACTTACCGCCGCACTCGAGCGATACGCGCTTGAGGTTTGACTGCCCCGCGTACTGCATGATCGTCTTGCCGGTGGCAGTGGAGCCGGTGAAGGCCACGCAGTCGACGTCCATATGCAGTGCCAGCGCCTTGCCGGCCGTCTGCCCGAATCCCGGGACCACGTTGAGGACCCCGGGCGGAATGCCGGCCTCGACCGCCAGTTCCGCCACCTTGAGTGCGGTCAGCGGGGATTTCTCCGAAGGCTTCAGCACCAGCGAATTGCCCGCTGCGAGAATGGGCGCGATCTTCCACGCGGCCATCAGTAAGGGGAAATTCCACGGCACGATCGCCCCCACGACGCCGAGCGGCTCGCGGGTAATCGTCGCGAGCGCACCAGGTCCGGTGGGCGCAACCTCGTCGTAAATCTTGTCGATCGCCTCGGCGTACCACTGCACGCAGCACGCCGCGCCCGGGATATCGACCTTGAGACTGTCGGAGATCGGCTTGCCCATGTCGAGCGTTTCCAGCAGCGCGAGTTCCTCGGTGTGCTTGGTGATGAGCTCGGCGAAACGGAACAGCGCCTTCTTGCGCTTCACCGGCGCAAGATTCGCCCAGCTGCCCTTGCGAAAGACGGCGCGCGCGGCACTCACCGCCCGATTGATGTCTTCGACGTCACCGGAGGCGACCCGCGCCAGCAGCTTCCCCGTGGCGGGGTTGATGGAATCGAACGTGACGCCGGAGGCGGCGTCCAGGTAACGACCATCGATGAAAGCTTGCGTGCGGAAGCTGAGCGAGCGGGCCCGCTCGTGCCAGGAAATCGTTTCGGGTTTTGCGTTCATATCTGCCAGGGGCCTTCAGAAAGTCGGTGGAGTGCAGGCACTGATGATCTCACACGCCTCGCGTCCGACGTTGCGGAAGCGGTGCGGCAGGTGACTGGCGAAATAATAAGCCTCGCCGGGCCCGAGGACGCGCATCGCACCGCCTACGGTAAGCTCGATGCGCCCTTTGATGATGACGCCGCCCTCTTCCCCGCCGTGCGAGAGCATTTCCTCGCCCGTCGCCGCGCCCGCGGCATAGCGCTCGTGCAGCAGCGTGAGCTGCCGCCCCGGACGCTGCGCGGCGATCAGCCGCAGTGATACTTCCGGGTTGCCAAGCTCCACGAGCTCCTGCGCGCCGAAAAACGCCTGCGGAGCAGCGCTCAAGTCCAAGGTGAAGAATTCCGCGAGCGACATCGGAACCCCATCCAGCACCTTCTTCAGCGAACTGACCGAAGGACTGACCCGGTTCTGCTCGATGAGGGAAATCAAGCCATTAGTGACCCCGGCACGGCGCGCAAGTTCACGCTGAGACAGGCCAAAGCTGGTGCGGACACTGCGCAGACGTGCGCCAACGTCGATGCTCATGGCGTTTAATATATTAGACGAGACGGGGCAAAATATCTCTCTGGTGGCCTCGTTTGTCCACTTTATTTATCATTCGGGCCCTCCCCCCTCTCATCCGGACCGATGCATGTCGAACGTCCCCGCTCCTCTTAGCCGCGCCGATCTGGAGGCGCTCTGGCTGCCGTTCACGCCCAACCGTCAGTTCAAGTCAAACCCGCGCCTGCTCGCGAAGGCCAAGGGCATGTACTACTGGACCCCCGAGGGACGGCAGATTCTCGATGCAGTGGCGGGACTGTGGTGCGTGAACGCAGGCCACGGGCGCGCGGAAATCACGCAGGCCGTCGCGCAGCAGCTTGAAACGCTCGATTACGCGCCGCCGTTTCAGCTCGCGCACCCACCCGCCTTTGCCCTCGCCAACGCGTTGGTGAAGATCGCCCCCGCAGGGCTCGACCATGTGTTCTTCACCAACTCCGGCTCCGAGTCCGTCGATACGGCACTGAAGATCGCTCTTGCCTGGCATCGCGCACGCGGCGCAGGCACGCGCACGCGCCTTATCGGGCGCGAGCGCGCCTATCACGGCGTGGGCTTTGGCGGCATTTCCGTCGGGGGCATTACGCCGAACCGCAAGACCTGGTCGGCGAGCTTGCTGCCGGGCGTCGATCATCTCTCGCACACGCATGATCTGGCGCGCAACGCGTTCTCGCGCGGCGCACCGGAGCACGGTGCGCACCTGGCGGATGAGCTCGAGCGGCTGGTCGCACTGCACGACGCTTCCAATATTGCCGCGGTGATCGTGGAGCCGATTGCCGGCTCGACCGGAGTGCTCATCCCGCCACGCGGCTACCTGCAGCGCCTGCGCGAGATCTGCACCCGGCACGGGATTCTGCTGATATTTGACGAGGTGATCACCGGATTTGGCCGCACGGGCGCACCATTTGCTGCGCAGGAATTCGACGTGATCCCCGACATGATCACCCTCGCCAAGGGTCTCACCAACGGCTGTATCCCCATGGGTGCGGTGCTCGTGAGCAAGGCGATCTACGAGGGCTTCATGCAAGGGCCTGAAGGCATCGAGCTCTTTCACGGCTACACCTACTCGGCGCATCCGGCCGCGTGCGCGGCCGGCCTGGCCACCCTCGGCCTGTATGAGCGCGAGGGCCTGCTGACACGCGCCAAAACGCTCGCACCGCAGTGGGAGGAAGGCGCACACGCGCTGCGGGGGCTGCCGCACGTGATTGATGTGCGCAATTATGGGTTGATTCTGGGTCTGGAGCTTGAGCCGATCGCGGGCAAGCCGGGCAGCCGCGCCTTCGAGGTGTATTTAAAGTGCTTTGAGCGCGGCGTGCTGATCCGTCAGACCGCGGACATCATTGCCTTGTCGCCGCCGCTGATCGTGCAGCCTTCGCAGATCGATCAGATCTTCAGCACCTTGAGTGAGGTGCTGCGCGGGCTCTAGCGGCAGGCGGCGCGCGGCCAGCGGCAACGCGAATACGCGGGGCACGGCGTTTGCGCCCCGGGGAAACTGGCAGGCGGGTGAGTTAGGCGTGCGGCCCGTGACGGTCGCGGCGCACGCGACTGAGCACCGCCCAAGCGAGCACGGCGATGACGATCGCGCTGCCCACCAGCAGTTCCATTTCCGACAGACTGATCAGGCCACCGCTACCGCGCGCGGCAGACACAGTGATTGTTTCCACGACACACCTCCCGGGCCGCGGACCTGCGACCTAAGAAGGCTACGTTCACACTGCGCTGCGCCCCGGTGAAGCAGGCGGTCGCGGATCTGCGACCCCCGTCAAGGCGATTACACGTTATGTCAGTCCAAAGCCGGCGCGCTCAGCTGCGCGCCTCGAAAATCGCGTAAATCTTTGAGCAGTCCTCGAGCACCTCCCAGGTGCCGACAAAGCCGGCCGGAACGACGAAGGCGTCCCCCGGACCGAAGGTGCTGCGCTCTCCGGAGCTGCTCTCGAGCACTACGCGCCCAGCCGTCATCACGCACAGCTCATTCTCGGTATAGCGCACGCGCCATTTGCCGCGCGTCGCCGACCAGCGGCCGGCGAAGAATTGCTGACTCGGGTCAGCAAAGAAATTGCGGACCTCGAGTTCCGGCGTGCCCGCGAGCAGCCGCTCGGCGGGCGGTTCCGATACATCCGGATCCGCCGGTCCGTCGAGGCGCACGATCGAGGTACTGCTCATAGCTGTGCCGCACAGGTAGTCACGCCAGGAAATTCTAGCGCGAACGCACGCCGCGGACCTCTCCCGCGGCGCCGCCATCCGCCCTGACGCCCGCAGCCTAGTCACGACGCGCCACCTGCTCAGCGGCAACCGGCTCCAGCCGTACGGTGGCACGCCGATCGAACGCATACCCATCCAGGTCACCCGGCTCGCTCTGCGACTCGCTCTTGCCGTGGGCCTCGATGATGATTCGGCCCGCCGGCACGCCTGCGCTGGTCAGCGCGGCCGCCACGGCCTGAGCGCGCCGCATTGACAACGCGTCGTTGTAGGCGTCCGAGCCACGCGGATCGGCGTACCCGGCGATGCGCACCAGGGAGTCGGGCATCGAGGCGGCCAGTGCACCGAGCTGCAGGAGCGGCGCCAGCGTCGGTTCCGCCAGCCCGTCATCGTCCGTGCGGAAGCTCACATCGAGTCCCAGCTCATGGGTCTGCTGCAGCGTCTCCCCGAGCCGTGTCTCGTGCGCGCGTGCGCTGGCGAGCGAGGTATCCAGTTCGGCCAAGTGGTGCGCCAGGCGCGCGCGCTCGGCCTCGCTCTTGTCCAGATCTGCGCTGAGTGCCGCGGCGGACTTCTGCTGCCGATGGTAGCGATCACCCAGCATCGCTCCTGCGGCCAAGCCGACAACCGCCCCGACCGGACCGGCAGCGGCCGCGCCCACCGCCAGTCCGGTCACCATGCCAATGTTGGCCGGCCTGGAGCCCTCGCCCGGGACGGCTTTACTGTCTTGCGCGTGAGCCGGCAGTGCAAAACCGCAGCCGGTCAGTGTCACTGCAAGCAGTGCGGCGCGGACGCTCGATCGGATGGTATTCATCGCATGACTCCTCTTGCGTTGTTGAGTTGCCGGGAGACGGAACCCTCCGCTTCCGGTTCGGCTCCAGTTCAGCGCCGGCACAGGCTGCGGTCGTGATGCAAAAGGGTCATTGCGCCGATGTTTTGTGGCAAAACATGGCACGGCAGAGCCATCGCATATACTGGCCGCTTCGCCGTATGTCAGGATCCGTCATGTCTTATGCCTGCTCCGCTCGCCGCTTGCCGGCCGCGCTGCTCACCGCTCTTGCTCTGCTGAAGATGCTCGCCCCCGCAGCGCACGCCGCCACCGCTGAACCGGGCGTACTGCGCGCGACGCTCGGCAACGGTCTGCGCGTGGTCATCGTGCGCAACTCGCTCGCGCCGGTCGTATCCACCTCGGTGAACTACCTGGTGGGTTCGGATGAGGCGCCCGCGGGCTTTCCCGGCACCGCGCACGCCGAGGAGCACATGATGTTCCGCGGCAGCCCCGGACTCACCGCCGAGCAGCTCGCGGATATCGGCAGCATCCTCGGCGGGGACTTCAACGCCAACACCCGCGAAGGCCTGACGCAGTATCTGTTCACGGTTCCGGCCGAGGATCTGGACATTGCGCTGCACATCGAGGCGCTGCGCATGCGCGCGGTGCTCGCGTCCGCCAAAGAATGGCAGCACGAGCGCGGCGCCATCGAGCAGGAGGTCGCTCAGGATCTGTCCGAGCCGAGCTACCTGCTCGTTGAGAAGCTGCGGGCGCGCATGTTCGCCGACACCCCCTACGCGCACGACGCTTTGGGCACGCGCCCCTCATTCGAGAAAACCACCGCGGCGGTGCTGAAGAGCTTCCACGACACCTGGTATGCGCCGAACAACGCGATCCTGGTGATCGCAGGCAACGTCGACCCGGATGCCACCTTGAGCGAGGTGAAGCAGCTCTTCGGTGACATCCCTGCCAAGCAACTGCCCGCAAAACCCCAGGTGCACCTGCGCACCGTACAGCCGGCCTCCTTCACGGTTGACACCGACCAGCCCTCAGGAACGCTGATGATCGCGACCCGTACACCGGGGCCGCGCGATGCGGATTTCGCCGCGCTCGAAGTGCTGGCGGACGTGTTGAACAGCCGCCGCTTTGAGCTCTATGGCCTCGTGCCGCAGGGTAAGGCCACCGGCACGGAGTTCGCGCTCGAGCCGCTGCCGGAGGCGGGGCTCGCCTATGCCGTGGCCTCCTTCACCACCGGGGATGACCCGAAAGTGCTCGAGGCGCAGGTGCGTGCCATTCTCGCCCGCGTGGCGCGCGAGGGCGTGCCGGCGGATCTGGTCGAGGCGGCCAAGCTGCAGGAACGCGCGGCCGCGGAATTCCAGCGCAATTCGATCCCGGAACTGGCGTCCGTGTGGTCGGATGCGATCGGGCTCTACGGGCTGAGTTCGCCGGATGAGGATCTTGCGCGCATCGAACAGGTGACGGTCGCGGACGTGAACCGCGTGGCCCACAAGTACCTCGATCTCGATCACGCCATCACCGGTGTGATGCTGCCGCGCGGTTCGGGTCAGCCCGTCGCCTCCCACGGCGGCTTCGGGGGACAGGAATCGATTTCCCTCGGTGAAGCACACCCGACCGCCTTGCCGGCCTGGGCCCAAAAGGCGCTGACGCGGCTTGAGGTACCTGCCTCGACGCTGCATCCTTTAGTAAGCAAGCTGCCCAACGGACTCACGCTCATCGTGCAGACCGAAGATGTCAGTGACACGGTGAGTGTCTTCGGCCACATCCGCAACCGGCCGGAGGTGCAGGAGCCCAAGGGACAGGAGGGCGTCGCCCCGCTCCTGGAGCGGCTGCTGACCTACGGCAGCGAGCACCTTGATCGGGTGGCTTTTGAGCAGGCGCTTGACGCGATCGGGGCGCGCGAGCACGCGGGGACCGATTTTTCCGCCGAGGTGCTCAGTGAGCACTTCGATCGCGCCGTGGAATTGCTCGCCGATAACCAACTACACCCGGCGCTGCCGGACCCAGCCCTGGAGGTCCTGCGCAACCAGATGGCGCTCGGGGTTGCCTCGCGCAATGCGAGCCCGGGATTTCTCACCACGCGCTCGCTGCGCGCCGCACTCTTTCCCGCCGACGATCCGAGTCTGCGCATGTCCACGCCCGCCACGGTGCGCGCCCTGACCCCGACGCAGGTGCGCGCGTACTATCAGAACGTCTTTCGGCCCGATCTTGCCACGGTCGTCGTCATCGGCAAGATCACCCCGCAGGCGGCGCGCGCCACCATCGAGAAGTACTTCGGCGCCTGGGGTGCGACGGGTGCGGCGCCGCAGACCGACCTGCCGCCCGCGCCGAACAACGTGCCGAGCTCCATCGCGGTGCCGGATGCGAGCCGCGTGCAGGATCGGGTGGTGCTCGCCGAGAACCTCGCGCTCACCCGTGCCGAGCCGGACTACTACCCATTGCAGCTGGGCAACGCGGTCCTGGGGGGCAGCTTTTACGCGACGCGTCTTAGCATCGACCTGCGCAAGAACGCCGGACTCGTGTACTCGGTCGACTCGGTACTGCAGGCCGGACGCACCCGCAGCGTTTACCTCATCGACTACGCGAGTGATCCGCAGAACGTGGTCAAGGCGGCCGACCTGGTCGCGCGCGAGATCCGCGCGATGCAGGATGCGGCGGTGGGCGCGGATGAACTGATGCGTGCCAAGGCGTGCCTGGTGCGCCAGCTGCCCCTGGGTGAAGCGGGCATCACGGAAATCGCTCACGGCATGCTCGGCCGCAGCGATCTTGGACTACCGCTGGATGAACCGACGCGGGCCGCTGAGCACTACATCGGCCTTGACGGCGCCGCCGTGCAGGCGGCATTTCGCGCCTGGCTGCGACCGCAGGACCTGGTGCGTGTCAGTCAGGGGCCACCGCCGCCCTAGACCGACCGGCGGCTGCCTAGGGTTGTGCCTCCAGGTAGGCTGCCACCGCCTGCATCTCCGGTAGCTGCAGGTTCAGCGCAACGCCATGCATGACCGCCATGTTGCGCATATTCGACTGGAACGAAGCGAGCTGCTTGAGGACGTACTGCGCGTGCTGCCCGGCGAGGCGCGGGAAATCCGCCATGCCGCGCGCGTCCGGACCGTGGCAGGTCGCGCAGGCGGGTACGCCCTGCGCAGCGACGCCATGCTCATAGACTTCCCGGCCACGCGCGATCGCGGCCGGGTCGCGCACCGGCAAGCTCTCGGGCTTTTGCGCAGCGTAGTACGTCGCCAGCGCAGCGATTGTCTCATCGTTCAGCTGACTCGCCATGCCCCACATGTAGGCGATGGCGTCCGGGTCACCGCGGGTCTGGTCGTGGAATGTCTTGAGCTGCTTGACCAGGTATTTGGCATCCTGGCCGGCAAGCCGCGGGAACTTCGGATATGTGCTGTTGCCGGTGACGCCATGGCAGGTGCCGCAGACGGTCATGGCGACGTAGCGCGCATGGGCTGTGGTTGCCGCGTCGGGTTCATCGGCCCGCACCGAGCAGTCGGCGCCAACCAGCAGTGCCGCGCCGGCCAGCCACAGCAGCCGCTGTCCCCACGTGGCTTTTCCTCGACGATTGCCGCAACCCGTGTTGATGGTTTGCATGTTTGCGAGCCTCAGAAAGCGAACCAGAGCAGCAGGTACAGGGTGTCGTTGTCGGACGCGTTGCGTCCGGCGCCGTCGTAATTGGTGCTGCCGCCGTTGAACTTGTTGTAGAAGGTGTATTGCGCCGACACCTTGACGTTGAGCCAGGGCAGATAATTCACCTCCGCAATCCAGCCGTTGGTGTCCGGTGAGCCGGTGGCGCTCGTAACCACTCCCGGACCGCCTGGGGCATTGGGCGGATAGAGGATGTTGTCAGTGCTGCCGCTGGTGGAGAAGTGTTCCACGGTGCCCCCGATCTTGCGCCGGTAGTAATAGGTCGCCGCGATTTGCGTCGTGTTGAGGTTGTCCGAGGGATTTGCCGAGGCAGTCGTGGCATAACTGGCATTGAGCGTCATGGATTCGTGGATGTGCGTCGCCATCACGCTGAACATGTGCTCCTCACCCAGGAACTGGTATTGCAGGTCTTCGGCCACGTCGTCGAATTTATTGGTCGGTCCCCTCAGCGGCTCGGGCGTGCCCGGTGAGCCGCCCGGGTACACTTTCACGTTCCATCCGTAAACGCCCGCCTCGAGGGTATTGCGCTCCCAGTCGTGCTCGTACGCCACGCGCCAGTAGGGCGCAGCGCCCGAGATCACGTTGCTGGTCGTGCCATCGAGCGGCCCGGCCTGACCGGTCAGCTCATTGGTCACGCCCTGCTGGGCGGAGCGATAGGCACCGGCTTCGACATAGAGCGACTCGTTCCAGAAGATGTAGCCCGTCAGTCCCGCGACGTTCTGGGCGAAGCCCCCGTTGATCGCGGTCCCCGCGAGCGGCGAGACATTGGCATTGCTGGACGTATACGGGAAACCCCATGCCGGGGTCGAGTTCCACAGATCCTGCACGGTCGGATTGTTATTGAGCGACAGCCCGTAGGTGAGCGTGCCGTTGTCCGGCAGCAGCTTCGCGTCGGCAAAGCGCAGGTCGGTGTTGTCCACGCCGAAGCTGCCGCCTGCGTTGTCGTAGGTGAACTGGATCAGGCCGCCGAAATGCGGCGCGATCTCCCCGCCATAGAACAGGCTGAACTGCTGCGGAAACCCGGCGGTGCCATTCTGCGCGACCCCCGGCGCGCCGACATTCGAGAGGTCGGGCACCGATTTCTGCATCTGGGTGTAGGAGATCTGCGCCATGATCGACAGCGGGGGCGTGGTCGAAAGCTCGAGCAGCTGTTCCTTCTTCCCGCTGACGTCCTGCACCCTCTTGAGGTTGGTCAGCGTGTAACCGTTCGCCTTGAAGACGCGGCCGAAGTGCGTCAGCTCGGGAAACACCGTATGGCAGGCCTCGCAGGCCATGCCGGTCTGGCGGGCAAAGCTGGGCACGGCGAGAGCCACCGGGGCGGCGCAGGTGAGGACGGCCAACGCGGTCAGAGCGGTGAAACCACGTAACGGTTTTGCGTGTCGCATATCCGCAGCCTTGTTGTTAGCCCCCTCTGGGCCGTAGCGGGAAACCCTAACAACTGCGACGCGGCGCCAGCAGCCGCACTTGCCGCTACGGCACTGCGGCAAGTACCTATGCCGGGAAGGGCCTGCGCGGCTGACGTCAAAGCCGGCGCGCTATAGGGCGGACGGGATTACGTCGGTGCGGCAGCGCACACTTCCCCGACGATACGAAACAGTCGCGAGCCGCGCGGATAACCCACGTACTGGGTCAGGAAGGTGGCCATCGCCTGCAGCTGTGTTGCCGTCAGTTCCCCGCGCTTCACGGCAGCGCGCAGATGGATGGCAAGCGCGCTCTCCTCCCCCTGTGCGGCGAGTACGCCCAGCAGCAGCAGCCGACGCTCGCGGATCGACAGCGTGGCGTCGTGCCACAGTTCTCCGAAGAGCGTCTCCAGCATGTAGTCGATGAACGGGGAAGCACCCGGGGGCGGCAAAGCGCCCAGGTCTCCGCAGTACACCTCATCGAACTTCGCCTGCCCCTTGCTGCGATCGTATTGGTTCATGACAGCGTCCGTCAGTGGTCCTGGTTAAGAAATACCTTGTCGATGCTGGCGGCCACGCGCTCGGTCACCGGCAACTGCAGCTTAAGTTCGCGCGCACTGGCGAGCGCCGCCGCCAGGTCCTTGCCCGCCAGAGCGGCGAACGGCGCGAAGCCTCGCTGCAGGGCCTGCGTACCCGTTTGTGCCAACTTGCCGCGGTGGCTCATGAAGGCTTCCATCTGCGCGGTCACCACCCCGTTGCTGCGGCCGACCTCGGCGAGCAGCGCCGGATCGAGGCCGCCTGCGCGCGCCAGACGCTCCGCCTCGTGAATGGCGGCAAAGGCGGCATAGGTCATGAGGTTGTTGCACAGCTTCAGCAGTATCCCGCTGCCGACCGGCCCGGCGTGGATGAGCTTGGCGCCCGAGGTCATAAACACCGCCCGGCAGCGCTCGATGATCGCGGCATCCCCGCCGACCATGTAGGTGAGGGTCGCGGACTCGGCGGCAGCCGCCCCTCCGGTGATCGGGGCGTCGAGCAGATGAATGCCGCGTGTCCGTGCCTGCGCAAACCACTGCAGCAGGTGCGCGCGCGCCACGGTGCTGTGTACGGCGATGATGGAATCGGCCGCGAGGCCGGCGAGCAGACCGCCGCCGTGCAGCAGCGCCTCGACGTCGGCGGCGTCCCGCACACACAGCCCGATCATGCGGCAGCGATCGGCAAGCTCGCGCGCGTCGCGCGCCCCGTGTGCACCGAAGTCGGCCAGCTCGGCGACGGGTTGCGGAGCGAGGTCGTATACCCACACCTCCTCGTCGAGCTTCAGAAGCTGGCGTGCCATGGGCTTGCCGATGTTGCCAAGTCCGATAAAACCGATGCTCATGCGGGCCGTCCTCAGGGTTTCTGCTGCCAGTCGGACTCGAGCATCTTCGGGGTCAGGATGCTGGGACGAACCTCCACGAACTCCGGCGCCGCCCCCGCGGGAAACTCAAAGCACGCCGCGATCGCCTCGCCGATGGTGTGCGGCTGCAGGGCGCCGTCGAACATCGGTCCCTTCGTGAGCCAGTCCTGCATGGCCTCCTGCAGCGCCTGCGGATCGAAGTTCGCCACGCTGCCGGTGGCGGCCGCGCCTGGGCTGAACACCGTCACCATGATCTTGTCGGGCTTCAGTTCGTGACGCAGCTCGCGCGAGAAGTGCTCGAGTGCCGCCTTGCTCGCCGAGTACACGCCGACGTGGGAGAACTCGTTCTCATGGCGCACCGTGGAGGAGGAGACGTTCACGATGCGTCCGCCGCCGCTGGCGCGCAGATGCGGAATCGCCGCCTGGCTGGCGAATATCGCGCTGACGAAGTTCATATCAATCAGCCGGCGCACCTCGGCCTCCGGCATGAGTTCTATGCGGCGCGCAAACTGGAAGCCGACGTTGTTCACCAGCCCATCCAGCCGCCCGAAGGTGCGCACCACGGTCTCGAGCGCCGTGCCGATCGCCGCGCGATCGCACGCATCCGCGCTGACGGCGAGCGCACGCTGTGAATCAAGAGCCGCCACGGCAGCTTGCAGGGGTGCGCGATTGCGGGCGATGAGCGCCACGCGCGCGCCGCGCTCGAGCAGGCTGCGCGCCGTGGCGAGCCCGATGCCCTTGGAAGCACCGCTCACCGCGATCACCTGGTTCTCAAGATAGGAGTGGGTGTTCATTGCCGCTGATCCTCAGGTGCCGCGCCGCCCGGCGCCGTCGCACAGATGAATTTCGCAAGACTCAGGCACCTCAGGCCTTCAGCCCGGCACCGCCACGGTCTTCAGCTGCAGATATTCCTCCAGGCCCGCGACGCCCATCTCGCGGCCGATGCCGCTTTGCTTGTAGCCGCCAAACGGGGAATCCGGCGCGAAGAAGTTCGCCCCGTTGACGTTCATCGTGCCCGCGCGGATGCGCCGCGCCATCCCCAGCGCGCGCTGCGGGCTGCCGATGATGGCGCCGGAGAGGCCATAGATGGAGTCGTTGGCAATGCGCACGGCATCCTCATCATCGTCGTAGGCGATGACCACCAGCACCGGGCCAAAGATCTCCTCCTGGGCGATGCGCATGTCGTTGGTCACATCGGCAAAGATCGTCGGCTCGAGGTAGTACCCGCGCTTGAGGTGCGCCGGACGCTTACCGCCGCACACGAGCCGCGCCCCCTCGCGCTTGCCAATTTCGACGTACTCGAGCACTCGCGCCAGCTGCGTCGCGCTGATGAGCGGCCCCATGATCTGTCCCGGACCGAACGGGTCGCCGTAGCTGTGTTGCGCGAAGGCGGCCTTGAGAAATTCAACACCCTCGGCATAGCGCGGCCGCGGCAGCAGCAGTCGCGTCGCAATTGCGCATCCCTGACCTGCGTGGTAGCAGACGGCAAAGCCCGCCAGCAGCGCTGAGCTGAAATCCGCATCATCGAGCACGATCGTGGCTGATTTGCCGCCGAGCTCGAGGAACACGCGCTTCACGGTCGCCGCCGCGTTCGCCATCACGCGCCGTCCGGTCGCCGTGGAGCCGGTGAAGGACACGACGTCCACCTGCGGATGCGTCGCGAGCAGCTCGCCCGCGCCCGCCCGATCACTCGAGGTGAGCACGTTCAGCACCCCCGGTGGCATGTCGGTGCATTCGGCGGCGATGCGCCCGATGAAAGTCGCAGTCCAGGGAGTCTCGGGAGCCGCCTTCAGGATCACGGTACAGCCGGCGGCGAGTGCCGGCGCCACCTTGGCGATGTTGATCTGGAAGGGGAAGTTCCAGGGCGTGATAGCCGCCACCACGCCGGCCGCCTCGCGCCACAGCAGCCGCTTGCTCGGCACCCCCATGTGGTGGGTGACCGGCAGCTGCGTCTCCCAGGCGTAGCGCTGCATGAGCTCGAGGTAGTAATCGAGGATCGCCAGCGGCCCATCCCCCTGCGGCCCATTGGCGGTAATGGCCAGGGTGGCCCCTACCTCGGCGACAATCTGGGCGTGCAGCTCCTTGGCTTCGGCGCGCAGCCCGTCACGCAGTTGCGCAAGACAGCGCTGCCGCAGCGCCCGGTCGCTCGCCCAGCCGGACTCCTCGAATGCACGCCGCGCCGCCCCTACGGCCAGAGCGACATCATCCACGCCCGCATCGGCGACCGTGCCCAGCATCTCTTCGGTCGCCGGATTTATATTCTGGTAGCGCTGACCGGAACGCGCCTCGGTCAGTTGCCCGTCGATCAGCAGCCGGGCCTCGCCCTTTGGCGTATGGCTGGCAACACTTGCCGCAGCGCTCACGGCTGCACCGGCGTGAAATGCGCAGGCACGTGCGTGAAACCGCGGACGTTCGGATTGTGTGCGCGACGCAAACCGGTGGCCTCGATCTTGTAGTCGGGCAGGTAACGCAGGACCTCTTCGAACACGACGCGCGTCTCCAGGCGTGCAAGTGCTGCGCCGAGACAGGCGTGCACGCCGTAACCGAAGGCGAGGTGATCACGCGAACCGCGACGTACGTCGAAGACTTCCGGATTCACGAACTTATCCGCATCGCGGTTGGCGGAGATGACGCACAGACCCACGCGGTCACCCTTCCTGAGCAGCTTGCCGCGCAACGTGACATCCTCGGCCACGCGGCGCACCAGAATCTGCGAGGAGCCATCAAAACGCAGTGTCTCCTCGATCGCCTTGGAAATGCGCGCGGGGTCCTCGAGAATCCAGCGTCGCTGCGCGGGGTGCTCCCAGAGCCGAAATGCCATGTTGCCGATGAGCTTGGTGGTCGTCTCGTTGCCGGCGATGGCGAGCAGGATGAGGTTACCGACCACCTCGGCATGGCTCATCCGACCTGCGGCCTGCGCCTTGAGCATCGCGCCCAGGAGATCTTCCTCGGGTGCCTGCGCGGCGTGTCGCGCGGTGTGCTCTTCGAAGTACTGCGCCAGATTCATGTAGCCGGCCACGTTGCGCTCGGCCAGGTCAGTCTGCTTGTCCTCGCGCGCAATGAGATCATCCGCCCAGCCGCGCACCCGGTCGCGGTCTGCGACCGGCACGTTGATCAGGAGTGAGATCACATCCATGGGCAGGTAGCAGGCGAGATCGGCGACGAAATCCAGCCGCCCGCGCGGCAGGTGCGCGGCCAGCAGTTCCGCGGTGCGCATGCGGATGAAGCCTTCGAGCCGGGCGAGTGCAGCGGGCATCATGAGCGGCGCGAGCACGGCGCGCTGGCGTGTGTGTTCGGGCGGATCACTGCCGATGAAAAGCGGATACGGGAGCTTTTCGTTGGCGTCGCGCTCGAGCGCAACCGCGCCACTGTTGATGAAGGTCTTGTGATCGCGAAAGGCGCGATGCACGTCATCCCACTTGGTGAGCAGCCAGAAGCCACCCGGCTCGTAGTAATAGACCGGATCGTATTCGCGCGCCGCGCGGTAGTACGGGTACGGATCCCAGTGAAACTTGTGATCGTAAGGATCGAGCACCACCTTCCCCGCCGCCGCCGTTACATCACTCACAGAGTCGCTCCGCCGTCGGCCGGGATGATGCAGCCGGTCACGTACGAGGCCTGCTCGGAGGCGAGGAATGCCACGATGTTGGCGACCTCTTCGCCGCGGCCGGGTCGACCCATGCGGATCCAGGACATGAGGCGCTCCATGAGGGCACGCGTAGCCTGTGCCTGCGGGCCGGTCATGGCGGCGGTGTAGGCGCGGGCTTGCTCAAAGCTGTCGGCGAAGCCGCCGACCCAACCAATCGCCAGCGCGTTGGCCCGGATCCCGCTGGCAGCCTCCTCAGAGGCAATCTGACGCATGAGCGACTCGATCGCTGCTTTAGGAATCGCCGACAAGCCGTCGGTGTCGAGGGTGCGGTGATTGGCCATAGTGACGCAGGCGGTGAGCGAGCCGCCGCCGCCGGCTGCCAGCACGGGGATCGCATGGTGGAACAAGCGAAAGCAGCCGAGCGTGTCCGCCGTGAGGTGGGCGGCGAGTGTCTCGGGCGGCATCTCGCGCACCCTGAGAAAGGGTATCGCAGGGCCGGCACAATAGATGACCGTGTGCAGCCGGCCGAAGCGCTCGGCGGTGCCGGTGAGCAGGTTGCGCACCGCCGTTGCGTCGGCGAAGTCCAGCTGCTGTGCCTGCGCCTCACCCCCGTGCGCGTTCAGATCGTGCGCGAGCGCCGCAGCGCGCGGCGCGTTCTGCTGGTAGGTAAACATCACCGGTACACCCGCCTGCGCCAGCCGCCTCGCCACGGCGCTGCCGATGTTGCCACTGCCGGCGACCAGGGCGCCGCCGCGCGGGAACGTAAGCCCGATCGCAGCGGTGCGCGTGCCACTCATGCTCGGCCGCTCACGCCGGGCCGCTGGCCACCGCAGAGGATGTCGGTTACGCGCTCGGTGTCCATGTACTCCTTGAGCAGCTTGAGCTTGCCGTCGCGGAACACGAACAGAAAGTGGTACTCATTGCTGTAGAGCGCGCCCGAAACGTGCTGCCCCTGCGAGTGCGCCTCGACGGCGACGCGCTCGCCCTCGGCGGTCATGGCATCGAGCGTGAAGGTCAGTCCCTGCGGAAAGACCTCATAAATCCGTGCCGCCGCCGCCTGAATCTGGGCGCGCGTGAACTTACCCGAGATCAGCGTACCTCCCATGGTCATGAGGTAGCCGTCATCCGCGTACGCGGCAACGATCGCCGCCACGTCGCCGCGGCCCATGCTGGCAAAGAACTCGCGCACGAGCTGCTTGTTGCGCTGCTCCGGGCTCATCTTGGTCTCCGCCAGATTAAGACATTCTGTGCCACCGGGGTCTCAGGCGCCGCAAGGGCGCATCGGGCGCTGACCGCAGGGCATTTCCGCGTACTATGCGGCAGCCGAACCCGGGAATCGAGTGGCGCAGGATATGCCCCCAGCTTTGTGCCGGCCGATGTCTGAGCAGCCCTTGCCGCGGCGCATGCTGCTGAGTCTGGGTGTGTGGCTCGCGCTCTCGGGTGCGGCCGCGGCGGCGCCACCCTCGAGCGAGCCGTGGTGGCATGAGGCGGTGATCTACGAGATCTATCCGCGCAGCTTCCAGGATTCCAACGCCGATGGTGTAGGCGATCTGAATGGCATCACGCAACGCCTGGATTATCTTGAGGCGCTCGGCGTCGATGCGATATGGCTCACGCCGTTCTTTCCCTCGCCACAGGTCGACTTCGGCTACGACATCAGTGACTACGAGGGCGTCGATCCCCAGTACGGCACGCTCGCGGACTTCGATCGCCTGCTGGCGCAGGCCGAGCAGCGCCACATCCGCGTGCTGCTCGATATGGTGCTCAACCACACCTCCGATCAGCATCCCTGGTTCCTCGATGCGCTGCGCTCGCGTCACTCCGCGGCGCATGACTTTTATGTCTGGAGCAACGGCAAAGCCGACGTCGCCGGCAAGCGCGCGCCGCCCAACAACTGGGTGAGCCTCTTCGGTGGCTCCGCCTGGGAATACGTGCCGGGCATCGATCAGTTCTACTACCACCGCTTCTACCGCCAGCAGCCGGACCTCAACTGGCGCAATCCGCACGTCGAGCGGGCTATGTTCGACGTCATGCGCTTCTGGCTGGATCGCGGCGTGGCGGGCTTCCGGCTCGATGCCGTTACGAGCCTCTTCGAAGATGCGCAGCTGCGCAACGCTCCGGTGCTCGGCGGTCGCAACGCCCAGGGAGACCCGATTCTCAGCAATGTCTACACGGACAATCTTCCCGAGGTGCACGCGGTGCTGCGGCGCATGCGCGCCATGGTGGATCACTATCCGGGTGAGCGCGTGCTGATGGGTGAGACCTATGTGAAGACAACGGCGCAGCTGAGCGCCTGGTACGGTGGTGCGCGCCACGATGAACTGCAGCTGCCGATGGACACCGGGTTCGGACTCGGCAACCGTCTCGATGCGGGCGAGTTCAGGCGTCGGTTGAGCGAGGCGGCGACGCAGCTGCAGGGGTCGCAGCCGTTGTTCGTCCTCGACAACCACGATCAGGTGCGCAGCTGGGACCGCTACGGCGACGGCACGCATAACGCGGAAATCGCCAAGATCCTCGCGACGCTCTTGCTGACCTCGCGTTGTGCGGTCCTGCTCTACCAGGGCGAAGAGATCGGGCAGTCGACCCTCACCCCTGCGCGGGTCGAGGATGTACGCGATCCGATTGGCATCACCGGCTGGCCGAAGGAGAAGGGTCGCGACGGTGAGCGCACGCCCATGCAGTGGGACACCTCCAATGCGCAGGCCGGTTTTACCGGCAGCCGCCATCCGTGGCTGCCGGTGGCGCCGGATTTCGCGAAGGTCAACGTACAGGCCGAGCTCGCTGACCGGGATTCGCTCCTCAACTGGCACAAAAATCTCATCGCCCTGCGACGCGGCGATCCGGCGCTGCGCAGTGGACGCACCGTACTGCTCGATAAGGGCAATGCGCACGTGCTCACCTACGCGCGCGTGACGCCCGAGGGCTCGGGCATCATTGTCTCGCTCAACATGTCGGCGGGCACCCAGACGGTCAATCTCAACAGCGCCGCCGCCGGGTTCGCCGGTCACCGCTTCCGGACGCTGCTCTCAAGCCCCGGGGAGATTGGCGCGTCAGCTCCCGGTACCCGCATCACGCTGCCCCCGTACGCGGCCTGGGTGGCGGCGGTCGAGTAGGAGGTGGCGGGCGTGGCGGGCGTGGCGGGCGAGGATGCGGCGAATGGCGTGCGCCTGAGCATCGCGGTCGATGCGGACACGCACGTCTCCGCGCGCTGGCTACGGCCCGATGCGGCCCGCGCCGCTTACGTGCTCGCGCACGGCGCCGGCGCGGGCATGGAGCAACCATTCCTGCAGGCCGCCGCGACCGAGCTTGGCGCGCTCGGCATCGCTACCCTGCGCTTCCAGTTTCCCTATACCGAGCGCGGTTCCAAACGCCCGGATCCGCCGCCCCGCTGTCACGCGACGGTGCGCGCCGCGGTGGCCGCGGCGCAGCGTCTGGCGCCCGAGTTGCCGCTCTTTGCGGGCGGGCGCTCTTTCGGTGGCCGCATGAGTTCGCAAGCGCAGGCACTCGCGCCCCTGCCCGCAGTGCGCGGACTGGTGTTTCTGGGGTTCCCGCTGCATCCGGCCGGCCAGCCGGGGCAGGAGCGCGCCGAGCATCTGCTGCAGGTGCAGATCCCGATGCTGTTCGTGCAGGGCACGCACGATGCGCTCGCCGAGCGCGCGCTTCTCGAGGCGGTGCTGGCGCGGCTGGGCGCGCGGGCGAGCGTACAGTGGGTCAGCGCGGCGGATCATTCCTTTCACGTGCCCGCGCGCACCGGCCGGCGCGATAAACAAGTGCGGCAGGAACTCCTGGCCGCCGCGGCGGCCTGGATGGCGTCGCACTCATGAGCAAGCCGCCGCTCGAGCGCTATGCCGCCAAGCGCACCTTCAGCCGCACGCCCGAGCCGAAGCCCGCGGCGGCCGCCGCCCGGCGGGGTCCGCTGTTGTTCGTGGTGCAGAAGCACGCGGCGCGACGCCTGCACTATGACTTCCGCCTCGAGCTCGATGGCGTTCTCAAATCCTGGGCGGTGCCCAAGGGTCCCTCCTCGGATCCCATGGACAAGCGCATGGCCGTGCAGGTCGAGGACCACCCATTCGACTACGGCTCCTTCGAGGGCGTGATCCCGGCGAAGCAATACGGCGCCGGCAGCGTGATCGTGTGGGACTGCGGTGTCTACTCACCCGATGAAGGACAGCAGTACGCTTTCGGCGATCGCGCGCTGGCAGAGCAGCGTGTGCGCGCGGAGCTCTCGGCCGGCAAGCTGAGCTTCTTCTTGTGCGGGGAGAAACTCAAAGGCTCGTACACGCTGGTGCGCACCGCGCAAAGCAGCCAGTGGCTGCTGATCAAGCACAAGGATCGCTTCGCGCACACGAACGACCTGCTGGCGCGCCATCGCTCCGTGCTCTCCGGCGCCAGCCTCGAAGAGGTGGCGCCGCGCAAGGTGACGCAGAGCCTGCCGGCGGCGCGCCTGGCGCCCGCCGGCCCCGAGGAGGCACTGCCCCGGCAACTGAAACCGATGCTCGCGGAAAGTGGGGAATTGCCGCCCTCGGATCCGCAGTGGCGCTACGAGCCGAAGCTCGACGGTTACCGCGTCATTGCCTTCGTCGCGAACGGCGCGGCGCGGCTGCAGTCACGCCGCGGCCTGGACCTGACGCCGGTCTTTCCGGAACTCGCCGCGGAGCTCGCCGCACAGCCGGGCGGTCAGCTGGTGCTTGATGGGGAGATCGTCGCGCTGGATCCGAGCGGGCGCCCCTCCTTCAACGCCCTGCAGAATCGGGCGCAGCTGAAAAGCGCGGCTGAGATTGCCGCCGCCCAGCGCGATGCCCCGGTGGTGCTGGTGTGCTTCGATCTGCTGCACTTTGCCGGTGTGAATCTGCGCGGGCAAGCCTATGCCGACCGGCACCGCTACCTCGCACAGTGCCTGGCACCGGGTGCACACCTGCAGCTGGTGCATTCCTCCGAGAATGCCGCGCAGCTCTACGACGCCGCGCTCGGGCTTGGATTCGAGGGCATCATGGCCAAGAAACTCGACAGCCCCTATCACAGCGGCCAGCGCTCGCGCGCCTGGCTCAAAGTCAAGGCCGCGCACTCGGCCGAGTTCGTCGTCGGCGGCTACACGCGCGGCAAGGGCGCGCGCGATCCGCTGGGTGCGCTCCTGCTCGGGTACCACGAGGGTAAGGTGCTGCACTACGCAGGACACGTGGGCTCGGGCCTCGATGATGCCAGCATCGCAGCGCTGCTGAAGCGTGCCGCGAAGCTTGAACGCCCGAGTTCGCCCTTTGCGGAAGCCCCGCCGCTGCACCGGCCGACCACGTGGCTGAAGCCCGAACTTGTGGCCGAGGTGAGCTTCAGCGAGTGGACTCCGAGCGGGTCGCTGCGTGCGCCGGTCTTCCTGCGCCTGCGCGATGACGTCGAGGCACGCAGCGTGCGCAAGGCCGCCGGCCGCGCCGATCCGGCCAGGATCAGCCGCGTCCCAGCGCGCCGCGCGGCACCGGCAGACCCGGGCAGCAGCGCCGCACAGGAAGCGGCCGCGGTGCTCGAGCAGCTGAAGAATCCGGCCAAGGCGCTTGAGCTCGCAGTCGGCGGGGCGCGCCTGAAACTCACTAACCTTGATCGGATCTATTGGCCGGCGGATGCGAAGCTGCGATCCAGCGCCATCAGCAAGCGTGATCACATCGCGTATCTGGCGAGTGTCGCGCGCTTCATGCTGCCGCATCTTGCCGACCGCCCGCTCACCATGATCCGCATGCCGGAGGGCATCAACGGTGAGCGCTTCTTCCAGAAGCACTGGTCGCAGACGCTGCCGGACTTCGTCGAGTCGGTCACGGTGTTCTCCGAAACCAAAGCTGAGCGCCACCGCTATCTGCTCGCCAACAACCTGCCGACTCTGCTGTGGCTCGGCCAGGTCGGGACACTCGAGTTTCACGTGTGGCACTCGCGCGCCCAGCCGCTGCCGGAAGCCGCCGGCGCCCGGACCGACTACGCAAGTTCGCTCGCCGCGCTCGAGTCCTCGATCCTGAACTACCCGGACTACCTCGTGTTCGACATTGACCCGTACATTTACTCCGGCCAGGAAGCCAAGGGCGCGGAACCGGAACTCAATAAGCGCGGTTTTGCGGTCGGGAAGCGCGTGGCGTTCTGGCTTCATGCGCTGCTGAAACAGATGTCGCTCGAGGCGATCGTGAAGACCTCCGGCAAGACCGGTCTGCACGTATTCGTGCCGATCGAACGCACGGTTACCTTTGATGAGGCGCGGCGCATCTGCGAGACCGTCGGGCGTCACGTCATGCGCGAACACCCGAAGGAGATCACCATGGAGTGGGCGGTCGAGAAGCGCACCGGCAAGATCTTCATCGACTACAACATGAACGTGCGCGGCAAGACCTTGAACGTCGCCTACTCCCCGCGCGGGGTCCCGGGAGCCCCCGTTTCCATGCCCTTGACCTGGGAAGAGCTCGAAGCGGCCGAGCCGATGGACTTTACAATCAAAGACGTACCGTCGCGCTTGGAAAAGACCGGCGACCGGTGGCATGATGTACTTGAGTTAAAACAGAGTCTTACGAAGGCTTTCAACGCTGTTCGTGAGAAGTAACCGCTACGGTAGGTGCATTCATGGCCGCACGTTCCATTGGGTCCTTGACGGTGTCCTTCGGGTTGGTCGCCATCCCGGTGAAGCTGTACACCGCCATGCAGGCCTCAAACGCGATCTCCTTCAACCTGCTGCACAAGACCTGCGGCTCGCGGCTGCGTCAGCAGTACATCTGTCAGAAAGAAGGCGTGGTCGTTGAGCGCGACGGGATGGTGAAGGGGTACGAATTTGCCAAGGACCAGTACGTGCGCTTTACGCCCGAGGAGATCAAGGCGCTCGAGGAAGTCGGCACGCACTCGGTGGATATCTCGGAGTTTGTGCCGATCGAGTCAATCGATCCGGTGTATTTCGACAAGACCTATTACCTGGCGCCGGACAAAGGCGCAGCCAAGCCCTACGGCCTGCTGGTCGAGGCACTCAAACAGTCCGGGCGCTGTGGCGTCGGCCACTGGGCCGCGCGCGGCAAGGCCTACATCGTCATTCTGCGTCCCATCGGCGACGTGCTCGCCATGCAGCAGCTGCACTACGCGGCCGACGTGAAGAGCGCCAGTGAGGTCGACGTGCCCAAACCGGAAGTGAAGCCGCAGGAGCTGAAACTTGCGCAGCAGCTCATCGATCAACAGACGGCGCCGAGTTTCGACCCGCAGGCTTACAAGGACGACGTGCGCGGCCGAATCGAGGCGGCGATCCAGAAGAAAGTCGAGGGACAGGAGATCTCCGTCGCCGAGGTGGCGCCTCCGGGCACGGGCAAGGTGATCGATCTGATGGAGGCACTGCGCGCCAGTCTGGAGAAAACCGAGAGCGCGCGCGCCCAGACCACCCGCTTAGGTCCGCGCAAGGGACCCAAGCGCGCCGAGGAGCCGGCCAAAGTCGCGCGTAAGGCGAGCAAGCGTAACGCCTAGAGTGCGCTAGCGCCTTCGAGAGGTCAGGTGCCTTCTTATAGTGTGCGGGACGTCGAGCGGGTCCTGCAGCTCTCACCCGCTACCACGCGCAGCTTGATCCGCGCCGGTTTTGTAACCCCTGCGCGCGGTTCGCGGCGCGAATACCGCTTCTCCTTCCAGGACCTGATCGTGCTGCGCACCGCGCGCGCGTTGCTCGCGGCCAAGATTCCCGCGAAGCGCATCCGCCGCTCCCTTGAGTCGCTGCGTCGCGAACTGCCCGAATCCATACCGCTGTCGGGTCTGGCGATCAGCGCCGTCGGCGATCACGTCGTGGTCCGTGACGGTGAGGCTCGCTGGCAGGCCGAAGGTGGTCAGTACGTGCTCGGACTGGACGTCAGCCTGCAAAACGGTGTGCTGCACGTGGTGGAGCACAGGGAGCCCGCGCCGGCCGCCGCGAGCGAGTCACCCGACTGGTTCCACCAGGCACTGGCGCTCGAGAGCAGCGACGCAGCGGCGGCCCTCAGCGCCTACGCCCGTGCGGTTGAGGCGGAGCCGCAGAACGTGGCGGCCTGGACCAACTGGGGGCGCCTGCTGCACGAGGCCGGCCGCACGCAGGAAGCCGCCGATGTCTACCAGCGCGCGCTCAGGCGCGCCGGTGCCGACTCGTTGCTGCTCTACAACCAGGGGGTACTGCTCGAGGATCTCGGGGATGCGGGGGCGGCGCTGCGCGCGTACCAGAGCGCGCTTGAGGAGGATCCGGAATTCGCCGACTGTCACTACAACCTCGCACGCCTGTATGAATCGCTGGGTAAACCGCAACACGCGATCCGCCACCTCGGCCAGTACCGGCGTCTGGTGAGCAACGAGAGCCGCTGAGCGCAGCGCGACGCGCATGAGGCTCTGGGTCGGCACCTCCGGCTACAACTATCCTGAGTGGAAGGGCAGCTTCTATCCGCTGAAGATGCCGGCCGCCAAGATGCTGTCCTACTACGCGGAGCGCTTCAGCACGGTTGAAATCAACTACACCTTCTATCGCATCCCCAACGCCAGAATTCTCAGCGGCTGGGACCGCGAGACGCCGCCCGCATTTCGCCTGACTCTCAAGGCACCCAAACGCATCACCCACATCGCTAAGCTCAAGGACTGCGCCGAGCTGACCGGCTACTTTCTGAGAACCGCCGCAACGCTCGGACCGAAGCTCGGCGCCCTGCTCTTTCAGCTGCCGCCTTACCTGCGCAAGGACCTGGGCGTCCTGGACGAGTTTCTGCAGCAGCTGCCCGCGCAGACGTGCGCGGCCTTCGAATTCCGCCACGCCTCCTGGATGGACGCGGAGGTGTTCGAGCGCCTCAAGGCGCGTAACCTCGCCTTGTGCATCGCCGACAGCGAGAAGTTCTCAACCCCGCTTGAGATCACGGCCGATTACGCTTACTTTCGCCTGCGCGACGAGGGCTATACGCCACCGGAGCTGGCACGCTGGGCGTCCCTGATCCAGGCCCGGGCGGGGCATTGCCGGGACGTGTTCGTGTACTTCAAACACGAAGAGGCCGGCAAGGGCCCCGAGTTCGCGCGCATCCTGCTCGCGGCGCTCGCCGCGGAGGCACCCTAGGCAGCGGGCCGGCTGCATCCAAACACCCCCGCCGGCGCATCCTTACCGTATTCCTACCCAGCTCTTGAGGAGCAGACCATGGATTTCGGACCTTTTGCCGTTGCGATCGCTTTCTGGACTTTCGTGGCGATTGCGACCGTCGCCGGTATCGTCGCCGATTACAAGAAACGTCAGCTCACCCTTGAGCCGCTGCGCGCCGCGATCGAGAAGGGCCAGCAGCTGGACCCGAGCATCGTGGAGCGGCTCATGGCCCCGGCGCAGCCGGCGGGCATTAATCCGCTCACCCTGTGGGTGTGCGGGGTGATCCTCGTCTCCGCCGGCGTGGGCGTAGGACTGTTCGCGTTCTTTCTTCAGCAGGTGGCGCCGGAAGCCTTCTGGCCCGTGCTGGGTGCTGGCGTCGTGACGCTGTGCGTTGGAACCGGCCTCGTGGTCGCGGCGCGCATCGTGCAGAAGTACAAAGGAACGCGCGGGCCGGTGTGACAGCAGGCACGCCCGTGCTCGCACTCGGCCAGGTCGCTGAGGCCAGCGTCGTCGCGCTTGCCATGAACGGTGATGCGGCGGCCTTTTCCGAACTCGTGCGGCGGCGGCAGTCGGGGCTGCGCAACCTGTTACGCCGTCTGAGTCGCGATGCCGCGCTCGCAGACGATCTGGCCCAGCAGACATTCCTCAAGGCCTGGCGCGCGCTGCCGCAGCTGCGCTCCGTCGGCGCCTTCGGCGCCTGGCTGCGACGGCTGGCGGTCAACACCTGGCTCGAGCACGTGCGCTCGGCGCCCCCACTGTCGGTGGCGATGGATGCCGAGGATCTCGCGTCAGTGCCTGGCGTCAGCGCCTGCGCGGATGCGCAAATGGATCTTGATCGCGCGCTCGCGCGCCTGGCGCCGCAGGAGCGCCTGTGCGTCGTGCTCGCTTACAGCGAGGGCATGAGCCACGCCGAGATCAGCAGCGCGACCGCGCTGCCGCTCGGTACGGTCAAATCCCACGTACGGCGCGGCAGCGAGCGGCTGCGAGCGTTGCTGAGTGTCTACGAATCCATTCAGGAGCACGCCCATGTCGGATGATCTGGATGCACACCTGCTGCGCAGCTTCGCCTCAGCCGAGCACCCCCTGGCCGCTGAGCGGTTCGTTGCGGAAGTGACCGCCCGCATCAGCGCCGTACCTCCCTGGCGGCTCGACTTACGCAGCTGCTACTCGATCGTGGGCACGATCGCAGGCGGTATGGGCACGGGACTCTTGGCCCTGAAACGCGTGTGGCTGCTGCTGATCGGGGCGGCGGCGGTCACGGTGTGGGCGGCGTTTCTGTGAGGATGTGCACACGCGCCGACGCAAGGTGCTCCTGTGCCCCGGGGCTCTAAGTGGCGGACGAGGTCAAGGTCCGCCTGCAGCAAGGGGATGCGTGTGCGCGGCGGCGCAGAGTTGCAGCCGAGCACCAGCGCGCGACGGTAGAGTGCGTCACCGAGATCGGCGCAACGCCCCAGGCGCGCGGGCGCGCCAGTGATTCGCCGCCAGCGCGCCACAGAATTGGTGCCGGTTCATCCGCGTCCCCGGCACGACCTTAAAGCTGCAGGCGTGCAGGCTTGACGGCGACGCCGAGCACCTCGAAATGCGCTCCCTGCAGCAGCGTGCTGGCTCCGACGTATCCGCGCGCCGGATAGTGCCCGTGAAAGTAAGTACGGTAGACGGCATCGAAGGTCGCGTTACGGCTGAGGTCGGTTGAAATTACCGTCACACACACCAGGTCATCCATCTTGAGGCCTGCCGCCGCCAGCGTGCGCTGCACGCCATCCAGGAGGAGGCGGGCCTCTGCGGTGCCATCCGGCGGCGCCCGGCCCGTGCCCGGGTCGATCCCGAGGTGTCCGCCCAGATACAGCGTGTTGCCGGTGCGGATGGCATCGCTGAAAGGCCCGGGCGGCGCGTTCGGAAGGGCCGGGTGGACGTAGTAGCTGCGCTCAGCACCATCTCCCGCCGCCCCCTCTGCCAGAGGCAGGGCCAACACCAGGAAGAGAAGCACCAGCAGCAAGGGACCAGCTTGAGTCTTCATGACCTGCGTACTCCGTTGTCCGATGCCAGTAGAGATGCATAACGCAGTCGCCTTGGATGCAGACGTCACGTGTCAGTGGTGAGTTCGATCAGGCGCGAAGAAGCTAAGGGGGTACCCGCGACCGCGCCGCGAGGGGTTGCGAGCGCGCAGAGGAGTGAGCCGTAAGTGGTGCAGCGGCGTACTTCCGGATCTTGAGGTTACCACCGCCCGGCCCTACCCTCGGGGGCACTGCCCGTCCGGCCGCAACGCAGGAGCCGCCCCGTGTCCTCACTCTCGCCCCTGTACGTGGCGTTCCTCTCAGTCGTTGCCGCCGCGACCGTGTCAGCGACGGAGCCGACGGCGACGGCGCTGCAGCGCTCCACGCAGGCGCTCATGGACGCCACCGCCCCGGGAAACCGCGCAGTGTGGGCGCACTACACCGACGCGCAGTTTGTGTACGTCACCGAGGACAACGAAGTAAAAACGCGCACCCAGATGCTTGCGGATCTCACACCGCTGCCTGCCGGCTACAGCGGCTGGATTACGGTCGAGGCGTTTCTTTGTCACGATTTCGGCCGCTTCGCCGTCACCACTTACTTGATGGACGAGCACGAGGTGGTCGAAGGTCACGAACTGCACGCCCACTATCGCGGCAGCGACACCTGGCGTCTCACACCCGAGGGGTGGCGGCTCGTCGCCTCGCAGGTATTTGCGATACCTCAGGACCCACCGCGTGCCGCGGCGCCTCACGCATCGCTGGCGGACTACCAAGGGCTGTACCGACTGAGTGCCATGACCACGCAAACCATACGCCTCGAGGGCGATCACCTGGTCACCGAGCGCGCCGGTCGCTCCGCGCAGGTGCTGTTGCCGGAGAGCGGTGATGTTTTCTTCACGCCGGGGCATCCGCGCTCGCGACGGATCTTCACGCGTACGGGTGACGGGCAGATCAGCGGATTCGCAGACCGCCGCGAAGGCATCGATCTGATCTGGACGCGTGTCGCGCCCGAAGGCGCGGCCCGCTAGTGCGCGGGTGGTTGCCCTCGGCCGGCTAACTGCTCCGCAGCGCCACGCAGGGATTCTTCGGCCCCGCCGGCGCTGAAGAGATCCTGCGCGCACGCTGCACCCTCGAGCGTCAGGAGTGCGCGCTTGATGTGCAGACCGCCACCGAAGCCCGTGAGCGAACCGTCGGCGCCGATGACGCGGTGACACGGAACAATGATCGGCAGAGGATTTGCGCCGTTCGCCAAACCCACGGCACGCGCACCGCTTTGACGGCCAAGCCGCCGTGCAAGTTCGCCGTAGGCGACGGTCTCCCCGTAGGGTATCTGCCGTAACGCCTGCCACACCGAGCGCTGAAACGACGTGCCCTGCGGGGCGAGCGGCAGTGTGAACTCCCGACGCCGCCCGGTGAAGTACTCGGCAAGCTGCTCGGTGACTTGCGCAAAGGGTGCCTGAGCAGGTTGCCATGCCGCGTCCGGCCGAAGAGCGCCCGGGCCTGCCTGGAAGTGAACGTGCATCAGGGCGCGCGCGCTACCGGCCAGTAACAGCGGACCGACGGGCGAGTCGATCTCGCACCAGGAGAGGGGGGCCTCCGCAAGCGTCGCGTTCATAAGGTTACCCCCCGCCAGTTTGTACCGGCGTCGCGCCGGCTGCCGCCCGCCACAGATGCATCACCGCGTAGCTGCGCCACGGCTGCCACTCTTTCGCCCGCTCATCGAGCTCTTTTCCGCTGAGCATCTTGTTCAGCGGCGCAGCCATGCGGCGCAGCACCAGGTCAGCGCTCGGCAGCGCATCCGGTTCACCGAGCGCCCGCAGCAATACGTAGTGCGCGGTCCACGGACCGATCCCCGGCAAAGCGGCCAGGGCCTCGGCGAGCTGGGCGGGCGCTGCGCTGAAGTCCACGCGCCGCTCGAGCACCGCGCGTGCCAGCGCGTACACGGTCGCGGCGCGCGAGCGCGTAAGTCCAAGCCCGCTGAGATCAGTGCCCGCAATATCCGCGGCGCTCGGGAAGAGATGCGTGAGGCCATCGCCGCCACCGCGCACCGTGCGCCCGGCGCGCTCGACGAGGCGCGTGGCGAAGGTGCGCCCTGCGGCCACACTCACCTGCTGTCCGAGTATGGCGCGCACCGTGCACTCAAACGCGTCCCAGGCGCCGGGAATTCGCAGTCCCGGCCGCGCGCGCACCAGCGGCCCAACCAGCTGATCCTTCGCAAGTTCACTGCCGATGCGCGCCGGATCGGCCGCCAGATCGAAGACGCGGCGGGCGATCGAGGATAACTGCAGCAACGCCGCCGGCGGTGCACCGGTCACGCGTAACTGCAGCGCATCCTCTCCGGGCACCGTCGCCACGCAGATCAGCGCATGACCGCCTTCGCACGCAACCGTGCGCGCATAGCCGCGCGCATCGACCCGTTCCACGCCGGCGACCGCGCGCGCCGCCAGAAATTCGCGCATATGATTCCAGTCATAAGGTGGCCGGTAGGCGAGCCGCAGCACGACCTCCTCGGATCGCTCCCCCCTCCCACCGCGTCGGCGCAGGCGGCGCAAATCGCGCGGTGAGCGCTGATAAGTATGGCGGAAGGCATCGTTGAAGCGACGGCTGCTGCCGAAGCCGGCGGCCAGCGCGACCTGCGTGATCGGCAGAGTCGTGTCCTCGAGCAGGCACACGGCGAAGTGCAGGCGGCGCGTCTGCGCGACTGCCGAAGGCGAAGCCCCCACGTGGCGCCCGAACAGGCGCAACAGGTGTCGCGCACCGATACCCAGACGCGCGGCGAGCTCCTCGACTGAGCCTTCATCGAGCGCACCCTCGTTGATCAGACGCAGCGCGCGACGCACGACCGCAGCCGTGCCAAGCCATGCGGGTGTACCGGGGGCGGCCTCGGGACGACAGCGCAGACACGGCCGGAATCCGGCCGCTTCCGCGGCCGCGGGCGTGCCAAAGAAACGCACATGTGCGCGCTTGGCGTAGCGCGAGGGGCAGATCGGGCGGCAGTAGATCCCGGTGGAAGTCACCGCGATGAAGAACTTGCCGTCAAAGCGCGGATCACGGCTGACGCGCGCGCGCTCCAGCGCCTCCGGATCCAATCCCGAAATCGTATCCATGGACGGCACCATACGCGCGAGCGCTTACAGAAAGTAGCCGTTTTCGGACCTGGCGAAACCCGGCCCGCCCGCGCGCTAGGATTGCCCAGCGCAGAGTATTGTCAGGGTGGCGATATCAGGCTGGCACACTTACTCAGCCGGCATCGCGCGCCATACCCCGGGCAAACGCCGGCCGCGTGACGATGCGCTGCACGTACGCACCGATCAGCGGCGACTTGGGCATGAACTCGGCCTGCGCGAACAGCGCAAACGAGGTACCGAACAGCACATCCACCGCGGTGAAATTCTCCCCGAGCAGGTAAGGTCCCGCGGCGAGTCTGGCGAGAATCACCGCCATCACTTCCTCCAGCTCGACCCAGCCGGCGGTGCCGCGCGGCACTTCGACTTTCATCACCTTCGAGAGGACCGCAGGCTCAAGGACCCCGGTGTAGTAAGCGAGCCAGGACAGATACGCGCCGCGCTGCGCTTCGCCGACAAGCGGCCCGATGCGGTTTTTCGGGAACTTGTCGGTGAGGTACAGGGCGATCGCTGCGGATTCGAACACCACGACACCGTCGTCGGAGATCGCGGGTACCTTGCCGTGCGGATGCGGATTGGCCGGATCGATCGCGCCGGCGCCGTCACGGCCACGCACGCTCACGATCTGCACCCGGTACGGGGCCTCAAGCTCCTCGAGCAGAAACAGGAAACGCGATGAGCGGGTTCTCGGCCGGTGATACAGGGTAATCATGGCGCACTCCGCGGGTGGGCATTGCGACCATACTACGCAATAATCGGGTGATGTCGCGACCGTCGGGACATACAGTGCGGAGCGTGATACGCACCTGTATGAGGCTCAGGGCACCCCCGTGACCGTCACAGAGACCGCACGGCTGCGGCTGCGCCGCCTGAGCAGCTCCGATGCGGCCTTCATCCTCGAGTTGCTCACGGATCCTGATTTCATCGCCAACGTCGGCGATCGCGGCGTGCACAGCCTCGAGGACGCGCAGCGTTATATCGCCGACGGTCCGGCGCAGAGCTACCAGCGCTTGGGTTTCGGGCTATATCTTGTGGAACGCAAAGACTCGCGTGTCGCGCTCGGCCTGTGCGGGCTGCTGCGGCGCGATTCGCATCCGGACGTAGAGGTCGGCTTTGCGTTTCTGCCGCAGGCACGGCGTCGTGGTTACGGGCTCGAGGCCGCCGCCGCGACCTTGCAGCTGGGTGTGGAGGCGCTCGGGCTTAGGCGCATCGTCGCGATCACTGCCCCGGATAATGTGGGCTCGATCCGCATTCTCGAGCGCCTCGGACTGCGGTTTGAGCGCATGGTGCACTTCACGCCCGACGGTCGCGAGTCGCGCCTGTTCGTGTATGAGCGCGCAGCGCCCTCCTCTAGCGCAGCGACTTGAGCGTGGCGAGCGTCGCTTCGCGCAATTTGCCGATCGCATCATCGATGCGATTGACTGCGGTCTCATCATCCTTCCCCAGCCCCGCCCAGTTATCCGCCCAGACCGACTGCAGCTCGGCGGCGCGGGCCGGTACGGGGGCGGGCACGATGGCTGACAGGTCGCGGATCACGAGCACATAGGTCCAGCCGGTGCGCGGACTGCCCCCGCTCACATCACGGTCGTACTGCGCCAGAAACACCACCCGCTCCAGTTCGGCAAGTTTGGTCAGGACCTCAAAGGTCGCCGTGCGGATGTTGCGGTTATGTTCGGTGCGTTCATTGCGCCAGGTGTTGTAGGCAAGGCTGCTGAGCGCCACGGCAAGGCTGATCAGCGCCACCGCGTTATTGCGCAGCTGCTGGCGAAACGTAGTCATGCTCCAGCAAGGATACGCCCCGCCGCGGCGCTCCTGAACCGACCCTGAACCTGTGGCCGTTGCGCGCAGCTTCGCACGCGCATGTCAGCGCCACGGCGGCCGGCGCGTTCTCACTCTCAGGTCAATGCGAAAGGACTGTACCCATGCGTGCCATTGTCAAATTGCTGATTGCGCTGGCTTTCGGCGCGGCGCTCACCGGTTGTGTGGTCGCCCCGGTCGGACCCCCGCGGCCCTATGTGGCGGCCGTTGTCGCTCCGGCACCGGTGGTGGTGTACCACCGCTGGTAAGTTCCTCGGTCTGAAGGCGCCGCGTCCCCGCCAGCGCGCGGGGCGCGGCGCACCCCCTGCCCCGCACCTGTCCTCCGCGCCTGCGATGAGGCCTTCCCCCGACCCCTTGAAGGCTTCGTGCGCCCCCGGCCGTGCGTGATTCGCGGCGGGGCGTCGGCTAGTATCGCTGCCTCTTCCAACGTCGCCCGCGCTTCGCCCCCACCTCGGGGTGCGCGCCGTGAGGCGCGACGCAAAGCGAGGGTTGGCATTTCATGGGCCTCAGGCTGACGCTGCTCGCAGCGCTCGCGCTGCTGTTGCCCCTGACGAACACGCGCGCCGACGTGCGGCTCATCCGTGGCCCAACACCGATACCCGAAGGCGACGCCCGTGCCGCCGGCGACCTCACGGTCGTGAACGAGCACCTGGCGTTTGCACTGGCTGTCGAATCGCCCGCACCGTACGGAGTGCCGCGCGGGGCGCTCGTGGACATGGCGCCGGTGACGGCGGGCACGATCGGTCGTGATCGCGTGGTGTTCGCGGATTTCATCCCCAACAACTGGTCCGCGTGGCCCAACACCTATCAGCACGTCGATATCCTGGAGGAAGGCCCGCAGCAGGTGCGCATCCGCGCTGTACGGGACTGGGGCAGGGTACGGATCGAAACGCTCTACACGCTGCACGAGCACTCCGATCGGATCCTGATCGCCACCACCATGACCAACGAGGGCGACGTGGCGCTGCCGGATCTGCTCTCCGGGCTGACGCTCTGGCCGAGCAGTGGCTTTCTCTTCCCGGTCCCGGGACTGGCGGGCGTTAACGAGGGCAAGGCCGACGGCGCGCTCGCCAACCGCGTGAGCGGCTACGACGCTGACTGGAGCGTCACGCTGCACGCGCCCTACATGGATCACGTCGGCTCAGGCTCGCGCGACCTGTTCCTGCTGCACACGCTCAAGCCCAAAGAGAGCCGCACCTTCAGTGGCTGGCTGCAGGTCGGCGCCAGCGGCGACCTGGCACCGGTGGTGGCCGCCGAGATCGAACAGCAGCAGCTTCCGGCGGGCAGCGTGCACGGCATCGTCCGCACGCGCGACGGCAAGCCGCTGGCGCAGCCGGTGGTGGTCGTGGAGAGGGACGGCAAGCCGTATGCGTGGGTTCTCGGGCGCGACGGCGCCTATGACATGCGCCTTCCGGCGGGCGAGTATTCCCTCTACGCCACCGGTCGCAACTACGCGCGCAGCGCGGTGGTGTCGGTGGATGTTGCGCCCGCGAGCGCCCAGACGCGCGATTTCGCCGACCTGCAGGGGCCCGGCAGCGTCGACTTCTCGGTGCGTGATCCCAGGCGCGGGCAGCCTGTGGATGCACGCATCGCCATCAGTTCGGGCGAGAAGCCGCTCGTTCAGTTTCTGGGGCGCAAGACTTTCTTCACCGAACTTACCCCCAAGGGTCATGTGAGCGTGCCGATTGCCCCGGGCAGCTACCGCTTCACAGTCTCATCCGGTGCGGGAGTACTCGCTCCTGATGCTGAGGTACCGGTGCTCGTCAAACCCGGACAAACGACGCAGTGCGCGGTCGCCATTACGAGGCTGTTTGATCCGCCGGCACGCGGCTGGTATGCGGCCGACCTGCATCACCACGCCGACCAGGCCGAGGCCGTGACGCCGCCGGCGGACCTGGCACGCTCGCAGCTCGCGGCGGGCCTGGATCTGTTGTTCGTGAGTGATCACGATTCGAACGCAAATCATGCAACGCTGCTGAAGATCGCCGCGGCGCGCGGTGTGCCCTTCATCCCCGGCATCGAGCTCTCCCCGTCCTGGGGTCATTTCAACGCCTATCCGCTGACGCCGGGCGCGCGGCTCGCCATCGACACGAGCACTGCATCCGTGGCCGCGGTACTGAAGGAGGCGCGGCGCGAGGGTGCGATGATCGTGCAGGTTAATCATCCCTTCATCCCGTTCGGCTATTTTTCCAGCATCGCCGCAGGAGTCGCGCCCGGCGGCTTCGACGGCGACTTCGATCTGGTCGAGATCAACTCCTCGGTGCCCAAGGATGATGCGAACGTACTGGCGAAGCTGTGGGACTTCTGGAACCAAGGCAAGCATTACTACCTCACCGCGGGCAGTGACACCCACGATGTGTGGAACGAGCAGTCCGGTCGCGTGCGTACCTTCGTGCACATCGAGGGCGCGGTGAGCGCCCAGAGCTTCGCGGCGGCACTCAAGGCCGGTCACGCCTACGTGACCTACGGGCCCCTTATCTTCCCCGCGGTGATGTTCGGAACCAAGTTGCAGGTCACGCCTGGCAAAGGCACTCCGCTGCGCTTTACTCTCGGATCCGTGGCGGGCCTGAAGAAGGCCGAGCTGATCGGCGACGGCAGCACGCAGCAGAGCCGCACATTCCCCGGCGCGCCGCTCAAAGCGCGCGCCGAATTCACGGTGAGCGCTCAGCGGCCCGGCTGGTACGCACTCGTGGTCGAGGATCAGGCCGGACGCAAGGCGTACACAGACCCGATCTGGGTGACGCCCGGCACGACTGCCCCTCACGCACCATGAGGCAGTCCCGCCCCGCACGTTCGCTCCTCTTCGGGCAGATTCGCACGATCGTGCTGCTGTTCGCAGGTTACGCCGCCTGCTATTACTGCCGCGCCGACCTATCCGTCGCCACCCCGCTGCTGGTGGAGGAGCTCGGCCAACGAGGTGTGGAACACGGCGAAGCGGTGGTGCGGCTGGGGTCGATCACCTCCTTTGGCGTGCTGGCGTACGCGCTCGGCAAGCTGTTCCTCACGGGGCTCGGCGATTACTGGGGCGGCCGGCGCAACTTCCTCATCGGGGTGGGGGGCGCCACGGTGTTTACCGTGCTGTTTGCTCTCTCAGGAACACTGCCCTTGTTTACGCTCGCCTGGGTCGGTAATCGTCTGACGCAGTCCCTCGGGTGGGCGGGACTCATCAAAGTGTCCTCCAAGTGGTTTAACTACACCTCCTACGGATCGATCATCGGCATCCTGAGCATCAGTTACCTTGTAGGGGATGCACTGGCACGAGAACAGATGGGCCTGCTGATCGCGCACGGCTACGGCTGGCGCGCCCTGTTCGTGTTCGCAGCCCTGGTCGCAGGAGTGGCTTTCCTGGCCAGCTTCTTCCTTCTGCGCGAGTCACGCCTCGCCGAGGGGCACTCGCAGGCCACCCCCAACCCGCTGAATCTTTTCGCCGCCTCCGAGGCCCCGCCCGCAGGCATCGGGGCGCTGCTCGCACCCCTGGTGCGCAGTCGCGCCTTCCTGCTCGTTTGCCTGCTGTCGTTCGGCTGCACGATAATTCGGGAGACCTTCAACACCTGGACGCCCGAATTTCTGCGCGACCAGCTCGGCTTCAGCATGAGTCGCTCAGCGACCACCAGCGCTATTTTCCCCGCGGTCGGGGTGGTTTCCGTGCTCGCCTGCGGCTGGCTGAGTGATCGGCTGGGACTGAACGGGCGCGCCTTGCTGCTGCTGCTCGGCCTCAGCGGTACCGTGGCCGCACTCCTCGTTCTTACCGGCGTACATCCGAAATCCCCGGACGCGGTTTTCCCGGTGGTGACGATCGGCGTGGTGGCCTTCTGCCTGCTCGGGCCCTACTCCTATCTCGGCGGCGCGTTCGCGCTCGATTTCGGCGGCAAGCAGGCCAGCGCCGCCTCCTCGGGAATCATCGACGGCATTGGCTATCTCGGCGGCGTGCTCGCGGGTGACACCGTGGCGCGAGTCGCGCGCGCTTTCGGCTGGGAGGGCGTCTTCGTCGCGCTGGCCGTCATCAGTGCGGTCGCCGCCGCGTGCGCTGCCACCCTTTATCTGCTGAACAGTCGCGCGGCGAGGTCCGTCCATGCGTGAGAGCTTGAGCATCAAGGGTCTGAGCGGCGCGCCGGAGCTACTGAGCATCGAATGGGCGGATGGCGGCATAAGTGAGTACCCGAGCATGTGGCTGCGCGACAATCTCCCGGAGGATCGCGACGCGCACAGCGGCCAGCGGCTCATCGACATCGCCGACGTTCCCGAGCGACCGCGCATCCGCAGCGCCGTACGCGATGAGGGCGGCGTGCGCATCGAGTGGGAAGACGAGGCGCGTCCGGCTTGCTTCAGCTTCGCGTGGCTCGCGGCGCAGGCCCCGGGGCGTGCGCCGCGCCCGCCGGAACTTCAGGTGCAGCCGTGGCTGGAAGGCGGCCGGCTCGAGGCGCGGCGGGACTTTGCCTGCGTGAGCCTCGTGACACTGCACAGCCCGGCGGCCCGGCTCGCTTGGCTCACGCGGCTGCTGCAGCAGGGTCTGGCATTTCTTCAGGAGGTGCCGGCGGAGGAAGGCGCGCTGCTCGCCGCGATGTCGCTGGTCGGACGCGTGCTTGAGACCAACTACGGTCTCACCTTCGATGTTCGTACGGTACCGCAGCCGGAGAATCTTGCGTACTCCGATCTGGGTCTTGGGCTGCATACCGACAACCCGTATCGCGAGCCGGTGCCCGGTTTCCAGGCCCTGCATGCGCTCATCGCCTCAAACGAAGGCGGCGAGAGTCTCTTCGCCGACGGCTTTGCGCTCGCGGCTCATCTGCGTGATGTGGCACCGGAAGCCTTCACTGAGCTCACCACGACTGCGGTGCCGTTCCTTTATCGTTCCGGAGAGGCGGAGCTGTATGCGGAGCGGCCACTGATCCAGCTTGCCGCAGGTGGCGCCATCGCGGCCGTGCACTACAACAGCCGCTCGATCGCCCCCCTCCCCCCGAGCGCCGCCCAGACGCCACGCTTCTATGCAGCCTACCGGCGATTCGCTGCGCTGATGCGCGATGCGCGCTGGCAGCTGCGCACGCACCTCGGGGCCGGGACACTGGTGGTGTTCGACAATCAGCGCATTCTGCACGGCCGCACGGCGTTCTCATCGGCGCGGCACCCCCGCCATCTGCGTGGCTGTTATCTCACCCGCGACAGCGTCTACTCGGAAACGGCGCTGCTGCGCCGCCGGCTCCCCGACACACAGGCGCCCGCATGAGCGTGGCGCAGGAAGTGTTGGCCATTTATGAGGCGCGCGGCGCGGGGGCGTATTTCGGTGAGCAGGTGTCAATGACCGAGCACGGCCTGCAGGCGGCGTACTTCGCGCAGGTGCAGGGCGCGCCGCCAACACTCATCGTCGCCGCACTGCTGCATGACATCGGCCATCTGCTCGAGACAGTGCCGGAGGCGATCGAGGAGTGGACGAGTGACGCACATCACGAAGAGCTTGGCGCGCGTTGGCTGGCGCAACGGTTCGGCGCGGACGTGTCCGAACCGGTCCGGCTGCACGTACCGGCGAAGCGTTACCTGTGCGCCACCGACTCAGACTACCTCGCCCACCTGAGCGCAGCCTCGATGCACACGCTGCAACTGCAGGGCGGCGCGATGTCGGCGGCCGAGGTCGCCCGCTTCGAAGACGAGCCCTACTACCGCGATGCCATACGCGTGCGCCGCTGGGACGACCAGGGCAAGGTGGCGGGACTTAAGACACCGAGCCTCAGCGACTACGCGGCAATGATCGATGACGTGGCGTTGCAACAGCCGCCGCGGTAGCGCCCTCGCCAGGGGCTGCGCCTAGCCGCTGCCGTTGTGGCCACCCCCGCGCGTCCCACCGCGTTCGAGCTCCATGTCGTTGACTACCAGTGTTACCCCCGGTACCCGGGCGGCGATTTGCTTCGCTCTGTAGAGCGCCTCCGAACTCCAAATGTAGCCCCCGAGTTGAACCACGCCACTGTCGACGCGCACGTCCACGTGGCGGAAAAAATAGGTCGGATCAGCGTTCAAGGCCGCGTACACACGTTGCTCGGTGGCTGTATCCGCCTGCGACTGTGCGACAGATTTCGGCGCAGAGGTCGTACACGCGGCCATGAGCGTAACCGAGAGCAGGACCGCGCCCGCGCTCCACGGGAACATTTTCATAAACTAACCCCTGCGTGTTCAGGACCTGGGGGCCCTTTAGGTAGACCGCGCGTATCGGGGGAAGATTCCCCGCGGTTGGGGGAATTCGGACGTCCCGGTGACGGTGACGGGTCGGTGTGCGCCGGTCGAACCCGAACGGTCGAACTAGATGCTCGCCACGCCGACGGAGCGCTTCCATTCCTCGATCTCGAGCCTGTGCGTCTCATCGTGCTGCAGCAGAAAGGCCGGCATATCGCACAGCATGACGATCCCGACTCCCTCCTGAACGCCCGCGCGCCTCCAGCTGTCCTCGCCGAGGGAGCCGAGCACCTTAAGGTTCGCCTCGCGGGCATGCCGGAATGCCTCGAGCCCCTCGCGCAGCGAGCGTGAGCGGTAGTGGCGCTCGCGCGCCATCTGCGTGCCGTCAAAGTCAGCGAGGGTGGGGTTGTCCTCCTCGCGCAGGCGCCGGATGCGCACTGCAAATCCCTCCCGCTCCAAATCAGCGAGGTGCCAAACCTGCTCGACCGGCGAAAACACCCCGCCCGTTCCGGGCAGGCGCGCGCGATCGGCGTCAAGTTCATGGAACTGCTGGTAGAGGTAAGCGGGCATCGCGGCGAGAGTGCGCAGGAACTGCGCGCGTTCTGCCGTGTCGAGCCTGGTGTATTGCATACGAGTCCGGGTGGCGAGTGTGTTGCGCTCCATTAAGCGCCCGTCCGTCACGCACTCGCAACCGGGGCGCTTCGCTGCTGCAGCGTCAGCTCACCGTGCGCGCGCCGCGGCCTGAGAGCGGGCGCTGGAGAATGCCCCGCTAGGCTATGCTAATGGGACGTGCGCATGCGGATCGAGGCCAAACAAGTGGCGCCGGCAGTTTCCGATACTCAGCTCAGGGCGGCCGACGCGTCCGGGGCGGAGTTTGGCCCCTGGAACCCCGGCATCGTTTCACAGCTGCCCGTTGAGCTGCGCCACCTGTGCACGGTCTTTCGGGCGGAGAATGTCTCCACCAGTTTGTCCGCGGCCACGGAGCTGCAGTCGCTCACCGGCCTGCCGGCCACCGAGCTGGTTGCCTTTCGACCGCAACGACTCGTGCTTCACGAGGTGCTGATCCGGGTCACGGCCGAATTATCCGTACCGGATGGCTCGCGCATCGAGGACCTGGGCATCAACTTCCGCAAGATCACGAGCCGGTTGATCAGGGGCTATCTCGAACCGCAGATGCCGGCCATCACGGCCGCTTTCGTGCAAACGCGACGCAGCCTCGCGGGAGCGATTCACAGCGCATTTGCCGACGTGGTGGATGCCGCGCCGGCGCAGGTATCCGCGGGGCGCTCGCCCCTGTTGCGACTCTGGTCCCGACGGCGCAGCGCGCCGCCACCTGCGGCGGAACCTGCGGGCTGGGGCCTGGCGCAGATCGCCGCCTGTGAACACCAGGCGAGTACCACGGGCGATGCACTGCAAGGGGCGGCTTGTCGCAGTCTCGCGCACGTGTTGTCGGCGCTCTTTGCCACGCACGGTGGCGCCTGGGGCACGCGCGAGCTCATCGAGTCACTCGCGACCGATATCGCCTGCAATACCTACGGCAGCACCGCTCTCGGGGAGCTCGTTGATCCGCTCCTGCGGGAGGCGGCGCGGCGCGAGGGCTTCAACCTGTTGCCGCAGCAGCAGCACCCGGTGGTCATCAATACCAAAGGACCTTCGGCCTCCGGCAAGAGCACGCTGCGCCCGCTGCAACGGCGCCTCGCCGGCAACATCGGCGTGCGCTGGAGCGACTTTGCACTCATCAGCCCGGACATCTGGCGCAAGCAACTGCTCGACTACGGGGCGCTCGGCGCCGCGTACAAGTACGCCGGCGCTTTCACTTCCGAGGAGCTGCAGATCATCGATCACAAGCTCGACGGCTACATGGCGCGCAAGCGCGCGCAGGGGGCGATGTCGCACCTCATGATCGACCGCTTCCGTTTCGACAGTTTCGCGCCCAACTCAGACGAAGCAGGCAGCAACCTCCTGACGCGCTTCGGCCACACGGTGTACCTGTTCTTTATGATCACGCCGCCGGAGCTGCTGGTCGAGCGCGCCTGGAAACGCGGGCTCGAGGTCGGTCGTTACAAGGCGGTCGACGATACGCTCGCGCACAGCGTCGAGGCGTACGCTGGCATGTCCGATGTTTTCTTTACCTGGGTGCAGCGCACCGATAAGTCGATCCACTTCGAGTTCCTGGACAACAGCGTGCAGTTCGGCGAGCTGCCACGCGTCATTGCCTTCGGCAACAACCACACGTTCAACCTGCTGGATCTGAATGGCCTGCTGGACATCGAGCGCTTCAAGCGCGTCGACGTCGAGGCGCGTACGCCCGCGGCTCTTTATGCCGACCGCGGGCTGCTGGCGCCGGAACACAACGTCGGTTTCCTCAAGCGTTGTATCGAGCGCTTTCGCGAAGTCAACTTCGCCTCGCAGGCCACCGGGCGCATTTATCTGCGCATCGAGGCGGGCGTGCCGCTGTGGGTCGATCGCGCGGCACTGGAGGAAGCCCTCGTAGATCCCGGCACGCGTGCAGCGCTACTCGCGGTGGCGCCGGATGCATTTGACAGTACCGTGCCCGCCGCCGCTGAGCCGCTGTACCTTGGGGCACTCGTGCAGGGTGGGGCCACACTGGGCCAGTGGGGCAGTGCGCATTAGCGGGTCAGCAGCCGGGTGCGGCGGGCCGGCGCCGCCGGGGACGTTGTTCAGGTCAGCCGAGAAAATCGCAGTTCGCATCGACGTGCGTGGCGAGGTCGAGCGTGTGCTGGCGCGCCAGGCGTTCGGCCACTTCGGTCTCGCGCCGCTCGAGCGCTTCGATGATCTTCAGATGCTCGATGATGGAGCGGGCCGCGCGGTCACTTTGTCCGATCGTGGCGCGGCGAATGGCGCGCACGTGCAGCAGCAGGTTGCGCGTCGCGTCGATGATCGCCTGCGAGCCCCCGAGGCGGATCACTTCGGTATGAAAGGCGATGTTGGCGTCAGAGTACTCGTGCAGGTGCTCAGAAGGCGGGGAATTATGGAACTCATCAAACAGATGCCGCAGCTTGGCGATCTCCGCATCCGTCGCATGCAGCGTGGCCAGGCGTGCCGCCATCGACTCAAGCGCCGCCCACATCTGGATCATCTCGATGATCTGGCGCTTGGACTTGCGGATGATGTAGATGCCGCGGCGCGGCACTGTGCGGATAAAGCCTTCCTGTTCCAGCAGTGACAGCGCTTCGCGAATGGGCGTACGACTCACGCCGAGCGCCGTGATCAGCTGCCGCTCATCCAGCCGCAGCTGCTGCTGCGGGCTATAGATGTCCATATCGGCGATCGCCGACTTCAGGTGCACATACACCTGGTTGCGCAAACTGCTGGTGTTCAGCGGCGCCAGCGACAGTGGCGCGGCCCGCGGCGTGCGCTGCACTTTCCTCGCCGCGACGCTCATCGCGGAATCCGCCCCCGCGCGGGCCGCCGCCCACCCTGCAAGAGTCCGCAGAGCCCGGCAAAGCGGGCGATCGCGAGTCCTGAGAGCGCAAGAGCCATGCCGAACGACCCCGGATGCGTTGGATTAGATATATCAAATCCTACACGAGCCCCGCACAGATTAGAACAAGACCAAGGTTACAAAATGTATGCGGACGTGCGAGGTGCCGCATGCGGCGCTTAACGTCGGGAACGTCTCGCCACCGCTACAGTTATTTCCAGGCGTCGCCCGGCAGGTGCCCCGCGCGCTGCTCGAGGTTCACCTGAACATTAATCACCGAAAGCGCAAGCATCTTGACGAGATGAAAGGCCAAAATATATGGTATACCACCGTTGCGGGTGCCCCGATGGGGGCGTTGCGTGCGGCCGGAGTTGTGATTTCGCAACTCATTGAGGGGGTGTTCCGTTGACGCAGTCTTCGTGCCTCCGCACTTCGTGCGCGTCGATTGTTCCTGCCGCCGCGCGCGCCGCCCCCGCGCGCGCTCATCTCATATATCGCTTCCATTCATGGCTGTGACCGAGCCAGTGCCGGGCCGATCGCCGGGGCGCGCGGGCAGCTGCGCGCACCGGATTGCATCCGCATCATCCGGACACGTTCGAGTCATCCGTTAAAAAATCGAGGGGGAAGATCATGAGTGCGAATCCGGCTTCCGTAACCGCGACCAAATCGCCACTGGCCAATCCGTGGATCCAATTGATCATCGGCGTTATCTGCATGGCCGCCGTTGCGAATCTGCAGTACGGCTGGACGTTGTTCGTGAATCCGATAGACGCGAAATATCACTGGGGACGCGCCGCCATCCAAGTGGCATTCACGGTGTTTGTGTTGATCGAGACCTGGCTCGTGCCGGTGGAGGGCTATCTCGTCGATCGCTTCGGACCGCGCTGGGTAGTACTCAGCGGGGGCATCCTCGTAGCCATCGCGTGGGTCATGAACTCCAGTGCCGACACCCTCACAACGCTCTACGTTGCAGCCGCCATTGGCGGTATCGGAACGGGGGCGGTCTACGGCACCTGCGTCGGTAATGCCCTGAAGTGGTTTCCGGGCAGACGCGGGCTTGCTGCCGGAATTACCGCCGCTGGCTTTGGTGCCGGGGCCGCGCTCACGATCGCACCGATCTCCAAGATGATCGGTGGGCAAGGCTACGAGCACGCATTCATGTTCTTCGGCCTGCTACAAGGAGCCATTGTCTTCGTCATGGCGTGGGGTATGCGAGTCGCCCCACCGCAACTGCTGGCGGCGAAGGTGAAGGCGAGCCAGACCGCCATCGGTTACACCCCGGGGCAGGTGCTGCGCAGCCCAGTGTTCTATGTGTTGTATCTGATGTTCGTACTGATTGCATCGGGCGGCCTCACGATGGCCGCCTCGATGGCCCCGATCGCAAAGGACCTCAAGATCGACAAGGTGCCGGTCGAACTCTTCGGCCTGGCGATGCCCGCGCTCGTATTCGCTTTGATGCTTAATCGCATTTTCGACGGGGTGGGTAGGCCGTTCTTTGGCTGGCTGTCGGATCAGATCGGTCGTGAGAACACGATGGCGCTCGCGTTCGTAATCGGTGCCATAGCGCTCTTCACACTCAGCCAAACCGGGGCGAACCCGGTCATGTTTGTGCTGATCAGCGCTCTGTATTTCGGTGTCTACGGCGAGATCTTCAGTCTCTTCCCGGCCACCCAGGGAGACACCTTTGGAGCCAAGTTTGCCGCGGCCAACGCGGGCATGCTTTATACCGCGAAAGGCGCGGGCGCTTTGCTGGTCCCGATAGCGGCCGTGATCGCGAAGTCGCGCGGTTGGGGCTCGGTGTTCACGATCGCCATGACGTTCAACCTGATCGCAGCTTTCCTCGCGCTCGTGGTCCTAAAGCCCATGCGCGTGCGCCACTTTGCATCCGGTAACGCCGCGGCAGCCGCCACGGTCGCAGGCACCGCCGGCACACGAGCCACCTAGCGACAAGAAGGCATCACCTGAAGAATCGCGGTGCGTCGCTCGACGGCGGCGCACCGCGATCGAATCACGAGTCGGAGGCGAGATGGCAAGTCCCAACCCAGTTCCCACGCCACCCAAGGCGAGCACGGCCGAAGACACCCTGCAGCGCAAGAGCCGCGAGGCGGGCGTGGTCTCCGGCGGCCATCTGGTCGCCAAGGCACTGAAGAACGAAGGCGTCGATACGATCTTCACACTCTGTGGCGGACACATCATCGACATCTACGACGGCTGCGTGGATGAGGGCATTCGCATCATCGATGTGCGCCACGAACAGGTGGCGGCGCACGCCGCCGATGGCTATGCACGTCAGACCGGCAAACTCGGCTGCGTCGTGACCACGGCAGGTCCTGGCTGCACCAATGCCGTCACCGGTATCGCCACCGCCTTTCGCTCCGAGAGCCCCGTGCTGCACATCGGCGGCCAGGGGGCCCTCACGCAGCACAAGATGGGCTCGCTGCAGGATCTGCCGCACGTTGACATGATGACGCCGATCACCAAGTTCGCCGCCACGGTGCCAAGCACCGAACGCGTCGCGGACATGATCTCGATGGCCGCGCGCGAGGCCTTCAACGGCGCCCCGGGGCCTGTGTACCTGGAGATCCCGCGCGACGTGCTCGATCGCGAAGTGGATGCCACCAAGGCCATCATTCCTAAGCCCGGTCACTATCGCGCCTCGACCCGCTCGATCGGGGATCCGCGCGACATCGAGCGTCTGGCGGACATCCTGGTCGACTCCGAGCGCCCGGCGATTCTCTACGGCCAGCAGGTGTGGACCGCACGCGGGCACGCCGAAGCGGTGGCGCTGCTGCGCGGTCTGGACATCCCCGGCTACTTCAACGGCGGCAGCCGGGGACTGCTGCCCCCGGGGGACCCGCATCACTTTGATCGCACGCGCGGCAATGCCTTTGCCGACGCCGACGTCATCGTCATCGTCGGTACGCCGTTTGACTTTCGCATGGGTTACGGCCGGCGAATCAGCACGAAGCTCAAGCTCGTGCAGATCGACATGGACTACCGCACCGTCGGCAAGAACCGTGACATCGATCTCGGGCTGGTCGGGGATCCGGGTGCCATCCTCGGTGCGGTGCTGCAGGCAGCCTCCGGCCGCCTGAAATCGGACAAGCGCCAGGCGCGGCGCGAGTGGATGAAGAAACTCACCGCCGCCGAGGCGGCTGCCGGTGAGAAACTGATGCCGCTGTTCAAGTCAAACAATACGCCGATCCATCCGTACCGGGTCGCCTACGAACTCAACGAGTTTCTCGCCGACAACACCATCTACATCGGTGACGGCGGCGATGTGGTGACGATCTCCGCGCAGGCGGTCCGTCCGCGCCGCCCGGGACAGTGGATGGATCCGGGGGCGCTCGGCTCACTCGGTGTCGGCACCGGCTTTGCGATCGCCGCCGGGCTTGCGCACCCGGATAAGGAAGTGCTGTGTTACTACGGCGATGGCTCCTTCGGCATGACTGCGTTCGACATGGAGACCGCCAATCGCTTCGGCGTTCCTTACGTCGCGGTCATCGGCAACAACTCCGCGATGAATCAGATCCGCTACGGCCAGCTGGCCAAGTACGGCGAACAGCGCGGCAACGTCGGCAATCTGCTGGGCGATGTGCCCTTCGGCAAGTTCGCGGAAATGCTCGGCGGTTACGGCGAGGAAGTCCGCGACCCCGCGCAGATCGCGCCAGCGCTCAAGCGGGCGCGCGAGTCCGTGCAGCGCCTGCGCAAGTCAGCGGTCATCAACATCTGGGTTGATCCGCGCGAGTACGCCCCGGGCACCAAGAACCAGACCATGTACAAGTGAGACGGGGCGTGAGGAGCGTTGTATGAGCAAGGCGTTAGATGGCGTTCGCATCCTCGACTTCACGCACGTGCAGTCCGGTCCGACCTGCACCCAACTGCTGGCCTGGTTCGGCGCGGATGTGATCAAGGTCGAGCGCGCCGGCGCCGGGGACATCACGCGCGAGCAGCTGCAGCGATATCCCGGACGTCGACAGCTTGTATTTCACGATGCTGAACCACAACAAGCGCTCGATCACGCTCGACACGAAGAACCCGCGCGGCAAAGCGGTACTCGAGCGGCTGGTCAAGTACTGCGACGTGCTGGTGGAGAACTTCGCCCCCGGAGCGCTTGATCGCATGGGCTTCGGCTGGGAGCGCATTCAGCAGCTGAACCCGAAGATGATCGTCGCCTCGGTGAAGGGCTTCGGTCCCGGACCGTACGAGGACTGCAAGGTCTACGAGAACGTCGCGCAGTGCGCCGGCGGGGCTGCCTCGACCACCGGCTTCGATGACGGGCCACCGCTGGTCACCGGCGCACAGATCGGCGACAGCGGCACGGGGTTGCACCTCGCGCTCGGGATCGTGTGCGCGCTCTATCAGCGCAAGAGCACCGGGCGCGGCCAGCGAGTGCTCGCCGCCATGCAGGACGGCGTGCTCAACCTGTGCCGCGTGAAACTGCGCGACCAGCAGCGCCTCGCGCGCACCGGGGTCATGAAGGAATACCCGCAGTATCCCGAGGGCAAGTTCGGCAGCGCGGTGCCGCGCGCCGGCAACGCCTCCGGCGGCGGTCAGCCGGGCTGGATCATCAAATGCAAGGGCTGGGAGACCGATCCGAACGCCTACCTCTACTTCATCACCCAGGCGCCCGTGTGGAAGGAGATCTGCAAGGTAATCGGCAAGGAGGAGTGGATCACCCACCCGGACTACGCCACGCCGAATGCGCGCCTGCCGCGCCTGAAGCAGGTGTTCGCCGCGGTGGAGGCCTGGACGATGACCCGGACCAAATTCGAGGCCATGGCGGAGTTCAACCAGCACGACATTCCCTGCGGTCCGATCCTGTCGATGGAGGAGCTGGCCGCCGAGCCCTCGCTGCGTGCGACCGGCACCATCGTCGAGGTGGATCACCCGAAGCGCGGCAAGTACCTGACCGTCGGCAATCCGATCAAGCTGTCCGACAGCCCCACCGAGGTGGAGCGCTCGCCGCTGCTGGGCGAGCACACGGAGGAGGTTCTCGAGGAACTCGGCCTCGGCGCCTCGGAGATTGCCGCCCTGAAGTCCGAGAACGTGATCTAGCGAACGCATGGCATACGACAAGAGCAAGGTCCGCCAGCTGCTCGATGAGGCGCGGGTCGCCGGCCGCAGCGCCCTCACCGCACCTGAGGCGCGGGGTGTATGCGAGGCCTACGGCATCGCGGTGCCCAAGGAAGGCGTGGCCCGCAGTGCCGCCGAAGCGGCGCGGCTGGCCTCCGAGATCGGCTTCCCGGTGGTGATGAAAATCGTCTCACCGCAGATCCTGCACAAGACCGAAGCGGGCGGCGTGCTCGTCGGCGTCGACTCGGCCGAACAGGCCTCAGCAGGCTTACGCGACGCATCCTCGACAACGCCGGAAAGTACGATCCGAAGGCGGAGATCCTGGGCGTGCAGGTGCAGCAGATGCTCAGCGGCGGCCAGGAAGTCATCATCGGCGCAGTCACCGACCCGGCCTTCGGCAAGCTCGTCGCCTTCGGCCTGGGCGGCGTGCTGGTCGAAGTACTAAAGGACATCACCTTCCGGCTCGCCCCCGCCTCGACGCAGGAGGCGACCTCGATGCTCGACAGCATCGCGGCCGCTGAGATTCTGCGCGGCGTGCGCGGCGGCAAGCCCGTGGATCGCGAAGCACTCGCCGCCATGATCGAGCGGGTGTCGGCGCTGGTGGCGGACTTTCCGGAGATCTCCGAGATGGATTTGAACCCGGTGTTCGCCACCGAACGCGGCGCGACCGCGGCGGACGTGCGCATCGTGCTCGATTTCAAGCCCGCGCCCGCACGCTACCGGCCGAGTGAAGCGACGGTCGTGGCGCAGATGAACCGCATCATGAAGCCCGACGCCGTCGCCGTCATCGGCGCCTCGGCCGAGAACGGCAAGATCGGCAATTCGGTGATGAAGAACCTGATCAACGGCGGCTATCAGGGGCAGATCTATCCGATTCATCCGAGCGCGGACGCGATCCTCGGCCGCAAGGCGTACAAGAGCGTCAAGGACGTCCCCGGCGAGATCGATCGTGGCCGTGTTCGCGATTCCGGCCAAGTTTGTCGCCCAGGCGCTCACCGAGGTCGGCGAGAAGAAGATCCCCGGCGCGGTGCTGATCCCCTCCGGCTTCGCGGAGACCGGCAATGTCGCCGGCCAGAGCGGAGCTGGTGGAGATCGGACGCAAATACAACGTGCGGCTGATGGGCCCGAACATCTACGGCTTCTACTACACGCCCAAGAACCTGTGCGCCACGTTCTGCACCGCCTACGATGTCAAGGGCAAGGCGGCGCTGTCCTCGCAGTCCGGCGGCATCGGCATGGCGATCATCGGCTTCTCGCGCTCAGCGAAGATGGGCGTCTCGGCGATCGTCGGGCTCGGCAACAAATCGGACATCGATGAGGATGATCTGCTGACGTTCTTCGAGCAGGACGAGAACACCCAGATCATCGCGCAGCACTGCGAGGACCTGAAGGACGGGCGCGCGTTCGCCGAGGTGGCCCAGCGCGTCTCGAAGAAGAAGCCCGTCGTGGTGCTCAAGGCCGGACGCACCAGCATGGGCGCGCGCGCGGCGAGCTCGCACACCGGGGCGCTGGCGGGCAACGACAAGATCTACGAGGACGTGTTTCGCCAATCGGGCGTGATCCGCGCCCGCTCGCTGCGTGACTTGCTCGAATTCGCGCGCGGCATCCCGGTGCTGCCGACACCCAAGGGCAACAACGTCGTGATCATCACCGGTGCGGGCGGCTCCGGGGTGCTGCTTGTCGGATGCCTGCGTGGACAACGATCTGACTCTTATGGCAATGCCGCCGGATCTGGACGCTGCCTTTCGCAAATTCATACCGCCCTTCGGGGCCGCTGGTAATCCGGTCGATATCACCGGCGGGGAGCCGCCGGCCACTTATCAGAAAACCGTGCGCCTGGGTCTTGAGGATCCGCGCATCCATGCGCTCATCCTCGGCTACTGGCACACCATCATCACCCCACCCATGGTGTTCGCACGGCTCATGGTCGAGGTTGTGGACGAGATGCGCGCCAAGGGGTTCGTGAAGCCCGTGGTGGCCTCACTCGCCGGTGATGTCGAGGTGGAAGAAGCCGCCGAATACCTTTATCAGCATGGCATACCCGCCTACGCCTACTCGACGGAGATTCCGGTCGCCGTACTCGGCGCGAAGTATCGCTGGGCGCGCGGCGCCGGGCTCATCCCAGCCGGATGAGCACAGGCACCCAGCGTGAACGAATTCACCAACGTTTTCTTGAGGTAGCCGCTCTTGGGTTTATTCACAGCTCGGAAGGGGGATTTTTATGTTTGGCACTAGGATGCTCAGGTCACTACCCGCAATACTGGCGGCGGTGCTGGTCGTTTTCAGCTATTCAGCCCCAACGCTCGCGCAATCCACGGATGCGGATGCGCGCATGCGCAGTCTTCAGCAACAGCTCGATGAGCTGCAAAGACAGTTGCAGAGTTTGAAGGATCAGCAGGCGAAAGCTGCTGCAGACCAGGCCAAAATCGCTGCCGACCAGCAGAAGATGGTTGCGGACCAGCAGAAGGTGACCGCAGAGTCGGCCAAGACAGCCAAGACCGTCACTGCGACAGATACCCGATTCAACAACTTCATGAAGGGGTTCTTCGGCACCTTCGACGTATCCATCGATTACACCACCAAGGGTATGGACGGCTTTGTCGCCTATCCGTACTCGCTGGCGCCCGGGGTCACTAGTCCGACCGGTCCTTTTGTCCAGGGACCCGCCAAGGGCGGTGGCGCCGGACCGTACGGACGCGTGGGCTGGCTCGCGGCCATGTCGAGCAACGGATCGAACGTGGGCTACCGCGGCACGCATAAGATCGCCGACTCACATGTGGACTTCATCTACCAGGTCTCGACCGCGATCAACATGGCAGCCGCACCGGGTCTGCAGAACACCTGGACCAAATCCTCGAATACCGTCCAGGGCGCCATCGGTCTCGGGGATACGTACATCGGCTTCCAGACCCATGAGCTGGGCAAGTTGAAGTTCGGCGAAATGTACATGCCCTACAAAACCTCGACGGACCGGCTGAATCCCTTCTCGGGGACGCTCGGCAATTACTCCGTGATCATGGGTAATACCGGGGGTGACAACCGCATTGAGTTCGGCACGCGCATGGATCATGTGATCATGTACAACTCCCCGACCTGGTCGGGCTTCAGCTTCGATGCGGCTTACTCGCTGGGTCAGAACGTCGATCCGAACAACGACCTCACATCGGAGGGGTCACCGGATTGCTCGGGCGGCAACAACCCAGGAAGCGGCAACCTGTTCCTGAACTGCGACGACGGCGGCTTCAACTACGCGTACAGCGGAGACCTGAAGTTCGAGATGGGCGGCCTGTACCTCACGGCCGCCTACGAGTTGCACAGCGGCGTCAACCGCAGCAGCGACGGGATCGGTGCGAACAACCCCTACTACGCGTACGTGTTTGGTTTAGGTCCGAACAACGCGCTCAGCGCCCAGCTGCTGGATTGGGCGGACTACCTGGCGTATGCGGCGGAATATCCGGGCGCGGCGGCCGCCGGCTCACCCGGATACAACACCAACGTCGACGTCGCCAACGAATGGGCAATGAAGTTCGGTGCGCAGTACCACTTTGACTTCGGACTGACGGTCTCCTACCTCTATGAGGACCTGCATCGCGAGGTTCCGCAGATCATGGAGTTCCAGAACGAGCGCCAGCGCACGGGTGACTGGGTCGCGCTCGAGTACGACTTCAATGGCGGCAAAGATCGCATCGCCGCCGGGTGGGCGCATGCCGGTGCCAGCGTGGGCGATCCGGGTGGCCAGCACAACTACAACCCCAACGGAATCGGGCAGAACCAGGCGAACATGTACACCTTCGGCTGGTGGCACAAGCTCGACAAGCAGCTCACCGCGTACTTTAATATCGCCGACACGGCGAACGATGGGAACGCGCACTACGACATCGGCGCGGGTGGTCACGGTATCAAGACCGACTGCCACGATGCCACCCACTACCAGTTCGTCGACTACAGCAGTGCGGGTCCCACGACCTGGGGCGGTTGCCATCCGATCGGCGTCTCGACCGGTGTCAATTACAAGTTCTGAGGGTGACGGGTGAACGAACCCGTGCGGGGCCGGCATGGCAGCGGCCAGACAGAATCAGAGCGGCTCACTCCTGGCGACGGCGCTGGGGGTGGCCGCTCTGTCGGCCTGGACGACCGCCGTCGCGCAAGCGCCTACGGCTCCGCTGCACGATGAGGTGCCCCGCCCGGAAATTACTGTCAGTGCGAGCCGGCTATCGGATGCGGTTCTCACCGCAAGGGTGGAGCAGGCGCTGCGTGACGACCCGTATATCTTTGCCGAGCATCTGAGCGTTGTGACGGACAACGGGGTCGTGACGCTGCAGGGCGTCGCGGTCGACCTGAGCGATCTGCGGCGGGCTTTGAGCCTTGCGCGCCGCATCGCAGGCAGGCGACACGTGGTCAACCAGATCGACCTGATCCCGCAAGACGCAGACCACGACTGAGGACTTCGATGTAAGTCACGTATGGGATTTCGGGTGTGATATACATCGTCGCAAACCGCGTGAGGAGGAAACGATCTTGGCTTCAATCATTAACCGCATGCGCTGCGCGGCCCTCGGAGTGGCGATCCTGTGCGGCGTGCTTGCCTGTGCCGCAGGTCCTCAAAAGACTGACGCGCAGCGCCAAGCCGACACGGAAACCGCCGAGCGCGTGCAGGCCGCATTGGATGCGGACAATCTGCTTTACGCCAAACACATTCGCGTTCGCGCCGACAACGGGGTGGTACGCCTGAGCGGCTTTGTGTGGGATCCGCCTGATCTTAACGAGGCTCAGAGCATTGCCGAGCAGGTCCCGGGCGTTAGCAAGGTCGTGAACGACCTGGAGCTGCAGCGCAACGGTGTCGATAACTCGGATGTTTCGCGCTGAGTCCCGGCTCGCTTGCTACTGCGGGAGGACACCGGATCGCGCGCGAGTACCCTGCGTTGCCTAATGTACCGTCATGAAAATCGCGATCGTTGGTGTCGGCGCCATCGGCGGATACGTCGCGATCCGCCTGGCGCTCTCTGGGGAGGACGTGACGCTGATCGCCCGTGGGGCGAACCTCACGGCGCTGCAGACCCAGGGCCTGCGTCTGCAGCTTGCGGATGGGACCGAGGAGGCCGTGCCGCGCATTAAGGCCACGGCCGACTACACCGCGGCCGGTCCTCAGGACCTTGTCATTCTGGCGATGAAAGCTCACCAGGTGGCCGCGGTCGCCGCCGACATTCCCAAACTCTTCGGACCCAAGACCGCGGTCATCCCGATGCAGAACGGTATCCCGTACTGGTACTTCTACCAGCATGGGGGTGCGCTCGCGGGCACCCCGGTGCACAGCGTCGATCCGACCGGAGAGATCGGCGCCCACATCCCGGCCGAGCGCGTCATCGGCTGCGTCGTCTATCCGGCCACGGAGCTGCTGTCGCACGGGGTGATCAAGCACGTGGAGGGCAACCGCTTCCCGGTCGGAGAACCCAACGGCGCGCCGAGTGAGCGGGTCACCCGTGTGGCCGGGTCCCTCACACGAGCCGGTCTCAAAGCCCCCGTCATCGAGGATATCCGCGCGGAGATCTGGCTGAAGCTCTGGGGGAACATGACGTTCAACCCCATCAGCGCCCTCTCGCGCGCGACCTTGGCCGGCATCTGCCAGTATCCGCCGAGCCGTGCGCTGGCGGCTGCCATGATGAGTGAGGCGCAGAGCATCGCGCATAAGCTCGGCATCACGTTTCGCGTGCCGCTCGAGAAGCGCATCGCCGGCGCCGAGAAGGTGGGCCACCACAAGACTTCAATGCTGCAGGACCTGGAGGCCGGCCGTGCCCTTGAGATCGACGCGCTGCTCGGGGCGGTCGTTGAGCTGGCGCGTCTGACACAGACGCCGACCCCGCACCTGGATGCCGTCTACGCGCTCACCAAGCTTCTGGCCAAGAGCGTGGAAGAAGCCCGGCCGCACCTGAGCGGCCCGGCGCGAGCCTCCTAGCTGCGCTTCAGGTCACCAGGTGCTGGGGCGTCCCGGCACACCACAGCTCGATGTTGTCGATGAGCTGATCGGCGAGGAACTGCATCGCCCCGTCAGAGGCCCAGGCGATGTGCGGCGTGAGGATAAAATTGTGACGCCGCACGTCCAGTAACGGATGTCCGTTGCGCGGCGGTTCCACGGTCAACACATCAAACCCCGCGCCCGCGATCAGTCCCTCGTCCAGCGCCTGAATGAGCGCCGCCTCATCCACCAGGCCACCGCGGGCGGTATTGATCAAGAGCGCGCTGCGCTTCATCTTGCGCAGCGCCGCAAGGTCAATGAGGTTGCGCGTCTCGGGCGTCAACGGGCAGTGCAGCGAGAGCACGTCCGCTTCGGCGAGCACCTGCTCGTGCGGCGTGAAGGTCACGCCCGGGGCCTTCGGTGGCGGATGATCGGCGAACAGCACCCGCATGCCAAACGCACGCCCGATGGCGGCGGTGCCCTGCCCGATCGCCCCCTCGCCGATGATCCCGAGCGTCGCGCCGTACAGGTCACCGATCGGATGCGTGAAGAAGCAAAACTGCTCGGACCTGTTCCACACGCCCTGCTCGACGTCCGCGCGATAGGCGAGGAGATTACGGCGCAGGGCGAGGATCAGCGCGAACGCATGCTCGGGCACCGTGTGGATCGCGTAGTTGCGTATGTTGGCGACGGCAATCCCGTGCGCCTTGCAATAGGCGACGTCCACCACGTCATAGCCGGTGGCCGCCACGGCGATCATCTGCAGCTGCGGCAGGCGCTCGAGGGTCGCCGAGCGCATCGGCACCTTGTTGCTGATGGCGACCGTCGCTCCCTGCAGGCGCGGCACGATCTCATCGGGGGCGGTCGCCTGATACTCGACGTATTCGGTGGCGCAGGCCGGTTTACGCACCTGCGCCTTCACGGACGCGCGGTCAAGGAACACGACTCGCGTCATGCCGCGCGGCCGCTCGCTGCGGCGGCGGTGGCGCCGGCCGCGTGGCTGCGCCAGTATTTCTGCGCCGCAGCCGCACCGCTTCCCGGCTCGACCTTCACGCCCTTGTCGATCATGGCCATCTCCGCCCCGCCGAGCGCGCCAAGCAGCATGAGTTCGTTCAGATCCCCGAGATGCCCGATGCGGAAGAGCTTCCCGGCCACCTGCGCCAGGCCCGCGCCGAGGGCGAGGTTGTAGCGCTTGAGCGCGTGTGCAATGAGGGCTGCGCCGTCGATGCCCGCGGGCAGCATGATCGCCGACACCGTGTCGGAGTACCACTTGGGGGCGACCGCGCACAGCTTCAGTTTCCAGCCCTCGAACACCGCGGCGCGTACGCCGCCGGCAAGGTAGCTGTGCCGTTTCAGCACGTTCTCCAGCCCCTCTTCGGCGAGCATGGCGAGTGACTCGCGCAGGCCGTACAGCATCGGCACCGAGGGGGTATAGGGAAAGAAGCCCGAGGCGTTGGCGCGCACCATGTCGTCGTAGTCAAAGTAACAGCGCGGCGAGGTCGCGCTCTTCGCCGCCTCGAGCGCCTTTTGGCTCACGCACGTGACGCCCAGGCCGGCCGGCAGCATCAGGCCCTTCTGCGAGCCACTGACGCACACATCGACCCGCCACCCGTCCATCTGAAAATCAATACTGCACAGGGCACTCACCGCGTCCACGAACAGCAGCGCCGGATGCCCGATGCTGTCCATCGCGCACCGCACCGCCGCCACATCACTCGTAACCCCCGTGGCGGTTTCGTTCTGACACACCAGCACGGCCTTGATGCGGTGCTGCTTGTCGGCACTGAGTGAGGCGAGATAGCGCTCGACCGGGGCACCCTCGCCCCAGGCAGTCTCGAGCACCTCAACCTCGTAGCCCAGCCGCTGACACATATCCACCCACAGGTGGCTGAACTGTCCGAAGCGGGCAATGAGGACCTTCGCGCCAGGGTCGAGACAGTTCGTGAGCGCCGCCTCCCAGCAACCGGTCCCCGAAGACGGGAAAAGAATAGGAGTACCGCTCGTGGTCTTGAAGATCGGCTTCAGCCCCTCGAGGCAGCTGCGGGTCAGTTCGGGGAAAACGGCCGAGCGATGGTCCTCCATGGGGACGTGCATCGCGCGCAGTATTCGGTCGGGCACGTTCGTCGGCCCCGGAACAAAAAGAAAGTTACGACCCGCCATGAGAACTCCTTCGGACATCCAGAGGCCATTGCCTAAAGCCCAGGGTTGCCCCCGGGTATGCTTCAACATATATGAGATATGAGACCGGGTACATATAATGCCCCGGTACATCCCGGTGCATTCGGGAACTGGCGAGGTCGCAGAATGAAGATGCAAATGGTCTGCGCCGGTGAACCCGGCGGGGCGGCCCTGACTGCCCGAGGCCTTTCAAGTCACGCTGCAGCTTGCGTTCGGCGCCCGCGCGCCGGAGTGACCTGATGCGTGTTGCCATCGTCGGACAGCAGGCCTTCGGGCAAGCGGTTCTGGAGGCCTTCATCAAACGCGGGGATACGGTCGCGGGCGTATTCTGTGCGCCCGAAAAGCCGGGGGCCCCTGCGGATGCCCTGCGGGTGGCGGCCGAGCAGGCCGGCATTCGCATGTACCAGTTCGCCTCGCTCAAGGGGCCCGACGCACACGAAGCGCTCAAGAGCCTCGCGGTGGACCTGGGCGTCATGGCTTACGTACTGCAGTTCGTGCCGCAGGAATTTGCCAACATCCCCCGTCACGGGACGATTCAATACCACCCCTCGCTCCTGCCGCGTTATCGCGGCCCCAGCTCGATCAACTGGCCCATCATTCGCGGCGAGACGCGCACCGGCCTCACCATTTTCCGACCGACGGACGGACTTGACGAAGGTCCGATCATCCTGCAGCTCGAGACCCCGATCGGGGCGGATGACACCCTCGGGAGCGTCTACTTCGAGCGGCTGTACCCGATGGGCATCGAGGCGTTGCTGCAGGCTGCCGATCTGGTGGTCAGCGGGCGCGCCGAGTCGAGGGTGCAGGATGAGTCCCAGGCCAGCTACGAAGGCTGGTGCCGCAGCGCTGAGGCGCATATCAGCTGGCACGACCATGTCGATCTGATCTACAACCTCATCCGCGGGTGCAATCCGGCTCCGGGGGCGTGGACGACGTTCCGCGGCAAGCGATTGCAGCTGCTGGATGCGCGCAAGCACACGTTCCGCCGTTTCGCACAGGTGCGCGGGGCGATCGGTGCGGTGACGGCGATCGGCGCGCAGAGTCTGTTTGTCGCCGCGCAGGGCGGTGAGATCGAGGTGCTCAAGCTGCGTTACGAGGAGGCCAAGAAGCTGCCCGCGCTGCAATTCTGCGCCGAGAGTGGTTTGACAGTCGGTACCGTTCTCGGGGCGCCCTAGGTGCTCGGCAGGCACCATGACCACCGCCTACATCACCCATCCTGATTGCCTGCGCCACGAGATGGGGCCGGACCATCCGGAGTGCCCCGAGAGGCTGCTCGCCATACAGGAGGAGCTGGGCGTCAGCGGCCTGCTCGGCAGCTTGCGTTGCCTGCCCGCGCCGCTCGCGGCCGACGCCGATCTTAAGCGCGTGCACCGCGCCTCCTACGTGGACCTGATCTTCGAGCGTGCACCCACGGAGGGGTATCTGCAGCTTGATCCGGATACGGCGATGAATCAGTACACGCTGGCAGCGGCACGGCGCGCCGCTGGTGCCGGCCTGCTGGCGATCGATGAGGTGCTCGAGGGGCGCGCCGTCAACGCGTTCTGCGCGGTAAGGCCCTGCGGGCATCATGCGACCCCGAATCGCTCCATGGGATTTTGCCTGTTCAACAATGTGGCTGTGGCCGCCGCCTATGCGCTCGAGCAGAAAGGCCTCGAGCGCGTCGCGATCATCGACTTCGATGTGCATCACGGCAACGGTACGGAGCTGATGTTCAGCGCCCCGCAGTGGCAGGATGCCGTCTTGATGGCGAGCTTCTTTCAGCATCCTTTCTATCCGTACAGCGGCACGGACGGCCCGGCGGCCAATATGATCAACGTCCCGCTCGCCGCCGGCAGCGACGGCGCCGCGGTGCGCAAGCTCTACGCTGCAACCTGGCTGCCCGCGCTCGAGGCGTTCAAGCCGCAACTGATCCTCGTCTCGGCCGGCTTTGACGCGCACCGCGAGGACCTGCTCGGAGGCATGGCGCTGGTGGAGGCCGACTACGCGTGGCTGACGCGTGAACTGATGGCGCTCGCGGCCCGACATGCACAGCGGCGCATCGTCTCGATGCTCGAAGGCGGCTACAACTTGCAGGCCCTCGGCCGCAGTGTCGCGGCACATGTCGGCGCCCTCGCCGGGTAAGACGCCCCAGAGCGTCAGCACGGTCTAAACGGCGCCGCCGATTTCGGAAGAGGAGCGAGGGCGCATGAGAATCTGTGTCTACGGCGCGGGCGCGATCGGCGGCTACCTCGCGGTCGAGCTGTCCCTGGCGGGTCATGAGGTGTGCGTGATCGCGCGCGGGGCGCATCTGCAGGCGATACGCGAGCGCGGTCTGCGCCTGCGCATTCAGGGGCGCGAAAAACTCGCGCGCCTGGCGGCCTCGGATGATCCACGCGCCTTTGGGATTCAGGACTGGGTGATCTGCGCCCTCAAGGCACACCAGGCGTACGAGGCGGCCGCAAGTTTCGCGCCGCTCCTCGGACCTGCAACGGCTGTGCTGACGGCGATGAACGGCATCCCGTGGTGGTACTTCTATAAGAGCGGCGGCCGCTTCGAGGGGCGTCATCTTGAGTCGGTGGACCCGGGAGGTCGCCAGTGGGCGCTCATCCAGCCTTGGCGCGCGGTCGGCTGCGTGATCGATCCTGCGTGCGAGATCGTGGAACCGGGGCTGATCGTGCACGAGAAATTCAACCGCTTCACTCTCGGCGAACCCGACGGCACGCAGTCGGGTCGCATCGTTGCGCTGAGTAAGGCGCTCGGTGCTGCCGGCTTTGACGCGCCGGTCCGCGATAACATCCGCTGGAACATCTGGCTGAAGCTCTGGGGCAACGTCTGCTTCAATCCGATCAGCGCCCTCACCGGTGCCACGCTGGATCGGATCACGGGCGAACCGGGCCTGCGCGCCCTATGCGAGAGGATGATCGCGGAGACCCGCGCGGTCCATGAAGCGCTCGCAGTTCATATCCCCGCCGAGATGATCCGCCGAAGGCTCGATGCGGCAGGCTCTGTGGTGGGCCACAAGATGTCGATGCTGCAGGATCTGGAGCGCGGGCGTTCGCTCGAAATCGATGCGCTGGTGAGCGTCGTGACGGAGCTGGGCAGACTCACCGGTGTGCCAACGCCGCTGGTCGATGCCGTGTTGACGCTCATTCAGGCACGCGCGCGTACCAGCGGACTGTACCCCGCGCCCAGCAGCGCCGCCGCCCTCGCGTGACAAGAGCGCGGACGCGTGTAAATTCCCACGCTCCGCGGGCCGGTGCGTAATGCGCGCCGCGCAGAGTGCTTCGCGACAACGCCCCCTGTGGATATCCACCCCGATACCATCCCCTCCACGCCCTCGAGCTACGGTGCGCCAAGGATCGCCCGCCAGTTGATGATCGCGTTCCACAGCAGCCGCTGGTCACCGCGATTGAGGTCGCGATGCAGGGGATTGAAGTTGAACGTGATCACGTGACCCTTGCCCACAGGCGTATCCATGATTGCCGCCCGGCCGATGAGATTCTCCTCGCCCCATGCCTGACCGCTGACCACGAACGGTGCGCCGTCGCGGTCGCCCCACTCGAGCACGATGCTGCTGCGATCGATCGGTCCATCGAGGCACACCGTGCAGTACGCCATGCGCAGCCAGCGCCGCGGAATGGAGTAGAGCGCGAAGTTCTGGCGGAACACCCAGGTACGTGGCGCGTACCCATACGCAATCGGATGATCGGGGCGCGCAAAAGAAACCCGCACGTGCGAGCCGGGCGTCTTGGTGACGGAATTTTGCGCGGCGGCGGCCGAGGCTTCACCGCCACCGTAGGTGCGCGGCACGCCGCCGGCCTCGCGACGAACGCCGCGGACCAGGCCACCCTCAAGCGCCAGCATGGTGCCATTGCCGAGCGTGACCAACAGGCCGCCGGAATTCACAAACTTCTGCAGTTCCGCAAGTCCGGCGTAGCCGATGCCGCCGGTGATGTCCTCCGAAGAGGCAGGCGTGCCCAGACTGGGGGTGGCGCTCGTCTTCTTGAAGGGCATCGGGGACCACGCCTTGTACAGTCCCTCGATCTGTTCGGCGAGCTCAAGATCGACATGTCCGTACAGAAGGATGTCGTACTTGTCCTTCAGCTTGCCGGCGCGAATGTCTTCATCGCGCACGTAGCTATAAGGAATGTGCCGTTGGTCCAGCGTGTAGCGCGCCCAGCCGATCGTGTCCGTGTCGGCCCACGGCACCCACAACCCCAAGCGCGGCACCGGGGTCTCGTGCCGGGCCACTTCCGGCACAGTGCTCGTACTGGCGAAATCAAGTCCGAGCTTCGCCGCCACCGCACGCACCGCCGCGGCCAGCCCCGGTTGTGCCGCGAGAATCCAGGAGCCGGGCGGGTACTCGATGCCATTGGCGCTAAAGGCGTGCTCGGCGATCGCCGCCCGGAAGCGGGCGAGTGCATAACGCGCCTCGAGCAGGCCCTCCTGGCCGCTATCCTTGAGGAGGAACACCGGCCCATCGCCGGCCACGGTTCCGTGAATTTCCGGAGCAGCGGCGAGCGCCGTGAGGTGCAGCGCGCGCACCAGCGGATCGGCGGTTGGAATGACTGACACGTGATAGTGCGCAGGCAATTCCCAGGAGACGTCGTCGTACGCCTCCGCTGCATGCTCCTTCGGATACTCCTGCGGGGTGAGCAGATCCACGGCGTAGTCCCGGTACGGTTGATCAAGGCGCACAATGTAGGTGCCGGCCGGAAACGTCCCCTCCTTGAGGGTGATATCGGAGTTGACCCGATGCACCTCGACGCCCAGCGACAAGAGCCGCGCCACCATCTGCGCGACGCGCTCCGGGTCGCCCTGCCCGTCGGGGATCAGGAACCCATAGGGGGGCTCCTCAAGTCCGCGTCTGTAGGAGTGCAGCCCCTTCAGGTAATAGTTGTTGAGCAGGCTTTTTGACTGCTGGGCGGTGTCGTCCAAGGCTGCCAGCATGGCCGTTTCGTTGTAGTTGACGTTATCGCGTGCCGACCACAAAAACGACTTCTGCGGCGGCGGCGGTAGCGGCCGAAACCACTCGACCGAGGTCTCGTTTCCCGGTTGCTCCGGCCGCAGCGTCTCGGCTGTGCCGTTACCAAAGGTCTCATAGCCGCGCCCGTCGGCGTTGTGGTTGGTCGCGATTGCGTCAAGATACAAATGCGCGAAGTCATCGCCAAAATTCCATGACCAAACACCGGGCATGCCGAGCCCCGTCATGGCCTGCACTTCATGAAAGCTGAGTTCGAGACGCTCAGCATAGGTCAGCGGATCGACGTGCTGATTGATAGGATCGGTGCCATTCCAAGTGACGAGCAGCGCAATACTCTCGTGCAGGTCGTGCACCACCTGCGGATGCCAGTCCCAGAACATCCGGAAGACCGCCTTGGTCGTCTCGTGAACCTGCTGGTGCGCATCGCGGTTGATGTCCACGAACGCGTATTTGGACCAGTAGGGGGGCGCCTGCCGCGGCAGCGTCGCCAGGTCGGTTTTACCCTTCAAGTAGCGGTAAAACCACTCAACCTGTTTGTCGCGGCCATCCGGATTGGAGATCGGGTTGATGAGCACTACGAGGCTCTCGCGGATGCGGCGGATCATGGGCTGCTCGGATACCGCCAGACGGTACGCCAGCTCAAGCACCGACTCGGTCGAGCCGGTCTCGTCCGAGTGCAGCCCCGCGTTGAAGTAGTAGATCGGACGAGCGCTCGCCACGAGCTGCGCAGCAGAGGCAGGATCCGTCCTGCGCGGATCAGCGAGCGCGGCGGTCGCCGCCTTGAGTCGCTCCAGGTCCTGGATGCCCTTCTCGTCCGCGATCGCAAGCAGCACGATATCGCGCCCCTCTTCCGAGCGTCCGATCGTGAACATCCGCACGCGGGGCGAGGATGCGGCCAGCGCGCGGCAGTACGCATAGGCAGTCGCCGAGTTGACCAGCTCACCCGCAGCGCCGGGAATGCGATGCAGGAATGTGCGCGGCGAAACCACGCTTGCCGAGGCCGGCAGGTACGCGACCCAGGGCGAGAGGAAGCGCGTCTCGGTCGTGGCGTGCGCGATCTCCTCGATTGAGCCCGGCTCGGGGGTGTCGGGAAGGAACGGCTGCGCGCCCGCAAAGCCCGGGCTGAGCGCGAGCAATGTCAAAAGAAGGAGTGGTTTTGCGAGCATGCGCCCTACTTCTCTCAGCCACAGTGGGACTGACCCCAAGGCAGCAGAGCATAACGGCTCGGTGAGACTTATTGAACATCCGCTCAACTACGGGCAGACTCGTTCAGATCAGGGCCTCCCCCGCGCGAACATGGTCGGGTGCCCGTCCGCTTTGGACTGCGTATGGCACGCAACCCGCGTTACGACATCCTCTTTGAACCGGTGAGGATCGGACCCGTCACCGCCCGCAATCGCTTTTATGCGGTACCGCACGCGGCCGGCATGACGAACGCCATGCCGCACATGCGTGCGGCGTTTCGCGGCACCAAGGCCGAAGGCGGCTGGGGCGTTGTGTGCACCGGATACGTATCGATCGACCCGAGTTCGGATGACGCCCCACTGCCCTACGCCACGCTCTGGGACGAAGAGGACGTGCGCTCGCACACGCTCACGACCGAGGCCATCCACAAGGAGGGTGCGCTTGCGGGCGTCGAACTGTGGCACGGCGGCGGCTCGGTCATGAACCGCGCCAGCCGCATCCCGCCAATGTCGCCCTCGGGTACCGGGTGGATGGCGACGCACGTGAATTTCATGGGCAATCAGCGCCCGCGCATCATGGAGGCGCAGGACATCCGGCAGCTGCTGAGCTGGCAGGCCGAAGCGGCGCGCAAGGCGCGGCGCGCCGGCTTCGACATCATCTATGTGTACGCGGGCATGGGATACCTGCCGTATGAATTCCTGCTGCCCGAGTGGAACCAGCGCACCGACGCCTACGGGGGTAGCGTCGCCAACCGCGTGCGCATCGTGCGCGAACTGCTCGAGGTCACACACGAAGCCGTGCAGGGCAAGTGCGCGGTGGCGTTGCGCATCAGTCTCGAGGAACTGCGCGCGCGCGCCAGCGCGGTGGCGCCCTCGGAGGCGCATGAGGTCGTCACGCTCCTCGCTGATCTGCCGGATCTGTGGGACGTGAAGCTCGATTCCTCCCCGACCGACTGCGCCCCGTCGCGCTTTGCCGCCGAAGGCAGTCACGAGCCGACCATCGAGTTCGTCAAAACGCTCACACGCAAGCCCGTGGTGGGGGTTGGCCGCTTCACCTCCCCCGACACCATGGTCAGCCAGATCCGCCGCGGCGTACTCGATCTGATCGGAGCCGCGCGCCCCTCGATCGCCGACCCGTTTCTGCCCAGGAAGATCGATGAGGGACGCGAGCAGGACATCCGCGAATGCATCGGCTGCAACATCTGCATCTCCAGCTGGCACGACAGCGTGCCGGTGCGCTGCACACAGAACCCGACCATCGGCGAGGAATGGCGCCGCAACTGGCACCCGGAGCGCATCGCGCCGGCCGGCAGTGCGGCCTCCGTGCTCATCGTCGGTGCGGGACCCGCCGGGCTGGAGTGCGCACTCGCGCTCGGCCGGCGCGGTTACGAGGTCACGGTCGCCGAAGCTGCGGATGAGATTCGGCGGGCGCCTGCGCTTTGAGACCCGTTTACCGGGCCTTGCCGGCTGGGGCCGCGTGCTCGACTGGCGTCGCGGCCAGCTCGAGCGCTTGAGGAACGTCAACATCTACCGCGGCAATCGCCTCTCGGCCGATGACATTCTGGAACTGGGTAACACGCACGTCGTGATCGCCACGGGCGCCCGCTGGGCGCGTCTGCTGTACTCCGCGCTCGAGATCCCGGCCGGGCGCCTCGAGGAGCCCAACGTCTACACACCCGATGACATCGCCGCGGGGGCCAAGATCGAAGGCCCGGTCGACGGTCTACGACTTCGATAACTACTACATGGGCAGCGCGCTCGCCGAGCATCTGGCCAAGGGCGGACCGCAGGTGACGCTACGTGACCCCGGCCGGACACGCCTCCGCCTGGGCCATCATGAGCAACGAGCAGCCGCAGATTCACCGCGCGCTGTTTGCGAGCCGGCGTCGCCCTGCACACGCTCTACGCGCGTGGTGGGCTTCGAGCGCGGCGAGCTCACGATCGCCAATCAGTTCACCCACGCCGAACAACGCCTGCCGTGCAGGTCGCTCGTCATCGTCGGCGCGCGCTTCGCCAATGATGTCCTGCACGCTGCGCTCAGCGCGCGCGCCGATGATCTCAAGCGCGCCGGCATCGACTCGGTCACGCGCATCGGGGATGCGCTGGCTCCGGGCGCGATCGTGCATGCGGTGTACAGCGGCCACCGCTACGCGCGCGAGCTCGACGCCGATCCGCGCGCCCTCAGCTACCGGCGCGACGCGCCGCTGCGCTGGCGAAGCGGCCCGGCTGCAGGCGCGGTGCAGCAGGACCTGACATGAACGCGCAACGCCGCCACCGGTTGCGGGGCTCGAACCGACGCTGCCCTCGAGCTGGTACCGCTCGGAAACGATCTTTGCGCCTCGAGAAGGAGCGCATCTTCTGCCGCGAGTGGCTGTGCGTCGCGCGCGCGGAGGAGCTGCCGGAGCCGGGCGCCTACCGGGTGCTCGACGTGCTCGGTGAGAGCATCCTGTGCTGCGCAATCGCGAGCGGCGCTGCGCGCCTTTTACAACGTCTGCCGCCACCGCGGCTCGCGGCTGTGCCGCGAGAGCGGCGCGCCGGCCGGCCGCGCACCGGCGCTGCGGCGGCGGTATCGGCGGCGGTCGCATCACCTGCCCCTACCACCAGTGGACCTACGATCTTGACGGCCGGCTCGTCGCGGCGCCCGCATCTCACCAGCGAGCCGGGATTCGACAAGCGCTCGTTCAGTCTCTACCCGGTGGCGCTCGACGTGCTGGGGCGGCTTCGTGTTCCTGCATCTGACGCCCGGCCGAGGCGGTGCCGCTCGGCGCAGCAGCTTGGCGCGATCCCGGAGCGCATCAGTCGCTATCCGCTGGCGCGAGCTGCGCATCGGCCACACGATCCGCTACGAGGTCGCCGCCAACTGGAAGGTGATCTGCGAGAACTACAACGAGTGCTACCACTGCGCCGGCGTGCATCCGGAGCTGTGCGCGGTGGTGCCGGCGTTCCGCGACGCGCGGCGGCGCGCACCTGGACTGGTCGCGCGGCATTCCGCACCGTGCCGGCGCGTACACCTTCACAAGCTCCGGCACGACGCGCCGGCGCGCCTTCCCGAGCCTCAACGAGGACGAGCGCGTGCGCCACAAGGGCGAGCTGGTGTACCCGAACCTGTTCATGAGTCTCGCCTGCGACCACGTTGCGGTCTTCATCCTGCAGCCACGCGGCCCCGCGCGCACGCGAGATCGTGTGTCATTTTCTGTTCGAGCCGTACGAGATCGCGCAAGCCGGATTTCGATGCCAGCGACGCCAGTCGAGTTCTGGGACCTGGTCAATCGCCAGGACTGGGCGATCTGCGAAGCGGTGCAGCAGGGCATCAGCGCGCGCGTGCACGAGCGCGGCTACTACGCGCCGATGGAAGACTTCAATCTCGACATCCGTCGCTACGTCCTGGAGCGCATCGGCGACGCCGTCGGGGCGGCGTGACGCCAAGGCAGCGGCAGGCATCCGCGCCACCGCGCATGCGGGTGCGCTGGAACATCTTCCTCTTCCTGTGCGCCTTCTCCCTGATCGATTACCTGCAGCACACCAGCATCGCCGTCGCCGGAATACCGATGATGCCGCAGCTGCACCTGAACGAGCAGCAGCTCAGCTGGCTCCTGGATCGGCCTGGGTGCTCGGCTACACCGTGATGCAGTTCCCGGGCGGCGTCCTCGGTCAACGCTTCGGCGCGCGCGTGATGTTCACCGTGATCGGCCTCATCGCGGTCCTCGCCATGCTCGTGATGCCGCTCGCACCGGCGCTGCTGACCGGCGTTGCCCTGTTTGCGGTGCTGCTGGGCGCGCAGCTGCTGCTCGGCTTCGCGCAGGCACCGATCTTCCCGATCTCCGCCGGGGTCTTCGAGGCCTGGTTCACGCCCCGATCGCTGGCCGCTGGTGCAGGGCGTACAGTCGATGGGCTACCAGGTGGGCGCCGCGCTCGCCCCGCCGCTGATCTCGCAGCTCATGTCCGCCTTCGACTGGCAGCGGGCGCTCATCTGGACGACCCTGCCGGCGCTGCCGGTCATTGCCTGGCTGGGCCTGGTACGCGCGCAACACGCCTGCCGAGCACCCGCGCGTCAGCGCCCAGGAACTGGCCGAGCTCGGCCCCACCTCAGCGCCCAGCCCGCAATCGATCAGCTGGTCACGAGTGCGGACGCTGCTGAAGAACCGGGAGGTGGTGCTGCTGACGCTCTCCTACGTGTGCATGAACTATGTGTTCTACCTGCTCTCGACCTGGGTATTCCTGTACCTCGTTCAGGAGCGACACTTCACGGTGCTCGAGAGCGGCTGGCTGTCCGCCGCGCCACCGCTGGCTGCCGCGGTGGGCGCCGGCCTCGGTGGCTGGGGTGCGGGGGTGCTCAGCGGGCGCTTCGGAGTGCGCGCGGGGCTGCGGCTCATTCCGCTGCTGTCGCTGCCGCTCGCGGGGCTGCTGCAGTTCCTGGCGGTCGACGCGCTCAACGCCTACCTCGCCGTGGCGGCACTGGCGCTGTGCTTCCTGTGTGTGGAGTTGAACGAAGGTCCTTACTGGACCGCCATCATGCACGTGGCGCAAGCGGATACCATGGCCGCCTCCGGTATTCTCAACACCGGGGGCAATCTCGGCGGCCTGATTGGCATACCGATCATCGGCTACCTCGCAGCGCATCACGCCTGGACCGGCGCCTTTCTGCTCGGCACCGCGCTGGCCGCGGCCAGCGGGGCGGCGTGGCTCTGGGTGGATCCGACGCGCACCCTGGAACGCGACGTCGCAGCGCAGCCGGCGCTTTAGGGCGCCGCCGCCTCGGCTGCGACGAGGCGCGCGCCGAGAGTGCCATGCGCTATGGCGCGCGCGCTGGCAACGCCCTCAGGCCATTGCAACTCGAGTGCGCCCCGTACGCCGTGCGCAGCGCTCACAGTGAGGTTGGCATGTACCTGGCCGCTGTGGCCGGGCCACTCGATCTCCCCGGACACCGTCACGTCCTCGGTCCAGCGCACCTCGTGCAGGGTGAGATGGTAGCCGAGCGCGCTGTCGGTGACCGTGACCGCGCCGCCGCGCAGACCTGCGCCCGTGCCCGCGCCGTTGGCCTGGGCGCGCGCGATCGCATCCTCGCAGGTCAGCAGCGCCGCACTGACCACACGCAGCTCCTCTTCCTGCGCCTGGTTGCCCACGAGCGGCTGCGCGGCGGTGAGCTCGGCCGCATGACGTGCGAAGCGCGGTACCAGCCGCACCGGGGGCACCTCAAGGGCGCAGCTGTCATCCTCGGTCGACAGATTCGCCAGGAAGCGGCGCACCAGGATCGCCGCGCATTCGCTGCGTGCGTGCGGCAGAGCATTAACGTGGAAGCTGTTGGCGATGATGACATGGTGCGCGGCGGGAAAGCGCGCCGCGGCGGCCGCACCCTCCGCGGGGCTCGTCATGTTGTCCAGCTCGCCCGACACCACCAGCACCGGAATATCCGGATAGGGCAGGTCCGGCACGAGCGTGCTCGAGGGCCACGCCGGCGTACGCGCCGGCCACTGCACGCACTCATCGATGAAGGCGTAATCGAGCGGCATGCGCCGGTACTCATCGAGCGTGAAGGGCGCGTAGGTGTCAGGCGCATCCGCCTCGCGTTTGGCGATGATCAGCTCGCGCGCCAGCGCGCGCTGTGCAGGCGGCAGGCTCATGTCGAAGATCTGCGGCTGATCCCCGCAGGTGACCGCGGCCGCAAGACCGGCGCTGAACAGACGCGCGCTGTGGGTCGGGTCACGCGAGTCCACGCTCGCCAGAGTCTCCGCCATCAAACGCAAGAGCGGCAGGCGGTCGCCGGCGGTGAAGGCGCGCGCGGCAGCGTCCAGATCGCGCACAGAGGCGTAAGCGGGCGAGCTGCCGAACATCACGATGGCGAGCTGCGTGGCGTTGGCGGTAAAACTCGTGACGCGTCCGCCGCCTGAGCGGGCGTGCGCCTGGAAGGGCTGCGCCCGCAGCTGTTGCAGCGCCGGGGCGATGTGCTCGAGCGAACTTCCCGGGATCGCATTGCACTCGGGCGAGCGCTCGCACGCGCGGTTGAACTTGTCGCGCATGGCGGGCGCGTAGTGCGGCCACCAGGGGTAGTCCGGACCCTCGAGCGGATAGGCGCCATCGAGCACGAGGGAGCGCAGCCTGTCCGGATGGCGCAGCGCAAAGACCTGCGAGAAATAGGTGCCGTACGAGTCCCCGTACAGGTTCACGCGATCGATGCCGAGGGACTCGAGCAGCGCGGCCAGGTCATCCGCCGCAAGTGCGCTGCTGTACAGCGACACCCGCGCGTTGAGTGAGCGGCCGCAGGCACCGACGTTGGCCTCGCTGAGCGCGCCTTCCTGCAGCTGCGGGCAGTCGAGCGCCCCGGAACGCCCGGTACCGCGGTTGTCCATGATGAGGACGTCGAAGCTGTTGCGCAGGGGTTCCAGGAGCGCGAGATACTCCTCGCGCGACTCCGTGGCCGGGAAGCCCGGACCGCCCTCGGTCGGCACGAGCGTGCCGGCCGCCGCGCCCGGTGCTGCGTGCGGGTAGTACTCGAAATACACCGCCACCGTGCCTGGCACCACCCCTTTCGGATCCAGCGGCCGCATCAGCACACCGCACCAGGGTGCCGGCGTGTCGCAGCGATGCAGCGTGAGCTGCCCGACGGTCAAGGTCTCCGGTGCTGCAGGTGCCGGGCGATGGGTGTCGGCGATCGCCAGCACCGTCGCGCCCAGCAGCAGTAACCCCAGAAGCACGTACGGGCGGTACATAAAAGGCGTCATAAGCTTGCGGACCCCACGCTGCAGCAGCAACCCGGCACCCGTCCGGGCGCGCGCGTGCTGTTTGCGAGAGAGTTGCGCGGGCGGAAATGTACCGCGGCACTGCACGCTTGTCGGACGCTTCTATTATGCCGGCCTTCGCGCCGCTAAGCATATGGACCGCGCCCAGGGGTCGGTGCGCTTGCGCGCTATCCACGTTACTCTTGCACGACCTGTGTTGGCACCGCGGCGACCCGACCGGCGCTGGAGCTCAAAGATGACGACCACGAGGCGAATGACCCTGCGCAGCCGCGGGTGCGCACTGTTGCTGCTGGCGGCAGGGCTGCTCGGCCTCGCGCAGGCGCAGACCGCAAGCCCGCTCAAGACGCGCAACGTGGTGCTCATCGTGAGTGACGGGCTGCGTTGGCAGGAGATCTTCACCGGCGCTGATCTCACGCTGCTGAATGAGAAGTACGGCGGCATCTGGGACAAGGAGGCCGATCTCAGGCGCGAGTTCTGGCGCGCCGACCCGAACGAGCGCCGCAAGGCGTTGTTTCCCTTCCTGTGGGGCACGGTGGCAACGCACGGCCAGATCTTCGGCAACCAGACCAAGGGCAGCATCGCCCGCGTCACCAACGGTCTTGCCTTTTCCTATCCCGGTTACAACGAAATGACCACCGGTCATCCGGATGCCCGCATCAATTCGAACGAGTTCGGCCCCAACCCGAACATCTCGGTGTTCGAGTGGCTGAACGGCTTGCCGGATCTGCACGGTCGCGTCGCCGTGTACGCCACCTGGAACACCTTCAAGGACATCTTCAACGTGGCGCGCAGCAAGCTGCCGCTGGTGGTCGGATGGGATCCGCCCTACCAGGGACCGCTCACCCCCGCGCAGGCGCTCCTCAACCGTCTGTATGCCACCACGACCCGGTTTGATAACGAGGATGTGTTCAATGCTTTCTTGCAGGTGCAGCTGCTTGACTCTTTTGCCAGGAGTCAGCCGCAGGTACTGTTCGTAGGCTACGGCGAGACAGACAACTGGGCGCATCAGGGCCGCTACGACCTCGTCCTGCACAGCGCGCACGCCTTCGACCAGTTCGTGGGGGAACTGTGGAAGACGCTGCAAGCCCGGCCTGAATACAAGAATCAGACGACCTTCATCATCACGACCGACCACGGGCGCGGCGGCGGCCTCACCGAGTGGAAGGAACACGGGGTGGAGGAGAAAGGCTCGGAAAACATCTGGATCGCGGTTATCGGGCCAGACACCGCAGCGCTTGGGGAACGCAGCCATACGGATGAAGTGCACCAGGCGCAGATTGCGGCAACCGTCGCGGCACTCCTGGGGAAGGACTACCGCCAGGGCGTACCGGCAGCGGCGGCACCGCTGATGGAGGTCATCGGCCCGCAACCGTGACGCTTGCCGCAAGCGCCATTGCGGGGCGGCGCGCTGCTGTCCAGGAAGCGCTACGATCGAAAGCCAACGCCCCCGGGGGCCCTGCGACAAGGAAATCAGATGCGCACCCGACGTGACCTGCTAAAAATCGCCGCCGGCGCAACCGCCAGCGCGGTGCTGCCGGCGCGACGTGCCGGGGCACGAACCAAGACTCTGCTGATCCTCGGCGGCACAGGTTTCATCGGCCCGAACGTGACGCAGGAGGCACTGGAGCGCGGCTGGCAGGTGACGCACTTCAACCGCGGCAAGACCGCCGCCAACGGCGTGCCGAACGTTGAGACCCTGATCGGGGATCGCAAGGGGGAGCTCGACGCGCTGCGCGGCCGCAAGTGGGACGTGATGATCGATGACACCGGCTACGTGCCGAAGTTCGTCAGGATGTCCTGTGAACTGCTCGCACCGGCGGTGGGTTATTGCCTGTTCATCTCCAGCATCTCCGCCTATGCAAGTTTCGCTCAACCCAACGATGAGCACTCGGCGACCGCCAAACTGGCCAACCCCAATGCCGAGGTGGTCACCGAGGACAGTTACGGCCCCATGAAGGCGCTGTGCGAGCAATACACCGCCGCAGCCTTCAAGGGACGCGTCTCCATCGTCAGACCCGGTTATATCGTCGGTCCGCTCGATCACACCGATCGCTTCACGTACTGGCCGGTGCGCGCCTCACGTGGCGGGGAGATGCTCGCTCCGGGCACGCCCGAGGATCCGATCCAGATCATCGATGTGCGCGACCTCGCCGCGTGGATGATGCAACTCGTGGAAAGCCGCACCAACGGCTACTTCAACGCTGTTTCGCCCCCGCACGCCTTCACCATGGGCGCACTCATCGGCGCGAGCCAGCAGCTCTCCCCCGAGGCGCACACCACCGTTACCTGGGTCCCGGAGGATTTTCTCGCCGCGCACTGGACGGCCGAGGAGCTCGACCTGCCGCCCTGGGCGCCGCGCAAAGGTGAATATGCCGCAGCATCGCTCACCGCGACGGACGCCGCCGTGAAGAGCGGGCTGCGCTGTCGTCCGCTTGCGGCCACCGTGCATGACACGCTCGTGTGGTTTAAGACCTTGCCGCCCGAGCGGCAGGCAAAATTGCGCGCCGGGCTCAACCCGCAGAAGGAAGCCGACACGCTGCGCGCCTGGCATGCGAGTCACGGCAGCGGATGAAAAACCCCTGCCCGGACGCGGGGGTGTCGGGTGCGTGCCCGTGAGTTTCGCCCTGCTCTTTCTTGCCGCCCTCTGGGCGGGCGTGCAGAACGCCTTCGCCGGTGGCGGGGCTTTCATCCTGCTGCCCACCCTGATGCTGACCGGGATGGACGCGCGCGCCGCCAACATCACCTGCACGCTCGCGCTGTTCCCGGCGCAGGTCGCCACGGGCTGGACCGGACGCGAGCACGTCGCCGCCGCCGGTCGGCTGTCCTTCCGTGCGCTCGTCATCATCAGCCTCGTCGGTGGGGCGCTCGGCGCGCTGCTGCTGCTCTTCACCCCTTCGGCTTTCTTCGCGCGTCTGATCCCGTGGCTGGTGCTGTTTGCGACCGCCGTCTTCGCCTGGGGCAGTTTCGGACCGCACCGCCACCGCGAGCCGAAACTCACTCGTTTGGGCGCCGCGGCCGCACAATCGGCCATCTCCGTTTACGGTGGTTATTTTGGCGGTGGCATCGGTTTCATGATGCTCGCCGCTCTGACGGCAGCAGGTCTGGCGATGCGCAACGCCGGTGCCACCAAAAACGTGCTGGCGGGCGTCATCAACGCCTCCGCCGTGGCGATCTTCGTCTTCTCCCCGCAGGTGCGCTGGTTTGCCGCCGCGATCGCCGGCGCCGGGGCGCTCATCGGCGGCATCACCGGCGGCATGATGCTGCGGCGGGTTAACGAACGCGCGTTGCGGATGCTCGTGGTGGTGATCGGCATCGCACTGACCATCGGGCTGTTTCTGCACGCCTCCTGAGGCGCCCCGCCGCTCGTCAGGCCGGGCTGAACGCGATGCCACCGAGGGCCGTCAGGATGACCACCACCCAGGGCGCGACCCGGCCGAGCGTGAGCAGCACGAACCCTGCGAGCGCGAGGCCGACGTCCGCCGGTGAACGCACCGAAGTGCTCCAGACCGGGTTGTACAGCGCCGCGGCCAGCAATCCCACCACCGCCGCATTGACGCCGAATATCGCCGCGCGTGCCTGGGTGTCCCGACGCAGCATCGTCCAGAACGGCAGCGCTGCCACGAGAATGAGCATGCCGGGAAGAAACAGACCGATCAGGCCGAGTACGGCGCCTGAGAGCCCATGGGGGGAAGCGTGGGCGACGGCTCCAAGGTAGGCGGCGAAGGTAAAGAGAGGCCCGGGCACGGCCTGCGCCGCCCCGTAGCCGGCGAGAAACTCCCCGTCGCTGACCCAGCCGGGGGGCACGAATGCTGCGCGCAACAGCGGCAACACGACGTGACCGCCGCCGAAGACGAGCGCCCCGCAACGGTAGAAGGCCGCAAAGAGCGCCACGCCCTGCCCCGCCACCAGGGGCTGCATCAGCGGCAGACCGCCGAGCAGCAGAAGGAAAAGCGCGAGTGCCACAAGTCCGGCGCGGCGCGAGACCGGTGCGTGCGGCGCCGATACGCTCGCCGCCTCGGGCACGCCGCGACACAGCGCCAGGCCAAGCAGTGCGCCGGCCGCAATCACGGCAACCTGGGCTGCCGGTGAACGCAGCCACAGGGTCAGCGTCAGGGCGCAGATCGCAATGAAGGCGCGGGCGCGGTCCGGGCACAGCGTGCGTGCCATGCCGAGCACCGCCTGTGCCACGATGGCGACGGCGACCAGCTTCAAGCCGTGCAGCAACCCTTCGCCTGCGCGCACGCTCAGGGCGCCCGCGGCGTACGCAAATGCTGTCATCAGCGCCGCCGAGGGCAGCGTAAAGCCGGCCCAGGCGGCGAGTGCACCGGCGTAACCGGCGCGCCCCAGACCGAGCGCGAAACCCACCTGGCTGCTGGCCGGCCCCGGCAGGAACTGACACAGTGCGAGCAGATCCGCGTACGCCGGCTCGCTCAGCCATTGGCGGCGCACCACAAACTCGTTGCGGAAGTAGCCGAGGTGCGCGACCGGGCCGCCGAAGGAAGTGAGGCCCAGCCTGAGGAATGCCCGCAGGACTTCGAGCACCGAGCCGGCTTGAGGCTTCTTAAGCTCCAGGGCGTCCATCGGGTCGGCTCACGGCATTGGGCTCCACTTCGATGCGCTCCGCTCACCGGCGGCCTCGACGCGCGCGTGATGATATGCAACCATTTTTTACCAGACTGCGGACATAAGAAGAGCTGCGCCACCGCGGCAGCGTAAATTCAAGGTCGCCCATGCACAAACGCTTAGTGACACTGCTGATCCTCGCCTGCGCCTCGGTCAGTCTGGCCACGGCCGCCGCTAAGGACAAAGAACCGCCGGCGGCCGCGAAACCGAGCAAGGAAGACACCAAGGACGCCGATAAGGGCAGCAAGGACGAGGAGATCAAGCTGCCGCCCTTCCCCGCGGACAAGAGCGTCGCGCAAACCATGACCCTCGCGGGCCGCGTCCTGAAATACGAAGTCACGGTCGGCTCGCTGCCCGTGCTGGATGAGAAGGGCAAGACCATCGCCAGCGTCATGTTCACCGCTTACACCGTTTCCGGTGCCAACCGCCCCGTCACCTTTGCCCTGAACGGCGGACCAGGGGCAGCCTCGGTCTACCTGAATCTCGGCGCCATCGGTCCGAAGCGCGTGCAGTTTGGCGCCGAAGGCGACAGCCCTTCTGACCCGGCCATCCCGCGCGATAACCCCGGCACCTGGCTCGAATTCACCGATCTGGTGTTCATCGACCCGGTCGGCACCGGCTTCAGCTACGCGCAAGTGCCCGAAGGGGAGGCCAAGAAGCACTTCTACAACCCCAAGGCGGATGTCGAGTATCTCTCGCGGGTCATCTTCAACTGGCTGGTGAAGAACGAGCGGCTCACCTCGCGCAAGTACCTGGTGGGTGAGAGCTACGGGGGATTTCGCGGTCCGCGCATCACCTATTTCCTGCAGACGCGGCTGGGCGTTGCCATGAATGGGGTGGTGCTGGTTTCCCCGTACCTGGATCCTGGCGCATCGAGGAACGGTGATCTCTCGCCGCTGCCCTGGATGCTGACGCTGCCGAGCATCGCGGCCGCGAATCTTGAGCGGCAGGGCAAGCTCACCGACGCTGCCATGGGAGAGATCGTCACCTACACACGCACCGACTACGTCGCCGACCTTCTGCGTGGCCGCTCCGACACTCAGGCCATCGAGCGCATCGTCAGCCGCGTCACCGAGCTGTCCGGCCTCGACCCGACCTTCGTGCGCCGTTCCGGCGGGCGCCTGGAGACACAGGCGTATCTGCGCGAGGTCTATCGCGCCGAGGGCAAGCTCGGCAGCCGCTACGATTCGAACGTCACGAGCTGGGACCCGTTCCCCTTCGCGCCTACACAACGCACTAACGATCCCCTTCTCGACAGCATCATCGCGCCCACGACCACGGCGATGGTGGACTTCATTACCCACACGGTCGGCTGGAAATACAGCGGGCGCTACAACGCGCTCAGCTACGAAGTGAACCGCTTGTGGTCGAACGGTGAGGACGGCGATCGAGGTGAAAGCGATCTCGAGCGCGGCTCGGTTCAGGAGCTGCGGCAGTCAGTAGCGATCGATCCGAAGCTCAACGTGCTGATCGTGCACGGCTGGGATGACCTGTCCTGCCCCTTCATGGCATCGGTGCTCATCGTCGATCAGATGCCGCTCATGGGTAATCCGCAGCGCGTGCAGGTCAAGGAGTACCCGGGCGGCCACATGTTCTACAGCCGCACCAGCAGCCAGGCCGCGATGCGCGGGGACGTGATGAAAATGTACGCCGCGCACTGAGGCGCGTCGCGGCCCCCTGGGGTTCACTCCGCCTCGCCGAAGAGTTGCCCATAGGTTGCGCGCAAGGCCTCCTTGCGCACCTTCCCCATCGCATTACGCGGCAACTGCGCGACGAGCAGCACGCGCTTGGGCACCTTGTAGCCTGAGAGGCGCGCGCGCACCGCTTCGATGAGCTGTGCTTCCGTGAGCGTCGCACCCGGCTTGAGCACAACCGCCGCCGTGACCGCCTCGCCAAAGTCAGGGTGCGGTACGGCAAACACCGCACTCTCGGCGACGCCTGTCAGCGCCTCGAGCTCCGCTTCGACTTCCTTGGGGTACACGTTGTAGCCGCCGCTGATCACGAGGTCCTTGGCGCGCCCGACGATCCACACGTAGCCGTTGTCATCGATTTGCCCAAGGTCGCCGGTCTTGAACCAGCCATCGGTAGTGAACTCGGCGCGCGTCTTTTGCGCATCCCGCCAATACCCGGCAAACACGTTCGGACCGCGGACCTCGAGGGTGCCGACGCAGCCACGCGCCTCCACCGCACCGCTCTTGCGATGGGTGACGCGCACGGCGGTTCCTTGAAGCGGCGTGCCGACCGAACCGGGCACGCGCGGTCCGTCATAGGGGTTCGAGGTATTCATGAGGGTCTCGGTCATGCCGTAGCGCTCGAGGATCGTGTGCCCCGTGCGGCGCAGGAACTCCTCATGCGTCGAGGGTGCGAGCGGTGCGGACCCGGAGACAAAGAGGCGCACGCCGGCGGTCGACTCGCGGTTCAGGCCCGTCTCCTGCAACAGCCGCGTGTAGTGGGTCGGCACGCCCATGAACACCGTGGCGTGCGGCAGCTGATGCAGGACATGCGCGGCGTCGAACTTCGGCAGCAGGAGCAGACCTGCGCCCGCGGCCAAGGTAGTGTTGATGGCGACGAACAGCCCGTGTACGTGAAAGAGCGGCAGCGCGTGCAGCACGACATCTTGGGCACCAAAGTGCCACGCGCGCGCCAGGACCGTGGCGTTCGAGGCGAGATTGGCGCGCGTCAGCAGCGCCCCCTTGGGCCGCCCGGTCGTTCCGGAGGTATAAACAATCGCCGCGGGAGTTTGCGGGTCGCGGCTTGGGCGCAGGGGGGACGGCAGATCGCCGAACGTGCCGGCTGCAAGAGCGACCCCTCCCCGTGTGCGCCGAGCGTCTGCACCTGCGCTACACCGGCCTGCGCCGCCAAGGGCTGCAGCGTTGCGTACGCATCGGGCGACACCACCGCGATGCGCGGCTGCGCATCGCGCAGTACATGATCGAACTCGTGCGGCGTGCCGGCGACGTTGCTCGGCACGAACACAGCCCCGAGACGCAGGCAGGCGGCGTAGAGCAGGATGGCCTCCGCGGATTTCTCGATGCGCACGGCGACGCGCTCACCCTCCTGTACGCCGCAGCGCCTCAGGGCCGTGGCGAATAGCGCGGACTCCTCGAGTAACGCCGCATAGGTGATCTCGCGCCCGCCGGGCGTGCGCAGAAACGGCCGCTCTGGGTGCTGCAGCGCGCCCCGCTCGATCCAGTCGCAGGGATCGGCGAGCTCGGCTGCGGCGCTGTTGGTCTTCACCCTTGAATCTTGCCGCATGCGCGAGCGGTGCGCAGCAACCTCACCACCGGCTGCAGGTCAGAGCGTAGCGGCCGGGGGCAGCGCCCGCCGTCCGACTGTATTTCGCCCCTGGGCGCGCGGACCGTTGACATAAGCACCTGATTCACAAGAGCATCGCCCTGCGCCTCGTGAAGGGCCGATTGCGTCGCGCGATGCGATCAGTTGAACTGGGTTGCCGCAACCGAACGCGGCCAGTCGCGCGGGCCGGTAGACCCAAGGCAGGAGATGTGTTGAGAAACGCCGCCAACGACCCCGCCCAGAGCATGCCGCTCGATGCGTTCCTGGAGCGCGAGGCCGAGGAGCATCGGCTCGCATTCGAATCCCTCATGGTGGGCCTGCGCGAACCCTTCAGCCAGATGCTCGCCCAGTGGCATGCCTCGATCCGTCAGGGTGGGAAGCTGCTGGTGTTTGGCAATGGCGGCAGCGCCGGCAATGCCCAGCACATCGCGACGGAGCTGGCGGTGCGCTACGAGACCGACCGTGCGCCGATCGCAGCACTCGCGCTGACGGCGGATTCGCTGCTCGTCACGGCGGCGGCCAACGATCTGGGGTTCGAGGCGGTGTTCAGCCGTCAGATCGCCGCCCTCGGGAGCCGCGGAGATGTCGCGGTGGGGCTTTCCACCTCCGGACGCAGTCCGAACGTGCTGGCCGCCCTGCGCGAGGCCCGCGGCCGCGGTCTGCATACGAGCGGCCTCATCGGCGGCGACGGCGGGGCGATGCGCGAACTGTGCGACGCGGCCATCATCGTGCCTTCGAAAGTCACGGCGCGCATCCAGGAGATGCATCTGCTGGTGACCCATCTTCTGTGCAAGGCGCTCGAGGCCAGTCTCGGACTGACGGAGTGGACCGGGCGATGAACGACGAAGCGCTGCTCGATGTCCTGGCATCGTTTCACCGCGCGCGCGTGCTGGTATGCGGCGATGTGATGCTCGATCGGTTCGTTTACGGTTCAGTGGAACGGACCTCCCCGGAAGCCCCGGTGCCGGTCATGGCCCTCGAGCGTACCTCGAACATGCCGGGCGGCGCCGCCAACGTCGCGCGCAACGTCGCCGCCCTCGGTAGCCACGCCGTGCTCATCGGAGTCGTGGGTGCAGATGAGGCCGCCGAGGAATTGCGGCGCGATTTGTCCCTGGTGAGCCCGCTGCAGACCCGGCTGATTGTCGACCCCTCGCGACCGACGACCACCAAGACCCGTTACGTCGCCGATCGGCAGCAGATTCTGCGCACCGACGTGGAGCGCGCAGCACCCCTCAGCGAGGGGGTCGCGGCATCGTTGCTGGCACAGTTCACGGCGGCCCTGGGCGAGAGCGACATCGTCATTCTCTCGGACTACGGAAAAGGAGCGCTCAGCGACAGCGTGACCGCCCGCGCCATCGCCGCCGCGGACGCCGCCGGCAAGCGCGTGCTCGTGGATCCCAAGAGCCGCTCTTTCCTGAAATACAAAGGGGCGACCGTGCTCACGCCCAATAAGCATGAGCTGCAAAGCGCCTGCGGACAGGATTGCTCGAGCGACGAGCAGGTGGTGGCCGCGGCGCGCCAGATACTCGCCCAGGGCATCTGCAGCATTGTCGTGGCGACCCGCGGCAAGGAGGGCATGTCGATCGTGCAGTCCGGGGTGAGCGCCTTGCATATCCGCACCGTGGCGAGCGAGGTCTACGATGTGACCGGCGCGGGCGATACCGCGGTGGCGGCGATGGCGGTGGGCCTGGCCGGCGGAGCGGACATCGCCAACGTGGCGCGGCTGGCAAATATCGCCGCCGGCATCGTGGTGGGTAAGTACGGAACCGCGACCGCCAGCCCGGATGAGATCCTCGCGCGACTGCGCAGCGAGGAGGAGTCCGGCACCTCCGAGAGCAGCTTCACGCTGGATCGCGCCCAGCTGCTCGTCGCGCGCTGGCGCAGGCTCGGCGCGCGCGTAGCCTTTACCAACGGCTGCTTCGACATGCTGCATCCGGGTCACGTCTCCTTACTCAACCAGGCCAAGCGTGCGGCCGATCGTCTGGTCGTGGGCCTCAACTCGGACAAGTCGGTGCGCCGGCTCAAGGGAAACGGGCGACCGGCGCAGAATGCGGGTGCCCGCGCCATGGTCCTGAGCTCACTCAAGGCGGTCGATGCGGTCGTCATCTTCGATGAGGACACGCCGCTCGGGCTGATCACGGCGCTGGAGCCGGACGTGCTGGTGAAGGGCGCCGACTACACGCTGGAGACCGTCGTGGGGGCGGACCTGGTTCTCAAGCGCGGGGGCAAGGTCGTGCTGGCCGAGCTTGTGCCGGCGCACAGTACGACAGAAACCATCCGCCGGATCACGGCGGGCGCAAAAACGTGATCGCGGCGTCAGAGCGGGCCATCATTCTGGATCGCGACGGCACCATCGTGGTGGACCGCGGGTATCTTGATGAACCGGCACAGCTGCAGTTCCTGCCGGGAGCCGCCGAAGGCCTGCGATGGCTGCACGAGCGCGGTCACCCGCTCATCGTAGTGAGTAACCAGTCGGGCGTCGGCCGCGGGCGCTTCTCGCTTGCGCGTCTGCAAAAGATCAACGAGCGCTTCATGCACATGGTTGAAGAGGCGGGCGCAAGAATCGACGGGCTGTACTTCTGCCCGCATCGGCCCGAAGACGACTGCGCCTGCCGCAAACCCGGCACACAGCTGGTGCTCAATGCGGCCGCCGCGCTCGGTTTTGCGCCGGAACGCTCGGTGGTCATCGGCGACAAGGGCAGCGACGTTGAACTCGGACGACGGCTGCAGGCGCTCACGATGCTGGTGTCCACAACCGGCCGCGCCAGCGACGGCCAGGGGCCAGCGCCGGACTACCTCGTGCAGGACCTGCGCGAGGCGGCCGCGATCATCGAAAGCCTCGGGCACAGCGCGGCGCCTTCCGGGCGCGACCAGGCGCGGGCGTAGGCCGGCATGTACGTGGTCACCGGCGGTGCCGGCTTCATCGGCTCCAACATCGTGGCGCAGCTCGCGCAGCGCGGTGATGAGGTCGTGGTGGCCGACTGGCTGCGCGCGGATGATCGCTGGCGCAACCTCGCAAAACACGAAATCGTCGACGTGATCGCACCCGAGTCGCTCTCGGCGTGGTTGGAGAGGAATGCCCAGGCGGTCACGGCGGTCGTACATATGGGCGCCAACAGCTCCACAACGGAGACCGACGTCGACCTGCTCTTCCGCCAGAACGCACGCGCCACCTTGGATCTTCTGCAGTGGTGCGCGCGCTCAGGCCGGCGCTTCATCTACGCTTCCTCGGCAGCCACCTACGGGGATGGCAGCGCCGGCTTCGATGATGATCCGGGCCGCGAAGCGCTCGCCCGGCTACGGCCGCTGAATGCCTATGGCTGGAGCAAACACTTCGTCGACCGCCGCATCGCCCACCTGGCGCAGCAAGGCAGTGGATTGCCGCCGCAGTGTACGGGACTTAAGTTCTTTAACGTGTACGGTCCGAACGAGTATCACAAGGGGGCGATGCAAAGCGTCATCGCGCGCAATTTTGCGGCTGTGCGCCGCGGTGAACCGCTGCGCCTCTTTCGCAGTCACCGCCCCGATTACGCCGACGGCGGTCAGCTGCGGGACTTTATCTATGTCCGGGACTGCGTCGATGTCATCCTGTGGCTGCTCGACAATCCCCACGTATCCGGGTTGTTTAATGTCGGCTCAGGAGCCGCGCGCAGCTGGCTGGACCTGGCGCACGCGTTGTTCGCTGCCAGCGAGCAGCCGCCTCTCATCGAGTTCATCGACATGCCAGCGCAGCTGCAGGAGAAGTATCAGTACTTCACGCAAGCCCGAGTCACGCGTCTGCGCGCGGCGGGCTACCGCAAAGCCTTTACGACACTCGAAGCAGGGGTCGAGGAATACGTGCGCACCTACCTGCTGCGCAGCGATCCGTATCGATAGCGTACGCTCAGCGGCGGCCGCCTACCCGAGTGCGCATTGCGGCGCCGCCGCAACCGCAGAGCGGGTTGTCAGCATCGCCTGCCAGGTGTTGAAAACCTCCTCTACACCGATCTGATCGACCCGTGTCGCCCGTGGTGGGCCGCCAACGGCGACCACGGCAGAGCCTGATGCACTGCGCGGCAGCCAGCGCCGCGGCGCCTCGGCGCCGTACATGACCAGCAGCGGCAGCCCCATGGCAGCGGCGGCATGCGCAGGTCCGGTGTCAATCGAGATCATGCTGTGCGCGCGGGCGCACAGGGCGAGCAGACGCCGCAGCGGCAACTCCGCCACCACCAGCTCGGGCAGTCTCGCGGCCTGCTGAATCTCCTCGAGCATCGGGCCTTCCTGGGGCGCCCCGCACAACACCAGCACCGCTTGCGGCATGGCCGCGTGCAGCTTGTGCGCCAGGGCGACCCAATTCTCGAGCGGCCATGCTTTGTCGTCCCCGCGCTGTCGCCACTTATCCCGATGCTTACTCATCGTACGAAAGTTGCCTGGCTGGATCAGAACGAGCTTGCGTCCCGCCCATCCGTGCGCCTGCAACCACTGATCAAGTTGCGCCCGCTCTGAATCCAACACCCGCAGGCGCGGTGCCGCGCTGCAGTCCATCACCGGCATCGGGTACTGCGCGGCGCTCAGCGCCGCCGGTGTCTGCTGACCAAAACGCAGCAAACGTTCGACCCAAGGCTCCTGCTCCTCGTGCGGTTCCTGGGTGATGAAGACGCAGCGCCTTGGATTGACCCCGCTCACGGCCAGCAGTCGCCGTATACGGCGCAGCTGCCGCGGCTGATATTCACACACGTAAATGGGACCCGGATCAGTGCGCCGCAGCGCCCCCAAGGCGCGCCAGCAGGTCGGGTCCAGCGGCATCGGGAAATGCCGCGCGAGTGAGTAGACACGCGCCACGTCCGGCTGGCCGCGATAAAGCTGCGCATTCCAGGGACCGGCGGCCATGACCAGGCAAGGGCTGCCAAACCGGTGATGCAGCTGATGCAGCAGCGCAGTCAGCATGACCATATCCCCAAGCCGTCCGAAGCGGATAACGATGGGCTGCAGGGGCCGGGCGAGCGTCGCGGGGGGCGGCTGTGGCGGGCCAGAGTCTGCGTGCGGCTTTGCAGGCACCCGGGTCAGCTGCAACTGCCTCTCCTGCACCCGGTGGCTTGAGGGCAGCTCGCAACACTCGCACGGTGCGCGAGCGTGCAAGGGATGGCATCCGCACTGCGCGCCCGCGCTGGGCACCGCGCGGTTGCGGCCTGAGCGCACGCATCAAGCCCGATCAGGGTGCTGAACATGAGCCCTCGATTCATGCCCCTGAAAGACTAGTGCGGAAAAGGGCGATCCGCCAAGCAAGGTGAGCCTCGGGCGCATCATAGCCACTGCTTAGCGTGCACCGCGGAGAGGGCTACCGCGGCGGCTTACGACACCCCGTCGGCCCGCCGCACTCACCCGGCCCCCCCCCGTCCGGCACCCGCCTGTCGAGGCCCGCGGAAGCGGCCAAAGCGCCCCGCGGGATGCAAAAGGAAGCCGACCGCACCCTTGGGGCGTATGATCGGTAGACTGCTGGGCCGCCTACCGACCGGACTCTCAGTTTGGAGTGCGGCTGAGCGAAGCGTCGCTCACGACCCATGCGCGCCAGAGGCCGCCCGCCTGGGTCGGCCCGCAGGTGTGCTCGCGGGCTTACGTTTCAGCGATACAGGAGACCCTAGTGGCCAAGCCGAACTACCACCACGCCAGGAAACAGAAGGAATTGGCGCGCAAGGCGCGTCAGCAGGAGAAGCAGCAGCGCCGATCGACGCGGCCAAACGCAGCCGGCGAGAACCCCACGGGAGCGTCCGCAGACCCCGCGGCGGCGGGCGATCCGGTTCCCGGGAGCGGAACGTGAACACGGCGCGTTTCAGCGCCGCCGCACGTCAGGAGCGCATGGACCGCCTGCGTCGCGACCGCGCCGCCGCGCAAGCACTGCGGGTCGCATACCCCGGCGTGCAGTATCTGCGCCTCGAGCTGAAGTTCGAAAGTTCAACCTCGAGCACCCCGACCCTGCAGGCGCACGTGCTGCACCCGCCGGCCCGGGCGTTTTTCGAGTTTCCGTGTCCCTATGCCGACTGCGACGGGCAATTCGATCTTAGCGCCGCCGTTAAGTCAGCCATCGCCGCCCCGAAGCACCAGGCGGTCGGTGTGCTGGAATGTGCCGGACAGCGCGTGCGTGACCACGCCTCAAGGCAGCCGTGTCAGCTGCGCCTGCTCTATACGGTCACGGCAACCTATCAGACCGAATCCTGAGCTCCTGCGGAGCGCGGATCCGGGCTCAGGCGCTGGCCGATATTCGCCGCCGTCGCGCAGCTTAGGCCGGCAGTGCACCCTGGCATTCGCATTGCCAGATCTCGAAGCACCGGGCGCGAAGTCCACGGCATACGATGCCTGTGCGGAGGTAAAGCGCGCGGGCGCGGGGCAAGCCCGGTGCATTGGCACGCGTAAAGGTGCGCAACCGCCTGAAATGCGGGCAGAACGCGAAACATGGGCAGTGGTGCCGCAAAACCTGTACCCTGCCTCTCGGCTCGTAACTTTCGGTCTGTCTGTCTTGGCCCCATGCGCCTCCCGGCGCTCACGTCGGCCAATCTCTCACCTCGCAAGCTTGACGAACCAGGAGGCAGGGTTTACCTGCCGATTTTTCTATTTTTTTCGTGAGTACTCTGCAGTGACCAAACTATATGTCGGAAATCTCCCCTTCACCGCGACCGATGAGGCCGTGCGCACCCTTTTCTCCCAGCACGGGACAGTCGAGAAAGTCTCGCTGATCACCGATCGCGACACCGGTCGCCCGCGCGGCTTCGGCTTCGTGGAGATGTCAAATGCCGACGCATCCCGCGCCATGCAGGCGCTGAATGGCACGGACTTCGACGGCCGCGCGTTGAAGGTTAATGAAGCTCAGGATAAGGAGCGCTCGGGTGGTGGTGGTGGTCGCGGAGGCCCGCGCCGCTACTGATTCGAACCTTTGATCGATGCCGCCCCCGGACCGTGTCTCACGTTCCGGGGGCGGTTTGACTTGGTTGAGCCCGAGCGACTAAGTAGTTTTCATGGCCTTCGATCCGAGTGGCCATTTCACCGGGGTACACCTCTCATGAGGGTGCGCATCTGCAAGCGCGCAGAGTGTCCGCGCGAACCTCGTCTCACCATACTGACTCGGAATTGATCAAGCTCACCTTTCGTCCCGTGCATGGCGAATCGCCGGTGCTGATCCGCGGGACATACTTTCGCATCTGCGCGGACGGGACACTGCGTGGTCCGGACAATGCAGCCGCGGCCACCTACGCGGATGGGTTCTGGCAACTCGCCCAGCGGCGCCATCGGGCGTTTGAGTGCGAGGGCCCGGTTTATCTGCGGCTGGTACGCGCCGACGGTCAACGCGAAGGCATCGGACCGTATGACTTCATCAAAGCGGCCGAAGGCGCCATCTTCACGCACGACAACTGCCTTGGTGTCCACGATGCTCGCGGACGCCCCCTGGCGAGTGGGAGCCTGTGGCAGGAGATTGCTTTCCTGAGCGCGCTGTAACGCGCGGCAGGACAACAGGCTGCGGCGCGCTCAAGATCGCGCGTGTCTGTGAACGGAGTCACGCGCTGCTGCGCGAATCGCACGTATGTGAGACCAGCGAAAACAGATTTCACTGTCAATGTTCCGGCAGTAAGCGCAGACTCGTAGCGCGGATTTTAGCGCACGGCACTGCTCAGCATTCCGCGGAACAAGGACGCAGGCCAACAGGAGAGATTCGTGGATTCAACTTGGCCCTTCGCGAAGGATTCTGCCCCGCGTCGCAACGCGACCGACCTGATCAACGATTACCGCGCGCGTCTGGCGCTCGAGGAAGAGGAGCGCGCACAGCGCCGGCGACTCGATCTTGACGAACAGCGCTCGCACCTGAATCCGCCAAACGTACGCATCCGGGCATGGGAAAAGGTGCATGGCTTGCGTCTGCCCTCTGATGCGAGCCACGCCATCCTCGACGTGATCGCCGCAGACACCGGCCTGACGCTGGCCGAAGTGCTGGAAGAGCAGCAGGCCCGCCGTTCTTACGCGACGCGCGCAACCCAGAAGATCGTCGCACCGGTCAGCCCCATCGAGTAGGGACCTGCTTCCCGCAACACGCGGCGCACCATCGCGGCCGCAGTACTTAATTTGTCTGCTCGCCCGGCACTCACGGCGGCTCATGCGGGCTGTGGAATAAGCGGCAAGACCACGTGCGAGGGCCGATCGGCGTCCATAAACACCGCATTCATCGCGACGCGCCGCGTGAGCCCCTGGCCTTCGGTGGCGTAGACATCGATCAGCTTGATGGTGAAGTCGGTATCCGCACCGTCGGTGCTGATCCACAGATTCGCCTCGATCACGCCCGTCAGCTCGATGTCCTCGGTGAGCGGTGCCGTTTCAAACACCAGAACATCCGGACGCGCGGTGGGGAAAAGATAAGGGGCCCCCGCCCGAGGATCAATCACGGCGGCGCATCAACCCCGCGACTGCCCTGCCCTTGAGGCCGCCCCTTGGACGAAGTGCATACGGAAGGTGCACACTAGCACCAGTCTGCCCAGAAAAACAAAGCGCCTCAAGTGCGCATCCACTGCAGCAAAGGAGAACAATATGGCACGAACCCACCGCTCACGAGTGTTGCCAACCGTATCGCTTCTGGCCGCGCTGAGCTGCCTGGTTACGGTCGGTTGCGGTCGCTCAAGCCTCAGCGGCACGTACCTGCCCAAAGGCGGCGGCATGGGCAATGGACTGGTCATGGAGAAGCTCGAATTCAACTCCGGCAAGGACGTGACCCTCACCATGATGCAGCAGAAGATCCGCGTCACCTACACGATTGATGGCAAGCAGCTGCTGCTCAACGCCAACGGTCAGCAGATGGTGTTCGACATCGGTAGTGACGGTTGTCTCGACGGAGGCAATCTGTACGGGAAGTTCTGCAAGAGCTAGGGCAGCTCCGGCGCGCGTGCCCTGAAGCCCACGCGCGCCGACGCTGTATGGCACTGCACAGCGCAGCGCGCGCTCCCGCACGAGAGCCATCGCCGTGGAAAGCCAGCAGCCTAACCGCCCTGGTGCGCGGATGGCCGGTAACCCACAAACACCCGCTTGGGAATCATGCAGTGAACCCCCTTGCGGATATCCACGACCTGCGTCACGCGACAGTCGCCCACGATTGAGGTGAGTGCGTAGGCTTCCTCGCGACTCATCGGCACGATCTTCTGGCTGGCGAGCCAGGCGACGGTCTGTTGCACGGCGATCTTCATCGCCTGATTCAGATCTTCGTCGTACCCCATGAAGATCCAATCGGTCTTGGTTTCCGCCCACGGCCATTCCGTCTTCAGGTCCTTGCGCACGATGGGCTGGATCTCGATTTCCTTGTAGGCGCACTCGAGCGCGGTGAGATTCACCTCACCGTTTCCTTGCCGGCAATGCGAGTCACCGGTCCAGATCAGGCCACCCTTCTGAAACACCGGCAGATACAGCGTCGAGCCCGCCTGCAGCTCATTCAGATCCATGTTCGAGCCGTTCTTCCACGGCCGCAGCGTGCTCGTGCGCCCTCTGGCATCGTGAATCGGTGGACCGGCCTTGGCGTCCGGTTCGCCCGGATCGACTCCGACCGCAAACGTCCCCGGAAACGGCTGCAGGTCGATCATGATTCCCGGTTTGAACTGCGTTTGCATTTTGACCAAGTCCAGGCGGTAGTAGCGCACGAAGCCCTCCGGGAATTCGGCCGCGAGCAGACCCACGGTCGGGAAGTCCTTACCGGGCAGGTTGAAGTTAAAAGCGTCCGGCTTGGGGACGATCCTCAGTATGCGTATCTCCAGCGTATCCCCGGGCTCCGCACCGGAGACATAAATGGGACCGGTGATCGAATGCGGGCCGCCGCCGTCGTTCTGCTTGCGTAGCTTCACGATTTCCTCCATGTCCACGCCCGGCTTTATCCCTCCCAGGGAGTGGGAGATCGTTTCAATGGAAACCGTGTCACCGGAGTTGATGATGAGCCTTGGCTTCTCCTGGAGGTCATACCAGCCCCACTGCACATTCTCGGGCGTCGCGGGCAGAAAATAATGTTTCGATGCGGCCAACGCGCGCGCGCTGGGTTCAGCGCCGTTGCCCTGCTGCGTGTAGCCCGAGCCCGCCAGAGCGAGCATCGAGGCAGCGGTCGCCAGACAGTTGATCGCCATTCTCATAGAACACCCCCGGGCGAAGTTCTTATCCGCGGCTCCATCCTACGATCTCAGCCTAACAGTGCGCACCTGCAGTGCTGAGTTTGAGCCTGGCCAGTACCGCGAACGCGCTACTCAGCGACGCGTGCGGCTTGCACCTGCGGCTCCAAAGAGCGCCAGGCCTCAAATACCGTATCTACGGAAACCTCATCGGCACGTGTGGAAAACGGCGGGCCACCGAGGCCGATGACCGGGGAGCCGGATGGGCTGCGCGGCAGCCAATAACGTGCCGTCTCGGCCCCGTAGAGCACGACGAGCGGCACGCTCAAAGCGGCGGCCGCGTGCGCGGGTCCCGTGTCGACCGAGATCATGCTGCGGGCCGCCTCGCACAGCGCGAAGAGCTCGCGCAGCCCGTGGCCGACCACCACCACATTCTCCTGGCCCGCCGCGGCACGGATCTCCTCGAGCATCGGCACCTCTTCGGGGGAGCCGCGCAGTACCAGCAGCGCATCGTTGCGGTACGCGTGAATCTTGTGAAACAGCTGCGCCCAGCGCTCGAGCGGCCACCACTTGTCATCGGTGTTCAGGCGCCGCCAGCGTGCCCGGCGCGGCCCCATGCTGCGATGATTACCCGGCTGTATCACGATGAGCTCACGTCCCAACCAGCCCTTGGACCGCAGCCACGCGTCGCGCTCGGCCCGTTCGGCAGCGAGCAGGTATAAGCGCGGGCCGTCGACCGCGCCCGCCGCGGGCATCGGGTACTGCGCCGCCGCCAGCGCCGCCGGCGTGCGCGCCCCCAGATTCACGAGTCGGTCGTACAGGGGTTGGGGTGTGGTCGGTGTTTCATCGACCAGGTACACGCAACGGCGTGCATCCACGCCGCTCAGGCGCAGCATGCGCCGGATCCTGGGCAGCTGCCGATAGCTACGCTCACAGATGTAGATCGGACCCGGTGCGCTCTCACGCACCGCCCGGCGCACGCTGCGCCAGGGAGGGTCTAACAGGAACGGCAGATGCCGGTGGAAAGACCAGACCGCGGCCACGTCCGGATTACCCGCGTAAATCGATGAGGTCCAGGAGCCGGTGCCGACCACGTGGCACGGCAGTCCGTAGCGCTTGTGCAGCAGGTTCAGGAGCGAAGTCAGCATGACCATGTCGCCGAGACGGCAGAAGAAAAAGACCGTCGGCCTCAGGGGCGTGGTGGGGATTTTCAATGAATTTCTGCGTCGCTGGAGGGATACAGGTGTTTCGCGGACATCAGCATATTTTTGTCCCTTATAATAAGGCCAGTGCGGCCGGAATCTGCAAGATCACCCAGCAGCCTCGAGCGGAGCCCATGACGCACCGCAAAGGGGGGAAATCCCCGTGGCCGTGGCAAATGTAGCAATTTCTTACGCAGCTATGCCTCGCGGACGGGCAAGCGCCACCGCTGCATGGAAAGTACCCAATCTCGCCTATGACGACACGACGAAGATGCCTGTTTCTTGCGCTGTTCACTGTACTGCAATCGACCGCGTACGCCCGCGGTGTAACGCCCTACCTGCCGGTTAATCTGGATCCGGAGTTCGAGCGCGAGGTCGAGCGCGTTCTCATTCTGGGAGGCAAGCCCCTCATGGCCCGGCCGATCCCGGCGGCCGCGGTATTGGATGCATTGCCGAAGGCCTGTGAAGTGGATGCGGTGCTCTGCAATCGCGTCCGCCGCGGACTCAAGCGCTACATGCAGGAAACCGCGGTCGAGTTTGCCAGCGTCGAGGGCGCCATCACGAACGGTTCTTCCAAGGCCGTGCTGCCCAACCAGCACGGCGAAACCGTGCAGAGTCCCTTTCAGGTGGCCGGTGCGGCGTACATTCAGACCAATGACTACATCCTGCTGAATGTCGGTGGCTATGCGGATCAGTCGAGGGCGACCGCCACCGGCTCGTATCTCAGCATGGGGTTCGACTGGGCACAGCTTGATCTGGGCTACCGCGATCACTGGTGGTCGCCCATGACCGACAGCGCGGTGCTGATCAGCACCGAAGCGCCAACCATGCCCTCCGTCACGCTTTCAAACTATGACCCCTTTACGCATCTGGGCGTGCAGTACGAAGCATTTCTCGCTCACACTTCCTACACGGATAAGATCGAGCTGCCCAGTGGGGAACTGACGGCGGGACATCCCAAATTTGCAGGTCTGCGGTTGGGCATCACGCCGGAAAATTCCGGCTGGTCGCTCGCGGCCAACCGGGTGCTCATGTTCGGGGGCGGCGGCGCCGGCGGGCAGTCCATCAGCGAGATCTTCAAGGCATTTTTCAATCCCACCCAGGCGCAGACCTCGAGCACCGGCAGCGTGCCCGTCCTCGGCAAGCAGGAGGCCTCGATCACGAGCCGCTTCATCTTCCCGAGCCGGGTGCCTTTCTCCGTTTATTTCGAACTGGCCGGAAACGACACGGGCGGCGTCGACCACGTGCTGTTTTCCAAGACCGTCATTTCGGGCGGCATTGAGTTCCCGCGGGTCGGGCCGTTCGACATCACCTACGAGATCTCAGAATTTCAGCCGACCTGGTACGTGCACGGCGCAACTTCAGTCCAGACCGGGTACGGTGACGGCATAACCAACTACTTACTGAGCATTGGCCACTGGTTTGGCGACTACCGGCAGTTCGGTGACGCCGTGGGCGGCCAAAGCAACATGGTGCGTGTGGGTTGGGAGCCTCAGTTCGGCGGTCGTTTCGAAGCACAGGTCCGCTCGCTCGTGAACGACTCCTACTACTCCGCTATAGCCTACAAGCACGCCTACACCACTTCCCTGGTCTACTCGCACCCGTGGAGGGACTATGTGCTGGGAACCGAGATCGACTATGGGCGTGACGTGTACGGTGCCACTTACACCCGCTTTGCCGGTTTCCTGCGCTACGGTGACGCGCTGCACTCGGACTCCGACTCCTCGGAGGAATCTCCGTACGGTTCCCGTCCCGCGCATGCCGAGATCTTCGTCGAGGCCGGCGCAGTGGCCAATCAGGTGACGGCGGACATTACGACGAACACCCCGCGCATCAACTCCGGTACTGCCTACGGACCGCACGTGGCCCTGGGAGCGCGGCGCGCAGTCTCGGACCATTCGGATCTGGGAGTGGCCGTGGAAGCGGACGACATTCAAGGTCTGTCCCTGGTCAGCGCGCGTATCTTCGATTATCGCTATCGCTTTAACGGCCCGCTCGCCTTAAACGTGATTGCGGGAGCCGCGCGCTACGCCACGGCCACGCCCGCGACCGGCTTTTACTTCGGCGGCGGACTTCAGTACCGCAACATTCTGCCGCATTGGGACCTTGGCATTGGTTATCGGTACGCCGACAAGGTCGATCGCGTGCGCGTTCTCCCCAGCGACCCGCAGGGCGGCTATCGCCCCGACGCGTACTACGATATCTCCATGGTGACGCTCTACGTGTCACGCAAGTTCTGATGCGCTGATCCACTGGCAGTACGCAACGATGCCCGGTGGATCTGCGGCGTTGGCGCAGGGGCCGGGAGGCGCGCGCGCTCAGCAAACGCGGCGCGCCGGCACTCTCAGGCAAGAACCCCGCGCTTCGCCAGCCGGCCGCAGTAGTAAACGACCGCGACCTGGAAAGCGAACTTGGTAACTTCCTGCGCGTTTGCATAGCTGCCGAGCCCGGCATCGATCTCGGGTCTCTGGAACAACCAGATGCTCAGCAGGTACAGCGCCAGAGACAGCACGAACAGGTAAAACGCAGATCTCTTGAGTGCGAAAAGACAGACGGCCGCGGCGACCGTGACCGCCGAATAGAGGGCCGAGAAGGTGTAATAAGAGCTCGCCGCACGTGTGAAGTAGGCTCGCGCAGCAGCCGTTAGCGGCAGCATGCCGGCACCCATGAGCGTGTACGTCAGCCACGGAACGGCGGCGCCCAGAATACAGATCCCGCTGATCACCCAGACGAGCGCCGGGCGCGCCGGGCGGTGTGGCCACAGCTTGTCAGACAAGCGCACGCGCACCCGCTCGCGCCAAAGCGGCGCAAATTCCGATGAATGCGCGTTTACCACTGCCTGTCGTGCGTCGCATCGTGCCTGCCGCGGGATTCTGAGCCTGCCGTTTCGGTAGACTAGATCAGCGCGAGCCGTTGCGCCGAAGATTGTCAACAAATCGCTGCTCTCTGTTGGCGCACAGCGCGTTGTGGGGCGGCGGTATCGAGCATGAGGCAGGACGATGAAAAAGCTCGTTCGGATGATCGCGATCTGTGTCGCACTTGATCTTTCGACGGTCGTAAATGCCCAGAGCCCTCCCGAGACGGCGCAGGATTCGGTGTATTTTCCGCCACCCGCCACCGCCCAGACGGAGGCCGATGAATACACGCGCTATGAGTTGCTAGACCCCAAGAGCGCCAGTTTCAAGATCTCCTATGAGGTCACCGCCACGACGCGCGGCGCCAAGTTCTACTACAACCCGATACGCAAGGGCAGCACTGCCAGCGATGAGAGCGTCTACGACGCGATGCTCGGGACACCACTGCACTTTGAGGTGGTGAGCGGCACGGAGGCGCGCAAAGACGCACTGATGCGTGAGGCGGACCCGGCGGCGCATTACATCAGAGTAAGCCTGGCGCGGCCTGTTCCTGGCAATGGGGCAGCGCGCCTGCTGATCGTCAAGACCTACAAAGACGCCAAGAGTTATTACGCCGATGGCAAGACACTCGTCTTCAATCGACCCCTGGGTGTGAAGCGGAACAAGGTGGTGCTGCCCCCCGGCTATGAGGTGGTTGAGTTGACCGTTCCGTCGCAGATCCTCACGGAGCCGGATGGCCGCATCGCGATCAGCTTTTTGCATGCCGGCGCGGGTGAGGCGCCGCTCGTGGTGCGCGCAGCCAAGGATGCACCCACAGGTGCAGCGTCACTCCCTGCAGCTTTGACGACGCAACGCAGCTGGGAGTCTCCCTTCGAAGGTGAAACCGAGCAGGAGCGGCTGTCGGAGCGTGCCCATCAGGACCGCGACATCGTCTACTTCCTGCAGCAGCCCGAGTCGCACGCTTTCAGGCTGTATCACGACTACACGGAAACCCGCGCTGGCATCAGCGGCTACGCAAATGTGGTGCGCGAAGGCAGCGTGGCCACTCATCCCTCGGCGATCGAGCTCGATACGGGTGAGCAGCTGCAGGTGCGGCAGATGAGTGGCGCGGAACTGGCGGCCTCAAAGATCAATGTCGGTGAGTCGGTGCCCTCTACCGCCCGAGTGGTCGTAATCCCCTTTGCGCCGCTGCTGGCGGGACAGACCCTGCGGTTGCGCATCGAGGAAACCTACACGGCCCCGGCGAGCTACCGGCTCGAGGGGGACGATCTTGTGTTTGACCGCAGCCTGGGGCGCGCGCGCAACGCGGTGGTGTTGCCCTTCGGCTGGTACTGCACGGCCAGCGCAGCACCGGCCACCGTAAGTCAACTCCCTGACGGCAGGGTCAGGCTGGATTACTGGGATGATCGGCCGCAGCCGGTGGACGTGCTGCTGAAAGCGCGACGCCGGCTCAGCGCGCGGTAGTAAGGGCGCCCGAACGGGTTGTCCGCCGCTACGGGACTTTGGGCCGCAGCGCCAGCACCATAATCACGCCCAGGATCAGCAGCGCGAAGCCCGCAACCGCCAGCACAATCCACTGACGATCCCGCGCGTTGATCCCGGTCAGCGAAACCTCATCCGCGGGGTCGGTGAAACTTGGCAGCGCTCGCTTGTACGCTCGCCAGAGGAACGCGTACGGCAGTCCCACCACGAGGCAGTAGACAGCGATGAAAATCGACACGCTGCCAAGCAGGTGGTGCGCGGGCCGGTCGCGCGATCCATAGGCGAACCATGAGGCGCAAGCCTGTGAGAGCAGGATCCCCAACCCCAGAATGGCCAGGTCCGCAAAATAGAACATCTTGAGGAACGACCTGATCTTCTGCTCTTCACCACGAGATCTTAAAAGGTAGCCGCGCTTTCGCGGGTCGCCGGAAAAGACCACGACACGCCCGGCCGGCGTCTCCCGGAACGAGCGGTTCACCAAAGCGTCGATAAGACCCACAGTGGAGTTGCTCCTTTCTCGTGTCACGCGCCCTGCCGCTGCACCGCAGCCTGACATGGGCCAATCCTGCGAAGCAACCAGCAGCCGACGGCAGCTGGGGCGCGTCCGCGCGTCGACACCGTAAGTCCGCCGTAGTCTTAAGTTGCACCTCGCTTCAACCCGAGAGGCTCATGTCTGATAGGAGCTGTCCGTAGCGCGGATCGGTGACCAAACTGGCCAGAAGCGGGTGACCCTTAATATAGGAAAGCTCCACGTCCCTCTGGGCACGCGCACGGTCCAGCCAGGCGAAGGCCGCATCGAGCTCGCCCCGGAACGCGTGCACCTCCGCCAGATACATGGGCGAGGAGACACCGCTCAGTGGCTCAAGTTGCGCGAGCGCCGTATTAGACTCCTCGCTGCGTCCCAAAGCGTGATAGACGACGGCGAGCCCCTTTAATCTCAGGGCGCCACTCTCCTTTTGAATCTCCGCCAACGCCTCGACCGGCTCGCCTCGGGCCACCAGGACCTCGGCAATCCGGGCATGAGCACGCGCATAATTAGGGCTGATTGTCAAAGCACGACGAAAGTCGCGCTCCGCATCAGATAGACGGCCCAACCTTTGATTGACGACACCCCGCGTGAAGAAGGCCGTCGGTTGAAAGGGATCCACCGACACGGCAATCGACAGAATCTGCTCGGCGTCGGCCCAGGCACCACACACGAGTCGCTCTTTGGCAGCTATGACCAGCACGGCGGCGTTGCGGGGCGCGATTTCAAGGGCGCAGCGGATCTCTTCAGCCGCTTTAGTGCGATCCCAATCGAAGTGAGTATGAATATTTCCGAGTACCGCATGAGCCACCGCGGAACGCGGATGGAGCGCAAGTGCCCGGTGCGCTATCGTCCGGGTCTCCTCGAAGCCGTTCGTCGGCGACAGGAACTTCCATTCCGTCAACAAATCCAGCGTCAGAGCCAGCATCTCAAGCGGAGCGACGAACGATCCATCAAGCCGTATGGCATGTCTGAAGTGAGCGGCGGCTCCTCACAACCGCGCTGATCCAGGCGATATACCGCATGCAGGCCGCGCAGGTAGACGTCATGAGCCTCACGACTCACTTGCGGTGAATGGAGTCTTGAAACGACGTCCGGCGTCACTTCCAACTTGAGGGCGCTGACCAGACTCGCGGCAATCTCATCCTGGATTTGAAAGATATCGGCGTCATCTCGCGTATAGGTTTCTGACCAGCGTTGCGTGCCGTCTTGGCTGTCGATCAGTCGGGCCGTAACGCGGATGCGACCCCCGGCGCGGCGGACGCTGCCCTCGAGAATGTTTGTTACTCCAAGAGCCGCACCGATCTGACGCAGTCCACCCTCCATGTCACCCCTGAACTGGAAAGACGACCTTCGTCCGATCACGCGCAGAGCCGGAAGGGTGCCTAATAAATTAATAATTTCCTCGGCTATGCCGTCGGCGAAGTACCCTTGGTCCTGCTTCTCACTCAAGTCCACGAAGGGCAAAACCGCGATCGACTGCTGATACGGGGGATCCCCTGGGAACGCGAACGCCGAGTCAGAGCGCTGCCCGAGTTCCGCCGTTAATGCCAGTTGTCGGCTTACCGCAGCTGATTCCGCTAAGAGCAGTTGTGATACGCGCACAACCAAGCCGGGTAATTCATCCGCGCGCTTGAGCCGGAACCATTGCACATCAGAAAAGGACTCGGGAACCTCGGTGGAGGACTCCTGGAGATCATCCACGCAGACGGGTAGCAAGAAGGGGCGGCTCCTCGCCATCAGCTGAGTGCGACGGTCGGCCAGGTGCCACTCGAGTCGGAAATAGCCTTCCAGTCGTGCCTGCGTGTTGCGGGAGACAATTGCCAGGAAAAGTACGCAGTCGCGAATTTGCCGCCGAATTTTTTGGTCCCAGGCATCGCCACCGCGGACTTCACGCTGGTCGAACCAGACCTCAATACCCGCAGCTTGCAGCGCGCGGCAGATCGCCTGTGCCGCCGCCGCGTCCTGTGACGCATAGCTCAGGAACACTGCTCGTGAGCTGCCGGTCATGAAAAACCCTAAGCCGCCTCTGCCAACGTGGACATTCGAGCGCTATGTCGATGCCCCCGGGATTGGCCTAGCATGCGCCGCGTAGTCGAGGACGGCAAACAAGCGCGCGACCATGCGTAGGGGGTCGCCTGGCTCGATCCTCCCGCGGTCTGATGTCCGGGGATTACTTGGACTTGGACGGTCGCGCCGCCCGCCGATTCTTGGGCAAACCTCTTCCGCGTCTCGTCACGGGCTTCGCGGCGTCGGCTGCCTCAAACAATTGCCGAAACCCGTGTTCCAACAGGTCGACGGCCTTCCCCAGGGCGCCGAGTTGCCCAGCCCGGACTATCGCGACGGACAGGTGCAGGTCAAACGATGGGGGACGCAATACTTTCACGGTGTCGATAGAATGATTCCTAGCAATAAAGCGAGCGGGTAGCAGCCCGACACCATAGCCGGACTGAACGAACGCCAGCTGCAAATGCATGTTGTGGATTTCAGCCGCAATCATTGGGGTGAAGCCGGCACGCTCCATCCGATCGAGGAGGCTTGCCCGAAGCAAGCACCCGGGCGGATTGATCACCCAGGGTGCTCTGCCCAAGCTTTTCCAATCACCGTCCACGTTGCCTGCGGCGCCTTGAACGATCTCCATGCGGTCGCTAGCGATGATGTTCGTCAGAAGAGGTGGAGGCGCGGTTTTACCTTCGGGCAAAAGCACGGCAGCAACGTCGAGTTCACCCGCGAGCAGCCGCTGAAATAATTCGCCGGTAAGTTCGCTCAACAGCCGCAGTCGGACCTTGGGGTATTTTTCAGTCAGCGCCCGAATAGGTTCGATAAACGTCCCCTCGGCCAAGGCATGCGCGAGCCCGATGCGCAAGAGGCCGTGAGGTTCCGCGTCGCTCGACGCAAGAGATTTCAGCGCCTCCGTCCGCTGTAGCAGATCTCGCGCTTGTTCGAGCACCCTGGAGCCAAGCGAGTTCAGACGTGGAGGTTTTACCGAGCGGTCGAGCAACTCGGCACCCAATGCAGCCTCGAGCCTTTGCACTTGCCGCGTAATAGCAGAGGGCGTCCGGTACAGCCGATCGGCTGCACGGGCGATGGAGCCGGCATGGGCGAACGCTACGAGGGTGCGTAAATCATCGAGCAAGGGAGTCTCCTAAAGCGTCTTCCCGACAAATAACAGAATCGTGCTTCAATGGCACTATCATCATGATAATAATGAATTTGTGGAATGTTCTGTCTTGCATCAGAGTATTAGGGAATTCATGTTTTCGCGGAAATCCGTATGCCTCATGCGATTCAAGTTCGGCAGACGGGCGGCCGCGAGTTTCTGAAACTGCAGACGCACACAAGGTTTTGGAAGCGCGCGCAACCTCAGCCTCCACCATCGTGACCATCTAACCCAGTGTCCACGGGAGTTTGCCATGAGCAAGACCGCAATTACCTCGCCCGAACTCGCGCCGCCGGTCGGCCCGTTTTCCCAGGCGATCGAAGTCGGTGGTTTCCTCTACTTCAGCGGTCAGGTCGGCCAAGACCCGGCCACTGGCAAGGTGGTAGAGGGGGGCATTGTGGCCGAGACAGAGCGCGTCTTTCGGAATCTCTCGGCGGTTCTCAAGGCGGCCGGCAGGAGTTTCGATCACGTCGCACGCGCCGGCGTGTTTCTCACGAGCATGAGTGACTTCGTCGCGATGAATGGCATCTACGCAAAGTATTTCAGTCAGCCCTTTCCCGCCCGGACGACGATCGCGGTGGCCGCGCTGCCGCTTGGGGCCTGCGTTGAGATCGACCTCGTCGTCAAGGCCTGAGGCGAAGCACGGAGGTTGATCTCATGAAGTACGCATTTCATATCGTCGATGTTTTCAGTCCGAACCCGTTCGGCGGTAATCAACTCGCGGTTCTGCCTGACGCGGCCGGCATTTCGACCGAGGGCATGCAGAAGATTGCTCGTGAATTCAATTTCGGCGAAACCACCTTCGTCCTGCCGAAGAACGATCCTACGAACACGTGTCGGGTTCGCATCTTCACACCTCGGGCGGAACTCGACTTTGCGGGGCATCCCTCGGTCGGCACAGCCTGTGCGCTTGTGATGAAACAGCACGTACGGCTTAGTGATCCAAGCCGGCTCATTCTGGAGGAGAATGTCGGTCCCGTGACGGTTGACGTCGCTCAGCGAAACGGGGGGTTCCACGGCACGTTGACGTTGTCGGGGAAGATCGAGGCACCGACCGGCGCACCTTCTCCGACTGATCTCGCCACCGTCCTGTCCATCGAGCCCGCCGAGGTGAGCAAAGTCTTTTTCGCGGGCGTCGGTGTTCCATTCTGTTTTGCGCAACTGAACTCGAACGAGGTCGTCGATCGGGCGGCGATCAATCGGGCTGCCTGGGCGGCAACGCTCTCGCGAGCGTGGTCTCCTCACGTCTTCTTCTTCGCGGGAGATCTACGGGATGGCGGCAAGCTTTATGCTCGCATGTGGGCACCCGCGCTGGGCGTCGAAGAAGATCCCGCGACAGGCAGCGCTTGTGCCGCCCTCGTCGGGGCAATGGCATCGAAGCCCGATTTTGGCGGGATAACCTATCGCCTTTCGATCCAGCAGGGCGTCTCGATGGGGCGCCGAAGCGATATCGAAGCGGAGGCGCGGAAGCGCGACGACGTGGTGACCTCTGTCAGCGTTGGCGGTGCAACAACCTACATCGCAAGCGGAGAGATCGAGGTGCCGCCGTTTGCGCTTGTGTCGTAAGCCGCCGAGGACGATGAGACCGGTCCATTCCGCACTTTTCCGCGCTTTGCCTGCGCTTACGGTGAGTCGGCAGTCCCGGAGCCCATCGCTAACACGCTGATTGAATTGGTGGAAAGGGAGGGACTCGAACCCTCGACCCCGGCATTATGAGTGCCGTGCTCTAACCAGCTGAGCTACCTTTCCACGAGGGGCGCGCATTGTCCTCACCGCAACCCCGGAGTGTCAAACCGACCTCTATCGCATCCCATCCGGACCCGGAAAAAGCGAACGCCCGGCGCTCCTAAACGTTGAATCTGAAGTGCATGACGTCCCCCTCCTGCACGACATACTCCTTACCCTCCAGGCGCAGCTTGCCGGCATCCTTGGCGCCCGCTTCCCCCTTGCCGGTGAGGTAGTCCTGGAAGGCAATGACTTCGGCGCGGATGAAACCGCGCTCAAAGTCGGTGTGAATGGCCCCCGCCGCCTGGGGAGCCGAGGCGCCCACGCGCACGGTCCAGGCGCGTACCTCCTTAGGGCCTGCGGTGAAGAAGGTCTGTAACCCCAGCAGCCGATAGGCGGCACGGATTACGCGATTGAGCCCCGGCTCCTTTAGCCCCAGCTCCGTGAGGAATTCGCTGCGTTCCGCCTCAGCCAGCTGCGCAATCTCCGCCTCGATCGCCGCACACACCGGTACCACTTCGGCACCGTCCACCTGGGCGCGCTTCTCGAGCGCTGAGAGTAAGGGGTTGTTCTCGAACCCGTGCTCTGCCACGTTGGCGACGTACATCACGGGCTTCGCCGTGAGCAGCTGCAGCTCCCGCACGTCGCGTCGCTCCTCCGCGGTAAGTGCCAGCGCGCGCACCGGTTTGGCGGCATCGAGCTGCACCTTGACCCGCTCAAAGAGCGTGCGCCGCCGGATCGCATCCTTGTCACCGCTCTTTGCCGCCTTCGCGGCCCGGTCCAGACCCTTCTCGAGCGTCGCAAGGTCAGCGAGCGCCAGCTCCGTATCGACGATCTCGACGTCGGACAGCGGGTCGACCCGACCGGCGACGTGGATCACGTCGGTGCTCTCGAAGCAGCGCACCACGTGCGCGATCGCATCCACTTCGCGGATGTGGGAGAGGAACTGGTTGCCGAGTCCTTCGCCCTGCGAAGCCCCGGCCACAAGACCTGCGATGTCCACAAACTCGACCGTGGTCGGGATGATCTTCTCCGGATGCGCGATCGAGGCGAGCTGCGCCAGGCGTGGATCGGGCACCGGCACGACACCGACGTTCGGATCGATCGTGCAGAAGGGGTAGTTCTCGGCGGCGATCTGGGCGCGCGTCAGCGCGTTGAACAGAGTCGACTTGCCGACGTTGGGCAGACCTACGATGCCGCAGCGGATTGGCATGGAGAGACGTTCTTCCTCTAAGTGGTGGGCGGCATGGCGACCCCGGCCGGATCGCGCGCGTGCAGACCGTTCATCGCAATCTGCGCGCCCTCGTTCAGCAGCACCGGTACCGCATCCGCGGCCGCCTCCATGGCCCCCTGGATGAGCGGTGCCTCACTGGCATTGGGGCGGCCGAGCACATAGTCCAGTACCAGCGCGCGATCGCTCGGGTGGCCGATGCCGAGCCGCAGCCGCCAGAAGCCATCTCCCATCTGCCCGATCACATCGCGCACCCCGTTGTGACCGGCCGCGCCGCCGCCCTGCTTCAGGCGCACCACTCCGGCGGGAAAATCCAGTTCGTCATAAGCCACCAGGATCGAGTGCACCGGGATCTTGTAGAAGGTCGCGACGCTGCGCACAGGATCGCCACTGTGGTTCATGTAACTCATCGGCTTCAGCAGCCACAGGTCGGCCTCCCCCACGCGCGCGCGCGCCAGCTCGGCGCGGTGGCGCGGTTCGCTTCGGAAGATGGCGCCGTGACGGCGCGCGAGCTCATCCGCGAACTGAAACCCCGCGTTATGGCGCGTGCGCGCGTACTCGGTGCCCGGGTTCCCGAGCCCGACGATCAGCCTGAGCGGCTCACCTGCCATAGCGTTGACTCACACACCGGAAACGCCGTCGGCCGCTGGCGGAAGTACGCTTCCGCAGCGGCCGACGCACGATTGGGGGCGTGGCTCCTGCGGCGGCTACTTCTTGCCGCCTTCCTTCTTGCCGGGAGCCGCTTCCTTCTTCTCCTCGCCCTTCTTGGCGTCGCCCGCGGCGGCGGGGGCTCCCGCAGCGCCAGCGGCCGGCGGCGCCGCTCCGGGAGCGCCAGGGGCAGCAGGGGCGGCACCCTCGGCGGGCACGGCAGCGACAGCCTCGGCGGCCACCGGCTCCGGCTCCTCGGCGCGTGGCGCGTGGATTGAAACCACCGGCGCATTGCGCTGGGAGAGTTCCGGGATCGTGACCCCGGCAGGCACCGGCACGTCGGCGAGGAACTTCGTCTCGTTCAGGTGCATGCCCGAGAGGTCAAGCTCCAGGAACTCCGGCAGATCCTTCGGCAGGCAGGTCACCTCGACATCGGCGCGCATGTGCGAGACGACCCCGCCCTCGGTCTTGACGCCGGGGGAGATGCTCTCGCCCTTGAAGTGGATCGGCAAGCGAAGGCGGATCTTCTCGTTCTCGACCACGCGCTGCAGATCGACGTGCACGACGAGATTCTTCGCCGGGTGCATCTGCACGTCCTTGACGATCGCTTCCTGCGTGCTCTCGCCGATCTTCAGTCGCACGATCGAAGAGTAGAAACGCTCGTCAGCAATCATGGTGAGCAGGTTTTGCTGATCGAGAACCAGGGCCTGGGCGTCGCGGTCGGCGCCGTACAGGATGGCGGGGACTTTACCCGTGTGACGCAGGCGGCGGCTCGCACCCTTGCCTTGCGTCCCGCGGGCATCCGCGCTGAAGGTGAATGAAATACGCATTACTAGGATCTCCAGTAGTTACTTCCAACAAGTGCCGGTTCGCGACCAAACCAACACGTCCAAAACTTCTCTCAGTCGACGTACAGCGAGCTCACCGACTCCTCATCGCGGATGCGGCGGATGGTCTCGGCGAGCAGCGCGGCCACCGACAACTGGCGGATACGGCCCGCATTCGTCGCCGCGGCGCTCAAGGGGATCGTGTCCGTCACGACCAGCTCATCGAGCGCCGACTTCGAAATCCGCTCCACCGCGCCCCCGGACAGCACCGGGTGAGTGATGTAGGCCACCACTTTGGCGGCGCCCTCGTCCTTGAGCGCCTGCGCCGCCTGGCACAGCGTGCCGGCCGTGTCGACCATGTCATCCACCAGCATGCAGGTGCGGCCTTCGACCTCGCCGATGATGTTCATCACCTTCGACTCGTTCGGCCGCGGCCGGCGCTTGTCGATGATCGCCAGGTCCACATCGTCGAGACGTTTGGCGAAGGCGCGCGCGCGCGCAACACCGCCCACGTCCGGGGACACGACGATCACGTCCTTGTACGCCTGCTTCCAGGCCTCGCCGAGCAGCACCGGGGAGGCGTACACGTTATCCACCGGGATGTCGAAAAAGCCCTGGATCTGATCCGAGTGCAGATCGACCGTGAGCAAGCGGTTCACCCCGGCGCTCGATACCATGTTGGCGACGAGCTTGGCCGTGATCGCCGAGCGCGTGGCGCGCGGGCGTCGATCCTGGCGCGAGTAGCCGAAGTACGGCACCACCGCGGTAATGCGCGCGGCGGATGCCCGCCGGCACGCGTCCACCATCACGAGCAGCTCCATCAGGCTGTCGTTCGCCGGCGGGCACGTCGACTGCAGGATGAACACGTCGCGTCCGCGCACGTTCTCCATCAGCTCAACATTGACCTCACCGTCGCTGAAGCGCCCGACGTAGGCCCGTCCGAGCGGTTGCTGCAGGTGCTTCGCGATGTCCAGCGCCAGCGCCGGATTCGCATTGCCCGCAAACACAGCCAGTGTATCGCTCGTGCTCATACTCTATGCGCGCGCCTTCCCCCGGCCCCGGAACTGGCTGGGGTGGAAGGATTCGAACCTCCGAATGGCGGGATCAAAACCCGCTGCCTTACCACTTGGCGACACCCCAGCATCTGTGCACCCCGCGCGGAAAAGCGTGCGGGCGCGCATCTTACAGCTGCCTCAGTCTCCCCGCCCGTGCTTGAGACGCTCCTGCAGGGGCGAGGTATTCAGCCCGCGCGCGATGTAACTGGACCACCGATCCGGCACCCGCGCCGCGAGACGCTCCGCCTCGATCGCGCTGGCACATGCGGCGAAAACGCACGAACCGGTGCCCGTGAGGTGCGCGGGCGCGTAGCGCTCGAGCCACTGCATCGCTTCCGCCACTTCCGGGAACAGCGAGCGCACCACCGCCTCGCAGTCGTTGCGCCCGCCCGACTCAAAAAAGGCGCGTATTGTGATGAGGGGGGAATTGCGTGTCAATTCAGGGCTCTGGAACACACGGGCCGTGCTGATGGGGACCCCGGGGTGCACGAGCACATACCAGGTCTCCGGGAGCGCGACGGGGGTCAGCTCCTCGCCCACCCCCTCCCCCCAGGCGGAGGAACCTCTAATGAAAACAGGCACATCCGCGCCAAGGGGCAAGCCAAGGGCCACCAGCTCCGCCGGCGTCAGGCCGCAGTCCCACAATTCATTGAGTGCCAGGAGCACGGTCGCCGCATCCGAGCTGCCCCCGCCCAGACCCCCGCCCAGCGGGATACGTTTGCGCACCTGAATGTTCGCCCCGAGCGGGGTGCCGGTGGCCGCCTTCAGCGCACGTGCCGCGCGCACGGTGAGATCGGCCTCAGGCTCAACGCCGGCGGGTCCGGCCGGCCGCTCGATCACCCCGTCCGTGCGCACGCTGAGGGTGAGTTCATCGCACAGGTCGATCAGCTGAAAGAGCGTCTGCAGCTCGTGGTAACCGTCGGCGCGCCGCCCGGTCACGTGCAAGAAGAGATTGAGTTTGGCGGGGGCGGGCCAGTGCATCGGCGCCGTAGACGGGCGCGCGGCACCGGACCTCACAGCTGCCAGTCCTCCACCAGGAGCCGCACGCGGACCGTATCGCGCTCGAGCGTCAGCCGTGCCGGCAGCGTCTCGCCGGCCGTGGCGACGTACGCGCCGTAGGCGATGTGCCAGCCGTCCTGGGTGAGGCCGGCCAGACGCTGCTGCACCGGATCGAGTGATTCCTGCGCCGGCTGCGCCGGGTCGGGGACGCCGAGCACCCAGTAGCGCAGGCTGGGTAGCGGAATATCAAAGCCGAGCTTGGCGTTGAGTTCTGCATGCGCGGCGGCGCTTGTAATGTGCTCGCCGTGCGCGTTGACGATGTCCAGGTCCTCGCCGTTAGCGCTGATCTGCATGCCGCCCACGCCGAGCGGGCCTTCGAGCGCAAGCTGCGAACGGGGCCCGTCCTGGAACCAGCGCAGATTGGCATTAAAACCGTTCGCGCCCGTGGAGAGAGCGACGCGACCCTTGAGCTGAAAGTGCTGCAGCGCCTGCAGCTGCGGGCGGCGCTCCTGCCAGGGAGCGGAGGCGGCGAGCGGCGGTGGCGGGAGGGTGCGGCAGCCAGCGAGCGTCGCGAGGGCCAGCAGCGCGCCGACCCACAGCGACCTAATGCGCATCGGGCAGGAACCGTTGGATCGTAGCTTTCAGCGGCTTTGACTCCGGGTCCCGCGCCAATGCCGCCGCCCATACCCGGCGCGCCTCGCTCTTATCGCCGCTCACCCACAGCGCCTCGCCCCAATGGGCGGCGATTTCCGCGTCGTGGCCGAGCGAGTAGGCCCGCTCGAGGGTACTCGTCGCGCCTTTCATATCCCCGGAGCGGAAGCGCACCCAGCCGAGGCTGTCGAGCGCGGCGGGACTGTCAGGCATAACCGTAAGCGCGCGCCGGATCAGGGTCTCGGCGTGGGGCAGCTCGAGGGAGTGATCGGCGAGGGTATAGCCGAGCGCGTTCAGGAGTGTCGGATCATCGGGACGTTGCTGCAGCATCTGCTCCAGGGCTGCGACCGATTCGTGCACGTGCCCGCCCTGCTCGAGAATAACCGCGCGGTCGTACTCGATGGAGGGATGCTGCGGATGGCGTTCGAGCTCGGCGCTGAGGATCGCCAGTCCGGTATCCGCTTCGCCGTGGTCGGCGAGCAGCCGCGCTTTGGCGAGTGTCAGGTCAAGTTCATCCTCAGGATGATCGGCCGCGTAGTCATCCAGCAGCGCGAGCGCCTCGGTACGCGAGTGCCGGTCGAGCAGCAGCGAGGCCGCGCGCGAGCGCGCCGACAGGGCGACAGAGGAGTCATACAGGCGCCGATACGCGGCTAACGCCGCATCCGGGTCGCCATCGCGCAGCGCAATGTCTGCCAGGTACAGCTGCGCGCCATCGTTGCCCTCGCCGCTCGAGAGCAGATCGCTGAAGCGCTGCTTGGCTTCCTTGTAGTCGCCGGAATTGAACGCGAGCAGCGCGAGTCGCCGGTCGATCTCCGCGTGCGGCGCGCCGCTGGCGCGCAGCTGCTCGAGCTCCTGATGCGCTTCCTCGCTGCGATCGAGCGAGGCGAGGATCTCGGCGAGTTCCAGGCCGCCGCGCTGGGCATCGTCGGTCTTCGCCTTGCGCGCCGTTGCCAGTGCCCGAGAGGCATCCCCCTGCATGACGTAAGCGCGTGCCAGGATGCGCAGCGCCGAGAGATCCTGCGGATCATGCTGCAGCGCCTGTTGCGCGTAGCGCGCGGCGCGGTCACCGTCGTACGCGGCGAGCGCCAGCTCCCCGAGGAGCGTGAGAGTGTCGGTGGTATTGGCGTTCGGCTCGAGTGCGCCGCTCATCGCGATCAGCACCGCCGAGGCATCCGATTCTTCGAGCAGCAGGGCGGTAAGCTCCGTCATGCTGCGCGCCGTGCGCTCCTCGGATTTGTGCGGCGTGATGGGCGTGGCGTTCTCGCCGGCTCCCTTGGGCGGCGCTGCGGCGGCATTCATCTGTTCTTCCACGCGCCAGAACTCGTGAATCGCCACGCGTGCATCGGCAGTGCGATAGAGCTTGAGCGCGATCGCCGCGTAGAGCGCGTTCGCCTCGCGGTCCGTCGGCGCGAGCGAGCGCCAGCGCGTGGCGGACTGCCAGGCGGCCGGCAGGTGTTCACACGCCATCGCGACCTGAGTCGCACGGCGCGCGAGCTGCGCGTCCCCGGTTGCCGCGGCCTTCGCGTACGATTCGGAGGCCTCACGGCAATCCCCGCGCTTGAGCGCGGCGTCCGCCGCCGTGGTGAGGGCGGTGAGGTTGCTGTTACCGGGAGCCGCCGCCGCCGCCGGTTTCTTGTCGGCGGGGTGGGTCGCCTGGGTGGCCGCGCAGGCCCCGAGCACGGTGCACAGGAGCGGGATGATTAAGTTACGCACACGCTTGATCATACTCTCGGTCACTATAGACCGTGGACCGGGGGCGCGCATTGCGCAACTTGTCACAAAGTACAGACATCCCGGAGAATGCGCGCCCGCAGAGACACATGAAGGAATCCATCCGACAACGCTTGCAGAAACTGTCCGATCGCTTTGAGGAGGTCGGCCGGCTCCTCACCACCGACGAGGTCGCCGGCGGCTCGCAGCAGTTCCGTGAATTGTCGATGGAATATGCCCGTCTGCAGCCCCTGGCGGAACGCTACGGCAGCTACCACAGGCTGGAACGTGACCTCACCGCCGCCCGCGATCTGCAGGCGGATGGTGATGCGGGCATGCGCGCCCTCGGTGAGGAGGAGGTCGCGCGCCTTCAGGGCCGGATCGCCGCCGAGGAGGAGGAGCTGCGCAAGTTGCTTCTGCCCAAGGATCCGCGCGACGACAAGAACATCTTCCTCGAAGTGCGCGCCGGTACCGGGGGCGATGAAGCGGCGATCTTCGCGGGCGAGCTTTATCGCATGTACGCCCGCTACGCTGAGTCGAAGGGACTCATCGCGGAGGTGTTGAGCGAGAGCCCGGGCGAGCACGGCGGCTACAAGGAAATCATCAGCCGCATCGTCGGCAAGGGCGCATTTTCGCGGCTGAAGTTCGAATCCGGCACGCATCGGGTGCAGCGCGTGCCGGCCACCGAGGCGCAGGGCCGCATCCACACCTCGGCGGTCACGGTGGCCATTCTGCCGGAGCTCGAGGAGGTCGAGCAGATCGCCATCAATCCGGCCGAGCTGCGCATCGACACCTACCGCTCCTCCGGCGCCGGCGGCCAGCACGTGAACAAGACCGATTCGGCGGTCCGCATCACGCATCTGCCAAGTGGCATCGTGGTGGAATGCCAGGATGAGCGCTCCCAGCACAAGAACCGCTCGCGCGCCATGGCGCTGCTGAAGGCACGTCTGCTGGCCGCCGAGCAGCAGAAGCAGCAAAGCGAGCAGGCGCAGACGCGGCGCCTGCAGGTGGGCAGCGGTGACCGCTCCGAGCGTATCCGCACGTACAATTTTCCCCAGGGGCGCGTGACCGATCACCGCATCAACCTCACCCTCTACAAACTGCAGCAGGTGATGGACGGCCAGCTTGATGAGCTCATCGAGGCACTGCAGCAGGAGTACCAGGCCGAGCAGCTGGCGGAGGAAACGTGAACGAAGCCGCGCCGGGGCTGAGCGTCGACAGCGTCACCGGGATCGACGTGTCGCTGCCCCTGGCCGGAGCGGGCGCGCGCTCCTACGCATTCGTCATTGACTGGCACATCCGCTTCGTGCTCGCGTTTGCCTGGTTCACCGCGGCCGCACTTCTGCATAACGGGCGGCTCTCACTAACACCGCCCCTCACCAACGAGCCGCGCTGGTTCGGGGCCGTCGTGGTACCGGCGTTAGCGATCTACTTTCTCTATCACCCGGCACTCGAGGTCATGCTGCGCGGCAATACTCCCGGCAAGCGCATGGCGGGCGTACGCATCGTCACCCGTGATGGCGGCGCGCCCGGTATCGGGGCGCTGCTGGTACGCAATGTATTTCGCCTCGTCGACAGCCTGCCAGTCGCTTATGGGCTGGGACTCACGCTCGTCGTGCTCACACGGGAGAACGTGCGTTGCGGGGACATGGCCGCGGGCACTTTGCTGGTGTACGCGCACACCGCTCCGGAGCTCGCGCTCACGACGCAGCAGGCGGCAAGCCGCGTGGGCAAGCTCGATGCGAGTGGTGCCGAACTTGTTGCCGAGTTACTGCAACGCTGGCCCACGCTCACGACAGAAGCACGCGCTGATCTTGCGCGCCAGCTGCTGACCCGCTACGGCGCCGTCGGCGGCGAGCTGAGCGGCATAGAGGACAGTGCGCTGCGTGCGCGGCTTGAACGTCTCGCGCGCCCGGAGAGCAGGCCCACTTGAGCGCGAGCGCGCGTCAGCACGCCCTCACTGCGGCGCTGCTGCAGCGCGCGCCGCTGTGGCAGCAGGCTGAAGCGCGCACCGAGCGCCTCGGCCGCGGCTACACCGATGACCCCGCAGACGCGGTTCGATTGGCGGATGACTACCGGCTGCTGGCGCATGATCTGGCGCGCGCGCGCGCGCTCATGCCCCGCTCGCGCACCCGCGAGTATCTGGAGAGCGTCTACGCGCGCGCCCACGCCACGCTGAATCACGGCGCCTGGCGGCTGGGGAGCACGCTGCGACAACTGTTTCGCGACGACATCCCGTCGGCGGTCGCGTGGCTCGGGCCCTACCTGCTGTGGACCACGGTCATTTTTGTGCTCGCGGCACTCGGCGGCTACGCCCTCGTGCGCCGTTTCCCCGAACTCATCGCACTGTTTGCCTCGCCGGACCTGATTGCGAGCGTCGAGCACGGCAAGCTCTGGACGGATGGGCTGCTGAACGTCGTGCCCTCCTCCGTGCTCTCGGTGCAGATTCTGGCCAACAACATCGTCGTCAGCTTGTTGGCCTACTGTGCGGGCTTTCTGTTCGGACTCGGAACACTGTACATACTCGGCCTGAACGGCCTCATGCTGGGCGCGGTGTTCGCGTTCGTGAACGAGCACAGCCTCGGCCGGGACCTGTTCAGCTTCATCGTTGCCCACGGCTGCGTCGAGCTGTCGGTGATGTGTCTTTCGGGCGCCGCGGGCGCCGCCGTCGGCGAAGCGCTGGTGCGGCCCGGGGAGTTCGGGCGCACCGCTTCCTTCCGCAGTGCAGCGCTGCGCTCCGGTCAGGTTCTCATCGCCTGTGCCGTGCTGCTCGTCGGCGCCGGACTCATCGAGGGTTATGTCTCGCCGAATGCGCGGTTCGCGCTGCCCGAGCGCATCGCGATCGGCGTGAGCTACTGGCTGTTCATGCTCGCGCTGCTATCAGGCCGGCTGTGGGGCCGGCCGCGAGCACGTCGGCCGCCTTAAATGCGCCGTAATCGGCGTAGTACTTCGTAGCGCTCAAAAAGTTCCTGCTCCAGACGCTGCGCGGGTGCAGCCACGACTGGCGCTCCGAGATGTTGCAGGAGCACGCGCTGGCTGGCGGCGCGCGTGGCGTGCTCCGCGGCGGCAAGTGCCACCCACGGGTCCTGCCACTGCCGTGCCTCGCGTTGCGCCAGCGCAGCGATCTCACCGCTTTGAACCCCGCCAACCATCACCAGGTGTGGCGGTGCGAGCAGGCGCACAGCGCGCACCAGCTGATGAGCGACGTTGGCATCGTCCAAATCGGTGAGCAACAGGACAAGCGCGCGGTGCTTGAGCAGACTGCGGATGCTCACCGCTGCTGCGGTCGGATCCGACTCGGCCGGCTGTACCGAGAGCGTCTCGAGCGTGTGCCGCAGGCGGCTGACGGCGGCCAAGCCGCGTGCCGGTGGGCAGGTGGCGAGCACGCGATCGGCATACACGATGAGTCCGATGCGATCGTCATGGCGCGTAACGATCTCGGCAAAGCGCGCCGCCACATTGCCATACAGGCCGAAGCGGTCCAGGTCGCCACAGCGCAGCCGGCTGAATCGTCCGGCATCGATCGCAACGAGCACATCCAGGTGCTGATCCTCGCTGTACTCGCGCGTGATGAGGGAGCCGGTGCGGGCCGTGGCCTTCCAGTCGATGCGCGTGAGCGGATCCCCAGGTGCGTAGTCGCGCAACTGATGTAGTTCGGCACCGGCCCCGGCAATGCGGCGGGCGCGCGCGCCGCCAATCAGGCCGCGCGGGCGGACCGGTGTGCGCAAAGTATCCGGCGCCACAACCAGCTGCTGCTGCGGGTGCAGGGCAATCGTCCACCAGCCGAGCGCGAACGCGCCCAACATCCGTGCCGGCAAGGCCGGCCAGCGTTGTGGGCCAAGACGCACCGGCAGAAGGGTGACGGCATCGGCTACGCTGCTGCGCGCCGCCGCGATGACGCGGCGCGTCGCCGGCAGCGGTGCAAAGCCGAGCGGCGTCGCCGCTGCATATTCGAGCGTCAGTGGGCGAGCGCCGGGATTGGCGAAAGTGAACGCGGCCGGCTGCGGGCGTCCAAGAAAGGCGCGCGACGCGGTTTCCACACGCACCTCGACCAGCGCACGGCCCACGAGAAACCTCTCCGCCGCCAGCCCAAGCAGCAGCAGTACAGCCGGGATCCGCCACCAGCCGGCGTACTCGACCTCGTTCGACCATATGCCGATGATCGCCAGTACCGCGCTTAGCAGCACGAGCACGTAGGCGCGCCGGGCGAGATGCATGGGTTAGCGCGGGACCGGCGTATCGGCGAGCATCGCACGCACGACGTCCAGGTCCGTGACACCCTCCAGTGCAGCCTCCGGAGTGAGCACGAGGCGATGCGCCATCACCGCGGCCGCCACCTGCTTCACATCGTCGGGTGTCACGAAATCCGCGCCGCGCAGTCCGGCGCTCACCCGTGCAGCTTTCAGCAGGGCGAGCGCACCGCGCGTTGAGAGACCGAGGGTGAGACGGCTGTTCTGGCGCGATGCGCTGGCGAGGTCCAGAACGTAGGCGCTCAGGGCGTCTGCGACGTGAATGCGCTGCACTTCGTTGCGTGCGCTGGCCAGTAGTGAGCGTTCCAGCACCTGCACCTCGACAAGGTTGTCCGCAGCGGCCGCTGGCACGACGCCGTAGCGGGCTAACACCTGAGCCTCCGCGGCGCGCGTGGGGTAGTCCATGTCTATGCGTAGCATGAAGCGGTCGAGCTGCGACTCGGGCAGGGGATAGGTCCCCTCGAACTCCCGCGGATTCTGCGTGGCAAGCACCAGAAACTCAGTCGGCAACTGCAGCACGCTACGCTCGACGCTCACCTGGCGCTCCTCCATGGCCTCCAGCAGCGCCGACTGGGTCTTGGGGCCTGCGCGGTTGATTTCATCGACCAGCACCACGTCCGCAAATAGCGGTCCGGGTCGAAACACAAAGCCGCGGGCGGCCTCATCGAACACGTGTACGCCGATGATGTCGCTCGGCATCAGGTCGGCGGTTCCCTGGATGCGCTTGAATTCTCCGCCGAGCACGCGTGCGAGGGTCTTGGCCAGCAGCGTCTTGCCGAGCCCCGGTACGCCCTGCACCAGTACATGCCCACGCGAAAGCAGTGCGATCACCAGCGCGTGCACGGACGCCTCAGCACCGATGACGACGCGGCCGAGTTCCAGCGTCAGAACTGCCTGAAGCTGCTGTATCGAGGCGCTCATGCGGCAAGTTGCCTTTCGGTTTTGACAATGAGGTTGTGCAGGCGCACCAGAGGCACGCGCCGCTCCGAGTACGCATCCGCATACCATTCCCGAAGCTGCGTGAGATCGCTGCGCGAGACTCGCGGGTGATGCTCCAGCCAATCCCACGACGATGCCAGCTCCGGCGCCGTGCGCTGCCTGGTCCGCAGGCGAAGTAAAAAAAGCTCGAACATGCGTCGGGCAGCGGCCGCCGGTCGCAAGACACGCGCGAGGAACGTACCCGTGGTGTACACCAGATCCTCCGCGCGCGGCGCCGCGGCGCGCGGCGGCGGCACGCGCAGCCTCGTGCCACCCAGCACCCACACGAGCCACACCAGCGCAAGACAGCCGAGCGTCTCGTAGAGACGCCGATCCCGATAGAACTTGGCCGGATCGTAGGTGGCACTAAGCCCCTGATGCTCGTCATCGAACAACACCGCACCGGTAGGTGCAACGGCTGCGCTGACGAGGTTGGCCAGCAGTCGGGCGTTGTCGGCGTGATCGAGCGCGCGGTTGCTGAACACTGAACCGAAGCCGCTCACGATCACGGTTCCCGCACCGTTGGGCAGAATCCACAGTACGCCCTCGCCGCTCTCACTGACGTGAGCGAGGGAAAGCAGGAAGCCATCGCGGGGAACCTTCACGTTCCAGGTGCGCGGCGGATAGTCGGAATAACCGTACGCCGTCTGCACACCGGTGAGAAAGCGGTGCGGGCGGTTCGGCACCAGCGTACTGCGCTGGGGTTTTGCCAGCAGCTGCGCCGCCTCGACGAGGCGCTCACTGGTACTCTCGCTCTCATGCTGCGGCGCGGCGTCGCCCTTGCCCGCAGCCGGGGGCGACTCCTGCGCTGACTTCGCCCGGGAATGTTCGCGCGTGCGTACAAGTTCAAGCTCGACACCCGTCAACAGCTGCAGATCCCTGTCCAGGACGCTGCGCGCGCGCGCCCACGCGGGCCGGTCGCTGAGTGCCGCCAGGACCAGAATGGAGTTGCCGTTGCGGATCCATTGATCCAGTGCCACGGCCTCATCGTTGCGGAAACTAGTGACGGCCGGCAGCGTGACAATCAGGAGGTTACCCGTCGCGGCAAGGTCGTGTCGTTTCGCCAGCGAACCGAAGCGCTCGCGCAGCGACACGGTGCGCACGCCCCCCTCGCGCAACCAGGTCAGGGCGCCCAGCAGTCCGTTCTCCCCCGGTTCGATGCTGGTCGGCGCGGACACGGTGCGGCCATCCAACCCATCAGCGCGCACAAACAGCGTGAGGAACAACAGCAGCGCTGCGAGCGCCAACCCAAGCGTCGTGAGTCGCTCGGACACGCTCAGGCCGCTCCCGGCTCGGCCGGGGCAGCCGTCGCAAGCGCGCTGAGGAGCTCACCTCCGCGCGCTACCGCCCCGAATATGGTCTGTGGCGGCACATTGTTGCCGGAGAAGCGCACACGCTCGCAGACCGCGGCCAGTTCTGCCAGCCGCGCCCGGTCTGACTCTTCCGGCAGGCGTGCGCGGCCGGCGACTTCCTGCGCAGTGAAGGCACGCGCGGGGGGCAAACGGTCTTGCTCGGTGAGGCGCGCAGCGATGCAATCGAGCAGCAGCGCCGGTTGTGCATCCAGGCTGGCACGCTCGATTTCAGCCAGCGTCAGGCCGCCACGCGCTGCATCTGCGGCAATTGTGCGTACGATGCGCCGCCGCGAGCGCAGCCATCCGGCGATCCGCAGCTCATTGAGGACAATCGTCACTGCGAGCCCCGTGACGAGCGCCACCGAACCCCACTGTATGGCACGCATCACGCCTTTATCGAGGTGCACTCCCCCGAGCAGCCGTCGCCACCAGCCACGCTCATCGCTCGCGCGCGGCGCGAACAGGTCGCGTAGCCAGCGCTTGAAGCGCGGCCACCACCCTGCCTGCGAGGGCGGCGCGGTCACCCTGGCGAGCACCGCACCGACGCGCTCGACGTGCAGTTCACGTCCCGCAGCGGCGGGCATGGACTCGCGCGTTAGGAGCTCGCGCAGTTGCGACAGGCCCTGTGCTGAGAGCTGGTTATCGGGCTTGTTCCAATCGGCGGGCAACCATGTCGCCCAGGAGCTCTCGAGCAGGCTCGGCGCAAGGTCCGGGCAGCGCGCGGAAATGTGCGCGTAACCGATATCCAGTCCCCGGTCCAGCTGGGCGACGCAGGCGTCGAGCACCGAGAACGCGTCCCGAGTTTCGGCACGCGCCGCGCCGGTGGCGACAAGCAGCAGCGCCAGGAGCCAGCGACTCACGACTCAGGCCGCGGCGATGCGCTGCGCGAGGTCGGCGCCTTCCTTGCGCACGCTTAGATCACCGAATAGCGCGAGCCCGAGCGCTGATCCGAAAGGAGCCGCGAGAGCGCCCACAGCGACCATGAAGACGGCAACGGCAGCCGACACCATCGCAAGATCGCCGTGGCCGAGTACCCCGGAGAGGAATGCGGTCACGGATCCCGCCACCAGATACAGCACAAACATGAGCAGCAGTGCAACCGTATATATCGCGCTAAGGCGCCAGAAGGCGCCAGACGTCAGACGCCAGCTGCGACGAAGACTCTCAAGAGCGCTAGCGCCGCTGATTACGAGTACAGTCCATCCCAATGATAGCTGCACTGTGACATAGCACAGCGGCAGGAGCAGGATGGCCACCAGCACCCACTGCGTCATTCCATGAAAAAAGAGCGCCGGCAGCACTGAGAGCGCGCATCCGAAAATTATCAGCCCAAAGAGTATAAAATACACAATCACGGAAAAAAGGCGCCGGAACGAGCTCGCCAACTCTCCGCCGACCGGTTGCGCGGTAAGCATCGCGTACTGGCGCAGGATGATTGCGACGGAGAATGCAACTCCGACCAACCCGCATATGATCACGAGCAGCGTGTAGAGCGGATCCCGGGGCTGTTGCAGCATCGCATGGGCCACTCCGCCAGCCTTGGCCAACAAGTAGAGGTTCGGCACCCAGTTCACGATCACCGCGAACGAGGCGAACAGCAGACACTTTACAAAGGTCATTCGATAGATCCGGACAGCCAGATCCAGAACCTCTCCGACGCTCAGAGGGCGCGAAGGTGGAAAGGGCATGCCTGACATGGGAGCATCTTACAGCCGTTACGAAGACGCGGATATGACCATCACAGCGACGGTGAGTAGTTTACTCACTGAGGCTACCCAAGGCCGGTTCACCGCGGCATCCGGCAACCAAACGGGCATTGCGCGCCTCGACGCCGCGGCGCTGCTCGCGCACGTACTCGGCGTGCCGCGGGCGCGGCTCAACTCCCATCCGGAAGCCGCGGTGGACTCGGCGCAATCCGAACACTACCGCAAGCTGCTCGCGCGCCGCGGCGCCGGTGAGCCGCTCGCCTATCTCACCGGCCGGCGCGAATTCTGGTCGCTGCAACTCGCCGTCAGCCCCGAGGTGCTCGTGCCGCGACCCGAGACCGAGTTGCTGGTGGAGCGTGCGCTGCTGCTGAAGCCGGCCGGAAGCGCGCGCGTGGCGGATCTGGGCACCGGTTCCGGGGCGATCGCGCTCGCACTTGCGCGCGAGCGTGCGCACTGGCAGGTGATCGCCACGGACTTGTCCTCGGCGGCGCTGGCAGTGGCACGGGCCAATGCCGCGGCGCTCGGACTCACGCACATCGAGTTTCGCGCAGGCGACTGGTACGAGCCGCTCGGCGCCGAGCGCTTCGATCTGCTGCTGAGCAATCCGCCCTACGTCGCCGCCGACGATCCGGCGCTGCAGGAGTTGCGCCACGAGCCGCGCCTGGCGCTGACCCCCGGCGAGGATGCGTTCGCGGCGCTGCGCACCCTCGTGCGCGGCGCAGCGCAACATCTGAGTGCACGCGGGTGGCTGCTGCTGGAACATGGCGCGAGTCAGGCGGCCGAGCTGCGCGCGACGCTTGTCCTCGCCGGCTTCCGTCACGTACGCTCGCACCGCGATCTTGCCGGACACGAGCGCATGACGGAAGGACAACGATGATCAGATTTGAGACTACGCACGGGCCTTTCACGGTCGAACTGTTCCCCAAGGAAGCCCCCGTCACGGTGGAGAATTTCCTGCGTTATGTGGAGGAGGGCTTCTTCGATGGCACGATCTTCCATCGCATCGTGCCCGGGTTCGTAATCCAGGGGGGCGGTCTGACCGCTGACTTCAGCAACAAGAAGACGCGCGCACCTATCAGCAACGAGGCCAAGAACGGACTGAAGAACGGCCGCGGCTATCTTTCCATGGCGCGCACCAGCGACGTCAACAGCGCCACTTCGCAATTTTTTGTGAATCTGGTCGACAACGCCTTCCTCGATCACGGACCGCGCGATTACGGCTACGCCGTGTTCGGGCGCGTCACCGACGGCATGGAGGTGATCGACAAGATTGCACGGGTGAGCACCGGGCGACGCAAGGGGTACACGGACGCGCCGCTCGAGGACGTGGTGATCACGTCCGCGCGTCGTCTGCCGGCACAGTAAGGCGCGCGCCGGCACCTTGGGAGAACCGGCGCAGCTTCGGCATCCGCAGCCGCGCCGGGCCGGCATCCGGGTGAAGCAGCGCGGCGGCGTCGCGGCACGGCTGTTGAAGTGGCTCGGCGCGGCGCTGCTGGCGTGGCTTGCGCTCAGCGTCGTCGCGGTGCTGCTGCTGCGCTGGTTCAATCCACTGACCAGCGCCATGATGCTCGAGGCGCGCCTGCAGGCCTGGAGTGCGCAGCAGCATGACTATCGCACGGACTTCGAATGGGCGAGCCTGGAACAGATCTCCCCGCACGCCGCCATCGCCGTCATTGCCTCCGAGGATCAGCTGTTCCCGTTTCATGCAGGCTTTGACTTCAACTCCATCCGCGAGGCAGTGCGTGCGAGCGAACGTGGCAAGCGGCTGCGTGGCGCGAGCACGATCTCCCAGCAGGTGGCGAAGAATCTGTTTCTGTGGTCCGGGCACAGTTTCGTGCGCAAGGGACTCGAGGCGTACTTCACCGTGCTCATCGAGGCGCTGTGGCCCAAGGAGCGCATCCTCGAGGTGTATCTGAATATCGCCCAGTTCGGCGATGGCATTTACGGGGTGCAGGCCGCCGCGCATCGCTTCTGGCACAAACCCGCAATGCAGCTGAGCTCGGCGGAAGCAGCCACACTGGCCGCGGTGCTGCCAAATCCCTTGCGGCTGCGCGCCGATCGTCCGTCGCATTACGTGCTGCTGCGCCGCGACTGGATTCTCGGGCAGATGCGCGACCTGGGGGGCGAGGCCTACCTCAGGGCGCTCGAGACCGAGCGGCGTGCCACGCTGAAATAGAGCCTTCGAAGCCTCAAGTCTCGTAACCGAGGTTGGGCGCAAGCCAGCGCTGCGCTTCCTCGACGCTCATGCCCTTGCGGCGTGCGTAATCCTCAAGCTGTTCGCGATCGATCTTGCCGACCGCGAAATAGCGCGCCTGTGGATGCGCGATGTACCAGCCGCTGACCGCCGCGGTCGGGTACATGGCATAGGATTCCGTCAGACGGATGTCGGCGTTGCGCTCAACATCCAGCAGCTCCCAGAGCTTGCGCTTCTCGGTGTGATCGGGGCAGGCCGGATAGCCGGGTGCCGGGCGGATGCCGCGATACTCCTCTCGCACCAGCTGTTCGTTGGTCAGCGTCTCGGCGGCGGCGTACCCCCACAGCTCGCGGCGCACGCGCTCGTGAAAATGCTCGGCAGCCGCCTCGGCGAGCCGGTCGGCGAGCGCCTTGAGCATGATCGCGGAGTAATCATCGTGGCTGCGCTTGAAGCGCTCCAGATGCTCCTCAATCCCAAGTCCCGCCGTCACCGCAAACGCACCGAAGTAGTCAGGCACGCCGCTTGACTTGGGCGCCACGTAATCGGCCAGGCACTCATGCGGCTGGCCGTCGGGCTTAGCCTTTTGCTGACGCAGGAAGTTAAGCGTGCTCAGCACGCGCACGCGTGCTTCATCGGCGTACAGCTCAACATCATCGCCGACGGCATTCGCCGGAAAAATGCCGAGCACCGCCCGCACCCGCAACCAGCGCTCGGCGATGAGCGTCTTGAGCAGGCGCCGCGCATCCGCGTAGAGGTTGCTCGCTGCCTCACCCACCACCGCATCGCTCAGAATGTCGGGAAACTTGCCGGCAAACTCCCACGCGTTGAAGAACGGCATCCAGTCGATGTAGCCGAGCAGTTCGCTCAGCGGATAGTTGTCAAAGTGCTGCACCCCCGGCACGCGCGGCGCCACCGCCGTACAGGCGCTCCAGTCGATGGCGCGGCGATTGGCGCGCGCGGCTGCGAGCCGTAGCTCCGGCACCTTTAGCTTCTTCGCGGCGTGCTGCTCGCGACGCCGCTCGTGTTCCACGCCCACCTTGGCAATGTAGGCGCCGCGCTGCTGCGGCTGCGACAGCGTCTGCAGAACCCCCACTGCGCGTGAGGCATCCTTCACGTAGATGACACCGGGCGGGTACTGCTGGGCGATCTTCACTGACGTGTGCGCCGGGGAGGTCGTGGCGCCACCGATCAGCAGGGGCACGAGGAAGCCCTGCCGCTGCATCTCCTTCGCTACGTGCACCATCTCATCGAGCGAGGGGGTGATGAGCCCCGACAGACCGATGTAGTCGGCCTGCTCGCGGCGCGCGGTCTCGAGAATCTTCTCGCACGGCACCATGACACCCAGGTCGACGACCTCAAAGTTGTTGCATTGCAGGACCACACCCACGATGTTCTTGCCGATATCGTGCACGTCACCCTTCACCGTGGCCACGACGATGCGGCCATTGGTGCGCTGTGTGCCGCCACCCTTGCTCGCCTCGATGAACGGAATCAGATACGCGACCGCGCGCTTCATCACGCGCGCGCTCTTGACGACCTGCGGCAGGAACATCTTGCCGGCGCCGAACAGGTCACCGACGACGTTCATGCCGTCCATCAGCGGACCCTCGATCACCTGCAGCGGCCACTCGAACGAGGCACGCGCGGCCTCCGTGTCCTCGATGATGTAGTCGTCGATCCCCTTGATGAGGGAGTGTTCGAGGCGCTTGGCGACCGGCAGCGTGCGCCAGGACAGGTCCTCGGTGCGCCGGCCGCCCCCATCGCCCTTGAAGCGCGCGGCGATATCGAGCAGCCGCTCGGTGGCATCGGCGCGCCGGTTGAGAATCACGTCTTCGCACGCCTCGCGCAGCTGCGGCTGGATCTGCTCGTAAATCGCCAGCTGACCGGCGTTGACGATGCCCATGTCCATGCCGGCGTCGATGGCGTGGTAGAGGAATACCGAGTGCATCGCTTCGCGTACCGGATCATTGCCGCGGAACGAGAAGGAGACGTTGCTGACGCCGCCGCTCACCAGTGCGTGTGGCAGCTGCGCCTTGATGCGCCGGCTCGCCTCGATGAAGGCCACACCGTAGCCGCTGTGTTCCTCGATGCCGGTGGCGACGGCAAAGATGTTGGGGTCGAAGATGATGTCTTCGGCCGGAAAGCCGACGCGTTCGGTGAGGATGCGGTAGGCACGCGTGCAGACCGCCACGCGCCGCTCGACCGTGTCCGCCTGGCCCTGCTCGTCGAACGCCATGATCACGGCCGCCGCCCCGTAGCGACGCAGCTTGCGGGCGTGTTCGATAAAGATCTCCTCGCCCTCCTTCATGCTGATCGAATTGACCACTGCCTTGCCCTGCACGCACTTGAGGCCCGCCTCGATCACCGACCACTTGGACGAATCGAGCATCACCGGCACGCGGGCGATGTCCGGCTCGGCGGCCACGAGGTGCAGGAAGCGCACCATGACGGCCTGCGAGTCGAGCATGCCCTCGTCCATGTTGATGTCGATCACCTGCGCGCCGCTGGTCACCTGCTGGCGCGCGATCTCCAGGGCGGCAGAGAAGTCCCCGGCTTCGATCAGTTTGCGGAACTTGGCCGATCCGGTAACGTTGGTGCGCTCGCCCACATTGACGAAGAGACTGTCAGCGTCGATGTTGAGGGGCTCCAGCCCGGCCAGCCGGCACTTCGGCAGCGTCGGCGGAATCTTGCGCGGCGCACGGCCCTTCAGTCCGGCGCCCACCAGACGAATGTGCTCGGGCGTCGTGCCGCAGCAGCCGCCGACGATGTTCACCAGTCCCGACTCGGCGAATTCGCACAGGATCTCCGCGGTCTCCTGTGGACTCTCGTCGTATTCGCCAAAGGCGTTGGGCAGCCCGGCATTCGGATAAGCACACACGTAGGTATCGGCGAGGCTCGCCAGCTCTTCCACGTAGGGCCGCAGCAGCTTGCCGCCGAGGGCACAGTTGAGTCCGACAAACAGCGGCTGCGCGTGCCGGATCGAGTTCCAGAATGCCTCGGTGGTCTGCCCCGACAGTACGCGCCCGGAGGCATCGGTGATCGTGCCCGAAACCGCCAGCGGCAAAGTGATGCCAGTCTCATCGAACAGCGACAGCACCGCGTAGATCGCCGCCTTCGCGTTGAGCGTGTCGATCACGGTCTCGATCAGAAGAAAGTCGGCACCGCCGAGCACCAGGCCGCGGGCTGCCTCAAGGTAACCGGCCACCAGCTCATCAAAGTGCACGGCGCGAAAACCCGGGTCGTTCACGTCCGGGGACATCGAGGCCATGCGGCTCGTCGGCCCGAGCGCGCCGGCCACGAAGCGCGCGCTGCCGGTGCGCTGCGCGAACTCATCGGCAGCGGCGCGCGCGATGCGTGCCGCGCGGTAATTGAGTTCGGGAACCAGGGCGGTGGTGCCGTAATCGGCCTGAGAGACCACATTCGAGTTGAAAGTGTTGGTTTCGATGATATCCGCACCCGCGGCCAGGTAGGCCCGATGCACGTCCGCGACGACGTCCGGGCGCGTCAGCGTGAGAATGTCGTTGTTGCCCCTGAGGTCACGGCCGTGCCCGGAGAAGCGCTCACCGCGAAAGCCGGCTTCATCGAGCTTGCGTTGCTGGATCATCGTGCCCATGGCCCCATCGAGCAGCACGATGCGTTCCTGGAGCAGTCTCTTCAGGCGCTCGATGCGCGTGCGCCGCTCGCTCTCATCGACGGGCTCGATCGCAAAGGGGGCAGCCGCGGCCCGTGCGGCCGCAGGCGCCCCCTGCTCGCGCTCCCGATCGGCGCGTGCGGGTGTGTGCGCGGCGTGTGCGCAGGTGCTCATGCGGTCGCCGCCCTGGGCGGAGGGCCGGGCGCGCGTGCCGGCGCGCGCAGCCCCAGGGCGTGGCAGATGGCGTAGGTGAGCTCGGCGCGATTGAGCGTATAGAAGTGAAATTCCGTCACACCATGGCCCTTGAGCTGCTGTACCTGCTCGATGGCAACGTTGGCGGCAATGAGACGGCGCGTATCCGGGTCGTCCTCGAGCCCCTCGAAGCGCTCCTGCAGCCAGGCGGGAATGCTGGCGCCGCAGCGCTCGGCGAAGCGCCGCACCTGCGCAAACCTCGTGATGGGCAGAATCCCAGGAACGATGGGCGCGGCAATGCCGGCTGCCGCGCAGCGGTCGCGAAAGCGCAGGAACGTGCCGGTGTCGTAGAAGAACTGCGTGATGGCGCGGCTCGCCCCGGCGTCGATCTTGCGCTTGAGGTTCTCCAGGTCCGCCTGGGCGGAGTGCGCCTCCGGATGCACTTCGGGATACGCCGCGACGGAAATATCGAACGGCGCAACGCGTGCGAGCGCGGCGACCAGTTCGGCGGCGTAGCTGAAACCGTCGGCGTGGGCGCGATAGCCGCCTTCACCCTGCGGCGGATCCCCGCGCAGCGCCACCAGGTGTCGCACGCCCTCCTCCCAATAAGCGCGCGCGATATCGAGTATTTCCCCACGCGCGGCGCCGATGCAGGTGAGGTGGGGTGCGCCGGTGAGCGTAGTCTCATGCTGGATGCGGGTCACGACCCGGTGGGTACGCTCGCGCGTGGAGCCGTCGGCCCCGTAAGTGACCGACACAAAACTCGGCGCAAGTGGCGCAAGGCGTTCGACCGAACTCCACAGCGTCGCTTCCATCTGCTCATCCGCGGGCGGGAAGAACTCGAAGGAAACGCGCATGGGGGTTTCGGCGGAGCTTGTCATGCGGCCCCCGTGCTGCCTGGCCGCACGCCCGCACGGTTGTCGCGCGCGAGCGCAGCCAGTACGTGCTCGCCGTCAGCCTCGAGCGGACTCAAGCCCTCGCAGCGCAGCCCCGCCTCGCTCAACAGCCGACGCAGCCGCGCGAGCGGGTGCTCGACGACCCGCTGGCGGGACGTCTCGAGTGCATCGTAGCCTTCGAAGATCCACAACTGACCCTCGCTCGCAAGCGCGCTGCGTGCCACCTCGAGCGTGCGCGCCAGCGCCTCCTCCTGCGCCGCAGGGTGATCCAGAATCATGAGGGCAAAGGGACCCCCGGCGCGGGTGATGTCGGCCTCGCCGAGCGTGGCCCCGCCGCCTTCGAGGACGCGGCCCGGCAGTGCCTCGCGCTCGAGGTAGGTCCTCGCGGCCTGGGCGGCGCGGCGCGAGGGTGCGAGGGCCACGCAGGACTGCGCGGCGGTCACAGCCGCCCGCAGCAGCTCCGGGTGGCGCACACCGACAAGGAGCGCGGGGCCCCGGATCGAGGGCAACGTCCCCGCCGTCATAAACCCGGCCAGCGCCCGCCCGAGTCGCGACTCCCCGAGCACGACCGCCGCCGGCACACCCGCCCGACGTGCAGCCGAGCGGTCCCGCAGCAGCTGCTCATCGCGGCGGTCCAGCTGCGCGAGCAGACCGCCGACGAAACTGGCTGCCTGCGCGGCGCGGGCGACCCGGTAATGCACCCACTGGCCCTGTCGTTGCCGCTCAACCAGGCCCGCCTCGCGCAGAATCTTCAGGTGCCGGGAGATGCGCGGCTCGCTTTGCCCGAGAGCCCGGGCGAGGTCCACAACGCTCAGTTCGCCCTGGGCACACAGGGCGAGCAGGCGCAGGCGGCTCGGCTCCCCCGCGGCCCGTAGCCAGCAAATCATCCCCGACGGCGCGACCGATTCCATTCAATCATTGTACAAGTCTTTAATTTATGATTAAAGGACCTGCTTAAACGCTTCAATAGACGGTTATTCAGTCGTTATGTCTCATTAGAAATACAATCCGATCTCAATGGAGTGCGGGAGTGGCCGCGGGTCCTTCGGCAAAGAGCGCCTCGATATCGATGGAGTCGAATCGATAAGGCCGCTGACAGAACTCGCACGTCACGGTGACCGCCCCCTGCTCACGCAGCAGGTCGCGGATCTCCCCGGCCCCCAGTGCCCGCAGAACCCCCGCGACACGAGCGGGGCTGCAGCGGCATTCAAAGCGCACCGGGGAGCCACGGAAGAGCCTCAGGTCCCGTCCGGGGAAGGCGCCCGCAAGCACCTGCGCCGCGGTCTCACTTAAGAGGCGCTTCGGACTGATTCGCCCCATGCCCGCTTCGGCCTCTTCCCAGGCCGCGCTGCCCGCCTCCTCATCCGCGCTCGTACCGGGCAGCTTCTGCACCAGCACGCCCGCGGCGTGCTGCTCATCCGCCACCAGGCGCACGCGCGTGGGCAGCTGCTCCGAAGAGGCAAAGTAGGCTTCGAGCGACTGCGCCAGGGAGTCACCGGCGAGGGGGACGACGCCCTGGTAGCGCGTGCTGCGATCGTGTGCCTCCACCGTAACCGTGATGCGTCCTTCGGTGCCGGCGAGCTGGCGAAAGAGGACGCCGCCCTGCGGCCCCGGCACCGCCAGGGCCGCCTCGTCGCAGCGCGCGACCGCGCGCAGGCGAAAATCGTGCGTGCACTGCGCGACGAGCAGGCTCACCGCCCCGTTGCCCTGCAGTTGGAACGTCAGGGTGCCGCGGAACTTGAGTGTGGCGGCGAGCAGCACTGCTGCGGCAACGGCCTGACCCAGCAGCTCATTGACCACCGGGGGGTGGTGCGCGTGGGCACGCAAGGCATGCCATGCCTCCTCGACGTGTACCCAGTGCCCGCGCACCGGACGGTCCTCAAATATGAAGCGCCGCACCTGATCGCTGCGATGAGGGGTTTCGATTGGCATGGGTGAGCTCAATGGGGCCCGCGCCGGGCAACTCAACCCCTCGTCGGCCAGCGCCGACGCTGCGGCTTTAGCCGCTCAGCTTCTTCTTCAGCAGTTCGTTGAGCTGGGCGGGATTGGCCTTGCCGCCGGTCGCCTTCATGACCTGGCCGACAAAAAAACCAAACAGCTTGTCCTTGCCGGAGCGGTAGTCGGCGAGCTGGCCCGGATTCTTCGCGAACACCGCATCGATCACGCGCTCAATGGCGCTGCTGTCGGTGATCTGACGCAGCCCCTTGCCTTCGATCACCGCATCCGCGCTCGCGCCCTGCGCCCACATGGTCTCGAAGACCTCCTTGGCGATCTTGCCCGAGATGGTCTGATCGCTGATGCGCGCGAGCAATCCGGCCAGGTGTGCCGCCGGCAGCTTAGCCGAGCTCACCTCCAGGTTGTCCTTGTTGAGCGCGGCGGCAAGCTCGCCCATCACCCAGTTGGCGGCGAGCTTCGGTTCCTTGGGCACCGCCCGCACCACATCCTCGTAGTAAGCGGCGAGCTCGCGGCTCGCGGTGAGCACGCCCGCATCGTAGGCCGAGAGCGCGTACTGCGCCACGAAGCGCGCCGCCTTCTGATCGGGCAGCTCCGGTAATGTCGCGCGCACGGACTCAATGAATGCGGCCTCAAGCTCGACCGGCAGCAGGTCCGGGTCGGGAAAGTAGCGGTAGTCGTTGGCCTCTTCCTTGGAGCGCATCGAGCGTGTCTCGCCCTGGTCTGGATCGTAGAGCCGCGTCTCCTGGATCACCTTGCCGCCGGACTCGAGCAGCTCGATCTGGCGCGTGACCTCGTAGTTGATCGCCCGCTCGACGTAACGGAACGAGTTCAGGTTCTTGATCTCGGCGCGCGTGCCGAACTTCTCCGTGCCTGCCGGGCGCACCGAGACATTGGCGTCGCAGCGGAACGAGCCCTCCTGCATGTTGCCGTCGCAGATCTCCAGGTAGCGCACCAGCGTGTGCACCTTCTTCATGTACGCCACCGCCTCCTTGGCCGAGCGCAGGTGCGGCTCGGACACGATCTCCACCAGCGGCGTACCGGCGCGGTTCAGGTCGATGCCCGTAACGCCCGGCAGCCCTTCGTGCAGGGACTTACCGGCATCCTCCTCCAGGTGTGCGCGCGTCACGCCGATGCGCTTGATGCTGCCGTCCTCGAGCACGATGTCGAGCGCGCCCGCGGCGACGATCGGCAGCTCGTACTGGCTGATCTGGTAGCCCTTCGGCAGGTCCGGGTAGAAGTAGTTCTTGCGCGCGAACACCGAATGCGTCGCGATGCGCGCATTGAGCGCAAGTCCGAGCTTCACCGCCATGCGCACCGCTTCAGCGTTGAGCACCGGCAGTACCCCGGGGTAGCCCAGGTCGACCAGATTCGCCTGCGTGTTCGGCGGTGCGCCGTAGCGCGTCGCGGAGCCGGAGAAGATCTTGGACTGCGTGGCGAGCTGCGCGTGGATCTCCAGCCCGATCACGGTCTCCCAGCCGCTCATGCGTAGCCTTGCGGCACGCGCGTGTGCCAGTCCGTGACGCGCTGGAACGCGTGCGCCACCTGCAGCACCCGCGCTTCGCTGAAGTGCGGACCTACGACCTGCAGCCCCACCGGCAGATCGTTCACAAAGCCGCACGGCACGGATATGGCCGGCAGGCCGGCCAGATTCGCCCCGATGGTGTAGATGTCATTCAGATACATCGTGATCGGATCGGCGGTCTTGGCGCCGATGGCGAAGGCCGGCGTTGGCGTCGTCGGTCCGATGAGCACGTCCACGCTCTGGAAGGCGCGGATGAAGTCCGCGTTGATCAGCTGCCGCACGCGCTGCGCCTTCAGGTAGTACGCATCGTAGTAGCCGGCCGAGAGCACGTAGGTGCCGGTCATGATGCGCCGCTTGACCTCGGCACCGAAGCCCTCGCCGCGCGAGCGACGGTACAGGTCCTGCAGGTCCTTGGGATTCTCGCAGCGATGCCCGAAGCGCACGCCGTCAAAGCGCGCCAGATTCGAGGAGCACTCCGCCGGGGCCACCACGTAGTACACCGGCACCGAGAGCGGCAGGTGCGGCAGGCTCACCTCGGTGAGCCGGGCACCGAGACTTTCGTAGACCGCGAGCGCTTCGCGCACGCGTTTCTCGTTCTGTGGGTCCAGTCCCTTATCGAAGAATTCCTTGAGCAGGCCCACCTTGAGGCCCGTGAGGGGTTGCTCAAGTTGCGCCACGTAATCGGGCACGGGCCGATCGACGCTGGTGGAGTCATTGGCATCAAAGCCTGCCATCTCGCGCATCATCAGGGCCGCATCCGCCGCACTCGCGGTGAGCACGCCCCCCTGATCGAGGCTCGAGGCAAAGGCGATCATGCCGTAACGCGAGACGCGTCCATAGGTGGGTTTGAAGCCCGTAATGCCGCAGAGCGCCGCCGGCTGGCGGATCGAGCCGCCGGTGTCGGTCGCGGTTGCGCCCGGCACCAGGCGCGCCGCCACGGCTGCCGCGGAGCCCCCCGAGGAGCCCCCCGGTACCAGCGCCGGATCCCAGGGATTGCGCACCGGCCCGTAGTAGCTGGTCTCGTTCGATGAGCCCATCGCGAACTCATCCATGTTCGTCTTGCCCAGCATCACCGCACCGGCCGCCTTCAGCCGTGCGACCACGGTGGCGTCGTACGGAGAGACGAAGTTATCGAGCATGCGCGAGCCGCAGGTGGTGCGCACGCCTTGCGTACAGAAGATGTCCTTGTGGGCGATCGGCACGCCCGTGAGCGTCCCGCCGCTGCCCGCGCCGAGCGCCCGATCCGCGGCCTGCGCATCGCGCAGCGCCTGCTCGCGCGTCACGGAGATGAACGCGTTGAGCGTCCCCTGGTGCTGCGTCGATGCGTTCCAGGCAGGCGCGCACCAGCTCGACGCTCGAGAAACGCCGTGCACGCAGCCCTGCGGCAAGCTCGGTCAGCGAGTTGCGGTGCCAGTCGCTCACGCGAGCCTCACTCGATGACCTTGGGGACCAGGTACAGGCCGGCGGCCACCTGTGGCGCGTTCGCCTGGTACTCCTCGTGCCGGTCGGTCTCGCTCACCACATCCGGGCGCAGGCGCTGCGAGAGCCCCGGCAGCGGATGGGCCAGCGGCGTGACGTTCGCGGTGTCGCACCGCATCAAGAGCGCCGACGAAATCAAGGATGCTCGAGAGGCTCGTCTGGTAGACCGGGATCTCGGTTGAGCTCAGATCAAGGCGCGCCAGAGCGGCGATGCTTGCGATCTGCTCGCGGGTCAGGGCCATAGGAAGTTCGCGGTACGCGTGTAGAACTGAGAAAACCAGCGCAAAATCATACATGTTGCCTTGCTGAATGTCCTGTCGGTTGCTAGATTACGCGCCACTTTCTGGGGTCCCCCGCCGCACACTTTCCGGTCGCTTCATGCTCAAACGCCTGCGCGGATATTTCTCCAGCGATCTGTCGATCGATCTGGGCACTGCCAACACGCTCATCTACGTGCGCGAGAAGGGCATTGTGCTCAATGAACCCTCCGTGGTCGCGGTGCAGGATGAGCCCGGCCGGGGCAGCAAAGTGATCGTCGCCGTCGGCACCGAAGCCAAGGCCATGCTCGGACGCACCCCCGGACACATCACCGCCGTGCGCCCCATGAAGGACGGCGTGATCGCCGACTTCACCTACACCGAGAAGATGCTGCAGTTCTTCATCAATAAGGTGCACGGCAACCGCATGCTCAAGCCCTCCCCGCGGGTGCTGGTGTGCGTGCCGTTCGGCTCCACGCAGGTGGAGCGGCGCGCCATCCGCGAGTCCGCCGAGGGTGCCGGCGCGCGCAACGTGGCGATCGTGAGCGAGCCGATGGCGGCCGCCGTCGGCGCCGGGCTCCCGGTGCACGAGGCGCGCGGCTCGATGGTACTTGATATCGGCGGTGGCACCTCCGAGGTCGCGGTGCTGTCGCTAAACGGCGTCGTGTACGCGAACTCCGCGCGCATCGGCGGTGATCGCTTCGATGAGGCGATCATGAACTACGTGCGGCGCAACTACGGCATCCTCATCGGGGAGGCGACCGCCGAGCGCATCAAGATCGAGATCGGCTCGGCCTACCCGGGGCAGCAGGTGCGGGAACTCTCCGTCAAGGGCCGCAACCTCTCCGAGGGCGTGCCGCGCAGCTTCACGCTGAACAGCAACGAGATTCTCGAAGCGCTGCAAGAGCCGCTGCAGAGCATCGTGAGTGCGGTCAAGCAGGCACTCGAACAGACGCCCCCGGAACTCGGCGCCGACGTCGCCGAGCGCGGCATCGTGCTCACCGGCGGCGGCGCGCTGCTGCGCGACATCGACAAACTCCTCACCGAAGAGACCGGCCTGCCCGTGGTCGTCTCGGACGATCCGCTCACCTGCGTGGCGCGCGGCGGCGGGCGCATTCTTGAGCTGATGGACGAGCTGGGCCCGGGACACTTCGGCCTTGAATAGCGCAAGGAGCGCGTAAAGCTGGGTGGCCGCCTTCGGAACAGCCGGCAGACCGCTTCAGGGCCGGGGCGGCTCCGGTTTTCGCTTTACTCTCTACGCGCTGCTCGCGGTCGTCACCATGTACTTCGACCAGCGCGGGCACTACCTCGAGCAGGTGCGCTACGTGCTGCAGGCGGCCGCTTACCCGATCCAGCTGGCGGTGAGTTCCCCGCCCGCCGCCTGGCGCTGGCTCAAGGACAGCTTCCAGAGCCGCGCTGCGCTTGAGGCGGAGAACGTGCGCCTGCGCACGCAGCAGCGTGACCTGCAGTTGCGCGCCATGCGCTACGAGGCGCTCGCGCGCGAGAACGGCGAGCTGCGCGGCCTGCAGGCCGCGCTGCCGCCCGTGGCCGATCGCTGGCTTGCGGCCGAAATCGTCACGGTGCAGGTGAATGGACTGCGGCAGCGGCTGCTGCTGAACCGCGGGGCCGCCAACGGCGTGTTCAAGGGCCAGGCGGTCCTCGATGACAAGGGCCTCATCGGTCAGACCACGCACGTCGGCCCCTGGAGCGCTGAAGTCATCCTGATCACCGATCCGGAACACGCCGTGCCGGTGCGCATCGAACGCACCGGGCTGCGCACCATCGCGGTGGGGGCGGGCGATACCACCTCCCTCGCGCTACCCTACCTGCCCGCCAACGCCGACATCAAGAACGGCGACCTGCTCGTAACGTCCGGGCTCGGCGGGGTGTTCCCCGAGGGCTACCCGGTAGCGCGCGTCACCGAGGTGCATCGCGACGCGGTGCAGCCGCTCGCACAGGTGCGCGCCGCTCCGCTGGCGCATATCGACACCGACAGCGAGCTGATGCTGGTCTGGTTCCGTGCCGATCATCCGGCCGCCCCTGCCACTCCGGTGACGGATCCGAAGTCCCACTCGGTGGGAGAACTCAAAAGCGGAGACGTCTCGATGCAGCCGCGCGCCGCGACGCACCCGAGCCCAAGTGCGCCCCCGGCGCAGCCCGCCCCCACAGCGCCAGCGCAGCCGACCGCCACTTCCGCGGCGCAGCCGGCCCCCCCGCCGCCGCAGCCGCAGGCTCCCCCGGCGAGGCAGCCGTGAGCGTCGATTCACGCGCGCGGCTGCTCCTGAGTGCCCTCGTGGCCCTGGTGCTCACGGTGCTGCCGCTGCCGCCCTGGGCGGATGTGGTGCGGCCGCAGTTCCTGGTGCTCACGGTGCTGTACTGGTCGGTGAACGCACCGCGGACGGCCGGCAACGGCTTTGGCTTCTTTGCCGGCCTGATGCTCGATGTGTTTCAGGGGCCGGTGCTCGGGGAGCACGCGCTCGCCCTGGCCCTCATCGCCTATATCGCCGTGCGCGAGCACCAGCGCATCCGCTCCAAGCCTGCCTTCCAGCAGGCGCTGATCGTGTTCGCGGCGCTGGTAATGTACGAGGTCGTGCTGTTTGCGATCGACGGCTGGACCGGGCATCCGGTCACCAGTCCGCTGCGCTGGATTCACACCCTGACCGGTGCGCTGATCTGGCCGCCGGCGGCGGCGATCCTGGCTTATGGCGCGGGTCGGCGCGCGTGACCGGCACCATCGTGCACCGCCGGGCTCTGAGGGATTGAACCATGCCCGCCGTGCGCATCAAGGATCACTGGCGCGAGCAGCGCCTCTTCGATCAGCGCTCGCTGATCTGCGCGGTGCTCATGGCGCTGGCTACCCTGGGGCTCTTGGCGCGCCTGTTCCTGCTGCAGGTGAGCCGCCACGACTACTACGCGGAGCTCTCCCAGGGCAACCGTGTGCGTACCGAGCCGATCCCGGCGGCCCGCGGGCTGATCCTGGATCGCTACGGGGAGGTGATGGCGGGCAGCCAGCCGGCGTACCAGCTGGAACTGGTGCCCGAGGAAGTGCCGGACGTGGCGCAGACGCTCGAGAGCCTGGTGCAGATCGGCCTCATCCGCGCTGAGGACGTCGATGAGATCGAGCGCACCATCGACTCCAGCCGCGGCTTCGACAGCGTGCCGATCCGCCTGCGCATGTCGGACGAGGACGTCGCGCGCTTTGCCGTGCGGCGCTTCGAGTTCCCGGGTCTGGACATCAAGACCCGCCAGACCCGCTGGTACCCGAACGGCAACCTCGCGGTACATGCCCTCGGCTACGTGGGCGCGATCAGCGAACAGGATCTGAAGCATATCGACCGGGCCACCTACGCGGGCACTTCGCTCATCGGCAAGCTCGGGGTCGAGAGCGCCTATGAGCAGAAATTGCACGGCGCCAATGGCTTTCGCGAGGTGCTGGTGAACGCCCAGGGGCGCTCGGTGGAGCGCCAGGGCCCCTTCACGCAGGACCTGCGCACCAAGGCGCCCACTCCGGGGGCGGATCTGGTGCTGTCGATTGATCTGAAGGTGCAGCGCGTCGCCGAGGAGGCCCTCGCCGGACATCGCGGCGCGGTGGTGGCACTTGATCCGAACAATGGCGACGTCATCGCCCTCGTCAGCCTGCCGGGCTTTGACCCGACTTACTTCGGCCGCGGCATCACGGCGGGCGAATACGCCGCGCTGCAGAACGACATCGACAAGCCGCTCTTTAACCGCGCACTGCGCGGCACCTACCCGCCCGGCTCGACCATCAAGCCGGGCATCGCGCTCGCGGGCCTCACCTACCATGTGGTGGATCCGCAGGCGCGCAAGTACTGCGCCGGTGAGTTCCATTTGCCCGGAAGCTCGCGCATATTCCACGAGTTCCACAACGAGAAGCACGGCTACGTCGACCTCGATGATGCCATCGCGCGCTCGTGCGACATCTACTTCTTCGGTCTCGCCGACGTGCTCGGCGTGGATCGCATCGCCGCCTTCCTCGCCCCGTTCGGCTTCGGCAAGCTCACCGGCATCGACATCAGCGGCGAGAAGCCGGGTATCCTGCCCTCGCGCGAGTGGAAGGCCAAAGCGTTCGCCAAGCCCGCCGATCAGATGTGGTTCCCCGGCGAGACGGTGAACCTCGGCGTCGGCCAGGGCTACCTCAACGTGACACCGCTGCAGCTCGCGCACTACGCGAGCATCCTCGCCATGCGCGGCAAGATCTGGAAGCCGCGCCTAGTCGCCGCCTACCGCGACGCGAAGGGACAGCTGCATCCGGTGCCGCCGGAGTCCGAAGGCGAGGTTCCGGGGATCTCGGCCGAGGACTGGCAGCGCGTCGTGCACGGCATGATCGGGGTCACGCAGCACGGCACCGCCGCGGCCATCGGCGCGCACGCACCCTACATCTTTGCCGGCAAGACCGGTACGGCGCAGGTGTTCACGGTCGCGCAGAACGAGAAGTACAACGCCAAGACCCTCGATGAGCGGCTGCGCGATCACTCCTGGTTCATCGCCTTCGCGCCGGCGGACGAGCCGCGGATCGCGGTCGCGGTGCTGCAGGAAAACGGTGGCCCGGGGGCGACTGCCGCGGCACCGATCGCGCGCAAGGTGCTCGACTCGTACCTCCTGGGTGCGGACGGCAAAGTGAAACCCCCGACATGATCTACGAGGAGGTCACCTCCGGCTCGCGCACGCGGCGCACGCTTACCGGGGCCGCACGGGTGCTGTTCGCACTGAAGATCGACGGCCCGCTGGTCGTGGGACTGGCGCTGATCGCCGCCTACGGGCTCGTGGTGCTCTACAGCGCCTCCGGGCAGAGCCTGCCGACGATCGCGCGCACCGGGGCGCGGCTGGGTATCGGCACGGTGGCGATGCTGCTGCTCGCGCAGATCAATCCGAACTTCCTGCGCCGCTCGACGCCGTGGCTGTACGCGGGCGGCTGCTTCCTGCTCGTCATCGTCGCCGCCATCGGCCACATCGGCATGGGCGCGCAGCGTTGGCTTGACCTTGGACTGTTTCGCTTCCAGCCCTCCGAGCTCATGAAGCTCGCGGTGCCCATGATGTGCGCCTGGTACCTGCAGGAGCGGGCGCTGCCGCCGAGTTGGGGCTCGCTCACGCTCCTCAGCGTACTCATCCTCGTGCCGGTGGCGCTCGTGGCGGTGCAGCCCGACCTCGGTACCGCGGCACTGATCGCGATCGCCGGCGCCCTGGTCATCATCCTCGCGGGCCTGCGCCTGCGCGTGATGGCAGCGCTCCTCGCGCTCGCGGCGGTCGGTGCCTGGTTCGGCTGGAGCTTCATGCACGACTACCAGCGCAAGCGCGTGCTGACTTTTCTTGACCCGCAGACCGACCCGCTCGGCGCCGGCTACCACATCATCCAGTCGCAGATCGCGATCGGCTCGGGTGGCCTGTTCGGCAAGGGCTGGATGAACGGCAGCCAGGCCCAGCTCGAGTTTCTGCCCGAGCGCTCCACCGACTTCATCTTTGCGGTGATCGGCGAGGAGTTCGGCCTCCTCGGTCTGCTCTTGCTGCTCGCTCTGTATGTGTTCGTTACCAGCCGCGCGATCTACCTCGCCACGCAGACCCAGGACACGTTCGCGCGGCTGCTCGCCGGTAGTCTCGCGCTCACCTTCTTCGTCTACGTGTTCATCAACGCCGGCATGGTCACCGGGCTGCTGCCGGTGGTCGGCGTGCCGCTGCCGCTGGTGAGCTACGGCGGCAGTTCGGTCGTGACGCTCCTCGCCGGCTTCGGTATTCTCATGGCGCTGTATTCACGGCGCAAACTCATCGGATCGTAGTTGAACGCATCCCGCCTCGCGCTCCTTGCGGCACTCGCCTGCGCTCCGGCGCTCGCGCAGCCGGTCACCGCCGCCGCCTTCGATCTGAAGCGCCCGGAGATCGTCACCTTCGTGAACGAGGTGGCGAGCCGCGACGGCATGAGCCGCAAGGAGGTGCGCGCGTTGCTCAGGGCCGCGCAGCCGCAGTCGAAGATCATCGACGCGATGAACCGCCCGCTCGAGAAGGTGGCGCCCTGGTGGGAGTATCGCGACCGCTTCGTCACGCCCGAGCGCATCAATGACGGGGTGCAGTTCTGGGCCGCTCACAAGGAGTCACTCGAGCGCATCGGCGCCCAGTACCAGGTGCCGCCGGAGTACATCGTGGCGATACTGGGCGTCGAAACGCACTACGGCCGCAACACCGGCCACTACCGGGCGCTGGATGCCCTGGCCACGCTCGCGTTTGATTATCCGCCGCGCGAGAAATTCTTTCGCAGCGAGCTCGAGGAATTCCTGGTACTCACCCGGGAAAACAAGCTCGACCCCCTCACGGTCACCGGCTCCTACGCCGGTGCTCTGGGGGTACCGCAGTTCATGCCCTCGCAGTACCGCCGCTACGCGGTGGATGCGGACACCGACAAGCGCCGCGACCTGTGGAATGATTGGGATGATATTCTGGCGAGCGTGGCGAACTACCTGCGCGAGCACGGCTGGATCCCTCAGGGTCCGGTACTCACCGAGGCCACCCTGGAGCCGGACCCGACATTCCAGATCGAGCCGCACAATCTTGAGCTCAACGAGACCATCGCCAGCCTCGGCAGTCGCGGCATCAAGGTGGATCTGCCGCTGCCCCCGGACACCCCCGCGGTACTGATCTCCGCGGAACAGCGCGACGGGCCGGCGTATCGGGTGGGCTTTCACAATTTCTATGTGCTGACCCGCTACAACGCGAGCGCCCGCTACGTCATGGCCGTGAACGATCTCGCCCTCGCCATCGCGCGGCGTGTGCAGGGGCCGGTCGCCCCGTGAGGCGCACGCCGGTGCGCAGCGCACTGCTTCTTTGCTGCGCGCTCTCCCTTGCCGGCTGTTCCTTGGGCCCCAAGCGCCCGCCCGCGCCTGCCGGGCCAGCCGCGGCGGCGACCAGTGCCGCGGTGCCGGCGCCGCCTGCGAACCTCGAGGCCACCCCGGATGCCGTGCCGCGCCTGGAGCCGCGCAGCCCGCACGGCAACCCGCCGTTCTACGACGTGCTGGGGCAGCGTTATTTCGTGCTCGCGGGCGCGGAGGGTTACAGCGAGCGGGGTGTGGCCTCCTGGTACGGACCGACCTTTCACGGCGGCAACACCTCAAGCGGCGAAGCGTATGACATGTACGGTATGACCGCCGCGCACAAGACGCTGCCGCTGCCCACATACGCGCGGGTGACGAACCTGCGCAATGGCAAGAGTGTCGTGGTGCGCATCAACGACCGCGGTCCGTTCGTCGCCAACCGCCTGATCGACCTCTCCTACACCGCCGCCGCCAAGCTCGACATGCTGCGCGAAGGCACGACGCTCGTGGAGGTGCGCGCGCTCACCCCGGGTGTCCCCGACACCCTCACCCGCAGCAGCGCCGTGCCGCCGGCGGAACTGTACGTGCAGGCCGGTGCCTTCGCCGACGAGCAAAACGCCCAACGCCTGCTCGAGCGGCTGCACGCCGCGGGGCTCTCGAGCGCCTTTGTCGTCTCCCCGATCGTGAACAAGTCGCACCTCTACCGCGTGCGCCTGGGTCCGGTGGTGAACGTCGCGGAGTTCGATCAACTGGCCACGCGTCTGCAGTCCCTCGGCATCGCCGATGCCCGTCTGGCGAGTGACTGAACGCGCAGCGGCTGCGCCGGTCCCGCAGGGGCGGGGCGCTTAGGCTAAAATACGGAGTTTTCGGCCCGTCAAAGCGAAGGAACCCTCACCCGTGCTTCGTTCATGGCTCAGTGCGTGCTTGCTCTTTATCGGTGGTGCCGCGGCAGCCGCGCCCACCGCCCCCGTTCCGGTCCCGGCAGCCCCGGCCGCAAGCGCTGCGGGGAGTGCGGCGCCGATTCCATCGCCGCCGCCGGTCGATGCACGCTCTTACATCCTGCTTGACTACCAAAGCACGCGCGTGCTCGCGCAGTCGCACGCGGATGACCGCGCCGAACCTGCAAGTCTCACCAAGCTCATGACCGCTTACGTCGTGTTCAAGGCGCTCGCGGAGAATCGCCTGAAGCTCACCGACATGGTCACGATCAGCGAGCATGCCTGGCGCGCGGAAGGCTCGCGCACCTTCGTGCAGGTCGGCACGCAGATCCCGGCGGACATCCTCATCAAGGGCATGATCGTGCAATCGGGCAACGATGCGACCATCGCACTCGCCGAGCGCGTCGGCGGCACCGAGGCGGCCTTTGCGCAGATGATGAACGAGTACGCGCGCCGCCTGGGCATGAAGGGCAGCAACTTTGAGAACAGCGACGGGCTGCCCGCGCCCAATCATTACACCACGGCGCGCGACGTGGCGACGCTCGCCGCGGCGCTGATCCGCGACTTTCCGCAGTACTACCCGCTCTTCAGCCTCAAGCAGTTCATGTGGAATAACATCCGCCAGGACAACCGCAACGGCCTGCTCGACAAGGATCCCACGGTGGATGGGCTGAAGACCGGGCACACCGACAGCGCGGGCTTTTGTCTGGCGACCTCGGCCAACCGCAACGGCATGCGTCTCATCTCCGTCGTGATGGGGGCCCCGAGCGTGAAGGCGCGCGAGGAGGCGAGTGCTGCGCTTCTGAGCTACGGCTACACGTTCTACGAGACCGTGCGCGTGAAAACGGCCAGGGAGACGATCCTCAAGCCGCGCGTCTACAAATCGACGGCGGAGTTTGCCGACCTGGGCGTGCCCTTTGACGTCTACGCGACCGTCGGCCGCGGCCAGGGCGCGAGCCTGAAGACCGCCGCCCATCTGACGAATGAGCCGCTCATCGCGCCGCTCGCCGCCGGTGCCGCAGTCGGGGAATTCACCGTGACCGACCCCACCGGGGCGGTCGTGGCACGGGCCCCGCTCGTGCCCTTCGCGGCGGTGCCCCTCGGCGGGCTGTGGACGCGCGCCCTCGACAGCATGGCGCTCTGGTTCCACTGACGCGCGGAGCAACCCATGGCCGAGCCGCTGCCCCTGTGTTACCTGAACGGTGCGTACCTGCCGCTGCGCGAGGCGCGCATCTCGCCCCTTGACCGCGGCTTCCTGTACGCCGACGGGGTTTACGAGGTCATGCCCGTGTATGAGGGGCGGCCCTTTCGCTTCGGCGCACACCTGGAGCGGCTCGGGCGCAGCCTCGCCGGCATCAGCATGGAGGATCCGCACACGCCTGCGGAGTGGCGCGCGATCCTCGGCGGCCTGATCGAGGGCAATGGCGGGGGCGATCAGTACGTGTACTGGCAGCTGACGCGCGGCGCGGAGTACGGGCGCAACCACGCGCCGCTGCCGCGCATCGAGCGCACCGTGTTCGGCTTTTGCGCGCCGCTGCCGCCGAACCCCCCGAGCGTGCTGGAAAAGGGTGTCGAGTGCGTGACGGCCGCGGACACGCGCTGGGCGCGCTGCGACATCAAGTCCACCGCGCTGCTCGCCAACGTGCTGCTGCGGCAGCTGGCGGTGGATGCCGCGGCCGCCGAGACGATCCTGCTGCGCGAGGGGCAGCTGATGGAAGCCTCCGCCTCCGCGGTGCATGTGGTGCTCGGCGGCGAGGTGCTCATGCCGCCAAACTCGCACCGCATTCTGCCCGGTACCACGCGCTCGGCGGTCGAGGAGATGGCCGCGCGTGCCGCTATCAGCTGCCGCATCGTGCCGGTGAGTGAGTCGCAGCTGCGCGCCGCCGAGGAGGTGTGGCTTTCGGCCGCCACGCGCGAGCTGCAGCCGGTGACCGCGATCGACGGGCACGCGGTCGGCAGCGGGCGGCCCGGGCCGCTCTGGCGCCGGGTGTACGATGAACTGCAGCGCTACAAGCGCGAGCTCGCCGGTACCCCCTGGTGAGCGCGGCGGGCGCACTTGCGTTCCCCACCGACTATCCGCTCAAGGTCGTCGGACGCCCCGCGCCGGAGTGGCGTGAACGCGTGCAGGCGATCGTGCTGCGCCACGTGCCCACCCTGGAGCCGCACCGGGTGAGCGAGCGCTTGAGCGCCAACGGCAACTTTGTCTCGATTTCCTACCTGCTGCGCGCCGACAGCCGCGCGCAGGTCGAGGCCCTGGTGCGCGAGCTTCAGGCCTGCGAGGGCGTCGTGATGCTCCTCTAGGAGCTGCGCGCCGTAACCGGTTTGTCACCGCCGGGCAACCGGGTAGACACTGACGCTCAAGTCTGCGCCCCGGTAGCATCGTTGGAATGTCCATCACCCTAGACCAGGTCACCAAGCACTACGGCGGCGTACCGGTCGTCAACGATGTCTCGCTCGACATTGGCGACGGGGAGTTCTTCGTGCTGCTTGGGCCCAGCGGCAGCGGCAAGAGCACCCTGTTGCGCGCGGTGGCCGGTCTTTCCGGCGTCGATCACGGTCGCATCGCCCTGCACGGGCGCGATGTCACGCACGTGGCGGCGCGCAAGCGTGGCGTGGGCCTCGTGTTCCAGAATTACGCGCTCTTTCGGCACATGACGGTGGCTGAGAACATCGAGTTCGCGCTGCGCGTGCGACACATGCGCGCCAGCGCCCGCCGCCGGCGCCGCCAGGAGCTGCTGCGGCTGGTGGCCCTGGAGGGACATGGATGAGCGGTTGCCGGCGCAGCTCTCCGGCGGCCAGCAGCAGCGCGTGGCAGTGGCGCGCGCGCTCGCCCACAAGCCCGAGGTGCTGCTGCTGGATGAGCCCTTCGGCGCACTCGATGCCAAGATCCGCGAGGAGCTGCGGCGCACGATCCGCCAGGTGCAGCGCGAACTGGGCATCACCACGGTGCTCGTCACGCACGACCAGGAGGAAGCCTTCGCGATGGCCGACCGCATCGGCATCATGAACCTCGGACGGCTGCTGGAGATGGGGGCGCCGCACGAGCTGTACACGCGTCCGACGACGCGCTTCGTCGCGACCTTCCTCGGCGCTGCCAACCTGTTCCTGGCGCGCCGCACGCCCGATGGCATCCAGGTGGGCGCCACCACGGTGGCGCCCGCGGAGCGCGCCGCCGGGGAGCGCGAGAACGAGGTCGTCGCCGTCGTGCGGCCGGAGGAGATCGAGGTGGCGGCCACGCGTGAGGCCCTGAGCAGCGGTTTCCTCGCCCGCGGCGTGGTCGATGAGATCGTCTTCACCGGCGCGCTGGAGCGGCTGCGCCTGCGTCTCGAGGAAGGCGCACAGGCGCCGCAGCTGGCCTTCGGCGATGGCGAAGCCAACGCCGCGCTGCAGGTGACGCGCACGCAGCACGAGCAGCGCGGCTTTGAGGTGCGCCTCGGGCAGTCGGTCGCCGTCGGCGTCCGGCGAGTACATGTGCTGCCGACGCCCCTCTCGAGCTTCACCGCCTGCGCCCCGAGCGCCGAGCTCGCCGAGCGGCTCAGCCGCCAGGGGCTGCTGAGCGAGCTTGCCGCGCGCATGAAGACCCGCATCGCGACGCGCACCGAGCCGCAGCTCGGGCTTCCCGATGCGCCCTGCCAGGGGGCGGACACGTTCGTGGGCACGACGGTCATTGCCGCCTACCCGGACAGCGCACAGCGCGCCGAGTGGCTCCTGCGCCGCGGCGCCAAGGACCTCCTGGTGCTGCCCGATGAGGCGCGCGCGCCGCAGCGCGTGCTCATTCACTGGATCGGGGATGCGGCGCGCAGCGCAACGCTGGCCGTGTCCGCGAGCCTGCTGCGCCACGTACCGGCCGAAGCGGTGTATGTCGGCATCTTCCCCGGGCAGCCCGAGGGGGCGGCCCAGCCGCACGGGATGCGCGAGCTGCTCGATGCGCGCTCGGAGGCGCAGATGGCGCACGGACTGGAGATGCGTACGGAGCTGCACTTCGGCGATGCCGAGCAGGAGCTGGCACGCCGCCTTGCCGACAGTCCCGGGCAGATGCTCATCGTCGGGGTCAGCCATCTCGGCCGCTTCACCCAGCGCTTCCGCCCGCTGCTCGATGGCGGCCGCTGGCCCGTGCTGATCGTGCACCGGGGGGCAGCGTGAGCCTGCGCGAGCCGAGCATCCTGCCGGGCTTTGGGCTCACGTTCGGCTTCACCACGGTCTTCTTGAGCACGATCGTGCTGCTGCCGCTCGCCGCCCTGGTGCTGGCCGCCGCTTCCATGCATTGGAGCGATTTCCTGCGCATCGTGCTGAGCCCGCGCGCGCTCGGTTCCTACCGCCTCTCCTTCGGGGCCTCGTTGCTCGCCGCCTCGATCAATCTCGTCTTCGGCTTCATCATCGCCTGGACGCTGGTGCGCTACGAGTTCCCGGGCCGCAAGCTGATCGATGCCCTGATCGATATGCCCTTCGCACTGCCCACGGCCGTCTCCGGCATCGCACTCACGACCGTGTTCGCGCAGAACGGCTGGATCGGGCGTTACCTGGAGCCGCTTGGGGATCAAGGTGGCGTACACCTGGCTTGGCGTCACACTCGCGCTCACCCTCATCAGCATGCCCTTCGCGGTGCGCGCGGTGCAGCCGGCGCTGCTCGAGGTGCAGCGGGAGCTGGAGGAGGCGGCCGAGACCCTGGGCGCGGGGCGCTTCTATGTGTTCCGGCGCATCATCCTGCCGACCATGCTGCCGGCGCTGCTCACCGGCTTCACGCTCTCCTTCGCGCGCGCCGTGGGCGAATACGGCTCGGTGATCTTCATCTCCGGCAATCTGCCCATGAAGACCGAGATCACCCCGCTCCTCATCGTCATTCATCTGGAGGAGTTCGACTACCGCGGCGCCGCAGCCCTGGGCGTGGTGATGCTCGCCATCTCCTTTCTGGTGTTGCTCACCATCAACCTGCTGCAGGCCTGGGGCCGGCGCAGCCACGTGCGGGCGGCACGCTGATGGCCGCCGCCGCTCCGAGTACCTTCGCGGATGAGATGAGCCGCCCGGGGCAGCACACCTGGTTGCACGCGCTCGTGCGCTGGCTGTGCATCGCGGTCTCCCTCACGTTCCTCGCCGCGGTGCTGCTCGCCCCGCTCGCCACGGTGTTCGCCATGGCGCTCTCCAAGGGCATCGCCGCCTACCTGCACAGCTTCTCCGACCCGGACACGGCCGCCGCCATCCGCCTCACGCTCATCACCGCCGCCGTGGTGGTGCCGATCAACACGGTGTTCGGGCTGGCGGCCGCCTGGGCCATCGCCAAGTTCGAGTTCCGCGGCAAGAGCGTCCTCATCACGCTCATCGACCTGCCGCTGGCGATCTCGCCGGTGATCTCCGGCATGGTCTTCGTGCTGCTGTTCGGGCTGCACGGCTGGTTCGGCGTGTGGCTGCAGGAGCACAACATCAGCATCATCTTCGCGCTGCCCGGCATCATGCTCGCCACCATGTTCGTGACCTTCCCGTACGTGGCGCGCGAGCTGATCCCGCTCATGCAGCAGCTAGGCAACGACGAGGAAGAGGCCGCCATCACCCTCGGGCGCGGGCGGCTGGATGACCTTCTTTCGCGTCACGCTGCCGAAGGTGCGCTGGGGCCTGGTGTACGGCATGGTGCTCTGCAATGCGCGCGCCATGGGCGAGTTCGGTGCGGTGTCGGTGGTGTCGGGTCACATCCGCGGCCTCACCAACACGATGCCGCTGCACATCGAGATCCTCTACAACGAATACAACTTCGTCGGTGCCTTCGCGGTGGCGTCCCTCCTCACCCTGCTCGCCGTGTTGACGCTCATCGTCAAGACGCTGGTCGAGCGCACCGGTTACCGCGGTCACTGAGGCCATGTTCGAGACGCCTCGCACGCTGGGCGCGCGCGCACCTGCCGGATCCGGCCCGCGCCGGCCTCGGCTGGTGGCTCACCGCGATCCAGCTCGCCCTCGTGCTGCTGGTGGGGGGCGGTCTGTCTTGGTACGCGAGCGGCATGCTGCACGATTTGGCCGATCAGCAGGCCAAGGCGCGCGTGCAGCTCGCGGCGACCACGGCGCGCGAGGACCTGCGCCGCATGGGCGAGGATGCGCACGCGACCGCGCGCGCCCTCGCCGACCGTCCCACCCTGCAGCGCCTGCTCGCCGAGGGACAAAACGAGGCGCTGCCGCCGTTTTTGCGCCACTGGTGCGCCGCGGGCGGCGTGGAGGCCTGCGCGGTGCTCTCGGGCAAGACCGTCGTCGCCGTCTCCGGGCCGGCGCTGGACTGGCAGCAGATCGTCACCGCGGGCACCGAGCAGGGCGGCACCTTTATGGCGCTGCCGGCGACTGAGCGGGTGCCGCTGCTCGGAGCGCGCGCCGCCTTGAGCGACGGCGGGCTCACTGTGTACGTCGTGCGCCGCCTGGATGAGAAGCTCGCCGCCTCCTTGAGCGCGCAGGTGGGCGCCGAGGTGCGCCTGATCGACTACCGCACCTACACGAGTGCACCGGTCAATGCCTTCACGCCACTGTACGCGGCAGCCCTCGCCGACGGGCACTCGGCCGTACGGCGCATCGATTCGCAGGACCTGTATGCGGCGAGCGTGCCGGTGTTCGCCGCGAGCGGTGAGGCCATCGCGCTCATCGAGGCGCGGCTGCCGACGAGCGCGGTGGATGCGCCGGCGCGCCAGCTGGTGCGCAAGCTCCTCACCGCCGCGCTGATCCTCGGTGCGCTCGCCATCCTCGCCGGCGTGATCCTCGCGGAGCTCGTGGCCGGCCCGGTGCGTGCGCTCACCGCCGCCGCCACGCGCCTGGGCGCGGGGGATTTCTCCGCCTCGATTCCTCCGGGCGGGGCGGCAGAAGTGGCGGCGCTTGCGCGCACCATGGAGGACATGCGGCGCAACCTCATCGAGCTCACCAACACGCTGCGGCGGCGCGAGGCGGAGGCCCAGGCGGTGCTCGCCGGCATCGTCGAAGGGGTGTACGCGGTGGATAAGAACCGCATCATCCGCTACCTGAATCCGCAGGCCGCGCGGCTTCTGGGCGTGACGCCCGAGCAGGCGGTCGGGCGTTTCTGCGGCGATGTGCTGCAACCGCGTGAGGAAGACGGTCGCCGGCCCTGCGTGTTTCGCTGTCCGATCGTCGCGGCACGCGGCGCCGGCAGCGCCAAGGCGATCGAGCAGCTCGGTGCCAGCAACCCCGCCGGCGCGCGCACCACCGTTATCACGAGCGCCGCGCAGGTGGACGGGCTGCAAGTGCAGGTGATGCGCGACGAAACTGAGCTCGAGGCGGTGCGGCGCGCACGCGACTCGGTGCTGGCCAACATCTCGCACGAGTTCCGTACGCCGCTGGCCGCGCAGCTCGCCTCCATCGAGCTGTTGCTCGCCGGGCTCGACAGCATGCCGGCGCACAAGCAGCGCCAGCTCGTCGCCTCCCTCGAGCGCGGCACGCTGCGCCTCACGCAGCTCATCGACAACTTGCTGGAGAGCGTGCGCATCGAATCCGGGCAGCTGGCGATCCGCCGCCAGAGCGTCGCGCTTGCCGAGGTCGTGGCGGACGCCGAGGCACTGGTCGGTTCGCTGCTCGCGCAGCGCGGCCAGCAGCTGTTGGTGCAGCTGCCCGCGGATCTGCCGCTCGTGGCCGGCGACAAGACGCGCCTCACGCAGGTATTCGTGAACCTGCTGGCCAACGCCAATAAATTCGCCCCCGAGCACAGCACCGTGCACGTCGGCGCTGCCAGGGGCGACGGTGAGCTCCTGGCCTGGGTCGAGGATGAGGGGCCCGGGCCGGCCGCGGACGACAGCACCGCGCTCTTCGCCCGCTTCCGCCGCGGCGCCACTGAGCCTGAGCCGGCGGGCCTGGGGCTTGGGCTGTGGCTCGTAAAATCGATCATCGAGCGGCACTCGGGCCGCGTAACCTTCGAGCGCACGGCCGCGGGGCGCACGCGGTTCACCCTTACGCTTCCGGTGGAGACTGCCGAACGATGAAGGTACTGGTTGCCGATGATGACGCGGATCTGCGCGACCTGATCGCGTTCACCCTGAACCAGGCGGGTTACCTCGTCATCAAGGCGGGCGACGGTCCGGCGGCGCTGAAGCGCTTCGAGGAAGAGTCCCCGGACCTGATCGTGCTCGACATCAACATGCCCGGACTCAGCGGCTTTCAGGTATGCGAGGCGATCCGCCGCCGCTCGCGCGTGCCGGTGATGATGCTCACCGTGCGCGGCGAGGAAGAAGACCTGGTGCGCGCCCTGGACCTCGGTGCCGATGATTACCTGAACAAGCCCTTCAGCCCGCGTACGCTGCTCGCGCGCATCAAGGCGCTGCTGCGGCGTGCCGGCATGGAAAGCGGTGCCCCGCTCGCGGCCGGCCGCGTCGCGCTCGATCTGGAGGAGTACACCGCGCGCATCGGCAGCGCCGCGCCGGTGCGGCTGACGAAGCTGGAGCTGCGTCTGCTGCAGATGCTGCTCGCCAACGCCGGTCACACCGTCAACTCGGATCGGCTGCTGGTGCAGGTATGGGGACACCGCAGCGGGGGTGACCGGCAGCTGCTCAAGCAGCTCGTGCATCGGCTGCGCCAGAAGATCGAGGCGGATCCGGCCGCCCCGACGCTGCTTATGACCGCGGCGGCAGGCTACAAGCTCATCGTCGACTGAAAGTGCGGCACGCGCGCGGCCCTCTACGGTGCGCTGATCTGATCGAAGACGCCGCCCTCCTTGAAGTGCGTGCCGTGCGCCTTCGGCCAGCCGCCGAAGTCGGCGATCGTCGTGAGCTTCAGCTGCGGGAACTGCTGCGCGTAACGCGCGGCCACTTCGGCATCGCGCGGCCGGTAGAAGTGCCGCGCGATGATCTCCTGCCCTTCCTTGCTGTAGAGGTAGCCCAGATACGCCTGCGCGACCTCGCGCGTGCCGCGGCGCAGCGCCACGGCATCGACCACCGCCACCGGCGGCTCGGCGAGGATACTCACCGAGGGCACGATGATCTCGAATTTGTCGGCGCCCAGTTCGCGTCGTGCCAGCATGGCCTCGTTCTCCCAGGCGATGAGCACGTCCCCGAGTCCCCGTTGCACGAAGGTGATGGTCGAGCCGCGCGCCCCGGTGTCGAGCACTGGCACGTTCCGGTACAGGCGCCGCACGAACTCGCGCGCACTCACCTCACTACCCCCCGGCTGCGCGAGCGCCCAGGACCAGGCGGCGAGGTAATTCCAGCGGGCGCCGCCGGAGGTCTTGGGGTTGGGCGTGATGACGGACACCCCGGCCCGTGTGAGGTCGCCCCAGTCGTGGATGCCTTTGGGATTACCGGCGCGAACCAGGAGCACGATGGTGGAGGTGTAGGGGGAGCTGTTGTCGGGCAGCAGACTCTGCCAGTTCAGCGGCAGCAGCTTCGCGGAGGCTGCGATGGTGTCGATGTCGGAGGCCAGCGCGAGCGTCACGACATCCGCCTGCAAGCCGCCCACCACCGAGCGCGCCTGGCTGCCCGAGCCCCCGTGCGACTGATCGATGCGTACGTCCTGGCCGCTCTTCGCCTTCCAGTACCGGGCGAAGGCGGCGTTGAAGTCCACGTACAGCTCGCGCGTCGGATCGTAGGAGGCGTTCAGCAGCGTTACGCGCGTGGCCGAATTGCCGCGCTCCTGGCAGCCGGCCAGGAGGCTCGCGGCGAGGACGGCCAGAGCGCACAGCGCGCCGTGCACGAGCGGGCGGGGTTTCATCGGGCGATGCTAGCGATGCCCACGTGCGCTGTCAGTCGGCGGGCGGTTACGGCACGGTTAGGAGGGCAAAGCCGAGCGCATGTCGCAGGTGCGGCTCGAGTGCTGCCGCCGCCTCGGCGACCGAAGCCGCGCCGCCCAGCTGCGACAGCTGCGTCATCCGCAGGCCCTCGTGGCCGCACGGATTGATACGACTGAAGGGCTCCAGGTCCAGCGCGACGTTCAGTGCCAGGCCGTGATAGCTGCCGTTGCGCCGCACGCGCACGCCGACGCTTGCGAGTTTCTCCCCCGCGACATACACCCCGGGAGCCGCCCGCCGGCACTCGGCGCGGATCCCATACTGCGCGGCGAGCGCAATGACCGCGCGCTCAAGCGCCGTAACGAAATCGCGAATGCCCAGCCGCGCACGCTTCAGATCGAGGAGCGGATACACGACGAGCTGCCCGGGGCCGTGATAGGTCACCTGACCGCCGCGGTCGATCTGCACGACCGGAATGTCCCCGGGGGCGAGCAGATGCGCGCGGCTCGCATTCACTCCGAGCGTGAAGACCGGCGGGTGCTCGAGAAACCAGATCTCATCGGCGCTGGCCGCGGTGCGCTGATCCGTGAAGCGCTGCATCGCGCGCCAGGTCGGCTCGAACGGCACAAGGCCGAGGTGACGCACGCAAAGTATGGGCGGCTCGCGCGGGAGGGTGGCGGGTGCATTGAGGGCCGGCGCGGCCGCGCGCGCGGTGGCGGGCAGCGTGCTCATGGCGCGAGCGCGGCGTTGTCCAGTCCGGCGTTGTTGCGCAGCAGGGCCTGCTCGGCGCGGTAGCTCGAGCGCACCAGGGGACCGGAGACGCACTCCAGAAAGCCGAGCGCCAGAGCCTGCGCGCGGTAGCGGTCGAACTCCGCCGGCGTTACGAAGCGCTCGACCGGCAGGTGATGGAGGGTCGGGCGCAGGTACTGACCGAGGGTCACGAGGTCGACCCCGACGGCACGCAAATCCGCGAGCGTCGCGCCGATCTCCGCCTCGGTCTCACCCAGTCCGAGCATGAGGCTGCTCTTGGTCAGAACGGCCGCACGGTGCCGCTTCGCCCCCGCCAGCACCTGCAGGGTCTGCTCGTAACCGGCGCGCGGGTCGCGCACCGGATGGGTGAGGCGGCGCACCGTCTCGATGTTCTGCGCGAACACCTCGACGCCCGAATCGACCACGGTTGCCACGGCCGTCAGATCGCCGGCGAAATCCGGCGTGAGTGCCTCCACCGCGGTCGCCGGGTTGCGGCGTTTGATGGCGCGCACGCAGGCGGCATAGTGGGCCGCACCGCCATCGGGCAGGTCGTCGCGGTCGACCGAGGTGAGCACGACGTATTGGAGCTTCATGAGCTCAACCGTGCGGGCCGCATTCTCCGGCTCCTCGGCGTCGAGCCAGCCGTGCGGATTGCCCGTATCCACCGAGCAGAAGCGGCACGCGCGCGTGCAGACCGCACCCATGAGCATCAGGGTCGCCGTGCCCGCGTTCCAGCATTCCCCGATGTTCGGGCACTTGGCCTCCTCGCACACCGTCGCCAGACGGTGTTCCTTGACGAGGGTGCGCACGGTGTTGAATCCGGGGCCGCTCGGGGCGCGCGCTTTGAGCCACGGGGGCTTGCGCAGCGGGGGTTGGGCGCTGCCCGTGCCGCGCCCCCTGATGCCGTCGCGCACCGCCGTAAACCCTTGAGCAGTAACGTATTTCTCGCCACTGCGCGCTGCGGCAGTCTCCGGGACGACGGGAATATCCTTGAGCCTCGACATGCGCCTCATTCTACCGCAAACACCCGTGCCTCCAGCTGCGCGAGCCGCTCGGGCGTGCCCACGTCGCACCAGGCGCCGCGGTGTACCTCGGCGCGCACGCGGCGGGCGGTGATGGCGCGGTTCAGGGGCTCCAGGAGCGGGAAGCGTCCGGGGGTGCAGCCGGCAAAGAACTCGGGGCGGTAGATGCCGACATTCGCGTAGGTGAGCCGCTCGCTGTCACGGTTGACCACCAGGTTCCCCTCAAGGGCGAAGTCCCCGCGCGGGTGGTGCGGTGGGTTTGGAACGAGCACCAGGTGCGCGTGTGCCTGCGGCTCGAGTGACAGGCGTCCGAAGTCGATGTCGGTCCAGATATCGCCGCTGAGGACCAGGAAGGGCTCGGGCCCCAAAAGCGGCAGCGCGCGCAGAATCCCGCCGCCGGTCTCCAGCGGCACGGCTCCCTCCTCGCTGTAGGTGATGTGCATGCCGAAATCGGCGCCCGCGCCGAGCGCGGCACGCAGCTGCTCGCCGAGCCAGGAGAGGTTGATCACGACCTCGCGGATACCAACGCGCGCGAGCGCTGCGAGCTGCCAGGCGATGAGCGCGCGCCCGCCCACGCGCACCAGAGGCTTCGGCACGGTGTCGGTGATCGGGCGCATGCGCTCGCCGCGACCGGCCGCGAGTATCATCGCCTTCACGAGGGCACCGCTGCGCCTGGCAGCTTCAGCGCCGCATCGTTGGCGGCCGGCAGCCGCGTCACAACCCGCGCCTCGAGCCAGGAGCCAAAGGCGTGCAGCTGCGGATACAGGCGGCAGGACTCACGGACATACTCGAGCGTGCGCGGCAGATCACTCAGATAGCCGGGTTTGCCGTCGCGATACCACAGGCGGCAGAAGATGCCGAGCACCTTCAGGTGTCGCTGCACGCCGATCAGATCGAACCAGCGCAGGAACTGCGCATCGTCCGCGCCGGCAGCGGCACCGGCGGCCAAAAGCTGTGCGCGGTAGCGCTGGACCCAGTGCGTGACGCGGGTTCGCGGCCAGGCGATGTAGCAGTCCTTCAGCAGCGACACGAGGTCGTACCCGATCGGCCCGCGCAGCGCGTCCTGAAAATCGATGATCCCCGGACTGCGTTCGCTCAGGAGCATCAGATTGCGCGCATGATAGTCACGGTGCACGAACACCGCAGGCTGTGCGAGCGCCTCGCGGATGAGAAACTCGAACGTGGCCGCCAGCAGCTGCGCTTCCTCCGCGGACAAGGTGAGTGCCAGATGTCGGCCAAGGAACCACTCAGGCATGAGGGACAGTTCGCGCAGGAGTTCGCCGCGCCCGTAGGGGGCAAGCTCGGTACTCGCCGCAAGCCCGCGCACCTGGATCTGGGCAAGCGCCGCCAGGGCCTCCTGGTACAGCGGTTCGGGGTCATGACCGGCGTTGAGCCGGGTGAGGTACTGCGTGCTGCCAAGATCCTCCAGCAGCAGCAGGCCGCGCGCCACATCGCTCTCATACACGTGCGGCACGTGCACGCCGATGCTTTCGAGCAGCTCGCTGACCTTGAGATACGGGCGCACGTCCTCCTTCTCCGCCGGTGCGTCCATCACGATGTAGGTGGAGCGCTCCAGAAAGACGCGGAAGTAACGGCGGAAACTGGCGTCGCTGGAAGCCGGTTGCAGCGAGCGCACGGGCAGGCGCAGCGCACTCGTCAACCAATCGGTAATCAGCGCGAGTCGCGCGTCGGTTTCAAGCATGTGATGCGGCGAGGTTTTTCGGCCCGCGTTGCTGTGGCGCGCCATTATAATGCCGCCCTTCATGCCGCGTCCGAGCCCATTCCCACTCCTACTCATCTGGTTTGGCGCTTGCATGCCGGCGGCCTACGCGGCCGATCCGCCCTGCCCCTCGCAGCTGAACCTGAGCGCCCCAGCAGCGCCAGCCGTTGCCAAGCCTGCCCCGGGCGCCGCGGCCGACAATACCGTGGACATCTCAAGCGATGCGGCCACGGTCGGGGTAGACGGCAAGGCGACGCTCAAGGGCAACGTGGAGGTGCATCAGGGGGATCGGCAAATCCGCGCCAACGAGATGCAGTACGATCGCACCACCGGTGCCATCCAGACCGATGAGCACATTGACTACCAGGATCCGCTGGTGCACGTGACCGGGGCGGCCGGCAGTTATTCGGCCGCCACCGGCGCCGCGTTCACCTCCGCGCAGTTCAACCTCACCCAGCGCAGCGCCCGCGGTACGGCGCAGGAGATGACGCTCACGCCCCAGGGCGTGCTCGACCTGAAGAGGGTGAGCTTCACCACCTGCCCGCTGAATGACAACTCCTGGCAGCTGCGCGCCAAGGACATCACGCTTGACACGCGCAGCAAAATCGGCACCGGGCGCGATACCCAGGTCGATTTCATGGGCGTGCCGCTGTTGTATTTGCCGTGGCTGTCCTTTCCGCTCAGCAGCGACCGCAAGAGCGGTTTCCTGTTCCCGAACATCGGCAACACCTCCACCGGCGGGCTGCAGCTGTCGACGCCGTACTACTGGAACATCGCACCCAATGCGGACTTCACCTTCGAGCCCACCGAGTACACCAAGCGCGGCGCGGATTTGGGCGGGGAAACGCGCTGGCTGAGCGAAAACCAGCACGGTGAAGTGGATTGGAACTTCCTGCCCTATGACCGGGATTTCGGCGCGGAGCGCAGCCGCGTGCGCCTGAACGATGTGGCGGAGCTGCCGGATGATCTGCGCCTGACGCTCGCGGCCGAGAACGTGAGCGACACGGAGTATTTCGAGGACTTCTCGCAAGGACCGGAAGGCGCGAGCACCGCGTTCCTCAACCGCAGCGCCGACCTGAGCTATCGCTCCGAACACTGGCGCGTCGATGCGCAGGCGCAGGAGTACCAGACCATCGACATCGTGAACGTCGCGCCCACGCAGCGCCCCTACGCGCGCCTGCCGCAGCTGATCGTCGACTCCGACTACACGGTCGGTTCCAGGGTCCTGCTGCACTACGGGTTCGCATCCGAGGTGGTGGATTTTCACCGCAATATCGAGGGCCCGGACACCAATGGCTGGCGCGCCGACCTCAGGCCGCAGATGTCGCTCGATCTTACCGGCCCGGGCTATTTCCTGCGCCCGGCGTTCGCCTATCGCTGGACGCAGTACGAGCTTGACGAGGTCGGCAACGGTCAGTTCGAGCGCTCGCCCTCGCGTTCGCTGCCGATCGCGAGCATCGACGGCGGACTGCAGTTCGAGAGGTTCGCCGGCTCGCGTGATCAGCGCAAACTCACCCTCGAGCCGCGCGTCCTGTACCTGTACGTGCCGTACCGCTTTCAGGAGCAGCTGCCGGTTTTCGACACCGCCTTACCCGATTTGAATCCGATCGAGCTCTTTCGCACCAACCGCTACGTGGGCGCCGACCGCTTGAGCGATGCCAACCAGGTGAGCGTCGGGGTCACGAGCCGCCTGCTCGATGCTGTCGACGGACGGCAGTTCCTCGCCGCCACCTTCGGCCAGACGTATTACTTCACGACCCCGCGCGTGACGCTGCCGTTTGAGGCGCCGCCGACGGGCAAGCGCTCGGACTTCGTCGCGCAGATCGCCCTCACGGCCTTCCAGAACTGGAGCTCAGACGTCGATGTGGACTGGGACCCGGAGAACGCGCGCAGCGAGCGCACCCTGGTGCACGTGCAATACAAGACCGACAACAACTCCGTGATCAACCTCGCCTACCGCTACGAGCGCTTCCAGTACATCCAGCAGCCGGGCGTCCCACCCTACTGGCAGGGCTTTGATCAGCTCGAGGCCTCGGGGGTGTGGCCGATCCGGCGCAACTGGGAGCTCTTCGCGCGCGATGTCTATGCCCTGCGCGACTACTACACCCCGGCAGGAGCGGCCCCCGGGACGAGCGGTCCGACCACCGAAACTCAGGGGGAACTGGAGCGCTTTGTCGGCATACAATACCGCTCCTGCTGCTGGCGAGTGCGCCTGGGGGCGCGCCGCTTCGTGAACAACCACGACGGCAGCCAGAGCACCGGAATCTGGCTGCAGCTGGAACTCACGGGCCTGGCCAGTGTCGGATCGGCGTCGGACGCCTTCCTCACCGAGGAAATCCGCGGCTACCGGGCTCCCGATGCGATCAACCCGAAGACTCAGGGGCCCCTGAAGAACGTTTGGTAAGGAATGTAAGGCAAATGCGGCGTTTTTTTGCAACTCTGACTTCGGGTGCGGTCCTCGTGCTGCTCACCCTCAGCTGCTCCGAGGCCTTTGCGCAGACCCGCGAACTGGCGACCCAGGGACAGCTGCTGGACCGTGTGGTCGCCATCGTGAACGATGGGGTGGTGCTCAACAGCGATCTTGACGCCGAAGTCGCCGCGGTCACCGAGCGGCTGCATGAGCAGAAACTCGAGCTGCCGGCGCAGAACGTGCTGCGCCAGCAGGTGCTCGAGCGGCTGGTGCTGCAGGAGATTCAGGTGCAGCGCGCCAACAAGGCCGGCGTCAAGGTCTCGGATGAGAGCGTCAACAAGGCGCTCGAGGACATCGCCAAGCGCAACGGCATGACCCTCGCGCAGCTGCCCGAGGCGCTCGCCAAGCAGGGGATCGACTACCCGACCTACCGCGAGGAGATCCGGCGCGAGATCATGCTGCAGCTGCTGCGCCAGCGCGACGTGCTGCAGCACATCAGCGTAACACCGCGCGAGATCGACCAGTTCATCGAGAAGCAGGCCAAGACCCCCTCGGCGCAAAATGAATACAACGTCTCGCACATCCTGATCGCCGTAGGCCAGGAGGCGAGCCAGGCGCAGCTGGAGGCGGCCGCCAAGCGCGCCAACGACGTCTACGAGCGCGCCAGGGGCGGTGAGGATTTCGCCAAACTCGCGGTCGCCTATTCCAACAGCCAGACCGCCTTTGACGGCGGCGCGCTCGGCTGGCGCAAGGGCAGCGAGCTGCCCACGTTCCTCGCCGATGTGATCGCCAAGCTCAAGCCCGGCGAGGTGAGCGAGCCGCTGCGTACCCCGACCGGATTCCACATCATCCGCCTGAACGAGGTACGCGGGGGCAGCACCGCGGCGGTCGAGAACCAGGTGCACGTGCGCCATATCCTCATGAAGACCACCGAGCTGGCGGACGATGCGACCACCAAACAGAAGCTGACCGCGGTGCGCGAGCGCATCCTCAAGGGAGAGGACTTCGGCGCCCTCGCCAAGGTGCTCTCGGAGGATCCGGGCTCGGCGGTCGATGGCGGTGACCTTGGCTGGTCCGGCCCGAACGCCTTCGTGCCGGAGTTCGAACAGATGCTCGATTCGCTTAAAGACAACGAGATCAGCGAGCCGTTCAAGACGCAGTACGGCTGGCACATCGTGCAGGTGCTCGGTCATCGCCGCTTCGACAACACCGATGAGCTCAAGCGCCGGCAGGCGATGGAAGCGATACGCGCCGGCAAGGCGGACGAGGAGACTGAGTTGTGGCTGCGCCGCATGCGAGACGAAGCCTACGTCGAGTACAAGTCCTAAGATCCCGCGCATCGCCCTCACCTCCGGCGAGCCTGCCGGCATCGGACCGGAGCTGTGTCTGGCGCTTGCCGCGCAGGAGCTGCCGTGTGAGCTGGTGTGTCTCGGGGATCGCACGCTCCTCAGCGCGCGCGCGCGGCAGCTGAATCTGAGGATCGAGGTACACCCTTACCGGGCCGGGGCGCACCCGCTGCGGCACCAGCCCGGGGTCCTCAACGTGGCCCACCAGCCACTCGCGACCCCGAGCGTCCCGGGCCGCCCCGATGTGCGCAATGCCCGTTACGTACTGACACTCCTTGACCTGGCCATCGACGGCGCGCTCGCCGGGGAATTCGCCGCGTTGGTCACCGCCCCGGTGCAGAAGGGTCTCCTCAACGATGCCGGCATCGCCTTCACCGGACATACCGAATATCTGGCCACGCGCGTCGGGGGTGGCCCGCCGGTGATGCTGCTCACCACCGGGGAGCTGCGCGTCGCACTCGCCACGACGCATCTGCCGCTGCGCGCCGTGAGCGCTGCGCTCAGCATCGACTCGCTGTGCCACACGATTACGACCCTCGCGCAGGCGCTCGAGAGCTGGTGGGGCATCAGCGCAGCGCGCATCGCCGTGTGTGGCCTGAATCCACACGCGGGCGAAGGCGGGCACCTGGGAGATGAGGAAATTCGCATCATCGCCCCGGCGATCGAGCGCATGCGCGCGCGCGGCATCCGCGTGAGCGGGCCCGTGCCGGCCGATACGGCCTTCGTGCCGCGGGTGCTGGAGAGCTGTGACGCCGTGCTCGCCATGTACCACGACCAGGGACTGCCGGTGGTGAAGCACGCCGGCTTTGAACGGGCGGTGAACGTCACCCTCGGCCTGCCGATCCTGCGCACTTCGCCCGATCACGGCACGGCGCTGGATCTTGCCGGCACGGGCCGGGCCGATGCGGGCAGCCTGGGCGCGGCGGTGCGCCTGGCGAGCCGCCTCGCCGCGCAGCGGCACGGATGAGAGCGGGCGCCGCCGCGATACGCGCGCCGCGGCGCAAGCGATTTGGTCAGCATTTCCTGCACGACCCGGGCGTGATCGAGCGCATCGTGCGCGCGCTCGCGCCGCGCGCGGGCGATCATCTGGTGGAGATCGGCCCCGGACACGGCGCGCTCACGCAGCACCTGCTCGCGGTTGCGGACACGACGCTGGATGCCATCGAAATCGACCGCGATCTTGCCGCGCGCCTGCGTCCGGCGTGCGCGGCAGCACTGCACTGCCAGCTGCACGAGGCCGATGCGCTCGAGTTTGATTTCGCCGCCCTGGCGCGCGCGCGCGGTGCTCAGCTGCGCATCGTCGGTAACCTGCCGTACAACATCTCCACCCCGCTGCTGTTCCATCTGCTGGCGCAGACGCCGGCGCTGCTCGATTTGCACATCATGCTGCAGCGTGAGGTCGTGGCGCGCCTGGCGGCACCCCCCGGCAGCAAGACCTACGGACGCCTGACGGTGATGCTCAGCCCCTGGTTCCAGATCGAGCGGCTGTTCGATGTCGGCCCGGGGGCGTTTCAACCCCCGCCGAAAGTGTGGTCGGCGGTCGTGCGGCTGAAGGTGCGGGCAGCACCACTGTTTGTAGTGAGTCCGCATTATGCCGCGCTGGTCGCGGCGGCCTTCAGTCAACGCCGCAAGACGCTGCGCAACGCGCTCGGGGACTTCCTCACCCGCGAGCAGATCGCCGCCTGCGACCTCGACCCGGGCGCACGCCCGGAGACGCTCACGCCCGAGGCATTCAATACCCTCGCCCAGACTCTCGACCGCGCGCGTCCGTGACGTTAGTCTTCGGTAACACTGGCTTCGTTGGAGACTCGTGATGGCGCCTTACCGTCACATCCTGCTGGTCGTCGACCTGACAGAGGACAGTCTCGCCATCGGCCGCAAGGCCCAGGCGCTCGCCCAAACCCTGGGCGCAGCGGTCGAGCTGCTGCACGTGGTGGAATTCGTGCCGATGGAGCCGATGGGCGAGACGCTCATGCCCGCAGTGCAGATGGAAGATGAGCTGGTGGAGCGCGCCGAGCAACGCCTGGTGGCGCTCGCCGCCGAACTCGGACTGAACGGGGCCGCCTGCCGCGTGGAGCGCGGCAACGTCAAGAGCGAGATCGTGCGGGTGGCGCGCGAGTGCCGCGCGGACCTCATCATCCTCGGCAGCCGCGAGCGCCACGGACTCTCGATCCTCGTCAACCTCACCGAGGACACCGTGCTGCACGCCGCGCCCTGTGACGTGCTTGCCATGCGAGCCGGGAAGGCCTGAGCGGTTCCGGTAGAATCCCCCGCATGGTCTCCTCCGAGCACAAGATCCGCGTCGACGTCGAGACGAGCTACCTCGATGAGCAATCCGACCCGCGTGAGGGGCGTTATGTTTTCTCCTACACCATCACCATCCGCAACGAAGGCCAGGTGCCGGCACGGCTGCTGACGCGTCACTGGGTGATCACCGATGCCAACGGCAAAGTCGAAGAGGTGCGCGGCGACGGGGTGGTCGGCGAGCAGCCGTATCTGAAGCCCGGCCAGGGATTTCGCTACTCCAGCGGCGCGGTCATCGAGACGCCCGTCGGCTCCATGCAGGGCAGCTACCAGATGCTCGGCGACGATGGCGCACACTTTGATGCCCCCATTGAACCGTTCCGGCTCGCGATGCCGGGCATCCTGCAGTGACACGCTATGCGATCGGGGACGTCCAGGGGTGTGAGAAGGAGCTGCGCGCGCTTCTGAAGAAGATCGGCTTCTCGGCCGATCGCGATCGCCTGTGGTTTGTCGGTGATCTGGTCAATCGTGGGCCGCGCTCGCTCGCCACGCTGCGCCTGGTGCGCTCTCTTGAGGACAACGCGATCGTCGTGCTCGGTAATCACGATTTGCACCTGCTGGCGCTCGCGCACGGCGCCCACCGCCGCCGCCGCTCCGATACCCTGGATGAGGTACTCGCAGCGCCTGACCGCGAGGCGCTGCTCGAATGGCTCATCACCCGGCCGCTCGCGCACCAGCACGGCAATGACCTCATGGTGCACGCCGGGGTCGTGCCGCAGTGGAGCGCCGCCCTCACGCTGCGCCTCGCCGCCGAGGTGAGCGCCGCACTCAAGCGCGATGCGCACGCGGTATTTGCCCACATGTACGGCGATGAGCCCGACCACTGGGATGAGCACCTCACGGGCATGGAGCGCTTGCGCTTCACGATCAACGTGCTGACCCGGATGCGCCTGTGCACGGCCGAGGGCCGGATCGATGTGGCGCTCAAGGGGGCACCGCCGCCACCACCGACGCTGCTGCGCCCCTGGTTCGATCACCCCGAGCGCAAGAGCCGTGATGCGCGCGTCATCTTCGGGCACTGGTCGGCGCTCGGGCTGGTGCAGCGCCCGGGCCTCATCGGGCTGGACACCGGCTGCGTGTGGGGCGGCACGCTCACCGCGCTCGACCTTGAGCGCGAGGCGCCGCCCGCCTGCGTGCCGTGCGCCGAGCATCAGCGCGTCGGCGCGGACTAGCGCCAACCCTTACGGCAGGGCGGCCCCGCTCGGACCCCAGCTGACGGTAATCTGTGGGGTCTTCGCGCCATACACCCCGGGCGGCAGCTCCAGCTCGATCGGCTGCATGCCGCTGGGGCTGATCGGCAGCAGCACGCGCTGCTCGCCGCGCACCTCGAGTGTGCCGATCCCTCCGGGCGTGACGCGAAATGCGAGCCGCACCGGCCAGGTGGTACCAGCGGCCGGCTTCATGACCGCACTGCCGCTGCCGCTGGCGCCGCGCAGGTCCACGAGCAACGTATTGCGCTTCCAGTATTGCGGGAACCCGGCGTCCCCGGCGCCACTCATGTCGAGCTCGTGCACCGGCGCGGGGGGTGGTGGCGGGGGGTGATGCCAGGGCCAGTGCAGGTGCGAGCAGCCACTGAGCAGCACCAGCGCCATGGCGGGAGCGAGTGCGCGCGTTACGGCGCATCCCTTAGACCGTGCCTGCATCAGCATCCTCCTGCCGCCTACCGCGGCAGCGCGTAACATACGCGAAAGGCCCGGAGGAGACATGGAATCCCTGCACGCTTTTAATTTCCGCCAGTGGATCGACGCCAACCGCGCGCTGCTGAAGCCACCGGTCGGCAACAAGCGCGTGTTCCGCGACGGTGACTTCATCATCATGGTCGTCGGCGGCCCGAACGCCCGCAAGGACTACCACGTCGATCCCGGGCAGGAATTCTTCTACCAGCTCGAAGGGGACATGGTGCTCAAGACCATGCAGGACGGGCGGCAGGTGGACGTACCGATCCGCGCCGGAGAGGTGCTGCTCATCCCGCCGCGCCTGCCGCACTCCCCGCAGCGGCCGGCGAACACGGTGGGGCTGGTGATCGAGCGCGCGCGCCAGCCGGGGGAGCTGGATGGCTTCCAGTGGTACTGCGAGCGCTGCGGCCAGCCGCTGTACGAGGAGTTCTTCCCGCTGACGGACATCGAGAAGCAGTTCCCGCCGGTGTTCGAGCGCTTTTTTGCCAACCTGCCCAAGCGCACCTGCGCGCGCTGCGGGACGGTGATGGAGCGCACCTAGATTGCACGCACGCATCAGCCTCGGCGGCCGCGAGGTGCGCGTGGACCTCTCGCAGCCGGTGGACCTGGCGATACCGCTGGATTTTTCCGGGCCGCAGCCGCGTCACTTCGGCGCCCCGCCGGCCACGGCCCAGCCGCTCGAGGTGGGCGCCTTCTCCGGCGCGGTCGCACGCGGGGCGAGCTGCAACTGTGAGGTCATCACGCTCATTCCGCACTGCAACGGCACGCACACCGAGTGCGTCGGCCACCTCACCCGCGAGACGGTGACCGCTTTCCGCATGGTACCCGCCGGACTCATCCCTGCGCTGCTGGTGTCCATCGCCCCCGAGGCGGCCCAGGCGGCGCGCGAGGGCAGCGAGCCGGCGCCGCTGGCGCACGATCGGCTGATCACCCGCCGTGCGCTCGAGCGCGGCTGGGGGCGCGCACCCTTCGAAGCGCGCGCGCTCGTCATCCGTACGCTGCCCAATCCCCCCGAGAAACGCACACGTGACTACTCCGCAGACACCCCGCCCTACCTGTCGCGCGAGGCGGCCGAGCTGTTGGTGGAGCGGGGCATCCTGCATCTGATCGTGGATGTGCCCTCGATCGATCGCGCGCACGATGAAGGACACCTCACCGCGCATCGGGTGTTCTTCGGCCTGCCGCCGCGGGCGACCGCGCTCGCAGCGGCGGCGCGGCCGGATGCCACGATTACCGAGCTCGCCTACGTGCCGGATTCGCTCCCCGAGGGCGCGTACCTGCTCGAGCTGCAGGTGCCGGCGCTGGGCGGAGATGCGGTGCCGAGCCGACCGCTACTGTATCCACTGGGCGACTGCGCGTGAGCGATGCCCCGACGTTTGCGTCAGCGCAGGCGCGCGATGCCGCCGACCCGCTGCGCGCCTTACGCGCACGCTTTGCCCTGCCGCAGGATGCGCAGGGCACCGCGCTCACCTACCTGTGCGGCCACTCCCTCGGACTCTTGCCGCTCGCCGCACGTGAGGTCATCGCCCAGGAGCTCGATGACTGGGCGCACCTTGGGGTGGAGGGTCACGAGCGCGCGCGCCGCCCCTGGGTGCCCTATCACGAGAACCTCACCGCCGGGCTTGCGGCGCTGACGGGCGCGCGAGCCGACGAAGTCGTGGCGATGAACTCGCTCACGGTGAACCTGCATCTGATGCTTGCGAGCTTCTACCGCCCGCAGGGACGGCGCACGCGCGTGCTGATCGAGGCAGGCGCCTTCTCCTCCGACCGTCATGCGGTCGCATCCCAGATTGCCTGGCGCGGACTTGAGCCGGAGGCCACGCTCCTTGAGCTCGCCCCGCGTGCGGGTGAAGACACAGTGCCCTTGGAGCTCATCGAAGAATGCCTGCGCGCGCACGGGGAGGAGATCGCACTGGTACTGTGGCCGGGTGTGCAGTTTCGCACCGGCCAGGTGTTCGACCTTGCGCGCATCACGCGCGCGGCACATGCGCACGGGTGCATCGCAGGATTTGATCTGGCCCATTCGATCGGCAACGTGCCGCTGACGCTGCACGCGACGGATGCGGATTTCGCCGTGTGGTGCAGCTACAAGTACCTGAACGGTGGCCCGGGTGCGATCGGCGGCTGCTTCGTGCACCAGCGCCACTCGAACGCGCAGCCGCGCACGCAGCACCATGGCGCGTTGCCCGGGGTGCGGCTCGCCGGCTGGTGGGGGCACGAAGAGCCGACGCGTTTTCTCATGGAGCCGCAGTTCCGCGCGGCCGCCGGGGTCGCCGCCTGGCAGCTGAGCAACCCCTCGATCCTCGCCGCGGCCCCGCTGATCGCCTCGCTCGCGCTCTTCGAGGAGGCCGGCATCGGCGCCCTGCGCGAGAAATCCCTCAGCCTCACCGGTTTTCTCGCGCAGCTGCTGCATCCGCTTGAGCCGCGGGTGCACATCATCACGCCGCTCGATCCGGACCAGCACGGCTGCCAGCTGTCGCTGCGCATCGCCAACGGTACGGCACGCGGCCGGCGGGTGTTCGAGGCGCTCGCCCGGCGCGGCATGGTGTGCGACTGGCGCGCGCCGGACATCATCCGCGTGGCGCCCGTGCCGCTCTACAACCGCTTCGCGGATGCGTGGCTGTTCGCGCAGGCGCTGCGCGAGATCCTCGCGTGAGTGGCGCGGCGCGCACGCTCAACGTCATCGGCGCGGGCCTCGCCGGGGCGCTGCTGGCGCTGCTGCTGGCGCGCCGCGGACTGAAGGTGGCGCTCTACGAGCGCCGTCCCGATCCCAGGCAGACGCAGCCCGAACGCGGCCGCTCCATCAACCTTGCCCTCGCCGCGCGCGGCCTGCGCGCCCTCGAGCAAGCCGGCGTCATGGACGAGGTGCGGCCGCTTCTCATACCGATGCGCGGCCGCATGGTGCACGAACTGTCAGGGGAGACCGCGCTGCAGCCGTACGGGCAGCGCGAACAAGAAGTCATCTGGTCGGTCGGGCGCGCTGACCTCAACCGCGTACTGATCGCAGCGGCGGCGCGCCACGCAGGCGTGAGCGTGCACTTCAACCAGCTGTGCCTCGGCACCGACACAGGCGTCGAGCGATTGCGCCTGCGCGATGCGACCAGCGGTAGCCTGAGCGAGCTCGCCCTCACCCCCACCATTGCCACCGACGGGGCCGGCTCGGCCGTGCGCGCCAGTCTTGTGAGCGCCGGCCTGACGCGCGTGCGCGAGGACTGGCTGGACCACGACTACAAGGAGCTGATGATCCCGGCGGTGGCCGCGACACACGCCCTGGAGCGCAACGCACTGCACATCTGGCCCCGCGGGGGCTTCATGCTGATCGCGCTGCCCAATACGGACGGCAGCTTTACGGCAACGCTCTTCCTTGCACGCACTGGCACGACGAGCTTTGCCACCCTGGAGACGCCCGCCGCCGTCGCCGCCTTCTTCGCGCGCGAATTTCCGGATGCCGCCGCGCGCATGCCGCAGCTGCTCGAGGACTTCGCGCGCAACCCGCAAGGCCAGCTGTGCACCGTGCACGTCACGCCCTGGCGGCTGGGCGGGCGGGTGCTGCTGCTCGGGGATGCCGCACATGCCATCGTGCCCTTTCACGGCCAGGGGATGAACGCGGCGTTCGAGGACTGCGCCGTGCTCGATTCGCTGCTCGGTCCGAATCCGGACTGGGAAGAGGTCTTCGCACGCTTCGAAGCCCTGCGGCAGCCCAACACCGAGGCCATCGCGCAAATGGCGCTCGAGAATTACACCGAGATGCGCGACAGCGTGCGTGATGCGAGCTTCGTACGGCGCCGCGCACTGGCGCTCGCCCTCGAGCGGCGCTTTCCGCAGCGCTTCATCCCGCGCTATTCGATGGTGATGTTCCACCCGGAGATCTCCTACGCTCAGGCACTCAGTCGTGGGGCAATCCAGGCGCGCCTCCTGGAGGAGCTCGATGCGAGCGAGGGTCGCGAGCCGGATGCCGCGCGCGCCGAGGCACTGATCCGCGCGCGGCTGCCCGCCCTCCCCTGAGTTCCACCGGAGGGCTGCCCTGATGCCACCGCGCGATGATGAGTCCGATGAGGAGTCTGGCGGTTCGCCGCCGTGCTTCCTGCATGAACTCGACCCGAAAGGTGCCGTCGGCCCGGACCGGCAACAGCTATCAGACGTCACCCGTTGGCGAAAGGCGGAGCGCGAGCGCCTGATCGGCGCAAGACTTCAGCTGTCGGCAGATTATCGTGCCGCGCAGACCGCGGCCATGACCCGTGAGCTTGACCGGCTCATTCTCCCGGCTGCGGACACACGGGTCAGCGTCTATTGGCCCATCAGGGCCGAGCCGGATCTTCGGATGTGGATGCACGCCCTGTCGGAGCGCGGGGTGCGCGTTGCCTTGCCGGTTGCGCTCGCCCTCGGCCAGCCGCTCATATTCCGCGAGTGGTCACCGAAGGTGCGCATGGCGCGCGGGCTGTGGAAGATCCCCTACCCCGCTGAGGGTGCCGAGGTGCTGCCGTCCGTGGTGATCGCGCCACTGGTTGGATTCGACAAGAATGGTTTCCGCCTCGGCTACGGCGGCGGATTTTTCGACCGCACTCTGGCGGGCTTTGATGCGCGCCCGCTGGTAATCGGCGTCGGCTATCCCGGCGCCTCGATTCCTACGATCTTTCCCCAGCCCCACGACATACCCATGGATTGGATCGTCACCGGCGCCGCGCCTGGGATACGGCGAGTATCTGAAAAATGACGGGACCAGGCGATTGAATGCCCGCGGCACCGGCGCATTCGTGTGCTCGGACTCAAAAAGCCTTCGCGCTGTTGGCTTTGCCCATCGTCCTCTACGCCGTCTCGATTCGCGAAAGTTCGCTCAATCCACGGAGGTCAATCTCGGTCTGTCTGATCCGGAACTTTTGGATCTTTCCGGTGACCGTCATCGGAAACTCCTCAACCAACCGAATGTACCGTGGCACTTTGAAGTGTGCGATCTTGCCGGCGCAAAAGTCCCGCAATTCGTCCTCGGTCGCAGCCACCCCGGGCCGGAGCCGGATCCACGCGGCCACAGCCTCGCCCAGCCTCGCATCCGGCACTCCAACGACCTGAACATCGCTCACCTTTGGGTGCGTGTAGAAGAATTCTTCGATTTCCCGCGGAGATACATTCTCGCCACCGCGGATGATCATGTCCTTCACGCGCCCCGTGATGCGGAACGTGCCATCCGACCGCATGGCGGCGAGATCACCGGTATGCAGCCAGCCCGCGGAGTCGATGGCACGCGAGGTAGCCTCACGATCACCATCGTAGCCATGCATCACCAGATAACCTCGGGCGCACAATTCTCCTTGCTCGCCGAGCGGCACCGTGTTGCCCGCGGTGTCGATGATCTTCACCTCAGTGTTAGGGTAAGGGGCGCCCACCGTAGCGACCCGAGTCTCGAGCGGCGCATCTACCCCGGAACCCGTGATGACGGGCGATGACTCAGTCTGGCCATACACAATGGTCATCTGCCGGCAATGCATGTCGGTGACGACGCGCCGCATCACCTCAAGCGGGCAAGGCGCGCCTGCCATGATCCCCGTGCGCAGGCTGCTGAAGTCGCGTTGCGGAAATTCCGCGTGTTCGAGCTGCGCGATAAACATCGTCGGTACGCCGTAAATGACCGTACCGCCCCAGCGTTCGATCGCCGTCATCGTCGCGGCCGGGTCGAACGTCGGTGCAGGCAGAATCAAGGTCGCACCAGAGGTCACCATCGGCATCGTTCCACCGACGCAGCCGAAACAATGGTACATCGGGACGGGTGCGACGATTCGGTCGTCCGCGTTCATCCTGAGCGACTCGGCAATGAATCGACCGTTGTTCAGAACATTCCGATGGGTCAGCAGCACGCCCTTGGGCGAGCCAGTCGTCCCGGACGTGTACTGCATATTGGTCACATCGCCAGCCGACACGCGCAGGTCACCGACCGGGGACGATGCGGCGACAAAGTCATTCCAGGATGAGCTGCCCAGATAGACAGCATCGCGCAGGCTCAAATCCGAATTCGAGGCGCGTACCTCCTCGAGGATCTGCCGGTAGTCGCAGCGCTGATCACGCTCATGAAGAAAGACTGCCCGCATTCTGGACTTCTTGAGCACAAAGGCGAGCTCTGAAGCGCGGCTAGCCGGGTTAACGTTCACGAGTGTCAGCCCAGTGCGCGCGGCGGCGATCTGCAGGTACAACCATTCGGCGCAGTTGGTCGCCCAGACGCCAAAGCGATCGCCCGGTGCCAGTCCGAGCCCCAGAAGGGCACCTGCGACGCGCTCAACCTGCGCGGCGAGTGCCCGAAAGCTCAGACGCACGTTCTGAAACGGTACGATCAGAGCGTCCGACTGCGGATACCGCGTCGCCGTTTTTTCGAACGCCGTGTAGACAGTATCGTCAAGCAGCGGCCGCTGCGGCCCGCGGGCATAGCTCAACATTATCCGACCCCCTCGGTAGCCCGGGACGCAGTGCAGCAGCGTTGTTATTCCACAGCCGTCTGCGCTGAGCCGAGCCCTGCTTAACACACGGTGCAGACGGCTGCCAGTCCCAACTCAGCTGTCTGCTTTCGGAGGACCAGATCGACCGGTCAGTGTCACGACCGGCCGTACGCGCTCATTCGACAGCGGGCGGGTCACGAGCGGTCGTGAACCGCAAAACCGGCCACTGGTACCGGCAGGCAGCTCCGGCCCCAACTGCGGACCTACAGAGGTTCAGAATGCTTGTCGAATTGCGGTCACTCGCGACACGGCAGTTCGACGGTCGCAAGTTGCGAGCGGAATCCCCTCGGCGCATCCTCCGGCAGACGCTCGGGGGAAGCTGGGGACAGGAAATTTCGGGAGAAGCGTCCGAGTCTCGAGTTGGCCGGGCACCGACCAGCCCACGGGCGGCTGTTCAGCCCCCGCCCAGCGGGAGAAATGAGGGCGCAGCGCGCGCATCGGGGCAGATGCACACGCTTCAGCCGAACATGCAGATTTTCTGGTCTCGAAGTTTTAGGAGGCAACCATGACTAGGAAATACATCGATTGCAGGGAGTTTCCGTCTGAGAGCAAATGCACAGTCGCAATATCCGCTGCCAGCGAAAAAGAACTCATCGAAGTTGCCGTCCAGCATGCGGTGAAGGTTCACGGCCATGAGGACACGGCGGAGTTCCGGGAGATGTTGAAGCGTACAATCAAGGACGGCAGTCCGCCGCTTTAGCCGCCGGCGGAAGGGAGCCTCGGAACATCTGGCGGACCCCGGGAAGCCGTCGCCGGCTCCGAGCGGTCTACGCCCTCAGGAGGCAGCTCAGGGACGGACGCGAAGCAGCAGCAAAGCGCTTCGGGGACCCTTGCGCTCGTCCTCGCGGGTTATTTCAACTCCAGCACCACCGGGCCGGAGATCGGATCGCTGACGCCGAGGCCGCCGCCCAAGTCTTCGAGCGTATCGCGGAATGAATCGAGCGTGGCGATCATGTTCGGACGCGCTTTGGCGAGCGCATCCATGTCGGTCCATTCAGCAATGATGCAGTAGCTTCTGTCGGCGGCCTTGATGATGTTGACTCGCGTCAGACCGGGCCAATCGGCGGCAACCCTTTTGTGGGCATCGAGGAACTCCTTGTCGCGCCCGGGCTTTACGCGGAATCGCACTGCATTGAAGGCGGTCATGAGGCTTCCTCCATGTCGTGGCGTGCGAATAATGTAGAAAAAACGGAAGGCCCGCAAGAACGAAGCAAACCACGAGCCAAGCTGGCGCTTGTCGACGGCAGGAACCGGCCTATTCCGTTGAAAAGCTCTCTGATCGTGACCGGCAGAAGAATCCTACGGCTTTAGTAAAGTCTTAAATTTCCGAGAGCCGAGGGGTCGTCAGTCAGGATCTTTCATCGGCACACCGCAGCGTGCGAGCACAGCCCGCAGATCCCGCAGCGGCGGAAACGTCTCGTTGTTCCAGTCCGCGCCCTGCGAGTCATGCGCCCGCTGCTCGTGCTCAACGATGTCTTTGTCCTCGCGAAAGATGTTCTCCGTAAACCAGGTTACGAATGGCCACACTGCGTGAATGAGCCCCGGTAGCCGCGGCTTCTTGACGGAGAGATAGCCGTAAGTGCGATTGGTGCCTTGCTCGGCGTCCAGGGGCGTATAGCCGAGCCACACATCCAGTACCGGGTCGCTGGATTGCTGGATGTCCCGCCCGACCCAGACCTTGAGGTTCTGGTTGGGGTAGTCGGTACGGATACGCATGTGATCGCAGAAATCCTTCTTCGCCGCGCCGCGCTTGCGCATCAAGTCCACGATCACCTGCTCGCCGACCGAGGGCTTGCCCGCGGTGCGGCTGAAGCTGTATTCGACCTCCGCCCAGGTCTCCCCGTAATTGCGGCCGAGGCACCGTGCCCGGATGGAGCCCATCTGCTTGCGGTGCATGAATTGGTGGTTCATGTCGAAGAGATTCTCGTGCATGAAGGTGTAGTGGCAGGCCACGTCACGATTCAGCCGCCGCGTCTTGTAGTCCTTGCGCTGCGATGCGCCCAGGCTGCCGGGCAGACGGCTCTCCGCCAGCGCAGGATCGCCGGGGAAAACGAAGATGAGGCCATCGATCTCGCGCGCCGGGTAAGCCCTGACACCTCCTGGCGGTCGATCCGGCAACATATAGGGGATCGACACGCACTTGCCGCTGCAGCTATAGGTCCAACCGTGGTAATGGCACTTCAGCTCGTCTCCATTGACAACGCCGAGGTGCAGCGGTACCTGCCGATGCGCACAACGATCTTCCAGCGCGAAGACTTTACCGCTCGCGCCGCGGTAGAGGACGATCGGTTCACCGGCGAAGCGGCGCGCCAAGGTTTTTCTCACCTTCAGTTCATCGCACCAGGCGACCGGATACCAGTAATCCGGATGTGCGCCCACGCGGCGCAGATCGATAGGGTTGGGCGAATGAGAGGGGCTCAGCGTCACCACCCTCGACATATGGTCCGACATCACAGGCTCCACCGGCAGAGGGCTCCCTTGAGGGCAGTTTGACGGGATTCGGCGAGTCTGCAGGCCCAAGGCGTCTCACCGTTGCAATGCGGTGCCGGCCCTACTTCCCGTGCGTAATCCGTTCGCTCCGCCCGCCTCAAACTGAGTGCAACTACCCTGATAGCAGGCGGGACGTGAGGTCTGTGCGATACCGCACACTAAGATCGGTCAAGTATGCCCGCCGGAAACCGGACGGTCAGGCCCCTTGCGCTCCAAGCCGAAACGGAAACGAAGCTTCGCTGGTGTTCAGCCTAGCCGCGCATCCATTCGCCGCGTTACTGGACGCGCGCGAACCGCCCACCATGCTCGATAACCTCGCAAATCGCCTTCGCTCAAGTTACTCGAAGCTTTTTGGGCCGTTCAGTTGCTGCTCGGGTACACGAAGTTAGAACGCACCGTCCGCTACCTCGGGATCGAGGTCAACGAGGCGCTCGAAATGGACGGTGCAGACGGAGGTGTAGTGCCGTCTGGCCGGTCAGTGGCTCGGACGCTGGCCGGCCAATTGCTGTCACTGACGACCTCAGATTGAGCAGCCCTTAGCTGATCCTCGCTGTGGTCAGCTTAATGCAGGCGAGCGTAGCGACCCGGTGGTTGGCCGACGTACCGGCTGAATGCGGTGCTGAATGCGCTCGCGGAACCGTAACCGACTCGTTCGGCGACTGTTGCAATTGCGGCATCACCCGTGCGGAGCAGACTTTTGGCGAGGGCCATGCGCCATGCCAGCAGGTACTCCATTGGAGGCATCCCTACGGCACACGTGAATCGCGCGAAGAACGCCGACCGTGACAGTGCGGCTTTCTTGGCGAGTTCCTCGACCGTCCAGGAGCGGGAGGGATCAGCGTGCATGAGTCGCATCGCTACCGCTAGCTTGCTATCAGCCAGTCCGCGGATCAACCCCGCCGGCGCATCCGTTGCGGCTGTTGAGCGCAGCGCTTCCACAAGCAGAACCTCCACGAACCTGACAAGAACATGATCGCGGCCCGGGCGCTGCTCCAAAGATTCTTCTCTGACAAGCTTCACGAGGACGGATAGCCTCTCCACGCCGCGCACATGTAATAGCACCGGCAATAGCGATACCAGCAGCGCCGCATCAGGCGAATCGAACACAAAGTATCCACCGAGCATGCGCACGTCGGGTCGGCCGCCGCGCCTTCCGTGGCGGATCTCCCCGACCGGAGAAGGCATCGTCTTCGGATTGATCTGTTCAGGCGTCACTGGCTCGAACCCGGTCATGGTGAAGCCGGGCGTTGCAGGCATGAGCACGAGGTCTCCTGCATTGAGCGTGATGGATTCCAGCCCATCGACCGCCAGAAGACAACTGCCTTCGAGCACCGTGCAGAAGCTTGGCTGCTCGAAGGCAGAGTAGCGAACGCCCCATCGACCAGCTCCGCTGATGAGCTTGCTGAACACCGTCCGAGGTCGGAGCAGGGTGATGACTTCAGACAGCGGATCGACCATTTCTGGACTAGTGATAATTAAAAGTGGACTAAAGATTATAGATAGTTCCGATCCGAATGACTATCGTTACCTCACCCTCAACCACTGAAGAAGCCCATCATGAAGACGGTACTGATCACGGGTTGCTCATCCGGCTATGGCTTGGAAACCGCCCGCTACTTCCATTCCAAGGGTTGGAACGTGATCGCCAGCATGCGCACCCCACGTGAAGACATCCTGCCCCCGTCGGACCGCCTACGCGCAGTCGCATTGGACGTAACCAAGCCCGAGAGCATTGCCGCCGCAATCAAGATGGCTGGTCCCATCGATGTGCTCGTCAACAACGCGGGCATTGGTGTCGTCGGCGCGTTCGAGGCCACGCCGATGGCCACGGCCCGCGAGGTGTTTGAAACCAACACCTTCGGCGTCATGGCGATGATGCAGGCGGTCGTACCCCAATTCCGCAAGCGCAAGTCTGGCGTGATCGTGAACGTGACTTCCAGCGTGACGCTTGCGGCGATGCCGTTGGCTGGTGTCTATACGGCCAGTAAGACGGCGATCGAAGGGCTTACGGGCTCTGTGGCGTTCGAGTTTGCTGCCTTCAACATCCGCGTCAAGCTGGTTGAGCCCGGCTACGGTCCCACGACGGCCTTTACGCGCAACGGCGAATCGCGCATGGCAGGGCTGATTCCTGAGGCGTATGCGCCCTTCGCGGAACCCATCTTCGCCGCATTTGCGCAGCCGGCAGCGGTGACCACCGAGGCAGACGTGGCCGAGGTGGTGTGGCGTGCTACGAACGATTTGACCGGACAGCTCCGATTCCCGGCTGGTCCGGACGCTGTGGCGCTTGCTCAAACGAAATGATCATGGCTGGAATCCTCTCGTGTCGTCTCGTCATGAGGTCTCGTCATGAGAGCGTTCTGGCCGCCGGGCGGGTTGGCTTCCCCTGAGCCGTTAGCGGCCCGTATAGGGCCAACTGCGACCGTAGCTGATTTCAATCGATGGCTTGCAGGTTCGTGCTCAGTGCTGGTGCGCCACCTCCGGCGCGCTGCATCGTTCGAGCGTGACGAAGCTGACCGGATAGGTGTTGCGTTCATCCGCCGGGTGCGCATCGCACCGCACGTCGACCCATTGGGCGGGATCAAACGCCGGAAAGAACGTATCACCCGGCACGTCCGCCTGCACGCGGGTGAGGTAGATGCGCCGCGCAACAGGCATGACCAGCCGATAGATCTCCGCGCCGCCGATCACCATCAGCTCCTCGGCCTCACCGGCCCACGCGAGCGCCTCCTCCACCGAGTACACGACGCTCACGCCGGGAGCGGACCAGCCCGGGTCACGGGTCAGAACCAGATTGAGGCGGCCCGGGAGCGCGCGCCCGATGGACTCGAAGGTCTTGCGCCCCATGAGCATGGGCTTGCCCATGGTGGTGGCCTTGAAGCGCTTCAGATCCTCCGGCAGATGCCACGGCAAAGCGTTACCGCGGCCGATGACACCATTTTGCGCCATGGCGACGATAAGCGAGACCCGCGGCGGCAAGGCTCAGATCTCCACCGCGGTGCTGAGGACCACGACGTCGCGGAAGGGCATGCGGAAGAACTCCGCCGCCTGCGCGCTGTGCTGCTGCATGCGCGCGAACAGCCGCCGCTGCAGCCCGCGCAGACCGGGCAGCGGCCGCGCACGCACCACGTGCTGGCCGAGAAAGAAGGAGCTGTCCTCGGCAAACACGCGCAGGCCGCGCGTGCGGCACGCCTTGAGCGCCTCGCCGACGTCGGGCGTCTCCATGAAGCCGAAGCGCGCGGTGATGAGGTGCACCCCCGGCGCCGGCTCCTCAATCTGCAGACGTCGCACCGGATCCTGACGCGGTGTGTCGGCAATTTCGACGTTGAGAATGATCACACGCTGATGCACGACGCAGTTGTGCTGGATGTTGCGAATGAGTGCCGAGGGTACGAGGCTCGCGTTGCTCGCCAGAAACACGCCCGTCCCGGGCACACGATGCACGCCCGCGACCAGTTTGCCAAGGTCGCTGCGCGGTACGGCCATCTTCGCCAGCGCCGCGCGCAGCTCCAGCCGCCCGTTGCGCCAGGTCGTGAACACGAAGCACAGCACGGCGCCCAAGGTGAGCGGGATCCAGCCGCCGTGGGGCACCTTGGTGAGATTGCCGGCCACGAAAGCCGCATCGGTAATGAAGATCAGCCCGAAGAGGCCTGCGACCTGCCAGCGCGGCCAGTTCCACTGCGTGGCTGCGACAAATGCGCCGAGGATCGTGGTGACGATCATGGTGCCGACGACCGCGGCACCGTACGCGCCGCCGAGAGCATCCGCGGACCCGAAACCGACCACGAACAGGATGACCGCCGGGAACACCAGCCAGTTGACGACCGGAACATAGATCTGGCCCTGCTCGAGCGCCGAGGTCTGCAAGACGCGCAGGCGCGGCAGCAGATCCAGTTGCACGGCCTGGCGCGCCATGGAGAAGGCGCCAGAGATGGTCGCCTGTGAGGCGATGACCGCGGCCATGGTCGCCAGCACCACCATCCAGGGCAGCAGCTTTGCAGATACCAGGTGGTAGAGCGGGTGATCGACCGGGTGACCCAGCTCGAGCAGCATCGCCCCCTGGCCGAAGTAGTTGATGACGAGCGCCGGTCCCACGAGTGCAAACCAGGCCGCGCGCACCGGCTGCTTGCCGAAGTGTCCCATGTCCGCGTACAGCGCCTCACCGCCGGTGATCGCGAGAAATACCGCCCCGATGATCGCAAGCGCAACGCCCGGGCGGTGAAAGAGCAGCGCCAGACCCTCGTAGGGATTGAGCGCTGCCAGCACTTGCAGGTTGCGGCTGAGCGGAATGGCGCCAATCACCGCGATCACGATGAACCAGACAACCATGATCGGGCCGAACAGGCTCGCCACGCGTGCCGTGCCGCGGTACTGATAGGCAAACAGCGCGATGATTACGCCGATCGTCACCGGAATCACATAGCTGGTGAACTGGGGGCTGAGAACCTCCAGACCCTCAACCGCGCCGAGCACCGAGATCGCCGGCGTGATGAGCGCGTCGCAGAAAAAGAACGCGGTACCGGCCAGCGCCAGACCCACCGCAACTCTCGCCCAGCGACTGCCGCCGATGAGGCGCCGCTGTGCAAGCGCGAACAGCGCCAGGATACCGCCCTCACCCTCGTTGTCGGCGCGCATGATGATGACGAGGTACTTGAGCGTCACCGAGATGGCGAGGCTCCAGAAAATCAGCGACAACACCCCGAGCACTGCCTCACGGTTGAAGGTACCCGCGGCGCTGAGCGCGGTGTCGAGTGTGTATAGCGGACTCGTACCGATGTCGCCGTAGACGATGCCGGTCGCACCGATCACGGCCGATACACTCAGGCGGCGCGGACTGTTCACGAGCGAGGGGTCAGCGGCGACGCGCGCGCGTTGCCGGCCGCGCGCGGCGCGGCGCGGGCGGCGGCCACAGCATCGTGCCGCGACAGGAGGGTGCGCCACAGCGGCAGGCGAAGATCACGTCGATGTCGGGTGGATCGTCCGGTTCACGCTGGATCTGGTAGTCGTAGGTGAGCTCCTCGCCCGCGGTGATGTCCCGGATGGCCTCGATGAACACACGCCGGTTCTCGATCACGGACTCACAGTTCGGTTCGCAGCCGTGATTGACGAAACGTGCCTCGTTGCCGTTGACGCCGGCATCGATCACCGTGCGCGCATCGACGATGAAGAGAAACGTGTGGTTATCGTTCTCGTCCTTGTCGTGGTAGCGGCGATCCGCCTCGACGTGCGAAACACGCTCCCCGAGATACTCGATGACGCGCGTGCCCTTCTTGATGCGCCGTGTGGCGAAGACGCCAAATCCGTGCAGCGGCGAGTCGCGCACCTCGATAGCCGGAGCGCTCGCGCGCAGCTCCGCGCTCATACCGATACCGCCGCGCGGATCGGCGCATGATGCTGGTAATTCACAAACTCGAAGTCCTCGTATTGATACTCGAAGATGCTCGCCGGGCGGCGCCGCATGCGCAGCTGCGGCAGCGGCAGCGGTGTGCGCGCGAGCTGCAGGTCGGCCTGCTCCAGGTGATTCAGGTACAGGTGGCAGTCACCGCCGGTCCAGATGAACTCCGCCGGCTCCAGATCACACTGCTGCGCGAACATGTGTGTGAGCAGCGCGTAGCTGGCGATATTGAACGGCACGCCGAGAAACACGTCCGCGCTGCGCTGATACATCTGACACGACAAGCGCCCGCCGGCCACGTACAGCTGAAAGAAGGCGTGGCAGGGCATCAAGGCCATCTGCTCGAGCTCGCCCACGTTCCAGGCGCTCACGAGGATGCGGCGCGAGTCCGGATTGCCCTTGAGCAGCTGCACCGCCTGCGCGATCTGATCGATCGTGCGGCCCTCGGCAGCGCGCCAGGCCCGCCATTGCTTGCCGTACACCGGGCCGAGTTCCCCGGCAGCATCCGCCCACTCGTCCCAGATCGTCACGCCGTGCTCGCGCAGCCAACCGATGTTGCTCTCCCCGCGCAGGAACCAGAGCAGCTCGTAGATGAGCGAACGCAGGTGAATCTTCTTGGTGGTGATGAGGGGAAAGCCCTGCGCCAGATCAAAGCGCAGCTGCTGCGCAAACACCGACAGCGTGCCGGTGCCGGTGCGGTCGCTCTTGCGCACGCCCTGCGAGCGGATGTGGCGCAGCAGATCGAGGTACTGCTTCATTGTGCCGTGAGGTAGTTGCCGGACGGGATGCGGGCGCGGTAAGCCCAGGCGAGGAACGCGAGCCCGACGATGATCATCGGCAATGACAACAGCTGCCCTTCGGTCAACCAGCCGCCGGCAAGATAACCGATGTGCTCATCCGGCACGCGCACGAACTCGACCGCCGTGCGCGCCAGGCCGTACCCGAGCATGAAGACCCCCGAGGGCGCCAGGCGCGGGCGGGGCCTGGAGGTGTACCACCACAGCACGCTAAAGAGCAGCAGTCCCTCGAGGCCGGCCTCGTAGAGCTGCGAGGCGTGGCGCACCTCGCCGTTGACCTTGAAGCCCCAGGGCACATTCGTGACCTTGCCCCACAATTCGCTGTTGATGAAGTTGCCGATGCGTCCGAAGAACAGCCCGAGCGCCGGCAGCGGGGCGGTGAAATCGTACACGTCGGCGGGATTGCGATGGCGGCGCCAGGCAAAGAGCGTCATGGCGGCGACCACCCCGAGCAGCCCGCCATGGAAGGACATGCCGCCCTCCCAGAGCTTGAAGGGATACCACAGGTCCGCGGCCCAGAACTTAAGCCCATAGAAGAGCACATAGCCGATGCGACCGCCGAGGATGACGCCGAGCATCGTGAAAAAGATCAGATCATCGACGTCATCGGGCTTCCAGCTCGAACCGGGCTTGGCGGCGCGCCGCCGTGCGAGCCACCAGGCGCCGCCAAAGCCCAACAGGTACATGATGCCGTACCAGTGAACCTTGACCGGGCCGATCTCGAACGCAATGGGGTTGAAGCCAGGGTAGGTCAGCATGAGGCGCGAAGTTTAGCCGACCTCGCGTGTCACGCGGCAGAAGAAGGCCTTCAGGTACTTCGTTTCGGGTATGGCCGGGTGCACCGGATGGTCCGGGGACTGACCGCCGCTTTCCAGAATCTGCACGAAGCGCCGCCCGTGGCGTGCGGCGCCCTGAATGGCATCGAGGAGTTCTTCGGGTGCCAGGTGATAAGAGCATGAGCAGGAGACCAGCAGTCCCTCCTCGGCGAGCAGCGCGAGGGCGAGCTGGTTGAGTTTGCGGTACGCCGCCTGCCCTTGCGCGATGTCCTTCTTACGCTTGATGAAGGCCGGCGGATCGAGAATGACCAGGTCAAAGCGGGCGCCCTGCTCGGCCAGCTGCCGCATGCCATCGAAGGCATCCTCGCGCATCAGCTGCAACTTAAGGCCATTGCGGCTCGCGTTCTCCCCGGCGCAGTCGAGCGCCGGCTGCGAGGAGTCCAGGCACAGCGCGCTGGCGGCGCCGTACCGAAGCGCCGCGAGTCCCCACGCCCCGGCATAGCAACACACATCCAGCACCCGGGCGGCCGAGGGGACATAACGCTGCAGGCGTTCGCGGTTGGCGGTCTGATCAAAGAACCAGCCGGTCTTCTGCGCGCTCGCGAGCGGTACGGTGAAGGTCAGTCCGCACTCCTGCACGGTGAGCTCTGCGGGCACGCGGCCGAAGGCGGCCTCTGTCACCTTCGGCAGCTGCTCCAGATCGCGCGCGGCCGAATCGTTCTTCCAGTAAAGCGTCGCCGGCGCAAGCACGCGCCGCACGGCGGCGGCGATCTCCTCCTTGAGTGCCTGCATGCCGGCGGTCGCGATCTGCCCGACGATGACATCGCCGTAGCGATCGAGCACCAGGCCGGGCAGCAGATCCGATTCGCCGAACACCCAGCGGTAGTAAGGCAGCGGGCGCACGCGCTCGCGCAGACCGAGCGCGGTGCGCAGGCGCTGCTCGAGGAGCGCTGAGTCAACCGGCCGCTCGAGGTCGCGCGACAAAATCCGCGCGCAGATGAGCGCGTGCGGATTCACGCAGACGTAGCCGAGAAACGCATCGCGGTGCGAGCGCAGCTGCGCCAGCGCTCCGGGCTCAAAGGCGCTGAGGGGCGTGCTGTCGGTGTCGATCTCGTTGCTGAACACCCACAGGTGTCCGCTGCTCAGGCGTCGTTCCTCGCCCCGCTTCAGCCGCAGTACGCGCGCATCCGTCGCGGGTTCGGCAAGCACAGAAGTGGAGGGCACGGCAGATCCGGGGAGTGAGGCGGGGATGGAGTATACAATTGCCTCAGGAGACCCATGATGCAGAACGGCCATCTGAACCCCGACGGCAGCACCCGGCACAGCAACCGTCTCGCCCATGAGACGAGTCCGTACCTGCGCCAGCACGCGCACAACCCGGTCGACTGGTACCCGTGGGGCGAGGAGGCGCTCGCCAAGGCGCGCGCGGAAAAAAAGCCGATTCACCTGAGTGTCGGGTATCTGGCGTGCCACTGGTGCCACGTCCTGGAAAAGGAGAGCTTTGAGGACGAGGCCACTGCGCGCGTGCTGAATGAGCTGTTTGTCAACATCAAGGTGGACCGCGAAGAGCGTCCCGACATCGATCGCATCTACCAGATTGCGCAGCAGATGATCACGCAGAGGGGCGGCGGCTGGCCGCTCACCATGTTCCTCGCGCACGAGGACCAGCGGCCCTTCTTCGGCGGCACCTATTTCCCGCGCGAGGCCCGCTACGGCTTGCCCGCCTTCAAGGACCTCCTGGTGCGCGTGGCGCAGTTCTACCGCGAGCGCCCGGCGGAGATGCGCACGCAGAACGAGGCGCTGATGGCGGCCTTCGCCCAGATCAACTCGCCGCCGGCTGCGGGCGATGTGCAACTCGATGATGCGCCCCTGCGCGCGAACCGCGCACAGCTCGCGCGCGTGTTCGACACCAAGAACGGTGGCTTTGGCGGTGCGCCGAAGTTCCCGCCGCCGCAGATGCTGACGCGGCTGCTGCGCGACTGGCGCGCGACCACGAGCGCCCCCGAGCCGGACCTGCAGGCGCTGTACATGACGACCCTGACGCTGCGCCGCATGGCCGACGGCGGCCTCAACGATCAGCTCACGGGCGGCTTCTACCGCTACGCGGTGGATGAGTCCTGGTTGATCCCGCATTTTGAGAAGATGCTTTACGACAATGCTGCGCTGCTCGCGGTGTACGCGCAGGCCGCGCTCGCCACCGGCGACGCAGCCTTCGCACGGGTCGCGGGCGAGACCGCTGCCTGGAGCCTGCAGGCGCTGCAGTCAGCGCAGGGCGGCTTTTACTCGAGCTTCGATGCGGATTCCGAAGGACACGAGGGTAAGTTCTACGTGTGGAGCCGTGAGGAGGTTCGTGGCGCCCTGAGCGAGCGGGAGTTTGCCGCCTTCGCGCCGTGCTTTGGACTGGATAAGCCCGCCAATTTCGAGGGCAGCTGGCATCTGTACGTCGCGACCCCGCTGCAGGAGATCGCCGATGCGATCGGCGCCAGCTTCGAGGAGGTGGCCCTGTTGCTCGGCGCGGCGCGCGCGAAATTGCGGGTGATCCGCGCGCAGCGTATCCCGCCCGCGCGCGATGAGAAGGTCCTCACCTCCTGGAACGCCCTCATGATCCGCGCTCTGGCGATCAGCGCCCGCGCGTTGGCGCGCCCGGATCTGGCAGCCGCGGCCACGCGGACGCTGGATTTCATTCGCCGCGAGTTGTGGCATGACGGGCGTCTGCTGGCGACCTACATGGGTGGGCGTGCGCACCTGAATGCCTACCTGGATGATTACGTGTTCCTGGCCGACGCGATCCTGGAGTTGCAGCAGGTGCGTGTGCACGCCGAGGAGCTGCGCTGGGCGCAGGAACTGGTGGAGGTGGTGCTGCAGCACTTCGCTGATCCGGCCGGCGGGTTTTTCTTCACCTCCGATGATCATGAGAAGCTCATCCACCGCCCCAAGATCTTCAGCGACGATGCCACCCCCTCGGGCAACGGCATCGCAGCCTTCGTGCTGCAGCGGCTCGGGCAGCTGCTCGGGGAGCCACGTTACCTGGCCGCGGCCGAGGGCACGCTGCGCGCAGCGTGGCCGGACCTGGCGCGCTTTCCACAGTCACACGCGACGCTCCTGAGCGCGCTCGAGGAACTGCTGCGCCGGCCTCAGATCGTCATCCTGCGCGGCGCGGCGCAGGCTCTCGCCGAATGGCAGGCAGCGCTCGCGCGGCTGTACGCCCCACGGGCGATGGTGCTGGGGATACCCGAAGAGACAACGGATCTGCCGGCCGCGCTGACCGACAAAGCAGCCGGCACGAGCCCGACCGCGTACGTGTGCCGCGGCAGCGTCTGCTCGGCGCCGTTGACCTCGCTCGAGGCGCTGCTCGCCGAGCTGCGCAGCGGCGAATCACTCAAGGGCGCGTCGGCGGCGTAACCCGCGGCGCCACACCGCGGCGCCCCTCAGCCTTCGAGCATCTTCTTCAGATTGTCCAGGCCGCCGCGATAGACGCCCTTGACGAGCTTGATCACGCCGGCATCACTTTCCGCCTCGGGAGGATTGTCCGCCGGGTTCTTGCGCTTGAAGGTGCCGCTCCAGATCACCTTGGTCATGCCCCCACCCTCGGATCGCACGGTGATCTTGCTGAGGTAGTCGGCAATCGGCAGCGGCGATTCGATGATCTGGTAGCGATAGGAGTGACCGGCGTCATCGAACGCCAGCAGCTTTTCGGTGAAGGACGGACCGTCCTTGATCGTGAGTTTGCGCACCGAACCGACCTGGCCGTTGCCGCCGGAGACGATCTCGTCGCTGGAAAAGCCCGGGTGCCATTTGGCGAGGCCATCAAAGTCCTTGATGGTCGCCCACACCTTGGCGGGCGAGGCCTTGATGATGACGGACTCGACCACGCGCAGAGGCTTCGGCGGATCCGCCCAAACGGGACACTGGGTGAGCGCGGCGCCCAGGAACAGAGCCAGTACTGATGCTTTCATTCGATCCTCCCTTATGCCGGAAGGGGCGAGCATAACTCCCCGGCGCCACCTCGAGATAGAGCAGCCCCAACAGGCGCAGGGTCTGTGGGGGCTGCGCGAAACGTGCGCACCCTAGGCTTTATCCAGCGGTGTCGTGCCGCCGCTGAACTGCGCGCGCGCCTGAGTGAGCCGATAGCGGTGCGCAATGCGCCAGTCACGCCACTGGCCCAGTCCCACCGCCGCATAAAACAGCTTGAACAGCTTCAGCCGCCACAGCACCCGCGGCGTATCGAACAGATCGCCGGCCAACATGGAGATGACGCCCTGCTCGAGCCGAAAGACGTTGCGTGGACTGCGGAACATCGCGGTGAGGATCGGACCGTTGAAACGATAGATGAAGAACGAGAAACGCTGCATAGCGGCGCGCATGCGCTTCTCCAGGCCGCGCAACAGCTTCTTCTCGCGCGCCGGCTCGCGCAGCGCGCCGTCGACCACCGCGGCCGCCTGCTCGGCGCCACTCATCGCCAGATACACGCCGGAGGAGAACACCGGATCCAGAAACGCGAACGCATCCCCGACGAGAATCCACCCCGGACCGCCCATGCACAGCGCATCGTACGAGTAGTTGCCGGTCACGCGCACCTCGTTGCCGATCAGCTGCGCGTCCTTCATGCGCTGCCACAGCGCCGGGTTTTGCTGGAGTGTCTCGAGCAGGAATTCGACCGTGCGCCCTTTGCGCTGTTTCAGATAGTCCGGCCAGCACACCGCCCCGACGCTCATGACACCTGCGGGCAGCGGGATCATCCACATCCACCCCTGCGCGAAGCGATAGATGCTGATGTTGCCGGCATCCTCACCCGGGCGCAGCTCCGCGCCGCGGAAGTGGCCGAAGATTGCCGCGCTCTGGTGCTCGGGGTTCTTGCGGCGCAGTTTCCTCTTACTGGCGAGAAAGGCGTCCCGCCCGCTGGCATCAACCACGTAGCGCGCCTGGATGTGGTAGGTGCGGCCCTCATCGGTGCGCACCTGCAGCCGCGTATCGCGCGGCGCGCTTTGTTCGCTTGAGATCACCTCGTGGCCTTCGCGCGCATCCGCGCCGCACTCGCGCGCGTGCGCGAACAGCATCTGATCGAAGTCCTGACGCCACACCTGGTAGGCGTGCGGCGGACTCTCACCGATGGCGCGATCGAAGGCAAAGGTATTGAAACCGCGCTCGTTAGCTGCCTCGAAGTCCGCCCCGCGCTTGAAGATCCCGAGGGCGCGCACCTTCTCGTGCACGCCGAGCCGCTCGAACACCGGCAGGTTCATCGGCAGGAGCGATTCGCCGATGTGGAAGCGCGGATGATGCTGCTTCTCCAGCGCAATGACCTGATAGCCGCGCTTGGCCAGAAACGCCGCGGCGGTGCTGCCGCCCGGGCCGCCGCCGATGACGACGACGTCGCATCGCTCCACCGCACTGTCGCTGTGTGCTCCCACGCCGAGCCTCTTGCCGCGCGCCTCGCCCGCGCGCGCACATTATGAACCAGCCCGATGGGGCCGCCACCTTGGACGCGGCCGCAGCGTAGCTAGGCGAGGAGGTCCACGTTGCCGCCGATGGCGGCGGTGTTGATGGTGAGCGTGCGCTCGGTTGCGAAGCGCAAGAGGTAGTGTGGCCCACCGGCCTTGGGGCCCGTGCCCGAGAGTCCCTGGCCGCCAAAGGGCTGCACGCCCACGACGGCGCCGATCATGTTGCGGTTCACATAGGTGTTGCCGACCGGCACGGACCGGAACACGTGCCGCGCGACGCTCTCAAGACGGCTGTGCACGCCGAGGGTGAGTCCAAAGCCGGTGCGGCGGATGGCCTCGAGCACCGCCGGCAGCTCGCCACTGCGGTAGCGCGCCACGTGCAGGATCGGTCCGAACTCCTCACTCCGCAGTTGATCAAGGCTCGTGAGCTCAAACAGCTGCGGGGCAAAGAAGTACCCGTGCTCGAGCCCCGCGGGCATCTCGCAGGCGTACAACAGCTGCGCCTCGGCGCGCATGCGCGCGGCGTGCCGCTCAAGCCGCGCGCGTGCCGCGGCGGAGATGACCGGGCCCACATCGGTCGCGAGGTTGGCCGGATCGCCGATTACAAGACAGCGCATCGCGCCGATCAGCATCTCGATGGTGCGCTCGGCGATCTCTTCCTGCAGGTACAGCACCCGCAGCGCCGAGCAGCGCTGCCCGGCGCTCGTAAATGACGAGGTGAGCACATCGTCGACGACCTGCTCGGGCAATGCGGTGGCATCGACCACCATCGCGTTCACGCCGCCGGTCTCGGCGATGAGTGGCACGATCGCCCCGTCGCGCAGGGCGAGCGTGCGATTGATGGCGGTCGCGGTCGCCGTGGAGCCGGTGAAAGCAACTCCGGCGAGCGCGGGGTGCGTGAGCGCCACCTCACCAAAGGGCGGACCGTCGGCGGGCGTGAGCTGCAGAAGCCGCCGCCGGCACGCCGGCCGCGTGCAGCACCCGGGTCATGGCGTGCGCGACCAGGGGTGTGGCGGGTGCGGGTTTGGCGACCACGGTGTTCCCGGCGGCGAGCGCGGCGGTGATCTGACCGGTAAAGATGGCGAGCGGAAAGTTCCAGGGACTGATGCACACGAACACGCCGCGCCCGTGCAGCGAGAGGGTGTTGCGCTCACCGGTCGGTCCCTGCAGTTCCAGCGGCGTCCCGAACAGCTCCCGGCCGCGCGCCGCGTAGTAGCGGCAGAAATCAACTGCCTCGCGAATCTCCGCGAGCGCATCCGGCAGCGTCTTGCCCGCCTCGCGCACGAGCAGGCTCAGGAACTGCCCGCGCTGCGCCTCGAGGGCGTCCGCCGCCCGCTCAAGACAGGCGGCCCGCTCGGCGGCTGGCGTTGCCTCCCACGCGGGCTGCGCCTCGGCGGCCGCCTGCATCGCCTGACCGATCTCATCCGCCGTGGCATCGCGTGTGTAGCCGACGATGATGCGGGTATCAGCCGGAGAGCTCACCGGCACATCCGCGCGCGCGGCCGTCTCACCGCTGAGGATCGGGCCGCCGCGGTAGGCCCGGGCGGCGTGCTCCGCAACCTCTAGCTCAAGCGCCGTGAGCACCGCCGGATCGCCGAAGTCCTCACCCGCGGAGTTGGCCCGCTCGGGGCCATAAAGCGCATGCGGTTCGCGGATGCGCGACGCGCCGCGCGCGCGCGGACCCCAGGGCAGCGAGCGGATCGCGCACGACCTCCGCCACCGGGGTATCGCGGATTCAGAAACTGATGCACGAAGGAGCTGTTGGCGCCGTTCTCGAGCAGGCGGCGCACCAGATACGGCAGCAGCTCCTCGTGCGTGCCCACCGGCGCGTAGACGCGCACCGGGGGCAGGTCGGCGATCTCCGCGGCGGCGGCCGCGTAGAGCGCCTCGCCCATGCCGTGCAGGCGCTGAAACTCGTACGCCGCCCCGGGCGGGGCGAGCGCCAGCACCGCCGCCACGGTGTAGGCGTTGTGCGTGGCAAACTGCGGATAGATCACATCGCCCGCCGCGAACAGCACCTGCACGCCCTGCAGGTAGCTCGCATCGGTGGCATCCTTGGAGGTGTATACGGGGAAGCTGGCAAGGCCGCGCTCCTGCGCGCGCTTGATCTCGCTGTCCCAGTACGCGCCCTTCACGAGCCGCACACTCAGGCGCCGTCCGGTCGCCCGTGCCAGCGCCGCCACCCATTCGAGCAGCCGCGGCGCGCGGCGCCCATAGGCCTGCACCGCAAGCCCGAGTCCGTCCCAGTTGCGGGTGGTCGGATCACGCGCCAGCGTTTCCACGATATCGAGCGAGAGGTCAAGACGGTCGGCCTCTTCCGCATCGAGCGTGAAGCCGATGCCGGCGCGTGCCGCCATGCGTGCCAGCTGCAGCATGCGCGGAGCGAGTTCGCTGTTGACGCGCGCGCTCTGCATGAGCGAGTAGCGCGGCTCCAGCGCCGAGAGTTTGACCGAGATCCCCGAGCGTGCGTGCGTGGCGCCCGGCGCCTGGCGCGAGAGCGCCTCGATCGCGTGTGCGTAGGAGGCAAAATAGCGCTCGGCGTCGGCCTCCGTGCGCGCCCCCTCTCCCAGCATGTCAAAGGAGCACAGCGCAAGCGCCGGCTCCGTGCGCCCGCGCGCGATCGCCGCTTCGATCGTATCCCCGACGATAAAGGCGTGCGCCATCATCTGCATCGACTGGCGCATCGCCGCACGCACGATCGGCGCCACCAGCGGCCCCGAGAGACTGGCGGGGGTGAACTCCCCGGAGAGCTGTGTCATGACATCCGGCAGCAGCCGCCCGGCCGCGCCAAGCAGTACGAAGCCGGTGCGCAGCAGAAGCGCGGTGTTGTCGGGCGCCCCGGCCGCACGCACGGTGGCGAGCCGCTCGGCGATCAGCTGGTCGGCGCGCTTCGGATCCGGCGTACGCAGCAGCGCCTCGGCGAGCCCCATGAGCGCCTTGCCCTGGGCGCTGTCCAGGGGAAACTGCTCGAGCATCTGCTCGACGAGCGGCCGGGCGCGCTCATCGGAGCGCGCCGCCTCGACCCAGCGTGCCGCGCGCGCCTGGGCGGATTTCAGCCGCGCCTGCGTCGCCTCGAGCTCCTCGAGCATCTCCTCCGAGGCATCACTCTCCGGACGCAGCGTCGCGGCGCGCAGCTGCTCGCGCAGCCCCAAGAGCGCCTCGGCCGCGCCCGCGGGCGTCGTGTGTGTTGTAGACATTGCAACCCAGCCATTAGGCAGTTAATTACGCCTATGCTAAGGTGTGTTGCAGAGAATAATTATCCATATTTGCCATTTAAGTAGTTGAATCGACTGTCATGATCCCCAAAAACCCCGCCAACCCCGCCCCCGGCCACGACCGCGCTCTCGATCGCATCGACCGCAAGCTTCTCGCGCGGCTGCAGGCGGACGGGCGCGCACCGGTCGCGCAGCTGGCGCGCGAGGTGCACCTCACGGTGACACCCACGCTCGAGCGCGTGCGGCGCCTGGAGTCTTCCGGCTACATCGAGGGCTATTTCGCGCGCCTGAATCCTGCGCATCTCGGGCTCGGACTCCTCGCCTACGTCGAGGTCTCGCTCGATCGCACCACCCCCGATGCCTTCGAGCGCTTCAAGCAGGTGATGCTCGCGCACGATGAGGTCATGGAGTGCCACATGGTGGCGGGCGGATTCGACTACCTGCTGAAAGTGCGCGTCACCGACATGGAGAGCTACCGGCGCTTCCTCGGCGATCGCATCGCCTCGGTGCGCGGTGTGCAGCAGACGCACACCTACTTCGTGATGGAGGAAGTGAAGTCCACCCACCGCATCATCGTGCCGGAGAGTGCTTAGGCGGCGAGCACCTGCGCGGTGGCGCGTGCGAAGTGCTCGAGGTTCTCCTTGCGCAGGCCGGCGATATTGATGCGGCTGTCGTCGGTCATGTAGATGTGGTGCTGCGTGCGCAGCGCCTGAACCTGCGCGGTCGAGATGCCGAAAAAGGAGAACATGCCGCGCTGTCGGGCAATGAAGGAGAAGTCGCGCTGCGGGCAGTGCGCGCGCAGCTGCGCACGACCTCGCGCCGCAGATGCTCGATGCGCGTGCGCATGGCACCGACTTCCTCCTCCCACAGCTCGCGCAGCGCGCCTTCCGTGAGAATGCGCCGCACGATCTCCGCGCCGTGGTCCGGCGGCATCGACCAGATGCCGCGCGCGCTCTTCACCAGCTGGCTCAAGGTCGCATCGGCGGCCTTGGGGCTGTCGTTGATCAGGTGCAGGGCGCCGGTGCGCTCGCGGTAGAGCCCGAAGTTCTTCGAACACGACACCGCGCACACCAGCTCGGGCAGCTCGGCGGCGAGGAGGCGCAGCCCGAAGGCATCCGCTTCCAGACCCTCACCCAGGCCCTGGTAGGCCAGATCGATGAACGGCAGCAGACGGCGGCGCTTGATGAGCTCGAGCACCGCCCGCCACTGCATCCTGCGCCAGATCTGCGCCCGTCGGGTTGTGGCAGGAACCGTGCAGCAGCACCACCGCGCGCGGCGGCAGCCGCTCGAGCGTGGCCATCATGGCGCCAAACTGCACCCCACCGGTGGCCGGATCGAAGTACGGATAGCGCTCGAGCCTCAGCCCGCTCCCGGAGAGGAGCGGCGCGTGATTGGCCCAGGTCGGGGTGCTCACGTGCACGATCGTATCCGGGGCGGCGAGGCGGATGAGCTCCGCCCCCAGGCGCAGCGCGCCGCAGCCCCCGGGGGTCTGCACGCTCCTCAGGCGCCCGTCCCGCAGTGCCGGGTGGGCGGCGCCGAAGACCAGACGTTCCATCTCGGCGTTGAAGCCGGGGTTGCCGGCCGGCCCCACGTAGCTCTTGGTGGTCTGCTGGGCAATGAGCGCGCCTTCCGCGCGCCGCACCGCCTCGAGCACCGGGGTCTCGCCGTGATCGTCGCGGTAAACGCCGACTCCGAGGTCGACCTTGCGCGGCTCCGGATCGGCGCGGAATGCTGCCATCAGGCCCAGGATTGAATCGGCGGTGATGAGTTCCAGGCCTTCGAACATGGTGCTTCCTGTGTTCAGTCCTTGTGGGTGCCCAGCTCCGCGAGCGCGCGCTTGCGCGCCGCCTCGAACTCATCGCCTGGCTTCCACGTGGGCAGCGTCTGCGTCTGCGCGATGAGCCAGCCGGAGAGCATGTCCAGCTGCGCATCCTCAATCATGCCGTCGAAATTCCAGCTGCCATCGAGCTTGTCGCTCGGCTGATGGTACTGCTTCAGCTCCCACTCATCATGCTGCTGCTTGCCCCAGCCGGGCGGCCGGCCGATGACATCGGTACCCTCGGAGAAGAACAGCGCCGGCACACCGATCTTCGCAAAGGAGAACTGATCGGAGCGGTAATAGTAGCCGCGGTCCGGGTACTGATCGCCCTCGAGCGTGCGTCCCTGCGAACGGGCGACGGCGGTGGCAATCTGATCGAGCGAGGACTTGCCCATGCTCACGAGTACCGCATCGCGCGTGCGCCCGAAGATGTTGCCGCCGTCGATGTTGATGTTGGCCGCGATGCGCCCGGGGGCGAAGGAGGGATGCTCGGCGTAGTACTGGGAGCCAAGGAGCCCGCGCTCCTCGCCGGCGACGAACAACGCCATCACCGAGCGGCGCGGGCGCTGCGGCAGCAGGGCGAAGGCGCGCGCGATGGCCAGCACCTGGGCGCAGCCGGAGGCGTTGTCGACCGCCCCGTGATAGATGCGATCGCCGCTCTTGTCCGGCTCGCCGATGCCGAAGTGATCGTGGTGGGCGCTGTAGATCACCACCTCGGGGGCGAGCTTCGGATCATTGCCGGGCAGCACGCCCCCGACGTTGGCGGTCTTTACGTGCGAGAGCGTGTTGGTGAAGGCGATCGAGGTCGTGACCCCCAGCGGCACGGGCTTGAAATCGCGCGAGTGCGCCGCCTGGATGAGTTTGTCCAGGTCCTGACCGCCCGCCTTGACGAGGCGCCGCGCGGCATCCTCGGTCGTCCAGGCCTTCAGACTCACGCGCGCCTCGCTGCCCGCGGGCAGCTCAAACTGCTCCCCACCCCAGGAGCTCTGCACCACCTGCCACGGATACCCCGCCGAGGGGGTCGTGTGGATGATGATCGCGCCGGCGGCGCCCTGGCGCGCCGCGCTCTCGTACTTGTAGTCCCAGCGGCCGTAGTAGAGGCGGCGCTTGCCAGCGAACAGGTTCGGATCCCAGTCCGGATCGTTGTTCATCATCACGAGGATCTTCCCCGTGAGATTCACGCCCTTGAAGTCATCCCAGTGGTACTCGGGCGCCTGGATACCGTAGCCGACGAACACCAGCTCCGCGTTGCTGATGTTCACCTGTTCCTTCTGCAGCCCGCTCACGGCGATGTAGTCCACGCGCCAGGTGAGCTCGAGCTTGCCTCCCGGACCGCCGAAGCTCCAGCTCTTGGGGAACTGCGCCTTGGAGCCGACGATGTCAAAGGCCTGCTGCCAGGCGCCGTTCGCGAACGCCGGCTGATAACCGATGCCCTCGAGCCGGGTCTGCAGGTACAGCCGCACGAGCTCATCGGCGCGCGTGCCCGGTCCACGGCCTTCCAGCAGGTCCGAGGCGAGAAAGCGGATCGGCGCCTCGATGGCCGCCCGAGTGATGTAAGCGTGCGCTGCCTTTTCCACCGCGGGCGGCACCATGAGCGAGGGGTTGGCGGCGGCCCCCGGCGGGGACTGAGCGGCGCAAAGCGTGGTGAGCCCCGCAAACATCCCCATTCCCCAGCGTGCAAGTGTTCGAGCTTCGATCACGGTGGCTCCTCAGCCTTTTCGGGGGCGCAACGGTAGCATGCAGGCCGCCCCGCGCGCGCGAGCGGCAAACGCTGCCGGTGGCGGTCTTGGACCGGGTCCAGCCACGGCACGCGCGGCTGATACTTGAGCTTAGGCAGAACGCCCCAAAAGGTTGGACGTAAGTCCCCACGCCGCTCCTTCGGGCGTGATAAGTTACCCTGCCCCTTTTTGGTCACTTCTACTTACATAATCCTGCATGAACGACGCCACACGCCGCGAGCCGAAGCCGCCTCTTGTCTGGGTGAACGCCCTGATGTTTCTGTTGACGGCTGCGATCGCAGTGGTCGCGGTGCCCTGGTACGCGATCGTCCACGGGTTCGCGCTCAGCACGTGGGTGGTGGCGGTGTTCTTCACCGGGGCGAGCGGCATGGCGATTACGGCCGGCTACCACCGCCTCTGGGCACACCGCACCTATGATGCGCACTGGAGTGTGCGGCTGTTCCTGCTCGTATTTGGCACGATGGCACTGCAGAACAGCGTCTTCGCCTGGGCGAGCGGGCACCGCACGCATCATCTGCACGTCGATGACGACGAACAAGGATCCGTACTCGGCGCGGCGCGGCTTCTGGTTCTCGCACATCGGCTGGATGCTGCGCGAGTACCCGAGCGGCCGTGAGGACTTCACCAACATTCCGGACCTGAAGCGCGATCCGATGCTCGCGTTCCAGCATCGGCACTACGTGCCGCTCGCGCTGCTCGCCAATTTCGGCCTGACGCTCGCCGCCGGGGTCATCTGCGGGGACGTCTGGGGCATGCTCATTCTCGCCGGCTTCTTGCGCCTGGTGTGGAGCCACCACGTCACCTTCTTCATCAACTCCCTCGCCCACATGTGGGGCCACCGGCCGTACACCGAGGAGAACACGGCGCGCGACAATCCGGTGCTCGCCGTCGTGACCTACGGTGAGGGTTATCACAACTTCCATCACATGTTCGCGCACGACTACCGCAACGGCGTGCGCTGGTGGCAGTGGGATCCGACCAAGTGGCTGATCGCGGAGTTTAAGCTTCCTCGGCCTCGCGCGGCGGCTGAAGCGCACGCCCGCGTTCCAGATCCAGCAAGCCCTCCTCGCGATGCAGTTCACGCGCGCGCAGGCGCGCCTGGCGAGCTGCCCGGCCGAAGCACGCTCGCGCCTGGAACCCCTGCGCGCACGCCTCGCCCACGAGTACGAGAACTTCCTCGCCGCCGTCGCCGACTGGGCGCGCGTGAAGGAAGAGTGGCTCGGTGAAAAGAAGCGCGCGGTGCTTGAGCAATGGGAGCAGGTCGACCTGCAAAGCAAGCTGCGCGACATCGAGCAGCGCCTGAACCTGCAGCGCCGGCGCCTGCGCATCCTGCACGCTGAGCTCGCCTAGAGCACCCGCGCGCTGCCGCGCAGCGCGCCGCCGAACCGCAGCCGACACACCCGCCACGCGCCCGCCGCCGTGGCTGGAACGCTGCCGATGCTTGGTGCACCATGCGCGCCATGGGACGCATCTTCGAAGTCAGAAAACACACGATGTTCGCGCGGTGGAACCGCATGGCGAAGCAGTTCGCCCGCATCGCCAAGGACATCACCATGGCCGTGAAGGCCGGCGGCACGGACCCGGCCTCCAATCCGACGCTGCGGCGGACCATCCAGAATGCGCGCGCCGTCAACATGCCCAAGGACAAGATCGAGGCAGCCATCAAGCGCGCCGCCGGGCGCGATGCGGCGAACTACCAGGAAGTGCTCTACGAGGGCTACGCGCCCCACGGCGTGGCGCTGCTGGTTGAGACCGCCACGGATAACCCGACACGCACCGTGGCCGCCGTGCGCAACATCATTACCAAGAACGGCGGCAATCTTGCCACCAATGGCAGCGTCAGCTTCCTGTTCCGCAAGATGGGGGTGTTTCGCCTCAACCCCGCCGGCATCGACCAGGATGACCTCGAGCTGTATCTCATCGACCACGGCCTGGATGAGATGGGCGAGAGTATCGGGGAGAAGGGTGAAGCGCAGCTGGTGATCCGCGGGGCGTTCGCGGACTTCGGCAAGCTGCAGGAGGCGCTCGAGGCGCGCGGCATCACGCCCCTGTCGGCCGAGCACGAGTACATCTGCACCGTGCCGACGGAGTTGCCCGAGGCGCAGGCCACCGAGGTGCTCACGCTCATCGACCGGCTTGAGCAGGAGGATGACGTGCAGAAGGTGTTCCACACGCTCGCCTGAAAACGCGCCGGCGCGCTATCCTTGAGTGCGTGGACGGTTACCGCTTTGAGCCTGCGCGCCGCGACGACGCCCCGCGGCTCGCGCAGATGTCGCAGCTGTTCGTCGAGAGCGGACTTCGGCCCGCCTGGGGGCCCGTGCGCATCGAGTGGCACGTGCGCGATGCCGAGAGCGTCGTGCTCACCGCGCGCTACACGCACGCCATCGCCGGCTTTGCGATCATGCGCTACGCGGACGAGACGGCGCACCTGAACCTGCTCGCGGTGCACCCCGCGCACCGCCGCCGCGGTCTGGCGCGCGGCCTGCTCACCTGGCTTGAGGAGAGCGCGCTCACCGCGGGTACCTTCACCGTGGGGCTGGAGCTGCGCGCCGGTAATGCAGCCGCGCGTGCCTTTTACGCAAGCCTGGGCTATGAGGAGACGGGCGAGGTTCCCGGCTACTACCAGGGCGTGGAGTCGGCCATCCGGCTCAGGCGCGACGTACGCGTGCGGCGCGAGGCGCCCGGCGCACGTCAGGCCTCTTCCTGAACCCGACTCAGGGCTTGCTGTCGATCTTGAAGTCGAACTCGTAGTTGTGCGCGCCGTCGGCGGCGACGACGATCTTCATCTTGCCGCTCAGGCCGCGCAGCTCCCCGGTCGCCGAATCGGGCACCACCACGATGGTGGTATCCGGGTCGCCGCGGTGCATGGTGCCGCTGTGCTGCAGCACGAAGCTGCCGGATTTTCCCGTAAGCTTGCCGGTCACGCGCTCGAGCGCCACGTAGCCGGCCGAGCCCTTCACCTCCGTCTGCAGGGCAAGCATCTCGCCCTTGCTGATGCCCTCGAGGTCACCGTGGAAGCGCTTATCGATCGTGAGGCGGCTCAGGTTGGCGGCCCGCGCGATCTGCGTGTCGGGCTTCTGCGGGGTCACCTTCACGTCAAATGATCCGCTGGCGCGCTGGCTCATGGGGTACACACTCCTCTTCGCTGAATCCTCAGTCGGGCATCGGCGTCATCTGTCCGGCGAGTGCGTCCTCGAAGCCGAAGTCGCGCAAGTCCCGCACCCGCTGGGGGAAGAGTATCCCATCCAGGTGGTCCACCTCGTGCTGCACGACGCGGGCATGAAAGCCCTCGACCGTGCGATCAATCGCTGACCCCGCAGCGTCGAACCCCTGGTAGCGCAGGCGGGTAAAGCGCGGCACGAGCCCGCGCATGCCCGGCACCGACAGGCAACCCTCCCAGCCCTCCTGCTGCTCCTCGCCGAGCACGGTGAGCTGCGGATTGACGAGCACCGTGTAAGGCACCGGGGCGATGTGCGGGTAGCGGGGGTTGTCCTTGAGCTCGAAGATCACGACGCGCGCGCTCACCCCGATCTGGGGCGCGGCGATGCCGGCGCCGCTTAAGTGGCGCATGGTCTCGTCCATGTCAGCGACGAGCTCGGCGAGCTGCGCATCGAAGTGTGTCACCGGCCGCGCCACCTCGTGCAGCAGCGGCTCGCCCATCTTCAAGACATGCCGCACCGCCATCGTGGCCGTCCTTATCCCTCGCGAGGCGCTTTCGGCTCGAGGGTCACGGCGATCGAGCTGCGATGATCGCGGAACTTCAGCACCTGTTCGGGTGCGCGCCGCGGGGCCTTGACCGCCGCTTCCGCGCGCGCCACCGCCTCGGTGACGAGGTGATGGTGCGGGGAGAGCTCGCACACCGGGTCCGCATTGTCGGCATCCCCGGTGAGCAGGTACGCCTGGCAGCGGCAGCCGCCGAAGTCCTTGGTGCGCTCCGGACAGCTCACGCACGGCTCCTTCATCCAACCCTCGCCGCGGAAGCGGTTGAACGCCTGCGAGTCGTACCAGATCTCGCGCACGCCGCTCGTGCGCACGTTCGGCAGCTTCAGCCCCGGCAGCATGCGTGCGGCGTGACACGGCAGCGCCGTGCCATCGGGGGTAATGGCGAGGAACACCGATCCTAAGCCGCTCATGCAGGGCTTGGGCCGGGTTTCGAAGTAATCGGGCACCACAAAGTAGATCTGCATCTTGTTGCCAATACGCGCCCGAAACGCGGCGGTCACCGCCTCGGCGTGCTCAAGCTGCGCGCGGCTGGGCAGAAGTTCCGCACGATTCAGCCACGCCCAGCCGTAGTACTGCGTGTTGGCGAGCTCCACGTACTGGGCCCCCATGCGCTCGGCCATTGCCAGGATCTCACCGACGTGCTCGATGTTGTGTCGGTGCAGCACCACGTTGAGCACCATCGGGTAGTCGTGCGCGCGAATGAGCGCGGCCACCCTGGCCTTCAGATCGAAGGTGCGCGTGCTGCTCAGGAAGTCGTTCATCTCGCGCGTGCTGTCCTGGAAGGACAGCTGGATGTGATCGAGGCCGGCGGCTTTGAGCGCCCGGATGCGCGCCTCTGTCAACCCGATGCCGGAGGTGATGAGGTTGATATAGAAACCAAGCCCGTGCGCCTCGGTGACGATCTGCTCAAGATCCTCGCGCACCAGGGGCTCACCGCCCGAGAGCCCGAGCTGCACCGCCCCGAGCGCACGCGCCTCGCGCAGCACGCGCAGCCACTCGGCGGTCTCAAGTTCCGCGCCCGTCTGGGCGAATTCGGTCGGGTTGTAGCAGAACACGCAATGCAGCGGGCAGCGGTAAGTGAGCTCGAGCAGCAGCCACAGCGGTGGCCCCGGGGCCGTTGCCGTCTGCAGCGGAGCGACGGCGCTCATTCGCGCAGCTCCAGCCAGCGCTTCTGCAGCGCGAAGGCGACGAAGGCATTCACATCCGCAGCGAGCCCGCTCGCGCCGAAGCTCTGTTCGAGGTCGGCCACGATCTCATCGAGTGTGCGCTGCCCGTCGCAGCGGCTCATGATCGCACCGGCACTGCCGTTGAGCTTCACCATGCCCTCAGGGTACAGCAGCACGTGCGCTTCCTGCGCCGGCTCCCATTGCAGGCGCATGCCGTGGGCGATCGCAAGCTTGCTGGTGCCGGGCAGGTCACTCAAGTCTTCACTCCGTAGGCGAGTCCCATGGCGTCATTCATCTGCCACAGCACATCGAGCTTGAACTGCAGCACTTCTAGGGCGCGCTCCTGCTCCGGGCGCGTGCGAAAGCGCTCGAGCGTCACGGCGAGGCCGAACTCGACGTCGCGCCGTGCCAGGCTCACGCGGCTCTGGAAGTACTTGAGCCCCGAGAGCTCGATCCACGGATAGTACTCGGGCCAGGTGGCCAGGCGCTGTTTGTGGATCTCGGGGGCGAAGAGTTCGGTGAGGGAAGCGCACACCGCTTCGGGCCAGGGCGCGCGGCGCGCGAAGTTCACGTAGGCGTCGACGGCAAACCGCACCCCCGGCAGCACCGCATCCAGGCTCTCAACTTCCGCACGCTGCAGCCCGACCGCCTCTGCCAGGCGCAACCAGGAGTCGATGCCGCCCGGATCATCGCCGTGGCCGTCGTGATCGAGGATGCGCTGCACCCAGTTGCGCCGCACCTCGCGCTCATCGCAGTTGGCCAAGATGGCCGCATCCTTCACGGGGATGTTGATCTGGTAGTAGTAGCGGTTGGCCACCCAGCCGCGGATCTGCACCGGTGTGGCCTTGCCGGTGTTGAGCATCACGTTGAAGGGATGGTGGATGTGATAAGCGCGACCGCGCTCGCGCAGCTGTCGCTCGAACTCGGCGCGCGTCCAGGGCATCTCGCTCACAGTTCAACCTCCAGGCCGTCGCTGGCCACCTCGACGCGCTGCGCCGCCAGCGTCGCGCGCTCGGCGGAGTCCTCATCGAGAATCGGGTTGGTATTGTTCACGTGGATGAGAATGCGGCGCGTGCGCTCAGGCAGCCGTGCGAGCCACTCGAGCATGCCGCCCGCGCCGCTTTGCGGCAGATGACCGATCTCGCGCGCCCGCTTGCGCGACATGCCCAGACCGATCATCTCCTCGTCGCTCCAGAAGGTGCCATCCACCAGCACGCAATCGGCCGCGCACATCGCGCTCCAGACACTCTCCTCCATCGAGCCCAGGCCAGGCGCATACACCAGCGAGCGGCCGCTCGCCGCATCGCGCAGCACCAGCGCCACGTTGTCGCCGGGCTGCGGCGCCTCGCGGTGCGGGGAGTACGGGGCGGGCTTGGAGGGCACCGCGAGCGCGCGCCATTCAACCCCGCTGACGCCCGGAAGTTCAAAGGCGCTGCCGTCGGGGCGCATCACGCGCCGCTCGATGCCGCAGTAGTGCCCGAGCACGCCGAAGATGGGGTTGCCGCGCGTCAGATCCGCATAGGCGTTGTCGGTGCACCACAGGGCGAGCGGCCGCGTCGACTCGCGCAGCATGAAAAGTCCAGTGGTGTGATCGATCTGCCCATCCACCAGCACGATGCCGGCGATGGCCGTGTCGCGTCGCGCCCGCGCCGGCTGCAGCACCGGGTTCGCCTGCAGCTGCGTGAGGATATCGGGGGAGGCATTCACGAGCGCCCAGGCCTGCGCATCAGTGCCGCAGACTGCGATCGAGGATTGCGTGCGGGGTTGTGTGCGCAACGTGCCGGCGCGCACGCCCGAGCAGTTACGGCAGTTGCAGTTCCACTGAGGAAAGCCACCTCCGGCAGCAGACCCCAGTACCCGAATTTTCACTGTGAGGATCGGGCGCCACCCGGGTCACGCGCCCTTCAAAAGGCTTACGGAGCCTGAGCGCCAGGCTCCCAGCCCAAACCTGTCTTTACCGATTCGCGATGTACATCGTGATTTCCATACCGAAACGGAAATCAATCGCCTGTGGGGTTTCCCAACGCATGGTCCGTACTCCTGTAGCCGTTGCTCACTCTCGACACGTCCAGTGTATCCTCCCCGACGCCCTCCGGGACGTACAGCGCCGCGTCATGAAGGTAGTTTCATGATTTTCTTGAAATCCGCACCGGACGGCCGGACCCCAGGGGCCCGCCGCGCGCTCGTAAGTCTTTGATGAAACTGCGGACTCGCCTTAATCTGGTCCTGACCGGCCTCACGGCGGTCTTTATCGTCGTTTGGACCGTGGACGAGATCCGTGCCACCCGCTCCTCCATCCGCGAGGAGATCGAGGCCGCTAACCGGGTGGCCGCCCAGATGCTCGGGAGCCTCGCCCAAAACTACGCCGAAGGCGGGGGGACGCCGGCGGTGCAGTTCCTGCTCACCCAGCTTGGCCATGTGCGCTCGAACGACATCACCCTGCGCGGTGCGAACGGCACGGTGCTCTACCGCTCCCCGGCGGCGGCCTACAAGGCCGGGCGCGAGGCGCCGCAGTGGTTTTCACGCCTCCTCGCCCCGCACCCCGCCCGGCAGCTGTTTGCGCTCCCCGATGGGGCGCAGCTGGCCATCGATGCGCAGCCCTCGCGGGCGATACTGGATGCCTGGGATGAGCTCACCCGGCTCATGGCGATAGCGCTCATGCTGCTCGTGGCCGTGAGCGCCCTTGCGTTCTGGCTCGTGGAGCGCGCGCTCGCGCCCTTTCCGGTGATCGTGCAGGGTCTGCAGCGCCTGCAGCACGGGGATCTGACCTACCGCCTGCCGCCCCTGCCCGGCGCCGAAGCGCGCGCCATCGGGGGCGCCTTCAATCGCATGGCAGAAGCGGTCCAGGACAAGGTGCGCACCGAGCGCGAGGCGCGTGAGGCGCACACCCGGCTCGAGGAGCGGCGCGAGCTTGCGTTGCTGGTCGAGCAGAGCGTCGAGGAGGAGCGCCGTGCGATCGCGCACGAACTGCACGATGAGTTCGGTCAGTCCGTCACCGCCATCCGCAGCCTCGCGCTCGCCATCGCCACGCAGTCCGCCGAGGGCACGATCGGCGATGCCGCGCGCCTCATCTCCGCGGAGGCCGCGCGCCTCTACGATGCCATGCACGGCCTGATTCCGCGCCTCACCCCCTTATCCCTCGATACCCTCGGGCTCGAACAAACCCTCGAGAGCCTCGTGCGCGACTGGCAGCGCCGCCACGCGACCCCGCTGCTCGTGCTCGAGCAGCACTTGCCGGCGGATCTGGGCGCCAGTGTCACGCTCGCCGTTTACCGCGTCGTGCAGGAAGGTCTGGTCAATGCCGTGCGTCATGCCCAGGCGGGCCGCGTCAGCATCGATGTGCGCGCGAGCGGTGAGCGGCTGCGCGTAGCGGTGATCGATGACGGGGTCGGACTGCCGCCGAACTGGTCCCGCCCCGGACACTTCGGACTGCGCGGCCTCACCGAGCGCGTCGAGCATCTGGGGGGCACCTTGAGCGTGCGCAGCCACGAGCCGCACGGGGTCAGTCTCGTCGCCGAGATCCCGCTGGGGGGCGCATGATCCGCGTGCTGCTGGTGGATGATCACGCCCTCGTGCGCACCGGCTTTCGGCTGTTGCTGCAGGCGCACCCGGGTACGAGTGTGGTCGGCGAAGCCGACAGCGGTGAGAGCGCCTGCAAGCGTTATGACGAACTCACCCCCGACGTCGTCGTCATGGACCTCGCCATGCCGGGCATGGGGGGCATGGAGGCGCTGCGGCGCATCCGCGCGCACCATCCCGAGGCGCGCGTGCTCACGCTCTCGGCGCACGATGACCCGCTGCATGCACAGCGCGCGCTGCGCGAGGGCGCGCGCGGCTTTCTCTCCAAGCGCAGCGCGCCGGAGGCTCTGCTCGAGGCGATCACCACGGTGGCCGCAGGCCAGCGCTATCTGGACGCGGAGCTCGCGCGCAAGCTCGCCCTGTCCGAGGCTGATGGCGCGGGTAAGTCCCCGCTCGAGCGACTCTCGGAGCGCGAGTTCGAAGTGTTCGTGCGCCTGGCGAGGGGTCACACGGTGCAGCGCATCGCCGAGGATCTGAAGCTCTCCGCTTCGACCATCGGCACGCATCTGTACAACATCAAACAGAAGCTGGGCGTCGTGAATCAGTCCGAACTGACCCTCATCGCCCTCCGGCACGGACTGATCGAGGCCTAGGGCAGCGGCGCGCCCGCCGCCTTGTGGGGGCTAGGAGCCGAGGTCGCGTCCGGAAACGGCGACGCGGCGCGTCATGCGCTCGAGCGAGCGCCGCGCGGCGGCCTTGGCGATGTGCTTGCACCAGAGCGGCTCGCGCTGATCGGACTGCCGGCGGAACTTGTCACAGTCGCAGGTCCACAGAATGCGGTCATCCTGGGTCTTGAGCACCTGCACGGTGCGGCTCGGAAAGGAGTACACGCCGAGCACTTCGTTCTGCGGATGCGGGCGGCGGCGAAAGCGGATGGCCATGGCCGCAAGCCTAACGCAGCTTGGCTGTGGATCGCTTGTGGATTACCTGTGAATAGCGGCGCTTCAGGAGACGATCTTTGCCTTGATCGCCTCGTATTCGGCATCGGTGATGAGCCTGGCGTCCAGGAGCTGCTTGGCCTCCTGCAGCCGCCGCACCGCATCACCCTCCGCGCTGCTCGCCCCCATGACCGGGCCGGAGCTCACCTGGATGCCCCCCGAGCGTGCGCGCAGTTCCTCCAGCTCGCGCACCCGGCGCTTCTCGCGCCAGGCCTGATCCTGGGTCTGGCAGATGCGGTAGACCGCCTGCGCCGGATCCTTGCGCAGCCCGCTGAAGAGCGCTCCCTGGGCACCCTGGGCCCCAAGCGAGGCCAGATCCGTCGCACGCCCGGCGCGCACGGCAAGATCGGCGCTGAAGACGCCCACGTGCAGCGTGACCTCCTCAAGGTCCTGCCAGCGGATGGTGGTCACGTCAAAGCCCCCGAGGAGCTTGCGCGTGAGTACCACCAGGCGGCCACTCGTGGCGGCGATGAGCACGCGGCGGTGCGTGAGCGCGAAGATGCGCCGCTGGATCGCGAACGCCTCGAGCGTCTCGCCCGCTATGAGCACCGAGCGCAGCTGCGCCAGGGGTTTCGCCAGATCAGCCTCGTCGAGGGTGGTCGCGTCGCTCATGTTGCATCCGGCCGCACGGGTGCGGCTTATTTTTTCCCGACGATCTCGGCCCGAAAATCGCGCAGTTTCGCCTTGATGAGCCGCTCGTTCGCCGGCCCCATGCGAATCAGGAGCTTCTGCCCGGCCGGACGGCCCTCCAGTTCCGGGTCCGCGTACTCGTAGAACACCTTCGGCTGGGCGAGCGGGATCGGTGTCGTGATCTCCGGGGTCTGCAGCAGCAGGTCGATGACCTCGACCAGGCGGTCGTTGAAGTACCTGCCCGGATATCCGAGATCCTCGTACGCCTGCTGGAACAGCGGGTAGAGTCGCTGATACACCACGGCGAGCGCCTTCACGTCGGTCTTCTCGAGCACGCGCATGAGGGGCGCGTAGCGGGCGAAGTTATCCGGGCTCAGGGTCGTAATATCCCCCTGGGTCGCCGTGACCGTCTGTCCGGCGGTGGCCTTCAGCGGCCGCAGTTCCACCGCCAGTTTCTTACGCGGCAGGTTATCCACCGTCACCACGATGTGGCGCACGATGTTCTGCGGCACGAGAAACTGCTCGACCGGTTCGCGGCCGATCACCCCGGCCAGAGAATCATGCGCCACCGGGTCGCTGTCATTGAGCGCAGGCAGCGCCGCAGCGTCAGCCTCCGCCGGGATCGGGTGCGAGATCTGTGCCTCGCTCGCCGGCGGCGGCGCGGGCACCACGGCCGACACCGGTGCCGTCGGGGCCGCCCCGCGCGAGGAGTACCAGAACCAGCCGCCCACCGCGACGGCCGCCACCACCACCGCGCCCACGATCCAGGCCACCTTTCGCCGGGCGGCAGCCTCCAGACTCTCTTCCCACATCCTCACACACCCTCAAGCGTTCACGGGGAGGGCCTGCCACTTTACTCCCCTTTTCTGGATGCGGGCATCGGACAGTGTCAGGTGTTGTGCAGGCACCTCACCCGCACTGCGATGGCACTTTGCCGGCAGGCGCCGGTGATCGGATCGTAATCCTCCTCATCATTCACCAGGCGGTTAGTGGAGGCACCGTAGGCGCGTACCGCGGCCGCCTCATCGCCGCGCGCGCCGAAGGCGTGCGCCATGGAGATCACCCCCGGCTTTAGGTCCGCCGCCGCCTTGGCGACGCCGAGGATGCGGGCGTGTGGGGTCGAGATTTCCAGCAGCTCATCCTCCTCGGCGCCGAGGCGGGCGAGGTCCTCAGGGTGCAGGTGCGCGTGATTGGTGCTGCCCTTCGCGCGCAGGCGCGGCAGATCCTGGCCGGTGGAATTGAAAAACTGCCGTGTGCGGCGGCAGATGAGCAGGTGGGTCGCCGGCCACTTCGGATCGAGCAGGCGGCCCTGCTCATCCAGGGGTTGCGCGCACAGGCGCGCCAGCTCCTGTGCGACGCCCTCGGGCGTGAGCTGCAGGCGGGCCGCGGCGCCGGGATCGGCCGGCTGCACGATGAGCGCCGCCTCCGGGAAGATGCGGCCCCCGTCGCGCGTCTCCGCGCGCACGCGTGCGAGGGGCACGCGGCAGCCGTGCGTGATCTTCTCCAGCACCTCAAACTTCGAGGGCTTGCGCTCAAGCGGCAGCGGACCGCCGGCGGTTGCGATCGCGATGTTGAGCCGCCGTGCCAGGCCCCAGAAGAATTCCCACTCATCGATGACATCCCCTGGCAGCTTAAGCAGCGCCTCGGCATAGCGCGCGTAGGGCTCCTCGTAAAACACCTCCGGGGCGGTAGCGATGTCATCGCGCTCGAGACTGACGCTTGGGGCGATGACGTAATGGGCCAGCTGCGCGGTCTGCGCGAGCTTGATGTCCACGCACACCAGCAGCTCAAGACTGCGCAGCGCCCGCTCGACCTTCTGCTGGTTGGGCCACGCCACGAGCGGGTTGCCGCCGATGCACAGGAGCGCGCGCACCTGCCCCTCCCCCTCCGTCAGGATCGCATCCGCGGCGGTCGCCGCCGGCATCTCCGCGCCAAGTTGCGTGAGATTGCGCACGCGCGCCGGTGCAAACCCCTCTCCCCACAGGGGCTTCGGCGGCAGCACCTGTGCCTTGCGGGGCGCCGCCGCGCTCAGCACGCGCGGGAAGGGCGCCACCTCGCCTTCGCGGCAGAAGCGGCCACACACGGTGTTGAGCGCGATCACCAGATGCTCGGTGAGAGAGCCGTTGGGGGACATCTCCGCCCCGGTGCCGGTCGTCGCCACCCCGCGCGGGCCGCGGGCGAAGAGGCGTGCGGCGGCTACGAGATCCGCGAGCGGCACGTCGGCGCGGCGCGCGGCGTAGGCGGGGGTGAAGGGTGCGAGCGCTGCCCGCAGCCCCTGCAGCCCCTCGACGTGGCGCGTGCAGAACTCACGGTCGTGGAGTTCCTCGTCCAGGATCACGCGCAGCATCGCCGCGAGCAAGGTCGCGTCCTCCCCGGGACGCACCTGCAGGTGAATGTCGGCGAGTTGCGCGACCATGGTGCGCCGCGGATCCACACAGATCAGCTTCATGCCGCGCGCCTTGGCATCGCGCAGGCGGCGCGAGGGCGAGAACGGCGGCACGCTGCCCTGCCAGGCGTAGTGCGAGGTGAGCGGATTGTTGCCGATCATCATCGTGACGTGCGATTGCGAGAAAGCCTGCGGGCCGCCGAGCCATGCCCCGACGCGCGACCAGGTGTACACCTTGGCCGGCTGATCGATGGTGACGCTCGTGTAGAAGCTCGGACTGCCGAGGCCCTGATGAAAGCCGGCCGCGACTGCGAGTGCCGCGGAGTTCATGAACGCGTAGGTGCCGCAGTAGGTGGCGATGGCGCGCGCACCATGGCGTGCACGGATCCGCGCCAGACGCGCGGCGATCTCATCCAGCGCCTGCTCGCTGCCGATCGGTGCGAACGCTCCTGTCCCCTCGCGCTTGAGCGAATGCAACAGGCGTTGCGGATGGTAGGTCTGCGCCGGCAGTTCGCGGCCCTTCATGCAGGTGTAACCGCCAAAGAGCGGATCGGCGCTATCCCCGCGCACCGCGCGCGCGCGCCCGGCCTCGATGTCCACCTCGATGGCGCAGTTGGCGTGACAGAACCGGCAGAAGCTCTTGGCGGTCGGCATCGGATCCTTAGCGCTCGGGGTAAGCGGCATCATTGCGCGCCGCGGCGGTCGCGGCACAAATCGATCATACAGGGGACCTGCGCGACGCTCACTGTATAGGGAGCGCGCGGCCGCACCGCCGAGCTCCTCCTGCGCATCCGGGTGTGCTTCAATTACCGCATGCTTCCTGCCTTCCACCCCGCCGTCGCCAACTGGTTCAGCCGTACGTTTGCCGCGCCCACCGCGGCCCAGCAAGCCGCCTGGCCGGCGATCGCCGCGCAGCGTCACGTGCTCATCGCCGCGCCCACCGGCTCGGGTAAAACGCTCGCCGCGTTTCTTGCGGTACTGGATGCCTTGGTGCGCGAGGGCGTGGCGAACGGCGCCCTCGCGGATGAGACCACGGTCGTGTATGTCTCACCGCTCAAGGCACTCTCGAACGACATTCACAAGAACCTCGAGGCACCCCTCGCCGGGATCCGCGAAGAGCTCTCGGCGCTTCATCTGCCGCAGCTCGACATCCGCACCTTCGTGCGCACCGGCGATACCCCGCAGCATGAGCGCGCCGCCATGCGGCGCCGGCCGCCGCACATCGTGGTGACCACGCCCGAGTCGCTCTACATCCTCATGGGATCGCAGTCCGGGCGGCAGATGCTCGCCAGCACCCGCACGGTGATCGTGGATGAGATCCACGCCATGGCCGGCAGCAAACGCGGCGTACACCTGGCGCTGACGCTCGAGCGGCTCGAGGCGCTCGCGGCGCGCAAGCTCACGCGCGTGGGACTCTCGGCCACGCAAAAGCCCATCGAGGACGTGGCACGCTTCCTGGTCGGCACGCGCAACCTGCTGCCCGACGGCCGCGCCGACTGCGCCATCATCGACGCCGGGCACGTGCGCGAGCGCGACCTGCAGCTCGAGATCCCCGCCTCCCCGCTCGAGGCGGTGATGTCGGGTGAGGTGTGGACGCAGATCTACGATCGGCTCGCGCAGCTGGTGAGCGAGCATCGCACGACGCTCGTGTTCGTCAACACGCGCCGCCAGGCCGAGCGCCTCGCGCGGCATCTGTCCGAGCGCTTAGGCGAGGAGCACGTCACCGCGCACCACGGCAGCATGGCGAAGGAGTCACGCCTGAAGGCCGAGCAGCGCCTGAAGGCCGGTGAGCTGCGGGCGCTGGTCGCCACCGCCTCACTCGAGCTGGGCATCGACATCGGGGATGTGGATCTGGTGTGCCAGATCGCCTCGCCGCGCTCGATCGCCGCATTGCTGCAGCGCGTCGGCCGCTCCGGTCACTCGGTGGGGGGCACGCCCAAGGGGCGGCTGTTCCCGCTCTCGCGCGATGATCTGGTCGAATGCACCGCGCTCATCGCCGCGGTGCGCCGCGGCGAACTCGACCGGCTCGGGATGCCGGGCAAGCCCCTCGATGTGCTCGCGCAGCAGATCGTGGCGGAAGTGGCCGCGCGCGAGTGGCAAGAGAAGGAACTCTTCGCCCTAGTGCGCGGCGCTTATCCGTATCGCGAGCTTGAGCGGGCCGAGTTCGATGAGGTGCTGCGCATGCTCGCCGAGGGCTACAGCACCCGGCGCGGCCGCCACGGCGCGCTCATCTACCACGACGCGGTCAATCAGCTCGTGAAGGGCCGTCGCAACGCGCGCCTCACGGCGATCACCTCCGGCGGCACCATTCCAGACAGCGCCGACTATCAGGTGATCCTCGAGCCGCAGGCGCAGTTCGTCGGCACGGTGAATGAGGACTTCGCGGTTGAGAGCCTGCAGGGGGATGTGTTTCAGCTCGGCAACGTCTCCTACCGCATCCTGCGTGTCGAGCAGGGGCGCATCCGCGTCGAGGACGCGCACGGGGAACCGCCCTCGATTCCGTTCTGGCTCGGTGAGGCGCCCGGGCGCAGCGACGAGCTGTCGGTCAGTGTCTCGCGGCTGCGCGAGGAGCTCGAGGCGCAGCTGGAAGCGGGGCTTGAGTCAGCCACCGCCTGGGTGGTCGCCGCCACCGGCGTGGCGGCACCCGCCGCCGTGCAGCTGGTCGGCTACCTCGCCGCCGGTCGCGGCGCGCTCGGGGCGCTGCCGACCCAGCGCACGCTGATCTTCGAGCGCTTCTTCGATGAGGCCGGCGGCATGCAGCTCGTGATCCACTCCCCCTTCGGCAGCCGCATCAATCGCGCCTGGGGGCTCGCGCTGCGCAAGCGCTTCTGCCGCTCGTTCAACTTTGAGCTGCAGGCGGCCGCGACCGAGGACACGATCGTGCTCTCGCTCACCACCGCGCACAGCTTCGAGCTCGCCGAGGTCGCCCGCTACCTGCACTCGCACACCGTGCGGCCGCTGCTGGTGCAGGCGCTGTGTGCCGCGCCGATGTTTCCGGTGCGCTGGCGCTGGAGCGCGACGATCGCGCTCGCGCTGCCGCGCTTTCGCAACGGCAAGAAAGTGCCGGCGCCGCTGGCGCGCATGGCGGCCGAGGATCTGTTGACGGGGATCTTCCCCGACCAGGTGGCCTGCGCGGAGAATCTGCCCGGGGAACTGGAGATTCCCGATCACCCGCTCGTGCGTCAGGCCATCCGTGACTGCCTTGAAGACGCCATGGACATCCACGGCTTGGAGCGGCTGTTACGGGCACTGGAAGCGGGCCACATTCAGGTGATCGCGCGCGATCTCACCGAGCCTTCGCCCCTGGCGCTGGAGGTACTCTCCGCGCGGCCGTACGCGTACCTGGACGACGCACCGCTCGAGGAGCGGCGCACGCAGGCGGTCATCAGCCGCCGCTGGATGGATCCGCAAAGTGCCGCGGACATCGGCCAGCTCGATCCGGAGGCGATCGCACGCGTGCGCGCGGAAGCGTGGCCCGATGCGGACAGCGCCGATGAGTTGCACGATGCGCTCCTGTGGCTCTCCTACCTCACGGCGGCGGAAGCGGCCGCCGGCAGTCACTGGCTGACGCTCCTCGGGCAACTGAGCGCGCAGCGGCGCGTCACGCAGCTCACCTTTCAGGCAACACAGCTGTGGATCACGGCCGAGCGGCTGGCGCTGTTTGCCGCTCTGCTCCCTGAGGCGACGCACGCGCCAGCCGTCACCGCCCCGGCGCCCTACGACAAGGGCGTCACCGCGGAAGCGGCGCTCATCGAAATCGTCCGCGGGCGCCTGGAGGGCTCAGGTCCCACCACCGCCGCCGCGATCGGCGCCTCGCTCGGGCTGCCCGCGGCGCGCATCGAGGGCGCGCTCGCGGTTTTGCAGGCGGAGGGCTTTGCGATGCGCGGCGCCTTCACGGCCGAGGCGGCCTCGGGCGCGGAGTGGTGCGAGCGGCGCCTCCTCGCCCGCATCCACCGCTACACCGTCAAGCGGCTGCGCGCGGAGATCGAGCCCATCGAGGCGCGTGACTTCCTGCGCTTCCTCTTTGAGTGGCAGCGGGTGACGCCGGCCGGGCGCATGGAGGGGCCGGACGCGGTGGGGGCGATCCTCGCGCAGCTGGAGGGGTTCGAAGCGGCCGCGAGCGCCTGGGAAACCGAGATCCTTCCGAATCGCATCAGTGAGTACGAGCCGGTCTGGCTCGATGAGCAGTGCCTCGCCGGACGCTTCGTGTGGACGCGTCTCGCTGCGCGGCGCGGGAATCCGGAGCGCGGCGCCGCCCCCGTGCGCGCAACGCCCATCGTGCTGCTCGCGCGCCGTAACCTGCGCCTGTGGTCGAGCCTGAGCGGTGCGCCGGACGCGGCGCATCTGTCGGCCGCCGCGCAGCGCGTCACCCGGCACCTCTCGAGCCACGGGGCCTCCTTCTTCGATGAGATCGCCGCAGGCAGTGCCCTGCTGCCGACGCAGGCGGAGGAAGCCCTGGCGGAGCTCGTGGCCCTCGGCCTCGTCAACTCGGACAGTTTTGCCGGGCTGCGGGCGCTGCTCCTGCCGGCCGATCGCCGCCAGGGCGGCCCCGCCGGACGGCGCCGCCGGCGCCTCGCGCTCTTTGGCATGGACGCGGCCGGGCGCTGGTCGAAGATCGCGCGTCCGGCCGCTGAGGGTGCGCCCGATCGCACACTCGATGAGGAAGCAACCGAGCACGTCGTGCGTACGCTGCTGCGGCGCTGGGGCGTGCTCTTCTGGCGGCTGCTGACGCGCGAGGCGCAGTGGCTGCCGCCGTGGCGGGACCTGCTCATGTGCTGCCGGCGCCTGGAAGCGCGCGGCGAGATCCGCGGCGGACGCTTCATCGCCGGCTTCAGCGGCGAGCAGTACGCAGCGCCCGAGGCGATCGCGCTGCTGCGCGACGCCCGCCGCAAGCAGCTCGACAATCACCTGCTCTCGTTCTCGGGGGCCGACCCGCTGAATCTGGTCGGCATACTCACCCCGGGTGCACGCCTGCCCTCCTTAAGCGGCAACCGCGTGCTCTATCGCGATGGGGTGCCGATCGCGCTGCTCGCCGGCGGCGAGGTGAGCTTTCTCACCCAACTCGCGCCGGCGGATGAGTGGGAAGCGCGCAACCTGCTGCTGCGCCGTCACGTGCCCGCGATGCTCGCCGATCTGGCCTGAGAGCGCTCGCGCGCTGAGCGGGGCAGCGCGCGCGGCGCGCGACACGTTCAGCGGTTAGCCCTTCTTGTGCTCGTCCTGCCACTTCTGCACGGCCGCCATGGTGTTGGCGACGTGCTGGTCCGGGGACATGGCGGTGTAGGAGTAGATGATGACGCCCGTGGGCGCGATCACGTAGGAGGTGCGGTTCGCGTATGCCGGGTGGCTGAGCAGCACCGAGTCGTACGCCTTCATGATGCTGCCGTCGGCATCCGAGGCCACGGCAAACTTGTTGCGGCACTCGCTCACCGAAAACTTGTTGAGCTTGTCGATCGGATCGTGCGAGACGCCGATGACGGTGGCACCCAGGGCGTTGAACTTCTCAGTGGCCTCGGCGAACTCGTGCGCCTCGACCGTGCAGCCGGGGGTAAAGGCGGCCGGGTAGAAATACAGCACCACGGGTCCCTTCTTCAGCGCATCGGCGAGGGAGAACTTGAAGGCGTTGCCGGCGAGGGAGGCCTCGGTGGTGAAGTCAGGAGCCTTGGTGCCGTCGGGCAGCGCAGCCAACACCGGCAGCGCAATCAGGGCCGCGGTCACAGCCGCAACGAGTGAGCGTCGCATGATCATCTCCCGTTCTTGAAGTTAGCTAACGCGGAAAAAAACGCGCAGGCGCTCATGATCGGTCAAGGCGCGCCACCGCGCCAGTGGCGCGCGGCTTTCAGCGTTCCGGGCCATAGCCAACCAGCTCCACGTAGCCGCGGCCGCCGATGGAGCGCCCGGCGCGCACACCCGTAACCTGCACCGCGCCCTCCCAGTACCGCGGCGTACCGGTCAGCTCCTGGTCGGCGAGCAGCGGACGCACCGTGAGGTCAAGGGCAAGCTCAGGCACGCGCACCCGCCAGGCGGAAGGGTAGCGTACGCCCCCGGGGCTCAGCCACCGCCCGCCGACCTCGATCGTCACCGCCTCCGCACCCAGGGCTCGCACCGCACCGGCCGGCTCGATCCACGTGCCGGCGCTGTGCAGATCGCGGCTGCCGTCGCGGTTGCGCAGCGCGTAGAACATGAGCGAGGCGCCATCATTCAGCTGCAGTGCGAACCAGTCCCATCCGACCTCTTGTGCCCCGAGTGCGCCGCTGCCCCATTCGTGGTCGAACCAGACGAGGCCCTGCACGCTCAGCGGCTGACCGTCACGGATCAGCCGCCCGCGCACGAGGATGCGGGGCAGCGAGTAGTAGTAGCTCGCATCTCCCGGCTGCGCGGACTTCGCGCTCAAGCCCCCCACGCCGTTCAGGACCGGCATCCCCGAGGCATCGAGCTCGAGCTCGATCGCGTAACCGTCCTGTGCGGCCAAGAGCTGCCAGCGCTGCGGTGCACCGGGCGCGGCGCGCAGCTGCCACTCATCGACCCAGACCCGCACGGGTGCGGCGCTCGCGCCGGCAAGACCAAGAGCGGCGCGCGAGAGCTTCTGCGTGAAGCGAAAGCGCTGGCGCGCAAGGTCAGTCACTGCAAAGTGCGCCATGTAGATCTCGCTGGCACGCCATGCGGACGTGCCCGTCGGCACCGCTGCGGCGGGCGCGAGTGCGTAACGGAAAAATGTCAGCTCGAAACCAAAGTGCTCCCCGTCCGGCGCGTCCAGCTGCCCGCTCGTGTACCACCACTCCTGGCGAAACTCCCGATGCGGGCCGTGATCGGACGGGAAGCTGAAGGCGCGCGGCGCGAGCACCTGGGAAAAACCGGCCGCATCGTCGCGCCCGAGCAGCCCGGTCACGTCCGCCGGCGGCGCGCCGGCGGCGGCGGCGGCGGCGGCAAGTGTGCAGGCGGCGAAGGCGCCCACGGCAAGACGCGCCATCACTCCTCCCGCAGACCCGCGGCGAGCGGCGCGGTGGCGCTGCGCCACGCCGGATACAAGGCTGCGGCGAGCGCGGCGAGGAGCGCGAGCACGAGCGCGTTGGTGAACTGCGCGGCACTCAGATGCAGATCGATCTGCCAGCCGAAGGCGCGGCGGTTGATGACCTCGGTCAGCACGAGCGCGGTGAGGAGTCCTGCGGGAATTGCGGCCACGAACGCCGCGGCCCCCATGAAGAGCGTCTGCGCGATCACCAGCGCGGCGCTGCCCGCGGGGGTGACGCCCAGGGTGCGCAGCAGCGCCAGCTCGCGCGCGCGCTCGAGCTGCCAGGCGAGCAGCGCGCTCACCAGCCCGATCGCCGCCACGCCCGCGGCGAGCCAGTACAGCACGCGCGTGATGACGAAGGTGCGCTCGAAGATGCGCATCGACAGGGCGCGCAAATCCGCGTTGGAGCGGATGAACACGGCCTGCCGGCCGCGCGCGGCGGCGCGCAGCCCCTGCTGTGCCTGTGCCGCGCTCACCTGAGGCTCAAGATAGATCCCGAGACCGCCGATCGCCTCATCGCGCCAGAAGTGCCGGTAGGTCTGCAGCTCCAGCAGCCCCTCGCCGCGATCGTTCCCGTACTCGCGGTAGACGCCCGCGATCGGGAAGGCGTGCGGCCCGCCCGCGGTGGTGAGGGCGAGCGTGTCGCCGGGCTTTAAGCCGAGCCGCCAGGCGAGCGGCTCGGAGATGAGGAGTGCCCCGGCGCGCCACGCCGGCCACACCGCCCGCGCCTCCCCTTGGGTGAGACGAAAACCGCTCTCCCCCTGCGGTCCCAGCCGCAGCGCATTCAGATCGAGCGTGCCGCGCTCGGAGCCGACCACGACCCGCCGCGCCTCGCTGTGTGCACGCACGCCGGGCACGCCGAGCAGCGCCCGCACCACCTCCGGTTCGAGCCGCCGGGCGAGCTCATCCGTCGGACCGGGTGCGCTCACATAGATGTCCGCGCGCAGCGTCTGCAGCAGCCACTCCGCCAGCGAACCGCGGAAGCTCTCCACCATCACCGCGACCCCGATCATCGCCGTCAGCGCCATGCCGAGGGCTGCGATCGCCACTCCCGTGCGGCTCAGGGAGCCGGCCACGTCCGTCAGCGCCAGTCGCGCGATGGGGCTCCTGCGCCCGAGCAGGCGCGCGCTCGCCTCGGCGCCCGCCCTGAGGGCTGCCGGGGTGAGCGCCGCCACCGCGAGCAGCAGCAGGAAGAGCGCGAGAAAGCCGGCGAACAGGCTGCGCCCCGAGAGCGCGACGGTGAGGGCCGCCAGCGCTGCGAGCAGCCCCGCAAGCAGGGTCAGCCGGCGCGCGAGGCGCTGCGCGCGCGCCTCGAGCACCGAGCGGGCGAGCCCGAGCTGCGGGGCGCTCGCGGCCACTTCCAGCGCCGGCACGAGCGCGGCCACGAGGGCGGTGGCGAGGGCCGCCAGCACCGCCTTCAGGAGCGTCGTGGCGGGCAGCGCGAGCTCATTCACCGCCACGACGAAATACAGATCGTTGATGGTGCGCGAGACGAGCGCGACGAGACCGCGACCGATGAGAAGGCCGAGCAGCGTGCCAAGCACGGCGCCGATCACCCCGAGCACGGCGGCTTCCGTGAGGATCAGGCGCAGCACCTCGGCACGCGTGGCCCCGAGCGCGCGCAGCACACCGATGATGCTGCGCCGCTGCAGGACCGCGAAGCTCACCGCCCCGTAGATGAGGAACGTGCCGACCAGGAGTGCGAGCAGGCTCATCGCCCGCAGGTTGGTGGTGAAAGCGTCCGTCATGGCGAAGGTCTCCCGCGCCTGCGCACGCGTCTCGTGCAGCTCTACATCCGGCGGCAGCCGCGTACGCAAATCCGCCAGCAGCGCCGCGCCCGCCGGGCCCGACGGCAGCGCCACGTCGATGCGCGAGAGACGGCCGCCCGCCCCGAGCCACTCCTGCGCCTGGGCGATGTCGGTCAGGAGCAGCGCATCAAAGCCCGGGCCGGCATCGGCGAGGCGTCCGATGAGCTGGGCCGGATGAGGCACGCCGGCGACTTCAAGCTCAAAGCGCGCGCCGTCGGCAAGCTTAAGATCCGCAGCCGTGCGCGCGCTCATGAGCACGCTCCCCGGCTGCGTGAACCAGCGACGCGCGTCCGCCGTGCCTTCGATGAGCGAGGGCCGCCCGCCCGCGGACTCCCCCGAGCCCAGCCCGGCGCTGGCGAACGGGTCGATGCCGATCAGCTGCAGCAGCCGCTCCTGCACCAGCACATAGCCGGATACGAGCGGCGCGAAGCGCGGCAAGGGCGCACCGAGGGACAGCGGCTGCGTACGCAGGCGTACGTAGAGGGATTCTTCAATCCCCTGCGGGCCGCCGGTCAGCTGGTGCGTGGCGGCGCCATTGATCGCCCCGAGCGACAGCTCGAACGCGCGCCGGGCGCTGGCGGTGGCGATGTCGACCGCGACGATCGTGCCGACGCCGAGGGTGAGGCCGATGAGGGCGAGCGCCAGTTGCGCCGGGTGACGCAGCAGATGGCGCACACTCGCCGCGTGCAGTGCCCTCACGCGGGTGCGCCGGTTGGATGGGCCGACCCCTCGTGCAGCTCCCCGGCACGCAGCTCCAGTACGCGGTCGGCCTGGCCGGCGAGTGTCGCGTCATGCGTCACGATGAGCAGTGTCGCGCCGCGCGCGTGCGCCAGCGACAAGAGCGCCGGCATGATCTCGCGCGCGGTGGTTTCGTCAAGATTACCGGTGGGCTCATCCGCCAGCAGCAGGCGCGGGCGGTGCACCAGGGCGCGCGCGATCGCCACGCGCTGCTGCTCACCACCGGAGAGCTGATCCACCGCGCTCGCGGCACGCCCGGCAAGACCCACCTCCGCCAGCGCCGCGCGGCTGCGCGCGCGCGCCTCGGCGCCCCGCACCCCATTGAGCTCGAGCATGAGGCGTACGTTCTCAAGCACGTCGAGCGTCGGGATGAGGTTGAAGAACTGGTAGATGAAGCCGATGTGGGCACGGCGGTAGAGCGTGCGCGCGGGCTCGGCGAGGGAGGTGACCTCGGTGCCGTCGATCTCGATGGTGCCGCCCTCGGGGCGGTCGATGCCGCTGATGAGATTCAACAGCGTTGACTTGCCCGAGCCGCTGCGTCCGGTGATGGCGACCGTTTCTCCGCCGGCGATGCTCGCCTGCGCCCGCGCCAGCACGCGGTGCACGCGCTCACCCTCGCGGAAGCTCTTGGACAGTTGGCGGATGTTGAGCACGCTCGTCCTCGTGAGGGGGCCCCTCGTTCGCTCATTGTAGAAACATCTGCCCTTGGGCACTCTAGCGCGCATGTCCGAACCGCAATGGCGCCTGCTGACGACCCTGCCTGACCTGCCCAGCGCACAGTCCCTCGCCGAGGTACTCAGCGGTGCGGGAATGCAGGTGCGGGTGCGTTCGGACGCCGGGGTACTCGGTCAGGCGGCCCCCTCGCGCGTGTACGTGGCGAGCGAGGAGTTGCAGCAGGCACGGGCTTTTCTGGCCGCCGGCGCCGGCGCCGAAGGGGCCTGAGGGTGATCACGGTCCATCACCTGAACAACTCCCGCTCGCAGCGTGTGCTGTGGCTGCTCGAGGAACTCGGCTGTGCGTACGAGATCGTGAAATACCAGCGCGATCCGAAGACGCTGCTCGCCCCCGCGCAGCTCAGGGGCGTGCATCCGCTCGGTAAGTCACCCGTCATCAGCGACGGCGCGCACACGATCGCCGAATCGGGCGCGATCACGGAGTATCTCCTCGACGCCTACGGCGCGGGGCGCCTGCGCCCGCCGAGCGGCACTGAGGCGCGGCTGCGCTACACGTACTGGCTGCACTACGCGGAAGGCTCGGCCATGCCGCCGCTTCTGCTGAAACTGGTGTTCCAGCGCCTGCCCCAGGGGCCGGTGCCGGCGCTGTTGCGTCCGCTGGTGCGTGCCATCGCCCGCGCTGCCCAGTCCAGCTACATCGACCCGCAGCTCGCGACCCACATCGGCTTCTGGGAGAGTGAGCTGATGCGGCAGCCGTGGTTTGCGGGGGAAGAGTTCAGCGCCGCGGACATCCAGATGAGCTTTCCGGTGGAGGTCGCGTCGGCGCGCGCCGGTGTGCCGCTTGGGGAGCGCCTGCGCGCCTTTCTCGAGCGTATTCACGCCCGCCCCGCTTACCAGCGGGCGCTCGCGGCGGGCGGGCCCTATGCGCTGCCGGGTGGAGCGAAAAAGTAGAGCGCGCCGGCCCCTGATCAGCCAAACTTGCGCCCCGCTGCGGTTCCCCAAGCCGTGCCCCCAGCACGGCCCGCACGCCTAGCCAAAGAAGGGTCAGACATGAGATTGCCAGCGTCCTGGCGCCGCGGCCGGACATCCGTTACTTCAGTGTGCGCCCTCGCGGCGCTTTTGCTCTGCGGACTCGCGCCCGCGCAGCAGCCCCCGGCCCCCGCCGCGGATGCCACGTCCGCGCCGGCGACGAAGGCCGCCGCGACGCCCAAGGCCGCAGCCGCGGCGCACTCGCCGAGCTACAGCCTCGGGCTGTCGATGGGAGATCAGCTGAAGAGCAACTTCGTCAGCGCCGACTCGATCAACACCACAGCCCTCGCGCAAGGTGTGCACGATGCGCTCACGGGCAAGGCGCAGCTGAGCGATGCCGACGTCCAGAACATCAACAAGATCATCAGTACCGCGGTCAACGGCGCGGGCGACGCCAATCACCGCCTCGCCGCCAAGTTCCTGGCCGAGAACGCCAAGAAGCCCGGCGTGGTCACGACGGCGAGCGGCCTGCAGTACAAGGTCCTCTCCCCCGGCAGCGGCGAGCCGCCCAAGCCCACCGACGAGGTGACGGTGAACTACAAGGGGACGCTGCCGGACGGGATGGAGTTCGACAGCAGCTACAAGCGCGGCCAGCCGGCGAAGTTCCCCCTCGACCACGTCATCCCCGGCTGGTCTGAGGGCGTGGGGCTCATGAAGCCCGGTGCGAAGTACGAGCTGTTCGTGCCGCCGCACCTCGCGTACGACCTGCGCCCGCCGCCGCACTCACCGATTCCGCCCGGATCGATGCTGATCTTCGAGGTGGAGCTGATCAGCGCGAAGGCGGCCCCGCCCGCACCGCCCGCAGCCCTCGCGCCCAAGTCCGGCAACTAGAGCGCCCGCCCGGGGCTCTTCCGGGCCCCGGCGTCCCCTTAACTCTCGGCGTTGGCGCCGGGATTGAAGCGCATGGGTTTGGTGACCCCGAGGCGGGTCAGTTCGCGCAGCAGGTTGTCGGCGAGTTCCTGCTGGATGCCGCCGCGCTCAAACAGCGGTGCGGCGCTCCAGTCGTAGGCCCAGGGCTGCTGGGTGCGCAGGTCCTCCGGCTCATCCAGGTAGCGCGGGATGACGTGCGCGTGCAGCGCCGGGTCCTGGTTGCCGAAGATCGCGTAGTTGATGCGCGCCGCGCCGGTCACCTTCAGCAGCGCATCCCCGAGGCGCGACATGTCCGAGAGAAACGCGATGCGCTCGCGCGCCCCGAGCGCGTTGAGATTCGGTACCACCGGATCCGGCAGCAGCATGGCGTAGCCGCGCACGAACTGGCGCTCGCCGAACACCGCCCAGCCGCTGAACAGGCGCGCAATCACCCGCGGGTCGCGTCCCTCACGGGCGGCGATCACCTGGGCGTGGATGGCGGTCAGCGGTTCCGCTGCGACTTCGTTCTTCATGACGATCCTGGCGAACGGAACAGGAAATATACAGCACCCATGATACACAGCGCCGCCCACAGGTAATCGAGCTTCAGGGGCTTGCCCATATAGAACACCGCGAACGGCACGAACAGGCTGAGGGTGATCACCTCCTGCAGGATCTTCAGCTGCGGCAGCGAGAGCTGCGTGTAACCGATGCGGTTGGCCGGCACCTGCAGCAGATACTCGAAGAAGGCGATGCCCCAGCTGATGAGGGCCGCCACGTACCAGGGTTTGCAGGAGAGGTTCTTCAGGTGCGCGTACCAGGCGAACGTCATGAAGACGTTCGAGCCGATCAACAGCAGGGTTGTATAGATAACAGGTCTCACGGCACCCCTTGCGGCCGCCTAACAGTCCACCGCCAGCTCGCGCAGCGCACGGCGCGTGCTGGCAAGGTCCGCATGCACGATCCCGTGCCAGCCGCGCGCCCGTGCGGCGGCGATATTGTCGGCGCGATCATCGATGAACACCGTGGCCGCCGGTGTCAGCCCAAAGCGCCTTTCGGCCTCAGCGTAGATGCCGGCATGCGGCTTCATGACCCCCGCCAGGTACGAAGGCAGCGCGCCGTGGCCGATCGTGTGCAGGCGGTATTCGCGTGACAGGTGCGCCCAGTGCAGATCGCCGATGTTCGAGAGCAGGTACACCCGATAGCGCTCACTCAGGCGATGCGCCAGATCGACCATGGGCGGCTCGATCTCGAACATGTCGAGCCACTTGGCATGCACCTCGCTCAAGGCGACCGGCGTGCTCGTGAGCGCCGCGAGCTGCTCGAGGAGCCCGTACCCGTGCAGCTCTCCGGACTCGTGGGCACTGAGCCCGATGCGCTCGAGCACGGCGCGCGGATCGTGGGTCGGTGCCCCGTGGGCGGCGAGGAACTCGAGAATCGGCCGGTAGTTCAGCCGCACGAACACCCAGCCGATGTCGAAGACGATCGCATCGATGTGGGTGGCCGCCATGCGGCTAGAGCGCCGTGACGCTGCCGGCGTCCCCGGGGCAGGTGTTGACCGCCACCACCGTGGCCTTGGGGAAGAAGTTGAACTCGGTGGCGCTCGCCCAGGTGTACGCGCCCATGGCGCGCCCGACGAGCAGGTCCCCCACCTTCAGCTTCGGCAGCATCAGGTTCTCGGCGATCACGTCGATGCTGTCGCAGGTGGGCCCGGCGAGCACCGCCGGCAGCTGCTCCCCGCCAGCGCGCAGCGGTTCCACCGGATAGCGGGCATGGTCGAACAGCTGCCCGCTGTAGGAGCCGTACAGCCCATCATCAAGGTAGTACCACCAGTGGCCCTCGCGCTGCGCCCGCCCCATGACGGAGGCGACGCCAATGGCCGCCGGGCCCACGATGTAGCGGCCGGGCTCGGCGATGACGCGCACGCGGCGCGGCAGCTTGGCGAGAGCCGCGCGCAGCGGGGCACAGAAGCGGCCGATGTCCTGCACCGGCTGCGCGTACTCGATCGGGAAGCCGCCGCCGATGTCGAGGGTATCCAGCGGACCGAGTTTCTCGCGCCGCGCCACGCGCATCAGGTGCGCGCAGGCGTTCAGCGCCTCGACGTGCTTGGTGGCATCGGCGGCCTGTGAGCCGGCATGAAAGGACAGGCCGCGCACGCTGATACCAAGATCGGCCGCGAGGCGCGCCAGATCGAGCAGGCTCTCCGGATCGCAGCCGAACTTGCGCGACAGATCGCACGCCGCCCCGGGTGAGCGGAACGAGACCCGCAGCAGCAGCTCTGCGACTCCGCTCAGGCGCGCGAACTTGCGCACCTCGTCGGGATTGTCGGCGACGAAGGTGCGCACCCCGTAGGCGAGCGCATTGGCGATGTCCGCGGGGCGCTTGATGGGGTGGGTATGAATGCAGCGCGCAGGGGTGACGCCCAGGCGCTGCACCAGCTGCACTTCTCCGGTAGTGGCCAGATCCAGGAACCCGCCTTCATCGAGCACCGTCTGCACCACGGCCGGATGCGGCAGCGGTTTGAGCGCGTAGTGCAGCTGCACGTGCGGCAAGGCTTTGCTGAGCTTGCGGAACTGCACCCGCACGCGCTCGCAGTCGAGGATCAGCAGCGGGGAGCCGAATTCGCCGACCAGGCGGCGGATTTCTGCAGGCCGGAAGGGATCGATGAATCGCGGGCGGCGCACCGAGGCGTCGTTTACGGCAACACGGCCATGGTGCCGGTCGTACCGTCATCGCTCTCGGCGATGTTGGTTGCGGCGCGCAGCAGACGATCGCGCACCGCCGCCCAGCCGTCCGCATCGGGCACGTCCTGCACGAGGATGCGCTGGCAGCCGGCCTTGTCCAGCGTGCGCAGGTTCGTGTACAGATCGCGCGCGTAGTTCTCCGGGCGGCGTCCGGCGTTGACCCAGGTCACGTACTTGTGCGAACGCAGCGGCAGGCGCTGCGCCAGCACCGCCACGCGGCGGCCGCCGCTCGAGGCGGCCTCGGCCTGTGCATCGATCTCACCGGCGGGCACGATGGTGAGCGGTGTGGCCGGCGCGTAGTGCGTGGGCGTGCCGCCGGGCACGCGGGGCGAATCCGTACCCGGGCCGATGAACAGTTCCCCGATCACCTGGCGCAGCTGCGCGGCGGTCACGCTCCCGGGGCGCAACAGCCGCACGCGCTCACCCTCGAAGGATACGATCGTGGACTCAAGTCCGATCTGACACTCCCCGCCATCGAGGATCATCCGCACCGACTCCCCGAGCTCCTCGCGCACGTGCTCGGCGCGCGTGGGTGAGAGGCGCCCGTAGCGATTCGCCGAGGGCGCGGCGATGCCGCCGCCGAAGGCGGTGAGCAGCTGCTGCGCCATCGGGTGCGCGGGCACGCGGATCGCGATGGTGTCCTGGCCGCCGGTGATCAGCTCATGCACGTGGGGCGCGCGCGGCATCACGAGAGTCAGTGGTCCGGGCCAGAAGCTCTCGGCCAGGCGGTTGGCGAGCTCGGGCACTTCGCGCACCCAGCGGTGCAGGTAACGCGGGCTGTCCAGGTGCACAATCACCGGGTGATCCGGCGGGCGGCCCTTGGCGGCGAAGATCTTGCGCACCGCGGCCGGGTTCTGTGCATTCGCCCCGAGCCCATAGACCGTCTCGGTCGGGAAAGCCACGAGCTCCCCGTCGCGCAGCGCCTGCACGGCGGCTTCGATTTCGATCTGGGTGGCTCTGACGGTGCGGACCATAGGGTAAGAACAATTCTACCAAGCCCCCGGGGCGCACTTGGGCGATGTTGTGCGAAAGCATCATCTGCACAGCAATACCGCCGGGCCGCCCTCGTTTAACAATTCCGTAACGCCGCGCCCGCTGTGGTGCAGCAGCGACGCGCGCTGCGGGATGGCTTTACTTAAGCCGCTGCCCGCCGCCTCATTCGAGGTCGCGGCGCACCCAGCCGCTTTGCGTGTGGTCAAGTTCGTAGGCGGGCCAGTAGTGCTTGTCGAGTTTCAGCGTGATCACTTCCGGCGCGTTGTTCCAGGTGATGGTCTTCAGGCGCACCGAGGAGCGGTCGGGCCGGCCGAGCACCACCTTGAGAAAGGCGTCGAGGTCGGGCGTGCGCACGCCGTCGACCTCGACGATGCGCCGCCCCGGATACAACCCATCGCGCGTGGCCGGCGAGCCGTAGGCGAAATACGCCACGTACACCCCGGTCGGGCGCGTGCCGTGCTGCGCGCTCATGGCGCGGTACGGCGCCTGCAGCGTCGCACCCGCCCAGAGCACCAGGCGCTCCACATCCGAACCGGGGAGCGCAGCGGTCTTCACCTCGAGGGTTTGCTCGGCCTGGCCGCGCCAGATCGTGACCCGCACTTCATCCTTGTCGGCGGCGGCCTTCTCCACCTCGCGAAAGCGCGTCACCACCTTGCCGTCGATCGCGAGCACCAGATCCCCGGGCTGCAGCAGCTGCGCGGCATCCGAGCCCCCGACCAGACGCACCACGGTGAGCGCCTGGCGGCGGCTCGGGGCATGTTGGCTCAGACGCTGCGTCCAGCTCTGCGGCAGCCCGAGCTCGCGCGCGCCGGCGAGCGGCAGCAGCGCGAGCTCGGCTTCCAGGGAGTGCAGCACGCGCGCGTTACGCACCCGATCGAGCATGTCGGCGACCACGTCGATCGGCACGCCGCGGTTGTCCTGGGCGATTTCGCGCCCGTTCTCGTAGGCGAAGCTCGACCAGGTACCGAGCACGTTGCCCGACTGATCGGCGAGCACGCCGTCGAAGTCGGCGGGCGGATTGACCAGCTGCGCGGTCTCAAGGTTACTGTCACGGAAGCGCATGGTGCGCGAGAGCGGCAGATCCAGCGGATCGATGCTCGCGATCTCGGTGCTGCGCGCGCGCAGCTCATTGTCGCCGCTTAACCCCACCACCCACACCCGCTCACCGGCCAGGATCTCGCGTGACAGGAGGCGCGCGGATTTCACCGGCGTCGTGCCGAGGAGTTTCGGGTCGTAGGCGACCACGGCGAAATTATGCACCGGGTGCAGGTACACCACCCGCCCGGGCACCTGCACGGTGCCGGCGAAGGTGACGGTGACGTCACCGAGGGCGACCGGCACGGTGTTGCGATCCACCACGACCAGTCCGCGCTGCGCGTCCACGACGAGTCCGGTGCCGTGGTAGTTGCGCTCGGTGATGCCCGAGACCGCGTACGGCATATCAAAGGTCACCATGGCGAGCGAAGGCGCGAGCGCGGTCATGCGCGCATCGGGGTACTTCGGGAACTGCGTGGAGCTCACCGGCGTTGGTATCGGCGGTGGTCCTGCCGGCAGATCGTGGCAGTCCCACACGCCGCTCGCGTCGTTGCGGTCGCAGTGATGCGCCGGGAACCACAGCCGGTCCATGCGCAGCGGGCGCAGATTGCTGCCGTTCGGGTCATCGATGGTGAGGTAGCGCACGGTGGCGTGATCGCCGTCGCCGAGCTGCGCGATGCCCGCCTCGAAATCCTTGAGCGTGTCGGTCTTCTTGCCGTTGAGCGTGAGCACCACCGCGCCGCGCGGAATGCCGGCGGCGCTGAACACGTAGCCCGGGTTGGCGACGATACACACCGCGCGATCGGCACGTTGAAATGGCGCGCCTGCTGGTAGGAGAGCGTGTGCACCACCGCATCGCCGAACTCGGCGTAGGCGCTCGGGGTGATCGCGTGCAGGTCCCCGACGGGAAGCTTGGCGGAGATGGCCTTGCCACCGCGCTCAAGTTCCACTTCCGCCTGCCCGCCGACGGAGCTATCCAGGATGTCCTCAAGCGGCTCGAACTGCGCGACGTAGCGGCCGTTGACGCGCACCAGGATGTCCCCGGGCTGCAGCACGTTCTCGCTGGGACGCCGGGCAGCACCTCGGTGATCACCAGCATGCCGGTGTTGCGCGGGAAGTCTCTGCGCACCGCCGCCTCGGTGCCCGCTGCGAGGCCCAGGCGTTCGAGCTCATCGTAGGGGGTGTAGTTCATGACGGTATAGAGGGTGCCGCGCGGCACGGGCTTGCCCTGCTGGATGAGCTCGAGCGCGCGCTTCACGCGCCCGAGCGGCAGGTAGAAGCTCGAGGCCGCACCGTTCGCGCCACCGGCGTTCAGCGCCACCACGCGCCCGCGGATATCGATGACCGGGGAGCCCGAAGAGCCGCCGGAGGTGCCCGAGGCGGCCTGCAGGTAGAAGGTGTTGAAGTCGTTGTACTTGGCGATGCCGTAGTCGGGCGCATCGCGGTCGAGGCGCGCGAGCGTGCCGGCGAGGATCGAGAGCTGCTCGCCGGCGTTGTTGCCGACCACGCGGATCTCGCGTCCGACCTGCGCGCCTTCCGGATACAGCGGCAGCGCCTTGGGCTTGATGAAGCGCAGCTTCTTCGGGTCATAGCGGTAGATGCCAAAGTCATGCACCGGGTCGCGGTAAACCGGGTACAGCTGCACCTCCTCGCGATTGAGAAAGGTCGCTTCCGCGGTCACCGGGCCGGGCGTGACGACGTGGCGGTTGGTGAGGATCAGCCCGCGCTCGGCGTCCACCACAAAGCCGGTTGCCTGCGCGGTGGTGTTCCACTCGGTGTCGAAAGCGCGCGTCAGATCCACGTTGATCGACACGACGCTCGGGCGATGCGCTCGAGCGTCACCGCCCAATCCGGGTTGCCCTCGACGGCCACGGCCGCCTGAGCCGGATTGGGCTGCTGGCCGGTCTCCCCGGCCGGCGGCGGCGGCGCAGGGGCGGCCGGCAGCGCCGTGACCGGCACGGGCGTCGCGGGCGAGGTGGTGCTCGAGGGGGAGCTACTCGAGGGTGCCGTGGGGCTGGAGGGTGCGCCGCTCGAGGGGGCGGCCGCGTTCACGGTCAGCGGACCGCCCGCTTCGCACACGGCGGTGGCGAAGCACAAAACCACAGACAGGCCCAGGGGGCGCAAGCATCGCATCAGCAGTTGATTCCTAGCGGCCGAGAAGCACGATCAGCCACACCGCCACGAGCAGCACAAACGACATGAGCACCGCAGCGGAGCCTATGTCCTTGGCGAGTCCGGCGAGCGCGTGGCGCTCGAAACCGATGCGGTCGACGGTCGCCTCGATGGCGCTGTTCAGCAGCTCCACGATCAGGATCAGCACAACCGGTGCCGTGAGCAGCACCCGCTCGGTGGCACCGTGTCCGAGCCACAGTCCCAGCGGTATGACGATCAGTGCCAGGGCAAGTTCCTGGCGAAATGCGGCTTCGTCGCGGTACGCGCCCCTCAGGCCCCGCAGGCTCGAGGCGAGCGCGCGCACGATGCGGGTCATCCCGCGGGGCTTGTATCGGTCTACGGCGACGCCGTCGGCTTCCATGTGAGATCCAGTTGTCGGGCCGCGCGAACATCATCAAGGCGGCGCACCGGCATGGTATGCGGTGCGCTGGTCACGCGCCCGGGTTCTTGCTCGGCCTCCTTCTGAATCTGCGACATGGCCGCCACAAAGGCGTCCAGGACGTCCTTGCTCTCGGTCTCGGTGGGCTCGATGAGCAGGCATTCGGGCACCAGGAGCGGGAAATAGGTGGTCGGGGCGTGAAAGCCGTAGTCGAGCAGGCGCTTGGCGAAATCCATCGCCGTCACGTTCAGCTCGCGCGCCTGGCGCCTGAGGGTAATGATGAATTCATGGCTCGCGCGACGCTGCGGGTAGGCGGCGTCAAAGCCGGCGGCCTTCAGCCGCTGCTCAAGGTAGTTGGCGTTCAAGGTGGCGTACTCGCCCACCTGCCGCATGCCTTCGCGACCGAGCAGACGCATGTAGATGTAGGCGCGCAACAGCACCCCGGCGTTGCCCATGAACGCGGACAGGCGGCCGATCGACTGCGGCAGATCACTCTCGGCGAGCCAGCGCAAGCGATCGCCGTCCTTGCCCACGATCGGGATGGGCAGGAACGGCAGCAGCCGTGTGCCCACCCCGACCGCCCCGGCGCCGGGTCCGCCGCCGCCGTGGGGTGTGGAAAAGGTCTTGTGCAGGTTCATGTGGATGACATCGAAGCCCATGTCTCCGGGGCGCACCTTGCCGAGGATCGCGTTGAGGTTGGCGCCGTCGTAGTACAGAAGCCCGCCGGCCTCATGCACGATGCGCGCGACTTCCTCGATGTGCCGCTCGAATACGCCGAGCGTGGAGGGGTTGGTGAGCATGATGCCGGCGGTGTTGGGACCGACGGCGGCCTTGAGGGCTTGCAGGTCGACATCGCCCTGCGCGTCCACCGGGATCTCGCGCACCACGCAGCCGCACATGGTGGCGGTGGCGGGGTTCGTGCCGTGCGCGGCTTCAGGCACGATGATCTCGTTGCGCTTGAGGTCCCCGCGCGCGCGGTGGTAGGCGCGGATCATGGCGACGCCGGCAAACTCCCCGTGCGCACCGGCCATCGGGCTGAGCGCAACGCCCTGCATGCCGGTCACCTCTTTGAGCATCTCCTGCAGCTCGTACATGCACGCGAGAAACCCCTGGCCGTGCGCTTCGGGCGCAAGCGGATGACGCGCGAGAAACTGCGGCAGCATGGCGTACTGATTGCAGGCCTTGGGGTTGTACTTCATCGTGCACGAACCGAGCGGATAGAAGTGCGTGTCGATGGAGAAGTTCAGCTGCGAGAGGCGCGTGAAGTGGCGCACGGTCTCGAGTTCCCCGACTTCCGGCAGCTGCGGGGGCGTGGCGCGTCTTAAGTTCGCCGGCAGGTCCGCGAGTGCTGCGGCACCCACCTCGGCCGGCCACTGATCGCTCGCCCCGCGCCCCGGGGTGCGAGTACTCGAAGATCACCTTTTCGCTCGCTGTCATGCGTTTCCAACCTCCGCCTTGGGGGCCGCGCCTCAGGCGGCGCGCGCCGCCTGCATCACCTCGCTCAAGCCTGCGCGGTAACGCTCGATATCGGCCGTCGTCTTGGTCTCGGTGGCGCACACGAGGAGCGCATGGCCGAGCTCCGGGTAGTACGGGGCCAGGTCCAGTCCGCCGATGAGGCCCCCGGCGCTGAGGCTCTTGAGCACCGGGGCCACCGGACGATCCAGCTGCAGCACCGCCTCGTGAAAGTAAGGACCGGCAAACCCTAAGCGCACGCCCGGCACGCGCGTGAGCGCGGCCACCAGCTCCCGGGCGCGCGCGTGCGCGGCGGCGGCGGTGCGCGCAAGTCCCTGCGCCCCCATGAGCGAGAGGTAGATCGTCGCGGCCGTCACGAGCAGGCCCTGGTTGGTGCAGATGTTCGAAGTCGCCCGGGCACGCCGGATGTGCTGCTCGCGCGCCTGCAGCGTCAGCGTAAAGCCTCGGTGGCCGGCGACATCGAGCGTGCCGCCGACGATGCGCCCGGGCATCTGGCGCACATATTCCATGCGCGTGGTCATGAAACCGAAGTACGGGCCGCCGCTGCACAGCGGCACCCCCAGAGGCTGCCCCTCGCCGACGGCGATGTCCGCGCCGCGCGCGCCCCACTGCCCGGGGGGCTTCAGCAGCGCGAGCGAGGTCGGATTGACCACGCGCGATCACGAGGATGCCGCGCGCCTGCGCCCAGTCGGTGAGCGCATCCACATCCTCCAGGCGGCCAAAGAAGTTCGGCTGCTGAATGACGAGCGCCGTCACGTCCTCGCTCTGGTAGGGGGTGAGCGCGCTGAGCGGCGTGATGCCCTCGGCGGGGCTGTAGGGCAGTTCCTCGAACTTCAGCCCCTGGTTGTGCGTCATCGCAACGGCCACCCGCCGGTAGTGCGGATGGAGCGTCGTCGGCACCAGGATGCGCGCCGTGTGGGATTTGCGGTTCGCGCGCACCGCCATGAGCGCCGCTTCGGCGGTGGCGGAAGCGCCGTCGTACATCGAGGCGTTCGCCACGTCCATGCCGGTCAGCCGCGCGATCATGGTCTGGAACTCGTAGATCAGCTGCAACGTGCCCTGGCTCGCCTCGGCCTGATAGGGGGTGTAGGCGCTGTAGAACTCCCCGCGCGTGCTGATGGCCCACACTGCCGCCGGGATGTGGTGCTCATAGGCGCCGGCGCCGAGGAAGTTGAGCATCAGGCCATCGGCCTGGGCGCGCTCGCTCATGAGACGCCCGACCTGCATCTCGTTGAGCGCCTCCGGGATGCCCGCGAGGGACTTGGTGCGCAGCGCCTGCGGGATCTCATCAAACAGATCCTCGATACTGCGTGCGCCGATGGCGCCGAGCATCGCCGCCACGTCCGCGGGCGTATGAGGAATGAAGGCCATCAGCCGCCCTCCGCGTCCAGGACCTTCTGGTAGTCCGCCGCCGACAGCAAGGGCGCGGCCGCGAGGGCGCCGGCGGCGGGTTTCAGGCGCAGCAGCCAGCCGGCCCCGTAGGCATCGGAGTTCACCAGTTCCGGCTGCGTGGCGAGCCCGGGATTGCCGGCCGTCACCTCCCCGGCCAGCGGTGCATAGACATCGGAGGCCGCCTTGACCGACTCGACCACGGCACACGGCTCCCCGGCGGCGAGCGTGCGGCCCGCTTCGGGCACCTCGACGAAGACCAGATCCCCGAGCGCGTGCTGGGCGTGATCGGTGATGCCGATCTCGAGCGTGCCGTCGGGCCGTGCGCGCACCCACTCGTGCGACTTCGTGTACCTCAGATCTGCCGGGACATTACTCATGCTTTGAGTCCTTCGCTGAAGGTAAGCAGGGATCGACCGAAGCGCACGAACGGCGGCTTGACGATGCGCGCGTTCAGCAGCTTGCCGCGGATATCCACCTGCACGGTGGCGCCGGTGGCCGCGGGCACACGCGCGAAGGCGATCGAGCGCTCGAGCGTCGGGGAGAACGTGCCGCTCGTGATCTCCCCCTCGCCGACAGCTGCGACGATGACTTTCTGATGCCCGCGCAGCACGCCGCGGTCCTCGAGCAGCAGTCCGACGAGCTTGCGCGGTGAGCCGGCCTTTGCGATCGCCTCGAGCGCCGGGCGGCCGATGAAGGCGCGCTCGGGTGGCTTGAGCGCGACCGTCCAGCCCAGAGCCGGATTCGTACGGATGGGTGCCCTCGTCCATGTCGTTGCCGTAAAGATTCATGCCGGCCTCCAGACGCAGCGTGTCGCGCGCGCCCAGACCGCAGGAGGCGACCCCGAGGGAGTTCAGGCTGCGCCACGCCGGGACCGCATCCGCCGCCGGCATCATGATCTCGAAGCCGTCCTCGCCGGTGTAACCGGTGCGCGCCACGAACCAGGCGCCCAGCTCCCGACCGACGAATACGTCGAGCGCGAGCGCGGCGGTGGCATCGGCGGCGGCGAGCAGCTGCGCCGCCTTGGCGCGCGCCTCCGGGCCCTGCACGGCGAGCATCGCCAGATCGGCGCGCTCGAGCACTTCAACGCCGAAGGGCTGCGCATGGCGACGAATCCACGCGAGGTCCTTGTCGCGCGTGCCGGCGTTGACCACGACGCGGAACCAGTCCTCGCTTCGGTAGTAGACGATGAGATCATCGAGGATGCCGCCGTCCTCCTTGAGCAGGCAGCTGTAGAGCGCCTTGCCGGGGAGCGTCAGCTTGGCGACGTCGTTGGCGAGCAGCTGCCGCAGCAGCGCGCGTACGCGCTCCCCCTTCAGGTCAATCACGCACATGTGCGAGACATCAAAGACGCCCGCGGCGCGGCGCACCGCGTGGTGCTCGCCGATCTGCGAGCCGTACTGTACCGGCATGTCCCAGCCGCCGAAATCGACGATGCGGGCACCCAGTTCCTGGTGCAGCTTGAACAGCGGGGTCTGTCTTCCCACGGGGTACTCCGAATGGCGGCCACGGCGCATAAACGACGGGCGTCGCCTCACGCGCAGCGCCTGCCGCCCTTCTGTCCTGTGACCTGAGAGATCAGGCGCGCTCGCGCCGCTCCCCTTCGGTGGGTGGATCCCTAAGAATCCACCGCTCTCCAGAAGCCCCGCGGTCATAATCAAAACCGCCGTCTGCCGTTCATGGGCCTGAGCGTTTCCGGGCGGAATTGCGCCTTCGGCGTTCCGGCCACGCGCCGGACCCTCTCCGAACAGACTGTTTCGGGCCCAGGCATGATAACAGCCTGTCTTGGTGCCGACCCAAGCCTCGCATCGGTAGAATTCACAAGATCGCGAGCCGTACCAGAGGATTCATGCGCATCGAGCGTCGAAGTTCCGTGATGGTGACCGTGGGCGCGGTGCGCGTCGGCGGCGGCGCGCCCATCGTCGTGCAGTCGATGACCAATACCGATACGGCGGATGTCGAGGGCACCGCCCAGCAGGTGGCGTCGCTCGCGCGCGCAGGCTCGGAGCTCGTGCGCATCACGGTGAACACCAGCGAGGCGGCCGCCGCGGTGGCGCCGATCCGCGAGCGGCTCGAGCGTGCCGGGGTGCGCGTGCCCCTCATCGGCGACTTTCACTTCAACGGCCACAAGCTGCTGCGCGAGCACCCGGACTGCGCCGCGGCGCTCGCCAAGTACCGCATCAACCCCGGCAACGTCGGACGCGGCAGCAAGCGCGATCCGCAGTTCGCCGAGATGATCGAGATCGCCTGCCGCTACGAGAAGCCGGTGCGCATCGGGGTTAACTGGGGCAGCCTTGATGCGGAGCTGCTGACGCGCCTCATGGACGAGAACTCGCAGCGGCCCGAGCCGAAGGATGCGCAGGAAGTGATGCGCGAGGCGGTGGTGCAGTCAGCGCTCACGAGCGCCGCGCGCGCCGAGGAACTCGGCCTGCCACACGAGCGCATCATCCTCTCGGCCAAGGTAAGCGGGGTGCAGGACCTGATCGCGATTTACCGCGACCTGGCGGCGCCGCTGCAACTACCCGCTGCACCTCGGGCTCACCGAAGCGGGCATGGGCTCCAAGGGCATCGTCGCCTCCACCGCCGGCATGGCGGTGCTGCTGCAGCAGGGCATCGGCGACACGATCCGCGCATCACTCACGCCCGAACCTGAGGGGGATCGCACGCAGGAAGTGATCGTCGCGCAGGAGATCCTGCAGACCATGGGACTGCGCGCCTTCACCCCGCTCGTGATCGCCTGCCCCGGGTGCGGGCGCACCACGAGCACCGTCTTCCAGCAGCTGGCGCAGCGCATTCAGTCGTCACCTGCGCACGCGCATGCCGCAGTGGCGCCGCCAGTACGCCGGGGTCGAGGAGATGACGGTGGCGGTCATGGGGTGCGTCGTGAACGGACCGGGCGAGAGCAAGCACGCCAATATCGGCATCAGCCTCCCCGGCACCGGCGAGCGGCCCGTGGCGCCGGTGTACGAGGATGGGGAGAAAACCGTCACGCTCAAGGGGGAGCGCATCGCGGAGGAATTCCAGGACATCGTCGAGAAGTACGTGGCGCGCCACTACGCGCCGCTGGGCAGCCCGTGAGCGAGCTTGCCCAGCGCAGATGCAAACCGTGTGAAGGCGGCACGCCGCCTCTGACGCGCGTGCAGGCGGCGCAACTGCTGCCGCAGATCGACAGTGCCTGGGTGCTCAGCGAGAGCGCCCACGCCCTGCGGCGCGAATTTCGCTTCAAGGACTTCTATCGCACCATGAGCTTCGTGAACGCGCTCGCCCATCTCGCCAACATCGAGGACCACCACCCGGATCTGGAAGTCGGCTACAACTACTGCCGCGTCAGCTTCACCACGCATGCGGTGCGGGGGCTTTCGGAGAATGACTTCGTGTGTGCGGCGAAGGTGGACCTGATTCCGCTTGCCTAGTGCGTGCGCGCCACGCGCGGCAGCTCCCCCTCAAGCCCGAGCGCGCGCTGGATGAAGAAGCGCCGCAGTTCCTGACTGCGATTCACCGCCCCGAGGCCCGCCTGCGCCACACGTGCCAGGGGACCTGTGCCATGGGCGAGTAGCCGGTCGAAGGCGTCGATGGCCGTGCTCATGAGGGCGACCTCGCTCTTGCGCCAGCGCTCGTAGACGCGCAGCACGCGCAGCGCCCCGGGATCTTCACCGGCCGCCACCGCCTCGAGCAGCAGCTGCGCCAGGGCCGCAGCGTCCATGATGCCCAGGTTGACCCCCTGGCCGGCGAGCGGATGCACCACGTGCGCCGCATCCCCGAGCAGCGCCACGCGCTCGGTGACGTAGCGTGGCGCGCTCAGGCGCTGCAGGGGAAAGGAGCGCCGCTCGCTCACCAGGTGCGTTCCCCCGAGTGCGCGGTCCGAGCCCTCATCGAGCGCGCGCGCGAACGCCTCGGGTGGGGCGGCGAGCAGCTCCTGCGCACGCGCCTCATCGGCCGACCACACGATCGAGCTCGTGCCATCGGCGAGTGGCAGGAGCGCGAGGGTGCCATCGTGCATGAAGCGCTGCCAGGCGGTGTGGGCATGCCCTTGCTCGGTGGCCACGTTGGCGATGATCGCGATCTGCCGATAGTCGCTCCTCGCAGCACTCAGGCCCACGGCCGCGCGCACCGCCGAGTGCGCCCCGTCCGCGCCCACCAGCAAACGAGCGCTGTGCTCAGCGTGCGCGGTGCGCAGGATCACACCCGCGGGTGTCACCGCAACATCCGTCACCGCGGCGCGCTCGAGCTGTCCGCCGGCGGCGGTAAAGGCTGCAAGCAGCGCGTATTGCAGCAGGCGGTTCTCGAGGATGTACCCGAGATTGGGTTCACCGACATCCGCCGCATCGAACACGAGCACGGCATCCCCCGCAGGTTGAACGCCCGCATGCCAGACACGCATGCGCTCGTAAGGCTCCAGACGCGTGCCGTCCACGGCCGCCCACGCCCCCGCGGCCCGCAGCGTGCGCTCGCTCGCACGCGACAACGCCACCACGCGTGCCTCGAGCGGCGCCTGCGGCTCAGGCGGCGGCGGCGGGTGCGGCTCAAACACGCTCACCTTGAGGCCACCGCGCGCGAGCAGCGCCGCGGCGCAGGCCCCGACCGGGCCGCCGCCGACGATCGCCACGTCAGTCATGCCGCACCGGCAATCCGCGGGCAAGGCGTGGCGTTGGCCCGCCGAAGCCGGCACTGAGGCGCGCGAGCGCGCTCTTGGCCGGCGGGGCCAGATCGAACATGAGCAGACCCAGATTGCGCAGGAGTCCCGCCCCCGGGCGCGTGTCACCGAAGAGCTTCACCAGCCCATCGGTAAAGTGCACCACTCCGCTGCGATCGCGCGCGCGCCATTCGGCAAAGCGCTGCAGGGGCTGCGCAGCACCGACATCCCCGTGCGTCGCAGCGATGACTTCCGCGAGCATCGCGGCATCGCGCAGACCTAAGTTGAAGCCCTGACCGGCAACCGGGTGCAGCGCCTGCGCGGCGTTCCCGATCAGCACGGCGCGCGCAGCGACCGGGGCGGTGGCACGCGTGAGCCTGAGGGGATAGGAGGCGCGCCGGCCCGCCCGGATGAAGCGTCCCGCACGCCAGCCGAATACCGCCTGCAGCTGCTGCAGGTAGCCGGCCTCATCGAGCGTGAGCAGCTGTTCGGCACGCTCGGGCGTGCAGGCCCAGATGACCACGCGCGCGCCGTCGTGGAGCGGCAGCACGGCGAGCGGTCCTGCAGGGGTGAAACGCTCGAAGGCCCGTCCGGCGTGCGGCTCATCGCTCGCGACATTGGCGACCAGCGCCACCTGCCCGTAGTCCTCGACGTCGGCCTCGATGCCGGCGGCGGCCCGCACCTGCGAGTGGGCGCCGTCCGCAGCGACCACGAGGCGGGCGCTGAAAAGCTCAGGTGCCCCCGCGGCGCCTGCGACGGTGAGTGCGGCGCCGGCGGAATCGATCTGCAGCTGCGTGAGGCTCGCCGGTACGCGCAGCGTGAGCTCGGGTGCGGTGCTGAGCTTCTGCCAGAGAGCCGCGCCAAGGGCACGATTGGCCACGACGTAGCCGAAGGCCTCGATCCCCTGCTCGTGCGCCTCGAGGCGCGCGAACCCGAACCGGCCGGCATCGGAGACGTGAATCGAGCGGATGGCGGCGGCCTCAGCGGCGATCACCTCCCAGATACCCAGTGCGCCGAAGATGCGGCGGCTGGCGTTGCCGAGCGCGCTCGTGCGCGCATCGAAACTTGGCTGCACGGCGCTCTGGAAAGGCACGCTCTCGATGAGCAGCACCCGCACCCCGGTGCCGATCAGCGCCACTGCCAGGCTCGCCCCCACCATGCCCCCGCCGACGATGGCGACGTCGATCTCACGGGGGTTCGGGGCAGGCGCGGCGGACATGGCGCGCCCCTCAGCCGCGTGCCATGAGCGCTTCGATCTGATCGGCATCCTTGGGCGCCCGGGCGGTGAGGACCTCGGCGCCCTTCTTGGTCACGACGACATCGTCCTCGATGCGGATGCCGATGTTGCGAAAGCGCTTAGGCACCCCGCGGGCCGCGGCCGGGAGGTAGATACCCGGCTCGACGGTGAGCGCCATGCCCGGCTCGAACACGCGCCACTCGTCGCCGATTTTGTAGTCACCGACGTCGTGTACATCAAGGCCGAGCCAGTGACCGGTACGGTGCATGAAGATAACGGCGGTAGGCGCCGCTTTTGATGAGCGCGGGCACGCGCCCCTTGAGCAGGCCGAGCTTCACCAGGCCCTGGGTGATGACACGCACCGCCGCTTCGTGCGGCTCGTTCCAGTGATTGCCGGGGCGCACCTTGGCGATCGCCGCGCGGTTTGCTTCCAGCACCACCTCGTAAACGGCGCGCTGCGCGCTCGTGAAGCGCCCGTTCACGGGCAGGGTGCGCGTGATGTCCGAGGCGTAGCACTCGAACTCGCACCCGGCATCGATCAGCAGCAGCTCCCCGCTTTGCAGCGGCTGGTTGTTCTCGCGGTAATGCAGGATGCAGCTGTTGGCGCCCCCGCCCACGATCGGCTGATAGGCGGTATCGGCGTTGTGACGACGGAACTCGTGCACGAGTTCCGCCATGACCTGGAACTCCGTGGCGCCGGGACGGCAAAAGCGCATGGCACGCTGGTGCGCGCGCGCGGCGATGCGTGCCGCGGTGCGCATGAGCTCGAGTTCGCGCCGGGACTTGAAGAGGCGCATGTCGTGCAGCACGTGATCGAGCGCGACGAACTCCTGCGGCGGGTGGCGGCCGTTGCGCGCCTGGGTGCGCAGGCCGTTGACCCAGCCGACCACGCGCTGGTCGAAATCCGCGTATGCGCCCATGGTGTAGAAGACGCGTGCGCGGTTCTCGAGCAACCCTGGCAGGATCTCGTCCATATCGGTGATGGGGAAGGCATCATCGGCGCCGTAAGTCGCGTTTGGCGCCAGCCGGACCCGCGCGCCGCCCGTCCCAGGTCTCACGCTCGGGGTTGCGCTCGCGCACGAACAGGATGTATTCCGCCTGCGCGCGCCCCGGCACCAGCACCGCCACCGCCTCGGGCTCGCCAAAGCCGGTGAGGTAGTGAAAGTCGCTGTCCTGCCGATACGCGTATTCGACGTCGTTGTTGCGATGACGCACAGGGGCGGCCGGCAGGATCGCGATCGAATCGCGCCCCATGAGTCGCATCAGCTGGCGGCGGCGGTGCGCGAACTCGTCCCGGGCCATACGCCGCTCAGTGCAGCGGCGCGGCGGTGGGGGCGGCCGGCGCGCGCGCGACCGCCAGCTCCTCGAACAGGAGCTGCACCCCGACGCGCACGAACTCGACCAGCTCAGCGTAGGCGTTCTCATTCGCCTCATCGCCCACTTGCGCATCCGCACGGCGTGATCTCGATGAAGTCGCGCACGATCTCACCGATCTCCCCGGGCAGTTCGCTCGCATCGGTAATGCGCGCCGGCGCCCAGACCATAGAGAAACCCCTGGCACCACTGCGCAAGTGCTGCGGTGCGCTGCGCGAGCGGCTCGCTCATCCTCGGGCAGCAGCAGTTCGAACTGCATGTCCGGCTGGATCAGCGCACTGGCGGTGGCGTCGTACAGTTCGCGCAGCGGCTGTGCGACCGCCGCCGTGGCACGCCCCTCGGGCAGGATCTCCTTCAGCCAGTCCTCGAAGCGGTAGCCGGAGGCACCGCACAGGCAGCCGGCGAGCGTGCCGTGCGCCTCGGCGGCGTCGGCGAGGGAGTGCTCGTGTGCGAGCACGCGTTCGATGCGGGTGTAGTCAGGCTGGATCATGTTAAAGCGGCTCATTATATAATTGACCGTACGAAGAGCGCCGCTCTATAGTTCTTCCATGAGCGATCCTACAAAAACACAACTCGAACTCGAACTCACGCGGCTCACCAAACGCATCGATGAGCTCATCGGGATCCTCGAGCACCTGAAGGATGAGAACCGCGCGTTGCGTGCCCGGCACGAGTCGCTCGCCGGCGAGCGCGCCACGCTCATGCACAAGAACGAGCAGGTGCGCACGCGGGTGGAAGCCATGATCGGCCGTCTGAAGACCCTGGAGCACGGTACATGAGTCAAGGCGAGCCGGCGCGCGTGAGCGTGCGGATCATGGAGAAGGAATACGTGGTCGCCTGCCCCTACGAAGAGCGCTCCGCACTGTTGGACGCCGCCGAGTTCCTCAACGGCCGCATGCGCGAGATCCGCGACAGCGGCAAGGTCGTGGGTCACGATCGTATCGCGGTCATGGCGGCTTTGAATCTCGCGCATGAATTTCTCAAGGGCAAGGACCGCGAGAGCAAGCTCGACAGCGGCGTCGGGCATAAGGTGCGGGCGCTGCGCGAGCGCGTGGAGAGCGCACTGGAAAAGGGACAGCAGCTGGAACTGTGAGAAAGTCGTGCTTCCCCCACAAGCACGTCCCACATCCTTGGTGTAGAGTGGTGCTGGCGTCGCCTGCGGTGTTCGACAAGTGGACCGGGTTACCTCGGACCCTAATTGAAACACCCTCGGGACTTAGGTCTTGCGCGCAGCACTGTGCATGTCCGCCCCGGAGCGGAAAGCCTTACCTGCCGCAGCTCGTCCCACCTGTTGCTCTGGTTCGAGAGCAACGGTTCGCACCGGCACTTGCGGGTGGCGCTACCTGATTCAGCCGATGCCGCCCGCAGAGCGCTGCGGGCGAGCCTCGCGGCCCGCCGGCGCGCCGTGCCCAGCGCTGCGCGCGCGCATGCCGCGCGCCTGGTGGCGCGCAACATCGAGCGGGCGCTGCCACTGAAGGCCGATGCGCGCATCGCGCTCTACGCCGCACTGCCGGCGGAACTGGATACCACCGCGCTCATCGAGCTTGCGCAGCAGCGCGGCTGCCGCATCTACCTGCCGCGCATCGATCGGCCGCGTTCCGCCCGCGGCATGAGATTTCTCGCCATGAGCGGGACGCTGCGCAAGAACCGCCTGGGGATCGATGAGCCGGACAATGCGGCGAGCATCAGCGCACGCTGGCTCGATCTGGTCTTCCTGCCGCTCGTGGGTTTTGACCGCACCGGCGTGCGCCTGGGGACGGGCGGCGGCTACTACGACCGCGCCTTCGCTTTTCGCCGCTGGCGCCAGGCCTGGCACGCACCACGCCTCGTGGGACTGGCCTATGCCTTTCAGGAAGTCGAGCACATCACGCCCGCCGCGCACGATGTGCGTATGGATGCGGTGATTACCGATGAGGGGTTCATCCGATGCACTACTGGCTGATGAAGACCGAGCCGAGCACGTTTGGGCTGGAACACCTCAGCGCCGCGCCGCGGCGCACCACGGCCTGGGATGGGGTCCGCAACTACCAGGCGCGCAACCTGCTCAAGCAGATGCACAAGGGCGATCAGGCCTTTCTGTATCACTCGAGCACCGCGGTGCCGGGCATCGTCGCCATCATGCAGATCGTGAAGGAGGCCTACCCCGATCCCACCGCCTTCGAGCGCAGGCACCATCACTACGATCCGGACAGTGATCCGAAGAATCCGCGCTGGTTCATGGTGGACGTGCAGCTCAAGCGCCCTCTGGCGCGCACCATCACACTCGAGGAACTGCGCGCGCACGAGCACAAGGAATTGAAGGGCATGCTGCTGTTGCGCAGGGGCAATCGCTTGTCGGTTACGCCGGTGGAAAGTGCGCACTGGCAGTTCATTCTCTCGCTCGAATGATGCGCACCGTGGTCCGCATGCGCGCCCGCGCGCGCATCGCACCTAGCACACTTGATGGTGTGCTCGCTTGTAATTTCGATTCGCGTGTATATACTCGGTCCCCGGACTAACCCGTCTCTAATTGGAGAGCCAACATGGCGAAGGCAAAGAAGAAGGCCAAGAAGAAAGCTGCGAAGAAGAAATAGGCCTTAATTCGGCGATCGCGCAAGCGATCGCCGATTCGCATTCGAAGACGACTGTGCCCGCCGCTGACGCGGGCACAGTCGTTTCTGGGGACAGGGTTCTCGCAGCATCATCGGGGGCCGGCAATGACGATCGACGTTGAGGGCCAGAAGCGGCGCGCGGCACTGGCCGCACTGGAGCTGGTGCCGCAGGGCGCAACGCTCGGCGTCGGAACCGGTTCCACCGTCAATCTGTTCATCGACGCCCTCGCCGCAAAGCCCGGTCACGTGCACACGGCCGTATCGAGCTCGGAGGCCAGCAGCGCGCGGCTGCGGGCCGCCGGGGTTACGGTGCTCGACCTCAATGATCTTGATGACCTGCACCTTTATATAGACGGCGCCGACGAGGCGACCCCCGAGCGGCACCTGATCAAGGGCGGCGGCGGTGCCCTCACGCGCGAGAAGATCATCGCCGCGGCCGCGCGGCGCTTCGTGTGCATCGTCGATGAGAGCAAGCTCGTGGCGCGGCTCGGCCGTTTTCCCTTGCCCCTTGAGGTCATCCCGATGGCCCGCGCGCTCGTCACGCGGCAGCTGCATCCGTTTGGGGGGCGGGTGGTGTGGCGCGAGGCCTGCCTCACCGACAACGGCAACCATATCCTGGACGTGCACGGCCTCAGGATTGCCGATCCGGTGGCCCTCGAGCGCGAGCTGAACCAGATCGTCGGGATCGTGACGGTGGGGCTGTTTGCCGCGCGCCCGGCGGATGTGCTGCTGGTGGGTACCGCGCAGGGCGTCGAAGCGCGCTAGAGGGCGGGCGGCGGCGCGGCCTGCGCCGGCGCGACGAGCCCGGGCGGCCGAGGGCGATGCTCTTCATGCGCGCATCGGCGTCTTTGGCAATTCATCACGCAATCTTCACGCACCTTCAGCCCCTCTTCATGCGCCCCGGGCACCTGGCGCATACCTTGCCTGCGGTCCTTGGAACAACCCAACCTGGAGAACCGCAATGAACTTCATCAACTCGATCCATCGTTCACCCGTGCGTGCCCTGGCCCTGGCGCTGATTTTGGGTGTCTTGGGTGCCACACCGGCGCTGGCCCAAGACCCCGCCAGCGTCAAAGTGAGCTACCGCGACCTCAACCTGTCCACCATCGCGGGTGCCCAGGCCCTCTACGGGCGCATCAAGACGGCCGCCCGCTCCGTGTGCGGGTACGAGGGACGTAATCTGTTCGATCAGTCCTTCTGGAACGCCTGCTACCGCGGCGCCATTACCGATGCGGTCGCGAAGGTGAACAGCCCGCTCCTCACGGCTGTGCACACTGGCCGCCCGGTCGACACCACGGTGGCGATGCTGAGCAAGTGAGCCTGGTACGTGTACCCATCCGGGGTCCCAGGGACCCCGGGTGGGTGCGCGTAAGGGGTGAGTTGAGCGTCATGGCGGCTTCGGGCGTAACATCGGCTGAAAACGGCCCCGCAGTGAGTCCCACTCGGGCCCCCGGGAAAGCAAACACCGGGCACGGACATGAGCACCCCAGCCGCGGACGCGGATCAGACGGGATTTCAGGTCGATGACCTCATCATCGACATCGGACAGCAGCGCGTGACCCGGGATGCAGTTGAGATCCCGCTGCCGCATCTGTCCTTCGAGCTACTGCTCACGCTGGCACGCGCCGCCCCCAACCTCGTCAGCTTCGATCAGCTGACCGAACGCGTCTGGCCCGGACTCGTCATCACCCCGGAGACGATCAGTCAGCGCGTGAAGCTCGTGCGCACGGCACTCGGGGATGACCCGCAGGCCCCGCGCTACATCGGCGGCGTGCGCGGCCGCGGTTATCGCATGGTGGCCACGGTGCGCCCGCTCACCGAGCGGCGCCGCAGCGAACCGGCGACGCCCTACTGGTTCGATGCGAAGCCTGGGGCGCCGACCGCGCCGGCACCGGAGCCGCCCGCACCTGCCGCCCCCGGGCCGGGCGCTCTCGGGTGGGTCGGGGCAGCGTTCGCCGTGCTCGTGCTGCTCGCGCTGCCCTGGGCGGCCACCCGCTTCCTGCGCACCCCCGCCGCTCCCGCACCGGCTGCGGCGGCGAGCGTGATCGTGCAGCCGCCGCACACGATCGCCGTGCTGCCGCTGGTGGATGTCACCCCGGGCGATGGCAACAGCTACCTCGGTGACGGACTCGCGCAGGAGCTGTCCGCGCGTCTTGCGCGCATCCACGGGCTGCGGGTGGCCTCGCGCACCTCGGCCTTCTCCTTCCGCGGCCGCGACGCGGACGTGCGCACGATCGCGCAAACGCTCGGGGTGCGCCACGTCCTTGAGGGCAGCGTGATGCGCGAGGGCAATCAGCTGCGTGTCACCGCACAGCTGATCGATGCGGCCTCCGGCTACAACGTCTGGTCGATGACCTACAACCGCACCTGGCAGGACCTGGTGGCGATCCAGGACGATGTGGCCCGCTCGATCATCAGCACCTTGAAAGTGGTGCTCTCGAGCGATCTCATGCAGCGCACCTCGCAGCCCCCCACGGCCCACGTGGATGCCTTCGACCTGTATCTGGCGGGACTGGCGAAGCTGCACGGGCCGGGTGCCGCAGCGCAGCTCGAAGCCGCGGAAGACAGCTTCCGCCAGGCCCTCATCAAGGACCCGAAGTTCGCCCTCGCCTACGCCGGGCTGTGCGAGCGCTACATCATCGGCTATGAAGTTTCGCGCGATGCGACACTGATCCCCCAGGCCGAGAGCGCCTGCGCCGAAGCGCTCAAGCTCGACGCTTCACTGCGCGAGGTCTCCGCCGCCCTCGCGCACCTGAACCTCGTGTGCGGCCGCAGTGAGCAGGCCGCGGCGCTGTATCGCGAGGCGATCCGCACCGATCCGGACAACGCCGATGGCTATATCGGTCTCGGTGAGGCCCTGGACGGCGAGCACAAAAGCGCCGATGCCGAACGCGCCTTACGGGAGGGCGTGCAGGTCGAGCCCACCTACTGGGAGGCGCAGACTGCGCTCGGCGGTTTTCTCTTCAGCCACGGTCGCGCGGCCGCCGCCGTGCCGGTCTTCCAGCGCGTGACCGAACTGATCCCGGCAAGTCCGGGCGCCTTCAACAACCTCGGTGCCGCGCTCGAGATGACCGCCGACTTCAGCGCCGCGGCCGCCGCCTACGAGCGCTCGCTCGCGCTCGAGCCAACGCGCGGCGCCTACTCGAACCTTGGCAGCGTCTACTACTTCCTCGGCCGCTACCCTGATGCCGCGCACATGTTCTCGCACGCCACGGAACTTGCCGCCGAGGATCATCGCGTGTGGGGCAACCTCGCGGATGCCTTGTGGCAGATCGATCGCTCACGCGCCGAAGCGCAGAACGACTACCGGCGCGCCATGCTCCTCGCGCAGCGCAGCCTGCAGGTCAACCCGAAGGACGGCATCTCGTGGATGCAGCTCGCGTTCTACAGCGCCCGTGCCGGTGACACCGAGCACGTGGCGGTTTACGCCGGCCGCGCACTCGAACTCGCCGCGACGGACGAATACGTGCACTACTACGCAGCGCTCGTCGCGCTCGAGGCGGGTGACACGGCCGGCGCGCTCGCCTCTCTCAGCCGCGCCGTGGAGCTCGGTTATCCCGCCCAGCTGGTGCGCGCGGCACCAGATTTCATCAGCCTGCGCAGCGACGCCCGCTTCCGCAAGCTCGTCGGCCCGGCCGACAAATCACCTCAGGCGTGAATCAAGAGGACACCACCTCACCTTAAACGGAGAAGGCCCATGGCAACCTCACAGCACTCCTTGGTAACCATCAACCCCAAGGATGATCCTCCGCCCATCGTTATTCACGTGGAATCGGGCACGATTTGGTGCACCCCGAACGCCGGCGCCCTGCGCGCCAACGAAAACACCAAAGTGCACTGGGAGTGCGACGAGCGTCACCCGTTCACGCTCACGTTCGAGCAGCTCGGTGGCTTTGAGGTGGCGTGGGGACCGCTGAAGTCGACCCTGGTAGGTCACAAGCAGGTGGTCGACGCGATAACACCACGCGCGCCGGGGGCTGAGCAGCCGCCCTTTTACGAGTACACGGTGCGCGTCGGCAAACTGATCCTCGATCCGATCATCATCATCGACAAGCCCTGAGCTGCGAGCTTGCCCCCCGCGCCGGGCGGCCCTCCTCGCCGCCCGGCGGCACGAGTGCGCACCCTTAATGCGCGGGGCGTTCCCGAAGCGGCGCCCGCTCGGACGCGGCTTTGTCCCGCTCGGGCCGGCAACCGGCCCGCTTTGCGTTACGGCTTTGTCCTTTTTCATCTGCGCGGCATCCAATCATGCACAGGACCACAGGTTCCTCGTGCCGGATCCTCATCGCGATGACCGGCCGCGCCTGTGCAGTCCTGACGGCAGATGAAACCTGGAGGACCGCACATGGACACACGCACACCCATTCGACGCTTTTCTCTTTTCGGCTTCGCGCTCGCGGGGACGGCGCTGCTCGCCGTCACGGCGCAGGCGCAGGCGCCCGACATGCCTGAGGTGCACACGCTCACGGTGAAGTACAACGATCTGAACCTAGCCACCAGCGCGGGTGCGACGACGCTCTACAACCGCATCCGCGGCGCCGCCCACTTCGTGTGCGGCGAGGAAGGCCGCCGCCTGGAGGAACAGGCCGCGTGGAATGACTGCGTCCACACCTCCGTCAGCCAGGCCGTGAGCGCCGTGCACAGCCCGTTACTGAGCGCGCTGGATGCCGGCTCCGCTTTCAAATCGACGCCGACCGCACGGCTGAGCCGGTAAGGGCTGCGCACGCCGCGCGCTAAGAATTCAGCCAGACACGGGGCCCGCCGCCGGGCCCCGTGCAGGTGGGTTTCGAGCCGGCCGTCAGGCGGAGGTCTGCCGTGAACGGCGTGCCGTCATGCGGCCGCGATTGGCCGGGTGACCGTGTCTGGCCGCGACGGCGTGGCGCGCCGAGTCCTGGCGTGCGCGCGCTTTCTGAGCCGCTGAGGTTGCGCGTCCGCTGCCGGAGCGCTCGCCGCCGCCGCTTTGCTTGTTCACCGTCGCCCAGGCGCGTGCCTCGGCCTCACCCGGATCCAGTCCGCGCGCCTCGTAACTCTCCTCGATGTGCTCGGCCTTGCGTTTCTGCTTCGGGGTGTACTTGGACTTGTCGCCGCGTGGCATAGCTGGGCCTCCTCGTGAAAGTAGCGGATGCTCCCGCTTCGGGGCGCCGGAAGCTGTAGGCGCAGGCCGCAATGAAAAAGGCCCGCTCGTGCGAGCGGGCTTCTTAGTTTGGCTGGGGGACTAGGATTCGAACCTAGGTAAACGGAGTCAGAGTCCGTTGTCCTACCACTAGACGATCCCCCAAGTGGCGGGATATCGAATCGTACGATGCACCGCAGCGGCCGCCGCGGTGCATCGCCAACTCAACGCTTCGAGTACTGCGGTCCGCGGCGGGCCTTGCGACGTCCGACCTTCTTGCGCTCCACTTCGCGCGCATCGCGCGTCACGAAGCCGGCATCACGCAGGGGCTTGCGCAGGCTCTCATCGTACTCGATGAGTGCGCGGGTAATGCCGTGGCGGATGGCACCGGCCTGGCCGGTGATGCCGCCGCCATCGACCTTGACGGCGATGTCGAACCGCGCCATGAGCTTCACCGCCTCCAGCGGCTGGCGCACGATCATGCGCCCGGTCTCGCGACCAAAGAACTCATCGAGCGAGCGCTCGTTGACCGTGATGCGCCCGCTGCCGGGCTTCAGGTACACCCGCGCGGTCGCAGTCTTGCGCCGGCCGGTACCGTAGTGATTCTGGGTCGCTGGCATTTGCGTTCGGTCCTATTGAAGCTGAAGCGGCTTGGGCTGCTGCGCCCGGTGGGGATGCTCGCCGCCTGCAAAGACGTGCAGCTTCCTGAACATGCGCCGGCCGAGGGGGTTCTTCGGCAACATCCCCTTCACCGCGAACTCGATCGCCCGCTCCGGATGCTCGGCGAGCAGCTTCTCGAGCGCGATCGACTTGATACCCCCGATGTAGCCGGTGTGGTGGTAATAGATCTTGTCGGTGAGCTTGCGCCCGGTGACGCGGATCTTCTGCGCGTTCACCACGACGATGTGATCGCCCATGTCCACGTGCGGGCTGTAGTCAGCCTTGTGCTTGCCCTTGAGGCGGTGGGCGATCTGGGAGGCCAGCCGCCCGAGCGTCTTGTCGGCAGCGTCGACGACGAACCAATCGCCGCGCACGGTGGCGGGCTTGGCAAATACGGTCTTCATAGTTCACTCATGGCAGTGGCCCGGAATCAGCGGGGATCCCTCTGGGGTTCCGGGTCCAAAAAAAGGCGGGGAAGTGTACTCAAGCGGGTGCCCCAATGCAAAGCCGCAGGGTCCGCGGGCGCTCTTTCGGGGTGCCCGAGCCCCACAGCTAGGGGTTGGCCTGCCTTATACGCCTATAATAGCCCCCTTAGATATGGAGTCCGGTCGCCCTCTCGACTCTGCCATCGCCGCCGCCGATCGTGCCCTGCGAGCCGTCTTTGCGCCGGCGCGCGCCAGCCGGCCTGCCCCGCAGCCCGCCGCCGCCGGCGTACCCCTCTCGGATCCCGAGCGCCGCAGCGCCGCGGCCCTCATGCGGGTGAACCACACGGGGGAGCTCGCCGCGCAGGCGCTGTATCACGGGCAGGCGCTCCTGGCACGCTCCGCGGCTACCCGGGCGCTGCTCATGGAGGCCTCGCGCGCCGAATCCGATCACCTGGCCTGGTGCGAGGGGCGGCTGAGGGAGCTCGCCGCGCGCCCGAGCCTGCTCAACCCGCTCTGGTATGCCGGCTCGTTCACGATCGGGGCGCTCGCGGCACTCGCCGGTGATCGGGCGAGCCTCGGCTTCGTTGCCGAGACCGAGCGACAGGTCGAGGGGCACCTCGATGCCCACCTCGGCAGACTGCCCACGGGCGATACCCGCAGCCGTGCGATACTTGAAACCATGAGGGCGGAAGAGATCGCGCACGGCGCGACCGCCACCCGAGCGGGGGGCGTAGCGCTGCCCGCGCCGGTGCGTGAGCTCATGCGCCGCACCGCCGCCGTCATGACGGGGACTGCTTACTGGATCTGAATAAACCCGCAACTTAAGCGGGTGCGTGTACATTAAGTCTTTCTGGGGAGCCAGTATGGAAGAGAACGTCAAGCCGTTGAGCGAGATTCCCGCGATCAACCGGTTCCTGAGCTATTGCCGGATCCGGGCGGTGCCGTCGAAGACGGTTGTGATCCACGCGGGAGATCTGCCGGACGTTCTTTACTACATCATCAGCGGCTCCGTGGAAGTGATGATCGAGGACGAGGAAGGCAACGAGATGGTGCTCGCCTACCTCAATCGCGGTCAGTTCTTCGGGGAGATGGGACTCTTCTACGAGCAGCCCACGCGCAGCGCCTGGGTCCGCACCCGCAATCAGTGCGAGCTCGCCGAGATGACCTATCCGCGCTTCCGGCAGATCGCCGCCGAGAGCCCGGGGCTGGTGTTTGAGCTGGCGACGCAGCTGGCGACGCGCCTGGACCGTACCAATCGCAAGCTCGGCGACCTCGCCTTCGTGGATGTCACCGGCCGCGTGGCCCACGCCATCATGGATCTGTGCGGTGAGCCGGACGCCATGACGCACCCGGAAGGCATGCAGATCAAGGTGAGCCGCCAGGAGCTCTCGCGCCTGGTGGGCTGCTCGCGCGAGATGGCCGGGCGCGTGCTGAAGGTGCTCGAGGAGCAGGGCCTGCTGCGGGCCACCGGCAAGACCATCGTCGTCTTCAACGCGCGCCCGAAGATGAAGACGCGCCCGGTGATCGTGCCAGCGAAGCCCAGCGCCAGCGCGTCCAAAGTGCCCTCCCAGGTCGATGACGACGAGGATGAGGACGACGAGGACGAGTAGCGCGCCTCGCGCTCCCTAGTCAGATCGCGCCGGATCAGCGCGCCCCGCGGGGCGCAGAAGTTATCCCACTGCGAGCGTCGGTACGCATCTGCGTCGCGGTGCGGCCGCCGCAAGCCCGTGCGCCACAGCTCGCAGTTCAGCATGCCGCGGCGACTCAGCGCGCGATTTGTTGGCGCATCTCGGCAATCGTGCGTGCGTAATCCGGACTGCCGAAAATTGCCGAGCCTGCGACGAAGGTGTCCGCGCCCGCCTGCGCCACGGCACGGATGTTATCGACCTTGATCCCGCCATCGACCTCCAGCCGCACCGCCCGACCCATGGCGTCGATGCGCCGACGCGCATCGGCGAGCTTGCGCAGGGAAGTGGGGATGAACTTCTGTCCGCCAAACCCGGGGTTCACCGACATGATGAGCACCAGGTCCAGCTCCTGGAGTGTGTAGTCGAGGTAATCCAGCGGGGTGGCGGGGTTGAAGACCAGGCCCGCCTTGCAGCCGTGCTCGCGGATGAGGCCGATGGTGCGGTCAACGTGCTCGCTCGCCTCGGGGTGGAAGCTGATGTAGCTGGCGCCGGCGGCGGCGAAGTCCGGCACGATCCGATCGACCGGGCGCACCATCAGATGCACGTCGATCGGGGCTTGCACGCCGTGCTTGCGCAGCGCCTCGCACACCATCGGGCCGATGGTGAGATTGGGCACGTAGTGATTATCCATCACGTCAAAGTGCACAAGGTCAGCTCCGGCGGCGAGTACCGCATCGACCTCCTCGCCCAAGCGGGCGAAGTCAGCCGAGAGAATCGAGGGGGCAATCCAGGGGCTCGCCATGCGGGTAAGTCTAACTGAACGCCGCGGGCGGCCCCGTCAGACGCGTGAGCGCCTCACGGTATTTCTCGCTGGTGCGAGCGATGATCGCGGCGGGCAGCTTGGGGCCCGGCGCCTTCTTGTTCCAGTCGAGCGTCTCCAAATAGTCGCGCACGTACTGCTTGTCGAAACTCGGTGGGCTGATGCCCTCACGATAAGTGTCCGCCGGCCAGAAGCGCGAGGAGTCCGGAGTGAGCACCTCATCGATCAGCGTCAGGCGACCGGCAGGATCGAGGCCGAACTCAAACTTGGTATCGGCGATGATGATGCCGCGCCGGCGTGCGTGCTCGGCGGCGAAACCGTACAGCGCCAGCGCCGTGTCACGCACCTGCGCGGCCAGCTGCGCCCCGACCAGATGGCTCACGGCATCGAAGGAAATATTTTCATCGTGAGCCCCGGGGGCGGCCTTGCTCGCCGGCGTGAACAGCGGCTGCGGCAGCCGCTGCGCCTGCTTCAGGCCCGCTGGCAGCGCGATGCCGCACAGCTTGCCGCTCGTCTGATAATCCTTCCAGCCCGAGCCGATCAGGTAGCCGCGCACCACCGCCTCGAGGGGCAGCGCCTTGAGCCGCCGCACGATCACGGCGCGCCCTTCGAGCAGCACGCGCTCGGTGGGATCCTTCAGTACGCTCGCCGGATCTCGATCGGTGAGGTGATTGGGCACAAGTTCGCCGGTGCGTGCGAACCAGAAGTTGGAAATGCCGTTCAGGACTGCGCCTTTGCCCGGAATCGGATCCGGCAGTACGACGTCAAACGCCGACAGCCGGTCGGTGGTGATGATCAGCAGGGTCGCATCATCGAGGGCGTAGATGTCGCGCACCTTGCCCTCGTGCAGACGGGTGAGTCCGCTGAGTTGGGTGCGGTAAACGGTGGGGGCGGCCATCAGCTTGCTACTATAACGGCCCTTTGGAGCGCTCACACCTGCAAGCATTCCGCGCCCTTAAGCCATGAAATGGATCGGTAAAGTCACCGGCGGGCTCCTGGGGCTGCTCGCCATGGGGCCCCTCGGCGCGCTGTTCGGCGTGCTGCTCGGACACCAGTTCGATGAGGATAGCGGCGCGGCGCCCGAGGCGCTGCCCGCCGAGGAACTCGCGGCGATCGGCGCGCGCTTCTTCCGCGCCACGTTTCACATCATGGGTTATATCGCCAAGGCCGACGGCCGCGTGTCGGAGCTGGAGATCTCCGCCGCACGTGCGGTGATGGGGGAGCTGCGCCTGGATGCGAATCAGACGCGCGAGGCGATCGGCTGCTTCACCGCCGGCAAGCAGCCCGGATTTGATTTTGCCGGCGAGCTGGCCGCACTCAGGCGTGCCTGCCGCGGGCGCCCGGACCTCACGCGGATTTTTCTGGAGATCCAGCTGCGCGCCGCGCTCGCCGGCAACAACCTTGCCGGCCCGGTGCGACCGGCGATGCAGCAGGTGGCGGCCGGCCTTGGCATCTCGGCGTTTGAATTCGCGCACGTCGAGGCGGCGCTGCGCATCCAAAGCGGCGCCTTCCGCGCCGGGGCGAGCAGCGGCGCCACCGCCGCGGTACGCGAAGCGCGCCTCGCCGAAGCCTATCGGGTGCTTGAGAGCACCCCGGGCGCCAGTGACGAGCAGATCGCCAAGGCGTATCGACGGCAGCTGCACCGGCATCATCCGGACAAGCTCAAGGCCCATGGGCTGCCCGACTCGATGATCGAGCACGCCAAGCAGCGCACCCAGCAGATCATCGAGGCGTGGGAGCTGGTGCGCGAGCGGCGCGGCATCTGAAGCGGGCTGCGCCCGCGCCGCCTCATGGCGCGCTGCCGGCGTGCCACTGCGCGATGACCGTCTGAATCGCCTGCACGCCCTCGGTCAGCGCCGCCGGACCCGGCTGCAGGATGAGCGAGGACTTGATCTCACGCACGTAGCCTGAGCGCACCGCCGGTATCGCCTGCCAGCCGGGGCGCACGGCCACGCTCTCGGGGCGAAACTTCTTGCCGCACCAGGAGCCGAGCACGATATCCGGTGCGCGACGGGTGACCTCGGCAGGGTCGGCGATGATGCGGTTCTTCCCGAGCGCCTCGGCGGCGAGCTCCGGAAAGCACTCCTCGCCGCCGGCGAGGGTGATGAGCTCTGACACCCAGCGGATGGCGCTGATGAGCGGATCGTCCCATTCCTCGAAATACACACGCGGACGGCGCGTGAACGCGGCAGCGCGGGCGCGCACGGCGGCAAGTCCCGCCTCGAGTTCATCGGTCAGCGCGCGCGCCTTCGCCTCGCAGCCGATCATGCCGCCGAGGGTGCGGATCATGCGCAGAATGTCAGCGATGCTGCGGTGATTGAACACATGCACCTCGAGGCCGGCGCGCACGAGGTCCGCGGCAATCTCAGCCTGCAGATCCGAGAAGCCCAGTACCAGGTCGGGTTTGAGCGCGATGATGCGCTCGGTGCGCGCGCTGGTGAAGGCCGACACGCGCGGCTTCTCGCGCCGGGCGCGCGCCGGGCGCACCGTGAAGCCTGAGATGCCGACGATGCGCCAGTCCTCACCGAGCAGATACAGCGTCTCGGTGGTCTCCTCGGTCAGGCACACGATCCGCTCGGGAAATTCGGAAATCCGGGTCATGAAACACCGCAGCTGCCGGCGCTCACTGTATCCTTAAGCCATGTGGCTGCGCATCTGGGGCTTTCTGGACTGGTGCTTCTTCGGCCCGGCCTCGGCGCGCCCGGGCGCACTCGGCACCCTGCTGCGCCTGCTGCGCTACCCCTATGCGGTGCTGCGGGATCTGTCGCGCGGGGAGATCAACCTGCGGGCGATGAGCCTCGTTTACACGACGCTCCTGTCGCTCATCCCGCTGCTCGCCTTCAGCTTCGCGGTGCTGAAGATCTTCGGCGCCCGGCGGGATCTGGAGCCGGTGGTGTTGGAGTTCTTTCGGCCCCTCGGCACCGCGGCGGCCCAGGAACTGACCACGCAGGTGTTGCAGTTCGCCAGCCGCGTCAGCAGCGGCGTCGTTGGCTCCCTCGGCCTTGCACTCCTCGCCTGGACGCTCGTCGGCACCATCAAGAAGGTGGAAGACAGCTTCAATTTCCTCTGGCACGTGGAGCAGCCGCGCAGCTTCGCGCGGCGTCTGGCTGAGTACACCGGGTTTCTCATCGCCGCGCCGGTGATCCTGGTGGGCTTCGTCGGCCTGCTGCATGCCACCTTCGCCAGCGCCCCGGTGCAGGAGGTGGTGCACCTGCCGCTGCTGCAGCGCTTGCGCGGCGCCAGCCTGGGCGTGGCGCCCTATGCGATGGTGACGGCCTTCTTCACCGCGCTCTACATGATCATCCCCAACACGCGCGTGCACTGGCGCGCCGCGCTCACCGGCTCTGTGGTTGCAGGGGTGCTGTGGGCCACGACCGGGCGGCTCTTCACCGCCCTGGTGGTGTATTCCACGCGCCTCACTGTCGTGTACGCAGGCTTCGCCTTCGTGGTCGCGGCGCTGCTGTGGACGTATTTCGGCTGGCTGATCCTGCTCGCGGGCGCGCAGCTCTCCTTCTACGTGCAAAATCCGACCTACCTGCGGCTGGGCCTGCAGCAGCTGCGCCTCTCGAGCGTGGACCTCGAGCAGCTGGCGTTGAAACTGATGTACCTGGTGGGCCGCACGCACGTGGCCGGCGGGCGGCGCTGGACGGTGAACCGCCTCGCCACCGAGCTCGGGCTGCCCGGGATCGCCGTGGCGCAGATGGCGAGCACGCTCGAGCGCGAAGGCCTCCTGATCGTCACCGAATGGGATGAGCTCGTGCCCGCGCGCGACATCGGGCGCATCGGGGTCTACGAGATACTCGACATCGCCCGCCGCCAGTCGACCGGCCACGTCGCCCCGCGCCCCGTGCCGATACCGCCGGTGGACCGCCTGCTGGCGAGCCTCGAGGAGGTGCGCCGCCATCGGTGCGCGGATCTGACGCTGCGCGATCTGGTCGATGAGGTTGCGCGCCCGACGCTGGCGGTCGCCCGCGGCACGGGCTCTTAGGGGCCTACTCCCCGGCGATCGTCATCTCGGCAAGCAGCACCGAACCGGTGCGGATGCCGCCGCGCGGATCCACATCACTGCCGAGCGCGACGATGTCGCGATACATGGGCCGCAGGTTCCCGGCGATCGTGATTTCCTGCACCGGGTAGGCGATCACGCCGTTCTCCACCCAGAAGCCGCTCGCGCCGCGCGAGTAATCCCCCGTCACCGCGTTCACGCCCTGCCCCATGAGCTCGGTTACGAGGAGGCCGGTGCCGAGGCGCTGCAGGAACGCCGCCGCCTCGAGCGCCGGCTGCGTGCTCGTGACGATGAGGTTGTGGATGCCGCCCGCGTTGCCGGTGCTCCTGAGCCCGAGGCGCCGCGCGGAGTAGCTGCCGAGGACATAACCTTGCAACACGCCCGCGCTCACCAGGTCACGGTCGTGGGTCGCGGCCCCTTCAGCATCGAAGGGGCTGCTGGCGAGTCCCTTGAGCAGGTGCGGGCGCTCCTGCATGGTCAGGAACTTCGGGAACAGCTGCTCGCCTGCGGCATCGAGCAGAAACGAGGCCTTGCGGTATTGGCTCGGACCGCTGATGGCACCGATGAAGGAGCGAAAGAGGCCGCGCGCGAGATCGGGCGTAAAGCCCACCGGGGCCTTGCGTGTCGTCAGGCGCCGCGCGCCCAAACGTGCGAGCGCGCGCTGGCCGGCGGTGCGCCCGATGCCCGCGACCGCCTCCAGGTCCGCCGGATCGCGGGCGAGGGTGTACCAGTAGATCGCGCTGCATGTCATCCGCCTCCTGGGCGAGCAGCGCGCAGCTGACCGAGTGACTGGTGGAGGAATAGCCGGCGAGAAAGCCGAGCGAGTTGCCGTAGACGCCGGTACTTCGCTGCGCTGTTGACCGCCGCACCCTCGGAGTTGTTGACCCGCGGGTCGACGGCGAGTCCGGCCGCTTCGCATTCGAGCGCCAGTTCGATCGCACGTTCCGGCGTCAGCTCCCAGGGATGATCCAGATCCAGGTCCGGAACCTCGCGCGCCAGCAGCTGCGCCTCGATCAGTCCGGCGTACGGATCCTCGGCCGTGTAGCGCGCGATCGCGCAGGCCTTCTCGACGCTTTCGCGCACCGCGGCGGCGGTCAGGTCCGCGGTGCTCGCCGAGCCCTTGCGCTTGCCGAAATACACCGTGACGGCCAGGCCCCGGTCGCGCTGATACTCGATGGTGTCGACCTCGCGTAAGCGCACGCTCACCGAGAGCCCCTGGCTCACCGAGACGTCGGCCTCGCTTTGCGAGGCCCCCTGGCGGCGCGCCTCCTCCAGAGCGAGGCGGGCGACCTCCTCGAGTGGCGCGGTGGCGGCGGTGGCAGGGGCTTCGGGCATTGGGCGTGCTTCGCGGGCGGTGTTGGGCTTAAATTGTACCAGTCGCGGCAATTTCAACTGCGGCCGCCACACCAGGGACCCCCGCGATGCGCGAACCGCAGCAAGATGAGGACTCGGCCGAAACGGGCGCAGAGCGCCCGAGCAAGAGCGCGCGCAAGCGCGCCGCGCACGCCGCGCAGGATCTGGGCGAGCAACTGGTGCAGCTGCGCGAGGCGCAGCTGGCCGCGCTCGAGCTGCCCGAGGCCCTGAAGGAGGCGGTGCGCGCGGCACGCAGCATCAAGAGTCGCGCGGCGGGGGCGCGGCAGCGGCAGTACATCGGCAAGCTCATGCGCGATGTGGACCCGCAACCGATCCAGGCGGCGCTCGCTGCGCGCAGCGCCGCGGATGCCAGTGCGACCGAGCGCTTCAAACGGGTCGAGTCCTGGCGCGAGCGGCTCCTCGCCGAAGGGGCGCCGGCGCTTGCGGCGCTCACGCGCTGGCGACCCGACATCGATCAGGCTCAGTGGGCGCAGCGCGTGAGCGCCGCCCAGAGCGAGCACGCGCGCACGGGTGCCGGCGGGGCGGCCTCGCGGGAGCTGTTTCGCGCTTTGCGCACATTGTTCGATACAATGCCCTGATGCAAACGCTCGTCGGCATCATCATGGGCTCCTCCTCGGACTGGGAGACCATGCAAAGCGCCGCCGAGGTGCTCGAGAAGCTCGCGATCGCCTACGAGGTGCGTGTCGTGTCCGCGCATCGCACGCCCGATCTGCTGTTCGAGTACGCCGCCGGCGCGCACGCGCGCGGCCTCGAGGTGCTGATCGCAGGGGCTGGGGGCGCAGCGCACCTGCCGGGCATGACCGCGGCCAAGACGCGCCTGCCGGTGCTCGGTGTGCCGGTGCAGTCGAAAGCCCTCGGCGGCATCGATTCCTTGCTCTCGATCGTGCAGATGCCCGCCGGCGTGCCGGTCGCGACGTTTGCCATCGGCGCCGCCGGCGCCACCAATGCGGCCCTGTGTGCCGCGGCGATTCTCGCTAACAAGTACCCCGCCATTGCTGCGGCGCTCGAGGGTTTCCGCGAACGCCAGACCGCCGGCGTTCTCGGCAAGCCGGATCCGCGCGCGACGTCGCGTTCATGACCATCGGAATCGTGGGCGCCGGCCAGCTCGGCCGCATGCTCGCATTGGCCGGCTATTCTCTGGGGCTGGATTTTCTGTGTCTGGATCCGGCGCGCAGTGCCCCCGCCGGGCAGGTGGCGCCGCTGCTGCACGGGGCGTTCACGGATCGCAAGCTCCTGCGCGAGCTCGCGCGGCGCTGCGACGTGGTGACCTTCGACTGGGAGAACGTGTCGGTGGCGAGTCTGCGCGCGGTGACCGCAGAGCACCACGCGCGCCTTTGTCCGCCGATCGCAGCCCTCGCCACCGCCCAGGACCGGGTGAGCGAGAAGCGCCTCTTTGAGAAGCTGCGCATTCCGACGACGCGCTGGCGTGCCGTGAACTCGCGCGCGCAACTCAACCGGGCACTGAAGCACATCGGCCTGCCCGGGATGCTCAAGACGCGCCGTCTCGGCTACGACGGCAAGGGTCAGGCGCTGATCCGCACCCCGGCGGAAGCCGAGCGTGCCTGGCTGCAGCTCGCCCCCGCGGCGCTCTTGTACGAAGAGTGCGTGCCCTTTGACTGCGAGGTGTCGATCATCGGTGCGCGCAGCGTGCGCGGCGAGATCGCCATCTACCCGTTGTGTGGCAACGTGCACGCGCGCGGAATCCTGCGCCTCACGCGCGCCCCCTACGGAGCGCCACTGTGGCAGGCGCGCGCCGCCGGCTACCTCAAGCGGGTGCTCGAGCATTTCCGCTACACCGGGGTGCTTACCATCGAGTTCTTTGTGCGCCGCGGGCGTCTGATCGCCAACGAGATCGCCCCGCGCGTGCACAATTCCGGGCACTGGACCATCGAGGGGGCGCAGTGCAGCCAGTTTGAGAACCATCTGCGCGCCATCCTCGATCTGCCCCTCGGCAGCACGCGCGCCCTGGGCCACAGCGCCATGATCAACTTCATCGGCAGCATGCCCCCGCGGGCGCCGCTCCTGGCCGAACCCGGGCTGCACCTGCATGACTATGGCAAGGAGCCCCGCCCGGGGCGCAAGGTCGGTCATTGCACCCTGGTGGACCCCTCGGCGGCCCGCCGTGACGCCCGCGCACTTAAGCTGCTCGAGGATTTGGCCGTGGGCGTTGGCATCCCGTAACATCGGTTGCGAGCCAACACCGCATGTACCTCGAACCCTTCAAACTCAAGGAATTACCGTTCCGACTCAGCCCGGACCCGCAATTCCTGTACCTGTCGAAACAGCATGCGCGCGCCAAGGCTTACATGGAATCGACCATCTGGTTCACGGATGGCTTCGTCGTCATCACCGGTGAGATCGGCTCGGGCAAGACCACCCTGATCGAGTCCTTCCTGAAGGAAGTGCCCGCCGATGTGGTGGTGGCACAGATCAACCAGACGCAGGTAACGCCGATCGACTTTCTGCAGGCGGTCCTGGCGCAGTTCGGCTTCTCGCCCTTCAAGATGAAGAAGGCCGAGCTGATCACGACGCTCAACAACTTTCTCATCGAGCAATACGCCGCCGGGCGGCGGGTGCTGCTGATCGTGGATGAAGCCCAGAACCTGAGCATGCGGGTGCTCGAGGAGATCCGCATGCTCTCGGGGGTCGAGACCACCAAGGAGAAGGTGCTGCGCATCATTCTGGCCGGCCAGCCTGAGCTCAACGACAAGCTCGACGCCCCGGAGCTGGAGCAGCTCACGCAGCGCGTGCGCCTGCGCTTTCACCTGCAGACGCTCACGGAGAGTGAATCGCGCGCCTATATCCAGCACCGCCTCGAGGTGGCCGGCGCGGGGGATCGGGAGCTCTTCGCGCGCGACACGTTCGCGGAGATTTTCCGCTACTGCGGCGGCGTGCCGCGTCTGATCAACACGCTGTGCGACACGGCGATGATGGCGGCTTTTACTGCCGATCGGGACACGGTGACGCACGCGGACATCCTGAGCGCGGTGCAGGAGCTGCAGTGGGTCGATTTCGCCCACCGTCCGCGCCACCACGCCGCAGAAGCCGACCGCGTGGCACCGCCGCGCGCGCCGACCGCGGATGGCCTGCCGGCGCTGGCACGCTTGCTCGTGGCGACCGACGGTCGCACGGTGCAGGAGATCCCGTTGCGGGTGGGGCGGGTGATCGTCGGGCGCACGCCCGACAACGATCTGCACATCGACAGCCGCTTCATCAGCCGCCATCACTGCCAGATCATCACGACGCAGCACTCGTGCGTCATCGAGGATCTGAACAGCACCAATGGCATCTTCGTGAAATCCAACCGCGTGCGCCGCCATCACCTGAACGACGGCGATGTGGTGCTCGTCGGCAAGCACGAGCTGATCTACGTGGACGAACGCGTCGCGCGCGCGCGCGACAAGCTCTCGGACACGATACCGGGACTGCAGGCGCTGCGCGAAGGCGCCACCGCCGGCGCGGCGGCCGATGAGGAAGAAGGCGACGCGGAGAGCGCGCCCGCCAAATAGCCGCGCCGCACGAAGTTCAGGTTTTGTCTTTGACGCCGAGGGAGTCGGGGTTAGCGTATTGCGAGCGCAGCGCGCGGTAATCGCGCCGCCGCAGCAGCACCACGACGCCCAGCAGCAGCAGCAGCAGGCCCACGATCCCGACCAGCAGGCTCAGCACCCCGTGGGCGGCCAGAAGATAACTGCCGCCGAGGGTGAGGAGCCCACAGATTATGTATAACCAAGGCAGGCCTTCGTAGACGGGGCGCGAGAACTGCGGCATCCGGCCATCCTAACTCGCCGGACCCGGATGTTGGAACCGGAACGTGCGTCAGTGCGTGCGCCGCAGCATGTTGGGCGGCTAAGCGAGACCGAACAGCTTGGCCAGCCGCTCGAGCAGACTCGGCTTCCAACCATCGACGCGAAAGTCGGTCTGCTGCTTCTTGCGCCGGCTGACTTCGCTCAGCAATTCCGCCGGCAGTTTCAGCTGCGGGGTTTCAATCGTGGAATCTTGCGAGAGCATCGAGGGATCCTTCACCGTGATTTCAAGTTTGTTCAGGTGCACGTTACGGACTCACACGCTGGGCGGGCGTGTGGAAAATCACACTTGCTGAGGCGCGAGATTATGTCGCTGCTGCAGCGAGGGCAACGCGTCGGGATGTGACGACAGTTGCCGGTCGTGAGTTAAATCAGGCAGTGCCCCCGACCGTGAGTCCTTCGATCTTGAGCGTGGGCTGACCCACGCCGACCGGCACACTTTGCCCGTCCTTGCCGCAGGTACCGATGCCATCATCGAGCTTAAGATCGTTGCCGACCATCGCCACGCGCGTCAGCACGTCCGGCCCGTTGCCGATCAGTGTCGCGCCCTTGAGGGGTGCGCCGATGCGGCCATTGCGTATCTCGTACGCCTCACTGGCTGAGAACACAAACTTGCCCGAGGTGATATCCACCTGGCCACCGCCGAAGTTGACCGCGTAGATGCCGCGCTCGACGGAGGCGATGATCTCCTGCGGCGCGTGCGGACCCGGACGCATATAGGTGTTGGTCATGCGCGGCAGTGTCAGGTGCGCGAACGACTCACGCCGCCCGTTGCCGGTGGGACGCACCCCCATGAGGCGCGCGTTCAGCCGATCCTGCATGTAGCCGCGCAGCACGCCGTTCTCGATGAGCGTGGTGCACTGCGTCGGCGTGCCCTCATCATCGATGTTGAGCGAGCCGCGGCGCCGCGAGAGCGTGCCGTCATCCACCACCGTGCACTCCGGCGCCGCCACCTGCTCACCGATGCGGTTGGCAAACGCGGAGGTTCCCTTGCGGTTGAAGTCGCCTTCAAGGCCGTGGCCGATGGCCTCGTGCAGCAGGATCCCCGGCCAGCCCGGGCCGAGCACGACCGTCATGGTGCCCGCGGGTGCCGGGCGGGCACCGAGATTCACCAGCGCCTGGCGCGCGGCCTCGCGCGCGAGGGCGAGCGGACGATCCCCCGCGACCAGCTCCGCCAGCGAGAAGCGCCCGCCGGCGCCGGCGTAGCCCTGCTCGCGCCGCCCGTCCTCTTCGACCAGGACCGAAACGTTGAAGCGCACCAGCGGGCGCACGTCCGCGGCGAGCTCCCCGTCGCTGGTGGCGATCAGGATGATCTCGCGCACCGCCACAAGGCTGGCCGAGACGTGCACGACGCGCGCATCGACGCGGCGCGCTTCCCGATCCACGCGCTCGAGCCAGGCCACCTTGTCCTGCGTGGCGAGCGCGGCCGCCGGGTCATCCGGCAGATACAGCTGGTGCCCGGCCTGGGCGCGCCAGGCACTCACGCGACGCTCCCCGCCGTGCACGGCGATGGCACGCGCGGCGCGCGAGGCCTCCTCGAGCGCCGGCAGCACGATCTCATCCGAGTAGGCAAAGCCGGTCTTCTCGCCGGCGAGCGCGCGCACACCCACTCCCTGTTCGATGCTGGCGCTGCCGTCCTTGACGATGCCGTCCTCGAGCGACCAGGACTCCTGATGCGCGAGCTGAAAGTACAGGTCGGCAAAGTCCACCGAGTGCGTGAGCACCTCGCCGAACACCTGATCGAGCCGCCGGTCATCCAGGCCGCTCGGGCGCAGGATCAGATCGCGCGCCAGGCTTAGCGGATCAGCAACGGCAGTCTCACTCATGGGCAGGCATTTCCTCGGCAAAGACACGGTGGACGAGCGCGGGGAAGCTGTCGCGCACCCCGGACTGGCGCTGCAGATCAAGCTCGGCGACGGCGCAGCCGGTGCCGCGCGGCACGCGCTGCAGGATCCTTCCCCAGAAGTCGACGATCATGCTGTCGCCGTAGGTTTCGCGTCCGCTCGGATGGAACCCTGACTGCGCCGGCGCAATAACATAGCAGAGATTTTCGATCGCCCGAGCGCGCAGCAGCGTCTCCCAGTGCGCGCGCCCGGTGGGACTGGTGAAGGCCGAGGGGACCACCAGCGCCTGGGCGCCGGCGGCGCTCAAGTGGCGGTACAGCTCCGGGAAGCGCACGTCGTAGCACACGGAGAGGCCGAGCCGTCCGACGGGGGTGTCGATCAGCACGGCGCGCGAACCGGGAGCCACGTGCGCAGATTCGCGGTAGCTCTCGCTACGCCCGGGAATGTCCACATCAAACAGGTGAATCTTGTCGTAGCGGGCCACGCGGCGCCCGTCCGCGTCGTACACGAGCGAGGCGGCGGCGACGCGTCCATCGGCACCGGTGCGCAGCGGTATCGTGCCCCCGATGAGCCACAGCTTCAGGCGCGAGGCGGTGGCGGCGAGAAAGTCCTGCGCCGCGCCGGCGCCGTCGGCCTCGGCGACCGCGCGCTTATCCACATCCCGAAGGCCCATGAAGGAGAAATTCTCCGGCAGCGCGACCAGGCGCGCGCCGCGCGCGGCAGCCTCTTCGATGAGGATGCGTGCCTGCTCGAGGTTCTGCGCCACCTCGGGGCCGGAGGTCATCTGCACGGCGGCTGCTTTCATGCGCTCCTCATCGCTCCTTTACTCCGCGGGCATCACTATGGGGTCGTTCCACGTACCCCGCAAACGCAGCCCCGCGCGCGCGTTTTCCGAGCCCGTTCCCGCAAACCATTCGCGCAACGAGAGCCACAGCGCCGCCACCTTCGGGGTCGGCCCGAGGCGCCGCACGGCCGAAGGCAGGCGCTGCTCGCCGCGCAGAATGAAAGCCTCGGCGTCATAGTCCTCCCCCACGAGGCCCACGCGACCGCGCACCAGGATTTCGGCGTCGCCGTCGAGGTGAAGGTTCGCGGTGCTCGCCCAGCCATCCCGCAGCGCGAAATCCGCCGTGAGCTGGGCAAAGCGCAGCTCCGGTGAGGCGCTGCCCGCTGGCTCAGGCTCAAGGCCGCTGAGCAGTGCCGGCACCACCAGCAGCGCAAAAGGCACGCCTTCCCCGGGCAGACCCTGCGCCCGTGTGGCACCCTCCTCGAGCTGCATATGGAGGTGTCCGCTTAGGCTTGCAAGGGCCGCGGGCGCCCCCTGGGGCCACTCAAGCTCACCCTGCAGGCGCGCCCGTGCAGCGGCGATGTCGGCACGATAGCCATAGGCGCTGAGCGTGTGCGCCAGATCGGTGCTGCTGAGGGTGAACTGGACGCTGCAGGGGGCCTGGACCCCACACTGGCCCACCGCGTGCAGCTCCTGCTGGGGAGCGCTCAGCTGCAGCTCGCTCACCACGAGGGCGTCAGCGTTGCGGCTCAGGGCGGCGCCCAGGCGCCCGAGGGGGTGCCCCTGCCAGGATAACTCATCGACCGCGAGCTGCACGGCGCTGCCCAGAGCCTCCGTGAGCCCGCCGGGCAGAGCCAGATCGCCCGCGCGCCCGGCATCAAAGCTCCCCAGATGCACCTGCACCGGATGTGCGCCATCGACCCGCGCCGGCCAGCGCAGCGTGGCGGTGATGTCCGGAGACTGAAGTTCGAGCTGGCCGTCACCCCCGGCGCTGTGCGCGAGCAGTGTCACTTCGCGAAACAGGCGCGTGCCGGCACTAAGTTCCGCGGCGCTCAGGTGCGCCTCGAGCGCCGGCAGCATGGGTGAGTGGCCGGCCTGCTGCCACAGGGCGAGAGAGGCCGGCAGATCGAGCCGGCTCACGCGCCCCTCGAGTGCCAGCACCGCCGTCGCGGGCAAGGCGGGTGCGGTGGCGGCGAGGCGCAGTGCGCCGCGTGCGATACGCCAGCGGTCACCGCTGCGCTCGAGCGCCGCGAGCCCCTGCAGACGCTCACCGAGGCTGATGTGCAGCTCGGCGTCTGCCTCCTGCCCCTGCACTTCCACGTGCAGCGGCAAGGGCGTATTGGAGGGTTTGGCAAGCGGCTCGGGCAAGCGGCTCGCGACACCCAGGAGGTTCGAATCCGCGCGCACGCGCCACTGCGGGGGCAGCGCGTGCGTCTGCGGCAGCACGGTGAGCAGCGCGCTCCACTCGGTGTTGCCGCCGAGGGCGGCATCGGGCCCGTCGGCGCCGGCGGCCACGAGGGCCTGGTGCACATCGAGAAAGCCGCGTGCGCTGATCGCCACCGCGGTCGCACCACGGTCGCGGCGCTCACTGATCGCAAGGCTGACCGGGCCCCCGAGCCACTGGCCCGCGAGCGTGGAGCGCTGCAGGTGGCCGGCAGAGAAGGCGAGTGTGCCGCGCAGGGCCTCGAGCGGCGGCAGACCGGCGAGCGGGTGCACGCGTACGCCCTCAAGCAGCGCAACGATGCGGGTGCGCGCCGACGGCTGTGGGGCAGCCGAGCCTGGCACGAGCAGATCCACATCAAGCAGCGTGTCACCTTCGACATCCAGGTAGCCGGCGCCGGGGGCTGCGGCGGCGAGCTCGGGCCGGGTGCGCAACCACTCGAGGGCTTCGCGCGCGCTGCCGGTGAGGCGTGCGCGCACGCGCGCCGCCCGCTCGCCGCGCGCGTCCCACTCCGCATGCGCAGCGGAGAGCTGCAGCGCACCGCTGCGCGCGCCCGTGACGCTCGCGCGCAGGTGTGGGCCCTGCCACTCGATGTGGGCGTTGAGCTGCTGCACCTCGGGCCATGCCTCAAGGGCGGCAAACGCCGCGTCGCGCAACTCGAGGCTGCCGCGCGCCGCGGCCAAAGCGCCCACCGGCGCATCGGCTGCGAGCGGCCCGTGCAGCTCAAACTCCGTACTGGCGATACGCCCGGCGGTCAGCTGCGCCGCGCCCGGGCCGAAGGCCGTCAGCGCCGCGGGACCCAGAAGATTGGCGATCAGGAGCGCGTCCGCATCCTTGAGCTGCCCGCGCGCATCCAGGCGCGGCGGCGCGGACGGGCTGTCTGCGGCGAGCGCGGCAGTCAATGCAAGGCGCGTCTCGCCGCGACGGATCTGCAGGTCATCGCTCCCCACACGCCAGCGCGGCCCCTCCAGCTGCGTGGCGATCGTGGCGTGCAGCTCAAGGCCATCGAGCGTGACCGGCTCAGCGCGGGCGACGTTCAGGCGCGCGCCACTGGCGGCGACCTGCGCGGTCAGGTGCGCCTCGGTGGCGTCGAGCTTGGCGTTGAGCCCGCTCAGGAGCACATCCTGTGCCGCGTTCCCCAGCGTGAGCCCCTGCAGATCTGCGCCGCCCCTGAAACGCGTGCCCGCGGGGCGCTGCGCGTTCCAGTCGAAGTTGACTGCAAGCGCCTCACCGGCGAGCGTCAGGTTCGCGAGCGGCAGTTGCGGCAGGTACCAGCGAGCCAGCGCGGCAAGGGAGGTTACCGGGATCTGGTGCAGGTGACCGCGTGCCGCGTCGCTCTCGAGCAAAAGGTCAGCGGTGCCGTGCGCGCCGGCCCCCAGATCCAGTGCGGCCAGGCCGAGGCGCCAGGTGTTGCCCGCGCGACTGAGTTGCCAGTCGGCGTGCACGCGCGGCAGCAGCAGTGCGGCAGCCTGCGTGGCCCGCGGCTCCCATTCCAGCGACTCGGCCCGCACGGTGCCGGCAATGCTGAGCGTGCCCCCGCGGGCGAAACTCGCGCGCAGCTGAAGGTCGCCGCCGCCGGCGCGCGGCAGGTAGCGCATGGGCAGTGCGGTGATCTTAAGTTCGCGCCAGCCGGCGAAGGAAAGGCCTGTGGCGCTGAAGGTAAGCGTGCCGCTGAGCTCCTGCGGGCGCGCAAGCTCTCCGCTCAATCGCAACCCCAGCTGCGCGCTGCCCCCCAAGGCCTGTGGCAGCAGCAGCTCGGCATCCGCGCTCCAGTCGGCGCCGAGGCGGCGCAGCTCCGCGCGCCTGAGGTTGATGAGAAGCGGCGCTGCGCCCGCCGGGGCAGGCCAGCGCACGCTGCCGCCCTGGATATCAATGCGACCTCCGCGCCAGCGCCCGAGCACGCGCCGCGCATCGGCGAGAATCTCAGCCGGGGCGGCTGCCTGCGGGCGAGCTGCGCCCGCAAGCGCACCGCGGCCCCCAAGATCGATGTCCGGATCCACCAGCCCGATGCGGCCGGCTTCCAGCTGGCCGCTGCGCACGCTGCGCCAGGCGTCCAGACCGACCACCAGTTCGGTGGCGCGCAGGAAGGCCGGCGCCTGCGGTTCCCCGAGCGTGACGGCGTGGAACACCGCCTCGGGGCCGTACCAGCCCCAGCGTACGCTCAGGCGGCTGAAGGTGATTTCAAGTCCGCTCTCGTGGCGGATCAGCTCTTCGAGCGCGGCGCGCTGCTGCGGCACGCGCGCCGCGATGAGCTCGCGGCCAAGGACAAGCAGGGCGGCGAGCAGCAGCACGCCGCCCATGAGGGCGGCGATAAGGCGCACGCGGCCGGCGGCGGCGCAGCGCCCGGCGGCAGGCTCTGCAGGCATCTCACCCACGCTAATCCTCAGACGAGTACGACGTCGTACTGATCCACGCCGTAGAGGGCCTCGACCTGCAGGCGGATCGGGCGACCGACCTGCGTCTCAAGTTCGCCGAGCGTGGCGGACTCCTCGTCGAGGAGGCGATCCACGACGTCCTGATGCGCCAGTATCAGCAGCTCGCGACTGGCAAACTGTCGGCTCTGTCGCACAATTTCCCGAAAAATCTCGTTGCACACGGTTTCCGGCGTGCGGATGAATCCGCGCCCCTCGCAACTAGGACACGGTTCACACAGCAGATGTTCCAGGCTCTCGCGCGTGCGCTTGCGGGTCATCTCCACCAGCCCGAGCGGCGAGAGGCTCACGATATGCGTTTGGGCGCGATCCCCGGCCAGGGCGCGCTCGAGTGCCGTGAGCACCGCGCGCCGGTGCGGCTCATCGCGCATGTCGATGAAGTCGATGATGATGATACCGCCGAGATTTCGCAGCCGCAGCTGCCGCGCGATACTCACCGCCGCCTCAAGGTTGGTGCGGAAGATGGTCTCCTCGAGATTGCGGTGCCCGACGTAAGCGCCGGTATTCACATCGATGGTGGTCATCGCTTCGGTCTGATCGATGATCAGGTGGCCGCCGGACTTGAGCGGTACCTTGCGATCAAGCGCCTTGCGGATCTCCTCCTCGATGCCATTCAGGTCGAAGATCGGGCGCGGGCCGCCATAAAGCTCGATGACCGAGGCGGCCTCGGGCATGAAGGTCGCCGCGAATTCGCGCATGAGCTGGAATTCGCGCGCTGAATCCACCAGCACCCGGCTCACCCCGCTCGCCAGCTCATCGCGCAGCACCCGCAGGCTGAGCGGCAGGTCCTCGTGCACGACCGAGCCGGCGCGCGCGGCCGCGCTGCTCGCGCGCACGTGCTCCCAGAGCTTGGCGAGGTAGTGCATGTCCTCGCGCAGGTTATCCGCGCTGGCACCCTGGGCAGCGGTGCGGATGATGTAGCCGCCTTCGGTGGTGCCGCCGTCCCCCAGCTGCGCGAGCAGCACCTTCAGGCGCGTGCGCTCGGCCTCATCCTCGATGCGCGCCGACACCCCGATCGCATGTCCGCGCGGCATGTAAACGAGGTAGCGCGACGGCAGGGCGATGAAGGTGGTCAGCCGCGCGCCCTTGGTGCCGATCGGATCCTTGATGACCTGCACCAGGATGTCATCCCCGGCGTTCACCAGACGGCGGATGTCCTCGACCGGCGCGAGGTTCGCTCCCGGGGCGCCGAGCACCGTGTCATCGTCCGGCACGCCAGCGATATCCGCCGCATGCAGGAAGGCGGTGCGCTCGAGGCCGATCTCGACGAAGGCCGCCTGCATGCCCGGCAGCACGCGCGAAACGCGACCCTTGTAGAGGTTACTCACCAGTCCGCGGCGGCTCGGCCGCTCGATATGAATCTCCTGCACCACCCCGTTGTCGAGTATCGCCGCGCGGGTCTCGCGCGGGGCCACGTTCAGCAGTATCTCGGTGCTCACTGCGGGCCTGCCTCGCGCGCGCCGTGCAGCCAGTACGGCACGCCCGCCGCCTGCAGCAGCTCTGCGGTCTCATACAGCGGCAGCCCCATGACGCCCGAGTAACTGCCACTGAGGTATTCGATGAAAACCGCGCCGCGTCCCTGAACCGCATAGCCTCCGGCCTTGTCGTGCGGCTCACCGGTGTCCCAGTAGGCCAGGCACTCGGCGCGGGTGAGTTTGCGAAAGCGCACCTCACTGGCGCTCAGTCGAAATGCGAGCCCCTCGTGCGCGGCCAGCGCCACGGCTGTCAGCACCTCGTGCGCGCGCCCCGAGAGCTGCTCGAGCATGGCGATGCCCTCGGCCGCGTCGGCCGGCTTGCCGAGGATGAGTTCATCGACGACCACGACCGTGTCGGCTGCCAGCACCGGCAGGCCGGCGCTGTGTTGGTAGATGCTGAGCGCCTTGGTGCGGGCCATGCGCACCACGTAGTCCGCGGCCGGCTCCCCGGACAGCACGGCCTCATCGATATTCGGCGCGGCCACGAGGGGGCTCAGGCCGATCTGCTGCAACAGCTCGCGGCGGCGCGGTGACATCGAGGCCAGGCACAGGGTGGGGGCTCGCTGCGGTTCCATCAGTCGCGATGATACGGGTGATTGCTCAGAATGCTGTGGGCGCGATACAGCTGCTCGCTGAGCAGCACCCGCACCAGGGCGTGCGGCAGCGTCAGCCGTGAGAGCGACCAGCGCAGCTGGCTGCGGCCGAGCACCTCCGGAGCCAGTCCGTCGGGCCCGCCGATGAGGAACGCCAGGTCCGCGCCCTCCTGCATGCGGGTTTTCAGCCAGGCGGCCAGCTCGCGCGTGGAGAGCTGCGTGCCGCGCTCATCGAGCGCGGCCACGTGCTCGCCCGGGCGCAGCGCGGCCAGCAGCCGCGTGCCTTCGGCCGCGACCGCGCGGGCTGCACTGCCCTTCGCCGGGCGCGGCCCGGGCTCGATCTGCAGCACCGATATGGGCAACTCCTTGCGCAGCCGCCCGAGGTAGTCCTCGCAGGCGCTGCGGACCCACTGGGGCATGCGCGTGCCCACGGCGATCACGCGCACGCGCACCAAGAACTACCGCGAGATGCGGCGCCGGCGCGCGGGCGCGCGCGCCAGAGCCGGAGCGGCCGCGGCGATCAGGTGAGGCCCGCCTTCCCAGAGCCGCTCAAGCCCGTAGAACTCGCGCACCCGCGGCAGCATCACGTGCACGAGAATGTCCTGCAGGTCGACCAGCACCCACTCCCCGTCGCGCTCACCCTCGGTGCCAAGGGGGCGGAAGCCGGCGGACTTGGCTTTCTGCGCGACGCGCTCGGCGATCGAGCGCACATGACGGTCGGAGTTGCCGCACGCGATGATCATCGTGTCGGCGATGTCGGTGAGGCCCCGCACATCCAGCACCCTGACATTCACGGCTTTCATATCCTCGAGCGCACTCGTGACGGCTGCGTGCAGCGGCGAGGCGCGCTCCTCAGGGGGGCGCAGGCGTTTGCGGGTGGTCATGTGTTTAAGCGGGTTCTCCTGGATACCGGCATCAGCGGGCGTCGGGCTTGTGCGGAAGAGCATAGCACCTCGTCTGAAAAATGATCTGCCTCACCTCCTCGGGCACAAGGTAGCGCGGATCGCGGCCGGCGATCAGCAGCGCGCGCAGCTCGGTCGAGGAGATCTCCAGCTGCGTGCCCGCGTGCACGTAGATGCACCCGGCAAGCCTGTGGTGCAGCTCGCGGATACTGCCGGTGCCGTGATCCACCATGACCTCGCCCAACGGTCCGCTCGTGGGCGCGCGCCAGCCCGGCCGGTGTGCGACCACGATGTGCGCGAGGGTGAGCAGATCGCGCCAGCGGTGCCATTGGGGCAGCCCGAGAAAGGCGTCCATGCCGAGCAGCACACACAGCGAGCGCTGCGGATACTCGGCGCGCAGTTCGGTGAGCGTGTCGACCGAATAGGACGGACCGGTGCGGCGCACCTCGCGGTCATCGACGATGAAGCGCGGCTGGTCGGCCACCGCCGCGCGCACCATCTTCAGGCGCATCTCGGCGCTCGCGTAGAGCTGATCGCGGTGCGGCGGGGTGCCCGCCGGCAGCAGGCGCACTTCCGCAAGGTGCAGCTCCTGCCACAGCTCGAACGCCGTGCGCAGGTGCCCGCAGTGGATCGGATCGAAGGTGCCGCCGAAGATGCCGATGGGTTGCATGGGCGCCTCAGCCGGCCAGCGGCAGCGCGGGCTCCCCGCACAGCTCCGTCGCCAGCAGCGCCATCTCATCCCAGGCATCACCGCTTAATCGCCCCTTGATCATGCGGTCGGCGCGGGCGGCGCGCTGCAGGAGGCGTCTAAAGGACAGGCGGGGGGCGCGCCGCTGCGCGAGCGCGAGCGCCGCGGCCTGGCGCTGCCAGGCCGGTGGCTTCGCACCCCCGCCTGCCTGGGCACTCCAGACATCGCGCACCGCCTTGGTGAGGGCCCACAACGCCAGCGTAGGCTCGGTGCCCTCGGCGCGCAGGCCCGCGAGCATGCGCAGGGCGCGCGCGCTGTGACCCGCGAGTGCGGCCTCACCGAGCTGAAAGACATCAAAGCGCGCGCTGTCGGCCACGCTCGCGGCGACCGCGGCGGCGTTCACACCGGCCTCGGTGCCAAGCAGCGTGAGCTTTGAGAGTTCCTGCTGCGCGGCGAGCAGATTCCCCTCGGTGCGCAGCGCGAGCAGCTCGAGCGCTTCGTCATTTAGCTTGAGGTTAAGTTTCTTCGCACGCGCGCGCAGCCAGGGTATGAGCCGCGCACTGTCCACGGGCCAGATCTGCACCCAGGCGCCGCAGGCCTCGAGCGCGCGCACCCAGTCGGCGCCTTGCGCGTCGCGCTCCAGACGGGGCGTCAGGATGAGAAGGAGCGTATCCGGATCACGTGCCTCGAGCAGGGCCAGGAGCGTGTTGCTGCCGTTCACGCCGGGCTTGCCGCTCGTCAGGCGGATCTCGAGCACGCGTCGCGTGCCAAACAGCGACAGGCTCGCCGCCGCGCCGCGGACCTCATCCCAGTCGGGGGCGCGCTCGATAAAGTGCACCTCGCGCTCGCTGAAGCCCTGCGCGCGGGCGTGCGCGCGCACGGCATCGGCTGCCTCCCCGGCGAGCAGGGGTTCGTCCCCGGAAATGAGGTACGCCGGCAACACTCGTTGTGCGAGCTGACCCGCGAGGGAATCGGAAGTGAGCTTCAAATGTCCTGGCCCGTAAGGCTCCAATCCGCCGACGCCTCATTATTAACCATATCCGAGCCGAAGTTGCTGCCTGGCTCGAGGAGGCGGCCGAGCCGTGCATTCAGTTCCGGGGTGACGTCCGTGAAGGGCGGCGAAACTCGCTAAGAATCCCCTGACTGCTAGGGCCTTAGAACTGCCACGCCAGTCCGCCATAAAACCCGCGCCGCTGACCGAACTGCGGCGCAAAGACGCCGATGCCCGAGCCGCTGCGGATTTCGTAGACCTGGTCGGTCACGTTGAGCACATCAAACCGTACGGTCAGCGGGCCGGAACGGGCGAGTTGGAACGCGTGACTCGCACCCAGATTGATCGTCGTATAGCTTGGTGTGTGATCCCCGTTTGGGATGACCGACCCGTCCGGAAGAGTCAGATTGTCACGCAGTCCGGTACCAAAGATCATGTCGGCACTGAAGCGCGTTCCTGACCACAGGTAAGAGACTCCGCCCGAGGCCGCCACCCGTCCCTCGTGATCCAGGTGGATGTAGTTATCGGCAATGTAGGCGAGATCAGCCGGTGAAAAGTTGAACTGCGACGACTCCACATCCTTGCCGTGTGCCGCCTGAAACGACAGATTCGCGTAAGCGGAAAAATTGTGCACCGAGTAGTTCGCGGTGAATTCCACTCCGCCGATGAGACCGTAGCGATAGTTGAACGGGGTGAGAATGATGGGCGCGCCGAACTGGCCTTCGTCGATCAGATGCTGCGCCTGCTCGTAGAAGCTATCGATGCCGAGGGTGAGCGCGTTCTGCAGAAGTTTCTGCTGCACGCCGAGATCGTAGTAGTTCGCGCGCTCCGCAATCGGAGGCGTGTCCTGCGTGACCGTACCGGGCGGTACCGCAGAGGTGCCGGTGAATTTCGTGAACGTTTCGCTGCCGACGAGCTCGAACGGCGGTGGGGTGTAGTAGCGCGAGTAGCCCCCGTGCACCGTGGTGCCGGAGCCGACGTTCCACACGAAGTTCGCACGCGGGCTGAGCTGACTGCCGCTGGAATAGGCGTTGAAGTGATCAAACCGCAGCCCGTAGTTAATCGTCAGGGGAGACCACGGCTGCCATTCGTCCTGCACATAGGCACTCTCGATCTCCTGCGACTGATCGCCGTTGTCGGGGATGCTGAGCGGGATGTTGCTCGTCTGCATGCCTGCGGCGTTGATCGGCAGGACATTCGAGGTGGTGCGGCTCTCGGCGCTGTCGTGCTGGAAGTAGAGGCCGGCACGCAGCGTGTGCTCTGCGTTTAGCTTATAGGACCCGTCGGTCTGCCACCCCACAGCGGTGTCATCCTTGAACGCATCTTGCGCGATGCCGTTGTAGAGCAGATCCCCGACCCAGTCGGGTGCGAAGTGCAGGCTGGTGTAGCGCACCGAGAGGGCGGTCTGCCAGTTAAGCGCACCCTGCGAGTGCTGCCAGCTGACAATCGCGTACTCGGCCAGCTCATGCTGGTTTTCGTTCAGATCGTTGCTGAGAAACTCAGTTTGTCCCAATACGTCATAGCCCAGTGTGGGCTGCAGCCCGCGCTGATTGGGAATCTCAAACTCGTCATCCGAGAGACCGACGATCAGGGAGAGGCGATTTTCGCTATCCACGATGTTCTCGAAATAGCCGAAGGCATGCGCCTGCGTCGTGTGGTCGTGCAGCGGGTCGGTGCTGCCGTCGGGGGACTCGATACCGAGGTTATTCTGTTTGTAGTCGCCCTCCATGTAGTAGCTGAAGTTACCGGAGCGGCCGCCGAACTCGGCCGCAGGCTGAATGGTGCTGTAGCTTCCGCCGTAGACCGAGGCCTCCCCGCCCGGCTCTATCAGCCCGCTGTTGGTGGTGAGGTCAATGATGCCGGCGGTGCGCAGGCCGTATTCCGCCGGCAGCGCACCCGTGATCAGACTCAGCGACGAGATCAGGCGCGGACTCAGGGTCTGGCTGAAAACACTGATGCCCTCGGGGAGGATGATGCCGTTCAGCCGGTACTGCAGGTCGTTATGGTCGGCGCGCACGTGCAGCTGTCCGAAGGAGTCCTGGACCACGTCCGGTGCCTGCAGCAGCACCTGGTTCATCGACTGGTTCTCGCCGCCGGGCGCGGCGGCAATCGCATCGCTCGAGATCGTGTAGGTCGAGGCGCCCGTCTGTGTCTCAATCTCGGAGCGCGCCGCGTTCAGGCGACGCGCAGTGACCTCGACCGTCGCGACCGCGTCGGTCGTGCCGGACGCACTCGCCGCGGCGTCAGCCGCTGAGGACGCGGAACCGCCTGAAGTGCTGGCAGCGGTGCTGTCACTATCGTCGGCAGCCCGGATCGCCGGCGCCGCCAGCAGTCCGAGGCAAAGGAACGTCACTCCAAGAACCACGCCCCGCGTGGTGACCCGGTTGAGGGAATTGAACATGAAACTAACTCCGCAAGAACTGAAGAGACCACGCAGCGCGAGTTCACTCGCGCCACGTCGTTCAGAGTCAAAAGCTCAGTTCAGACTTGCGGGGGTCCGCGGCTGCGCGGCGTCGGCGTCTCGACGCCGACGACTGCATAGGAAGGATCAAGAGCGGGGGTGAACGCGGCGGGAGCGAGCGCCAGAACAATCGCCGAGGCGCTCGCGGGATTGGTAATTTGCGAGAACGCCAGACAGGTCGGGCACGTTCCGTTGTCGGGCAGCTGGTCACTCAGATCCAGCATCGCACCGTGGGTCGCCGTGCCGTGGCTGAGGTGGCTCAGCTCATGCAATACCGCGCCGTGCTGGGTGAGCAGCAGCAGTAGCGATAGAACCCAGGTCAGATAGCGTCGATGCATATTTACAACAAGCCGCCGTACGGCCACGCGCGAGTCTACCTGTCCGGGCCCCAGATTTCCTAGTCGTGCCGCACACTCGGCCCTCGAGGCCGAGTCATGGATTCGCAAAAGCGGCGCTCCGGACACCCTGCTCGTGCGGCCGCGCTAGCCTGGCGCGCACCCTGGCGGTGCATCCGGCCGCGCGACCGCCGCTGGCTCACGCAGGCTACGGCCGGCCGCATCGAGGATGTCATGGCGCACGAGCCAGGCGCGGGCATCAGCGGCATCTTCATGGAACCAGGCGCGGGTGTTACCGAGACGGAAGCTGTACCCCCAGCGGTCCATGTCCTGCATCAGCCGGGTGCAGCCAACGCCTGCGAGCGCTCCTGCCAGCAGTATCTGCAGGTAACACACCGCGGCCTCTTCCAGATCATCGCCGCCCGCGTCGCGATCCAGTGCGGCGCGCCGCTCAGGACTCATGCAGATGAAGTGACTGCTCTCGTGCAGCACCGAGTGCACCGGGGTGTCGAGGCGCGCAAAGAGCGCCGTCCCCTTCAGGCCCGCTTCACTCTCGCCCCAGTACGAACCGGGAATCGCCTGCGCGGGCGCTGCCAGGGTGAGCTTGAGCCCGAAGCGCCCAAGGAGCTGCGTGAGCGCGGCCCGGTCGATGTCCTGCAGCCGCAGCACGTCCCGAGAAAGCTGCGCCCCCGCGGCACTCATGAGCCCACGGCGCTAGAGCCTGGAGAGCAGGCGCATGACGCGATCGGCCAGCGCGCGCGCCATATCCTGGTGCAGCACGTCTTCCTCGTGACCCTTGGCGAGCAGTTCCGGCTCGCTGAAGCTGAAGGTACGGGTCTCCGTTACCTCCTGCGGCGCCAGCAGCTCCTTGTCCCCGTCGCTCACGGAGACGCGCACCGTGTAGGTGATCTCGTACTGGTTCGGCTGGTTGGCGGCGGACACGGACACGACGCGGCGCGTCATCTGGTCCTGCAGGACGCTGATGACGGCGGAGGCCTTGCCCTTCTCCTGCATCAATTGCGCGCCGTTGGACAGCAGGTCATGCCGCAGACTCTGCACAAACTCCGATTGCCGATCGGGAGCTTCCAGGTACGGGGTTTTCACCTGCGCCGGCAGCGGCGTGTGTCCCTGCAGGTGAAAGCCGCAGGCGGCGAGTAACAGGCCGGGCAGACACGCCGCCGAAAGCTGCCGCGGGCGGGCCATCAGATGACCACGTTCACGAGCTTGCCCGGAACGACGATGACGCGTCGCACGGCCTTGCCGGCGAGGAACTTCTGCACGCGCTCATCGGCGAGGGCTGCGGCGCGCACCGAGGCTTCATCGGCCTCGACCGGTACGGTCACGTGCGAGCGCAGCTTGCCATTCACCTGCACGACGATCTGGTGGGTTTCCTGGATGAGCGCGAGCGGATCCGGCGCCGGCCAGGGCTCATCGATGAGTGCGCTCGACTTGCCGAGTGCCTGCCACAGCGCGTGACACACGTGCGGCGTGATGGGGGCGAGCACGAGCACCGCCAGCTCGAGCGCCTCCTGGCGCACCGCGCGAGCCTGCGCGCTCGTATCGGCGAAGCGCTGCACCGCGTTCAGCAGCTCGATGACCGCGGCGATCGCGGTATTGAAATTACGGCGCCGCCCGATGTCATCGGTTGCCTTGGCGAGGCGCTGGTGCACCAGGCGCCGCAGGTCGCGCTGCTCGGCGCTGAGCGTGGCGACCTCAAGAAGCGGCGCGGGCCCGCGTGCGGCATGCTCGTACACCTGGGTCCACAGGCGGCGAATCAGGCGGAACGCGCCCTGCACGCCCTCATCGGACCACTCGAGCGTCTGCTCGGGCGGGGAGGCGGACATCATGAAGAGGCGCGCGGTGTCGGCGCCGAAGCGCTCGATGAGACTCTCGGGGTCAACGCCGTTGCCCTCGGATTTGGACATCTTGCCGAGGCCTTCGTGCACCAGGATGAGCGTCCCGGCATCGGGCGTGGCGACCTCGTAGACCTCCTGGCCGTCTGCGCCGCGGCGCACCTCGACATCCGCCGGGTTGAAGTAGCGCTTGCGTTCCCCGGGTGCCTGATGCGAGTAGACGTGGTTGAGCACCATGCCCTGGGTGAGCAGGTTCTTGAACGGCTCGCCGAATTTCAGCGCCCCGAAGTCGCGCATCACCTTGATCCAGAAGCGCGAGTACAGCAGGTGCAGGATCGCGTGCTCGATGCCGCCGATGTACTGATCCGCCGGCAGCCAGTAATCCACGCGCGCATCCACCATCGCGGCGTCATCATCGGCGCAGGCGTAGCGCAGGAAGTACCAGGAGGAGTCGACGAAGGTGTCCATGGTGTCGGTTTCACGCCGTGCCGGGCCTGCGCAGCGCGGACACTCGCACGCGTAGAACGCGGCGGACTTGGCGAGCGGGTTGCCGCTGCCATCGGGCACCAGATCCTCCGGCAGCAGCACCGGCAGGTCCTCATCCGGCACCGGCACTTCCCCGCAGCCCTCGCAGTGAATGATCGGGATCGGGCAGCCCCAGTAGCGCTGGCGCGAGATGCCCCAGTCGCGCAGGCGGTACTGCACGCGCTTGCGGCCCAGGCCCTTCTCTTCGAGCGCTGCGGCGATGGCATCGAGCGCTGCCTCAAACGACAGGCCGGAGAACTGCGCGGAGTTCACCGTCATCCCCGGCTCAGCGTAAGCGGGCATCCACGGCGCGCGCACCTCCTCGTACGCACCGCTCGCCGAGCGCACCACGGTGCGGATCAGCAGGCCGTTCTTGGTCGCGAACTCGAAATCGCGCTCATCGTGCGCCGGCACGCCCATGACTGCACCCTCGCCGTAGCCCATGAGGACGTAGTTGGCCACCCACACCTCGAGGGGCTCCGCAGTGAAGGGGTGCAGCACGTGCAGCCCCGTCGGCAGGCCCTTTTTTTCCTGCGTGGCGACGTCCGCTTCCATGATGCTGCCGCGGCGGCACTCCTCGATGAAGGCGGCGAGACGCGCATCGTTGCGCGCCGCGGCAAGTGCGATCGGGTGCTCGGCCGCGATCGCCATGAAGGTCGCACCGAAGAGCGTATCCGCGCGCGTGGTAAAGACCTTCAGCTGTCCGTCAGCGCCGAGCGCGGCGCGCGTGTCAGGCGCGTAGGGAAAGCCGATCTCGCAGCCTTCGCTGCGGCCGATCCAGTTCGCCTGCATGACGCGCACGCGCTCGGGCCAGCCCTCGAGCGTATCGAGCGAGCGCAGCAGCTCGTCCGCGTAGCGCGTGATGTTCAGGTAATACATCGGGATCTCGCGCTTTTGCACCAGCGCCCCGGTACGCCAGCCGCGGCCGTCGATCACCTGCTCGTTGGCGAGCACGGTCTGATCCACCGGATCCCAGTTGACGACACCGGTCTTGCGATAGGCGATGCCCTGCTCGCGCATGCGCAGGAACAGCCACTGGTTCCAGTGGTAATAGCGCGGGTCGCAGGTGGCAAGCTCGCGCTCCCAGTCGATCGCAAAGCCGAGCGCCTTCATCTGCCGGCGCATGTAGCTGATGTTCTGGCGCGTCCACTGGGCTGGCGGTACGCCGTTGCTGATGGCGGCGTTCTCGGCCGGCAGGCCAAAGGCATCCCAGCCCATCGGCTGCAGCACGTTGTAGCCCTGCATGCGCATGTAGCGCGCCAGCACGTCACCGATGGTGTAGTTACGCACGTGCCCCATGTGCAACCGCCCGGAGGGGTACGGAAACATCGACAGGCAGTAGAACTTGCGCCGCGCGGGATCCTCGCGTGCCGCGAACGCGCGCCGCTCGTCCCAATACTGTTGCGCGGCGCGCTCGACGGCCGCTGGCTCGTAGCTCTCTAGCATCGTTCTTCTTAGGGCAGGCGCAGCGGCACGAAAATCTGGGCGTCCTGGCGCTGGATGAGCAGGGCCACGGTCTTGCCGGAGTTCTTCGCCGCGTCCTGCAATTCTTTCACGCTGTTCACGCGCTTGCCGTTGACGCCGAGCACGATGTCGCCCGGTTCCACCTGCGCATCCTGCGCAGGACCGGTCACGCCCTCGACGACGAGGCTCCCGGTGGTGCCGGCGCGCGCCTTCTCCTGCGGCTCAAGCGGTCGCACGGTGAGTCCGAGCGCGCTCGCACTGTCGCTGCCGCGCTCTTTGGGGCCCGCGCCGCCGCGGCTGGCGAGCTCGGGCGGCGGCTCCTTCATCTCCTCGATGCGCACGCTCACGTTCTGCGTCTTGCCGTTGCGCCACAGCTGCAAGGAAGCGTCCGCCCCGGGCTTCATGGTGGCAATGGCGCCGGAGAGTTCCCCGAAGCGCTCGATCGGGTGACCGCCGACCGAGAGGATCACATCCCCGGCGACGACGCCGGCCTGCGCGGCCGGACCGTTCTTGTCGACGGAGGAAACCAGCGCGCCATGCGGGCGGTCGAGGCCGAAGGACTCGGCGAGCTGCGCGTTGACGTCCTGGATGGTGACCCCGATGCGCCCGCGCACCACCCGCCCGGTCTTGATCAGCTGCTCCTCGACGTTGCGCGCGACGTCGATCGGAATGGCGAACGAGACGCCCATGAAACCGCCGGTGCGGCTGAAGATCTGTGAGTTGATGCCGATCACCTCGCCGGACATGTTGAACAGCGGGCCGCCGGAGTTGCCGGGATTGACGGCGACGTCGGTCTGAATGAAGGGCACGTAGTTCTCACCCGGCACCGAGCGCGCGGTGGCGCTGATGATGCCGGCGGTGGCGCTGTTCTCAAAGCCAAAGGGCGAGCCGATCGCGAGCACCCACTGCCCGGGCTTCAGGCGCGCCGGATCGCCGAGCTTCACGATCGGCAGGTTGGCGGCGTTGATCTTGATGACCGCCACATCCGTGCGCTCATCCGCACCGATCACCTTGGCGGGAAACTCGCGCCGGTCGGTCAGACGCACGGTCACCTCGGCGGCGTTGGCGACGACGTGGGTGTTGGTGAGGATGTAGCCGTCGGGACTCACGATGAAGCCCGAGCCCGCGCCGCGCACCGGCGCGCGCGGCCCCTGCTCGGGCGCGGGCACGCCGAAGCGGCGGAAAAAATCATAGAGCGGATCATCCGGCGACAAGCCCGCACCGCCTGCGGCCTGAGGCTTCTCCACGACCTCGACGTTCACCACCGCCGGACCATAGCGATCGACGAGCTGCGTGAAGTCCGGGAGCGCCCGCACCCCCCCTTCCGCCGCGGATGGGAGCGTTTCGGCGACGCTCTCCGGAGCGCTCGTCATCGCCGGGGACGCCGGTGGCGCTGCGCGCGTGGACTGCGCGGGCAGATCGCGCGAACAGGCCGCGAGCGCGATCGCCATCGCGAGCACTGCGGCCAGGCGCTGCAGGGAAGGGGTGAGACTTTCGTCGAACTTCGGGTACATGAACACTTCCACGTGAGTAAACGGCCGTGAGCCCCTATCCGTGGGGCCTGCGGCGCCTATCATTCCGCACCCACAGACCGTACGCCAGCGCGACGCTCGCCAGACACACTACCAGCCAGTTGCCAACACGGGCGTAGGGCGTCAGACCCTGCATGGGGATGATTTCCGAGACCAGCGTAACGGGCACGAATTCCGCAGCGCGGGCGATGACTTCGCCGTGCGGGCCGATGATGGCCGAGATGCCGTCGTTCGCCGCCCGCACCATATAACGGCCGCCTTCCAGTGCCCGCATGCGCAGGATCTGCAGGTGCTGGTAGCGCGCGCTCGAGTGCCCGAACCAGGCGTCGTTAGTGACATTGATCAGCGCGTTCGCCCGCGGCAGCACCCGCAGCATCGAGCTGCCGTAGGCGTCCTCGTAACATATCGTGGTCCCGAGCTGCAGCCCCGCCGCCGCGAGCGGCGGCTGATTGGCGGCGCCGTGGGTGAAGTCCGAGTACGGCAGGCTCATGAGGCGCAGCCACGTGCGCACGAACTGTGGCACCGGGAAGAACTCCGCGAAGGGCACAAGATGGCTCTTGTCGTACCAGCCGACGGTCTCATCCAGCGCCAGCACCGAGTTGTAGTAGCGGGTGTCGGGGTCTGCGCCCTCGGCACGCAGGATGCCCATGACCAGGGCCGAGCCGTGCGCGTGCGTTTCGGCGTACAGGTTCTTGATGTACGGCACCAGATCGTTCGCGGTATCCGCGAGCGCCGACTCCGGCCAGACAATGAGGCGTTTGCCGAGCACCCTCTCGGTGAGTGACTGATATAGATTGAGCGTCGTGTCGTGGTTGCTCGCCTGCCACTTCTCGTCCTGCGGGATCGCGCCCTGCACCACCGCCACCGACACCGGCGCACCGGAGGCGTGGGTCCACGAGCGCCCGTAGAGCGCTGCGCCCAGCGCCCACGGCAGCACCAGCGCGATGAGCGCGGCGATGCGCTCGCGGCGCGTGCCGAGGAGCACCGTGAGGAGGGCCCCCGCACACACGAGCAGCAGCGCGCTGATGCCGTAGACCCCGACCAGGGGGGCGAAGCCTGCCAGCCAGCTGTCGCTTTGCGAGTAACCCAGCGACAGCCACGAGAAGCCGGAGAGGAACCAGCCCCGCCACCATTCCACCAGCAGCCAGGCCGCCGGCAATCCGATGAGCCAGCGCACCGCCCCTCGCTGCGGCAGCCAGCGCGCGATGCCGTAGCCGAGAGCGGCATGGTAGAGGCCCATGATGCCGGCAAGCCCGAGCATCAGCACGACGGCGAGCCAGATCGGGGCCTGCCCGAGGATGTGTACGCTGAAGTACAGCCAGTAGGTGCCGGCGATGAAGGTGGCGGTGCTGAAGGCGAACCCTAATCGCGCCGCTTCCCGCGGGGTGGCGTCCTGCCACAGCCACATGAGCACGGCGGGCGCGAGCAGGCCGAGCGGCCAGAGGTTCACGGGCGCAAACCCTGCGGCAAGCGCCGCGCCGGCGAAGCTGGCGATGAGCACGCGCAGGCGTTGCGAGCTCACACGCGGCACGCGCCACGGCGTGGCCGCCGGCACCGCGCTGGCAGTAGGGGCCGGGTTATCCAAGGAGGCTCAGCTCTCGCCGCCGGAGGGGCGCTCTTCGGGCGGCAGGACGTCGCGCGGCGCGAGCACGCGCAGCGCGTCGATGCGGCGCCGGTCGGCGCGCAGCACGCGCAACTCAAAGCCATCGAGGCTGATGCTTTCACCGCGGCGCGGCAGGCGGCCCAGCTGCTTCATGACAAGTCCAGCGATGGTATCCACGCCCTCCTGCTCGGACAGGTGCGCGCCGAAGTACTCGTTGAACTCCTCGATGCGCGTCACGCCCCGCACGGTGAACTGCCGCTCGGCGTCGCGGCGGATGTTCTGATCGTCCTCGACGTCGAACTCATCGTCGATGTCGCCGACGATCTGCTCGATCACATCCTCGATGGTGCACAGCCCCGCGACGCCACCGTATTCATCCACCACGATAGCCATGTGGTTGCGGCTGCGGCGAAACTCCTTCAGGAGCACGTTGAGCCGCTTGGACTCGGGCACAAACACGGCCGGGCGCATGTATTCACGGATGTCAAAGCGCTCGCGCGAGTGCGACGTGCTCAGCCGCAACAGATCCTTGGCGAGCAGGATGCCGACGATGTCATCGCGGTCCTCATCCATCACCGGCACGCGCGAGTGGCCCGACTCGACCACCAGCGGCAGGATGCGTGCGGCCGAATCACTGCGGCGCACGAACACCATCTGTGCGCGCGGCACCATGATGTCGCGCACCTTCAGGTCCCCGACCTCGAGCACCCCCTCGAGCATGGTGAGCGCATCGGCGTCGATGAGGCCGCGCTCGCTCGCCTCGCGCAGCAGCGCGAGCAGCTCCGCGCGGTCCTGCGGTTCGGCGCTCAGCCCCTGCGTCAGGCGCTTGAGCCAGCGACCGGTCGTGTTCAGATCCTTCGCCATCGCTTCAGGGGCTCCGGTATGGATTGGCAAAGCCAAGGCGGCGCAACACCGCGATCTCGCGCCGTTGCATGCGGCGCGCGTCCGCGGCGCGCTCGTGATCGTAGCCGATGAGGTGCAGCGCGCCGTGCACGATGAGGTGTGCCCAGTGCGCCCGCAGCGTCTTCGCCTGCGCGCGCGCCTCCGTGCGCAGCAGCCGCGCGCAGATCACCAGGTCCCCGAGCGGTCGCAGATCCGCGCCGCGCGGCTGCGCCGGCGCCGGAAAAGACAGCACGTTGGTGGCGTAGTCGCGCCCGCGGTAACGCGCATTCAGGCGCCGGCTCTCGGGCGCTCCCACCACACTCACCCCGAGCTCGCCCCCGGGCGCGCGCCGCCCCAGGGCGAGGCTCGCCCAGTGGCTGAGTTCGCGCGCGCTGGGTGACCAAGCGCGCACGCGGCGGCGCACCTGCAGCTGCAGGCCGCGCGGCTTGCGCCGCGCACGGCCGGCGCGTGCCAGGCCGCTCACGAGGAACCCCCGCGCGACTCGTAGGCCTGCACGATGCGCTGCACCAGCGGGTGGCGCACCACATCGTGGGCGTCGAAGAAGGTGAAAGCCACCCCCTCCACCTCACGCAGCACGTTCACGACGTGGCTCAGGCCTGACTGGCGCCCGGGCGGCAGGTCGGTCTGCGTGACATCGCCGGTGACCACCGCCTTGGAGCCAAAGCCGATGCGCGTGAGGAACATCTTCATCTGCTCGACGGTGGTGTTCTGCGCCTCATCCAGAATGATAAAGGCATCATTCAGACTGCGACCGCGCATGAAGGCCAGTGGCGCGACCTCGATCACGTTGCGCTCGATGAAGCGCGCCACGCGGTCAAATCCCATCATCTCGTAGAGCGCGTCGTACATCGGGCGCAGGTACGGATCGACCTTCTGCGTCAGATCGCCGGGGAGGAAGCCGAGGCGCTCGCCGGCCTCGACCGCCGGACGCACCAGCACCAGGCGGCGTACGCGGTCCGCTTGCAGCGACTCGACCGCACAGGCGACCGCCAGATAGGTCTTGCCGGTGCCGGCCGGGCCGATGCCGAAGGTGAGATCGCGAGTGCGGATGTGTTGCAGGTAGTCGCGCTGATGTGCCCCGCGTGCACGGATGCCGCCGCTGGGTACGCGCACGCCCTGCGGATCGGTGCCCGCGGGGGCGAGTCCGGAGACGCGCTCGCGCAGCGCCAGGTGCACGCGCTCGGGCGTGACGTCCTCACTCTTGGTGAGCTCGTACAGCTCGCGCAGCAGATCCTCCGCCGTGGCCGCCTGTTCGCCGGTCACGCGGAAGGTGCCCCCGCGGCGCTGGATGCGTACGTCCAGCCGCGATTCGAGCAGGCGCAGGTTCTCATCGAGCGGCCCGCACAGATTCGCCAGGCGTGCGTTGTCGGCCGGGAGTAGATCGAATTCCCGCAGGACGGGCGATGAGGCCGCCACGGGCATCAGCCGCGCGCCGCCAGGGGCGCGGCCGGCAGCGCAGGCAGCGCCTCACCGAGGCGGCCCCGCAGGCTGTGGGCCAGTGCCTCGGTGACCGTCACTTGTGCGAAGCGACCGATGAGCTCGGCCGGTCCGGCAAAATTGACCCAGCGGTTGTTGGCCGTGCGGCCGGCGAGCTCGCGTGCGTTCTTCTTCGCGGGGCGCTCGATGAGCACGCGCTGCACCGTGCCGACCATGCCCTCGCTGATGGCGTGCGCCTGCGCTTCAAGCTGCGCCTGCAGGCGCGCCAGGCGCTCTTGCTTCAGCGCCGCCGGCACTTCATCGGGCAGCGCCGCCGCGGGCGTGCCCGGCCGGCGGCTGTAGATAAAGCTGAAGGACTGATCGAATCCGACCTCGCGCACCAACGCGAGTGTCGCCTCGAAGTCGCGCTCGCTCTCCCCCGGAAAGCCCACGATGAAGTCCGAGGAGACGGAAATGTCCGGCCGCACGCGCCGCAGGCGGCGCACCTTGTCCTTGAACTCAAGGGTGGTATAGCCGCGCTTCATGAGCGCGAGCACGCGGTCCGAACCGCTCTGCACCGGCAGGTGCAGATGGTTGGCGAGCTTCGCGACGCTCGCGAACGCCTCGATCAGGCTGTCGTCGAACTCGAGCGGATGCGAGGTGGTGAAGCGGATGCGCTCGATGCCGGGCAGGCGCGCCACGTGGTGAATGAGGGTGGCGAGATCCACCTGCTCCCCGTCCGCCATCGCTCCGCGATAGGCGTTCACGTTCTGCCCGAGGAGCGTGATCTCCGCGACGCCCTGGACGGCGAGCGCCTGCACTTCCTGCAGCACGGACCCGAAGCCGCGGCTCATCTCCTCCCCGCGCGTGTAGGGCACGATGCAGAAGCTGCAGTACTTGCTACAGCCTTCCATGATGGATACGTAAGCGCGCGCGCCCTCGGCGCGTGGCGCGGGCAGGTGATCGAACTTCTCGATTTCCGGAAAACTGACGTCGACCTGCGCACGACCGGTGCGGCGCAGCTCCCCGATCATGTCCGGCAGGCGATGCAGGGTCTGCGGCCCGAACACGAGATCGACGAAGGGGGCGCGCGCGGTGATGGCCTCCCCTTCCTGGCTTGCCACACAGCCGCCGACCCCGATGATCACCTCAGGCCGCAGCGCCTTGAAGCGCCGCCACTCGCCGAGGAGCGAGAACACCTTCTCCTGTGCCTTCTCGCGCACCGAGCAGGTGTTCATGAGCAGCACGTCCGCCTCGGCCGGATTGTCCGTGGCGCTGAGAGCGGCGCCCGCACTGAGCACGTCCGCCATACGCGCGGAATCGTACTCGTTCATCTGGCAGCCGAAGGTCTTGATGAAGTAATGGCGTTGCATTGCGAGCCGGGAATTTTACGGGCTCGGGAAGAGCCCCGCATGACCAGACCGTAAATATGAAAAAATCCAATTTTTTCATGAGCTTGAAAGACGATTCACCGTACACTTAAGAGCCCCCGCGTCGCACGGCGAACGCCCTGGGGGGCATTTGCCCGCAATTGAGGAACCCGCATGAGGGTGCGCCACGGACTGTTTGTTACCTCTCTGCTGCTGTACGGCTGCGCCGCCCAGCGACCGCAGCCCCCGGCCCCCTTAGGCGGCCCCTGTCCTCGGGCTGCGGCACCGAAAGAGGCGTGCAGCGCGGCCGGTCAAGAACTCAAGCAAGCCCTTGCGCTGATGGTGGCGTCGCAGTGGGCGGAGGCTGACGCGCTGCTCACGGATCTGGTTGGCGCGGAGAAGTTCCAGCGGCTGACTTGGCGCGAGCAGTACGAGGCTCTCGAGTTGGGTGCCGAGGCGGCGCTGCACGTACGTAAGCCGGAGCGCGCGCTGTCTTTGATCCAAGCCGCCTGCGCCATGAATGACGCCAATTCCACTGACTGGTTCCTGCGCTTACGCGCAGCGCTGAGCGCCAACGAGGCAAAGGAGGCCGTGTTCGCGCTGACCACGCTCGCGCAGCGTTGGCCGAAGCAGCTGGCGCAAACGCAGGAAACCGACCTGTTCGAATACACCACGGGCGCCTTGGATAGCATCGACTCAGAAACCGAGCGCTACCAGTTGCTGGCCGCGCTGCACCGCGTGGCGTTTACGAGTGAGCCCGAAGGCGCCAGCGCCTGGTGGCGCGACCTCGCGCTGCTGCAACTGGCACGCGGGGAGCGCGCGAGCGCACTGCAGACGCTGGCACGCGCCACCGACCCGTACGTCGTGATCAGTATCCGGGCCGACAAGCGCTTTGATCCGCTGCGCGAGGAACTCGGCGAGCGACTCACGGTGGCGGCGGCGGCGGACTGGAGCATCCAGGCCGCGCTGAGGGCGGGGCAGCGCAACCCGACGCAGCTGCAGCCGATGGTTCGTCTCGCCGAACTGTTGGTGGCGTCGCTGCGGCTGCCGCCGGCGCTGCAGGTGACCGACGCGGCGATCGAGCGCCAGGATGTGCAGGGCAGCAAGGCCTGGAGCGATTACGAGCGACAGTACCCCAGCATTCTCGCCGTTCGCGCGGAGGCGCTCCGCGAGCTCGGTCGATATCAGGCGGCCGTGACGCAAATGGAGGCGGCCAGCCGCCTGGAAAACGTCGGCAGTAATGTGGGGGAGATCATTGGTCTTGCCGAACTGTACAACGAGCTCGGGCGGCCGCGGGACGCGCGTGAAACGCTGCACCGCACGTCGGCCGAGGATGCCAGCCGGTTTGGCGTCATGCAGTTCGAGAAGCAGACACTGTGGGCCGCCGTGGCGCTGCACGAACACAGTGAGGCTGAGCGCGCCCTGGCCTTCCTGCGCGAACACCGCGACGACGCCCCGGCCGCTTATCAGGAAGCGCTGCTCATTGCGGATCGCCCTGAGGAGGGCGCGACCCTGCTGATCTCGCGGCTGGCGGATGCCAGACGCCGCAGCGCCGCGCTGCTGGCGGTGCAGTACTACACCGACGACGCCGCGCCGCCGCAGGTGCTGGAAATACAGCGCCGCTGGCGAGGGCTCGTCGCCCGAAACGACGTACAGCAGGCGATCACGCGCGTCGGTCGCGTGGAGCGCTACCCGCTGCTGATGTATGAGTATTAGTGAGCCGGCCGACTGACACGCCCAGAGCCCCCCACTGCTCACGAGGCCGACGCGACGTGCGCAACGCCAACACCCCGTAGGCGCCAGTTCTGGCGGCCCGCCGCGCGCAATCCCCTCAGAACGGGATGTCGTCGTCAAACTCCTCGCTGCGTGCGGAGGCGCCGCCGCCCGCGCCACCGCCGCCGGACTCTTCCGCGTAGGAGGGCGCAGGGCCCGCAGCCGCACCGGTACCCCCGCCGCCGCCACCGCGTCCGCCGAGCATCTGCAGCTCGTTGCCGATGATTTCGGTCGAGTAGCGGTCATTACCCTGCTTGTCCTGCCATTTGCGCGTGCGCAGGCTGCCCTCGATGTACACCTGCGAGCCTTTTTTCAGGTACTCGGCGGCGATCTCGGCCAGGCGCCCGAAAAGCGCCACGCGATGCCACTCGGTGCGCTCCTGCTGCTCGCCGCTTTGCTTGTCGCGCCAGCTCTCGCTGGTGGCGATGCGCAGGTTCGCCACCGTGGTGCCTGAAGGGATGGCGCGGGTCTCCGGATCTGCGCCCAGATTGCCGATGAGAATGACCTTATTAATGCCGCGCGCCATGGTAAACGTCCTTCGTCTTTTGAGTGACGCGGCGGGTCGCCCACACGAGGCGCCGGCCGCAGAGATGGGCTGCATTCTAGTGGACGCGCACGAGGAGCGCGAACCACATTTGTGCCCGGAATGCAGAGCTTTGCCTGCCGCCGCAGCTGCACGGCGTCCTCGCAAACGGGTCGTTGAGGACGCAGAACGCGACGCGGCCTGCGCTGATCTTTCCGCACATCGCGGTCACGCACGGCGAAGAGACGGGCTTATGCCTGCCGAGCGGTCCGTGTGTCAGGCCCGCGCAGCGGCCCGCAGGCCACTGGAAAAGCAAGAGCGCGACCTAACACTCTGCGGCATTGCGCTCGGGCACGGACGTCCCCGCGGTCCGCGCGGAGCGCACCCGCGCGCGGCCCGCAGGATCAATGTGCGTATCAGTCCTGACCGCGGATCTTGGCGGTGGCGTCTTTCAGGATTTGGGCGATGCGGGTCTGCTCCTGCGGTGATGCGCCGCGCGCGGCGCGCAGTGCCTCCTTGAGTTCGCGTCGCGCCAGCCCTACTTCAGGGGCTGCGCCACCGTGCTCCTCGTCCTCGACGCCGGCAAAGGCTTCACGGATACGGCCGAGCTTGCGGGCGATCTGCGCCAGTTGGCTCAGGATCGAATCCGCGGCCTCCTGGTGCTGGGCAAGGTATGCGCGCCCGCTGTCGGTAATGGCGTAGAGCTTCTTCGCCCCCTCGGTCGTGACGCTCGCGTAGCCGACCTCCTCGAGCCAGGTGAGCGCCGGATACACCATACCGGGGCTGGGACTGTAGAAGCCGCCCGAGCGATCCTCGAGCGCCTTGATGAGTTCGTACCCGTGGCTCGGTCGCTCGGCGAGCAGCGTCAGCAAGACGAGCCGCAGATCGACGGAGCCCATTTTGCGGCCGCGGAATGACTCCGGGCCCATGGACAGGCCGTCCATGAAACCGAAGCGCCCGAGCCCGCCGCGGTAATGGCCTCCCCCTGCGCGCAAGGAAGGGGCGAATGGCGGACAGCCGCCGCCGAAAAACCGGCGGTAGCCCTGGAAATGGCCGTGACGGCCCAAATGACGGTGCATAAGCACTCCTGTTCGATTGACCGATATATCATACGATACATTCTACGATAATCAAGAGCTGCCCGAGCATCGGACCCCGGGGCGCGCTCCGCCTGCGGCCGGGGGGCGGGATGGGTCTGGGCGGGCGTGACGCGTAACATTGAGGGTTCAATGCAGCACATCCGCGTGCGCGGTGCGCGCACTCACAACCTGAAGAACCTGAACCTCGAGCTGCCGCGCGAGCGGCTGATCGTGGTCACGGGACTTTCCGGCTCCGGAAAGTCCTCGCTCACCTTCGACACGCTCTACGCGGAAGGCCAGCGGCGCTACGTCGAGTCCCTCTCCGCGTACGCGCGGCAGTTTCTCTCGACGATGGATAAGCCGGACGTGGACAGCATCGAGGGCCTCTCGCCGGCGATTGCCATCGAGCAGAAGGCGAGCTCGCACAATCCGCGCTCAACCGTCGGCACGGTGACCGAGATCTACGATTACCTGCGCCTCTTGTACGCGCGCGCCGGCATTCCGCGCTGCCCGGATCACGGCATCGATCTGACCGCGCAGACCGTGAGCCAGATGGTGGACCAGGTGCTCAGGCTCCCCGAGGGCACGGCCGCCGTGCTCCTGGCGCCGGTGGTGAGCGATCGCAAGGGCGAGCACGCGCAGCTGCTCGAGGAGCTCGCCGGCCAGGGCTTCGTACGTGCGCGCATCGATGGACGCATCTACGAGATGGACGCGCTGCCGCAGCTGGATGGCAAGAAAAAGCACACCGTGGAAGCGGTGGTCGATCGCGTGCGCGTGCGGCCCGATGCGGCGCAACGCCTGGCCGAGTCGTTCGAAACCGCGCTGCGCCTGTCCGGCGGAATCGCGCGCCTGGCTTTCCTCGATGAGCCGGAGCGCGCGGAACTGGTGTTCTCGAGCCGCCACGCCTGTCCGGTCTGCGGCTACAGCGTAGCGGCGCTTGAGCCGAAGCTGTTCTCCTTCAACAACCCGTCCGGGGCGTGTCCGAGCTGCGATGGCCTGGGGATGCAGGAGTTCTTTGATCCGCAGCGCGTCGTGCTGCACCCGCACCTCTCGCTCGCCGGCGGCGCGGTGCGCGGCTGGGACCGGCGTAACGATCACTACTTTCACCTGATCCAGTCGCTCGCGCGGCACTATGGTTTTGACATCGAGGCACCCTGGACGGAGCTGCCGGCGCACGTGCGGCACGTGCTGCTCTATGGCAGCGGCGAGGAGGCGATCGAATTCAGCTACCGCCATGAGGCGGGCCGCAAGTCGCGCCGGCGCCATCCCTTTGAGGGCATCCTGCCGAACCTCACGCGGCGCTACCGCGAGACCGAATCCGCGATGGTGCGCGAAGAGCTCAGTCGCTATCTGGGCGTGCGGCCCTGCCCGGAGTGTCACGGCACGCGCCTGAATCGGGCGGCGCGCTTCGTGTTCGTGGCGGACAAGAGCCTGCCGCAGATCGCGCACCTGACGGTCGGGCGCGCGCTCGCCTTCCTCGGTGCGCTCGAGCTGCCCGGTTGGCGCGGCGAAGTGGCCGCCAAAATCGTCAAGAGCGTGGTCGAGCGGCTGCGTTTCCTCAGCGATGTCGGTCTGGATTACCTGACGCTCGAGCGCTCGGCCGAAACACTCTCCGGGGGGGAAGCGCAGCGCATCCGCCTCGCAAGCCAGGTGGGCTCCGGACTCACGGGCGTCATGTACATCCTCGATGAGCCCTCGATCGGGCTGCACCAGCGCGACAACCAGCGCCTGCTCGCGACGCTCAAGCAGTTGCGCGACCTGGGGAACACGGTGATCGTGGTCGAACACGACGAGGAGGCCATCCGCGCGGCCGATCACGTGGTCGATCTCGGTCCCGGCGCCGGTGCGCACGGCGGTGAGCTCGTCGCCCAGGGGACGCCGCAGGACATCGAGGCGAACCCGGCCTCGATCACCGGGCAGTATCTGTCGGGCCGGCGCCGCATCGCGCTGCCGCACCTGCGTCTGCGTCCGGACCCGGCGCGGCAGATCACGATCGTCGGCGCGCGCGGCAACAACCTGAAGAATGTCACGGCGCAGATCCCGCTGGGCCTGCTCACCTGCGTGACCGGCGTCTCGGGCTCCGGCAAGTCGACGCTCGTGCTCGACACGCTCTTCGGCCACACCACCGCGCGGCTGAACGCTTCGCGCATCGATCCTGCGCCGTGCGAGCGCATCGAGGGGCTCGAGCAGATCGACCGCGTGATCGACATCGATCAGAGCCCGATCGGGCGCACGCCGCGCTCGAACCCGGCAACCTACACCGGACTCTTCGCGCCGCTGCGCGAACTGTTCGCCGCCGTGCCCGAGGCACGCGCGCGTGGCTACGATGCCGGACGCTTCAGCTTCAACGTCAAGGGCGGTCGCTGCGAGGCCTGCCAGGGCGACGGCGTCATTCGCGTCGAGATGCACTTCCTGCCGGACGTGTACGTGCCGTGCGATGTGTGCAAGGGACAGCGCTACAACCGCGAGACGCTCGAGATCCGCTACCGCGGCAAGAACATCCACGAAGTGCTCGAGATGACCGTCGAGGAGGCGGCGCGCTTCTTCCAGAACGTGCCGGCCGTGGCCCAGAAGCTGCAGACCTTAAGCGAGGTCGGCCTCTCGTACGTGCGCCTGGGGCAGAACGCGACCACTTTGTCCGGCGGTGAGGCGCAGCGCGTAAAGCTCTCGCGCGAGCTTGCCAAGCGTGCCACCGGCCGCACGCTCTACATCCTCGATGAGCCCACGACCGGGCTGCACTTTCACGACGTCGAGCAGCTGTTGCACGTCTTGCACCGCTTGCGCGATGAGGGCAACACGCTCGTGGTCATCGAGCACAACCTGGACGTCATCAAGACCGCCGACTGGGTGATCGACTTAGGTCCCGAAGGCGGTGAGGGCGGCGGAAGCATCGTCGCCACCGGCTCGCCCGAGGAGATCGCCGCCCACGCCTCCTCCTGGACCGGGCGGTTTCTGGCGCCGCTGCTGCGGCGCGAGCGCCCGGCGCGAACCGCCCCGGATGCGCCCCGGCTCGCAGCTGGCGCGCACGGCCTCGGCGCTGAGGCACTGCAGCGCTAACGAGACGCTTCGGACGCCCCGCCCCGTTGCCATTAGTGCCCCTCTAACCCTATGTTTTCAGTGTCTTATTGGCACAAACCACCGGAAGCCCCGTCCACCCTCGAACCCGCTGCGAATACGATTGCAAATGCGAAGCGTTCTCATCCATACTTAGGGCATGGACGCCGTTGTCGCCCCTGCCGGTGTGGCCCTTGAGCCGGGCTTCGTGAGCCTTGCGGCGCTGCCGCCGGGCACGAGCGGGCGCGTCGTAAGCGTTGGAGCGAAGAGCAGCACGCTCTCGCCGCTTGAGCGGCGCCTGTTGGAGTTTGGTTTTGTCAGGGGTGAGCGAGTCGAGATTCTTACCGAGGCCCGCCCTGGCCGTGACCCCTTCGTCGTGCGCATCGGTCACACCATGCTCGCTCTGAGACGTCGCGAGGCCGAGAGCGTCTGGGTCGAGCTCTCCCGCACGGCCCCCGTGCCATGAACGCCTCCGCGGCCGCGGCACTGGCCGCGCCGCAGCTGAGTCTGTCGCTCATCGGCGTGCCCAACAGCGGCAAGACCGCACTCTTCAACCGTCTCACCGGCAGCCGCCAGAAGGTCGCCAACTACCCGGGCGTCACGGTCGAACGCAAGGAAGGCCGGCTGGTCGGGCCGCGTACCGGGCGCATCTACCGCGTCGTCGATCTGCCGGGCGCCTACAGCCTTGAGCCCGCCACGCTCGATGAGGCCATCGCGCGCGACGTCGTCCTCGGCCGCCATGCGAGTGAACCGCCGCCGGATCTGCTGGTGTGCGTGGTGGATGCCACGAACCTGCGCCTCAACCTGCGCCTGGTGCTGGAGCTGAAGCGCCTCGGGCGCCCCATGATCGTCGCGCTCAACATGAGCGATGTGGCCGCGCAGCGCGGCTATCAGCTGGATCGCGCCGCGCTCGAGCGCGCGCTCGGCGTGGCCGTTGTCCCCACCATCGCCGTGCGCTCCGGCGGCGAGCGTGCGCTCATCGAGGCCATCGACACCTACGCCTTTGGCCCCGAAGTCCAGGCCCGTGCCCGCGCGCGCCTGGAGGCGCCGGCACCGGCGACGGCGGCGGACATCGAGGCCACACAGCGTGAGGTGCGCCGCCTGCTCGATGCGGCCGGTTACAGGGTACCGACGCGTGTGGCCGCGCTCGCGCGCATCGACCAGGTGGTGCTGAATCCCATCGCAGGCCCGCTGCTGCTCGGGCTCGTGCTGTTTCTCATGTTCCAGGCGGTGTTCAGCTGGGCCAAGGCGCCGCAGGCGCTGATCAACGCGGGCGTGCAGAGTGTGAACGCGTGGCTGAGCGGCGTGCTGCCCGAGGGGCCGCTGCGCGGCCTCATCCTGGACGGCATCGTCGCCGGCACCGGCAGCGTGCTCGTGTTTCTGCCGCAGATCCTGATCCTGTTCGCATTCATTCTCGCGCTCGAGGACTCCGGTTACCTGCCGCGTGCGGCGTTCCTCCTCGATCGGCTCATGGGGCGCGTCGGACTCTCGGGCCGCGCCTTCATTCCGCTGCTCTCAAGTTTCGCCTGCGCGATTCCCGGCATCATGGCGGCACGCACGATTCCCTCCAGCCGCGATCGCCTCGCGACCATCATGATCGCCCCGCTCATGACCTGCTCGGCGCGGCTGCCCGTGTACGCGCTTCTGATCGGCGCGTTCATCCCCGCGCGCAGCGTCGGCTTCATGAATCTGCGCGGTCTGGTGCTGTTCGGGCTCTACCTTGCGGGCGTGGCGAGCGCGCTCGCGGTCGCCTTCGTACTCAAGCGCACCGGCGTGCGCGGGGCTGAATCGCGGGCGCTGTTGCTCGAGCTGCCCGAGTACCGCGTGCCGCACCTGTCGAATCTCGTGCTCGGCCTGTGGGAGCGCTGCAAGATCTTCCTCACGCGCGTCGGCAGCATCATCCTCACGCTCATGGTGGTGCTGTGGTTCCTCGCAAGTTTTCCTGCGCCCCCGCACGGGGCCACGGGGCCGGCGATCCAGTACAGCATCGCCGGCTACCTCGGGCGCGGGCTCGAGTACCTGTTCGCGCCCATCGGCTTTAACTGGCAGATCTCCATCGCGCTCGTGCCCGGCCTCGCCGCGCGCGAAGTGGCGGTGAGCGCGCTCGGCACGGTGTACGCGATGTCCGCTGCCGGTGGGCAGGACGTTGCCGGCGCCCTCATGCCGGTGATCGCGCACAGCTGGACGCTCGCCACGGGCTTGTCGCTGCTGGCCTGGTATGTGTTCGCGCCCCAGTGCCTGTCGACGCTCGCCGTGGTGCGGCGCGAAACCAACTCCTGGCGCTATCCGCTGTACATGGCGGCCTATCTTTTCGCGCTCGCCTACGCCGGCGCCTTCCTCACCTATCGCGTCGCACTCGCCCTCGGCGCCGGCACGCTCGCATGAGCGTGCTGCTGCAAGGGCTGGTGGTCGCGCTGTTGGTGGCGCTGTGCGCTGTGTACAGCACCTGGCGGCTGTTGTCGGCGCGCCTGCGCCTGCGGCTGCTCGAGAAGCTCGCGGCGCTTCCCGGAGTCGGCAGCGCGGCGTGGTTTGCGGCGCTGCGGGCGGCGGCCCTGTCGAAGTTTGCCGCCGGCTGCGCCAACTGCACGCCCGCGCCTACGAGCGCGGCTTCCCGGAAACAAACACCTGGTGCACCTCGCCGTTCATGACGCGCTCCTGGTAGCGCCCCTGCGTGTAAGCGGCCACCACGCGGCGCCAGAAGCTCACCGCGCCGGCATTCCTGAGGTACTCGTTGATCTCCCAGCGGCCGGCGAAGCGGCTCAGGATCAGCTGCACCGCCGTCTGCCCGATCCCCAGTCGTCGCCGCGGGCGCGTGATGAAGAACTCCGCCATGCGGTAGTCGATGCGCGGCTGCGCGGCCGTCGCCAGTGCCCGCAACACGCGCGCGAAGCCCACCGGCTCATCCCCGCGCAGGATCACGAGCGGGTAGGTGTTGGGGTCTGCAAACCAGTGTGCGATCTGGTCCGGTTCACGGTGACCGACTTCCCCTAATCGGGGGAAGAGGCCCGTGCCCGGATTCAGATCATCAAGGTAGTCGCCGTAAACGCTCTGGATCCACAGCCGGTCGGCGGGCGCCGCCCGCGCGTCACGCACACTGACTGCGACGACCGACATCGGTCTCTCAATCCATCATCACGCGCATACGGCTCCTGCAAAAGAAACGGCCCGGACAGCTCGCGCAGGGCGAACCATCCGGGCCGCGTTTTCAGCCGTAAGCGTGAGCCTTACTGCTTCGGCGGCGTCGAGCTGTCAGACGCAGCCTTGGCGGCATCGGAGGCGGACTGCGCGGACTGCATGGCCTGGCCAGCAGCATCGGCAGCGCTGCCGGCGGCAGCGCCGGCCTGCTGCGCAGCAGAGCCGGCGGCATCGGCGGCGTTGCCGGCAGCCTGTCCAGCCGCGGCAGCGGCGTCAGCAGCAGGAGCGGCAGGAGGAGCGGCAGCGGTGCCTGCGGATTCCTGCTTCGCGCAGGCCGTCAGCATCAGCGCGGCAACAAGTGCGCTAAGAGCAAGTTTGGTGTTCATCGATCGGTACCCCGAGGGAAGCAAGAGTTGTATGGATTGGACGACGACCTTATGGGATCGTTCCGCGCCCCGTTCCGGCAGCGGCGGAACGCAAATTCTAACTGAAAGCCCGGTACGATGGGAAACTCCGACACCGATTGTCGGCGCAGGACGACAGCCCGATCGAGCCGAAGAGTCACCAGAGGTTGCAACCATGTCTGCGTCGCTCACCGCACAGCTCGCGAGCACTTTTGGACCCCATCTGGCGAGCGTGTGTGCGCGCACGGCACAGGCGCTTGACAGCTGCGGCTTCGGGTCGCTCCTGGTTCACTCCGGGTCGCTACTGGAGGTGTTCCAGGATGATCGCACTTATCCTTTTGAGGCCCACGCGCCCTTCAAGGTCTGGACGCCGCTCAATGATGCGCCCGACAGCTTCGTGTGGTTTGAGCCGGGCTCGCGGCCGCGCCTGATCCTCAATCAGCCCCCGGACTACTGGTACAAGAGCGCCCAGACGCCGCAGGACTACTGGGTCGAGCACTTTGACCTGCGTAGCGTTCCGGACCGCGCTGCAGCACGGGCACAGCTGCCCCGGGATCTCTCGCGCACGGCCTACATCGGGGATGCGATCCCGGAGCTCACCCTCTGGTCCCCCGGGGCCATCAATCCGCCCGCGCTCATGCGCCGGCTGGATTATGTCCGGGCGGCCAAGACCCCCTACGAGCTCTTGTGCCTGCGCGAAGCCAACCGGCTCGGCGCACTCGGGCATACCGCCGCCGCACGCGCGTTTCGCGCCGGCGCCTCGGAGTTTGAGATCGAACTCGCCTTCCTCCAGGCGTGCGGGCTGCGTGAGCAGGAACTGCCGTACAACCCGATCATCGCGCTCAATGCCTCTGGTGCCGTGCTGCACTACCAGGTGCTCGAGAAACGGGCGCCGCCGGAGCGGTATTCGCTCCTGATCGACGCGGGGGCGGAGTTTGGCGGCTACGCGAGTGACATCACCCGTACCTATTCGCAGGAGGATCCTGACTTCGCCGCCCTCATCGGGCGCATGGACCGCATGCAGCAGGCGCTGTGCGCGCAGGTACACGCCGGGGTCGACTGGCGCGAGATCCACCTGCATGCCCATGCACTCACCGCGCAAGTGCTGCGCGAGGCCGACCTCATCCTGTGCAGCGTCGAGGAGGCCCTCGACAAAAAGGTGACGAGCGTCTTCCTGCCGCACGGCATCGGGCACCTGCTCGGGCTTGAGGTCCACGACGTCGGCGGCTTCATGGGCTCCGCGCAGGGAGCGGACATTGCGCGACCGGCGGGGCACCCGTACCTGCGCCTCACGCGCGTGCTCGAGAGCGGGTTCGTGGTCACCATGGAGCCGGGCCTCTACTTCATCGATCAGCTGCTCGATGCCGCACGTGCCGATGAGCGCGCGAGCCGCATCAACTGGAGCCGCGTCGGGGAGTTCTCCCGCTTCGGGGGCATGCGCATCGAGGATGACCTGGCGGTTGAGCCGGGCGGGTGTGAGAACCTCACCCGCGAGGCGTTCCGGGCCGTATCCTGAACCCTGCTGCCCGGAAATCAGGGGCCCCGTGGCCCCCGATTGAATCAATAGAGATACAGATCAGGGCTTTCTAGCCAGAATATCCCGTATATCCTGCAGCAATGCCTCGGTCTTGCTGGGTTCCGGAGGCGGGGCGCTCGGGTGGCGGACGCTTCAGGCGGTTGATGCCCTTGATGACGATGAAAATCGCGAACGCGATGATCAGAAACTCCAGGCACACCTGCAGAAACATCCCGTACTTCAGCAGCACCGGCTTGCCGGCGGCATCGGTCGCGATCCTCAAGGAGAGATCGCTGAAGTTGATGCTGCCCAGAAGCGGCGAGAGCAGCGGCATGATCACATCCCCGACGAGGGACCCGACGATCTTGCCGAAGGCGGCACCGATCACCACGCCGACCGCCAAATCGATGACGTTGCCCTTCATCGCAAACTCTTTGAATTCCGATGCGAAGCTCATAGAGCATCCTCCCCTTTATCGATTTCTCGGGCACCGGCGTGATGCCCGGGCTCTTCAGGCAGCCTAGCGAAAAGCCGGCCGCAGGCGCAAACGACCGGGCCGCCCTGCGGCGGCCCGGTGTGTATCGGCGCAAAACCACGCCCCCTCAGGCCGCGGTCTTCTTCTTACGTGTGCGCTTCTTGGGGGCTGCCTCGACGGGAGCGGCCTCGGCGGCTTGCGCTTTCGCCTTGGTCTTGGACTTGGCCTTCACCGCAGTCCGGGCGCGGGTGCCCTTCTTCTTGCCCTCGGTCGGCTCCTCGGCGGCCACCGCCACCGGTCCGTCCACGAGCTGCATCAGCGCCATGGGGGCGGAGTCCCCCGGACGCGGGTTCATGCGCAGGATGCGCGTGTAGCCGCCCGGACGGGCCTTGAAGCGCGGACCGAGGTCCGCGAAGAGCTTCTCCACGACCTGCACATCGCGCAGCCGCGAGAAGGCGAGGCGGCGATTGGCGTCGCCGTCGATCTTGGCGAGCGTGATGAGTGGCTCGACGACGCGGCGCAGTTCCTTCGCCTTCGGCAAAGTCGTGCGGATCGTCTCGTGTCGCAGCAGCGAGACGGACATGTTGCGCATCAGCGCGTGCCGGTGCGGAGCTGTTACGCGACAGCTGCCGACCGGAAAGATGGTGACGCATAAATAACCCTTCGAGTTCTGATCACTTCGCGCGCCCGAGAGCGCACCGGGGCGCGCGAAAGTGCGGGCCGCCGCCGCGCGGCCCGCTCAAGTCACATCAGATGACGTCGCGCTCGTCGTCGTGCTTCAAGCCCGCCGGCGGCCAGCCATCCAGACGCATGCCGAGCATCAGGCCGTGGCTCTGGAGCACTTCCTTGATCTCGGTGAGGGACTTCTTGCCCAGATTCGGCGTGCGCAGCAGCTCGACTTCGGTGCGCTGCACGAGATCGCCGATGTAGTGGATGTTCTCGGCCTTGAGGCAGTTGGCGCTGCGCACGGTGAGCTCGAGCTCGTCCACGGGACGCAGCAGGATCGGATCGAACTGCATCTCGGAGACCTTGGTCGAGGTCTCTTCCTCGCCCTGCAGGTCGACGAACACCGACAGCTGATCCTTGAGGATGCTGCCGGCGCGGCGGATCGCCTCCTCCGCGTCGATCGTGCCGTTGGTCTCGATGTCGATGACCAGCTTGTCCAGATCCGTGCGCTGCTCGACGCGCGCCGCATCCACCGAGTAGGTGACGCGCCGCACGGGGGAGAACGAAGCATCCAGCTGCAGGCGCCCGATCGGACGGGTCTGCTCCTCGAACGCCAGCGCGGTTGGCGGCCGGGCGGTAGCCGCGGCCACGCTCGACGCGCAGCGTCATCGACAGCTCCCCGGCCTTGGTCAGGTTGGCGATCACCAGGTCCGGGTTCACCACCTCGACGTCGTGATCGGTCTGGATGTCCCCGGCGGTCACGGGGCCCGGGCCCTTCTTGTGCAGGCGCAGCTCCGCGGAGTCGCGCGTATGCATGCGCAGCGCCACGGACTTCAGGTTCAGGAGGATGTCGACCACGTCCTCCTGCACCCCCTCGATGCTGGTGTACTCGTGCAGCACGCCGTCGATCTCCACCTCGGTGATGGCGGCTGCCCGGCATGGAGGACAGGAGCACGCGGCGCAGCGCGTTGCCGAGGGTGTGGCCGAAGCCACGCTCGAACGGCTCGATCACCACGCGCGCCTGGCGCGGCGCAACCGGCTGCACCTTCACCACGCGGGGTCTTAGGAACTCACTTACGGAACCCTGCATTGCAGTCTCACCTTGCCGGCTGACGGTCCGGCGCAAAAAGAAACACGGTAGGACCCGCTCAGATGGGGGCAAAAGTGCCCCAATTCAAGCGGATACGATTACTTCGAATACAACTCGACGACCAGGTTCTCGTTGATGTCGGGCAGGATGTCGTCCCGGCCCGGCGCTGACTTGAACACGCCGCGGAATTCCTTGTCACTCACCTCGACCCACTCGGGCAGGCCGACCTGCTGCGCGACGTTCAGCGCGCTTTGGATGCGCAGCTGCTTCCGCGACTTCTCGCGTACCTGCACGATGTCGCCGGCCTTCACCTGGTAGGAGGCGATGGTCACCGGCTTCTCGTTCACGGTGATGGACTTGTGGCTCACGAGCTGGCGGGCCTCGGCGCGCGTGGAGGCAAAGCCCATGCGGTACACTACGTTATCCAGACGGCACTCGAGCAGCTTCAGCAGGTTCTCGCCCGTCGCACCGGACTTGCGCGCCGCTTCCTCGTAGTAGTTGCCGAACTGCCGCTCGAGCACGCCGTACATGCGGCGCAGCTTCTGCTTCTCGCGCAGCTGCAGACCGTAGTCGGAGAGCCGCTGGCGCCGCTCGCCCTTGACGCCGCCCGGGCGGCACGGTGAACTTGCACTTGTTCTCGAGCGGCTTCACGCCACTTTTGAGGAAAAGATCCGTGCCCTCGCGACGCGCGAGCTTGCACTTGGGACCGGTGTAACGCGCCATAAAAGTCCTCTAAGCCTCTAGACCCTGCGCTTCTTCGGCGGACGGCAGCCGTTGTGCGGGATCGGCGTCACGTCGGAGATGCTGGTGATCTTCAGTCCACAGTTGTTCAGTGCACGCACCGCGGACTCGCGTCCGGGCCCCGGGCCGCCGACGCGCACTTCCACGTTCTTCACGCCATGCTCCTGCGCAGCGACGCCCGCCTTCTCGGCCGCCACCTGCGCGGCAAAGGGCGTGCTCTTGCGCGAGCCGCGAAAGCCGCAGCCACCGGAGGTCGCCCAGGAGAGCGTGTTCCCCTGCCGATCGGTGATGGTGATGATCGTGTTGTTGAAGGAGGCGTGCACGTGCGCGATCGCATCCAGCACGTTCTTGCGGGCCTTCTTCGGCTTCTTGGCCGCTGCCGCGGATGCCGCAGCGGCGGCCGGTGCGGCCGGCTTTGCCTTCTCGCTCTTCTCTGCTTTCTCTTCAGCCATGTGCCTTGAGCCTTATGCCTTTCCCGGAGGTGCGTTCAGCTTGACCGCCTGCTTGCGCGGGCCCTTGCGGGTGCGCGCGTTGGTGCGCGTGCGCTGGCCGCGCACCGGCAGTCCGCGCCGGTGACGGATGCCGCGGTGTGAACCGAGGTCCATCAGGCGCTTGATGTTCATCGAGACCTCGCGTCTCAAGTCGCCCTCGACCGCGAACTTGGCGATCTGCGAGCGGATCGCATTCACCTCCGGCTCGGTGAGGTCCTTCACCTTGGTGGTGCGGGGCGACTCCCGCCGCGGCGCAGGCCGCGCGCGCGCGTGCCCGGCCCACGCCGTAGATCTGCGTGAGCCCGATCCACACGTGCTTGTTCATCGGGATATTGATGCCGGCTATGCGTGCCATATATCTACCTCAACCCTGGCGCTGCTTGTGACGCGGGTCCGTGCAGATGACGTAGACCACGCGGCGACGGCGCACGATCTTGCAGTTCTTGCAGATCTTCTTGACCGACGGACGTACTTTCATGATTAACCACCCGAACCGCTGCGACCGGAGCCGAGCAGGTTCGCCTTCTTGAGAAGTCCCGGATAGTGATGCGACATCATGTGCGCGTTCAGCTGCGAGATGAAATCCATCACCACCACGACGACGATGAGGAGCGAGGTGCCGCCGAAGTGAAACGGTACACCCTTCCAGGTGACGAGAATCTCAGGCAACAGACACACCGCGGTGACATACAGCGCGCCCCACAAGGTGAGGCGCGTCAGCACCGCGTCGATGTATTCGGCCGTCTGCTGCCCCGGACGGATGCCGCGCACGAAGGCGCCGGACTTCTTGAGGTTATCCGCCGTGTCGCGCGCGTTGAACACGAGTGCGGTGTAAAAGAAGCAGAAGAAGATGATGAGGCCGGCGTAGATGACCAGGTGCAGCGGCTGCCCGTAGCCGAGCGCCGCGGCCACGTTCTGCATGACATTGCCGAACCAGCCCTGGGCGCTCGTGCCGGCAAAGCTGGCCAGCGTCGCCGGGAACAGCAGCAGGCTCGAGGCGAAGATCGGCGGGATCACGCCCGACATGTTGAGCTTGAAGGGCAGGTGGCTTGTCTGCCCGGCGTACATGCGCCGCCCCACCTGGCGCTTGGCGTAATCGACCGGGATGCGCCGCTGCGCGCGCTCGACGTACACCACAAAGAAGGTGGTGGCGAGCACCAGCGCCAGCAGCACGAGCGCGAACGGGCCCTGCATTTCCCCGTTGCTCACCGACTCGATGGTGTTGCCCACCGCGCCCGGCAGGCCCGCGACGATGCCCGAGAGGATGATCATCGAGATGCCGTTGCCGATGCCGCGCTCGGTGATCTGCTCACCGAGCCACATGAGGAACATGGTGCCGGTCGTCATGGTGACGGTGGCGGTGAGCAGGAACGGCCAGCCGTGCACGAGCGTCATGCCGCCCTTGTCAAGCGCGCCGGCGGCGGCGAAGGACTGCACCAGGGCGAGCGCCACGGTGCCGTAGCGGGTGTACTGGGTGATCTTGCGCCGCCCGGACTCGCCTTCCTTGCGCAGTTCCATGAGCGTTGGCACCACCATCGACATCATCTGGATGATGATCGAGGCGGAGATATAGGGCATGACGCCCATGGCGAAGATCGACAGGCGCGACAAGGCCCCGCCCGAGAACATGTTCACGATCCCCAGGATCGTGTTGGAGCGATCGCCAAAGAAGCGCGCCACCTCCGAGGGGTTGATGCCCGGCACCGGGATGAAGGTGCCGATGCGATAGACGATCAGCGCGCCCAACAGAAACAGCAGGCGGCCGCGGATCTCCCCGGAGCGGGCGACATCGCCAAGTGAGGTCGTGTTGCTTACGGTGCTCGCCATGCTATCGCCACAGCTCCCTTAGGCCTCGATCTTGCCGCCGGCCGCTTCGATCGCCGCGCGCGCACCCTTGGTGACGGCCACGCCCTTGAGCGTCACCGCCTTCTTGATCTCCCCCGAGAGCACCACCTTGGCGCGCTCGGTGCCGGCCGGCACCACCTGCGCCTTCAAGAGTGCCGCCAGATCGATGAGCTCGCCGGCCACCTTGGCGAGCTCCCCGAGCCGCACTTCGGCGCGCGAGCGCTTCAGGGCGGAACGAAAGCCCACCTTAGGCATACGGCGCTGCAGCGGCATCTGCCCGCCCTCGAAGCCGACCTTGTGGTAGCCGCCCTTGCGCGCGCGCTGGCCCTTGGTGCCGCGGCCGCAGGTCTTGCCCTGGCCGGCGGAGGCGCCGCGGCCGACGCGCAGGCGCGGGCGCTTTGAGCCCGCAGCCGGTTTCAGTGTGTTCAGTCGCATGGTATCAGGCGCCCTTCTCGTCCACGTGCAACAGGTGCACCGCCGCGTTGATCATGCCGCGGTTCTCGCGCGTATCCTTGACCATCACGCTCTGGTGAATGCGCTTCAGCCCCAGGCCGCGCGCGGAAGCTGCGATGTTCTGCAGCTGCCCGTTCAAGCTCTTCACCAGCGTCACTTTGATCTGTTTCTCAGCCATGGCTCATCAGCCCGTGATCTCTTCGAGAGTCTTGCCGCGCTTGGCCGCGATCTCCTCGGGCGAGCGGATCTTCGCCAGCGCGTTGATGGTCGCGCGCACGACGTTGATCGGGTTGCGCGAACCGTAGCTCTTGGCGAGCACGTTGCGCACACCGGCGCACTCGAGCACCGCGCGCATGCCACCACCGGCGATGACCCCGGTACCATCGGACGCCGGCTGCATGTACACGCGCGTCGCCCCGTGATTACCCGTGACCGCGTAATGCAGCGAATCGTTGCGCAGCGATACGTTGATCAGGTTCTTGCGCGCCTGGGTCATGGCCTTGGAGATCGCCACCGGCACCTCGCGCGCCTTGCCAAAGCCGTAACCGACGCGGCCGGAGGTGTCTCCGACCACGGTGAGCGCGGTGAAGCCGAACTGCCGGCCGCCCTTGACGACCTTGGCGGTGCGGTTGACGGCCACGAGCTTCTCGACGAACTCGTCGGCCGGCTGGCCCTTCTCTGGTCTCGCCATATGTTGTGTGTCCTGCCTAAAACTCAAGACCCGCTTCGCGGGCTGCATCCGCGAGCGCCTTGACGCGCCCGTGGAACTGAAAACCAGAGCGGTCGAAAGCCACCTTGCTCACCCCGGCCGCCTTGCTGCGCTCAGCGATCGCGCGCCCGACGGCCTTGGCCGCCTCGACGTTGCCGGTGCTCTTTAAGCCCGCCCGCACTTTCTCCTGCACGGTCGAGGCGGTGGCGATCACCTTGGCGCCGTCCGCGGCGGTGATCTGCGCGTAGATGTGATTGGGCGTGCGATGCACGGTGAGGCGCGCGATCGCCAGCTCGCGGATGTGCGCGCGGCTCTTGATGGCGCGGCGCAGGCGCCGCTGCTTCTTGGTGATGATCACTTCTTCTTCCCCTCTTTCAGGGTGATCTGCTCATTCGCGTAGCGCACGCCCTTGCCCTTGTACGGCTCGGGGGGGCGAATGTCGCGGATCTCGGCGGCCACCTGGCCGACCTTCTGCCGATCAATGCCCTTCACCAGGATCTCCGTCTGGCTCGGGGTCTCGATGCTGATGCCCTCCGGAATCGGCACGTTCACCGGGTGGGAGAAGCCGAGCGTGAGGTTCAGGCTCTTGCCCTGCACCGCGGCGCGAAAGCCGACGCCCACCAGTTCGAGCTTCTTCTCGTAGCCCTTGGTGACGCCGCGCACCATATTGGCGAGGTGCGCGCGCGTGGCACCGGCCTGGGTGCGTGCCATGCCCGGCGCATCGAAGGTGATCTCGAGCTTCTTCTCCTTCTCGATGACGGAGACGCCCTTGCCGAGCGGCAGGCTCAAGGAGCCCTTGGCGCCCTTGATGGTCACCGCGCTCGCGGCGATGGTCGCGGTCACGCCCTGGGGCAATTCGAGCGGCGCTTTGGCAATTCTCGACATGATGCTTATCTCTTTAAGAGCGCTCTTACGCCACGATGCACAGGACTTCGCCGCCCTGCCCGCTCGCGCGCGCCTGCTTGTCGGTCATCACACCCCTGGGCGTGGAGACGATCACCGTGCCCATGCCGCCGAGGATCTTCGGCAGTTCATCCTTGCCGCGATAGATGCGCAGCCCCGGACGGCTGACGCGCTCCAGGCGGTCGATGACGGGCCGGCCCTCGAAATACTTCAAGCCAATCGTCAGACGCGGCTTGCCCGCCTCCGCATCCAGACGGAAGTCGGCGATGTAGCCCTCATCCTTCAGCACCTTGACGATGGCCGTCTTCAGGCGCGAGGAGGCGAGCTGCACTTCCGGTTTGCCGGCGGTCTGGCCGTTACGGATGCGCGTCAACAGATCAGCAATGGGATCGGTCATGCTCATGCGGCGTTCCTCACCAGCTCGCCTTCGTCAGCCCCGGAATCTCACCGCGGCTCGCCACTTCGCGGATCTTCACCCGCGAGAGTCCGAACTTGCGGTACACCCCGCGCGAACGCCCGGTAATGGCGCAGCGGTTGCGGTGGCGCACCTTGGCGGCATCGCGCGGCTGCGCCTGCAGCGCGGCCTGCGCCGCCTGGCGCTCTTCGGGCGAGCTCTTGGGGCTGCGAATCAGCTCCTTGAGCTTCGCGCGCTTCACCGCGTACTTTTTCACGATCCCGGCGCGACGCTTCTCGCGCTCGACCATGCTCGTCTTCGCCATAGACTTTAAGTCCTGTTACTTCCGGAACGGGAAGTTGAATGCCTCGAGCAACGCTCGGCCGTGACGGTCATCCAGTGCCGTCGTAGTAATGGTGATGTCCATACCCCGGATCTGGTCCACCTGGTCGTACTGGATCTCGGGAAAAATGATCTGCTCCTTCACGCCGAGCGAGTAGTTGCCCTGCCCGTCGAAGGAACGCGGCGAGACGCCGCGGAAATCGCGGATGCGCGGCATCGCGATGCTGATGAGGCGGTCGAGAAACTCGTACATGCGCTTACCGCGCAGCGTCACCTTGGCGCCGATCGGCAGCCCCGCGCGGATCTTGAAGGAGGCGATCGCCTTGCGCGACTTGGTGATCAGGGGCTTCTGGCCCGTGATCTTGGTGAGATCGGCCACGGCCGCATCCATCACCTTCTTGTCCGCAACCGCTTCGCCGACGCCCATGTTGACCGTGATCTTGCTGATGCGCGGTACCTGCATCACGTTGTCGATCTTCAGCTCCGAGCGCAGCTTCGGCACGATCGTCTCGCGGTATACCTGTTGGAGTCTTGCCATACTTCACTCACTTGGCGCCCTCAGGCGTCGAGCATCTCTCCGTTCGACTTGAAGAAGCGCACGCGCTTACCGTCGGTGAGGGTCTTCACCCCGATGCGGTCGCCCTTCTTGGCGGCCGGATTCCAGATCGCGACCTTGCTCACCGCGAGCGGCACTTCCTTCTCGATGATGCCGCCGGGCTTGCCCGCCTGCGGGTTGCCCTTGGTGTGCTTCTTCGCCATGTTCACGCTCTCGACCAGCACGCGGCCGTCGGCGAGCACCTGGATCACAGCGCCGCGGCGACCCTTGTCGCGGCCGCTGAGTACGACCACCTGGTCGCCCTTGCGAATCTTTTGCATCACAGCACCTCGGGAGCCAGCGAGATGATCTTCATGAACTGCACGTTGCGCAGCTCGCGCGTCACCGGTCCAAAGATGCGCGTGCCGATCGGCTCGAGCTTGTTGGTGAGGAGCACGGCGGCATTGCCGTCGAAGCGGATGAGCGAGCCGTCCGGGCGGCGCACGCCGCGCTTGGTGCGCACCACGACCGCATCGTACACCTCGCCCTTTTTCACCTTGCCGCGCGGGATCGCATCCTTGACGCTCACCTTGATGACGTCCCCGACGGTCGCATAACGGCGGCGCGTGCCGCCGAGCACCTTGATGCACATCAGGGTGCGCGCGCCGCTGTTATCAGCGGCATTCAGCATTGTGCGCATCTGGATCATGATTCAATCCTGTCTTTCAAACTCGTCTCAGCGCGCGGTCGCTTTTTGCACGACCTCGAGCAGCCGCCACGACTTGTGGCGCGAGAGCGGGCGGCACGGGGTGATGACGACCAGGTCGCCCTCCTTGCAGGTGCCGTTCTCATCGTGCGCCAGCAGCTTGGTCGTACGGCGGATGAACTTGCCGTACGTCGGGTGCTTCACCAGACGCTCGATCTCGACCGCGATGGTCTTTTGCATCTTGGTGCTCACCACCCGGCCGGTGAGGGTACGTGCGCCCTTTGCTTCCACCTTGGATTCCACCTTCGAACCTTCCGCGCTCATGGGTTACTTGCCTCCGGCCTTGGCCGTCTGCTGCTTGCGCAGCATGGTCTTCACGCGCGCGATGTTGCGGCGCGCGCTGCCGAACTGGTCCGGCTTCGGGTTCTGGCCCGTGGCACGCTGCATGCGCAGCGCGAACTGCTCCTTGCGCAGCTTCACGAGCTCCTCGGCCAGCTCGGCCGGGGACTGTTTGGTGAGCTTCTCGCGGTACTGCTTGAGTTGCCCGATCTTCATCAGCGCACCTGCCGCTTCACGAATGAGGTGGACACGGAGAGCTTGGAGCCGGCCAGGCGAAACGCCTCACGCGCCGTCACCTCATCCACGCCCTCCATCTCGAACAGCACCTTGCCCGGCTGCACGCGCGCCACGTAGTACTCCACGTTCCCCTTGCCCGAGCCCATGCGCACTTCCAGGGGCTTCTTCGAGATCGGCACGTCCGGGAAGACGCGGATCCAGATCTGGCCGCCGCGCTTCACGTAGCGCGCCATCGCGCGCCGCGCCGCCTCGATCTCGCGCGCCGTCATGCGCGCGCGGCTCGTGGCCTTGAGGCCAAATTCGCCGAAGGAGACGTTGCTGCCGCGCTGCGCAAGACCGCCGTTGCGGCCCTTGAACTGCTTGCGATACTTGGTGCGTTTGGGCTGAAGCATGATCGATGAGCCTTTAAGCCTGCGCGGGGACTTCGGTGCCCGCCGGTGCGGGCGCAGGCGTCGCCGGCGGCGGCGGGATGCCCGCGGCAGCGGCGGCAGCGGCAGCCGCTGCGGCCGCGGCGGTGGCCTGCACGGCCTCGCCCTCGGCGGCCTGCTGCGCGAGCTGTGCCTTGTCGAAGACTTCGCCCTTGAAGATCCACACTTTCACGCCGATCACCCCATAGGTGGTCTGCGCTTCGGAGAGCCCGTAGTCGATGTCGGCACGGAAGGTATGCAGCGGAATGCGCCCCTCGCGATACCACTCGGTGCGCGCGATTTCCGAGCCATTCAGCCGTCCGGAGACGCGCACCTTCACCCCGAGGGCGCCGCTGCGCATGGTGCTCATCACCGCGCGCTTCATGGCGCGGCGGAACATGACGCGCTTCTCGATCTGCTGCGCGATGGAGTCGGCCACGAGCTGCGAGTCGAGCTCGGGTTTTCTGATCTCGGCGATGTTCAGGCGCACATCGGTCACGGGCATCCCCAGAAGCGCAGCCGTCTCCTGGCGCAGCTTCTCGATATCCTCTCCCTTCTTGCCGATGACGATGCCGGGGCGCGCGGTCTGGATGGTGATGTTCACCTTCTTGGCGGCGCGCTCGATCAGCACGCGGCTCACCGAGGCTTCCTTCAGGCGATCCTTGAGGAAGGAGCGCACGCGAAAGTCGGTGTGCACGTGCAGCGGGAACTGCTTCTTGCCTGCGTACCAGCGGCTGGTCCAGTCACGGGTGATCCCCAGCCGTATCCCGATCGGATTGACCTTCTGACCCATGCTTAATCCTTCTTGCCGTCGCTCACGGCGACGGTGATGTGGCTGTTGCGCTTGATAATGCGCGCACCGCGACCCTTGGCGCGCGCCGCGAAGCGCTTGAGCACCGGGGCGGCGTCCACGTGGATGAGCGACACTTTCAGCTCATCGATGTCCGCGCCGTGGTTGTGCTCGGCGTTGGCGACCGCGGACTCGAGCAGCTTGCACACGAGTTCCGCGCCCTTCTTCGGCATGAACTTCAGCGTCGAGATCGCCCGCCCGACGCTCTGCCCGCGCACCACATCCGCTACCAGGCGGCACTTCTGCGGAGAGATGCGGGCGTAACGCAGTTTGGAGGTAACTTGCATGCGGCTGTCGGCGCCTTTAGGAGGCCGCCGCCTCCACCTTGCGATCCCCGGAGTGCGCCTTGAAGGTGCGCGTCGGGGCGAACTCGCCGAGCTTGTGACCGACCATGTTCTCGGTGATGAGCACCGGGATGTGCTGGCGGCCGTTGTGCACGGCAATCGTGAGTCCGACCATTTCCGGCACGACCATCGAGCGGCGCGACCAGGTCTTGATCGGCTTGCGATCGTTCTTGGCGGAGGCTACCTGCACCTTCTTCGCAAGATGCAGATCGACGAACGGGCCTTTTTTCAGTGAACGTGGCATGTGCTGTTACGCTCTCTTAGCGGATGCGGTTCTTACGGCGCTGGACGATCATGTTGTCCGTGCGCTTGTTGTGACGCGTCTTCAGGCCCTTGGTATTCCAGCCCCACGGGGACACCGGGTGCGGGTTACCCTGGCCGGACTTGCCCTCGCCGCCACCGTGCGGGTGATCGACCGGGTTCATGGCAAGACCGCGCACGGTCGGGCGTATGCCGCGCCAGCGCTTCGCGCCCGCCTTGCCGTAGCTGCGCAGGTTGTGCTCATCGTTGCCCACCTCGCCGATCGTGGCGCGGCAGTCCACGTGCACCTTGCGCGTCTCGCCGGACTTCAGGCGCAGGTACGCGTAGATGCCCTCGCGCGCGGTGAAGCTCACGGAGGAGCCGGCACTGCGCGCCAGCTGCCCGCCGCGGCCGGGCTTCATCTCCACGTTGTGGATGATCGAGCCGACCGGGATGTGCCGCAGCGTCATGGCGTTGCCGGACTTGATGGGACTTTCCGCACCCGAGCGCACCTCATCGCCGGGCTTCATGCCCTTGGTGGCGAGGATGTAACGCCACTCCCCGTCCGGGTACTTCACGAGCGCGATGTGGCTCGTGCGGTTCGGGTCGTACTCGAGGCGCTCGACGACACCGGTGATGCCGTCCTTGTCGCGCTTGAAATCGATGAGGCGGTACTTCTGGCGCGAGCCGCCGCCGTGGTGGCGCGTGGTGATGCGGCCAAAGTGGTTGCGGGCACCGGTCTTGTTCTGGTGCGCGGTGAGCGCCTCGTGCGGGCCGCCCTTGTGCAGGTGCGAGCGATCGATCTTGATCACCGCGCGCTGCCCCGGGGTTCTTGGTTTGTACTTGATGAGAGCCATTGCGATGCGTCCTAACTCTTCAGGCCTTGGCGCGGGCTTCGTAGTCGATCGTCTGCCCGGCGACGAGGCTCACGTAGGCCTTCTTCCAGTCCTGGGTGCGGCCGATGGTCTTGCCGAAGCGGCGCGTCTTGCCCGACTCGTTCACCACCTGCACGCCGGTCACCTTGACGTCGAACATCAGCTCCACGGCCTTCTTCACGTCCGTCTTGGTCGCCTCGCGGCGCACGCGGAAGGTGTACTGGTTGTGGTTCTGCATCGCCAGCGAGGTCTTCTCGGTCACGTGCGGGGCGATGAGGACGCTCATCAGCTGTTCACGGTTCATTGCATGCGCTCCTCGATGAGCTTCACCGCGCCGACCGTCATCAGCACCTTCTCGTAAGCGGCCAGCGAGAGCGGGTTGAGCGCGGTCACTTCCATTACCTCGACGTGCGCGAGGTTGCGGGCCGCAAGGTAGAGCTTCTCATCCTGCGCCTCGACCACGATCAGCACCGAGGCGAGCGACCACTCCTTGAGCTGATTCGCGAGCAGCCGTGTCTTGGGCGCCTCAAGCTCGATGCCATCGGTGACCAGCAGGCGCTCGGTACGCGCAAGCTCCGAGAGAATCGCGCGCATCGCGCCGCGGTACATCTTGCGGTTCACCTTCTGCGCGAAATCGCGCGGCTTGGCCGCGAAGGTCCTGCCGCCACCGACCCAGATGGGCGAGCGGCTCGAGCCTGCGCGCGCCTGCCCGGTGCCCTTCTGCGCGTGCGGCTTGCGTCCGCCGCCGCGCACTTCGGCGCGCGACTTCTGCGCCTTGGTGCCCGAGCGGCCGGCGTTGCGATACGCGGTCAGCACCTGGTGCACCAGGGCTTCGTTGAACTTGTGACCGAAGGCGGCATCATTCACCTGCAGGTCGCCCGCGCCATTCACCAGTTTCAGTTTCATGGCTTACTTCTTACCGGCCTTGGCCGGATCCTTCGACGGGGCGTTGCCGACCTTGCTCGGGGCGACGGTCTTGCGCTTGGCGCGCCGCGCAGCCTTGAGCGAGGGACGCACGAGCACCTGGCCGCCCTCGGCGCCCGGGACGGCACCGCGGATCAGGAGCAGGTTGCGCTCCAGGTCCACCGCGACGACCTTCAGATTCTCCGTGGTGCGGCGCATGACGCCCATGTGGCCGGCCATGCGCCGACCCTTGAACACGCGCCCGGGGGTCTGGCGCTGGCCGATGGAGCCGGGCGAGCGATGGGTGAGGGATACGCCGTGCGTGGCCGGCATACCGCCGAAGTTGTGCCGCTTCATCGTGCCGGCGAAGCCCTTGCCCATGGTGGTGCCGGTGACGTCGACCTTCTCGCCTTCCTTGAAGAGGTCAGCCTTGATCTCCGTGCCCGCCGTGAACTCGTCCTTGTCCGCCGCGGTGAGACGAAATTCCACCAGCGCCTTGCCCGGCGCCACGTTGGCGCGCGCGTAGTGCCCGGCGATCGCCTTGGACAGCAGCGACGGACGGCGCGTACCGTAGGTGACCTGCACCGCGCGGTAGCCGTTCTTATCCTGGGCCTTCACCTGCGTGATGCGGTTCGGCAGAACCTCGATCACGGTGACGGGCACCGTTTCACCCGCATCCGTGAAGATACGGGTCATGCCGGCCTTGCGGCCGACGAGTCCGATTGCCATTTCTCGTCCTCTTCATCATCCTTCGCAGCGCTGCGACTGGCGCCCGAAAGGCTACTGGCATCGAAGCCTAAGTCATTGAGACGACAGGAGATTTACGCGAAGCCATGAGCTTGCGTGAGTCTCGAGTGGTCTTGGAGCCCGACTGCCCCAACCTCGCCCGATGCCGCTTACGCGACTACGCCCCCCGGTGTCCCGGGGAGCAAAAAGGGCGCGCAGTATAGGCGCGCCCGAACGATCCATCAACCCTGGATTCGCAGGCTTTTCAGCCCCCGCCGCCCCTCGGGGCGGGGCGGGCAAAAAATCTGCTCAGTTCAGCTTGATCTGCACGTCAACGCCGGCGGGCAGCTCGAGCTTCATGAGCGCATCCACCGTCTTGTCCGTCGGGTTCACGATGTCCATGAGGCGCTTGTGCGTGCGCAGCTCGAACTGGTCGCGCGCATCCTTATCCGCGTGCGGGGAGACGAGCACGGTAAAGCGCTCCATCTTCGTCGGCAGCGGCACCGGGCCCTTGACGGTGGCGCCGGTGCGCTTGGCCGTCTCGACGATCTCACGGGCAGAGGAGTCGATCAGGCGGTGGTCGAACGCCTTCAAGCGGATACGGATGTTCTGATTAGCCATGTGCGTTCACTCCCGCCAGATTCGCCATCATCACTTGAGGATCTTGGAGACGACGCCCGCGCCGACGGTTTTGCCGCCCTCACGGATCGCAAAGCGCAGTCCGTCTTCCATGGCGATCGGGCTGATCAGCTCGACCGTCATCTTGATGTTGTCCCCGGGCATGACCATCTCCACCCCGGCGGGCAGCTCGATGAGCCCGGTCACATCGGTCGTGCGGAAGTAAAACTGCGGTCGGTAGCCTTTGAAGAAGGGCGTGTGACGCCCGCCCTCTTCCTTGGACAGCACGTACACCTCGCACTCAAAGTTGGTGTGCGGGGTGATCGAGCCGGGCTTGGCCAGCACCTGGCCGCGCTCGACTTCCTCGCGCTTGGTGCCGCGCAAGAGCACCCCGACGTTATCCCCCGCCTGCCCCTCATCCAAGAGCTTACGGAACATCTCCACCCCGGTGCAGGTGGTCTTCACCGTCGGCTTCAGCCCCACGATCTCCACCTCATCGTTCACCTTCACGATCCCCCGCTCGATACGCCCCGTCACCACCGTGCCACGCCCGGAGATGGAGAACACATCCTCCACCGGCATCAGAAAGGGCTTGTCCACCTCGCGCTTGGGCACCGGGATGTACTTGTCCATCTCCTCCACCAGCTTCACCACCGAGGGCACGCCAATCTCGCTCTTGTCCCCCTCGAGCGCCTTTAAGGCCGATCCGATGATGATCGGGGTCTTCTCGCCGGGAAACTTGTAGGTCGTGAGCAGCTCCCGCACCTCCATCTCCACCAGCTCCAGAAGCTCCTTGTCATCCACCATGTCCGCCTTGTTCATGTACACCACGATGTACGGCACGCCCACCTGGCGCGCCAGCAGAATGTGCTCGCGCGTCTGCGGCATCGGCCCATCCGCAGCCGATACCACCAGAATCGCCCCATCCATCTGCGCCGCACCCGTGATCATGTTCTTCACGTAGTCCGCATGCCCCGGGCAATCCACGTGCGCGTAGTGACGGTTCTTGCTCTGATACTCCACATGAGCGGTCGAGATCGTGATCCCGCGCGCCTTCTCCTCCGGTGCCTTGTCAATCTGGTCGTACGCCATGAACGTGCCGCCGTAGGTCTCGGCCATCACCTTCGTCAACGCCGCCGTCAGCGTCGTCTTGCCGTGATCCACGTGACCAATCGTGCCGACGTTCACGTGCGGCTTGTTGCGCTCGAATTTCTCTTTGGACATGGCGTACTTCCTCGACTCTTAACTCTTTAACTTCACTTCTTGATGATGCCGTCGGCAATGTTGGGCGGCACTTCCACGTACTTGGAAAACTCCATCGTGAACGTTGCGCGGCCCTGGCTCATCGAGCGCACGGTGGTGGCGTAGCCAAACATCTCCGACAGCGGCACTTCCGCTGCGATGGCTTTGCCGGCCGGCGTCTCATCCATGCCGGTGATCTGCCCGCGACGGCGGTTCAGATCCCCGATCACGTCCCCGGAGTATTCCTCGGGGGTGACGACCTCGACCTTCATGATCGGCTCAAGCAGCACCGGCTTTGCCTTGCGGAAGCCTTCCTTGAAGCCCATGGAACCGGCGATCTTGAAGGCCATCTCGTTCGAATCGACGTCGTGGTACGAGCCGTCGAACAGCGTCACCTTCACGTCCACGATCGGGTAGCCGGCGATCACACCGGTCTCCACCGCTTCCTTGATGCCCTTGTCGACGGCCGGGATGTACTCGCGCGGCACGCTGCCGCCGACGATGCCGTTGATGAACTCGTAGCCCTTGCCCTGCGCGTTGGGCTCAAGTTTCAGATACACGTGACCGTACTGGCCGCGCCCGCCGGACTGGCGTACGAACTTGCCCTCCGACTCGATGGTGCCGCGGATGGTCTCGCGGTAGGCGACCTGCGGCTTGCCGACGTTCGCCTCCACCTTGAACTCGCGCTTCATGCGATCGACGATGATCTCCAGGTGCAGCTCGCCCATGCCGGAGATGATGGTCTGTCCGGACTCCTGGTCGGTGTGCACGCGGAACGAGGGGTCTTCCTTGGCGAGCCGCTGCAGCGCCAGACCCATCTTTTCCTGGTCGGCCTTGGTCTTGGGTTCCACGGCGACCGAGATGACCGGCGCGGGGAACTCCATCTTTTCCAGCGTGATGATCTCTTCCAGGTCACACAGCGTGTCGCCGGTGATGACATCCTTCAGTCCCACCGCCGCGGCGATGTCGCCAGCGCGCACTTCCTTGATCTCGGTGCGATCGGAGGCGTGCATCTGCAGCAGCCGTCCGATGCGCTCCTTCTTGTCCTTGGTCGGCACGTACACCGTGTCACCGGAGTTCAGCACCCCGGAATAGACGCGAAAGAAGGTGAGATTGCCGACGAAGGGGTCGTTCAGGATCTTGAAGGCCAGCGCGGAGAAGGGCGCCTCGTCACTCGCCTTGCGCGTGTCCGGATCCCCGTCGTCGTCGAGGCCCTTCACGTCGGGCATGTCGATGGGTGAGGGCATGAACTCGATGACCGCATCGAGCAGTGCCTGCACGCCCTTGTTCTTGAAGGCGGTGCCACACATGCACAGTACGACCTCGTTCCTCACCGAACGCAGGCGCAAGCCCAGGCGGATCTCTTCCTCGGACAGCTCCACACCGTCCAGGTACTTATGCATGAGATCGTCGTTGGCCTCGGCGGCCGCCTCGATCATCTTGGCGCGGTATTCCTTGGCCTGTTCCAGCAGTGCCGGTGGGACTTCGCGGTACTCGAACTTCATCCCCTGGGTTTCCATGTCCCAGTAGATCGCCTTCATGCGGATGAGGTCGATCACGCCCTCGAAGTTCTCCTCGGCGCCGATCGGCAGCTGGATGATCACCGGATTCGCGCGCAGGCGCGACCGGATCTGGTCGACGCAGCGGAAGTAGTTCGCGCCGGCGCGGTCCATCTTGTTGACGAACGCGATGCGCGGCACGCCGTACTTGTTCATCTGCCGCCACACCGTCTCCGACTGGGGCTGCACGCCCGAGACGGCGCAGAAGAGCGCCACGGCCGAATCGAGGACGCGCAAGGAGCGCTCCACCTCGATGGTGAAGTCGACGTGCCCCGGGGTATCGAGGATGTTGATGCGGTGCTCGGGGAAGCTCTGGTCCATCCCCTTCCAGAAACAAGTGGTGGCGGCGGCGGTAATGGTGATACCGCGCTCCTGCTCCTGCTCCATGTAGTCCATGACGGCCGCGCCGTCATGGACCTCACCGATCTTGTGCGAGACGCCGGTGTAGAAGAGGATGCGCTCAGTCGTCGTCGTCTTCCCCGCGTCGATGTGAGCGGAGATGCCGATGTTCCGATAGCGCTCGATGGGCGTCGCACGTGCCACGATTTCGATGTCCTTGAGCTGTCTTACCAGCGGTAATGGGCGAAGGCCTTGTTGGCCTCCGCCATGCGGTGGGTGTCCTCACGCTTGCGCACGGCGGCGCCCCGGTTCTCGGAAGCGTCCATCAGCTCGTGTGCCAGGCGAAAGGCCATGGATTTCTCGCTGCGGTCACGGGCGGCCTCGATGACCCAGCGCATGGCCAGTGTTTGGCGGCGCGTGGCCCGAACTTCAACCGGCACCTGATAAGTGGCGCCGCCGACGCGGCGGGATTTGACCTCCACCACGGGCTTCACGTTATCCAGCGCCGTGGCCAGCACTTCGATGGCCTCGCCCCCGGGCTTGCCGGTCTTCTCGCTGATGCGATCAAGCGCACCGTAGATGATGCGTTCGGCCGCGGACTTCTTGCCGCTCTTCATGACGACGTTCATGAACTTGGCCAGCATCTCGTTGTTGAATTTCGGGTCCGGCAGAATGTTGCGGACCGGAGCTTGGGCTCGACGGGACATGGTTTAAGTTCCCCTTACTTCTTCGGGCGCTTGGCGCCGTACTTGGAGCGACCCTGCTTGCGCTCACCGACCCCGGCGCAGTCGAGCGTGCCGCGCACCGTGTGGTAGCGCACGCCCGGCAGGTCCTTCACGCGTCCCCCGCGGATGAGCACGACCGAGTGCTCCTGCAGGTTGTGGCCCTCACCGCCGATGTAGCTGGTGACTTCGTAGCCATTGGTGAGGCGCACGCGGCACACCTTGCGCAGCGCCGAGTTCGGCTTTTTGGGCGTCGTGGTGTATACGCGCGTGCAGACCCCGCGCTTCTGGGGCGAAGCCCCGAGCGCCGGAACCTTGGTTTTTTCTGCCTTCGTCCGGCGCGGTTGCCGGATAAGCTGACCTGTGGTCGCCATCGTTCTCTTGCTCTCCAAAGCGCTGCGGGAGTGTGGACTCGCGCGATAAAGCGACCTGCGAAGAACACCGGGCCGCCTGCGTGAGGCGGCCCGGTCTTCACAAAGTCGCTGTTTCCGGTGCCGGCATGTATGAAGGGCCGGCCCGACAAAGGCCGGCGATTCTAGGTACGGCCCCCATGAGTGTCAACCGGCAGTCGAAGCCCTTTGATAGGATAGTGCGCTTACCGGCTCGAGGCGCCCCAAGACGCGCCAGGCCAAATCCGAGTCAATCGCGCCTCGCGTGAGAGGCCACAGGGAATTAGTGCGTAAACCGCTCCGGGCGATCTGGCTCCTGATCCTGGCGATCGTCCCTCCTTTATATGTGTCCGCCACCGACCTACCTCAAGCCGCCGAGGCCTCAGGCAGCCCGTCGGCCGCCTTCACCCCCCTGCGCACGGGCCTTCTGGAGGCGGCCGATGCCGATCCGGACCCTCAAACGGTCACGCAGGGGGCTCTGGATGCCCGGTTTCGACCCTTCCAGAGCAGCGGTTCGCACTTCCTGACCGGGACCCACTGGTTCCTCATCCAGGCCCCGCCCCCGGGCTTTGCCGGCGCCACCCCGGTCCTGGTGGCCCGCTCCGGGTTGGATCAGCCGGTACGCGTCTGGGCGCGCCAGGGGGGCCGCGGCATCCCGCTCACCCTCACCAGCAGCATCCCCAAGTTCGGCGGGGCCGAAGACAAGGTGTTCGCGCTGCCCGCGGGGCTGGATCCCGGACAGCCGCTGTACGCACAGGTCACGCGCGCGGGCCGTGCGGTCACGGACCTGCACTTCTCGGCCTCGACCCTCAGTGAGGTGCTCGAGCAGGCGGCCGAGCACGCCCGGATCATCGCCTTTACCTTCGGCGCGCTGATGGCGATGGCGATCTCGGCGCTGCTCATCCGTTTCGTGCTGCCGGACGAGATCTATCCGCTCTACGGGGTGCTGTTTCTCCTGCAGGCGATCTATCTGGCGTACTTCTCCGGACAAGGTTTCACCTGGCCGCTGCTCGCCTTTGCGCGCCCGTTCGCGAATTTCGCCTACAACGTACCGGTCGCGGTGAGCGCGGCGGCCGCGGCGCTGTTCGTGCGCAGGTTTGCCAACGTGCGGCTCTTCTCGCCGCGCGTCTACAACGCCTTCGGTTGGCTTGCGCTTGCGTTCGTGGGGCTCGCGCTCTCGAACGTGCTGCGCCTGTTCGGCCTGGGGCGCCTGATCGCCGCCCTCGGCAACCTCATGTTCCTCGGCAGCGCCATCTTCACGCTGGTGGTGGCGTTTCTGGCCTGGCGGCGCGGCGGCAACCGTGCGGCCGGCTGGTTCCTCATCGCGTGGAGCCTCCTGTGCACCTTCCAGATCATCACCGCGGTGCGCCTGCTCTACACGCGCGCCGACAGTGCCGAGGGGCTGGTGTACTACGGGCTCGCCCCCTCGATGGTCGCGGCCGCCGTGCTCATCGCGCTCGGGGTCTCCGATCACGTGCGCCAGCAATCCCTCGCCCTCACGGACGCGGAACGGCGCGCACAGACTGACCCCCTCACCGGGGTGCTCAACCGCCGCTCACTCATCGAGCGGCTCGATGCCGCCTGCGTGCGCGCCCGGGCGCGCGGTCTGCCCATCTCGGTGCTGTTCCTGGATCTGGATCACTTCAAGGAGATCAATGACACGTTCAGCCACGCGGCCGGGGATGCCTGTCTTGCGGGCATCATCCCGCCGATTCAGGCGGAGCTGCGGGCCTCGGACGTCATCGGCCGCTACGGGGGGAGGAGTTCGTCGTCATCCTGTATGGGGCGGACGCGGCCGCCGCCCACCCGATTGCCGAGCGCATCTGCCACCGGGTCGCCGACATCCGCATCGAGGGCTTCGGCACCCCGATCGGCCTCACCTGCAGCATCGGAGTGGCGGCCTCCGACAGTCTGGGGGTGTGGGGCCAGCACCTGATCGCGCACGCGGATACCGCGGTGTACGCCGCCAAGCGCTCCGGGCGCAACCAGGTGCAGGTCGCCGCCTCATTCGCGGTCTAGACCCCGATGCGGATCCGCGCCGCCCTCGAGACCGACATCCCGCAGCTCCTGACGCTGGTGCGCCGCTACTGGCAGTTCGAGGACATTGAGGGCTTCGACGCGCTGCGCATCGAGCTCTTGCTGAAGCGCCTGTTCTCGCAGAGCACGCTCGGGGAGATCTGGGTGGCCGAGCAGGACGCCCGCCTGTACGCCTACCTCGTCCTGGTGTACGTGCTCAGTCTTGAGCACCAGGGCCTCATGGCGGAGATCGATGAGTTCTTCGTGCTGCCGCAGGCACGCTCGCAGGGTGTGGGGGGCGAGCTGCTGGCCACGGTGGAAGAGGCGCTGCGCCAGCGCGGGGGCGTGCGCCTGCAGCTGCAGCTGGCAGTGAGCAACGAGGCGGCACGCCGCTTCTACAGGCGCCGCGGTTACCAGGGTCGCGCCGGCTACGAACTCCTTGATAAGGCGCTCTAGGGTCACACAGACCGCTGCAAATGCTCGCTCTGTCGCAGCGCGCACGCCAGGGGCCAGTACGCGCCGGCATAATTTCACACGCCATCAAGGGAGGTCTGTCATGTCGCCCAAGCGCACGCACCCTTTGCCGACCCAGGTCGCCTTGCTGGCGCTCGCCTGCCTCGGCAGCGCTGCAGCTCGCGCGGACATCTACGACGATGCCGCCGCGCACGTCGGGCGCACGGCCAAGGACGTCAAGCGCGATGCCATCGATCACCCGGTGGACGTGCTGCGCCTGGCGGGCATCAAGCCCGGTATGCGGGTCGCTGACATCCTGGGTGCGAACGGTTACTACAGCGAGCTGCTGAGCTACATCGTCGGACCCAAGGGTCACGTGTATCTGCTGAACAACGTGGCCTTCGACAACTGGAGCCAGGGTCACTGGAAGGAGCGCATCGACGGACGGCTGCCAAACGTCGAGCACCGCACGGTGGACCTCGAGCACCTCAACCTGCCCGGCAGTTCCCTCGATGCCGTGCTCCTTATCAAGGTGTACCACGATCTTTACTGGGTGGACGAGGACCCGAAGGACCAGTGGCCCAAGTACGATGTCAACCGCGTACTCAACGAAGTCGCCCGCGTCCTCAAGCCCGGTGGCATCCTGGTGCTGGTCGATCACTCGGCCAAGCCCGGTACGGGCAGCGCGGATGCAGGCAAGCTGCACCGCATCGATGAGGCCTACACGCGGGCGGATTTTGAGAAGCATGGCTTCAAGCTCCTCGGCAAGAGCGACGTGCTGCGCCGCCCCGACGATGCACGCGATCAGCTCACCTACGAAGGGCCCATGGTCGGTAAGACGGACCGGTTTGTGCTGCTCTTTCGTAAGTCCGGCTGAGGGCCTCCTCGGCGCCGCCGCGTACGGCACGGTCGGCGGCCGCACATCACCCTTTTTTCAATAGTTTGTGTGACACCCTAGAACAACATGCATCGCACGCTCGCCCGCGACGTGCCGGGCCAACAGATTTGCCTCTCGCCGGGGAATGGTCGCTTCGTGACCCCTTGCTGCCTGTTGCCACGCCCAACACCTGCCATTCAGATTGCGATAAGCGGACGCCCACCGAGCTATCAGCTGATATGGCCCACCAGTGTCAACGGGGGTGCGTCTAGTGCTCGCGGGTGTCGCGCGGTGAGTGTTTTGGGGTTGATAGCACCGGATGGGGAACGCGACGCGCGCAGCCTGTAGCGACGATGGATCACGCTGATAGCATTTCCGGTCATGGACCCAAAGCGGACCTGACGGCTCGGCGCAGTCCGTCGGGCTCGTCGCGCGACTAAGCGGGAACGTACGTCAACCTCATCACGTCCTCGCCAACGAGATCGCTGGTCACAAGGCGGAGCGGCGGCCGGGGGCCGGAGAAGAATGGCTTGCCGCGACCCAGTACGATGGGGTGGAAGTAAAGTCGATACTCATCAATAAGACCAAGGTTGGTTAGGCTTCCTGCCAAGTCTGGTCCGGCAACTTCAATCTCCCCAACTGGCTGAGCCTTCAGGCCACGTATCACCGCCTCGATATCCTCCTCGACAAGTGTGGCGTTGGGTCCGACCGACTTCAACGAGCGCGACACAACCCACTTCGGCTGGCTCCGCCACGCCGCCGCGAAGTCGTGTTCCTGCGCGCCCCACTCCGGGCAGTCTTCGTCCCAATAACGCATTACCTCGTACATGCGGCGACCGTACACACTGCCCGTCAGGTCGCGCACTTGCTCTATGAAGTGACGAAAGAGCGCCGCACTTGGCCTAAATTCGAGATGGTCGACGTAACCATCCAAGGACAGGTTCATTCCATAGACGAGCCTTGCCATGGCAGAAAATCTCCACCCCGGGTCCAACATAATAGCTTGAGCCGACGCTCCACAGAAATGGGATTGAACGCGATCTGCGCGCCGCAGTGTCGGTGTGACCAATAACCAAGGGTCCGCATGTGGGCCGGTCAGCGACCGTCGACGCGGCCGCCGACGAAGGCAGCCGCCGCCCCAGGACCTGACAACGATTGCCCAGTGTCGCTTGTACCATGCCTGCAGTGACGGGGCGTCTTCGGGGTGTCAGTGACTCGTTTCATGCGTACCGCCGACATGTGGGTTTCATGTTGATGGCCTTTTCACTTCGCGTGGGGTACCGCTAGCGCTTGGGGCTCGGAACATGCTGATCGAACAGGAGTGTGTTGCCGTCGGGGTCGGTGACCTCAAAGAATGCGGGACCCTGGGTCGTCACGTCCGCTTCGGGCGCCATCGTCAGACCGCGCGCCTTCAATGCACGCTGCAGCTCGCGCACGTCCTGGAAGTCCGTCAGGGTCTCTTTGTCCTTCGTCCACCCCGGGTTGAAGGTCAGGATGTTCTTGTCAAACATTCCCTGGAACAGTCCGATCCTCGCGGTGCCGTTCTGCAGGACGACCCAATTCTGCTCGAGCTTGCCGCCGACCTGCTTGAAGTCGAGCTTCCGGTAGAAGGCCATGGATGCCTTAATGTCTTTGACGGTGAGACTGACGGAGAAATTTCCCAGCTCCAGGGTTTTATTTTCCGCGGCTCGGGTGGATTGGCTCGTGCTCGCGCCCACCATGTCGATTAAGGCCATGGCACCGACAATCAAGAGGGTTCGTACTTTCACGCGATTCTCCCGGAGTCCTTCAGGCGAAAGTCTAGCGACGGGCAGAGACAATAAATCCCCTGCCGTATAAGATGCCCGCGAACCGCAGAAGCCGCTTGCCAAATCTTGCGAACTTACCGAAAAGCGGAGAGCGCCGTCTCCGTGAACTACGTCGAGCGCGTCAACCGCGCGATCGATCACGTAGTGAGCAACCTCACTCATCCGTTGACTCTGGAGGAGGTATCCAAGGCGGCCGGCTTCTCCCCGTTCCACTTTCACCGCGTGTTCAAGGCCTTCCTGGGGGAGACGCTGAACCAATTCGTGAAGCGGCAGCGGCTCGAGCGGGCGCTGTTCCTGATGTCCCACGCGCCCCGGCGGTCGCTGACGGACGTGGCCTTAGACTGCGGCTTTTCCTGCTCCTCCGACTTCTCTCGCAGCTTCAAACAGCACTACGGCCTTCCCCCCAGCGTCTTTGACATCGAGACCTTCCGGAACTGCCGGCGGGAGGACTTGGAACGCGTCTTGTCGAGTCAGAATGGATCGCCTCGCATAACGGGCCTGCCCGCGGGACAAAATCCGGACGGCTTCGAGGTAAAGCTTCGCAATCTGCCCGCGCGTAGTGTCGCCTATATACGCGTTCTTGAGCCCTACCGCGAGGGTGTGGCGCAGGCCGCCTGCGAACGACTCCTCGCTTGGGCGATCGAGCGCGGGCTCGCAGACGGCCAGTGGCTGGGCTACATGTGGGATGAGCCCGAGATCGTCGCTCTCGCGGATTGTCGGTACGACGTCGCGCTCGTGGTCGACGACGTCGACCCGCAGGGTGAGATCGGCCGCTTCGACTTCCCGCCGATGCGCGTGGCTGAAGTCGTCTTGAGCGGCGACATCGCGCTCGAGGCACGCGCCATCGACTGGCTGTACAAGACCTGGCTCCCGCGGAGTGACTACGTTCCCGACAATCAACCCGCTTTCGAGGCCTGGATCGGTAGGCCGTTCGCCCACGGGAACGAGCATTTCGAGATCGCTTGTCAGCTCCCGATCAAGCCTTCCCTTTGATTGTTTCCGAGCACGGAGGACCACGATAGAAAGGCAATGTCCCCTTTGGTGCTGGCCAATACAAGGGTCGAATGTCTCAAGGTGGCCGGGTGCCACCGGTTGCAGGTCGATGACCGAGAATTCGCCGGTTAGGACGGCTCCTGACCCAGTCCGGCGCTTCCCGAGCGGCAGCTTTACGCCGGCCACTTCCAGGCGCATCGTCGTATAAGTTTCAGCTCTGAACGTGTCGGCGTGACCGTATGAGGACCTGGACACGAAGCCCACACGCCTGCTGTGCGGGCAATTCAGGCCATTGAGGATACGCGGCTACGGATCGAACAGGCTAGATCATGAACCGTCACTTCGCCGTCATCTTGGCTGGCTTACTGCTTGGATTTCGTCTCGTCGCCGTGACCGCGGATCTGCCAGCCGACGTCGTTCTGCTTCACGGCCGCATTCACACCGAGGATGCGCAGCGCACCGTCGCGCAGGCACTCGCGCTTCGCGGCAATGCGATAGTCGCTGTCGGCAGCGATCAGGCCGTCAGCGCACTGATCGGGCCGAAGACCCGCACGATCGACCTGCACGGTAAGCTGGTGCTCCCGGGCATCATCGACGCGCACATCCATCCCGCCGAGAGCGCCCAGGATCTCGGCAAGTGCAACCTCAAGGACCAGACGCTTACCCCCGCGCAGATCAGGAGCAAGGTGGCAGAGTGTCTCAAAGAGGAACCCGCCGAGCACCCGCCCTGGTTCGAGGTCGTGCAGGTCAACTCCTCGAATCTGACGCTCACGCGCCAGGATCTCGACTCGATGTTGTCCAAGCGCCCGATGCTTCTTGAGGACACGAGCGGCCACACGATATGGGCCAACTCAGCCGCGCTCGCGGCCGCCGGCATCGGCGCCAGCACCAAGAATCCGGCCGGCGGGAGCATCGAGCGCGATGCCGCGGGCAATCCGACGGGCACGCTGCGCGACGTGGCGGCGGAGATCGTGTCGGCCGTAAAGCCTTCGCCAGGTCTCGACTTCGAGGTAGCGCAGCTCGCGAAGGCGTTCGAGGCGATGCGCGCCACTGGCATCACCTCGGTGCAGGACGCGGACGCCGACGAGCACGACATGAGCCTCTACAAGCGGCTGTACGATCAGCACCGGCTGAACATGCGCGTGCGCGCCACCTTCGGCCTGAAGTATACGGACCGGCCGGCCGAAAAATTGATTCGCGAGGCGATCGAGTTCCGGGCGCACTGGTCGATCGACCCCGACTTTCTGCGTGCCGATGCGGTCAAGATCTTCGCCGACGGCGTCATCGAATATCCCTCACAGACCGCGGCGCTGCTCGAGCCCTATCTGGGTGCCCAGGGCCGGCCGACGCAGAATCGCGGCCCGACCTACTATTCTCAGGCGCACTTGAACGATGTCGTGAGCGCCGCGGACGCCGCCGGCTTCACGGTGCACATTCATGCTATCGGTGACCGGGCGGTTCGCTCTGCGCTCAATGCGTTCGCCGAATCGCGGCGCCGCAACGGCGTGCTCGATACGCGCGACCAGATCGCCCATCTGGAACTTATCAACCCGCAGGACTTCCCGCGCTTCAAGGAGCTCGGTGTGATCGCGAATTTTCAATTGCTCTGGGCCGACCGCGATCCTTACATCACCGCCGGGACGCTGCCGTATCTTGGACCCGAGCGCTCAAGATACCTATACCCGGCGCGCTCGCTTATGGATGCAGGCGCCTTGATCGCGGGGGGCAGCGATTGGGGCGTCAGCAGCTTCAATGCGTTCGAGGCGATGGAACACGGCATCACGCGCTGCGAGGCGCGCGGCCACGAGCCGCTCCTCCCCGAGCAGAGCATTCCGCTTGCGACCCTGGTCGACGCCTACACGATCAACGCCGCCTTCGCCCTCAAGCAGGAGCGCACGACTGGCAGTCTAGAGCGCGGCAAGCGCGCCGATTTCATCGTCATCGACCGCGACATCTTCGCGATCAATCCGTTCGATATACACGACACCAGGGTGTTGGCGACCTACCTGGACGGTCGGCAGGTCTATGCTGCTCCGACGCAGTGAACGAGCCGATCGATGTTCGGTTCATGCCTTCGGCCGTGCTGTATGCGCTCACTGGCAACGTAGGTGGGTAGGATGCCAGCATCGCGGTGGCGGGCAATCTGGGGAGATGGACTTCCGCTTTTTACCCTGAACGGTCGTCAGAAGCTCTCCATAGCCGCCGCTCAGGATCGAAACAGCGGACGTTAGCAGCATGACGCGCGCGCCCGCGCGCGCGTTGGGGGCGGACGTTAACGCGGGCTTATCGGGGTTGAACGCGCGCCGCTCTTACTCGAGGGCAGTCGCCAGGACGAGACTTTGCGGCGCGGCCAGCCCGCCGAAACGGTGGTCGAGCTCCTCGAGCGCTTTGCGCGCCTCGTCACGTTTTCCGGCATCGATGAGCTCATGCACGTGCGCGAGGCGTGCCGACAACCGCTGCTCGAGGGCGGCCCGGCAGGCCGCGAGCTTCGCCGCATCGGTGCGAGCGTGCTCAGTGAGCGCGGTGAGCGCCCAGGACAGGGCCGCGGGGCTAACGATCTCGTGGGCCGCCCCTAAGGTGATCCTGGAAGCCGTGTCGAACACGCACCAGTCGCGCATCGAATCGAGGCTCGCGGTGCCCATCATCGGGAACACCGTGTCGTGCTCCCCCGTGACGTACACGACCCGCGTCGACTCCTGGAAACGCTCGAGGAGCTCGCGCGGCGGAGGGTTCGCGTGGCCGGCGTCAATCGGATCGCTGCCTGCATTCAGCAGCGCTCCGCGGAACAGGTCCGGATAGGCGATGGCCAGACGCAGCGCGATGCGCGAGCCGCCCGAGAAGCCGCCGACGTAGACGCGCGCGCTGTCGATCGGATAGCGCTGCATGACGTTGTACGCGCCCAGCAGCGCCAGCGGCTCGCGTCGGCCGATCGGGTCAGCGTCGTTTCCGGAGCGCGCCGCGCTCACGAAGATCACGCCGAATCGGTCGAGCACCGCCGCCCAGCCCGGCGGCAGCCGCGCCTCATCCCAGGGAGGAACGAAGGTGAGGAGAGCGTAGCCCTTAGCCGGAGCAAGCGCCGGTACGTACAGCACGAAGCGCTCTGCGGCGAGATCGACCGACTGCCCTCGCAGCGGCTTGCCGGAGTGCTCGAGCGAGCGCTGCACCTGCGCCGCGGTGAGCGGGCTCAGCAGCCGTCGCATGACCTCACTGCTCGTCGAGAGCGGGGAGTATTCGGAGAATGCAACCTGCGTCTTGAGGCCCACCGCCGGCGGGGCGGGCGGCTCCGGTGCTGCGTCCGTGGAAGCCCCGCGCACGCAGGCTGCGGCGGCGGCGAGCGCCGGCAGCATCGCACGCAACCGGCGGTCTCCTTGCCGTTGCATAGGCGCGATTCTGCCACTTGTCAGTGGCGCGCGAGAGCGGAGAGGCTTTCGAGACAGCTTGTGGGTGCCATCGCGCGCAAGCCAAAGCGGTTCGAGAAGCGGCACATTGTTCGCCAGCCAGCGCCAGACCTGCTCCGGCGTCAAGTAACCGCTCACGTAGGAGAGCTCGGCGGGCGCGCGGACAGGCGCCGAGGCCCTCGCCGTGGTGTAGCTCGTTCCAAGTGCGAATGCCAGGGGCGGATTAGGATCGCAGCGCTGAATGTCTGCTTACCGGAAAGATGAGCGGGCGTTACCAATTTCTCATATTGGCCGGACCCGGCCTGTCGAAGCGGACAGCCGCCGTTGGCCCAACGCGGACGGCGACGAGCCTCCGTTGCTGCATTTTATTGACAGCAATCGAGATCGGGGATCGTAATTGGTCCTAAGAAGACCGTAGCGGGGCCACTTTCAGTCGAACTCGTCGCGAGAGGCATCACATGAGATTTCTGTGGATTGGATTACTGGCAACAATGCTCGGCCTGTCTGCAAGCGCATCTGCCCAATCTAGTGCAGATGAGCACGCTATCCGTGCATTGCCACAATCGTTCTGTGCGGCCTGGGCCAAACACGACGGCCACGCGCTTGCCAGCATTATGGCCGATGACGTCGACTTCGTAACGGTTGCCACGACCTACTTGCACGGTAGAGAAGACTTCGAGAAATTCCACGTTCGTTTGCTTAGCGGGCGCTTCAAAGACTCAACGATCAGTCCTATTGACATCACGGCTCGTTTTCTGCGGCCCGACTTTGGCGTCGTTCACTGGAGTTGGAAGATCGAAGGAGACAAGAACCCCGATGGTACGGCACGGCAGCCGCGCTACGGGATGATGGTGCTAGTCGCAAAAAAGCGGCACGGCACTTGGCAAGTTGTCGTCGGTCAGAATACCAACGCCATTCTCGGCATACCGCCAGAACTGGAGGGCATCACGACTCCGATCGCGATTCCAGGGACTGTGCCGGGCACGTAAGCCGGTGCGTCCGGGAGCGACCGCTATTGGGCAAGGATTCCGCAGCCTTGTGTGTCCGCAGTTGGCCGGGAGCCGGCGGTCCGCGAGTAACGCCTACTACGATGTTATACGCCGATTGCGTCGCGAATTGGCTCGAGCCTTACGACAGCAGAGGGAGTTGCTTAGGCAGCGGTCGGTCGCATCGCCGCGACGGAGCGGCTGTGCGGCTTCGACCGCGACCACCAAGTTAGCGTACGGCGTAAGAACGGCGCCAGGGTTACTGTCTGAGCGGGCTGGGTGGTTTGGGCCAGCTGCGGCGCCGCGGCCTGCTCGGCGATCACAGTGGCGCTCGGCGGAAACTGGCATCGGGACGCGGCAGGCCGATCCCGGGCGGGCGCTGCTGTGCGGTTTGCACTTGCAACGACACAGGCGCGATACTTGACGCTGCACTCGCACGGACACGTTCGAAAAGGGCATACCTTCTCACCGGCTTCGGGAGATGCGGTGGCACAAACTAGCGTTGCACAGCCTCTGGGCCACGAGACCGCTGACGCCGCCGGCAGCGGCCACACCGGCTGGGTGCGGACCACGCACTGGGTAGTGGCGGCGAGCGTGATCACGCTCGCGGTCAGCGGTTTCGTCATCCTCATGGCGCATCCGCGGCTCTATTGGGGCAAGGCCGGCAACGACCTGACTCCCGCGCTCATCGAGCTGCCGGTTAGCCGCAACTATCGCCACGGCGGCTGGGAGACGCAGACCGTTTTCTATTCGCGATCCGATTCGGCGCTGAGTGCCGTGCGCACCTACGACATCTTCAATCAGAACGGCTGGGCACGCAGCCTGCACTTCCTCGCTGCGTGGTTCCTGGTGATCACCGGACTTGCTTATGTCGTCACGGGCTTCGCGAGCGGACATTTCGGGCGTGACCTTGTACCCCGCGCCGCGGAGCTGCGACCGCGGCTCGTCTGGCAGGACCTCAGGGGACATTTGCGCATGCAGATTCGTACGAGCGGCGGGCCGCCGTACGGCTTGCTGCAGAAGTTGAGCTACTGCGCGGTCGTCTTCGTCGCACTGCCACTCATGGTCTGGACCGGGCTTGCCCAATCGCCGACGCTTGCGGCCGCCTACCCGATCCTGCCGGACCTCTTCGGCGGGACCCAGTCGGCTCGCACGGTTCACTTCCTGGTGTTTGCAGTACTCGTTCTCTTCCTGCTCGTGCACGTGTGGATGGTGGTCATGTCGGGGTTCGGTCGGCAGATGCGGGCCATGACGCTGGGGAGTTCACATGCGAAGAACTAATCCCGTGGTGTTGAGCCGTCGGAAAGTGCTGGTGGGACTTGCGTCCGCGGGCGGCATGCTGCTTGCGGGATGCTCGAAAGAGCTGCCCCCCACCTACGGCAATTTGCTGCGCATGGGTGACGTGCTGACCTACCGCGCCCAGCGCGTGCTGCTGCCGGTGCATCGGCCGGTCAGGGAATACTCACATCGCGACATCACCTCGATCCCCGCCATCGGCACCACCAATCCGGCGGATCCGCACGAGGAGACCTACAACGCCGAGCAGGGCGCGATCTACGAGCGGCTGCGCAGCGGGGGCTTTGCCGACTGGCGGCTGTCAATCGAGGGTCGCGTGGCGCGCCCGGCCAGCTATACGCTCGCGGACCTGCAGCGCTTTCCGGCGCGCACCCAGATCACTAAGCATACTTGCGAGGAGGGATGGTCGGCGATCGCCCAGTGGACGGGCGTGCCACTGCGCAACGTGCTGCAGGCGGTCGGGGTGCTGCCGGAGGCCCGCTTCGTGAACTTCTATGCCTACGACAATAACCCGGACAGCATCGATATGCCGGACGCCCTGCATCCGCAGACGATCCTCGCATACGGCATGAACGGGCGTGCGCTCCCGGTGGGACATGGTGCACCGCTGCGCGTGCGGGTAGAGACGCAGCTCGGCTACAAGAGCGTGAAGTTTCTGCGGCGCATCGTGATCGCCAACGAGTTCGATGACATGGGCAAGCTTGGTCTCATACAGAACGGTTGGTCGTGGTACGCCGGCATCTGAGCCGGACGCGTCTTCCTGGCTGACGCCACCCTGATCGTTCGGTACAGCGATCGCCCTGAATCCTGCCGCGGCTTCACTAATTAGTTCATAGCCTGCCACAAGCCGCGAGCGGCTCCTTAACGGCAGACACTTCGATACCTTCAATGAACGCAGTTGGGCCGCCTGCTGACGCATTGGCCTGTCTACGACTTTTGACCCCTCTGAGACATTCGCGATAGACAGCCCCTGGAGGTTGAATAATCAGCTGGCGCGATTGCGTTTTGTACGGATCAAAGCCAGGTGCGGACACCGCCTCATCGGCGCCCTGCTGTGGCAGGGATTCCGAAACGACTCGAACAACCACCGTGTCAGAGCACGGCTCCAGGTTATCTGGTTCTTCAGCATTTGATCCACTCGCCATGCAGCGTCTCGCTCAGTGCGCCTCCTCCAGCAAGTATGACAACGTAAGCCGCCAGACGGCCGGCTACCCGCGTCGGTGCGCCCAGTCGTCGGCCCACGGAGACGCGAAAACAGCATAAGTTGAATTGTTGATTCCAATTCCACGATCGAGAGGTGCGGCAAGAATTTCGTCTCATCATGGGGCGGGTCCCGCCCCTGAACCTTGTTACCGCCAGGGCAGAGACCCCGCCGGGCCACAGAATTGCCGGATTTGACCCTTCTGAGACATTGGCGACCGACCGCTCTTGGGCCGTTCAATTAGCGTAACGCGCTGAATCGATAACGCCCGCCAGCGTAACAGTCGAAGGATTTCAAGCGCTATCGCCCCGCTCATGCGAGGCGAGCATCCCGGTGGACGCCGGTCCCCGTCACCCAGAACTGACGCCAAGCCAACACCGCTAGGACCAGGTGTACCGGAACCGTAAGAGCAATAAATGCAAGATTGCCTTGGTACAAGCCGGGCAGCATACGGACAATCAGACTAATCAGCGCGGCCGCGGCAATTAGGGTGACTAGGCAGCGGGCGATTCGTGGCGCACGCCACCACACTGCCGGAAGGACGAGACATGCGGGATTGAGCAGCAGCAGGTTCTCGTTATCCCCAGCGGCCCAATGGTCGGTCAACCCCCACAGCCCAGCCAGCACGAGGCCGGCAAGTCCGCAGATGAACCACCACGCGACGGCCAGCAGCGCAAATGATGCCCGATAGAGGTGACTTTTTCCGTGCGCGAGCCACAGCAGCAGCGCGGCCAACCCAATTCCGAGGGCCAAGAAAGGCAGTCGGAGATCACGCGGGGCTGCGGGCGCAGGCGGCAGTCTTCCAGGTTCGACGACTTGCTCATCGCTCACCAGGGGCAGAATCTGTCCATTCGCGTCACGCACGGCGACCGCATCCAGCGCACGGCTCAGCACCATAGGGACGAAGCTCTCTTGCCACAGGCTCAACGGGATGTCCCCCTTCGGACCGAACCCCATGTCCATGCCGAGTGCGAACCAGAAATCGGGCGAGATGAGGCGAACGGCGTCAAAGCGATATGTGTGAGGCGCTGACCGGCGCGCAAGCTGGCGCTCGAGGGCGCCGCCCAGTGCTCGATTCAAAGCGTCGCGCACTTTGGTCGAGCAATTGTTGACGAGGTAATCGTATCGGTAGACCGCATTCTGGGGCTGCGCATTCCAAGCGAGGAACGCCGCTAGCTGCCGAGCCTGTGCCGGCTTCAGGTTTAGCGTCTGCACGGTCACTGAACGGCCCTCAGGCACGTATGTCGCGAGGTCTACGTCGAGAGGTTCAGCGCCGAGACTGTAGTGCATGTGTCCAAGCGCGAAATTCTGCAGGAAGCGTTTTTCCTGGAAATCAAATACACCGTAGTTATAGGCCATCCGTGTGCCAGCCGCCGGATCGTCAATGATGATGGCATTGTGGCCAAATCGCTCCCAGTAGAGTGGGCCGGGACCGAATGTCACGAGCGCCACCTTCAATGTGCTCGGCTGGTCGGTGGTGAGTGTGACTTGCCGAACATCTTTGCGACTCTCGTACAGGATGGCTTGCCCCGAGCGGAGAGACGTCTCGAGCCCGTTGACGCAGACGGAGAAAGTCGCGGCAACGACGAGAAAGCACAGAACGCTGCGCATTGAGTTCAGAGTATCAGACGAACGTCCGGAATCGCGAGCATCAGACTACGCGGGCGAGCGGCAGCTATTGGGCCGGGTGCCGCTGTTCGGAGGTCGATGACCGAGAATTCGCCGGTTAGGACTGCTCCTGACCCCATCCTGACCCTCATGTGTGTCAGCTTTTGGGTAGGCCAATGGCAGTAACGAGGCATCTCAGCGCAGCTATTCCGGCAAGTTCATCTTGCGAAGCAGCGCCAGGTATCGCGGATCGCCATGCAATGCGCGAAAGGCGGGCTCGGATTTCACATTAGTCAGATACTTTGCTTGCGCACTGAAGGCCAGATTCAACCACTCGAACGCGAGCGCGGAGTTGGCGGAAAACCCGTACGCCTTGGCGATGAAATAGCAGGCGCGCCGCGGGTGTTGCTCGATGAGGTCGGCGAGAATGGCCCGCGAGCGCTCGTCATGCCCGAGCGCATGCTCCGCGGCGGCGAGACAAGCGCGCGCAGTGTCGTCAGGGTACGGTTCGCACTCGCGCTTCGCGGCCGCAGGTTGGCCGTCCGCCAGATAAGAGAATCCAACGTTGCCTGACAAGCCTTCGAATTTGGGGCTGAAAACACGCACTCTCTCGAATATTCGCCGCGCCTCGGCTCCCTGACCCGCGAAGTAGTAAGACATGCCCAATATCTCGAGGGAAATCATGTCCAGCGGGTCGAGGTCCACTACATGCCGCTGGGCGGCCAGCGCCGCGACCACGTTGCCGAGTGACAGCTGCAGCAACACCATGCGCCGATTTGCCTTGACGTCACTCGGATCGAGCGCGAGCGCCTTCTGAAGATCGGCTCGAGCACCGGCCCAGTCGTATTGGGCAAATCGCAGCAACGCGCGATCCGAGTATGCTTCTGCCAGCGACGGGGCAAGGGCAACCGCATGGTCTGCGTGGTCCATCGCTTGACGGATGACATCCGGTTGGTCCGTGTCTGAGTAGTCTCTGACGGCCAAGTACTCGACCATCGCAAGGTCGGCAAACGCCGGTCCAAAGTTGGGGTCGAGCTCGATTGCGCGCCGATAGGCGTCGCGGGCAGCCAGGAGGCCGTCATGGTCGCCGAGTTGGAATAGATGCTTGCCGCGGAGATACTGATCATAGGCATCGGGATTCGCGGTGCGCCGTTCGGCGATTTGAGGACCCGGCGAACTCAGCCGCAACTTGAAGGCATCAACCACGGCGGCGGAGATTTCGTCCTGTACCTTGAAGATATCGCGGACGTTGCGCTCGTAGGTTTGTGCCCAGACTTGGTAGCCACTATCGGCGCGAACCAGCTGTACGCTGACACGGACGGTGTCACCGGCTTTGCGCACGCCGCCCTCGAGCACGTAGGCAACACCTAGGTCGTGACCGACGTTGCTGACCCGCACAGAGCTGCCCTTGAAGTAGAACGAGGATGATCGCGCCGGCACTTTGAGGTCTGGCACTTGCGCCAAGAGATCCAGCAGCTCTTCCGCGAGCCCATCCGCGAAATACTCCTGATCCTTCTTCTCGCTCATGTCGAGGAACGGCAAGACAGCGACGGACCTGTCCGAGATGGCGGTTGCGGCAGAAGTGACCGCAGGTGCTACCGGCGCCGTGATGGCCACCGGTTGCACTGTCGTGACGGGCTTGGACAGCCAGAACTTGTCCGTTACCAGATACCCGACCGCAAGTACCAGAACCAGGAAGATCGCGCGGTTGAGGCGCTGTCCGGTCTGCTGCCGGGTCGACCTTTGTGGATCAACCTCAGCAGTCAGCCTCAGGCCCTCGGGTGTGATCTCGTACACCCAGGCAAATAGGAGCACAGCTGGAAAGGCGATCGCCATCAGAATGACCACTAACCGATTGGCCCATACGGGTACCTCGAGCATGTGGAACAGGACGTGTACTGGGTCCAGGATCAGCCAGCACACGACCAGGTAAAGGATCCCGACGCGGATAACGTTGCGGTGCTTTAATTGCTCGAACACCCGGAAATGCAGCAGCGGGTGGTGGGCATGCGGGCCGACTTCGCTCTCTAGCCGTCGAACCTCGCTCGAAAGGGGTTCGCGCCCGGGTTCAGTTGGCATTTGTCGCGACGCCCATATGGCTTGCGACAAGGATGCGCCTGTCGGTGCGGCGTGGGCAATTGACATCTGGGCACCCAGGCTTTTGGGCCTTGCGCGCATGAGCCTCACAGCCCCGCAGGGGCGCGCTCGCTCAGGCCTCCGCGGGCTGTAAACCAGGGCGGGTTCGGCGGTCGAGAAACGACCGGTTCAGGGACACCAATTCGATGAACTGTATGTCCGCTTTTGTTAAGGATTGTTCGACGCCTACCCCAGTGCGCAGTCTATCGGGACGCGAAGGGGTGTGGCGGGTAGGCGTTGGACAATCCTCAAGGGAGGAAACCGCGAAGGGGTACTGCTGGCGGTTAGTGACGCCGAAGAGCTATGGGGATTTGAGCACTTGGGGTGTGGTGCGCAGGATCGATGCGGTGGAGCGAGGCGGTGCGTCTCGCGGTGGGCGGTGCGGTTGCGATGCGGATGCGGACAAAGTTTTGCCGCTGATCGAGGCCATGGAGTCGCAGCTTTGGCCGGCGGCCAATGAGTTCTGGCGCTGACGCGGGCGAGGCGTGGGCGGTGGATCGGTGGGGCATGGGGAGCGGGGCGCGCTCAAGGTGAAGCACTCGAGGCGGGCGGTCCGCGAATGTGCGGAGCGCGGGCGAAGGTCTCGATGATGAGCATGGGCGCGCCGCAGTGCCGGCACAGGAACGTCGGGGGTCTGGATCCGTTTGCGATGTGCGTGTCGGGTTCGAGCGGCGCCGGGGCTTGCAGCAGCACTCGTGCGGTGTCGATGTTCTTCTTGCGGGTCGGGTTGGCAAGCAGCCCGTAGTGGCGGATGCGATGGAAGCCGCTGGGGAGCACGTGGAGTAAGAAGCGGTGCATAAACTCCGCGGCACTCAAGGTCATGGTCTTGTGGCGTGTGCGGCCCTGGGCTCGATAGTCCTTCCAGCGGAACGTGACGCCGCGTTCATCGAGTGTGAGGAGCCTGGAGTTGGAGATGGCGACCCGGTGGGTGTAGCGCGAGAGGTAAGCGAGCACGGCCTCGGGTCCTGCGAAGGGGCGCTTGGCATAGACGACCCACTCACACTCTCGGAGTGGCGCCAGCCAGTGGGCAAACGCGGTTGCATCAGCCAGGTGGGCGAACTCGCCATAGAACTGTAGTTGTCCGCGGCCGTGGGCCGCGGACAGTTCTTCGAGGAAGCGCCGCCGAAACAGGCGCGACAGCACGCGCACGGGCAGGAAGAACCCCGGCTTGCAGGGGACCCAGCGATCGGCATCGAGGGCGAGGCCGCCGCCGGGGACGATGCCGTGCACATGCGGATGGTGAGTGAGCGCCGAACCCCAGGTGTGCAGCACCAGGGTGAGGCCGATGCGCGCGCCTAGATGCTTACGATCGGCGGCGATCGTGCGCAGGGTGTCGGCGGCGATATCAAACAACAAGCCATACATCAGCTCCTTGTTGGTATAGGCCAGCGCACTGAGTGGCGCCGGCAGGGTGAAGACCACGTGGTAGTAATCGACCGGCAGGAGATCGGCCGAGCGCGCTTGCAGCCAGCGCTGCGCCGTGCTCCCCTGGCACTTGGGACAATGCCGGTTGCGGCAGGAGTTGTAGGCCACTTGAGGCTGCGCGCAAGCGGAACAACGCAGGGCGTGACCGCCCAGCGCCGCACTGCGGCAGTGCTCCACGGCCGACATGACCTTGAGCTGGCCGAGGCTGAAGTGGCCACGCTCCTGGTGCCGCCAGGTCGGCCCGTGGGCGCGGAAGATATCCGCGACCTCCAGGCGTGACACGCCTCGGTGCTACGTCGGTCGGGTACTGTCGAGCGGACTGATCACCTGGCTGAGCGTCGCCGTGGCCAGGTGGGTATAGAGGGCCGTGGTCTCGAGCTTCTTGTGGCCGAGCAGCACCTGGATGGTGCGGATGTCTTCCTTCTGCTCGAGCAGATGGGTGGCGAAGGCATGACGGAGCGAATGCATCGACACCCGCTTGTCGATGTGCGCGGCGGTGGCCGCCTCGTGCACCGCGCGGTTGAGCTGCCGGGTGCTCATCGGTTCCATCGGATCCTGGCCCGGAAAGAGCCAGCCGTCGGGCAGCACCTTGCCCTCGGCGCGGGCGTACCGCCACCAACCGCGCAGGCGCGTGAGCAGCACCGGCGGCAGGAGTGCGTAGCGGTCCTTGCGACCCTTGCCCTGATCGACGCGCAGCACCATGCGCTTGCTGTCGACGTCACTGACCTTGAGGCTAACCACTTCGCTGGCGCGAAGGCCCGCGCCATACGCCACCGACAGGGCGGCGCGGTGCTTGAGGTTGCGCGTGGCGTCGATCAGGCGCGTCGCTTCCTCGCGGGTGAGCACGACCGGCAAGCGTTGGGCGACACGCACGGGGCGCATCTTGCCCGTGACCTCAGGGCGATCCAGGGTGATCTCGAAGAAAAAGCGCAGTCCGGTCTGGGTCGCGTTGATCGTGATCGGCGAGACGCCTTGATCGAGCAGATGCAGTTGAAAGAGGCGCAGATCCTCAGGCCCAGCCTGGTCGGGCGAGCGACCGAACCATAGGGTGAAATGGCGTACGGCGCGGATGTAGCCGCTCTGGGTCTTGGGCTCGAGCTTGCGGATCCGCATGTCTTCGATCATGCGTTGACGCAGCGGTGAGATCTTCTTGGCTGACTCGTGCATGGCTCTGCTCCGGTTGTGGCGCGAGGCGGAATGCCTCGCGCGACAACATACGAACAGAGCCTCAGAGATCAGCCAACCGCAGGCCTCGATCGAAGCCACCCCTACCGCGCGAGCGGTTTAGTCCTCTGGCCGCGAGTGGCCGTACGCCGGGGATCCGAGCCGTCATGCAACGACAGGCCGCTGCCGGGCCCAAGAGCGGACGTACAGCTTGCTGAAGTGTGTACCGGTAAGCGGCCATCCGCGACATAGCGCATCGGCTAAATGGCCCTAGTAGCAAAAAGGTCACTCGTAGGTCGCGAGTTGGGAGCCAGATGACCCCTGCGCACCCTGTTGGCAGGAAGGCACCGTGCGCTGTAAAGCGTGAGCAACCTTGCGCCGTGCCTTCACCCTTGATAGCGACCAGATGAGGCTTGCTGCGATGCACTGGAATCAACGGCGGTTGATTCGCTTTTCGGTTCCGCACGGCAACAGCCATTCCCAGCTTGCACCTTTCGCGGTTCTGTCTTGCATTAACTGCTAGTGCGAGGAAGATCAGTTAGACGCGAGATCTGAGCAACGGCAAGTCGCGAAGGTCGACTTGGGTTCCCCCTCACTCGATTGCACGTCGCATGATCAAATCACGCTGGGGATCGTCGCCGAGTTTGAAGGCGTGTTCCCCCACGACGTCAAACCCCCATTTGCGATAGAAGGCCAAGGCTCGTGGGTTTCGTTCCCACACTCCGAGCCATAGCGCCGCGGACCCGACCACGTCGGCTCGAGCAAGAACGTGCGCCATGAGTTCGTGAGCCAATCCGGTCCCATGGTGCGAAGCGGCCACGTAGAACCTCTGGATCTCGACCGGTCGCTCACCGGAGATCATCGGCGATGCCGCATCGAGCCGCAGCTGTACGTAGGCAACCAATCTACTATCGGATTCGGCGACCCACGTCTCGCGACCTGAATCGCGAATCTCGGCGAGTTGCAAAGCTTGTCCGTAGCTTCTTGCACAATGCAGTTGCATGTTCGCGGGCGTATTCGTGTCCGCGAACGCAGCGCGGAAAGTTCTTTCGGCAAGCACCGAAAGCGCCAGCGCGTCATTTTCCTCCGCTCGACGAATCCGCACCGCACCCTGCATTGAGCACCCCGCCATCCGACACCTGATCGAAAACCCACTCCCTGGCATTGCGTGCGCTTTTGGGAAGCCTACCTCAGCAGTGGAACTTCTGCGTTTGGCCGGAACGGCCAGAGAGCGCTAGCCGACCGAGAAAGCCGCACCGCCCTACTCCACGCGGCAGCACTACTCGGTGATCTTGAAGCTCGCGGTGAGCTTGCCGCGGATGTCGTCCATCTCACGCGGCGGCAGCGCGTGGTCGGTGTTATAGACAACCTCGTAGAGCGGCCGCGCCGCATCCGGTCCCGGCGTGCCGTCGCCCGCGGCCACTGTGCGGATCCAGAAGTCGGTCAGAGAGTCATCATGCTGCAAAGTGCCGGCGAACTCACCGTCGCGGCGGCTCATGTGCTCCCAGCGTTCGCGCCGCTCCTTGGTTGCATCATCCGCGGGCTTGGGCTGACGGTAAGCGGCGATGAAGGTCTTCTTGTCGCGATCCGGACGCAGCACCACCCCGGCCACATCCCAGGTGACCTTGCCGTGGTCCATCATGTAGTTCATCTGCAGATCCAGGGAGCTCTGCGCGCCGATCGTCATCAGCCCCGTGCTGTCAAGGCTCAGGCGCGGGCACTCGAAATGCAGCGCGTTGCCCGTTTCGTACTGCAATTTATCGCGCTCGAACGCCGTCGGCCGCAGCTCGCGCCGCTGCAGGAACGCCTGCCACTGCGGCAGCGAGCCGCTGTAGGAGAGGTACAGAAAGTCGGCGACGAACTTAAGCTGCTCCCCTTCGATATCCACCAATCCGCTCGGCACGTAGGTCGCCATGCCGACATAGCCATCCGGTGTCGGCAGCGCCATGGTCATGAAGTACAGGTCCGCGTAGCCGAGCGACCAGGTACGCATCTGCCACACACGCCCGTAGTGATCGTGTACCACGGTCTCCTGCAGCGCAGGCCCGAGCGAGGTGATGCGCACCGGCTGCGTACCCACCTGGCGCGGCAGGTTGATGCCCTTGAAGAGGAGGTCCAGAAATTCCTTCGAATCATGGTAGTGGCGCTCATCCACCCCCGTGCCCGGATACTGCAATCGAAAAAGCATCAGACCCGGACCGGCGCCCTTGCAGTGCCACACGCGCCCGTCACCGGGGAGCTCGGTGGCGCTGCCCTCGCAGCGGTGCGCGTCCCAGGAGCCATCCTCATCCTGCGTCACGAGCGAGGGATCAAAGGAGGTATACAGCTTCGCCAGCAGCGTCGCGGACTGCCCGCGCGGGAAGAGTTTGTCAGCCTGGGTGGCGATCAGCTTCGCCTGCTGCTCCTTGAAGTACTTCAGGAACAGCGCGCGCATGCGGCTCGAGAACTCGGGAAAGCTCTGCGGCAGGGGAAAGCTGTCCTTGAACTGCCCGACGATCGTGCCCTGCAGGAGCGCGGGGACGCCAAAGGATTCGCGCAGCTCGAAGACGGCGAGCTTGTCCGGCGCGTTCAGGACGAGCTCGATCGGCAGCGCGTAGTTCAGATTCTCATTCGGGGACTTGGCGGCCACGACCCCGATCACGTGCCCCTGGGCATCGAGCAGCGGGCCACCGCTGTTGCCCGGGGAGGCCGCGGCCGAGAAGCGCAGCCATTTCCACCTGCCATCCTGCGCCTCGGGTGTAAGGGAGGTGAGGAGTCCATCGCGGATGACGACGCCCTCACCCATGGCATTGCCAACCGCGAACACCGGGTCATCCAGGCCAACATGGGTCTCTGTGGGCAGCGCGGTGACCGCGGGGGCATTGACCACCGAGAACACCGCAAAGTCCTCGTGGTTGGCGTATTTGAGGATTTTGTCGATCGTATAGACCTTCTCGTCGCTGCCGCGGATCGCGGGCGTGCCGAACTGGCTGCCGACTCCGGCGCCGATCACATGGGCGGCGGTCACGAAGGTGTTCGGGCCGATGGCGAACGCGGTACCGACCGACCAGTAGGGGTCATTGCGCTGCACGAAGGGGATCAGTTCGAGCGGCAGTGGCTTCTCGTAGGTGACGGTATCCTTCTCCGGCTTCTTCAGGACCACCTCGAACGTCGCGGCGCGCACCTGCCTCTGCAGGTCCGCCGTCGGGGCGGCGGCCGTGGCCGTGCCGCTGAGGGCGGCCCAGATCAGGAGCCTGCCCAGCCCCTTTAACCCCCCGGTCAGCGCCTTACAGCGCTCGACGCCAGCGGACTCGGAAACTCCGTTCATAGCCCCCCAATGATGCCCGCTTGTGCGGGTCGTTCTTGTGATGCAGGCCTTAGAATACTGGAGGCGGTGATCGGTCACCACGCCTGACGGCCCCGGAGCGCTCCTGGACGACCCTTACAACCTCGCCCGTTTCGTGCTGGCCCAGGAGCACATCTATGCGCGCGTGTTGGCGGAGCTTGCCGCCGGCCGCAAGAGCTCGCACTGGATGTGGTTCATCTTCCCGCAGCTCGAGGGCCTCGGCAGCAGCGCGACGGCGCGCGCCTTTGCCCTCTCCGGCCTCAAAGAGGCGCGCGCCTATCTGGCGCATCCGCTGCTGGGTGAGCGCCTGCGCGAGTGTACACAGCGGGTCAATGCGCTTGAGGGACTTGGCATCGGGCAGATTCTCGGCTACCCCGATGATCTTAAGTTTCGCTCCTGCATGACGTTGTTCGCGCACGCGGCGGCGCCGGCGGAAGCACTCTTCCGCGCGGCGCTGCACAAATACTTCGCCGCCGAGGAAGACCCCCTCACCCGCACGCTGCTTACTTCGGCTTCTGGAACTTCAGGATGAACTGATCGGTGTGACCGCGGATGGCGCCGTCAAAGACCTTGTCGGTGCGTGGGTCGGCCTTGTTGCGCAGTACGCCGCTCTCGCCGAGGAACTTAAAACCCGCAGACTCCACCTCCTGTTTCACCGCATCCTCGTCAATGCGATGCAAGGTGGAGGTGTCGCGGAAACCCGAGCCCGCTTCGGCGGCATGATCGAGCACGATGTAGATGCCGCCGGGCTTGAGCGCGTTGAACACCGCCTTGTCCAGATCCTCAACGTTCAGCTCCTTCACGTTGTGAAAATCGTGGTAGTTCTGCGAGGTCCACACCACATCCACGTTCTGCGGCAGCGTGATCGGGGTGGTGCGCAGCGAAACGGTGGTGACCGCGACGTTGGCGTAGTGCGAATCGGAGGTAATCGGTGCGAGTCGCGCAGCCGGCTCCGGTGCGTCCGCCGGAGCATCGGGCCGCTTCGCGCCGACCAGGGCGTACACCTTGCCCTTCGGCCCCACCACCGCACTCAGCAGGCGCGTGAAATACCCGCCCCCCGGGGCGAGCTCCGCCACCTGCTCACCGGGCTTGATGCCGGCGAAGGCGAGCGTCTCGGCGGGCTTGCGGTCCGCGTCGCGCTGAGTATCCGCCTCCGGGCGCGCCTTGTCCGCCACGGCGGCCCGGATGTAGGGGGGCACCGCGACCGTACGGCCAACGGAGACGCTGACCAGCGCCGCGGTCAACACGAGCGTGGTGGTGGCGAGCAGGGATGTTCGGAACATGGGCGGCCTCCTTGAAGGGGGTGCCACTTTAGCAGTCCGGCGCGTGTACTCACTATCGCTGCGCGCCGTCTTCGGCCGCGCATTTTCCTCGTCTGGGCGAAGAGTGCCTCGAGCGCGGCCTCAGGCGTTGGCGAGGGTGTCGCTCTGGAGTCTGGGACCTTTGATCCGATGCACGCCGTTCACGCGCTTCTGGAACTCCTGCTCGCGCGCGCGGCGGTTGAAGAACTGGCGGTACCAGATGCGCTCCAGATGGAAGGGACCATCGCAGTTGACCTGCAGGATCTTCAGCGCCGGGGCCTTGTGCGCCCACACCTCGAAGTCCTGCGCGAAGGCCAGGCGGCTGGCCTCCTGGAACGCACGCGCGGTGAGGGTATCTTCCGCTGTGGCCACGGCGTGGGGCGACTTCACCAGCAGCGCATGCCAGGCACGCGTCACCCCGTCATCCACGGGCGTGTTGGCGATGAGAATGACCGACGGATAGCGGCCCGCCATGTGAGAAAGCAGATACCCTGGGCCGTGGTAGGTGGTATCGGTCTTGAGCTTGTCCGCCTGATCCACGAGGGTGCGGTGCGGGCCCACCATGCGCTGTATCGCCTTGTGTCCATCGAACTCATTCTCGAAAAACTCCACCACATCGAGCCCGTGAATCGGGCCAAAGTGCGCCATGTCGACGATGTTATCGACCACTTCCTGACCATGAATCGGCAGCGTCCCCAGATGATCGACCTGCCAGTGCACCCAGGAGGGATCGGACCACTCAGGCAGCGCCGGCGCCTGCCACTGCGGTGCCAGTCCCTCCTCGTCGTACCACACCCAGATGACTCCCAGACTCTCGTGCACGGTCCAGCTGCGCACGCAGGCGGCCTTGGGGATCGCGCCCCGGAGGCCGGGGATGTCGTCACACACGCCGTTCGGCTTAAAGCGCCAGCCGTGGTAGGGGCAGCGGATGGCATCCCCGTCGATGTGCAGGCCATCGCGCACGATATAGGAGGTGGTGTTGGTGGCCAGATGCGTCCCCATGTGCGGGCAGTAAGCATCCAGCAGCGCGGGCTTACCGCCCACCTTGCCGCGATAGAGCACGAGGTCGCGTCCGAAGAAGCGCAGCGAGAGGGGTTTGTCGGTGAGTTCCTGGGTATCGGCGACCATGAACCAGCCACGCGGAAAGGTGAACTCGCCGAGTCCGTAATCCTTCGTGGTTGCCATCGAATACCCCGCTGCGGTCTTGGGAAACGCCTGCCAGCTTCCCCGCATGCAGCCGCGCAGCGCTATGCGCACTTCTACCTAACACAGACGGACGACTGCGAAAGAAGGAGCGGCGTGCCGGCGATAACTCCTTGATCTTTCTTCGAGCGTGCGCGTGCCACCCTGTCGCACACGCGTGTGACGGCGGTGAGTCTCGCGGGTCAGCGCTTCAGCATCGGGTTCGCATGAGGCAGCCGCGTACCTCCGCGCGCCGGAGCCTCGCTCGGCGATAAGTTAAGATCACTCGGCGGCGGCCCGCGCGTTCTGTGTCAGAATCAGTCTCATTCCGCGCCGTGCACTTTTTCAACTGTAAGCGAGCTTTCATGATCCGCACCTTGCCCGCTCTTCTCCTGTCGCTGCTCGTTCTGTGCCTGGCGCCGGCCGGCTGGACGGCCGCAAAGGCGGAGGCTGCCTCCGAAACCATCAGCCACGAGGCGGAGAACGCGGTGGTCAAGGTGTTCTCCACCATGCGGCGGCCCGACATGGCGCGCCCCTGGACGAAGCAGCCGCCGATCGAGGCCACCGGCAGCGGCGTCGTCATCGAAGGCAACCGCATCCTCACCAACGCGCATGTCGTGGCGTACGCGAGCCAGGTGCAGGTGCAGGGCAATCAGTCCGGCGACAAGATCTCCGCCACGGTCATCGCCTACGCCCCGGGCGTCGATCTTGCGCTGCTGAAACTCGACGACGAATCCTTCTTCAAGAACCGCCCGCCGCTGGCGCGCGCCAGGAGCCTGCCGCACATCAAGGATGCGGTGCTCGCCTACGGCTTCCCGACCGGGGGCACCTCGCTCTCGATCACGCGCGGCATCGTCTCGCGCATCGAGTTCGTGAGCTACGGCTACCTGAGCTCAGGCCTGCGCATCCAGATCGATGCCGCCATCAATCCCGGCAACAGCGGTGGACCGGCGATCGCGGCCGGCAAGATGATCGGGCTCGCCTTTGCTCACCTGCAGGGCTCGGAGAACATCAGCTACATCATCCCGAACGAGGAAGTGGATCTGTTCCTGAAGGACATGGCTGACGATGGGCGCTACGACGGCAAGCCCGGGCTTTACGACACCCTGCAGACGCTGGAGAACCCGGCGCTGCGCGGTTACCTGAAGCTCGATCCCGCGGTCAAAGGCATGATCGTCACCCACCCGGATGAGGGGGTGAAGAACAATCCCCTCAAGCAGTGGGACGTCATCACGAAAATCGGCGACACGGACATCGACGATGACGGCATGGTGAAGGTGAGCGAGGATCTGCGCCTGAACTTCGCCTACCTGGTGCAGAGGATCGCCCGCGATGACACGGTGCCCCTCACCCTGGTGCGCGCCGGCAAGAAACTCACCGTGCGGATGCCCGTGCCGCTGCACCGCCCGCTGCTCACCGAAGGGCTCCAGGGCGACTACCCGTCCTATTTCATCCTGGGTCCGGTGGTGTTTTCGCGCGCAACGCTCGAGTCAGCGACACTGCTGCGAGCGCGCATGGGCGTAAGCCCGCTGCTGGCACACTTCATGGATCCGCCGACCGAGGAGCGCCAGGAGCTGGTCATCATCACTTCCCCGCTCTTCCCGCACGCGCTGTCCAAGGGTTACTCCAACCCGAGCGGCGAGATTGTCAGCGCCGTCAACGGGGTGCCGGTCAAGAGCCTCGCGCAGCTCGTGGCCTTTCTGCGCGACCTCAAAGACGAGTACGTGGTCCTCGACTTCGACACGCGCTTCGGGGAGGGGCTCGTGTTTCCGCGCGCGCAGATGGTGTCCGCCACCGACGATATCCTCACCGACAATGGGGTGCGCGCGCAGGGCTCAGCCGACATGATGAAGGTGTGGCAGCAGGGTAAGTGAGGCGTCGGGTGCGCCGCAGGCGGCGCGGCGCGCGGCACAAACCGGCGTGCGCCGTGAAGGTACCGCGACCCGACCCGCTGCGGCACGAGCCGTACGCGTCTCGATGAGATCCAGGGATCTCCTGAGCTTCCGCTCTCAGTGCGGTTCGCGCAATTTTCCCTGGAGCAGCTCGCGCACCTGCGGCCACTCGGTGGCCAGCACCGAATAGCGCGCCGAATCGCGCGGCTTTAAATCGGCGCTCAGGCGGTGCGCGCGCAGGATGCCTTCGAACTTCGCGCCGCCGCGCAGCAGCGCATTGCGCGAGCGCTCGTTGCGCGCATCGGTATGGAAGCACACGCGCTCCACGTTCCACACCTCGAACGCGTGGCTGAGCATGAGCAGCTTCGCTTCGGTGTTGGCCGGAGTGCGGATGGCCTCGGGGCTGAGCCACGTGTAGCCGATCTCGCAGCCATCCGCGCGCGAGCTCGCAAGACGTGCATGCCCGGCGGGCCAGGCCCAGCGCTCGATGAGGAAGAAGCGCGTCGAGCCGAGCACCCGCTTATCGCTCCTGCGGACGGTGGCGAGGGCGAGCGTCGTGCCCTCCGCGTGTCCCTTGAGCGCGCTTTCCACGTACTGCGTCATGCCCGGGAGCGTCTGCGGGACCGTGGTCCATTTAAAGAGCTCGACCTCGGTGCCGGCGGCAGCGAGCAGGCCCGGGATGTGTCCGCGCGTGAGGGGCTCGAGGCGAACGTAGCTGCCCTCAAGGACCGGGTCGTGCGCCATGCTGCCCCCTTGCAGATAAAAAGAACGGGCCGGTGCCAGGGCACCGGCCCGCTCGATCTTACCGCACCCCAGCGCCCGAGCCACTCAGATGCAGTGCACCAGTGCGGACTTTTGAGCTCAGCCCGCGGCGCTCTCCGACTCTTCCCCGACGCTCGTCTCTTCCGCATCCGGCAAGCCGCCACCGACGTCCATGAAGCTGCGACGGTCGGTCCCCTCGAGCTTGCGGCGCCGCGAGGCATGGGCGGCGAAGCCCGTGCCCGCCGGGATGAGCCGCCCGACGATGACGTTCTCCTTGAGGCCGCGCAGGTCATCCTTCAGTCCCCGCACCGCCGCTTCGGTCAGCACGCGGGTCGTCTCCTGGAAGGAGGCCGCGGAGATGAACGACTCGGTGGCGAGGGAGGCCTTGGTGATCCCGAGCAGCACCGGCTGCAGGCGTGCCGCCTTCTTGCCGTCGCTCTTGGCGCGATCGTTGATGTCGAGCGCGCGTGCCCGATCGAGCTGCTCACCGCGCAGCAGCGCGGTCTCACCCGCCTCCTGCACCTCGGTCTTGCGCAGCATCTGACGGATGATCACCTCGATGTGCTTGTCGTTGATCTTCACCCCCTGCAGACGGTAGACGTCCTGGATCTCGCGCACGAGGTAGTTCGCCAGCGCCTCGACGCCCTGCAGGCGCAGGATGTCGTGCGGGTTCGGCTCGCCGTCGGCGATGACTTCACCGCGTTCCACGGTTTCGCCCTCGAAGACGTTGAGCGTGCGCCACTTGGGGATCAGCTCCTCGTACTTCTCGCCGTCGTCGCTGGTGATGATCAGACGCCGCTTGCCCTTGGTCTCCTTGCCGAAGCTTGCGGTGCCGGACTTCTCCGCGAGGATCGCCGGATCCTTCGGCTTGCGCGCCTCGAACAGGTCCGCGACACGCGGCAGACCGCCGGTGATGTCGCGCGTCTTGGAAGACTCCTGCGGGATGCGGGCGATGACATCACCCACCGACACGCGTGCCCCGTCCTCGAGCGACACGAGCGCACCGGGCGGCAGCGTGTAGACGGCCGGGATCTCGGTGTTGGCGAAGGTGACTTCCTTGCCCTTGGCGTTGACGAGCTTCATGGTGGCGCGCACGTCCTTGCCGCCGCGCTGCTTGGTATCCAGCACCACGGTGGAAGACAGGCCCGTCACATCGTCGACCTGGGAGGTGACCGTGAGTCCGTCGACGAAGTCCTGGAACTTCACCATGCCGGCGACCTCGGTCACGACCGGGTGCGTATGCGGATCCCAGGTCGCCACCACCTGGCCGGACGCCACGGTGGCGCCTTCCTTTAGGTTGATCACGGCGCCGTAGGGGATCTTGTAGCGCTCGCGCTCACGCCCGAAGTCATCGACGACACCGATCTCGCCCGAGCGCGAGGTCGCGACCAGGTGCCCCTTCTCGTGCTGCACGGTCTTGATGTGATGAAAGCGGATGACGCCGCGGTTGCGCACCTCGACCGAGCTTGCGGCCGCGGCCCGCGATGCGGCACCACCGATGTGGAAGGTGCGCATGGTGAGCTGCGTGCCCGGCTCGCCGATTGACTGCGCGGCGATGACGCCCACGGCCTCGCCGATCGAGATCGGCCGGCCGCGCGCAAGATCACGCCCATAGCAGCGCGAGCACACCCCGTAACGGGTCTGGCAGGTGATCGGGGAGCGCACGCTGATCTGGTCCACGCCCTCGGTCTCCAGGAGTCGCACCAGCTTCTCATCCAGCAGCGTTCCGACTGCGATGAGCACCTCTTTGGGGGCGCCGGGCTTCATGATGTCCTCGGCGAGCACCCGGCCGAGCACGCGCTCGCCCAGGGCCTCCACGACATCGCCGCCCTCGACGAGCGGGGTCATGGCGAGGCCGTTGGTCGTGCCGCAGTCCTCCTCGGTGACCACGAGGTCCTGCGCCACATCAACGAGACGGCGCGTGAGGTAGCCGGAATTTGCCGTCTTCAGCGCCGTGTCCGCGAGACCCTTGCGGGCGCCGTGGGTGGAGATGAAGTACTGCAGCACGTTCAGCCCCTCACGGAAGTTCGCCGTGATCGGGGTCTCGATGATCGAGCCGTCGGGTTTGGCCATGAGGCCGCGCATGCCGGCGAGCTGGCGAATCTGCGCCGCGGAACCGCGGGCGCCGGAATCGGCCATCATGAAGATCGAGTTGAAGGACTTCTGCTTGTGGCTCTTGCCGCGCGAGTCGGTCGCCTCTTCCGAGCCGAGCTTCTCCATCATGGCCTTCGCCACCTGGTCATTGGCACGCGACCAGATGTCGACCACCTTGTTGTAGCGCTCGCCGTTGGTGACGAGCCCTGAGGCGTACTGGTTCTGGATCTCCTTCACCTCATCGTCGGCGGAGGTCACGATGCGGGTCTTCTGCTCCGGGATGACGATGTCATCGATGCCGAAGGAGACGCCCGCGCGCGTGGCGTAGTGAAAGCCGGTGTACATCAGCTGGTCGGCGAACACCACAGTCTCTTTCAGACCGAGCGCGCGGTAGCACGCATTGATGGTCGCGGAGATCGCCTTCTTGGTCATGTCCTGGTTGATCAGGTCAAAAGACAGGCCGCGGGGGAGGATCTCGAACAGCAGTGCACGACCGACGGTCGTGTCGACGATGCGGGTACGCTCGGTGAGCGTGCCGCCCTCGCCGCGGATGTGCTCGCGCAGACGCACCTTGCACTTGGCCTGCAGGTCCACGCCGCGGCTCTCGTAGGCGCGGTGCACCTCGCCGACGTCGTAGAAGGACATGCCCTCACCGCGCGCGCCGATGCGTTCGCGCGTCATGTAGTAAAGACCGAGCACCACGTCCTGCGAGGGCACGATGATCGGGTCGCCGTTGGCGGGCGAGAGGATGTTGTTGGAGGACATCATGAGCGCGCGTGCCTCGAGCTGCGCTTCGAGCGACAGCGGCACGTGCACGGCCATCTGGTCGCCGTCAAAGTCGGCGTTGAACGCCGTGCAGACGAGCGGGTGCAGCTGGATCGCCTTACCCTCGACCAGGAGCGGCTCGAACGCCTGGATGCCCAGGCGGTGCAGCGTCGGCGCGCGGTTCAAGAGCACCGGATGCTCGCGGATCACCTCTTCGAGGATGTCCCACACTTCCGGTCCCTCGCGCTCCACCAGGCGCTTGGCGGCCTTGATGGTCGAGGCTTCCCCGCGCAGCTGCAGCTTCTGGAAGATGAAGGGCTTGAACAGCTCGAGCGCCATCTTCTTCGGCAGACCGCACTGGTGCAGGCGCAGCTGCGGGCCGACCACGATGACCGAGCGGCCCGAGTAGTCGACGCGCTTGCCGAGCAGGTTCTGGCGGAAGCGTCCCTGCTTACCCTTGATCATGTCGGCGAGGGACTTCAAGGGCCGCTTGTTGGTGCCGGTGATGGCGCGACCGCGCCGGCCGTTATCCAGCAGCGCATCGACCGCTTCCTGCAGCATGCGCTTCTCGTTGCGCACGATGATATCGGGCGCGTTGAGCTCAAGCAGCCGACGCAGGCGGTTGTTGCGGTTGATGACGCGGCGGTACAGGTCATTCAGATCCGAGGTGGCAAAGCGCCCGCCATCGAGGGGCACGAGCGGCCGCAGGTCCGGCGGCAGCACCGGCAGGACCGTCATGACCATCCACTCAGGCTTGTTGCCCGACTCGACGAACGACTCGATGAGCTTCAGCCGCTTGGAGAGGCGCTTGAGCTTGGTCTCCGAGGAGGTGCCGGCCATCTCCTCGCGCACCTTGACGATCTCCTGGGGCAGATCGATGGTGCGCATGAGCTCATAGACCGCCTCGGCGCCCATGCGCGCGTCGAACTCATCCCCGTGCTCCTCGATCGCCTCGAGGTACATCTCATCGGTCAGCAGCTGGCCGCGCTGCATCGGGGTCATACCCGGATCGATGACCACGAAGGCCTCGAAGTACAGCACGCGCTCGATCTCGCGCAGCGTCATGTCGAGCATGAGGCCGATACGCGAAGGCAGCGACTTCAGGAACCAGATGTGCGCGGTGGGGCTCGCAAGCTCGATGTGACCCATGCGCTCGCGACGCACTTTCGACTGCGTCACTTCCACGCCGCACTTCTCGCACACCACGCCGCGGTGCTTGAGGCGCTTGTACTTGCCGCACAGGCACTCGTAGTCCTTCACCGGCCCGAAAATCTTGGCGCAAAAGAGCCCGTCCCGCTCCGGCTTGAAGGTGCGGTAGTTGATGGTCTCCGGCTTCTTGACCTCGCCGTACGACCAGGCGCGGATCATCTCCGGCGAGGCGAGTCCGATCTTGATCGAATCAAAATGCTCCACCGGAGCGTGCTGCTTGAACAGTTTCAGTAGGTCTTTCATAACTTAGTCCTGCTCCAGTTCCATGTTGATGCCGAGTGAGCGGATCTCCTTCACCAAGACGTTGAAGGACTCCGGCATACCTGCATCCATCTGGTGGTTGCCGTCGACGATGTTCTTGTACATCTTGGTGCGGCCGTTCACGTCATCGGACTTCACGGTCAGCATCTCCTGCAAGGTGTACGCGGCTCCGTAGGCCTCGAGCGCCCACACTTCCATTTCCCCGAAGCGCTGGCCGCCGAACTGCGCCTTGCCACCGAGCGGCTGCTGGGTGACTAAGCTGTACGGGCCGGTGGAGCGCGCGTGCATCTTGTCGTCAACCAGGTGGTTCAACTTCAGGATGTACATGTACCCGACCGTGACCTGGCGCTCGAAGCGCTCACCGGTGCGGCCATCGTAGAGGTAGGTCTGGCCGTTCAGCGGCAGCTCGGCGAGCTTGAGCATGCGCTTGATCTCCTGCTCGCTCGCCCCGTCAAACACCGGCGTCGCCATCGGCACGCCGTTGGTGAGGTTCTTCGCCAGCTGCGTAAGATCGCCATCGTTCAGGCTGTCGATGTCTTCCTTCTGCCCGCCGGTCTCGTTGTAGATCTGCTTGATGAAGCCGCGCAGCTCGGCCACCGCCGCCTGCTGCTCGAGCATGCGGCCGATCTTCAGACCCACCCCCTTGGCCGCCCAGCCGAGGTGCGTTTCCAGCACCTGGCCGACGTTCATGCGCGAGGGCACGCCGAGGGGATTGAGCACGATGTCCACCGGGGTGCCGTCTTCCAGGTACGGCATGTCCTCCACCGGCACGATGGTCGAGATGACGCCCTTGTTGCCGTGGCGGCCGGCCATCTTGTCGCCCGGCTGCACGCGGCGCTTCACCGCGAGGTACACCTTCACCATCTTGAGCACGCCCGGGGCGAGATCATCGCCGGCGGTGATCTTGGCCTTCTTGTCATCGAGGCGCTTCTCGAACGCCTTGCGCTGCAGCTTCAGGCGCTCGGAAGAGGCCTCGAGCTGCGAGTTCGCGTCCTCATCCTCGAGGCGGATCTCGAACCACTCCTCGCGCGGCACCTCATCGAGGTACTCCGCGCTGATCTTGGTGCCGCTCTTGAGCTTCCTCGGCCCGCCGGCGGCGGCCTGCCCGAGCAGGTGCCCGCGCACGCGCTGGAACAGGTCATCCTCCAGGATGCGCTGCTGGTCGGCGAAGTCCTTGCGCACGCGCTCGATCTCGGCCTTCTCGATCGAAAGCGCGCGCGAGTCCTTGTCGACCCCGTCGCGCGTGAAGACACGCACGTCGATCACCGTGCCGTCCATGCCCGGGGGCACGCGCAGACCTGTGTCCTTAACGTCGGACGCCTTCTCGCCGAAGATGGCGCGCAGGAGCTTCTCTTCCGGGGTGAGCTGGGTCTCGCCCTTGGGCGTCACCTTGCCGACCAGAATGTCGCCGGCTTTCACTTCCGCGCCGATGAAGGCGATGCCCGCCTCATCGAGCTTGGCGAGCGCCGCATCGCCGACGTTGGGGATGTCGGCGGTGATCTCCTCGGGCCCGAGCTTCGTGTCGCGCGCGACACAGGTGAGCTCCTCGATGTGGATGGTCGTGAAGCGATCTTCCTGCACCACCCGCTCGGAGATGAGGATCGAGTCCTCGAAGTTGTAGCCGTTCCAGGGCATGAACGCGACCAGGAGGTTCTGCCCGAGGGCCAGCTCTCCTAAGTGCGTCGAGGGGCCATCCGCCAGCACATCCCCGCGCGCGATGACATCGCCCGCGTTCACCAGCGGGCGCTGGTTGATGCAGGTGTTCTGGTTGGAGCGGGTGTACTTGGTGAGGTTGTAGATGTCCACGCCCGGCTCCCCGGCGGTGGTTTCCTCATCATTCACACGCACCACGATGCGCGAGGCATCGACTGAGTCGACCGCCCCACCGCGCTTGGCGATGACGGTGACGCCCGAGTCGATCGCGACCGGGCGCTCCATGCCGGTGCCCACCAGCGGGGTCTCCGAGCGCAGGGTCGGTACGGCCTGGCGCTGCATGTTAGAGCCCATGAGTGCGCGGTTGGCGTCGTCGTGCTCGAGGAACGGGATGAGCGAGGCGGCCACGGAGACGATCTGCTTGGGCGATACGTCCATGTAGTTGATGCGCTCGCGCGGCATCAGCGTGAACTCGTTCTGGAAGCGGCAGGAGACCAGCTCATCGGTGAGCTCGCCCTTTGGCCCGAGCACCGCGTTCGCCTGCGCGATCGCGTACTCGCCTTCTTCGATCGCCGAGAGGTAATCGATGCGGTCGGTGACGTGGCCGGCCTCCACGCGCCGGTACGGGGTCTCGAGGAAGCCGTAATTGTTGGTGCGCGCGTAAACGGACAAGGAGTTGATGAGGCCGATATTCGGGCCTTCCGGGGTTTCGATCGGGCACACGCGCCCGTAGTGCGTCGGGTGCACGTCGCGCACCTCAAAGCCCGCACGCTCGCGCGTAAGTCCGCCCGGGCCGAGCGCCGAGACGCGGCGCTTGTGGGTGACTTCCGAGAGCGGGTTGTTCTGGTCCATGAACTGCGAGAGCTGCGAGGAGCCGAAGAACTCCTTCACCGCCGCCGCCACCGGCTTCGCGTTGATCATCTCCTGCGGCATGAGCGGCTCGGTCTCCGCGATCGTCAGGCGCTCCTTGACGGCGCGCTCGACGCGCACCAGGCCCACGCGGAAGGCGTTCTCCGCCATTTCCCCGACGCTGCGCACGCGGCGGTTGCCAAGGTGGTCGATGTCGTCCACCTGGCCGTTGCCGTTACGGATGTCGATGAGCACTTTGAGCACATCGATGATGTCGGACATCTCGCCGTACTCGGCCACCAGGCGCTTGGAGAGCTCATCGGTGCGGGAGCTGGCGTACTTGAAGTCATAGAGAATGCCCGGACCCAGGATCTCCTTGCGGCCCACGCGGCGGTTGAACTTCATGCGACCGACGCCGGAAAGATCGTAGCGCTCGGGGTTGAAGAACAGGTTCGCGAACAGGTTCTCGGCCGCATCCTTGGTCGGGGGCTCGCCCGGTCGCATCATGCGGTAGATCTCCACCAGCGCCTCCAGGCGCGTCTTGGTGGGATCCACGCGCAGCGTGTCGGAGATGTAGGCGCCGCGGTCGAGGTCATTCACGTACAGCGTGTTGACCTGCGGGATGCCCGCCTCGATCAGCTTCTCAACCGACGCTGCGGTGAGCACCTCGTTGGCCTTGGCGAGGATCTCGCCGGTGTCGGTGTTGACCACGTCGTGGGCCAGCACCTTGCCGTAGACGTATTCGCGCGGCACGCGCAGCCGGGTGACCTTGCCGTCTTCGAGCTGGCGCACGTGGCGGGCGGTGATGCGACGGCCTTCCTCGACGATCACCTGATCGCCGATGCGGATCTCAAAGGTCGCGGTCTCGCCGCGCAGGCGCTGCGGCACGAGCTGCAGGGCCACTTCGTCGCGGCTGATGAAGAAGGTGTTGGTGTCGAAGAACGTCGCCAGGATCTCCGACTCGTTCATGCCCAGGGCGCGCAGGATGATCGTCACCGGCAGCTTGCGGCGCCGGTCGATGCGTGCAAACACGCAGTCCTTCGGATCGAACTCGAAGTCGAGCCACGAGCCGCGATACGGAATGATGCGCGCCGAGAACAGCAGCTTCCCGGAGGAATGGGTCTTGCCACGGTCGTGATCGAAGAACACGCCCGGGGAGCGGTGCAGCTGCGAGACGATGACGCGCTCGGTGCCGTTGATGACGAAGGTGCCGTTGTCGGTCATGAGCGGCAGCTCGCCCAGGTACACCTCCTGCTCGCGCACGTCCTTGACCGGCTTCTTGGCGCCGGCGGCTTCCTTATCGAGCACGATGAGGCGCACCTTCACGCGCAGCGGCGCCGCGTAGGTCAGCCCGCGCAGCTGGCACTCTTTGACATCGAACACGGGCTCCCCGAGGCGGTAGCTGACGTACTCGAGAGAGGCGTTGCCGCTGTAGCTCGAAATCGGGAACACGCTGCGGAAGGCCGCGTGCAGACCGATCGGATCGCGACTGTCTTCAGGCTTGTCGACCTGCAGAAACTTGCGATACGAGTCGAGCTGAATGGCCAGCAGGTAGGGCGTGTCGAGAATGCTCGCCTGCTTGCCAAAGTTCTTGCGGATGCGCTTCTTCTCGGTGAAGGAATAAGCCATCGGGTCACCTCAGGTTCGGCCTGCCCCCGTCACGCGGGGACACGCCATCGGAAAAATCGGGCGCGATCATCAAATCGAAAATCAAACAAAACAGCCCCTCCCCGCTCGCAGCGCCAGCGGCACCGCAAGACGGAGAGGGGTTCGGCGCACGGAAGATCTACTTGACCTCCACCTTGGCGCCAGCGTCCTCGAGCTTCTTCTTCATCGTTTCGGAATCGGCCTTGTTCACGGCTTCCTTGACGGTCGAAGGCGCACCTTCAACCAGGTCCTTTGCCTCCTTGAGGCCCAGGCCGGTGAGCTCACGGATCACCTTGATCACGGTCACCTTCTTGTCCGCCGGGTACTCCTTCAAGGTGACGGTGAATTCCGTCTTCTCCTCGGCAGGAGCGGCGGCGGCCGCGCCGGCGCCGGCAGCGGCCGCAACGGCCACGGGGGCCGCCGCGGTGACGCCGAACTTCTTCTCCATGTCGGAGATCAGTTCGACGACTTCCATCAGAGTCATCTTGGAGATCGCATCGAGGATTTCGTCTTTGTTGACAGCCATTTCAGTACTCCTAAATTGGTTCTTAAGACAGTTAAGCGCCCGCGGCCTGTTTCTGGTCGCGTACCGCGGCAACGGTGCGGGCGAGCTTCGCCGGCGGCTCCGCGAGCGTGCGCACGAACTTCTGGATCGGTGCCTTCATGACACCGAGCAGCATCGAGAGCGCCTGTTCACGGGTCGGCAGACTCGCCACTTTCTCGAGCTGCGCGCCGGGCAGAACCTGCCCGCCGAGCGACACGAGGGTTGCCACGAGCTTCTCGTTCAGCTTCGCGAAGTCCTTCACCACGCGCGCCGCCGCGCCCGGATCGTCCTTCGAGAACGCCAGAACCAGAGGCCCCTTGAGCTTCGGTCCGACCGACTCGAACGCGGTGCCGACGAGCGCCTTGCGGGCCAGCGTGTTCTTGACCACACGCATGTACACGCCTGACTTTCGCGCCTTGCTCCGCAGCTCGGTCATCTGACCGACGGTAAGCCCGCGGTACTCGGCGGCCACGACCGACTGGGCTTTGGCAGCCACTTCGGCCACTTCCGCTACGAGTGCCTTCTTGTCTTCCAGGTTGAGTGCCATTCATTTCTCCTCATCGCCTGAAGATCACAAATGAAGCTGCCCATCCGTGAGCTTGCTTCCCCTATCGACGGTGACCTCCACGCCTCGAGGAGTTCCTCGATGCGAAAAGCGGTTCACCATCTGCGCAGGCGCTCCATTAAGAGGGCCGATTCCCTCGCCTGCGGTCTTCGATGATGGCCAGCGCCTGAAGAGCGCACCGGCCCGCATCAAACTCCAGGCGCGCGCCCCTTAAAAGGGCGCGCACCCGCATTAACTCAGTGTCGACTGATCCACCATCACGCCCGGACCCATGGTCGAGGAGAGCGTGACGCGCTTCAAATAGATGCCCTTCGAGCTTGCGGGCTTGGCCTTCTGCAGGTCCGCGATCAGCGCATGCAGGTTTTCCTTCAGCGCATTCACCTCGAAGTTCGCCTTGCCGATCGTGCAATGCACGATGCCCGCCTTGTCGACGCGGTAGGTGACCTGGCCGGACTTGGCGTTCTTCACCGCGGTCGCCACATCCGGGGTCACGGTGCCGACCTTGGGGTTCGGCATGAGCCCGCGCGGACCCAGGATCTGGCCAAGCTGGCCGACGACGCGCATCGCATCGGGGCTGGCGATGACGCGGTCGAAATTGATCTCACCCGCCTTCACCTGCGCGGCGAGATCCTCAAGACCGACGATGTCCGCTCCGGCAGCCTTGGCGAGCTCCTGGTTCTTGCCGGAGGTGAACACCGCCACGCGCACGGTCTTACCGGTGCCGTGGGGCATCACGGTGGAGCCACGCACCTGCTGGTCGGACTTGCTGGCATCGATGCCGAGGTTCACCGCCGCATCGACCGCCTCGGGGAACTTGGCGGTGGCGAATTCCTTCACCAGCTTCAGCGCCTCTTCCACCGGGTACTGCTTGCCCGGAGTGAGCTTGTCCTTCCAGGCCTTCACACGCTTGGCTACGCTCATGACTACACCCCTTCCACATCGACGCCCATGCTGCGCGCGCTGCCCGCAATGGTGCGCACCGCAGCGTCCAGATCGGCGGCGGTCAGGTCGGGTTGCTTCATCTTGGCAATATCTTCCAGCTGCTTGCGGGAGATCTTGCCCACCTTGGCGGTATTGGGCGTGCCGGAGCCTTTTTCAATGCCGATCGCCTTGCGGATGAGCACGGCGGCCGGGGGGGTCTTCATGACGAAGGTGAAGCTGCGGTCGCTGTACACGGTGATAACCACCGGGATGGGCAAACCCTTCTCCATCTTCTGGGTCTGTGCATTGAACTGCTTGCAGAACTCCATGATGTTCACGCCCTGCTGACCCAGCGCCGGCCCGATCGGCGGCGAGGGGTTGGCCGAGCCTGCAGGTACCTGCAGCTTGACGTAACCTTGTACTTTCTTGGCCATGACTACCTCTCCTTAAGGTCCTAAGCGCCTCGCGGCTCCCTTAAAAGGATCATTGCTCCACACCCGCGGCTTGCGCCGCACCCACACGCGCCCGCTTACGGGGCCCGCGCCGCTCTCAGGCCTTCTCGACCTGCGAGAAATCCAGTTCCACGGGCGTCGAACGCCCCAGAATCTGCACTGCCACCTGCAGGCGATTCTTCTCGTAATTCACGCTCTCCACGACCCCGTTGAAGTCGTTGAAGGGCCCGTCCACCACGCGCACCACCTCGCCGGGCTCGAACAGCACCTTCGGCCGCGGCTTGTCGACGCCTTCTTCCACGCGACGCAGGATCTGGTTCGCTTCCTTGTCGGTGATGGCCGCCGGCTTCTCCGGCGTACCGCCGATGAAGCCGAGCACCTTCGGTACATCGCGCACCAGGTGCCAGGTCTCCTCGTCCATCTCCATCTGCACGAGCACGTAGCCCGGATAGAACTTGCGCTCGCTCTTGCGCTTCTGACCGTCGCGCATCTCGACCACTTCCTCGGTCGGCACGAGGATCTCGCCGAAGCGCGTCTCGAGTCCGGCGCGCGCGATGCGCTCCTTGAGCGACTCGGCGACCCGGTGCTCGAAGTTCGAGTAGGCGTGCACGACATACCATCTCAGCGGCACTGTTAGCTCCCCGTGTTCGTCCAAAAGCGCGTCGCCCACGCGAGCAACAGGTCCAGCAGCCAGAAAAAGATTCCTGCCAGCGTCACGAAAATAAACACCGCCACCGTCGTCTTGGTGGTCTCCTCGCGGGTCGGCCACACGACCTTGCGCAGCTCCACGCGCGCACTTTCCGTGAACGCCCACAGCCGCTTGCCGTAGCCGGAGAGCGCGATCACCGCGGCGCCGAGCGCGAGGCCTGCAACCACGCAGCCCCAGCGCAGCCACACGTTGTCGAGCAGGTAGTAGCCGACGATGCCCGCGGCCACGAGTAAAATCGCGACCACGAGCTTGGCGACGTCCGCGGAGCTCGCCGCGTCCTCAATTTTGCTGTCGTCTGTCATGTCAACCGCTGGCAGGCCAGGAGGGAATCGAACCCCCAACCTGCGGTTTTGGAGACCGCCGCTCTGCCAATTGAGCTACTGGCCTGCGTTAAAAACTTACTTCAGGATCTTGGAGACGACGCCCGCGCCGACGGTTTTGCCGCCCTCACGGATCGCAAAGCGCAGTCCGTCTTCCATGGCGATCGGGCTGATCAGCTCGACCGTCATCTTGATGTTGTCCCCGGGCATGACCATCTCCACCCCGGCGGGCAGCTCGATGAGCCCGGTCACATCGGTCGTGCGGAAGTAAAACTGCGGTCGGTAGCCTTTGAAGAAGGGCGTGTGACGCCCGCCCTCTTCCTTGGACAGCACGTACACCTCGCACTCAAAGTTGGTGTGCGGGGTGATCGAGCCGGGCTTGGCCAGCACCTGGCCGCGCTCGACTTCCTCGCGCTTGGTGCCGCGCAAGAGCACCCCGACGTTATCCCCCGCCTGCCCCTCATCCAAGAGCTTACGGAACATCTCCACCCCGGTGCAGGTGGTCTTCACCGTCGGCTTCAGCCCCACGATCTCCACCTCATCGTTCACCTTCACGATCCCCCGCTCGATACGCCCCGTCACCACCGTGCCACGCCCGGAGATGGAGAACACATCCTCCACCGGCATCAGAAAGGGCTTGTCCACCTCGCGCTTGGGCACCGGGATGTACTTGTCCATCTCCTCCACCAGCTTCACCACCGAGGGCACGCCAATCTCGCTCTTGTCCCCCTCGAGCGCCTTTAAGGCCGATCCGATGATGATCGGGGTCTTCTCGCCGGGAAACTTGTAGGTCGTGAGCAGCTCCCGCACCTCCATCTCCACCAGCTCCAGAAGCTCCTTGTCATCCACCATGTCCGCCTTGTTCATGTACACCACGATGTACGGCACGCCCACCTGGCGCGCCAGCAGAATGTGCTCGCGCGTCTGCGGCATCGGCCCATCCGCAGCCGATACCACCAGAATCGCCCCATCCATCTGCGCCGCACCCGTGATCATGTTCTTCACGTAGTCCGCATGCCCCGGGCAATCCACGTGCGCGTAGTGACGGTTCTTGCTCTGATACTCCACATGAGCGGTCGAGATCGTGATCCCGCGCGCCTTCTCCTCCGGTGCCTTGTCAATCTGGTCGTACGCCATGAACGTGCCGCCGTAGGTCTCGGCCATCACCTTCGTCAACGCCGCCGTCAGCGTCGTCTTGCCGTGATCCACGTGACCAATCGTGCCGACGTTCACGTGCGGCTTGTTGCGCTCGAATTTCTCTTTGGACATGGAAGGTTCCTCAAGATGGCCGCGCTTCATGGGGCGCGGCGTCAACAAATTCTCGTGACACCTGACACTCAACCAACACCGCGGCGTTACCCGCTCAACTGGAGCCCACGACCGGAATCGAACCGGTGACCTCGTCCTTACCAAGGACGTGCTCTACCGACTGAGCTACATGGGCCTTTATGTCGAGCTCAGCTTCCGACAGCGCCACAACGCTGGAGCGGGTAGTGGGAATCGAACCCACGTCATCAGCTTGGAAGGCTGAGGTTCTACCATTGAACTACACCCGCGCTGATGGCGTTCTGCATCTACCGCCACCTCCACCGCAGGGGTTCCTTCCTCCTCAACCGCAAACCTGGTGGAGGGGGAAGGATTCGAACCTTCGAAGGCGTAAGCCGGCAGATTTACAGTCTGCTCCCGTTGGCCGCTTGGGTACCCCTCCGCTAAACGAGCCGCGTATTGTGATTTCGAGGCCCCGGAGTGTCAATGCATCATTGGCCCGTTATTTGCTGGGGAAGCGGCCCCGGGGTCTGCCCGGGCCACCGCGCCGGCGCCGATCGGGGGTGCGCCGCGGCGCGGGCGCCCCGGGTGCGGGTGGTGCCTTCGCCCCGCCGCCCGCCGCCTGCTCGAGCTGCCCCAGGGTCTCCCCCGGGAGCACCCGGTAGGTGCCGGGGCGCATATCGCGGGGCAGCTCTATGGGGCCGTAGCGGATGCGAAGCAAGCGGCTGACCTCAAAACCGACCGCGTTCCACAGCCGCCGCACCTCCCGGTTACGCCCCTCGTGCAGGACGACCTTAAAGGTGCTGTGGCTCGTGTCGTCCCCGGCCACCTCATCCGCCGGTTCCACCCGGTCGAACCGGGCCGTGCCGTCCTCGAGGGTCACCCCGCCCAAAAGCTGCTGCAGGACCGGCCGACCGGGGTGCCCGCGCAGCCGCACGGAGTACTCCCGCTCGACTTCGCTGGAGGGGTGCATGAGGCGGTGCGCGAGCTCCCCGTCGGTGGTCAGGAGGAGGACCCCGGAGGTGTTCACGTCCAGGCGACCGACGTTGATCCACCGCCCGGAGCCGGGTGGCGGCAGCCGTTCGAACACCGTGGGCCGGCCCTGCGGATCCTTGCGCGTCGTGACCTCGCCGACCGGCTTGTAATAAAGGAGTAACTCGCGCCCTCCGGGGCCGGCGCCCAGTTCGAGCTTACGGCCATCGAGGCAAATGTCGTCGGCGGGCCCGGCGCGGTCGCCCAGCTGGGCCGTGCGCCCCCCGACCGTGAGCCGCCCCGCGCGGATCCATTCCTCGACCGTGCGGCGCGAGCCTAAGCCTGCGCCCGCCAAGAGCTTCTGCAATCTGATCATGCGATCATAACAATCCGGTCTCTGCAGATACCGCGGGGATCCTTGCCGGATCCGCCACCGTCGGCGTAGAAGGGCGCATCATGATCTACGACAGCATTCTCGGCACGATCGGGAAGACCCCCATCGTCCGCATCAACCGCCTCGCACCCAAGAACGTCACGATGTACGTGAAGTGCGAGTTCTTCAACCCGCTGGCCTCGGTCAAGGACCGCCTGGCGATCGCCATCATCGAGGACGCTGAGCGCACCGGGGCCCTGAAACCCGGACAGACCGTGATCGAGGCGACCTCGGGCAACACCGGCATTGCGCTCGCCATGGTGTGCGCGGCCAAGGGCTACCCCTTCGTCTCCACCATGGTCGAGACCTTCTCGGTCGAACGGCGCAAGATCATGCGCATGCTCGGGGCCAAAGTGATCCTCACCCCGGCCGCCGAGCGCGGCACGGGCATGGTGAAGAAGGCCGCGGAGCTGGCCAAGAAGCACGGCTGGTTCCTCGCCCGCCAGTTCGAGAACGAGGCGAATCCGGCCTACCACCGCAATACGACAGGTCCCGAGATCCTCCTCGACTTCGCCGGCAAGCGCCTCGATTACTTCGTCACCGGCTGGGGCACCGGCGGCACGCTCACCGGGGCCGGGGAGATGATCCGTCTGGCCCGTCCGGAGGTGAAGATCGTCGCCACCGAGCCGGCGGGGGCGTCGCTTCTGGCTGGCAAGCCGTGGGCGCCGCACAAGATCCAGGGCTGGACACCGGATTTCGTGCCGGCGGTACTGAAGAAGGAGGTCGCACACCAGATTGTGCCGGTCACCGACGCGGAGGCGATCGAGAGCTCGCGGCAGCTTGCGGCCAAGGAAGGCATCTTCTGCGGCATCTCCTCCGGAGGCACATTCGCCGCGGCCCTCAAGGTTGCCGCCGAAGCGGCCCAGGGAGCGGTCATCCTCGCGATGTTGCCGGACACGGGTGAGCGCTATCTCTCGACCGTGCTGTTCGAAGGCATTGCCGAGGGCAGTGATCCGGAGCCCTGAAGCGCCGTGCGCAGCCCTTTCCCCGTTGAGGTCCCCATGGATGCGCGCCGCTACGCGTTGCTCCCCGAACCGTTCCCGATGTGGCGCGGCGGGGCGCTGCACGGCGCACGCATCTCCTACGAAACCTGGGGCACACTCAATGCGCAGCGTGACAACGCCATCCTGCTCTTTACCGGTCTCTCCCCGAGCGCACACGCCGCCTCATCGGCGCAGGATCCGGGCGAGGGCTGGTGGCAGGGAATGGTCGGACCGAAACTCGCGCTCGACTCGCAGCGCTTCTTCATCGTTTGCGTGAACTCCCTCGGCAGCTGCTTCGGCAGCACGGGGCCTGCGTCCGAGGATCCGGCGACGGGCAAGCCGTATCGGCTGAGTTTTCCGGACCTGTCGGTCGAGGACATCGCCCGCGCCGGCTACGAGACCGTGCGCTCCCTTGGCATCGAGCGGCTGGACACGGTGATGGGGCCCTCCCTGGGCGGCATGGTCGTGCTCGCCTACGCGGCGATGTTCCCGCAGGCGGCACGGCGGATGGTCTGCATCTCCGGCACCCCCGCGGCGGCACCATTTGCGATCGCCCTGCGCTCGATCCAGCGCGAGGCCATCACCACGGATCCGGCCTGGAAGGGCGGCAACTACAGCGCCGATCACCCCCCGGTCACCGGGCAGCGCATTGCGCGCAAGCTGGGTACGATCACCTATCGCTCGGCCGCCGAGTGGCAAGAGCGCTTCGGCCGCGAGCCCATCCGCGCCGACATGGCGAGCACGGACCCTTTTGCCTCGGAGTTCGCGGTGCAGGGGTATCTGGAGTCGCTGGCGCGCAAGTGGACGAGCGCCTACGACGCCAACTGCTACCTCTACCTCTCGCGTGCCATGGATCGCTTCGAGCTCGCCAAACACGGGGAACCGGTCGCGCTTTTTCGCGCGGCCGGGCTTGAGTCCGCCCTGGTGATCGGGGTGCAGTCGGACCTGCTCTTCTCCATCACAGAACAGCAGGCGATCGCGGGCCTCCTCACGAGCGCCGGCGTGTCGACCCGCTTTGTGCCGCTGGCGTGCATCGAAGGACACGACGCGTTTCTGGTGGACCTGAAGACCTTCGGGCGGCACATCGGGGCGTTCCTGCAAAATCGTGACCATTACGTGGTGAGTTAACGGGTCGGCTGCAAAAAGATCCGTCGCCAAAACGATACGAATTAAGTTCACTCCCCCCGGTCGCCGCTCGTGAGGCAGGCATAATGTGCCGGGGCAACCGAGAAAAACGAGACGCCGTCGAGAGCGCAAGAGTGGAACGTCGTCTTCATACCCGGCATCGGGCCCGCACGATCGTCTACATCACCGTACCGGGTGGTCGACGCAAACTGTGCAAGGCGGTGAACCTCTCCGCCACCGGCGTGTTCATCGAGACCTCCAATCTGGGTCTGCGCAAGGGGCAGCAGGTCGTGCTGTCCTTCGCCATCAACCTCGGCACGATCACGAAGCTCCACCGGCGCACCGCCGTCGTCGCGCACGTCTCCCGCGGCGGTACCGGGCTCATGATGGAAACTTTCGCGCAGGCGGGCAGCTGAGGCCCGCAGCCTCAGGCGGCCTCGCGCTTCAGGCGTTTGTAGAACACGGTCGTCGGACACAATCCGCCGCCGGGCCAGAGCGCGTAATCCGGGATGACCCCCACGCGCTGCCAGCCGGCGCGCACGTAGAGCCGCTGCGCATCCTCACTCGCCGTATCCAGCACGAGCAGCGTCTTGCCCGCGGCCAGGGCGGCCTCTTCCACCGCGGCGAGCAGCAGCGCACCGACGCCCTGCCGGCGACCGCGCCGGTGCACGAGCATCTTCGCGACCTCCGCGCGGTGCGGCTGGTTCTCGGGCTGTTTGAGAGCGAGTGTCACCGTGCCCAGGATCTCGCCTGACCCGCTGAGCGCGGCGAACACCTGACACTCGCCGCGCTCGACCGCGGCTGCGAGGCAGCCCCAGTAGGCGGCGGCTTTCTCAAGCGACATCGGCAGCATGAAGCTCACCGAGGCGCCGCCGTGCACGCAGTCATCGAGCACCGCCGCAAGGCCTGCAATGTGCGCCTCCCCAAGGCGCTCGAGTCTTTGAACTTTCATCCCGTGGGGCACGCGCCGATCATAAGCGTGACCTGCGAAGCGCGCGAGACACGCGAGTGCGCGCCCGACTTCTTGGCGCCCACCGAGGCGGTTACCATGAGGCGCACCCCCCACTGCCCAGGAGCCTCCGCCATGCCGTGCGACCCCTCCCGCCGTCTCTTCCTCCAGCGTCTGAGCCTTGCCGTCTCGCTGTTACCGCTCGCCGCCGGCGCCGTACGCGCCGCGCACGCAAGCGATGCGGTGCTCTTGTCGGCGAATTCCCCCGAAGCCAAGGCCGTGCAGTACACCGAAGACGCCAAGAGCGCCAAGGGGGCCGCTCCCGGGAACACCTGCGCCAACTGCGCCCTCTACCAGGGCTCTAATGGCTCGACCCAGGGCCCCTGCCAGATCTTCCCCGGCAAACAGGTGAAGGCGGGGGGCTGGTGCAGCTCCTGGGCGGCGCAGATGTGAGCACTGCGGCGCCGTGTCGGTTTGCCCCTGCGCTCAATCGACATCAGGGCAAGGCGGTGAGGGAATGGGTCCCGAAAGCCGCCCTCCCCCCAACCGCTGACTTAAGGAGTCTTCCATGGCCAGTTTCATGCTGTTGCTGCACCGCTCTTCGGATTATTCCCGGCCGCTCGCCGCGAATCCGACCGAGTACACCGCCATTACGCGCGAATACATGGACTGGGCCGACCGCATGCGCGCCCAGGGGCACCTGAAGGCGGGCAATAAGCTCGCCGATGAGGCGGGCCGGATTCTGAAGTCCCAGAGCGGGCGCGTAGCGATGACCGACGGACCCTACGCGGAGAGCAAAGAGATCGTCGCCGGCTTCTTCGTGATTTCCGCGGGCGACTACGCCGAGGCGTGTCGCCTCGCGGAGAGCTGCCCGCACCTGAAGTACGGCAGCCACATCGAGGTGCGCCAGGTACAGGAGCTGTAAGAGTCCGCGCATGCCCACAGCAGAGGCCCAGCTGGAAGCACTGTTCCGGCGCGAAGCCGGCAACATCAGCGCCTGGCTGGTGCGTCTGCTCGGGCCGGCGCGGCTCGCGCTGATCGAGGATGCGATCCAGGAGGCCTTCAGCGCAGCGCTGGCGCAGTGGCCGTACGAGGGCACGCCGCACAAGCCGGCCGCGTGGCTGGCGATCGCGGCGCGCAACAAGGCGCTCGATCGCATCCGCAGTGAAGCGCGCCTCGACCGCCTCGATCCGGCGGATGAGGCCGCCGCCTGGCGGCTCGGATTCTCCAACCCCGAGGACACCGGCAAAGCCGATGACACGCTCGCCCTCATGTTCATCGCCTGTCATCCGGCGCTGAGTGCCACCGAGCAGACCATGCTCACGCTGCAGGCCGTGTGCGGTTTCAACCCGCGCGAGATCGCGCGCGCGTATCTGTCCACGCCGGAAGCGGTGACCCAGCGTCTGGTGCGGGCCAAGCGGCGCATCCGCGAGCTCGAGCCCGCCTTCGAGATCCCCGAAGGGGGCGAACTCGCCGAGCGGCTGCCCGCGCTGCTGAACGCGATTTATCTGCTGTTCAACGGTGGCTACACCGCCGCGGAGGGCGAGGCGCTCATGCGCCGGGAGCTGTGCGCCGAGACCCTGCGGCTCGTGTCGCTGCTGTGCGAGCACCCGGCTACCGGGAGCGGTGAAACGCACGCACTCGCGGCGCTGGTGTGTTTTCACCACGCACGCGCCGCGGCCCGCACGGCGGAGCAAGGCGCTCTGGTGCTCCTCGAAGAACAGGACCGCACGCGCTGGGACTACGCGCTCATCCACAGAGGGTTTGCGCACCTGAAGTGCGCGATGACCTCGGCAACGCCCACCGCGCTGCATCTGGAAGCAGGGATCGCCTCGGTGCACGTCAGCGCGGCGAGCTTCGCCGACACCGACTGGGAGGCGCTCGCGCACTACTATCGGGCGTTACTGGAGCTCAAGCCGACCGTGGTCGTGCGGGTCAACGCGGCTCTCGTGAGCGCGTATACGCACGGAGCCGCGGTGGGTCTGGCCCGGCTCGATGAGCTCGCGGGCCACGGGAGCCTCAGCGACTATGCGCCGTATCATGCGGCGCGCGGCGCGCTGCTGAAGAGGCTCGGCCGTCCCGCGCAGGCTGCGGACGCGCTGCGCCGGGCGCTCAGCTGTGCGATTAACGGCGCAGAGCGCGCGCACCTGTCAGCCGAGCTGGCCCGGCTGAGGGGTGACCCGGGCGCCTCGGCGGCCCTTAACTAGTCGTAGCACGGTCCGGTCTCACGCACCTCGATGGTGGCCCACTCCGCCGCCGGACACTCCTGCGCAAAGCGCAGCGCCTCGGCGCGCGTCGGGCAGTCAATGAGGAAGAAGCCGCCGATGAGTTCCTTGGACTCGGTGAAGGGTCCATCGAGGAGCTGCGCCTTGCCGCCGTGCTTCTCGAGGCGCACCCCTTCGCTCTTGAGCGAATCGCTCGCCACCAGCACACCGCGCTGACTCAGCGAACTCGTGTAGTCGAGCATGCGCTGATAGAGCTCACGGCCCTCGCTGGGCGCGCGCGTGCGCCTCTGGCCGCGCGGTTCCACGATCAACAGCATGTACGACATGAGCGGTGTTCCTTCGATGCGGAAAAATTCAGGACCGCTGCGCGCACTGCGCGGCGCGGCGTTGCAGGAGCGTACGCTCGCGCGCATTGCGGGTAAGTTGCGCGGCGCGCTCGAACTGGGCGCGCGCCTCGGCGTAGCGCCCGAGCCGGGCGAGCAGATCGGCGCGCACGCTCGGCAGCAGGTGATAGGACTCGAGCTCCCCGCGGGCGCGGAGTTCATCGGTCAGCGCCAGCCCCGCCGCCGGGCCATAGGCCATGGCGACCGCCACCGCACGGTTAAGTTCGACAACGGGCGAGGGCATCAGGCGCGCCAGTTCGTCGTAGAGCGCCGTGATGTTCACCCAGTCGGTATCGCTCGCCTCGGCCGCGCGCGCGTGGCAGGCGGCAATCCCCGCCTGCAGAAGATAGGGACCGCGCGCCCCGCCCAATGCCTGCCCGCGCGCGAGCGCGAGGAGTCCGCGGTGAATCAGAAGATGATCCCACTGCGCGCGGTTCTGCTCCATCAGCAGCACCGGCTCGCCGTTCGGATCGACGCGGGCGCGCAGGCGCGAGGCCTGCATTTCCATGAGCGCGACCAGGCCGTGCACTTCGCTCTCCCCGGGGGCGAGCTCCGCCAGGATACGGCCGATGCGCAGCGCTTCCTCGCACAGTGCCGGCCGCATCCAGTGCTCGCCCGCCGTGGCGGAATAGCCCTCGTTGAAGATGAGGTAGATCACCTCGAGTACCGAAGACACCCGTGCGTGCAGCTGCTCGCGTGGCGGCAGCTCGAACGGCACCTGCGCCTCGCTGAGCGAGCGTTTGGCGCGCACGATGCGCTGCGCGAGGGTGGACTCGGGCACGAGGAACGCCCGCGCGATCTCGGCGGTCGTGAGACCACCAATGAGCTTGAGCGTCAGCGCCGTGCGCGCCTGCCGCGACAGCAGCGGGTGGCAGGCGATGAAGATCAGTCGCAGCAGATCATCGCCGATCGCATCCTGCGCCTGGGCCTCTGCGGTAAAGGTGCTGAACTCCTGTTCCATTTCAAGCTCGGGGCCGAGGCGTGCGTGTTGCCTCTCGAGCATGCGGCGGCGGCGCAGCTGATCGAGCGCGCGGTTGCGGGCCGCCACCATCAGCCACGCGCCCGGATTCTCGGGGATACCGCTCGCGGGCCACACCTCGAGCGCGCTCACGAGCGCATCCTGCGCCAGATCTTCGGCGAGCCCGACGTCGCGCACGCGCCGCGCGAGCGCGGCGATGAGGCGCGCGGACTCGATCCGCCAGACCGCCTCGATCGTCCGATGAGCCTCGGTGACCGTCATGCTCACCGATGAGACCATCCTGACTACAGCGGCGCAAGCCAAGCGCTTCCCGTTCAGGTTGCGAGCGGCTTTTCGCAGTTGACCATCCAGGGCACGCCGAAGCGGTCCGTGCACATGCCAAAGCCGCGCGCCCAGAAGGTCGGCCCGAACGGCATCCCGATGGTGCCGCCCTGGGCGAGGGTGGCGAAGACCCGTTCGGCCTCGGGCAGCTCCGGGACAAGGGCGATGACATTGAATCCCTGCGGCCGCTGGTAGCGCTCACCGGGTGTATCGCAGCCCATGAGCGTGTGGCTGCCGAACTCCAGGCGCGCGTGAATGATCTGCTCCCGCACCTCGGGCGGCGTCTGCGCCGCCGCGGGGGACTCCCCGTAGGTCATCGCGAATGCGATCCGGCCGCCGAAGGTCTCGGCGTAGAAGTTAAACGCCTCGCGGCAGTTGCCCTTGAAATGCAGGTGCGGACTCGGTTGCATGGTGGACTCCTCGAAGGTAAGCGTTCCGGGGCGGAATTTCAGTTTTTCGCGCGGGCGCGCAGGCGCTCTTCCTGCGCCCTGAGCTCGGGCGTCATGTGCGGCGCGAAGTCCTCGGCTTCGAAGACGCGCCGGATCTCCAGCGTCTCGCTGCCCTTCTTGAACGGCGAGCGGCGGATCCACTCGATGGCCTCTTCGATTGATTTCACCTGCCAGAGCCAGAAGCCTGCGATCAGCTCCTTCGTCTCCGTGAACGGCCCGTCGATGACGCTGCCCTTGCCCCCGCCGAAGCGCACGCGCACCCCCTTGGAGCTCGGGTGCAGCCCCTCACCCGCGAGCATCACCCCCGCCTTCACCAGCTCTTCGTTGAACTTGCCCATCTCGGCGAGGGCTTCGGTGTTGGGCAGCACGCCGGATTCGGTTTCGGGATTGGCTTTGACGATGACCATGACTCGCATGATGGGTCTCCTTGAGGTTCGGGGTGCGAACTGACCGACCCTGGGTGCACCGGGCGCCCGATCGGCACTCATGTCGATACGACGAACGGGAAGCGGTGAATTCGACACGGTGGCGGCGAATCGGGGGAGCCTGCGCTTAAGTCGCTGAAGGCTCTTGAAATTGACTTGCCGTTGCGGGCACGCTTGGACCCCATGGCCAAACATGCCGACTACTGGCCGCTGCGATTCATCAGCGTCGAGGCTGCAAGCGGTGTGGTGCTGCTCATCGCCGCGGCGATCGCGCTCGGCTGGGAGAACTCACCCTGGGCCTCCAGCTACGAGGCGCTGTGGCACCTTAAGCTCGGCTTCGGTATCGCGCAGTATCTGCCCGCGAGCGACCTGCACTTCTGGGTGAACGACGGGCTGATGACGGTGTTCTTTTTCCTGGTGGGGCTGGAGATCCGCCGCGAGATTCACGACGGCTCGCTCTCGGATCCGAGGGTCGCGGTGCTGCCGATGATCGCCGCGGTCGGTGGCGTTGTCGTCCCCGCCCTCCTTTACGTGCTCCTCAACACCGATCCCATCGCGCGCCGCGGCTGGGCGATTCCGACCGCCACCGACATCGCCTTCGCCGTCGGCATCCTCTCGCTCATCGGCAAAGGCGTCCCCTCGGGGCTGCGCATGTTGCTCCTGACGCTCGCCATCATCGATGACATCGCCGCCATCCTCGTGATCGCCTTTTTTTATTCAAGCGGCATCGCCTTTGCGGGCCTGGGCCTCGTTGCTTTAGGCGTGGTGCTGCTACTGCTCATGCAGTGGCTGGGCATCCGCTGGCCGCTGGTGTACCTCATTCCGGGAGTCCTCATGTGGTACGGGATGCTCAGCGCCGGCATGCACCCCACGCTCGCCGGCGTGCTCCTGGGTCTTCTGACCCCCGCAACCGCAAACTACGGTCGCCACACCTGCATCGATCCCACCGCCGCGGCGCCCGTGGAGTTTGTCGAGGCGGCGCTGCACCCGTGGGTGGCCTTCGGGATCATGCCGCTCTTTGCGCTCGCGAATGCGGGCGTCAGTCTTTCCGGGCTGACCCTCTCTGCCGGTCAGCCGCTCACCGTCGCCACCGGCATCGTAGGCGGACTCGTGCTCGGCAAGCCGATCGGCATCGTGCTCGCAGCGCTCGCCGCGGTGCGTCTGAAGTGGTGCACCCTCCCCGAGGAGGTCACCTGGCGCCACATGGTGCTGCTCGGTCTTCTGGGAGGCATCGGCTTCACGATGTCGATCTTCATCTCCAATCTTGCGTTCAGCGACCCGGTATTGCTCTCGGCCGCCAAGTTCGCCGTGCTCATCGCCTCCGGTGCCGCGGCAGTCCTCGGGCTGCTGCTCGGGCGGCTGCAGCCGAAGGCACAGCCCGCGCTCAGCGGCGCGTAGATCCTAGTGATGACTCAAACCCCACACGTACGCGGAAACGGCGGCGAGCTGTTCGGGCGTTAACTGCGCGCCGCCCATCGGCGGCATCGGATCGCGGAACCGCTTCGGCTGCGGCACCCCCTCGCGCACGATCTTCTGGATGTCCGCGTAGCTGCCGCTGCCCCAGAGCCATGACCGCGATGTGAGATCCGGTCCCTGCGGGGTGCCCGTGCCATCGCTGCCGTGACACCCGGTGCAGGCCGCGCCGCCCGCCACGCCGCGAAACACCTGTGCGCCGAGGGCCGCCAGGCGCGGCGTCGCACCTTCCGGAACGGGCAGGTCCGCCGTGCCCCCCGCGTCCGGGTGAATGCCCTCGGGGGGCCCGACAAGGGCGGCGCTCAGGGAGGCTTCGGTTTCGGTGTGACATGGCACGAAGTACGTGTTCGCATCCGCCCCGCCGCGGTACCAGATGCGATAGATCGTGCCGCGCACGTCATCGGCGACGTACAGCGCGCCATCGGGCCCGACGGCGACCCCGGAAGGGCGATGCAGCGCGTGACCCGGATCCTTGCGCGAGCCGGCGAAGCCATCGGCGAACACCTCGCACTCACCGGCGGCGGTACCGTTCGCCAGGCCCTGGAAGACGACGTTGTAGCCGCCCTGCGGGTAAGGCGCACGGTCCCAGGAGCCATGGAAAGCGATGAAGGCCCCGTTGCGGTAATGCGCGGGGAAACTCGTCCCCGTATAGATCGTCAGATCATTGGGCGCCCAGTGCGCGGGGAAGACGGCAACGGGTGCGAGCTTGCCGGCGCACTCGCCGACTTTCTGACCCCCGTCGCCGCCGTACTCCGGTGCCAGCACGAGCTTGCCCTGCGCGTCATCGAAATAACATTCCGGCCAGCCGTAGTCGCCGCCCTCGCGAACCTTCAGCAGTTCCTCCGCCGGCTGCGTCGCCTCCTCGACCGGCTTATAGAGTGCGGGCCAGTTCTGGTACAGCTGATCACGCCCGTGCTGTGTCGCCCAGAGCTCTTTCCCGCTCGCATCAAGGGCGATGCCCTCGGCATTGCGGATGCCAGTGGCGTAACGCTCGGCGGGGGAGAACTTCTGGCCGAGTTTGTTCGCGTCATAGCGCCAGATGCCGCCGCGGGTCGTTAATTCCACGCACGGGCTGATGCCCGGGGAGTCGCGCGTGCGGTTGCGCACCTGGCAGGAGTTCGTGGCGCTCGCAAGGTCGACGTACAGACTGCCGTCAGCGTCGATGACGAACGGGTGCATCGGGTGATCGCCCGTGAGCGGCAGCCCCCAGAGAACGACTTCGCCGGGGCCCTGCGGCGCGATGCCGTTGCCCCTCAGCGGATAACGCTCGATGCGATCGTTGATCTCGGCAAAGATCGCGCCCCTATATAAGGCGATCCCCGTGCCACCGCGTCCCCCTTGCTCTGGAGTCGCCCCGAAGCGCTCGATGAGATTGGCCTTACCCCTGCCGGTGCTGTCCTGCAGGGCGACCAGAAACCCTCCCACGGGCGGTCGGCTGCCCTCGAAATATTTGCCGCTCCAGGTGTTGAGGTACACGACGCCGTTCGCGGCCACGATGAGGTGGCGCGTGTGGCCGAGTGAGTCCGCGAACACGCTCGCGCAGAAGCCCGGCGGGACTTTGAGCCCGGTGTCACCCGAGCAGGACGGCGGGCTCAGCGGCTGAGCGTGCGCCGCGCCGGGCGCGAGCAGCGCCGCCGCGAGCAGCGCCCCGATTGACCTTCTGGGAACCTCCATGTAGCAACCTCCCAGGTAACACCCTGACAATGGACACCCTCGGCATCGCAGTTGATTTGAGCGCAGGCGCGCGCCTTGCGGCAAGCGCGCCCTCGAGCGCGTCGTCAGAAGAAACCAGAAGTTCTCCGGGCGCCCTGTCAATGTCGCGACGCACCCGACACCCAGGTTGCTCAATTGCTCTGTATTGCAGAGTACTTGACGACACACCGCGATGGAGCGTATGTTGTGAAAATGCGCCCCTCCAACACGGTGATGCTCGATTCGCACGCGGCGGCGACCCTGCGCTACATCCGCGACTCGATGGAAGCTGCCGGCACCGTGGCGTTGCCCGGGTCCGCCGGGATCGTGATGGGACTGGTGGGACTGACGGCCACGCTCTTGTGCGTCACGGCCACGCTTCGCCCCTACTGGCTCAGCATCTGGCTCGCAAGCGCTGCGGTCGCGGCGCTCGCCGGGGGTGCGCTTATGGCACGCCAATCTTACCTGCAGGGCTTCACGCTCTACGGGGCGCCGCTGCGCAAGCTGATCCTGTGCCTGGTACCCGGGCTCTTCGCCGGCGCCGTGCTGACGCTCATCGAGTGGCGCGCCGCGAACCTCAGCGCCATCCCGGGCACCTGGCTGCTGCTGTATGGCTGCGCTCTCATCTCCGCGAGCGCACCCACGGCGCGCATCGTCGGCGTGCTCGGCGGCCTTTTTGTACTCTTGGGGTTGATCGCGTTCGGGCTGCCCGAGGCGTGGCAGCTGCTGCCGCTCGGTATCGGCTTTGGCGCGTTGCATCTGCTCTTCGGTGTGTGGGTGGGTCGAAAGGGCTATGGCCGCAAAATCTAACGTGCGGACGCGTACCGAGACCGCGGCGCCCCGGCGTGCACCGCGTCCGAGCGTGATTCCCGGGGGCGCGCACGCCGCCGAGGACTCAAGTCTCGATCGGCTCGTCTACGAGCGCGTGCGCCTCGGGATGATGAGTGCGCTCGCGGTGCGCGACGAGCTCACCTTCAGTGAGCTCAAAGCCCTCTTTGCGGTGAGCGACGGAAACTTAAGCGCGCACGCACGCAAGCTCGAGGAGGCCAAATACGTGACCTGCACCAAATCCTTCGACGGACGGCGGCCGAAGTCGGTCTACCGCCTGACCGCGGCCGGGCGCGCCGCGCTGAACCACTATCTCGATCACGTCGAAGCGGTCATCAAGGCCACCCGCGGGGGCTGATTTTTTTTGCCTAATTGCTTTGCAATACAGAGCACTTTATATGCACATCGCGATCATCATGGACGGCAACGGCCGCTGGGCTGAGGCCCGCAACCTCAATCGCCAGGCCGGCCATCGCGCCGGGGCACGCGCGGTCGAGGCCGTGGTGCGCGCCGCAGCCCAACACCAGATCGGCACGCTCACGCTGTATGCGTTCTCATCCGACAACTGGTTCCGTCCGCGCGCTGAAGTCGAGGCGCTCTTTGGTCTGCTGCGCCGCTACTTCATTACCCAGACCGAGCACTGCCTCGCCGAGTCGATCCGCCTGAACGTCATCGGTCGCCGCGATCGGCTCAATCGCACGCTGCTGGCGCAGATCGAACAAAGCGAGCGGCTGACCGAGAAATGTACCCGGATGAATCTGCGCCTGGCGGTCGATTACTCCTCGCGCTACAGCCTCATGCAAGCCGCGCGGCAGGTTAGGCCCGGCGCGCTGCAGCAGCCCGCGCAATTCCTGCACCATCTTGCCGCGGTAGATCACTCCGCCCCCGCAGCGCCGGACGTGGATCTTCTCATCCGCACCGGCGGCGAACGGCGCCTCAGCGACTTTCTGCTCTTCGAGTGCGCGTACGCGGAACTACACTTCATCGACTGCCTGTGGCCGGATTTCGATGCGGCCGCCTTCGCCCAGGCCCTGCAGGAGTACTCGCATCGGCAGCGGCGCTTCGGCCGGCTGCCGGGCAGTGAGGCGGCGGTGGAACGTGCGTAAGCTCGGGCCCCTGCGCCGGCGTCTGCGGCGCACCCCGCAGGACATGCTGAGGGCGCCACCACTGCCCGCGCCGCTGGCGGATCTGCCGGTGCAGGAGCACCTGGCGCTCCTCATCAACCCCTTCTATCCGAAAGATCCGCGCGCGAGTTTTGGCAAGCACGTGCTGACGCCGACGCTCGCGCTGACCAGCATCGCAGCCGCAACCCCGGCGCACTGGCAGGTGCGCTACTGGGATGAGAACCTGCTGCAGGGTGTCCCGCCGCGTGAGCCCGTACCGCACGTGGTCGGCATCACCGTGCACCTCACCTTTGCCCGACGCGCGTACGAGCTCGCCGCCTGGTATCGCAGCCACGGTGCGATCGTGATTCTTGGCGGACTGCACGTGCTCTCCTGCCCGGAGGAAGCCCTCGAGCACGCCGATGCGATTGCAATCGGGCATGGAGTGCCGCTCTGGCAGCAAATCCTGCAGGACATCGAGCGCGGCGCACTGCGGCGCCGCTACGAGGCTGATTTCTCGCGCCCCTATGCGCTTGATCCGGCGCCGCGCCGCGACATCCTGCCGCGTGCTGCGTTCCTCACCACGACCAGCATGATCGCCACGCGGGGCTGCCACAACCGTTGCGGCTTCTGTTATCTCTCGACCGAAGGCCTGCACATGCCGTACCGCATGCGCGACCCGGATCAGATCGCCGATGAGATCCTCGCCGACGCTCAGCCCTACACCGTCTTCGTCGACAACAACCTCGGCTCGCGGCCGGATTACCTGCGCAGGCTGTGCGCGACGCTGCGGCCGCTTAAGATCATCTGGAGTGCCGCCGTCACCATCGACGTGACCGACGATACGCAACTCGTGCGCGAGATGGCGCTCTCGGGCTGCACGGGCGTGTTCGTCGGTTTCGAGTCCCTCAACGAGAGCAACCTCATCGCCGCGCGCAAGCGCACGCCCGCGCCACGCGACTACGCCCGCCGCGTCGCGCTGCTGCACGCACACGGCATCCAGGTCAATGGCAGCTTCGTGCTCGGCTTCGACCATGACGGGCCGGACGTATTCGCGCGCACCGTGGACTGGATCGAGGACACCCGCCTCGAGTGCGCGACGTTTCATATCCTCACGCCCTATCCGGGCACGCCGCTCTTTCGCCAGCTGCAGGCCGAAGGGCGCATCCTGCATCAGGACTGGGATCGCTATGACACCGCCCACGTGGTGTTCGCGCCCAAGCGCATGAGCGCCGCGGAGCTCGACTACGGCTACGCCTGGTGCTACGACAAGCTCTTCTCGCACGGCTCCATCTGGGCGCGGCGCCCGCACGATCCGCGCGCGGTGCTGCCCTATCTTGCGATGAGCTATCTGTACAAGCGCTCAAACCGCTTCTGGCGCTTCCTCATTCGCCACCGCCTGACCGCCCCGCTGTGGCGGCCGCTCATCGAGCATTCGCGGCGGCGCCATATCCGCTACCGCGCGCGCCTCGCGTCCCATCCAAGCCTAGCCACAGGCTACGTGGCCCCGGGGGTATGAAGCCATGTCAGATACGCAAGCGAACCTGAGCGCACACCCGTACCCGGGCAAGGCGGCGCTCGATCTGCTCGCGCTCTCGGCCGCCTGCGTAGCGCTGGCGCCGCTCGCGGCCGGGATTGCGCTTGCGACCTGGGCCGAGGACGGTGGTCCGCCACTTTTCTTTCAGACCCGCATCGGGCGCGATCGGCGCCCGTTCACGGTCGTGAAGTTCCGCAGCATGTCGCAGGAGCGCGTCACACGGGTCGGTAAAGTCCTGCGTCGCACGGGCCTGGATGAGCTGCCGCAGTTCATCAATGTGGCGCGCGGGGAGATGAGTCTCGTCGGTCCGCGTCCGCTCACCCGACACGATATCTGCCGCCTCGGATGGGACACGCCCGGTTACGACTGGCGCTTTGCCGCCAAGCCCGGGATTACCGGCCTCTCCCAGCTGCTCGCGGGCCGTGGTGCACGCTTCAGCCGCCGGCTCGATCGGCTGTATCTTAAGCGACAGAGTCTGACGCTCGATGTCTCCCTCATCGCGTTCTCGTTCGCCGCGAACCTGCTTGGGAAGCACCGCATCCGCAGGTGGGTCCGTCGGGCAGGTGCCGCGGCGCGTTGACTCACCGGGCGGCGCGCCGATCGCGCACCCTCAAGCGCCCGATTATGTACACAGGCCTGCGGCTGCCGGTTCAGACGCTGACCGGTCTTCTGCAGCAACGAGCGCCGCGGGTCCACGTCCGCGGTAGGCTTCAAACCCTCCGGGGTGACTTCGTAGATCCAGGCGCCGAGCACGGCGAGCGGAAAGCCGAGTGCCATGGCGATGACGACGAAGCGGTTGACCCACTCGGGCACCCCGAGCATGTGAAAAATGACATGTACCGGCTCGAGAATGATCCAGCAGATACCGATGTAGAGGAGCGCGACGCGGCCGACGTTGCGGCGCCGCAGCTTTTCCAGAATCCTGTGGTGGGCGGGCGGGCCCAGCAGCCGCGCGGCGGAGCGAGCGTCAACGGGCGAAGTGGCGGCGGTGGCAGGAGCCGCGGCAGGCGGCGGTGTTGGCGGCGAGGAGCCGGCGCTCTCTGGGCCCTGACCTTCCGACGCCATCTTTAAAGGTATCCTCAACACCCAGCAGCGAGGCGCGCAGGATGCACCTTTTGGGCCCGCGACGGCAACGTAGCTCGCGCGCGCGATTACAATCGCGCTTCTGATCAATTTTTGGCGCTACCTGACAGCCGCGGATTGCGCCAGCGGCGGCCTGTCATCTGAGCGCCTTAGGCTATGGCGACCTCGCGGATGCGGCAGCTGGCCGCCCACACCGGCGCGGTCCTGAGGGTCACGTAATGAGCCGCAGATCGTTGCAGTTGTTATCGGTGTTGCTGGCCTTCGGACTGGTTGCACCATCTTGGGTCGCTTACGCTGCACCCGAGGATGCACCGCCGAGATTCGAGGTAGCCGCGTCCGAGGCGGACACCCCCCTGGTCTTCGTCGTGTACGGCGACACGCGCTTCACCGAGCGCAACGAGGTCGTCAACGCGGTCGCGCGGCGCGCGCTGGTGGGCCAGATCGCACGCGAGAATCCGGCCGCGATCCTGATCGGCGGCGACCTCGTATACGAAGGCAGCCATCCGGTGGACTACGACACGTACAAAGGCGAGACGCTCGTGTGGTCAGAACGGAAGATCCCCGTATTTCCCGCTCTGGGGAATCACGAGTTCAAGGGTTGCCCGGAGGACGTAACTCCTTGTCTTGAGAACTGGTGGAGTTCGGCCGCACCCGCATCCTTGCGCCCGTACCGGTGGTACTCCGTTGGCATCGGTGCGAGGCTTCTGGCCTTGATGCTGGACTCGGATGCCGGGCTCAAACCGGGCAGTGAGCAACGGGAATGGCTTGAACGACAGATCGCCGGCGCGGACGAGCGCATCGAGTTCATCTTGATCGTGCTGCACTACCCGCCGGTGCGCGACCCCTTCTATCCTTCGGCTAAGGACGAAAAAGAAATCGCCCGCTACCTCGCCAAGAGGGCCGGTTCCCTGCACGCGCGCGTCGTCGTGATCGGCAGTCACGTGCACAACTACGAACGCTACTACAGAAACGGCGTCACCTACCTCGTCAGCGGCGGCGGCGGTGCCAAGCCGGTGCCGGCCTTTCGCCTGTTTGGCGAGAAATCCAAGTTGAAGACTGCAGTGAACTTTCACTACCTGCGCTTCACGCTGCAGAAGGACCGACTCATGGGGACCATGGTTCGTTTTGATGCCGAGCATAAAAGCGACGACCCGTGGAGCGAGCCCGATCACTTTGAAGTCAGGGCCAGGAACTAGTGTCCGCGGCCGCGCAAGCTCCGGGCGGCATCGATGACATCCGCGAGTGCCCTTTGCCGCACTCAAGAACGGGGTAATCCCGCTGGGTACACGCAGATGAGCGCCTCCGCGCAAGCCGCCGGCGCGGCCCGCTGCTTTGACCGGCGCTGCTGGCCCAAGCAAGATCCCCCGGGTCCTCGTGAAACCGCCCGCGCCGACAGCTGACTGCCGCACGTAAACCTTGATTGCAGGGAGCCGACCATGATGACCCAGCAGGAACGCACCGCCGCCGCTGACCTTGCCAACCGTTGGAGCCGCATCTCGCGTCGCAAGCGCGCGGCGGATTTCAACCACCTGCCGCGCGGGGCGCAGGATGACTTCTTTCTGGCGCTACACACACATGATCAGGCCGATCTGCTGCGCAAACTGCCCGAGAGCGAACGCCGCGTCTGGGTGCGGCTGCTGGAACCCCGCGAGGTCACAGACCTGCTGCAGCACGTGAGCGAGCGCGAGCGCAGTCAGCTGCTGCAGCTGCTCGATGAGCCGACGCGCACGGAAGTGAATGCCTTGTTGGCGTTCAAGGAGGACGAAGCCGGTGGGCTGATGAGTCCGCGCTTTGCGCGGCTGCGCGTCGATGCTCCCGTCGAGGAAGCCCTCTCCTACCTGAAACAACAGGCTCCCCATCTCAAGGACATCGAGGAGGTCTTCGTCCTCGATCCGGACCAACACCTGGTGGGTGTTGCGTCACTGTCCGAACTGTTCCTAGGGGATCGCAGCAAGCGGGTCCGTGACCTTATGCGCACGGATTTCGCCACGGTCGACCAGCACCTGGACCAGGAGCAGGTCGCGCGTGCGTTGCGCAAAAGCCATTTGCATGCCATTCCGGTCATCGATCCGGAGAAGCACATGGTGGGTGTCGTGACGGTGGATGACATCGTTGACGTCATCGACCAGGAAGCCAGCGAGGACATGCAGAAGGTCGGCGGCATGGAGGCTTTGGATGAGCCTTACCTTCAGACGAGCTTCTCAGAGCTCATCAAGAAACGCGCCGGCTGGCTCGCGATTCTATTCCTGGGCGAGATGCTGACCGCCACGGCGCTCGGCTACTTTGAGGGCGAGCTCGACAAGGCGGTCGTGCTGGCCTTATTTCTGCCGTTGATCATCAGCAGCGGCGGCAACTCCGGCTCGCAGGCCACGACTCTTGTCATTCGCGCCATGGCGCTCGGCGAAGTCGCGCTACGCGACTGGTTTCGTGTCATCCGGCGCGAGTTGTTCGCCGGCATCGCCCTCGGCTGCATACTGGCTGCCATTGGTGCGACACGGATCGTTGCCTGGCAGGGAATGTTCGGATCGTATGGCCAACACTACATCGTGCTGGCGCTCACGATTGCGTTCAGCCTCGTCGGCGTCGTGATGTTCGGCACGATTGCCGGGGCGACTTTGCCATTCATACTGCGGCGCGTGGGCCTGGACCCGGCAAGTGCCTCGGCCCCGTTCGTCGCAACGCTGGTCGATGTGACCGGCCTCATCATCTATTTCACGGTCGCCAAGCTTGTGCTGAGCGGCACGCTCCTATGAGGTATCCACCTCTTTGCGCGGATCGATTAGGGTTTGCGGCGGCTGCTGAAAAGCCATCGCGCGCCAGCACCCGATGAGGCCACGGCAGCGCAATTGCGGCAGACTCGCGCGCGCTTGGAAAGCTCGTGCTCGGCGTAAGCCGCCGATGGGCCGTGATCGGATTCAATCACGGGTTTGCGGCCCGCGCGGGTAGTGGTGCGCCCATGTCCGCCACGAGCGCAGGTTTACTGCTCTATCGCCGGCGCGCTGCGCGCACGGAAGTGTTTCTCGTTCACCCGGGAGGCCCCTATTGGGCAAAGAAGGACGACGGCGCCTGGTCGGTGCCGAAGGGTCTCGTAAACCCCGGGGAAGACGAACTCGCCGGCGCGCGGCGCGAATTCAAGGAGGAAACCGGATTCGATCCCAACCCCGGTGCGGCGGAACATGACCTCGGAATATTCCGGCAACCCAGCGGCAAGCGCTTGCACATCTGGGCCATCGAGGGAGATTGCAATCCTGCGGATCTGGCCAGTAATGCCTTCGAGATGGAGTGGCCGCCGAAGTCCGGAGGAACGCAGCAATTCCCCGAGGTTGATCGCGGCGCTTGGTTTGAGGAAGAACAGGCCCTGCTCAAGATCGCCAAAGGCCAGCGCCCCGTCCTTGAGAAGTTCTATGCCGAGTACGGCTAACGCGTGACCCTCAACGCGGCGAGCTGTCGGCGCAGCTGATCGAGAGCTTCAGCGCGCCGCGCTCGAGCATGAACCGGCAGCTGGGGCGCGGGGAGCACACCCTGCACTGTCATTGGCATCCTTTTCGCAGCCGCGCGGACTTATATACCGCCGGAGAGTGGGAAGTGAAAGGTCAGACAGCGGCTTCGCACGCAAGCTCCATTGCCGTCGTGAATTTTTTATTTACTAATGTAAAGGTGAGGCACAGGCTGATGCTGCCCCCGCGCACGGACGTCGAAGGAGCAGAGTGCGCTCACAGCCCGTGGCAAGCGCCGGCACGAAAGACTTCAGGCCTGGCGCACCTTGGTCTTTGGCGCGGGTTAGCCCGCAGCGCATGCGTACTCCGCCGATGCATCCAGCGCAGCGCTGCGCGGTTGGCTGAATACGCTTAGGGCGTGCGATCCTCAATGCGCTTGGCCAGTTCAGCGATCTCGGACGGATCGATCTCTTCATCAAGGACGATCTCCGGGTTGTCCGTGGGTGTCTGCACCGGCGCTCGCGTTACAGGTGGCTTCGCGGGGATAGCCGCCGTCGCCAGCGCTGCGGGGGGGTCATCGACAACTGCGGTCGCTACGGATGGTCTTACCCACTCCTTGTGCTGACTCATCCAGCGCTGATAACGATCAAAGGTCCACATGCCATCATCGCCGCCAGATTGAATGACATTCGAGAGCTGGCTGAAGTTGCCAGATCTGATGGTTCCTCTGGCGCCTTGGCTTGCCAATAGCAGCTCACAGCGTGGCACCCGTAATTGAAGCGTTTCCATGAAATCCAGCCGCTGGCACAGTACCCCCACAAGACAGTCTGCCAGCTGCGCTCGTACGCTCCCCTGAATCTCAGGCGCGAACGACATACAGAGCCGCGCAACCGCCTCAGCACAGGTCGCCGAATGCATCGTCGCCAGCACCAGGTGTCCGGTTTCCGCGGCATTTAGAGTCAGTCGCATAACTTCAGGCGTGCGCATCTCACCGACCACCAGCACGTCCGGATTCTCGCGCAGCGCGTCGATGAGCCCCTGCTCAAAAGAAGGTGAGTGTGTCGGTATCTCGCGCTGACGAATGAATGAGCGTCGATTCGAGAAGAGATACTCCAGCGGGCTCTCCAACGTGATGATGTTGCAGGCGCGCGATGCGTTGATCTCCTCTAGCAGCGCCGCGAGTGTCGTGGTTTTCCCGCTGCCGGTCGGACCCGACACCACCACCAGCCCGGTATGGGCATTGATCAGGGAGCGAAAATCAGGATGCAGATTGCAGGCCCGCAAATCATTAACCGAAGGACTGAGCAGTCGAATGGCGATGGCATACCCACGAATCGTCCGATACAGGTTGATCCGGCAGCGGGTGCCTCCAACCACGAGCGATAGGTCGGCCGACCCGCGCTGCGTGAACTGCTCCCAGGCCTGGGGCCCAAGCAGCTCATGCGTCATGGCCTTCACGTCCGGTGGTGCGAGGATCTCCCCGACGGTAAGCAGTCCGCCGCGCACGCGCGCGACCGGTGCCGCTGCGCTCTCCAAGTGCAGGTCGCTCGCACCGCGCTTCCGCGCCACCTGTATCCACTCTCGAAGGGGCATCCAATAGCTCCGGCGGCCCAAGTTAGCGAGCCATCAAGCGCGCAGCGTCGCCAACGAGCGCCGCGCAGCAACCTCTGTTTAACAAGTCCCACCGCACGATGCGAGTGTCCGCTTTATGTCCGGCATTTCCAATCCTCCGGTTGGTAACCTCCAGAGCTACGCGCAGGGACTGACAGCGCCTTCGCACGCAAGCGCCGCTGAATTCTTATTTGCTAATGTAAAGGTGAGGCACAGGCTGACGCTGCGCCCCCGGCGAGCGGTACGCCGCAGAGGGTAGAGTCCGCAGCCATAACAGGCCACGCGTGAAAGACTCAGGCCTGGCGTAGCTTGGCAAGCCCGCGAGCTGTAATGCCGAGGCATCGGTGCGGACTGAAGTGGGGGAATCGGTAAATGTTGCGTAAAGTAAAGCGACTACGCAGCTCTCGAGATGGGGGCCGTGAGCCGCGACCTCAGACCGCGCTCCGGATCCTTTGGGCTCGCCTGAAAGAGCATCCCTTGGCGCGCGTGGGACCTGGGCTCATTACCGGTGTCGCCGATGACGATCCAAGCGGGATCGCCACCTACTCCCAGGCGGGCGCGCAGTTCGGCCTCAACATGCTATGGACGATGCCCCTGGCCTTCCCGCTAATGGCGGCCATCCAGTCGATGTGCGGGTTCATCGGCCGTGTCACCGGGAAAGGACTCGCCGCGAATATCAAGACCGCGTTTCCCCCGAAGGTGCTCCAGGGCGTCGTGCTGCTGCTGCTCATCGCCAATACCCTCAACATCGCGGCCGATGTCGCTGCGATGGGGGAAGTCGCAGAGCTGGTCACGGGGTTCAATCGTCATCTCATGACGGGGTTCTTCGTGAGCGCAACGCTGCTGCTGCAGCTGTTTGTCCCCTATCACCGCTACGTCTTCTTCTTGAAGTGGTTGACACTCTCACTACTGGCTTACGCAGCGGTCCTCTTCACGGTGCACGTGCCCTGGGGGGAAGTGGCGCTGCGCACGGTCTGGCCCCAGTTCACACTGAACTCCACCGCGGCGGCGGTGGTGGTCGGCGTATTCGGCACCACCATCAGTCCCTACCTGTTTTTCTGGCAGGCCTCCGAAGAGGTCGAGGACATGCGGGCCGGACGGGGAAGCGCACCGCTCGTGCGCGATGCAGGCGCGGCAGCTGCAGAACTGCGCCGCATCCGCTGGGACACCTGGAGCGGAATGCTCTACTCCGATCTCACGGCTTACTTCATCATCCTGGCAACCGCCGTGACGCTCAACGTCGCCGGAATAACCGATATCAAAACTGCGGCGGAGGCGGCGAGCGCACTGCGTCCGCTCGCGGGTAACTTTGCCTACCTGCTCTTCGCCCTGGGCATTCTGGGCGTCGGATTGATCGGCGTGCCGGTGCTCGCAGGCTCTGGCGCCTACGCACTTTCCGAGGCCATGGGGTGGGACTGGGGTCTCGAACGCAAGCCAGCGGACGCTCGCGGCTTCTACGCCGTCATCGCTGTCAGCGTGCTCGCGGGTCTCGGCATCCAATATTCACCGATCAGCCCGATGAAGGCCTTGTTTTGGAGCGCAGTCATTAATGGGGTCGTCGCGGTCCCCCTCATGATCGTCATCATCCTGCTAGTCTCGAAAAAGTCTGTGATGGGCGATTTCACTGCGAGTCGCCCGCTCCTCGTCCTTGGCTGGATTGCGACAGCGGTCATGGGTGGGGCTGCGGTACGGATGTTTATCCCCGGCTAGGCTGCCGGTGTTCATGCCGCCACCCGCGCTCGCCCTCCTTGAGGCCGAGGTCGATCCCCACCGCTTCCTGAGGCCCGACAGCCGTCTCGGCAGCCCGCTGCACCGGCACAGCCACCAGTCCCCCACGGCACGCGTTCCTGACAGTCCCCACAAGGCCAACACAGGGCGCTGCAACGGTTGCGCATGCCCAGTACAGCGGTGATTGAATCCTGCATGAACAGAATCCAGGAATAAAAACCATACGGATCAAATCGTTAGCCATCTCTTGAGCATCCGCGAATCTCGCTTCCGCGGCCAAATCGGCTTAAAGTGCAACGGGGTATCACTTCCAAACCCTCGAAGAAGGGTGTGCTCGTGAGGCGACGGCTACGCATCTTTGTTTCCTCTCCCGGCGACGTCAAAGCCGCACGCGAAATCGCGGCGCTGACAATCGAGCGCCTGGCGCAGGATTACGCGCGCTTCCTCACAGTCGAGCCCTACCTGTGGGAATTCGAGGCGATGGTGGCTTCCGGGCATTTCCAGGACTCGATCGAGCCGCCGAGTGCCTTCGATGTGGTCGTACTTATCGTCTGGTCGCGGTTGGGTACACCCATGCCGGAGCGCACGGCGGTGCGCGAGTATCGCGGTCTCGACGGGCGCACTCCTGTGACGGGTACGGAGTGGGAGTTCGAGGAAGCCTTCCACGCGGCGAAACAGACGGGTGCGCCGGATCTTCTGGTCTATCGAAGTCTGAAGCCTGCTCCGTTTGACACCTGCGACCCCGCACGTTTCGAGCAGCAGTCCCAACAACTTCGAGCCTTGAACAACTTTTGGGAACGACATTTCGTCAATCAAGCCCAGTTCATCGGCGCCTACACCTCCTTCACAAGCGATGCCGAATTCGCAGCCGCCCTGGAGAGTCATCTCCGTAAGCTGATCGAGCGGCATATTGCTGCGCTGCGCGCGGCCCAAGGCGACGCGGCCATCAAGGCGTGGACGCAGGCGCCCTTTCGCGGACTCGAGGCCTACGAGTACGAGCATGCGCCTATCTTCTTCGGTCAGGATGAGGCGCTTGCCAAAGCGATGCTGCAGCTGACTGCAAACGCGGAGGCCGGGTCACCCTTTCTGCTTGTTCTGGGTGCGAGCGGCTCGGGCAAGTCCTCGCTGGTGAAGGCAGGCATGCTGCCGAAGCTATTTGTGCCGCGACGCATACCGGGCAATGCATTTCTGCGACGGGTGGTGTTTCGGCCCAGCGATGCACAAGACGGCGAGGATCTGCTGCACGCGTTGGCACGGCGGCTGACGACGCAGGTGAGCGAGCAAGAGGGCTTGTCGGAGCTGATCGGTCACGGACAATCTCTCGAAAGCCTGGCGGCTCACCTTCGCAATGCCAGAGCCGCCCCCGCGTACCCCATCGAGACGGCACTGGGCGAGATATCCGTTCAGGCGCGTGAATCGGGCCGGATGCTGGAACACGAGAGCGCAAAGCTCGTGATCGTCGTCGATCAGCTCGAAGAGCTGTTCGCCAATGATCGCCTGGCCTCAAGCGAACGGGCGCAGTTCATCGAGCTGCTGGCCGCCCTGGTGCGCTCAGGACGTGTGTGGGTCCTTGCGACGATGCGCAAGGACTTCTGGCACCGGGCCGACAAGACGCCGGAGCTAGCACGCCTGTCCGAGGGTAATGGCCGGCTCGAGCTGCTGCCGCCTGGGCCCGCCCACTTGAGCCAGATGATCCGCCGGCCGGCGGAAGCCGCGGGGGTGAGCTTCGAAGTACACGGCACGACCAACGTGCCGCTCAACGATGTGATCGCCGAAGAAGTCGCGCGCGAGCCCGGCACGCTTCCGCTGCTATCCTATCTTCTGGATCAGCTTTACCGCAGCGACGTCGCGGAAGCCAGCGGGCACATGCTGACCTATGCGACCTACGAACGCCTTGGCGGGTTGGAGGGGGCGATTGCGACGAAGGCCGAAGCGGTCCTGGAGCGGTGTGCACCGGAGGTCCGCCAGGCACTCGGTTCGGTACTGTTCTCGCTCGTGTCGATGGGTACCGCCGTGGGCGACGTCGAGCATGCGGTGGCGCGTCGAGTACCGCTATCGACGTTCCCCGAGGGCACGCCGCACCGGCGACTGATGGAGGCCTTTCTGGATTCCGACGCGCGTCTGTTGGTGAGCGACGCGGAAGCAGGCGGCAACCCGACGGTGCGCGTCGCCCATGAAGCGCTCATCTCGGGCTGGGCGCGCGCTCGTGACTACGTGCTGAGTAATAGCGAAGCGCTCAAGATCCGTCGCCGGCTCGAGGAGCGGTATGTGCGCTGGCGCGCGCTGCAGGACGGACAATGCGATCCGAGTCGCGGCAACGCCGCGGCACGGCACTGGGGCCGCCGGTCGAAAGGGGGTTTGCTCAGTGACATGGACGTGGCGGATGGGCGACGTCTACTGCAGGGGCATCGCGCAGACACCGAACCGTACCTCGTCAGTTATATCGAACGCTCGATCGCAAACGAAAAGTGGGATCGTTTTCGGAAATTTCGCGTGCTCGCTGCGACCGTATTGCTGGCGCTCACGTCGGCGTATCTTTGGTATCGAAATTACGAGCAATCCGGGCCCGCGATAGCATTCGATCAGCTATCCCTCGCCGATCGGCGTCAGATCCAGGCCGATATCGCGGACGGAAACCGGGAGTTCAACTTCTATGAACGCCAGGGTATCGGCGATGCGCTCAACGACGCCCTGGATCACTTCGCGGATGCGTACCGCCGCCAAAAGGGCAACCGCGATGCGGTGAAGGGACTGAAGACCGTTGCTCAAGAGATGCTCAAGCGCGTGCGCGGCGACCCCGCCGCCTTACACGAGCTTGCCAGTAATCTCGCACAGCATAGTGAGTACCTCAGAACATACCCTCCCGTCATGGACGCGATGAGTGCCGCAGCAGCAGCGGCAGATACGAACATGACGAGTCGCGTATCCGTTGGAACGCAACCCCCCAGGAAATGAATCGCGAACTTGCCATGGTCACGCCTACTGATTCCTCCCGCCGAGCACCAGTGCTGAGCCGATTCCTGCCGCTGGCAGGCGCGCTGGTGTACCTACTCGGATCCTGCGCCTCGGCACCGACACCGCCGGAAGTGAGTGCGGCGACCAACGGCATCGTGCGCCGCGCAGACTTAGAGATCGTCGACTGTCTGCTGCCCGGTCAGGTGCGTCAGCTCGGCACTACTTCATATGTGACGCCGCGGCGGCCCGTGCATACGACGGCCGGCGATTGCCGTATCAGAGGCGGTGAATACGTGGCTTACGACCGCGCGGACCTGAAATCCGCCCTTGACGTCTGGATGGCCGCAGCACAGGCCGGTGATCCGGAAGCGCAGACAAACGTCGCTGATATTTATGAACGCGGTCTCGGCGCGGCGCCGAATTATGAACTGGCCGCGATGTGGTATCAAAAGGCGGCGGATGAGAAATACGCGCGCGCGATTTTTGATCTCGGCTCACTCTACGAGCAAGGACTCGGCGTCCCACAGGATAAGCTCAAGGCACTCAACCTGTATCGAGAAGCCTGGGGCCTGCCCAAGGACAGCGTGATCTATCAATCGGCGGCGAGCGCCGAAGAGGACGCGCTGCGAACCGAGCTGCAACACGAGCTGGAGGAAAAGGACAAGCAATTGAAGCTGCTGGAGCTGCAACTGAAGACCTTGCAGAAACAGCTGGCTGCCCAAGACAGTCGCGGTGCGGAGACGACTCAGGAAATCGCCGACTTGAAGCAATGGATCGCCCGCTTGCAAGCCGAGCGCAACAGCAGCGATGAGAAGCTCGCGGCGCTTCCCAGGCTACGCACTCCGACTACAAGCGCGCCAGAACCCGCGATCGATCCGACCGCCGTCACTCGTTTTGCCGCCGGCATGAATTTCGGGAGGTATTACGCACTGATTATTGGTAACCAGCACTACCGGTTGATTGACAGCTTGCAAACGCCTCTGAACGATGCGGCACGCGTTGGCAAGGTGCTTCGCGAGAAATACGGCTTCACCGTACAAATCCTCGAGGACTCCGACGACGTCGGGATGCTTAAGGCGCTCATTGACCTGCAGCGCACCCTCAAGCCCGATGACAATTTGTTGATTTACTACGCGGGCCACGGGGCGCGTCAGCACACGAGTTTCGTGCAAGTGGGTTACTGGTTACCGATTAATGCCAATGCACCGCCCAGTGATTTATATTGGATCCAGAACGAACAAATTACCGCGCATCTGGCGCTGCTGCCCGCCAAACGGATACTTGTCGTGGCCGATTCGTGTTATGCCGGCCTGCTGTCTACGGATCCGAGCTATCTGTTTGCCCGCGGCGACAGCGGCTACTCCAAGGAGTATATCGCCTACAAATTGCCGAAGCGTTCAAGACTATTGATTTCCTCCGGCGGCGATGATCCCGTCCTCGACAGCGGCGGGGGCGGAGATTCGGTTTTTGCCCGCGCCCTTATCAGCATCCTCGAGGCCAATCAGGGCATTTTGTCGACGCCGGAGCTGTTTGCAGATCTGTTGAAACGGGTGGCCGCGGTGCAGAACAAATTTGCTCAGACGCCGCAGTTCAAATCAATCAACGGGGCCGGCAATGAATTCGGTGATTTTTTCTTCGTCCCGACCAGCCTGAAATTTTAATTGAGGGCCAAAGTACTCGTTCGCTGAGTTCTGCCTTTCGAGTTCTTCATGCACGTGCAGCAACACTGACGGCCACACCGCCTCCCAGCAGCATGTATGATCAAAGTCCGCGTACCGGCTTACCCGATCAGGCGGTAGACGCTGCAGATAGCGCTGCGCTGCAATGTAAGGAACATTGTTGTCGCGATCTCCAACAAGGTGCCACTGCTGCACGTTCTTCGCGAAGGGCGGCTCCAGGGCCGGGTTCAGTCCGTTCAACGGCGCGTAACCGTGAACCTGCGTCCAAGCATCCGGATCGAGGTTGCCCGCGATCGTGACTACCCCCACGACCCGGGGCATATGCGGCGCCATAAGCACCACGAGCGTGCCGCCCCCGCTGTATCCGACAAGCAGTACTCTCCTGACGCCATGAGCCTCGATATACGAGTCCGCTGCGGCGACCATGCTGGCGACGATGTCCGCCGCGTAGCGGTCCGAGGTCCAATTCCGTGCGGAACAAGGCGCTTGTCGCTGCAGGCGAAAATAGCACGGCCGACCCAGATATAAGACCGGGTACGGCGTCTCGGCAGCAAGTTTCAGCGCAAGGGGTACGCGTGGTGTTGGATCCGAAGCGACGCGCATCCCGTCGCGTGTCCAGGGGCTGCCGTCGCCGTCGACCATGAGGATGAGCAGGCCATCGCCTGCGCGCGCACGCACAAACGCGCGATGCGAGAACACCGTGCCCGGAAGGACGATAGATTCGAGGCCGCCTCGCTGCGCAATGCGCTCGGCGCGCCCGAGTGGACTCGTGCAGCCCACCAGTGCCAACGCAGCGGCCGTGTACAACATCACAGCGCACACTGTGTGTGCGCGGCGCGCTGAACAGAAGCCCCGCACGAGCGCCGGACACCGACTTGCGAACCCCCGGGGCATCGCCCACCTTGACACCGGCTCGTAGAGGAGGCTAGCTTGGTACGGTGACACGTCATTGACAAGTTGATTCTAAGAAAAAACGCGCCACATCAGGGGAATCCACGTGTCCAGCAGCTCTGCCCACAAGGTCTGGGATCTGAGCATTTGCCATCGCGTCGCTCAGGGGCGATGTCAGTCAGGCGCGCGGGCGTTTGCCGGTCTGTTCCTGTTGCTTGTCGGCACCTTTGTCCAAGCGCAAACCCCGGCTCCCGGCAGCGGCACGACCGTACAGGGCAGCCTGGTTCAGCTGGTCACGACTGCACCGCCGGGGACTTTCAACCAGCTTGAGCAGCTGTCGGCGATTGCAAATCAGGCCTCGTACAACTATCTGACCGCGAATCCCAACGGCAGTGTCTACTGCAATCCAGCGCAAACCAAACCGTCAGCCACCTGTAACGCACAACAGTTCCTGGTTTTCGACAACGTGCGGGAGCTTGTGCAGTCGGCCAATGAGCTGCTGAACAATGGCCAGCCCACTCTCTATAGCCTGCACACGGACGATCAGGGACTCGGCTTCGCGCTGCGCTGGACGGCGGGCGAGAATCTGGCGGCGCCCGGATCGGTGGCCACCCAGTTTGCTAACGGGCAGCTCTCGAGTGTTGCCGCCCGGATCGATGCCCTGCGTCTAGGCGCGAGCGGCTTCGTTCTCAACGGCTTCAACCTGCAACCGGATGCAAGCCCTGCGGTCGCGCTCAACACATCGGGCGCTTTGGGGGGCGGGGCCAGCGCCGACAGCAATGATGTCGGCATCGCTTCGCGCTGGGGTGGATTTTTCAACGGCGCTTACGGTTGGGGCTTCCGGCAGCCCTCGGTGCTTGAGGATGCCTTCGCCTTCGACAGTACGGACGCAACCCTCGGTGTTGACTACCGATTCAGTCGGCGGCTGGTGCTCGGTGCGAGCGCAAGCTACACCCATGAAAGTGTCGATTTCGATTCCGAGCGCAGCATCGCCGGTGGCGGCTTTCGCTCCAATGGCTACGGCGTGCTGTTCTACGGGCTCTACGAGTGGGAGGGCCCCTACGTCACCGCCTCAGCCGGCTGGCAGCGCAGCGACCTCAATGAGACCCGGCTGATCACCTATCCCTCATTCAACATCGCGGTACCATCGACCTCTGCAACCGCGCAGGGTTCCACGCATACCAACTCCCTGATCACGTCCTTCTCAGCCGGCTGGGTATTCACGCGCGGTCCGGCTGCCGTGGAACCCTTCGTGAGTGTCGACTACCGACACGTTGATCTGTCGGGATTCCAGGAAACGAGCGTCAACAACGCCGGCGCCGCGGCGGCGGGGCAAACCTCGGGATTTGCCCTCGACTACGCTCCGCAACAGTTCCGGATTGGAGATTCTGCGCTGGGCCTGAGTTTGCGGTACACGTTCACGCCGCGCTTCGGGGTCATCGTGCCGTATGCACGCGCCGCATACCATCACACTTTCGACGCCAACACCTACAGCGTCGTGGGGGCCTTCAGTCCGATCGCGGGTAGCGGCGCGCAATTCGTTTTGCCAACCGACCCTGCGGCTGAGCACTTTTACGAATTTGGGGGCGGCTTCTCGGTGGTGCTGAAGCGCGGCTTCCAGGGCTTTGTGCAATTCCAGATGACCTCGGGGATGGAGTACGTCACCAGTCGGCTCATCAGCGCGGGCATCCGTGCCGAACTGTGAATGGCGATCGGCACACGTGAGGTAGAGTGTATGCGCGCCCGGTGGAGACGATTGACGATAGTCGGCGCCCTGGCATTGGGGGCGTGCAATGACGTGAGCCAGGTCGGGAACCTTCCCCAAGGAACCCCGGTCGCTAGCGCCGCGACGGTCGGTCAACCATTTACCACCGACGCCACGGGCGTGATGCACACCACTGTGCGGGGGGGCGCCGACGTCGTGCTCAGCGGCGTGAACAGCCAGACCGTCCCGGATAACACAGGAATTCCGATTATCAGCTGGACCTGGGAACAGCTCTCTGCGGGGGCCTACGCAGTTGATCTTGTGAGGCGCACCAGCAGCGTTTCGTCCTTCACCGCGCCACAGGTCACCAGCCCGACGCTGCTGACATTCCAGCTAACCGTGGCAACCGCGACGGGGGCGTCCGCAACCACGCAAGCGCAGGTCATGGTTGAGCCGGTGAGGGATGTCAATCATTTCCTCACATTCCCGAGCACGCAGAACACGTTCACCGTCAGCGCCATCACCAGTGCTGTCCTGCCCGCATCTGCACAGGCCTCTTTCAGCGCAACGGTGCCCTACACGATCACGGTCACGAAGGTCGTCAGCTACACCGCCAGCGATGGCCAACAATACACCCGCGTCCCGGTCGGCGCGCCAGCCGTCTACGACGGCGGCTGGTCCGCGGCACTCGGTAGCGGTGGACCCAACTGCGCAGACGCACGCAATCCACAGACCGTGATTCCCATCCCGAGTCTGAATCTTGATGACATGCTGTACAACAGCTCCGGCCAGAGCACTGGCATGCGCCTGTCGGATGTCATGCAGACCTCGGACATCGACCGCGATCCGGCCGACGCCAGCATTCCACCCGCGTTGGTTGAAGCCAAGATCCAAATTGCCTCGACCGCCTTGCCGGCCGACACGACCGCGGCACTGTGCGTACCCACCCCAGGGCCCCCGCCCGCGCAGGTGAACGTCGGATCGAGCACGACGATGTCGGCTGACGAGTTAACGCTCGCCTCAAATCCCTCGACGGGCGGCTTGCCGCCGCTGTTCGATACCAGTGCTTCGGCCCATGCCTACTACGCAACGATCGACCCAGGCGGCAGCCGCGCACGCTGACCGCCTGGCTTCAGGTGAACGGCTTTAATCCCAATGTATCCGGATGGGGCGCGGACGCGCACGCACTCTATACCAACAACTACGATCTGGGTTTGGGCCGCGACATGTACATGAAGGTCGGTGCCTGCGACTCCGGCTACAGTGCCGCACCGGTGTCACAGTTTGGCGCTCAGGCGCTGAGCGCGGCGAGCGCAAAATTGCTGTATGAGCTGATCGGTCATTGCGATGTCGCGGCCGTGGTCGTGAACTACGTGGGTGTCCAAGCGGCCGCCGAGCACCTCAATGCGATTGTCGCGGTCGCGATGGAATACAGTGCGTCGCCGGCAAATCCGGCGCGCTTCACGAAATTCTACGTGTTCGCGCCCGATACGCGCACGGGTGCACTGCCGCGCGTCACCAGCGTGGACCTCGATCATCGCGGCCAGAAGCCTGTGCCGCAGTCCTGTGTGGTATGTCACGGGGGCACTCCGGCGACGGTCGCCGCCTTGAAGGCTGCCGCGCCGAATTATCCAAGCACGGGACCGAGCGGCACTCCCCCGGGCGATGTCAACGCGGGCTTCCTACCGTGGGACCTTGACGCGTTCTTCTATTCCGACACCGACCCGGGTTTTTCGCAGAAGGAGGAGGACGCGGCGCTGAAGGCCCAGTACACGCAGAGCAATCAGCTGGCACAGCTGAAATTGCTGAACGTCAGCGCCTACCTCACCATGCTCGATCCCCCGGGTAATCAGAACCGCTTTTCCCTCGAGCGCGAGCTGCTCGAGGGCTGGTATGGGGGACAGGGGTTGCCTGGCGCGTATGCTGGCTCGTTCGTGCCTCCAGGGTGGCAGGCAGGCGGCGCCAACGATAACCCGGTCAATTCGGCGACCCTGTATAGCAACGTCTTTCAGCGCGGCTGTCGCATGTGTCACATTATGCAGCCGCCGACACCGCTCGGAGCGGATCCTAAGACCCTGCATTGCACCAAGGCCGCAGCGCCGGCTGGACCGGCTATGGGTTGCTACTGGCAGTTTGCGAACACGCTCAACGTTCCGCCGCTCGCGGCACTTCTAAGCAGTGGGACAATGCCGTTTGCGCGCCGAACCTCAGATCGCTTCTGGGTGCAACCGGATGGTTCGACGAACACATCCGGCGCTCTTCTGCAGAGCCAGTTCGCGGCAATCAAAGTGCCAGGTACCGTGATTGCCCAATTCTCCTTCCCGCCCTCGGTACCTCTTTCTTCGCTGGTACGTCTGGAAAGCAATACCGCTACGGCGGCACCCCTGGGCATTGGCAGCGCCTTCATGCTGAATGCAACCAAGAGCGATTTCCCCGAGGAGGTGTCCTGGGCGGTCAGCGCCTGCACGGGCACGGTGAGTAACCCAGGTGAGTGCCAACGCTCGTTGCCGGTTGTCGGCGCCGCGAGCGTGCTCGGCTGGTTCATAGTGGACGATACCGTCACCTACCGGATCACGTTGTCCCTGGACAATAGCCAGGCCGTCGCGGTGAACTACCTTGCGGTTCCGTAATTCGCGAACGGAAGCGCGAGAAGCGCGTGCCACGATAACGTCGTTGCGCCGGCACGCCGGCCTTCAGGCCCCCTGTGTCGTGCACAGGAACAGCTGCGCCGGCGGCAGGTTCCGTCGCTCGAAACTGCGCCGCACTTCGCCGAAGGTGCGCTGCAGCGTAGGCAGAGCGCGGGCAGTGAACTGGTAGACGAGAAACGCTCCGCCTGGCTCGAGCGCCGCGCGGCTCTTCACCGCGATGTCGGTGCGCACCGGATCCGGCATGCTGCCGAGTGGAATGCCGGAAATGATATAGCGCGGCGCCGGCAGTGCGAGCCGCATCAGAACCGGCTGCACCTCTGCTGCGGAGTCGTGCACGACGTGCAGCCGCGGATCCGGTAAGGTTCTTTGCAGGAAGCTCACGAAGTCACGGTTCGTCTCGATGGCCACGAGGCGCGCATCGCTGCGCATACGCCGCAGGATCTGCCCGGTGAACGTGCCGACACCCGGACCGTATTCCACGATCACACGGGCACGGTCCCAGTCGACCGGCTGCAGCACCTGGTCCACGAGGAAGCGCGAGCTCGGGATGATCGAGCCGAGCATGTTCGGATGACGCAGAAAGTTGCTCGCGAACAGCAGCCTTTCGCTGAGCGGCTTGAGCGCCGCCAGGGGTGATCGGGCATGTTCCGGCATGACGAACCTCTCAGTCAGGATGGCAGGGTGCGAACATCGGTCACTGTGGCGCTCCGGTCCACGCCGCGCTCATGTTCCACAGCGACTCCTGCAGTTCACGGTCATTCGCAAGTGGGGCGGCGGCGCGCGCAATCTGGTACTCATCGAAATAACGACCAGTAGCTTCGGCGACACTCTGATCGAGCGCGAGGTGGACGGTCGTGCGCGCGCCGCGCTCGGCATCGAACACGACCCGAGTGAACAGCGGCTTGATGAGACGCAGCCATCGCGGCAGCAGATTCGTGGCGACGACGCCTGGGTGCAGACAGTTAACGCTGATGCCGGTTCCGGCCATGCGACGCGCGAGCGCGAACGTATGCATAACGTTGGCGAGCTTCGACCGGGCATAGGCGGCCGTGGCCCCGTAGCGGGCGCGCGTATCTGTGACCGCGGCAAGATCCAGGCGGCCGCGGTAGTGGATGCGGGAAGCGACCGTGACGATGCGCGCCGCCTTGTCCATATGATCCGACAGCAACGCGGTGAGCAAGAATGGACCGAGGTGGTTGGTCGCGAACGTGAGCTCGAAGCCGTCGACCGAGGTGCAATGACGAGTGCTCACCACGCCGGCGTTGTTGACCAGCAGTCCGAGCGGCGGGTAATGGCGGCGGACCGCGGCGGCGGCCTCCCGCACGGAGGCGAACGAGGCGAGATCGCAGCGGACCACCTCGACCCGGGCGCGAGGCGCGTGCCGCACGATCTCAGCGCGCACCGCACCTGCGGCCGCCACGTCGCGGCACAGCATGACGACCGTTTTCCCGGCACGCGCGAGCTCACGGCTCGTCACGCGTCCGATACCGTGGGTGGTGCCGGTGATGACTGCGAGCTCGCTCACGATTCCCTGCCCGTAATACTCAGTAGGGGCTGTCCCATGCGGATCACGCTTCCCTGTCCCAGTCCGCAAGCAAGCACCATGCCGGGTGGCGCGAAGGCGATCATGGTGGAGCCGTGCTGGAACCAACCCATCTCTTCGCCCTTGCGCAGCGTGGCATCGCAGGGAATGGGGTTAGGTCCGCGGTACTTCAGATGCAGCAGCACGTCCGCGCAGTGCAGGCGGATGCTCGCCACCAGGATGGCCGCGACCGGCACCAGCGTGATGAGGTCGTCCGATGCGCTCAGCCGGCAGCGAATGATGGCGCGTTCGTTCTTGCAGAAGAGATTCTCAACCCGTCGGAGCGCGATCGGATTGACGTTCCAGGTGTCTCCGGAGACGTAGGTCACCCGCTCCACGCGGCAGTCATAGGGTGCATGGAAGCGGTGATACATGCCGGAGGTGAGGCGCAGCGTCACGAAGGAGCCGTTAAGATAGTTACTCACCAGCTCCTCATCGCCCAGAAGATCCATGAGCGTGTAGGGGAAGCCCTTGGCCTGAAGCACCGACCCTTGCCTCACCTGACCCATCTCGCCCACGACGCCGTCGCACGGACTCACGATGATGTCCGGATCAGGGTCGATGCGACGTGCCCCCTCCTTCAGCTGCCGGGTAAAGAACTCCTGCAGACTGCGAAAGCGGGTTTTCCGGGCATCGCTCAGATCGAGCTCGGTGAAGAGTCCCCAGATCGCCACACAGATACGGCACAGCCAGGGCTGCTCAAGGCGGCTCAGCCACCCCATGAATAACGTGAGCCAGCGTCGGGGCAGGCGGTTGGTCAAAAGGTAATTCAGTCGCTCCTGCTGAGTGATTCGGGTGATGGCCGAACGGACTGTCATCGGGTTGTCACGAGACCGAAATAGTTTGCCGTCGGGGCGATCTGCCTTGCTCTGGCGGCCCGTGAGTCTGAAGATCATGCTGTTGTGGTACCTCGCTGGCGCCTTGGCCACGCTGCTCGCACTGCGCAGCCTGTGGCTGCGGCTGCGGCTTTCGCGCGCCAAGCACCCCTCGCTCGGCGGACACGCCCGTCTCGCGCGGCTCTTGGCGCGGCTCGTTCGCTACTACGAATACGACGAGACGCGGTTCTTCACGGCGGACGATGCGCCCGCCGAGGTGGCCGCCGTGCGGCGTGCAGGATTCATGCAGCTCGCGCAGCTCTACGCGCAGCGCTTCGCGAAGGGTACCGCCCTGACCCGCGAGGTGGCGCGCTCGGTGTCGGACCTGCAGTTCACGATGCGCTATCGGGTGCCCTTTCAGTTCGGCCGCATGGTCCGAGAGTACCTGCCCGCTGGCACATTCCTTGAGTCCTCCTCCGGGGTCACCGTGGCCGATGTCGACGGCAACCGACTGTTCGACGTGAGCGGCTCGTACGGAGTGAACCTCTTCGGCTACGACTTCTACAAGGAGTGCATCGAGCGCGGTGCCGCAAAGGTGCGCGCGCTCGGACCGGTGCTCGGCGCCTATCATCCGCTGCTGGCCGACAATGTCCGCCGGCTGCGCGAGATCTCCGGACTCGACGAGGTGTCGTTCCACATGTCGGGTACCGAGGCGGTGATGCAGGCCGTGCGCCTCGCTCGCTATCACACGCGCCGGCGCTACCTGGTGCGCTTCTGCGGTGCCTATCACGGCTGGTGGGGCGACGTGCAGCCCGGGGTGGGCAACCCGCTGCCCCCCGAGGCCAGCTACACGCTGAAGGACATGGATACGGCCTCGTTGCGGGTGCTGCGCACGCGGCGGGATATCGCCTGCGTGCTGGTCAATCCCGTGCAGGCGATGCACCTCAATGCAAGCGCGCCGGCGGATTCGGGCCTGATCGATAGCGGACGGAGTGCCCATTTCGATCGCGCGGCCTACGCCGAGTGGCTCAGGAAGCTGCGCGCGGTGTGCACCGAGCGGCGAATCGTGCTCATTTTCGATGAGGTATTTGTCGGCTTTCGTCTCGCGCGCGGGGGCGCGCAGGAGTACTTCGGCGTGCGCGCCGACCTGGTGACCTACGGCAAGAGTCTCGGCGGCGGACTGCCGGTAGGAGTCGTCTGCGGACGGCACGATCTCATGAAACGCTACGACGAAGAGCACCCGGCCGACGTGTGCCTGGCGCGCGGCACCTTCAATGCGCACCCCTACGTGATGGGCGCAATGCACGAGTTCCTCACGCGCCTGGAAAGCGTGCCGATCCGTGCCCTCTACCGCGACCTCGATGCGCACTGGGAGCGCCGTGCAGCCGGGCTCAACGCGCGACTGCAGGCGGCGGAGCTCCCGGTTCAAGTGGCGAATCTCTCGTCCATCTGGACCTTCAACTACCTCAAGCCTTCTCGCTACAACTGGATGTTCCAGTATTACCTGCGCGCGCACGGCCTGTCCCTCAGCTGGATTGGCACGGCACGGCTCATCTTCAGCCTCAACTACAGCGACGCGGACTTCGCCGCGGTCGCGGACCGGATCGTGGCGGCAGCCGAGGCGATGCAGCGCGACGGCTGGTGGTGGCAGAATCCGGCGCTCACCAACAAGGCAATCCGTCGACGCGTCCTGCGTGAGCTGCTTCAGGCGTGGTGGACCACATCCTCCATCGGATCGACCAGCTCCCCGCGCAGCAAGTGCAGCGGTGCCCGACAGTAGAGTTTCACGTCGTGAAATGGGTCAGTGAGGATTTTCGTGAACCATACGACGCCCGTTAACACGCTCTGCTGCAGGCACAGCTGCACCGTGCGGAAGAGCAACGCGCCGAGGCCGAGGGCGAGCCAGACCTGACAGACATGGCGTAGAAAGTCGGCATGGCCGTGCGCCTGGCGGAAGATGCCGAACAGCGTCGGATCCAGCCACAGAACCAGCGGCGACGCAGCCCAGATCGACAGCAGAACTACCTTGCGCCTGAGGTTGTAGCCGACCTTGATGTCTTCCTTGTGCGCGTGTGTGGCCTCGTTCACCTGGTCATAGTCCTTGGACTCAAAGACGAAGTGGCCCAGCTGGCGCGTCACCATTGCCACCAGCCAGCCGATGAGTACGGCGGCGACCGGGTTGGTGAAAATGAACACATAGGCAGTAAGAAAACTGAGCGCACTCACCAGGTGCAGGGTCTGGTTGATGCGGCTGTGGTGGTAGTAACGATGGTCGTCCCAGCGTTGCTTCCTGAGTTCGGCAAGAAAGGTGTGCATTCGCTCCTCCACTCGATGCGAGAGCGCGGTTGCGCTGGTATGAACGAATTATAGGAACAATGTTAAGAACACATGACAAGTCGCTGTGTGGGAAGATTTTTTTAGTGGCGCTTCCGGCCGCAGCTTTCACACCACTGTCACGATCCTCGTCGAGGATGCCCTGCGCATGAGAATCATGATCGTGACAGACGCCTGGTTTCCGCAAACCAACGGCGTCGTCAACACCCTCACGCAGACTGCCGCGTGGCTCGTCAGATTCGGCCATGAGGTGATGATTACCGCGCCGCGCGACTTCCGTACCCGGCCCTGCCCGAGCTACCCCGAGATCCGCGTGGCCGTGAGGCCGATGGCGGCTCTGGCGCGCAAGTTAGAGCTCTTCCGGCCACAGGCCGTGCATATTGCTACGGAGGGCCCGCTCGGATTCACCGCGCGGCGCTATTGCCTCAGGCACGGATGGCGCTTCACGACCTCCTATCACACGCAGTTTCCGCAGTACCTCAAGTCCCGCTGGCCCATACCGCTTTGGCTCTCGTATGCGGCTCTGCGCCGCTTTCACGCGGCCGCACAACGCTGCATGGTGAGCACGCAGTCGGTTGAGAAGGACCTCCATAAGCGCGGATTCCGCAATCTCGTGCGCTGGCGGCGCGGCGTGGACACGGAATTGTTCCGCCCGCGGAGCAAGGAGTTCCTGCAATTGCCGCGCCCTATCGCCGCGTACGTGGGACGCCTGGCGGTTGAAAAGAATGTGGACGCGTTCCTCCAGATGCCCTGGCGCGGCTCGAAGATCGTGATCGGAGACGGGCCCGAGCGGGCGCGCCTCGAGACGCGGTACCGCGAGGCGGTGTACGCGGGCTTTCGCTACGGCGAGGATCTCGCAGCCTTCCTGGCCGCGGCCGACGTGCTGGTTTTCCCAAGTCTCACCGATACCTTTGGCCTTGTGAATCTCGAGGCGATGGCCTGCGGCGTGCCGGTGGCGGCCTTCCCCATCGCGGGCCCGATCGATGTCGTCGAGGATGGCCTGACCGGAGCGCTCGATGCGGATCTCGGCAAGGCGGCGGAGCGGGCGCTGCAGCTCGACCCGCGCGCATGCCGCGCCCGCGCTCTGCAGTCGAGTTGGACGGCGTGCACGCGCGAGTTTGAGGCCAACCTGATCACCTGCTGTCCGGGACCGCTGCCGCGCAGCGCCGCGGAGCGGCCCGTCATCGAGCCGGCCGCCTGAATGACAAGCTGACCAGGCCCGCTCTCCCATCTGCAGCTGAGAAGACCCAAACGGCAGGGGCATCCTCCAATCGGCGTATGACAGATGACCCCGGGGAAAGCGGGGGCGTGACCTCGCGCGCCGTCGCCTGGTGGCATACGTCGCTTCGTTCGATCGCTGTGCTAAACGTAGCTCTTTGGTCGCTCTCGGCCTTCGCCGTCACGCGCGCACACGCTTCGCTCCACGCCGAGGCTGATGCCGCCTGTTACCTGCAGCTGCTGCTGTGCGCCGGGTACGTGGCAGGGTGCGCATTCCGTTCGTTCCTGCCGGTGATCGATATCCCGCGCCTTGTTCTTATCGACTCCCGGCTCTCCAGCGTGCTCGTCGGTCGATCCGTCGCGACCGTGGCTGAATTGTGCTTCGCCGCCCAATGGGCGCTCATGCTGCACCGTGTGGCGTTCTTGGCGCGTAGCCCGTTCGTGCAAGAGGTGTCATTGGCGGTCGTACCGCTCATCCTGCTCGCCGAAGGATGCTCGTGGTACGCCGTGCTGACCACCGAGCAGCGCGCTCACGCGGTGGAGAATTCATTATGGGGGCTAGCGGCCGCGCTGGCGGTTGCCGGTATGTTGGTGATCGGGCCGCATCGACTTGGGGCTCTGTATCGTCCGATGATCGTTGGGGGTGGCGCCTATGTCGCCTTCCTGTTTGTTTACGATGTCCCGATGTACTGGTCGCGGTGGCGTGCCGACCAGGCAAACGGACGTAGGTACCTGAGCCTCGCCGACGGTATGGTCGAGCTCTATAGACGCTGGACGGTGTCCTACCGCTGGGAGGACTGGAGGACCGAGGTGCCGTGGATGTCGCTCTATTTCACCTTCGGCGTGTGGAGCAGTATCTGGCTTGTCCACGCCTCACTAGCCCTTGGTCACAGCAACTGAGGACCTGCCGTCGGCTACGCATCTGTCCCACCTGAGGCTCCCGGGCACTTGCGCGTCTCGGCGAGTCGCCTACGGCCCAGGCTGTCCCCGCATGACCCACCCTTTACAACATTCTTCAGAGATTTCTTGCACATCCTTGGCGACTGACCTGACTCACCCTGCTTGTGAGCATTGCCGGCTGTGAGATTTGAACTCCCGACACAGCCGCGGTACCGCTGGGCTTGCCGCCTACGCATAAGATTGCAGCGCTTCCCAAGCAGTTTCAGCGGAAGCCGGCAGATGGCGCACGAGCGACGCCATCGCACGGCGAAGGTGCCGTCCAGCGCTCTTGGGAAGGGCCGCGCCGGGAAACCGCTGGACGAGCGCTTCAATGAGCGTCGCAGCCTGACGGAGATCTTTCTCGGGTTTGCTGCTGGTTCTTGCTCGGAGTCGGGAAACAACGAGCTTATGGATCGCGTAGCGCTCGGGGACCGGCACGCGTACCAAGACAACTCCATGGGGACTCAGAACCGGCACCTCCTGCGACTCCCGCCAGCAGGTAATGAAGATACGGTAACCCCTTGGCGTGGGCTTTGAGCTCCGAAACCGGAATCGTGTACCCCACAAGCGCGCTGCTTCAGGTTGCGCGATGAACTCAATTTCCCGGATCCGCGCGGACGGCCAACGCGGCGGGCCACGCATTTCTCCACGAACGCAGCGGATTGCGGTGGGCCCGTTCTCACGGCTGCAGCGCTCGGCCTTACCGACGATGAAACCTCGCCCGCATCGTCAGCCGCCGACGGACCGACTCTTGACGAGCAGCGATTGAACCCTTCGATCAGCCGGCCGGCGACAACCGGGTGCTACATAATCTCGCTTGTCCATTGTGACAAGCTTCGTCGAAAAGGAGTGCAATTCTGCGCTAGCTTTGATCGATGTACGGCGACTACCCCCCACGAACGAGCGCAGACACTCATTGGCGAGGCGCGCTTCTGCTAGCGCTCATGTTGCTTGTGGGTCCGGCTCCGCTGCTGCGGGCCGACGACGTGTACAAATCCGTCGATGCCGAAGGACACCTGGTCTACTCCGACCAGGCACAGAAGGGCGCCGTGCGAATTGAGGACGCACAAACCCCACCGCGTGTGATGCATTTCTGCTGGACAAACTGCTTTACGCTCAGGTTTGACGATGGACTGTATACCCGAGCGGATCGCCCGGACGAGACCTGGACCGTAGAGACCTTCACGTCCAAATCGGCGACATTGCACCGCCACGATTCCCCTGAAGCCTGGAACGGCTTTAGTGCTGATGTGGTTTACGAAGGCGAGGTGCTAAACGAGCGGCTGATAAAGATCACCGTGGGTGGCAAACCCGTGACCGACATCGACGCAGCATGGGGCTCCGCGCTCGACTCGTTGCCCGGTAGCAATGCTGAGCGAGATCAACGCAATTTAGCGCAGCTGCAAATGCAAGCGCCGCCGCCGGCCGCCGGCATCGACCCTGCCTCGGATGTTCAAGCACGCGCGACCGAAGCACCGCCTCCCTTGCCGAATTACGAACAGCCACCTGTCTCCCAAGACGGATACCTTTGGACGCCCGGCTATTGGATGTGGGGTGGTGGAGGCTACTACTGGGTGTCGGGGGCCTGGGTGCCGCCGCCGCGGGTGGGTGTGCTGTGGACACCGGGCTATTGGGCATTCGTGGGTGGGGCTTATGTGTTCCACCCGGGTTATTGGGGTCCCCACATTGGCTACTACGGCGGCATTAACTACGGTTACGGCTATTCTGGCGTCGGGTTTGCGGGCGGGCGTTGGGTGGGCAATTCATTTGCCTACAACAGAGCGGTCAGCAGCGTGGACACGAACGTGATTCACAGCACTTACAACGAGACCGTGGCTAACAATGTCAGCCTCTATAAGCCGAGCTACAACGGCGGGCCGGGCGGCACCACAGCAACCCCGACAGCCCAAGAAAGACTGGCCGCGGTGGACCCGCATATCCCGTCGACGCCGCTGCAGCGCCAAAGCATGCAACAAGCGGCTAAGTATCCTGCGCTCCTGCCGCAGGCCAATCCCGGCCATCCCGCCGTGGTGGCCATCCAACCATCCGCAGTGTCCCATGCCCCGACAATGGCGGCAGCGCACACCGCTGCGCCGCCTGCCAGTCACTACGACCATTCACACGCATCCTCGAGCAGCACGACGCACGTGACCTCGGGGCAGCCGGCAGCGCCGAAATCCTCGGCCGCTGCGACCAAGACGCAGCATCCCAGCAGTAAGGCAAGCGGGAAAGCGAACGCAAACGATAGTCAGCAGCGAGCCCCCGAAGTAAGGCCTACCCACTAGGGCACGCCCCCCGCGCCCAGGCTCTAGCGGAAAAGGTGGGGCTGTCTGAAAGCTCTATTCTCCGTTGGCTTCGGCGTCTTCGGAAAAACGGATTGCCCAGAGAATGCCCTGTCGATGCAATGATGCCGGCTATCTAATTCGAACAGATGACCTCCGGTTTACAAATCCATCAGCTCAACCGAACTCGCTTTGCAAGTACCCGAGGTAACTCACGATCGCCGCGTGACGCCCGTTGCCACCTGTCACGACTGAGCAGCGAAAAGCAGAGCTTATTCCCACAAAATTCCCACATCGGTTTGACGCGTACATCGATCAGCCGCAAAGCCGCCCAATGGCGCTGGCGAGCGCCTGACAGCCGCTCATGAGGTCCCCGGGTGCCGTCCATTCAGGCGGCTTATGAGTGATCCCGTTTCGACTCGGCACGAAGATCATTCCGGTCCCCGGGCACATCGTCGAGTCTTTCAATGGGCGAACCGTAAGCTCGACGATTGCACCTGTGAACGAGGCTCACCTTCCCCGCGCGCACTCCTGCACGAGCCGCGCGACAGCTCGCACGGCAAGCGCTGTGCCACCGAGCCGCGCGGCCTGGAGCGCGGCACCCGCTTCCGGCGGCAGCCGGGGCGTCGCCAGCCGGTAGCGGACGTCGCTTTCGAGCGCCTTCCGCAGCGGCGCTAGCAGCAGGTCCGGCCGCTCGAAGAGTCCCCCCGAGTACGAGACGGGCAGCGTTACATCGGCGGGAACCTGCAGTCGCGCGTGCACCGCGGCGACCATCTCCGCCAGCTCCCGCGCCGCGCGCTGAAACAGCGCCCGCGCCTGCGTGTCTCCTGCATCCGCCGCCGCGCTAACCAGCTGCGCAAGCTGCGCAAGCCCGCTGCGCTGCGCCACGCCCGTGCCGTACACCGCCGCACACAGGTCGAGATCCTCCTGCAGCGCGAAGTGCCGGCGCACGATCCCGTAGAGCGCACCACGCGCGGCGCGCCCGTCGCTCATACGCGTGAAGAGCTGCAGGCCCTCACGCGCCAGCCAGTACGCAGAAGCCTCGTCGCTGAAAAGCTCGCCCCAGCCGCCGGCGCGCGCGGCGCGTCCCGCGTACTCCCCATAGGCGATCGAGCCGGTGCCCGCGACGACGTTGATGCCGTCCTCGCCCGCGAGCGCGCCGGCCCAGCCGCACACCATGTCGTTGCCGCAGCGGTAGCGTCCGTCCGCGAGAGTGGGCGCGGCGATCCTCCCGAGCGTCGGCTCGAGGCGGCTGTCCTCGCCGTAGGCGGGGAGCCCGAGGAACGTGTAGGTGATTTCGGCGGGCGTGATCCCCGCGCGCTGGCACGTCGCCTCGATGCCGCGCCGGATGAGCGTGCGCAGCGCGTCGAGCCCGATCTCAAGGTAGTAGGCCGGTCCCTCCGCATGCCGCGCGAGCGCGGCGCCGGCGTCGTCGATCAGCAGCAAGCGCGTCTTGCTGCCGCCGCCGTCGACGCCGAGCCAGCGGTTCACGCGTCGCCGCCGAAGGGGTGGATCGTTACGCCCTGCACCACGCGGCTCACGGTACCCGAGCTGCTTGGGGTGTCAGGACGCACGCCGACGGCGAGCGATGTGAGGAGCGCGAGCGACTGCGCGCAGAGCGCGTAGGGCAGGCAGCGCTCGAGGTCGCTCGCCGGAGCGTCCGCGCCCGCATCGACACCGATATCGTCCGCGTGTCGCGGCTCGGCCGCGCCGACCGTGACGACCCGACCCGCGACGCCCTCGCGCCGCAGCTCGCTCGCGAGGTCCGCGTCGTAGCGGCGGGTATACGGGTCCGCGCTCATGAACAGGACCACCAGCGTGTCGGCCTTGAGGATGGTCTTCGGTCCATGCCGGAATCCTAAACTGGACTCGCCCACCGACACCACGCGCCCGTCGGTGAGCTCGAGCATCTTGAGCGCCGCCTCGTGCGCGAGGCCCTTGAGGGCACCGCTGCCGAGGTACACGATGCGGCCGAACTGGCCCCGCCCAAGGTTCTCAAACAGCGCCCCGCGGGCCGGGAGGATCTGCGCCGCAAGCCGCCCCAGGGCAGCGGCGCGCGTGCCGTCGCCGCGCACGGCGCCGAAAGCAAGCGCCGCCGTGAGCAGCATGCCGGTGAAGCTCGATGTCATCGCGAAGCCGCGATCATTGGCCGCCTCGGGCAGCAGCAGCGCACAGCCGTTGCGCGCCGTCGCCGACCGCCGATAGAGCGCCCCCTGGGGGTTGCAGGTGACGACAAGGTGCGCGCACTCCCCGAGGCACGCATCGGCGAGCTCGAGCGCCGCCGCGCTCTCGGGGCTGTTGCCCGAGCGCGCGAAGGAGACGAGTAGCGTCGGCAGGCCGCGCACGAGCCCGCCGTGCGGGTCCGCCACGAGGTCGGTGGTCGCGATCGCCTCGACGCGGCGGCCGAGCGCGCGTGTGAGCGCGGGCGCGAGGCACTCGCCGGTGTAGGCTGAGGTGCCCGCGCCAGTGAGCACGATGCGCAGGTGCGGCCGCGCGAGCAGCGGGTCGAGGAAGGCGCGCACGCGTGGCGCCTCGCGCTGCATCAGCGCCTCGATCTCGCGCCACAGCGCGGGCTGCTGCAGGATCTCGCGCGCGGTCCACGCGGCACCGGCGGCCTCGAGCTCCGCCGCCGTGCGTCCCGGCAATGGGTTTGCTTCCATCACGGCGCTTCCCTCAGAACGTGTAGGCGAGCCCCAAGATGTAGGTCCGCCCGTAGGAACTGTAGCCGTAGCCGGTGCCGCTCTCGCTCGCGCCGGTGTTCTGCCCCGGCGCCCAGGGCAGCAGCGGGTTGTTGTTGAGGTAGGTGTGCACGATCGAGTTGCTCAGGTTTTTCCCCTCTGCATAAACCTCGAGTCCGCGCGCGCGCCCCTGAATGAACTTGTAGTGCACGCTCGCGGTCACCCAGTCGAAGGAGTCCGAGACCGCCGGCCAGCCGGGCACCTCCGTGCACTGCGAGCAATACGCCGTGTAGCTTGACTGGTGCTCCCAGTTGACGTCGGTGCTCAGGCGCCCGTTGTCGAAGAGCAGCCCGATCGCCCAGGTCGTCGGCGGGGCAGCATTGATAGAGCCGACGAAATGGCCGTACTGATCGTAGCTGCGTGTGCGGGTGGCCGTGTACTGCATGTGCGTCCCGAAGCCGCTCGGGAGGATGTGCTGCCAGATCAACTCGACGCCCGAGTACTCGTCCTTGGCGCCGTTCGCCGGCGCTTGTACCGTCCACGGGAATGGTACCCCGGGCACGGTCCCGGGAGGGCCGCCGACGTATTGCACCGTACCTAAGTTCACGTTCGACGAGACGGCCTGGTAGATGTCGTCGCGGATGTCCTTGTAGAACACGGCCGCCGTGAGCGCATCGTGCGGCGCGTAGTACCACTCGATCGAGAGATCCGCCTGGTTGGCCCGCACTGGCTGCAGCCCCGCCGTGCCGTTGTAGTAGAGCTGCGGCTGCCCGTTGTTGGCGTTGTTAGTGGACGTCGGCGCGAGCTGGTCCAGGTTCGGGCGCGACATCACCTCGGCGGCGGCGAGACGCACCTGTAGCTTGTCGGGGATCGCCCAGTAGGCGAAGTTGCCCGACGGCAGCCAGAGCCCGTAGTCGCCGTTGGCGCCGATCGGCTGTGACGTACCGTAAAGCACGGTATATGAGACCGTACCGGTGCACGCGCCCGGCGCGCACCACAGCGCCGTCGGCACGGCCGAGGCGGTGCCCGCGGACGTCGTGGTGTGCACGTAGCGCACGCCGGCGTTGCCCGACCAGCGGGGAGTGCCAAAGTCCCCCTGCACGTAGAAGGAGGTAGTGTTCTCGGTCACGTTGTAAGAGTTGTACGGGTTTGGCTGCGGCTGCGTGAGCGCGTAGTTGAATGGGCTGTAGCCCACCAGGTTGCCGGCCGCGTTGTAGATCGGTGCATTCGGGTTAGGCTTCCCGTTCAGGCTCTTGAGGAAATTCTCAAGCGCCGCGACGTTGAGCACCGGTAGCGTCGTCGGATACGAGCCGCCGGCGTCGTGCATCCAGTTCGGCAGCGTGATCATCGAGATCACGTTGAAGCCCTGCGAGGCGAACGAGTACGGCAGGCACTGCACGGGGCAGCCGGCCGTCGTGTAGAGCGTTCCGTACTGATTGGAGCCGTTGGTCCAGTCGTTGCTGCTGTCGAGCTGGCTCTTCTCGCGCTCCGTGTGCTGCGAGCCGAACTGCAGACGTTTGAACGGCCCGTAGTCCGCGTCCCACGCCGTGTCGAGCGTGACGCCGTTGATCTTGTCGTGCACCGTGTAGCCGTTGAGCCCGACGTAGTGCGTCGACCAGTAGGCGTTGTTGTTGAGGTCCCCCATGTTCATGAGCGCCGTATACGAGCACGTGCCCGCCTGCGTCGCGCTCGCGGTGCCGCGCGGGCAGCTCGCGAGCCCGAGCTGGCTCGGCGGCACGACGACATTGAGCGACGGCAGGCTGTGCGGCAGATCCTGAACATAGAGGGTGTCAGGGGCGGTCTGCTGCGCGGTGACGAGTCCCGCCGTCACGAAGGTGTCATTGCCGCCCTCGGGGCGGTTGGCCTTCGACTGGTACGCGTCGAGGTCGACCGTCCAGCGCTCATGCGGGTGGTAGCTCACGTTGATGCCGTATAGATAAGTGTTGACCTGCCGATCGATGGTGTTGTTCACGATCTCGGGCTGGAACTGGTTGACCGTCGCGCCGGTGACGACGCCGTTTTGCACGGTGGCAGTCGGCGACCACGGCGTGCCGTCCGGGTTTTGCTGAAAGTAGTACGACTCGTTGTAGCCGATCTGCGGGTCGTTCAGGTGCGTCCACAGGTAGTCCGCGCTCACCTTGAGCTTCTCGTTCGGGCGCCACTCAAGAACGCCGTCGAGCGCGGTGCGCTTCTTGTCGTCGAAGATCGAGCCGAAGGTGATACAGCAGGGCGTCGCCGCGAGCGGCACGGAGCCGGGTCCGCCGGCCCAGGGATAGGTCGTGGCGCCGTAGATGGACTGGTTGTAGGCGTTCAGCGAGTCGGTGCGAACGTTGTCGTTCGAGTACACGCCGCCGAGGAGAAAGCCGAGGGTCTTCTCCTCGTTGGTGTTCTCGAGATACGCCGAGTACTTGCTGCCGTAGAGTTCGGACATGTCGTTGTAATTGCGCTCGCCGCGCACGCCGCCGTGCAGCCCCGGATTGTCGAACGGGCTCGCAGTATGCAGGTTCACCGTGCCGCCGATGCTGCCTTCGACGGCGGAAGCCTCCGCGGACTTCAGTACGTCCGCCCCCGTGATCACCTCAGCCGGCAGCACGTCGAAGGCAACGTCGCGGCCCGAATCGTCGCTCGCGATAATCCGGTTGTTGAGCGTGATGATGTTGTATTGGGGGCCGAGGCCGCGGACGCTGATTTTCTGGCCCTCGCCGCCGGTCGTGCGGTCGATGGTGACGCCCGGCAGCAGGCCGAGCGCGTCGGCGACGTTGTCGAGCGGGAAGCGCCCGAGCTCGGTGGAGTCGATCGAGTCGAGCACGACCGGCGCATCCATCTTGATCGTGAGCGCCTTCTCAAGGTTGGCCCGCAGGCCGGTGACGAGGACCTCCGTGAGTGGCGCGTTGGCCGGCTTAGGCGTCGGGCCCGCCGCGGTGGTGTCCGCCGGCGTCCCCGTGCCGGGCGCGGGCGCGACCGCCGTTGTCCCCGGGCCCGCCGTGGCGGCGGTCCCCTGCTCCGTGCCCGCCGCCGACGCATCCGGCTGCGTGCCGGCGCCGGCCGCGTGCGTGGTGGCGAACCCGGCGAGCTGCAGCGCGATGAGCCCCGCCCACGCGCCCCGTCCGACCCTCGAGCGCCCCCGAATCTGGGTTCTCATTTCGATTTTCCTTCTTGTCTGCGCCCGCCGGCTCATTGCGGCGCCCGGGCGCCGTCCGGATCGCAGGCGCCGGCATAAACGGCCAGCACTTGCCGGACGTGGTGGATGACGAGATCCGGAAGGCGCGGCTTAAGCGCGCCGCGGCGCACCGCCGCGCTTGCGGCCGGCAGGTACTGGTGCAGCAGCGACTGCGGCGGCGCGGCGGCGGCGAATGCCGCCTCGAGCCGCGCGAGTGCCGCGCTCACTGCGGGCACCGGCCAGTAGTAGCGGATGCGGTCGCTCAGGCTATATTCGAGCTGCAGCGCAAGCGCGCGTCCCTCGCCGTGGTAGTACCTGCGCCAGTGCGTGGGATCCGCGCGCATCGCCGCGAGCACCGCCGCCCGCACGCCCGCGCCGCCGCCCTCGCCCCGCCACTCGCGCGCGATCGTGTCGAGCGCCCACAGTGCTTCGCGCAGCGCGAAGCTGAGCGCCGGCCCGACTTTCAGGATCGCGAAGTGATCGCGCACCAGCCCCGCGAGCGCTGCCGCGCTCTGGTAGTCGGTCGAATGCGCCTCGAAGACCAAGTGCGGTTGCGCATCGAGACAAGCGCTGAGCTCACGTGCCCGGGCCGGCACGTAGTCGATGACACGGTCGTGATCGAACTCAACGCCCGGCTGGACGACCAGCGCGAGGGTGCGTTCCCACGCCGCCTCGAGCCCCAGGCGCTCGAACGCGGTGCGGTGCGCCGCGATCGTGGCGAGCGCGGCCTGCGGGGCGGTGACGGCGAGCTCGTAAAGTGACTCCTGCGCGCCGCCAGGAACCGGCACCTCGGTGCCGATGACGTACACCGGCGCCTCGCCGCCGCTTGCGCGCCAGGCGGCTTCCGCGCGCGCGCACAGCGCCGCGGTGCGCTCGGCGACGACCGCGTCCGTCAGCGCGCCGCCGTCGCCGGCGCAGGCCATAGAGCAGTCGAGGTGAATCTTGCGGTAGCCGGCGCTCACGTACTCCGCGACCATGACGCCGGCGTGCTCGAGCGCCGCGGCCGCCGGCTGGCCCTGCCAGACCGTCGGTCCCAGGTGATCACCCCCGAGCAGCACGCGCTCGCGCGGCAGGCGCGCCGCGTCGGCCAGGCCGAGTACGAGGTCGCGAAAGGCCGCAGGCAGCAGCCCCGTATACCCCCCGTGCTGGTTCACCTGGTTGGCGGTGGCCTCGATCAGCGCGTGACCACCTGCGTCCCGCGCCGCCTCGAGCGCCGCCCGCAGCACCAGCGGATGGGCCGAGCAGACCGAAGTAATCCCGACAGGTTCGCCGCGCCGATGGCGCGCGACCAGATCGAGCAGCGCCTTCACGTGTGCTCCTCCGGCTCGCTGGCAAGCAGCACAGCCGCGGCCAGCGCCAGCGCCAGCCCCACGAACTTAAGCGGCTGCGGCACGACGCCGAGGACCATGAGCGAGATCAGCGTGGTGATGAGCGGTGCGCCCGCGTTGGTGAGCGGGGAGACCACCATCGCCTTGCCGTAGCGGAAGGCGTAGACGATAGTGAGCGCGCCGACGGCGTTGAGGATCTGGGTGGCGGCCGCAAGCCAGGGACCGCCGAGCCCGTAGTTGATTGGCTGCGCGAAGTCGGTCATCGCGAGCGCGATTGGGATCAGCGCCAGCCCGGTGAGCGTCATCCAGGCGAAGATGCCCTCGGCGCGCATGGTGTGGTTTGCGAGCTTCATGAAGAAGGCTTGCACGCCCCACGCCGCGAGAATGATGAGCGCGTATACGAACCAGGCGACGCCGTGGCCGCCAGCGCGCGCGCCGGGCTCGTAGTCGAAGAGCGGGAGCGCCACGAGCGCGAGCGCGATACCGAGCGCGCCGATCCAGCTGACGCGCTCGCGCAGCCAGGCCATCGAGAGGGTGATCGTCACCAGCGGTGACAGCGCGATTACGGGAAAGATGAGGTACGGCGGCCCCGTGCGCACGGCGTGGAAGAGCAGCATCTGGCCGCCCGCGCCGGTGAGCCCGATCAGGCAGCCGTACAGGACCGAGCGGCGGTCGTGCTCGAGGCGCCAGCCGACGCGCGCGAGCGCGTACACCGCGGGCGGGATCATCGTGAACGCCCAGACGACGTACACAAGCGTCTCGGGGAAACCCTTCTCAGCCGGCCGCCCGGCAAACGCGCCCCATACGCCCCAGAACGCGGTCGTGATGAGCGCGAAGACGAGCCCGGCATGGCGCCTCAAGGGCACGGCCGGCGCGATTGCGGCGCTGTGATCGCCGGAACTAATATTGAGCCCCCTCTTTCCATCCGATTCGAAGGAAAACGAAACCAGACTTCCCACTTATTATTTTCGTTTTGTTTCTAATACTATTTCGTATACTTTCCTTCATGTCAAGCCGCAAGTCGCCACCACACCCGGGACTCGGCGCGGGAGGCACGACCCGCCGCCGGTTCCTTACGCTCGCCGCCGGTGCCGGGGTTCTCTCGAGTGCGGCGCTCGCCGCGCCGCCTGCCGAGGCCGACCCGCCGGGCTCGCCGACCGCGCCACGCCCGCCTCCCATCGCCGCGCAGCTCGCCGATGCGGTCCTGCGCCTCGAGCTCGATGCCACTCTGCGCGTGCGCGTGTGGTATCTCGCCGGCGCCGCCGCGCCGCTCACGCCCTGGGGCACGGCTGGCGGGCTCGAGCTTGCCGACGGCCGTCGCCTGGAGCGCTTCGTGCTCGCCGGACACGAGCGCACGCGCTTTGAAGCGCTGCACGGACCCGGCAGCCGGCTCACGCTCACCGGCATCGCCCACGAGCCGCGCATCGAACAACATCTCAGCATCGAGCTCTGCGATCGCTACCCGGGTTTCGCCCTCGTGCAGGCGAGCTTCCGCAACCTCTCGTCCCAGCCGATCAAACTCCGCGGTTGGACCTGCAATGCGCTGCGGTTGCCGCGCGGCGCGCACGCCGACCCCGACAGACCTGACTTCTGGAGCTACTGCGGCAGCACGCACGCTGACCGGCGCGACTGGGTGCAGCCCGTAAAGCCCGGCTTCGCGCAGGACAACTTCCTAGGCATGACCGCCTCCGACTACGGCGGCGGCACGCCGATCGTGGACGTCTGGCGCCGGGACGCCGGCCTGGCCGTCGGTCACGTGGAGCTTCATCCGCTCCTCGTGTCGCTGCCCGTGCGCTGCGATACATACGGCGTCGATCTCGCGGTGAGCGCACAGCTCGAGCGCACGCTCGCGCCCGGCGCATCGCTCGACACCCCGACGACCTTCATCGCCGTGCATGGCGGCGACTACTACGCGACGCTCGATGCCTACCGCCGCATCATGGCCGACCGGGGCCTGCGCGCGCCCGCGCCGCCGTCCTCGGCGTACGAAGGTATCTGGTGCGCATGGGGTTACGAGCGCGACTGCACCGTCGAGTTGATCGAGGGCACGCTGCCGAAGGTGCGCGAGTTGGGCCTCGGCTGGGCGGTCATCGACGACGGCTGGCAGTCGAACGTCGGCGACTGGGCGCCCGCGGCGCAGAAATTCCCCGCCGGCGAGGCCGATCTCGGGCGCCTCGTGCGGCGCATCCGCGCCGAGCAGCTGAAGCCTCGCCTCTGGTACGCGCCGCTCGCTGCCGCACCCGGTTCCGACGTGCTGCACGATCACACCGACATGCTGCTCCTCGACCGGGACGGCGCCCCGCAGCTTGTCTCCTGGTGGAACAGCTTTTATCTGTGCCCGGCGTACGCAAAGACGGTCGCCTACACCGATGATCTGGTCCGCCGCTTCATCGGCACGTGGGGCTTCGCGGGACTTAAGGTCGACGGCCAGCACCTGAACGGCGTCGCGCCCTGCTACAACCCGGCACACCAACATGCACGCCCCGAGGAGTCCGTCGAGGGCCTGCCGGACTTCCTGCAGTCGATCTACCGCACAGCGACCCAGCTCGATCCGCAGGCCGTCGTCGAGCTGTGCCCGTGCGGCACCGCGTACTCCATCTTCAATCTCGCCTCGCTCAACCAGGCTCCGGCCTCGGACCCGGAGTCCTCGTGGCAGGTGCGGCACAAGGGCAAGACGTTGAAGGCGCTCATCGGCCCCGGCGCCGCGTTCGCCGGCGACCACGTCGAGCTCTCCGACGGCGGCGAGGACTGGGCGTCCACCGTCGGCATCGGCGCCGTCGTCTCGACCAAGTTCACCTGGCCGCGCGATCCAAAACCGAAGGACTCCTTCCTCCTCACCCCCGCGCGCGAGGTGCACTGGCGCCGCTGGATCGCGCTCTACAACGAGCTCCTGCTCCCGCGCGGGGAGTACCTCGGGACTCTCTACGACATCGGCTTCGACCGGCCCGAGGCGCACGTCACGCGCAAGGACGGGCGCCTCTATTACGCCTTCTATGCCCCTTCCTGGCGCGGCGCCGTCACGCTCCGCGGTATCGGGGAGGGAACGTACCGCGTGCACGATCTTTTGGGGGGCGGCGGACTCGGCGACGTGACCGCCGCGCGCAACCGCATCGACGTGGCTTTCGAGCGCTTCCTGCTGCTTGAGGCGGCGCCCGTCGGCGCGCGCGCCTGATGAGCGCGGCGAGCGAGCCAGGCCTCCTCAGCGCCGAGCGCCGCCGACGCATCTGCGAGCTGCTGCGCGAGCAGGGCCGCGTCACCGTCGATGATCTCGCGCAACGCTTCGGCACCTCGCAGGTGACGATCCGCACGGACCTCTCGACACTCGAGTCGGCGCGCGCGCTGACGCGCACCCACGGCGGCGCGATCACCGTCGCGGACGCCGACCAGTCGCTCGGCGTCAAGCAGCTGCAGCACCACGCCGAGAAGCTGCGCATCGCAACCGCCGCCGCCGCGCTCATCTGCGACGGGGAGACCGTCATCCTCGACTCGGGCACCACGACCGCCGAGATCGCGTGCAGCATCCGCCGGCTGCCGCTCACCGCGCTCAATGTGATCACCAACGCACTCAACATCGCCGCGCTCCTCGCCGACGCGCCGGCGGTGCGCCTCATCGTTCCCGGCGGGATCCTGCGGCGCGAATCGAACTCCCTCTCAGGACCGATGGCGGAAAGCGCGCTCGCGGGACTGCAGGCCGACCGGCTCTACCTGGGCGCCGACGGCATCGACCCGGAGGTGGGCGTCATGACGCCGCACCTCGCCGAGGCACAGTTGAACGCCCGCATGATCGAGATCTCGCGGCAGGTGGTCGTCGTCGCCGACGCCTCGAAGTTCCGGCGCCGCAACATCTCCCTCATCGCCCGCGTGGATCAGGTGCACCTCCTGATCACCGACCGCGACGCGCCCGAGGCCGCGGTGAGCGAGCTGCGCCAGCGCGGCGTGGACGTGCGGCTCGTGTGAGCGGCGTACCACGGCCCGCCGTCGCGCTGCTCACGCTGTTCGCCCTGCTCGCGCTGCTTCCGCCGGGCGCACGCGGTTGGCAGAGCCGCGGCCGGCCGCCGCGCTCGGACACGACGGCGGCCGCGGCCGCCCGGGCTGCGGAGGCCGGCTACTACAGCCGCGCTGACTTCGCCCGCATCGACAAGATCGACGCGCACGTGCACCTGCACGGGGCCGCGGATCGTTTCATGGCGCAGGCCATCCGCGACAACTTCCGCGTGCTCACCATCAATGTCGATGACCCCGACTACCCGTCACTTCGCGAGCAGCAGCGCGCCGCCGCGTCGCTGCGGCAGCGCTATCCGGGGCGCGTGGCCTTCGCCGCCACCTTCTCGGTCGAGGGCTTCAGCGACCCCGGCTGGGCGCAGGCTACCATCGCGCATCTGCAGGGTGCGCTCAGTGAGGGCGCGGTCGGCGTCAAGATCTGGAAGAACATCGGCATGGCGCTGCGCGATGCTCGGGGGCACTGGGTCATGCCGGACGACGCGCGGCTCGAGCCCGTCATCGCCTGGCTCGAGCGCAATCGCATCGTGCTGCTCGGGCACCAGGCGGAACCGCTCAACTGCTGGCTGCCCTTCGAGCGCATGACCGTGCGCTCGGATCGCGAGTACTTCAGCGAGCATCCGCAGTACTACATGTACCGCCATCCCGAGATGCCCGCTCACGCGGCAATCCTTGCGGCGCGCAATCGCATGCTGCGCGAGCACCCCGAGCTCGCCTTCGACGCCGTGCACCTCGCCTCCCTCGAGTGGGACGTCGATCGGGTGGCCGACTTTCTCGAGCGCTTCCCCGAGGCCCGCGTCGATGTCGCCGCGCGTCTTGTGCACCTCGAGTACCAGGCGGCGCGCGATCGCGCCAAGGTGCGCCGGTTCCTGCTGCGTTATCAGGACCGGGTGCTCTACGGCAGCGATGATGCCTACGGCCCTGACGACACCGACACCGCCGCCGTGGCCGAGGTGCACGCCGGCTGGCTCGAGGACTGGCGCTTCCTCGCCAGCGCGGATCACATGCACTCGCGAGACTTCGCGCCGGGTTTCCAGGGCCTGCACTTGCCGCGCGAGGTGATCGATAAGATCTACCGCCGCAACGCGCAGGCGCTGTTTCCGGCGGCGTGGCCGCAGTGATGCCGGTGCGCCGCGGTCGTGGATCAGCGGTACGGCTCCCAGGACTCCGCCTTGCCCGCCGCCGTGCGGACGGTGTGGCGAGAAGCACCGTGCGCCTGACGTACGCGCGGGTTACGCCTTAACGATAGTAGAGAGATATTGCGCGAGGTGTCCGACGAGATCGCGCGCGTCATCCTCCGCACCGAGTATGAACGTCGACTTTCGCCGCCGTAACACCGGCAACCCGATTGCGTACATGCCGGGGGAATCAACCACGACTCCACCGTCATGGCGTAGCTCCCCCTTGCGATTGAGGACCGGCACCTTTAGCCACCCATAGTCGGGACGAAAGCCGGTGGCCCAGACGGTCGAGCGGATCTCCCCGCGGCGCAAATCGATCGAAAGCCGCGCCGATGCGGGTGCACGGGTTGCTTCGAAGCGCTCGGGGAGACCAACCTCGACGTCAAGCGCGGCATTGCGCGCCCAGTCGTCGAACGTATCGAGTAGTCGCTGCATCTTAAGGTCGGCCAGCGCGAACTGATTGAGAAGTCCTCCCGAGAAGAGCGCGCGCCCGTCACGGATAGCGGCCAGCCGGCCGACGATCTCGACTCCCGCAGCTCTCAGAACGTTGAGGTCGAGCGTCGCTCGCTCGGGCGTGCCGATGAGCTGCGGCGAGGGCAGACCGCGGGCGCGCTCGAGGTCGTCGATGTCGTCATAACGCTGGTTCCAGACGCCCGAAGTCTCCATCCACCACAGCACGTCGCGCCCACGGTAGGTGCGCGGCAGCCGCACGTGCTCACCGACTGACAGCGTCACAGGTCGCCCGGAGCGCTGGATCTCATCAGCGAGCTGCACGCCGGTGGCTGAGGCACCGACGATGAGCACGCCGCCCTGAGGCAGTCGCTCAGGATTGAAATAGTCGAAGGTCGTGATGCATGGGATGCCCTCGGGCACTGCCCGGCGCACCTCGGGCACGTGCGGAGTGTTCGCGGCGCCGCTGGCGAGCACCACGCTACGGCTGCGGATTTCGCCGCGATCGGTCGCCACGCGATAACCCCCGTCGATGCGCCTCACCGACCTCACGGTCGTGCGCGTGCGCACGGGTGCCGAGATCGCCGCGGCAAAGCCGCAGATGCGCTCGATCACCTCGGGCATCGTCATGAAGCCGTCAGGATCGCTGCCGCGATAGGGGTAGCCGGGTAGCCGGCTCTGCCAGTTTGGCGTCAGCAGACGCAGTGACTCCCAGCGCTCGCGCCGCCAGGAGTTCGCCACCTCGCCACGCTCGATGACGACATGGTCGATCGAGCGTTCGGTGAGGAAGCGGCTGATCGCCAGGCCGGCGTGACCGGCACCGATTACGACCGTCGTGATGTGTTCGATGACGAGGCCCGCCGCGGGCGCAGGACTCCGGCTAGACGATCTCGACCGTCACGTTGGTCGGATTGGTCACGATGTCGTACACGGCCGAGCGTTTTTGCGACTGCGCGACGAGCGCCTCGATGTCCTTCTTCGAAGCGTCGGCGTCGATATGGAAGGTGACCTTGATGTCGTCGTAGCCGTTACGTACGTCGCTGTCTATGCCGAGGATGCCGTATAGATTCATCTTGCCTTCGAGCTTCGCCTCGACCGAGCGCAGCTGGATGCCGCGGTTCTGCGCTACCGTCGCCACGCCCGCCGTCAGGCAGCTCGCAAGACCCACGAGCACCAGCTCGACCGGGGTCGCACCGTGGTCCTCGGAGGCGAAAACCTCCGGGTGATCGGTCTCGAAGGAGAACTCGGTCTTATGCTTCTGCTCGTCCCCGAGCCCACGGAACCCCTGGACGGTGGAAGTGGCGTGGGTACCGTTCTGCCACTTGCAGGATGCACGCCAGGTGAACTTTGCGGCCTCGGGCGCGCCCTTCAACGCTTCCCGCGCGGCCAGCAGCGCGTCGATGTTGACGCCGTTGTTGATACTCTTCTGACTCATGTTCGTGTCTCCTCGACGATGTGGAAGGTCTTGTGTACCGCCTTCGCACGCTCCGCAATAAATAAGCCTACCCTTGGCTCAGCGGGGCTACAAGCGAGAAACGCCCCGCCCACAGCATCCCATCCGTTATACGAATATAAGCTCACGATTGGTGCAATTGGCGGCGGCGCAACAGAAGCCTATGATTGCCCCATTCCATCGAGTCACCGGGGGCCGCGTCCGTGGAACAGTCACGCCGCTTCGGGTTCGACACCCGCCAACTTCACGCCGGTCAACGTCCGGATCCGAACACCGGTGCGCGCGCGGTGCCCATTTTTCAGACCACGAGCTACGTCTTCGAGGATCCGGCGGCAGCGGCCGCATACTTCAATCTTCAGGAGTACGGCAACACCTACACGAGGATCATGAACCCGACGCTCGCGGTGTTCGAAGAGCGTGTCGCGAGTCTCGAGGGTGGCTGTGGCGCGGTAGCGTTCGCCAGCGGACTGGCGGCCCAGGCGGCGGCGCTCTTCACGCTCCTCACGCCGGGCGACCATGTCGTCTCGTCGGCGGCGCTGTACGGCGGCACGGTGAATCAGTTCAAGCACGTGCTGCGCAAGATGAGTGTGGAGCTTACGTGGGTCGATCCGGACGATCTCGGCGCCTGGAAGGCCGCGGTTCGCGGCAACACGAAAGCTTTCTTCGGGGAGACGATCGGGAACCCCGGCGGGAACGTGCTCGATATCGAGGCTATCGCAGCGGTCGCACACGAGCAGGGGCTCCCGCTCCTCGTCGACAATACGTTCGCGACACCTTATCTGTGCCGTCCGATCGAGTGGGGCGCCGACATCGTGCTGCACTCGGCGACCAAATTCATCGGCGGACACGGCACCAGCATTGGCGGCGTGGTCGTGGATTCGGGCGAATTCAACTGGTCAAACGGGCGCTTTCCGGTGATTGCCGAGCCTTCACCGGCATACCACGGGCTCCAGTTCCACGAGACCTTCGGCACGTACGGCTACCTGATGAAGCTGCGCGCCGAGACGCTACGCGATCTCGGCGGCTGCCTGAGCCCCTTCAACGCGTTCCTGTTCCTGCAAGGCCTCGAGACGCTGTCCTTGCGGATGACGCGTCACGTCGAGAACGCCATCACCATCGCGAATTACCTCGAGTCGCACGAGAGCGCATCGAACGTGAGGTATCCCGGCCTGCGCAGGAGTGCGCACCATGCACTCGCGCAGAAGTACCTGCCGCGTGGCGCGGGCTCGGTGTTCTCGTTCGATGTGCGCGGCGGCCGCGAGGCGGGGCAGGAGTTCATACGCGGCCTCAGCCTGTGGTCGCACCTCGCGAACGTCGGTGATGCGAAGAGCCTCGTCATTCATCCGGCGAGCACCACGCACCGGCAGCTCAACGAGGAGGAGCTCAGGGCGGCCGGCGTCGGCCCGGGGACGATCCGACTCTCCGTCGGCATCGAGGATGCCGACGATCTTATCTGGGACCTCGAGCAGGGCTTTGCACGCGCCCGCGCATCGGGAGCCGTGGAGCGCGCGCCATGACGTCCGAGCTTGCCCGCTACCAGGATCCGCTCACCATTCAGCGCGTGCTCTTGGATGCCAAAACCGTTGCGATCGTTGGCTTGTCCGGCAACCCGCTGCGTGCCAGTCATTTCGTCGGCTTCTACCTGCAGCGCCACGGCTACCGCGTAATTCCCGTGAATCCGCGCGAGCCGGAAATCCTCGGCGAGCGCAGCTTTGCTAGCCTGCGCGATGTGTCGGTGCCCGTGGATATCGTCAATGTGTTTCGCGCGCCATCTGCGCTGCCCGAGATCGCGAGGGACGCCGTGGCCATCGGCGCCAAGTGCCTGTGGTGTCAATTCACGGTGATCAACGAGGAAGGCGCACGCATCGCCGAGGATGGCGGCCTGGCCGTCGTCATGGATCGCTGCCTCAAGGTCGAGCACGCCCGATACGCCGGACGGATGCACTGGCTCGGCTTCAACACGCAGCGAATCACGGCCCTTCGTGGGGGTTTGCAGTAGTAGCCTGGGTTGTGCTTCTCGATCGATGAGGCACCTGACTACTGCACCTGCGACGCGACGGGTCGATTTCGACGGTGCTTTGGGGATTACACCAAAACGACGGAGGCTTGACGCCCTCGCGTGGTCATAGACGGGAACCGACGTGAGTAGACCCGGCTGCGACGATGCAGTCTATGTCTCCTCGAGAAGTTCGCTATGATCCAAACGACTGTACATACAGTGCGGCGAAGGCCTCAGGACGGACTGTGCGACCGTGACGCGTTCACTTCGCGGAGAACTTTGCCGGCTGAGAGATTTGAACTCCCGACCAACGGTTTACAAAACCGCTGCTCTACCACTGAGCTAAGCCGGCATCGCAGAATAGTGACGTAGCAGGCTACGAATTGTACTCGCACACGGGCGGCAAGCCTCGGCCGTTGCCGGACGTCTGTGCCGCTTTAAAACGGGTAGCTGATTCCTGTGAAGACCGCGATCCCCTCGCTCCCCCAGCCAAGGTCCACATAACCCACCACGAAGGGAGGCAATGCGGCGCGCGTGGTGTGTTGGCAACATTCTAACCGCCTGCTTGCCACGCGACCAAAATGACATACTCTGTGCGCCGTGTGCTTCGGTGGACAGGAAACCCCATGTCAATTGCCGTGGCGTGCGCCCCTACCAGCGGTCAACGGGTGCCCTCGTGACTAGCGCTTTTCTGCGGCTCGGACAGTGGGTCGTACGGCATCCGTGGTGGATCGTGCTCGCGTGGATCACGGCCGTCGCGCTCGGGGCCGTGGGCGCGCATCGCCTGGGAGCCATCGCCATTGGCGGTGAGGGCGGCGTACCGGGTAGTGCCTCCTGGCAGGCGAGCCATGCACTGCGCACCGAGTTCGACAACCCCTTCATCGACCCGCTCGTGGTGGCAGTGAGCGCACCGCACCTGGACGTCGCTCAGGAGCCGTATTTCCAGTGGGTGCAGGCGGCATCCCGCGCGCTCGCAGCGCTGCCCGAAGTGCGCCGGGTCGCAAGCTACGCCGATGCGCGGGACGAGCACCTGCGCTCCAAAGACGGGCACGTCACGATGCTCCTCGTCGGTCTGCGCGCCCCTGACACCAACGGCCGCCAGCGTGGGGTACTCGGCGTGCGTGGCGCGCTCGCGGGCTTGCAGGCCGCGCTGACGCGGCTTGATCCGGGCGCGCGCTCCGCGGTCACCGGCGGGGCGGCCGCGGATCTTGACGTCAACAGCTGGAGCGCGACCGGCGGTGATCGCGCCGAAAAACGTGCGCTGCCGCTGACATTGGCCATCCTGGTCCTGGCCTTCGGCACGCTGGTCGCGGCGGGTCTGCCCTTCATGACAGGACTGGCCACCACCACCGTTTCCCTCGGGCTCGCGTTCCTGCTCGCGCAGCTTATGCCGGTGTCGAACCTCCTCAGCAACGTCGTCACCATGATTGGGCTTGCGATCGGTATCGACTATTCGCTCTTGATGGTGACTCACTATCGCGAGCACGCGCCGCACGCCACGGTTGCCGGTACGGTGGCGGCCACCGTCGCCGGCGCGGGCCGCACGATCTCCTGGTCGGGGCTAACGGTCATCATCGGTCTTTTGGGCCTCTTGTTCAGTCCGCTGCTCGAGACGCGCTGCGTCGGCATCGGCGGTGCACTGGTCGTGTGCGTGTCGGTGCTCGCGGCACTGACGTTGCTGCCGGCGGCCCTGGTACTGCTCGGTCCGCGCATTGACTGGTTGCCCATCATTCCGCGCCGCCGCAGCCCGCGCAGGAGCGTCGCCTTCTGGCGCGCGCTCGGTGGCTGGATCGTGACGCATCCGTGGGTGACGCTGTGCCTTGCGGGTAGCTTCGTGCTTGCGCTCGCCGCGCCCGCTTTACGCCTGAACAGCGGCGTCACCAACGAACGCTGGTTCCTGCCGCCTGCGATGGAATCGCGCGTGGGTGCGGAGCTGCTCACGGCGGTGCGCAACGAGAACGCCTCACTCGCGATCTACGTGATCGTGCGTGCGAGCGATGACTTGCCCGTGCTCGCGCCCGCGCACCTGGCGCCGCTGTTCCAGTACGCCGAGCGGCTCGAGCACGATCCGCGCATCGCGGCGGTGAACTCGGCTTTTTCTTTGCAACCGGGACTGAGCCTCGAGGATTACCGCGCGCTCTACCAGGATATGGAAGCGGCTCTGCACGATTACCCGAGGATCGGGGAACTGTATTTAAGCCGCGACCGCCGCGCCACGCTCTTGCAGGTGATCCCGGCAGACGGCTTGAATGTTAAGGACATTGCAGGCCTCACGCGCGCGCTGAAGAAGGCCGCGCCGGCGGGTCCCTTCACGATCTTAGTCGGTGGCGCCCCCGCCGAACACAACGACTTCGACGACTACATGTTCAGGAGCCTGCCGCGAATCTTCGGCTTCGTGCTGTGCGCCACGCTGCTCTTGTTGTTCGCCGCGTTCCGCTCGTATCTGCTGCCATTTACCGGCGTGCTCATGAATCTCCTGGCAGTGGGCGCCGGCATCGGGGCGGTGGTGGCGGTGTTTCAGCTGGGGTGGCTGCATGGTCTGGTGGGTCTTGAGCACCCGCTCACGACCATACCGCTTGAGATTCCGCTGATGGTGTTCTGCTTAAGCTTCGGACTGTCGATGGATTACGAGCTGTTTCTCCTGTTTCGCATCCAGCAGGAATATGCGCTTGACCAGAACAACAACCGCGCCACCGTCGAGGGTCTCACGGCCGTCGCACCGGTGATCACCGGCGCCGGTCTCATCATGGTGGTGGTGTTCGGTGCGTTTGCGAGCGCGCAGCTTCCGGTGCTGAAAATGACCGGCGTCGGATTGTGTGTCGCGGTGCTGGTCGATGCCACCGTGATCCGGGCGTTGATCGTGCCGGCGGTGATGGCGATCGCCGGACGCTGGAACTGGTACCCGGGCCGCGCCGCGGCAGAGTCCCGGGGGATGTCTGCAAGCTAAAGCAGTCGCTGCTCGCGCAGCCAAAGTACCGCATCAGAAAATGCCTCGCTCGGCGGGCGCCAGCGATAGCCGAGCTCGCGCGCGGCTTTTTCATTGGAGAAGAACATCCGCTTGCGCGCGAGGCGCACGCCCTCGACGGTGATGCGGGTCGAGCCTCCAGTGAGACGCGCGACGGCTTCGGCGGCATACGCCACCGGCAGGAGCGCCGTGGCCGGCAGGCGAATGCGCGGCGCCTTCCCTCCGACGATTCGCGCGATCTCCGCGAGGATCGCGCGCAAAGTCATGTCCTCGCCGCCGAGAATGTAGCTCTCCCCGTCTCGTCCGCGCTCAAGCGCCAGCAGGTGACCGGTGGCGACGTCATCGACGTGCACGATGTTGAGTCCGGTATCTACGTAGGCGGGCATGCGCCCACGGGCCGCATCGCGCACCATCTGTCCGGTGGGCGTGGGCTTCACGTCCCCCGGACCGACCGGTGTCGAGGGGTTGACGATCACCACGGAGCCTCCGGCGCGCGCGGCCTCGCGCACCAGCTGCTCGGCAAGGAACTTCGAGCGTTTGTAGTGTCCGATCATATCGGCGAGCGCGACCGGGGTTGCCTCGTGCCCGGGTGAGCCATCGGCGGGCAGGCCGATCGTGGCTACGCTGCTGGTATAGATGAGCCGCTCGATGCCTGCGTTGCGGCATGCGCTCAGCACGTTGCGCGTGCCCTGGACATTCGTTTGATAGAGCTCCTGCGGCCTGCGCGCGCCCAGGCGGTAGTCGGCCGCCACATGGAAGACGGCCGCGCAGCCCCCCGCCGCGCGCTCGAGCGAATTCACCTCGCCCAGGTCGCCCTCGACCGTCTCAAGCTGCAGTCCACTGAGATTGCGCCGGTCCGAATTCGGCCGCACCAGTGCTCGAACATCCCAGCCGCTGCGCAACAGCGCCCGCGCGACCGCGGAACCGACAAAGCCCGTGCCGCCGGTGAGCAGTGCTCTCATGCGCGCTTCGCCCCGTGCCCACCGTCCGTGTCCGCCCCGCAGGCACTAGGTGGTGGCGCGAGCGCCGCGCTGCGTGCCACGCGCGCAAGCGCGCGGTTGGCGGCGAGGTACCCGCGCGTGAGGCGCGCCAAGGGCACTACATCCTGCGGCCGCAGCAATACGCATCCGAGAAGGCGCCCAAGACGTACCTGGCCCTCCGCATCGGTCGCCGCGCGGATCGTATCCGGCACGGGGTCACCGGCGACATCCGTCAGCACCCGGACGGCGATGAAGGGTAAATCATGGGCCCGAGCGACCTGCGCGATGTACAGACTCTCCATGTCGACCGCGGCCGCGCCAGTGGCCTGAAAGAGCGCCGCCTTGGCTGCGACGGAGGTGACCACAGCGTCGCTGCTGAGCAGCTTGCCGCCGCTGAGCAGCCGGTGCGGCAGCAGTGCGGCGCTTAAGTGCTCGCGCCAGCGCCGTGCGGTCGCAATCGCCCTGCCGTCCGCGGCGACCACTTCCCCGGGCAGAAAAATCGTACCGGCCGGCAGGGCGGGATCAAGACCCCCCGCCATGCCCCAACTCACCAGTGACGTGGCGCCGGTGGCGATGAGGTTTTCAGCGGCGCGAGCGGCGGCGGCACCGCCCATGCCGCTCACGCTCACCCGCGTGCCGACCTCAAGCGCAGCAACCGCTGCGTGTCCTGAAACCGTCCGACCCAGATGACGCGCCTCGCTGAACAAAGCGCAGACGACGCCGACGACGCCCCCCGTCAATGAGTGCCCCCGGAGCGGGTGAGATTGCGGTAAGCCGCCAGGGCCCAGAGCGGAAAATAGGCGCTGTACCCGTGGTATTTGAGGTAGAACACCCGCGGAAATCCCGGCGCGGTGAAGCTCGCATCATCCCACAGTCCCCGGGCATTCTGGGTGTTGAGCAGGTAGTCGATGCCGCGCTGCACGGCCTGCGATCTCACCTGGCCGGCGGCCATCAACCCCAGGAGCGCCCAGGCACTCTGGAAGGAAGTGCTGGCGGCGCTGCCGCGCTCCGCCAGCGGCTGCAGGTAGGTGTCGTTGTTCTCGCCCCAGCCCCCGTCCGCGTTCTGCCGCTCACTCAGCCAGCGCACCGCGCGCGCCACGGCTGCATCCTCGGCTTTGATCCGCGCCTGGGCCAGGGCCATGAGCACCGACCAGGTGCCGTAGATATAGTTCGTCCCCCAGCGGCCAAACCACGAACCGTCCGGCTCCTGCTGCTCACGCAGATACGCGATGGCGCGCTCGAGAGCGCCGCGGTCCTGCGCACGAGCGGCCAGGGCCAGCACGGTCACAACGCGCGCCGTGACGTCACTGGTGGGTGGATCCAGCAGCGCGCCGTGATCGGCGAAGGGGATGTAGTTGAGCCGGTAATGAGTGTTGTCGACATCGAACGCGGCAAAACCGCCGTTGCGGCTTTGCATGCCCACGAGCCAGTCGAGCGCCCGCTCGATGCGCTGCGCGTGCCGCCCCGTCTCGCGCGCGCGGCGCATGGCCCAGACAATCACCGCCGTGTCATCCAGATCGGGGTAGGCGCTGTTGGAGAACTGAAACGCCCAGCCGCCGCCGGCAAGCCTCGGGCGCGAGCGCTGCCAGTCACCGGTCTCCTCCAGCAGCTGGCGCTCGGCGAGCCATTCCAGTGCCCGCTCAGAGCCGACCAGCGCAGCCGCTCCGCCCTCTTCCTGCATCGCGAGCGCCGCGAGCGCCGTATCCCACACCGGTGAGACGCACGGCTGGCAGTACGCGCTCGCATCGTTCACCACCAGCAGCTTCTGCAGCGCGCGTTTGGCGCTGACGCGTCGCGGATCATCGGCTGCGTATCCCAATACCACAAAAGCCTCGAGCGCGTTCACCATCGCCGGAAAGATGGCGCCGAGACCATCCTCGCCGTTCAGTCGTTCGAGTACCCACTCCTCGGCGCGCTGCGTCGCGCGTCGGCGCAGCCATTTGGGAACGAGCGGATCGAGTCTGCGTACGCAACGATCGACCAAGAGAAACGCGCGGGCTAGCGCACGCGCGCGTCCCTGCGGCAGCGGGAAATAGTCGCGTTCCTGCGCAGCCTCGGTCACGAACAGCTCGGCGACGTCCACGTGGCGCGGATTCCTCGCCCGCGCTCGTTGCGTGCACAGGATGAACAGCGGCACCATGACGGTACGCGACCAATACGAGACCTTGTCCAGGTGAAAGGGAAACCAGCGCGGCAGCAGCATGATTTCCACCGGGATGTACGGCACGGCGCGCCACGGCACCTGGCCGAACAGCGCAAGCGTAATGCGCGTGAACACATTGGCGCGCGCCGCGCCGCCGCGCGCAAGCAGCGCCTGACGCGCGCGCACCATATGCGGTGCATCCGTGGCGTCGCCCGCGAGCTTCAGCGCGTAGTAGGCCTTGACGGTACAACTGATGTTCAGGTCCCCGCCCTGGTACAACGGCCAGCCGTCATGCTGCGCCTGGCGGGCTCGCAGGTAAGCGGCGAGCTTCGCCTCAAGCGCTGGCTCCACCTCCCCGAGAAAGTGCTGCATCAGGATGTATTCGGCCGGTATCGTGCAGTCGGCCTCGAGCTCAAATAGCCAGAAGCCGCGCTCGTGCTGCACTCCGGTGAGAGCGCTGCGGGCTGCGCCGATGGCGTGATCCAGCGACGAGCCCTGCACGAGCCGTCCGCCGGGCCTCGGCGCGGGCTTCTGCGCCGGGGCGTTACCTTCCTGATCATCCGGATCAGCAATGGGCGAGGTGCGATTCAAGCGCCGCTGCTCCCATCACGGCGCAGGGCGCGCTCCTGCGCATACGGCGTGCCCTGAGAGGAATCCTCCGCCGCGGGCAGCGCCGGTGCGCATGCCCGTCTTGGCGGCTGCGGCGCGCGCGGCAGACCGGCAGCGGCAAACTGAAACAGACGGCGCAGCAGCCAGTCATTACCGACGGCGGCGCTCGTCAAGCGCTGCGTCGCAGCGACGGCCGAACGGGAAATCTTCACCTGGGCGCCGCTGCTGAAGCCGGGGGTGCGCTGGATCTTGCGCAGCGTCAGGACGGCCAGCCCGAGCGCCCACAGGCAAAAGCGCCTGATCCCCGGCTCCTCGGGCGGTATCAATAAGGTAAATGACAGCGCATCGCGCAAGTGAGCGTGCGCAAGTCCCACAAGCTCACGCATGCCCGCATCAAAGCCTTGCGGCTGCGGCTGCGCGCGCAGCTGCCCGAGCTCGACGCCATACCTGGTAAAGACCTCCTGCGGCAGCCAGCAGGCGCCGCGCTCACGATCCTCCCAGACGTCCTTGAGAATATTGGTCATTTGCAAGCCCTGTGCGAACGACACACTCAGCTCCTCCAGCTGCGGGCGCGCCCGGTTGATCGCCGGCGAGTACGCGCAGAAAAGCTCAGTCAGCATCTCACCGACCACGCCGGCGACGTAGTAACAATAGTCATCGAGGTCGCGCACGCGTGCGAGTCCGCCTAAGCTTGCAGTGCGCTGGAACTTGTGCATGCCATCGCACATCACCTCAAGGCAGCGCTGGATCGGGCGGCGCTGCGGCGTATCCAGCGCCGCAGTCAAACGCACAATCCGTCCCATGTTGACGATGAGCTCGCGCTCAGCGGGCAGTGTCTGCTCGGCCAGGCGCGGCAGGAGGTCCCGGCTCAGCCGCCCCGCCTCTTCCTCGCCCCGCAGCACCGCCACGAATCTGTGCAGCAGACCGAGTGTCACCGCGTCCGATGAGGCGGTCTGATCCTCAATCGTGTCGGCTATCCGGCACAATAAATAGGCATTGCTGACCGCGACACGCAGCCTCGGGGGCAGTTGCGGGATCGTGAGCGCGAACGTGCGCGACACGTGCGGCAGGATCCGCTCCTGACAGTCCTCGTCTGCGACAATCATCTCCATCCGAACAGTGTCTCGCATGCGCGCGAGCGTCGCAATTGGACATCGCGCCCGCGCGGCCCGGCGACCTTTGCAGTTATACTGGTGAGGATGAGCGGCTCGCCCCAAGAGCATCCTCTGCTGAACCGAATCAATTCCCCGGCGGACCTGCGCCGACTTGCGCTCGATAAACTGCCGGCCCTCGCCGCGGAGCTGCGCCGGTTCCTCATCGACCTGAGCGCCCGCCGTGGGGGATATCTGGCGGCCAATCTGGGCGCAGTCGAGCTCGCGATTGCCCTGCATTATGCCTACAAGAGCCCGCAGGACCGGCTGATCTGGGACGGTGGGCAACAGGCCGGCCCGCACAAGATACTGACCGGAAGGCGCACGCGGCTGCACGCGGCCCGCAAGCGCGGTCGCCCTGCCCCCTTCCCCTGCCGCACCGAAAGCGAGCACGATCCCTTTGGCGTGGGGCACTCGGGCACCTCGATTAGCGCGGCCTTGGGGTTGGCCGTCGCGGCTGCCGTGAAGGGTGAGAGCCGGCGCGTTGTCGCCGTGATCAGTGATCGCTCCCTGACCGCGGGGATGGCGTTCGAGGCGCTGAACCATGCCGGCGCGTTGCCCGCGGACCTGCTGGTGATACTCAACGACAGCAGCGATGCCGATTCTGGCGGCATCGGCGCGCTGTCAGCGCACTTTGCCTGTGCGCTCTCGGGTGCGCTGTACACAAATCTGCGCGAGGGCGGCAAGCGCATGCTGCGGCAGATGCCGACCATGCGCGAGTTGGCGCGGCGCTCGGAGAAGCACCTGAAGGGCATGGTCCTGCCCGGGACCCTGTTCGAGGAGATAGGGTTTAACTACATCGGGCCTGCGGACGGGCACGATGTGAAGGCGCTCGTGCGCACGCTGCGCAATGTACAGAAGCTGCGCGGACCGCAGTTCCTGCACGTCGTGACGCGCATGGGTAAGGGGTACGCGCCCGCGGAAGCTGACCCAGTGCGCTGGGCGCGGCCGGCGCCGTTTGATGCACCCAGCGGCACGGCGCTCGAACCGGAAGAGGCGGTTGCGTCCTTCGCCGAAGTCTTCGGTCAGTGGGCGTGCGAGGTGGCGAGCCTCGATCCCAAGGTCGTGTGCGTGGCGACCGCGGCGCCCTCGGCTCTGGGCTTAAGCGATTTCGCGCGCCGTTTTCCCGAGCGCTACTTCGATGCCGCAATCGCCGAGCAGCACGCGGTCACTTTTGCCGCAGGACTGGCCACGGAGGGCTACAAGCCCATCCTCGCCATCCACTCGACCTTCCTGCAGCGCGCCTACGACCAGCTTATCCACGACGTCGCCTTGCAGAAGCTGCCGGTTATGTTCGCCGTCGACGGCGCCGGCCTCGTCGGCAGCGACGGTGCCACGCACCAGGGCAGCTACGATTTGAGTTATCTGCGCTGCGTCCCCGGCCTCGTAATCATGGCGCCGGCCGATGAGAACGAATGCCGCCAGATGCTCTACACCGCACGTGAACTGCCGGGACCTGCGCTGGTGCGCTACCCGCGTGGCGTCGGCCCCGGCGTGCCGCTCATCCGCAAGATGGGCGCGCTAGCTGTGGGTCGCGCCGAGATTCGGCGTGAGGGCGGCAGCGGGCTTGCACTGCTCGTATTCGGCACGCTGCTGGAGACGTCACGCAAGATTGCCGAGCGCCTGGACGCCACGCTCGTGAACATGCGCTTCGTAAAGCCGCTCGATGCGGCACTCGTGCGCGCGCTGTGCGCGCGCCATGAGGCGCTCGTCACGATCGAAGAAAATGCCACGCGCGGCGGCGCCGGATCCGCCGTGGGCGAACTCATCCGATCGCGGGGCCTTAAGATCGCGCTGCTGCATCTGGGGATTCCCGACCGCTTCATCGAGCACGGCACGCGCGAGCGCTCGCTAGAGGATGCGGGACTGGACTTTAGCGGACTTGCAACCCGGATCGAGCACTGGTGGCGTGCCGAGGACAAGAACGTGCCCGTGGCCCGCGGTGCCTAGCCGCGGCTGCACAATGAGTCCCGCTGTTCTTCGCGCTCAGTGGCTGCGCGCGAGCAGCCAGGCGGCCAGCGCATGCAGCGGCATCGCCGCAGCTCCGAAGATCTCGAGCGCCTGCAGCGCCTCGGCGTGCAGCGAACGCACCCGTTCCTGCGATGCCTCGACGCCCAGGATCGCCGGGTGCGTCGGCTTGTCGCGCTCGCGGTCCGCGCGCGTCGGCTTCCCGAGCGCGACGGTCTCACCCAGAACGTCCAGAAGATCGTCCTGTATCTGAAACGCAAGGCCGATCGAGGCGACGAAGCGTGCCAGCGCATCGGACTGGCGCGCGCCGAGCGTCGTCAGGCAGGTGGCGGTCATGAGCACGCAGGCGCGAATCAAGGCACCGGTCTTGCGGGCATGCATGTCCTCCACCTGCGTGATATCCAGCCGCTTACCCTGCGCCGCAAGATCAATCGCCTGTCCGCCGGCCATGCCAAAGGTGCCACTGGCCTCCCCCAGCAGGCCAATCAGGCGCAGGCGCGTTTCGGCAGTCACGGTGAGGGAGGCATCCGCGGCCAACACCTGGAAGGCGAGCGATTGCAGGGCATCCCCGGCAAGAATGGCGGTCGCCTCGTCGAAGGCCTTGTGGCAGGTGGGTCGGCCGCGGCGCAGATCATCATCATCCATCGCCGGCAGATCATCGTGTATGAGCGAATAAACGTGCACGAACTCGATGGCACAGGCGATCGCCTCGACCTGCGCTTCCGGAATCCCGAGCGTGCGCGCAGTGGCGAATACCAGCGCCGGTCGGATGCGCTTGCCGCCGCCCAAGGTGCTGTAGCGCATCGCCTGATGCAGGCGCGCCGGTTTTTCATCCGCATCCGGCAGGCGACTCGCCAGTGCCGTCTCCATGCGCGCCTGCCAGGACTTAAGAAGTGCCGGGAAGTTCTCGCGCTGGGCCGCATCCTCGGGCGCGGACGAGACGGCCTGCACGGTGCGATTGACGTGTGCGGTTTCGGGCAACGTACGCGGTCCGACTACTGCAGTCGCGAGATTTCGGGCTCGCGCTTGGAGCGGGTCACGCTGGACACGGCCACTGCAACCTCGTCACGAGGCACGGAATTCTGGTACACCACGGGCGGATCAGGTGCCATGGGACCCGTCGTTCGCGGGCCCAGAATGGCCGTTTTCAGCGCCTTGAGCGGATGGCTGAAGGCATCGTTAACGGCCGTACCCTCAAAGCCGCAGTGCGCCATGCAGTTATCGCACGCGCGGTTGCGTCCCACCCCATAAGCCTCCCACTGCGTATCCTCAAGCAAAGAGCGGAAGCTGTCCGCGTAGCCTTCGTCGGTGAGCAGATAACACGGTCGCTGCCAGCCGAAAATGTTGTAAGTGGGGGTGCTCCAGGGAGTGCACTGATACGCCTGGTTCCCGGCCAGAAAATCCAAAAACAGGCTTGAGTGGTTAAATGACCAGCGGCGGCGGGCTTTGGCGGCCGCAGCACGCCCGCGCTTGAAGACCTCGCGGAACAGCCGCTTGCTCGCACTGCGTCCGAGAAACACATCCTGACGAGGCGCGTGCTGGTAGCTGTAGCCCGGAGAGACGGTGATTCCCTCGATCCCGAGCGCCATGGCCTCGTCGAAGAACGCGGCCACGTGATCCGGGTCCTCGCCGTTGAACAGCGTGCAATTTACCGTAACGCGGAAGCCCCTGGAGCGCGCCAGGCGGATGGCCGCCACGGCCTTCTCGAACACACCTTCCTGGCACACGGACGCATCGTGGCGCTCTTTGTTCCCATCCAGATGGATCGAGAAGGTGAGGTACTTGGAAGGGCGGTACTCATCGATATGCTTTGGCAGCAGGATCGCGTTCGTGCACAGGTACACGAACTTGCGACGCGCCAGGATTCCGGCAACCAGCTGCGGCATTTCCCGGTGAATCAGCGGTTCGCCGCCGGGAATGGACACCATCGGCGCATCACATTCGTCAACCGCACGCAAGGCGTCCGCGACGCTCATGCGCTGCTGCAATATTTCCTTCGGATGGTCGATCTTGCCGCAGCCCGCGCAGGCAAGGTTGCACTGAAACAGTGGCTCGAGCATCAGTACCAGCGGGTAGCGCTTCACGCCACGCAGCTTCTGCGTCGCGATATAACGCCCCACACGATAGGCCTGGATCAACGGCACGCCCAAAATCGTCTCTCCTATCCCAGAGCGAGCAGGTCCGCGCGGTGTTCGCGCCAGATCCGCTCCCACTCCAACCTGAACCAGGGCGTAAACTTTTCGCCTCCGGCAGCCAGCTCGTACTGCAACGCCTCGCAACTGATCCAGCGCCACGCCAGAATCTCGTCCGGATCGCTCACGATCGGACCGTTGCAACGCCCGATATAGACTGAGCACAGTTCCCGTTCGGCACCGGCCTCATCAAACTGCGCCTGGTACTCAAACTTGAACAGGAACTGCAGCGGGCAGTTTATGCCGAGTTCCTCGTGCAAGCGACGCTGCGCGGCAGCCTCCACGCTCTCGGAGCGGCGAGGATGGCTGCAACAGCTGTTGGACCAGAAAAGCGGCCATAGGCGTTTCGACGCCCCGCGCTGTTGCAGCAACAGTTCGCCCACGTCGTTGAAAATCAGCAACGAAAAGGCACGGTGCAGAATACCGCGGCCGTTATGGCACGCCGTCTTGCTCAGGTGGCCGAGCTCCCGATCGGCAGCATCCACGAGGATGAGTAATTCGGAATCGGCCGCGCTGGCACCGCCGCAGGCAGTTTGAGACTCTCCCGGTTGAGCACTTAGGTCCATACGTCTCCAAAGAATACACGCTCAGGCCGCGAACCCGCGGTCAAGAATCCTCGCCGGTCACCCTTACAGAGTGAAAGCACCCCCCCCCCAGGGATGCCCAAGTCCGCGAATACTAAGCCAATCGGGGCGAGTTTAGTTGTTAGCGTAGCCGACACGGGGTGTCGAGGGCCCTGGGAGGCGGGGTCAGCCAGTGCGCCCGGGTAAGGCCGCGGCACGGGCGATTCCAGAGATGACCGGCGTGGGTCTTCGTGTCGCGGTGTTGGGCGATGCGATGCTGATCCGTGCACTTCTCGTCCCGGCCGCAGGGGGATGGGGGGGACGGTGGATGGGTATCCGCGCTCATGATCGGGGCCGCTCTTGAGTCGTCGACGCCACAATTTCTCCCGGGCCTATCAGCGCCGTCCTACACCGGCTCGCCGCTTGCGGCTACAGAGCCGGGGCGGGACCCTCTCTTACAGTGCGCACCCCCAAAACCTTAGCCGCAGCGGGCCACGCACGCTGCGGCGCACCCGGAAAATTTTCATGAAGATCTTGATGACCTGCCGGACGCTCTGGCACTGCGAAGTCTTCTCCGCCATCCCCTCAACGGCCCCCGCAAGAGCCGGATTCCGCACGAGTCGGTGCAGTGACCGACCCCGCGGCGGGCAGCCGCCGCCGGCACAGATACGACACTGGACGCGGCGCGTTCTGCATCAGCCGCTGACCCCCTGCCGGGTTGTTCTTTCCGCCTGACGGCCTTATCGCACAGACCTGCGTCGGGAACGGGCCCGCGCTCGCTGGCTGAGGAAGTTGCGTTGCCTCATCAGCGCACGCGGCGCGTTTAAGGCAGCTTCGCGGGTGGACTCACCGCCTGCAGCTGTGCACTCGCCGGCGGCGTCGGTGCAGGAGCGGCTGCGGGGGCAATGGGCGCCGGGCTCCCCGCGACGGCCGCCGCCGGGCACGGCTGCACGGCGATCTTGGAGCTGACGCCTTCGGCAAAGAGGTCCTGCAGCGGGATGGTCGTCATGCCCGGTTGCGTCGCAAGATCCACCCAGTAGAGCGTGCCGGGGAGCTTGCGCTCGGCGACCTGGGCCTTGATGCCCATGGCCTTCACCGTTTCCGCACGCCGCTCGGCGCGCGCGCGCTCACTGAAGAGTCCGAGCGACACGCGCCGCCCTTCGGTGGCGGTGGCGGGCATGACGAGCGCATCTTTGATGCCGTTGTGCTCGAGACTCGCGAGCATCTTGTCCGTATCCGCCTCCGTATCCATCCCGCTGACGAACACCCAGAACCCGTCCGACATCTCCCCGGGGGCCGCGCGCTGCTTCGGATCAAACCCGCGCGCCTTGAGCAGCGAGGCCGCCTGCGCACTGTTGTTCACATCCGGAAAGGGTCCGACCGACAGGCACATCTGGGCGGTATCGGGCGGCTTCGCATTCGGATCCGGCCGCGCAGACAGCGGCAGCTCCTCGACGAGCTTCAGGCGCGGCAGGCGCTCGATCGCCTCGTTCACGGGCACCGTGGGCGGCGGGGTCACCCAGTACGCCCAGGCCAGGTAAGCCAGGTTGAGGAATACGAGCGCGAAGAAGACCCGCCGCACGGGGCGATTCTAGATCAACGCCGGCGCGGCTGCGCCGCGCCCGCGAGCACGGTAAGACCGCGCAGGACCAGATCCGGCACCGTGACCGCAGGATATGCGAGGAGCGGGCGCACCCGGCTCACGCCGCCACCGGTCAGGAGTACGAGCGGCGGGCGGTGCACGCGCGGCACGGCCTCCTCGACCAGCCGCCCGATCGCTGCCGCCGCGGCATAGCGCGCGCCTTCCCGAATCGCATCCCGCGTCGAGCGACCGAAGGGCCCCGAGCTCTGCCGCGGACCGCCCTGCGCGCGGCGGCGGATGCCGTAGGTCTGCGTGAGGAGTGCCTCGACCATGAGGTCCGGCCCCGGCAGGATCGCGCCTCCGAGGTGCCGGCCTTGCGCATTCAGAAGATCCACCGTCATGGCCGTGCCGATGCTCACCACGCACAGCGGGAGCGCCGGAAAGAGGTGACGCGCGCCGACCAGACTCACGAAGCGATCGACCCCGAGGCGCCAGGGCTCCAGGTACCCCACCGTGACGCCGCTGCCGCGGCGGGGGACTTTCACGAACTCGATCCGCACTTTAAAGCGCCGTGCGGCCGCTTGGAGCGCCGCATTCACCGCAGGGGCTGCGACGCTCGAGACGAGGATGCGCTCGAGCGTACCGGCGGAGGCGCCGATGAGGCGCCGTGCGTACTGTGCTGCCCCCCACGTGCCGTGCACGGCGGCGTGCGAGGCTGCGAGTTGCCCGTCCGCAAGGCGCGCCCACTTGATGCGCGTGTTGCCGGCGTCGACGAGGAGCACGCTCATGTGGGTCGCACGCTCACATCGCCCGAGATGAAGCGCTGCACGCCCGCGGGCGTCTCAAGCAACAGTGCCCCGTGCATGTCGATGCCGCGCGCCACGCCGGCCGCCACGCCCTGTGCGCCGGTGACGTTCACGGTCTTGCCGGCCAACGCATCGGCGGCCCGCCACTGCTCGAGGAAGGGTTTCAGCGATTCGCGCTCGAACTCGGCGAGCCCGCGCAGGCAGGCGCTCACGATCCCCGCCACCACCTCATTGCGCGATGCGTTCCTGAGGCCTGCGCCCGCAAGATCGGTCGCGACCACGCCGGTAGCTGCAAGTTTCTTCAGCAGCTCGGCGCCGAGTGCGACGTTCAGTCCGATGCCGATGACGACGCAGGCGGGCCCGGCCGACTCCCCGCGCAGCTCGATGAGGATGCCGCCGAGTTTCTGGCCGCCGGCGAGCAGATCGTTCGGCCACTTGAGGGCAAGATCCTTCAACCCGAGCGCCTGCAGCGCCCGCAGCACGCACACGCCGATGACGAGTCCTAAGGCGCCCAGCTCCGGCGGGGCTTCCGGGAAGGTCCAGTTCAGGGAAAGACAGATGCCGGCCCCGGGGGGTGCGAGCCAGGAGCGTCCGCGGCGGCCGCGGCCGGCGCTCTGGAATTCCGCCAGCAGCACTTCACTCGTGCCGGCGCGTGGATTCGCGCGCGCCAAGAGCAGCGTATTCGTCGAGACCGTCGACCAGAGTGTCTCGAGGCTTACGATACTGCTGCGCATCTTGCGGGGGATGGCGGCGCGGATCTTTGCCGCCTCGAGCGGCTCGCTCGGCTGACCCCGGCGGTAGCCGCGGTTGCGCACCGCCTCGAGCGCGGTGCCGAGCTCGCGCAGCGCACCGGCCGCCTTCCACACGGCACTGCGGCTGACTCCGAGTTCTTTCGCGAGCGCTTCGCCCGAGTGGAACTCCCCATCCGCGAGCGCCGCGAACAGCTGCGCCATGAGCGGCACGCGCGCCGCGGCGGTCTGTTTCGCCTTGCGCGTCCGCGCCACCTCAGGCCGGCCGGCGAGCGAAGAGCCACAGCCGCCGGGCGCGCGACTCGGTTCCGCGGCGCATGCGCTCGATGTTGCCGCGATGGGTGTAGAGGATCAGGAGCAGCCCGAGCAGCGCAAACGTCAGGAGTGGCGCGCGCGGGGAGAAGTGGCCCGCGGCGACCAAGAGCGCCACGGCAACGCTGGCGAGCAGGGAGCCGAGCCCCACGTAGCCGAAGAGCATGACGGCCACAAGGAACGTGAGAAGGAAGGCCTCGACCAGGGTGGCGCTGATGCCGAGCAGCACGCCGACGAGCGTCGCGACCCCCTTGCCGCCCCGGAACCCAAACCACACCGGATAGATGTGCCCGAGCATCACCGCGAGTGCACACACCGGCACGCTCCAGGCTGCAAGGGCGGGCGCCGCCGGCAGAATGAACGGCAAGGTTGCGTGCGCGAGCCAGGCCGTCGCGAGCCATCCCTTGGCAAGATCGATGACGAACACCGCCACTCCCACCGCCTTGCCCTGGGTGCGCAGCGCGTTCGTCGCCCCGGCGTTGCCGCTGCCGAGCGTGCGGATGTCGACGCCGCGCGCAGCGCCGATGACGAGGCTCCCGACGATGGAGCCCAAAAGATACCCCAGCGCGGCCTTGAGAACGAGCTCGAGCACAGGATCAGCGGAACACTTCCGCGAGCATGCAGCGCACGCTGCCGCCGCCGAAGGCCTCGATGGTGGGGATGGGCACGGCGAGCACCGTGTCGGTCGAGCCGGAGAGCTGCGCGAACACCTTAGGATCAAGCGCCCGCCGGGCGCTCTCGGACATGACGAGCACGCGCGCATCCCCGAGCGCCTCATCCCAGGTGCCCAGCTCGAGCATGTTGCCGGCGAAGTGCTCCAGTTCCGTGTGACCGATGAGAATGACCTCGCGGGCGCTGGCGGTGAGGTGCGCGAGTACCCGCGCGCGATCGGCCTTGGCGATGCTTTGCGCGGCCACCACCGCCACGCGCGCGCCGATCCACAGGCACACGTTCGTATGATAAAGCGGCACCCCGGTGCGGTTTGCGGCCGAGAAGATCACCGGCTCGTATTTCATCTCCTGCGCCCACTCGCGCACCAGATCCGGGTGAGTGCGGGGCGAGGTGCAGGCATAGGCGATGCGCTCGATGTGATCGAGCACGAGGCTCCCGGTGCCTTCCAGGTACCGCCCCTCGCTCTCATGCCAGGTCAGGTCCAGGAGGTGCGTGAGCTTGAAGTTCAGCTGTCTTACGACCGCCTCGATCAGTTCCTGCCGGCGCTCGGGGCGGCGGTTCGCGTTTGCGAGCGGGTAGAGCACGAGCGTGCCGCAGCCATGGAAGCTCACCCAGTTATTCGGGAATATGGCATCGGGTTTGACGGGTTCGGCGGAGTCTTCCCCCACGCACACCTCGACCCCTTCGGCCCTGAGCGCCCGGGCGAGCGCATCGAACTCCTGCACCGCCCCGGGCGCAGGATCGAGGCCGGTCGCATCGGGCTTCTGGAATGCGTTGGTGGCGGCGGTCTCGGGGTTAAAGCCGAAGTGCCGGGGCCGCACCATGAGCAGCGCATCCGCGCATTGCTGGCGCGGCGGCTGCGGGGAGCCAGGGTGGGAAGGCGCGGACATGCCGCCATTCTCGCACGTTCGCAACCTTAAGCCCGGGCGCGCGCCGGCGGGCCCGAAGACCAACACACTCAGACAGCCGCCCCCGCGGCGCACCGCCGGGTCTTTAAGCCCGCAGCACCCGCACGTGCTCGCCGCTGCCGGTATTCTCCATGACATCCAGCACCGGCAGGCGCTGGGTGAGATCCAGCGGTGTACCGGTGAGGTAGCGCATGCAGTCCGCCGCGGGCGCGGGTCGGGCAAACAGATACCCCTGCGCGTAGGAGCAGCCGAGCTGGCGCAGTTTCTCCAGCTGCGGCCAGCCCTCGATGCCTTCGGCCACCACCTTGATGTGCAGGTACTTCGCCATGGCGATGATGGCACTCACGATAGCCAGATCGGACATATCGGTAACCAGATCGCGCACGAAGCTGCGGTCGATCTTGAGCGTGTCCACCCGCCAGCGCTTCAGATACGAGAGGCTCGAGTAGCCGGTGCCGAAGTCATCGATGGCGATGTGCACGCCAAGCTCGCGCAGTTTCGCGACCGCATCCTGGCTCGCCTCGCGGGCGCGCGCCTCACGGCGCTCAAACACCGCGCTCTCGGTGAGCTCGATCTGAAGCATCGAGGGCTCGAGGCCGTGCTGCTTGGTGAGCCGGGAGATGTTCTCGGCAAGATTGGAGCGCTGCAGCTGCACTGCCGAGACGTTGATAGCCACCGGCACGATCGTGCCGCCGGCCTGCCGCCAGCGCACCGTGTCCTCGATCGCCCGCTGCATGACAAAATCGCCGATGGGCACGATGAGGCCGGCCTCTTCGGCCACCGTCACGAAGCGCTCGGGTCGCACGTAGCCGTGGTTCGGGTGCTTCCAGCGCAACAGCGCCTCGAGCGCCACCACGCGTTGGGATTCGATGTCGACGATCGGCTGGTAGTGCACATCCAGCTGGCGGCTCGAGAGCGCGGTACGCAGCGACGACTCGATCGCGATGCGCTCCTTCAGGCGCTTGTCCATGCCGGGCACGAACAGCTGGAAGTTGTTGCGGCCGCGATCCTTCGCCTGGTACATGGCGGTGTCCGAGTGCCGCAGCAGCTCGCCCATGTCGGTGCCGTCGTGCGGGTAGAGCGCCACCCCGATGCTCACGGTGGTGACGAGCGTGCGGCCGTCGACCACCATGGGTGCGCTCAGGGCGTGGTTGATGCGCGCGGCAGCCTCGTTCACCTGCTGCGTGTTGCTCACGCCCTTGAGGATGACGACGAACTCATCCCCGCCCATGCGCACGACGACATCCTCGGCGCGCATGGTCGAGCGGATGCGCTGCGCCACGGTCTTCAACAGCTTGTCGCCGGTCTCATGCCCGCGCGAGTCGTTCACGTGCTTGAAGCGGTCCAGGTCCAGGAACAGCACCGCCAGCACCGTGCTGGACTTTCTCGCCTCCTCGATGGCTTCCGGCAGGTGTGCCTGCAGGTACAGCCGGTTCGGCAGGCCGGTCAGCTGGTCGTGGTGTGCGAGGTGATCAAGCTCCTGGTGCTTCTCCAGCAGGTGCGACTCGACCTTGCGGCGCACGGTGACGTCGTGCACCGCGACCGCGAGCGCCGAGCGGCTGCCGAGGTTCAGCGGGTAACAGCTGCCCTCGACCATGCGCGTCGAGCCGTCCTTGCAGCGCTGGCGCATTTCCACGGGGGCGCGGGAACTGGCTTCCTGGAGCTTGCGGACGAGGGATTTCTGATCCACGCCTTCGGCGCTGAAGAGCTCGCTGAAGCTCAAGGCGCGCACCTCCTCGAGCGTATAGCCGAAGCTGCGCAGTCCGGCAGGATTCACCGCGAGGATGCGCTGGCTGCCCGGATCGAGCACCAGGGCGATGGTCGGCCACTGCTCGAAGGCCGCCAGATGCGTTTCATCGTAGTTCTTGAGCCACGAGGGAACCCGGGGACGCACGAGCCCCCACAGCAGCCACGCCACCGTCGCGCAAACCAAGCCTGCCAGGGCGCCAAAAGCAAATGCCAACTGGTTCACACTTTGTCCCGGAAATGTCTCATGCAGTGTGGCGCATGGCTTCAACAGGCAGTCGTGCGCTGCGCACAGTTTCAGGCGCAGGGGCGGCCGCGCCGCGATCTGCGGGCGTTAAGTGCCGGTTATGGCCGTCGCGCCGCTCGAGGAGCCTCAAGCGCGCCAGGTGATCGCGACAGCGCTCCCGCGGCGCAGATCGCGCCCGCCGGAGGCGGCGATCACCGCGTTCTCGCCGAAGGTGACCCCGTGCAGTTCGGGGCTGAAACGAAAGCGCTTCAGCGCCGGTGTCGGATCGGTGGAGGGGGCGCCGGTCTCAGGATCGAGTGAGGGAATCGAACAGCGTGTGCACGGTTTCACGAGCTTCAGCGTGAGGTCGTCAAATTGCAGGGTGTCGATGCGGTCCTCGGCCCAGGCGGATAGTCCCTCGAGCACGAGGTTGGGGCGAAAGCGCGTCATCGGAATCGGCGCGGGAAGGTGGGTATTGAGATCTTCGAGGGAAGCGCTGTTGCAGACCAGAAACGGATAACCGTCCGGGAAGCCAATGGGCGCGGGCAGCGCGCCGGCGAACTTCGGATTCGCGTGGCGGCCCATCCCTGCCCCCACGCGCACGAGACGCACGGGCTGACCGACGGCCCAGCTCAGCCACTCATCCGCGTGCGCGCCCTGGGTGAGCGCGCTCATGTGGTCATCCCAGACTCTGACCGGGAGCGTCTCGCCCTGCACATCCAGCGGCACCCGCAGCTCCGTGAGCTCAGGCGCCGTGAGCATCAGGGCGTGCGCCTCGATCCGCGGCACGAGCCGCGCCAGCTGCGGGTGCGTGCGCTGGGACAGAAAGACCCCGCGCTCGTCCACGATCATCCACTGGCGGTCCCACTCAAGACCAAGCGGCGTCACGCGCGCACTCGCCTGCGCAATGCCACGCGCGGACTTCACCGGGTAGATGAAGAGCCCGCTCAAGGTTGCCGTATCTGACATGGCTTGAAGATCCGCCCGGAAGGAACCCTCGCCCCCCGCTGCAGCCTGCCAGGGGTGCGCTGAGTCTGAGTCTGCCCTATGCTCCTGCGCCGACCAAGAAAACGAGGATCTTTCCATGCGCGGGGGCAGAAGATTCAGCTTTGGCAGTCGCCGGGGGCTGATCGCCGCCGCCGGGGCCTTCGGCATACTCCTCCTCACCGCGCCATCCGGCCCGTTCGCCCGCACGCAGAAACCGGCCCTGCACGGCGCGCACTGGATGGCCGTCACGGGCAAACCCCTCGCCGCCACGGCCGGTGCGATGATCTTCGAGCGCGGCGGCAACGCGGTGGATGCCGCGTGCGCGATGATCGCCGCCACTTCCACCATGTGGGACACGCTCTCCTGGGGCGGGGAGACGCAGGCGCTCATCTACAATCCCCACACCGGCCAGGTGATCGGCATCAACGGACTGGGCATCGCCCCCTCCGGGGCGACGCCGGAGTACTTCCGTAAGCTCGGCATGAGGTTTCCGCCCGAGTTCGGCGCCCTGGCGGCGGTGACGCCCGGCACCCCGGGCGGGCTCATGACCATGCTCGCCGAGTACGGCACGATGAGCCTGAAACAGGTGCTGGCGCCTGCGATCGAGATGGCGGATGGGTACCCGATGGAGGCCGAGCTCGTCGACACCATCGAGAAGAACATGGAGCGGATGCGCCAGTGGCCCGACACCCGACGCGTGATGCTGACCCACCCCGGCACGGCGCACGAGGCGCCGTTCCCGGGTGAAATGTTCCATCAGCCGGAACTTGCCGCCACGCTGCGCAAGCTCGTGGAGGCGGAGAGCCAGGCGCTCGCGGCCGGCAAGGACCGGAAAGCTGCGATCTATGCCGCCTACGACCGCTTCTATAAGGGTGATATCGCGCAGGAGTTCGTGCGCGGCGTGCACGAGGCTGGCGGCCTCATCACGCTCGAGGATCTTGCCCGCTGGAAGGCGAAGATCGAAGAGCCCGTACACATCAACTACAAGGGCTACGAGGTCTACAAGCTCACCACCTGGGTCCAAAGTCCCGTGATGCTGCAGACGCTGAACATCCTGGAGAACTTTGACCTCAAAGGCATGGGTTACAACAGCACCCGCTACATCCACACGCTCTACCAGGCGATGAACCTCGCTTATGCGGACCGCGACTTCTATTACGGCGATCCGGATTTCCCGCCGCGCGTCGCCCATCCAGGGTCTGCTCTCCAAGGATTACGCCCGCGAGCGCTCCAGGCTCGTGCACTTCGATCGCAACGATCCGGACATCCGCCCCGGGGATCCTTATCCGTTCCAGGGCGGCAAGAACCCCTTCACCTCGCTTTTGGAGAAGTGGCACAGCAAGATGCCCGCGAACACGCCCACGGCGCGCGCCGAGTTTGATCGCACCTTCCGCTTAGGCACCACGAGCGTGGAAGCGGCGGATGCCGAGGGCTGGGCGGTCTCGGTGACTCCGAGCGGCGGGTGGGTGCCGGCGGTGATCGCCGGGCACACCGGCATCGGCCTGAGCCAGCGCATGCAGAGCTTCGTCCTCGAGGCGGCTGACAACCCCTACAACGTGCTCGAGCCCGGCAAACGCCCGCGTGCCACCCTCACGCCAACTCTCGCGCTGAAGGATGGCAAGCCGGTGCTCGTCTTCTCGGTCCAGGGGGGCGACACGCAGGATCAGAACCTCCTGCAGTTCTTCCTGAACGTGGTCGAGTTCGGCATGACGGTGCAGGAAGCCAGCGAGGCGGCCAACATCACAAGTTACCAGATGCGCGATTCCTTCGGCGCGCATGAGTCCTTTCCCGGGCGGCTCACGGTTAACACCTCCACGCCCCCGGCGGTGCGCACCGAGCTCAGGCGCATGGGCTATCAGCTGGATTTCGTCGAGCGCAGCTCAGGTCCCATCAACGCGATCCGCATAGACCGCGAGCACGGCACCTTCTGGGGTGGCTCGAGCAACCACGGCGAGGACTACGGCATCGGCTGGTGAGCGCGCCGCCCTCCCGCGCGTGTTCAGCGCCCCGCGCGCTCCTGGGAGGCGGGCTTCGCGGCCACCTTCGCGAGGAGGAAATCGTAGATCCCCTGCTCGCCCATGTGGCGCGCGTTGGCAAGTTCGCCGCCCTTGGTGGAGTAGATCACCTGGTTGTCCGTATCCAGCACCACCACCGCCGGGATGCCGTTCTTGATCGGGTGGCCGTAGCGGGCGTCGAGCTCCAGGTTCTTGTCGAAGTTGCCGACATCGATCTTCACGACGTCGAACTTGCCCTGAATGAGCGTGCGGCTGCTGCCCTGCAGCGCCTTATCGAGGGCACGGCAGTCCTCGCACCAGTTGGCACCGAACACGAGCAGCACTTTCTTGTGATCGGTGCGCGTGGCGCCGAGCGCATGCTCTACGTCGGCGGCCGCGTCCGCCTTCTCATCATAGGGCCAGATGGTCGCGCCCACGCCCGAGGTGATGAGCAGCAGTGCCGTCATCGCGAGGATCCGATTCATCAAGATGCTCCCTCTTGTGCCGCAGGTCAGGCGTCATTGAAGTCTAACGGCGCGCGGCGCCCGGCGCATCCTGAGGGATGCCTTTGCCGGCGATCGTGCTAGCCTCATCGGCCCACGGACGGATCCGAAAGGCGCTCCATGAAGACTCTCTTTACGGTGCTGGCGGCGTCGGTGCCCGCCGGGTCAGGCGCGGCCGCCGCCCCGAGCGTCCTCATCACCGGTGCCGGTCGCGGACTCGGACTGGAGTTCGCGCGCCAGTATGCCGAGCGTGGCGCCACCGTCATCGCGACCGTGCGCGACCCGAACAAGGCCGTCGAGCTGCGCGCACTTGCCGCGGCGCGCCGCAACATCGCCGTGGAGCGGCTCGATGCGAGCGAGGATGCGGGGATTCAGGCACTGGCTGAACGCTGCCGCGGCCGCCCGATCGACATCCTACTGAACAACGCCGGCGTGCTCGGCGAGCCTGCCGAGCAGACACTCGGCAGCTTCAGCCGCCGCGCTTTCGCGGCCATCCTGGACGTCAACGCCTTCGGGCCGCTCGCCGTCGCGCAGGCGTTGCGCGAGCAGGTGCTCGCGAGCCGCCAGAAGAAGATCGTGGCGCTCACGAGCGGGCTTGGCTCCATCGCGATCGCCGGTGCCATGGCGCACGGGCCGTACTTCTACCGCATGAGCAAGACCGCCCTCAACATGGGCATGCAGGGCCTGGGCGCAGACCTCAAATCGCACGGGGCGATTGTCGCGGTCGTCTCCCCGGGCACGGCTGACACCGACATGCTCAGCCGCTACCGTAGCGCTTACGGGGCGACCACCGTCGCCACGGTCTCTCCCGCACAAAGCGTCGCCGGCATGATCCGCGTCATCGATCAGCTGGACCAGGCCAAGGCCGCCCAGGGCATCCACAGCTACGACGGGCGGATCCTGCCGTGGTGAGCGGTGTGAGATCTTTCAGCGCGGGGGGCTTGAATCAAAGAGCGCGCGCAGCCGCTGAGTCTGGCCGGTGGGTTTGCGGATCTCCACTTCGCGCCATTGCCGCGCCGGTGCGAGCGGCATTTTCAGGATCGCGTGCCGCGCTTCGCTCAGCTGGTACTTGAGCAGCGGCCGCAGGGCATCGAGCGGCTCGGCCAGGATGCGCTCCTCCTCGGTCTCCGCCAGTTCGCCGTTGCAGAAGGCGCGGAAATATTCCGCGAAGCGAGTTTCATACAGCTGCAGCGGCTCGACGATCGCCTCATCGTGCATCAGGTGCTCGGCGAGGTATTGGGTGCACAGGTAGCTTGAGCTGCAGCGCACGTAGTTGTTGTGCTCGGCCAGCACCGCGTTGGTGTAATCGCGGCAGCCGTAGAAGAGCTCAAAGAGCCGGCGGCGTTTTTGTCCGGTGAGCCCGCGCTCGCGCAGGTACTCGAACAGCGCTTTGCGGTGTACCAGACTCAACGCCGTGGACCTGAGCGAGACAACCTGGCTCTCCACACGCGACTGCGCGGCGACGCGCCGCAGCAATCGGTCGTGTTCGGCCGTCCAGCGACGATAGACGAGGGGGCATTCAAGGACCCGGGACGCGAGGATGTCCTCAGGCAGGCGAGAATTCGCCGCAACTTCGACACGCCACTCGGACTCATCCATGAGCCGTGCGTGCTTGTACGCACGGACGTACATGCACACCCTCCCCGAACTGTTTTCCAAAGCCTGAAGGACGCCCCCGCCGCTTGTAGTCTCTGCCAGCGGCACCGGCGGGTGCAAGCTAGGCAGTAAGTGAAAAATTTCCGCAATATTCGGCTCTTGAGCGCGGCTCGTGTCATGGGATGCTAACTATGTGCGCAGCACTCCCGACCCTGTCCGCGCCGGCAGCCCGCCGGCGGCACCGCGACTGTGATGCCCTGCACAATTCCGGCACGCAGGAGCGCCGACTGGGACACTGCCTCGTTATAAGGGTAGTGGCACCATTGCGATGCAACTTAACCCCGCCTGAGGGGCCCGACGGCTGATGAACGACCCCAAGACACTCAAACCTGGCTTTCACCCCGGCGCCCCTGCGCCTGGAAAGCCCGCCGCGCCTGCAGTGCGGCCGGCTGCGCCCAGCTCATCCCCGACGCGACCCGCCAGCACCGCTCCGGCCCGGCCGGCGCCCGCCTTTGATCCGACACGGCCGGTCAGCTCTTCTCCTGGGCGCCCGCCGCTGCCCGCGAAGCCCTCAGCGGGCGGCGCAGCGCCGGGAGCACGTCCGAGCGGCAAGGTCCGTCACGACGAGCGCGGCAATGCTGTATGGGAATTCATCGCGCAGACGAGCCGCATCTTCGTGGGTGCGACCTCGCGTCTTTTGAAAAAACTCGACGCGCCGGAACTGAAGGTTGAAGACACCCACGACGGGGAACTGCGGATCATGCCGGATCAGCCGAAAACCGGTGGCGGCTACGATCCGTACAACCAGGTCACGAAGCCGAAGCCCGGACGCAAGTAGCGTTGCGGCAGCAGTTGAGAATCACTCTCAATTGAATTCTTCCAGCCACGAGATTCATACCTGACGCCCGGCTTGCGCTGGCGCTCGCGCGCGTGATCGGAAAACGCGTATGGACGCGCGCGCGGGCCTGGCCGAAAATCCCCTGACCACCAACAATGAAGGGGATACCGATGAGTCAGTTCTCACGTCGCGACGCACTCAAGGGCATTGCCCTGGTGGTGGGAGCGGGGGCCGTGGTGCGCGAGGTGCGCGCGGATGCGCCACCGCATTTGGCCGAGAGTGATCCCACTGCGCAGGCGCTCGGCTATCACGACAGCGCGAAAGCGGTCAGCGCTAAGGATTTTCCGACCTATCAGGCCGGCCAGATGTGCAGCACCTGCGCCCAGCTGACCGGCAATGCCGGGGATGCCTGGCGTCCGTGCAATATCTTCCCGGGGAAGCTCGTGAACGCAAACGGGTGGTGCAAGGTCTGGGTCAAGAAAGCCTAGAGACACCCCAAAAAACCCGTAACTGAAAGGCCCTGTCGGTCTTGCGACCTGCAGGGCCTTTTTCTATGGCAGCCCCCTCTGGCAGAGCCGGCGCGCGCCCCAGCGCGATAACGCTGGGGATTGCGTCGCGGGAGGTTTTGAAGTTAGATCCTGCTGCCCGAAAAACAACAACGATCTTCAGTCAGCCACCATCATCAGACTAACCACCTTTTACCGGGGGGGGAGACACATCATGTCGCGTAAATTTACCTCGCTCTTTGCAGCGGCGGCACTCGCCATTGCCCTGTCCACGGCAGCTTCTGCCGCCAGCACCGTCGTGCTTCGCGTGATCACGGTCAAGACCGACAACGTGTCCGCGTACATGCAGCAGCTGGAGAAGGGCCGCGCGATGCTCAAGCGCCTGAACATCCCGACGCAGCTGCGCATCTGGCGTGCCTCCTACGCCGGCCCGAATACCGGCAGCGTGATCGTGAGCCAGGAGTATCCGAGCTGGGCGGCCTTCGCCGAATCGCAGAGCAAGCTCGCCGCCGACCCGGAATTCTCCTCGTGGCTTGCGAACCTCGACAAGGTCCGCACGATCACCTCGGACAGCCTCTACCGGGAACTGTAGCGGCCACCCGATGACCCCTGAGGCGCCGAGCCTCAGGGGTTTCCTGTTCTCATCCCGGAAGCTGCACGCATGACCGTAGAACTGAAGATGCTTGCCTGGTCGATTTGTCTGGGGCTCGTGTCGGTGCTCGTGGCCGCAAGCTTCGGCACCGCACAGCGAACTCTGGGCTGGAATCTCAGTAACCGCGATCAGGAAATGAAGCCCCTGAGCGGCGCGGCAGCCCGTGCGCAGCGCGCAAACCGCAATCTCCTCGAGACTTTTCCGTTCTTCGCGGCCGCCGTGCTCGCCGTCGTGCTTGTGAAGGCGAACTCTTCCTCGACCGCCCTCGGGGCGCAGCTTTATTTCTGGGGACGCCTCGCGTACCTGCCGATCTACATCATCGGACTGCCGTACGTGCGCACGCTCGTGTGGGGCGTGGCGTTCGCAGGACTGCTGATGGTACTCGGGGCACTCTTCTGAAGACTCGCGCGCAAGACCTGCGCGTCATCCCATTCCTACAGGCGCTGGCGCTACGCGGCGCGCGCTCCGATGCTATCGTCCGCGCTGGTCCGACCAAGGAGAACCAGTATGGCCATCAGGAACGCGCTGGCGAGCGTTGCGGTGAGCAATCTGCGCACGGCCACGAGCTGGTACGAAGCACTCTTCGGCCGCCCAGCGGACTCCAATCCCATGCCCGAAGTGACAGAGTGGAAATTCGATGGCGGGGGCTGGCTGCAGGTCTACGAGAACCGCCAGCGCGCCGGCTCAGGTTCCGTGACGCTCGCGGTAAACGATCTTGAGGAACAGATCGCAAGCCTGGAAAGTCTCGGCCTCGATGCGGGGCCGACCATCGTCGGCAAGGTCGTGAAGGTCGTGATGATCAAGGACCCGGACGGCAACAGCATTGCCTTCGCGGAAGCCACTGATCCGCGCATCGGGCAGTAGCGCAACAACGGCCCTCAAAGAACAGACCCCCGAAGCGAGGTCTGCGATGCCGCCGGCGGGCACCCGAGCGCCGATCAGCGGCAACGTGACTCCCTCGATCCGATATTCAGCGTGGCGCGCGGCAAGGTGCCGTGGGCAAAGAAGAGGCGCTCAGTCGAAACAGTCGTTCATCCAGCCCTCTCCTGTCCAGCGCACCCGGCGACACCAGTAGGTCACCTGATCCTGCTTACGCGCGTAGTAGCCGGCGCGATGCAGCTTGCGAAGCTGCGCGTCACTGAAGGGCGCGTGGGGCGGCAGATGCGCCACGGTCGCCGGTTCGCCGGCGATCACGACGTGGCTGACCGCGGTTCCACCTGGCGTGCCGGTGCTCCCGCCAGCATGGCCCGTGCCTCCCGCCTCACTGCGCCCACTCGGTGCGCCGGGGGAATGCCCCGCGCTGACGCCTGAAGCGATGCTGCCCGCGATCGCCGCAAAGCTCGCGATAAGGACGCTACTGGCCCACCATCGGCTGCCACGCATAACTCACCCCGAGTGAAACATCGGCCGTGCATTCGCATCAACAACTGAACGCCCCCGCCGTTTCGCTGTCAATCGTGATACCCGAACGGGTCCAAAGAAAGCTTCAGCCGGGGATAAAGAACCCTCGGGGGCGGGACGGGGACACCTTCGGGCAGGGATCAACGGGCTGCGGTCGGCGCCTTGCCATCGTGGGCAGCGCGTCGCTTTCCAGCCTCCGCCGCCCCGCCCGAAAGCTTACCGCTCAAAGGCGCCATCAGCGCGTGATGGTGATGCGGGCGGCCGGTGAGTTCGGCGATCGGCATTGTCGCGGTGAGCAGGCCGCACGCGGTAAGGAGTGCGCCAAACAGGCGCGCGCCCGCCCCCTCGCGCCGGGGCAGCCGTGCAACGAGCTGCGCGACGCCGAGCATGGCCGGAATCGTCCCGAGCCCGAAGGCCACCATGACGAGTGCGCCGCCGAGCGCACTGCCGGCTGCCGCGGCGGCAAACAGCGTCGAGTACACAAGTCCGCACGGCAGCCAGCCCCACAGGAGACCGAGCGAAAACGCACGCAGCATGGGCTGCTGTGGCAGTGAGGTCTGGGCAAGCGGCGCGGCGCGCCGCCAGAGCATTCCCCCCACCCGCTCCGGCAGGCGCAGCCACGGCGAGCGCGCCGCGCTGCCGAGGGCGATGTTGAGTCCGATCATGACCACGATGAACGCGGTTACGAGCCGAAGAATTGCCCCCCAGCGCTCGGCCGCCATCCCCACCCCGGCGGCGAGTCCGAGCGCGCCGGCGAGTGCGCCCACGCAGCAATAGCTGGTCAGGCGCCCGAGCTGGTAGAGGAACGGCCGCCACGTGCGCGCGCCGGCACCTGGGGCGGCGGCGAGCGCCGTGGCGATGCCGCCGCACATGATGAGGCAGTGGCTGCTGCCGAGAAGCCCGGCCGTGAAGACCGCGAGCAGCGTCAGTGTCGTCACGGCGTCGGCTCCGACCGTGAGGACTGCGTCGGCGCCGGTGCCCGATCGTCGTCGAGCAGGATCTTCACCGCCGGGGATTCAAGATCATCGAACTGCCCGGCACGCACGGCCCAGAAGAACCCCCAGATCGCGAGCGCGAGCATCACCAGTCCCAGGGGGATCAGGAGAAAGAGAATGTTCATGCCGGCACCTGCGGCGGTGAGTGGGTCTTGAGCAGCGGGCGCGGTGCAGCTGGCGCGCGCGGTGCCCGAGCGAAGAGCAGTCGCATGGCGTTGAGCACCACGAGGAGCGAGCTTGCGGACATGCCAAGCGCGGCCATCCACGGTGCAAGGTAGCCACCCATGGCGAGCGGCACTGCTGCGAGGTTATAGAGCACGGCCCACGCCATGTTCTGATGAATGACGCGCAGCGTGCGCCGCGCGGTCACGACCGCGAGCGCGAGCGGCGCGAGCGTCTCCCCGAGGAGCACCATGTCGGCGCTCACCCGGGCAAGATCGGTACCGCTGCCGACGGCGACCGACACGTCCGCGGCGGCGAGCACCGGGGCATCGTTGACGCCATCGCCCACCATCACCACACGGTGGCCCTCATCCTGCAGCGCGCGCACCAGCGCGAGCTTGTCGGCCGCGCTCTGTCCGTCCCGCACCATCAGTTCCCCGAGCCCGCGGGCGGCGGCCTGAACCGCCTGCGCATGATCGCCACTGGCGATGATCGGCGTGAGGCCGAGGCGGCGCAGCTGCGCGAGGGTCCCCGGCACGTCAGCGCGCAGCTGATCGCTCAGCATGAACGCGGCCAGCGGCCCCTGCCCGTCCCCCAGAATCACCGCTCCATCCTGCGCCGTACCGGCGCCCACGCTCACATAGTCCGCGCGGCCGATTCGATAGCGCACCGAGTCCAAAGTCCCCTCAAGTCCGCGGCCGGCCGCGACGCAAACCGCGGTGAGGCCGCCGGCGGGTGAAACCGCGGCGAACGCGCGCGCGATCGGATGCTCGGAATGGCGCTCGAGCGCGGCGGCGATGGCCAGACAGCGCGCCCGCTCGGCGCGCGGGGCGAGCAGCCGCACTTCAGCGATGCGCGGCTCCCCGAAGGTCAGCGTCCCGGTCTTGTCGAACACAACGCGATCGGCGTGCACCAGGTTCTCAAGCGCACGCCCGCGGGCCACCAGGAGCCCGCCGCGCGCCAGGCGCGTGGTCGCGGCGGCGAGTGCCGCCGGGGTTGCGAGCGACAGCGCGCACGGGCAGGTCACGACCAGCACGGCGAGCGCTATCGGGAAGGCACGCGCCGGGTCCACGTGCCACCACCAGAGGCCGGAGAGCACGGCGAGCACGAGTACGCCGGCGACAAACCAGCCGGCGACACGGTCGGCGCTGGAGGCGATGCGGGGACGCGCGGCACGCGCCTGCTCGAGCAGGCGCGCCATGGCGGCGAGGGTTGAGTCCTGGCCGACGCGCGCCACGCGCATCTGGATGACGCCCCCCAGGTTCATGGTGCCGGCAATGACCGCATCCTGCGGCTCACGTACGCGCGGCGCCGATTCCCCGGTGAGCAGCGACTCGTCGATTTCCGTGCGGCCGCTCTCGATGAGCCCGTCTGCCGGCACGCGCTCCCCGGCCAGCACCCGCACCAGATCGCCCGTGACGAGCTCATCCGGCAGCACCCGCTCAGCCTCGCTGCCGCGGATGCGCAGTGCGCTCTCGGGCAGAAGCCGCGCGAGCACGTCGTGCTCCATCCCGGAGCGGGTACGCAGTGTGAGCTCGAGGTAGCGCCCGAGGAGCAGCAGGAAGGTGAACATCACCGCCGAGTCGTAATACACCGCGCCCCGTCCACGCAACGTCGAGCACACGCTCCACAGGTAGGCGGAGCCGATGGACAGGGCGACCGGCAGATCCATCCCCAACGTGCGCGAGCGCAGGCCGCGCCAGGCGCCGGCGAAAAACGGCTGCGCTGCGAAGAGCACCACGGGGGTGGCCACGATCAGGCTCACGAACCGCAGCAGCTGCTCAAGATCGGCGCCGATGCCCTCCATGGCCCCGGCATAGAGGGACGCCGAATACGTCATGACGCCCATCATCCCGAAGGCGGCGACGCCCAGGCGCTGCAGCATCACGCGTCGCTGCAGGTTCCAGTCGGTCTCCGCGCCTGCCGTGAAGCTCAGCGGTTGCGGGCGGTAGCCGAGCGCCTCGATGCGCCCGAGCACTGAGCTCACACTCACCTGGGCGGGATCAAGGCATGCTTCCGCGCGCGCACTGCCGGGATTGACGTGGATCTCCCGCACGCCGGGCAACTGCGCAAGACTGCTTTCGATCAGCCAGCCACACGCAGCGCAGTGCAGCCCCTCGATCCTCAGACTCAGCTCCCGCGTGCCGTCCGGGCGCTCATGGGTATAGCGGCGCAGCGCCGCCGCGCGATCGAAGGTCTGCCAGTGCCGCCCGCTCGGCCGTGGCGGCTGGCCCGCCGGGGCACTGCGGAACTGGTAATAGCGCCCGAGCCCCTCGGCCAGGATGAGCCGGGCGGCCGCGGCGCAGCCCTCGCAGCACATCGCTCGCGCCTGTCCCTCGACCGGCACGAGGACCGCGTCGCCCGCGATCGGCGCATCACAGTGAAAGCAGCGTTCGGTCATCGCCTGAGCGCGCGTTTATTGAGAGGCGTCGTCATGCTCGACCACGACATCGCTCGTGTGCACTGCCAGATAGGCGCTGGTCAGACTGCCGATCACCGCGCTGCCGACGAGCCCGATCACGAGCCACGGCCAGAAGTAGCGGTACCAGGGCCGCAGCAGCAGCGCCTCGGCGGCGGTCACGGAGACGAGAGTGTCGCGGTCGCTCATGATCTGGGTCCTATAAAACGGGTTTTCTCGCGCACCGTGATGCGCGGGGCGTCTTCGGCAATCAGCTGCAGCGTCACCGGGTGTACTCCGTGCGCGAGTGCGGCTGGCGCCTGCAGTCGCGCGGGGATCGTGGCAACGCTGCTGCCGGGCACCTCGATCAAGGTCGTTGGCTCCACGAGCGTCAGCTGCTCAAAGCCGCCCGCCGCGAGTCGGTAGCGGTGGGCGTGCTCGTCCTGGTTGATGATGCGCAGGAGGTAGGAGTTCTCGATGCGCTCGCCGCGCACTTCGCGGTAGAGCGCGTTGCGATCGCGCAGCACGTCGAGAATCAGCGGGACGCGCGTCGAGAGCGAATAGGCGAATGCGCCGATGAGGCCGCCGAGGAGCGCCATGTAGACGAACAGGCGCGGGCGCAGGATGCGCTGCGTGCCGCCGCGCAGCGCGTGTTCGGTGGTGTAGCGGATCAGGCCGCGCGGGGAGCCCATTTTGTCCATCACCGTGTCGCAGGCATCGATGCAGGCGGCGCAGGCGATGCACTCGTACTGCAGGCCGTGGCGGATATCGATGCCGGTCGGGCACACCTGCACGCACAGTGTGCAGTCGATGCAGTCCCCGAGACCCTGGGGTCGCGGGGCGCTGTGGCGACGCCGTGCGCCGCGCGGTTCCCCGCGCGTCTCGTCGTAGGAGATGACCAGCGTGTCCTTGTCGAACATGGCGCTCTGAAAGCGCGCGTACGGGCACATGTACTTGCACACCTGCTCGCGCAGGAAGCCGGCGTTGCCGTAGGTCGCAAGCCCATAGACGAACACCCAGAAGGCGGCCCAGCCGCCGATGGAGAGACTCGCCAGCTGCGCGCCCAACTCGCGGATCGGCACGAAGTAGCCGACGAACGTGAAACCGGTGTAGGCAGCCAGGGTGATCCACAGCAGCTGCTTGCCGCCCTTGCGCAGCAGCTTCTGCAGCGTCCACGGGCCCTGGTCGAGCTTCATGCGCTTGCTGCGCGTGCCCTCTGTCCACTGCTCGATCCAGATGAAGAGTTCCGTCCACACCGTCTGCGGGCAGGCGTAGCCACACCACACCCGCCCTGCGAGTGCGGTAAAGAAGAAAAGCGACAGGGCGGCGATGATCAAGAGCAGCGCGAGATAAAGAAAATCCTGCGGCCACAGGGTGAGGGCAAAGATGTGGAACTTGCGTGCCGGCAGATCAAAGAGCAGCGCCTGGTGCCCGTGCCATTCGAGCCATGCCACGCCGTAGAAGAGACCCAGCAGCACGAGGACCGCAATGCGGCGCAGGCTGGCGAAGCGCCCCTGCACCTCGCGCGGATAGATCTTGGCGGCCGAGAGGTAGAAGGGCTGTTCGGCAGCCGCCTCGACCACAACGCCGCTTTCGGCGCTCATCACTGCCGTCCGGTGCGCGGATCGGGCGTGGCCTGAGCCTCGGGTCGGCGCACCAGGTACAGGCTCAGGGCGCTCGCACAGGCGGCGATGAACCAGAAGAAGAAGAATCCGAGGGCGTAGCCGCCCTCGCGGCTAAGGCCGTCGAAGAGCTGCGGGCCCGCATCGCGCAGCAAGAGTGGATCGACCGCGGCGAAGAACAGCAGGCTCGCCAGGCACGCCGCCAGCAGCGACGGCCACAGCGTCGCGCCGATCAGCCAGCCGCGCCCTGCGCGCGAGGTCGAGGCAAGAGTGTCGGATTTCACGGCTCACACCGCTACTGCGCGGCGGCGCCGGCGGCGTCCGCGGTACCGGCCGCCCCGGCGCTGGCCGCCTGTACGTTGTGCGAGAGGCTATAGACGTACGCGGCGAGCAGGCGAATGCGGTCCGCGCCGAGCCAGCCCCACGCCGGCATCTGCCCGTGTCGACCCTCGGTGATGGTCTTGCGGATCGCCTCCGGTGAGCCGCCGTACAACCAGATGTCGTCGGTGAGATTCGGGGCGCCGAGCATCTGATTGCCCTTGCCATCGGCCCCGTGACAGGCGGCGCAGAGCGCGAAGCGCTGCTTGCCGGCCTCGACCTTGTCCGCCGGTGCCGGCCGCCCGCTCAGGCTGAGCACGTAGGCGATGACTTCATCGGTGCCCTGGGGTCCCAGGGCCGCCCCGAGCGCGGGCATGACACCCTGGCGGCCGTGAGTGATGGTCGTGACGATGTTCTCCGGGGTGCCCCCGTAGAGCCAGTCGTTGTCCGTCAGATCCGGAAAGCCGGTGGCGCCGCGCGCGTCCGCGCCGTGGCACTGCGTGCAGTTGTTGGCGAAGAGGCTGCGGCCAAGAGCTACGGCCTTCGGATCCTTCGCGAGAGCTGCGACATCGCGATCCGCGAACGCGGCGTAGATCGGCGCGTACTGCGCTTTGGCGTGCTGCATTTCCTGCTGCCATTGCCCCTCGTGGCTCCAGCCGAGGAGCCCGCCGAAGCGCCCGAGCCCCGGGTAGAGCGCCAGATAGATACCGGCAAACACCATCGTGAGAAAAAACAGGATCAGCCACCAGCGGGGCATGGGGTTGTTGCGCTCCTGCAGATCCCCGTCCCAGACATCCGGGAACACCGCGCCCTTGGCCACCTCGTTCGGACGCTGACGCGCGCTCCACCAGATGAGCCAGCCGCAGCCGAGTACATTGAGGATCGAGCCGATGGCGACGAAGATGCTCCAGCCGGTGGACATCAGCGCCGCTCCTGACTTGCCGGAGAGTCCGCTTCGTCGCCGGTCTGGAAGGGCAGCCGGGCGGCGGAGTCAAACTCCGCGCGCCGGCCCTTGCTCCAGACCGACAGGCACAGGAGCACGAACAGACCGAACAGTGACACTGTGACCAGTGCGCGGATCAGGTTGATGGTCATGGCGCCTCCCCCGAGCCGCGTGGCCGTGCCAGACCGAGTGACTGCAGGTAGGCGATGAGCGCGTCCTGCTCGGTCTTGCCCGCGACCGCCTCCGGCGCCGCGGCGATCTGCGCATCGGTGTAGGGTGTGCCGAGGAAGCGCAGCACGCGCATCTTGCGCTGCAGCAGCTTCGGATCGATGGCGGAGTGCTCAAGCCACGGATACCCCGGCATCATCGATTCGGGCACGACATCGCGCGGGTTATGCAGGTGCACGTGGTGCCAGTCATCGCTGTAGCGGCCGCCGACACGCGCCAGATCAGGTCCCGTGCGCTTGGAGCCGTACTGGAACGGGTGGTCGTACTGCGATTCAGCGGCGACCGAGTACGGCCCGTAACGCTCGGTCTCACTCAGGAACGGCCGCACCTGCTGCGAGTGGCACAGGTAGCAGCCCTCGCTCACGTAAACGTCGCGGCCGGTGAGCTCAAGCGGACCGTAGGGCTTGATGTCATCGCTGCCCTGCTTGGCGTAAGCGTTCATGGCCAGCGGCACGATCTCCACGAGTCCCCCGACGCTGATCACCAGAATGATCAGCACGGTGAGGAGGCTGACGTTGCGCTCGACGACTTCGTGACTCATGAGTCCGCTCCCGCCACCACCGCCGTCGCCGGCACGAGCACCGGCCGGGGCGCCGGCAGCGGCACACGCACCACCGCGGGCTTCTGGCCGCGCACGGTCATCCAGGTGTTGTAGGCCATGATCAACATGCCGGCGAAGAACAGGAGGCCACCGAGCAGGCGCACCAGGTAGAACGGATGCGTCGCCTTGACACTTTCCACGAAGGTATAGGTGAGCGTGCCGTCGGTGTTGAAAGCGCGCCACATCAGGCCCTGCATCACGCCGGCGATCCACATGGAGGCGATGTAGACCACGACGCCGATGGTCGAGGTCCAGAAGTGCACGTCGATCAGCTTGACGCTGTACATCTGCTCACGGCCGAAGAGCTTCGGGATGAGGTGGTACATCGCACCGATGGTCATCATGGCGACCCAGCCCAGGGCACCGGAGTGCACGTGGCCGATGGTCCAGTCGGTGTAGTGCGAGAGCGCATTGACCGTCTTGATCGACATGACGGGACCCTCAAAGGTCGACATGCCGTAGAAGGAGAGCGAGACGATCATGAACTTCAGGATCGGATCGGTACGCAGTTTGTACCAGGCGCCCGAGAGCGTCATGATGCCGTTGATCATGCCGCCCCAGGAGGGGGCGAGCAGCAGGAGCGAGAACACCATGCCAATCGACTGCACCCAGTCAGGCAGCACGCTGTAGTGCAGGTGGTGCGGGCCGGCCCACATGTACACCGAGATCAGGGCCCAGAAATGCACCACCGACAGCCGGTAGGAATAGATCGGCCGCTGCGCCTGTTTTGGCACGAAGTAATACATCATCCCGAGGAAGCCGGCGGTCAGGAAGAAGCCGACCGCGTTGTGGCCGTACCACCACTCCATCATCGCATCCACGACGCCTGCGTAGATGACGTAGGACTTGGTGGCGCTCACGGGAATGGCGAGATTGTTGAAGACGTGCAGCACCGCGATCGTGAGAATGAAGGCGGCGTAAAACCAGTTGGCGACGTAGATGTGCTTGACGCGCCGCTTGGCGATGGTGCCGAAAAAGACGATCGCGTAGACCACCCAGACGATCGTGATCAGCACGTCGATCGGCCACTCGAGCTCGGCGTACTCGCTGGCTCTGCGTGATCCCGAGGGGCAGCGTGATCGCCGCCGCCACGATCACGACCTGCCAGCCCCAGAACACGAAGCCTGCCATGCGATCCCCGAACAGGCGCACCTGGCAGGTGCGCTGCACGACATGGAAGGAGGTGCCGATGAGCGCACAGCCGCCGAACGCGAAGATGACCGCGTTGGTGTGCAGGGGGCGGATGCGGCCGTAGCTGAGCCAGGGCAGATCGAAGTTCAGCTGCGGCCAGTAGAGCTCCGCGGCGATGTACACGCCGACCAGCATGCCGACGATGCCCCAGACGATGGTCATGATGGCGAACTGCCGCACGACCTTGTCGTTATAAGTTTCGACCGCAGGGGCAATGGCACTCATGCGCGCGTCCTGTTGAGTCGCAAGACTCAATTCAAAGGCCGGCGCACGTGTGTGCACCGGGATGCAGCAAGAATGCTAGCCGCGGCGGCGCTTCAGGGGAGTAGGGACATTCCGCAGTACCTTCGCGAGCGGGCTGCGGAAAGTGCCTATAGCTGCTGCGAGACGTCCCGCCGAAAATTCCGCGACATCACAGCGGGTGCGGAATCCGTACGCATCGAAGGGGGTTGAGTTTGGCTCTTGCGGCCGCGCGAGGTGAGGTGATCTTTAGCGAGGTTCGCGGCCATGGGCGAGGATCCTGCACGGTTTGACGCCATTGTCATCGGCTCGGGTATCGGCGGCCTAGCGTGCGCCTGCGCGCTCACCCGTTGCGGCCTCAAGGTGCTCGTACTTGAGAAGCATTTTGCGGCCGGCGGCCTGACTCAAACCTTTAGTCGCGGCGCGTTCACCTGGGCGGTGGGACTTCACTATCTCGGCGATATGGGCGAGGGGGGCTGCGCCCGCAAGGTGATTGATTGGTTGTCCGGCGGGACCCTCCAGTTCGCCCCAACTGGCCCGGTGTATGACACCGTGCATCTGCCGGGAGGATTCGAGTTTCAATTCGCACGGCCGCAGTCCGCGCTCGTGGCGGAACTCAAGGCACGGTTCCCGAGCTCAGCGACCGAGATCGATGCCTTCTTCCTCGCGCTCGAAGCGGCAGAACGTGCCGGCCGGCACATCTTTGCGCGACGCGCGATGCCTGCTCTTATCGGCAAGGCCGATCACTTACTGCATCGTTCTCAGATCGATAAGTGGTGGGGGCGGACGACCGAAGTCGTGCTCAAAGAGATGATCACGGATCCTGTATTAAGAGCGGTGCTCGCGACCCAGCGCGGCGATTACGGGCCCGATCCGCGTGAGTCGAGCTTCGGGATGCACGCCCTCATCATGCGCCACTACATGCAAGGGGCCTATTTCCCGGTCGGTGGGGCGGAGGCTTTCGCGAAGGCGCTCGTGCCGGTAATCCAGCAAGGCGGCGGCGAGGTGCGCACACGGGCGACCGTAGTGGAACTTCTAGTTGATGAGGGCGCGGTCACGGGCGTGCGCCTGAAAAACGGTGCGCAAATCCACTGCCCGCGCGTCCTGTCTGATGCCGGCGCGCGCCATACGGTACTGCAGTTGCTGCCGGCGCCTCTGCGGGAGACGCAATGGGCGCGCGAGATCGCGGCACTGCGGCCGTCGGCGTGCCACATTGGCATGTATCTGGGCTTTGAAGGCGAGATCGGTAACCGCGGCGCGACCAGCTCGAATCACTGGTTCTACGAATCCATCGACATTTCCGAGGGTCTGTGGCTTGATCCTTGGCGGCAACCTGTCGCGCCGGCGCTCTACGTGTCGTTTCCATCGCTTAAGCAGCCGGCCTCTGATGCGCCGAATCAGCCGCACACTGCCGAACTGGTCACCTTCACAGACTGGGATGTCTTTCGTAGCTGGGAGGGCTCCAGGATCGGCCAGCGCCCGCCAGACTACCTTGAATTGAAAGCGCTCATCAGCAGGCAATTGACGGCGCTATTCGCGCGCCACTTCCCAGCTCTTGCAGCGCAGATCACTCACACAGAACTCTCCACGCCGCTCTCGAGCGTCGCCTTCACCGGCGCCGAGCACGGCGGCGTGTATGGACTTGAGGCGAGTCCGCGTCGCTACCTGTCGGATGCGCTGCGCGCCAGGACACCGGTCCCGGGGCTTTATCTGACGGGACAGGATGTGGGCAGCCAGGGAATCACCGGCGCGATGATGGGCGGTATGCTCGCAGCCGCCGCTGTGGAACCGAAGCTTCTCGCAAAAATTGCTGGTTGATCGATGATTGGCGCCGGCGCACGTAACGGCAGGGTTTCTTCGGGGATCAGCGCGGGTTTCCCGGCTCGCTGGAGCTTGCACGAATTAAAAATGCAAGATCAGATCCGCCGCTAACATCAACTGGCTGTGCTTGCCGCCACCTGGAATTGCGGTGGGATTGTCGTAAGCATCGGTATTGAAGGCATGGTCGAAACGCACTTCGGGCCGAAGCTCAAGCGCATCTCCAACCCAATGCGTATAGCCGAGGGCGAACTCAGCGTACCGGGTCTTGAATCCCGTGCGCTGCCCGTTGGCGTCATCAAGGAAATCACTGCGCCATACAAAGATGTCATGGGCGGCGTACTGATAGTTCAGGTAATTCACGGCGGCCCAGGCGTAGGAATAGCAGTAGACGGCTCGGGGATCGCATTGCGCACCAAAAGGCGCGCCGAAATTGAAAGTCGGCGGCGGATAGCGGGCGGCAATCACGGCCACGCCTTGCGGATTGTTGACGTTCGGTGTGTGCGCCTGCCACGTGTAGTAGACCTCCGTGGCCGTATGCCAGCGGTCGTTGAACTTGTGGTACCAGGTCGTCACCGCGTGCTGGATGTTGTCCCAGCGCCAGTTACTGTCGTTAATGGCGTTGATGCACGGATAGAGCGCGTCGTCTCCCGAATCGGATTGCCACATGACACACCCGGTGGGGGTGAGATGATTCTCGTGCGCGAGAAAAGGCCTGATGTCATTGCCGCCTGAGATCCCAAGCTGCAGCGTCCAGTTCTTGTTGAACCGCGTCGTTGAAAGGATGCCGTTCTGCGTATACGGGTCGAAGATATAAAGGAGCGAGTGGCTATAGGTCAGGTTATTCGGGGCCAGCTGTGCTTCGATATCAGGAATCGAGACGTAGCGGCCGATGCGCAGGTTCGTGCCGGCGCCGATTTTGGGGAAGTAGAAGTCGAGGTAATACATGACGGGGTCGAAGCCATACAGCTGACCCGACTGCGTGTACTGGCTGCTCAGGATCCCATCCGAGAACGTGTACTTGTAATCGGTGCCGTAGAGCCCGGTGAAGCGGAAGCCCCAGTCGAAGTGATCGGTCTGGATCTCATCCGGGGTGCGTTCGAGGTACAGCGCGAGCTGATCCAGCTGGATCTTGTTCGGCTCGAAGGCGTAGGCCGCAGGATAGTTACCGCCGGTACCGGTCGAGAGATTGTAGTGGCTGCTGGAGGTGCTTAAGTTTGCCCCAGGCTCGATCCAGCCGTAGATCGTGAAACGGCTGTCCTTCCACTGCTTGCCATTTCTGCCGCACCAGATCGCATCCATCAGCGGTCCGTAATAGATGTTCTCGTAGCCGATCGCGGGTGTTCCGCCCATCGGCCAGGTCGAGTAGGGCCACGGGGGCACACTCTCCGGAGGCGGCGGGAGACCGCGTCGGTAGCCGCCGGCATCGATGCCGGGAGGGGCGGCCGCGGCAGCGGAGTCAGTGCTCGGAGGCGCGACGGGTGCAGTGCCGGCAGTGCTCGGGGACTCACTTGGATGCAGGTGTGCCCGGTAGCTGTCGGCAAGTCTTTCCCAGAAGCTCTCGTTTTCGGAGCCGGGATTACAACCCTCGGCGGTCGTGGACGCCGTCGCCTGAGCGCCCGTGTCGTCCGCATACACGAGCGGAGAAAAGACAAACAGAGCCGCGAGCGCGAGGGCGCGCGCAAGCGGTGCCCGATCCTTGCCCTCAGACAGCGCTATCCCGGCGGTCGTCACTGGTCCGCTCCGTGAACGGGCCTATACCTACGTCCAATATCATTCGGCCTCGCGGTCTGGCGCAATATGGCCGCAGCTAAGAGGCTTCCTGGGAATGCCTTGCTTAGCAGCGTGGGCGAGCAGGGGCTGCGCACCAAAATATATTTCGTGCGCAGAGTGTATGGCAACGTCAGACGAACCGATTCATTCAGGCGCCAGATGTTTCTGGAATCGACGTCAGCGACAACGACCTATCGCCGGATCCCGGTAGAGGGCCTCAATATCTTCTACCGGGAAGCAGGCGTCGGCTCAACGCCGACCATCGTATTGCTGCACGGCTTCCCCTCATCATCCCGTGAATTTGACTCGCTTATTCCGTTGCTCGCGACTCACTACCACGTTGTGGCGCCGGACTTTCCGGGCTTCGGGCAAAGTGAGGCTGCTCCACCGTCATCGTATGCCTATACGTTTGAACATCTGGCCGCGACTAGCACCCGCTTCCTCGAGCAACTTGGCATCGAGCGATACTCCTTGTATCTGCATGACTATGGCGGGTCCGTCGGCTTTCGCATGATGCAGTTACATCCCGAGCGACTGCGCGCTCTCGTCCTCCAGAATGCGAATGTCTATCAGGAAGGTCTTGGCGCTAAGTGGACCGGGATAGCCAGCTACTGGGCCGATCGAGCTGGCCATCCCGAAATTTTCGAGGCCTTTGTCTCTCAGGCTGCCACCGAGCAGCGCCACACTTTGGGCACGTCGCGACCGGAACGATACAATCCTGATACTTGGACGGACGAATTCGCCTTTCTTTCGCGGCCTGGCCAACGGGAAATCCAAGCTGATCTTTTGTACGACTATCGGACTAATGTGGCTTCCTACCCGGCTTGGCAGGCTTGGTTACGGGCGCATAAGCCCCCAACTCTCGTAGTCTGGGGCCGAAACGATCCCCCGTTCATCGCAGCTGGTGCCGAGGCTTTCAAACGTGATCTGCCCGAGGCGGAAATCCATCTGCTCGACGCTGGTCATTTTGCGCTGGATGAGAGCAACGACGAAATCGCCAGCCTCATTCCCTCATTCTGCGATTCATGGACAAGCAGCGAAGGTAGCTTGCATCCCATTCGCCGTACGCTTACGTGCGCTGGCTCCCGACTGGCAGGTGAGCGTGCCGCGCAAAGAAAAAACCCCTGAGATCTTTCGAGCTCAGGGGCTTTTTGGTTTGAAGCCTGGCGGTGACCTACTCTGGCATGCCTGAAAGGCACACTACCATCGGCGCAGAGCGTTTTCACTTCCGAGTTCGGAATGGGATCGGGTGGTTCCCACTCGCTATGGCCGCCAGGCAAACTTTTTGAGGTTTATGAAGCCGCACCTTGCGGTGCGGCTTCACACGCCTCCAATCTGGTTAGTTTCTGCTTCGACGCTTGTCGCGTTCACGATGGAATCACTCCATCGGCATCAAGCCTCTTCGTGGCTTCAAACCACTTGAGGTTATATGGTCAAGTCTCACGGGCAATTAGTACTGGTTAGCTGAAGCCATTACTGGCCTTACACACCCAGCCTATCAACCACGTAGTCTTCGTGGGCCCTTTAGGGGAATCGAGTTCCCAGGGAGATCTAATCTTGGGGGGGGCTTCCCGCTTAGATGCTTTCAGCGGTTATCCCGTCCGCACATAGCTACCCGGCAGTGCCACTGGCGTGACAACCGGAACACCAGAGGTGCGTCCATCCCGGTCCTCTCGTACTAAGGACAGCTCACCCTCAAATCTCCAACGGCTACGGAAGATAGGGACCAAACTGTCTCACGCATGCTAATCCACTATTTCTAGTGGCATGGACTATACCTTCACCCTCCACTTGCTTCAGAGGGGACTGGCGTCTTAGCCGCTGTTCATCCCAGCGACTCTCTCCTTATTGGATCAGTCTCTACAGGGGCATGGTGACGATTTGATCTGACGACGAATCGTCCGATCGCGCCTCTACAACCAGTCAACCGCAAGGGTTGTAGGGACATCATTACCAGCCTTCCCTCGGTATTACCCTTTGAAGTCAGTTTGCAACTTCAGGAGGGCTCCACCGATATGAGCCAGTGAAATTTTTCTAGGGATTACTCCCTAGCAACGCAGTGTTGTCTACGTTTTGAACCCAGCTCGCGTACCACTTTAATCGGCGAACAGCCGAACCCTTGGGACCTGCTACAGCCCCAGGATGTGATGAGCCGACATCGAGGTGCCAAACTCCTCCGTCGATGTGGACTCTTGGGAGGAATAAGCCTGTTATCCCCGGAGTACCTTTTATCCGTTGAGCGATGGCCCTTCCATACAGAACCACCGGATCACTATGACCTGCTTTCGCACCTGCTCGACTTGTCAGTCTCGCAGTCAAGCACCCTTATGCCATTGCACTCTAATGCGCGATGACCGACCGCGCTGAGGGTACCTTTGCACTCCTCCGTTACTCTTTAGGAGGAGACCGCCCCAGTCAAACTACCCACCATACAGTGTTCCCGGTCCGGATTACGGACCAAGGTTAGAACTCCGACATTATCAGGGTGGTATTTCAAGGTTGCCTCCACAAGAGCTAGCGCCCCTGCTTCAAAGGCTCCCACCTATCCTACACAGACAAGGTCAAAGTTCAGTGTAAAGCTGTAGTAAAGGTTCACGGGGTCTTTCCGTCTTTCCGCAGCTACGCCGCATCTTCACAGCGATTTCAACTTCACTGAGTCTCGGGTCGAGACAGTGGGGCCAGCGTTACGCCTTTCGTGCAGGTCGGAACTTACCCGACAAGGAATTTCGCTACCTTAGGACCGTTCTTACTGTTACATCAACACGCATATCTGCCGCGTTGATGAAGTAATGCATTGCGCATTACTTTCTGCATGTCGCCATGCAGTTCGGACTATCTCATCTCTTCGTACGAAGAGCCCGGCGTATAGTCTCTGAGGATTCCGATCGTTCGATCGGCCTTTCCTGCTGATTGTCCGCACCCCTCAGATTTTCACTGCCGCTTGCAGCGGCGAGTACTGGAGGATTCACGGAGTTTCCAGCATATAGCCAGGTTTATTAACGTAACTACAACGTTTGGTCCTGGACACTCTGCTTCTCGAGGTTGCTTTCACTTCTATAGTTACGGCCGCCGTTTACCGGGGCTTCGATCAGGAGCTTCGCCTTGCGGCTGACCCCATCAATTAACCTTCCGGCACCGGGCAGGCGTCAGACCCTATACATCCACTTACGTGTTAGCAGAGTCCTGTGTTTTTGGTAAACAGTCGCAGCCCCCGATTACCTGTGACCTCTTATTGCTCGTGGAGTAAATCCACTCACAACAGGAGGCATACCTTCTCCCGAAGTTACGGTATCAACTTGCAGAGTTCCTTAACCCGAGTTCTCTCAAGCGCCTTAGGAGATTATCTCCTCACCCACCAGTGTCGGTTTACGGTACGGTCAATTCCAACCTGAAGCTTAGAGGCTTTTCCCGGAAGCGTGGCGTCGATCACTTCGGAGACCGAAGTCTCCTCGTACTCAGTTCTCGGTGTTGAATGACCCTCCGGATTTTCCAGGAAGATCCACCTACGGCCTTGAACGGCACTGCTGCCGCTGATCTAGCCTTCTCCGTCACCCCATCGCAGTTGGAATCGGTGCAGGAATGTTAACCTGCTTTCCATCGACTACACCTTTCGGTCTCGCCTTAGGAACCGACTCACCCTCAGCCGATTAACGTAGCTCAGGAAACCTTGGGTTTTCGGCGAGCGGGTTTTTCACCCGCTTTAACGTTACTCATGTCAGCATTCGCACTTCTCATACCTCCAGCATGCCTCGCAGCACACCTTCGCAGGCTTAGAGAACGCTCCCCTACCGCGTGAACGACCCGAAGGTCACTCACACCCATAGCTTCGGTGCTCGGCTTAGCCCCGTTAAATCTTCCGCGCGAGCCGACTAGACCAGTGAGCTATTACGCTTTCTTTAAAGGATGGCTGCTTCTAAGCCAACCTCCTGGCTGTCTATGCCTTCTCACATCGTTTACCACTTAGCCGAAACTTTGGGACCTTAGCTGATGGTCTGGGTTGTTGCCCTTTTCACAACGGACGTTAGCACCCGCTGTGTGTCTCCCGAGTATCACTTCAGGGTATTCGGAGTTTGCATGGAGTTGGTAGGCCGAGATGGCCCCCTTCTCCAAACAGTGCTCTACCCCCCTGAGTGTTGACTCGAGGCACTACCTAAATAGCTTTCGGGGAGAACCAGCTATCGCCAGCCTTGATTAGCCTTTCACTCCTATCCACAACTCATCGACGCACTATTGCAACAGTGGTTCGTTCGGACCTCCAACCAGTGTTACCTGGTCTTCATCCTGGTCATGGATAGATCGACTGGCTTCGGGTCTATTCCCAGCGACTGTGGCGCCCATTTAAGACTCGGTTTCCCTACGGCTCCCCTATGCGGTTAGCCTTGCCACTGAAAATAACTCGCTGACCCATTATACAAAAGGTACGCCGTCACCCCCTTGCGGAGGCTCCGACTGCTTGTACGCATACGGTTTCAGGTTCTATTTCACTCCCCTCACCGGGGTTCTTTTCGCCTTTCCCTCACGGTACTAGTTCACTATCGGTCGGTAGAGAGTATTTAGCCTTCGAGGATGGTCCCCCGATGTTCAGACAAGATTTCACGTGTCTCGTCCTACTCTTTGTTGCTCACAGGTTCGTGCTTTCGTCTACAGGGCTATCACCTTCTATGGCCAGACTTTCCAGACTGTTCCACTAGCACTTACCTGATTACCACAACTGGGCTGTTCCCCTTTCGCTCGCCACTACTAAGGGAATCTCGGTTGATTTCTTTTC